>NZ_QJSD01000001.1 GCF_003313245.1 Primorskyibacter marinus
CCGGTCAGCGTAGCGGTCTGACGAGCGCGGAGAAAGACCGGATCAAGGAGTTGGAGCGCGAGGTTCGTGAACTTCGCCAAGCCAACGAGATCCTGAAGAAGGCCAGCGCATATTTCGCAGCGGCGGAACTCGGCCGTCCGTTCCGCAAATGATCGCGTTCATCGATGATCACCGTTATGTCCATGGTGTCAGGCCGATCTGCCGGTTTCTGGGGATCGCACCATCGACTTTCTACGCCTTCAAGGCCGTGGAGCGTGATCCCGATCCGGCATCGGCTCGCACCAGGCAGGACCGGCTGGACATGGTCGCCATCAAGGAGGCCCTCGATGGCAGCCGGGGACGATATGGCGCGCGCAAGGTTTGGCACCAGTTGCGCCGAGGCGATCACGACATCGCCCGCTGCACGGTGGAACGGCTGATGCGAACCATGGGATTGCAAGGTGTTGTGCGCAGCAAGAAGGTCGTCACCACCAATCCCGATGCGGCACAGCCTTGCCCGGACGACAAGGTGAACCGCGCTTTCGTGGCAGACATGCCGAACCAACTCTGGGTCAGCGATTTCACCTATGTCTCAAGCTGGCAGGGCATGGTCTGCGTGACCTTCACCATCGGCGTTTTCGCCCGCAAGATCGTTGGCTGGCGTGCCTCGACCTCGATGACGACTGGTTTCGTCTTGGATGCCCTGAACCAGGCCATCTGTCAGCGCCCACCCTCCGAGGCTGACAAGCTGATCCATCACAGCGATCGCGGCAGCCAAGGCAGATTCAATGCTGTGTTGCACGAAGACCAGTTCGCGGTCTTGTACCTTGCAGGGGTCCAACGGCTCATACCCTCCAGCTATCATACTGGATTCCCGAGGTGAATCCCAACAGGGAGTTGCGCTACAAGGCCCCGTGTAGGGGATTCCTGATATCGCAACCTTCTTGCTTCACATCCACATGCTGCAAGGCGTCTTGCTTTCATGGCGGCCATTCAGTTTGCGCAATCTGGTCTTGCACGTTACAAGCAGCAGCGCCTTTATCGGCACATGGTCGCGCTTTCCGGCGGGGTCAATGGAAAGATCCTGCGTCGTGCGCTGCCCGACCAATTCAAGGCCAACTGAATGGTTAAGCTCGATATTATGTCCGATCCGATCTGCCCCTGGTGCTATATCGGCAAGGCGCAACTGGATCGCGCGTTGGAGAAAAACCTCAACCACCCGTTCGAGGTAGAATGGCATCCGTTCCAGCTGAACCCCGACATGCCGGCAGAAGGGATGGACCGGCGCGCGTACCTGGAGGGCAAGTTTGGCGGCAAGGACGGCGCGGTGAAGGCCTATATGCCGGTTGGCGAACATGCCAAGGCTGCGGGGCTGGATCTGAACCTCGAAGGGATCACCCGCACGCCCAACACGCTGGATGCGCATCGCTTGATCCATTGGGGTGGCATCGAAGGACGACAGACCGCTATCGTCTCTTCGTTGTTTCGGGCCTATTTCCAAGAGGGCCGTGATATTGGCGACCACGAAGTGCTGGCGGATATTGCTGACGCATGCGGCATGGATGCGTCTGTCGTGCAGCGACTGATAAATTCCGACGCCGATGTGGAGGAGATCCGCAACCGTGACGCGGCAGCCCGCGAGATGGGCGTGACTTCGGTGCCGACTTTCATCGTGGACCGCAAACATGCCGTGCCGGGCGCGCAATCGGCGGAGCTATGGACCAAAGTCATCGAAGAGCTGGGTCAACAGGCCTGATCCTTACATCGCTATCGACGATAGGGGCCTTTGATAACGCCTGACCGATTTATTACTCACCATGTCAGGCAGCACGGGTCATCAAAGAGCCGCTGACCTGCCTCCCCCCGAAATCCCTCATTAGGGGGTGAGGGCCGCCTGACCTTTGCGCCACTGTTTTTCAGTCTCTACGCCCGAGAGTAAACCGATTGAGCAACCTGTTGTCTGGAAATTCGGCGCTGGCGGGATCGTGCATCTTGGCATTTCCATTTGATGCAGGCTTTGGTTTCGACAGCCCTTTTATCGACGATCTCGACCAGCAAGGTGCCTGCCAGCCGTGCGAGAGACTCCGCGTTCGGAAGCGCCCTGATCATTTCGGTGCAGCGTTTCAGCTCCTGCTGGATGGCAAGTGGCGGTGTCCCACGGCGTGGAGCAGGAGCGTCGATCTTCCGAGAGGTTCGAGGGTAATCAGGGGGCCATGGCGGGCAGCCTGACGGTGAAATTGTCGGTGACGCGGGCGTTGGCGAGAACGTGTTCGGGGATGAGGTCAACGCACGCCCGGAGGCGATAGCTGGCTCCTTCGATCTGGACGACCACGGCGTGGTGCAGCAGCCGATCCGCAAGCGCAGTGGCGACGACCGCATCGCCAAAGACCTCCCCCCATTCGGCGAAGCCGCGCTTGGATGTGAGGACCATGGCGTCTTTCTTGTAGCGCGCGTTGATGAGTTGGAAAAACAGGTTCGCGACGCCTTGGGGAATGGCAGATAACCGATCTCGTCCACGATCAGCAGGGACGCCCGTGCGTAGAAGCGGATTTTCTCGACCAAGCGGCCTTCGCGTTCGGCTTTGGACAGCCCTTCGAGAAAAAAACCGGGTAAATTCCTCAAGTAGAGACCGACTTTCCGGGACGCATTCCACTTGAGGGTCTGCGCGAGAACCCGATCACGACTATTTCTTTCCGCTACTGACGGACACAGGAAACATCGCCTTCTTCACAATAAAGATGTTTCTCCAGCAAGCCGGTTTGCGACGTTGTGACCGCCTCCAGACAGTTGGCAAGAACCATCGGATGGATGCTACCGCCACGATAAGGTTCTGCCTCGAAGGCACATTGGGCATCCTTGTAGGCAATCCATGCCCGTTGCGCCTTTTTCAACCTTTGCTGGCTGGGCGCATCAAGCTGTCGCATGAGCGCCTTGTAACTCCGGTTGAGATTCGCATCGGCGGCCTTCAATGCCTGGTCTGCACACCGATTGAGGCTGGCTTGATCCGCCGCGTTACTACAGTTCGATTGGGCATTGGCCCCTGTCGAAAAGAGTGCCGCCGCGCAGGCGATGGTAAACCGGGTTATCGTCATCTTTCAGTATCCTCTTCTGGGTGAGGGCAGCGTGTATGCCGCTGTTGTCCGATCGGATCAATCTGCAACAACCGCCGCGTTGCCATTCATCATGCCCGGTGCCGCCACATATGCGGCAAAACCCACGATCATCTGCGCGACAATGCCCTTGTCGCTCCACCGCTTCCATCGGTTGTAGAATGTCTTAGGAGGGCCATATTCCGCAGGCGCATCCCGCCAACGTAAGCCATTGCGCTTGATAACTATAATCCCGCTCAAGACACGCCGGCCATCAACGCGAGGCTTGCGATCGCTGTGTTGCAGCTCTGACGGCGTGCGTGCCCTCTCGGCAGATTTGCCAGGCAAATCGCCTGCCGGGTGACAGTATGTGGCGCTGCCATGACGAATTTGTCCCATACTGCTTTCTTCCATTCCAGCAAAAGGATCACACCATCAAACCGTGGGATCAACCACCTAGCGTATGCGCAGCGGTTTTACGCATCCGCCGGGGGCTCTTTGTCCCGGTGGCATATGCTGGCGGCACAAGAGGCGAAACATCAGGTGCTGCTTGACGCAGATGCGCACAGCCATGGACCCGTTGGCGAATTTTCGGCGCATGCATTGAACAGCGGCGTGTTTCGCCCCAAAAGGGTTTCAGACGGGGCGGTTTGGGATGGTGAGAATGGATACGAACGGCAGCGTACTGGCACTGGGATCAATGTCAGGCACCTCCCTGGACGGGGTGGATGCCGCGATGCTGCGCACCGATGGCGTAACGATCGAAGCCTTTGGTGACACCAGATATCGGCGGTATTCCAGCGGCGAACAGGCCATGCTTCGGGCGGCGTTGGGGCGCTGGCCCGACGAGGGCCTTGGGCAGGCTCCGGATGTTTCCCTGTCGGCACATGTCGAATTGTTGTCAGCGTTTGAGGGGGCCGAACTTGTGGGGTTTCACGGTCAGACGCTGGCGCATGATCCACAGGGGCGGGGCACCCATCAGATGGGGGACGGCGCGGCATTGGCGCAGGCCTTGGGCGTTCCGGTGGTCTGGGATTTTCGCAGCGACGACGTGATGAACGGCGGCGAAGGCGCGCCGCTGGCACCGTTCTTTCATTTCGCCTGCGCGGCGTGGATCGGGGCCACCGCTCCCTTGTGTTTTCTCAACCTTGGCGGGGTCGGCAACCTGACATGGATAGACCCCGACAAACCTGCGCCGGAGGTCGATGGAGCGTTGCTGGCCTTTGACACGGGGCCGGCCAATGCGCCACTCAACGACTTGATGATGCAGCGCTGCGGGCTGGAATGTGACCGCGACGGTGCTTTGGCTGCGCGCGGAACGGTTATCGATACTGCGGTGGCGCAGTTTCTGGACAACACGTTTTTCCGTCGCAGCCCCCCTAAATCACTGGACCGGGATGATTTTGCGACGGCGCTGGACCTTGTGCGCGGGCTGTCTGACGCCGATGCGGCCGCGACATTGACGGCGATGACGGCCGCATCGGTGAAGCGCGGAATGGAGCAATGTCCAATCCCGCCGGACCGCGTGTTGGTGACGGGCGGTGGGCGGCGCAATCCCGTGATGATGCGGATGCTTCAGGATGCGCTGTCTTGTCCGGTGATCGCAGTCGAAAGCGTCGGACTTGACGGCGATATGCTGGAGGCGCAGGCCTTTGCCCACCTGGCGGTGCGGGTGGCGCGCGGTTTGCCCACCTCTGCGCCGTCCACGACAGGGGTGCGTGCGCCGGTAAGCGGCGGAGTGATCAGCACGCCCTGACCGTTTCCGGGTGCCTGTGCTTGGCTCCGTCATTCGGTGTTCGCGGGTTTGCCGCATAGCCGGGTCGGCGCGTCGTCCATGACCGAACCTGCTACAATCGCAGAATCGGCACGAGGTTGTGATTATCGTGAAATTCCGCCCCAAACGGATCGCAATCAGCGACAAAACCCCACGAATTCATGCACCTACACGGCCAGCTTCCTCTTTATGGTGGTAAACTGTTGAGACGGGTCAAACCCGTGTTAGACTCTTGAAGGAAGATGCGATAGCTAATCGTCGTTAGCGCTAACGCAGTGATGCGCAAAAGCGCATTGCGCCCAGAAAATCGGAGTCCGAGACCAGATGGTATCCCGCGTCATTCCTGTCGATCCGTTCGATCTAGTTATTTTCGGCGGTACGGGCGACCTTGCCCGCCGGAAGATCATTCCCGGTCTGTTCCGGCGTTTTTGTGCCGGACAGATGCCCGAAGAGGCCCGCATCATTGGCGCTGCACGGTCTGATATGGATGATGCGGCTTATCGCAAAGTGATTGCCGACGCGATCAAGGAGTTCGGCAACGGATTCACCTTCGAAGCCGCCAAACTGACCGCGTTTCTTGAGCGGATCGGCTATGTCGCCGTTGATGCGACAGGAACGGATGGCTGGGCGGAGCTGGCTGACCGGATGCGGGAGGGGACGGTTCGGGCGTTCTATTTTTCGGTCGGTCCATCGCTGTTCGGCGATCTGGCGGAACGGCTGCACACGCATGGTCTGGCGACCGATCAATCGCGCATCGTTGTCGAAAAACCGTTTGGCCGTGATCTGCAAAGCGCGCGTGCGCTGAACGCCACACTGGCCGAGCATTTCCGCGAGGATCAGATCTATCGAATCGATCACTATCTGGGCAAGGAAACCGTCCAGAACCTGATGGCGGTGCGTTTCGGAAATGTGCTGTTCGAACCGCTATGGAACGCGCAATATGTCGATCATATCCAGATCACCGTCGCCGAAACCGTGGGTGTCGGCGGGCGCGGCGGGTATTACGACAAATCCGGCGCGATGCGGGACATGGTGCAGAATCACCTGATGCAGCTTCTGTGTCTGATCGCGATGGAGCCGCCCTCGAAATTCGAACCCGACGAGGTGCGCGACGAAAAGCTCAAGGTGATCCGCGCGTTGGAACCGGTTGAGCCGCACCATATCGTGCGCGGACAATACGGTGCCGGAGGCGATCAACCAAGCTATCGCGACCATGCTGAAAATCCACGCTCGAACACCGAAAGTTTCGTTGCCCTCAAGGCGCATATTTCGAACTGGCGTTGGGCGGGGACGCCATTCTATCTGCGCACGGGCAAACGGCTCAAGGCGCGCACATCCGAGATCGCCGTGGTGTTCAAGGATGCGCCGCACTCGATCTTCGGCGTTGATGCCGGGCGGCACCGCAATGTGCTGGCGATCCGGTTGCAGCCGAATGAGGGGATGACTCTGGATGTGACAATCAAAGAGCCGGGACCAGGCGGGATGCGCCTGATCGACGTGCCGCTGGATATGACCTTTGCCGACGCGCTTGGCGATGAGGCCGAGGAAGTGACCGACGCCTATGAGCGCCTTATCATGGACGTGATCCGGGGCAACCAGACGCTGTTCATGCGCGGCGATGAGGTAGAGGCCGCATGGGCCTGGACCGATCCGCTGATCGAGGGCTGGAAGCAACGCGGTGATGTGCCGAAACCTTATGACCCCGGCACTGCTGGTCCCGACGATTCGATGATGCTCATGCATCGCGACGGACGCCGCTGGAGGGAGCTGAAGACGTGAACCTGATTGAATATGCAGATCGTGAAATGCTGGCCATCGACCTGGCAGACAAGCTGGCATCGGAACTGCGCGCATCGCTTGACAGCCATGACCGTGTTACGCTGGCAGTGCCGGGTGGCACCTCGCCGGGGCCGGTCTTTGACGCGCTTTGCGGCGTCCGGCTGGATTGGGCGCGCGTCGATGTGATGCTGACCGATGAACGCTGGGTGCCGGAGGATCACGAACGATCCAACACGCGGCTGTTGCGGCAGCGTTTGTTGACCGACCGCGCGTCCGACGCGCGTCTGGTGCCGCTTTACGCAGATGCGCGCCAGCCCGAGGATGTGCTGGCCGAGATCGAACTGGAGATCAAACCGCGCCTGCCACTGAATGTCGTGTTGCTGGGCATGGGCGCGGATATGCACACCGCGTCGATCTTTCCGGGGGCAGACCGTCTGATGGATGCTCTGGCACCCGAGGCGCCGATCTTGCTGCCGATGCGCGCACCCGGCGCGCCCGAGCCGCGGATCACGATCACGGCGCATGTGCTGAACGGGGCGCTGGCCAAACACCTGCTGATTTTCGGGGCGGAAAAGCGCGACGCGCTGGAAAAAGCCCGCACCCTTTCGCCGGAAGAGGCACCGATCGCGGCTGTGCTCGACGGCATGACAGTCCACTGGGCGGAGTAACCTGCAATGACTTGGGATGATCTGAAAGCTGCGGCGGATGCCGTTGAAGACCGGCATATGCTGACATTGTTCGAGGACGAGACCCGTGCTGACGCCTTCAGCGTGGACGCTTTGGGGATGCGGTTCGACTATTCCAAAACCAATATTGATGTCGCGGCCCGTACCATGCTGGTCGAAATCGCCCGCGAGGCGCGTGTCGAAGCCAAGCGCGACGAGATGTTCAGCGGCGCAGCGATCAACAACACCGAGGGCCGCGCCGTGCTGCACACCGCGCTGCGCAATCTGGATGGCGGTCCGGTCACGGTGGACGGTGTCGATGTGATGCCAGGCGTGCTGGCCGGCTTGGACCAGATGCAGAGTTTTGCCGAGGCGGTACGCAGCGGCAGCTTCACGGGGCAGGGCGGCAAGATCACCGATGTGGTCAATATCGGCATCGGCGGATCGGATCTTGGCCCCGCGATGGGCACATTGGCGTTGGCACCCTACCACGACGGGCCGCGCTGCCATTTCGTGTCCAATGTCGATGGCGCGCATATCGCCGATACGCTGCACGGGCTGGACCCGGCAACGACGCTGGTGATCGTCGCCTCCAAGACCTTTACCACCATCGAGACGATGACCAATGCCCGCACCGCCAAGGCGTGGATGTCCGAGACCGTCAGCGACCCGGCCACGCAATTTGCCGCTGTGTCCACCTCGCTTGAAAAAACCGGCGAGTTCGGCATCGCGTCGGACCGTGTCTTCGGGTTCGAGGATTGGGTTGGCGGGCGTTATTCGATGTGGGGACCGATCGGGCTTGCGCTGATGATTGCGGTCGGCGGTGAGGCTTTCCGCGCCTTCCTGCGCGGCGCGCAGGCGATGGATGTGCATTTCAAATCCGCCAGTCTCGAAGAGAACATGCCGGTGCTGCTGGCGCTGGTGGGGATCTGGCACAATCAGGGCTGCGGCTATGCCACCCGCGCGGTGTTGCCCTATGACCAGCGGCTGTCGCGGCTGCCCGCCTATCTGCAACAGCTGGAGATGGAGAGCAACGGCAAGCGGGTCGCAATGGACGGCTCTACGCTGGATGTCGATTCCGGTCCCGTTGTCTGGGGCGAGCCGGGCACCAACGGCCAGCACGCCTTCTATCAGCTGATCCATCAGGGCACGCGGGTTATCCCTTGCGAATTCATGGTTGCCGCCGAAGGCCACGAGCCGGATCTGGCGCATCACCACACGCTGCTGATTGCCAATTGTCTGGCCCAGTCAGAGGCGCTGCTGCGCGGCCGCTCGCTGGATGAGGCGCGCAAGATGATGACCGATAAAGGTTTCACCGGGGACGAGCTGGAACGTCAGGCCCGCCACCGGGTTTTTCCCGGCAACCGTCCGTCAACGACCTTGGTCTATCGGCAACTGACCCCGGAAGTGCTGGGCCAGATCGTGGCGCTTTATGAACACCGGGTGTTTGTCGAAGGTGTGATCCTTGGCATCAATTCCTTCGACCAATGGGGCGTCGAACTGGGCAAGGAACTGGCCACCTCGCTTGGCCCCGTCGTGACAGGCGAGGCGAGTGCCGAGGGCAAGGATAGCTCCACCCGTGCATTGGTGGACTACGTTCTGAAGCATCGCGGTTAGGACTGACGCAGCGCCAGCCTGAGACCCGTCAAACGGAACAACGCGACAGACGCAATCCTGTCGCGTTGATCTATCGTTAAAATCTCTGGCGTGGGGCAGCGGTGCCGTCCGTGAATCTGCTCGGCCGCATGAACCGCCGGGCGAAGCTACGCCGTGCTCGCAATAGACCCCGCGCGGCGTGTCGAGACAGGCTTAGAACCAGCTTTGCACATTGCGCGCACCGGTCGAGATGTCCTGACCGACACCATCGACCGTCGCGCAAGCCGTCAGGGCGGCAAGGGACAGAAGCGCCAGGGCAGCAGTTATTTTTGTTCGTGTCATGTCAATTCTCTTCATACCACCAGACATCCGGATTCCAGCCGATCCAATCGCCATACATCGGGATGTTTTCGGGGAATTTCAACTCTTTCACATGGGCGATGCGGCTGATGTTCCATTGATAGATCGGAATCACATAGCGCCCGGTGGTCAACACGCGGTCCAGCGCCTTGGCGGCGGCCAGAAAATCCTCGCGGCTTTCCGAGGTCAGCAGCCGGTCGATCATCGCGTCGGCTGCGGCTGATTTCATCCCCATCAGATTGCGCCCGCCCGGTGCATCGGCCTCTTCGGACCCCCAGTAAAGACGCTGCTCATTGCCGGGGCTAAGCGACAGGCCGCGGCGCATATAGGTCATGTCGAAATCATAGCTGTTGATGCGTTCATTATACTGCGCGCTGTCGACGACCGTGATCCGGGGCGTGATGCCAAGACGTTTCAGCGAGCGGGCGAAGATGTCGATAATGGCCTGTTCCTCGCCGCCCGCCTGTTGCAGCAGGATGTCGAAGATGAAAGGCGCGCCATCGGCATTCTTCATCATGCCGTCCTGCACGGTCCAGCCGGCCTCTGCCAAAAGATCCATGGCGCGGGCGATATTGCGGCGGTTCCGCTCTGATCCGTCCCCTTCGGGCAGAGTGTAGCCTTCGAGCGCGCCGGGCAGCAATTCATCCGCAAAAGGTTGCAGAAACTCCTTTACGCGGCCGGTGGCGGGGCCGTGATCCATCGCCAGCACCGAGTTGGAAAAATAAGAGGAGATGCGGGGCTGCTGCGAGCCGGTCATCGTCTCGTTGACATATTCGAAATTGAACGCGTGCAGCATGGCGTCGCGGACGCGCCAATCCGCAAAAATCCGGTTGCGGGTGTTCATCACGAATCCGGTGATGCCCGAGGGGCGCTGATGGGGGATGACGGATTTGACCACATCGCCCTGAGTCACGGCGGGGAAATCGTATTGCGTGTTCCACTTCTCGACGTTGAATTCGCGCATCGCCGTCAACTGGCCCGCCTTGAACGCCTCGAACATCACAGAGCCGTCGCCGTAAAACTCCATACGGATCTGATCCAGATTGGCCTGTCCTGCCATGAAGGGCAGGTCGCGACCCCAATATTCCGGGTTGCGGCGCAGGGAGACAAAGCGGCCAGCCTCGAAATCGTCGATCACATAAGGTGCCGTGGCGATCGGGATGGTATCGAGCCCGGATTCGCCGAACGCCTTGCCGTCCCACTGTGCCTTTTTCAGGATCGGCCGCATGCCGATCAACAACGCCAACTCGCGGTTCGGTTCGGAAAAGGTAAAGCGCAGGCTGCGGGGGCCGGTCTGTTCCATGCGGGCCACCTGATTCCACGTCCCGTGATAGCGTGGATGGCCTTCGGTGCCCAAAGTCTCGTAGGACCACATGACATCCTCGACCGTGACGGGGGTGCCATCGGAAAAGGCCGCCTCGGGGCGCAGGGTGAATTCCGCCCATTCGCGATTCGGCCCGACCTCGATTGATTCGGCCAAAAGTCCGTAAAGCGTAAAGGGTTCGTCCCAGCTTCGGCCCATCAGGCTTTCATAAGAAAGGTAGCGCAATTGCCACGGCGTTGTGCCCTTCAGGATGTGCGGATTGAGGCTGTCGAAGCTGCCGGTTTCGCCGGTGACGATGCGCCCGCCTTTGGGCGCATCCGAGTTTGCGTAGGGGAGGGACACAAAACCAGGTGGGAGCGCCGGATCGCCATACATAGCTATGCCATGTTGCGGCTCTGCCACGGTTGATGTCGCGGCGCAGCAAAGTGCAATTGCCAGCCCCTGACGCCGCAGAGATTGGAAAAAATCTGGTCCCATATTGGCAACATTCCTCGACTGCTCTTGTTTTATGGAACCGGACCGTAACGATGGATTCACGCCTTTTCAAACTTTTAGCTTGGATGGCGGCGCAGGATTGCTTATAAAGGGGGCACTGCTCGATAGGTTTCTTGCCTGTATGAAACCTGCCTCAATAACTTAACGCCCGCTTCGTGCGGGCGTTTTTTTTTGGTAGGGTTTTGGCCCCACGCTTAAACCGCGCCACGGCAGAGAGGGGCAGATGGTGGACAAGAATACGGTGTTGCAGCCCTGTATAACAACATGACGCGGGCCTGACGGGCAAAGCGGGATGGGTTGCCGGCGAGGGCTTTGCGATGGATGGTCCATATTCCGACCCGACGGCACAGATGCAGGAACCTACAGCGCTGGCGGCGTGATTCTGTCGCGAAATCGCGGGTGCGAATCGAACTGGCCAGCGACGTCGGTCATCATCACGCACATCTGCGATTCGGCTGCCGTATTGCGATATGGGCCGGATCGGCACCGATGGCGGGGCTGTCGGTACGGTGGCACGGATAGTTTGCTGTCCGAGGTGATTGGCTTTGTCGGCGAGTTGTCGGAGGGGCAAGGTGCAGATCATAGATAATCGAGCTAAACCCCATTTCCGCGCGACAGTACGGTTATCCTCGCGGAGGTTCTGCGCCAGGGCGCGGCGCTGTGAATTGCGATGCGACCAAGTTATCGTGAAAACCCGATTTTCCCCTGTTTCTCGCGATTGTAGGGGCTAGGATGCTGCGCGACAGCATAGCGATGCATTCACGCAACGACGGAGACTATCACATGAGCTTGAAGGGCAAGACCGCCATCATCACCGGATCGAATTCAGGCATCGGGTTGGGCGTCGCACATGAACTGGCGCGTGCCGGCGCGGACGTGGTGCTGAATTCGTTCACCGACCGGGCAGAAGATCACAAGCTGGCCGAAGATCTGGCCGCGGAACATGGCGTCAAGGCGCGCTACATTCAGGCGGATATGTCCAAGGGCGATGAGTGCCGCAAGCTGATCGAAAGCGCAGGCGTTTGTGACATACTGGTGAATAATGCCGGCATTCAGCATGTCGCGCCGATTGATGAATTCCCCGTCGAAAAATGGGACGCGATCATCGCCATCAACATGAGTTCGGCCTTTCACACCACCGCTGCCGCCCTGCCGTTGATGCGCAAGGCGGGCTGGGGCCGTGTCATCAACATCGCCAGCGCGCATGGGCTGACGGCGTCGCCGTTCAAATCGGCCTATGTGACGGCAAAGCACGGCATTGTCGGCATGACCAAGACCGTGGCGCTGGAAACCGCGCGCGAGCAGATCACCTGCAACGCGATCTGTCCGGGCTATGTTCTGACGCCGCTGGTCGAAGCGCAGATTCCTGACACCGCCAAGAAATACGACATGAGCGAGGATGAGGTGAAACAGAAGGTGATCCTTGAGCGCCAGCCCTCGAAAGAGTTCGCGACCGTCGAACAGATCGGCGGCACGGCGGTGTTCCTGTGTTCCTCCGCGGCAGAGCAAATCACCGGCACGACGATCAGCGTGGATGGCGGCTGGACGGCGCTTTGAACGGCGACAAAGGCTTTCGCGGTCAGGATCTTTCAGGCGTTGTTCTTGGCGATGCGGCCATGTCGAGCGGTGTCACCGGTGACATCGGCGTGACCCGTACGACATTCACCCGAACCTTGTTGGAGGGCATGAAAGGCCTATGGCAAAACCGGTGAAAAAGCGGATCAATCTGGCGCTTCAGGGCGGCGGCGCGCATGGTGCCTATACTTGGGGTGTGCTTGACCGCCTGCTGGAAGAGCCGGATCTGGAAATCGCCGGAATTTCCGGCACATCGGCCGGGGCGTTGAACGGGGCCGCGCTGAAGGCCGGGCTGCGGCAGGGTGGGCGTGAACAGGCGCGCGACAATCTCGACTGGCTCTGGGGGCAGATCGGTGCCGTGAAAGACCTGCATGTGCCCGCCTGGATGGGCATGGCCATACCGGAGGCCCGATTGATTTCCGGCGCGCTGGAATGGTCCTTTCCCTACATGATGGCAGATTCCTTCAGCCGCATGGTATCGCCCTATGTCTGGGGGCCGTTTTATCGCAATCCGCTGGAACCGATCGTCAGCCAGTTTCATTATGACGATATTTGCGGGCCGGGTGGTCCTGACCTGTTCATCTGCGCCACCAATGTGCGCGATGGCAAGGTGCGGGTCTTTTCAGGCGACAGCATCAATGCCGATGTCGTCATGGCCTCGGCCTGCCTGCCGACCCTGTTTCAGGCCGTCACCCTGCGCGATCCGCGCTCCGGCAAGATGGAGCCGTTCTGGGATGGCGGCTATACTGGCAACCCCGCGCTGTTTCCGCTGTTTTCCAAGTCGCTGCCCGATGATCTGGTCATCATCAACATCAACCCGATCATTCGCGAGAAATTGCCCACGACACCGCCGGAGATCCAGAACCGGATCAACGAGATCAGCTTCAACTCTTCGCTGCTGCGAGAGTTGCGGGCGATCAATTTCGTGCAACGGCTGATCGGTGGCGGGTCGGTGGTGGACGGGGCCATGAAGAATGTGCTGGTTCATATGATTTCGGACGACGCGCTGATGAACGACCTGTCGGTGGCCACCAAGACGATTGCGATCCCCTCCGTCCTGAGCACGTTGAAGGCGGCAGGCCGGGCTGCCGCGCGCAGGTTTCTGGAAGAGCATTGGGACGATCTGAATGTGCGCCAGACAGCCGATCTGAAAGACATGTTCGACTGAGTGAATGCCTGTCTCGGGACGTGGCCGCTGCGCAGTTTCGGTGCCGGTCAGGCGCTGAGGCGGCGCTTTTCTTCTGCCCGCAATTTCGCCTTGGCCAGATCGGCAGGCTCTTTTTCGTGCGGATAGACCAGCCCGGCCGAGATCACCAGCTTGGCGGCGTCCTCGACGGTCATGTCCAGCTCGACCACATCCTCGCGCGGTAGGAACAGCAGAAAGCCGGAAGTCGGGTTCGGCGTCGTCGGGACAAAGATGCTTAGCAAATCACCGGCCACTTCGGGACGGGCTGCGACCTCACCCTTGGCCTGGGTCGAGACAAAGCCGATCGCCCAGATGCCCTTGCGCGGATACTGGATCAGGCAGGCTTTCTCGAAGCTGCGGTCACTTTGCGCAAAAACCGTCTCGGCGATCTGTTTCACACCGGAATAGATCGACCGGACGATCGGAACGCCTTCCAGCAGGCTTTCGGCAAAGCGCAGGATGGACCGTCCGATCAGGCCCTTGGCGACCCAGCCGACGATGATGGTGAACAGCAAAAAGATGATCACGCCGACACCGCGCAGGTTGATGCCGATGTATTTTTCCGGCTGGAACGTATAGGGGACCAGCGGCAGCACAACCCCATCGACCCATCCGATCAGCGTCCAGATGAACCAGATCGTCAGCCCCACCGGGGCAATCACCACGAGGCCGGTCAGAAAGCTGGAGCGCAGGCCGGCAAACAGGCCAGGGCGTCGCGGGTCTTTGTCGAAAGGGCTGTTCATGGATCTTTCCGCAGGGGTCGGTCCGCCTCAAACTAAGGGGTCGGCCGGGGTGCTACAATGGGCGCGGCCGTTTAAGACGGCGCATTCCCCTGTCGTTTGCTCATTTCTTGCGCAATCTTCGCCGCCAGACGGGCATTGTTGAGGACAAGTGCGATATTTGCGTCCAGCGACCGGCCTTTCGTCAATTCAAAGATGCGTTGCAACAGATAGGGCGTGACCGCCTTGCCGATGATCCCGTGCTGCTTGGCGTCGGCCGTGGCTTGCGCGATCACCGGCTGAATTTCAGATCGCGAGATCTCGGCCTCGACGGGGATCGGGTTGGCGATCAGCTGGCCGCCGGGCAGTCCAAGCGCGCGGCGTGCGACATGCGCTGCGGCAATGCCTGCGGGATTGTCGATGCGCAGCGGAGCGCGCAGGCCGGAATTGCGCGACCAGAAGGCCGGAAACGCATCCTGACCGACAGCTATGACCGGCACGCCGCGGGTTTCGAGTACCTCCAGCGTCTTGGCCAGATCAAGGATCGCCTTGGCACCGGCGCAAACCACGCTGACCGGCGTGATGGCCAGTTCCGCCAGATCGGCAGAGACGTCAAAGCTCATCTCGGCACCCTGATGTACGCCGCCGATGCCGCCTGTGGCGAAAACCTCGATACCTGCTTTCTCGGCCCCGATCATGGTGGCCGCGACGGTTGTGGCACCTGTGCCGCCTTGCGATATGCACACCGCCATATCGGCGCGGCTCAACTTGGACACACCTTTGGCCTGTGCCAGCTGTTCCAGCTGCGCATCGGTCAGCCCGACATGCAGGGTTCCATCGAGAACCGCGATCGTGGCAGGCTCTGCCCCATTGTCGCGCAGTTCCTTTTCGACCTGACGCGCGGTTTCAAGATTCTGGGGGTAGGGCATCCCGTGGGTGATAATGGTGCTTTCCAGCGCCACAACGGGGCGACGTTCGGCCAGTGCCTTTTCAACGGCGGGCGACAGAGTAAGCGAAGCAGTCATAGCGGTGTTTCTCCTGAGACGTAATCGGCGGCCACCTGCAAGGCAGAGGTCAGCGCCTCCTGCCTGTCGGTGCCGCGCTGTTCTGCGGCCATATGCGCGGCCATGAAAGTGTCGCCCGCGCCGGTGACACGGGTCACCAGCACCTCGGGCGGCATCTGTTGAATCACCCCGTCGGGTGAAGCATCCGAGGCGGGGCTGCCGCCATCGGTGACGAGCGCGCGCGCGGCACCGAGTTTCACCAGCGCAGCGGCGGCGGCGGCGCTGTCGTCAAAGCTTTGATGACACAGCAGCCCGGCCTCTTCGAGATTGACATATAACATGCCGCGGCCTTGCAGCAGGAAAGAGCGCAAGCGTTCCGCCTTGCCGGGCGAGGCGGGCGCGATGCGCAGATCGGCGCGGGCAAAGGCGGGATCCTTGGCGATCTCTTCCAGCAGGGTGGTGGTCAGGTTGCCATCCAGCGCGACGGTCCCGGTATATGG
The DNA here is from genome assembly GCF_003313245.1 of Primorskyibacter marinus. GTDB lineage: Bacteria > Pseudomonadota > Alphaproteobacteria > Rhodobacterales > Rhodobacteraceae > Primorskyibacter > Primorskyibacter marinus. The sequence continues at coordinate 16,046 of NZ_QJSD01000001.1, forward strand.
GGCCTCGGCGCCGCCCAGCGTGCCGTCGCGCAAGGGGGCCAGGATGCGCGCGCCTGCCGCTTCCAGTGAATGCGCGTCGGCGATTGCGGCAATCAGACCATTGGCACCCTCGACTGCCATGTAGACATCTGTCGGCAGATCCTCTGACCGGTAGATATGGTCCATCACCAACCCGCGCGACGTGCAAGCGGCCACCAGTTCATCGCCCTCCGCATCGCGACCCACCGCTGACAGCAGCACCGGGCGCATCTCGAATTGTGCCAGCGTCATCGCGATATTCAGCGCAACACCGCCGGGCAGCCGCGTGATCCGTCCGGGAACGTCCGATCCTTGACGCATATGGCTGGCGGCGCGGCCGATGACGTCCCAGAGGACGGAGCCGATGCAAATAATGGTATGGGGCGCGTGCGAAGTCATAAACATCTTTTGAACGGTTCCCTGCGGCGACGCAACAGGACTTCGCCGTGTTGAAGTTTCTACTTGATTGATGATCCACCTGAAATACTTTGCAAAGACAAGTTCTTCGGAGGGCGCATGCCACATTTGTTACTCGTTCGTCTGCTGACAGGCGTCTTCTTGCTGATTTCCGCGTCCACCGCTTGGGCACATGAGGTGCGCCCTGCAATCGGCGATCTGACAGCAGCCGACGGCCGGTTGGAATTGGCATTGTCATTGAACGCCGAAGCGCTTGTTGCTGGGGTCAACCTTGACGGTGTGACAGACACGGACGAGACGGACAGTTCCGACCGTGTCGATGCGCTGCGCGCGCTGTCGCCGGAGGAGATGGCTGAACGCCTGCGCGCGGCGCTTGCCGATGTCGTGGCAGCACTCGACCTGCGGGCAGGCGACGCGCCGCTGAATGCCCAGCTCGACAGCATTGACGTGGCGCCGGTGGGAAATACCGACCTGCCGCGTGACACGACGATTGTGCTCAGCGCCGATCTGCCGCCTGCCGTCGATACGGTGCAGATGTCCTGGCCTGCGGAATACGGCACGCTGGTGCTGCGCCAGCAGGGCGTCGAGGATCCCTATACCGAATACCTTTCGGGCGGGCAGGGCAGTGGGCCCATATCGATCTCGGGTGGCGATCAGCGCGGGGCGCTTGCGACCTTTGCCGCCTATGTGCCGGTGGGGTTTGATCACATCCTGCCGCTGGGCCTCGACCATATCCTCTTTGTGCTGGGGCTGTTCTTCCTGTCGCCGCGCATCCGGCCACTCTTGTGGCAGGTTTCGGCCTTCACGCTTGCCCACACCGTGACGCTGGCGCTTGGCGCGACCGGGGTGGTCAGCGTGTCACCCGCCATTGTCGAGCCGCTGATCGCGGCCTCCATCGCCTATGTCGCCTTCGAGAATATCCGCTCGCCGGTCATGAGCCGCTGGCGGCCGCTGGTGATCTTCGGGTTCGGGCTGCTGCACGGGTTGGGCTTTGCCTCTGTTCTGGGAGAGTTCGGATTGCCGCAGGACCGGTTCCTGTCCGCGCTGATAGGTTTCAATATCGGTGTGGAACTGGGTCAGTTGACCGTGATCGCTGCGATGCTGGCGCTGGTCTGGGTGGCGTTGCGTGTCGATGAGGGGCGCGCCAAGGTCGAGGCCGGGCAGACCGTCTATGGCGTGCTGATCGTGCTGTTCCTGGGGGCCGGTTTTCTGGTGGATCGGGGCGCGATGGCGGCAGTGCTGGAGGTCGATCCGATCGTCTTTCTCGCGCCGCTTGCCGTGCTGTCGGCGCTGTGTCTGGCATCGGTCACGCTGGTTGACGAACTGGCGGCCTATCGCCGGTTTGTCGAAATCCCGGCCTCTGCCGTGATTGGTCTGGTGGGCCTCTATTGGGTGATCGAACGGGTTTTCCTTTAGGAGAGGCCTGATAGCGCCCGCAAATTCAGGAGTTTGCACGCTTTTCAGTCGTCCCACTCTTTCCGCGGCGCAACGATGGCGGCACCCAACAAGCGGCTTGCAATGCATCAGGGCTTGCGCGCGGCTTTGATGCGGTCTATACGCGCGCCACTCAATCCGCAGGTATGGGCGGGCTGATGGGGGAGACATCCTCATCCGTCCACCGGTTGGCGCATTCCGCGCTGCACCCCGTACCAAGGCGAAAACCGGAAAGGATAAAGACATGGCTCTTCCAGAGTTCACCATGCGCCAGTTGCTTGAAGCAGGCGTTCACTTTGGCCACCAGACGCAGCGCTGGAACCCGCGTATGGGCGAGTTCATCTACGGTGCGCGCAACGGCATCCACATCATGGACCTGACGCAGACCGTTCCGATGCTGGATCAGGCGCTGAACGTCATCCGCGAGACCGTTGCCAAGAATGGCCGCGTGCTGTTCGTCGGCACCAAGCGTCAGGCCGCGACCCCCGTTGCCGAAGCCGCCGAGAAATGCGCCCAGTATTACATGAACCACCGCTGGCTGGGTGGAACGCTGACCAACTGGCAGACCGTGTCGAAGTCGATCAATCGCCTCAAGCAGATTGACGAGCAGATGGAGACCGGTGCCGAGGGCCTGACCAAGAAAGAGCGTCTGGGCATGGAGCGCGAGCAGACCAAACTTCAAGCCTCGCTTGGCGGTATTCGCGAGATGGGCGGCCTGCCGGATCTTCTTTTCGTCATCGACGTCAAGAAAGAGCAGCTGGCAATTGCCGAAGCCAACAAGCTGGGCATCCCGATTGTGGCCGTGGTTGACACCAACTGCTCGCCCGATGGCATCGACTACATCATTCCGGGCAACGACGACGCGGCCCGTGCGATCAACCTGTATTGCGATCTGGCCAGCCGTGCGGCGCTTGACGGCATGCAGGCGCAGTTGGGCGCTGCCGGCGTTGATCTGGGTGCGCTTGAAGAAGCCCCCGTCGAAGAAGCCATCGCCGAAGACGCACCTGCCGAGGCTTAAGCCCGACAGCGATGTCGTGAGAACGACATGATAGCTTGATACTGGGGCGCGGCAGTTGCCGCCCCCGACCCCCAAGAACATGAGGAGAGCCGAAATGGCGATCACAGCATCCCAGGTGAAAGAACTGCGCGAAATGACCGGCGCAGGCATGATGGACGCCAAGAAGGCGTTGACCGAGAATGACGGCGATATGGAAGCCGCAATCGACTGGCTGCGCACCAAAGGTCTGGCGAAAGCCGCCAAGAAATCCGGCCGCACCGCTGCCGAAGGTCTTGTCGCGGTCAAGGTCGAAGGCAACAAGGGCGTCGCCGTCGAAGTCAACTCCGAGACCGATTTTGTCGGCAAGAACGCCGAATTCCAGTCGATGGTCGCTGCGATTGCCGAAGCGGCGGTCAATGTGGCAACGGTCGAGGAACTGGCCGATGCGGATCTGGGTGGCAAGACCGTCGCCGAGACCCTGACCGCCAAGATCGCCACGATTGGCGAGAACATGGCCCTGCGCCGGATGGCCTCGATCGAGGGCGACACGGTTGTGTCCTATGTCCACAACGCCGTCGCTGACGGCATGGGCAAGATCGGTGTGCTGGTTGCGCTGAAAGGTGACAATGCCGCATTCGGACGTCAGGTTGCGATGCATATCGCGGCGGCATCGCCGCAGGCGCTGAATGCTGACTCGCTTGATCCGGCCGTGGTCGAAAAAGAGCGTCAGGTTCAGATCGATATCGCGCGCGAGTCGGGCAAGCCCGAGCAGGTGATCGAGAAGATGATCGTTGGCCGGATGAAGAAATTCCTCGGCGAAGTGACCCTTCTGGGCCAGGCTTTCGTGGTCAACCCCGATCTGACGGTTGAAGACGCTGCAAAAGAAGCCGGTGTCGAGATCCTCGGTTATGTCCGTCTTGAAGTCGGTGAAGGCATCGAGAAGAAAGAAGAAGATTTCGCCGCAGAAGTGGCCAAGGCCGCTCAGGGCTGAACCATATGGCGGTCGCTTTCGGGCGGTCGATGGGCTTTCAAACGGTGCCGCAGCTTTTGCCGCGGCACCGTTTCTTTTTCGATCCGTCCCAATGCGGGGAGCAAGCAGGGAAGGCCGATAAAAGGCGACCGAACCACACACAACACAGGCAACATTTAAAACGATCCGGCTCGGTCCGCGCCGGCAGAAATTGCCGGTTAGGGACGGCAGGGCCTAGTAATCGCTAGGGTGCCGTCCCCTGTTCCTTTGGCTAAAGCCACCACTCACGGAACATCTTCAGCATGCCCCTTAACCCTAGGTCACGAAAGTAAGGTATTCCGGACCTTTCGGAGAAAACTCTAGGGCCGTCGAATAACCATCTAATTTCAATGCCATTTTAGGATTGGACATCCAGAACGAACATCTGGTTCTGGAAAGAAGCTTTGAGCACGGCCTGCGCCGTTGTTTCAACGCTCAGCGCGACGCGGGCAAGCCGCAGATGCTTTTCCACCGTAGCCGTTGTCAGCCCCATCAGGATTGCAATATCCTGCATCGTCTTGCCGTCACCCACCCATTCCAGGGCTTCGCGCTGGCGCGGTGTCAGCGTCCGGTTCGGGGCGAAATAGGGCAGGGTAAGAATTTTCAGATGCGCGAGATTGTTCATCAGGATGATGTCATCGCTATGACGCACCCAGATATCGTCGACCTCGTCTTGCGTCAGACCCTTGCGGGCGGTCAGTGCGATGGCCCCTTTGGAGCGCGCCGAAACCGATTTGAAGCTGAGCGTATAGCCGGCCGTCACGTCTTGGGACAGGTTGAAATCAACCACGCGGCGTTCTGCCTTGCTTAGCGCATCGGCGCGCGCCATGTCGGCGATCACCCGCCAACTGCAATCGCCTTCGTTCTCCAGCGCCCAGTTGACCATCGGCGCGTGATGGTACAGCCCCTGGCCTATAAACCCATCCGTATAGGCCGTGCTGTGATTTGTCAGCAGAAGAAAGTCATTGGGATCCCCAAGCGAGCTGGCACTGCGGAACCGGGTGAAGCCGTACATGATCCGGTCAAATCCGAAGCTGGCCATGCGTTCGGTATGCATCGCCCAAAGCTCTTCGATGCTGGGCGTATTGGTCATCTCGATCAGATATTTCTTGTCGCCAGCGTTCATGTCTGCCTCTTGTCATTCAGGCTTAGCCCATACGGCCAGACACGCAACGGTCGCAATGTCTGGCATTCCCCGGAGCCGGAACCATTTCTGACATCGGCACCCAGGCAGGCGCGTTCACTCTTTACGGATCAAACAGCCACCCTTGGTGTACAGGCGTAAGGGTGACAGTTGCAAGTTTTGCTGTCCAGTTTGAAATTGACCAGCCGGTCAAAATGCAATCTTCGCATTTTTCTAACGTTTCAAATCGCTTCGAATGAAGCGCCAAAGCAGCCAGGCCAAGACCGCGAAGGCCAGAAATCCGGTAATGTCGCCAAGCACCTCGGAGATCTGCGAGACGTAGCTGCCGAACACATATCCCAACCCGAGGTAAAGCGTCACCCACACCACCTCGCCCGCGATATCGAAGGGCGTGAACCGTCGCAGAGGCATCGCCACCACGCCTGCCATATAGTTGACGCCCGGCCCCAGCGGAGCAAGCAGCCAGCGGGTCAGGAACACCGCCATGCCGCCGCGCGTCTTCAGCATGTGGCGGGCGCGGTCCATCAGCGGGATGCGCCAATGGGCCAGTCGTGCGCCGCCCCAACGCCCAACGGCATAGCCCGCATGATCAAAGAAGATCGCCGCGACAAGGCTGGTCACATAGACCTGCGCGCCGCTAAAATCCCCGGCGGCGATCAAAGACCCGCAGATAAGCAGCGTCAGTGAGGCCGGCGCAGGTGCGCCCAGGCACCCAAGTCCGATGATCAGCACCAGCACCGGAAGGCCGTAGACCGGCAACCATTCCAATGCGACTTCTGTCATTCAGTCGCCGCTTTTTGCCGGGCGATGACATCCATGACGCGCAGCGCATAGGTCTCGAAGTCGATGTTCTGTTGACGCGCCAGGTGACCCAGGCTGGTCTTGCGGTCCGGGACCGGTTCCAAAGCCAACGCATCGCGCAGCTTGCGGGGGTCCAGCATCCACGACCGCGCGACATATCCGATCGTCATCCAGGGTTCCAACTGCTGTTCATGGTGTTTCGGGTCGTTCCAGTACACCATGTCCAACCCGACACGCACGCCGAAGAACAGCGCAGCAACAAGCGACAGCCCCAGCAACCAACGGGCCGCGCGCCGGTTGCGTTCACGATGTTTGACGTTCGGGCTCACTTTCTGGTCTCCGCATGGTGTCGTCTGGGCCGGTATAGTGTGACGCATCCTGGCGCGGGGAACAATGCAGAGGGCCGCGCAGGCGGTTTTGCAAAGCGGTGTCGGCAGGTTTTTCACCTGCGGGCCGGTTTTGGCTTGATGTATCTGCCCGTCCTGCCGACATTGGGCATCGCAGATCACTCAAGGCGGCAGTCAGGCCGCGTCGCGAACAGGAGCGCGCATGCCAAGCGATAACCCGACATGAAATTCTTTGATCTTCGCATTCCGTTCTTCCTGCCACTCTGGCGGCGCGTCGTTACCGTCGTCTTGACGGGTGGTTGGGCGGCGTTTGAACTGGCGAATGGAAATCCCGGCTGGGCTGTGATTTTTGGCGCTGCGGGCGCGTTTTGTGCCTATGAGTTTTTCATCGTTTTCGATCCCGAGAATTTCAAGGGCGACAAGGATACCTGACCGGACTTGCGCTTGGCCTGCGCACCGCGCACTTTGAGGACAAATTGCAGCGGCCGCGCAATCCGGTGCCGCGCCACTGAAAAGAGAGGGCTTTCACATGATCATCGACAATAACCGCATCGCGGTCGTGACCGGCGGCGCGTCAGGGCTTGGCGCGGCAACGGCGCGGGCTTTGGCAACAGCGGGGGCGACCGTGGTTCTGTTTGACATGAACACCACCTCCGGCCCCGAGATGGCAAAGGAATTGGACGGAGGCTTCTACAAGGTCGATGTCAGTGATGCCGAAAGCGTGCGCGCTGCCCTTGCCGAAGTCGAAAGAGTTTATGGCAGGCTGGACATTCTGGTGAATTGCGCCGGTGTCGGTCCGGCGGCAAAAACCGTCGGGCGCGACGGGGCGCATGACCCGGCGATGTTCTCCAAGACCATTCAGGTCAACCTTGTGGGAAGCTTTAACTGCGCCAGCCAAGCCGCTGCGATAATGTCGAAAAATGATCCAGGCCCGGGGGATGGAAGTCGCGGTGTGATCATCAATACCGCGTCGGTCGCAGCCTATGAGGGACAAGTCGGGCAAATTGCCTATGCGGCCTCCAAGGGCGGTATCGTCAGCATGACCCTGCCCATGGCGCGCGATCTGGCCAGCCTTGGAATCCGGGTGTGCAGCATCGCGCCGGGACTTTTCCTGACACCGATGTTGCAGGGTTTGCCTGACGATGTGCAGGACAGCCTTGGACAACAGGTGCCGTTCCCGTCGCGGTTGGGCGATCCTGCGGAATATGCGGCCCTCGCGCTGCATATCATCGAAAACCAGATGCTGAACGGTGAGGTCATCCGACTTGACGGGGCGATCCGCATGGCCCCGCGCTAGGGCATTCTGGCGTCGCAGCCGAGGTCCGGGTTGCGCGGGAGGAGGCCGTTATCATGCAACCCGCCTGCGCTGAAGCGGCGGTTCGATGATTTGGACAGAGCCTGACGATCGCTCCGGTCGTCTACGGTGACACTTGCGTCATGTCCGGGATGCGGGCAGAGGGTTGCAGCCAGGATGCCGGAGAACAGGGTCTAAATGTCCACACAGCTCTTGAATAAATGGGTCGCCCTTACGCTGGCCGGATTGGCCGTCGTCCTGTCGCTGACGACGTGGTTTTCCGCGACAGCGGTTCTGCCGGATTTGCAGGTCGTGTTGGGGCTTGATGCGTCAGGGGCGGCCTGGCTGACAAATGCGGTGCAGGCTGGTTTTGTTCTGGGGGCGTTGGTTTCCAGCGTTCTGGCACTGTCGGATGTCTTGCCGCTGACCCGGCTGATGGCGGTGGCAAGCCTTGCTGCGGCGGGGTTCAATGCGGTGGCGCTGCTGGATCCGGGGGCCGGTTGGGTGATTGCCGCGCGGTTTGCAACGGGCGCGTCACTGGCGCTGGTCTACCCCCCTTCGCTGAAATTCATCGCGACGTGGTTCCGCAAGGGGCGGGGATTTGCGATGGGGGTCATGGTTGGCGCGCTGACGCTTGGATCTGCACTGCCGCATCTGGTGCGCGGGGTCGGCGTGGGGTTCGATTGGCAGGCGGTGCTTGTTGTCAGTTCTTTGGCAAGTCTTGTGGCAGCGGCAATCTTCGGACTTGTGCTGCGCGAAGGGCCGGACCCGTTTGGCCGGGCCGCAGTCGATCTGCGCCAGATCGGAAAGGTCATTCGGGACCGACCGGTGATGCTGGCCAATGTGGGCTATTTCGGCCACACATGGGAGGTGTACGCAATGTGGGCGTGGATACTGGTCTATATCGGTGCCGCGCAAGAGGCCGGGCTGGCTGTGACCAATGCCTCTATACTTGCCTTCGCGGCGATTGCGTTCGGCGCACCGGGCAGCGTGCTGGGCGGGTTGGTCGCCGACCGGATTGGACGGTGCAAGACAACGGCGATTGCATTGGCGCTTTCGGGCGTTTCCGCTGTGTTGATCGGGGTCAGCTTTGACGGGCCGGTCTGGATCTTTACCTTGGTTGCATTGTTCTGGGGCATGACAGTGGCAGCGGATTCCGCCCAGTTCTCGGCGGCTGTGACCGAGTTGGCGGATCAAAGTCATGTCGGTGCGGCGCTGGCATTCCAGATGGGCGTGGGGTTTGCGATCACCATCGTGACGATCTGGATGATGCCGCTGATCGCCGAGGCGCTTGGGTCGTGGCGATGGAGCTTTCTCGTGCTGGTGCCGGGGCCTGTGCTGGGAAGTTGGGCGATGCTGACATTGCGACGCATGCCCGAAGCCGCGAAGATCGCGGGTGGGCGGCGGTAACGTCCTGATCCTGCACGGCATCGAGTGGTGCTGAACGGGGGCCTACGCCCCGCGAAATATTCGCGATGCCCCGATCATCTTTTCCAGCGCGGCAATCCGGTCGGTGCTGGATGATCGCGCCTGAATGCCCGCCACCAGCGCCTCGATCAGAAAGTTGATCGCAAGGGTCGAATCCCAGCTTGAAGGCGCTTCGACCATGCTGCGAAAACAATGGCGGGCATGCGCCTCGATGGGCGAGCCCCATTGATCGGTGAACAGAACGATATTGCCGCCCTGCTCGACGACCAGTTTTGCCAGCCGCTCCAACTGTTTCTCATAGCGGCGGATGTCGAACACCACGAGCGTCGCGGAGGCGTCAATATCCAGCAGCGATTGCGGCCAGACACTGGGCGAGGCATCAAGCATCGACACACCCGGTCGGATGATCTGCAAATGGTTGTAGAAATAGATCGCATTGGACCGGGTGATCCGTCCGCCCATCAGGTAGATGTGGCGTTTCGGATCGGACAGAAGATTGGTCGCCTCTTCGAATTCCTGAACATCCAGGCGGTCTATCGTGGCGTTGATATTGCGCGACACGGCCAGCGCAAAGCGGCTGATGATGTGATCGCTATGCGCCTCCATTGCCGAGGTTTCCAGCTTCGCCAAGGGCTGCTTCACGCGCGCCGCAACCTCTTCGCGAATGGTGTTCTGGAAGTCGGAAAACCCGTCGAAGCCAAGTTTGCGTGCCAGCCGGACCACCGTCGCGGTCGACACTTGCGCAAGCTCGGCAAGCTTGGTGATGGATTGCAACCCGGCAACCAGTGAATCGTCCAGCAATGTCGCGGCCAGCCTGCGTTCAGCAGCGGTCAGGTCGGGTTGCTGGGCCTTCAGCATGTCCCAGATCAGCGCCTTGCCACCGGGCGATGCTGTCGGTTCGGTCATTTCCACACCTCCGGTCTGCACAGTAATAGAAACGATCTTGACATCATGTGCGACTCTGTAGTGATCTTTACACATTGAATACAAGGGAACAAGAAATGGATGCGCAGGATCGGCCTCCGTTTGTGATATCGGGCGAGGGCGGAACTGCGCCGGTTGTCCTGATTTGCGAACACGCCTCTGCATATATTCCGCCGGAACTGGATGGTCTGGGGCTAAGCGGTGAGGCGCAGAAATCGCATATCGCCTGGGATATCGGCGCGCTGGACATGGCCAAGCGATTAAGCGCGCAGATGGGCGCGCCGCTGATTTCCGGCCAGATTTCGCGTCTTGTCTATGATTGTAACCGGCCGTTCGAGGCATCAGACAGCATTCCCGAACAAAGCGAGGTTTATGCAGTTCCGGGCAACCGGGGGCTGAGTGCGGCGGATCGGAAGGCGCGTTTTGATTCGATCCATACGCCGTTTCACAACGCGGTCAGCACCGTGATCGACAGGCAGTCCGCTCTGACGGGCGGGCAGGTGGCTGTTATCACCTTGCACAGCTTTACTCCGATCTATCACGGCAAGACGCGCGCGTTGGAGCTTGGTTTTCTCTGTCACGAAAGCGGCGACCTTGCACAGGCGGCGACGGCAATCGAAGCGGAGCGGGGCCTGATGAAAGCGGCGGTGAATGCACCCTATTCAGCAAGTGACGGGGTGACGTACAGCTTGCACAAGCATGGCGAGGCGCGCGGGTTGCAGTCTGTCATGGTCGAGGTCCGAAATGATCTGATCGACACGCGTGCAAAGGCACATAGCATCGCGGATCACCTTGCAGACACGCTTGCTGCCGCAATGGAGCGCGTCGCGCAGCGGGGCCCCGCATGACGTTTTTCAGACGGTATATCGCGCTGGTTGACGCCATGAACCGCGCCATCGGACGCGTGACGATGTACGGCATTTTCGCGTTGATGGGCGTGCTTTTGTGGTCGTCGATCTCCAAGACATTCTTCAACCCTTCGCTGTGGACGCTGGAAATGGCGCAGTTCATGATGGTGGGGTATTACATCCTAGGCGGGCCGTATTCGATCCAGATGGGATCGAATGTGCGGATGGACCTGCTATACGGCGAATGGTCCACGCGGCGAAAGGCGGCGGTGGATTCCGTGACCGTCTGTTTCCTGATCTTCTATCTTGTCGTCCTGCTATGGGGCGGCATCGACAGCACGGCCTACAGCTTCAAATACGGCGGTGAGCGCAGCCCGACGGCGTGGCGGCCCTATCTCTGGCCGATCAAGATCGTCATGTGCGTGGGCATCGTGTTGATGCTGCTTCAGGCGGTGTCCGAGCTTTTCAAGGACATCCTGCGCCTGCGCGGAGAAGAGGTCGCCGATGTCGTATGAGATGATCGCGATCTTCATGTTCGCCACGATGATGGCGATGCTGTTGACCGGGCAAAGGGTGTTTGGCGCTATCGGCTTTGTCGCGGTGATCGCGGCGCTGGTGCTTTGGGGCGACCGGGGCGGCTATGACATCGCCTTTTCCAGTGCGATGAAGTTGATGAAATGGTATCCGCTGCTGACGCTGCCGATGTTCATCTTCATGGGCTATGTCTTGTCGGAATCGAAGATCGCCGATGACCTGTACAAGATGTTTCATGTCTGGATGGGCGGCTTGCGTGGCGGGTTGGCGATTGGCACGATCGGGTTGATGGTGCTGATCTCGGCGATGAACGGGCTGTCGGTTGCGGGCATGGCCATTGGCGCCACGATTGCGCTGCCTGAACTTTTGAAACGCAACTATGACAAGCGGATGGTGACGGGGGTCATTCAGGCCGGATCGTCATTGGGCATCCTCGTACCGCCCTCGGTCGTGCTGGTGCTGTATGCGATGATCGCGCGGCAACCGGTGGGGCAGCTATGGCTGGCGGGGGTGATCCCCGGTCTGATGATGGCCGCGATGTTCATCATCTACATCGTGATCCGTTGCTGGTGGAACCCGTCGCTTGGTCCCGCCTTGCCGCCGGAAGAACGTGCCATGCCCTTGGGCGAAAAGCTGAAACTGCTGCGCGCGGGACTGCTGCCGCTTGGCATCTTCGCGGCGATGATGGTGCCCTTTGTCAACGGCTGGACCTCGCTTGTCGAAAGCTCTGCCATCGGGGCGATGACAGCCTTTGTTGCCGCGGTCCTCAAGGGCCGGATGACGCGAGACGTGTTCGAGACCTCGGTGCGCCAGACGCTTGGGATATCGTGCATGTTCATGTGGATCATCCTCGCCGCCATGGCCTTTGGTGCGGTGTTCGACGGGTTGGGCGCGGTCAAGGCGATCGACACGCTGTTCACCGAACGGCTGGGGCTGGACCCGTGGATCATCCTGATCCTGATGCAGCTCAGCTTTATCCTGATGGGCACGTTTCTGGACGACACCGCCATGCTGGTGATTGTCGCGCCGCTTTATGTGCCGCTGGTCAAGGCGCTGGGGTTCGATCTGGTCTGGTACGGTGTTCTGTATACGATCACCTGCCAGATCGCCTATATGACACCGCCTTTCGGCTATAACCTGTTCCTGATGCGGGCGATGGCCCCGCCGGAAATTACCCTCAAAGACATCTACGGATCGATCCTGCCCTTTGTTCTGGTCATGGTCTTCGCGCTGGCCGTTGTGATGATTTTCCCGCAGATCGCCCTTTGGCTACCCGGATATATTTATGGAAACTAACCCCAAGAACTCCGCCAACGGAGCGTCAATTTCAAACCCAACAAGGAGAGTTCGATGACTTCACGACGTAAGTTTCTGAGCACGGCGGCGCTTGGCGGCGCTGCATCGCTGGCGGCCCCGGCCATCGTCAAGGCGCAGGCCCCGATCAAGTGGCGGTTCCAGACCTATGCGGGCGCGGCGCTTGGCGAATTTGTCACCAAACCGGTAATCGACTACATCAACGAGGCCGCCAATGGCGAGATGGAGATCGAGCTGTTCTATGCCGATCAGATCGTGCCCACAGGCGAGTTGTTTCAGGCGCTCCAGCGCGGCACCATTGACGGCGTGCATTCGGATGACGATTCCATGGCCTCGCCCACGCCCTTGCAGGTGTTCGGCGGCTATTTCCCGCTGGCCACAAAGCACTCGCTGGATGTGCCGGTGCTGTTCGACCAATACGGGCTGGCCGATATCTGGCGGTCAGAATACGAAAAGGTTGGCGTTGCGTGGCTGTCAGCCGCGGGGCAGGATCCGTGCAACTTCAACACCAAGAAAGAGATCACCTCGCTGGCCGATCTTGACGGGCTGAAGCTGTATACCTTCCCGACGGCGGGGCGCTTTCTGTCGCAATTCGGCGTTGTGCCAGTGTCCATCCCCTATGAGGACGCAGAGGTTGCGGTGCAGACAGGCGAGCTGGACGGTATGGCATGGTCCGGCATCACCGAGGATTACACCGTCGGCTGGGCGAATGTGACCGACTATTTCCTGACCAACAACATCTCGGGTGCGTGGATCGGGTCGTTCTTCGTGAACCAGGGCCAATGGGCGGATCTGCCCGAACATCTCAAGGCCGTCGTCATGGCCGGGATCGAAGCAGGCCACACCTATCGCAACCAGTGGTACTGGGGCGGCGAGGCTCGTCTTCGCGCGCAGGGCGACCAGTTGCAACTGCGGTCCATCCCGCAGGAAGAATGGAAAGTGGTCGAGGATGCAGCCGTCAAATTCTGGGACGAGATCGCCGAGGAAGGCGAGGTCCACGCCAAGATCGTAAAGATCTTCCGCGATTACAACGAGGTGATCAGCAAGGCTGGCCCTCCCTACACGTTTGGATAAGACCATATGGGACGCGCTTTGCGGCGCGTCCCGTTTCTGGATTACAAGGATCGGAGATTGCCCATGTCTGGCATATTGCCCTTTGATGACCTCAAGGCGCAGGTCGCAGAAGGCCGGATCGATACGGTACTGGTGTGTATTGTCGATATGCAGGGCCGCCTGATGGGCAAGCGGTTCCACGCGGGCCATTTCATCGCCAGCGCCTGGGAAGAAACGCATTGCTGCAACTACCTGCTGGCCACCGATCTGGAGATGGCCACGCCCGAAGGCTATGCCGCGACAAGCTGGGAAACCGGCTATGGCGATTATGTCATGAAGCCGGACCTGACGACTTTGCGGCCGGTGCCATGGTTGGAGGGCACGGTGATGGTGCTGTGCGATGTACTGGATCACCATACCCATCAGCCGGTTCCGCATTCGCCGCGCGCCATGTTGAAAAGCCAGATCGCGCGGCTGGAGGCGATGGGCTTTGACGCGATGATGGCCACGGAGTTGGAATTTTTCCTGTTCGAGAAGAGCTTTGAAGAGATCCGCAAGGGCGGCTTTCAGGACCTCACACCGATCAGCGGCTATAACGAGGATTATCACATCTTCCAGACCACCAAGGAAGAGCATGTGATGCGTCCCGTGCGCAACCATCTGTGGGATGCCGGTATCCCCATCGAGAATTCCAAAGGCGAGGCCGAGGCCGGTCAGGAAGAGCTGAACATCAAATACGCGGCTGCCCTTGATACGGCGGATTACCACAGCATTGCCAAACATGCGGTCAAGGAGATTGCCTGGCAAAACGGGCATGCGGCGAGTTTTCTGCCAAAATGGCACAAGGACCGGGTTGGCAGTTCCAGCCATGTGCACCAGTCATTGTGGAAGGACGGCGTGCCCGCGTTTTTTGATCCCGAGGACAGTTTGGGCATGAGCGCGCTGATGAAGAACTATGTGGCCGGGCTGCTGAAATACGCGCCTGATTACACCTATTTTCTGGCCCCCTATATCAACAGCTACAAGCGCTTCATGAAGGGGACGTTTGCGCCCACGCGGATCATCTGGTCCGTGGACAATCGTACTGCCGGGTTCCGGCTGTGTGGGGATGGCAGCAAGGCCATTCGGATCGAATGCCGGATCGGCGGGTCGGATCTGAACCCCTATCTCGCCATGGCCGGGATGCTGGCCGCAGGCATTGCCGGGATCGAGGAAGAGCTGGAGTTGCAGCCCCCGGCACGCGGAGATGTCTACCAGGGCGAGACAGCGATGATTCCCGATAGTCTGGAGGCGGCGCGCGCGGCACTTGGCGGGTCTGCCTTGATGCGGAAAGTCTTTGGCGATGCGGTCGTCGATCATTATCGTCGGGCTGCCGAGGTCGAGATCGAGGAATTTTCGCGTGTGGTGACGGATTGGGAAATTGCCCGAGGATTCGAGCGGGCTTGAGAGGACAGGAGCGAGGGGCCGGCCCCTCGCGCTCCCCGGAGTATTTTGGCCAAGAAGAAGGGCAGGGCGCGGGTCTTGCAAGAAAGGAAGGTTTGACGTGGGTCAGACAGTGAAATGTATTTCTCCGATCGACGGGTCTGTTTTTGCGGAGCGGGATGTGGCGGCGTTTGAACAGGCGCGTGACAAGGTCGCGG
Source organism: Primorskyibacter marinus (assembly GCF_003313245.1). Lineage (GTDB taxonomy): Bacteria > Pseudomonadota > Alphaproteobacteria > Rhodobacterales > Rhodobacteraceae > Primorskyibacter > Primorskyibacter marinus. Next base: position 31,248 of record NZ_QJSD01000001.1, read on the forward strand.
GCATGCGTGCTGCGCAGGCGGAATGGGCGGCGCGGCCCTTGCAGGAGCGGATCGACCTCGTGATGGCAGGGGTTGCCGCTGTGGGCGAGATGAATGATCGCATCGTGCCGGAACTGGCGCGGATGATGGGCCGTCCGGTGCGTTACGGCGGCGAGTTTGGCGGGTTCGATGAGCGCGCGCGTCATATGGCTGCGATTGCGAAGGATGCCCTGGCCGATCTCGTGGTGGGCGAGGATGCGACGTTCCGGCGCTATATCAAGCGGGTTCCACATGGGGTGGTTCTGGTCGTGGCACCGTGGAATTATCCCTACATGACGGCGATCAATACGGTTGCGCCTGCGTTGATCGCGGGCAATGCCGTGCTGCTGAAACATGCGACGCAAACCCTTGTCGTGGGCGAGCGGATGGCACAGGCGTTTCAGGCGGCTGGAGTGCCCGCCGAGGTGTTCGACAATATCTTTCTGGACCACGACACGACCTTCCAGTTGATCGCGGCCCGCACGTTCGACTTTGTCAATTTTACCGGTTCGGTCGGTGGCGGCCAGCAGATGGAGCGCGCCGCAGCGGGCACATTCACCGGGGTTGCAACCGAATTGGGTGGCAAGGATCCGGGCTATGTCATGGAGGACGCCGATCTGGATGCGGCGGTCGAGACGTTGATCGACGGGGCGATGTTCAATTCCGGCCAGTGCTGCTGCGGGATCGAGCGGATCTATGTGCAGGAAAGCCTGTTCGATGCGTTTCTGGAAAGGGCGTTGAAGATCGTGCGCGGCTACAAGCTGGGCAATCCGCTGGATGAGGCAACGACGCTTGGTCCGATGGCGCATGTGCGTTTCGCGGACGAGGTGCGCGCGCAGATCGCCGAGGCAGTGGCGGCCGGGGCCACGGCGCATATCGACAGATTTGCCGAGGATGACGGGGGCGCTTATCTGACACCGCAGATCCTGACCGGCGTGACGCATGACATGGGGGTGATGCGGGATGAGAGTTTCGGCCCCGTGGTTGGGATCATGCCCGTCAAGGATGATGCCGAAGCGATTGCGCTGATGAATGACAGCGAATTTGGCCTGACCGCCAGCCTGTGGACAGGGGACGTTGAGCGCGCGCAGCGTGTGGGCGACCGGATCGAAACCGGAACTGTGTTCCTGAACCGCGCGGATTATCTTGATCCGGGCCTGTGCTGGACCGGCTGCAAGAATACCGGGCGCGGCGGCGGCCTGTCGGTGATCGGTTATCATAATCTGACGCGCCCGAAATCCTACCATCTCAAGAAGGTAACGACATGAGTCTGACTGGAAACTGGTCCTATCCGACCGCAATCAAGTTCGGCGCAGGCCGGATTGCAGAGCTGCCCGATGCCTGTGCGCAAGCCGGGATCGCGCGCCCCTTGCTGGTCACTGACAAGGGGCTGGCGGATCTGCCGATCACCGCGCAGGTTTTGGATATTCTGGAAACCGCGGGCCTGGGCCGCGCGGTCTTTGCGCAGGTTGATCCAAACCCGAATGAGACGAACCTTGCCGCCGGTGTGCAGGCCTACCGGGATGGCGGGCATGACGGGGTGATTGCCCTTGGCGGCGGCTCCGGTCTGGATCTGGGCAAGATGGTGGCCTTTATGGCCGGGCAAACCCGGCCTGTCTGGGATTTCGAGGATGTCGGCGATTGGTGGACTCGCGCCGATGCAGATGCAATCGCACCCATCGTGGCCGTGCCGACGACCGCCGGGACAGGATCGGAGGTGGGGCGGGCCAGTGTCATCACCAATTCCGAGACCCATGTGAAGAAGATCATCTTTCACCCCAAAGTGCTGCCGTCGGTGGTGATATGCGATCCGGAATTGACGGTGGGCATGCCGAAATTCATCACCGCAGGCACGGGGCTGGATGCTTTTGCCCATTGTGTCGAGGCGTTCAGCAGCCCGCTCTATCATCCGATGAGCCATGGCATCGCGCTGGAAGGCATGCGTTTGGTCGTCGAATATCTGCCGCGCGCCTATGCGGATGGCACCGACGTTGAAGCCCGCGCGCAGATGATGAGCGCGGCCGCGATGGGGGCGACGGCGTTTCAGAAAGGGCTGGGCGCGATCCATGCGCTCAGCCATCCTATCGGCGCGGTGTTCAGCACCCATCACGGCACCACGAATGCGGTTTGTATGCCCGCCGTCTTGCAGATGAACGCAGGAAAGATTGCAGACCGTTTCGATCGCGCGGCAGGCTATATCGGCATCGAGGGCGGCTTTGACGGATTCTGCAAATTCGTGCAGGATTTCAACGACAGTTTTGCCATTCCGCGAAAGCTGTCCGAGATGGGCGTGCGTGCTGACCGGATCGACGAGTTGGTGCCGATGGCACTGTCCGATCCGTCCTGCGGTGGCAATCCCGTCAAGTTGACCGAAGGGAATGTGCGGTCGCTATATGAGACCGTCATCTGATGTGTCATCAATCTGTGATATGTCGGTCCTAAGGACGCAGGAAAGGCTATCCACGCCTTTGAGGAAATACACAACTTGGAGAATTGAAATGAAAACTCAGTTTCTTATGACGACAACCGCGCTTGTCGTGACGTTTGGCGCAGTCGCGCAAGCCGATACGCTTCGCCTGCTGACATGGGGCGGCTACGCGCCCGAAGAGGTGGTGGCCAAGTTCGAGGAACAGACCGGCCACACCGTTGAGGTGACAAAGTCCAACAACGAGGAAATGATCGCCAAGCTGCGCGCCACAGGCGGCGGCGGGTTCGACCTTGCCCAGCCCAGCCAGGATCGGATTGCAGGGCCGCAGGCCGAATTCGGCATCTACAAGCCGATGGACCTGTCCAAGATCGACGCGGATCTGTTCATTCCGTCGATGCTTGAAGCCACCAAGGGCAACACCACCGTGGGTGGTGACGTCTACGGTGTGCCGCATATCTGGGGCACCTCCGGTCTGGTCGTGGACACGGCTCAGGCCGCGTCGGTCAAGGATTATACCGATCTGTGCAATGACGATGTGGCGGGCAAGGTATCCTACCGTTTGAAACGCCCGACGCTGATCGGCTTTGCCTTCGCGATGGGCGAAGATCCGTTTGCGGCCTATGGCGACCCGGCGAAATACGAAGAGGTCATGGCAAAGGTCGAAGAGGCGCTGATCGCCTGCAAAGCCAATGTGAAAACCTATTGGGGTGGCGGGGATGAATTGATGGGGCTGGTTCGCTCGGGCGAGGTTGTGGCCTCGATGGCGTGGGACACCGGCGGCTGGAAGCTGAACGAGGACAACCCGGATGTGACCTTCTTGGCACCGGCATCCGGTGCGCTTGGCTGGGTCGATACGTTCGCGCTGCCCGCCAAGGGCAAGGCAGATGATGTCGCCTATGAGTGGATCAACTTCGTCATGCAGCCAGAGGTCGCCGCGATGATCACCGCCGCTGCGGGCAACTTCACCGCCTCCAAAGGCGCGGATGAATTCGCATCGGACGAGTTGAAAGCCCGCTATCAGGCAAGCTTTCCGCCGGAAGCCATTGACAACATCAAGTGGTATCCGCCAGTCCCTGCCGGTCTTGAAGTGATCGAAGGCGGTGTTCTGGACCGCGTGAAGGCTGCCAACTGATCTGACTTTGGCGGCATCCGGGCTGATGTTCGGGTGCCGCCCCCATGAATGGATTTCGCATGAGTTTTGACCTTGAATGTCGCAATCTGACCAAGCGTTTCGGGGGCACGACGGCTGTCGATGACGTGTCTTTCGAAGTGCCGAGCGGGTCGTTCTTTTCGATCCTCGGCCCGTCGGGTTGTGGCAAGACCACGATCATGCGGATGATCGCGGGTTTCCTGGAGCCAAGTTCCGGCGACATCCTGATCCGGGGCAAATCCATTCTGGATGTGCCGCCGAACAAGCGGCCGGTGAATATGGTGTTTCAGCATCTGGCACTGTTTCCGATGATGAACATTGCCGAGAATATCGGCTACGGATTGCGCCGACAGGGCATGGCCAAGGCGCAGATCGCCGTGAAGGTGGATGAGGCGCTGGACCGGATTGGCCTTCCGGGCATCGGCACGCGCAAGATAGACGAGTTGTCGGGCGGGCAGAAACAGCGCGTCGCCATCGCCCGCTGCATGGTGCTGGAGCCGGACGTGCTGTTGCTGGACGAACCGCTTGGTGCGCTGGATCTGAAGCTGCGCGAACGCATGAAGGTAGAGCTGAAATCGCTTCAGGCCGCGTTTGACACCACCTTTGTCTATATCACGCATGACCAGTCCGAAGCCTTGGTGATGTCCGACACGATTGCCGTGATGAACGAGGGCCGGTTTGAGCAGATGGGCAGCGGGCGGGATCTGTATTACCGCCCCGCAAGCGCCTTTGTCGCGGGCTTTGTCGGCGACAGCAACCGCTGGGCCGGCCGGGTGGAACGCGCAGAGGGCAATGTCATGCAGGTCCGCACGGAAAGCGGGCTTTCGATGCGCGCTTCTGCCCGTGACCGCGCGTTGGGCGTCGGTGACGCCGCGCAGATATTTGTCCGGCCAGAAGCGATCCGGATCAGCACCGCAGCCGATGATCTGGCGCATTTCGACAATCACCTGTCGGGCAGGGTCACGAACCTGCTGTTCAACGGTGCGGCCAGCCGCATCGTCGTGGCCGCAGATGCCGAAGAGATCGAGGTGAACCTGCCGCAATCGGGCGAATTTGCGAACCTGACCGAAGGGGACGCGGTGCATATCGGCTGGGCCGGCGATCAGGGCAATTGTTTTGCCGCAGGGGCCGCGCCATGAAAAGCGGCGCGCGTCTTGGCCTGATCCTGCTGCTGACCCCTTTGTTGTTATGGTTGGTCCTGCTGATCCTGATCCCGCATGTGGACATGTTCCTTGTCTCCCTGCGCGAACGGGTGGGCGTGGGCGAATACCAGGTCTCGCTTGCCAATTATCTGACGTTTTTTCAGGAGCCGCTTTACCTCTGGACGTTTCTGCGCACGGCGGTGATGTCCATTATGGCGACGCTCATCACGCTTCTGATCGCCTTTCCGGTCAGCTATTTCATCGCCAAGATCGCGCGCGGGCGCAGCCGTTCGGCGCTGTTTCTGCTGTGCCTTGTGCCGTTCTGGGTATCCGAACTTGTGCGCACCTTCGGCTGGATGATCCTGCTGCGCGAGACCGGCATCATCTCTAACCTGTTGCAATGGGCGGGGCTGGTCAGCGGCCCGGTCGAAATGCTGTATAACGACGCGGCGATCATGGTCGGGCTGGTCTATACCTCGATGCTGTTCATGGTGGTGCCGCTGGTGACGACACTGGAAAGCCTGCCGGACGAGGTGATCGAGGCAGGCTATGATCTGGGCGGCACCAATACCAGCGTGATGCGGGAAATCGTGATCCCCCATGCCGCCCCCGGCATCGTGTCGGGCAGCATCGTGGTCTTCATGCTGAGCCTTGGCAACTACCTGACGCCGACAATGCTGGGCGGCAAGGACAGCCTGTGGTTCACCGAATTGATCTATTCGCAATTCATCGTCCGCTTCAACTGGGAGCTTGGGGCAGCCTTTGGCTTCATGCTGCTTTTGTTATCATCGCTGATCGTCTGGGGAATGCTGCGGCTGACCGGGCAGACGCTTGAACGGACAATGGGGTGACGCCATGATCCCATCCATCCCGCAACCCCGCGCTTTGCGTGCCGCCTATGTGGCCTATGTCGCGGCGTTCTTCATCTTCCTCGCGCTGCCTTTGGTTGTCGTCGCGGCCTTTGCCTTCAATGACAGCCAGTTCCCGTCGCTGCCTTGGGAAGGCTTCACCTGGGGCTGGTTCATTGGCTCTGAACGCCCGATGATCGGCGCTTTCCACGAACGTGGGATCCTGCGTGCCATCGGCACCTCGGCCTTTGTCGCGGTGGGCGTATCGCTGCTGGCGGTGGCGGTGGGTTTGTCCAACGCCTTCCTGTTCAATCGGTACAGGTTTCGCGGACAGGGCATCCTGTATATCTTCATGCTGCTGCCGCTGGTGGTGCCGGGGATCGTGCTGGGGATCTCGATCCTTGTGTTCTCCAGCCGCGTGGCGAACGGGTTGTGGGATATGGCCCAATGGGATGTCGTGGCTTTGCGACCCGGTCTGACACTGGTCATCCTCGGGCAGTTTTCCTTCATCGCAACCATCGCGACACTCGTGATCGCGGCACGTCTGCAAAAGTTCGACCGAAGCCTGGAGGAGGCGGCGATGAACCTTGGGGCCGGGCGGCTGGTGGCGGTGCGGACCGTGACCTTGCCCTATCTGACGCCCGCGCTGATCGGCGCCTTCGTCGTGGCCTTCCTGATGAGCTTTGAGAATTTCAACACGACGCTGATGCTGGTCGGGTCGGATGCGCCACTGACCATCGCGATGTTCGACCGTCTGAAAGAGGGTTCTACCCCCTTGCTGAACGCGGTCTCCTTGCTTCTGATGCTGGGATCGTCGCTGCTGGCGCTGGTGATGATCGCGTTTCAGCGCAAATAGGGCGGGCCAGTGGTGTGGGAAATGCCGTCAAGCGACGTTATCTTGCAATTCTCAAAAAGTCGTTCCCCTTACAGCAGCTTGGAAAACGACATCGCCTTATACGCGTCGGAACTGTTCTGGTAGCGATCCGACAGGTTTTCGGTCACAGGCAGAACCGGCGGAGGGTCCGTATCATGCGAGGACCGCCGTAGTAGCGAGACCCCGCTCAGCTTCGGACGCTCGCTGAGGGGGCGCATCGCCTTGGCGAGTTCCCGCGACATGACCGGTGCCGCGATCGACGTGCCGCCGACACCGATGCGGCTGCCGCTGCGCGACCCCACTGCACGAATGACCCCGCGCATCCGCTGCATGGAGGCCGGCGCACTGGCGTCGATGCCGCGCAAACCTTGCCCGCCGCTGCCGCCTTCGCCGGAATAATCGACCGGTTCCAGCGTGTCCGCAAAGCAGCCGCCGACCACGACGATTTCCGGCGCCGTGGCGAAGGCGTTGATCGTGCCGGCGCGCCGAACATAGGGCAGGGTGCCGTCTGGTCCGGGCCGGTCCTTGGTCACGGCAAAGCCGCGCGCATCGACCTGGCTATATTGCCTGTCCTGTAGGTATGACTGCCGACCGCCACCCCGGTAGCCGGGGATCATGTCATCGCGCTGCACCACCAGATCCAGCGGCCAACCGGCCTCGGACGGCGAGGTATCGGCCGCTTCCAGCAACAGCTGCCATGGTCCCGGCACGGTATAGGCCGCGGCGGGGTTGCCGGGCACCGTTGGCGGCACGGCCAGAGTCAGCCGCACACGCCCCCCGGCGGATGGTGTGTCGATCCTCTTCGGCACCCATTGCGTGTAGCATCTCGCCGCGAGTTGGGCACCGTTCTTCAGATCGAACACACCGTCCAAGGGCACCGGGCCAAGCGGCGCGGCCTCTTTGCTATGGGCGGGCCGAAGGGTCAGGGAAATCGGCAAGGCGTCCGGCTTCTCGGGCAGGGGCGTTGACCAGATTTCCAGAAAGCTGGGGGTGGGATCGTCGGGTTCGATTGTCCAGAACAGCGGCGATGCTTGGGCATCCACCGGCGCGTCAAGCACGGCATGGACCTTGGCTTGCCGGAAGTTTCCCGCCGGAACGACGATGCGGATCGGAACCCGGTCACTGGGGCGGTTTGAATTTACGGCAGCGATAAACCGGTCCAGCAGGCTGGTGCCATCGCGCGGGCCAGCCGTAAGGCCAAGGCTGATATTGATGACCAGCGGATAATCCTTATCGTCACGCCGGCAGCGGTGTTCCACATGGCTGATAAGGCGAACCATGCCCAGGATCACAAAGATCTCGGCAAAGGTGCCCGACGTGTCCATGATCAGGCGCTCCGGCAGGGAAACAACAGCCAGATCAAAGTCTTCTGGTGCGATATTCATCTCTCCCGGAGGGGTCAGACCATCCGGCCCCCGCGCATTGGTAGAGACGCCGAAGCTCGCCGCCAGATCGGCCACGGCTGTTCCGTGCCCGGCTGTGCGTGCCAAAGACTGCGGCGTGCCGAGGCTCATATCCAGTGCGCTGGCGTGGCGGTACAGACCGTCTTCGTCAATCGTTTCGCCCATCGGGCCGCGCCGAAACTGGTCGATCAACCGTTCGATCCCGTTTCTGTCATATTCCCTGCCAAAGGAGGGTGCGTTTTCACCTGCCTTGTGCCGCGCGCTTTGAAGCCACAGATAATCGATGCGGCTGCGACCGTTTGGAAGCCTGAACCGCTCATGCGCGAAGGCCGTCGCATCATCGATGATGCCGACGATCACGCGGTCATTTGCGGGCGGTAAAGTTTGTACCTTGGCAGAGATGCTTTCCTCGTCGTGCTTGCCGTTTTCAGGCGCTTCTGTCGGAAGAGCGTGGCGTGGCAGGACATGATGCAAAAGCCGCCCCCAAGGGTCCGAAGCGTCGCCGATTGCCGTCTGGATGGCGCGCGCCAGCCATGGAATATCGGTGTCCAAAAGATCCTGCGCGGCAAAGGACTGGTCAACATGCGACCAGGCAGAGGTCCAGTGAATGTAGGGCGAGATGCGACCGCCCGGCGGCAGCGATTCAACATGGGTCCAGTCGTGTTGCCTGGCCATGACTTACCCGCCTTCCGGAAGATGTTCCGACGCGGCTTTCTTCCAAAGCCTGCTCCAAAGATCATCCGTCGCCCGCTCGGACGTGTCCTTTGACCGGACCACGGAGGTTGCGCCCTCGGTTTCGGCGGCGTCAATCAGATCCGCAACGATGCCGTGATGAAAATCCCTGTTGTTCCAGGCCGTCCCGTCAAACGCCCAGTTCCCGACCGGGGCAACGCTTGCACCCGCCGTCGCGGCAAGGTGTTCGGCCAATCCGATGCCCAGCACCGCACCCGCCGCGCTGTCCACCGGATAGTGCACCCCGGCAACCGTCCGGTTCACCGCGATGCGCGCAGCCAGCCGGAACCGTTGCTGCATATCGGCGGCGGCGCGGGCCGGATCACCGCCGCGCAACAGGGTCAGCAAAGACGCGATCAGAAACGCCTCGGTCGCGTGTCCGCTGGGAAGAGTGCCATGCGTCGGGGTTGCGATGATCGGCTCGACACGCGGCGAAAATTGCACCGGGCGCGGGCCGTCGAAACTCAGCTTGATCCGCTGGATGATGCCACCCGCATAGCCGGCGGCGGCGTCCAGCACTTTCAACGTGTAGGGGGTGCGTTCGGTATCCAGAAGATCGCCCACGGCAAAGAATGACAGGATGTCGCCCATCTGCACGATGATCTCTGGCAGGCGTTCGTCCCGCAGATCGGCGTAGCTTTGAATATAGGGCACCTGCTCGGCAAAATCGTCTATGCCGGGGCAGGTCATTTTTACGAACGGATCGCCCGCAAAGCCGTCCGAAAGCGGCCCGGCCTTGCTGATGACCCGCGCGTGCAGGCTGGCCTGTTTATCGCCAAGTTCGATCCGCGTGCTCTGGATCAATCCCGCGACAACCGCCTGAAGAAAATAGGGCGTGTCCGGCAGGCGCGGCAGTTGTGCATCATCCGATCCCAACAGGCCGGTCAGCCTGTCTTCCGCCTGTTTCAACCGGTCGCTGCGCAGGCCAATATTGTCGAAATCCAGCGCCTCTGTCGCGACCACACCGTCATGGCTGGTTGCGAGGGCAGCGGACAAAAGCGGGTTGCTGTCGCCGGTCACCACGCCTCTGCCTTGGGTCGATTGCGTGGATTGCGTCGACTGGGTGGACTGAGTTGATTGCGTGGAAACGAGGGTCTGTACTGATTGAACGGACATGAGAATTAACTGCCTTCTGAAGGTGAGTTTAAAAGCTCTGCATCATTCTTGGGCTGAATTGCCGCTACGTCAATGATCACAAGCCGGTCGGCTGGCAAGGAATACCTGACTTCCGTGATCTGTCCTTTGGGTTTACCATAGGTAAGAAATCCAACAGGAAGAGCGTTGTCATCACAATGTCGACCACACAGAATTTCGTTCTGAAACTGGCTGGTCCGGTGCGTCTTATCCGGTCGGACGGTCTTGAAATCACGCCCAGCGCGGCAAAACTGAAAGCCCTGCTGGTGCTGATCGGCACCGGCAATGGGATGCGACGGCCCCGCGCGTTTTTGCAAGACATGCTGTGGAGCTGTTCTGACCCCGAAAAGGGCGGTGCCAGTCTGCGCCAGGCGTTGAGTGCGGCGCGCAGGATGCCTGGCGGTACCCCGGATCTGTTGATGATCAATAACGATGCCGTTGCGCTGAACCCAGCGCGGGTCAAGGTTGATCTGTCCCTGCCGCGCGACTGTATCGAAATGCCGGAATTTGCCGAAGGGCTTGATGTGGCCGACCCGGAATTCGAAGACTGGGTGCGCGACAGACGGTCGGAATTTGCCGATGCCTGCGACAAGCTTCGCGATGCGGTGCCGACCCACCATGCGCTTGCCGCACGGGTCAAGGCTGCGATGCCCACGGGCCGGAAGCGGCCGGCGATCGTCGTCCTGCCACCGGTTTGCGATCACTCGTCGGTACGCGCCCATGCCGAGATTTTGACGGCCGACGTCGCGACACATATTGCGCAGCTTGGCGAGGCCGAAATCCTGCTGGAACCCAATGCGGTCGCAAATGGCGAAAAGCTTGCCGTTCAGGTGCGTGCCATGCGCAGCGGTCCCGGTCTGCGCTTTCAGGTCCAGCTTGCGGAAACGGCCGTGCCCCGGATCGTCTGGATCGGGGACGTCAACTGTGCCAATGCGCCAGAAATTCATCAGGACGCCAACTTCGATCAGCTTCTGGTCGATACGGCTGCGGCGGCAAGCGCGCATTTCGGACGGCTTAGCCCCGAAGGCACGCCGGACGTATCGCATCTGGCGTTCCAGATGTTTGCCCATTTCCCGTTTCAGGACGGAAACCGCTTGCGGCGCTTCGACGCCTGGTTCGATCAGCATAGCGCCAGCCCCAAGAACAGCGCCACGCAGCTTGCCTGGCGCGCAAGGCTGCGGCTGGTGACGTTGCTTGAACGCAGCAGCAGTGATCGGCACGCCTTCGGCGAAGCGGTGGAGTTCAGCCGCGCCGCCATGTGCATGAATACCGGCGATCCGATGGTCACGGCGATTGCGGCGGATGTGGCGCTGCATGTTGAAGGCCGGGTCGAATTGGCGTGCGAACTGGCGCGGACAAGTGCTGTCAAATGCCCTCGGAACCCATTCATTCATGCGATCCTTGCGCAGGCGCTTGCCCGCGCGGGATGCCCGAGCGAAGGCTATGCCGTTGCGCAACGGGCGCTTCGGCTTGCGGCCGGGCAGCCCAACCAGAGCTGGTGGCATGCGATATGTGCGGCGACGGCGATCAAGCAACACAGCTATGCGGACGCTCGAAAACATGCCGAACTGGCGCATTTTCTGGCCCCGACATTCCGCCCGCCGCTGCGCTTTCTCAGCGCTTTGCGGTTTCATGCCGGCGATGAGGCAGGCGCGGCCGAGGCGCTTGGAACACTGAAGTCGCTGGAGCCGGATTTCTGCCTGCAACGCATGGCCGACGAAACCTACCCGGTGGCGTCCATGCGCGGCACCGAATTGCTTGCCGTGACACAAAGCGGATTGCTCTGATACCAGTCGCGACCGGGCAGGGTGCCACGCATCTTCGTAAACGTCTGCTTGTGTTGTGAACTGTTTCCAGATCCCGATTATCGAATAAGGTACTGCGTCACTGATGCGCGACCGGGATCGGATTGTCGTAAAGATTGCCTGCTGTCCTGTGGGCATCTTACGCGAGAAAGGAAGCGGCGATACCTCGCCGCTCCCCAGTATCAGCTCCTCGGGCAGAGGAGGTATGGCAGATGCCATGGTCACAGGACGAAATCACCGGCCCAATAGTCAGAGGCGGTTGTCGCGCCGTCCTGAATGCGGATCGTCAGTTCCCATGCGGCGTCGGCATCAGTGTTGCCAACAACCCAGGTCTCGGTGCCTACGTTGATCACGCCAAGCTCGCCGGTCGCAAGTCCGGCCCCCACACCGCCCCATGTAAAGGCGTTGTTGCCGGCAGCCACTTCGTTGGCATCAATCGCGGAAAGGTCGATCTTGTCTTCGGTGACCCAGGTGAAGTTGATACCCGCGCCATCAAAACCCTGGATGATGTCACGATTGGCACCCACGGATTCCGATGCCGAATAGTACACGAAGGTATCCTCGCCACCGCCGCCATTCAGGATGTCGGTACCGGACCGGCCGCGCAGCACATCGTTGCCGCTATTGCCGACCAGCCGGTCATTGCCGCTGCCGCCGTCAACCACATCGTTGCCGCTGCCGGCTGCGACGTAATCATTGCCGCTGCCTGCGAAGATGTAGTCTCTGCCGGAACCGCCATAGATCGTGTCATTGCCGGAACCGCCCGAGATGACATCATTGCCGCCCAGCCCGACAATCCGGTCATTGCCGCCATTGCCATACATGCGGTTGGCACCGCTTGTGCCGATCAGATAGTCACTTCCGGACCCCGAATAAATGTTTTCGAAGTTCAGGAAAGTCTCGAACGAGAAGTTCGTCGCGCCGGTTCCGAGGTTAACGGTGTAGTTGCCCGAATAGTCGGTGGTGTTGAGCCAGTCATTGCCCGATCCGCCGTTCAGATACTCCGTTCCGCCATTCCCGGCATAGATGTAGTCGTTGCCAGAATCTCCGTAGTAGCGACCGTAGCCGGATGACGTGATATTGTCATTGCCCGATCCGCCATAGACGGTATCTGTTCCGGTGCCCGCATCAATCCGGTCATTGCCAGCGCCGCCGGACAGGTAGTCGTTTCCACCCAGCCCGTCGATCGTGTCATTGCCGTTATTGCCATACATGCGGTTGGCATCGTTGGTGCCGGTCAGCTTGTCATTTCCGGAGCCCGAATAGATGTTCTCGAAGTTCAGGAATGTCTCGAACGAGAAGTTCGTGTCGCCGGTCCCGAGATTGACGGTGTAATTGCCCGAATAGTCGGTGGTGTTGAGCCAGTCATTGCCCGATCCGCCGTTCAGATACTCGGTGCTGCCATTCCCGGCGTAGATGTAGTCATTGCCGGAGTCGCCGTAGTAGCTTCCGTAACCCGAGGACCAGATCGTATCATTGCCAGACCCACCGGACACGGTATCTGTTCCGGTGCCCGCATCAATCCGGTCATTGCCAGCGCCGCCGGACAGGTAGTCGTTTCCACCCAGCCCGTCGATCGTGTCATTGCCGTTATTGCCATACATGCGGTTGGCATCGTTGGTGCCGGTCAGCTTGTCATTTCCGGAGCCCGAATAGATGTTCTCGAAGTTCAGGAATGTCTCGAACGAGAAGTTCGTGTCGCCGGTCCCGAGATTGACGGTGTAGTTGCCCGAATAGTCGGTGGTGTTGAGCCAGTCATTGCCCGACCCGCCGTTCAGATACTCGGTTCCACCATTTCCGGCGTAGATGTAGTCATTGCCGGAGTCGCCATAGTAATACCCATAGCCGGAGGATGTGATGTTGTCGTTGCCCGATCCTCCGGACACGGTGTCCGTCCCGGTGCCCGCATCAATCCGGTCATTACCGGCACCGCCGGATAGGTAGTCGTTTCCGGCCAGACCATTGATGGTGTCGTTGCCGTTGTTACCGTAGATGCGGTTGGCTCCGGACGTGCCGGTAAGGGTGTCACTTCCGGATCCGGAATACAGGTTTTCGAAATTCACGAAGGTTTCGAAAGAATAGTTAGTATCTCCGGTGGTCAGGTTCACGGTATAATTGCCCGACCATTTCGTGGTGTTCAGCCAATCCGTTCCGGACCCGCCGTCCAAAAGTTCTGTCCCGCCATTGCCGGCGTAGATGTAGTCATCGCCGGAGCCACCATAGTAGCTGCCGTAGCCGGAGGACGAAATGTTGTCATTGCCAGCGTCACCATTGACATAGTTGGTGCCGGAAAGGTCACTGATCCTGTCATGGCCATTGCCACCGTAGATGGTGTCGTTGCCGGTGCCACCGTCAAGCGAGTCGTTGTCATCCATCCCGCTCAGGTAGTCGTTGCCGCTGCCGCCGTACAAGGTGTCGTTGCCATCATACCCGTACAGGCGGTCGTTGCCAGCGTTCCCATAGGCGCGGTCATTGCCGGCGTAAAGAAACATCCAGTCATCCAGGCTGGTGCCATAGCGCACGTCGTTGCCCGGGGTTCCATAAATATAGTTCGGCATAATTCATCTCCATAATGTCGTTTCCGATCACTTTGAGCGGACAGGGAGAAAAAACACACTCGGCGTGAAGTGATCGTGAAAGCGTGTTAAAGGTTTGGAAATAAGTCTTAAAATACGATCGAAACAAAGGAGGATCGGACGCGGAAAATGCGGTGCCGCGCCTGAAATACCGTTTGTCGGGCAAGCGAGTCGTCTGGTGGCGCGAACTGCTGGCCGCGTGTCCGGCTGTCAGGAATTGATCTTTTCTGCGCCGGACGCGTGACTGTGTGGTGGTACAGGAGAGATTGCACGGCTAGGCTGTCCGCGCGACGTATCGTCGATTGCACGCGTGGAAACATGCGCTGTGCGGCACGCATCAAGGTTTGAGATTGATCCTGGAGACGACATGACCAAATTTCCCGTTTTCGACGGTCACAATGATCTGGTGTTGCGCCTTCTGAAAGGTGAGGTCACCGCCGGGCAGGTCGTACAGGGGTTGCCTGACGGGCATATTGACACGCCGCGTGCCATCAAAGGCGGGTTCGGCGGCGGAATCTTCGCGATATTCGTGCCGAACCCGGATAATATATCGGTGGATCACGAGGCCATGAAAACCCCGCCCTATGGCCTGCCTCTGCCGCCGCGGATCACCGAAGATCGCGCCGTCGAGTGGACGGAAAACGGCTTTGCCGCGCTGGAGGCCTTGGAGGCGGCGGGCGCGATCACGATCTGTCGCAGCGCCGCAGAGATCGCCGCAGCACTGCCATCGCCAAAAATGGCGGCGAGCATTCATATCGAAGGGGCAGAGGCGGTGGACCGCGACTTTGCGCGGTTGCATGATTGGCACGCGCGCGGGCTGCGATCGCTTGGCCCGGTCTGGAGCCGCGACACGGTCTGGGGGCACGGCGTGCCGTTTCGCTTCCCGTCCGATGGCGATATCGGCCCTGGGCTGACCGATGCGGGCAAAGCGCTGATCCGTGAATGCAATTCGCTCAGGATCATGATAGACCTGTCGCATCTGAACGCGAAAGGGGTCGAGGATGTCGCCCGGATCAGTGATGCGCCACTGGTCGCAAGCCATTCAAATGCTTGCGCTGTTTGCCCTCACTCGCGCAACCTGACCGATCGGCAGCTTGATATGATCCGCGACAGTGACGGGATCGTGGGGGTCAACTTTGCCAGCGCCTTTCTGCGCCCAGACGGCAAGTGGGATGACAAGTTCGGCCTTGACATCTTGCTCCGACATTTTGACCATTTGGTCGAGAGAATGGGGGAAGACCGCGTCGGCTTTGGTTCCGACTTTGACGGCGCGCTTGTCCCGGCCTTGATCGGTGATTGTGCGGGTCTGCCCAATCTCATGAAAGCATTCCGGGATTCCGGGGTGGGCGACGCACTTCTGGCGAAGCTCACGCATGAAAACTGGTTGCGCGTCCTGCGACAAACGTGGGGCGAATAATATAAACAGGGAGTTTGCCATGAAGAAGAGTTTCGTAGCCGCCGCGGTGGCCGCCATTATGTCGGTCAGTGTGGCCGCACCGGTCTTTGCCGAAACGCCGCCCAACATGCTGGTCATCGCCAATCGGATCGACGACATCAAGACGCTTGATCCGGGCGAGAGCTTTGAATTTGCGGGCTCTGACGTGTCGCGCAACGTCTATGAAAAGCTGGTGAACTTTGATCCGCTGGATCTGGACGCGGGCTATCAGCCGGAGCTGGCCGAAAGCTGGGAAATCTCCGAGGACGGCAAAACCATCACCTTCACCATTGCCGAGGGCCATGTGTTTTCCTCGGGCAACCCGGTAACGGCAAAGGACGCCGAATTTTCGTTGCGGCGTGCGGTGCTGCTCGATAAGACGCCATCCTTCATCCTGACCCAGTTCGGGTTGAGCGCCGACAATGTCGAAGAGACGATCAAGGCCACGGATGACCGGACCTTGGTCCTGACACTGGATAAACCCTACGCACTGTCCTTCGTGCTGAACTGTCTGACATCGACCATCGGCGGCATCGTTGACATGGCCTCGGCCATGGATAACGAAGTTGACGGCGATATGGGCAACGATTGGTTGCGCACCAATACCGTTGGATCTGGCCCCTACAAGGTGGTGGAGTGGAAGCCGAATGAAAGCGTCCTGATGGATCTGAACCCCAATTTTCACGGCGACAAGCCAGCGATGGAGCGGGTGATCGTCCAGCATATTCAGGAAAGCGCGACCCAGCGTTTGCAACTGGAACGCGGCGACATCGACGTGGCGCGCAACCTGTCGCCCGAGGATGTGGCGGGTCTTGCGGATGTCGAGGGCGTGAAGGTCGTGGACGAATTGCGCGGCCGCTTGATGTATTTCTCCGCCAATCAGAAGAAAGAGATGCTGGCCGATCCCAAGGTGATCGAGGCGCTGAAATTCGCCACGGATTACGCGGGCATGTCTGATTCTTTCCTGAAGGGGCAGTATACCGTGCATCAGGCGTTCTTGCCGCGGACCTTCCTTGGCGCGCTGGAAGAGACGCCGTACAGCTATGATCTGGATGCCGCGAAGGCCGCGCTGGCAGAGTCCGGATTTCCCGACTGCGGCCCGATCAAGATTTCCGTGCGTGACGCGCAGGAACGCATGGACATCGCGCAATCCTTGCAGAATACTTGGGGTCAGTTGGGCTGTGACGTCGAGCTGATCGTCGGCACCGGTGCGCAAACGCTGGATCGCTACCGCGCGCGCGAGCATGACATTTACCTTGGTGCCTGGGGACCGGACTATCCCGACCCCAACACCAACGCGGGCACCTTTGCAATCAATCCCGACAATTCCGACGAAGCGGGCGCAACCGGTCTGCTGGCCTGGCGCAACGCCTGGGCCATCCCCGAGATGACAGAGACAACCCTGGCAGCGGTGGTCGAGAACGACACCGAAAAGCGCAAGCAGATGTATCTGGACCTGCAACGCGAGCATCAGAAGACCAGCCCCTTTGGCATCATGTTCCAGCAGATCGAACAGAACGGCATGGGTGCCAGTGTCGAGAATTTCGTAGCCGGTGGGGCAACGACCGAAGTGTCCTACTGGGTCATTACCAAGTAAATGACGGATGTGACCAATGGCGAAGGGCGGCGCGGGCCGTCCTTCGCCCCGTGGCTGATCAAAACCGTGGCGACTTTGGTGACTGTGGCGGTCACTCTGCTCGGCCTTCTTTTCGTGACCTTCATGATCGGGCGGGTGATGCCCATCGACCCGGTTCTGGCGGTGATCGGGGAACGCGCCACGCAGGCGCAATACGACGCCACCTATCTGGAGCTCGGTCTCGACAAGCCGCTTCTGGTGCAGTTCGGCATATATGTCAGCGACGTGCTACAGGGCGATCTGGGCAAATCGATCCGCACCGGGCAACAGGTGACAACCGACATCGCGCGCGTCTTTCCGGCGACGCTGGAACTTGCCACGCTGGGAACGCTGATCGGTGTTGCGATCGGCGTGCCTTTGGGCGTTCTGGCCGCCGTCAAACGTGGCAGCTGGATCGACCAGGTGGCCCGTCTTGTCGGGCTGGTTGGATATTCCATGCCGATCTTTTGGCTGGGTCTGGTCGGTTTGCTGCTGTTTTACGGCATTCTGGGCTGGGTGGCCGGGCCGGGCCGCGTGGGCATCTTCTATCAAGGCATAGTCGAGCCGATCACCGGCATGTTGCTGGTGGATGCGGCGCTGCGCGGCGAATGGGTGGTTTTCCGGGACGCATTCTCGCATATCATCCTGCCGGCCGCGTTGCTGGGCTATTACTCGCTGGCCTATATCAGCCGCATGACCCGCAGCTTCATGCTGGAACAGTTGAATGCGGAATATGTCATAACAGCCCGCGTCAAGGGGCTGTCGGAATGGCAGGTGATCTGGGGCCATGCATTCCGCAATATCCGGATCCAGTTGATCACCGTCATCGCGCTGGCCTATGCCAACCTTCTGGAAGGGTCGGTTTTGACCGAAATCATCTTTGCCTGGCCCGGCATCGGCAGCTATATCACCACATCGCTTCTGGCCAATGACATGAACTCTGTTCTTGGCGGAACCATCGTGATCGGCAGCATCTTCGTGGGCATCAACATCCTGTCCGACCTGCTGTATCGCTTTTTCGATCCGAGGGCCAAATGATCACAGCAAACCTGCGCGATTGGCTTTTGTCGGACGCCCCCACATCCCGGCGTCAGGCCCGTTTTGCATCCTGGTACAAAGGCTGGCTGACGCTTCGGTCCAACACGCTGGCGATGGTGGGTCTGATCGTGCTGGCCCTGATCATCCTCGCCGCGATCTTTGCACCCGTATTGGCCACGCATGACCCCTATGCTCAGGATCTGGGTCAGCGCCTGCTGGGTGCGGGACAAGGCGGCCATCTTCTGGGGACGGACAGCCTGGGCCGTGACATCTATTCCCGGCTTCTCTATGGCGCGCGCATTTCGATCTACATCGTGTTACTGGTGGCGATGGTGGCACCGCTGGTCGGGCTGATCGTCGGCACGGTGTCGGGCTATGCGGGTGGCTGGGCCGATGTGGTCCTGATGCGAATCACCGATATCTTCCTGGCCTTCCCACGGCTGATCCTGGCGCTGGCCTTTGTCGCCGCTTTGGGGGCAGGGATCGAGAATGCCGTTCTGGCGATTTCCCTGACGGCCTGGCCGCCCTATGCCCGGATCGCACGGGCCGAGACGCTGACCATCCGCAATTCCGATTACATCCACGCCATCCGTCTTCAGGGTGCGGGGCCGTTCCGCATCGTGACCAGACATATCTGGCCGCTCTGCATCTCCTCATTGGTGATCCGTGTCACGCTGGATATGGCCGGGATCATCCTGACGGCGGCCGCTTTGGGTTTTCTGGGTCTTGGTGCACAACCGCCCAGCCCGGAATGGGGGGCGATGATCTCGGAAGGGCGCAAGTACATCCTTGATTACTGGTGGGTTGCCACCTTTCCCGGCCTTGCGATCTTTGCCATCAGCCTTGCCTTCAACCTGTTGGGCGACGGGTTGCGCGATATGCTTGACCCCAAGGAGGACAACGCATGAGTGAAACGCTTCTCGACGTCGAAAACCTGCGCGTCAGTTTCACGACGCGCACCGGCACGTTCGAGGCGGTGCGCGGGATCTCTTTCACCCTTGGGCGCGAAAGACTGGGGATCGTCGGCGAAAGCGGGTCGGGAAAATCCATGACCGGACGCGCAATCCTGCGGCTGATCCGTCCGCCGGGCCGTGTGGAGGCAGACCGCATCACGATGCATGGCGAGGATGTGCTTGCCGCCACTGAAACCCGGATGCGGCAGCTTCGCGGCGGGCGCGTGTCGATGATCATGCAAGACCCGAAGTTTTCGCTGAACCCGGTGATGACCGTGGGCCAGCAACTGGTCGAGTCGCTGCGGGCGCATGAAAAACTCGCCCGGTCCGAGTGCCGAAAACGGGCCATCGCCATGCTGGACGAGGTTGCCATCCGCGACCCCGAACGCGTTATGGGGCTGTATCCGCACGAGGTCTCGGGCGGTATGGGCCAACGCATCATGATCGCCATGATGCTTTTGCCGGGTCCGGAAATCCTGATCGCGGACGAGCCGACCTCGGCGCTGGATGTGTCGGTACAATTGCAGGTGCTCGACATCATGGACCAGCTTGTGAAAACCCGCGGCATGGGGTTGATCTTCATCAGCCACGATCTGAACCTTGTGGCCAAATTCTGTGACAGGATTGCGGTCATGTATGCGGGCCGCATTGTCGAATGTTGCAAAGCCTCCGAATTGCACAAGGCGCAGCATCCCTACACGCTTGGCCTGCTGAATGCGGTGCCGGACCTTGAACATCCGCGCCCGAGGCTGGAGGTGCTGCAACGCGACCCCGCGTGGCGAGACGCGCTTTCCGTGAGTGCACGAACATGACAAACCCCGCAATCGATATCCAAGATCTCGATGTCTGGTTTGGGGCCGGGCGTGGCCGGAGCGACGCGGTCAGGCAGGCGAGCTTTGCTGTGGAGCAGGGCGAAAGCTTTGGCATCGTCGGTGAAAGTGGATCGGGAAAGTCCACAATCCTGCGCGCTATCGCCGGGCTGGTGCCAACATGGTCAGGCAATATGACCGTGGCCGGAGAAGCACTGGGGCCACAACGCAGCAAGGCGTTTTTCCGCAAGGTCCAGATGGTGTTTCAGGATCCCTATGCCTCACTGCATCCACGTCAGACGGTGGATCGCGTCTTGTCCGAAGCGATGGGGTTGCACGGCCTCAAAGATATTGACAGCCGCATCCCGCGCCTCATGGAAGATGTCGGGCTTGGCCCGTCCTTCCGGTTTCGGTTTCCGCACCAGTTATCGGGTGGCCAGCGGCAGCGCGTCGCCATCGCGCGCGCCTTGGCCTGTTCGCCGCAGATCCTGCTGCTGGATGAGCCGACCTCGGCGCTGGATGTCTCGGTGCAGGCGGAAATTCTGAACCTGCTGACCGATCTGCGGCGGGATCACGGGTTGACCTATATCATGGTCTCGCACGATCTTGGGGTTGTCGGTCATCTGTGCGAACGGATCGCGGTGATGAAACAGGGCCGGATCGTGGAAGTTCTTGACGTGGAAATGATGCGGCACCTTGAGGCCAGCGATCCGTATACACGGCAATTGCTCGACAGCTCCATTCAGTCCTCCCGCAGCGCGTGACGCCGCCAATTCCGCGCGGGGCAAGAAGGCATTGCTGACGCGTTACATCCGTCAACCGCCAACGCGGCGGTCACTCTCATTCGTCGCAGATCACAAGATCGGTACCCCAGTCGCGACACGCGGTTTCAAGCCGCGTTGTCAGTGGCAGGTCTGTGAAGAACATATCCACCTCGGATAGTGACGCGATTTTGGCGGGGGCGCTCCGGGCGAATTTGGTGTGGTCAGCCACCAGCAATGATTTGCGGGATTGGCTTAGAATGGCGCGGCTGACGCTGACCTCCTGAATATCGTAATCCAGCAAGTCGCCATCCGGGTCCAGCGCCGAGCAGCCGATCACGGCCATGTCGAATTTGAACTGGCGGATCGTGTCGGCAGCAAGATTGCCGACCAACCCGCCATCCGCGCGGCGTAATTGGCCCCCCGTCACGATAATTTCGCAATCCCTGTTGGCGACAAGGATATTGGCCACGTTCATGTTGTTGGTCACGACCATCAGGTTGGTGTGGTGCAGCAATTCGCGCGCCACGGCCTCGGTACTGGTGCCGATATTGAGAAACAGCGAAATGTCATTCGGAATCATCTGAGCACAGGCGCGCGCAATTGCCGTTTTGCCCGACGGGTTGATGGCACGCCGCTCTTCATAGCCGATATTCGTTGTCCCGGATGGCAGGATCGCGCCGCCATGCACACGTTCCAACCTGCCGGCATCGGCCAGGTCGGTCAGATCGCGGCGAATGGTCTGCAATGTCACCCCGAAACGGTCTGCCAGATCGTCCACGGTGACCTTGCCTTCCCGGCGCGCGATTTCCAGGATCTCTGGATGACGAAAGGTCTGGGACATGGCTGCATTCCTGTTGTTTCGTCGTCCATAGCGGGTATGCTCGGATCAAACTATAGTGTCGTTTCCCTTGCCAGTGCAATGTGGCGCGCGGGAGCGCAGACCCAGGGTATATTCATCAAGCCTGTCGTCAGTCTGACCACAACAGAAGTATAGTATCGACAAAAGCGAACAAAAGCGAAAATTCTACTGTTGCGATTTTGATCTTTTGATTGCATAACATTGAGAGGGTTACGCAAGGGGGGGAATCGCGTGGCGGACAATACTGACACAGACGTGACAGACCTGTTCGTGATTGGTGGCGGCATCAACGGATGCGGCATAGCACGCGATGCCGCGGGGCGCGGTTTGTCAGTGACTCTGGCCGAGATGAACGACCTTGCCTCTGCCACGTCTTCCTCGTCCACCAAGCTTTTCCATGGCGGGCTGCGCTATCTGGAATATTTCGAATTTCGACTTGTTCGCGAGGCACTGATCGAACGTGAAGTGCTGTTGCGCGCAATGCCGCATATCAGTTGGCCGATGCGGTTTGTCCTGCCTTATCATAAAGATATGCGATTTGAGTCGGAAACGCCGACATCGCGCCTATTGAGCATCGTCATGCCGTGGATGAAGGGGCGTCGTCCGGCCTGGCTGATCCGCCTTGGCCTGTTCATGTATGACAATCTGGGGGGGCGAAAGATCCTGCCGGGCACGAAGACTCTGGATCTTGGCGACACAGCGGAAGGTGCGCCGCTACAGGATCGCTTTGCCAAGGCATATGAATATTCCGATTGCTGGATCGAGGACTCGCGCCTTGTCGTGTTGAATGCCCGCGATGCCGAAGCGCGCGGCGCAAATATTCTGACACGCACAAAGGTTCTGTCGGCAGAGCGCGAAGGTGATCTTTGGCGAATAGAAACGCGCAATAACGAAGACGGCGCGCCAAAGATCCACTTGGCCCGTATGCTGATCAATGCGGGTGGCCCATGGGTGGGGGACATCATCCATTCCAAAGTGCGGATCAACACCACCGAGGGCGTGCGTCTGGTGCGCGGCAGCCATATCGTGACGCGCAGGCTTTACGATCATGACAAATGCTATTTCTTTCAGGGGACCGACGGGCGGATCATCTTTGCGATCCCGTATGAGAATGATTTCACGCTGATCGGCACCACCGACGCCGAGCATGACGATCCCTCCGATAAGCCAGTATGCACCCCGCAAGAGCAGCGCTATCTGATCGACTTTGCCAACCAGTATTTCGCCAGAAAGATCAGCGAGGATGACGTCGTCTGGACCTATTCCGGCGTGCGACCCCTTTATGATGACGGGGCCAGCAGCGCCACGGCGGCGACGCGGGATTACACGCTGAAGGTTGACAAGGACGGTGGCGCGCCGATGCTGAATGTCTTTGGCGGCAAGATCACGACATATCGGCGTCTGGCCGAAAGCGCGCTTGAAAAAGTCTCGCAAAACCTGCCGGATGTGAAAGCGCCCTGGACGGCGGGTGTGCCACTGCCCGGCGGCGATTTTCCGGTCGATGGGGTGGATGACCTTGTGTCTGATCTGAAAGGCAGATTCGCGTTCCTGTCCGAAACCTGGGCGCGGCGGTTGGTCCGGGCTTATGGCACTGAAGCGCAATTCGTGCTGAACAAGGCGACAACCCCCGATGATCTGGGCTATGATTTTGGCGCGACGCTGACAGAGTCCGAAGTGATCTGGCTGATGGACAAGGAATATGCCCGCACAGCCGAGGATGTGGTCTGGCGCCGCAACAAGCTGGGCCTGAGGCTGAGTGCCGAACAGATCGGCACACTTGATGACTGGATGGCGGCGCGCCGCGCATCTGCGTGCAATGCAGCAGAATAGGGGGAGGATCTGATGACGCTTGAACTCAGAAATGTGTCGAAGGTCGTGGAGGGGCAAACCCATATCCACCCGACAGATCTGACACTGGAAAAGGGCACGATGAACGTGCTTCTGGGGCCGACATTGTCGGGCAAGACCTCGTTGATGCGGCTGATGGCGGGGTTGGATACGCCTGCGACCGGGCAGATTTTCTGGCAGGGCGAAGACGTCACCGGTATGCGCGTGCAGGATCGCAAGGTTGCGATGGTCTACCAGCAATTCATCAACTATCCCTCAATGACGGTCTATGACAACATCGCCTCGCCGATGCGGCTTCTGGGCATCGATAAGTCCGAGATTGACCGGCGCGTTCGCGAAAATGCCGAGCTGATGAAGCTGACGACGATGCTGGATCGCAAACCGTTGGAATTGTCGGGCGGCCAGCAGCAGCGCTGCGCCCTGGCGCGGGCCTTGGTCAAGAATGCCGGGCTGGTCTTGCTGGACGAACCTCTTGCCAATCTCGATTACAAGCTGCGCGAAGAGTTGCGGGTGGAAATCCCAAAGATATTCGAGGCTTCGGGCGCGATCTTCGTCTACGCCACGACCGAACCCGAAGAAGCTTTGCTGCTGGGTGGCAACACCGCCGCATTGTGGGAGGGCCGGGTGACGCAGTTTGGTCTGACGCCGCAGGTTTACCGCCAACCGGCGGATGCCACCACCGCGCGGGTGTTTTCAGATCCGCCGATGAACTTCGTGCAAATCGCGAAAACCGGGTCGTCGCTGAGTTTTGGCGACGGTCGCACCGTGCCCGCCAGCGGCAAACTATCCGAGTTGCCGGACGGTCGCTACAGCGCCGGGTTCCGTCCCAACCATCTGGAGATCACCCAGCATGTTGCCGATGCGGTGCCATTCAACACCACGCTGACGGTGACAGAGCTGACAGGATCGGAAACATTCGTGCATCTGGATCATCACGGCGAACGCTGGGTCGGTCTGGTGCACGGCGTACATGACCTGTCTATCGGGGCCGATCTGACGGTCTGGCTTGATCCCCGGCATATCTACATCTTTGGCGAAGACGGCAAGCTGATCGCCCCGGCCGCCTATGCGCTTGCAGCCTGAGGGGAAACAGATGGCCAAGATCACGCTCGACAATCTCGCGCATTCCTACCTTCCCAATCCCGCGTCCGAAGATGATTACGCGCTGAAGGAACTGAACCACGACTGGGACGATGGCGCGGCCTATGCGCTGCTGGGATCTTCAGGATGCGGCAAGTCCACACTGCTGAACATCATCTCGGGGCTTTTGCATCCCAGCCAGGGGCGCATCCTGTTTGACGGACAGGACGTCACCCATGCGCCCACGGCAGAGCGCAACATCGCGCAGGTGTTCCAGTTTCCTGTGGTCTACGACACGATGACCGTGCGTGACAACTTGGCCTTTCCTCTGCGCAACCGCGGCAGGGACGAGGCCTATGTCGCAGAGCGCGTTCAGGAAATCGCCCGGATGATCGGGATGGAGGACATGCTCAGCCGCAAGGCGCGCGGTCTGACAGCCGATTCCAAGCAGAAGATCAGTCTTGGCCGCGGCATGGTGCGCAAGGACGTCAACGCGCTGCTGTTCGATGAGCCGCTGACGGTGATCGACCCGCATATGAAATGGGAGCTGCGCACCCAGCTGAAAAAGCTGCATCACGATTTCGGCCATACGATGATCTACGTCACGCATGACCAGACAGAGGCGCTGACCTTTGCCGACAAGGTTGTGGTGATGTATGATGGTCGCGTCGTGCAGATCGGCACCCCCGAAGAACTGTTCGAGAGGCCCGAGCATACGTTCGTGGGCTATTTCATCGGCTCGCCGGGCATGAACGTGTTCCCGGCCCGCGTCGAAGGCGATACCGCCTATATCGACGGCTCCGAAGTGAAGCTGGCAGGTGGCTACGCAGCGATAGATGGCAAGGTCGAGATCGGGGTGCGCCCGGAATTCGCGCGGCTCAGCCAGACGGACGGGTTGCCGGTGCGGGTCCATCGCGTTGAAGACATCGGCCGACACAAGATCATCCGCGCCGAGGTTTTGGGACATGACATCAACATACTTGCGGATGAGGATGAGCATGTCAGCGCGGATATGAACCGGGTCACGTTTGATGCAAGCCATGTGAATGTCTACGCAAACGACTGGCGTGTCGCGCCCACAGGGGAGGCCGCGTGATGACCGTAAAACAACGCGATACCCTTCTCGGGCCTGACCCGAGAACTCTTGCCTCGCACCGGGCGGCGTCACCTGATGCGTATCCTGACCGCTCACCTATCAGCCAAACCAACGCACGAACCGGGGGAGGGTTCGCCTGATGGAAAAGACAGTCAATCAAAAGGCGTGGTTCCTTGTTCTGCCGGTGCTTTTGCTGGTGGCCTTCTCGGCGGTGATCCCGTTGATGACGGTCGTCAACTATTCGGTTCAGGACACGTTCGGGAACAACCAGTTCTTCTGGGCCGGGCTGGAATGGTTCAGCGAGATGCTGGACTCCGACCGGATGTGGGACGCGCTTGGCCGCCAGCTGATGTTCTCTTGCATCATCCTTGCGATCGAGGTGCCCCTGGGCATTTTCGTGGCACTCAATATGCCCAAATCAGGCGTCTGGTCGTCGCTTTGCCTGGTGCTGATGTCACTGCCGCTGCTCATTCCGTGGAACGTGGTCGGTACGATCTGGCAGATCTTCGGCCGTGTCGATATCGGCCTGCTGGGCTATACGCTGGATGCGCTGGGTATCGACTATAACTACACGCAGGACACGCTGGCCGCCTGGATCACCATTGTGGTGATGGATGTCTGGCACTGGACCTCGCTGGTTGCGCTGCTGGCCTTTGCCGGTCTCAAATCCATCCCCGACGCCTATTATCAGGCCGCCAAGATCGATCAGGCATCGCGCTGGAAAGTCTTCCGCTACATCGAACTGCCCAAGATGACGGGCGTGTTGATGATCGCCATCCTGCTGCGCTTCATGGACAGTTTCATGATCTATACGGAACCTTTTGTCGTCACCGGGGGCGGGCCGGGCAATGCCACCACGCTCTTGTCGATTGACCTTGTGAAAATGGCGCTCGGACAGTTTGACCTTGGACCTGCGGCGGCGTTCTCACTGATGTATTTCCTCGTGATCCTGCTGATCAGCTGGGTGTTCTACACGGTGATGACAACTCTTGATAAGCGGGAGGGATGAGCCATGAGTGATGCAACACAAACGCCTGTCACGTTCACGGCCAAAAAGCGCAAGGCGCGGATCAATTCCAGCGCCGTGGTCATGACGCTCTACCTGCTGTTCCTGCTGCTGCCGATCTATTGGCTGCTGAACATGAGCCTGAAGACCAATACCGAGATCCTGAATTCCTTCACGCTGTTCCCGCGTAATCTGACATTCGCCAACTATGCCACCATTCTGACCGATCCGGCATGGTATCTGGGCTACGTCAACTCGCTGATCTATGTGACGATGAACACGGTGATCAGCCTCGCGGTGGCGCTGCCTGCGGCCTATGCGTTTTCGCGCTATCACTTCATGGGCGACAAGCACCTGTTCTTCTGGCTGCTGACCAACCGCATGGCGCCGCCCGCCGTTTTTGCTCTGCCGTTCTTTCAGCTTTATTCCAGCGTGGGTCTGTTTGACACCCATATCGCCGTGGCGCTGGCGCATTGCCTGTTCAATGTGCCGCTGGCTGTCTGGATCCTCGAAGGGTTCATGCGCGGCGTGCCCAAGGAAATTGACGAAACGGCCTATCTGGACGGCTACGGTTTTGGCCGCTTCTTCGTGAAGATCTTCATGCCGCTGATCGCGTCCGGCATCGGTGTGGCCGCGTTCTTCTGCTTCATGTTCTCATGGGTGGAACTGCTACTGTCGCGCACCCTGACAACCGTTGACGCAAAGCCGATTGCTGCCATCATGACCCGCACCCAAGGCGCGTCGGGCGTCGACTGGGGCGTGCTGGCGGCCGCCGGCATCCTGACCATCGTGCCGGGTGCCTTGGTGATCTATTTTGTCCGCAACTACATCGCCAAGGGCTTTGCCCTGGGGAGGGTGTAACGATGCAAACTGATCTAAAGCTGAACTTCGCTGCTTCGCTGCGTATTGCTTTGGTCGGCGGATGCCTGAGCCTGACAGGCTTGTCCGAGGCAGGTCCGGCACATGCGCAGGCCGCAGAGCCTTGGGAAACCGGTTGTCTGGTCACAGGGCTTGACCCGAATGGCGATGGTTTCCTGTCCGTCCGCCGTGGTCCGGGATCGCAACATCAAGAGATCGCACGGGTACATAACGGCGACGCATTGTTTTTCGACAACCGCCAATGCCAGGGAAAATGGTGTTTTGCCGAAGGCGGGTCGATCGAGAACACGCAATCCGACATTCGCGGCTGGTTCTATACAGCTTGGTGTGAATTCTATCCGTAGGGAGGATAACTAATGGCATGGATGGCATGGACATGGCCGACGGCGACCTTCTTTATCGTTATCGCCTTGTTGCTCATCATCTTCACGGCGCTTGCGATCAAATTTCCCGAAACGCCCCGGACGGGTATTCTGCGGATTGAAACAACGCGCGGTGACAGGCTTTTCATAACGCTTCTGGGGTCGGCCTTCATCAATCTGGCCTGGCTCGGGATTGTCGGGGCGCACCAGCCGTATGCCCTGATCGCGTGTCTTGTCTATGCTGCGGCGGTGTTTCGCTGGGTTTAGACACACGGTTTGTGACCGGGGATTGAGGAGACCCGGACATGAAACAACATATCCTCGAAACTGGTTTTAATTGGGAGGAAACCCATGAACTCGAAACTGAAATCGACCACGGCCGCGCTGCTGATCCTTGCGGGGCCGGCCTTTGCCGACATGGAGGCGGCACGCGCGTTCCTGGATGAAGAAATCGGCGATATGTCGGTGCTTGATCGCGAAGGTCAGGAAGCCGAAATGCAGTGGTTCATCGATGCCGCAGCCCCGATGGCCGGCATGGATATCAAGGTGGTGTCGGAAACCATCACCACGCATGAATACGAATCCCAGGTGCTGGCACCTGCCTTCACCGCGATCACCGGCATTCAGGTCACGCATGACCTGATCGGCGAAGGCGATGTTGTCGAAAAGCTTCAGACCCAGATGCAGTCCGGCGAGAATATCTATGACGGCTATATCAACGACTCTGATCTGATCGGCACCCATTGGCGCTATCAGCAGGCCCGCAACCTGACCGAGTGGATGGCGGGCGAGGGCGCGGATGTGACCAACCCCGGCCTTGATCTGGAGGACTATATCGGCACGTCCTTCACGACCGCGCCGGATGGCAACCTGTACCAACTGCCCGACCAGCAATTCGCGAACCTTTACTGGTTCCGCTACGACTGGTTCAACGACGAGCAGAACAAGGCTGATTTCCAAGAGAAATACGGCTACGAGCTGGGCGTGCCGGTCAACTGGGCGGCCTATGAGGACATCGCGGAATTCTTCACCGGGCGGGATCTGTCGCGCATGGGTGTCGAAGGCGAAGTCTTTGGCAACATGGATTACGGCAAGAAAGACCCGTCGCTGGGCTGGCGCTACACCGATGCGTGGCTGTCCATGGCCGGCGTTGGATCCAAGGGCGAGCCGAACGGCCTGCCGGTGGATGAATGGGGCATTCGCGTCAACGACAACTCGCAGCCCGTGGGTTCCTGCGTCGCGCGCGGCGGTGCCACCAACGGCCCCGCAGCGGTTTATGCCGTGTCCAAGGCGATCGAGTGGCTTGAAAAATACACGCCGCCCGCAGCCGCAGGCATGACCTTTGGCGAGGCTGGCCCGATCCCCGCACAGGGCAATATCGCCCAGCAGATGTTCTGGTACACCACCTTCACGGCCGACACGGTCAAGCCCGGCCTGCCGGTGATGAACGAGGATGGCACGCCCAAATGGCGCATGGCCCCCTCGCCACATGGTGTTTACTGGGAAGAAGGCACCAAGCTGGGCTATCAGGATGTGGGATCCTGGACGCTGATGAAATCCACCCCGGTGGACCGTGCGAAAGCGGCCTGGCTCTATGCGCAGTTTGTGACCTCCAAGACCGTGGATGTGAAGAAAGCCCATGTTGGCCTGACCTTCATCCGCGAATCCACAATCCAGCACGAATCCTTCACCGAGCGCGCCGACAAGCTGGGCGGTCTGGTCGAATTCTACCGCTCGCCTGCACGGGTTCAGTGGTCGCCCACCGGCACCAACGTGCCTGACTACCCCAAGCTGGCACAGCTGTGGTGGCAGAATATCGGTGACGCAATGTCGGGTGCCAAGACCACTCAGGAAGCGCTGGATGCTCTTTGCGCCGATCAGGAACGTGTGATGGAGCGTCTGGAGCGCGCAGGCGTTCAGGGCGACATTGGTCCCAAGCTGAACGAGGAAAAGGATCCTCAGGAATGGCTTGCGATGGAAGGCTCGCCCAAGGCGAAGCTGGAAAACGAGGACGAAGAGCCTCAGACAATCGCTTATGACGAGCTGATCAAGTCCTGGCAGTAAGCCTTGCATATCGGTCGGGGCCCCATCGCGGGGCCTCGGCCAGATCCAGATAAGAACCGAAACACTTCAAGAACCGCATGGCGGGCGCCTGTCTGATACGTCCCGGCGGAAGATGAGACTGGCCATGACCCATATTCTTGCCATCGATCAGGGCACGACTTCGACGCGCGCGATCCTGTTCGACACATCGCTTTCGATCATTGCCTCCGCGCAGGAAGAATTTGCACAGCATTTTCCTAATAGCGGTTGGGTAGAACATGACGGATCGGACCTTTGGTCGACCACGGCGGCGACCTGCCGTTCAGTGATCGAAAAGGCCGGGCAGGGTGCCGACCAGATTGCCGCCATCGGCATTACGAACCAGCGCGAAACCACGCTGGTCTGGGATCGCAAGACTGGCAAACCGCTGTATAACGCCATCGTTTGGCAGGACCGCCGCACCTCGGATATGTGCAAGGCGCTGAAGGCCGACGGGTTTGAAGAGACGGTAACTGACCGCACCGGGCTGCTGCTTGATCCGTATTTCTCGGGCACCAAACTGGCTTGGATTCTTGAAAACGTAGATGGCGCACGCGCACGGGCTGAGGCGGGCGAATTGGCTTTCGGAACGGTCGATAGCTGGCTGGTCTGGAACCTGACCGGCGGGAAAGAGCATCTGACCGATGCCACCAATGCCGCCCGCACGATGCTTTACGACATCCGCAAAGGGCGCTGGTCCAGCTCGATCTGCGAGCGGTTGGGCATTCCGATGTCCATGCTGCCAGAGGTGCGCGACTGTGCCGCCGAGTTTGGCGAGACCCGGCCCGATCTGTTCGGGCGCGCGATCCCGATCCGGGGCATTGCCGGCGATCAGCAGGCCGCGACGGTCGGGCAGGCGTGTTTTGAGCCGGGCATGCTGAAATCCACCTATGGCACGGGGTGTTTCGCGCTGCTGAATACGGGCGAGACGCCGGTGCGGTCGCAGAACCGGCTGCTGACCACCATCGCGTACCAGTTGGATGGCAAGCCCACTTATGCGCTTGAAGGGTCGATCTTTATCGCGGGTGCAGTGGTGCAATGGCTGCGCGATGGGCTGAAAATGATCCGTGACGCGGGCGAGACGCAGCCCATGGCGGAAAGATCCGATACCTCGCAACAGGTTGTGCTGGTGCCCGCCTTCACCGGTCTGGGGGCACCTTACTGGAACGCGGAATGCCGCGGCGCAATCTTTGGCCTGACCCGCAATTCCGGACCCGAGGAACTGGCACGGGCCGCCCTTGAAAGTGTCGGGTTTCAGACCCGTGACCTGTTGGATGCGATGAAGGCCGACTGGTCCGAAACAGGTGCGAAGGCGGACGCCTCAACCCCCGCGCTGCGGGTCGATGGCGGGATGAGCGCATCGGATTTCACCATGCAGTTTCTGTCCGACATCATCAATGCCCCGGTTGAACGGCCGCATGTGCTGGAGACCACCGCGATGGGGGCGGCTTGGTTGGCTGGCCATCAGGCGGGGCTTTTGCCGGATATGCAGACCTTTGCTGACAGTTGGACGGCCGAGGCACGATTTGACCCCACAATGGCCGAGGAACAGCGTGAAGAAAAATATATCGCTTGGAAACGCGCGGTCGAGGCAACCATCGGTTTTGCGTCCTGACTGTCGGGCTCAAATATCTCTTGTAATAAAGGTTATTTATTATCAGAGGCTTGATGCGATAAGGTGATGCTTTGCATTACCTTGATGCGCGCCATTTCGTCCATGCTTCAGGTGTATCCAGATCTGTCAGCGCGGCGCGGCCCGGCAATGGCACAAGCCTTATCCGATCACGCATCTGCTGCAAGATCGGACGCGCGCCACGGTCACCGCTGAGGGTTTTGAACAGAGACAGGCAGTCGGCAGGAA
This sequence comes from Primorskyibacter marinus, assembly GCF_003313245.1. Taxonomy (GTDB): domain Bacteria; phylum Pseudomonadota; class Alphaproteobacteria; order Rhodobacterales; family Rhodobacteraceae; genus Primorskyibacter; species Primorskyibacter marinus. The sequence goes on from NZ_QJSD01000001.1 coordinate 63,045, forward strand.
ACAGAACGGGATGGCCGGGTTTGTCCAGCGATGATCCTTGAATGATCGCGTGAGGATTGTTCTCGTAGTATTTGATAATACTGTCTAAATCGGAACTCCCTATATCCGGCATATCGGCGGGCAGGATCAGCGCGCCGTCAATTCCGTCGGGCAAAGCCGTGGCTGCTGCGCGCAGGGACGCGGCCATTCCCTCTGCGGCATCCGGCACCGGGATGATCCGCAATGACAGATCGTCCAGCGCGTTCGCACGCGGGTGATCTAGATTGGGCAGCGTTACAAATACCGCATCCGACACAGCACAGGCCCGTTCTGCCATGATACGCAGCAACGGTTTGCCATCAACATCCTGCAACAGCTTGTCGGCCCCGCGCATACGACGACTGGCACCGGCTGCGGGAATAATTATAGCGACTTTCATCTGCGTCCGCCTGCCTTCAGGGTTAAAGGGAACTCCTGCATCTAATGAGCGTTGGGCGCAGGTTTGGATCCTTGCCGTCAGCCCATCCGCGAACCGATTCCAGTAAGATAGCACCAATGCGATCAACCAGCGCATATGAGGTCAGTAGCTGCCCGAAGCGCAAAAACCAAGGACGTTTCCCGCGGTCCGGTCAGCTTATATTCTTGGCATCGGTGTTTTCCGCATTGGCGCACCGCTCGCCCGAGCTGTGGTTTTCATTTTGGACCCCACTAGGTATTCCGGAATGTGTGTCGGCGGCATATGCTCGGCTGGCAGGTCGAAACACGACAATCGGTGCGGCGGGCGCGTCGGGGAGGTAGGTTAATGCTGAGCACGATCTTGCGGCGCGCGCGACAGATTTCACGGCGCCTGCATGTGCGGGTAATCCTGTTTGCGGTGCTCAACCTTGTGGCGCTGGCATTGGCCAAAATCGTGTCGCCGATCGTGCCGGACTGGTTGGGCGACCGCATCGGTGCCGAAGCCGTGGACCCGATCCTCAGCATCATCGCCTCGTCCATGCTGGCGGTCACGACGTTTTCGTTGACGATCATGATGACGGGATTGCATCGGGCCTCAAGCCAGTGGACCCCGCGCAGCCATCTGATCCTGCGCGAAGACACGGTTACGCAATCGGTATTGTCGAATTTTCTGGGCGCCTATCTGTTTGCGCTGGTCGCGATCATCCTGCGCGCCGCGGACGTGTTCGATCATCGCGATATCGTGGTGCTGTTCGGAATGACGCTGGTTGTGGTGGCGTTGATTATCGTGTCCTTCATTCGGTGGATTTTGCATCTCGAAGGGCTAGGCAGCCTGCCGGAGACCGCGAAACAGATCGAGAACAGGACCACGGATTCCCTGAAGCGGATCGCCAGTTATCCCTGCAAGGGGGCCAATCCGCTGACAGACCCAAACACGCAAATCCCGCAGGGCGCATTGATGATCACCGCCCCGCAACATGGCTATATTCCGCAACTGTTCGAAGAGGCGTTGCAGAAACTCGCCAGCGATAACGACCTTCGTATTTATCTGGTTACATCCGTCGGGCGATACCTTCACAAGGGCGATCCACTGGCGTTCATTTCCAGGCCAAGCGGCGCATTGGATGACAGCCTGAAAGACGATATCACCGAATGTATCCAGATTTCAGACCTGCGCAGTTTCGAGCAGGACCCGGTATTCGGCGTCGCCGTCATGGCGGAAATCGCGACCAGAGCTTTGTCGCCGGGGATAAACGATCCGGGCACCGCCATTGACGTGGTCTACCGTCTTGGCCATCTGGTGTCGCTTGCAGCGCCGCAAGGTGTCGACGTGCCGGACGTGAAATATGATCGGTTGTGGGTGCCGCCTCTGGATTTGGCAGAGTTGTTTAACACCAGTTTCGATCCGATCTGCCGATGCGCCGGAGACGCGGTCGAGGTGCACCTGGCCCTTCAGAACGCGCTAAGCGGTGTGATAACCCACGCGGCCCCTGAATTGTCAAAAGAGGCCTGGAAGATGGCGGAGATCTGTCGGGCACGCGCCGAAACGATGATCAGCTTTCCGGCGGACCTTGCGCGGCTGCGCGAAGTCGCCGTGACGCAGAAGGCGGATACTGTTTAGGCTGCGGCACGGCTGTCAGGGTCAACTGTGTTTCCCGCCGGAACAGACGTTCCGTTAAAGGGGCCGGATTTTAAGCCGTGTCACCCGGTTCCCTTCGCGCCCGGTGACTTCAAAGCGGAAGCCGTGAAAGCTGAAGACCTGTCCGGTGCTGGGGATCATCTGCGCCTCGTGTATGACCAGCCCGGCAACGGTGTTGGCCTCGTCATCGGGCAAGGCCCAATCGGTGGCGCGGTTCAGGTCGCGGATCGTCATCGCCCCATCCACCCAGAAATGCCCGTCATCGGCGTGACGGACAGGGTGGTCGGCATCGGGATCAAATTCGTCGGTGATCTCGCCCACGATTTCTTCGAGGATGTCCTCCAGCGTGATAAGCCCTTTAAGCGAGCCGTATTCGTCAACCACCAGCGCGAAATGTGTGCGCCGCCGCAGGAACTGCCGCATCTGTTCGTCAAGGCTTGTGGTGTCGGGCACGAAATAGGGCTTCATCGCCACATCTGTGATCTTGAACGCCTCCAGTTTCATGGCGGCATCCGTTTCCCGGCCCGCGATCAGCATATACATGACGCGCAGCAGATCCTTGGCATGGACCACACCGATGATGTTTTCCGGCTCGTTGCGGTAGACTGGCAGGCGTGTGTGGCTGCTTTCAAGACATTGCTCAAGGATCAGGTGCGGTTCGGCGTCGGCGTCAATCATCTCGATTCCCGAACGGTGCAACATGATCTCTTCAACGGTGCGGTCGCCCAGATCCAACGCGCCAAGAATGCGGTCGCGATCTTCTTTTTCGACCACGCCTTCGGAATGGCCAAGGTTCAGGGCACCAGCGATCTCTTCACGCACGGCCAGAATGTGACTGTCGGGATCGGTCTTCACGCCAAAAACACGCAACACGCCACGCACCAGCCAGCGCACAGCGGCCACTACGGGCGAAAAGACGAGGATCACCAGCCGGATAATGGGGGCCACTTTTGCGGCGGCGGTTTCGGCATTGGTGATGGCGTAGGTCTTTGGCAGAACTTCTGCAAAGATCAGAACCAGCAGGGTCATCACCAGCGTCGCGAGCGCCACACCGGATTCACCAAACGCCCGCGTGAACAAGGCCGTCGCCAAAGATGTGGCGAGGATGTTCACAAGGTTATTGCCCAGCAGGACAGACCCGATCAGCCGCTCATTGTCTTCGGTGATGGTCAGCGCGCTGACGGCCCCGCTTGATCCTTTGTCAGCCTGCGCGCGCAGTTTGCCGCGCGACGCTGCGGTCAGGGCGGTTTCGCTGCCGGAAAAGAACGCTGACAGGATCAGCAGAAATATAATCGCCCCGGAGGTTATCCAGAATGCCGAGTCGAAGGTTGATAATGTCGCGGAGTCCATTCAGGGGCCCTTGGTTGGTGTCATTCCGCTTATGAGGCTGCGTTGGCCGTCATTCAAGAGCAACCGGCCCGGTCGCCGAGCAGTCAGTGCGGTGGTCATGGTCAGCTATGGATCCTCGGTGACGGTATCATCGGCGTCCGCGTGCGGCCCGGCTGACTGTGTCAGGGGGTGGTGCTCCAGAACCAGTTCGCGCAGCCGGTCCTCCAGCACATGTGTGTAGATCGGTGGTGGAGACATCGGCATGACCCAACAAGGTCTGGATCACACGCAGATCGGCACCTCCGGCGAGCAGATGCGTGGCAAAGGCGTGGCGCAGCGTGTGGGGCGTGACTTTCGCGGGGGAAACGCCGCCCGCAACGGCAATTTCCTTGAGCATGACGTAAAACGCATGGCGTGTCAGGTGGCCAGCCTTGCTATGCGACGGGAAAAGAAAGGTCGATACCGGTTTGCGCTCGGCTCTGGCGGTGTCTTGCAGCACATCAAGCGCGTTCAGCCAATCGGCCAGCGCCACGCGGGCAGGGGGCGACAGGGGCACCATGCGTTCCTTGCCGCCCTTGCCCCGGATCAACAGCATCTGCGGGCGTCCGCGCGCGGCGGCAACCGGCAGCGATACCAGTTCTGTCACACGCATGCCGGTCGCATAAAGCAACTGCATCAGACATGTATTCCGCAACTGATCGCTGGGGGTGCGGCCATGCGTCTGTGCGGCTTCCAGCAGGCGGTCGACCTCTTCATGGCTGAGCGTTTTGGGCAAGCGCGCATCGCGCCCCGGTCCGGTGATCTGAAGCGTTGGATTGTCCGTTCGCCAGTTTTCCTCGTAGATGAACCGGTAAAGCTGCTTGATCGCCGAAAGCCGCCGGGCACGGGTGGATTTCGCCAATCCCTGCGCGTCGCAATGGGTCAGGTAGGCCTCGACCTCTGCGCGCATGGCCGTGGCAAGCGAGCCGCCCGCATCGGTCAGCCAATCGTGAAAATCGCCCAGGTCGCGGGCATAGGCCAGAAGCGTGTTATGCGCGGCCCCGCGTTCGGCGGCCTGCGCCTCAAGAAAAGCGGATATCCAGTTGCGATCGTTCATAACTGGCCACGTCCCGCGAGCAAAAGTTGCAACGCGGCGCGTCGGGCGGCGTCTTCCAACCCGACGCTGCGCAGCACGATCAGCGCATCCGTCAAATCTCCGGGGTCGCCGCGCATACCCTGACGCATCAACGCGGTGGTGCGCAACAGAACCTCGCCCAGACGGTCATCGGCAAGCTGCTCTGCCAGTGCGTCGGGCAATGCGGCGTCCGGCGCGAACGCCGCTGCAATGGCATGGGCGGTGGCATCCTGCTCGGGTGGCTCTGCGGTGTCCCCGCGCGCAATCGCGGCAGCAAAGGCAAAGGGGCTGTCCGCGGTCAGCTTCGCCGCCATCATTTCGTAGTCGGGCGAAAGCAATGCGGCTTGCGTCGCAAGATCCGCGGCACGCCCGCTGAGCGGGTATTTCATCAGCGACGCACCATAGAGCCGGGAAAACGGCACAACCAGATCGGCCGCCAGCATCAGTGGCCAGACCCGTTCCAGCGCGGCGGAAATGGCCTGCGGATCGCGCGAGGCCAGCGCCGTGTCAAAGCGTTGCAAGCCTTCGACGCGGTCCCAGATGCCGCCCGACGCGGCGCGAAGCCGGTCAGTATAGATGCCCAGCATCCGGTTTTCCGAAATCGCGCCAACGCGCGCCAATCTCTCGGCGGCAGCAAGCTGGGCCTTCCAGCCCGCATCGCCATTCAGGTTCACCGTCGCGAATGGCCGGGGCAGGGTGGCCGTGGGCAGAGGTTCGCCCAAGGCCTCGAACAGACGAAACTCCAACGGCGTCGGGCGTACTGGTGGGGTCAGAGGGGCCAGTTCCTCGGCCAGTTCAGGATCAAGGAACCGTTCAAGCAGCGACGCCTCGCGCTGTGTCAGGGCGTCAATCGCGCGGGCGGTGCCCAGCGTCGTCATTGCCGTGCTCCAGTCGCTGTCACGCGCCGAACAAAAGATGCGTGCGCCGTAGCCGGGTGCCAGATGCGGCTTTGCGGCCAGTTGGGCACAGGCCGGGCCGGTTTGGCCGGTCAGCAATGACAGATCAAACCACAGGCTGAACAACGCCGGCGTATCGCTTCCCGCCCGCTCGATCAGCGACATGGCGGGTTCCACCGCGCCCATATCCATCAACTTCGCCGTACGCGCTGCCAAAAGCTGCTCCCCGCTTCCCGCATCGGCAGGAGGATCGGCCTCAGCCAGCAAAAGCGTGAACAGCAGCGCGTTTATCGCCGGCAACCCGTCTTCCGGCTGCGCTGCAATCAACTGCTCCAGCGTGTCGCTGCTTGACGCGACCCACATATCGGCCGGAAGTCCTGTCACGCTGGGCGGCAACAGGCCGACCGCGGCGAGGCTGGTCTGATCCAAGGGCATCACCGACACTTCGGGCGACCGGGCAGACTGGCTGATGGGCGGCTCGATCTGCGGTTGCGGACGCCTTTGCGCGCGCGGTGCCTGCTGCGCCACCGGAGACGGCACGTTCAGTTCCAGCCAGTCGATCGCCGACAAGGGTTCTTGAGCCATGGCCGTGGTGGCGGTCAGCGCCGAAAGGATGGCCGCCGCCGTGCTATTTCGCATTCAACGTCACCGGTTCCCTGATCTCGCTTGCCGGAGCTGAGAAATCAGCGCCGAAAAACGGTCCGACATAGGCGTATGCCACCAATGCGATGGCACCCAGAACCAACAAATAAAATAGCCATTTCAGAATGCGCCCCATGAAATATCCCTTTAGCCTGCATGTCTGCTTGTTTTGCGGAACTTATAACTGGCCTTTTGCGCAAGATCACGTCATTCAGACCTGCAAATTGAAAAATGGCGGCGGATGGCCGAAAACGGCAACGAATGACAGCCAAGTTGAAGAAAACAGTTGTCCTGGTGGGCATGATGGGCGCGGGTAAATCCGCGGTGGGCAAGGCGCTTGCCGCATCGTTGGACGTGCCGTTCATCGATTCGGACGAGGAAATCGAAAAAGCGGCCAATATGACTATTGCCGAGATTTTCGCGCGTGACGGCGAGCCCTTTTTCCGGCGCAAGGAAAGCCAGGTTATCGAACGTCTTCTGGGAAACCAGACCGGCATTCTGTCAACAGGGGGCGGGGCCTTTCTGGACCCGGCCAATCGCAAGATGATCTCTGACCGGGGTGTGTCGGTCTGGCTGGATGCCGAGCTTTCGCTGCTGTGGCAGCGCGTACGGCACAAGGACAGCCGTCCGTTGCTGCGATCCCCCGATCCGCGCGGCACCCTGGCCGCGATTTACGAGGCGCGCGTGCCGATCTATGCAAAGGCCGACCTTATGGTAAAAGCAGATCCTGCCTATTCGATTGAAACCATGGCCGCGAAGGTCCGATGCGCGCTGCGCGCGCGTCCCGATGTTCTGGAGGACGAGCAATGAGCGAGACTGTGCATGTCGATCTGGCAGAGCGCGCCTATGACATCCGCATCGGGGGCGGGCTGCTGGCCCGTGCCGGCGTTGAGATTGCGCCATTCCTGCACCGCCCGCGTGTGGCGATTGTCACGGACCGCAATGTCGCCGCCCTGCATTTGAGCACGTTGCGCGATGCGCTGACGGCGGAAGGAATCGAAAGCGTTGCGCTGGAACTGCCGCCCGGCGAGGCGACGAAATGCTGGACCGAATTGCAGAACGTGGTCGAATGGCTGCTGGCCCAGAAGATCGAGCGGCGTGACGTCGTGATTGCCCTGGGCGGCGGCGTGATTGGCGATCTTGCGGGCTTTGCCGCCGCCATCCTGCGGCGCGGCGTACGATTCGTGCAGATCCCGACCTCGCTTCTGGCACAGGTTGACAGTTCGGTGGGTGGCAAGACCGGGATCAACTCGGTCGCGGGCAAGAACCTGGTGGGCGCGTTCCATCAGCCGGCGCTGGTACTGGCGGATATCGGTGTGCTGGCCACGCTGCCACGCCGCGACCTGCTGGCGGGTTACGGCGAGGTGGTCAAATATGGGCTGCTTGGCGATGCGAATTTCTTTGCCTGGCTCGAAGTGAACGGTCCGCATCTATCGACCGGCGACATGGAGGCCCGCGCCAATGCCGTTCGGCGGTCTTGCGAAATGAAGGCCGAGATTGTCGTGCGCGACGAGACAGAGCAGGGCGACCGCGCATTGCTGAACCTCGGCCACACATTCTGTCATGCGCTGGAGGCTGCGACCGGGTATTCTGACCGCTTGCTGCATGGCGAGGGCGTGGCGGTCGGCTGTGCGCTGGCATTCGAGCTTTCGGCGCGTCTGGGATTGTGTGCGCAGGAAGTGCCCAGCCGGGTGCGGGCGCATCTCAAGAACATGGGCATGAAGGTCGATCTGACCGACATTCCCGGCGAGCTGCCTGGGCCGGAGGCTTTGTTGGAGCTGATGGGGCAGGACAAAAAGGTGCTGGACGGCAAGCTGCGCTTTGTGCTGGCGCACGGCATCGGGCAGTCTTTCGTCACGTCGGACGTGCCGCCGGATGCCGTTCTGTCCGTCTTGCGCGACAGCGCGGGCTGATCCATGCAAAAGGTGCCGGGCAGGAACCCGACGCCTTTGGTCCTTTTTGCTTTGCTGAAAAGTCAGACGCTGACCAACCCGGTCTCGCGGGATTGCGCGCGGTCCAGGCTCCATGCGCCGGGGCCGGTAAAGACGAAAAGCAAGAATACAAAGCAGAACAGGACGGCCGCATCGCCACCATTATTGGCAGGGAAGAAGCTGTTTCCGGCATGGGCCATGAAATAGGCCACCGCCATCATGCCCGACGTCACGAATGCGGCCGCGCGGGTGAACAGTCCCACAAGAATCAGCGCGCCGCCCACCAGTTCAATCGCGCCAGCCCACCACATCAATGTGAAAAATTCGGGCGAATATTCTGCTGCGGGGAAGCCAAAGAGTTTCTGGGTGCCATGCTGGATAAACAGCAAGGCGGTCATGATGCGCAGGATCGCAAGCATCTTGGGTGCGTGGTTGGACAAGGTCTGGGTCATGGGGGTCCCTGTAAATGCCGATGTGTTTGTCTGAGGGTGATCTAGCCTGCCATCGTCAGTTTGGATACGCAGATACCCGCGCAATGCCTCTGCGATTATGCACAGCGGCGGCATAGGATTTGCGACATGCGCACAGCCTCGGCGAGGCCAGCGCGAGATGCAAGACCCCGGGTCGCAAGAGCGCCCGGGGTGGGTGCGCATCTTGCATCTGTTGTTTGCGATAAGGCGGATCGGCGCTTTGGGGTTATTGAGCGAGGAGTACCGGGCCCTTGTCAGCGCAGGCCATCGTGGTTTGAGTGCCAATCTCAAGCGGGGCGTCGACGTCGTCTTGCACGGCGAAGACCTGGCCGAAAGCGCCGGTCAGCGTGTATTCCATGCGTACGCCGACATAGGTCGCTTTGGCCACCGTGGCCGGGATCCCGTCCGACGCGCCGATCACAAGCCGGGAAGGCCGCACGGCGAGGGTGGCAGGACCGGGCGGCAACCCGCGCGACGCGAGGGTGTGCCGGTAGCCTTCAATGTCGATGGTGGCCATGTCGCCTGTCACAGAGATGATTTGGCAGGCCAGCAGGTTCGCCTCGCCAATGAAATCGGCAACGAAGCGGTCATTCGGCGCATCGTAAAGCTGTCGCGGCGTGCCGATCTGCGCGATGGCAGCGTTGCGCATCACCACAATCTCGTCCGAGACGGCCAGCGCCTCTTCCTGATCATGGGTGACATAGACAACGGTGAGGCCGAGATCCTTCTGGATCGCGCGGATGTCCTCGCGGACCTGACGGCGCAGCTTTGCATCGAGGTTGGACAGCGGTTCGTCGAACAGAAGAACCTGCGGCTCAAGCACAAGTGCGCGCGCGACGGCGACGCGTTGCTGTTGCCCCCCCGAAAGCTCTGACGGAAGGCGACCGTCAAAACCCTTGAGTCCGACAAGATCCAGACCATGCAGCGCACGGCTGCGCGCCTCCTCTTTGCCGAAGCCCGAGAAGGTCAGACCGTACTTCACGTTCTCCAGCACGGTCATATGCGGAAAAAGCGCGTAGGATTGAAAGACCATCGACACATCGCGATCGGTGGCGGGCAGCTTGGTCACATCCTGATCGCCTATGGTGATCCTGCCGGAACTGGCCATTTCCAGCCCCGCGATCATTCGCAGCGTCGTGGTCTTGCCGCAGCCCGAGGGGCCAAGCAGCGTGACGAGTTTGCCCGCCTCTACATGCAGGTCGATATTGTCGACGGCTACCACATTCTTGCCGAACAGTTTGGACACGCCGTGGAATTGCACCGGCGCGGCCTTGGAGCCGAGGATCTTGTCTGTCATTGGGCTTTCTCCGTTGCGTGCTGCGTGCGTCGGCCGATTTTGACCCGCCCCACAAGAAGTTGCAGCAGACCCACCGCCGCCAGCATCACGAAGATCAGCGTCGTGGAATAGGCAATCGCAAGGCCGTAATCGTTGTTCTCCACCCGTCCGATGATATAGCTGGTGGCCATGTCATATTCGGCGGAGACAAGGAAGATCACCGCCGAGATCGCCGTCATGGCGCGGACAAAACTGTAGACCAGCGCGGCAAGGATGGCCGGACGCAAAAGCGGCAGGATCACCCGCCGGAAGGTCTGCCAACTGTTGGCACCAAGGGTGAGCGAGGATTCGTCAAGGCTCCGGTCAAGTTGCGACATGCTGGCAATCCCGGCGCGGACGCCGACGGGCATGTTGCGAAAGACAAAGCTGATGACAAGGATGACGCCGGTGCCGGTGATCTCTATCGGGGGGACATTGAAGGCCAGGATATAGCTGACGCCGATCACTGTGCCGGGGATGGCGAAGCTGAGCATGGTGCCGAACTCGAACGCGTCCTTTCCAGCGAAACTCTGACGGGTCAGCAGATAAGCAGCAATCAGGCCGACCGCAGCGGTCAGCGGTGCCGCAATCGCCGCGATCATGATCGTCGTCCAGAAACTGTCCCATGCCGATCCGGCCCAATGTATCCCGTGCTCGTTCATGCCGATTGCGAAAGCGGTGACGTAATGTTTCAGCGTCAGCGAATTGTCGACACCCCAAAGCTCTACCACGCTGCCGTAAAGGATCATGGCGTAGACGATGATTGTGAACAGCGCCCATCCGAACGCGACACCGATGACAGGTATGGCAAGGCCGTTCGGCATCAGCGGATGGACGCCCGCATCGCCCTTGCCGGTGACAGTGGTGTAGCTTTTCTTGCCCAACCAGGCGCGCTGCGCATAAAAGGCCGAGAGGGTGAAGAACAGCAGCACCATGGCCAGCACGGCGGCGCGGCCCTGATCATATTGCGCGCCGACGATGGCAAAGAAAATCTCGGTCGACAGCACATCGAAATTACCGCCCAGAACCAGTGGATTGCCGAAATCGGCCATCGATTCAATGAACCCCAGCAGGAACGCATTGGCCAGACCGGGCCGCATCAACGGAAGCGAGACGGTGCGGAACGTTTGCCATTTGTTGGCGCGCAGCGTCTGCGCGGCTTCCTCCATCGACGGCGACACCCCCTCGACCACGCCGATCAATACGAGGAAAGCGATGGGCGTGAAAGCGAGGGTCTGGGCAATCAGCACACCGGGCATACCGTATAGCCAGCGCGTCGGCTGCACGCCGAACAGATCGGACACGAATTGCGTGACCGATCCGGACAGGCCGAACAGCAGGATCAAGGCAAGGCCAATCACAAAGGGCGGTGTGATGATCGGCAGAACCGTCAGCGCCCGCAGCGCACGTTTGTAGCGAAACCCCGAGCGCGTCACGACCAGCGCGAAGGCAAGTCCGAGAAGGGTGGTCAGGAACGCCACGGCAATGGCGAGGAACAGCGAATTCCATGCGGCACCACAGCGCGCACCCCACAGGCAACCAAGGCCCCAAAGCCGATTGTCAAAGAATTTCGCGAAGAAGACTGCAATGGAATAGGCACCGTCCTCGGTGATAAAGGCGGCAAACAGCATCTTGGCAATCGGAAAGAAAACAAAGGCGGTGACAATGGTGATGATGCCACCGATAGCGCCGACAACAAAAACATCGCCGTTGATCGCACCGCGCGCGGCAATGCCTTGCGTCAGAAGAAACAGAAAGGCCGAGGCGCAGATCATGGCACCGTAGCCCATACCAAACTGGCGATCGCCCAACTCTCCGAACAATGCGTTCAGCCAGTCATAGGCGAAACCGCGCAACCCGATGCCAAAGCCCTGCGCGATCAGCCAGCCGAAGCCAAGCGCGCCGGCAAGGATGAGCACGCGGGCATAGACCGGATCGGATTTCCTGCGGCCCAACGCCAGCAAGGGCAGCGCAAGGGCAATCAGCAGAGGCGCAAGCCACAGCTTTTCGCCCTTCGCGATCAGGAACGCGGCCGGCGCGTAATCCGTGTCGAACGGGTAGCCATCCAGTAGCCATCCGAACGACCACAGCCCATCCTCGACCATATACCATGGCAGCAGGCAGAACCCGACCCACCCGGCAATGATCCAGAAGATCAGCACCGGATGAGTGGTCTTTTTTGTCGTGTCAGTGCGCACTTACTGGGGCAGGGTCGATACTTCTTCGTCCCACTTCTGCAACAGCCGTTTCCGCTCGTCCGACGATCCGTATGTCTTGAAATCATAGTCGATCAGCTTGATGGTCGACATATCCGGTGCCTTGTCCGACGTCTGGGCACCCGTGTTGGAGGGAACCTGAAAGGCGTTGACCTCTAACGCAAGGTTCTGCGCCTCGACACTCAGCGCCCAGTCATAGAACTGTTTCGCTTCGTCCATGTTGCGCGCGCCTTTGACGATCGACATCGACCCGATCTCATAACCGGTGCCTTCACACGGTGCCACGACCTTGACCGGGAAGCCCGCGACCGCCTGTGCCACCGCGTCATGCATGAAAACGATGCCGATGGTGGTCTCGCCACGCCCCGCAGCCTTGATCGGGGCAGAACCGGATTTGGTGTACTGGTTTATGTTCTTGTGCAGGCCTTTCATGAATTCAAAGCCTTCATCCTCGCCGAAGATCTGCACCATCGATGCAAGCGTTGTATAGGCCGTGCCAGAGGAGTTGGGGTTCGCCATCTGGACATGACCCTTGTATTCCGGCTTCAGCAAATCCTTCCAGCAGGCCGGTTCCGGCAGATCGTTAGCCGCCAGCAAATCGGTGTTGTAGCCATAGCCCAAAGCGCCCGAATAGATGCCGATAGTGCGGTTCCCGGCGCTTTCGGCCTGTGAAATGGCCCAATCGTGAAGTTGGTCGCGCATCGGTGACAGATATTCCTCTGTCAGGCCTTCCTCGGCGGCCTGAAGATGCGGGTCGCCCGTGCCGCCCCACCAGACATCGCCCTTGGGGTTTGCTTCCTCGGCGCGCAGTTGTGCAAAAGTCTCGCCCGAGGATTTGCGCGTCATGTTGACGTCGATGCCGGTCGCTTCCTCGAAACTGCGGGCCATCAACTGGCACCATTCTTCCTGCGCAGAGCAATAGAATGTCAGCTTGTCCGCATAAGATGCCGAGACAGAGGCGCTGAGCGCGATCAGTGATCCCGCAAATGTGGCCGTGAGCTTTTTCATGTTCTTTCCTCCCAAGTTGTTGTCGTCAGGCACCGGTTGACCGGGCTTCGTATTTTCAAAGGTCAGGATTGGCATGTCCTACAGGCATGCGAGCCCAACTCCTGTGAGTTTTTATCAACTGGAACATCCGGGCCTTAAATTTGCAACAAAAATAAATCCCAATCTACGCTCATGTGGGGATCGCCTATGTTTTGACCGCCGACTTCAACACGCTTGCGGGTAAGAATGTTGCGCAAGCATCTGAACATAAATGATTTATTTCTGAGGTGTTGACCGACGAAGCCCAAAGGGCGGACCGACACAAGCAAATGAGGTGAATATCGTGATATAATCGGAAATACGTTTAAAAACAAAAAGAAGCCTGCCGGGGTTAAACCAATGCGGGCTTTTCGGAACTGGCGGATTTGTTGGTAACCATGGCGCGGTCGGCAGAAGCCGACCACGCCATGTTGGTTTCAGAACGGAATTTCATCGTCCAGATCACGGGAGGGGCTGGGTTGGCTGCTGCCGCGACCGCCACTGTCGCCGCCATATCCCCGGTCATCCTGCGGGCCGCTGTCGTAGCCACCGCCACCATATCCGCCGCCGCCCTGGCCGCCACCACCGCCGTCGTTCCGGCCGTCGAGCATTGTCAGTGTCGATGTATAGGGACGCAGCACGACTTCGGTAGAATAGCGATCCTGACCGGATTGATCCTGCCATTTGCGCGTCTCCAATTGTCCTTCAAGATAGACCTTGGATCCCTTGCGCAGATACTGTTCTGCTATGCGGGCCAACGGTTCGGAGAAGATCGCCACGGAATGCCATTCCGTGCGCTCCTTACGCTCGCCGGTGTTGCGGTCCTTCCACGTCTCGGACGTGGCGATGCGCAGGTTGCACACCTTGCCGCCGTTCTGGAAGGTGCGGACCTCGGGGTCGCGTCCCAGATTGCCTATCAGAATGACCTTGTTGACTGATCCCGCCATTTGCGCTCCCGCTTGTCTTTGTATGTTCGAACTGTTTTTCCGGGCCCGAATCTGCCCGTCGGATTGTGGCTGACATTACACGACAGGCCGCGAGGGGGAAGGCAACGGGGTGGCGTATTTTTCAAATTCGGCTATAGTCCGGTCAAAATGAGGGACAGCAGGGTGATTTGACGATGCGCAAATTTGTTTTTGTGGCCGCGCTCGGCGCAATGACGCTGGGAACTGGCACCGCTTCGTTACATGCGGAAACGCTTTCGACAAAGAATCGGGCGACGCTGTTCAGTTCTCAGACACGCATTCTGGATACGCGCGCCTCGCAGCAATACAAGAACTCCGTCAGATTGCAGCCCGCGCGCGTGGTAACGCCGACCAAATGGGGCACGGCGGATGGCGCTGTCAAATCCTACAGGGGCAAATACAAAGGCATCTATTCGACCATGGCGCGTGATGCGGCGCGCCGACATGGTGTGCCGGAAGATCTGTTTTTGCGCCTTGTTCAGCAGGAAAGCGGCTGGAATGCCAAAGCCTTGTCCCATAAAGGGGCGATCGGACTGGCGCAGTTGATGCCGTTCACCGCTCGGAAACTGCGGGTTGATCCGCATGATCCGGCGCAAAACCTTGAAGGCGGGGCGCGCTATCTCAAACAGCAATATGCCACATTCGGGTCGTGGCGTCTGGCGCTGGCCGCCTATAATGCCGGTCCGGGAGCGGTGCAGAAATATGGCGGCGTGCCTCCTTACAAGGAGACACGCAACTATGTGAAGGTGATCTGGGGCGGCTAGGCTGCGGATTTCTCCTGCTCGGCAACGGCTTTCGTCGCCGGTCTGTCCAGACAGCGGGTCGCCCAGTCACGGATGGCAGGGATGTCAGGCATAAGCTGTGGTGCCCAGCCATAAGTGGATGAAATCAATATGTCGGCAGCGCTGATTTGATCGTCCACAAGATAGGCATGGGTGGTCAGTGCCTTCTCCAGCTGGGCGTTCGCCGTCGCAAGGTCGCGATAGGTCGCCTGCAACCCCGGATGCGACAACTCGCAAAACTGCATCACGATAAGCGGTTCAAATACATTACCATACCACGACAGCCACGACAGATAAGCCCCACGCCCCGGTGCGCCGATGCTTCGGCCCAAGGGGGTGTCGCCGAAATGATCCGTTAGGTACAGCATGATCGCATCGCTTTCGCGGATCATCGCACCGTCATGCATCAGGCACGGCACCTTGCCTTCGGGATGCGGATTTGCGGTATCCACCGCGCCGGATCCATCCTGTCGCGGGATCGACACCTTCTGGATGTCCACCTGATCGGTCACGCCCATCTCGTGGATCAACTGAACAATCCGGGTCGAGCGGGAATTCGGCGCGTGGTACAATGTCAGCATGTCAGTCTCCTTTATTTGACCGCCCACTCATGTCATGACCTCCTGACATTTACTGTCAGGAAGCTCGCACGCCCGTCCGGTTTCCGTCATCTGCCGCAAGGCGCCGGTTCAAGGACCGGCGCGGGGACGTTCAGGCATCTTCTGTCCGGACCTCGATCACCGGTTCCATCGTGACAAATTCGGCTTCAGAAAGGTGGCATTTGACCTGATGTCCCTCTGCCATGCGGCGCATCGGGGGCACTTCGGTCTCGCACAGATCGCCGGGCACGCGAGACTTCCATCGACACCGAGTCTGGAACGGGCAGCCGGGCGGCGGGTTCATCGCCGAAGGCACGTCGCCTTCCAGCACGATATGTTTCTTCTTGACCGAGGTATCGGCAATCGGCACGGCGGATAGCAGCGCCTCGGTATAGGGATGAAAGGGGGGCGAGAAAACCTGCGCGGTGTCGCCCAGTTCGACAACATGGCCTAGATACATGACCATGACCCGGTCGCTAAGATAGCGCACGATCGACAGGTCATGGCTGATGAACAGCAGCGTGGTCTTTTGCTCGCGCTGGATTTCCATCAGCAGATCGGTGACGGCCGCCTGCACACTGACATCGAGCGCCGAGACAGGCTCATCCGCGACCACGATTCGCGCATCGCCCGCAAAGGCGCGCGCAATACCGACGCGCTGCTTTTGTCCGCCTGACAATTGCCGCGGCATCCGCCCTGCAAATTCACGCGGCAGCTTCACCAGATCCAGAAGTTCCAGCATGCGGCGGTGCCGGTCGGCCTCGGTCTTGCCGATGCCAAATATCTCCAGCGCCCGAATGATCTGCCGGCCCACGGTCATCGACGGGTTGAGCGTATCGAACGGGTTCTGAAACACCATCTGCACGTCAGCGATTGTCTTCGTGTCACGCTTCTCGATCGGGATCTGTTCGATGTTCTTACCGTCCAGCAATATCTGCCCTTCGGTCGCCGTCTCCAGCCCCATCAGCACCTTGGCAAAGGTCGACTTGCCGCAACCGCTTTCCCCGACAATCGCCAGCGTTTCGCTTTCGCGCGCCTCGAAACTTAGTGTCTCGTTGGCCTTCACTACCTTTTTCTCACCGCCAAACAGCGCATTTGCCGCGACCTTGTAATATTTCTTCAGCGCCTCCATGCGCAGGACGACCTTGCCGGCCTCGCCTTTTTCATGGGTCGCACCGATGGTGGGCGGGGAGGCCCAGTCAATCTCGCGGAACCTCACGCAGCGCGTGGATTGACGCTCGTTGCCGGGGACATCGAACATCGGAATATGCCCGGCGTCACAGCGACCGGCTTCGAAATAATCACAGCGCGGACCGAAATTGCAGCCCTTGGGCCGCTCATGCGGAAGCGGAAAGTTGCCCGGAATGGCCACCAGAGGATGCGCATTCTTATCCGCGCCGGGCAGCGGGATCGAACGGAACAGCGCCTGCGTATAAGGATGCTGCATCTGATCGAACACATCCTCGATAGAGCCGCGCTCCACCGCCTCGCCGGAATACATGACGCAGATTTGATCGCAGGTTTCCAGAACCAGTCCCAGATTGTGGCTGATGAACAGCATGGACGTGCCATATTTGCGCCCCAGATCCTTCACCAGTTCCACAATCGAGGCCTCCACGGTCACGTCCAGCGCGGTGGTCGGCTCGTCGAGGATCAGCAAGGCAGGCTTCGACATCAACGCCATGGCAATCACGATGCGCTGCTGCTGCCCACCCGACAGCTGATGGGGGTAGGCTTTCAGAATGCGCTCTGGGTCCGGCAGCTTCACGTCCGCCACAACCTCCAGCGCACGGCTCCGCGCCTGCGCCTCGGAGATGCCCTCATGCAGCATTGGCACTTCCATCAACTGCCGGTCAATCTTCATTGCCGGATTCAGGCTGGCCATCGGCTCCTGATAGATCATCGCGATCTCGTTGCCGCGGATCTGTCGCAGCTCGCTGTCGCTCAGATCCGCCATGTCGCGGCCCTTGAACCGGATAGCCCCCCCCACAATCCTGCCGTTGCGCCCCAGGTCCCGCATCACACCCAAGGCCACCGTGGATTTCCCGCAACCGGATTCGCCCACCAGCCCGACCGCCTCTCCCGGCTGGACCTTGACGGAAAAATCCATCACCGCCGGGATCTCGCGCAATCGCGTGAAGAAGGAAATCGACAGACCGTCAATTTCCAGAATGGGCCCGTCATATGGCTCTTTCATCACTCAACTCCTTCACTCGACGCCGAAACCTGAGTTTCATCTTCTTCTTGGCGAAAATACTCCGGGGGTCCGGGGGCTGGCCCCCGGCCTTGGGCCGGATCAATCGCGCAAGGATTCCTCCCGCAAACCGTCCGCCAGCAGGTTCAACCCAAGAACCAGCGACAACAGCGCGAAGGCCGGGGGCAGGGCGGGGTGCAGATAGATCGTCAACAGCTTGCGGCCTTCGTTGATCGTCGATCCCCAGTCGGGGCTTTCCGGCGGCATGCCCAGGCCAAAAAATCCCAGCGTCCCCAGCAGGATCGTCGTATAACCAATCCGCAGACAGAAATCGACGATCAGTGGCCCGCGCGCGTTGGGCAGGATCTCCCACAACATGATATACCAGCCGCCTTCACCGCGCGTCTGGGCGGCGGCGACATAGTCGCGGGTCTTGATATCCAGCGTCAGCCCGCGCACGATCCGGAACACGGTGGGCGCGTTCACAAAAACCACCGCGACAAACACCACAAGGATGCCTCCGGGCACATCGAACAGGTCCAGCCAGCGTGGCAGCACCTTCAGCGGCGTACCCGCGTCCGAGATGAGCGACAGATAAAGCCAGCCCATCCCCGCCAGCACCCCGACCAGCAAGGGCGTTCTCACAGCAGGGCGCGTTTGATACCTTGAATTCAGCAACACGCCCGCAAAAATCAGCGGGAACACGAACAGCACCGCCGCCATGTAGCTGGGAATACCCGTCGCCACGATTTCGGGCGTCACAAGCAGATAGAACAGAAGGATCACCGGAAAGGCGAGTACGAGGTTCGCCACAAAGGTCAGCAAAGTATCCAGCTTGCCCCCGTAATATCCAGCGGGCAGGCCCAGCGTGATGCCCACCATGAAGGCGAACAGCGTGGCGAGCGGCGCAATCTGCACGACGATCCACGATCCCTTGATGGTGCGGCTGAAGACATCGCGCGCCAGATTGTCACCACCCAAAAGGTAATAGGGATACTCGCCCGCCTCGGCACCCCGCAGGGGCGTGCCGGGCACCTTGTTCTTCATCCCGGACGCCTGCGCCAGCGCATCATGCGTCACGATCAGGTCCATCGCCCCGAAAATGCCGGTAAAAATCCAGAACATCACCAGTGCGAATCCGATCATGCCAATGGTTGAATCGAACAGTTTTCCGTAAAACCCCAACCGCCTCTTGAAGGTGATCGACAGCGCGAATAGCCCCAAAAGCGCAATCCAGACCGGCAGGAATTGCCAAAGAATGCGCGGGATGATCTCTGCCCAGGTCAGCGGTTCCATTAGGCAACTCTCCTCAGGACACGCTGATGCGCGGGTTAAGATAGACATAGCCGAT
Organism: Primorskyibacter marinus; assembly: GCF_003313245.1. GTDB lineage: Bacteria > Pseudomonadota > Alphaproteobacteria > Rhodobacterales > Rhodobacteraceae > Primorskyibacter > Primorskyibacter marinus. Next base: position 81,949 of record NZ_QJSD01000001.1, read on the forward strand.
GTCGGAAATCAGCTGTGTCACCAGCACGACGATGACCGAGACGACGGAAACGCCCAGCAAAAGCTCGATATCGTTATTCCCGGCGGCCTGCACCAGCGTCCAGCCGAAGCCTTTGTAGTTGAACAAGGTCTCCACGATCACCACGCCGTTCAACAGCCACGGGAATTGCAGCATGATGACCGTGAAGGGCGCGATCAGCGCGTTCCGCAGCGCGTGTTTCATCACGATATTGGGAAAGCTCACACCCTTCAAGCGCGCGGTGCGGATATATTGCGCGGTCATCACCTCGGCCATAGAGGCGCGGGTCATCCGCGCGATATAGCCCATCCCGAAGAGGGCGATTGTCAGGACCGGCAGAAAGAAATTCTCGAAATTGGCATCCTCCATCGCCGAGGTCGCCGTGCCCTTGAACCATTTCAGGCCCACGGCAGAGGACGCGAACACTGCGATCAGGATCACGCCGGAGACATATTCCGGCGTTGCCGTAGTGGTGATCGAGATCGTCGAAAGCGCCCGGTCGGTGCGCGAGCCTTCGCGCATTCCCGCAAGCACGCCCAGCAGCAGCGCCGAGGGCACCATCAGGATCATCACCCACAACATCAGCTTGGCCGTCAGCCCCAGCCGGATGCTGATTATGTCGCTGACATCCTCGCGAAACACGGTGGAATAGCCCCACTCGCCCTGCAAAACGCCGCAGTATCGGGGGGCGGTCTCTATCGTCATGCCGTCATCCAGACAGCGTGCCTGAACCGATCCATCTGCGGATAGGTTCACAAAACCCGGTACAACACCAAGCCATTCGCCGTATTTCATCAATATCGGTCGGGCGTAACCTCGCGCCTCCAGCCAAGAGGCAACCTGCGCATCGGTCATGCGCATATTGCCTTGGGTCTTTGCCAGCTTTTCAAGGTTGGGCTGAAGGTTGGTCAGCCAGAACACCACGAAGGTCAGGCAGAGTGTGGTGAGCAGCATCACACCGAGGCGGCGCAACAAAAAAATTGCCATGGATTTCCTTCTGACGGGGGCAGAACGCACCGGGGCCGCAAATGGCCCCGGTACAAAAATCAGGCCTTGAAGCCGAATTTGTGATAGTGGAATTCGTGCGCCGGGTGTTTGTCGACGTTCACCAGCGTGCCGTTATGGTGGTTGTAGAGGTTGCGCCAGTAAGGCTGGATGATGATCGCGTCGTCACGCATCAACTGCTGGATCTTGGCCATCACCTCACGACGTTTGTCGGCATCGGCGATCGACAGTGCCTCGGCCATCAGAGAGTCGAATTCGGGGTTTGAATAGGCTGTCTCGTTCCAGGCCTGGCCGCTGCGATATGCCAGCGACATGACCTGAACCTCCAGGGGCCGGTGGTTCCAGTTGGTCGAGCTGAATGGATATTTCGTCCAGTCGTTCCAGAAGGTCGATCCCGGCAGGATCGTGCGTTTGACCGAAATGCCTGCATCGCGCAGTTGCGCGGCAATCACGTCGCCGGTGTTTTTCTGCCAATCGTCGTCGATGGTGATCAGCTCATGTTCGAAATCGGCAAATTCCGTGGCGTCCATCATCTCTTTGGCTTTGGCAGGATCGTATTCTGACGGGCCAAGATCGGCGAAGGCCGGATGGATTGGGCAGACGTGATCGTTGCGGGCAACCTCGCCCCGGTCGGAATAGCCCAGCTCAAGACAAACGCTGTTATCGACAGCCAGCGCCAGCGCCTTGCGCACGTCCCGGTTGGCATAGGGTTTGCGCCCGTCCACGTCGGCCACATGGTTGGTGCGGAACACGGCGGTCGAGGCGGTGACAGTCTCGGTCTGGGTCCAGCCGATCGCCGTCAAAATGTCGATGAAATCACCCACGGATTCGTAAAGCAGATCGACCTCTTCGGATTCTGCCGCCGCCACCCAGGATGCCGGATCAGTACCATAATCAATCAGCTCGATCCGGTCGAGGTAAGGCCCGCCGAACACTTCGGTTCCCCACCATGTGTGATCGGTATTGCGTTCCATCACGCAGCGCACGCCGACCTCCAGCGAAACCGGCTTGTAAGGCCCGGTGCCGATACCGAAATCGAACGGGTTTCCGCCGTCGTAATCGGCATGCATGATGGCGGCCGGATAATCCGACATATTGGCGATCACGGCGATATCGGGGGCTGAAAGGCTCAGGCGGACCGTGTGGTCATCGATGACTTCGATTGCCCCTTCACGCGCTTGCCCGGAGGCTTCGTCAATCAGGCCTCCCATCCGCGACGCCATGGAGTTTTCCTCCAAAGCGGTATCGCACCAGCCCCGAATGTTGCGCGCGACATCTTCGGCAGTGAAGGCGTCGCCGTTATTCCATGTCACCCCCTGACGCACGTTGAGCGTATATTGCGTTGCGTCGTCATTGACCTCCCAGCTTTCCAGAAGCATGGGCGTAAAGCTGCCGTCGTTTTCGTACTGCACGAGGTATTCATAGATGCCGCGGGACTGGTTGCCGATCTCGGACCAGTCATAGGCGCGGGGGTCTTTCATCGCCTTGACGAAGCTTTCGATCCGCAGCGTGCCGCCCTGTTTCGGTGTCTCTTGCGCCTGCACGGGCTGTGTCAGGCCGCCTAGCGCGTAGGCAGCGGTCGCGGTCAGCCCCAGCGCGGTGGTGCGGGTCAGGAATTCACGTCGGCTCAGCTTGCCCTGCTTGAATTCATCGGCATACATCTGCGCCGCAGGATGCAGATTTTTCTGCGTCTGTGTCATGTGTATCATTGCGATCTCCCAGTGAACAGTCTGATTTGTCAAGGATTATTGCGTTTTGCAAATAGGGCGCTTTACCCTGTCATCAACGTCGCAGCGTCTTTGCGTTGCGCGCCTTCGGCATGTTTCAAGTTTCCCCGTCAACATATGGTTTCGGATATTGATGGCCTGAAAGCGACATCAACACCAGTCAAAAACGACATGTTCGAACAGTATTGCATGTCGGGCAGTGCTGATGATTTCTGAGAAATGTCTGGCAGAGCGCTACTGAGCCGCAACTGGCGGTCGGACGTGTCAATATCCGTTCCCTGTCGCAACCTTGTGGTGCATCCCCGAAAGCCGGATTTGATACGAAGGTATCCGATCTTGCAGGCCATTGACGCGATCAGTCGTCACTTACCGGGTCATACCGTGTCCATGATTTCATCCGGGCGCGGAACCATGTGCGCTGCCGTTTGGCAAATTGCCGGGTTGCGATGGTGGCCGCCTCGCGCGCTACGTCCAGCGTCATCTCGCCGCGCAGATGGGCGATCAGCTCTGCCGCACCGATTGCCTTGGCCGAGGGCAGGTTGGTGGAAAATCCATCGAGGTTGTCGCGGGCCTCTTCCAGCGCACCTTGGGTCAGCATCGCATCAAAGCGGCGGGCAATACGGGCATTCAGCCAGTCTTTCGGCGCATCGAACAGGATGGGATGAACCTTCTGCAATGCCAAACGCGGCGGAGGCGTCGCATCCTGCCACGACGCAAGCCCGCGCCCCGTGGTGCGCTGTACTTCCCAGGCTCGTTGCACGCGCATCGGGTTCTGCCTGTCGATCCTTGCAGCCGTGACGCTATCAAGCTCTGCCAGCAGCGCCGCGTGCCCCTCGGCTGCCAGACGCGCATCGGCCTCGGCACGGATCGGGGCAGGGGTCGGCGGGATTTCTGCCAGCCCTTCGGTGAGGGCCGAGAAATACAGCCCCGTCCCGCCGACGATGATCGGTCGTTCCGGCCCCGCGAGGAGCGGATCGAGATCGCGCAGCCAGTGACCGACCGAATAGGCCTGATCGCCCGGCACATGACCGTAGAGAAAATGTGCCGCGCGTGCTTCCTCTGCAAGCGAAGGCCGCGCGGTCAGAACCCGCCAGTTCCGATAGACCTGAATGGCATCGGCATTGACGATCACACCGCCTTGGGTTTCCGCTATCCTCAACGCCAGCGCAGATTTTCCCGACGCTGTCGGCCCTGCGATCAGGACCGGCGTGTCTGCCGCCAGCGCCGCCAGCCATGACGGCTTACCCAAACCGAGCCTCCTGCGGTGAAAGAAATTCCAGGTTTATCCGCTTATCGGCTGTGCCATGCATTGTGTCTGCTCGTGTTTTCCGACATTTTGCGCGCAATCTAGACCTTTGCTCGGAAGAGACGCAACATGCCCGATACCGCCTCCGCCCCGCAGACCGCTTTCAGACGCGTTTTGTTGAAAATCTCAGGAGAGGCGCTGATGGGCGACCAAGGCTACGGCCTGCACCCACCCACCGTACAGCGCATCGCCGAAGAAGTGAAATCAGTCCACGACATGGGTGTCGAGATCTGCATGGTGATCGGCGGCGGCAACATCTTTCGCGGTCTGTCAGGTGCCGCGCAGGGGATGGAGCGGACAACGGCCGATTATATGGGCATGCTTGCCACGGTGATGAACGCGCTGGCCATGCAGGCGGCGCTGGAAGAACTGGGCGTCTTTACCCGCGTCATCAGCGCGATCCCGATGGATCAGGTCTGCGAGCCGTATATTCGCCGCCGCGCTGTCCGCCACCTTGAGAAAAAGCGCGTCTGCATTTTTGCGGCAGGCACCGGAAACCCTTATTTCACCACGGACACGGCCGCAACTTTGCGTGCAAATGAAATGGCTTGCGAGGCGATCTTCAAGGGCACAAAAGTGGATGGCGTCTATGACAAGGACCCGGTCAAACACGCGGATGCCAAGCGTTATGACCGTGTGACCTATGACGAGGTTCTGGCGCAACATCTTGGCGTGATGGACGCCTCTGCGATTGCCCTGGCGCGCGACAACAGCCTGCCGATCATTGTTTTCAGCCTGGATGAACCCGGCGGTTTCCGTGGCATTCTTGCAGGCCAGGGCACCTACACAACGGTACATTCCTAAGCCCGGAACGGCGTCTTTCCGGCGGCTGTGTAAATATTAACTTTCCGCCGCGATACCGATGTTGCGCTGCGAATCTGATCGCCAGTCAGTGTGCAAACGGCGGGACCGGGCCTGTTGCGCGGCAGTTCCCCGCGCTTGAGTGCAACACCACCTATACATTGTAATGCCGTTGGCGTTATAGATGGCGGAAGAATACAGGCTCCAAGACCAAAGAGACCAAAGATGGCTGATGATACTTTCGAACTTGATACTGACGACCTGAAACGCCGGATGGATGGCGCTATGGCGAATTTGCGCACCGAGTTTGCTTCGCTGCGGACCGGGCGGGCTTCGGCGTCGATGCTGGAACCTGTGCAGGTCGACGCCTACGGGCAAATGACGCCGATCAACCAGGTGGGTACGGTCAACGTCCCTGAAAGCCGCATGGTCACGATCAACGTCTGGGACAAAGGCCTTGTCGGCAAGGTGGAAAAGGCGATCCGCGAAAGCGGGCTGGGCATCAATCCACAGCTGAACGGCACGATCATCATGTTGCCGATCCCGGAACTGAACGAAGAACGTCGCCGTGATTTGACCAAGGTTGCCGGTCAATATGCCGAACATTGCCGTGTCGCCGTGCGCAACGTGCGCCGCGACGGTATGGATCAGACCAAAAAGGCCAAGAATGACAGCAACCTTTCCGAGGATGACCAGAAATTCTGGGAGACCGAGATTCAAGAGCTGACCGACACATACATCGCACTGATCGACAAGGCGCTGGAACATAAGCAGGAAGAGATCATGCAGGTCTGAGCGGACCCGCCGGTAAGGAGATCACAATGGTGAAACCGATCCGCGAGGGCAAAGGCCCGCGCCATGTAGCTATCATTATGGATGGCAATGGCCGATGGGCCACTCAAAAGGGCAAACCGCGCTTGTTTGGACATCACGCAGGCGCAAAACGTGTCCGCGAAATCGTTGAGGCCTGCCCGGATGCCGGTGTCAAATATCTGACGATCTTTGCGTTCTCCACCGAAAACTGGAAGCGCACGCAAAACGAAGTTGCCGGCCTTATGAGCCTGTTCCGGCGCTATATCAGCCGCGAAGCGCAGGCCTTGCTGAAGGAAAACGTGCAGGTCCGGTTCATCGGCGACCGGATGAAACTTGACGACAAACTGGTCACCCTGATGGATGAGCTGGAGCTTTTGACGTCGCATTGCACAGGCGTTAATCTGACCATCGCGATCAATTACGGCGGACGGGACGAGGTGGCGCGCGCCGCCCGGCGTCTGGCGCATGACGTGGCCGCGGGCAGGCTTGCCCCGCAGGAAGTCAATGAAGAGACATTGCCGCGCTATCTGGACACCTATGTTCTGCCTGACCCCGATCTGGTGATCCGCACCAGCGGCGAGGCGCGTATTTCCAACTTTCTGCTGTGGCAATCGGCCTATGCCGAATATGAATTCATCGACACGCTGTGGCCGGATTTCTCGGCTGCCGAATTTGCCCGGCTGACCCGGTCCTATTCGACCCGCGATCGCCGTTTCGGTGCCGTCAACGTATGAGTGCCTCGCCTAAATGGGATGACTTGGCACCGCGCCTTGCGTCGGGTGCGGTGATGGTCGTGATCGGACTTCTGGGCGTTTGGCTGGGTGGTATCTGGTGGCATCTGCTGATTGCTGCCATTTCCGGTGTCATGGTCTGGGAACTGGCGGTGATGCTGCACGGCGCAAACTCTGACCGGATGCTGATGCTTGGGGGGATTGCTGCCGCAGCGGCGATGCTCTCGATTGAACTGCCTGCCGGGTTTGCGTTGCCGCTGCTGCTTGCTCCCGCTCTTGTCGGCGTCACGTTGCTCGGACGGCGCGCGCCAACTTACATGATTTATACAGCCGTCATTCTGCTGGCCGGTTACGGCATGATGGCCCTGCGCGACGATTTTGGACTGGTCTGGATGCTCTGGCTGGTTCTGGTCGTGATCGTCACGGATGTCGGTGGCTATTTCGCGGGGCGGATGATTGGCGGGCCGAAATTCTGGCCGCGCGTCAGCCCCAAGAAAACATGGTCCGGCACTGTGGCAGGCTGGATTTGCGCAGGTTTCATCGGTGCGATCTTCGCAGGCTTTACCGAAGCAGGGTCGGAGCTGGTCGGCATCAGCATTGCCGCCGCCATGGCCTCGCAAATGGGGGACGTTGCGGAAAGTGCCATCAAACGGCGCTGCGGCGTCAAGGACAGTTCCAGATTGATCCCCGGTCACGGCGGTCTGCTGGACCGGTTTGACGGGATGCTGGGTGCTGCCTTGTTCCTGCTTGTGGTTGGCCAGATCGTCAACTTCCCGCCGGGGGTGCAATGAGGCGCATATCGGTTTTCGGGGCGACCGGATCCATTGGACAAAGCACACTTGACCTGATCGGACGCGCGCCAGACAGCTATCACGTCGTGGCGCTGACCGGCGGGCGCAATATCGCGTTGCTGGCTGAGCAGGCACGGCAGCATAGACCGGAAATCGCGGTCACCGCTGATCCCGACCGGCTGACCGATTTGCGTGATGCGCTTGCTGGAAGCGGCATAGAGGCCGCCGCCGGAGAGGGCGCGCTGATCGAGGCGGCCACGCGGCCCGCCGATTGGGTGATGTCGGCAATCGTCGGTGCGGCCGGCCTTGCGCCGGGGTTGCGCGCGCTGGAACAGGGCGCGACGCTGGCGCTGGCCAATAAGGAAAGCATGGTTGCCGCTGGCAAGTTGATGCTGCAAAAAGCAAGCAAGCATGGCGGGCGTATCCTGCCGGTGGACAGCGAACATTCCGCTGTCTTTCAGGCCCTGATTGGCGAAAATATCGCGTCTGTAGAACGGGTTATCATTACTGCCTCAGGTGGTGCATTCCGTGACTGGCCGCTGGAAAAGCTGGCGGCGGCGACACCGGAACAGGCGGCGACCCATCCCAATTGGGACATGGGTCAGCGGATCACGATAGATTCCGCGTCCATGTTCAACAAGGCACTGGAACTAATTGAAACACGAGAGTTTTTCGGCATTTCGCCCGAGAATATCGAAACTGTCGTGCATCCGGAATCGCTGATACATGCTCTGGTTGGCTATAATGACGGGGCGCTGATGGCGCATGTCGGTCCGCCGGATATGCGCCATGCGATCGGCTTTGCCCTGCATTGGCCCGAACGCCGATCTTTGCCCGTGGAGCGGTTGGATCTCACGGCCATCGGTTCGCTCAGTTTTCGCGTTGCCTGCGACCAGCGCTATCCGGCCCTGCGCCTGGCGCGCGAGGTGATGCGGGAAGGGGGCCTTTCCGGTGCCGTGTTCAATGCGGCCAAGGAACAGGCGCTTGACGGTTTTCTAGCACGTCAGATCGGGTTTATGGACATGGCCGGTATCGTCGAGGACGTTTTGTCCGAGATTTCGGCAAGACCCGGACATATTCACGCAGAGTTCACCCTTGATAATGTGAACAGGTTGGATCATCTGGCACGGGACACGGCACGCGGCGCGATAAAGCGCCTCATGGACCGGAAAAATTAGGGCGAATGGACAAGACATGGCAGGGCTGATCCCGCAATTTGGAAGCGTTTTCCTGACCTTGGCGGCCTTTGTGGTGGCGCTGTCGATCATTGTGGCGATTCACGAATACGGCCATTACATCGTCGGCCGCTGGTCGGGCATCGCTGCGGATGTGTTCTCGCTTGGTTTTGGGCCGGTGATCTGGAGCCGTGTCGACAAGCGCGGAACGCTGTGGCAGATCGCGGCATTGCCGCTTGGCGGCTATGTGAAATTCCGCGGTGATGCGAATCCTTCGGGAGGTGTTGATACCGACGCGATGGACGTGCTGAGCGCCAAGGAACGTCGGCAGACGATGAATGGCGCACCGCTATGGGCGCGCACCGCAACGGTTGCCGCCGGTCCGATGTTCAATTTCATCCTGTCGATTGTGGTCTTCATGGGCGTGTTCATGGCGCGTGGCGTGGTGACCGAGCCTCTGACGGTGGGAGAATTGCGCAACCTGCCCGTTGAGCAGCAACTGCTTCCCGGTGATGTGATCCTTGAAGTTGCGGGCCAGACGGCCCCGTCTTTCGATGATCCTGCGGCGTTTGAAAGCTTTATGAAATCGCTGCCCGCGCAGCCGCAGATCGACTATACCGTGCGCCGCGAGGCCGAGGTCGTGCAGGCGCAGGGGCCATATCCCTATCCGGCGATTGCCACGCAGGTTGTTCCGCAATCGGCCGCCTACGACATCGAGATGAAAGCGGGCGATGTCATCCGCCGAGTCGACGATGCGCCGATCTATGCGTTTGAACAGCTCAAGGAAATTGTCGAGGGATCCGACGGGCGGCCGTTGCAGCTTGACGTGTGGCGCGACGGCGAAGATCTGGACTTTGTGTTGGTGCCGCGCCGCGTGGACGAACCGCAGCCCGACAACAGCTTCAAGACCAACTGGCGCATCGGGATCGCGGGTGGTCTGTTCTTTGAGCCAGCCGTTTCGACGCCCGGTCCGCTTGACGCATTCAATGCGAGTACAGCCCAGACCTGGGGGATCATCACCGGTTCGTTGTCGGGACTGTATCATATGGTCACCGGCGCGATCAGCAGTTGCAACCTCAGCGGGCCGCTGGGAATCGCGCAGGCATCTGGTGCGATGGCCAGTCAGGGCACAACCAGCTTCATCTGGTTCATCGCCGTTCTCAGCACGGCTGTCGGTCTGATGAATCTGTTCCCGATCCCGGTGCTGGACGGCGGGCACCTGGTGTTTTACGCCTATGAGGCGATCACGGGACGCCAGCCCAACGACAAGGCGTTGCGGATCCTGATGACAATCGGGTTGGCCATTATCCTGTCAATCATGGTTTTCGGCCTGACGAACGATCTTTTCTGCCCGTAGCTTTGCCGCCATAATCTCGTGCGGAAATGGCGGACAGGGGCGATTTAACTGCCCTCAGGGCAACATCTTAGAAAAACCGGACTCACCGCTTTTGACAACCCGGTGTTTAGCCGATACTCACGTTTCAAACGATGTCTGTACGGAATGGAAGCATGATCAACAATGCTGAGGGCAGGGCGTTCGGACCAGCCACTAAGTCGGGTAAGCCCCGCACGCTGATCACAACGTTTTTAGCGATGATAGCGATTGCGTTTGCGGTTTTGCCGCAGACCACAATGGCGCAGGACTACAGGTTCAACTCGGTCTCGATCGAGGGCAACCAGCGGGTCGAGGCGGGAACGATCCTCAGCTATGCAGGGATCGCCCGTGGCCAAAGCGTCAGCGGTGGTGACCTCAATGAGGCTTATCAGCGGATTGCAGGGTCAGGTCTGTTCGAGACCGTGGAACTGGTGCCGCAGGGTGGCACCCTGGTGATCCGGGTCGCTGAATACCCCACGATCAACGTCATCAACTTCGAAGGCAACGCGCGGATCAAGGATGATGTGCTGACGAACATCGTGCAGTCGCAGTCCCGCCGCGTCTTCAACCCGTCCCAGGCCGAACGTGACGCCGCTAATATCGTCACCGCCTATGCCCAACAGGGCCGCATTGCCGCGCGCGTCACGCCCAAAGTCATCCGCCGCAGCGACAACCGTGTCGATCTGGTTTTCGAGGTCTTCGAAGGCGGTGTCGTCGAGATCGAGCGTATCGGTTTTGTTGGCAACAAGGTTTATTCCGATTACCGTCTGCGCCGCGTTCTGGAAACCAAGCAGGCAGGCATTTTCCGCCTTCTGGTCAAGCGTGACACGCTGATCGAAGACCGGATCGAATTCGACAAGCAGGTGCTGAACGATTTCTACATGTCGCGCGGCTATGTTGATTTCCGCACCACAGGTGTGAACGCCGAGCTGACCCGCAAGCGCGATGGGTACTTCCTGACGTTCAATGTGCAGGAAGGGCAGCAGTTCCGCTTTGGCGAAGTGACAACAACATCCGATCTTGCCGAAGTTGACGTGGACCTGTTTCAGGACGCGTTGAAAGTGCGCCCCGGCGTGGTTTATTCACCGATGCTGGTCGAAAACTCCATCGCGCGGTTGGAACGGCTGGCGATTCGTGAAGGGTTGAATTTCGTTCGGGTCGAACCGCGGATCAGCCGCAATGATCGCGACCTGACTCTGGATGTGGAATTTGTCCTCAGTCGCGGACCGCGCGTTTTTGTCGAGCGGATTGATATCGAAGGCAACACCACCACGCTTGACCGGGTCGTGCGCCGCCAGTTCCGCGTCGTCGAAGGCGATCCGTTCAATCCTCGCGAAGTGCGTGAAAGCGCCGAGCGTATCCGCGCGCTTGGCTTCTTTACCAAGGCCGATGTCGATGCACGCGAAGGGTCCAGCCCCAATCAGGTGGTCGTGGATGTCAATGTCGAAGAGCAACCCACAGGCTCGCTTAGCTTTGGCGGCAGCTATTCCACAAGCAACGGTTTCGGCGTCGCCATTCAATTCCGCGAACGTAACTTTCTGGGCCGGGGACAATCCTTGTCGCTGGGTGCCACGACCGGTGTCGACAACCGCCAATACAACTTCAACTTTGGCGAACCGGCCTTTCTTGGCCGCGATCTGGCGTTCAACTTTGATGCGTCTTATCGCGAGACCGACAATGACAATGCCGAATATGACACGGATTCCGGTCGTATTTCGCCATCGTTCAGTTTCCCGGTCTCCGAAAATGGGCGTCTGAGGCTGCGCTATACCGCCGAAGTGTCGGATATCAGCGATGCTGACGATACCAAGGTGGGCGATCTTATTCAGGCCGAAGCCGACCGTGGCCAGATCTGGAATAACTCCATCGGGTATACTTATTCCTATGATACGCGTCGCACCGGACTGAACCCCAATGCGGGAGTGTTGCTGGAATTCGGCCAGGATTTCGGCAAGGCTACCGGTGGTGCCAGCTTTATCAAAACCAATGTTCGCGCCATTGCCCAAACCAAGGTTCTGAACGAAGACGTGACCTTGCGGGCGACGCTCCAGGGGGGCGCGCTGAATTATTCGGGCGGGTCCGGCCGCGTTACAGACCGTTTCTTCATGGGGCCGTCAGTGATGCGCGGCTTTGAATATGGCGGTATCGGTCCGCGTGAACGCGGCAAGAACGCACAAGGCAACTCGGTCGATGACGCGCTTGGCGGCAACCTTTATGCTGTCGCCCGGTTTGAGGCAGAGTTCCCGCTTGGTCTGCCAGAGGAATACGGCATTTCCGGCGGTGTGTTCTACGACGTCGGCTCTCTCTGGTCTTTGGACAATACCAATGAAGACACGAAGTACGAAGATTTCAGCGCGCGTCATGTGGTCGGTGTGTCAATCTTCTGGGATACGCCGATTGGCCCGCTGCGTTTCAACTTCACCGAAGCCTTGCAGAAAGAGAAGTACGACGTTGAGCAGAACTTCGACCTGACCATCTCGACTCAGTTCTGACATGATGCTTTGCAAGACATTCGGGGCGGCGGCATTGGCTGCCGCCCTTTTCCTTGGCCACGCAGCGCCCGCCCAGGATATGGTCAAAAGCCCGATCCTGACGGTCGAGGCCGATAAGCTGTTCAACGAAAGCCTGTATGGTCAGAGGCTTGCTGACGAGGTCGAGACGGAGGGCCTCGAACTATCCAGACAAAATCGGCGGATCGAGGCAGAACTGACCGCCGAAGAAAAAAGGCTGACGGAACGGCGTTCCAAATTGCCACCGGCTGAATTTCGGGCGCTTGCAGACGCGTTCGATGAAAAGGTGCAAAGAATCCGGGAAGAACAGGATGCGAAGGGGCGGGCTTTTGCCGGCCGCACGGACGAAGTGCGACGCGTGTTTCTTGCGGCCGCACAGCCCGTTTTGGGTGAACTGATGCGAGAGGCCGGTGCTGCCGTCCTTGTTGAACGCCGCAGTGTCTTTCTCAGCGCAGACGCCATAGACATCACCGACGAGGCGATCACCCAGATCGATCAGCTTCTAGGAAACGGCTCTGACGAAATACAGGCTGCACCGGACGGGCCCGCGCCCGATCCGGTGCCTCCTGCCGAAGGGGAGACGGTTCCTTCAAACCCCTAGCGCTTGCCCCGCCGCGCGACAGTTGCTAGGTCACTATGATCCATGCCACTTGTCGAGGACCCCATATGACCGAGGCTTTGAAAACTGCGGATATCCAGTTGATCCAGCGTATCTTGCCGCATCGCTATCCGTTTCTTCTGGTCGACCGCGTCATTGATATCGACGGCACATCCTCTGCCGTCGGCATCAAGAACGTCACGATGAACGAACCGCATTTCCAGGGCCATTTCCCCGGCACCCCGATCATGCCAGGCGTCACGATTGTCGAAGCGATGGCGCAGACCTCTGCCGTGATGGTCGGCGTGGCGCTGGATCTGGCCGATAAGGACATGCTGATCTACTTCATGGCGATCGATAAATGCAAATTCCGTCGCAAGGTCATTCCCGGCGACGTGCTGCGCATGTCGCTGAAAACACTTCGTGGCAAGCCCGGCGGCAAGGTCTGGAAATTTCAGGGCGTGGCCGAGGTAGAGGGCGAGATGGCCGCCGAGGCGGAATTCACCGCGATGATGGATTTGCCCGCGTGACGTCAGACATCCATCCTTCCGCAGTGATCGAAGAGGGGGCCACGCTCGGCGATGGCTGCAAGATCGGGCCGTTCTGTCATGTCGGGCCGAAGGTAACGCTTGGACCAGACGTGGTTCTGAAAAGCCATGTGGTTGTCACCGGGGTCACGTCCATCGGCGAAGCGACCGAGATATTCCCCTTCGCGGTGATCGGCGAAGTGCCACAGGATCTGAAATTCAAGGGTGAGGAAACCCGGCTGGAGATCGGTGCCCGTAACCGTATCCGCGAACATGTCACCATGAATGCCGGCACTGCGGGCGGCGGTGGCGTCACGCGTGTGGGCAATGACGGGCTGTTCATGGCGGGCTGTCACGTCGCGCATGACGCTCAGGTCGGTGACCGGGTCATTCTGGTGAACAACTCGGCCCTCGCCGGACATTGCGTGCTGGAGGACGATGTCATCGTCGGCGGGCTGTCTGGCGTTCATCAATGGGTCCGTATCGGGCGCGGGGCCATCATCGGTGCCGTGACCATGGTGACAAATGACGTCATACCTTACGGCCTTGTCCAGGCACCACGGGGCAAGCTGGATGGGCTGAACCTTGTGGGGCTAAAGCGCAAAGGCGTCGCACGGTCGGATATCACGGCGCTGCGGGCCGCGTTTCAGATGTTGGCACAGGGCGAGGGCGCCTTTCAGGACCGTGCCAAACGGCTGGGGGCAGAAACCGAAAGCGACTATGTGCGCCATATCGTCGATTTCATCCTCGGCACGACCGACCGTTCGTTCCTGACGCCGGGCTGATCATGGCGGGACGGCTTGGCCTTTTGGCGGGGAGTGGCCAATTGCCCCCGTGCATCTTTCAGGCGCATCCTGACGCCTATTGTGTCACCCTGAAGGGCATGCCCCATGATCTTCCCAACGGTGCCGCGCGTGAACACCGGATAGAGCAGCTTGGTGCGCTGTTCGATGATCTGCGTGCCCAGGGTGTGACCCGCGTCGTCATGGCTGGCGCGATGGCGCGGCCAGAGCTTGACCCGGCGATTTTTGACGCTGAAACGGTGACCCTCGCGCCCGCCTTCAAGGCGGCTTTGCATCACGGCGATGACGGGCTCTTGCGCCATATCGTAGCCCTGTTCGAAGAGCGCGGTTTTGGCGTTATCGGCGCACATGAGCTTGTCGCTGGCTTGACCGCCTCGGCCGGCTTGCTTTGCGGGCCGGAACCAGACGACATCGCGAAAGCCGATACAGAGAGGGCCGCCGCAGTTCTGTCCGCCCTGTCCCCGCTCGATCTGGGACAGGCGGCGATTGTCGCCGGCGGGCTTTGCCTCGGCATCGAGACACTTCAAGGCACAGATGCATTGCTTGACATGGCCGCGGCAACCCAACCAGAACGACGCCCCAGGGCCCCCGGCGTGCTGGTCAAACAGCCAAAGCACGGACAGGATCTACGCGTGGACATGCCCAGCATCGGACCGCGCACGATTGAGGGTGCAAAACGCGCAGGTCTTGGCGGCATCGTTATCGCGGCAGGCGGCGTATTGATCCTGGATCGTGACGCCACGCTGAGCGCAGCCAAAGAGGCAGGAATTTTCCTACAGGCCCGCGATGTCTGAGCCACAGCGCGTATTCGTCATCGCAGGCGAGCTGTCAGGCGACAAACTGGGCGCAGCCATGATGCAGGGGCTGAACGAATTGACGGGCGGGCAGGTGGCCTTTCAAGGGGTCGGCGGCCCGCGGATGGAAGCGCAGGGTCTGGACAGCCTGTTCCCGATGGACGAAATCTCGATCATGGGGATCACCGAAATCCTGTCGCAATATTCCCATCTCAAGGCGCGCATCCGTGAAACCGCCGACGCAGTGATCGCGGCGCGCCCGGATGTGTTGATCAGCATCGACCTGCCGGAATTTTCGCTGCGGGTCGCGCGGCTGGTCAAGGCGGCCAGCGATATCCGCACCGTGCATTATGTGGCACCCACCGTCTGGGCATGGCGTCCGGGCCGGGCGGCCAAGATGGCGCGCCATATTGATCAGGTACTGGCGCTGTTCCCGTTCGAGCCGCCTTATATGGAAGCTGCGGGCATGCGCTGCGATTTTGTCGGCCATCCCGTCGTGACCGATCCTGTCGCAACCGCGGACGAGATCACGGCCTTCCGCGACAGCTTTGACATTCAGGGCGATTACCTGCTGATCCTGCCCGGATCACGACGGTCCGAGGTGGGTCGCCTCGCGCCGATCTTTGGCCAGGTCCTTGCCCGCGTTCTGGATGAACGTCCCGGTTTGCGGCCGGTGATTCCGGCGGCCGCCCCGGTTGCCGATGCGGTCCTGCAAGCGGCCGGATCATGGCCGGGAAATCCGGTCGTGCTTGACCCGCGCAGCCATCCTGACCCGGCATTGAAGCGCGGTGCATTCGCCGGGGCACGGGCGGCGCTTGCGGCATCCGGCACGGTCAGCCTTGAACTTGCCGCGGCGGGCACGCCGATGGTGGTCGCCTATGACATGAACTGGTTGTCGCGGCAGGTCATCTCGCGGATGTTGCGCGTCGATTCAGTGACCTTGGTCAATCTGGTGACAAATTCGCGCAACGTGCCGGAATTTATCGGCAAAGCTTGTCAGCCCGCCATGGTTGCAGAGGCCGTGCTGAAAGTGCTCGCCCATCCCGAGGCGCAGCAGGCGGCAATGTCTGAAACGATGCTAAAGCTGGGCTTGGGTGGCCCCGCGCCGGGCCTTCGTGCTGCCCAAGCCGTTCTTGACGGGATCGCAGAATCCGCAAACTCCGGGCAATAGCATCCGAAACGGCAGCCCCCTCTCTCATCGCCAACGAAAAACGCCGCGCCCGGTCTTTCCGGGCGCGGCGCATCATCCCCAAAAAGGGTGGATCAGTTTGCCAGTTCGCTGGTCTTGGAATATCCGTCGGTGAACCCGGTCAAGGACATATCGACCGTCACTTTCTGATCTGGTGCCAGCGCCGGAACGATGGTGATCTTTGCCACTTTGCCGCGCTTGAAGCGGTTCACGTCATCGGCGGTAAAGCCGACGCGGGCATAACAGCCAATCGGATTGCACAGCGTAAAGTCATAACGCTTGGGCTGACCGCCATCCACCGAGATTGACATCTTCTGCGTCAGAAGCGTTTCAAGCGGCACCACGAACGTGCCGCCGGCCTCGACCTGCCCCCCGTCCTTGACGCGGAACAGGCTGACTTCGGCAACGCTGTTGCCTTGGCCGTCTGTCAGCAACTGATACATCTGGCACGGCTCTTCGCCTTCCTCGACGCGCAGGCACTGCATATCCCAGTCACCGATCGTTTCGCGCACATATGTCTGCGATTGCTCGGCATCGGCTTCTTCGCCAGTGTCGAGTTGATCGGCCAACGCGCCTGCGGCCGGAGCCTCTGTCGCGGGCGCATCTGCTGCGGGGGCTGCGGTTTCGGCTTGCTCTGTTGTGGACTCGGCAGGTGCCGCGTCCGTCGCGTCTTGCGCGAAGGCCGCCGATGACGAAGCCATCAGGGCGGCAAGTGTCAGAGCACTGAGGTAGGTATTCATAAATTGCTCTCCCAGAGCTAGTGGTCTCTGGCAGGCGCTTACCATGCACACCGGCAGATGTCAGGCCAAAATTGGCCATGTCCCGGAAAATCCAGCAAGAACCTGCCCGGAATGAGTGTAAAATAGCAGCATGGAAACAAGGGGTTGTCTAAAAATTCGAAAGGAGCCCTAAGGCTCCTTCCTGTATTCTTCACTCCCCGTCGGACTGGCCGACTTCATCATTGCTGAAACGGTACGAGACTTGAATGTCACGGTCAACAGAAAAAATTTCGGCATCTAAGATGGGTTGGATGAAATTTTTCTTGACGGAATTCTCAACCCGAATCGATTTGAACTGACCGCCCAAGCCGCGCGGCTAAAAAAATGCCGCACCCGAAGGCGCGGCCAGTCTAACAGGGAGGAAGTCTATCCGAGACCAAAGAGGACATGTGGCACCGGACGTATTTCACTTTCACCGGAAATGGTTAAGGTTAGATGTTCAGGGCGTTACGGGCCAGCAGCAGGGGCAGCGATCAATGGATAACGGGATCTTCATCGGGGGCGGCGGGGCGGACTATGTCGAGAAGCAGTTTCTTGATCTCAAATACGCCAATCGGCACGGGCTGATCGCAGGGGCGACCGGCACCGGGAAAACCGTCACGCTTCAGATCCTGGCCGAGGGGTTCTCTGCCGCGGGCGTGCCGGTCTTCCTGTCGGATGTCAAAGGCGACCTGTCGGGGCTGGCGGAACCCGGCAGTGCGGAGGTCAAGTTGCATGATGCCTTCACCGAACGCGCGGCCCGGATAGGGTTTACTGACTTCAGCTATGATGCATTCCCGGCCGTATTCTGGGATCTGTTCGGCAAGCAGGGCCATCCCGTGCGCACCACCGTGGCCGAGATGGGTCCATTGCTGATATCGCGGCTGCTGGATCTGACCGAGGCGCAGGAAGGCATCCTCAACATCGCCTTTCGTCTGGCCGATGAGCAAGGGTTGCCCATTCTCGACCTCAAGGATTTGCAGGCGCTGCTGGTCTGGACGGGCGAAAACCGTGCAGAGCTCAGCCTGCGCTATGGCAACATCTCGGTGGCGTCGATCGGGGCAATTCAACGCCGCCTGCTGGTGCTGGAAAATCAGGGCGGGGGGCAGATATTCGGTGAACCGGCGCTCGATTTGGCCGACATGATGCGCGTGGGGGCGGACGGACGTGGCCAGATCAATATCCTTGCCGCCGACACGTTGATGGGTGCGCCACGGCTTTATGCGACTTTCCTGTTGTGGCTGCTGTCAGAGCTGTTTGAAGAGCTGCCCGAGGTTGGTGACCCCGACAAACCCAAACTCGTCTTCTTTTTCGACGAAGCACATTTGCTGTTCGACGATGCGCCAAAGGCGCTGGTCGACAAGGTCGAACAGGTTGCGCGGCTGATCCGGTCAAAGGGCGTCGGTGTTTATTTCATCAGTCAGAACCCCGATGACATTCCCGAGGATATTCTCGGCCAGCTTGGCAACCGGGTCCAGCACGCCTTGCGCGCCTTCACGGCGCGGGACAAGAAAGCCCTGCGGATGGCGGCTGAAACCTACCGGCCCAACCCGGATTTCGACACCGAAGCGACGATCCGCGAGGTCGGCGTGGGCGAGGCGGTGACCTCGATGCTGATGAAAAAAGGCGTGCCGGGGATCGTGCAACGCACGTTGATCCGCCCACCATCATCGAAACTGGGGCCGATCACGGATAGCGCGCGGTCCCGGATCAACGCCGCATCCGATCTGGGCACTAAATACGCCGATGCCGTGGATCGCGATTCCGCCAGCGAAATGCTGCAACGGCGTGCTGACACCGCCGCCCGCGCCGCAGAAGACGCAGAGCGTCGCGAGGAAGAGCAGTCCGCAGCAGAACGTGAGTACAGCGCCGGACGGCGCTATTCCGGCACACGGGTGGCGCGTTCTTCCTCAAAGTCGCGGAAAGGCACGCTCGATTTCGACGATAGCAGTCTCGGCGGTGCCATTGCCAACGTCCTTGTCAAAGAACTCAAAGGCACCACTGGTCGCCGCATTGTTCGCGGCATTCTGGGCGGTCTCTTCAAGGCCCGATAACGCCGCCACGCCCTGAACAAGGGCACCACCCCTTCTTCTTGGCACAAATACTCCCGCCGGAGGCGTCGACCTTCTCAAACCGGACCGCCGCAGGATCGTTGGCGCAGAAATCTCAGCGCTCCGGCAACAGGCCCCGCGGACTGAAACGCAGCACCAAAAGCAGGATCAAACCCATGGTCAGCAGCCGCATATGCGCCACGCTGTCCAGGAGGTGGCCTTTCAGCCAGGATCCGTCGCTCATCCCGGCGGTGATCAGTCCCATCAGGGCGCTTCCGATCGGCTCCACCTCGACCCATAGGAACCAGATCAGGAACCCGCCAAGGACCGCGCCCAGATTGTTGCCAGAGCCGCCGACAATCACCATCACCCAGACAAGAAACGTATAGCGCAGCGGTTGGTAGCTGCTTGGAGTCAATTGCCCGTCCAGCGTGGTCATCATGGCCCCGGCAATACCGCAAATCGCAGAGCCGAGGATGAAGATCTGAAGATGCCGGCCAGTGACATCCTTGCCCATCGCCCGTGCGGCGGTTTCATTGTCGCGGATCGCACGCATCATCCGCCCCCAAGGGCTTCTCAGCGCCAGTTGCGACAGGGTCAGAAGCACCACCAGAACAGCCGCAAAAAGCGCCCCGTAGCCCAGTTTGACGAAAAGCGTGGATGCGGTGGTTGGATCAAGCCCGAAGCCCGCAGCGCGTTCGACAAAGCCGGGATCGTTCTGCAAGTCGATTTCGTAGGGCAGGGGACGCGGCAGACCGATGACATTCTTGACGCCGCGCGTCAGCCAATCCTCATTCTTCATTATGGCGATGACGATCTCGGCAATACCAAGCGTGGCAATGGCAAGGTAATCCGACCGCAACCCCAGCGCGGTCTTGCCGATCAGCCAGGCTGCCCCGGCCGCCAGAAGGCCGCCCACCGGCCAGGCGATCAATACCGGCAATCCCAACCCACCAAGATACCCGGTGGTTGCGGGGCTGATCGCCTCGACCGCATCAACGCCTGCATCGAACACGGCGCGGAAGATGAAAAAACCCGCCACGATCAGGACAAAGACCACCAGTCCGCGCAACCGCCCGGCAAGCCGTCCCCAAGCGATAACCGCAGCAGCGATGACCCCCGCGCCGACCAACAGCCCGCCAAGCACCCGCAAGCCGCCTGCTGCCCAAGCCTCTGCCACGGGCGGCGCGGAAACAAGAACTGTTGCCAGCCCGCCCAAGGCCACGAAGCCCATGATGCCGACGTTGAACAGTCCCGCAAAACCCCATTGCAGGTTTACGCCCAGGCTCATTATCGCCGAAATCAGCCCCATATTCAGGATCAACAGGGCAGTGTTCCAGCTTTGCAGAAACCCGGATCCAAGGATCAGCAGCGCCACGACTGCAAACAGGATAATCTCGCGTGAGGTCATCGGGATGGTCTCCGTCTTGCTGAACAAACTTGCGCGCTGGTCCGGATGTCGGACTGTGGCGCAGTTTGCACGTCAAGGGCAGGGAGGCAAAGCAGGAATTGGCGTCAACTTCGCCTGTGACAAAGAAAAACCGGCTCCGCGAAGGCGGTGCCGGGTGCATTCTCCCTGAAACGGACCGAGGCTCAGCTTTCGGCTTTGTCAGCCTTCTCGCCGGTCACGGCATTTGTCAGCTTGCGCAACACGCGTGCGGATTTCTCCATCGACTTTTCAGGCATCTCCGAAAGCGCGTCACCAAGCAGAACGGTCAGCTCTTTTTCGACCCCTTGCAGCACGGTGCGGCCTGCATCTGTCAGCAGAACCTTGCGGGCGCGCTTTTCGTCTTCGTTTATCTTCAGCTCGACATAGCCTTTTTCGGCCAGACGGTTGACGATCTGGAACATTCGCTGACGGGTCAACGAGAAGGCGCGACCGAGGGCTGCGACCGACTGGTCCTCCTTGTTGGCCAGACGACGCAGAACCAGCCAGCCGGCGGTGGTCAGGCCCTTGTCGGCCAGCATCTTGTTACTGGTAATCGCGGATTGCAGCGAAAATGCATTCACGATGATGCGGGCGAAATCTGTGGTTGTGCTCTTGCTCATGACAATATGCTCCCGGAGTTATCTGATGAGGGTGCCGGTGTTCCAGCGTTTGCGGAACATTTTGGGTACACCCAGCATATTGTCAAGGGGCTTTACGGTTTTTGGCCGCTGTCGGCAGCGTTGTGCCTGTTCTGTTTCAAGGCTTCACGCAACCTCGTTTCCTGCGCGCTCTGCGCCTTCCAGACAGTGTGGGCAATAGCTACCGCCTCATCTGTTGTCAGGCCCGGATAGTCCTGCCAAGGATCATTCAGATCGGGCAGGGGCGAACGGAACAGCGCACCCCCGTCAGGCAGATACCGCGCAGCGATCCGGGCGTTGCTCTCGGCAAATTCCTGGGCAATTTCCAGTCGCTCACCTGGCGGATAAAGCGCCTGATGCTCTGGCTTGTCAGGACGATCCTGGGACCATGCTTCAAGCGCTTTCTGAAGCAATCGATACTCGTGGCTGATCCGTCGCTCCTTGGGGAATTTCATCAGGAAATCCATCGCCGCGCGGTTCAGCTTGTCATTGCGGCGCGGTGCTTGCCTGTAGTCAGAGGTCAGCGTCAGCCCGAGCACGTCCATGAACTGTTCGACCAGCGAGGTTTCAAAGAATTTAGGCTCAAAACTCCGCACGCAGATCCGGTCGATGCCGATGACATTCTCCCAGTCGCGCAGGACATGATCGTAGTTCAGGCTCGCTTTGATCTGCCGCAAATAGCTGTGGCGATCATTGAAGACGGCACCACCGCGCAATTGCTGTCGGTAAACTGATTCCAGCCATTCATCCTGTCTGCGCAGATAGACCAGCATGTTAATGTCATAGTCTGAAAAATATTGCGTCAGCCGTTTCAGATCATTGATATGAAACAACGACTCTGAACTGATGACGATATTTTCTGCGCCGCTTTTTTCGCGTTCGCGGGCCAATACCCGGCGCACCTTGGCAGCATCGGCCTGCCGGATCCACGCCAGTTGCTTGTCATCGGTGCGAAAAAAATTGCCGAATGTGTGATGCGCATTCCATTGCCGCCCGGTTTCCGGATAAAGCCAGCCATTCTGCGCCAGCACCTCGCGATTGAGCGAACAATGCAATTGGATTGTGGTCGTGCCGGTCTTGGGCAGTCCGGTGTGGATCAGGAGCTTCGGTTTCACAAGCTATACTCTAGGGCTGGCGTTTGTTTTTCTATCTGAGGCGTTGTTTCAGCGCGTGGCCGGTAAATCAAACTGATTTTCCCCGGAACAGGCCGGTTGGCCGGAACAACAGCACGATCAGCAGGATCATGAAGCTGACGGCGAATTTATATTCCGTACTCAAAAGCTGTACCAAACCGTCCGGCTCCAGCGGTCCGGGCATCATATAGACCAGCACTTTTTTCCAGGCATAGGTGATGCCCACCTCGGAAAACGCAATGACAAAACCGCCTGCGATTGCGCCCACCGGGCTGCCCAAACCCCCGACAATGGCGCTGGCAAAGATCGGCAGCAGCAGTTGGAAATAGGTGAACGGCTTGAAGCTTTTGTCCAGCCCATACAGCGTGCCCGCCACCGTCGCCAATGCCGCGACAAGCAGCCATGTGACCAGCACCACCCGTTCGGGGTTGATACCCGACAGCAGCGCCAGATCCTCGTTATCCGAATAGGCCCGCATGGATTTGCCGGTGCGGGTGCGGTTGAGAAACCAGAACAGCAATGCGACCACAACCACGGCCGTTACCAGCGTGATGGCCTGTGTGCTCTTGATCGCCAGCCCTTCGTCAAGGCCGGTCATTGCCTTGAAGTCGCGCGCGCTGATGATGAACCGTTCACCATCGGCAAAGCGCTGATCTTCCGGCCCGATGATAAAGCGCGTGACGCCGTTATAGATGAACATCACCCCCATGGAGACGATGACAAGGATCACCGGTTTGGCCTTTTGCGCGCGATAAAAGCGATAGACCGCACGGTCCGTCAGCAAGACCATCGCAGCAGCACCAGCAATCCCGAAGGGCAGGGCCAGCAATGCCGTGGGCAGCGGGCCCAGGCTGATCCCCGCCGCCTGCATCGCCCATGTCACCAGCACGACCACCATTGTGCCGAAGGCCATCGTGTCGCCATGCGCAAAGTTCGAAAACCGCAGAATGCCATAGATCAGCGTGACGCCCAAAGCGCCAAGCGCCAACTGGCTGCCATAGGCAAGTGCCGGGATCAGAACGAAGTTTGCCAGCGTTATCAGACCATTGAGAAGGTCCATCATCCGGCCTCCGGCATACGGTTAGCGTGCAGGCGCAGGATCACATCCGTCGGCACAGCAAGCGCCAGTCCGGTGCAGAGCATGATAGACCCCTCTGCGCGTAAGTTGCGGCCAATGGCGCGCAGGCCCAAAGCCATTGCAATGTAAGGAACCACGACGAACAAAAGCCCGAGCACGATTGCAAACGCGCCCAAAGAGCACGACAGCAAGGCGGCGATGCGGCCCATTTGCGTGTAACTCATACCCTATCCCCCCAGAAAACTCTTGCGCACGTCCTCATCGGCCAGCAATTCCTTGCCCGTTCCGGTGAACGCATTTGCGCCTTGCACCAGCACATAGCCCTTGTCGGCGATTGCGAGCGCCTGCCGGGCGTTCTGTTCAACCATCAGGATCGGGATGCTGGTGCGCGCAACCTCGATGATGCGGTCGAACAGCTCGTCCATGACGATCGGGCTGACGCCTGCGGTGGGTTCGTCCAGCATCAGCACCTTGGGCTTTGTCATCAGCGCGCGGCCGACGGCGACCTGTTGGCGCTGGCCGCCGGACAGTTCGCCCGCTGCCTGACGCCGCTTGTCGCGCAAGATCGGAAACAGGTCATAAACTTGCTCCATCGTGTCGCGAAAATCGTCCCGCCGCACGAAAGCGCCCATCTCCAGATTTTCTTCGACCGTCATCGAGGTGAAGATATTGTGGGTTTGCGGCACAAAGCCCATGCCCTTGACCACGCGATCCTGCGGGCTGAGTTTGGTGATGTCCTCGCCGTCCAGCACCACATGGCCCTCGCGCAGATCCAGCATGCCGAAAACGGCCTTCATCGCGGTGGATTTGCCTGCGCCGTTGGGCCCGACGATCACCGCGATTTCCCCGCGTTCCACTGCGATTGTACAGCCGTGCAGAATGTCTGCGCCCCGCCCGTACCCACCGGACATGTCCTTGCCGATCAGGAAAGGATTGCCTTGCGCATCAGTAGCCTTGCCGCCGCCCGCCGCACGCATGACCGATCCCATTCCGTGCGGATTGGTGATTGACCGGTCGCGATTGCCGCGATCATCCTGCCATGGGTTGCCGCTCATGCGCAGCCCGCCGAAAACGGTGCGAAACCGGTATTTTCAGTCACACATCCGGGCGTGAGACACCGTTGACAACGGGCTTTGGTGGTAGGTTGTTCTGACAAACCCTCCATCACACCATCTCCTTGTTCTTCAGGCCCGTGCCGAGATAGGCCTCGATCACCGCATCATTGGCCTTGATCTCGTCAATCGTGCCTTGTGCGAGAACTTTGCCTTCGGCCATGACAATCACCGGGTCACAAAGGCGGCCGATGAAATCCATGTCGTGTTCGATCATGCAGAACGTATAGCCGCGCTCTTGATTCAGCCGCAAGATCGCGTCCCCGATGGTGTTGAGCAGGGTGCGGTTCACACCCGCGCCGACCTCGTCAAGAAAGACGACCTTGGCATCCACCATCATCGTGCGGCCCAGTTCCAGCAGCTTTTTCTGCCCTCCGGACAGGTTGCCCGCACGTTCATCCTTGAGATGTGAAATCGTCAGAAAATCAAGGACTTCATCGGCCTTCTTTAGCAGAGCAGCCTCTTCCTGCGCAATCCGTCCGCGGCTGAACCACGCGTTCCACAGCGTTTCACCCGACTGGCCGCCCGGAACCATCATCAGGTTTTCACGGCAGGTCATCGAGCCGAATTCATGCGCGATCTGGAAGGTGCGTAACATGCCTTTATGAAACAGGACATGTGGCGGCAGGCCGGAAATATCTTCGCCATCCATACTGACGCGCCCGGAGGTTGGCTCAAGAACGCCTGCTATGACATTGAAAAGAGTTGTTTTTCCAGCGCCGTTCGGCCCAACAAGTCCGGTGATTGATCCGGTGGCGATCTCAAGCGACGCCCCATCAACGGCATGAAATCCGCCAAAATGCTTGTGCAGGTTCTCAACCCGTATCACAGCACCCCTTTCCGCGCCTTGATGACGCCTCTCATCTTATTGAAACAGCCCGGAAAACCGGGCTGCCTGGGTTTGCGCATTGACGTTCAGCGGAACGACACCGTTTCATAACCACCATCGGTGATGGTGTATTCGCGGTAGGTGCCTGCGGCTTCGCCCGGTCCGATCAGTTCCACATTGGTGGCGCCGACGTAATCGACCTCACCGCCATTGGCGAGGATTTCCAACGCCTTGGCCAATTCGCCCGGCAGGATCTGTTCACCGGGGGCATTGGCCACATCCATGACGTTGTCCGCGACGGCCTTCGAACTCGCCTCGCCACCCGCCATCATCGCCAGCGCGATCAGCGCCGCCGCATCATAGCTTTCACGGGTGAAGGACGACTCGCTGTTCACACCTGCCGTTTCGGCGAGGGCTGCGAATTTCTCTGTGCCTTCGCCTTCGGACCATGGCACCGCGCCGAAGGAGCCTTCCATATCGCCGCCAAGATCCGCCATCAGGGCGTCGCTATACATGCCGTCACCCATCATGAACGTGTCGAAGGCACCGGTGTCGAGCGAGGCCTGAATGATGCCCTTGCCGCCCTGATCGGAATAGCCCAGTACGACCAGCAGATCGCCACCGGCCGAAGCCAAAGCGCCGATCTCTGCGGAATAATCGGCTTTGCCATCCTCATGCGGGGCGTTCAGCGTGACGGTGCCGCCATTTTCCTCGAAAGACGAGATGAAGCTGTCGGACAGACCCTTGCCATAGTCATTGTTGGTATAGGTCACCGCGACAGAGGTGATGCCCTTGTCGGCCAGCAGAGTGGCCAACACTTCGCCCTGCCGCGCGTCAGACGGCGCGGTGCGGAAGAACAGCCCGTTATCTTCTGCATTCGACAGGCCCGGCGACGTTGCCGAAGGCGAGATCATCGGCACGCCATTGGGCACGGCCACGTTGGACAGGACGGCGCCAGTCACACCAGAGCAGTCAGCCCCCATGATCGCTACAACGCCATCAGTTGTAACCAACCGTTCCGCGGCGGCAGTCGCGGCCGCGCTGTCAACGCAGGTCGAATCCGCGCGCACGGGTGCAAGCGTCACGCCGTCCAGAAACTTGCCGCTGTCATTGACTTCGCTCAGCGCAAGTTCGGCAGAGCCAGCCATCATTGGCGTCAGCGACTCGATCGGGCCGGTAAAGCCGAGTATGACGCCGATATTCACGGTACTTGCGTGGCTTTCAGCATAAACGCCACTCGCAGTCAGGGCGCTTGCAGCGGTGGCCATCAAAAGTTTTTTCATTATCTTCTCCCGAGTTGGAACATGTGTCCTGGCCAAAGCCTAAGCGGCGTCATGCTAAATGAAAAGAGCCGTGTGATGTTGCCGTTGCGCGATGGACGGACGGGTTTGTCTTCGCAGTTTGAACATTGACTGAACCGGATGCCTGAAAAGTCAGCTTCTGCACCGGACCGGGCCGCGCACCCTGGTTTGTATGGTACCACATGCGCGTCCAAGTGCACCCGCCCCGGACTTGATCCGGGGCCTCAACGTCATGGTCAGAAAGGCCCCGGATCAAGTCCGGGGCGGGTGACGCCAGATCACGCAGACATTGAACCTTATATCGACAGGCGCGCGGCATGGCTGCCGCGTTCACGATAAGGGGTGGTTTGATAATGGGCCCGGTAGCATTTCGAAAAATGTGAAGGCGATGCAAAACCGCAGGCGAGCGCGACGTTGATCACGCTCATATCGGTTTGCATCAGCAGGTTGCGTGCCTTTTGCAGACGAAGCTCCATGTAATAGCGCTTGGGCGAACGATTAAGATAGCGGCGGAACAGACGCTCCAGTTGTCGTGTGGACATGCTGACCTCCTGCGCCAGGACCGATGGGCTGATCGGTTCCTCGATATTGGCCTCCATCTTGTGAATAACCTGGCTCAACTTGGGATGGCGCACACCGATCCGTGTCGGGACGGACAGGCGTTGTGTGTCCTGATCCGTGCGGATGGCCGAATAGATCTGCTGGTCGGCGACCGCATTGGCCAGTTCCTCGCCGTGATCATCCGCGATCAACTGCAAGAACAAATCAATCGAAGAGGTCCCGCCTGCGGTGGTCAGCCGATTGCCGTCGACCACGAAGACGGATTTGGTCAGATGAACATCCTCGAACTCTTCGGTAAAGCTGTCGTGGTTTTCCCAATGGATCGTCGCCCGCTTGCCGTCCAACAGCCCGGCCCGCGCCAAAGTGAAGGATGCCGTACACAATCCTCCAACTGTCAGCCCACGCCGGGATTCGCGGCGCAGCCAGTTCAACAGCCGTTTGGAGGTGGCTTCCTGCACATCTGTGCCGCCGCACAGCATGATGGTATCGTCGCGATGCAGCTCGTCCAGATCGCCATCCAGCACCAACGTGGTGCCGGTAGAGCTGACAGCATGACCGCCGCCTTCAGCGATCACCCGCCAGCTGTAAAGCTCTTTGCCGGACATGCGGTTGGCAAGGCGCAGACAATCCATCGCCGCAGAGAAAGACAGCAGCGTGAAATGTTCCAGCAAAACGAACACGAAATGCCGGGGTTTGACCGGCGTTTCAACGATCTCGATGACCTGACGTGGTGACGCCATCCTTCCGGTCTCCCTGCGTCTGCCGGGTGTCGCGTTGCGCAAGCCCCGTGGATGTCTTGTTTCAATTGGCCAGAAGCACGATAAACCGTCAAGGGGCAGGGCTGCATTTGCTTGTGGTCACTTGCCGCGCGGTTTTGTATAGAGATCCCGCTATCGCTAACGACCGGAGAGAACAAATGACCGAGTGGCAGAAATCGAGCTGGCGCAACATGCCGCGGGTTCAGATGCCTGATTATACGGATGAGGCCGCGCTGAATGCCGTTGAAGCACAGCTTGCCAAATATCCGCCGCTGGTCTTTGCCGGCGAGGCGCGCACGCTGAAATCGCAATTGGGTGCCGCCGCACGCGGCGAGGCGTTCCTGTTACAAGGCGGTGATTGTGCCGAGTCCTTTGACCAGTTCAGTGCCAATTCCATCCGCGACACCTTCAAGGTGATGTTGCAGATGGCGATGGTGCTGACTTACGGTGCAAAGGTTCCGGTGGTGAAGGTCGGCCGCATGGCCGGACAGTTCGCCAAGCCGCGTTCCGCGCCGACCGAAGTCAAGGATGGTATGGAGCTGCCCAGCTACCGCGGCGACATCATCAACGAGCTGGACTTCTCGGAAAAGGCCCGCATGCCCGATCCGCAGAAGATGTTGCAGGCCTATACACAGGCTGCGGCCACGCTGAACCTGCTGCGCGCCTTTTCGACCGGTGGCTATGCCGACGTGCATCAGGTGCACCAGTGGACGCTTGGCTTTACCGAAGGCGAGAAGGCCGCGAAATATCGCGACATGGCCAACCGCATCAGTGACACTTTGGACTTCATGAAGGCCGCAGGCGTGGATTCCAAAGCCTCGCACACGTTGCAGACGGTGGATTTCTACACCAGCCATGAATCGCTGCTGCTGGAATATGAAGAGGCGCTTTGCCGTAAGGACTCGACCTCCGGCAAATGGTTGGCCGGGTCCGGGCACATGATCTGGATCGGTGACCGCACACGCCAGCCCGACGGCGCGCATGTCGAATTCGCGCGGGGCGTGCTGAACCCGGTCGGCATGAAATGCGGCCCGACCACCACGGCGGAGGATCTCAAGGTTCTTATGTCGCGTCTGAACCCTGACAACGAAGAGGGCAAGCTGACGCTGATCGCCCGCTTCGGTGCAGGCAAGGTCGCGGAACACCTGCCGCGCCTTGTCAAGGCCGTTCAGGAAGAAGGTGCCAATGTCACCTGGGTTTGCGACCCGATGCATGGCAACACGATCAAATCCTCGACCGGCTACAAAACCCGGCCATTCGAGTCGGTGCTGCGTGAAGTGCGCGAGTTCTTTGGCGTTCACAAGGCCGAGGGCACAATCCCGGGCGGCGTACATTTCGAGATGACCGGCCAGGATGTGACCGAATGCACAGGCGGCGTCCGCGAAGTCAGCGACGAGGAT
The DNA here is from genome assembly GCF_003313245.1 of Primorskyibacter marinus. Lineage (GTDB taxonomy): Bacteria > Pseudomonadota > Alphaproteobacteria > Rhodobacterales > Rhodobacteraceae > Primorskyibacter > Primorskyibacter marinus. The sequence continues at coordinate 111,160 of NZ_QJSD01000001.1, forward strand.
CTGTCCGACCGCTACCACACGGCCTGCGACCCGCGCCTGAATGCGTCGCAGTCGCTGGAATTGGCCTTCCTGGTTGCAGAAGAACTGACCGGGCGGCGCGATGCGCTGGCTGCCGCAGCGAGCTAAACCGGTTCCAAAATACCGTAGGAAAGGCGCTCAACAACAGGGCGCCTTTCTTTTTTGTGGCGAAAAAGCAGTGCGCATTACGAAAAAAAAGAGAGCAAAGCGAATAGCCTTGCCCTCCCACTCATCAATAAAACACCCGGCGCGGGTTGCACACCGTTTCAATATCCGACTGCTACAAAAGGCTTTCAGTATTCGTCCGTCCGCACCAACCGTAATGCTGGTTTGTCCCCGAAAGGCGCGGCTCTTTCAGCAAAGCCGGGACCGGTGGCATTCACATTGTTCCGGATCGGCTGTGGCTGCACCGGGGCCATATTCCGTTTGCGCGGCACATTCGACGGCGCATCCGTCTGGCGACCGGGGCGCAAGTCCACGCGGCACACGCCGACCAGGTTCAGTGTTTCGACCCGAACGCCGACAATCTCCATCCGGCAGGGCAAGCGCCCGATTTTACCCTCTGTCACGAGAACGCCCATCGCCCGGTCGACCTCACCGGTATGGGACCGCAGTGGATAAAGCACCAGCTTGCCGGTCAATGCAGGCCGACCGATACCCGCTTCAGCGCGCAGTTCAAGTCGCAGGATCGCGGGGTCGGCAAACGCCTTTTCCAACGCGCTGGCAAGCGACTCGCGGCTTTCGGGGACGAAGAGCGCACTTAACGGCATGCCCGCAACCTCCATGCCCATCAGGTCGGACAGATGCGCTCCGGCAACCCGCAAACGCGCAAGTCCTTTTCCGATACGCTCGACGATGAACGACACGTCCAGCGCGCCCTGCAATCCGCGCGGATCAACCTCGCTGCGCGCCGGGATCGGATGATCATGCCGCAGCCCATGCCAATAGGCATCGACAAGGCGCAGTGCCGAGGTCTGGTTTTTCTCCTGATATGGCTGAATTGAAATCACGTTCTTGGCAGTCTTTTTCCGGGAAAACACGGCGAAAACTCCACTCACTAAAATCCTTCTTTGTTCGCCGACCGAAGTTCCGGTTAATTTGGCTTCACAAAGGTTACGAATACCTTAATAGCGCATGGCGATCACCGTTTCGCCACATTTCTTTCCAAAAGGTTAACGCATCCTCTGACCGGGTTCGCTTGCCAGCGCGGCCCGGATTGCGTAACCGATAGGCAACCGACCTGAAAGGAGCATTCATGCGGCAGTCGATGACCGGTTTTGCCTCGGGGCAGGGCAGTGCGGGGCGCTACCGTTGGACATGGGAGATCCGCAGCGTCAATGCGCGCGGGCTGGATCTGCGTCTGCGCGTTCCCGATTGGATCGAGGGGTTGGAGACTGCGTTGCGCGCCCGTTTAAGCAAGGCCGTAAAGCGCGGAAATATAACGCTGAACCTGCGCATGCATGCCGAGGACGGCGCAACCCTTCAGATGCTGAATTCCGCCCAGTTGGACGCGACCCTGACGGCACTCGCAGAGGTTGAGGCCCGCGCGATGGATCGCGGCATCACGCTCGCCCCGGCGACTGCGACCGGAATTTTGGCGTTGCGCGGCATCCTTGACAGCAGCACAACCGAGACGGACACCGCCGGGTTGCGCGATACATTGGAAGCGGATTTTATACCTGTTCTCAAAAGCTTCTGCGCCATGCGGGAAGCAGAGGGTGAGGCATTGCAAACCGTTCTGACCGCCCAGATCGACCAGATCAAGCTGCTGACGGCCGAAGCCGAAACGCTTGGCGAGGCGCGTCGCAAAGACATGGCTGCGCGGATGAAAACCGCGCTTTCGCGCGCGCTGGATAATAGCGACAGTGCCGATCCGGACCGGGTGGCGCAGGAATTGGCACTGATCGCGGTCAAGGCGGATGTGACGGAAGAGCTGGACCGCCTGCACGCGCATGTTGCCGCCGCGCACGACCTTCTGGCCAGCGATGGTCCCGTGGGGCGCAGGTTGGATTTTCTGACTCAGGAATTCAATCGCGAAGCCAACACATTGAGTTCAAAAGCACAATTCCAGCCCTTGACGCGCGTCGGGCTGGACCTGAAGACGGTGATCGACCAGATGCGCGAACAAGTTCAGAACGTGGAGTAGGCAATGACCAACCGGCGCGGCCTTTTGATTATCCTGTCCTCACCTTCGGGTGCGGGCAAATCAACCCTGTCCAGGCGGTTGCTGGAATGGGACCCCAGTCTGCGCTTTTCCGTTTCCGCGACAACACGCGCGCCACGCCCCGGCGAGGTTGACGGCCAAGACTATCATTTCATGGCCGAAGAGCAGTTCAAACATGACGTCATCGAAGGCCAGATGCTGGAACATGCGCATGTTTTCGGGAACTTCTACGGCTCTCCTATGGCACCGGTTCAAGCGGCAATCGAAGCCGGACGCGACGTTCTGTTCGACATAGACTGGCAGGGCGCGCAGCAGATTTCCAATTCTGTCCTGCGTGATTTCGTGCTGTCAGTCTTTGTTCTGCCGCCCTCGATTGCCGAATTGCGCCGCCGTCTGGAATCCCGAGGGCAGGACAGCGCCGAGGTGATCGCCAAGCGGATGCAGAAAAGCTGGGATGAGATAAGCCATTGGGACGGTTATGATTATGTGCTGGTCAATGACGATCTGGATCACAGCTTTGAAAAGCTGCGAACCATCGTGACGGCTGAACGGCTGCGCCGCGCGCAACAACCCGGCCTGCTGGATCATGTTCGCAATCTGCAAAAGGAATTCGAGGAGATCTCCGCATGACACTGTATAGCATCGACGGACAAGCGCCTGATATTGCCGAAGATAGCTGGGTTGCACCAGATGCGAACCTGATCGGGCGTATTGTTCTGCAAGCGGGGGCATCGGTCTGGTTCGGCAGCACTTTGCGCGGCGACAATGAGGAAATTCTGATCGGCGAAGGCTCGAACGTGCAGGAGAACTGCGTGTTTCATACCGATATGGGGTATCCGCTGACAATCGGCGCTGGTTGTACTATTGGTCATAAGGTCATGCTGCACGGCTGTACCATCGGGCAGAACTCGCTGATTGGCATGGGGGCAACCGTGTTGAATGGCGCGAAGATCGGTGACAATTGCCTGATCGGCGCTGGCGCTCTGATCACCGAAGGCAAGGAAATTCCCGACGGCTCGCTGGTCATGGGCGCGCCGGGTAAGGTTGTGCGGCAATTGGACGATGCCGCCATTGAAGGGTTGCGCCAAAGTGCGCGCAATTATCAGGACAATATGCGGCGGTTCCGCGCCGGGCTGAAGCCAGTCTGAAACTGGTATAACCCCGTCCCGCGGCATGTTTTGCATTAACCCTGATTATGTCGAGAATGTGGCCGTCACCCGTTCACAAGAAGGCGCGGCACTGCGTAAAAGCGCCGACGTTAACCGTGACCGTGCCAAATTGGGCAAGTTATCCATATCAGATCTGGACTCCGACAGACCGACACCCATCCGAAAGGACAACCCATGAAGCCTACTCTCATCCGTCACGGCGGGCTGCCAGCGGGCGCACAACACGCGGTTGTCACGCCGCTGATGCCATCGGTGGTTTATGCCGCCGACAGCCCGGATGCGCTGGACGCTCAATATGGCGGTGCTGTCGAGGGCTATACCTATGCGCGTGAGGGGCATCCCAACGCGGACGTGCTGGCGCGCCGGATAGATGCGATGGAAGGCGCGACCGACGGGCTGGTCGTCGGGTCCGGCATGGCGGCGGTGACGGCGGTTCTGTTGGGTCTGCTTGAAGCGGGCGATCATGTGCTGGGGGGCGATCAGCTTTACGGGCGGTCTCTGCGGATGCTGAAAGATGATCTGCCGCGCCTGGGCATCGCCACGTCGCAAGCCGATCCGACCGATATCGACGCGATGCGCGCCGCTTTGCGTCCAGAGACAAAGCTGATCCTGATCGAGGTTGTCTCGAACCCGACGCTGCGCGTGGCCGACATGACCGGTCTGATCGAGCTTGCCCGTGAAAAGAACATCCTGCTGGCCGTGGACAATACCTTCACCACGCCGCGCGCGATCCGTCCGCTGGAGATGGGTGCCGATATTCTGATCCATTCGGTCACCAAGCTGATGGCGGGGCATTCCGACGTGACGCTGGGATATGTGGCCGCAAAGGACGAAACCCTGCGCCGCAAACTGTACGATTTTGCCGTGACTACCGGGTTGACCGCCAGCCCGTTCGATTGCTGGCTGGCCGAGCGCGGATTGATGTCTTTTGACCTGCGGTTCGACCGCGCCGAGGCGACAGCGCAGCGCCTGGCCGAACATCTGGCCGGGCAGACGGGCGTGAAGCGGGTTCTCTATCCCACGCGCGTCGATCACCCTGATCACGCCCGCGCGCAGGGGCTGTTGCAAGGGCGTGGGTGCAACATGGTCAGCTTTGAGCTGGACGGCGGGCGCGACGCGGCCAATGCCTTTGTCAAAGCTGCGGATGGCGTGGCCTTTGCACCGACGCTGGGCGATGTGGGCACCACGCTGTCGCACCCGGCCAGTTCCTCGCATCGCAGCCTGACACCCGCCCTGCGCTCCTCGCTCGGCTTGACCGAAGGGTTCTTCCGCGTCTCGGTTGGTCTGGAAGAACCCACGGCGCTGCTGGCCGTGTTCGACAAAGGGCTAAAGGCGGCAAGTCAGGCATGAGGTCTGATCTGGCAAAAGCACTGATCGACGCGATCCCGCTGGCAACGATCCTGGTCGGCGCAGATGAACGCGTGCAAGCGGCCAATGCCGAGGCCGACAAGTTGCTTGGTCCGGGCGTCAGGGGGCGGCATTTTATAGCCGTGCTGCGCCAGCCTGCCGTGCTTGATGTCATCGAAGGATGCCTGCGTGACGGATCGGCGGCGACGGCGCGCTATCTGACATCGGTCGGGGCGCAGGACGTTACCTACAAGGTCAGCGCACGTCACGTTCCGGATGCAGGCGCGCTGATCTGTTTCGAGGATGTCACGCATATGGAGCAAGCCGTACAGATGCGCCGTGACTTCGTGGCAAATGTCAGCCACGAATTGCGCACGCCGTTGACGGCGCTGATGGGCTTCGTGGAAACGCTGCGTGGCCCCGCGCGCGAGGATGCCGCGGCACGCGAACGCTTTCTTGGGATCATGGAACGTGAGGCCAACCGGATGAATCGGCTTGTCGGCGATCTGTTGTCACTCAGCCATGTCGAATCGGAAGAGCGGGTCCGACCGACCGCGCGTGTCGATCTGTGCGGATTGGTCCGCTCCACATCGCATTCGCTTGCGCCTTTGGCCAAGGATGCCGGGGTGGCTCTGATGTTGGATCTGCCCGAGGACGGGTTTGATATTGCAGCCGATTCCGATCAGCTGCGTCAGGTTCTGATCAACCTCACAGAGAATGCGATCAAATATAGCGGGCGCGGGTCGACGGTTACGGTGTCGGTCACGAGCCCCGTCTATCAACCGCGTTTGCGGAGCGACGGCACCCAGCTGACGGTGCGGGATAGCGGACTGGGCATCGACGCGATCCATATTCCCCGCCTGACGGAACGGTTCTACCGCGCCGACAGCCACCGGTCGCGAGAGATGGGCGGCACCGGACTGGGATTGGCAATCGTCAAGCACATCATCAACCGCCATCGTGGCCGGATGCGCATTACCAGTGAAAAAGGGCAGGGGACGACCGTCAGCGTTTTGTTGCCCATTGGATAGACACATCCGGCGAAATTGCCGAAATTCTTGCGATGTATTCCCTTGAGAAGATCAAGATTTTGACTTTCGAAATGTGAATGAAGTCACTTTTAATTACTGATTATCAAATAGTTGGTCGAAGAACTTCAACGCATAACCCCCAGCGCCGTCAATGTCATAAAACCGTTACGAACTTGTCACAAAACCATAGCGTGCCCGTCTTATGTCGTCGCTCAGGGTCATCACGAGGATGACTGCGAATTTTGTCAAACAGGAGCCACCTATGTCTTCCGTAAAACTAACCGCCTCTGCACTGGCGATTGCTGCCGTTTCCGCCACAGCCGCTGCGGCGCGTGACCAGGTACAAGTTGCAGGTTCCTCGACCGTGCTGCCATATGCCTCGATCGTGGCCGAAGCCTTTGGCGAAAACTTCGACTTCCCGACACCCGTCGTGGAATCGGGCGGATCGTCGGCCGGGCTCAAGCGTTTCTGCCAGGGTGTTGGCGAAGAGCATACAGATATTGCCAACGCTTCGCGCAAGATCCGCGAAAAGGAAATTCAGGCCTGTGCCGAAAACGGTGTGACCGACATCGTCGAAGTCCGCATCGGCTATGATGGGATCGTCTTTGCCAGCCAGCTGACCGGCCCGGCTTATACCGAGTTTACCCAGTCCGACATTTTCAACGCCTTGGCACCGAAGGTCATGGTTGATGGCAACCTGGTCGACAATCCCTACACCAAGTGGTCCGATTTCAACGCTGATCTGCCGGCCGAAGAAATCCTTGCGTTCATCCCCGGCACCAAGCACGGGACGCGCGAAGTGTTCGAGGAAAAGGTGATCGCGGTTGGCTGTGCAGAAACCGGCGCAATGGAAGCGATGATCGCGGGCGGCATGGATGAAGATACCGCCGAAGATGCCTGTCTCCAAGTGCGCAGCGACGGCCGCTCCGTTGATATTGACGGCGACTATACCGAAACGCTGGCCTCGATCGACGCCAACTCAAACGCCGTCGGCGTGTTCGGCCTGGCGTTCTACGAGAACAATACAGACGTGCTGAAAGTTGCGACAATGGCCGGTGTCGCACCGACCACCGAAAGCATCGCAAGCGGCGAATATCCGGTCTCGCGTCCGCTGTTCTTCTATGTGAAGAAAGCTCATATCGGCGTGATCCCTGGCCTGAAAGAGTTTGCCGAATTCTTCGTCGCTGACGAGATCGCAGGCCCGGATGGTCCGCTGGCCGAATATGGTCTGGTTTCCGACCCCGAACTGGCCGACACGCAGAACGCGGTTGCCGATGAAAAGACCATGAGCGCAGAGATGTAATCAGGCGTCTGCCTGACTGCCGGGGGCGGACCACCTTGCCGCCCCCGTTTCTTCGTTTGACCTTTTGAACTGACAAACACACTGGGGGGCTTATGCCTGTTTTCTGGCTCGTGATTGTGGTGCTCGCACTTGCGGCGGCCGGGTATATCCTGGGCCGGTCCCGGGCGCTGACCAGCGCCGGAGGGGACATTCGCCGGTTGCATTCACTGCCGTCCTATTACGGTTGGAATGCGGCGCTGAAGGTGATCATACCGGCATTGCTTTTGCTGGTGGTCTGGCTGCTGGCACAGCCATTCTACGTCAACAGCGTCGTGTCAAAAATGATCCCGCAAGCCGAGATTTCCGAAGGGTCAAGCCGCGGCCTGGTGATGGCCGAGGTGCGTCGCACGGCCAACGGCCTTGACAGTATCGCTGCGGCCGGTCTGATCGACGATGATGAGACGCGCAATTTGCGGGTGGACACCACCGACGTCACCAAGCTTCTCAAGGATGCGGGGCAGGTGGTGACATCGGGCATCACCCAGCCGGTGCTTGCCGCGGCCCAGCATTACCGGATCATGAAAGCGTCCGGCGATCTGATCATGTCGATTGCCGTTGTGGCGTTTGCCTTGGCCGGATTGCTGTGGGGTGTCAGAGAAAGCCATTTCGATTTCCGCGCACGCAACGTGGTGGAGCAGGTCGTAAAGGCGCTGCTGATTGCAGCCGCGTCAATAGCGGTGCTGACCACCGTAGGCATCGTCTTTTCGCTGATCTTCAACACTTGGGAATTCTTTCGACTGTACCCGGCGGCGGATTTCTACACGCTGTTCGAATGGGCACCCAGCTTTTCGGGCCGTGGCGGCGCGTCCAGCTTGGGCATTCTGCCGCTTCTTTGGGGTACGTTCTATATCTCGCTTGTGGCCTTGGTCGTCGCGGTCCCGGTTGGTCTGTTTGCCGCCATCTACCTGTCCGAATACGCCAGCCCGACCGTGCGGGGCTTTGCCAAGCCGATGCTTGAATTGTTGGCGGGCATTCCAACGATTGTCTACGGCCTGTTTGCCTTGTTGACGGTTGGCCCGATGTTGCTGACCGTGTTCGGAGATGATGGTTTGGGCTGGATGCAGGGCGGACGCGCGGTGATGACCGCCGGCATCACGATGGGCATCATGTTGATCCCTTTTGTCAGTTCCTTGTCGGATGACATCATCAACTCTGTCCCGCAGTCGATGCGCGACGGGTCTTACGGGCTGGGTGCGACCAAATCCGAGACCATCAAGCAGGTCGTTCTGCCTGCCGCCTTGCCCGGTATCATCGGTGCCGTTCTTCTGGCCGCGTCGCGCGCGATCGGCGAGACGATGATCGTGGTGCTTGGGGCAGGGGCCGCGGCCCGACTGTCGCTCAATCCGTTTGAGGCGATGACGACCGTGACCGCCAAGATTGTCAGCCAATTGACCGGCGACAGTGATTTCGCCTCGCCCGAGGCGCTGGTGGCCTTCGCGCTTGGCATGAACCTTTTCATCCTGACCTTGGCGCTGAACGTTCTGGCACTTTACATCGTGCGCAAATACCGGGAGCAGTACGAATGACCGACACAAGCTTTACCCCGCCCGGACGTGTACCTGCGCCACGCCACGGCTCGCTCATCACACTTGATGCCCGTACAAAAAAGCGTAACGCCGCCGAAAAGCGGTTTCGGATGTACGGCATCGCCGCCATTGCCACTGGGCTGATCTTCCTGACGGTTCTACTGAGCGCCATCATCGCGAACGGGAAAGGGGCGTTTCAACAGACCTTCATCACCACGCAGGTTTTCTTTGATCCGGCCAAGCTGGACAAGAACGGCGACCGCAACATTGATGACATCAAGAAGGTCTCGACCTTCGGATATACGCCGCTTCTGCACAACGCGATTTTTGCCGAAGTCACAGATCGCGGTATCGAGACGCCTCTGACCAAAGCCAGCGAGATGAAGGCGCTTATATCAGCGTCGGCGGCTGCGCAGGTGCGTGACGCGGTCATCGCAAACCCCGATTTGATAGGCGAAACGGTCGAATTCCGTATCCTCGCGTCGTCGCGCGTCGATGGCTATCTCAAAGGGCGTGTATCCCGCGAAAGCGTTATCCGTGACAAAAGCATAGATGCCGAACATCTGGACCTTACTGATGCTCTGGCAGATGCGGGTGTCATTGAGAAACGTTTCAACCTCAGCTTCATCACGGGTGCGGATGCATCCGAAAGCAGAGCGGAACAAGCCGGTATGGGTGTTTCCATCCTGGGTTCCCTGTTCATGATGCTGGTGGTGCTTGTTCTGTCGCTGCCCATCGGTGTTGCTGCCTCCATCTATCTGGAGGAGTTTGCAAAACAGAACCGTTGGACGGATCTGATCGAGGTGAATATCTCGAACCTCGCGGCGGTGCCGTCCATCGTGTTTGGTATCCTGGGCCTTGCCGTGTTCATCCAGTTTGCGCATCTGCCGCAATCCGCGCCGCTGGTCGGCGGGCTGGTGCTGACGCTGATGACGTTGCCGACGATCATCATTTCGACCCGAGCGTCGCTGAAGGCCGTGCCGCCTTCGATCCGGGATGCAGCGCTTGGCATTGGGGCCTCGAAGATGCAGTCCGTGGTTCACCATGTCTTGCCGCTGGCCGCGCCCGGCATTCTGACCGGGACAATAATCGGGCTGGCGCAGGCGCTCGGGGAAACCGCGCCGCTCTTGCTGATCGGGATGGTTGGCTACATTGCGTCGAACTATCCCGATGGGATCGCGTCGGGCTTTCTGGATCCGAACTCTGCCATGCCGGCACAGATTTACGAATGGGCAAAACGCGCTGACCCGGCCTATTACGAACGCGCCTGGGGGGGCATCATCATCCTGTTGGTTGTCCTGCTGTCGATGAACCTTATCGCGATTATCCTGCGCCGCCGCTTTGAGCGCCGCTGGTAAACGGAGACCAAACATGTACGATGCGCCTAAATCTCTGGAGACGACCTTGGACCAGAAAACCGCCAAGATCACAGCCCGTGACGTTCAAGTTCATTACGGCGACAATCACGCCATCAAGGACGTGAATGTGAACATCGAAGCCAATACCGTCACCGCATTCATCGGACCTTCGGGCTGCGGAAAATCGACGTTTCTGCGTTGTATCAACCGGATGAATGACACGATCGACATCTGCCGTGTGCAGGGGGAAATCCTGCTCGACGGTGAGGATATCAACGACAAGCGGGTCGATCCGGTGCAATTGCGCGCCAAGGTCGGCATGGTCTTCCAGAAACCCAACCCGTTCCCGAAGTCGATTTACGACAATATCGCCTACGGTCCGCGCATTCACGGGCTGGCAAAGAATAAGGCTGATCTCGACGCAATCGTTGAGAAATCCCTGCGTCGCGGTGCAATCTGGGAAGAGGTCAAGGACCGGCTGCATGCCTCCGGCACCGGGCTGTCGGGCGGCCAGCAACAACGCCTGTGCATCGCGCGCGCCATTGCCACGGAACCCGAGGTCTTGCTGATGGACGAGCCTTGTTCGGCGCTTGATCCCATCGCCACGGCCCAGGTCGAAGAGCTGATCGACGAATTGCGCCAGCAATATTCGGTGGTGATCGTCACACATTCCATGCAGCAGGCCGCAAGGGTCAGCCAGCGGACCGCCTTCTTTCATCTCGGCAATCTTGTCGAGTTCGGTGACACGGTCAAGATCTTCACAAATCCCGAAGACAGCCGCACCGAAAGCTATATCACTGGCCGGATCGGATAGAACCATGAATGACAGCAGACATATCGCATCGGCTTTTGACCGGGATCTGGACTCGATCCATGCGAAAATACTGAAGATGGGGGGGCTGGTCGAGGCGTCCATCGTCGACTCTTCCAAAGCGCTGGAAAGCCGCGATCAGGAACTGGCCGAAAAGGTGCGTCGCGGCGATGCCGCCATTGACGCGCTGGACGAGCAGATCAATGACGAGGTGGCCAACCTTATCGCGCTACGCGCACCAACAGCGGTGGATTTGCGGACCGTGCTGGCGATCATGCGGATGACCTCGAACCTGGAGCGGATCGGTGATCTTTCGAAGAACCTTGCCAAACGGTCGGACGTGCTGGGACAACTGACGCAGATTTCCGGCGCGACCGGGTCGATCCGGCGCATGACGCGCGAAGTCGAGGCGATGCTGAAGGATGCTTTGGATGCGTTCATCCAGCGCGATCCCGATTTTGCACGCGACGTGATCGAGCGCGACCGCGAGGTCGACGAGATGTACAACACGCTGTTCCGCGAATTCCTGACCTTCATGCTGGAGGATCCGCGCAATATCACCGCCTGCATGCATTTGCATTTCATCGCCAAGAACGTCGAGCGCATGGGCGATCATGTCACCGCGATCGCCGAGCAGGTGCTGTTTTATGTCACCGGGGAAACGCCGGAAGGAACCCGACCCAAAGCGGATGTCACCTCCATGGACATGAAATATAACCCCGAAGCGGAGCCAGACTAGGATGAGCGCGTCACAACCAACGATACTGGTGGTCGAGGACGAAGCCTCACAGCGTGAAATCCTGTCCTACAATCTGGAGGCTGAGGGATTTCGCGTCGCCGTCGCCGAGAACGGCGAAGAGGCAATGCTGCTTGTCGCGGAAGAGGTGCCGGACCTCGTGGTGCTGGACTGGATGTTGCCGAACGTCTCGGGGATCGAGGTGTGCCGCCGCATCAAAAGCCGCTCTGATACCCGTAGCATTCCGGTCATCATGCTGTCGGCCCGCACCGAAGAGGTGGACCGGGTCCGCGGGTTGGAAACCGGCGCTGACGACTATGTCGTAAAGCCGTTTTCGGTCGTAGAACTTATGGCGCGGGTGCGCGCGCAGCTGCGCCGGACACGGCCCGCGACAATGGGCGCGCGTCTGGAATATCTCGATATCCTTCTGGATGCCGAAACCCACAAGGTCACACGCGCGGAAGCACCGCTGAAACTGGGTCCGACAGAATTTCGGCTGCTGGCGACGTTCCTGGAAAAGCCGGGCCGGGTCTGGTCGCGTGAACAGCTGCTGGATCGGGTTTGGGGCCGGGACATCTATGTCGATACGCGCACCGTGGATGTTCACATCGGACGTCTGCGCAAGGCATTGTGCCAATATGGCGGCGAAGATCCTCTGCGCACGGTTCGGGGTGCAGGCTACGCGCTGGGTTAGAGATCTCGTCGACATTCAATTGGTATGGCAGATGATCCGGAATGGAAAGGGTCTGCCGCCCATACACCATTCGTATAATCTGTATTATGTAAATATTAGAGGTGCGCACGAGATGAAATTGCAGCCTGAATGGACATTTCATTAAGAGCTATGCTTCGCTCTGTATACGTTCAGTTCGTTGGAATGCTGACGCGCAACTGGATCGTCTCAAGCCCAAGATTGTCGTCGTACAGCCCCGCATTCGAGCGGTGATCGTAGGCCAGACCGAACCGCGCGCCGCTGCGTCCTTGAAGGCCAAACTCGATACCGGAGCGGAATTCGATCGGGCCGCCAAGATCCGGGCCGCCACCTTGCAGATACAGACCCGTCATCGCGTGAAGCTGCATATAGGCGGTCTGGCTGCGATTGCTCATCGTATAGGCATGACCCAAACCGGCCCAGGCATCGCCGCGCCCGGTGACCGATAGACCGTAGATCATCTGAAACGGACCATGCGCCTTGCGCGTATCGCGACGAATGTAAATTTCTTCGTCGACTTGTTCATCTTGGAAATACACACCGCCGCCAGAGATGGCGGTGTATGACGGCACCTGATTATAAGCGAGACAGCCTTGGTTGGGACAATGGTTCTGCGACATGTCCCAAAGCCCAAGTGCAAGGGTCAATACCGCGAAAGTTCCATCAGCCATGCTGTTCTCCGTTCCTTGACTTGGTGCGTCTGAATGCCTCGAAACACTGGTGGTGTCCAGTCTTTGTGCGGGTCGGTTTCTACAACTTTATCCGGTATTACTCAAAGGTTTCGAACCAATCAGGCAGCACGGTGCGAAACGGAAATTTCAAAGCTCGCGCTTTGACGACACCCAGGCGCTCACTGCGCATGGGATCGTTGGAAAGCGCACGAAAGGCCTTTGCCCGCGCCTTGTGCCATGGCAGCACGGGTTTGGCCCGGAAACTTTCCAGAAAGCGCGCTGCGTCTGCATCCGCCTCACGCCAGCCAGCGCCGGGTAATCCTTTTTGGCCTGTCGTCGAAATTGCAATACGGTCAGCGTTGACCTGTTCCAGCGCGGTCAGATTGGCATATTTCAAATGTACCAGATACACGCCCTCTGGCATCACGAAAGGAAAACCCGCCAGCTTTTGCAGCCGCACTTTCGTGCCATGCAATGTCAGGTTGACCGGCTTGGAGTGCGCGAACGCCTTGCTGTAATGGCCTGTAAAGGAAACGTTTTTACGCGTTCTCCAAAACCCGTCCCGCAATGGTCGATCTTCGGCCTGTTCAACCAGATCAAGGCCAAGCGCGGTAAGGACGGGCACCCTGCCCGCTGCGGCAAATATCTGTTGAAGTGTGCCAACACGGGGATCGGTGCAGATCACTTCGTCCACATCGGTGCGGATCACCCAATCATAGCTGGCGAGCAACCCGGCCTGAAACCCGTTCAGCAATTCCGACCGCCTGCGGTCAAAATGGCTGAGGTCATCACGCGGAATCGTCCAGACACTTGCGCCCGGACAGATCCGCTGAACCTCTGGGTCGGCACCATGCGCCACGATATACAGCGCGTCGGCCCCCAACAGTCGCGCGTAGTGACGATACCAGGCACCCAAAGCCCAATAGTCTTTGTAAACCATTGTCAGTGCGCAGATTTTCATGCCGCCCTCGCGTTTCGAGGTAAATGGTTAGCCGCGCCAATACCGCCTGACAAGAGGCTGGTCTGAAATAGCCACATTCCTGATTGTTCTTGTCGGATTGACTTATCCTAGTCTTTTTGTCAGTAACTTGACCAGAAATGCAATCAAGCCCACCGCGAACCGACAGGAAAGACTATGATGATACGCACGATGACAGCCGCCTGCGCCTTGGCCGCGTTTTCCACGCCGCTGATGGCCGGAAAGGCCGACGTTCTGAACACCTATGCCGACATCGCGCAGGCCGGATACGAAGACAGCCTGACCACGGCACAACGCCTGTCGGATGCCATTGATGCGCTTCTGAAAAACCCGTCTGCCCAGGCATTGACCCGCGCCCGTGAGGCCTGGATCGCCGCGCGTGTACCGTACCAGCAGACAGAGGTGTTTCGTTTCGGGAACGCGATTGTCGATGATTGGGAAGGCAAGGTAAACGCCTGGCCGCTGGATGAAGGCCTGATCGACTATGTCGCCGATGATGCCGGGCCGACCGATGAAAACCCCTATGCCGTGCTGAACGTGATTGCGCAGCCGACATTCACCTTGTCAGGTCAGGAAATCGACGCGACCTCGATCACGCCAGAGCTTCTGGAAACCACTCTGCATGAGGCGGATCAGGTTGAAGCAAATGTCGCAACCGGTTATCACGCCGTGGAATTTCTGCTTTGGGGTCAGGATCTGAACGGCACCGATCATGGCGCGGGCGACCGGCCCTGGACCGATTACGCCACCGGCGATGATTGTACCAATGGCAATTGTGACCGGCGTGGCGAATACTTGCGTGCAGCGACCGATCTGTTGCTTTCCGATCTGGAATGGATGGCCGCGCAATGGGGCGCAGACGGCGAAGCGCGCAGCACCTTGACGGCGGATGAAGATGCCGGGCTGGTGGCGATGCTGACCGGGATGGGCAGCCTTTCTTATGGCGAACAGGCGGGCGAGCGGATGAAGCTGGGCGTCATGCTGAACGATCCCGAAGAAGAGCATGACTGTTTTTCCGACAACACCCATAACAGCCATTTTTATGACGGGCTGGGCATTCGCAACGTCTATACCGGGCATTACACCCGCGTCGATGGCAGCATCGTAAGCGGCGAAAGCCTGTCCGATCTGGTCGCAGAGGCCGATGCGGATGTTGACACTGCTCTGCGCACGCAACTGGATGCAACCATGTCGCGTCTGGCAGCGATCAAATCCACCGCCGAGGCGGGCACCAGCTATGATCAGATGCTGGCGCGCGGCAATGACGCCGGCGAAGCCCTGATCATGAGCGCGGTTGACGCGCTGGTGAACCAGACCCGCGGGATTGAGCGCGCAGTGACCGCGCTCGGTCTGGACGGCGTCGGCATCGAAGGCTCCGACAGCCTTGACGATCCAGACGCAGTCTTTCAGTAAACGGCCAAAACGGGGCGGCGACCGGGCCGCCCCAACAGGATCACCACATGACGTCTCGTCTGGCTCTCACTTCACTGGCTTTCACTTTGGCACCGCTTGCGGCAATGGCAGAGATCCCCACGGATCACCCGCTGGCCACCCTGCCCCGCACCGATGCGGAAATTGCCCGGATTGCCCGCGCCGTCGCGCCGCCCACCGATTTCACGGTGCCTGAACCGTTCGAGGCCAATCCCGGCGGGGGGGCCACCGTGCGCGCGCGCGAGACCTCGGATGCGTTTTCGCTGCCATCAGGCAATATCAGCTTTGAGGACGAGCTGGACTTCAAGCTGGGCAACGGGCTGTTCCGCAAACTATGGGTTTCTTCGCCCTCCTCGACCCGCGCCTCTGACGGGCTGGGACCGGTCTATAACGCGCGTTCGTGTCAGCGCTGCCATCTGAAGGACGGGCGCGGGCACACACCCGAAGGACCGGAGGACAGCAATGTGTCGATGTTCCTGCGTCTGTCTGTCCCAAGCAACGCAGAGCCATCGAAGATTGAAACCTACCTGACAGGCATCGGTGACACCACGCCGCGCACCCGTCCTGATCCGGTCTATGGCGGACAATTGCAGGATTTCGCCGTCCCTGGTCACGCCGCCGAAGGGCAGATGCGCGTGACATACACAGATCAGCCGGTGACGCTTGGCGATGGTGAAGTGGTGACGCTGCGGGCACCAAGTTACAGTATCGCCGACGCGGCTTATGGCACCCCTTCCCCGGACATCCAGATATCCGCCCGCGTAACTCCGCAGATGATCGGCCTTGGCCTGCTGGAGGCGATCCCGGCCGAGGATATTCTGGCGCTGGCCGATCCCGAGGATGCCGACGGTGACGGAATTTCCGGCAAGGCACAGGTGGTCTGGTCTGTGGAATATGATCGCCCGATGTTGGGACGTTTCGGGTGGAAAGCCGGCAATCCTTCCGTTCTGGAACAGGCTGCCAGTGCCTTTGCGGGCGATATTGGAATCTCCAACCCATTGTTTCCAAACGCATCAGGCGATTGCACCGCGCGGCAGGACGCCTGCGTGGCGGGCCCGCATGGCGATGACGATGCGCGCGGAACAGAGATCGACGCCGAAGGGCTGGACCTTGTTACCTTCTACAGCCGCAACCTTGGCGTCCCTGCCCGCCGCGACATCGACGATCGCCAAGTGTTGCGCGGCAAGGAAGTCTTTTACTCCTCAGGTTGTGCCACCTGTCACCAGCCGAAATTCGTCACCGCGCGGCTGAAGGATCAGCCGGAACAGAGCTTTCAACTGATCTGGCCGCATACCGACATGTTGCTGCATGATATGGGCGAAGGGCTTGCCGACAACCGGCCAGAGCTGCGCGCGACGGGCCGGGAGTGGCGTACCGCGCCGCTTTGGGGTATCGGTCTGACACGGCAGGTCAGCGGCCATGAGGCCTATCTGCATGATGGCCGCGCCCGCACCTTGCTGGAGGCAATCCTCTGGCATGGCGGCGAAGCCGAAACCGCCCGCGAGACCGTGATCGGGTTGGACAAGCCCGACCGCGACGCCCTGATCCGCTATCTGGAAAGCCTGTGACATGCGCCTGATCCTTGCCCTCGCCTTCGCTGCCGGTCCTGCCTTTTCAGGCGTCCCGGAGGCGGTGAACGACCATATCCTGCCGATGACGGCGCGTTTTTCGGAAGCTGCCGAAAATCTGTCAACTGCTGCAAAGACTGACTGCACTGCCAATGCCTTGCAGGACGACTTTCAAGCGGCTTTCGATGCATGGATGGGGGTTTCTTATCTTCGGATCGGGCCTGTCGAACAAGACGGGCGCGCGCTGGCGATCCAGTTCTGGCCGGATACGCGGGGTTTGGTGCCACGCACCGTCGCAAGGTTGATCGCGGATAAGGATGCTGCCGCCCAGTCCACCAAGCAGTTTGCCGACGTCTCCATCGCCGGCCGTGGCTTTGCCGCGCTAGAACGTGTGCTGTTCGAGCCGAAATTTTCCGATTATACGCCAGACAGTTACACCTGCAAGCTCGCGCAGGTAATGAGCGCCGATCTGGCGCAGATGGCGGCTGCCATAGATCAAGACTGGAGCGACGAATATGCCCAGACCGTCACCAGCGCCGGGGATGCCGGAAACGCTACATTCTTGACCAAATCCGAGGCCGCGCAGGCGCTTTACACCGCTTTGACGACAGGGATCGAATTTACCGCGGACCAACGCCTTGGTCGGCCCTTGGGCACGTTCGATCGCCCGCGCCCCACACGGGCCGAAGCGTACAGGTCGGGCCGGTCGCTGCGCAATGTTATACTATCACTCGAATCCTTGCATGGATTCGCACAAGTGCTTGCCGATGGTCCGACCCCGCAGATTGATGCCGGTTTCGACATGGCACTGCAAACAGCGCGCGATCTGGATGATCCGGTCTTCGCCGGTGTCGAAGATCCGCAGGGCCGCTTGCAAGTCGAGATCCTCCAACAGAAAATCAAGGCGCTCCTGCCTGCGATCGCCAATGAGGTTGGCGTGCCGCTTGGGGTTTCCGCCGGGTTCAACGCGACGGATGGGGACTGACCGATGATCGCACGGCGCGCTTTTCTCGGAAGCCTTCTGGCGGCGGCAGGCACACCACGGCTTAGCTGGGCGGATGTTGGCAGCCCGGCATGGCTTGGCGCGGCGCGGGATGCGGACGGGTTTTATGTGCTGCTGGGGCTGGCGCGGGACGGGGCGGAACGGTTTCGCATTGCCCTGCCCACCCGTGGTCATGCCGCCGCAGCCCACCCCACAGCGCCCGAGGCGGTGGCCTTTGCCCGGCGTCCCGGCACCTTTGCGCTGGTCGTCAACTGCCTGACGGGCGAGGTGACGCACCGGCTGCAAAGCCCGGAGGGGCGGCATTTTTACGGGCATGGCGCGTTTATCGCGAATGGCGACATCCTGTGTACCACCGAGAACGAGATTGAAACGGGTGCGGGCCGGATCGGGCTTTGGTCCCGCAAACGGGGCTATGCACGGATTGGAGAGATCGCCAGCCACGGCACTGGCCCGCATGAAATTCTCAGCACAGCAGGTGATGTTCTGGTGGTCGCCAATGGCGGCATCCGCACGCATCCCGATCAGGGCCGTGAAAAGCTGAACATCCCCGAGATGCGGCCAAGCCTTGCCTATATCGCCCCGGATGGCGCGCTGCTTGAAGAGGTCGTGCTTGACCCGGAGCTGCACATGAACTCGATCCGCCACCTTGCGCAAGCGCCCGATGGCACCGTCGGTTTTGCGATGCAATGGCAGGGAGAGTCCTCGGACCCGGTGCCGCTTCTTGGATTGCATGAACGCGGCAAGGAACCGCGTCTGCTTTCTGCCGATCTGGGCGAGCAGTTGGCGATGCAGGGTTATGCGGGCAGTGTCGCGTTCAGCCGCGACGGCACAGATATCGCGATCACCTCGCCGCGCGGCGGGCGGGTACACCGGTTCGATGTCGCCACAGGTGCCGTCCAAAGCCTTGCCCGCGCCGATGTTTGCGGCATCGCTGCCGGGCCTGACGGAATGGTGGCAACGGACGGTCTGGGCGGCCTCTTGCGTCTTGGTGCCCGGCCCGAACCGATAGCACGCTTTGAAGGGCTTAGCTGGGACAACCACCTTATCGCCCTCTAACCCCTTGCAATACCCTGCTTTCGCAGTCAAATTGCGGCACGAGACAGGGACAGACGGCCCATCCGTCCTTGCACTGACCACAAGAAATTCAGGCGCTGTGCCCGCCTGCCCGTTTTGCGGCGGGGCTGACAGGATGATCCATGGACCTCGCTGCGCTGACCTATTTCAATGACCTTCCGACATTGATGCTCGGGGTTTTGGCGGTGTTTCTGGTGGGCCTGTCCAAGGGCGGCCTGGGCGGGGCGATGGCGCTGATTGCGGTACCTCTCCTGGCCTTTGTCATGCCGCCGATGCAGGCGGCTGCCCTGCTGCTGCCGGTCCTTCTGGCCATGGACGCAATCAGCCTTTGGGCATGGCGCGGCTATTACGACAAACATCTGTTGGTGCAAATGCTGCCCGCCGCGGTGCTGGGTATCGTGATCGGCGCATCGGCGGTGTCGATCACCTCGGATGATTTCGTGCGGCTGCTGGTCGGGCTTGTGGCGCTGCTGTTCGTTTTGCGTGTCGCCATCGGCGCGCGCGGCAAGACGGGCCGGGTTTCCGCGCGCCGGAACGGGCTGCTCGCCACGATATTCGGCACGCTGGCGGGTTTCACCAGCTTTGTGGCCCATGCAGGCGGCCCGCCTTTTCAGGTCTACGCGATGCCGCTGCGGCTGGACCCGAAGATCTTCACCGGGACATCGGTGATCTTTTTCGCGGTCGTCAACGCAATCAAGGTTATCCCCTACGCCGCACTGGGGGAGTTCACCGCGCAATCGCTCTGGTCGGCGCTTGTCCTGCTGCCTGTCGCCTTGGTGTCAACTTTGGTGGGGGCGGCAATCGTCAAGCGCATGCGGGCCGAGGTTTTCTATCCGTTGATGTATGGGATGGTCGCCATCGTGTCCTGCAAGCTGATCTATGACGGCCTGAGCGGAATGATGACGGCTGGCGCATGACCGGCCTACTCCCGGCGCGCGTGCCTGCCGAACGCTGGCTGAAGATGCCACCGTTTTCTGCCTGTTGACGCGGCAGATCGCCACTGTTTGCGCCCATTGTACGCCATTGTATGCAGAGCGCATTGACACGCTGCACCCGCTGATCTAGGCGACAGGCAACTGCGCGGAACCGGGGGTCGTGGATGCCCTGCGTGCCTTCCCGCCGCGTGCCTCCGGGCGCCGCCACGCATCCTGCCTGGCCGCCCGTCCTGAATGCGGAGACGGCTGACATCATGGCGAATTCAGAAACACCCGATATCATCTATACCATCGTCGACGAGGCCCCGGAACTGGCCAGCGCATCGCTGCTGCCGATCATCCGGTCTTTTGCCAAGGCCGCCGACATCGGGATCGAGACGCGCAATATTTCCGTTGCCGGGCGCATCCTTTCGGCATTCCCCGATTTCCTGACCGAAGAGCAGCGTATTACCGATGACCTTGCCGAACTGGGCAAGCTGGTCAAGCAGCCGACCGCCAATGTCATCAAGCTGCCCAACATTTCGGCCTCGCAGCCGCAATTGAACGCCGCGATCAAGGAACTTCAGGGACAGGGCTACGCCCTGCCCGACTATCCGTCCGATCCGCAAAGCGATGCCGAAAAGGACATTCAGCGCCGCTATGACGCGATCAAGGGCTCTGCCGTGAACCCTGTGCTGCGCGAAGGCAACTCTGACCGGCGCGCGGCCAAGGCGGTCAAGGCCTATGCGATGCAGAACCCGCATTCGATGGGCAAATGGTCCGCCGACAGCCGGACTCATGTGGCGCAGATGGACGGCAATGATTTCTTCTCCAACGAGAAATCCGCCACCATCACCGCGGCACAGGCCGGGCCTGCCAAGATCACCTTCACCGCCGAGGATGGCACCGAAACCGTGCTGAAAGACGGGCTGATCTATGACGAAGGCACCGTCGTCGATGCCACGTTCATGTCGGCCGCCGCGCTGCGCGATTTCATCCGCGCGGAAGTTGCCAGCATGGAGCCGGGCGTGCTGTTCTCGGTTCACCTGAAAGCCACGATGATGAAGGTCTCGGACCCGATCCTCTTTGGCCATTTCGTCAGCGTCTATCTTGAGGATTTCCTGGCCAAGCACGGCGACACCGTTGCGGCGCTGGGTTGGACACCGAATGCCGGGATCGGCGATCTGGAATCGAAAATAGCCGGCAATGCAGAGCTGGAGGCTGACCTGAAAGCGGCGCTTGACGGCAAGCCGCCGCTTTACATGGTGGATTCCGATCGTGGCATCACCAACCTGCATGTGCCCTCGGACGTGATCATTGACGCCTCCATGCCGGCGGTGATCCGTGCGGGCGGTATCGGCTGGGGTCCGGACGGCAAGGCGGCAGAGACCAAATGCTGCATTCCCGACAGTTCCTATGCGCCGGTCTATGACGAAACGATCAAGTATTTCAAAGAGAACGGCGCGCTGGACCCGACCACTTGCGGGGCGGTGTCCAATGTCGGGCTGATGGCCCAGAAGGCCGAGGAATACGGCTCTCATCCCACCACGTTCGAGATGGCGGGCAAAGGCACGGTCCGCATCGTTCTGGGCAATGGTGACGTGCTGCATGAACACGCCGTGAATGAAGGCGACATCTGGCGCTCTGCCACGGCGAAGAAAGCCCCGATCGAGGATTGGATTCAGCTTGGCATCGCCCGCACCAAAGCCACCGGTGCGGCGGCCTTCTGGCTGGACGCGAACCGTGCCCATGATGCGGAACTGATCAAATATGTGAAACCCGCGCTGGAGAAGGCGGGGATGGACATTCCGATCATGGCCCCGCGCGCCGCGACCCGCTTCACGCTGGAGACGATGACCAAGGGCGATGATTGCGTGACCATCACCGGCAACGTGCTGCGTGATTACCTGACCGACCTGTTCCCGATCCTCGAACTGGGCACCTCGGCCAAAATGTTGTCCATCGTCAAACTGATGAATGGCGGCGGGTTGTTTGAAACCGGGGCCGGCGGTTCCGCGCCCAAGCATGTGCAGCAGTTGATGGAAGAAAACCACCTGCGCTGGGACAGCTTGGGCGAGTTCTGCGCGCTTGGCGAGTCGCTGAAGTTTCTGGCCGAAAGCCGGGGCAATGCCCGCGCCGAGATCATGGGCGAAGCTGTCGAAGTAGCGACCCAGAAGCTTCTGGAGACCAACAAATCGCCAGAGCGCAAGGTTGGTCAGTTGGATAACCGGGACAGCCATTATTGGTTCGCCCGCTACTGGGCAGAGGCGCTTGCGGCACAAACCGCAGATGCCGATCTGGCCGCGCATTTCACGCCGATCGCCAAAGCACTGGTTGACAGTGAAGAGGCAATCGCGGCCGAGATCACCGCAGCCGAAGGCAAAGCCGTCGATCTGGGTGGCTACTACCATGGTGATCCCGACAAGACCTCCACCGTCATGCGCCCCAGCACCACGCTGAATGGCATCATCGGCTAACCCTGACGGATGAAAAGAAAGGCGCTGTCAGGACCAATTCCTGACAGCGCCAGTCAATACTCAAGGAGCATGCCACCAAAAGGCATTCCTGATGCGCGGTTTGCGCACGGCAACCCTAGCGCTCTGCCAGTTCCGCCTTGATCAACCCTTCGATCTTGTCGATCGGGTGGTTGGTATATGTCTTGGATATCTCGGCGATCACGCGCGACGATACCTCTTTGTGCAGCTTGTCGCGCAATTCGCCAAGAATGTTCGGCGGCGCGGCGATGACCAGCTTTTCGAACTCATTCTTATGCG
This sequence comes from Primorskyibacter marinus, assembly GCF_003313245.1. Lineage (GTDB taxonomy): Bacteria > Pseudomonadota > Alphaproteobacteria > Rhodobacterales > Rhodobacteraceae > Primorskyibacter > Primorskyibacter marinus. The sequence continues at coordinate 133,788 of NZ_QJSD01000001.1, forward strand.
CTTTCTGATACAGGATGTCGGAAAGCTCGTCGGCGAAGCGCTCTTTCGCAAGTTCGTGCCAATCCGTGTCATCCATGGCAGAGCGTTGACCCACGCCCGTATCCTGCATGCGGCCCGGCCGATTGGCCGATTGTTCGCGGTCGGACGGATTGTCCTGCTCTTCGTGCTGCATCACATTGAGATCGGGATCCTGCGCATCCAGATCGTTGCGCAGAAAAAGCGCCTTCTCGCCATCCGCGACAAGAATCCAAGTGCCTTTTGAAAGTGCGACCATTACACTTTCTCCTTATCACCACTGCGGTTCTGATCCTGCCCCAATGGTCGGGTCTTGCCGGCCGAGGTTTCATCATACCGCTTCTCTTCATCGCGGGTGCCGACCTTGCGGGCAATCTCTCCGCCTGACCGCCCTGCCTCTGAAGGCTGATCTTCCAGATTTTCGGGCTTCTCACCCAGAACCTGCTCAGTCTCGCGTGTGCCGTCGGTTGATCGCTTTCTGTCTGCCATGACGTCCTCCTTTGGCTGCATCAATGAACCAACCCCCAGCGCGGCACTCCTGTTCCATGCCCTTGTGAAGCTTGTCCGAGTTTCTTCACCGGGACGTCTGCAATATCGAAATCCATCGTCCATTGCGCAGATTTTCTGACGCTGGCCGCCACGCAAAAACGCCCCGCAGCGCAGGGCCACGGGGCGTTCAAATCGATTAGGTCGGATTCGTTCAGGCTTTGGACAGCCGCTCTGCCACGTTATCCCAGTTCACAAGGTTCTCCAGGAAGTTGGACAGGTAGGCCGGGCGCTTGTTGCGGAAGTCGATGTAATAGGAATGCTCCCACACATCGCAGCCCAGAAGCGCGGTCTGGCCGAAGCAGACCGGGTTCACGCCATTTTCGGTCTTGGTGACCTTCAGGCTACCGTCACCATCGACGACCAGCCAAGCCCAGCCGGAACCGAATTGACCTGCGCCCGCAGCCGAGAAGTCTTCCTTGAATTTTTCGACCGAGCCGAAAGCATCCTTGAGGCGCGATTCAAGCTCTCCGGGCATGGCGTCCGAGCCTGGCCCCATCATTTCCCAGAACTGGGTGTGGTTCCAGTGCTGCGAAGCGTTGTTGAAGATACCGGACTGGGCGACGGCGTTGGCGTCATATGTGCCCTTGATGATCTCTTCCAGAGATTTGTCCGCCCACTCGGTCCCGTCGATCAGCTTGTTGCCGTTGTCGACATAGGCCTTGTGGTGAATGTCGTGGTGATATTCCAGAGTCTCCTGCGACATGCCTTTGCTGGCAAGGGCGTCGTGGGCATATGGAAGATCGGGAAGTTCGAAAGCCATTTTGGGGTCCCCCTAAGTGTTGTGGCTGCTATACGATAACTGCGCATTCCGTTCAGTAAGGTCAACCCTTGGTGGCGCTTTCGGGTTCCATCCGATTCACGCCAAATCTTTGAAAAAGGGACCGGGGCGCGCTGACTTACCGCGTTTGTCATATCTGTCAATCGCCATGAAGCCCAACCTCACTGCCGGTTGCTGCGGCGGTAGACAGCAACTCCATCATATAGGGGGCGACGGACCGGAAACAGATCACCTCTGCCCGCGTGTCGGACCGCAACCAGAAGGCTGCCGCGACCTGTGCCAGCCGCGTACGGCGCAGCATACCGGGACGAAACACGTCAGGTGCCATGTCGACAGGAGCAAGCTTCGCCAGCACCTCGCGCAGCCCTGCCCCTTCCAGCGTGAACATCGTCCGTGCGTCCGACACGTTCAGCGCAAGATGATGCGTGCCAGCCAGGTCGTTGGTCAATCGGGCAAGCGCGCGGTCCGCCTCGGGGTACGGACAAAGCAGCATCACCTCGTCCGGGGACATCCACAACAGGCCCTGGCGGCCCTCCCAAAGCGCCTCGCGCTGTGCCGGCATCGCCACGCCGGCGGCACTGGACACGGCCCGCGTAAAGATCTCCGAGTCGAAATCGCCCCGGATCTGGACCATGCCTTGCAGGCCCGCCTCTTCGACGGTGACAAATCCTTCGTAGCGTGCGCGGCGCAATGCGCTGATGGGTTCAGACATTCTGCTTTTCCCCTTCAGGGTCATAGAAGACCGGATCGACGATCCGGGCGGGCACGGTGAAGCCTTCGACATGGGTGAACTCGATCACCTCGTCCATCCGGTCAGGTCCGTTCAGCACCAGCCCCATGGCGATGCCGCGGCCCAGCGTGGGCGAAAAATAGGTCGAGGTGACGCGGCCCTGAGTGTTGCGTTGGTCATTGGCATTGGTGCCCCCTGCCACCGCATAAGCGCCCTCTGGCAGGACCGATCCATCCTCGGTCATCAGGCCCACCAGCTTCCAGCGCGAAGGATCCGTCATATGGGACCGCGCCTGCGCACGTTTGCCCAGATAGTCATCCTTTTTCTTCGAGATTGCCCAGTCCAGCCCCAGATCCTGCGGGATCACCGTGCCGTCGGTTTCATCCCCGATCATGATGAAGCCTTTTTCGGCGCGCAGAACATGCAGCGCCTCCGTCCCGTAAGGTGTGATGTTCCATTCAGCGCCTTTGGCATAAAGCAGATCCCAAAGCGCGCGACCATGCCCTGCCGGGGTGGCAATTTCATAGGACAGTTCCCCGGAAAAGCTGATCCTGAAGATCCGCACAGGGAAGCCCCCAAGCGTCCCATCGACCCAGGTCATGAAGGGCAGAGCCTCTTTCGAGACATTCATGCCACCAAGTTTCTCAAGCAACTTCCGCGCATTGGGTCCGACAACCGCGATCTGTGCGTATTGTTCGGTCACGTTGGCGGTGTAGACCTGCCAGTCCCACCATTCGGTTTGCAGCCACTCTTCCATATGGGCATGGATATGGTCCGCGCCGCCCGTGGTGGTGTGGCAAAGGAAGGTGTCCTCATCCAGCCGCGCCACGACACCATCGTCGATCAGAAAGCCGTTTTCGCTGCACATCAGCCCGTAACGGCATTTGCCGGGCTTCAGCGTCGACATCATGTTTGTGTAAAGCATATCGAGGAAGCGGCCCGCATCCGGCCCCTTGACGATAATCTTGCCTAACGTGGAAGCGTCAAGCAAACCAAGGCTTTGACGGACGGCCTTCACCTCCCGGATAACAGCCTGTGCGTGGTCTTCCTCGCCGCGCGGGTAACAATAGGGCCGTCGCCATTGACCGACAGGTTCCCAATGCACGTCATGGTTTTCGTGCCATGCGTGGATCGGCGTCTGGCGGATCGGCTGAAACAGTGGGCCACGCGCCTCGCCCGCGATCACGCCCATGGAGATCGGTGTATAGGGCGGGCGGAAGGTGGTGGTGCCGACCTCTGGGATGGCCTCACCAAGCGCATTGGAGAGTGTCGCGAGGCCGTTGATGTTACTGAGTTTTCCCTGATCGGTTGCCATGCCCAGCGTGGTGTAACGCTTGGTATGTTCAACACTTTCATAGCCTTCGCGCGCCGCCAGTTGCACATCCGAGACCTTGACGTCGTTCTGATAATCCAGCCACGCCTTCATCCGCAGATCATAGCGCGCGCCTTGCGGCATCAGCCAGACCGGCTCCAGCGGTTTTTCTGGCACGTCTGTGGCATCCGGCGCGGATGTTTGCCCGGAAAAGCCGGCATTGTTTCCAGCGACAGTCCCGGTTTGTGCGGCGTCTTTCAACAGCGAGGCCAGCGCCATATGACCATCTGCGGCACCAGCAACGCTGACGAAGGGTTTGCCGTCAGCCCCGGTCGGGCCAGCCTCAGCGCGCGGACGGAAGAAGGCCCCCGCCTCGTCCCAGTCCAGTTTGCCACCGCAATGCGACCACAGGTGAACGACCGGGGACCAGCCGCCGGACATGGCAACCGCGTCGCATGCGATCTCGTCCAGAATGGCGCCCTCGCCCTGCTGGTTGCAGATTGCCACGCCCGTCACACGCTTGCCGCCCAACACCTTTGCGATACCGCGCCCCTGTTCGACCCGGATGCCAAGCCCCTGCGCCTCGGCCATCAGCGCGCCACCGCCATAATTGCGCGCGTCGATGATGGCAGGCACGTCCAGCCCGGCTTTCTTCAGGGCAATCGCAGTGCGATAGGCGTCATCGTTATTGGTGACCACGACGGTCCGATCGCCGATACTAACCCCCCAGTTCACCAGATAATCGCGCACTGCCGATGCGAGCATGACACCCGGAATATCGTTGCCCGCGAAAGAGATCGGGCGTTCGATGGCACCGGTTGCGGTGACGATCTGTGCGGCGCGGATACGCCACAAACGGTGGCGCGGGCCGTCCAAATCGGGCGCATGGTCGGTCAGGCGTTCGTAGCCAAGCGCATAACCATGATCGTAAACCCCTGCCCCCATGGTCCGGTTGCGCAGGGTGACATTCGGCATGGCGTGCAACTCGTTCAGCACTGAAGTGACCCATGTTTCGGGCGTCTGACCGTCGATTAGGCCGCCATCGACCGGGGCGCGACCGCCCCAATGCGCGGTTTGTTCGAGCAGAAGGACTTTCGCCCCGGTCTGCCCGGCGGCTTTTGCCGCCATAAGGCCAGCGACACCGCCGCCGACCACAAGCACATCGGTGTAATGGTAGAAATGTTCGTACCTGTCGGCATCGCGTGCCCCGGCATCGGGTGCCTTGCCCAGACCGGCGGAATGGCGGATGAACGGTTCGTAGACATGTTTCCAGAAAGCGCGCGGATACATGAACATCTTGTAGTAGAAACCGGCGGGCAGCACCCGCGCCAGATGCGTGTTGATCGCGCCGATATCCATCTCAAGACTGGGCCAGTGATTCTGGCTGGTGGCTGTCAGCCCGTCGAAAAGCTCTGTCGTGGTGGCACGCTGGTTGGGTTCGAACCGGTTGCCCTCGCCCAGATTGACCAGCGCGTTGGGTTCTTCCGCGCCAGAGGCCACGGGGCCGCGCGGGCGATGGTGTTTGAACGACCGGCCCATCAGCACCTGATCATTGGCCAGCAGTGCAGAGGCCAGCGTATCGCCGGCAAAACCGTTCAGGCGTTTGCCGTTGAAGGTGAACCCGACGCGATAGGTGCGGTCGGTGAGGCGTCCGCCGGTGGGAAGGCGTGTGCTCATGTTTCTGGCCCTGTCATTGGTGGCGATGTCGGAGCGCTCCGCGCGGGAGTATTTTTGCCAAGAAGAAGCATCAGGACAACTCTCTCCACGTCCAGCCGGGGCGTTTGGCAGTGATCGCATCGAGGATGGCTTGCGGCGGCTTGGTCGTCTGGGCGGGGTATGTGCCGAACACCTCCATCGTCATGGTGCAGCGGGCGGCGTGGAACCACTTGCCGCAGCCGTGAGAGTGCCGCCAGCGTTCAAAATGCACGCCCTTGGGGTTTTCGCGGGTGAAGAGGTAGGACTCAAAACTGTCATCCGAGGAGTCAGGGCCGTGCCGCGTCAGATGCGCCTCGCCACCGGCATGGAGTTCGGTTTCCTCGGCTTGGACGTCGCAATAGGGGCATTTGAGGGTTAGCATGTGTTACGCTCGCCGCTGCTGCAAATTGCCCGAAAGCGAAATTTTGATTTACGATATAGGTCGACAGTCAGGTTGATACTCATTCTTACATCACCTTATTGAACCAAACGTGGAAAAGATCCCCATAGCCCGAAATTAGGGTTCCGATGATTGCGAGCAAATACTCATGCATGTCACCAATACGCCGATACGGTCGATATTGTTCTGCATTCAAGAATAGGCGCGTTCCTCCGAAGACACAGATAGCAGTTGCCACCCCCAGCGTTCCGAGGCGTTGAAATGTCTCGGCTGAGAGTTGTACGAGCCCAAAAGCAAACAGCCCGCCAACCACATAAGCTGGTATTGCTTCATACAACCACTTCTTCAATGCGCCACCCCTGCCGCCACGCTCTCATCCACAAAGCGGCCTTCGCGGAAGCGGTTCAGGCTGAAGGCGTCCGTCAGCGGCGAGCGGCCGCGGGCCATCAGCTCTGCCATGGCCCAGCCGGAACCGGGAATCGCTTTGAAGCCGCCGGTGCCCCAGCCGCAATTGATGAAGCAGCCGCCAAGGGGCGTTTTCGACAGGATGGGCGAGCGGTCGCCGGTGATATCGACGATGCCGCCCCATTGGCGCAGCATTTTCAGGCGGGAGATCATCGGGAAGGTTTCAACCAGCGCGCGGACGGTTTCCTCGATATGGTGGAAGCTGCCGCGCGGGGTGTAGCTGTTGCACCCGTCCGTGCCGCCGCCGATGACCATCTCGCCCTTGTCGGACTGGCTCATATAGCCATGTACGGTGTTGGCCATGACAACCACATCCATGCAGGGTTTGATCGGTTCGCTGACCAGCGCCTGTAGGGCCACGCTTTCGATGGGCAAACGGAAGCCCGCCATATCGGCCAGCGCGCCGGAATGGCCCGCGACGACGAGCCCGAGCTTGTCACAGGCAATGTCGCCCTGGGTGGTGGACACACCCGTGACGTGCCCGTATTCGGACTGCACGCCGGTGACCTCGCATTTCTGGATGATGTCCATGCCCATATCCGAACAGGCCCGCGCATAGCCCCAGGCCACCGCATCGTGGCGCGCCGTGCCAGCCCGTGCCTGCCAGAGCGCGCCAAGCACCGGGTAGCGCGGTCCGTCGATATTCATGATCGGCACCAGTTGCTTGACGCGGGCGGGCGCGATGAATTCGGTCACAACCCCTTGCAGGGCATTGGCATGGGCGGTGCGTTTGAAGCCGCGGACTTCATGTTCGGTCTGGGCCAGCATCATCACGCCACGGGGCGAGAACATGACGTTGTAATTGAGGTCCTGGCTCATCGTCTCGTACAGGCTGCGGGCCTTTTCGTAGATCGCGGCGGACGGGTCTTGCAGGTAGTTCGACCGGATGATCGTGGTGTTGCGCCCGGTATTGCCACCCCCCAGCCAGCCCTTTTCCAGCACCGCAACATTGGTGATGCCGAAGTTCTTGCCAAGGTAATAGGCGGTGGCAAGGCCATGCCCGCCTGCCCCCACGATCACAACGTCGTAGCGTTTTTTCGGTGTGGCTCGCCGCCAGGCACGGTCCCAGCCTATGTGGTCACGCAGGGCTTCTTTGGCGATGGCAAAGGCGGAATAGCGTTTCATGGGCGTCGAATCCGGCAATCTGTTCAGGTGTTCTGACTGAACCTTGGCCTGAACCACCCCATGATCGCAACCGTCACGATCATGTGCAGTTGCGACATCGGCGCACCCCTGCGCGGTTTTGCTCTTTTGTGATGGCGCGCGGCGCTATACATGACCTGCATGATTGGCGCAGGAGCAAGCATGACGGTTTTCTGGTTCCTTACCGTGGCGTTGACCTGCGGCGTGGCCGCGCTTTTGACGCTGGCACTTGTGCGGGGACGCCGCGACACCGGCCCCGCCGAAGCGTTCGACCTGAAAGTCTATCGCGACCAGTTGGCCGAGATTGACAGGGACGCCGCCCGTAGTGTGATCGCACCGGAAGATGCCGAACGGCTGCGCACCGAGGTGTCGCGGCGCATTCTGGCGGCGGACAGTCGCGTTCAGGAAGGGAAGGACGTTTCGCAGGTGCGCCGGGGCGGGATGGTTTTCCCTGCGGTTCTGACCCTGGCGCTGCTTGCTGGCGGGATCGGGCTGTATTGGCAGTTGGGCGCGCCGGGTTACGGCGACCTTGGCCTTGAGCGCCGCAAGGAGATGGCCCGCGACGCCCGCGAAAACCGCCCCTCGCAGGCAGAGGCAGAAGCAGAAATCGCCCGCGCCGGACCCGCGCCGCTGCTGGAAGAGCCGCCTGCTGAATATCTTGCACTGGTCACGCGGTTGCGCGGTGCGGTGGAAGAGCGGCCCGATGATCTGCAAGGGCAGACGCTTTTGGCAGGCAGCGAGGCGGCGCTGGGCAATTATGTGGCCGCGTCCGAAGCACAGGCGCAGGTGGTTTCTCTGCGGGGCGAGGGTGCCACGGCGCGCGATTACGCGGACCTTGCCGATATGCGGATTCTCGCGGCGGGCGGCTATGTCTCGCCTGCTGCCGAGGACGCATTGAATGCCGCCCTGTCGCGCGATCCGGCCAATGGCGTCGCGCGCTACTATTACGGTTTGATGATGGCCCAGACCGGGCGCCCGGATGCGGCCTTCCGTCTTTGGCAGGATCTGTTGCGTGACAGCACTGCGACCGATCCCTGGATCGTGCCACTGCGCGCCCAGATCGAGGATATGGCGATGCGCGCGGGCGTTGACTATCAGCTGCCACCGCTTGTGGATGCACCCGGTCCTAGCGCGGCCGATATAGACGCCGCGGGCGAGATGTCAGAGGCCGACCGGCAGGAAATGATCCGCGGCATGGTCGCGCGCCTGTCCAACCGGCTTGCCATAGAAGGCGGCCCGCCCGAGGACTGGGCGCGGCTGATCGGCGCGCATAATGTGTTGGGCGATACCGCCCAGGCCCGCGCCATCCTGCAAAATGCCGAAGAGGTGTTTGTTGGCAACGCGGCGGCCCTGGAAACGATCCGGGCCGCCGCCCGCAGCGCGGGCCTGCTGCCATGATCCGGCAATGCCGCGCCCTGCCCGACGTTGCGTTCAAGCGCGCCCTGCTGCGTCTTGGCGTGGCGGCCATCCTCCCGCGCTGCGCAATGAACGCGCAACAACCGCGCGAGGTGTCTTGATGATCTACGAAGAGACCAGCGATTTTGTCGCCGCCCTGCCCCGGCCCTGTCCGTTGATCGGCCTCGATTTCGGCACCAAGACGATCGGAGTCGCGGTCTCTGACGGGCTGATGTCCGTGGCCACACCGCTGGAGACGATCCGCCGCAAGAAATTTACCCTGGACGCCGCACGCATTCAGGAAATCATCGCGCATCGCAACATCGGCGGGCTTGCGCTTGGCCTGCCGCGCAACATGGACGGCTCCGAAGGGCCGCGATGCCAGTCGACACGCGCATTCGCGCGCAATCTGTCGCGCCTTTGGGACGGACCGATTGCCTATTGGGACGAGCGTCTATCCACCGTCGCCGCCGAAAGAGCGCTGCTGGAGGCGGATACGTCACGCAAACGTCGCGCCGAGGTCATAGACCATGTCGCGGCTTCATATATCCTGCAAGGGCTGCTTGACCGGGTTCGGCATCTCGCGGCGCAGTGAAAGGGCATGTTGTGAAAGACGATATCTGGAAACGCGATGAGATCGCATCGCCCTGCGTTAATCTTTGCGTCGTTCACCCCGAGGCGCGCCTTTGCACGGGCTGCCTGCGCAGTATCGACGAAATCACCCGCTGGTCGAAAATGCCGGCGGAAGAACGGCAGCAGATCATGGACACCCTGCCCGCCCGCCGGTCCACGCTGACCAAGCGCAGGGGCGGGCGTGCCGGACGGCTTGCGCGCAATGCCACCCCCCCATCGCAGGCAGACTGAGGCGCTTTTCCTCTGGTGGCGCGCAGGTCAGGAATCGCCGCGCAAACCGGAGGCGACAATGCGACGAAGCAGCGTTGCGGCCAGACGCACCGATCAGCCCGACTGATGTTCGAAAACACGGCGCGTTCACATAATCAAGGTTGTTCCTGCGCTGCCGCGCGTTTCGGATCCGCGATCACGCCGCCTGTGCGTCAAGCACGGCGCACAGCGCCTGTTCGATCAGCTCTGGCCCCGCCCCCGGCAGATGTGCCTGTTCCGACAGCACCCTTCGCCAGATACGCGCTCCGGGACGTCCCGAAAACAGTCCCAGCATGTGGCGTGTGACCTGTGCCAGTTTTCCGCCTGATGCGATATGATCGGCTGCATAGGGCATCATCTGGCGTGCTACTTGCACCGGATCGGAGTCTGGTCCACTCCCAAAGATCCGCCGATCAGCTTGCGTCAGGATCTCGGCCGGGGAATGATAGGCGCTCCGTCCGATCATCACCCCGTCAAAGCCCTGGTCAAGGAAAGCCTCGGCCTCATCCAGCGATCCGATTCCGCCATTCACCGACAGATGCAGCGCCGGAAACAGCCCCTTCATGCGCAACGGCAATGCGTAATCCAGCGGCGGCACGTCACGGTTCTGCTTCGGGCTGAGCCCCTGCAACCACGCCTTGCGCGCATGAATGGCAAAACGCTGCACACCGGCCGCCGAAACGCGTGCCAGAAACTCCGGCAACACGGCATCGGGATCCTGATCGTCCACGCCGATCCTGCATTTTACCGTCACTTCAACCGGGCTGGCCTCGATCATCGCGGCACAGCATTCCGCAACAAGGCCGGGATCTTTCATCAGCACCGCCCCGAACGTGCCCGATTGCACCCGGTCCGACGGGCAGCCGACATTGAGATTGATCTCATCATAGCCCGCAGCCGCCCCCAACCGGGCCGCCTCTGCCAGTTCCACCGGGTCCGAGCCGCCCAGCTGCAACGCCACCGGATGCTCTTCAGCGTTGAACGCCAGCAAATGTGTCGCCCCGCCCCGAACCAATGCCGGAGCTGTCACCATTTCAGTATACAGCAACGTATGGCGGCTAAGCCGCCGATGCAGATAACGGCAATGACGGTCGGTCCAGTCCATCATGGGTGCCACGGACAGGCGGGCGGCGCGGATAACTTCCGATTTCCCTTGTTTTATTGGGTTTGCCTGCTCAGCCATCGGTTCCGTCTTTCTCTATTTGGGCCTGTTTGCCCCCGTTTTTGCCCATGGTGCAACAAAATGTTGCAACAAACCCGAAATGTTGCACCGCCGCGCTCGCGATCCTCCGCGCCGTTTTTTCAGCATGGAAACGGCCGCAAGCTCCCGCAGCGACACAGCCCAGGTCAACGCAACAGCGGTGAGTTATCGAACCTTGAACATGGATCCAACCGCCAAACGGTTCCTGAGCCGATTTCCCGGATATCGAAACGCACATCTGAGAAGAAATCCCATGGGAACCATTATAACGCGTGCAAAGAAGGACGGATCACAGAACTATACCGCTACCGCTCGAAAGAAGCAAAAGGGCAAAGTTGTCCTTACAGAGACCGACACATTCCCCAATGAGAGATCAGCAAAGCGCTGGATCAGACAACGCGAAAGTGAATTGAAGGCCAAAGGCGCTTTGACCAGAGCATTCCAAACAAAACGGCGCAAAATATGGTCCGATGTGATCGCCGATTATTGCGCCGCGTCTCCGAATGGATTTGGAAAGACGTAAACGACCCATCTTGCATATCTCCAGCGCCTTTATTTCGGACAAATCGTAGTCGAGGACACGGACGATCATACGTTCTTTCAGTTGGCAACAGACCTACGTCACGGGGACTTTATTGCGAAAAGATGTTGAATTTCGCGCGATCCATCATTGTGCCATCATCGAAGCGGGCAACACCTCATACCGGTTCACACAAGGCAAGCAACGCGGAAAAACATAAACCTCGCGCAAGCAAAGCCCCCAGGCGGACCCGCGACATGAGGGCGGCGCGCCGGGGGCTTTGCTCCACATAGGAGGAAATTTTATCGCTGAAACCGGGTCAGTTTTGAACCCTCATTGACATGCCACTATCTGCCGATTTGCCGCTTTTCAACGACGCAGCACAGAGCGAATAGCCACTAGAAAGAAACTTCTCTCCGGTGGGTGCCGGGTCCGGATCAGACGCAGATTTCGTTGCCTCTGCGAAACCTTCCATCGTCGTGACGTTGCCGGCAAATGACCTACACATGGACAGGCATGTCAAGCAGGGTCTGTCACCGGACGAGCCGCCCATTTGAACCCGTCAGATCAATCCGTATTGGTGGGCCTTGTTGCGCAGAAAAGGAAGACCGTTCTCCATCACTTCGGCTTCGCCGGACGCGACCGGTCGCCAGACGGACAGGCCGTTTGCGAGTTCGGGCGGCATGTTGATGAAACTTTCCATCGCCAAGCCCCCTTTGAAACCGATCGCGCGCAACGCACTGTAAATCTCGTCCCAGGCGATTGTTCCGGCCCCCGGCGTTCCCCGATCGGATTCCGACAGGTGGATGTAGCGCAGGTGGTCGCGCGCATCGATGATGCCTTGCGCGATGCCCTTTTCCTCGATGTTCATATGGTAGGTGTCGAGATGGACAAATATGTTATCCGCGCCGATGCGTTCGATCATCTCGACCGCTTGCCAGCCGGTATTGATCAGATGGGTCTCGTAGCGGTTGACCGGCTCGATCCCGAACAACAGGCCCAGTGACTTTGCATGTCGCGTCGCGCGGGTCATGGCATCGGCGACGTTATCCAGTTCGGCTTGCGTCGGCGGCTGGCCCGACCGTTCGCCAATGCCGCCATAGACAACGCCAGACAATGCCTCTGCCCCGATCGCCGCACATTTATCCAGTGCCACGGTCAGAAAATCGACCGCGCCATCGGGGTTATGCGAGGCCCATACCTCTTGCGGCAGGCCCAGCGAACAGACCGCGCGCATCTGTGCCGCCTCCAGCATCTGACGGCTATGCGCGGCATCAACACTTGGCGGATCAAGCAGCGCAATTTCAAGGAAATCCATGCCATAGGATTTCGCCTTGGTGACAGCCCTCTCGCAGCCCGCCCGATCCCATGTCATGGTCCACATGCTTGTATGAACGCCGAAGCCTTCCATATTATCCCCCCAGATCCTTTCTGGCCTGCACAAGCGCAACGGCAAGCCCTTCATCAATCATCAGTTTCTTGACGAACCCGGCACGCAGGACGGCCAGTGTCGAGGCCAGCTTGCCAATGCCCGCGGCCAGCAACACCGTGTCCATCTGCGCCATATCAGCAGGTTGTACGCAGGGCGTACAGCGGTTCAGTTCTATATCTGCAACCGTGCCGTCGGCCCGGTAAAAGACACCGCAACAATCGCCGACGACCTGTGCGTCAAGCAGTTGCTGGATTTGATCGGCAGTGAAGATATCGCTGTCAAACAGGATGGCACCTTCGCGGCATTCGCCAACGCTCATCAGCGCGTGATCGGCCTTGCGGGCGACATCCATCGCTTCGCGGACAAGACGCTGTGACATGATCCCCTCACAGGCAACTGCACTGTCCGTCACAAACGGCGCGGGCAGCAGGATCGCGCGCCCTCCGGTCTGGGCCGCCAGCCTGACGCAGACATCACCGGGTGCCGTATGCGAGGCATAGGTCACCGATCCCATCAGCGACACGAAGGTCAGGCCCGTATTGCGCACACCTGTCAGATTGTCCGCCATGGCAGACAGCGTGCGCCCCCATCCCAGCCCGACCGTGGCCTGACTGTCGGCCCCGGCGATCCGGGCAAGATAGCCGCTTGCAAGGATCGCAACCGCGTGGCGTGACATGACGTCATCATCGGTCGCAGCGCCGGTGGGCGCGACCTGCACCTCTTGCAGGCCAAACCCGTCAACCAGTTGATCGGCCAGCGCCAATGTGCGCGAGGTCCGATGCTCGACCGTGATACGCACCAGCCCCTGTTCGCGCGCGTCGGCCAGCATACGCAGCACCTTGAAGCGCGAAATGCCCAGCCGTTTACTGACCTCCTGTTGGCTGAGGTTGCCGACATAATACAGCCACGCAGCCTGTGCTATATCGTCATCAGCCTGGCGTTTCTGCATCATCATCGCGCGCCCGAGACTCCTTGGATTTCCAACGACAAAATGGCTTGACCGACGAAATGATGCTAATATAGTCACAAACGTGCAGTCAATGCACAAGTGTTGAAAGCGCGCCGGGCCTAGCGGCTGCGGCCCTTTCGTCGGAGGTTCGAAGTAACACATTCTGCTTGGGTCGATGAGTTTCCTCGTGGTCCAGGTCAATGACCCGCAAAAGGCGGGCATAGGGAGAGAGACATGAAGACCAAGATCAAACTGCTTGCCAGTGCTGCGCTTGTATCGACCGCCTTTCTGGGCACTCAGGCAACCGCAGACAGTCACTCCGCGAACATTGCCACCGTGGTCAAGATCGCGGGTATCCAATGGTTCAACCGCATGGAAGAAGGCGTGAACAAGTTCGCGGAAGACACCGGCATGAACGCGTTTCAGGTTGGCCCCGCGCAGGCCGATCCACAGCAGCAGGTTGCGCTGATCGAAGACATGATCGCCCAGGGTGTTGACGCGCTGGCCGTTGTTCCGATGTCCCCCGAAGCGCTGGAGCCGGTGCTTGGCCGCGCCATGGAAGCAGGCATCGCCGTGGTCACACATGAGGCGGCGGCACAGGAAAACACCACCTACGACCTTGAGGCCTTCGTGAACGAGGATTTCGGCGCGAACCTGATGGAACAGCTTGCCACCTGCATGGGCGGTGAAGGCGAATATGCCGTCTTCGTCGGCTCGCTGACATCGCAGACGCACAACCAGTGGGTGGATGGTGCAATCGCCCATCAGGAAGCCAACTATCCCGACATGACGCTGGTCGGTGACAAGAACGAAACATTCGACGATGCCGAGCAAGCCTATACCAAGGCGCAAGAGGTTCTGCGCGCCTTCCCGGACATCAAGGGAATGCAGGGATCGGCCTCGACCGACGTGGCGGGTATTGGCCGCGCCATTGAAGAACGCGGGATGGAGGACGACACCTGCATTTTCGGCACCTCGCTACCGTCGATCGCCGGTCAGTATCTTGAAACCGGCGCGGTGGACGGCATCGGGTTCTGGGATCCGGCGGTTGCAGGCGAAGCGATGAACAAGATCGCGGTCATGCTGCTGAACGGTGAAGAAGTCACCGACGGCATGGACCTTGGCCTGACTGGCTATGAGAATGTGAAACTCGATGGCAAGGTCATTTTCGGCCAGGCCTGGGTGAACGTGAACAAGGAAAACATGAGCGAATATCCGTTCTGATCCTGTCGCATCCGGGGGCGGCTTGCGGGCCGTCCCCATTTTTCAACTACACTCAAATCAAGTTGGTTGTTCATGTCCTCAGACCATGACACCGCGTTTATCGACCTGCGAGCGATCACCAAACGCTACGCCGGTGTGACAGCGCTCGACTCTGTTGATTTCACCGTCCAGCCCGGCGAAGCGGTCTGTCTGGCAGGTGAAAACGGGTCCGGAAAATCGACCCTCATCAAGATCATCTCGGGCGTGGAACCTGCCACCGAAGGCACGATCCGCATCGCTGGTCAGGATCATCCGACTCTCAATCCGCGCATATCGGCTGCGGCTGGCGTGATGGTGATCTTTCAGGATTTCTCCTTGTTCCCGAACCTCAGCGTGGCCGAAAACATTGCCTTTGCCACCCAGCTTTCGACCCATCAGCGGTTCTTCAGATCCCGTTCCGCGCGCAAGATTGCCGGCGACGCGCTGGACCGGATCGGGGTCCAGATCGACCTGGATGCACGGGTAGAGTCCCTGCCCGTCGCGCAAAAACAGTTGGTCGCGATTTGCCGCGCATTGGCATCCAAGGCGCAGTTGATCATCATGGACGAACCCACCACGGCCCTCACCGACAAAGAAGTTCGCCGCCTTCAGGGCATCATCCGGATGCTCAAGGAAGAAGGCGTCGCGGTGATTTTCGTCAGCCACAAATTGGCCGAAGTGCTTGACGTGTCGGAAAAGGTGGTGGTGCTGCGCAACGGCAAGAAGGTTGCCGAAGGGCCGGCATCCGATTTTGACACGCAATCGCTGACCTATCACATGACGGGCCGCGACGTGCCCGAAATGCCGCCCAGCGACGTGACCGCCGGGGCACAGACCTTGATGCAGGTTCAGGGGCTGACCAAGGCAGGGTCGTTCGCGGACATAGATTTCGAACTCAAGACCGGCGAAGTGCTGGGCATCACCGGGCTGTTGGGATGTGGGCGCACCTCTGTCGCCAAGGCGCTGTTCGGTCTGGTATCGCCGGACGCGGGCAGCATCACGGTCGATGGCAAGCAGGTGCCTCTGGGCGACCCGCAGGCGGCGTCACTGGCGCGGATCGGCTATGTCCCCGAGGACCGCCTGACCGAAGGGCTGTTTCTCAGCCAGTCCATTCTGCGCAACGTCGCTGTCGGGCGTCTGGATGCACATTCCAGTGCCGGATTCCTCAATATGCAGGGTCTGACCGAGGAGGCGTCGGAGTGGCTCCGTCGGCTCAAGGTCAAGGCACCGGATGTCGAAGCCCCGGTAAAATCCCTGTCTGGCGGCAACCAGCAGCGGGTCGCGCTGGCACGGTGGCTGTCGCGCACGCCCCGTGTACTGGTCCTGAACGGCCCCAGCGTCGGCGTCGATGTCGGATCGAAGGCCGATATACACGGCATCATCCGCGATCTGGCAAGTCAGGGGATCGGGATCATCGTGATCTCGGACGACCTGCCTGAATTGCTGGCCACCTGTCACCGCATCCTGGTGATGCGCGACGGCCGTATTATCGACGCGCTGGACGGAAAATCAGTGACCGAAGACGACCTAGCCCAGAGGCTTGCCTCATGACCAACCTGCTTCCCAAGGATTTCTGGAGCCGCAATGAAACGCTGGTCGCCGGCGTGATCATACTGTTCTGCATTCTCGCCACGCTGTCGGATCCGCGCTTCTTCAGCATCACGACCGTGTCGGACCTGCTGCGCGCCTCCATCGTGATCGGCATTCTGGCCGTGGGTGCGATGCTGGTGCTGGTCTCCGGCGGCATCGACGTCAGTTTCACCGCGGTCGCCGTTGTCGCGATGTATTCGTCAACCGTACTGGCGCTGGCCATCTGGCCAAACATACCTTGGCCAATGATCTTCGTGATCTCTGTCATAATCGGTGCGGGATTGGGGGCGATCAACGGGTTTTTCATCGCCTTTCTGGGCCTTCCCACCCTGATCGTCACGCTTGGCACATTGTCGATCTTTCGAGGCTTTCTGCTGACCTTCATCGGCTCGCAACGGATTTCGAACCTGCCGCCTTCGATGCGCGATTTTTCACGCGGCGTCCTTGCGCGGGGCACGACCGAGGCGGGGAATTTCTACTCGATCCCTTGGGCGGTGCTTGCGCTTGTGTTCGTGATCGTCCTGACCTGGTTCATCCTGCGCAAGACCATGTTGGGCCGGTCGATCTATGCCATCGGCGGATCGGTCGAAAGCGCGCGGCGGATCGGCATCAACGTCAAATGGACCCAGTTCTTTGTCTATGTCTATGTGGGCGCGCTTGCGGGGCTTGCGGGCATCATTCACGGGGCGGTCGGGCGCATGGCCGATCCGTTCTCGCTGGTCGGGCTGGAACTGTCGGTGATCGCTGCCGTGGTTCTGGGCGGGGCGCGATTGATCGGAGGCTACGGCACGCTGACCGGAACGATGCTGGGCGTGGCCCTGATCGTCATCGTCCAGAACAGCCTGATCGTGGTCGGCATTCCGACCACATGGCAATCCGTCACAATCGGCATCCTGATCTTGCTTGGCACTGGCATTCCCGCCTATCGCGCCAAGCGGACCGCCGCACAGGCAGGATGAGGGTATCATGTCTACACACACATCCATGAAAGACGTCACCGCCGCCCCGGAATTCCGGTTGCTGGTGATCGCGGTCTTTGTCTTTGGCCTGATGTCCGTCCTGTCGCCGGACCGCTTCCTGTCGGCGCAGAACCTGACCTCCATGGCGTTTCAGTTTCCGGAATTTGCAATTCTGGCGCTGGCCATGACGATTGCCATGATGACCGGCGGGATCGACCTGTCGGTTGTGGGGGTCGCCAACCTGTCGGCGGTGGTGGCAGCGCTTATCCTGACGCAATTCTCGGATGCCGAGATGCCTGCCTCGCAATCGGCACTCTGGCTTGTCATCGCCGTCACGGCGGCGCTGTGTGTCGGGGCCATTGCCGGGTTGATCAACGGATCGCTGGTGGCGTTCTTTGGCCTGCCGCCCATTCTTGCCACTGTGGGATCGGGTCTGGTCTTTACCGGCTTTGCCGTTGCCATGACCGGCGGCAGCGCGGTGATGGGATTTCCGGGCACCGTCGCGCTGATCGGAAACGCGACGCTTCTGGGCGTTCCGGTGCCGCTGGTCCTGTTTGTCCTTTTGGCCGTCCTGCTGCACCTGATCCTGACACGAACTGCCTTCGGTCTGCGGGTGACAATGTACGGGGCCAACCCGATGGCCGCGCTTTATGCCGCCATTGATGTCAACCGGGTGCTGCTCAAGGTCTACATGATCGCAGGGGTGTTTTCGTCCATTGCGGGTCTCATCGTGATGAGCCGCGCCAATTCGGCCAAGGCCGATTACGGGTCGTCCTACCTGCTTCTGTCGGTGCTGATCGCCGTATTGGGCGGGGTGAACCCTTACGGCGGCTACGGGCGCGTGATCGGGGTCGTCCTGGCGGTGCTGTCGATGCAATTCCTGTCCAGCGGCCTGAATATGCTTCAGGTCTCCAACTTCGCGCGAGAACTGATCTGGGGGGCACTGCTGATCCTGGTCATGGTCATCAACACCCACGCCCTCACCGCCCTACGCGGCAGCCTGAAACCTTCGAAATAAACATCCATCCCGAGCGGGAGGAGGACATGATGAAAAAGATACTCAACAATCCAGAAGACTATGTAGACGAGATGCTGGCCGGGCTGACTGCCGCACATCCGGAATATTACCGCCTGCATGGCGATGGCGGCAAGGTTGTCGCCCGCGCGAAACCGGGCAAGGATGGCAAGGTCGGCATCGTCACCGGCGGCGGATCGGGCCACCTGCCCGTCTTTACCGGCTATGTCGGCACAGGTCTGCTTGACGCCTGCGCCATCGGCGATGTCTTTTCTTCGCCCTCAGCCGAACAGATGGCAGATGCAATCCGCGTGGCCGATAGCGGCGCGGGCGTGCTGCGCCTTTATGGCAATTACGGCGGCGACGTGATGAATTTCGACATGGCCGGAGAGTTGGTGGAATTCGAGGACATCACCTGTTCCACCGTGCTGCTGGCCGATGACGTGGCCTCTGCCCTGCCCGAGGAACATGAAAAGCGGCGCGGCGTGGCTGGCATGGTCTACGCTTTCAAAATGGCCGGAGCCGCCGCCGAGGAAGGCCGCGATCTGGCGGGCGTGACCGCCGTGGCGCAGAAAGCCGCCGATGCCTGCCGGTCCATCGGGGCGGCCCTGTCGCCCTGTACGGTGCCGCAAGCCGGCAAACCCACCTTCGAGATCGCCGATGACGAAATGGAAATGGGCATGGGCATCCACGGCGAACCGGGCGTCTGGCGCGGCAAGCTGCAAACGGCTGACCAGATCGCCGGCGAGATGATGGATCGGCTTCTGGCCGATATGCCGATTGCCAGCGGCGACCGTGTCTCGGTCATGGTCAATTCGCTGGGGGCGACCCCGCCGGAAGAGTTGTACATCCTGTATCGCACCGTGAAGGCCCGGCTGGAGGAAGCAGGCGCGACAATCGTCATGCCGCTGGTCGGCCGCTATGCCACCTCGATGGAGATGACGGGCGTGTCCTTCACCCTGTGCAAGCTGGACGAAGAGTTGGAAACGCTTCTGAATGCCCCCTGCGACTGCGCGTTCTGGAGGGTGGGATGACGATCACCCGCGACGCGCTTTTGTCCGCCATTGACCGCATTGCCGCGGCGATGGAGCGTGACTTCGACATGCTCAACACTGCCGATGGAGCCTTGGGCGACGGTGATCTGGGCGTCACCATGTCCCGCGGTATGCGCGCCATCACCGCCATGAAGGACGACCTGCCCGACGATATCGGCAAGGCGCTGTTTCAATGCGCGCAGGCGTTTACCAAATCGTCGGGGTCGTCCTATGGCACGTTGATGGCCACCGGGTTGATGAGCGCCGCCAAAACCCTGCGCGGCGCGCAGTCGATTGACGTGGCCAATGTGCCGGACCTGATCGCGGGTGCGCGCGACAAGATGCAGGAACGCGGCAAGGCGGACCTGGGCGGCAAGACCGTTCTGGACAGCCTTGATTATGTCGCCCGCGCCACGGCCAAGGCCGACGCCGGGGATATGGCCCACGCTGCTGCCCAGGCGGTGGACGATGCGCTGGATGATTTCCGTGACAAGCCCGCCACGGTTGGACGCGCGCGGATATTCGGTGACAAAAGCATCGGCATGGACGATCCCGGCATGCTGGCCATGCAATCCGTGGTCAAGGCAGCGACCGGACAGTAAAACCGCTGCCAAAAACGGAAAAGCCGAACACCGATGATGCGGTCCGGACCCTGCCCGGACCGCTTTACTTTAGACCAGCGGATCGTCCCCGCCATAATAGCGATCCGCGTAATCCGCATGCAGGGCCTGATCGGCGGCGCTGAAACGCGGCTGGGCAAAATTGTGCTGATGCCAATAGGGATAGACCAGCGGCAGGCGGCTGACATCGTTGAGGCGGGTCAACTCGTCTTCACTCAGCACCAGATCCACGGCGCGGAAGTTACGCTCGAACTGTTCCACCCTGCGGCCGCCGACCACCAGTGACGCGATCGCCGGACGGGTCAGAAGCCAGGCCAGCGCGACCTGAGCCGCCTCGACCTCATGCGCCTCGCCGATTTCGACCAGCACATCGACGATGTTCCACAGCCGCTCTGTGTCGCGGATCGGCGGTTCGTCCCATCCCGCAGCCTGACGTGATCCTTCAGCCGGTCCGGCACCCCGGCGGTGTTTGCCCGACAGCAGCCCCGCCGCCAAAGGCGACCACACCAGCACGCCCAGACCCTGATCGACCGAAAGCGGCAAAAGCTCGTATTCCGCTTCACGCGCCTCGATCGTGTAGTGGATCTGCTGGGTGGCAAATCGGCTGGAATGACGCGGCGCGGCGGCAAGCGATTTCATCACATGCCACGCTGAATAATTGGAACAGCCCGCATAACGGATCTTGCCCTGCTGGATCAGCGTATCCAGCGCCTCCATCGTTTCCTCGACAGGGGTCAGGCCATCCCATTCATGCATGTAGTAAATGTCGATATGGTCGGTGCGCAGCCGCTTTAGCGAGCGTTCACATTCACGGATCAGGTGCCAGCGCGACAGGCCTTCATCGTTCGGGCCGTCGCCAATCGGCATCCGCGCCTTCGAGGTGACAAGGATGTTGTCATATCGGCCTTCCAGCACCTCGCCCAGAATTTCCTCGGACAGTCCGGTGGAATACATGTTCGCCGTGTCGAACAGGTTGATACCGTTGTCGATGCAGGTGTCGACAAGCAGCCGTGCATCGCTGACATCCTGACTGGCGGCGCGGCCAAAGTCCCCGCGCCCGCCAAATGTGAACGTCCCCATTGTAAGTGCCGAAACCTTCAGCCCGGTCTGTCCCAGGGTGCGATACTGCATGATGTGTTTCCTTAGCCTTTTGTGTTGTCTGTCTCTCGCGGCCCGTAGTTTTGGAATGCGACCAGCACCTCTGCGATTTCGGCATCCGACAACATATGCGCCTCGCCGCCGATGCTGCTGAACAGATAGGTGCGCGCAAGCGTTTCAAGCTCTTCCAGCCGCCAGCGGGCCTTGTCGATCGTTTCGCCCAGAACCGTCGCGCCGTGATTGGCCATCAGGCAGCCGTGCCGGTCCGCCATGATCTGCGCCATGTTGGCACAAAGTTCCGGGCTGCCAAAGAGCGCATAATCCGCCAGCGGCACATTATTTCCACCAAAGGCCGCGATCATGTAGTGGCATGCCGGGATCTGTCGGCGCTGTACCGCAAGCACGCTGCAATAAGGCGGATGGGCGTGCAAAACCACCGGCATATCGGGGCGCGCGTTGTGCATCCCCTGATGGAATGGCCATTCCGAGGACGGTTTTGCGCTGCCATCCGCCGGCAAGCCGGAGAGCGGGATCGTGACCATCGCCTCGGGCGTCAGGGCCTCGTAGGGTACGCCGGAGGGCGTGATCAGGATACCCTCATGGGTCCGGGCCGAAATATTGCCCGAAGTGCCTTGGTTGAGGTGCCGTTCGTTCATCCAGAGGCAGGCGTCTATCAACGCCTGACGGGTTGCGGTGGTATCGGGAAGCGGGGGTGCTGGCGTCATGGTTTCATCTCCAACAATTCTTGCGCGACCCGCGTGCTGGTCGCCAAATGCGTGACAAAGCCGCCCTTGATAGCTGCCTTTGCAGGTGCCGCGCGGCCCGGACCCGCAGCGACCAGAAGCGCCATATCCTTGCCGCGCATCTGATCCAGGGTCACGCCGATCATGCGGTCCTCAACCTCGGTCGGCACGGGCTGTCCCGCGCTGTCGATCAACCGGCCACAGATCACGCCGACTGCGCCATTGTCACGGGCATCGGCGATGGTTTCAGCGCTCAGGATGCCGGAGCGCACCACATGGGCGTCAGCGTCGCAGGTGCCGCAAGCCAGAACGGTCTTGTTGCAGCCTGCCAGCGCGTCAAGCTGGTCATGCACCACCGGTTCGGCCGACAGCGCGTCGCGCAACGCCTTGCTCGACAGGACCAGCGGCACATGCAGGTTGATGCATTGCCCGCCCAGCCTTTGTGCCAGTATCGCGGTACATGCCTCGGCGGCAAAGCCAAGTGCGGCGGGGCGCGACCCCAGAAGCTGGATCACCGTCAGGTCCGGCACCGGCGTGTTTGGCAGTTGCTGCGCCATCTGGTACACGGTCGCGCCCCAGGACACACCCAGCCTGTCGCCCGGCCCCAGCAAACGGGGCAACCAGTCGGCCGCCGCCCGCGTCACCCGCGCGACGCTTGCCGCAGCGCCCTCGGGATCGACCGGATCATCGGGCACCACAAGGGCCTCGGCCAAGCCGTAGACGGCGCAAAGCTCTGCCGCAAGACGATGGCCGCAGAACACATCGCTGTCCAGATGCACCCGCACCCAGCCCCGCGCGCGCGCCTCATTGAGGTAATTGACCACCGAAGCGCGGCTGATCCGCATACGTTCCGCGATCTCGTTCTGGTTCAGCCCGTCGTGATAATAAAGCCATGCCGCCTCGACAAACGGCGTGTCGTCACGCGGTGGAAGCCGCGCAAGATCCGTGGCACCGGGTTTTGCCTTGCCCAATGGCCCGACGGTCACGGGCATCGCCTATTCTGCCGCTCTGACAAAATCCGGGAACAGATTGGCCAGCCCTTCCTCGGAGGCCTCGCAAACCCCGCGTTCGGTGATCAGGCCGGTGACCAGACGGTTCGGTGTCACGTCAAAGGCCGGATTGCCCCCGTCCGTCCCGGCGGGCGTGACTTGTACGGTGCCGATCTGCCCGTCCTCTGTCAGGCCCTGAACATGGGTGATCTCTTGGGCGTTACGCTCTTCGATGGGGATTTCGGACACGCCATCGCTGACGGTCCAGTCAATCGTCGGCGATGGCAGCGCGACGTAGAACGGCACATCGTTGTCCCGTGCCGCCAGCGCCTTGAGATAGGTGCCGATCTTGTTGCACACATCGCCGCGCCGGGTGGTGCGGTCGGTTCCCGTGATGACCAGATCCACCATGCCGTGCTGCATCAGATGCCCGCCTGCATTGTCGGTGATATAGGTGTGCGGCACCCCGTGTTTGCCCAGCTCCCATGCGGTCAGCGCGCCCTGATTGCGTGGCCGGGTTTCGTCCACCCAGACATGCAGTGCAATGCCTGCGTCATGGGCATGGTACATAGGGCTTGTCGCGGTGCCCCAATCCACGGTGGCCAGCCATCCGGCATTGCAATGGGTCAACACCCGCACAGGCTCTCCCGCGGGTTTTCTGGCGGCAATCTCCTGGATCAGGGCAAGACCGCTTTCACCGATCCGGCGGTTGATCTCGACATCCTCATCGGCAATCTCATGCGCGAGGGTCAAGGCGGCAGCAGCGCGGTCGGCCTCGGCCAAGGGGCGCAACGCCGCACGGCAGCGGTCCAGCGCCCAGCGAAGGTTGATGGCCGTGGGGCGGGTCTTTTCAAGAAACGTCCAGGCCGCATCCATATTCGTATCCGTTGGATCCTCGGCCATCGCCAGCGCCATGCCATAGGCCGCAGTGGCACCGATCAGCGGTGCCCCCCGGACCCGCATCTGGTAGATCGCATCGGCGAAATCCTGCATCGTCGCCACGGGAACGACGCGGAATTCATGCGGCAACCAGCGTTGATCTATGATTTCCAGAACGTCATTGTCACTGTTCCACCACAGGGACCGATAATGCGTGCCGTCGATGTTCATAAGACATCCTTTCCATTGTAGTCCCGCGCAAGGGCGCAAACCGCCTGCGCATTTGCAACCGTATCTGCCGTGTGAATCAGTTCCGCGCCCATCAAGAGGTTCCGGGCCTCAAGCGATGCACGAACCGACATATCGGCGATGTCTTCGAAATCGGCATTATGCGCCAATGACAGGCAACGCCGATGCATCTCGATCCCGCAAACGACCCAGGCGTCGCGCCACAGCCCCGTCAGAACGGCGTCGCAGGCCGGGCTGCTGTCATGGCCCTGATCTTCGAACAGCGCGGCCGGAAACAGGATGCCTGTCCGCTCGGTCGCCCAGAGATGACGAAACTCCGCCTCGAAAATACGGCAAGTGTCCGCGATGACCCCAAGGATCCAGTCCTGATATTCGTCAAGGTCAGCCCCGCGATGCGCAGGCTGGCTGAAATAGGCCATCAGGAAATTCGCACAAAGCATGCCGATATCGAATCCCAGCGGGCCGTATTGCACAAATTCCGGGTCGATCACCCGGCTGTCGCTACCCGTCGACATGATCGACCCGGAATGCAGATCGCCATGCACCATGGTTTCGGTGTTCGACACGAACCGCTGCAACGCCTGCTGCGCCTTGATCTTGAGGGCCACATCCGCGCGCAGCGTTGCAATGACCGGGTCCAGCCCCTCCGTGTGGCTGTTCATCTCTGCATCGAAATACGGATCGGTAAAGACCAGCGCCTCGGTGATGGCGGGGATTTCCACATTTCCGGCAAAAAGCGCCACATCCGCTTTCTTGTCCGGACTGCTCATCGACAGTTCGGACCCGCGAAAGGCCGTGCGGGCGCAGTAACGCCCCAGAAACTCTGCAAGACCGGCGACATGTTCGCCCGCGATCAGCTTGCGGCGCAGGATCACATGCGGGGCCAGAAACTCCATGATGATCAGCGCCTGCGACTCGTCGAAATGGTAAATGGCCGGCACCGCCCCCGGATCGCGGGCGGCCTGACGGATCAGCGCGTGATATTCGTAAAACGCCCGGTATAGGGGCAAAGGCCAGCTATCGCCGACAAGGCGCACATAAGGCAGCGCCTGTTTGACGATGACTTTACCGCCGGGGCCCGTGACGATGAACACAAGGTTGAGATTGCCGTCCCCGACCTCTTCCACCTGCCACAATGCCGGATCTTCACCGACCTGCGCTGTCAGGGCCGTCACGTCTTTCAACCGTTCCGGCAAGGTCTCCACGGTTAATGCTTCATACGCCGTGTCTGCGCTCATCAGCGATGTCTCCCTCTTGCTTCGACGCGCTGTCACGTCTTGGGTAGCCTCGTATTTATACTTTTGTCAAATCATTTGACAAATGCATTCCCCCGCGCCTACCGTCGCCCCATCAACGGGAGGAAGCGAGTGGCCGGTGACGCGCTCAAAGTGAACGGATTGCAAAAATCCTTCGGGAAAAACCATGTATTGCGTCAGATCGACCTGACCCTTTCGCCGGGCTCCGTAACCGTGCTTATGGGGGCCAACGGTGCGGGGAAATCGACGCTGGTCAAGGTGATCTGCGGCCATCATCGCGCCGATGGCGGCACAATGACACTGGCCGGATCAGCGTTTGAGCCGACAGATGCGGCGGACGCGATCCGCAAGGGCGTGGTCACTGTACATCAATCCATTGATGACGGGGTGATCCCGGATCTGGACGTGGCCAACAACCTGATGCTGGACAGTCTGGTGGATCGCGGTCACGGCCTGTTTGTCCGCGAACGCCACCTGCGCGCCGAGGCCGCAAAGGTGGCCGCCGCGATGGGCATTGACGTGAACCTGCGCGCGCGGGTGTCCGACCTGGCGGTTGCCGATCGCCAGATGATCGCCATCGCCCGCGCCATGGCTCGCGCCCCGAAAGTGCTGATCCTGGACGAACCGACCTCATCGCTTTCCGCGACCGAGGCGGACCGGCTTTTTGCGCTGATCGACCGCCTGCGCGATCAGGGCGTCGCGATCCTGTATATCTCGCACCGCATGTCTGACATCCGCCGCATTGCCGACCGCATCGTGGTGATGCGCGACGGTGCGATCTCTGGCGTTTTCGACACGGACCCGCTGGATTACGAAGCCGCAGTCACCGCGATGCTGGGGCACCGGATGACCGATGTGGATGTCGCGGTACAAAGCGGCACCAAGCCGGTTCTCGAATTGCACGATCTGCAACTCTTCCCCAACGCCACGCCGATCAACCTTGCAGCGCATGACGGTGAGGTGGTGGCGCTTGTCGGCTTGCTGGGCAGCGGGAAAAGTCGGCTGGCAGAGATCCTGTTCGGCATCACGCGCCCCGCACAGGGACAGATCCGCATCAACGGCACGGGCTACGCGCCTCGCTCGGTCGAGGATGCGATTGCGCAAGGGGTGTTCATGTCCCCCAAGGACCGGGGCACCAATGCCGTGATCCCGGCGTTCGACATTGCCGACAACATGACCCTGCCCTTCCTTCAAGGTCTCAGCATCGGCTCGTTCCTCCGAGCGCGCCAGCAACGCAGCAGGGCGCAGGAGATGGTCCACCAGCTTGGTATTGTGTGTCAGTCGGTGGGCGACGGCATCGACACACTGTCGGGTGGCAACCAGCAAAAGGTGATGATCGCCCGCTGGCTGCTGGAACCTGCCAAGGTGCTGCTTCTGGATGAGCCGTTTCAGGGCGTGGACATCGGGGCGCGGCGTGACATCGGGCACCATATCCGTGCCTCGGCACCGGGGCGCACCACCTTGGTCTTTCTTGCCGAGATTGACGAGGCGCTTGAGCTCGCCGACCGCATTATCGTGATGAATGAGGGCGCAATCGTCGGTGAACACGCAAACCAGAACATCGACCTCGCCGCGCTGGTCGCGGATATTTCGGGGGCCAAACCTATCGCAACAGGCACTGCTACATGAACGACCGTCTACTAGATTTCGCCATCCGTTATGGCTTTTTGATCCTTCTGATCGGGCTGATCGTCTATTTCAGCCTCGCGGCACCGGGGTTCTTTGGCCCATTATCCGCCGCATTCGTGCTGCAATCGGTGGCGATCACGGGCATCCTTGCACTTGGTGTGACCTGCACGCTGGTTGTCGGCGGGTTCGACCTGTCCATCGGGGCGGTCGCGACCTCGGCGCTGATGCTGTCGGCCTATTCCATGGTGATCCTCGAACACCCGACCCCCGTTGCCGTGATGCTGTGCCTTGGAATGGGTGCGCTGGTCGGGTTCATCAACGGGGTGCTGATCGTGAAATTCCGGGTACCTGACCTGTTGGCGACGCTGGGCATGATGTTTCTTCTGATCGGCTTGCAGCGCATCCCGACGCAGGGCAACTCCATCGCGGCGGGCATGATGTTGCCGGATGGCAGCGTGGCCGAGGGCACGTTTTCCGCCGCCTTCCTGTGGCTGGGTCGTCACCGTTTTGACGTGGTCATCGACCGGTTGCTGCCGATGCCGGTGGTGATCTTCGTTGCCATTGCCGTGTTGATCTGGCTGTTTCTGGGCTTCACCCGGCATGGACGTCTGATGTACGCAATCGGGTCGAACGCGCGGGCGGCCGCGCTCGTCGGTACGCCGGTCAACCGCTACAAGATCGCGGCCTACATGATTTCTGGCGTGACCGCCTCTATCGGGGGAATCCTTCTGGCCGCACGGCTGGGGCGCGGCGACATTGCCAGCGGCAACAACCTGCTGCTGGACAGCGTTGCGGCTGCGCTGATCGGGTTTGCGGTTCTGGGTGTCGCCCGGCCAAACGCGTTCGGCACCGCCATCGGCGCGCTGTTCGTCGGCATCCTGCTGCAAGGCATGACGATGATGAACGCGCCCTATTACACACAGGATTTTGTCAAGGGGGCCGTGCTTGTCGCCGCTCTTGTCTTCACATTTTACCTGTCCTCACGCCGTACCGGCACGGGACATTGATCATCAGCGAATGGGAGAACGCGATATGTTGAGACGTCATTTCATGGCCATGGCGAGCGTGGCAAGCCTTGCGCTTGGCGCGGGTGCGGCAACGGCACAAGAACCACCTGCCCCTTTGGACAATCCCGAAGATGTGACCATCGCGCTTGTGCGCTACCTGTCCACGGGCGACTTCTTTCAGGCCTATCTGTCCGGCGTCGAAACCCAAGCTGATGCGCTTGGCGTCAACCTGCGCGTGCTGGACAGCCGTCAGGACGCGGCGCTTCAGGCCGATATGGTGGATCAGGCCATCGCGCTGGGTGTGGACGGGATCATCATCCAGCACGGGCTGACAGAATCCATGCGCGAAGCCGCGCAGCGGGCCGTGGATGCGGGCATCAAGGTCGTCGCTTTTGACGTGAACGTTGAAAACGAGGCCATCCCGCAGATCGAACAGTCCGACTACCTGCTGGGCAAGCTGGCGCTGGAACAGGCCATCGCCGACAATGGCGACAGTTTCGCGGCAGGCTATGTCTACGTTCCGGGCATCGCGCCACTGGATCGTCGTCATGTCGCCTGGGAAGAGGTCAAGCAAGCCAATCCCGGCATCACCGAGGCCGCTCGGGTCGGCACGCTCGACAATCCGATTGCCAATGCCAACGCAAATCAGGCGCGCGCGGCGCTTCAGGCCAATCCCAACATCTCGGTGTTTTTCGCACCCTTCAACGAGTTTGCAAAAGGCGTGAAAATCGCCGCGGACGAGCTGGGCCTGAGCGGTGACCTGAGCATCTATTCCGCCGACGTCTCGACCGCGGATATCGCCCTGATGCGGGAGCCGGGCAGCGCCTGGAAAGCGACCGTGGCCACGAACCCATCCGTGGTGGGCGAGGTTTCGGTCCGGGCGCTGGCCCTGATGCTGACGGGCGAGGATCCGGGTGCCTCCGTGGTGGTGCCGCCAACCCTGATCACGCAGACCTTCCTGAACGACAATGACATCCGCAATATGGAAGATCTGGGCGCGAAGATGCCCCAGTTCCAGCATGCCGATGTGGCGGTGGCCGACTGGATGGCCCTGCCCGCGCGCTGATGCATACCGATCCGGCCCTGACAGTTTCGGGGCCGGACCCCCTTTCAGGAACGGAGCGTCCCATGCTGATCGGAATGGACCCACGAACGACACCCGAATTGCTTTATACGCTTGCGCGGATGGGGCATGGCGATGAGATCGTCATCGCCGACCGCAACTATCCGGCCCAGTGGTCAGCCGCCGGCTGTCTGGTCAAGGACGTGATCCATTATCCCGGCCATGACGCAACAATCGTGGCCGACCTGATCACCCGCCTGATGCCGCTGGACACGTTCCACACCCATTCCGTCCTGCGCATGGAGATCGACGATCAGCCCGACACGATGTCAGACGTGCATCGGGCCGTCTGGGACGTGCTGACACCGCGCTTACCCGAAGGCGGCATATTATCAAGCATCGAACGTCAGGCCTTTTATCGCCGCGCCGGAGGCAGCTTTGCCGTAGTGCAATGCAGCGAGGATCGTCCCTTCGGATGCTTTATCCTGCGCAAGGGTGTCATTTTCTGAAAGCATACTGCGCGGCGCGACCGTCAAACAGCATGTAGGGCAGCGTCGCATCACGCCACATCTGAATGTCGCGCTTCTGGCTGGCCAGCAGCGTACCCGCCGCATCGAAAAGGCCCGCGCGCTGCCGGTTCCGACATCGGCACCTACAAAATCAGGTCCGGTCATCTACAGATCCACAGCATTGGGCAGAAGGACCAGATCGCGAATGGTCACGTTCCGCGGCCGTGTCAGCATGAACACCACGCAATCGGCAACTTCCTTGGGTTGCATCAGGCTGCCTTCGGCCAAAGCCTGATCCATCTTGGCCTTGGGCCAGTCATCCAGCAACGCCGTGACAACGGGCCCCGGAAGGATCGCCCCGACACGCACGCCGTGTTGGGACATCTGCCGACGCACGGTGTGGGTGAAGGCCTGCACCGCATGTTTGGAGGCTGTATAGATCGGTTCCCAGACGACGGGAACGACCCCGGCGACGGAACTGGTCAAAATGACATCGCCGGATTTTTGCGCCGCCAGATGCGGCAAGACCGCGTGAACAGACCGGAACACCGCGTTGATGTTGAGGTTCAGCACCCTGTCCCATTGATCCGGATCGCCTTCAAGAACGTCGCCCCCCACATAGGCACCTGCATTGGCGTGGAACACATCCAGCCTGCCGGCCTGTGCCAGAATCTGCGGCA
Source organism: Primorskyibacter marinus (assembly GCF_003313245.1). Lineage (GTDB taxonomy): Bacteria > Pseudomonadota > Alphaproteobacteria > Rhodobacterales > Rhodobacteraceae > Primorskyibacter > Primorskyibacter marinus. Next base: position 163,816 of record NZ_QJSD01000001.1, read on the forward strand.
GCATCTGCGCGACGCTCTCGGGGTTCAGCAAATCGGTCACAACCGGATAGGTGCCTGCGCCAAGCTCTGCACAGGCTTTTTGCACTGCGGCCTCGTTGCTGTCGATCAGCGCGACCTGCGCACCTGCGGCCAGACATTCCCGCGCACAAGCCAGACCGATGCCAGAGGCCGCGCCTGTGATGGCAACAACCTTGCCGTTCAGATCATTCATTTCGTCTGCTCCCTAAATGCTGGAATGACCGCCTTCGATCATCATGATGGCACCGTTCACAAGATCCGATGCCGGTGAGGCCAGATACAGCGCCATATCCGCAATCTCGACCGGTTCTCCGAAACGCCCAAGCGGTGTGCGGGCGATAAACGGATCCTTCTTCTCGGGTGCGGACCAAAGCTGTTTGCCCATCTCGGTCATGACCACGGTCGGGCAGATCGCATTGACCTGCACGTTATGTGGCGCGGCCTCGACCATCAGCGATTTGGTCAGGGCGTTCAGCCCGCCCTTTGATGTGGCATAGGCCGCATGATCCTGCAAAGCGATCACGCCGGTCTGCGACGAAATATTGATGATCTTCCCCGATCCGCGCGCCATCATTCCGGGCAGCAAAGCCTGCGACAGGACAAAGGGGGCTGTCAAATTCACGGCCATCGTCCGCGCCCAGTCCTCAATTGCATAGCTGGTCACGGGTCCGGTGACCGCGATCCCGGCCGAATTGACCAGAATGTCGATGTGACCTTCTGCACCTGCCAATGCTGCTTTGGCGATGCCCATGGTTTCATCCGCGCAGGCCAGATCGCCCGTCACTGCGGTAAATTTGCGCCCAAGCGCCGTAACCGTCCGACCCAGTTCCGCCAATCTGTCCCGATCCCGCCCATGACCGATAATATCGGCACCCGCATCGGCAAACACCTCGGCAATGGCAAAGCCGATCCCCGACGATGCGCCTGTCACAAGCGCCGTGCGCCCGGCAAGGCCAAATCGGTTTTCCCATTGCGCCATGGTCTACTCCAGATTGGTGTGGTTGGCGCGCATCGCCTCTGGTGACAGAGCCAGACGGTCGCGCAGATCCAGAACCAGAAATTCAAAGAACAACAGCATCAGCACCTCGAATAATGACCCCATCGGCAACACCGAATTGCCAGCCGCCCCCTGATCCGATGCCATGGTCTGCGCGGGAAGATGGACCACCAGATCCGCGTCAAGCGGCACAGCGCCGTCAGGTGTCGCGGTGATGCACAGCACCCGCGCGCCCGCGTTCCGCCCGACCTGTGCCAAGGCCGAGACGGTCGAGAACTCACCGGGGCCCGCGCTTATGAACAGCACGTCGCCATCCGCGACCGGCGGCACTGTCATGTCGCCCGCCACATGCGCATCAAGGCCCAGATGAAACAGGCGCATTGCCAGCGCCTTCATCATCAACCCCTCGCGGCCAACGCCGTAGCAGACGATCCGTCCCGCGCTGGCCAGAACCGTCGAAAGATCGTCGATCTGATCCAGAACCGCTTTGCCCAGGCCCGGACGCAATTCGTCCAGAACCCGATCTGCCAGACTCTCTCGGGGCGGGGCCATCGCTCAGGCGTCCTGCATATTGATCTGGATCTTGACGTCGGTCGGGAGCGCCGCGACGGCGCGTTCAAAGGCTTTCACGCTGTTGGAGAATGCAAACGTGGCCGAGATCAGCGGCTTGAGATCAACCTTTCCGGACGCCAAAAGCTCTATCGCGCGGTCATACATGTTTGCATAACGGAAAACCGTTTCCATGCGGATTTCCTTGGATTGGGCCAGCACGATGTCCACCGGGACCGGATCTACCGGCATCCCGACCCAAACCACGCAGCCCGCAGGTGCCACAGCTTCCAGCGCGGTCTGCACCGATTTTGCCGCCCCCGCACATTCAAAGACCACATCAGCGCCCCAGCCGGACGTGCCCGCGCGCACGACCTCTGCCGCGTCGTCTTTGGTCACGTTGATCGGGTGGATATTTCCGTAATTCGCGGCAACGCCCAGCTTTTCATCGACCAGATCAGAGATATAGACCTTGGAACACCCGCCTGCCAAAGCCGCCAGCGCCACCATGATTCCGATTGGGCCGGCCCCTGTGACCAGTGCCACATCGCCGGGCTTGATCCGGGCACGGGTTGCCGCTTGCATTCCGATCGCAAAGGGTTCGACCATCGCACCCTCGGCAAAACTCACATTCTCGGGCAGTTTATAGGTGAAGGCAGCGGGATGGACCACCGACGGCGTCAGGCATCCATGCACCGGCGGGGTGGCCCAGAACCGCACATCGGGATCGACGTTATAGACACCCAGCTTGCTGGCCTTGGAGGCCATGTTGGGAATACCCGGCTCCATGCAGACGCGATCCCCGACGGCCAGATGGGACACACCCTCGCCCAGTTCCGTGACAATGCCCGCGGCCTCGTGGCCCAGAACCATGGGCGCGTTGACGACAAAGGGGCCAATCTTTCCATGCGTGTAATAATGCACATCGCTGCCGCAGACACCGACCGTATCCACGGCGATCCGCACGTCACCCGGCCCCACATCGTCTGGCAGAGCAATGTCCCTCAGCGCCAGTTTGTTCTTTTCTTCCAATACCAGTGCAATCGGCATCGCTATCCCCGTCTAAACTGAACCTGTTCGATCAGTGTCCCGCGCCACTGTCGTGTTTTCAAGCAATGCGCGGGCCGTGTCCTCATCCGTCACCAACGTGTTCACAAAGCCGCGCCGCAGCGCCGCCGTTATTACCGGCAGCTTATGCGCCCCCCCAGCGGCAAGGATCACGTTGGGTATCGCCGTCAGATCCTCCAGCGAGACACCGATAACGCGCTCGTTCACCGGATGATCGATAAGCGCACCATTCGCATCAAGCACATGCCCGATAATGTCGCCTACCCCGCCGCGTGCGCGCAGCTCTTCGGCGTCAATATCCTTGGGAAGCGCATCACGGACCAGCAGCGAACTGCACAGATCCCCGGTCGCCAACGCAACCGCGCCGCAAGAGCGGATCTTGTCCAGCATATCAGCGATGATGTCCTGCTGCATGAACATCGCCTGGCTGGCTGCGCTTCCGGCGAACAACGGTGCCGTGAAAAAGCTGTGTTCCGCATTACACAGATCCGCAAGCCGCGTGGTGATTTCGTACCCATTCACATCCGACCCGCGCGTGATGCCGCCCATGATCGACACGATTTCCAGATCGGGTCGGTCGATTGGCTGCATGAACCGGGTGGCCAGATTAAGCGTATTGCCCCAGGACATGCCAAATTTCTTCAAATCGGGATCCGTCAGAATTGGTCCCAGATAACTGCCCAACCCCGCACTTATCAGTGGCGTCGTCGAGGCAGGGCTTTGCGGCGAAGGGACGATAACGGCACGCGCCAGCCCGAAACCGCGTTCGACTTTCCATTCCAGATCAGCCGAGGCCGCATAAATGGAATCGACACTGATCCGCAAGATACCGCGGCGCCGGGCCTCGCCGAGGGCCTTGTTCACGCGCATTCGGGTGATCCCGAACCGCTTTGCGGCGTCGGCCTGTGTCAGGCCTTCGATCTCGCAGGCCCAGGCCAGACGCACCAAAAGCTGTTCGTCCTCGTCGATCTGTTCAATTTTTACACTCCGCGACATCTGAACCGCTAGACGCCATAGCGGCGGGGCCGCGGGTGGAGCTTGCCGCGCGTGCACATTCCGGAACCTGCAACGCTCATTTGACCGCCCCCATGGTCAGACCGCGCACCAGTTGCTTGGACGCAAGCAGCGCAAAGATCAGCACCGGGATCACGATCAGCGTCGAGGTTGCCATGATCTTGCCATAGGGAAGGTTGTAGCCCTCCATGAAGGACACGGCCATCGCGGGGGCTGTCTTGGCTTCGGACCGGGTCAGGATCAGGCCGAACATCAGCTCGTTCCACGAAAAGATGAACGAGAAGATCGCCGATACCGCGACGCCCGGCATGGCCAGAGGCAGGCAAATCTTGCGCATGATCGTAAATTGCGAGGCCCCTTCCAGACGCGCGGCTTCGTCCAGATCATAGGGAATACCGCGAAACTGGTCCGTCACGATCCAGATCACGATCGGCAGGTTGAAGGTCAGGTAGATCAGGATCAGCGTGATATGCTTGTCCAGAATACCCAAATTCCGCGCAATCAGGAAGAACGGCAACGCCAGCACGATGGGCGAGACCATGCGATTGGTGATGAACCAGAACCAAAGGTCCTTTTTGCCACGAAATTCAAACCGGGCCAGCGCAAAGGCCGCAGGCACCCCCAGAAAAATCGCCAGAACCGTGGTCGAGATCGCAATGATCAAAGAGTTGATCAGCGTGCGCAACACACCATCTTCGAACAAGGCTTCGCGGTAGTTGTTCAGCGTCGGTTCGAATATCCAGACCGGCGGTGCCTCAAGCGCCACGATCTGTGTCTTCAACGAGGTCGTCACCATCCAGTAGAACGGAAAGACACAGACCGCGATGATGATGAAAAGCAGCAGGATCTGCGAGGCCAGAGACCGCGTGGTATTCATCGCTCAAACCTCTTTGTAGAAGACGCGAATATAGATCTGCGCCAGAATGATGGTGATGATCAGCAAGATGATTGCCTGCGCCGATGCCAGCCCCTGATCGAACCCGCGAAAACCGACGCGCTGGATCATCAAGGATATGAACTCGGTCGCGGCACCGGGCCCGCCGCGTGTCAGGGTAAAGACCATGTCAAACAGCTTCAGCGTGTCCGCTGTCCGCAGGATCAGCACCGCCACAAGACCGGGCAGCAAAAAGGGCAATTGCACATAGCGCAGGACCGTCCACCAGCTTTTGGTTTCCAGACGTGCGGCTTCTTCCACCTCACCGGGCACCATGGTCAGGCCCGCCAGCAGCACCAGCGCCACGAAGGGCGTCCACTGCCAGACATCCCAGAAGATGATCATGGCAAAGGCATTGGTCGGATCGCCGATCCAGTTGATGTTGGCCCCACCAAGCATCTGATTGATGACACCGAATTTCTGGTTGAACATCACCTGCCCCAACAGGCCGACCACCGCATAGGTCGTGGCCATCGGCAGCACCAGCGATAGCCGCGCAAGGGTCTTGAGGATGGTCAGTCCTGGTTTGTGCAGGACAAGCGCGATGCCCAGACCAAGCGCCAGTTGCAAGGGAAGCGCAGTGCAAAGCAGAAAGAACGTCCGTCCCATCGCCTGCCAGAACACCTCGTCTGTCAGCACTGTCCAATAGTTTTCAAGCCCGATGAATTTGACCTGCTTCAGCTTGATCAGGTTGAAGAAATGCAACGAGGTCCACGCCGCATACAGCAAGGGCGCAATGCCCACGATCGCAAGACCGAAAACTGCCGGAGCGATAAAACCGATAACTGTACGTCTGGAAACTTGTCCGCGCATGGTGCGCCTCCCGGCAGTCAGATCAAGGGCGGCACGTTCTGCGCCGCCCTCTTGGTGGTATGTGGTTTATTGCGCGAGCGGCTTGTCGCCCGAGTAATAGCCAGCGTCTTCCAGCACCGCTTCCATGCGGGTGCCGATTTCCTGAGCGCCCTCTTCGGTCGTCACTTCGCCCAGCATCATCTTCGTGCCCCATTCCTGCACGATCTCGGTGATTTCGGGCCATTCGGCAAAGCGTGGGCGGAATTCAGGCACACCGTCCTGCCAGCTTTCGACCAGCGCGGGGATATACTTGAACGTCTCGGCCAGCGCCGGATCTTCATAGGCGGACTGCCGGGCGCTGACGCCGCCGCGTTCCACATATTCGACCGCATTGGCTTTGGATGTCGCCCACTGGATGAACAGATAGGCGGCTGCCTGCTCGGCCTCGTCCGCCTGACTTGCCACTGCCATCGAGAAGCCACCAAGTGCAGGCTTGCGCCCGGCCGGGCCTTTTGGTTCGGGCGCGATTTCTACGCAGTCCGCGACCTTGGAGGTTTCCGGCGACACGACGCTGGAATAAAACGCCGACCATTCGGTGATCATCGCAATATCGCCTTGCGCGAACCCGTTCACCACCTCGGCGTGATCATAAGCCACGATGCCGTCCGGCATGTATTGCATCAGATCCTGACGAAACTGAAGTCCGGCCTGCGATTCAGGCGAATTGAGGTTGGATTTGAAATCGGCGTCAAGAAATGACCCGCCAAACGGCCAGATCATTCGGGCGAAACTGTCTGCCGACTGCGTTTCATTGCGCTTGGATTGCAGGGCAAACGCGTATTTCCCGTCTTTGGTCAACGCTGGCCCGTACACGTCCTTCAACTCTGTCCATGTCTCTGGTGGACCGTCAAAACCGGCTTCTTCAAGCATGCAGCGGTTATAGAACATCAGGCCCGAATAGTTATCGACCGGAAGACCGTAGGTTGTGCCGTTCCAGCTGCCGAATGCGTCCAGCACAAGCGGGAAGAAGTCGTCGATATCCAGATCGGGATCGACAATATCTGGAAACTTGGCCTGAACATCAGCAAGCGGCAGCGCCCAGTCGTTTTCGGCAAAGTTGCCGATCCAGACAAGGTCGATCAGCACGACATCCAGATCGCCACCAGCCACGAAGTCGCGAACCTGTTCACCCAGAGCATTCTCATACGGGTGCTTGATGACGTTTACCTTGATCCCGGTTTCTTCCTCGAATGCCGGCAACATGGCTTCAATCGCCTCGTAGCCCGGACGCAGAAGGAACACGACATCAACGGTGGTGCCCGCATAAGGCTCTGCCGCTTTCGCCAGGCTCCAGCCATGACCTTCGGCCAGCGCGCCTGTCGCCATAACACCGGACAAAGCCACGGAACACAGAAGCTTCCTGATACTCATTTTCTCATCCTCCCTATCGCAGTAATTGATTGACAATCATATGTGTCTGCATGGATACAAATGTAAATTCGGCGGGTATGAAAAAGCAAGTGCTTTCTTTCAGTCAAGCCGGTTGAAGCCCAAAGGTGACGACGGAGGAAGTCCAGGATGGCCACAGTACAGATCCGAAAACTCAACAAGTATTACGGTAAGATGCAGGCCCTCTTTGATGTGGATCTGGATGTGGCGGACGGTGATTTCGTGGTCTTTGTCGGGCCTTCCGGCTGCGGGAAATCAACGCTTCTGCGCGCCCTTGCAGGATTGGAAGGCATCGATTCCGGCACGGTAAAGATTGGCGGAACAGACGTATCGAATGCCGAACCGGCGGATCGTGGCCTGTCGATGGTGTTCCAGTCCTACGCGCTTTACCCGCATATGACCGTCCGTCAGAACATGGAATTCGGCATGAAGGTGAACGGCGTCGCCCCTGCCGAACGCACTGAGCGGATTGATGAAGCCGCGCGCATTCTGCAACTGACCGACTATCTTGACCGCAAGCCGTCGCAACTGTCAGGCGGTCAACGTCAACGCGTTGCGATCGGCCGGTCGATCGTCAAGAACCCATCAGTGTTCCTGTTCGACGAACCGCTATCCAACCTTGATGCCAAACTGCGCGTCCAGATGCGGGTGGAGCTTGAGGCTTTGCACAAGCAACTGGCGGCAACGATGATCTATGTGACCCACGATCAGGTCGAAGCCATGACGATGGCGGACAGGATTGTCGTGCTCAACGGCGGGCGCATCGAACAGGTCGGCACCCCGATGGAGATCTATCACACCCCCGACAGCAAGTTCGTCGCCGAATTCATGGGGTCTCCGGCCATGAACGTGTTCCGACACAGCGGCATGCGCGATATAGCTTTGCGCCCGGAAGCGACCTATATCGGCTGCCGTCCGGAGCATATGGTTATCCACCCGAAGGGCGGCGGGAATGTCGACGCGGTTGTTTCGAACAAGGAACAACTGGGCGGCGAAAACCTGCTATATCTGAAACTGGCTGGTGGCCTGACCTTGGTCGCACGCGTTGATGGCGACGACCAGACGGCGGTGAATGCCGAGGTCGGCGTCGAATTTCCTTCCAACCGCCTGCATCAATTCGATCAGGCTGGCCGCGCGCTGCGATAGGACGGCCCTTTTGGCGATCACCAACAATGATCCCCGATGCCCTGCCTTTGTCACCGACCTGGTGATCCTGGATTTCGATGGCGTTGTGGCGGATAGTGAGGTCATCTCGCTGGGCAGTTTGCAAGCCGCCCTGCAAGACTTTGGCGTCGTTGTCGACCTGCCCGAGGCGCGTCGCCGCTTTTTGGGAAAATCCCTGACCGCGATCAAAGCCGACGCGAGCCAAATCGCCCCCGAAGGAAAATGGGACGGTTTCGAGAACCACTGGCATTCCATCCTGTTTGAAAGGTTCTCGAAAGAACTGGCTCCTGTTGCAGGCGTGGCGGATTTTCTTGCACGTCTCAAAGCGCATGGCCTCCCCTATTGCATTGCGTCAAGCAGCGGGCTCGAACGCATCTATTTCGCGCTGAGTGTCATGAATCTGACCGACCATTTCCCCCGTGTTTTCAGCGCCCAACAAGTGACCCACGGCAAGCCGGCACCAGACCTGTTCCTGTATGCGGCCCGCAGAATGAACACCGCCCCCGAACGATGCGTGGTGATCGAAGATTCGCCATATGGCATCCTGGCCGCAAGGGCCGCGGGAATGCGTTCAATCGGTTTTCTGGGGGGGCAACATCTTGCAGGATTGCAAATATCGCATCGCCAATTGTTATTGGCGCAGGGCGCGCACGAAATTGTCGATGCTTTCGATGAGATCACGTTCGAGGGACAAGTACATTTGCAGAATCGGGTGTGATTTTTGTTCCTGAAGCTTTGGCGGCCAAAGGTTGCGGGGGCTGTACGCGGGCCGCGCGTAGAAGAGCCGGAACATGTCTGCGCTGATACCCGGTGCTGCTGGGGGCGGCATCATGGATAGCCACCACATTCATGCGTGATGGCTTAGGATTCTAGCCGGCTCGCCCCCAGGCAAGCACATTGTTTGATCGCGTGCCCGGAGACGCCTGTGGGGGAGACGCCTGTGGGAATGAGGGGCCAGCCCCTCATACTCCCCGGAGTATTTTTGCCAAGAAGAAGCACAAAAGAGCCTGAGGGCGGTGTTGTGCTATTTCAAGCGCGGACCTGCGGCGGTCCTTATGATCCCAGAACGCCGACGGACAAGACCCTGTACATGCCCCAAAGCGTCGTCACAAAAATGGCCGCCATAGCCACGGTCTGAACCCAGACACGGTGGCGGTGCAAATGGCGAAAGAGCGCCTCACCCTGAGGCCCCTCGGCCCGGATGCGTCTTGCGGCAAGCAGCGACAGAAGCGCGACGATGCTTAGCGGCAGACTCAGAAGAAACAGTGCCTGGGCCAACTCGATCCAATACACCCAGCCAAGAATCAAAAGCCCGGTGAGCATGAAACAGCCCAGACCCAGCAGCCAAATCCCGGCCTGATCGGCCATACGCAGACGTCGCAGGACGTTGATCCGGACCATGTCCTCCAGGTCTTGCTCTGCCTGACCTCCCTGTCTGCGCGCGGCGGCAATCATGTGATAGGGCACGCCAAGCACATGGTGGCTGACCATCGACCAGACAGTTGCGAGCATGATCCAGAACCAAATGCTGGAAAACGACCGCAAGTCGATTGCCTCTAATATGGTTCCGTACAAATTCTATCCTCTGCCTTTTCCGCGCGATTTCGTGTCGATATGCCTGCTGGCCATGACCGTTTGCCCTTAACCGCGCCCTTGCGCAAGGCATGCGCTTGCAAATCCGGTTTGGGATGGTGGGCCGGGAGTGGCCTGCCGCATGGTGAATGCGCCGCAAACTGTCCGGTTGCAGGCCTGTGCAATGGCGGGCCTGTCCTGTTGCTCCGGCTTGGTTTTCGACAGGCCGTGATGACGCCAAATCGTCGGTTGCTTCCGAAGCCCTTTGCCAATTTACGCGCCTGCAAGGTCTGGACAATGCGCCCCCCGAGGGTGCATCCAAAGGGAAAGTTGCAATCAGCCAGAGGTCAACGCCCGTGTCGCATATACAGCCCCCCTTTCCCGCCGCCCGGTTTCGGCGCGCGCGCCAGTCCGAAGCCATCCGTTCGCTGGTTCGCGAGAACACGCTCTGCCCGTCGGATTTCATCTGGCCTATTTTCGTGCGCGATGGCGAGGGGATCGAAGAACCCGTCCCCTCGATGCCCGGCGTGGTGCGACGGTCCGTCGACCGTGTGGCGCAGGCGGCGCGCGAGGCGTTTGCCATGGGCATTCCGGCGATTTGCCTGTTCCCCTATACCGAACCGGCACTCAAGACCCCCGATTGCGCCGAGGCCTGGAACCCCGAAAACCTGTCGAACCGCGCAACACGGGCGATCAAGGCAGCAGTGCCCGACATGGCTGTGATGACGGATGTGGCGCTGGATCCGTATAACAGCGACGGCCATGATGGTTTTGTCGAGAATGGCGAGATCGTCAACGACCGCACGGTGGAGGCATTGGTGAAACAGGGGCTGTCGCAGGCCGATGCCGGCGCGGATATCATCGGGCCGTCGGATATGATGGATGGGCGCATCGGCGCGCTGCGTCAGGCATTGGAGGGCGCGGGGCATTCCAATGTCATGTTGCTGAGCTATGCCGCGAAATATGCCAGCGCCTTTTACGGCCCGTTCCGTGATGCGGTGGGGGCATCGGGTGCGCTGAAAGGCGACAAGAAAACCTATCAGATGGATCCGGCCAATTCCGACGAGGCGCTGCGATTGGTGGCCCGCGATCTGGCCGAAGGCGCGGATATGGTGATGGTCAAGCCGGGCATGCCATATCTGGACATTTGTCGCCGGGTGAAGACCGAGTTCGGCGCGCCGACCTTTGCTTATCAGGTGTCAGGCGAGTACGCGATGATCCAGGCGGCAGCGCAGAACGGCTGGATCGACGGAGAGCGGGCAATGCTGGAAAGTCTGATGTGTTTCAAGCGTGCAGGCTGCGACGGAGTGCTGACCTATTTCGCCCCCGAGGCAGCGCGCGCGCTCGGAGCATAGCGGACACTCGCCGAACGGCCATGCAATGGCGTGACAGACGGCGGGTTTCCGCGTATAATGCAACATAACCGGCCAGAAACGTCGGATCCGAGGCAATCAGGCGCACCCAAAACGCGCCGCATCAGAACGAGAGCAGGCAACATGAGCCAGATTTCCCGACGCAATCTTACCCTTTCCCTGGGGGCCCTGCCCCTTGTCGCGGCCTGTGCCAACGGCATCGGCAGTGACGGTCCGCAGCGGATCGACGCCCGCGTAGACGCCACTCTCGCGCAGCTTTTCACGAACTTTCCGGGCACGCGCTCTTTGGAAAGCAAATCGACCGGTATGCTGGTCATGCCGCTGGTCACCGAAGCCGGCCTTGGCCTTGGCGGTGCCTATGGGCGCGGTGCGCTGCGTGTCGGCGGTGTGACGGTTGACTATTATTCGACCACGAAGGCCAGCGCAGGCATTCAAATCGGCGCGCAACAATATGCGCATGTGCTGTTTTTCATGACCGAAGATGCATTGCTGAATTTCCGCCGTTCGCCCGGATGGGCCGCCGGTGCGAACGTGCTTTATGCCACGCCGGAAACCGGTGCGACGCTTGCGGCCGAAACGACAACCTCCATGGCACCGGTCATTGCCGTTGTCTTCGGTCAGTCCGGCCTGCGGGTCGGCGCGACTCTGGAAGGTGTGAAATACACCCGCATCATTCCATAGCGACAAGACGAAACGCCAAGCCAATTGGGGGGCTATACGCCCCCCCCCCGCCAAGCGTTTTTGCATGTCATCAGTGGTAGGTGAATTCACCGACGACGTTCTGCCATTCCCCGGATGACAGCATCTTGCGATGGGTAAAGCGGACAGAATGCAGCGGGCCTTCGATTTCGTCCTGCCAATATTCGATGAACCGGAACAGTTTAGGATGATCCGGCGCAAGATCGTATTCCTGCCAGATAAATGTGTTGAGAACATTCCGGTAGTCCGGCATCCGGTAGAACATTTCGGCCGTGGTCAGCCCGTAGCCACGCAGCATCAATTCGGTTTCGCTTTCCTGCATTGGGAACCTCACGTTTCTTATGGGTCTGTAAATCATGCCGGGCAAAGATTTACTTTTCAATAAAAACAGTGTGTTGGCAGAGTGTGCTGGTGGCTGCCAGAGGAACTTGGCCACACCCATTGCACCCCATATCCTGCCTCTGATATAAGGCAGGCAACAAGATATAGAAAAACAGGAAGATGGGAACCTGACGTGAACGATACACCGGAACCCCCTGAAAACATGGGAGAAAATGCACCGGAACGCCCGGCCTTTAGCGGGCCGACGGTGTCGATCACCGACGAGATGCAGACCAGCTATCTCGATTACGCGATGAGCGTGATCGTCAGCCGGGCGATTCCCGATTTGCGTGACGGGCTGAAACCCGTGCATCGGCGTATTCTTTATGCGATGCATGAAACCAACAACAGCCACGACAAGCCGTACCGCAAGTCGGCCCGGCCCGTTGGCGATGTCATGGGTAAGTATCACCCGCATGGCGATTCCGCGATCTATGACGCGCTGGTGCGGATGGCGCAGGATTTCTCGATGTCGCTGCCGCTTCTGGACGGTCAGGGCAACTTTGGCTCGATGGATGGCGATAACGCCGCCGCCATGCGCTATACCGAAGTCCGCATGGACAAGCCTGCGGCCTACCTGCTGAACGATATCGACAAGGAAACGGTCGATTTTCAGGACAACTATGACGGCAAGGATCGCGAACCGACGGTCCTGCCCGCACGGTATCCGAACATGCTGGTCAACGGGGCTGGCGGTATTGCTGTCGGCATGGCGACCAACATTCCGCCGCACAATCTGGGCGAGGTCGTGGATGCCACGCTGGCACTGATCGAAAACCCGGATCTGAGTTCCGAACAGCTGATCGAATATGTGCCCGGACCCGATTTTCCGACGGGCGGTATCATGCTGGGCCGGACCGGCGCGCGCAAAGCCTATCTTGAAGGGCGCGGCAGCGTCATCATCCGCGCCAGAACGCGCGTCGAAGAATTGCGTCGCGACCGCTGGGCGATCATCATCGAAGAGATCCCCTATCAGGTGAACAAGGCCACGATGATCGAAAAGATCGCCGAGGCTGCGCGCGAAAAGCGCATCGAAGGCATTTCCCACGTTCAGGACGAATCCGACCGGGACGGCGTGCGCGTGGTGATCGAGCTGAAACGCGATGCCACGGCCGAGGTCGTGCTGAACCAGCTTTTCCGCTTTACCCCGATGCAGACCTACTTTGGCTGCAACATGCTGGCGTTGAATGGCGGACGGCCGGAACAGCTGACCCTGCGCGGTTTTCTGACCGCCTTTGTCGATTTCCGCGAGGATGTCGTGGCGCGGCGCACCGCCTATCTGTTGCGCAAGGCACGCGAACGCAGCCATATCCTGTGCGGTCTGGCAGTTGCGGTCAGCAATGTGGACGAGGTTGTCGCCACGATCCGCGCCTCTGCCGATGCCGCCGAAGCGCGGACCAAACTGATGGAACGGCGCTGGCCTGCCGGTGAGATCCTGCAATATATCGCGTTGATCGACGACCCGACCCACAAGGCCAATGAAGACGGCACCTATAACCTGTCCGAAGTGCAGGCCCGTGCCATTCTTGAACTGCGCCTGCAACGCCTGACGCAACTGGGTGTCAAGGAAGTCACGGACGAGTTGGAAGAACTGGCCGGCAAGATCAAGGAATATCTTGAGATTCTGGGCAGCCGCGAACGGATCATGGAGATCATCTCGAACGAGCTTCTGGAGGTGCGCGAGCAATTCGCCGTGCCCCGCCGCACGGAGATTGTCGACTGGTCCGGCGATATGGAGGACGAAGACCTTATCGAGCGTGATGATATGGTCGTGACCGTCACCCAGTCCGGATATATCAAACGCACGGCGCTTTCGGATTTCCGCGCGCAGCGGCGCGGCGGCAAGGGTCTGTCGGGCATGTCCACCAAGGACGATGACGTTGTCACCACGCTTTTCGTCGCCAATACCCATACGCAGCTTTTGTTCTTCACCACGGATGGGATGGTTTACAAGCTGAAGACCTGGCGTCTGCCGCAGGGTGGCCGCACGTCCAAGGGCAAGGCGATTGTCAATATCCTGCCGATCCCGATGGGCGTTTCGATCGCCGCGATCATGCCGGTGGACCGCCCCGAAGAGGAATGGGACGCGCTGCAAATCGTCTTTGCCACCAGCGCGGGCGACGTGCGTCGCAACGCGCTGTCGGATTTCACCAATGTGATGCGCAACGGCAAGATCGCGATGGATCTTCCCGAGGGCGTGGAACTGGTGAATGCCCGTATCGCGTCGACGGATGATGACGTGATGCTGGTGACAAATTCGGGCCGTGCGATCCGTTTCCGCACCACTGATGTGCGCGTTTTCAAGGGCCGCAAATCGACTGGCGTGCGCGGTATCCGCCTGAACGGCGAGGACCGCGTTGTGTCCATGGCGGTGATCCGTCACTTCGAGGCCAGCCCGCAGGAACGCGCAACCTACCTCAAGATGCGCCGGGCAATGGCAGGGTTGACCGATGAGGTCGATACCGATGACGACGAGGAAGCCGTCGCAGGCGTCGAGGTGTTCACCCAGGAACGCTATGCCGAAATGTCGGCGGCGGAAAACCTGATCCTGACAATCACGGCCAAAGGGTCGGGCAAACTGTCGTCCAGCCATGATTACCCCGTGCGCGGACGTGGTGGCCAGGGTGTGAATGCCATCGACAGGGCCATGCGTGGCGGGGCCGTGGTTGCCGCCTTCCCGGTCGAGATTGACGATCAGATCATGCTTGCCACCAGCCGCGGTCAGTCAATCCGCGTCCCGGTCGAAGGCATCTCTTTCCGCTCGCGCAGCGCCGGGGGCGTCAAGGTGTTCAACACGGCCAAAGGCGAAGAGGTCGTCAGCGTCGCCTGGATCGCGGATCAGGGCGAGGATGACCCCGCCGAAGAAAGCTGATTTCCCAATCAACGGAACTACCTGACAACGGGCGGCAATCTTGTCGCCCGTTTTCTTTGAAGAAGGCACTGGGAAAGCGCTGCGTCCGGGCAAGATCAAATCACACTGCGATACAGTGTGCTGCCGCGTTCAAGCGTCCCGACCGGCCTTTGGCATCGCGCAAAGGCCAGATCGTGCTGTCCGACGGCATTGAGAACCGCTGGGCCGCATTGCTCGCGTATCTCAACGCCTAGGGGCCGCGCTTCAGACGCCGTAGATCGCGCCGAACTTGGCCTCAAGATAATCCAGCAAGGGCGCCTCGCTGGGCGCTTTGCCACAGGCCAGCGTGATCAACTCGCGCGGCTCGTACAGCCCGCCATGCTGCTGCACGTTCTCACGCAACCAGCCCGTCGCGCCGCTGGTATCGCCGCGCATCAACTGCTCATCAAGTTGTGGCACGTCCCGGCGCAGCGCCTCGTGCAGAGACCCGGCATAGACATTGCCCAGCGTATAGGTCGGGAAATAGCCGAACAGCCCGACCGACCAATGCACGTCCTGCAAGCAGCCGTTGGAGGGTTTGTTGACCGGATAGCCGAAATCCGTCTCGAACCGGGTGTTCCAAGCCTGCTCCAGATCCGCCACGGGCAGATCGCCCGAGATCAGCTGACGTTCCAGATCAAAGCGGATCAGGACATGCAGGTTGTATTGCACCTCATCCGCCTCGGTCCGGATATAATCACGATGCACCGTGTTGACGGCGGCATAGAAGGCCTCTGCATTGTCGACGCCGAGATCGCCAAATCTGTCGCGCATCTGACCGTAGAGATATTCACAAAAGGCGCGGCTGCGGCCGATCTGGTTTTCGTAGATCCGGCTTTGGCTTTCATGCACCCCCATGCTGACCCCGGCCCCCAGCGGCGTCAGCAGGAAATCGGAATGGATATTCTGCTCGTAACAGGCATGGCCCACTTCGTGGATCGTCGAATACAGACAATCAAAGGGGTTCTGTGCGTCGGTGCGCGTGGTGATGCGCACATCCTGTCCGCTGCCGGAACTGAACGGATGCACGGCCCTGTCAATCCTGCCACGCGCGAGGTCGTAGCCAAACGCCTTTGCGACCGTCTCGGACAGGGCCAGTTGCTGGGCCATATCAAACGTGCCGCTCAGCCCCTTGGGCGTCGGCGCGCCCAATAGCTTTTCGCGCAAGGACACCAACCGGGGGCGTAAAGCGCCAAACAGGTTTTCCAGAAAGGCGGCAGAGGCGCCGGGTTCGTAATCCTGTATCATCGCGTCATAGGGCGTGTAATCCGTCCCCTCGGCCAGCGCTGCGCCCTCTTCCTGTCGCAAGCGGATCACCTCGGCCAGAATCGGTGCAAACCGCTGGAAATCATCCGCTGCGCGGGCCTCGGCCCAGGCCCCCTGCGCAAGGCTCGTCACGCGCGCCAGTTCCGCCGACAGGCGCGCAGGCACGCGTGTGGCGCGATCATGCGCGCGGCGGATATGGCGCATCTGCGCGGCGGCCACAGTGTCCAGCGCGGCATCGTCGATCGCGGCCAGCCAGTCGCCAACGCGCGGATCGGTGCGGCGGGCGTGCAGGACGCCCTCCATCGCGGCCATTTCCTCGCCCCGCTGGGCCGCAGCGCCGCGCGGCATGACGGTTTCCTGATCCCAGCCCAGACGGCCTGACACCTGCTGCAACGCCTCGGTTTCGCGCTGGAACGCCAGCAAGTCCTGATATGCCGACATGGGTTAGCCTCTCACCGATTGAACACGGGGATATTGCGCGGCAAAGCGCGCCCGAAGGATCAGCACCCAGGCAAGGATCGCGCCCAGCTGATGCAGAATGGCGAAATGCAGCGGCGCGGAATACATCACCGTAACGATGCCCAGCACCATTTGCAGCAGGACCATCGCGATCATCGCATTGAAGGCAAACCGCGTCGTGCCATTGGGCGAGCGGCGCGCCCGGAGCCACACGACGATGGCGTAGACGACCAGCAGATAGCCCGCCATCCGGTGCATGAACTGCACCAGTCCGGCATCCTCGAAGAAATTCCGCCACAGTGGTTCTATCTGGAACGGGTCTGGCGGGAAAAAGCCCCCGGCCATCAGCGGCCAGTCGATATAGTTGCGGCCCGCGTCGATGCCCGCGACAAGGGCACCCAGCAGGATTTGCACAAACGCCAGATGCATCAGGCCGGTGCCCATGCCGAACAGTTTGCGTTCGCGGGATCTTCGGGCCTGCATCAGGTCGCGTTCCTCGCGCGACAGCATCAGGATATACCAGGTCAGAAAGCCCAGGATCACGAAGGCCAGCCCAAGATGAATCGCCAAGCGGTAGCTGGCCACACTCAACATCGAGCCTTCCAACCCGCTGGTCACCATCCACCAGCCGACAAAGCCCTGAAGCCCGCCCAACGCCCCCAGAAGCAGCAGGCGCGGTGACCAGCCCGGCGGGATCTTCCGCGCCACCAGAAAGCCGATGAACCCAAGTGCCCAGACCAGCCCGATCACCCGGCCAAGCTGTCTATGCCCCCATTCCCACCAGTAGATCGCCTTGAATTCGGACAGGGTCATGTCCATGTTCTGCAATTCATATTGCGGGATTTTCTGATAAAGTTCGAACTCTGCTTGCCAATCTGCCTGCGTTAAAGGCGGCAGGGCCCCGGTTACGGGCTTCCATTCGGTGATCGACAACCCGCTATCGGTCAGACGGGTCAGCCCCCCCACAAGGATCATCGCCACGACCAGCGCGAAGATCAGCACCAGCCACAGCCTGACCGGCCCGCGCGCGCCGCGTTTGGCGCGGTCAATCACGCCGGTCTGCGGGACCGCCTTGTCGCGCGTCTCGACCTCTTCGAAGATGCTGCGTTTCTGGCTCATCAGGCTTTCTCCTTCGCGCGGCCCCCGCAAGGCACCGGGTCAAGCCCGGCGCGGGTTTGCGCAGACATTAGGCCCGCCCCCCGGTGGCTTCAAGTCAGTCGCCACGTTCCTTCCATCGGACCATCTGCCGCAGGATGCCGTGCAGCATCTGCACATCGGCGCGCGTCATCGGCATCCTGCTCCAGAGGTTGCGCAGGTTGATCTTCATACCCTCGGCCTTGGCTTCGGGAAAGAAGAACCCGGCCGTGTCCAGGCGTTCCTCGTAATGCTTGGCCAGCGCGTCCAGTTCCTTGACGTTGGCCCATTCGGACCCGCCCATGGCCATGTCCTCGGCCACGACATCAACCGTTTGGCGTCGCCACTCATAGGCGGTCAGCAGAACACATTGCGCAAGGTTCAGCGAGGCGAAGTCCGGGTTCACGGGCACCGAGATAATGGCATTGGCCTGCGCGATATCGGCGTTTTCCAGCCCCGCGCGTTCCGGCCCGAACAGCACGGCGACCTTTTCGCCGCGCGCGATCCGGTCGCGGGCTTCTGCCATGGCACGTTCGGGGCTGAGCACCGGTTTCGTCAAGCCGCGCGGTCGCGCCGTTGTCGCCAGAACGTAGGTGCAATCGGCCACGGCCTCTGCCACGGACGCGGCCACCTGCGCCTCGTCCAGCAGCCGTCCGGCACCGGCCGACATGGCGGTCGCATCTGGATTGGGCCAGCCATCGCGCGGCGCGACCAGCCGCATCCGGTCCAGCCCGAAATTCCACATCGCGCGCGCTGCGGCACCGATGTTCTGGCCCATTTGCGGGCGGACGAGGACAAAGGCAGGCTGAGGGATCGCGGACGGCATGGGGTCTCCGGTGTGGTCTTGCGCTTTCCGATACGCAAGCCGCCCCCGGACTGCAAGAGACGTGTTCAGAGTTTGCCATACCCAGAGGGACGTCGCACCGCTGCACTGTCGGGCGGGGACGACCGTGGCGCTTGCACGCACACTCGCTGCCAAATAGGCCGAGTGCGCCGTGCAGACCCCATGGTCAAGGGCAAAACCCCGCGCTATAGAAGGCGCTCGACAGCTTTGGGAGCCTAAAAGATGTCCGAGACGGAAACGCCGCAAATCTATCTCATCACTCCGCCGGAATTCGAGCTGAGTACCTTTCCGGAGCTTCTGGGCCGTGTGCTGGACAGCGCCGAGATCGCCTGTATCCGCCTGGCTCTTGCCACACGGGATGAGGACCGAATCTGCCGCGCCGCCGACGCCGTGCGCGAAGTGGCCCATGCCCGCGACATCGCGCTGGTGATCGAGGAACATGTCTTGCTGGCACAGCGGATCGGGCTGGACGGCGTGCATCTGACAGACGGTTCACGTTCCGTGCGCAAGACCCGCAAGGATCTGGGTGCGGATGCGATTGTCGGCGCGTTTTGCGGCCAGTCCCGCCATGACGGGCTGATTGCCGGCGAAGTCGGGGCCGATTACATCAGTTTCGGCCCGGTCGGAGACAGCCCACTGGGCGACGGCACGCGCGCAGAAACAGAACTGTTCGAGTGGTGGTCAGAAGTCGTCGAAGTTCCGATCGTCGCCGAGGGCGCGCTTGACGTGAAGACCGTGGCGGAACTTGCGGGCTATACGGACTTTTTTGGATTTGGCGAAGAGGTATGGACAGCAGATGATCCGGTGAAGGTCTTGTCCGGTTTGATCGCGGCGATGGGGTAAGGCACCGGCGCACAAAATCACCCTAAGATCGACCTTTTAGCTATTGATTTTCCAGTGAGTTTTTATGGGTCTCGCGCACCGAATCTTCTGTAGCGCGGGCCAGACTCTTGCGGTTCGGAAAATCGTCGACACGCAAAGGCGCATGATAGATCAGTTCTATCCACCCTTGACGCCGCGCCGCCAATGTCTTGAGCAAATGCGAGCCGAAATCCATATCGCCCCACCATCCATAGAACCGCAGGCTTTCACCCTTTGGCGCGTGATACACCAGCGTGACCGGCTGCAACCAGATCTTATGCTTCAGGTTCTTTGCAAAGAACGCCTCGTAAAGTGTTGACTTGAATGGAAGAACACGCAAGCCATCGGTCGATGTTCCTTCGGGGAAGAACAGCAGCTTGTGTCCCGCCAAAAGCCTTGATTCGAACAGTTGTGTTTGTGCCCGCGCTTCTCGCGGATCGCGCCGGATAAACAGCGTCCCCGTCGCCCGCGCCAACCAGCCGATACCCGGCCAGCCCGCGACTTCGGATTTCGAGACGAAATAGATATTCTTTCGCGAATTGAGCACGAAAATATCCAGCCAGGACGAATGGTTGGCGACAATTGCGCCATGGTGCCGCATCTGCTGGCCGTGCACCGTCAGCCGCAATCCCATCAGCATCAGCGCCACCCGGCAAACAGTCTGCGTCACATAGGGCGTCCACGGGCGCTGCACCCCGTGCAGCGGCCTTTCGATCAGACGCAATAACAGCAGCACACCCAGCCCGCCGAACACCACCGTTCCGACCAACAGGCCGCGCCAGATAACCCGAATCCAGCCTGCCGGGCCAATGCGAACCGGCTCTTCCGGCTCATCTGCATCCCAAGTGCCGCTCATGCGTCGCTACGTTGATAAAGCGATCTCTGTCGCTGATTCATCCGTGCAGTGTCCATCACCAGGCAGACATCGGTCGTATTGAACTGGGTATCGACAAAGACACCGTCGCCGACAAATCCACCCAGCCGCAGATAGGCCTTTATCAAAGCGGGCGTCTCGATCATCGCGCGGCGACGGTCGATCCTGTCCTCGGGCAGAAGATCCATCGAGTGATAGCTTCGCGCCCGTACCCGCAAGTCAGGCGGGGCAAGATGGCGCGCCCGCAAAAGCGATAGAGGTTGTGCCAGGGCTTGCGGATCGGTGCCGTGAAAACTGGCCACGCCGAACAGGATCTCAATCCCGTGCTTCTGAACATATTCCGCCAGCGCCGCCCACAGATGCACCATCGCCGTGCCTCCACGGTGATCGGGGTGAAGGCATGATCGCCCCAGTTCCAGCAAACGCCGCCCCGAGGCACGCAACGGTGCAAGATCATATTCATCCTCGGAATAGAACTGCCCAACAGCTTTCGCCTGATCGCATCGCAACACCCTGTAGACGCCGACGACAGGTAAATCGGTGCCGGCCGGCGCATGTGTATCAAGCAAAATCAGGTGATCGAAATAGGCATCGAAACGGTCACGCTCCAGCCCGGCAGCGTGATCGACAAGCACACCGTCGCCGCCCAGTTCACGGATAAACACATCATAGCGAAGCCGCTGCGCCGCCACGACCTCTGCCGGGCTTTGCGCGAGCCGCGCGACATATCGTGGGGGGTGTAATTTCATTCCGTCCGGTTCTACAGTTGCGCTGAGCGAACACATTAATAGGACTGCCCGTTGCAAGATCGCAACCGTTTTGCCACTGGCAATTCAACCTTGGGGTGATCTAAGGTTGCGTTTACCATTCATAAAGACTCCTATGTCCTAGTCGTCGGCATCAAACACCGGCACCAGACTCACGCGGGAACCTTCTATGACTTTCTTTCCGGCTTCGCGAAAATTCACGGTGATACGCCCGGCAATATTGGATTGCACCTGTCCCAGCCCCCAATCAGGGCAGTCTGGATGGCGCACAATCATTCCTGGCTCCAGAAAAGCGTTCAGGTCGTCCATGACGGCTCCTGTCGTGAGGGGGACCAATGATGCAGGGTAACGCGAACCTGGCAGAGTTGATAGGCTCTCGCATCTGTCATGATCTGATCAGCCCGATCGGCGCAATCCAGAACGGGTTGGAATTGATGTCATTGACCGGCGAAATGGGGGCCAGCCCGGAGATGGACCTGATTTCGGAAAGCTGCGCCCATGCCAATGCGCGCATCCGGTTCTTTCGCATCGCCTTTGGCTCTACCGGGGGCGGGCAATCGCTAAGTGCCGGCGAAGTGCAGGGCATCATTGCGGGCATGTTTCAGGGCGACCGACTAAGCGCGACGTGGATCCCCCGCGACGCCACGCCCCGCGAAGAGGTACAACTGGCGCTGTTGGCCCTGCTCTGCATGGACAGGGCGTTAAGCCGCGGCGGAGAGGTCCGCATCGACTGCGATCAAGGCGAATGGCATTTGTCTGCAAGCGGTCCTCAGATGCGTGTTGATGCCGAAATGTGGAAACTTCTGCGCAATGCCACCGGCGGGTCGGATGTCATGCCCGCCGATGTGCAGTTCCCATTGCTTTCGGTGCGCGCAGGCGACCTTGGCCGCGATATCAACTGGCGCGAAAACAGCGAGACGCTGGATATCCGGTTCTGAGGACCGATCCGCGCCGTCAGTCGCGCAAAGTGCCGTCGCCCGTCACGATGTACTTGAAGCTTGTCAATTGCTCTGCGCCCACCGGACCGCGTGCATGCATCTTGCCGGTGGCGATACCGATCTCGGCCCCCATGCCGAACTCTCCCCCGTCGGCGAACTGGGTTGACGCGTTGCGCATCAGAATGGCGCTGTCCAGCCGCTCGAAAAAATGTTCTGCGGCGGCGTCATCTTCGGTGATGATGCAATCGGTGTGGTTGGACCCATACTGCCGGATATGGGCAATCGCCGCGTCAATATCCGGCACGACACGCGCAGCAATATCCATATCCAGATACTCGCGTCCCCAATCGTCGGTCGAGGCTGCCTGCGTGCCTTCGATGGTTTGAAGGGTCTCATCCGCATGCACGCGAACGCCTGCGTCGATCAACGCGCGGATAACGCCCTGGCCCACCGTGTCCAGCGCCTCCTGATGGATCAGCAGACATTCGGCGGCGCCACAAATTCCGGTGCGCCGCGTTTTGGCGTTCAGGACGATGTTCAGCGACTTGACCGGATCGGCATCCTTGTCGATGAAGATGTGAACGATACCTTCGAGATGGGCGAAAACCGGCACGCGTGCCTCGCGCTGAACCAGCCCGACAAGGCCTTTGCCACCACGCGGCACGATCACGTCGATCGTGTCTGTCATCGCCAACATTTCGCTCACGGCGGCACGGTCGCGGGTGGGCACAAGCTGGATTGCATCTTCGGGCAGACCCGCCATGTGCAGACCTTCGACCAGACAGGCATGGATCGCCTGTGAGGAATGAAAGCTTTCGGATCCGCCGCGCAGGATCACCGCATTTCCGGCCTTGAGACAAAGCGCCCCGGCATCCGCCGTCACATTGGGCCGCGATTCGTAGATCACACCGACGACGCCCAGCGGGGTACGAATGCGCTTGATATGCAGGCCCGAGGGTTGGTCCCATTCCGTCATCACCGCGCCCACGGGATCATCCTGCGCCGCCACGGCGCGCAATCCGTCGCAAATCCCCTTGATGCGCTCATCGGACAGCAAAAGCCGGTCCATCATCGCATCGGTCAGACCTTTTTCACGTCCGAATTCCAGATCCTTGGCATTCGCGGCAACGATGTCGGCGCGCGCGGCCCACACGGCATCGGCGGCGGCCTCAAGCGCGCGGGCCTTGGCCGACGGGTCGGCATAGGCCAGAGTCGCGGCGGCCGCTTTGGCACGTTCACCGATCTGGGCCATGACGGCGGGAATGTTATCGAGGTCTTTCATGGGTCAACCTTTCGCATGGGGCCGGGCGGAAACGGCCGCGGACAGTATAACAGACGACGCGCTCACAGCGCCATATCATCACGGTGGACCAGTGCGGCCCGGCCGGGATAGCCCAGCAATGCCTCGATCTCGTCACTGCGATGGCCGGAAATCACACGCGCCTCTGCGGCGGTATAGCGCGCCAGCCCCTGCCCCAAAGTACGGCCAGACAGATCACTGATCTGCACCGGATCACCGCGCCCGAATGTGCCGGAAACCTCGGTCACACCGGCAGGCAGCAGACTGTTGCCCCGGCTGAGCGCGCGCGCGGCGCCCTCATCCAGAACCAGCGTTCCGCGCGGTTTCATCGCCGCAATCCAGCGCTTGCGCGCGGCATGCGGATCCAGCAATGGCGTGAACCAGGTCGCGGGCGCGCCGTCCTCCAGCGCGCGCAGCGGATGCAGCACAAAACCGTCGGCAATGGCCATGGCACAGCCGGATGCGGTCGCGGTCTTGGCCGCCATCAGCTTTGTTTTCATGCCGCCCTTGGAAAGGCCCGATCCCGCATCCCCCGCCATCGCCTCGATCTCGGGCGTGATCGCGTCGATGACATCGTAGCGGCGCGCGGTCGCGTCCGCCGCCGGGTTGGCCGAGTAGAACCCATCGACATCCGACAGCAGGATCAACTGGTCCGCCCCCACCGTGACCGCGACCTGAGCGGCCAGCCGGTCATTGTCCCCATAGCGGATTTCGTCCGTGGCCACGGTGTCGTTTTCATTGACGATCGGCACGACGCCGAAACCGACCAGTGTCTCCAGCGTGGCGCGTGAATTGAGGTAGCGACGGCGGTTGGCGCTGTCCTCCAGCGTCACAAGCACCTGCGCGGTGGTGATGTCATGCGGGGTCAGCGCCTCTTCGTAAGCGCGGGCCAGGCGGATCTGGCCAACTGCGGCGGCGGCCTGGCTTTGCTCCAACGCGAGAACCGTCTCAGGCAGGCGCAGCACACCGCGCCCCAAAGCGATGGACCCCGAAGACACAAGGATCACATCCGTCCCGCGCGCCTTGATCCGGGCCACATCAGCGGCCAGCGCATGCAGCCATTCGGATCGTAACGCACCTGTCGCCCGGTCGACCAAAAGGGCCGAGCCGATCTTGACGACAAGCCGCCTCGCCTGAGTTAGGGACGCCACGCTTCCGTCTCCTGCTGGGGGCCTTTCTGGCGGATGCGGTCTTCGGAAATCTGTGCCCGCACGGCGCGCAGAACCTCGGGCAGACCTTCACCTGACACGCCGGACATCAGCATGACAGGACCGCCCACCACGGCTTCCAGCTCTTCTTTCAGGAAGGCGCGTTCTTCGTCGTCCAGCGCGTCGATCTTGTTAAGCACCGTCACGCGCGGCTTGTCCGCCAGTGCAGCACCGTAGGCTTCAAGTTCGTCGATAATTGTCCGGTAATCCACCATGGGATCGCCCGATGTGCCATCGACCAGATGCAGAAGGACCGAGCATCGTTCGACATGGCCAAGGAACAGGTCGCCCAGCCCCCTGCCCTCATGCGCGCCTGCGATCAGGCCCGGAATATCGGCCACGACAAATTCAGCGCCATCAATGCCGACAACGCCAAGATTGGGATGCAGCGTGGTGAAAGGATAGTCCGCAATTTTTGGCCGTGCATTCGAGGTGGCTGCCAGAAAGGTGGACTTGCCCGCATTGGGAAGACCCAGCAGGCCCGCATCCGCGATCAGTTTCAGCCGCAGCCAGAGCGTGCGTTCCACACCTTCCTGCCCCGGATTGGCACGGCGCGGTGCCTGATTGGTGGAGGTCTTGAAATTCAGGTTACCCCAGCCACCATTGCCGCCCTTGGCAAGCAGAACGCGCTGGCCCAGCTCGGTCATGTCGGCAATCACCGTCTCTTCGTCCTCATCGAGGATTTCGGTGCCCACAGGCACCCGCAGCACGATGTCTTCGCCCGTCTTGCCGGTGCGCTGCTGGCCCATGCCGTGCTGCCCGTTATCGGCGAACCAATGCTGCTGATACCGAAAATCAATCAGCGTGTTCAGCCCATCGACCGCTTCGGCCCAGACATTGCCGCCATTGCCGCCATCGCCGCCATCGGGACCGCCGAATTCGATATATTTCTCACGGCGGAAGCTGACTGCGCCGCCCCCGCCCGAGCCCGAGCGGATGTAGACTTTGCACAGATCTAGGAATTTCATCGGAGCCCCCGGAGGTTTTGCCTGTCAGGCGATACTGTGTCTGGCGTCAAGGCTCAAGCCCCGAGGTGGTGTGCGGCACCTAATCCAGCGCCGCAAAAGCGGCCTAGCCGCGCAGTTTCTTGATGTAGGTCCAGGTCGGAACCGTGGCATTGCGCGCGACACAGAAAACCTCTGCGTCACCGATATATTCAAAGCCGCAATTGGTCAAAACCCGCGCCGAAGCGGGATTGTCCTGAAACACGCTTGCGAACATCGTCTCATTCTCCAGCGGGTTTGCAGCGACCAAGGCTTCTACGGCTTCGGACGCATGGCCGGTGTTCCAGTAGGCAGGCGCAATCCAATAGCCGATCTCGGATTGGTTCCGGTCCATCTTCTCCAGCGAGATGATCCCCATCACTTCTGGTCCTTGCGCCTTGGTGCCGTCGATCACCCATACGTCTTCGTCGCGCACGGGTGCCTGCGCGCGCTCGATAAACGCCTTGATCGAGCCCGGCGGCAAAGGATGCGGGATGGACGCGGTCATCTGAGCGACACGCTCGTCACCTGCATGTAGTTCGATCAGGCCAAGATCGCTTTTGCGCAAAGGGCGCAGATCAAAGCGGTCGGCATGAACAACCGCTTGCGGGTTGATCTTCTGGTCAAGGCTCATCGGGTTCCTCCCTAAAAGAGCGTATGGCTGTCGCCGCATATAACGGACACAGGATTACGGTTGCCCGGCGCATTACGGCCGCCTTTGATGGGCTTGTCGCGCCACGTTCCAGACATTTCAGCCGGATGAGAGAACCTGCGTAACCTATCCTGATAGATGGCGATTGGCGCTTTGGCTTGCAAGACGTGCCTCCTCAGATCGTCTGATCTGCCACGTCCGCCAAAGCTATCGAATAAGAAAAAGGGACCGGCCCCGAAGCCGATCCCCCAAATTGTGTCTCACCAATGGGTCGGCTTATTCAGCGGCCTCCGCCACTGGCAGAACCGAAATAAAGGTGCGGCCCTTGAGGCCCTTGTGGAATGTGACCTTGCCTTCTTCGGTGGCAAAGATGGTGTGATCGCGGCCAAGGCCGACGCCCTCACCCGGCCACCATTTCGTGCCGCGCTGGCGGCAAATGATGTTTCCGGGGATTGCGTGCTGACCACCGTAGAGCTTTACGCCCAGACGACGGCCGGCAGAGTCGCGACCGTTGCGGGAGGAACCGCCTGCTTTTTTATGTGCCATCTTTCAGCTCTCCTTACTTCGATGCCAGATCTTTGGCCTGAGCGATCCAGCCTTCACGCTCGATCCGGCCTTTGAACGACAGTTTCTCGTCCATCTCGGCGACGTCCGCTTCGGTCCAGGCTGCGATCTGGGCAAAAGAAGTCACGCCGTTTTCATGCAGTCTCTTTTCCAGCGCGGGGCCGACGCCCGACAGCTTTTTCAGGTCGTCACCGCCAGCGGCTGCGGCTTTCGGCGCGGCTTTCTTTGCGGCAGCCTTTTTCTTCGGCGCGGCAGCGGCCACGCCTGCGACCGAACCAGCACCTACGGCGGCCTTCACACCGGATGCATCCGCGCCAGTGGCCAGAATGTCGGTGATCCGCAGCAGCGTCAGTTGCTGACGATGGCCCTTGGTGCGCTTGGAACTGTGCTTCCGGCGGCGCTTGACGAAGTTGATGACCTTGTCACCTTTGATCTGGTCGATCACATCGGCCTGCACGGCAGCATCCGCCACCAGCGGCGCACCGACAACCGGGCTGTCGCCACCAACCATCAGAATTTCGTTGAACTGGATCTTGTCTCCAGCATCGGCAGCCAGCTTTTCCACCCGGAGCACATCGCCCGACTGTACTTTGTATTGCTTGCCGCCGGTTTTCAGAACCGCGAACATTTCGGTCTTCCTTGTCTCTTCCGCGTCCTGTGGCCCCGGCCCTGCCGGTGTTCATGGGCCTGCGCCCGCCTCGAACTGCGTGCCCCTTTGCGGGACAACGTTAAATAAAAACACGACAGCGGAGCCGAAAGCCCCGCCGATCATGTCGGGCGCTTATCGTGAACCGCCCCCTGATTGTCAAGCTTTCAAACTGGCTTTTTGACGGATGTCCCTGGCCTACAGGTCCTGGCTTTGCATCTGGCGCGCGGCGGCCAGCCCAAGGGCATAGGAAATATCGCCATACATATCGTCAAACCCGGCAAACAGCGCCCGGTTCATGGCCGCCCCTGCCTCGGTTCGCGACAACGCGGTATAATCCTCGATGATCTCGGGCTCCAGCGGGCCGTACGCCATCAAAAGATATCCGTAAAGCCATTCGCGCGTATCGACGCGGGTGTCTTCCTCCTGTGCCCAGACATCCGAAACAATCTCGTCCTCGGACATTTTGACCGCGCCACCCTCGGCCAGCCCACGATAGAACTGATAGCTGGAATTCAACGCTCCGACGACATTGGCTTCGATCAGGTCGTTGACCTCGACAAATTCGTCAAGCACCCGCAGGCGATCATCGCCACTGCCATCAAGGTCACGAAACACGGCGCGGGCCTGCTCTTCAACATCCTCATCGACCAAGGCCTGTCTGGCACTGATTTCCAACCTGACGATGCGCTGTCCTTGTTCGGTTCGGAAAAACGCCAGCAGCGGATCCAGATCGGTATCCGCCAACGCTTCACGGAACCCTTCGCGGACCGAGGCTTCCATCTTTTTGACTGAATAGATCCGCTGGACCGTTGTATTCCAGCTTGGGCTGGGACCGCCGGGGATCAAATCCTCGGCCAGTTCCGCACCATAAGCAACCCCCTCGTCCTGCATCACCGCGATCACCTCGGGGATACCAAGCGCATCCAGCAACGCGTCTGCCTGGCTGCTCGCGGCAGGCAGTGCCAGGAATATAAAAGGCAGTGCCAGAATTTGACGAAGAAACATGATGGGCATCCATTGTAGCGGTTCAGAACGTCAATTAGTTCCTTGACGCGCGATTTCCAAGCCGTGCGGCATCGCCGACGCGGACTGCGGCAGTTGCCCTGTTCGATTTAGCGGCGGCATAGTTGATGTTCGTCGGTTGGAAAATCCTGTTGCCGCACCTCATTGCCTTTCGGTCCTGCATGTTGCGCCCGACCGATGGGCCAGATCCCGAACACAGATGCCGCACAAAGATTTCCTGCCTCAATCAGTGACTTTTGCGGTTGCACCCCACCGCCAGAGCCGCTAAATGCCACCTCCACCAGACCCCCGCGGAGAGGTGCCGGAGTGGTCGAACGGGGCGGTCTCGAAAACCGTTGAGCCTTCACGGGTTCCCAGGGTTCGAATCCCTGTCTCTCCGCCAAGATGCCATTTTCATACAGCTTCACTTGGTAGCGATCAGCCCCTCACGGGGCTGTTTTTGTTGATTTATCTGCATTCATTGCTGCATTTGATTCCTCTTCGATTAGACACGTTTCTATTCATTGCGTGGTAGAAGTTGTGTTATGTTTGAATGAGTTGTCATAGCGGAAAGCTGATCGAGAACCTTGTCAGAACGCCCGGCTCAGGACGTCATGGCGACGGTAGGTTGCGTCGATCATCACGGTCTTCTTCTCGCTGTGCCCGGCTGCCAGCCCAGCCATTATTGCGCGAAAATGCCTTTGTCGCTCCACCGTTTGCAACGGTTGTATAGCGTCTCAGGAGGGCCATATTCCGCAAGCGCACTCCGCCAACGTAAGCCATTGCGCTTGATAACTATAATCTCGCTCAAGACACGCCGATCATCAACGCGAGGCTGCCGTGGGACTTCGGGAATAGGGCTTTAGGCGCGCCATCTGTGCGTCGCTCAGCCAGAACAGAGCAGACATGTTTACCGCTCGTTTTTGAGCCATGAAACGTGCCAACAAGCGGCAATCAATGGATCCCGAGTCTAGAATCCTCGACACACGACCAATCAGCCGCTGGTTGGCGCATTCACGCCGACTTTGAAGGCGTCTTGCCCTTCCGGTGTCTGCCGCCGCTGACCGGTCCGGGGGCATGGATTATTTGCGCTACAGGAGCAAAAACAAGGTGCCTGACTCGACAGCACATTTCGTGAAACGCGACATCAAAACCCAGGTTCGGAGCGGGTTTTTCTTTGCGCCTTGAAGCCCGGCCCGACGGTAGGCTAAACGAAGCCACCAACTACTCTGGCCAAAGAATGGACAAACCATGACCTACCACCCCAAATCGGACTTCATGAATGTCATGATGAAGCGCGGCTTTCTGGCCGATTGCACCGATTATCAGGGGCTGGACGAGGCGCTGAATGCGGGCGTGGTGCCGACCTATATCGGCTATGATGCCACGGCGAAATCGCTGCATGTGGGGCATCTGCTCAACATCATGATGTTGCGCTGGCTGCAAAAGACCGGTCACAAGCCGATCACCCTGATGGGCGGCGGCACGACCAAGGTGGGCGATCCGTCTTTTCGCGCCGATGAACGTCCCCTGCTGACGCCGGCGCAGATCGGCGACAATATTGCGGGCATGAAACAGGTATTCTCCAAATACCTGACCTATGGTGACGGTCCGACCGATGCCTTGATGCTCAACAATGCCGAATGGCTGGACGGGTTGAACTACCTCGATTTCCTGCGCGATATCGGGCGGCATTTCAGCGTCAACCGGATGCTGTCTTTTGAAAGCGTCAAGTCGCGGCTGGACCGCGAGCAATCGCTGTCGTTTCTCGAATTCAACTACATGATCCTGCAAGCCTATGACTATCTTGAACTGAACCGGCGCTATGGCTGCATGTTGCAGATGG
Source organism: Primorskyibacter marinus (assembly GCF_003313245.1). Taxonomy (GTDB): domain Bacteria; phylum Pseudomonadota; class Alphaproteobacteria; order Rhodobacterales; family Rhodobacteraceae; genus Primorskyibacter; species Primorskyibacter marinus. The sequence continues at coordinate 194,063 of NZ_QJSD01000001.1, forward strand.
GCGGCAGCGATCAATGGGGCAATATCGTCAACGGGATCGACCTGACGCGCCGGGTGCTGGATCACGATATCTACGGGCTGACCTCGCCCCTGCTGACCACAAGCGACGGGCGCAAGATGGGCAAATCGGCGGGCGGCGCGATGTGGCTGAATGCCGACATGCTGGCACCCTATGAGTTCTGGCAATTCTGGCGCAACACCACCGATGCCGATGTGGGCCGTTTCCTCAAGCTCTACACTGAAATGCCGCTGGACGAATGTGAACGGCTCGGTGCGCTGGCAGGGTCCGAGATCAACGAGGCCAAGATTGTGCTGGCCAACGCCGTCACCACGATGTGCCACGGACCCGAGGCGGCAGCGGCGGCAGCGGATACCGCGCGCGAAGTTTTTGAAAAAGGCGGAGTGGGTGATGATCTGCCAACGCTGGCGCTGTCACCCGAGGAGATCGGAGAAGGTATTTCCATCGTGCAACTGATCGTCCGGGCGGGTCTTGCGAAATCCGGCAAAGAGGCCAAACGCCTGATCGCCGAGAATGGTGCCCGGATTGACGACGCGCCGCTATCTGATGCCGGTCTGATGCTGGATGCGGCCGCGCTGTCCTCTCCGGTGAAACTGTCGGCAGGCAAGAAACGGCACGCCTTGATCCGTATCGCGGATTGAGCGCGACAAGGCCTTGCCACTGCGCGCGGGTAAACTGCGCGCAGTCCGCCATTGCATAGATCACGACAATCTCCAGCACTACACCAGACACTCCACAATCGCGACGATCGCGGCAGGTAGCGACAGAACCACCGCAACAAGAAAAGCTGCGGCAAGCGTCGGTCTGGGGCGCGGGGCTTTGATGCCGCGAACGGTTTGGATCGTCATGGCACGATTAACGCCGAATTAGGTTTCCAGCGTCTTAACTGGCGCGATGGAGACTGATTTTCCCGCCAGCCTGGCCCTGCCCTTGCAGCAATCCCCGCATCATGCGCGTGCGCTGGATCTGCTTGGCCTGCGTGCCGAAAGTCTGACAATCCGCAAAGACGGTGCGCCAATCGGGTGGTGCCTGTCTCAAACGCGGCGGCTGCGCCTGTTTGGCGACGTCCGCATGGTGACGCGCGGTCCGGTCTGGAAGAACGCGCATGCAGGCGTTGCGCTCGACTGGTTGGCGCAGTGGCGGTCCAACAACCGGGCCGGGCCTTTGCTTTTCAATGCCGACGGAATGGCACCCGAGGCGCTGCGGAACCTTGGATTCTGGCCATTGATGACCGGGACCACCGTTGCGATGCTTGCCCTGTCGGCCCCCGACGAGATGCGCAGCCGACTGACGCAGAAATGGCGCAACCGTTTGGTGCGCGCCGAGAATGGTCCGCTAAGCGTTCACAGCCAGAATTTTGACGGCGACCCTGCGCATTGGCTTCTGGTGGCAGACAAGATGCAACAGCGCCGACGCGGCTATTCCGGCCTGCCACCCGCCTTCACCGCGGCCTTTGCCCGCGCCAATCCACACAGCGCCCGCGTGTTCACGGCCTGTCACAAGAATGAACCTGTCGCGGCGATTCTGATTCTGCGGCATGGGCGCATGGCAACCTATCACATCGGTCACACGCTGCCCGATGGACGCCAATACAACGCCCATAACCTGCTGATCTGGCGGGCGATGACATGGCTGGCAAAGAACGGCCACGACCTTCTGGACCTTGGGACAGTCAACACGCAGGACGCGCCGGGGATTGCGCGGTTCAAGTTGGGGACAGGTGCCAACGCCAAACATCTGGGCGGCACATGGCTGCACCTGCCGGGGCTTGCGCCGTTTGCGCGCCGCCTGCCCGCACGGCTGGCCGCGTGATGCTGATGCTGGAACACGCGCCCCCTGAGTGCGACGATTTCATCAGCGCGATGCCTGGCGCAACAGCAGGGAGTCATCATTCGGCCAGACCTGCCACGCAGAAGCCCGTACCGGATAGGTATCAAAAGCTTGCCGACCAAGATGCCGGGACGCTGACCGCCCCTGTGCCAACGCGACGCACAGCAAAAAGCCGCGCCCGGTTCGCCCCGGCGCGGCCTTTCATCCTCATTTGCGTCAGGCATGCGCCGAACGTGTCACCGCGATACAGTGACCTTTGCCATACGGTCAGGCTCTCCGATCACGGCACCGTTCGGACCCTCGCCGCGCTTGATCGCATCAACCACATCCATGCCATCGGTGACTTTGCCGACAACCGTATACTGGCCGTTCAGAAAGTCGCCCGGCGCGAACATGATGAAGAATTGCGAATTGGCGCTGTTGGGCGATTGCGACCGCGCCATGCCGACAACGCCGCGCTCGAACGGACGGTCGGAAAATTCCGCGGGCAGATCCGGCAGGTCAGACCCGCCGCGCCCGGCCATTCCCATATCGCCGCCAAGCTTGCCGAACTTCACGTCGCCGGTCTGCGCCATGAAGCCGTCAATCACGCGGTGGAACACGATGCCGTCATAGGCACCCTGCTCTGCCAGCGTTGCGATACGGTCGACATGTTTCGGGGCCACATCCTCGAACAGGTCGATGGTGATTGTGCCGCTGGTGCCGCCCGCAACGTCGATTGTCATTTCCGTGGCCAGAACCGGCGTGCCCGCCAGCATCAGCGCCAGTGCAAGCTTACGCATCTGCGGCCACCTTGACAGAGATCATCCGGTCCGGGTTTGCCGGCGGCTCGCCCTTGGCGATGTCATCGACATGTTCCATGCCGCTGATTACACGGCCATAAACCGTGTATTGCCCGTTCAGAAAGCTGTTATCCTTGAAGTTGATGAAGAATTGCGAATTGGCCGAGTTCGGGTTCTGGCTGCGCGCCGCGCCCAACGTGCCCCGGTCATGCGGCAGCTTGGAAAATTCGGCAGGCAGATCCGGCAGGTCCGAACCGCCGGTGCCGGCACGGCCCGGATTGTAGTCTTTTTCCATGTTCGCATGTTCGACATCGCCGGTCTGCGCCATGAAGCCGTCAATGACACGGTGAAAGGCAACGTTGTCATAAGCCCCGGCACGGGCCAGTTCCTTCATACGCTCTGCATGTTTGGGGGCCACATCGGGCAACAGCTCGATTGTGACGGTGCCCCCCTTCAATTCGATCAGGATGGTGTTTTCGGGGTCTTTGATCTCTGCCATTGTCAGGCTCCTTCGCTGCATTTGGCGTGATACCTAAGCGTGCAGCGGCCAATTGCCAAGCGTGTGCATTGACCTGGCTGTCCGGGTTGGTCAGAACAAGCGCAACAAGAGACAGAAAAGGAACGCCCCATGGCTTGGAAAACGCTCGATCAGATGGACATTAGCGGCAAACGTGTGCTGGTGCGCGTCGACATCAACGTGCCGGTCGAGGATGGCCGCGTGACCGACGCCACCCGCATCCAGCGGATCGTGCCCACCGTGCGCGACATTCTGGATGCAGGCGGCAAGCCGGTGCTGCTGGCGCATTTCGGGCGACCAAAAGGCAAGCGCGTGCCGGAGATGAGCCTGCAACCGCTGGTGCCCGCTTTGGAAGAGGCATTCGGCGCGGATGTTGTCTTTGTCGCCGATTGCGTGGGCCCCGCAGCCGAGGCTTCGGTGACAGCGCTGCAACCCGGTCAGGTTCTGCTGTGCGAAAACACGCGGTATCATGCGGGCGAGGAAAAGAACGACCCGGAACTGGCTGCCGACATGGCCCAGCTGGGCGATATCTACTGTAACGATGCGTTTTCCGCCGCCCACCGTGCCCATGCTTCGACCGAAGGCTTGGCGCGGTTGCTGCCCGCGTGTGCCGGTCGCTTGATGCAGGCGGAACTCAGCGCGCTGGAGGCGGCCCTCGGTCAGCCCGAACGCCCGGTTGTTGCGGTCGTTGGCGGGGCGAAAGTGTCAACAAAGCTCGACTTGCTGGGCAATCTGGTGGCACGCGTGGATTTTCTGGTGATCGGCGGCGGCATGGCCAATACGTTCCTCGCCGCTCAGGGCGTGGATGTGGGCAAATCGCTGTGCGAACACGAGATGGCAGACACCGCGCTGGAAATTGTCGGCAAGGCAAAGGCCGCGGGCTGCGAGATCATCCTGCCCTCGGATGTGGTGGTGGCGCGTGAATTCAAGGCCGGTGCCGCGCATGAAACCGTGCCAGTCGCCGACTGTCCTGCGGATGCAATGATCCTCGATGCCGGCCCCGACACGGTGGCACGCATCGCCCAGGTTCTGGAAGGTGCCAAGACGCTGATCTGGAACGGCCCTCTTGGCGCGTTCGAGATCGAGCCATTCGATGCTGCCACGAATGCTGCCGCTGCCAAGGCCGCGCAGCTTAGCCGGGATGGCGCATTGACCTCTGTTGCGGGGGGCGGCGACACCGTGGCGGCGCTGAACAAGGCAGGTGCTGCGGATGACTTCACCTATATCTCCACCGCCGGCGGTGCCTTTCTGGAGTGGATGGAAGGCAAGACATTGCCGGGCGTCGCGGCGCTTGGCTGACCACCACATGCGCGTCATCGAGGACTGACAGGAAAGCTTGGGCGCTACCGGCCGTTTCTCGTTTCCGGGGTGCATTTCCGGCACTCTGCCGCCATGAGTTAACGCTGTTGGCGCAAACACTGCCACTGTTAGCGCCAACAGCGTTGCAAGCGATATGTCCTGCCCATATTCGGAACGCATAAAGTCAACCGCTGCTGCGAAAGGGCGTTCAAACCATGAAATCCACCCGTACCGTTCAAAAAATTCTGTCCAATTACGAAGGCGAAACGCCCGGCGTGAAGGCCAACCTGAACCGGATGCTGATGACAGGCAAACTGGGCGGCACCGGCAAGATGATCATCCTGCCCGTCGATCAGGGATTCGAACATGGGCCTGCGCGCAGCTTTGCCCCCAACGCACCCGCCTATGATCCGCATTATCATTACAAGCTGGCGATCGAGGCCGGGATGAACGCCTATGCCGCGCCGCTGGGAATGCTCGAAGCGGGTGCCGACACATTTGCAGGCCAGATCCCGACGATCCTCAAGGTCAACAGCGCCAATTCGCTGATGCCCTCCGAGCAGCCGAAATCGCAGGCGATCACTGCCAGTGTCGATGACGCGCTGCGCATCGGTGCCGGATGTATCGGCTTTACGATCTATCCCGGTTCCTCTGCCGGTCTTGGCATGTTCGAAGAAATCGCCGAGATGCGCCGCGAAGCCGCCGCCAAAGGCGTGGCCACCGTGATCTGGTCCTATCCGCGGGGCGAAATGCTGGACAAGGACGGCGAAACCGCCATCGACATCGCCGCCTATGCCGCCCAGATCGCGGCCCTGCTGGGCGCACATATCATCAAGATCAAGCTTTCGACCGATCACTTGTCCCTGCCCGAGGCCAAGAAAGTTTACGAATCCGAAGGCATCGACATCGCCAGTCAGGCCGCGCGCGTGCGCCATTGTGTCGATTCGGCCTTCGCCGGTCGCCGGATCATGGTGTTCTCGGGCGGTGCCAAGAAGGGCGCCGACAGCGTTTATGACGACGCGCGCGCCATCCGCGACGGCGGTGGTAACGGGTCGATCATCGGGCGCAACAGCTTCCAGCGTTCGCGTGAGGATGCCTTGGACATGCTTGGCAAACTGGTCGACATCTACAAAGGTCGCGACTGAACTTTCGGCCCTGCGCCATTTCGGTCAAAATCGGTTCGCGCAGGGCCGCCCCCGATTGTTGCGCAAGGATCACGGGGACTTTTTTTCGAAATTCTCCTTTTCCTGAATGATTCACAGCGTGATTCGTCTGTGCCATAGTTTCTGAGAGCGCCCCAAGAGGCGCAGTGAGGCAGAATATGAGCATCCTTCGAAACCGCCCCGCCTTCGGTGCTGTGATCTTTTTCGCCGTGGCCTTCAGCCTTGGCATCTACTTCACCTTTGCCGCAGTCCAAGGTGACTACGGACTGTTCAGACGTGCCGAGATCCGGATCGAGGCGCAACACCTCACCGAGGAGCTGGCACAGTTGGAATCCGAGGTGGCGCGCATGCAAAACCTGTCGCGCCGCTTGTCCGACGACTATCTGGATCTGGATCTGCTCGACGAACAAGCCCGCGATGTGCTGGGGCTGATCCGTGCCGACGAGATCGTGGTCCGCTAATCTTAACCTGCTCAAAGCAGGTTCCTGCCCATCTCTGTCGCGCAGTTTTTCGCACCTGGACGCTCTTGCCAGGCAAGCCTTCCCCTTCTACGCTGATCACAAGTTCAAGGCTAAACTATCCAGCCAATGGAGGGCCTCACAGATGGCAGCCCGGAAATCCGCGACCAAGCCCAACGTCTCTGCCGAAGAGCTGACGCGCTACTACCGCGACATGCTTTTGATCCGCAGATTCGAGGAAAAAGCCGGTCAGCTTTACGGAATGGGCCTGATCGGCGGCTTCTGTCACCTTTATATCGGGCAAGAAGCTGTCGTCGTCGGGCTGGAGGCCGCTGCCGAAGACGGCGACAAGCGCATCACCTCCTATCGCGACCACGGCCACATGCTGGCCTGTGGCATGGACCCCAATGGCGTCATGGCGGAACTGACCGGCCGCGAGGGCGGGTACTCCAAAGGCAAGGGCGGCTCGATGCATATGTTCTCCAAGGAGAAACATTTCTACGGCGGTCACGGCATTGTCGGCGCGCAGGTACCGATTGGCGCAGGCCTCGCCTTTTCCGACAAATACCGCGAGAATGGGCGCGTGACCTTTACCTATTTCGGTGATGGCGCGGCCAATCAGGGGCAGGTCTACGAGACATTCAACATGGCGGCCCTCTGGAAACTGCCGGTCGTTTTCGTCATTGAAAACAATCAATACGCTATGGGCACCGCGCAGCAACGGTCCACCTCCACCCCGGATCTGCACACCCGTGGCGAAGCGTTCGGCATCCCCGGCGAGGTGGTGGACGGCATGGATGTTCTGGCTGTCAAGGCGGCTGGAGAAACCGCAGTCGGTCACTGCCGCGCAGGCAAGGGCCCCTATATTCTGGAAATCAAAACCTATCGCTACCGCGGCCATTCGATGTCCGATCCGGCCAAGTACCGCACCCGCGAAGAGGTCCAGAAAATGCGCGAGGAACGCGACCCGATAGAACATGTCCGCAGCCTTCTGCTTGAAGGCAAACACGCCACCGAAGACGATCTCAAGGCGATCGACAAAGAGATCAAATCAGTCGTTAATGCCAGTGCGGAATTCGCCAAGGATAGCCCCGAACCCGCGCTTGAAGAGCTTTGGACAGATATATACGCAGAGGCCCGCTGATGCCACATTTTGAGATCCACGCCGAAGACCCTGCCCGCGCCCGCGCCTTTTATACCGGTCTTTTCGGCTGGGAATTCACTCCCATGCAAGGTGGCGAGGAGGTCGAGTATCACCTGATCGGTGGCAAGGATCTGGGGGACAGCCTGACCGGCGGCTTGATGAAACGGATGGATGCCACACCGGCGCCAAATGGTCCTATTCGCGGCTGCACCTTGACCTTCGAGGTCGCGGATGTCGATGAACGCTACGCTTGGGCGCTTGATCATGGCGGTGCCGAAGCCTTGCCCCCGACCGATTACCCCGGCGTGGGCCGCGCAGCCTATGTCGAGGATGGTGAAGGCAATGTCGTGGGATTTATCACCCCCGCCGAGACGGAGACTTAGCCCATGGCCACGGAAATTCTGATGCCCGCTCTTTCCCCGACGATGGAGGAAGGCACGCTTGCAAAATGGCTCGTCAAGGAAGGCGATACCGTGTCTTCCGGCGACATTCTTGCCGAGATCGAAACAGACAAGGCCACGATGGAATTTGAGGCCGTGGATGAGGGCATTCTTGGACGCATCCTGATCCCCGCCGGCTCCGAAGGCGTCAAGGTAAACACCCCCATCGGATTGCTGCTTGACGAAGGCGAAGACGCCGCCTCTGCCACCGTTGAGTCCGCGCAAAGCCAGCAACCGGCCCCTGCCGACAAAACGCTGACCTCCGAAAGCGCCCCCGCTGCGGCGCAAAGCCATCCCGAACCCGACCGCTCGCCCGACTGGCCCAAAGGCACGGAGACACACCAGCAGACCGTCCGCGAAGCCCTGCGGGACGCGATGGCCGAAGAGATGCGCCGCGATGGTGACGTGTTCCTGATGGGCGAAGAGGTCGCTGAATACCAAGGTGCCTACAAGATCAGCCAGGGATTGTTGGACGAATTCGGCTCCAAACGGGTCATAGACACGCCGATCACCGAACACGGATTTACCGGCATCGCCGTTGGGGCCGCCTTTGGTGGGCTAAAGCCGATCGTCGAATACATGACGTTTAACTTCGCCATGCAAGCCATGGATCAGATTGTAAATTCTGCCGCCAAGACCCTGTATATGTCCGGCGGTCAAATGGGCGCGCCGATGGTCTTTCGCGGCCCCAACGGTGCCGCTGCACGCGTCGGTGCCCAGCACAGCCAGGACTTCGCCGCCTGGTTTTCGCATATACCGGGCCTGAAGGTCGCGATGCCCTATTCCGCCTCGGACGCGAAGGGCCTGCTGAAAACCGCCATCCGCGATCCGAACCCGGTGATCTTTCTGGAAAACGAAATCCTCTATGGGCGCAGTTTCGATGTGCCGAAACTCGACGATTTTACCGTGCCGTTCGGCAAGGCGCGGATCTGGCGGGAGGGCACGGATGTGACCATCGTCAGCTTCGGCATCGGGATGACCTACGCGCTGCAAGCCGCTGAAAAACTTGCCGAAGACGGGATCAGCGCCGAAGTCATCGACCTGCGCACCCTGCGCCCGATGGACACGGCAACCGTCATTGCATCGGTACAGAAAACCAACCGCTGCGTCACGGTCGAGGAAGGCTTTCCCAAGGGCGCGATCGGCAACCATATCTCGGCCATCCTGATGCAAGAAGCGTTCGATTGGCTCGACGCACCCGTAATCAACTGTACCGGCAAGGACGTGCCCATGCCCTATGCCGCCAACCTCGAAAAGCACGCGCTGCTCACCACCGAAGAGGTGATGGAAGCCGTGCGGAAAGTGACATATCGGTGATGCCGCCAATGCCCCACCCGGCCGCCTCGATCGCGGCCAGACGATGACCCGCGTTGAAGTGCAGGGCCGCGACGTCGCAAACGAAGCCTACCGGATCGCGACAACGGTGGCAGGATCACCTGTCCGCGCCCTTGTGCCTGAATGCCTGATGCAAGGCCTGCGCCCGGGTGACCGCCCGTCCCACCGGGAAGCCTATGAATGGATCGCCGCCCACAAGGCCTCGTTGATCCGCGCCGTGGAAACGCTTTCGCGCGGAAAGCTTCCACGACGCCCCTACGACATTCTCACACTGATCGAAGACGCCCCTGCTTCTTCTTGGCCAAAATACTCCGGGGGTGTGGGGGCTGGCCCCCACGCGCCGACGCCCTCATCCGGCGCGCCGTCAAAGAGGACCTGACCGATGCCCACAGAAATCTTGATGCCCGCCCTCAGCCCGACAATGGAAGAAGGCACGCTCGCAAAATGGCTGGTCAAGGAAGGCGATACGGTGTCGTCCGGCGACATCATCGCAGAGATAGAGACCGACAAGGCAACGATGGAATTCGAGGCCGTCGATGAAGGCACGATCGGCAAGATTATCATCACGGAAGGCACGGAAGGCATCAAGGTGAACACTCCAATCGCGGTGTTGCTCGAAGAGGGCGAAAGCGAGACGGACATCCCGGCCAAAACCGGACAAAAGCCTCCACAGAACACCAGTTCCGAAACACCCCCCGCCCCGGCCCCCGAGCCGGGGCCTCGCGCGCCCGCCGCACCAAAATCCGACTCTGGTGACCGCATCTTTGCCTCGCCGCTGGCACGTCGTATTGCTGCCCAGAACAATCTGGATCTTGGGCAGATCAAAGGCTCCGGTCCACACGGGCGGATCATCCGCGCAGATGTTGAAGGTACCCCCACCCAAGCCGCCGCGCCCGCCAGCGCAACGCAAGGTCGCGCAGATGCGCCCCCATCCATCCCGCCTGCCTCCTCAGGTCAGATCGCAAAAACCTATACCGACCGTCCGCATAAGGAAGTACCGCTCGACGGGATGCGCAAGACGATTGCCGCGCGATTGACCGAGGCCAAACAACAGATTCCGCATTTCTACCTGCGCCGCGATATTCAACTGGACGCTCTGCTCAAATTCCGCGCCGATCTGAATGCGCAACTCGACGCGCGCGGGATCAAACTCAGCGTCAATGACTTCATCATCAAGGCCTGTGCGCTGGCCCTCCAACAGGTGCCTGCCGCCAATGCCGTCTGGGCGGGTGACCGCATCCTGCAATTGACCCCCTCGGACGTCGCCGTTGCCGTGGCAATCGAGGGCGGCCTGTTCACACCCGTTCTCAAGGACGCCGAGAAGAAAACCCTCACCACCTTGTCAGCAGAGATGAAAGATCTTGCTGCGCGCGCGCGGGACCGAAAACTCGGCCCCCATGAATATCAGGGCGGCAGCTTTGCCATTTCCAATCTGGGAATGTTCGGGGTCGAGAATTTCGATGCTGTGATCAATCCGCCCCATGGCGCAATTCTTGCGGTTGGCGCGGGCATCAAAAAGCCTGTTGTCGGTCCGGATGGCGATCTGACAGCTGCCACCATCATGTCCGTGACACTCAGCGTCGATCACCGTGTCATAGACGGCGCACTTGGGGCAGAATTGCTGGCGGCGATCAAGGAAAACCTCGAAAATCCGATGGTTATGCTGGCGTGACCTGTGGCAGCCGATCACGGCGTCGATCTCCACAAAGACATGGGCGCGGCAGACCAACGCGCCCATATTCCACCTTCACATCGGCGTATCCAAACGACGGCGTCGCCTTACACCTATCGGGCTGATGCTTCACGCACCCGAACGCAGGATCTGGTCCATGGTCATCGACGGCTGGTCACATCCTGCCTCGCCCACGATCCGTGCAGGCACGCCCGCCACGGTCTTGCAGGCCGGAACCGCATCCAGAACGACCGACCCCGCGGCGATGCGGGAGCAATGGCCGATATGGATATTGCCCAGCACCTTTGCACCGGCCCCGATCAACACGCCGTCGCCGATCTTCGGGTGGCGGTCTTCCTCTTCCTTGCCGGTCCCGCCAAGCGTCACCGAATGCAGCATCGAGACATTGTCGCCCACAACCGCAGTTTCGCCAATGACGATCGAATGTGCGTGGTCGATCATGATGCCGCGCCCGATCCGCGCCGCCGGGTGAATATCCACGCCGAAGACTTCGGAACAGCGCATCTGAAAGAAATAGGACAGGTCCCGTCGCCCGACGCGCCACAGCCAGTTGGCAACGCGGTAGCTTTGTAACGCTTGAAAGCCTTTGAAAAACAGCAATGGTTGCAGGAAACGATGGCATGCCGGGTCGCGATCATAAACCGCGACAATATCCGCCCGCGCCGCTGCTGCCAGGTCGGGATCCTTGGAATAGGCTTCGTCGCAGATTTCACGCAGCATCTGTTCGGACATTTCACCCGAGGCCAGTTTCAGTGACGTGCGATAAGCCAGCGCAGCTTCGATCGTGCCGTGATGCAGCACACTCGAATGGATAACGCCCCCCAAAAGCGGTTCTTCACGGATCGCGACGTGACCCTCTTCGATGATCTGGCTCCAGACCGGATCGAATTCGGTGAGCTTCGCGCGGGTCGTTGGCATGGCAATTCCTCCTTGGACCGTGCTTAGATACACCAGATAGGTGGCTGACGCCAATTGCAAACCTGTGATGGAGGAGATCGTGGACCGAAATCGCAAATTCCGTCAGCTGATCGAAGATCGGCTGACCACCTTGACCGACGATAATAGTTTGGGTCGCGACGCTCAGGCTGTGGTCGAACTTGACCAGCAGGCAGTCGGCAGGCTAAGCCGCATGGATGCTATGCAGTCACAGGCGATGGCCCTTGCCGGTCAAGTGCGCCGGGATGCCGAAACCCAACGTCTGCGCCAGGCCTTGCAACGACTGGACCAGGACGAATATGGCTGGTGCGACGAATGTGGTGAACAGATCGCCGAAAAGCGGCTGGAGATCGATCTGACCGCCACCCGCTGCATCGGCTGTGCCTCCGGCTAGGCCAGCGGCCAACAGTAATACCCTGCGCGTCAGGAACCCATTGCGCAGGGTCAAGGCTCAGGTCGTGGTCGTCACCGTCGCAAATGGTCCCGGCCCGAAACGTGCCGAAAGCTGTGCGACCGCGACTGTCACCCCCGGCCCGTCCTGTGCCCGCGCCGCGGCGCTGTAATGCCAGGCAGGTGTTTCCAATGTGTGTTCGCGCAGCACCGTCTCGCCCTGTAGCACCCGCAGCAAGTAGGCTTCGCGTTCTTCGCCAAGGGGCACTTCCGGCGTTTCCCAAATGTCACCATCGGTTCTGGTCCGCCGGATCCAACTTACAGCCAAGCCGCCGTCTGACGCCGAAATCCGTAGATGCGCAGGGCGGTAGGGCCGCAGCCCAACTCCCTCGAACGCGTGCACTTCGTGGACATAGCTGGGGTCGTCATAACCGCGCTTTGCCGGGCCGATTCGGTAATGCCGCGCCAGCCCGCGTGTCGCTGTTGCCAGTTCTATCTGCTGCGGTGTGCCATCCAGCATCACCACCCAGGATCCGGCGGGCCAGACAGTCGGCTGGACGCCGTCACTGCCCGCCTGCCCGCGCAACCTGTGAGACAGCAGCCAGGTGTCCTTGTCCAACAGCTCTGCGTCGCGAAACTGAAACACCTCCCAGCCGCCCGGCGTGCCGTCGCCTATTGCGGCCATGTTCGCGCCTGACAGCAACGCCGCATCGCTGATGCTTTGCAAAGCGCCAGAGGTCAGCTTGACCTGCAAGGCATTGCCTCTGTCAATCCGTCCAGCGGGTGCGGCAAACAACGGTGTCTCTGTCAGGCCCACCTTGGATTGTGCCGCGATGATCTGGTTAAGCCCGTAATCCTCGTCGCTCACGGCATCATAGACGGCAACGGTTCCGGGCCAAGGATCAGCCGCCAGCGCCAGATGCGGAGCGTGAGCGACCTCATCACCGGTCAGCAGCGGCAGATCCAGAAACAGCGGCAAGACCGGAACCGGCGCGGTGAACGGGCGCAAGCTGACTTGGTCATCGGGGAATTCAGACGGTCGGTAGACATCGGGATCAACCCGGACGGCCTCGATCAGTTGACCATTGCCATGTTCAATCCGGTCGATGCGGTATAGCGCGCCATCCTCGTTCAGCGCCACCACATCGCCAGCGCCAAGATCCATCCGCGAAGGCGGCAAGGCAAAGCGCACGGCGTCCCGCGACAGGCGCGCCTCGGACAGCCAACGCTCGGCGGTCTGACGTCCTTCGGCACGGGTCATCGACAGGGCAAGCTCTGTTTCAGCCACTGAATGCGTGGTGTCGTCGGGCAATACTGTTTCTTCGGCCACGGTGTCATAATCGCCATCCGCCTGTAGAAACCGCACCCGAACTCGTCCCGACATTTCCACATCTGCGGCGCGGGTCTGCTCTACCGTGCCCTCAAATTCCGCATTTTCGGCAAGTGCTTCGTGGCCCAGCGACAGCGGTTTGCTCTGCGCCCGCATCACGAATGTCAGCAGGCCGTTCCGCTCTACCGCGTCAAACCCGTAGGCCAGCATCAGCGGTTGCAACGCGCCGCGCGCCGCCGCGACATCCGGCACAACATAGCCACGCACGAACCCGTGCAGCCCGCTGACGTCATAATCCCGCAAACCTGCCCGTTCGCAGATCTCTGCCACGACAGAGGCCAGCCTGCGCCCCGAGGATCGCCCGTTCAGCCAATGCCCGCGCAGGTAGTTCGCCCCGTCTGACCACAAGGCGCGGTTGGCGGGAAACCACGGATAAGGCCGCGCATCCCAGGCCCAGACGAAGGCCCGATCCATGTCGATCATCGGGCCATCGTAAATTTCGGACACGGGATTATGTGCCGGATCGCGCCAGTATCCCTGCATCGCGCGCAGATACTGGTGCTGGATCAACTCGTCCCGACGACCGTCCGAATAATGCGGCAATGCGGATTCCGAGCTTTTTGGATCCAGAAACTTGTTGGGCTGGTTGCTGCCCTTGTCGATGGCCGCGCAGCCATATTCGGTGAACCATATCGGTTTCGACCCCGGCACCCAGGCCGTGGGCTGGGTCTGCCGCTCGCCCGCAATCCGTTCGTGATGCGGGTTCGACCACCAGTTGCGGATGTCCTTGTAGCGCCAGACCCATGGCTCGTCATGGGCCTCATCGGTGATCGGCTCGCGCCGCTGCGCCTCTCGTGCCTCATTGGACGGGTAATACCAGTCGTAGCCTTCGCCGCCCTCGATATTCGACGCGAGATAATCCTGATTGTGGATCGCCTTCCACTCTGCGTCCGCGTGGTCATGCCCGTCGCGCCAATCCGACAAAGGCATGTAATTATCGATCCCGATGAAGTCTATATTGTCATCCGCCCAAAGCGGATCCAGATGAAAGCGCAGATCGCCGGTGCCGTCCTGCGGGTGATGGCCGAAATATTCCGACCAGTCAGCCGCGTAGCCAATCTTGCAATCCGGCCCCAGAAGGTCGCGCGCCTCCGCCGCCAGTGCCTGCAACTCCGCAACCGCCGGATAGCCAGAGCTGCCACGGATCGTCGTCAGCCCCCGCATTTCCGATCCGATACAGAAAGACGATACGCCACCCGCCGCAGCGCATAGCGCCGCATAATGCAGGATGAAACGCCGAAATCCCCATTCGGCTGGACCGGAATAGCCGACCTTTCCCTGGCCCACAGAGAAATCAGCAGCGCTCGCCGTTCCGAAAAACTGCGCGACCTGCGCATCGGCGGTGACTGTTCCATCTGGCGATCCGTCCTGACCGGGGGCCGCCGACAGGGTGATCCGTCCGCGCCACGGCAACGGCGGCTGTCCTTCTGTCCCCGTCCAAGGATCCGGCACAGTGTTTCCGGCCTGCTGATCCATCAGGATAAACGGATAGAACATCACATCCTGCCCACGCTCGTTCATCTCGCGTATGGCCTGCACAACCGAGGTATCACATGGCGTGCCGCCATATACCGGCCGGCCCTCCACCTCCGGCACGATGCCTGCGGTCGCGCGCGTCTGTCCCGCAACCCCCCAGGGCATCGTACCGGCGTCAAACTCGTCCTGCTCCACGCGTGGGCGCACGGTGCAGGCACCGCAGCGCAGATCGTTTCCAAACCAGCTGACGACCAGCGACACGGAACGGGCGTTGGGCAGTTCCGCCTCCAGCATGTCCAGGGATTGCAGCAGGTCAGGCTGTTCCGAGGCGGTGTTGATATTGGCAATCGCGGCCTTGCCGCCGCCATATTTGAAATGCACCGGCACAGTGGCCAGCGCATATTCGCCGGTTCCGGGCATCAACGCGACGCCGCTGATCCCATGCGCCACACTGGCGGGATCGTTCTTGTCCTGATCGGGGCGCGTGACCTCAAAGCTGAATTGCGGGATACGATTGCCGAACCGTTCAAGCCCAAGATCCTCGAACACCACATAGGCGGTGCCACGATAGGCCGGAACATTGTCCGCGCCTTCAACAGCCGCGATTGCCGGATCGGGCAACTGGTCGCGGCTGCCGGGATAAACGCGCATCGTTACATCCCCCAACGGCACTTCCGCGCCATCAGCCCAGACGCGGTGCACACCGGTGATTTCGCCTTCGCACAGCGCCAGCGCAAGGCTGACGGAATAGCTGAACGACTTCATCTTGGGCTGGCGTGGCGCGCCCTTGCCGCCACCACCGCCGCCGCCGCTGGTGGTGACGTGTTCTTGAAACTCCGTCGCCCAGATCAGGTGCCCACCGATCCGCATACGCCCGTAGACCTGCGCAATCGGGGCACCTTCGCCCGCGCCTGTCAGACGAAACCGGTCAATGCGGCCGGTTTCTACCGTTTCCGATCCCTGCCCCATCAGGCGTTGGTCGATGGCCCGACCCAGCGTCGCCCCGGCAAACCGGCCCACGGCCGTCATCGACAGACCCAGCAGGCTTCCACCGACAGAGCTTCCAAGCGCCGCACCCGCGGCCGACAGCAGAATCGTCGCCATGAGATTATCCCTCCAGAGGAAAACGGAAACGCGCCACGATGCGACGTCTCCAGGGGGCGCTGAGCGGGCTTTCGACCACCCCGTGCCCCGTATACGCGTGAACGAAGGCGGGCAGATTGCCTGCCTCCGAAAGGATGCCCAGATGCTTGGCGACCGCCCCGTTCCGCATCCGGAACAGCAACACGTCGCCGGGCTTCATGTCGGGCTCGGCTGGCGAAAGATGCGCCAGGGCAGCAGCCCACAAACGTTCCTCGCCCTGCGGTTCCGACCAGTCGAACGTATAGGCCGGAATGATTGCAGGCTCTGGTCCGATGACCTCGCGCCAGACACCCCGCAAAAGGCCCAGACAATCGGTGCCCGCGCCGCACATCGAGGCCTGATGCCGGTACGGTGTTCCCAGCCAATCGCGCGCTGCGGTCACCACCTGCGAACCCACCGACATCACCGCCGACTCCCGCCGGATTGCGCCGTGGCGACCGATGGATGCACCATGACCCAGTCCTCCTCGGGTATGTCGGGAAAGCCCTGAAAATTCAGTTGATTGGCGAATTTCAACCGGCAGGTTTCAAACCGTTTGTCACAGCCCGCAATGATGCGGATCTTGTCGCCAGAGGCAATGTCTGCCCGCATCGGCTCCCACAGTTCGACGATGCGCAGATCGCCGTCGGACCTGTCGCGCTTCACCGCGCCCTTAAGCCCCGTTGCAGATCCCGACAGCACTTCAAAGCTTCCGCGCTGGAACCAGCCGGCATCAAAGCTGCCAGTATCGGCAAACCGGAAGATCCGTCGCGCTTCAACGTCGATCAGATGCGCCTCAACCGAATAGCCCGGCGTCGAAACGTCGAAGCCGCAGGAGCCATCGCCCAAAACGGCCGAGCACGGTTTTTGGAACACACGCCCCAACGGTCGGTTCAGCGCCTCGCTTAACCCGCGCAACTCAGCCTCGAACGCGCCGCCGGACCGGCGAATTTCGCCCAGTGAGCCGCGAAACAGCAATTGCCGTTCCTCCGTGTCCGCCCAATTCACCAGCCAGGACGACACTTCCGCGCCGTCGAACCGCCCCGAGGCAATATCCGCCTCTGAAATGGCCGACGACGACAGCGCACCCATCGCCTCGCTGTTATCCACCGACAGACCGGTACTTTGTTGCAGCGCCCGCGCGGTCAGGCCGGTATCTGCACGATGCACCATTCCGCCAAAGACCAGATCGCAATCGTGATCGGTAAAGCCCATCTGCACGCCATCACGCCGCGTAACGCTCCAGGCGCGTGCAACGGTGGTGCATCCGGATTGCAGATGCGTCTTCAACCCCTCATGAAACGTCATCAGACACGCACCTCCACCACTGGTACGTCGGGCACCTCGCCCGCATGGAAACTGGCGACGCTTGTGCGGATACTGTCTGTGTCAAACCGCACCGGCACGTCGAATTCGAACCCGGCCGTCACCTCGCCCTCGGCCAGCGGCGGCTCTGCAAAGGTGATCAGGCCGGTATTGTCATCGACCTCGTAATGCACACCGTGAAAAAGCTCACCACCTTGCACGCCCGCACGGACAGAGCCTTGAACCGGCTTCGTAACCGGGCGGTCATAATGGCTGTCCCCCGACCAGTAGCGCTTGATCAGTTGGAACGTCACCGTCGCACCGTCACCGCGCGCGATCACCTGATCGTCAAACCGAACGGTCCGCGACGCACGACAGCTTTTGTAATCCGCCCAGTCTTTCCAGCGAAAGCCGAACAACTGCCCCTGACGCGCCTCGAAAAAGGCGATAAGCTCGCCGATATCGTCCAGCGACCGCAGGCCTAATCCGGCATCGTAGCGCCGCCGGGAATGCGCCCAAGGCGTATTTCTCTCCTCGAACCCGTTGGCCAATGTCACCACATCGGTGCGCCGTTCGGGGCCGCCGACCGACCCAAAGCTCAGGCTGGCCGGAAATCTGACTTCGTGAAATGACATGACATCCTCCTCAGCGGTTGCGTTGACCGCGGGTTAACGCGCGGCTCATCTGGGCGGCGACCTGCGCCTGACTGCGGCGGAACCCATCGACATCCGGCGTGGTGATGTTCATCACCACCGTTGTTGCCCCGGATCCTCCCTGCGCCTGTACGCCCAGTTTGCCATCCGCGCCGCGTGTCAGTGGCATGATCGCTTCCGGCCCGGCCTCTCCCATCAACCCCGTACCGCCGCGCATCGGAAAATTTGTCGGCCCGGTGACAACCCCGCCCTTGGCGAAAGGCATTACCCGTCCTTGACCAAAGGCCGCGCCGTCAGCAAAAGGCGACGCGCCGCCGAATATCCCCGCGACGCCGCCCGCGATCAGGCTGCCAACGTGATCCGTCACCGGCTTAACAGCCGCGTTATATGCGGTGCCGATCATGGAGTTGGCGACCCTCTCCAGCGCGTCCGACAGCTTCATCCCGTCGAACACAACCCCGTCGATTGCGCCCTTCAAACCGCGGCTCAACGAGGTTTCCAACGCCGCGACACCTTTGCCGGTGGCGCTGAACGTCTGGTGGATGCGGCGCATTTCCGCGTCGAAACCGGCTGCCATTCCGGCCGCGGATGCGAACGAACTTTCCAGCGCATCCACTTGATTTTCCAGCGTTTCCGCTGTGTCTCTGTCAGACATCTTCTGCCCTTTCCTGACTGTCCGGATAGGCGCGGATCAGCGCCTCCAACCCATCGCGCCCCAGGGACGCCGCGCCGGGGCGTTCGCCCAGCATCACCCGCAATTCGGCAGGTGTCAGCGCCCAGAACTCTGCCGGACGCAGACCCAGCCCTTGTAAGCCGGCACGCATCAGCGCCGGCCAGTCCAGCGCGCTCACGTTGCGATCTCCTCCGGCGGCAGGAAGGCGCGGGTCAAAAGCTCTGCCGCGACCCGTGCCGCCGCCAACGGGCCGCCGCTGATCTCGGCGGCCAGAAGATCCCCCGCACGCCCTTGCCAACCGCCGCCACGAAGCCCGGCGACGATCAGCGCCAGCACATCGCGGCTGCTGACCTTGCCGCCTTCGAACCGGGCCACCAGATCCATCAGCGACCCGCTGTCCAACCCGGCTTCCAACTCTGCCAACGCGCCCAAAGTCAGGCGTAGCTGGTGCTGCACCCCGTCGATCTCCAGCGCGACTTCCCCTCTGTACGGATTGGTCATGGCCTTACAGCGCCGTAAAGGTCAGTTGACCGGCCGACGCCATGGACAGTTCGTAGGTTGCCTCGCCGTTATGCGAACCGGCATATTCGATCGACGTCACCTGGAACGGGCCTTCGATCGTGCCGAAATCCGGAATGATGACTTGAAAATCAGGCGTCTCGCCGTCGAAAAAGATCTGTCGCGCGCGCTCGTCCGTCGTGTCATCACGGAAGACACCTGACCCTGAAAGCGAGGCCGACCGCACACCCGCGCCGCCTAGCAATTCGCGCCAGCCACCCGAGCTTTCCAAAGAAGTCACATCGACCGTCTCGGCGTTGAAACTTACCCGCGTGGCACGCAGCCCCGCCAGCGTCTGAAACTGGCCGACACCGGTCAGATCCACCTTGATCAGCATGTCCTTGCCGTTCTGGGCACCCATGGCATTTACTCCGTTGATAGTGTTCAGTTGTCTTCCACGCGCGCGCGGAATTTCAGGTCGATGCGGCGGATGGTTCCGGTTCCCACACGCGCCGCCTGCGCCTTGAGAAACCGCATCCCCACCAATCGCCCGCGACTGAGTGTCAGCGCGGGATCGTTCAGCGCATCACTGATTGCAGCGGCGGCTTCCTTTGCCTGCTGGAACCCGGCAGCGCCTGTGACGACGGTGATCGTCAGATCATGCTCTGCCCCGGCACCGGTGGCATCGGATTTGTCGCGGACCACCTCGGCCCCCAGCGTGACGTAAAGATCCGGCACCCGGCCCGATGGCAGTGCGTCGTAGACATGCGCGCCGACGGCGGCCTGCACCCCGGCATCTGCCAGCAAGCAGCCATAGACCGCCGACTGAAGCGGAGCGGAAAGCGCATAGCTCATGCCGCGACCTCCTCTTCGGCAAAGCAGATCAGGAACCGGCCACGCGGGTCGCGCTCGCTGACCGCTTCGATGCGGTAATGCCTGGTGCCCTCACGGAACCGCTGTCCCGCTTGCGGGCGCATCACGCTACCCACCGGGGCACCGCGCACCGTGATTTTGAACCCCATGACCGAGGCAGAGGATGCAGGTCCGGACACTTCGCGCCCGCTGCGCGGTTTGACCTCTGCCCAAAGGGTGCCAAGCGCGTTCCAGCCCTCGTCGTAGCCGCCCGCCCCATCGGCCGTGACCAGCGGTGCCTCAAGCACCAGCGGGCGATTCAGTTCGACCATACTCATTGGTCTGCCCCCAGGCCGATGCGAAGCGGCCTGTAACGCTCGATCAGGCTGGTCACGCCGAAAGGCATGCAGCCGCGGCCCAGCGAGGTCTCGTCGCGGTATTCATAATAATGCGCAGCCAGCAGCATCACCGCCTGCGCCAGATCGGCGGGCAGCGCATCCCAGTCGGGCGACATGCCGGCGGTCAGTTTCAGTTCTGCATGACCACCATGCGGAATCGTCGGCAGGCAACTGCCCATCGACGCAAGCACCGGGCGCACTGCGTCTTGCACCAGACGGTATTTGCCCGGTTCGATCACTGTCGGCAGGCCGTCGCGCCCAACCAGGCACAGTTGCGAAATCGCGCTGACCGGGGCAATCGGCAAGCCCTGACCGGCACCGTTCCAACGCTCCACCGTCCAGGTGAAATCACGCGCAATCAGCGCCTTTCCGGTCCGCGCTTCGATAGCCGCAAGGGCCGCGCGCAGAAAACCTTCGAGCAATCCGTCCTGCAAGCTGTCTTCGGCAAAGCCCGATCCCAGCCGCAGGTGGCTCTGCAATCCGGCAATCGGAAGCACCGCCTGCGGCACTGTGGTTTCTTCGATCAACATCATGGATCGTCTCCAAACATCCTGCCCCTCCGCGGGAGCATTTTCCGGCAAAAAAGGCGCGCGCCACTCACGTTGCTCGGACGGAGGGGAGCAGCTGGACAACGCAAGTCCTAACCGGCGCGCGCCAGGGCAGCGGGTTGCCCCGCCGCTCTTCCGCCGCGCCTTACGAGACGGCGAAACGCAGAAGCTTGATCGCGGCAAAATCGCTGACATCGCCGCCGACACGCTTGGTGGCATAGAACAGCACATGCGGCTTGGCCGAGAACGGATCACGCAGGACACGCAGATCTGGACGTTCGGCGACGGTGTAGCCAGTGCCGAAATCGCCAAAGGCAATCGCATCGGCACCCGAACCCACATCGGGCATGTCCTCGGCAATCAGCACGCGGTATCCCAACAGGCGCGCAGGCTCTGCCGCCGCCAGTCCGTCAGACCACAGAAACCGGCCATCGGCATCCTTGAGTTTGCGCACCAGACCGGCGGTCTTGGAGTTCATGACAAAAGTCGCGTTGGCGCGGTATTCCGCCCCCAGCGAATAGACCAGATCGATAAGCGCGTCAGCGCCTGCAAACCCACCATCGGCACCGGTCGGCACATAGCCGATATTGCCCCAGCTCCAGACGTCATTGTCGACGGTGGGGTGGCTCAGAAAACCGGTGGGTTTGTCATTGCCGTCACCGCTGATAAAGGCGGCAGCCTCGGCACGGGCGAACTTGTCGGCGATCCGGCCAGCCAGCCAGCCCTCGATGTCGAATGCGGCATCATCCAGCAGACGCTGCGACGCTTTGGGCAGAGCCGACAGCTCGTGCAGCGGAATGGCGATGCGGTCGACAATCGGCGTGCCCGTTTCGGTCGAAGGCCCGGCTTCGGACGCCCAGCCCGCCCCCATCTCTGTGGTGTCGATCAGCACATCGTAGGACGTTGCCTCGACATTCACCACATTGGCGATCGCCCGGATAGATGCCGTGGTCGCAAGCACCGAATTGACCGAGGCAGAAGTCACCGGATCGACAAGATAGCCGCCATCGCCGTTGACGGCTGTGGACATCGCCTTGCCTTCAAATTCCAGGCCGCGAAGCCCATCGTCATCGCCCGACCGCAAATAGGCATTGAATGCCTTCTGGTGCGGCACCTCGACATCGGCCGAAGTGGCCAGTGCGGGACGGTAGGCAGTGTGAGATTTACGATCAAGCATGGTCAGTCGCTCTTCCTGTTGTTGAAGCCGTGCGGACATGTCGTCCTGAAAGGTTTTGAAATCCCCGACAAAACCCGCGATTGCGGATTTTACCTGGGTGACCGGAGACAGATCTTCCCCGGTCCGAGAGGTCGTCTCGGTCTTGCTCATGGCATTGGTCCCGTGATGGCGTGGCGCGTCAGTCGCGCGCCAGGTTGCGGCGCGCGCCCTCCAGCGCCTGCGCCAATTCACGCAGCATGGCTTCGGCCGGGGCATCGCCCTTGGCCGCCACGCGCGCACTGGGCAGCATCGGGAACGTCACAAGCGAGACCTCCCAAAGCTCCAGTTCCGTCAGAAGCCGCTGGCCCCTGTCATTCTTCGTGGCTTTCAGCGTGCGGTAGCCAATCGAAAGCCCGTCAATGGCCCCCGCCGCGATCAGCGCCGCCGCTTCACGGCCCTTCTGCGTGCTGTCCAGCAGTCGGCCCTTGACGAACAGCCCGCGACCGTCCTCGCGCACCTCGTCCCAGATCCCGATGGGCGTCGCCGGATCGTGCTGCCACAGCATCTTCACCGCGCGGCGTTCCTCGAGCATGCGCTTCAGAGATGCTTTGTACGCGCCCGCCTCCACCACATCACCGCCCTGATCGCAGGCTCCGAACAGCGAGGCGTAACCCTCGATGCGACTGCTATCCGTCACCGAGACTTCCGTCTCAAAACGGCAGAATTTCTGTTCCAATCCGTAGTCCGTCTGCATGTCTTGTCCTTCCATCATCTCGAAAACCCGGATCAGGGTGCCGCCGCCAGAAGGCCCTGTACCGCCTGTGCCAGGATCACGCCCACCACGCCATAGACCGCCAGCCACAACCGTCGTTCCAGCCGCTCCATCAACATTTCGATCTTGTCGATCCGTCGATTTGCTGCCTCGAATTGCATCCGCGCCATGCGCTCATGCGCTTCCAGTTTCAACGAGGGCGCGCAGTCGAATGGCAGACCTCGGCTATCAGCCATTGGCCTCGTCCTCCGTCAGTGCGGGCAGACCTAACATGGCCCGTTTCTCGGCAACGGTCAGAAACTCGGCCGCTGTGACACGACCCCATTGCGCATCACGTTCTGCACTCAACGCAGGCACTTGGTCCAGGTCGGGCTTGAGCTCGAACGTCTCGCCGATATGTGCGCCCAGCCAGCCGCTCAGCGCCCCGGCCACCCGCATTGCCAGCGGCAGAACCGTCAGCCGATAGAACGCCCGGTTGGCCTCTTGGTAATTTGCATAGGTCGCATCACCCGGTATCCCCATCAGCATCGGCGGCACCCCGAAGGCCAACGCAATTTCCCGCGCGGCACTTTCCTTGGTCTTCTGGAATTCCATATCCGAGGGGCTGAACCCCATCGGCTTCCAGTCCAGCCCGCCTTCCAGCAGCATCGGCCGCCCGGCATTGCGCGCGCCCTGGTGATAGCTTTCCATCTCGCTCACCAACCGATCGTATTGATCCGGCGCAAGGCTGCCCTGCCCCTCCGCGCCCTTGTAGACAATCGCACCCGAAGGCCGCGCGGCATTGTCCAGCAGCGCCTTGGACCAGCGCGAGGCGCTGTTATGCACGTCCAGCGCCATCGCGGCCGCCTGCATCGGGCTAAGCCCGTAATGGTCGTCCTGCGGATGAAAGCTCTTGATATGGCAGATGGGGGAAACCGGCCCCGTGGCATCAAACCGGTGCTTGCGCCCGCCGACCGCGTATTCGTACCCCACAGGCCAGCCATCCGGTCCGGGGATCACCGACAGTCTGTCAGACCGCAGCACATGCAGTTCCGCCAGTTCGCCCAGATCGGTTTGCACCGCCTCGACATAGCCATTGCCCGACAGCAGGATCTGGCCATAAAGCGCCTCCAGCAGCTCTGCGCGGCGCTGCGCCGGGTTCGGCGCGGACAGCAGCGCCAGCACCGGATGGCTTTCATAGCGTCGTTCCGCGTCCTGTAGCACCAACGGCAAGGCCGCTGCGGCCTCGGCAATCAGCTTCACCGCGCGGAACCCGATCGGGTTGCCGGCAAAGCCTGTGCGCGTCAAGGACACCGTGTCGCGCGGGCTCCAGGCCACGCGGCCATTGCCCTGCATGGCAATCACCCGACCCACCGCGCTCGCCTTGGCCTCGGGGGCCGCAGGCGCTTTTGCCGGGGCCGATACTGCCTGGCTCTTGCGCATGAAATCAAATACCATCGTGTGATGCTCCTCGTTTCACCTGTGCCGTGCAGACAAGCCGCGATCCCTCGGATCACGCTGTTTCGCGCGGCCCGTCCTGCCTGCCTGCCACTCTGGCTGTCTGTCCGTCTTGCTGTCAGTCTGACGAGGTTGCCCGCCGCCGTTGAAACCAATCTAGGCTTTAATGGTTAAGGTCGCTTAACCACTGCGTTCGCACCCCCTAAAGCGCGCGCAACTGCGGTTTGCGCCAGCCCGCCGCCGGTTGGATCATGCCCTCTGTCAACGCCCAGACCAGCGCATCCAC
This sequence comes from Primorskyibacter marinus, assembly GCF_003313245.1. Lineage (GTDB taxonomy): Bacteria > Pseudomonadota > Alphaproteobacteria > Rhodobacterales > Rhodobacteraceae > Primorskyibacter > Primorskyibacter marinus. The sequence goes on from NZ_QJSD01000001.1 coordinate 218,634, forward strand.
GCGGTCCGGCGATCCCTTGCCCTGATAGCCCTGCAAGGTCATGCGGCACATCTGGTCCTCCAGATCGCCAAGGCCGCGCAGGTGGCTGACGCGCCCCTGCTCATACAAAGCCGCGACAGGCTCGGCCCGTGCGATCTTGCCTTTCGCGGCATGAACCTTCGTCACCGGCACCAACGGATCGACCTGCCGGATCACCTGTTCGACCATGTCGCCGCCCTGGTTGACCTCGGCCACCAGACGATCAGCCCCCCAATGCTCCATGCAAGTAATCGCGGCGCGCGCCCATGTCATCGGGCTGGCCGCGCGCACGCTGGCATCTTCCAGCACCACGGCGCGCCAATCCTGCACCGGCCCCTGCATGTTCACACCGATCGCCACGATCCCGCATTCGTCAGAGCCCGCATGGCCACTGACCGGTGGATCGACCGCGACCAGCACCCGGTCGAACGCGCCCGCCTTGTCGATCCGCACCTCATCCAGCACGGCATGCGTCCACAACGCGCCTTCCTCGTCTTCCATCAACACGCCGTCCAGTTCCTGCCGCCCCAGCCGCGTCCCGGCATAGCGCGCCCGCACCTCGGCCAGAAAACTATCCGCCAAATTGGCACGGTTCGCCTCAGTGGGCGCATGGCTGACAACGGTCGAGTCCAATTTCAACAACTGCTTGAGCACACCCACATTGCGCGGCGTCGTCGTCACGCATTGCTGCGGACACTCCCCCAAACGCAAACCGAATTGCAGCATGTCCCAGGTGTCCTGCGCGCGTTTCCACTTGGCCAACTCATCCACCCAGGCGGCATCGAATTGCGGCCCGCGCAGCGATTCAGGCTCATGCGCGGAAAAGGCCATCGCTTCGGCCCCGTTCGGCCAGATCAGCGTGCGCCGGCCACCGTGCCATTCAGGCTGTCGGTCCGGGGGTGAACAGGCCAGAATGCCGCTTTCACCAAACACCATCACTTCGCGCACCTGATCCAAAGTTTCGCCGACCAGCGCCACGCGTTTCGCCCGGCCGGGATCGCGCGGACGCGACCCCTCTACCATGGACCGGACCCATTCGGACCCGGCGCGCGTCTTGCCCGCGCCGCGCCCGCCCAGAATGACCCAGGACCGCCAATCCCCCACCGGCGGCAATTGATGGTCCAGCGCCCAGAACTCGAAAATGTAAGGGAGAGCCAGAAGCTCTCCCTCGGTCATATCGTTCAGGAACTCATTCCTCACGGCAGCATCTGCGCAAGCGATCCAGGCGGCACCCGATCTCAGATCGGGCGGCGTCGAAATCGATCGCGTAATCCCGGACAATTCCGGCTCTGTCTCGTTGTGCTTTTGCAAGTTGCGCCTCCGTTTCGCTGGCAGCCTTCAACATGGATCTCACATATGCGAGTATCTTCAGGCCCTCTGTTTCCGTTCCGACTTCCCCGGCGCGGACCCGTTGCCTCAGATCCTGCAAATCTTTTCGTGCTTCCCGAAGCTCTTCGCGGACCTCGCGGGCCACGTTTTCCAATTCGGCAAACCCTTCTTCCGGGGTAATAAGTGTCATGTGCTCGATGACCTCTCGATTGAGTGATCCTCCGCCCGAACCGCATGAAAAAACGGCCACCGGGGTCACCCCCGGGGCCGTTCGCCCACCTGTTCCAGCATGCCACAACCTATACGGGAGATCGTTCGCAGAGTCAAACCTAAACACGCCCAAAAGATTCCGTAAGTAATTGTATATAAAGGTTAATAACCGCTCCCCCTCAACCTGAGCATAACGTGAAAACCATCGCTTTTCGCCATTTTTCGGACAAAGGAAAAAGGCGGCGCCACCCCCAAGGATAGCCCCGCCTTCTAAATCAAGTGATTAACTTTTTCGAAACCACACCGCGCGGTGGCGTTACTGATTGCGCTGCGCCTCCAGCGCACGGTAAGCCGCCACGTTGCGATTATGTTCGTCCAGCGTCACCGCGAAGTTGTGACCATCGGCCGGATTGAGCGTGCGCGCGACAAAATAGATGAAGTCCGTATCCGACGGGTTGAGTGCCGCCACGATGCTGGCACGTCCCGGATTGGCGATCGGCGTCGGCGGCAGACCCTTGATGACATAGGTGTTCCACGGCGTCTCGCGGTCCAGTTCCGACCGACGCAACCCGCGCCCCAGCACGCCTTTGCCTTCGGTCACGCCATAGATGACCGTCGGGTCGGTTTGCAGCGGCATGTCCGCGCGCAGCCGGTTGGTAAAGACCGAGGCAACCTGTCCGCGCTCTTCAGCATTGCCCGTCTCTTTCTCGATGATCGAGGCAAGGATCAACGCCTCTTCCGGCGTTTCCAGCGGCAGATCATCGGCGCGGTTCGCCCAGGCATCGGCAAGGATTGCGTCCTGTGCGCCCTGCATCCGGGCGATCACCGAATCCAGCGTATCGCCGGGCTGAACCTCATAGCTGTCGGGCGCAAGACTGCCTTCTGCCGGAACCTCTGCCTCGCCCTCCAGCAGGTCCAGCGACGCCAATTCCTGCACCACCTGCCAACTGGTCACGCCTTCGGCCAGCGCAACGCGGTACCGGGTGTCGTCCTTTTCGCGCATCTCGGCATAAACCGGATTGGTCTCTGCATCGCCGGGCGCAAACTTTGCCCGTTCGGAATAGCGGCCACTGGCCGGATCAAGCTCTCGCACCTGGATTTCCGCCGCAGTCACGCCGATGCGGTAAACAATCTCTGTCCCGCAGGTGCTGGCACCGCCACGGGTCACGATATCGACAATTTCTGCCATCGACGCGCCTTCCGGCACCAGAAAACTGCCCGCTTTCAGGTCTTGCGCCTTGTCCATGTAATCCGCGCCGATCCGCAGAATCGCCCCGCTTGTGACGGCCCCCTGACCTTCCAGATTGCGCGACACAGCGCGCAGGTTGGTCCCACGTTCGACCTGCACGCAGATTGCCTGCTCCAGCGGACCTTCGGACAGATATTGCGACCGCCCCCACATCACCACGCCCCCGGCCAGAAACAGCAAAACGACGAAGAACGTCAGCGCGTTAGACGCGATATGGCGCCACATCAGTCGACCTTTCTGAAGATCACGCTGGCATTGGTGCCGCCAAAGCCGAAGCTGTTGGACAGGGCCACGTTGATCTTGCGCTCGCGCTTGGCGTTGGGGGCAAGGTCCACCTTCGTTTCCACCGCCGGATTGTCGAGGTTGATCGTCGGCGGTGCCACCTGATCACGGATCGCGAGAATCGAGAAGATCGCCTCGATCGCGCCAGCAGCACCCAGCAGGTGCCCGGTCATCGACTTGGTCGAGGACATGGTGACCTTGTCTGCGGCATCGCCCATCATGCGCTCTACCGCGCCCAATTCGATCTTGTCCGCCATCGTACTGGTGCCATGCGCGTTGATATAATCAATATCGGACGGTTGCAGCCCGGCCTTTTTCAGCGCCATGCGCATGCAGCGTTCCGCGCCGTCGCCATCCTCTGACGGCGCGGTGATGTGATAGGCGTCGCCCGACAGACCGTAACCGATCACCTCGGCATAGATCTTGGCACCGCGCGCCTTGGCGTGTTCGTATTCTTCCAGCACCACGATGCCAGACCCTTCGCCCATGACAAACCCGTCGCTATCGACATCATAGGGGCGGCTAGCCTTTGTGGGTTCATCGCTGCGCTTGGTGGACAGCGCCTTGCAAGCGTTGAAACCGGCGATACCGATCTCCGAGATCGACGCCTCGGCCCCGCCGGCGATCATCACATCGGCATCGTCGTCGCGGATCAGCCTGGCTGCATCGCCGATCGCATGCGCACCAGTGGAACAGGCCGTCACAACCGAATGGTTCGGCCCACGGAATCCGTAACGAATGCTGACCTGACCCGAGATCAGATTGATCAGCGCCCCCGGAACAAAGAACGGCGACACGCGCCGCGGCCCGCGGTCCCGCAGAACCAAGGCCGTCTCGGCGATGGAGTTCAGCCCGCCAATGCCGGATCCGATCAGAACGCCGGTCCGATCCAGTTCCGCCCGATCATCCGGGGTCCAGCCCGCATCTTCGACAGCCTGCGCCGCTGCGGCAATACCGTAAAGGATGAACGTATCGACCTTGCGCTGGTCTTTTGGTGCCATCCAGTCATCTGGATTGAACGTACCGTCGGTTCCATCACCATGCGGCACTTCGCAGGCATAGTCAGTTGCCAGATGGCTGGCATCGAACCGCGAGATCTTCCCCGCACCCGATTGCCCATCCAGAATGCGTCTCCAACTTTCCTCGACCCCGCTGGCCAAGGGGGTGACAAGGCCAAGTCCTGTGACAACAACACGGCGCATTCGGTTGTCCTTCCATCAATTTCGTTCCTGCCGCTCTTACCCTGCATGCGGGCAAGGGGGCAAGACCGTCGGCTATCACTTTGACAAAGTTCCGCACGGCCCGGCATGATCCTGCGCCCGCGACATCCCGCAAGCATCGCCCCAATTTGTGCCTTTATCGCCTGTCAGAAAGGCACCAATCACGGCTCCGCAGGTGCTTGTGCGACCCCACAAACGAAAACGGCCCCCGTGACGGAGGCCGTTTGCGCTGTCTCTATGACTGTTGGGGCTCAGGCGTTGGCGTTGGAGATGAATCCAACCGCGTCGCCGAAGGTCTGAATGGTTTCCGCGGCGTCGTCGGGAATTTCGATGCCGAATTCCTCTTCGAAGGCCATGACCAGTTCCACGGTATCAAGGCTGTCTGCGCCCAGATCGTCGATGAACGAGGCGTTGTCCACGACCTTGCTTTCCTCGACACCCAAGTGCTCTACCACGATCTTCTTAACGCGATCTGCGACGTCGCTCATATTGTCTTCCTCACGGTATTGTCGGGACTTGCGCCCGGATTATCCCTCGCCCCTGCGGGGTTTTCAAGTGCCCTTGCGGGCGGCTCAACTCCCCGCGATGCGGGTCGGATTCGAAAGGGTTTCCCCCTTCTGCCCGAAACTTCTGCGCCTATAGCACATGGTGCAGCGTTGGCAAACGCTTTCGCACCGGTGCCAAAGACGCTTTTACAACATGGCCATACCGCCATTGACGTGCAAGGTGGTTCCGGTGACATAACCGGCCTCTGGCGCGGCAAGATACAGAACCGCAGCGGCAATTTCGGCCGGATCGCCCATGCGGCCTGCCGGAATTTGTCCCATGATCGCGGATTTCTGATCGTCGTTCAGCTTGTCTGTCATCGCGGTGGTGATAAACCCCGGTGCCACCGCATTGACGGTGATGCCGCGGCTTGCGACCTCATAGGCCAACGACTTCGACATGCCGATCACACCCGCCTTGGCGGCGGCATAGTTGCCCTGACCGGGATTGCCGGTGGCCCCGACAACGGACGAGATATTCACGATGCGCCCCCAGCGCGCCTTCATCATGCCGCGCAGCACCCCTTTGCACAGCTTGAATGTCGCGGTCAGGTTCACATCGATCACCGATTGCCATTCGTCATCCGACATCCGCATGAACAGATTATCCCGCGTGATCCCGGCATTGTTGACCAGAATATCCAGACTGCCCATCGCCTCGATTGCCTGCTTGGGAAGGGCATCAACGGCTGCGAAATCCGACAGGTTGCACGGCAGGACATGCGCACGCTCGCCAAGCTCGGCGGCCAGCGCCTCAAGCGGTTCGGTCCGTGTGCCACTCAGCCCTACCGTGGCGCCCGCGCCGTGCAACACGCGCGCAATCTCGCCGCCGATACCTCCCGAAGCGCCGGTGATCAGCGCGGTTTTTCCAGTCAGATCGAACATACCTGTCCCTCGTTTGCGGCGGGCCTGCTATTTTGCCGACCGTGCCGCGATGTTCCATATTTGAGGCGTATCGCATTGCATGGCCTCATAATCAAGACGAGCAAATCGCGATCTCACCCCGCCCGGTAACGCCTTGCCCCGCAGCCAGAGACAAAGATTGTTTGCGTCACACTCGATACCTGCCAGCGTTAAGCGTCACCGGCAAATCCCGCTTCACGATTCTCTTGTGACCTGCCGAAGCGGCCTGTGCGACATTCTTCAGCTCAGGCTTTCTGCCGCCGCCTTGACCTCGTCGGGTGTGCCGATATTGCGCGTCGCGATGGTTTTGTCGATCCGCCGGATCATGCCCGACAGCGCCTTGCCCGCGCCGATCTCCCAGATCTCGGTGACGCCCTGCGCCGCCATGAACCCCACGCTTTCACGCCACCGCACCGATCCAGTGACTTGCTGCACCAGCAAAGAGCGGATGGTTTCGGGGTTGGCGACATCATGGGCCAGAACATTCGCCACCAGCCGCACGGACGGGTTGGAGATTTCGACATCCTCCAAAGCCTCTGCCATCGCGCGGGCGGCAGGCTCCATCAACTGACAATGGAAAGGCGCGCTTACGGGAAGCAACACGGCGCGCCGCGCCCCTTTTTCCTTGGCGATCTCGACGGCGCGTTCCACGGCTGCCTTGTGCCCGGATACGACAACCTGCGCCGGGTCGTTGTCATTCGCAGCCTCGCAAACCTCGCCCTGCGCGGCCTCTTGCGCGACGGCGCGCGCGGTGTCGAAATCCAGCCCCAACAACGCGGCCATGGCTCCGGCACCGACAGGCACGGCTTCTTGCATGGCCTTGCCACGAATCCGCAAAAGCCGTGCGGTGTCGGCGATGCTGATCGCACCGGTTGCCGCCAGCGCGGAATATTCGCCCAGCGAATGACCCGCCACATAAGCGGCCGCATCCATCGCCACGCCTTCTGCCTCCAGTGCCCGCATCGCGGCAAGCGAGGTGGCCATCAGTGCGGGCTGCGCGTTCTGTGTCAGCGTCAGCGCATCCGCCTCGCCTTCCCAGATCAGTGTGCTCAGCTTTTCGCCAAGCGCGTCGTCCACCTCGTCAAACACGGCCTGCGCCTGCGGATAGGCCTGGGCAAGCGCCTGCCCCATGCCGATAGTCTGGACACCCTGCCCAGGAAATACGAATGCGCGGCTCATCTAATGCCCCCTTGTGATGTGCGGCCCCTCTCTGTCGGGGCGGTTGGACCTGATGTACCGTCACAGCAGCTTTCGCGCAACGCAGTTGACACCTCCGCGGGCAGACTTGCACCCAGGACATTTCCGTGTATACGGAGCGCTCCTTTCGCAAGTACAGACACACCGCGCAGACTCTCGTGGGCAGGGGCGGAAGGATCACAGACCTGTCCTTTGAAATGCGCCGCAATATGAACGGAGACCGCATGCCACTGTATGAGCATGTTTTCATTTCGCGTCAGGACTTGTCCAACACCCAGGCCGAAGGCCTTGTTGAACATTTCGGCACCGTCCTCGCCGATAACGGCGGCACACTCGTGGAACACGAGTATTGGGGCGTCAAGACCATGGCGTACAAGATCAACAAGAACCGCAAGGGCCACTATGCCTTCCTGCGCACGAACGCCCCTTCCGAGGCCGTACAGGAAATGGAACGCCTGATGCGTCTGCATGACGATGTGATGCGCGTTCTGACCATCAAGGTCGACGAGCACGCCGAAGGACCCTCGGTCCAGATGCAGAAGCGCGACGAGCGGGACAACCGCCGCGAGCGCCGTTGATCACCTGAGAAAAGGACGCTAAACCATGGCAACAAAACCATTTTTCCGCCGTCGTAAAGTTTGCCCCTTCTCGGGCGACAATGCACCTGCGATCGACTACAAGGACACACGTCTGCTGCAACGCTACATCTCTGAGCGTGGCAAGATCGTCCCCAGCCGCATCACCGCCGTCTCGGCCAAGAAGCAGCGTGAACTGGCCCGTGCAATCAAGCGCGCCCGTTTCCTCGCCCTGCTGCCCTACGCAGTGAAGTAAGGAGTAAGCACCATGCAAGTCATCCTTCTCGAACGCGTTGCGAAACTCGGCCAGATGGGCGACGTCGTTGACGTCAAGCCCGGCTACGCCCGCAACTACCTGCTGTTGCAGAAGAAAGCCCTGACCGCGTCGGAAGACAACATCAAGGCATTCGAAGCACAAAAAGCGCATCTCGAAGCCCGCAACCTCGACAGCCGCAAGGAAGCCGAAGCACTTGGTGAAAAGCTCGACGGTGAGCAGTTCATCGTGATTCGCCAAGCATCCGACGGCGGCAACCTCTACGGTTCTGTCACCACGCGTGACGCCGCGGACACCGCGACCGAGGCCGGCTTCTCGCTGGACCGCAAGCAGATCATCATCCGCGAGCCCATCAAGGTATTGGGTCTGCACGAACTTGAGGTGAACCTTCACCCCGAGGTCATGGTGACGATCACGCTGAATGTCGCCCGCTCGCCCGAAGAGGCAGAGCTTCAGGCATCCGGCAAGTCGATCCAGGAACTGGCCGCCGAAGAAGAGGCCGCCGCAGATTTCGAGATCGCCGAACTGTTCGACGATATCGGCTCTGCTGCCGAGGACGACGACGCGCCCCGCGATGTGGTCAACGCCGCAGCCGAGGCCGAAGAGACATCCGAAGACAACTAAGTCTTCGCCACGTCCCCCAGCAGGGACGTTCAGACCGCGCGGGCCCACCCCGCGCGGTCTTTTTATGGGCTGCTCTATTAATCCGCCATCACCGTTGCTGTCTGCGAATGGCAAGCTCTCGGCGAACGGCCGACCCCCACGACCGACAGATAACATCCCGTAAGATAAGTCGTTTTTGTACGAAAGCGTTTTCGCTACAATCTGCAAAACGATAACCTGCGGGCAGCTTCCACAGCCTACACCCGCGCTACGTTACTGGAAAAATGCGCGACACTCCGACTGCCCAGTCTTCGACCCACACCACACAGGATGACACATGAAAGCCGCCCGCCGTCCCCTTTTTTTCTACAATGTCGCGATGTGGTTGCTGTCACTCGTCATCACAGTTTTCCTGATCGAGCTTGGCGGATTGGTCTTGTCCGACCTGCCGACAGCCGGGCAACCCGTGTCCAAGCTGGAATTCGTCGATACGCAGGCGCTTGAAACGACCGAAGAGGAAATCGACAAGCTCGAACTCTCGATGCAGAGCACCGAAAATGACATCGAAGATGCGAAGTTTGTCCTGGAATCCCGCAGATTGGATTATCAAACCCAGCGGTCAAACTTTGAGAGCTGGATCAGGACGCGCGGTGCAACCGGATTGACCGAACAAAACCAGCAAGTGGTTGATCGCGTAGAAGCGATTGAACTGCTGAAAACCCAAGAGCGCGACGCCCAGCAAGCGGTACAATCGCTGGAACAACAGCAGGTCGAGACCAACCGTATGTTGCAATCTCTTCGGGTTCAGCGCGATCAAATATTTGACGCTGCAACGGCACCCTACGAAAAAGCGCGCCAGAACGAGATCCTGAAAGTATTCCTCTACCGGCTGGCGCTGACCCTACCGTTATTGCTTATCTCCATCTGGCTGTTCGTCAAAAAACGCGGCACCACCTATTGGCCGGTCTACCGCAGCTTTGTCATGTTCTCGCTCTTTGCCTTTTTCGTCGAGCTGGTCCCCTACCTGCCCTCATACGGCGGATATGTCAGAACGGGCGTCGGGATAGTCCTTTCTCTGCTATTCGCACATTTCGCAGTCAAAGGCATGGGCCGGTATATTCAGAACAAGAAGAACGAAGAGGAAAAACCCGAAGCTGAAAAACGCAAAACAATCGAGTACGAACAGGCCGTCAAGAAGATATCCGAGGGTGTCTGCCCAAGCTGCGACAGACATTTTCAACCCAAGGTAACCGGTAAAAAGAGCGGATCTGTCGAAGCGCATGTGGATTACTGCGTCCATTGCGGGTTTTGCTTGTTCGACAAATGCGGACAATGCGGCACGCGCGAAAACTCGTTCTACAAGTTCTGCGGTTCATGCGGCTGCCCATCGGACACAGAGCCTGCCAACGCGTAGTCAACATCATTATTTTTAGTTTTTTGACAGCTGCGATAGGCATCTGGAAGGCCTGCTAATGGCTGGCCCGCTATTACGAATGCCTATGTGGTCAGCTTGATCTCGGCTAACTCAATGCCGTGCGAACACATACGCACACCTACTAACAAATGCACTGTTAGCGAATGGCGCGGTCGCCAGTATAATGCGGATTACCCGTTCAACGCAGTGTCTTCACATCGGCACTGATGTCGCCTTAACTCAAACGCCAATTCACACCGCACACAAAAAAACCGCGCCAGCGAAGGGCGCGGTTTCATGTAATTTCGAAAAAATCGAAGATTATTCGTCTTCTTCCAGCGCCTCGACCGCCTTCTGAAGATCATCCTTCGAGATTTCCTTCTCGGTCACATCAGCCTGTTCGACGATATGATCAACGACCTTGTCCTCGAAGATCGGCGCGCGCATCTGCTGCTGCATCTGCTGATTCTGCTGGATGAACTCAAAGAACTGGCGTTCCTGGCCCGGATACTGCCGCGCCTGGTTCATGATCGCCTGCGTCATCTCGGCATCGGTGACCTGAATCTCGGCCTTCTGGCCCAGTTCCGCCAGAAGCAGGCCCAGACGCACGCGGCGCTCGGCCAGCTTTTTGTGCTCGTCGGTAGGCTCTACCGGATCGTGGTCATGGCCTTCGACTTCGGGGTTTTCTTCGTGCCAAAGCTGATGCGCGATCTGCTTGGCTTCGGCATCCACCAGCGACGGCGGCAGCTCGAAGCTGACAATAGTATCCAGCTGATCCAGCAGTCCGCGCTTCATCACTGCACGGGCCGCGCCCGCATATTCGGCTTCAAGACGCTCGGAGATCTGGGTTTTCAGCGCGGCCAGATCATCGGCACCAAAACGCTTGGCCAGCTCGTCGTCGATTACTGCAGCCTGAGGTGCCTTCACCGACTTGACGGTGCAATCGAAGATCGCCGCTTTGCCTGCCAGATGCTCGGCCTGATAGTCCTCGGGGAACGACACTTCGACGGCCTTCTCGTCGCCTGCTTTCACGCCGACAAGCTGCTCTTCGAAACCGGGGATGAAGCTGTTTGATCCCAGCGTCAGCGGATAATCCTCGGCAGAGCCGCCTTCGAACGCTTCGCCATCCACCTTGCCGACGAAATCAATCACGATCTGGTCGCCATCCTCAGCTGCGGCACCCTCTTCACGGTCCTCGAAATTCTGCGCGGTCTCAGCCAGGTTTTCCAGCGCCTCGGTCACCGAAGCGTCATCCGCCTTGGCCACCAGCTTTTCCAGCTTGATCACGCTTAGATCGACCTCGGGGATCGTCGGAAGCGCCTCATAGCTCATCTCGACATTGACGTCGTCGCCTTCTTTCCAGTCCTCATTGGTCATCTTGACCTCGGGCTGGGCTGCCGGACGGTCGCCGCTGTCTTCGAAATGCTGGTTCATCGCGCCGTCGATGGTTTCCTGCATCGCCTCCCCCAGGAGACGCTGGCCGAACTGCTTTTTCAGCAGCGGCATCGGAACCTTACCCTTGCGAAAGCCCTTCATCTCAACCTCGGGCTGCGCCTCGGCCAGCTTTTCGTTGACCTTCGCGTCAAGCTCATCAGCGCTGACGGTGATCGCGTATCCGCGCTTCAACCCTTCGTTCAGAGTCTCGGTGACCTGCATTTACGTGTCCTTTTTCTCATTCTCTGGTGCGGGTGGAGGGACTTGAACCCCCACGCCTTGCGGCGCCAGAACCTAAATCTGGTGCGTCTACCAATTTCGCCACACCCGCAAAAACCCAAGAGGCAGCCCAACGGGCCGCCCAAGTCCGGCGCTGTCTAGCAAACCCGCAAGCCGGATGCGAGCGGAAAATTCGCCTGAAACGGACAGGGCGGCAGGGTTTTTCCGGTACAGGCAACACGCGGCCGAAACAGAGTGGATCTCAATCCCCCAGAAGACGGCTCAGGACCTGGGGCAAAACCTCCGGCAGGTCCTCAGCTATCAGGCCCGGCCCAAAGCTGCGCGCGCATTCCACATGCAGCCAGGCGGCACTTGCAGCGGCGTCCATCGGACAATAGCCGCGCGCCAGCAATCCGGTGATGAACCCCGCCAACACGTCCCCCGACCCGGCCGTCGCGAGCCAAGGTGCGGCACGATCATATTTGGCCAAGTTTATCCTGCAAGCCCCGGAAGGATCGGCGATCACCGTGTCCGGCCCCTTGAAGAGCACCACGCATCCTGCCCGTTTGGCCGCTGCACATGTGGCATCGACCTTGGAATAGGCCGGACCTTTGGTTGCGGGAGCGTTCGATTTTTCAGCGATGTCAGGAAACAGCCGTTTGAATTCACCCGCATGTGGCGTCAGCACGCACTGATCATGCACCAATGCAAACAGATCCGGGTCGCACGCAAGCAGGCTCAGCGCGTCAGCATCCAGCAGCACTGCCCGCCCCGGGCTTGACCCGGGGCCTTGCGAAACAGAAGGCCCCGGCTCGGGGGCCGGGGCGCGCAGCGCTGCGGCGAGCAGCCCCGCCGCGCGCTCATCCAGTCCCAATCCCGGCCCCAGACACAGCGCATTGATGCGCCGGTCTTCCAGCGCCGAAGCCACCCCGCCACCATCCTCAATCCGCTTCAGCATCATCGCGCTGATCTGACAGGCCACCTCCATCTGCGCCGAGCCGGGCACACCCAAAGTCACCAGCCCCGCCCCGACCCGCAAAGCACCCCGCGCCGCCAGCCGTGCCGCCCCCGTGCGCCCTGCACCACCGGACATGATCAGGGCGTGGCCATGAGAGTACTTATGCTGATAACCTTCTTTTCCGAGACAGATCGGAACTCTGGCAAGCGTGACCTGCTCATGCCACCCGTCCCGCTGTCCGTCCGGCCCCTCACGCAACCACCGGGAGACAAACGTCTCAATCCCCAGAGTTTTGACGACGACCTTGCCACAATGATCTGGTCCATCAGCCAAGACGTGCCCCAATTTCATGCCATGAAAGGTCACTGTCAGATGCGCGCTGGCTGAGACCCCGTGTCGAGAGTCTGAGATCGCGAATATGCGGCCACTATCAGCGCAAATGCCAGTTGGAAGGTCGATGGCGACGATGGCCGCCCGACCGTTTTCATGCCCAACCTCAATGGGACGGGGCCCCACCATATCTTCCATTTTTGAGAATAGGCCATCAAATTCCCGAACCGCGCGCTTAAGCCCGGTTCCGAACAGTGCATCCACCAGCAGGTCGCAGTTCCACAATTTTTCTTCGTATTGCAAAAATGAATAGGTCGATCCCAGCGCGCACCACCGCTCATAATTCACTTTCGCATCGGCCGGCAGTTGCGACGGATCACCATAGAGGAAAACCTGTACCTTCCAGCCCTGTCCTTGCAGCAACCGCGCCACAACAAACCCGTCTCCCCCATTATTCCCCGGCCCGCACAGCACAACGGCCCGCAGAATACTTGCCTCTTCTTCTTGGACCAAATACTCCGGGGGTGTGGGGGCTGGCCCCCGCTCCGACGTCGTATCTCGTGCAAACGCCGGCCATTCCTCGAAAATCGCCTCGACGACACCCCGCCCTGCCCGCTCCATCAATTCCAGACCACTAACCTCGCCGCTGTTTATCGCGGCCTGTTCAATGGCGCGCATCTGCGCGGCGGTCAGAAGTTCGGCCATGCACAACTGTCCTGTCTCTGGTGTAAGCGTTCGACCCCTTATCCGCCCTTCAGGACATAGCTGACAAGAGGACAACCGTGCGGGTTGGCATACAGAGTTTTCTGTTCGCCTATTATTAAGTCAGAACGCACAAATTATGTGCATCCCATTCTGACATCCGGCGTCGAAACAGCCATATCACCCGAATCCGATTGAGCCACGATGCCCCCCATGATCAACCCCTAGCGACACCTGTTGCGACGGAGATTTCAGATGAAGAAGATCGAGGCGATTATCAAGCCATTCAAGCTTGATGAGGTGAAAGAAGCCCTGCAAGATGCTGGCATACAGGGGCTGAGCGTCATCGAAGTCAAAGGTTTCGGACGCCAGAAGGGCCATACTGAACTCTACCGAGGCGCGGAATATGTCGTCGATTTCCTGCCCAAGGTGAAGATCGAGGTCGTGCTGGACGATGATCTGGTCGATGATGCCATCGCGGCAATCATCGACGCGGCCAAGACCGACAAGATCGGCGACGGCAAGATTTTCGTCAGCCCGGTCGAACAGGCGATCCGCATCCGAACCGGAGAGACCGGCTCAGACGCGCTCTGAGCCTGCCCCGGACCTGATCCGGGGCCTCGACGCTTCAACACTGCCACCCGATTTGAATTCTAGATGAAAGCTCACGGCCACCGGCCGGGACGCGATGAGAAGAGGACAACCAAAGATGAGCAATGACGCAATTCTGAAAATGATCAAGGACGAGGATATCGCTTATGTCGATATTCGCTTCACCGACCCGCGTGGCAAGTTGCAGCACGTCACGGTGGTTTCCGACCTGGTCGACGACGATTTCCTGGAAGAGGGTTTCATGTTCGATGGCTCCTCGATTGGTGGCTGGAAATCGATCGAAGCCTCGGACATGAAGCTGATGCCCGACACTGAAAGCGCCTATATCGATCCGTTCTATGCCGAAAAGACGCTTTGCATCCATTGCTCTGTCGTCGAGCCGGATACCGGCGAAAGCTATGAACGTGACCCGCGCGGCACCGCGGAAAAGGCAGAGGCTTACCTGAAATCCTCTGGCATCGGCGACGTGTCCTACTGGGGTCCGGAAGCCGAGTTCTTTCTATTTGACGACGTTCGTTTTTCCAACTCGATCAACAAGGTATCATACGAAGTTGATGCGATGGATGCGTCCTGGAACAGCGACACACAATATGAAATGGGCAATACCGGGCACCGCCCCGGCCTGAAGGGCGGGTATTTCCCGGTCAACCCGATCGATGACGGTCAGGACATCCGCGCCGAAATGCTGACCACCATGAAGCGCCTCGGCATGAAGGTCGACAAGCACCACCACGAGGTTGCGTCCTGTCAGCATGAACTGGGCCTGATTTTCGGCACGCTGACAAAGCAGGCCGACGAGTTGCAGAAATACAAATACGTCATTCACAACGTGGCGCAGGCTTACGGCAAGACCGCGACCTTCATGCCCAAGCCGATCTACGGCGACAACGGCACCGGCATGCATGTGAACATGTCGATCTGGAAAGACGGCAAGCCGCTCTTCGCGGGCGACAAATACGCCGATCTCAGCCAGGAAGCGCTGTATTTCATCGGTGGCATCCTGAAACACGCCAAGACGCTTAACGCCTTTACCAACCCGGCGACCAACAGCTACAAGCGGCTGATCCCCGGCTTCGAGGCCCCGGTGCTGCGCGCCTATTCGGCCAGCAACCGGTCCGGCTGCGTTCGTATTCCCTGGACCGAATCGCCCAAGGCAAAGCGCGTCGAGGCACGTTTCCCCGATCCCGCCGCAAACCCCTATCTTTGCTTTGCGGCCCTGCTGATGGCCGGACTCGACGGTATCAAGAACAAGATTGATCCGGGCGAAGCGATGGACAAGAACCTGTACGATTTGCCGCCGGAAGAGCTGGAAGGCATCCCGACGGTTTGCGGCTCGCTGCGCGAAGCGATGGACGCCCTCAAGGCCGATCACGGCTTCCTTCTGGCGGGTGACGTGTTCACGAAGGACCAGATCGACGGCTATATCGCGCTGAAGATGGAAGAGGTCGAACTTTACGAACAAACACCGCACCCGGTCGAATTCGGCATGTATTACAGCTGCTGATGTCCAGCAGGAACAGCTATCGGAACGGGGCGTCTTCACGGACGCCCTTTTTCTTTTCTGCCTTCGGAAAGAACATCGCTTCGACGCGCTCTTGCGCGCATTGCCGCGCCGAAAAACCGCATTTGCCTTCCCTCTTGGCCCAGAGCATCACTGCGGGTAGGGTCGTCCCGATCAGTTACCTATTCCGGAGACCGCAATGCGTCCGATTTTTACCGCCCTTTTCCTGTCGCTGCTGACTGCCTCTCCGGCATTGGCGGCGAATTGCATCACGAACAAGGGCAGCTTTGGCACCTATAAGCAGGGTCTCAGCCAGCAGGCCGCAGCCAACGGAGTCGGCCAACGCGGCCTTCAGGCGCTTGGCAGCGCGTCCCTGTCCAGCCTGACATGGCGGTTCGAATCCAACCCGTCCAGCCAAAGCGGCGTCTCATACGGCGATCCGGCGGCGTTTCTTGCCAAGCGTTCAGGCAGCTCTGCGCAAAGTTTCATCAACATGGCGCGCTCAAAGAAAAGCAAGAATCCCAACACGTTCTCGTCGATCGAGCGGACTTATGGCGTACCGGCCGATCTGCTGGTGACAATCTGGGGACTGGAAACAAGCTGGGGCGGCTATCTTGGCAAGACGCCCATCGTCGACGGGGCGATCACGCTGGCCTCCTATTGCCGACGGCATCCGCGTTTTGAAGGCAGCGCGATCGCGGCTTTGAAACTGGTGGATCGCGGGGTGATCTCGACCAGCACGCAGGGTGGTCCGTCGGGCGAATTGGGGCATATGCAGTTTCTGGCCGAGAACTGGCTGCGCTACGGGGTTGACGCCAACGGCGATGGCAAGGCCGATCCGTATAGCGCGGCCGACGCGCTGGCCTCTGCCGCCAATATGCTGCGCCAGAACGGCTGGCAGCCCGGTCAACCATATGGCGAAGGCACACGCAACTTTCAGGCGCTGTCTGCCTGGAATGACAGTGGGAACTACCAACGCGCGATTGTCTACGCGGCCCAACGGATTGGAAGGTGAGTTAAAGGCCACACTTAACAGAAACTTATCAATGACTTAAAAGGGAAACGTAAGGTTCTAGATGAAGATGCGCCCGCTCTTGATGGTTGCAACAGGCGTCGGGCGCGCTGCATCTCGATAAGATTGAGCGGCATCGGGCGTGCGGACGGGTGTTCGAAACCGGCCACTCCGCCCGCAGGGTCCGATTTCTGCTGAAAACCAAACAACACCGGTCGTCACCTTGACGTGACAGCCATGACACATCTCTGGCGGGCAGGCACATGTCTGCTTACCCTTTCAATCACATCAGAAAGGAGCCGCCATGGCCACCGAACGTATCACTTTTGACGGCCACGCGGGTGCCCCGCTCGCCGCGCGGCTCGACCTGCCGGAGGGCCCGCATCTGGCCACGGCGCTGTTTGCGCATTGCTTCACCTGTTCCAAGGATATCGCCGCCGCGCGCCGGATCGCGGGTCGGCTTGCGATGATGGGGATCGCCGTTCTGCGGTTCGATTTCACCGGGCTTGGGCATTCAGGCGGCGAGTTTGCCAATACGTCTTTCTCGTCGAACGTGCAGGATCTGCACAACGCCGCCGCATATCTTGACGCGCGCGGCATGGCACCGTCGCTTATGATCGGTCACTCACTGGGCGGCGCGGCGGTGCTGCGCGCGGCGGGCAGCATCGACAGCGTACGCGCGGTCGTCACGATTGCAGCCCCCTTCGATCCCGCCCATGTGACGCAGAACTTTTCCGACGCGCTGGACAAGATTGCCGAGGATGGCCGTGCAGAGGTTGATCTGGGTGGGCAGACCTTCACGATCTCGCAGGATTTCGTGCAGGACGTCACGTCGGAAAAGCTTGAAAGCGCCATTTCCGGCCTGAAACGCGCGCTGCTGGTGATGCACGCGCCGCGCGACAGCGTTGTGGATATTTCCAATGCGACACGCATCTTTACCACTGCGAAACATCCGAAAAGCTTTGTCACGCTGGACGATGCCGATCATCTGGTCAGCCGCGCAAGCGATGCAGAATATGCAGCGCAGGTGATTGCCGCCTGGGCCGGGCGCTACCTTGATTTGCCAGCGCCCGCACCGCCCCCCGGCGCGCCCGAAGGCGTGGTCCGCGTGGCCGAGGCCGATCCGGACGGTTTCCTGCAAGATGTACAAAGCGGCCCGGATCATCACATGCTGGCGGACGAGCCCGAGGCCTACGGCGGCAGCAATCGCGGCATGTCGCCCTACGGGTTCCTGGCTGCCGGTCTGGGTGCCTGCACCTCGATGACGATCCGCATGTATGCGCGCCGCAAGGGCTGGCCGCTGGATCACGTCTCGGTGGATGTTCGCCACGACAAGGTTCATGCGCAGGATGCGGCCTCTGGAAGTACCGACAAGATCGACACGTTCCGCCGCCGGATCACGCTTGAAGGTGATTTGTCACAAGAGCAATGCGCCAAACTGCTGGAGATTGCGGATAAATGCCCCGTCCATCGCAGCTTGGAACGCGGCGCGAAGGTGTTGACGGAACTGGTCTGACGCGCCGCGCTGGTTGACATCAGGAACGGTTGCGTCCCCGAACGGCTGCCATGGCACGCGGGTTGGGGCGCTACTGCCTTGTGGGCAAGGCCGCTTGGGTCTAAACCCCGCGCAATCCTGTTTGCAGCTTGGAAGGCCCGCCGATGATCCCCCGCTATTCCCGCCCCGACATGGTCGCAATCTGGTCGCCCGAGACCAAGTTCCGCATCTGGTACGAAATCGAGGCACATGCCTGTGACGCTCAGGCCGAACTGGGGGTCATCCCGAAGGAAAATGCCGAAGCGGTGTGGAAGGCCAAGGACGTAGAGTTTGACGTGGCGCGGATTGACGAGATCGAGGCCGTCACGAAGCATGACGTGATCGCCTTTCTGACCCACCTGGCCGAGATCATCGGCAATGACGAAGCGCGGTTCGTGCATCAGGGCATGACCTCTTCGGATGTGCTGGACACAACTTTCAACGTGCAACTGGTCCGTGCTGCCGATCTTTTGCTTGCCGATATGGACAAGCTGCTGGAGGCGCTGAAACGTCGCGCGCTGGAACACAAGGACACGGTCCGCATCGGCCGCAGCCACGGCATTCACGCCGAACCCACCACCATGGGCCTGACCTTCGCGCGCTTCTACGCCGAGATGGACCGCAACCGCACCCGCCTGGCCACCGCCCGCGACGAAATTGCAACCGGCGCGATCTCCGGCGCCGTTGGCACATTTGCCAATATCGACCCCGCGGTCGAAGAACATGTCTGCGCAAAGCTGGGGCTGAAGCCCGAACCGATCAGCACGCAAGTGATCCCGCGCGACCGTCATGCCGCGTTCTTCGCGGCCCTCGGCGTTGTCGGCAGTTCTATCGAGAATGTCGCGACAGAGATTCGCCACATGCAGCGCACCGAGGTTCTGGAAGCCGAAGAATTCTTCTCGGCCGGTCAGAAAGGCTCTTCCGCGATGCCGCATAAACGCAACCCGGTGCTGACCGAAAACCTGACCGGGCTGGCCCGTCTGGTGCGCATGGCCGTGGTTCCCGCGATGGAAAACGTGGCCCTCTGGCACGAGCGCGACATCAGCCACAGCTCTGTCGAGCGCAATATCGGCCCCGACACCACCATCACGCTGGATTTCGCTCTGGCCCGGCTGACGCAGGTGATCGACAAGCTGGTGATCTATCCCGACAACATGCTGGCCAACATGAATAAATTCAAAGGTCTGGTGATGTCGCAGCGGGTTCTTCTGGCGCTGACGCAGGCCGGTGTCAGCCGCGAGGATTCCTATCGCCTTGTCCAGCGCAACGCGATGAAGGTCTGGGAAAAAGGCGCCGATTTCAAGACAGAGCTTCTGGGTGATGACGAGGTCACAGCCGCCCTGTCGATAGAAGAGATCGAAGAGAAATTCGACCTTGGTTATCACACCAAACATGTCGACACGATCTTCAAACGCGTCTTCGGCTGAAGCCACAAGACCCGTACCATCGCAATCCCTCACTGCCCAGCAGTGGGGGATTTTTCGTTTTTCGACGTCGCGCAGAAGGCGTTTCGTGCCGGCCTGAAGCGTCGCTAAGGTGCTGACAGACAGACGGCCGGACGTTCCAGCGATTCCGGCCAAACCCCAACGCGCGATGGCAAGCTGACGCCGATCTCATTGAACAGGTGTCTTGGTGTTTTGTCGCAGGCCAAGGCTGTGCTATCCTTGCTGAACAGTTCAACAGGAGGATTGCAATGAATATCAAGACAATTCTGGCCGCCACCGCTCTGGCAATCATTCCCGCAGTCGGCGCTTGGGCGTCCTGTTCGGGCCATAGCGAGGCGATGTCCTGTGCGCAAGGCACCGTCTATGACAGCGCAACGGGTAGCTGTGTCGAACAAGTGACCGGCTGACGCAATAAGAACAAACTGCGATCAAACAACGCTCGTTCAGGGTTTGTTCACCCGACTCGGGTTAGGTCCGGAACATACCGGATGTAACCGGATGAGGTCCTGAACGGATGACGAAGCAGACACAGATCGCCACATTGGCACCCCCTGCCGCCCGCCCACCGGTCGGCATGAACCCCGTGTTGACCCGCCGCCAGAAGGCGGCGATCGTGGTGCAGTTCATTCTGAATGAAGGTGCAGAGGTGGCATTGACCACCCTGCCCGATGATTTGCAGGCCACGCTGACCCAGCAGCTTGGCGATATGCGCTATGTGCACACCGACACTTTGAACGAGGTGTTGACGGAATTCGCCGATGAACTTGGCGGTGTAGGTCTCAGCTTTCCGAAAGGGATCGCGGGGGCCTTGTCGGCGCTGGACGGAAAAATCAGCGCTCAGACAGCCCAACGCCTTCGCAAAGAGGCCGGCGTGCGTCAGGCAGGCGACCCTTGGGCGCGTATCGCGAGTCTGTCGGCCGATGAATTGCGCCGCATGCTGGAAGCTGAAAGCACCGAGGTCGCCGCCGTTGCCCTGTCAAAGATTGACGTGACCCGTGCGGCAGAAGTTTTGGGCAAACTTCCCGGAACCCAAGCCAGACTGATCGCCTATGCCGTATCGCAGACCGGCTCTGTCACGCCAAGCGCGGTCGACCGGATCGGCCTGAGCCTTGCAAGCCAGTTGGATAACAAGCCCGAACGCGCCTTCAATGCGGCCCCGGAAAATCGCGTCGGGGCAATTCTGAATGTCTCGCCCTCGCTGACCCGCGACGATGTGCTCAGCGGGCTGGACGAGACCGACAGCGTTTTTGCGCAAGCCGTGCGCAAGGCAATCTTCACCTTTACCGACATTCCGACGCGGATTGCGGCACTGGACGTGCCGCGTATCCTGCGCGACGCCGATGGTGACGCGATGGTGACCGCGCTGGCCTTTGCGGCCAGCACTGAACAAGGGGCGGCGCGCGACCACATCCTTGAAAATCTGGGCAAGCGCATGTCCGAACAGGTCCGCGAACAGATCGAAGAGCGCGGCACGCCGAAATCCAAAGACGGAGAGGCCGCGATGAACACCGTGGTCGCAGGTATACTGTCCTTGGTCGAAGCCGGCGAGATCACATTGGTCCAGCCTGACGAAGAAGAATGAACTCAGCCGATACTGGCAATGTAACGGTGTTATACAACTGAGCTGATGCTTGTGATCGGTCCTGCCTCGGCCTATGTCACGGCAGTCCTTTCAAGGAAAGCCGTCACAAACGTGCCAGACAAGACATCTTCGACGCCCCCCAAGGGCAGCTTTGGCGACTGGATGACCGATCGCATATTACGGGCGATGATCCAGCTGGCACTGGTCTTGCCGCTGCGTGCCCGGCTCTGGCTGATGGGCCGGCTCATCAGCCGCATCGTCGCGCCACTTGCCGGATACCGCGACCGCGCCATGGCCAATCTTGCCCATATCTGGCCCGACCTGCCCGAAGTGGAACGCAGGCGACTCGCAGATGCCGTGGCCGACAATGCCGGGCGCACGATGATCGAGAATTACGACGTCAAAGGTTTGCTGCGCAAAATGACCGACACACCCGTCTATGGGCCAGGTGTTGCCGCCGCAGAACAGGCCCGTGCAGAAGGCCGCCCGGTGGTTTTTGTCACCGGGCATTTTGGCAATTTCGAGGCTCCGCGAGCGGCCCTTGTGGCGCGCGGATTTGAAATTGGCGGGTTGTACCGGCCGATGTCCAACGCCTATTTCAACGCACATTACGCCGCCAATATGCATGCCCTGTCCGGCCCGGTCTTTGAACAGGGCCGCCGCGGTACGCTGGGCCTGATGCGCCATATCCGTGAGGGTGGCATGGGGGTGTTGCTGTTCGACATATACGACAGTTCAGGCACGCCCCTGCCGTTTCTGGGCAAGCCTGCACCGACGGTCACTTCGGCCGCTGATATCGCGCTGAAAACCGGGGCCTTGCTGATCCCGTTCTTTGGCACAAGGCAGCCGGACGGTCAGAATTTCCACATCGAATTCGATGAGCCGGTACAGCACGGCGATCCGCTAGAGATGATGCGGCAGGTGACGCAAGCGCTGGAACGCCGGATCGAAGCGCATCCCGCACAGTGGTTCTGGATCCATCGCCGGTGGAAACCGAAACGTCAGCGCAAACGTGCCGCCGCTAAGATCGGTCCGTAACCTGCACGCTGCACCAGCACCACCACCGGGCGCGGGCCTTCGACCGACAAACGTGCCTTGTAGGTGCCCTGCCCGTCCCAGCGCCCCAGAACCCGCCAATCGGTCACGATATTGTGGTAGGTCAGCGTGCGTCCGGCATTCTCGCCGCGCTTGATAGCGACAATCTGTTCAGGCTCGTAGCGCACCAGATGAATGTCTGCCGGACCGGCAGAGCGCAGGGCACGCGCCGAAATCACCAGTTCCGAGCCGTTACGCGCAAGGTCCACCGACACGGGCAGGCGTTGCGATTCATGTTTGCGGATCAGATCGGCCACATCCATCCTGCGGTTGCCGACGACATCCTCTGTCCCTTGCACGACCATCTGCGGCGTGTAGATGCTGCGAAGCCCGGCGACTGCGGCATAGGCCTTTTGCCGCTTGGTGAACCCGGCCTGGGCGAAGACATCTTTCCAGCCGATATAGTCCCAGTAATCGACATGCAGCGCCAGCGCGATCACATCGTCCCGTCTCGCCAATTCGCCAAGCAGTTGATCGGCAGGCGGACAAGAGGAACAGCCCTGCGAGGTGAAAAGCTCTACCACCACCGGATGGTTCTGCGCCGCAGCAGCGCCGGCCAGCGTGATCCAGATTGTGGTGATCCATCCAACCAGCTTTCGCATGCGTCACTCTATTCCGTTTGAAATGTCCCAACGTCATTAAAACGATCATGCTGAAATAGCCAATCAAGGATTTGCGATAACCCGAGAGCCGCCCCCAAGACCCGAGTCGCCCCCGTTTTGGCACCGCCGATCTTTCGCCTCAGCGACGAAAGCGGACGCATAGACACACTGTTCCATGTCAGGTGTCGAAATTTCTGGATCTGGCGGCCCAAATTCGGTGTGCAATGGTATACATAACGACGCACCCCCCTTGATTGGCACGTCAGGTTAGGGCAGATAACAGCCAGCAACACCCTTATCACCCGCATTTTCGCAAGGGAGCCAACAATGCCCATCACAGTCGGTCAGGATACAGCCAAGACACGCAAGACGTTGTCTGTCGGCGACCAGTCGTTCGCCTATTATTCGATCCCCGCAGCCGAAGCAGCCGGGCTTGGGGATTTCTCGAAACTGCCCGCCGCGCTGAAGGTCGTGTTGGAAAACATGCTGCGGTTTGAGGACGGCAACACCGTCACCGTCGACGACATCAAGGCTTTTGCCGAATGGGCGACAAAAGGCGGCCAGAACCCGCGCGAGATCGCCTATCGTCCGGCCCGCGTGCTGATGCAGGATTTCACCGGTGTTCCCGCCGTAGTTGACCTTGCCGCCATGCGCGACGGCATCAAGCATCTCGGGGGCGATCCGCAGAAGATCAACCCGCTGAACCCGGTCGATCTGGTCATCGACCACTCGGTGATGATCGACGAATTCGGCAATCCGCGCGCCTTCCAGATGAACGTGGACCGCGAATATGAGCGCAACATGGAGCGCTATACTTTCCTCAAATGGGGCCAGACCGCGTTCAACAACTTCCGCGTTGTGCCACCGGGCACCGGCATCTGCCACCAGGTGAACCTGGAATATCTCAGCCAGACCGTCTGGAGCGACAAGGATCAGAACGGCGATGTTGTCGCCTATCCCGATACGCTGGTCGGCACCGACAGCCACACAACCATGGTCAACGGCGCGGCCGTTCTGGGCTGGGGCGTTGGCGGGATCGAGGCCGAGGCCGCGATGCTGGGTCAGCCGATCTCGATGCTGATCCCCGAGGTCGTGGGTTTCAAGCTGACCGGCCGCATGATCGAAGGCACCACCGGCACCGACCTTGTGCTGAAAGTCGTGGAAATGCTGCGCGAAAAAGGCGTGGTCAGCAAGTTCGTCGAGTTCTACGGCGACGGTCTGGACAACCTGCCACTGGCCGACCGCGCCACGATTGCCAACATGGCGCCTGAATACGGGGCCACCTGTGGCTTCTTCCCGATCGACGACGAAACCCTGCGTTACCTGCGCAATACCGGCCGTGAAGACGACCGCATCGCGCTGGTCGAGGCCTATGCCAAGGAAAACGGTTTCTGGCGCGGCGCGGATTACGATCCGGTCTATACCGACACGCTGGAGCTTGACATGGGCACCATCGTGCCTGCGATCTCCGGCCCCAAACGTCCGCAAGATTATATCGCGCTGGATTCCGCGGCCACCGCATTTGGCCACTATGTCAAGGGCATCCGCGAAGGCAAGGACACCAGCGCGAATTCCGAGGTTCGCTGGGAAGGTGAAGGCGGCGCGCCGGAACCCACGGACATCCCCGGTGATGAGGGGCATCACAAACGGGGGTTCGTTCCGACAGAGAAAAGCCACTACCAGCTGCATGACGGCTCTATCGTGATTGCCTCGATCACGTCCTGCACCAACACGTCGAACCCTTATGTGATGATCGGTGCGGGCCTTGTGGCGCGCAAGGCGGCGGCCCTTGGGCTGACACGCAAGCCATGGGTCAAGACATCCCTCGCTCCCGGATCGCAGGTCGTCTCTGCCTATCTGGAGGCCGCGGACCTGCAAAAAGACCTCGACAAGATCGGGTTCAACCTTGTCGGTTATGGCTGCACCACCTGTATCGGCAACTCCGGTCCGCTGGCCGAGGAAATCTCGAAATGCATCAACGACAATGACCTGATCGGCACGTCGGTCCTGTCGGGCAACCGCAACTTCGAAGGCCGGATCAGCCCGGATGTACGCGCCAACTATCTGGCATCGCCGCCGCTGGTTGTGGCCTATGCGCTGGTGGGTGACATGAATGTCGACATCACCAAGGACAGTCTTGGCAAGGACAAGGACGGCAATGACGTCTACCTCAAGGACATCTGGCCGACCACAAAGGAAATCGCGGATCTGGTCGAACAGACCGTGACGCGCGAAGCGTTCCAGTCGAAATATGCCGATGTCTTCAAAGGCGACGAAAAGTGGCAGGGCGTCGAGGTTCCGCAGCAGGAAACCTATGATTGGCCCTCCGCGTCGACCTATATCCAGAACCCGCCCTACTTCCAGAACATGAGCAAGGAACCGGGCACCATCAGCAATATCGAAGGTGCGCGTGTTCTGGCCTTGCTGGGCGACATGGTCACCACCGACCACATCAGCCCGGCCGGGTCATTCAAAGACACCACGCCCGCCGGCCGCTACTTGACAGAGCGTCAGGTGCCCGTGCGCGAATTCAACTCCTATGGCAGCCGTCGCGGCAACCATGAGGTGATGATGCGCGGCACATTCGCCAACATCCGCATCAAGAACGAGATGCTGGACGGGGTCGAAGGCGGCTACACCAAAGGCCCGGATGGCGAACAGGCGGCCATTTTCGACGCCGCGATGGCCTATCAGGAAAACGGCACGCCGCTGGTGATCTTCGGTGGCGAGCAATACGGTGCGGGTTCCAGCCGTGACTGGGCAGCCAAGGGCACGGCCCTTCTGGGCGTCAAGGCAGTCATCGCCGAAAGCTTTGAGCGTATCCACCGGTCCAACCTGGTGGGCATGGGCGTCGTCCCGCTGGAATTCACCGGTGGCGACACGCGCAAATCGCTGAAGCTGACGGGTGACGAGACGGTCTCAATCTCGGGTCTGGACACGATCAAGCCGCTTCAGGATGTGCCTTGCACCATCGCCTATGCCGACGGGACCGAGAAGGAAATCACGTTGAAATGCCGGATCGATACCGCGATCGAGATCGAATATATCGAGCATGGCGGCGTTCTGCACTATGTGCTTCGCAACCTCGCGGCGTCCTGATCCGTCAGGAACCGCAATCCCCGGCTGATGGGGTTCAATCCAGAAAATGGCGCGTCGCTTCGGTGGCGCGCCTTTTCGTTTCGCGCAACCCTGCTATGCGCGAGTCTTCGCCAAACACGGTTTCGTGACGCGCCAGCCCGGAAATTTCCCCTTATGTCATTTGCTGTAATGCCCCATTTGAAGGGCAAGCAAAGAGGCAGAGACCATGAAGTTTACGATTACATTCGCGCAGATCATCGCATTGAGCATTCTTGCCGTTTACGGTGCCCAGGCCAGCAACAAGTCGCCCCCGGCCTGCCCCTCGCTCAGCGCGTCGGAACATTGCGCGATCGCGCCCTGATATAAGGGCCACGCTATTCTTGGTATTTCATATCACATGCGCGTTGCCCCGGCTCGGACTGGGCCGGGGCAGCAAGCGTCAGTCAGCCAATGCTTTTTCCAGCTCAGGCGCGAAACGGTTCTCATAATCTGATCCGATCAGCGGCCCCGCAAAACGAAACAGCACTGTGCCATCGCCATCGACGATGAATGTCTCGGGTGGCGCGGTCACGCCCCAATCAATCGCGCTGCGGCCCTTGGGGTCAAACGGAACGGCTATGAACGGGCTGTCCGACTCGGCCAGATATTTCTGTGCGTCCTCGGCCTGATCCTTGAAGTTCACACCGACGATCCGTATCCCCTCTGCCTCCAGCTCCAGCAGCTTGGGGTGTTCGGCGCGGCAGGGCGGGCACCAGCTTGCCCAGAAATTCACCACCGTCACCTCACCGGACGCCAACGCCCCCGGTTCCAGCGCGGGATAGCCTGTCAGGGCCGTCTCGGTGATCGCCGGTGCGGGTTGTCCGATCCGGGTGGAGGGCAGCCCCTGCGGATCGTCGCGGAACATGCCGACGTAAAACAATGCGGCCAGTCCGGCAAAGATCGCCGGCGGTGCAATCATCAATGGTGAAAGTTTAGCCACGGCGTATACCTCTTGTTTCTACCCGGTCCAGCTCTGCCTTGATCCGGCGTGCGCGCCAGATGCTGACGCCGACCAGGGCCACGATCAGCAGGATCGACACTGCATAGGATGACAACACGACATCCGCGTATTTCCCGAGATCCGGCATCATCCCATCCTCTCCCGCGCCATCAAGGCCCGTGTCCGTCGCGCCCTGATTTCCGTCTGCGTGCGCAGGAAGACCAGCGCGATGAACAGCAGCGCGAACCCTGCCATCGACACGAAAAGCGGCACGGCGAAGATGTTGCTGACACGTTCTTCGGTATCGCCCGCAAGCGCGCCCGCACGCATCACCGACGCCCCCTGATGCAGACCCTGATTCCAGAAATTGACCGCATAGCGGCTGAGGATCGCAAAGACCGACCCCACCAGACACAGGATTGAGGTCAGATCGGCGGCGGTGTCGTCATCCTCGATCGCGGCCCACAGCGCCATGTAGCCAAGGTAGAACAGGAACAGGATCAGGAACGAGGTCAGTCGCGGATCCCATTCCCACCACGTCCCCCACATCGGCTGCCCCCAAAGCGCGCCGGTGACCAGCGCGATCACGGTCATCACCGCACCCACGGGGGCGGCGGCACGGGCGGCCAGCGCGCTGACATGGTGTCGCCGCACGATCCAGATCAGAGAGGCGACCAGCATCATCAGCCAGGCGTTGATCGCCATCAGCGCGGCGGGAACATGCAGATAGATGATCTTGACGGTAGAGCCCTGCCGGTAATCGTCCGGCGTGAAGAAGAACCCCCAGACCAGCCCGACCAACAGCGTCACCACCGCAGCCGCAGACAGCCAAGGCAACACCCTGTCGGTGGTCCGGATGAATTTCACCGGGTTCGCATATTCCCAGATAGAGGCCATGCCTCCTCCTACATCAGTTCCGCGCCGTCCTAACAGATGGCTCAGCGCAGGTTAATCCGCAACACTGCCGCAGAGGCAAATGGCAATAGCGCGATCACGCCAAAAGTGATCCCGGCAAGCAGGGTCAGCGGCGTCACGACCTCCAGCCCGGCAGCCCCACGTCGCGCGACCTCTGCCCCGAAGATCAGCGTCGGGACGTATAGCGGCAGGACCAGCAGCGACAGGAGCAGCCCGCCGCGCTTGATGCCCACCGTCAGCGCCGCCCCGAAGGTACCGATCACCGACAAGGCGGGCGTGCCCAGCAACAGCGAAACCGTCACCCACAGGTATCCCGGCCCCGGCAGGTTCAACAGCACGCCAAGCGCCGGCGCGACCAGAACCAGCGGCAGGCCCGTGGTGATCCAATGCGCCAGCGCCTTGATGCTGACAATCCCTTCCATCGGCAAAGGCGCGGTCGCCAGCAGATCCAGGCTGCCATCCTCCCAGTCCAGTGTCAGAATACGGTCCAGCGACAGAAGGCAGGCCAGCAGCGCGCCCAACCACAGGATGCCGGGGGCGATGCGCGCCAACAGCGCGCTTTCCGGGCCGATGCTGAACGGCACCAGCACCGTCACGATCAGAAAGAACGCAAGCCCAAGGCCAAAGCCGCCGCCCGCGCGCACGCCAAGCCGCAGGTCGCGTGTCAGCAACGCGATCACAGGAACGCCTCGTCCGGGTCAGAGGCCCGCCAGACCGCACGATAAGGCGTCACATCCAGGACATCGGCGTCGAGACCCAAATCGATATGGGTGGCGATCAGCGCCGATCCGCCCTGCCCCAGATGCGTGCGCACGGCTGCGGCGAACAGTTCGACAGAGGCCGCGTCCAGTGAGACTGTCGGTTCATCCAGCACCCAGATCGCCCGCCCCGTCACCATGAGCCGCGCCAATCCCAAACGTCTTTTCTGGCCAGCCGAGAGTGTCCCGGCGAGCCGATCTGACAGGGGCTCCAGATCGAAGGCGCGAAGTGCGGGTGCGATGTTATCCGTGCCAAAGACCGACGCCCAGAAAGACAGGTTTTCGGACACGCTCAGCATCGCCTTCAACCCGTCAGCATGGGCGGCATAGGCAATCTCTTCACCGTCGCGCTCGACCCGCCCGGCCAAGGGCGGCTGCAAGCCCGCGACGGTGCGCAAAAGCGTGGTCTTGCCGGATCCGTTCGGCCCGCGCAACACAAGGGCGGCACCGGGTGAAAGAGCAAAATTCACCCCTTCCAGCACCGCAATCCCGCCACGCGAGACGCTGAGATCTATGCCACGCAATGTCATGCTGTCGGGCTTAATTCATTGCCCGCACGGACAAAAGTGATCAAATGCGCGCGGGCGATATTGATCCCTGCCGCGACACTGGCCAATCCGCACGCTCACACCGGAAGCGCGGCCAGCGCCACCCGCCGACCTTCGGAAAGCAGCACATTATACGTCCGGCAAGCCGAGGGCGCGCTCATTACCTCGATCCCCATGCCCGCGCCCTCCAACTCTTCGCGCATATCGCGCGGCAGATGCAGGATTTCCGCGCCCGTGCCGACGAACAGCACGTCAATCTCGCCGGCAAGCGCCAGAAGCGGCGCGCGGTCGTCATAGCCGCCCCAGCTTTGCACACCACCCGCGCTTAGGATCACCGGGCCTTCCATGACCTTGCCGCCGATCCGAAAATAGCCCGACCCATAGCCTTCGACGGGCTGGGCATCGGTGAAAACAATCTCGTTCAGACGCATGTGCTTCTCCTCCAGATGAACAGCGGCACTCTGCTTGGCACTGAAAGCGCCGCCTCCCCGCGAAAGAGTTTGCCAAGCACCAACGCGCCTTGCGGCGCGCCCGACATGTCAGGCATCAATATCCGCGAATTGCGTTCCGGCCTTGCCATCCGTCTTTGTCCAATCGCGCTTGACGCCCAACCAAAGCAGGGAGGTCGAGGCCACGAAGATCGACGAATAGGTGCCCACGACAACACCCCAGATCATCGCAAAGACAAAGCCCCGGATCACGTCGCCCCCCAGCACGAACAGCGCGATCAGCGCAATCAGCGTGGTGATCGAGGTCATGAAGGTCCGGCTAAGCGTTTCGTTGATCGAGACATTCAGAACTTCCTTGAGCTCCATCTTCTTGAACTTGCGCAGGTTTTCGCGCACGCGGTCGAATACCACGACCGTATCGTTCAAAGAATAGCCCACGATGGTCAGAAGCGCCGCGATGATCGCCAGATCGAACTTGATGCCAACCTCGGAGAACACGCCGATGGTCAGCACCACGTCATGCACGAGCGCGACCACGGCCCCCAGCGCGAACTGCCATTCGAACCTGAGCCAGATATAGACGAGCACCGCAAAAATCGCGAGAACGACGGCAATCACGGCGGTCTGGATCAACTCGCCAGAGACTTTCGGGCCGACCGATTCCACCGACACAAACCTGATATCCGGGGTCACCTCGGACAAGGCGTTTTCAGCGGCGATGATGGTTTCGGCTGAAACGCTATCCGTCTCGTCCTGGGCCTGAATACGGATCATCGCCACGTTCTGCTCTGGCCCGAAATTGGGGTCGAACACTTCGGATATGGTGATGTCGCCCAGTTCCAGCGCGGCCAGCGCGTCACGATACGCGCCCACATCCACCGCCTGTTCGCTTTGCGTGCGTATGGTCGTACCGCCGCGAAAATCGATGCCGTAGTTAAGCCCGCGCGCCCCGAAAGAGATCAGGGCAAGCACGATCATGAAGGCCGAAATGCCCAGCCACAGCTTTGAGCGGCTGAAGAAATCCCAGTTCGTCGTCTCGGGTACCAGTCTCAGGCGCATGGGTCAGACCTCGATCGTCTTGGGGCGGGTGCGTTCAAACCACATCACCACCAGCAGGCGGGTGACGAAGATCGCGGTGAACACGGATGTCAGAATGCCGATGCCCAGAGTGATGGCAAAGCCGCGTACCGGGCCAGAGCCCATGGCGAACAGGATCACGGCGGTGATGAAAGTGGTGATATTGGCGTCGACGATCGCGGACAGCGCTTTTTCATAGCCAAGATCAATGGCACGCGCCGGGCCTCGGGCAGATTTCAACTCTTCCCGGATACGCTCAAAAATCAGCACATTGGCATCCACGGCCATACCGATGGTCAGCACAATGCCCGCAATCCCCGGCAGCGTGAGCGTCGCGCCGATCAGACTGAGCAAGCCGAAAAGCAGACCCACGTTGATCAGCAGCGCGATATTGGCGAAGAAGCCGAACAGTCCGTAGCTGAGGAACATGAACACAAGCACCGCAATGAAAGCGACGATACAGGCGATTTTGCCCGCGTCGATGCTGTCCTGGCCAAGTTCTGGCCCGATGGTACGCTGTTCAAGAAAGTTGAGACCAGCAGGCAAGGCACCCGCGCGCAGCAACACGGCAAGCTTGGTGGATTCCTCGACGGTGAAATTGCCGGTGATGATGCCCGATCCGCCCGGAATATGGCTTTGAATCACAGGCGCGCTGATCACCTCGCTATCCAGTACGATGGCGAAGGGGCTGCCGATATTCTGGGCCGTGTAATCGCCAAATTTCCGCGCCCCTGTCGGGTTGAAACGGAAGTTGACCGCCGGACGCCCGTTCTGGTCAAAGGCAGGCTGCGCGTCGGTCAGCTCTTCACCGGTGACGACGGGCGCGGTTTCCAGCGTGTAGAACACCCCCTCTTCGTCGAGCGATGGCAACACTTCCTGACCGGCAGGCACAGTGGCGTCGGCGCTGGAGCCGCGTCCGATGACCGGTTGAAAAGTCAGTTGCGCGGTGGTGCCGATGATCGCGATCAGCTCTTCCGCGGACCCGATGCCGGGCACCTGGATCAGGATGCGGTCGGCCCCCTGACGCTGGATCGTGGGTTCGCGTGTGCCAACCTCGTCGATGCGACGTCGAATGATTTCAAGGGCTTGTTGCAGCGTGCGGTCATCCATCGCCGTGCGTTCCGCCTCGGACAGGGTAACGACCAGCACATCTCCCTCGCCCGCCACGTCCAGATCGCGCGTCCCTGCGGCGGTGATCGAGGTGACGGGTTGCGACAATGCGCGCGCAACCTCGATCGCCCGCGCCATACCTTCGGGCTGCGAGATCTTCACACGAAGTTCATCATCGCCGGAAGGTTGCAGGCGGATCGTGCCGACATCAGAGCGCGCAGCGCGCAGGGCGTTGCGCAGCTCCGGCCACATGGAATCCATCCGCGCCTTGTAGACATCCTCGACCTGAACCTCAGCCAGCAGGTGCACACCGCCCCGCAGGTCAAGGCCCAGATTGACCAGAGACGACGGCAAGAACGACGGCCAACCCGCTGATTGTGCAGCAAGTTCCGGCGTCTCACCTGCAACCTCTATGGCGGCCACGGCGTCGTTATGTGTCTCGACGCGGGTGTAGAAGGCGTTGGGCAGGGCAAAAGCCAGGCCTGCGATACACACTGCCCAGATCAGCACGCGCTTCCAAAGGTCGATTTGCAGCATCAGGCCGCTCCGTCTACGAGGCAGAAATTGGGCGGATCAAGTGTCGGCGGGTTCTGTCTTGGACAGCACCTGCGCGATGGTGGATTGCACCACGCGAACCTTCACCCCGTCGGCAAGTTCAACTTCCAACTCGTTGTTTTCCTTGACCTTAACGACCTTCCCGATCAGTCCACCCTGGGTCACGACCTGATCGCCACGGCGCAGGGCGCTTACCATTTTCTGATGATCTTTCAGCTTTTTCTGCTGCGGACGGATCAGCAGAAAATACATGATCGCGAAGATCAGAATGAGGGGCAAAAACTGCGCGATGGCGCTGGTGTCCATGGGAAGGCTCCGTTGGTTCAGGCGGAGATGTCCCCGCAAATTCTGGCGGAACCTATGCGCAGAGCCGGGGCATTGCAAGGCGGCTTGGTTGGGGCATTTTGTGCTTTTTGTACCTCCGTTCCGTACAAAAGCCCTTTGCCCCGCAAATCCCCCCAGATTGCCGCCAATGCACGACGGCGCTAGGGTCCGGCCACGCCGCCCTAGTTGCTGGCCGGAATAACACACGGGACATCAAATGGACAACGCCACGCAGCCAAACACGCCGGTCCGGCGGGACGCAGCGGTCAGGGATGCAATGCTTGCCCGACAGAAGGCGATGTGCCGAGTGGACGATCCGGCAACCGCCCCCATAGACCGACGCGCCAGCGGATTGACCGGACAGACGCGCATGGGGTTTTGGGCGGCGATGATCCTCGCATTGGGACTTGGAGCACAGGCGCAGGCCGAATTGCCTGCCCTGCCGTTGGAGGACCACGCAGCGTGGCAGGCCGTGGGGCGGGTCAATCAGGCGGGATTCAATCAAAAGGCGCTGTGTTCCGGCACGCTGATTGCGCCGGATCTGGTGCTGACCGCGGCGCATTGCGTGCAAGGGCGCGATGGGCTCATTCCGCTTGGCCGGTTGCATTTTGTCGCGGGCTGGCTGGGCGGGGAATATGCCGACGATGCCGGCGCGCGGCGGGTTTTGGTGCATCCCGACTATGCCGACAAGCCCGGCCCTTCGGACATCGCCTTGATGTGGCTGGACCACCCGCTGGAGGTCACGCCTTTTGCACTCCACGCGCCGCAGCCGGGGATCGCCGCAATCATGGGATATCAGGACAACCGGCCGCACCGGCTGGGCGCGCGGTTCGATTGTCAGCGGCTGAGCGACACGCAGCTGTGGCTGTCCTGTCCGGCGCGGCGCGGCACCTCTGGCGGGCCGGTCTTGCAGCAGGTGGGCGGCATCTGGCATCTGGTCGGTGTGGTCAATGGCACGAACAGCACGGCAAGCGTGGGCGCCCCTGTCGGGAACTGGGTCTTGGCGCATATGACGGACAGGCCGTAGCGCCGGGGCACCGACCGGGGCAAAACATACGCAACGCGTGGCGATTGCGCGACGTTGCGGGTTGCGCAACTGGCACGTCATGGGCAAAAACATGGACGGTGGCTTGGACCGTCGCGCCACAGCACAGCGGCAAAACCGCCAGTACCGCCCAGCCGCAATCTGGTGCATAACGCCGCACAGAACGATTCATCACGAAGGACCAGACAGATGCATGACATCCGCGCCATCCGCGAAAACCCGGCCGCATTTGACGCGGCGCTGTCCCGCAGAGGGGTTGCTGCGGTGTCGTCTGACATTCTGGCCATTGACGAGGCCCGCCGCGCCGCGATCCACGCCGCAGAGACCGCACAGGCCGAACAGAACAAGGCCTCCAAGGAAGTGGGTGCCGCCAAGGGCCGTGGCGACGAGGCAGAGTTTGAACGTCTGCGCGCGCTGGTGGCCGCGAAAAAGGCCGAGATGGCGGAAATGCAGGCCGCGGCAAAAGCCGAGGATGAGCGGCTGACCGCGCTGTTGTTGACCCTGCCCAACCTGCCGCATGACGATGTGCCGGACGGGGCCGACGAGGATGACAATGTCGAGATGCACCGCTGGGGCAGCCCGCGCAGCTTCGATTTTGCCCCCAAGGAACATTACGATCTGGACGGCGTGAAGCCGGGCATGGATTTCGAGACCGCCGCAAAACTGTCCGGCGCGCGGTTTGTCGTGCTGTCGGGCGGTGTCGCGCGCATTCACCGGGCGCTGGCGCAATTCATGCTGGACACGCATGTCGAGGAAAACGGACTGTCCGAGACCTGGACGCCCGTGCTGGTGCGTGAAGAGATGATGCTGGGCACCGGGCAATTGCCGAAATTCGGCGAGGACAGCTATCAGACCACCAATGGCTGGTGGCTGATCCCGACCTCCGAGGTGACGCTGACCAATATCGTCAATGGGTTGACGGTGGACGAAGACACCCTGCCCCGCCGTTACGTCGCGCATTCGCAATGTTTCCGGTCCGAGGCAGGCAGCGCGGGCCGCGACACATCGGGCATGCTGCGCCAGCATCAGTTTGAAAAGGTCGAGATGGTCAGCGTGACCCACCCCGATCACAGTCGCGCCGAACTGGACCGTATGACGGGTTGCGCGCAGGGCATTCTGGAACGGCTGGGCCTGCCCTACCGGACGGTCGCGCTCTGCACCGGCGATACGGGCTTTGGCGCGCGCCGCACCCATGACATAGAGGTCTGGCTGCCCGGACAGGACGCGTATCGCGAGATCAGCTCTGTCTCGGTCTGCGATGCCT
Source organism: Primorskyibacter marinus (assembly GCF_003313245.1). Classification (GTDB taxonomy): domain Bacteria; phylum Pseudomonadota; class Alphaproteobacteria; order Rhodobacterales; family Rhodobacteraceae; genus Primorskyibacter; species Primorskyibacter marinus. Next base: position 253,581 of record NZ_QJSD01000001.1, read on the forward strand.
TCCAGGCCCGCCGGATGAATGCGCGGTTCAAGCCCGCAGGCGGCGGCAAGCCGGAATACCTCCACACGCTCAACGGCTCTGGCCTTGCGGTGGGGCGCTGCCTGATCGCGGTGCTGGAGAACGGCCAGCAAGCGGATGGATCGGTCGATCTGCCTCAGGCGCTGCACCCGTGGCTGCGCGGCAAGACCCGGCTGAGCGCCGATGGCACATTGGTCTGAGAGGAGCACTGCATGACACGAGTCTGGGCCCCCCTCGTGCTGCTGGCGGCGGTGGCATTTGCCGCCTCGCCGCTGCTGTCGCAGGGGTTCAGCGGGTTCCCTCCTGACCGCTTTCCGATCCCGCAGGTCAACCCGCCCGTGCAGCCTGCGGGCTACGCGTTCTCGATCTGGGGGCTGATCTATGCGTGGCTCATCGTCGGCAGCGGCTTTGGTCTGATCCGCCGGTGGGACGATCCCGACTGGGCACCGATGCGGCCCTGGCTTCTTGCCAGCATGGCGGTGGGGGCTGTCTGGATCCCGCTGGCGAACCTTTCGCCAGTCCTTGCCACGGTGCTGATCTTCATCATGCTGGGCACGGCATTGATGGCACTGTTCAAGTCCGGCGATACCGACCGCTGGTGGCAACAGGCACCGATCGCGGTCTATGCAGGCTGGCTGACAGCCGCCTCGGCCGTGTCGGTCGGGCTTTTGCTGGGCGGATATGGCTGGTTGCCGGAAACCCCCGCGGCGCTACTGGCGCTGAGCCTGGGGCTGGCAGGTGCTGTGGCCACGCAATATTTCCTGCACCGTGCGCCGAGCTACGGCATCACCATCATCTGGGCGCTGGTGGGGATCATCGTCGCCAATTCCGACCCGTTGAACGTCGCGGTGACGGCGCTGGCCGTCATCGGCATCCTGGTCATCCTCGCCCTGCGCGGCACCGATACCGAATAGACCCGAAAGCCAAGAGGCACCGGGTTGCGCGCCTTGTCAGGCACGCCCCCGGTGCGCGACGGGCCCCCGCCGCAAAGCGAAGGCCCTGCCGTCAATTATTCAGCGACAACACCGGCTTCGCGCGCGGCGGCCAGCTCGTCGGCATCGACTTCACCGTCACCCGACGTGTCGATCTGGGCAAACCCATCCTCGGTCAGATCGGGATAGGCCGCCTGAAGCTCTTCCATCGAATAGGCACCGCTGGCATCCATATCCTCGACCATGGTCTCGGCATGAACCTGTGCTGCACCAAGAGCAAGGACAGTTCCGAGTGTGAGTGCTGCGAGTTTCATAAGTCTTCTCCTAGGTTGAGTTGCACGGCCATTCAGGGCCGCGAAATCGACGGCGTTTCGTCCGTCATGCCCCTGACAAAGCCCTCTTTCCCGCCCCTTTCAAGCCCAACCAGAGCGCTTTGGGCACCGCCCGAGAAATCGGCAGATCAACGCCACCGACAGGCAGAAGATTGCCGAAAAACCCGGCGGAAAAACGCATCCGCATCCGGTTTTAACCACCTCTGCGCGGACCCCCGCCAAGCCTGCGCGCAGGTTCCCGCCGCCCCTGCCGCAAAACCGGCCAATGGCAGGATTTCGCTCGCAAATTTGCCTCACCAAGGGCCCCGCCGTGACAGCTTCTTCTTGGTAAAAATACTCGAATCGAAACAGCCTTCCGGGGTCGTACCCGAAAGGCTGTCGCGTCACGCTGCAAACTGCTGAATAAAGAGCGCGCGGAAGCGCTCAATCTGGAAACCACTACTTCGGGCGCTTGCCCAGATGCTTGGTCAATGCGCCCGCATTGGTCTTGCGGCGGCCCTTGAAGGGGTTCTTGTCGCTTTGGCCACGCATGAACAGCCGGATCGGGGTGCCGGGCATGTCGAAATCCTCGCGCAGCCCGTTCACAAGATAGCGCGAATAGCTGGCAGGCAGCTTGTCAGGATGCGAGCACATCACCACGAAACCCGGTGGCCGGGTCTTGGCCTGCGTCATGTAGCGCAGCTTGATGCGCTTGCCCTGCGGCGCGGGCGGCGGGTGTTGTTCCAGCATGCCGGTCAGCCAGCGGTTCAGCTGCGCGGTGGACACGCGACGGTTCCAGACGTCATGCGCCTTCATCACCGCGGCGTGCAGCCGGTCCAGCCCCCGGCCCGTCTTGGCCGACACCGTCACCAAAGGCGCGCCGCGCAATTGCGGCAGCAGGCGTTCAAAGGATTCCTTGAGATCGCGCAGCTTGCCCTGGCGGTCTTCCTCGATGTCCCATTTGTTCACGGCGATCACCACGGCGCGGCCTTCGCGTTCGGCAAGGTCGGCGATCCGCAAATCCTGGCTTTCGAACGGAATTTCCGCATCCAGCAGCACGACGACGACTTCGGCGAATTTCACCGCGCGAAGCCCGTCTGATACGGACAGCTTTTCCAGCTTGTCCTGCACCTTGGCCTTCTTGCGCATGCCTGCCGTGTCGAAAATCCGCACCGGCGTGCCGTCCCAGCTGGTGCGGCTGGAGATTGCATCGCGGGTGATCCCGGCCTCTGGCCCGGTCAGCATCTTGTCTTCGCCCAGGATCTGGTTGATCAGCGTCGATTTGCCGGCATTGGGTCGGCCGACGACGGCGATCTGCAATGGTTTCGCATCCGTGATGGGACGCAGGGCCGGGCCGTCTTCGCCTGCCTCGGCTTCGTCCTCGTCCAGTGTCACATCGACCTCTGGCGCATCCTCGGCGGCACGTTCGGCAAAGCCGTCGGCCAGCGGCATCAGCTGCACATAGAGGTCGTTCAACCCTTCGCCATGTTCGGCGGACAGGCGGATGGGTTCGCCCAGCCCAAGGCTGTATGCCTCGATCACACCGGCATCGGCGGCGGCACCCTCGCCCTTGTTGGCGGCCAGGATCACATGTTTGGCGCGTTTGCGCAGGATCTCGGCAAATACCTCGTCCGTGGTCGTCACGCCCGCGCGCGCGTCAATCATGAACAGGCAGATATCGGCCATGTCCACGGCGCGTTCGGTCAGTTTGCGCATCCGGCCTTGCAGGGATTCGTCCGTGGCCTCTTCCAGCCCGGCGGTGTCGATCACGGTAAAGCGCAGATCGGCAAGGCGGGCATCGCCTTCGCGCAGGTCGCGCGTCACCCCCGGCTGGTCATCGACCAGAGCAAGGCGTTTGCCGACAAGGCGGTTGAACAGCGTGGATTTGCCCACATTCGGGCGGCCCACGATGGCGAGGGTGAAGGACATTTTCAGGCTCCAAGGCGCGTCAGACCGCCCCGATAGCGCAATTTCGCGTCAACGGAAAGCGTGGAGTTGCCCATTGGACGACACGACATACAGCACACCGCCCATGACGATGGGCCGCGACGTCGCGCCACCGGGAATTGCAGTGCTGCCGACCAGCGCGCCGCTGACCGGGTCAAAGCTGCGGATCTGCCCGTCCGAGGACGCGATGACCAACCGGCCACCTGCCAGGATCGGACCGAAATGCGCGTGGATCGCCTTGCGTTTGCGCGGGCGGTTCTCGCGGGTATAGCCGGGCAGTTGCGCCGCCCAGATCCGGCTGCCGTCAGAGGCGTCCAGACGCAAAAGCTCGTTGCGGTCGGATACGAAGAACACCGATCCGCCAGTGACCCAAAGCGCATCCAGCGCCCCGTCCCGCGCGGTCCAGATCCGGTCGCCGCTATCGGCGTTCAGCGCCATGGTGCGGCCCGAATGGGTGCCCGCGTAAAGCACATCGCCAACCAGCATCGGATCGCCCGTCACATCGCCGATGCCAGCCGCGGCATAGCCCTGCCGCTGACCCGCGAGCGAGGCGTTCCACAGCCGGATGCCGCCTTTGCGGAAGGTCGATTGCAACTCGTTGGAACCGAAGGAGAACACCACCTGCTTGTCGTTGACCACCGGCGCGGGGCCGCCTGCGACGTTGTTTACATCCGAAAGCCCGTCGATCTGCCAGCGAATGCGGCCGGTATCGGCCTCCAGCGCCCAGGCGGTGCTGTCGCCCGCGACCAGATAGACGACGCCGTCATGATAGCTGGGCGTGCCGGTGCCGCTGGCTTGCAGTTTCTGTTGCCATTTCTCGGCGCCGGTCGCCGGGTCGAGCGCCGTCAGGGTCCCGAAGCCGGACGAGACGTACAGCGTGCCATCCCCCAGCGCCAGACCGCCGCCGCCCGCATCCCCCGCACCGTCACGCGCCGGGGTCAGGGAGGCCTGCCACAGCGTCGCGCCGCCGGTCGATGTCGCGGTCACGGTCGAGGCGCTGTCCATGGTGAAGATGCGCCCCGATCCGCCGACGGGATCGGTCGAGATCCGCGCCCGGCGCTTGTCGCCCTGCCCGATACTTGAGGACCAGACCGGGGTCAGGTTGCGGCCCAGCTGCGCGTGGTCAACGCGAAACAACGCGCTGCCCGCGGCTTGCGGCCAGCTGCCATTGGTGGACATGGCGGGAAGGCGGATCGGTGCCTCGCGGTTGATGCCGTCATTCAGCGCATCGGCCTGATCGACAAAGCCATCCTCGGCCTGCAAGACCTCGCGCAGGTCCAGCCGTTCGCCCGGCAGGATCACTTCACGTTCTCCACAGGCACCAAGCAACATCAGCCCGGCCAAACCGGCCATCCCGCTAAATTTCAGCACAGCATCGTCCCCTTATCGTCCTGCTTCACGGATTTGCGCCCGTCGGTCGCCTTGCCTATCCGGCGGAAACTTCGCCGGGCGTGCCACCAAGGGCAACAATCAACTGTGTTGCCCGCCGACGCAAGCCCGAGGTGATCTCGGCATCTTCGAGAAGCGCCTGCAAGCGGGTCAACGCCGCGTCGCGATCCCCGGTTTCAATGTCGATCAGCGCAAGCTGTTCTTCGGCCAGAAGGCGCACCGGGCTGCCGGGCGTGGCCAGCCCTTCGAACCGCAGGCGTCGGTCTTCGACAGTGATGTCCGTGCCGCCGCGTGTCAGCGCCTTGTAGGCCGCGATCTGGCGGTAGATTTCGGGAACCTCCGCATCGGCGCTGATCGCATCAAGGCTGTTGCGCGCGCCCGCATCATCCCCGGCGCTCGCCTGTTCGGACGAGGTCAGCAGATGCAGCAGCGCCTTGCCGCCGGGGGTCGGCGCGTCGATCGCGGTCAGGGCCGAAACCCGTTCCTGCGCGTCGTCCTGTTCCAGCGCGGCCAGAATCGCATCGCCCAACTGTTCGGCAGAGGCGCGGGCGCTGGCCTTGCGCCATTCGTTCCATGCCGCCCCGCCCACCAGCAGGATCACGACCAGCACCGCAATCCAGCCATAGCGCTTCATCAGCGCAAAAAGCCTGTCGCGGCGGACCTCTTCGGTCACCTCATCAATGAAACTGTCGGAATTGCTCACAAGCGGCCCCTGTCTGCGATTGGGTAGCGGTCTATACCACTGGTTTTGCCCCCTCTTAACGGTTGCGGCGCGGCGTGCCAAGGCCGCATGAGACCGCGACTGCACAGCCGAAGCCATGTCGTTTCACTGCTGCCTTGCGCGGCGATGTAGAAAAGTTTATTTTGAACCAAGCAGTTCAGCGCATGTCTTTCGACATGGTCCTTCCGGGGGATCGGTCGGGGCGGACAGGCCATCCCATTGGAAGGATAATCATGCGGATCGTTTCGATCGTCACCGCGTTATTGGTGTCCGCACTTTTGTTTGCCATTGTTTTTCAGCGTGAGGCGTTACTGGATTTTGCGCGCCAAGCAACACCCGACGCCCTGATGCGCGGCGACACGCCCGGCGCGGGGGATACCGACGAACAGGCGGAACCGCAACCTCCCGCCGCATCCGAGGCCGCATCGGAAAATGCCGCCGAACCGGCCCCCGGCACGGTGTCGGTGATCGCACGGCACTCGGTCGCGCGCGAAGTGGACAGTGCGGTTGTCTTGCGCGGCGAGACCACCGCCGCCCGTCAGGTCGATGTCCGGGCCGAAACCACCGCCCGCGTCGTGTCAGAGCCGCTGCGCAAGGGGTCTTTTGTCAACGAGGGCGAATTGCTGTGCCAGCTTGAACCGGGCACCCGCGACTCCGCTCTGGCCGAAGCAGAGGCACGTCTGGCAGAGGCTCGCGCCCGTGTGCCCGAGGCTGGTGCCCGTGTGGCAGAGGCACAGGCGCGGCTGGAAGAGGCGAAGATCAACGACAATGCCGCTTCGTCCCTGCAACAGGACGGGTTTGCCTCGGCCACGCGGGTGGCCACCACCAAGGCGGCGGTCAGCTCTGCCGAGGCGGCGGTCGAATCGGCCAGATCCGGGCTGGAAAGCACGCAGGCCGGCATTCAGGCCGCCGAAGCCGCCGTGGCCTCGGCACGCAAGGAAATTGAGCGGCTGGAGATTCACGCGCCCTTTGCCGGGCTGCTGGAAAGCGACGGGGCCGAGTTGGGCAGCCTGTTGCAGGCCGGTGGCATCTGCGCCACCGTCATCCAGCTTGACCCGATCAAGATGGTGGCATTTGTGCCGGAAACAGAGGTCACGAGGATCGAGATCGGTGCCCCTGCTGCTGCCCGCCTGACGGGCGGCGAGGAAACCAAGGGGCGTGTCACCTTTCTGTCGCGCAGCGCCGACGAGACCACCCGCACCTTCCGGGTGGAGGTGCAGGTGCCCAATGCCGCACTGGCCCTGCGCGCGGGCCAGACCGCCGAGATCCTGATCGAGGCCGAGGGTGCCATGGCGCATCTGCTGCCGCAATCGGCGCTGACGCTGAACGATGAAGGCGCGCTTGGGGTGCGCACGGTTACGGCCGATGACGCGGCGCAGTTCATCCCTGTCACCCTGCTGCGCGACACGCGTGAAGGCGTGCTTGTCACCGGCCTGCCGGACAAGGTGGATGTCATCACCGTCGGGCAGGAATATGTGGTCGACGGCGTGCCGGTGGCCGCGACCTACAAAGAGGTCACGCAATGACCGGTATCGTCGACTGGGCCGCCGAACATGCCCGGATGGTCATCGCCTTCATTTTCCTGTCGCTGGCGATCGGCGTGTTTGCCTATGCCATGCTGCCCAAGGAGGGCGAACCGGATATCGAGATCCCGGCGCTGTTCGTGTCCGTCCCCTTCCCCGGCATTTCCGCCGAGGATAGCGAGACATTGCTGGTCAAGCCGATGGAGACCGAGCTTGCCGATCTGGACGGGCTGAAAACCATGTCGGCCACCGCGTCCGAGGGCTATGCCGGGGTCGCGCTGGAATTTGAGTTCGGCTGGGACAAGACCAAGACCATGGCCGATGTCCGCGACGCCATGAGCAATGCCGAGGCAGGCTTTCCCGCCGGGGCAGAGCAATATTCGATCAACGAGATCAACTTTTCCGAATTTCCCATCGTCATCGTCAATCTGACCGGGGCCGTTCCCGAACGCACCATGACCCGCGTCGCCAAGGAATTGCAGGACCGGGTCGAGGGGCTGGACGCGGTGCTGGAGGCGGCCATCGCGGGCAATCGCGACGAGATGCTGGAAGTGGTGATCGATCCGCTGCGGCTGGAATCCTACAATGTCACGGCAGGCGAGCTGATTTCCGTTGTGCAGAACAACAACCAGTTGATCGCCGCTGGCGAGGTAGAGACCGATCAGGGCACGTTCAGCGTCAAGATCCCGTCCAGCTTTGACGATGCCAGCGATGTCTACAACCTGCCGGTCAAGACCAATGGCGACCGGGTGGTGACGCTGGGCGATCTGGCTCAGATCCAACTGACCTTCGAGGACCGCACCGGCACCGCGCGCTTCAACGGTCAACCGACGGTCGCGCTACAGGTGGTCAAGCGCAAGGGGTTCAACCTGATCGACACCGCCGCCGAGGTCACGCGGGTTGTCGAGGAGGCGCAGGCCAACTGGCCGCCCGAATTGCAGGCCGCTGTCAAGGTCGGCACCTCCAACGACCAGTCGCGCACCGTGGGGTCCATGGTCAGCCAGTTGGAAGGCTCTGTCCTGACGGCGATTGCGCTGGTGATGATCGTGGTGCTTGCCTCGTTGGGGACGCGGCCCGCGCTGCTGGTGGGGTTTGCGATCCCGACCTCCTTCATGCTGTGCTTTGCCTTTCTGGCGATCATGGACATCGCGATTTCCAACATCGTGATGTTCGGGTTGATCCTTGCCGTGGGCATGCTGGTCGATGGGGCCGTGGTGGTGGTGGAATATGCCGACAAGCGGATCTCGGCCGGGGTTGGCCCGATGCATGCCTATGTCGAGGCGGCCAAGCGGATGTTCTGGCCGGTCGTGTCCTCTACCGGGACGACGCTGTGTGCGTTTCTGCCGATGCTGTTCTGGCCGGGGGTTCCGGGCGAGTTCATGGGCATGTTGCCGGTCACGCTGATCTTCGTGCTGTCGGCCTCGCTGGTGGTGGCGTTGATCTTCCTGCCGGTGATGGGCGGGGTCACGGGGCGGTTTTCGCGGATGCTGGGCAATGCCAGCGCCGCGCTGCGCCACAATCTGCCGTGGCTGGCCCGCGCGGCGCTGGTGCCGGTGGCGATGCTTGCGCTGTTCGCGGGGGCGATGCAGGCGCTGAACCCCGATTACCTCCTGCCCTTCGGCCCGCTGGTGGGGTGGGCGCTTTCCGATGCGGGCGGCGTTCCGGGCATCGTCATCGGTGTGCTGGCGCTTGGCCTGCCCTTCGTCTTGGCGGCCGTCTTCGCCTCTATCGTGATGGGGGCCGCAAAGATCGAACGCCGTGCCAGCCGGGTGCAGGGGCGTTATCGCCGCCGCCCGTTCGGCTGGCTGATCTGGCTGATCGCGGGCAACCCGGTGATGCCGCTGGTGACCATCGCGGCGGTCGCGATTTTCGTGGGCAGCGTGTTCACCTATTTCGGGGCCAACAATAACGGCGTGGATTTCTTTGTCGAAAGCGAACCGGAACAGGCCATTGTCTATGTCCGCGCGCGTGGCAATCTCAGCCTTGCCGAAAAGGACGGATTGCTGGCCGAGGCGGAAGAGATCGTTCTTGCCCATCCCGGTGTGCAGACGGCCTTTGCCTTTGCGGGCGATGGCGGGCTGAATTCCAACACCGGCGGCGCGCAATCGCCCAAGGACACGATCGGCCAGATCCAGCTGGAAACCGTGCCGTGGGAGGATCGCCGCGACGTGCCCGAGCTGGATGGCGATGTGGTGCTGGCCGAACTGACCGAACAGCTGGAAGCCCTGCCGGGGATCGAGATCGAGATCCTCAACCTTGCCATGGGGCCGGCCAGCGGCAAGCCCGTGCATCTGCGGCTGAAGGGTGACAACTGGGAGGATCTGCTGACCGCGACCGACATCGCGCGCACCCGGTTTGAGGAAACACCCGGCCTGACCTTGGTCGAGGACACCCGCCCCCTGCCCGGCATCGACTGGCAGATCGACGTGGATGTCGAAAAGGCAGGCCGCTACGGAGCCGATGTGGCCACGGTGGGCGCGATGGTGCAGCTTGTCACACGCGGCATACTACTGGACACGATGCGCGTTGACAGTTCCGACGAAGAGATCGAAATCCGCGTGCGCCTGCCGGAAAAGGACCGCGTGCTGTCAACGCTGGACACGCTGAAGGTGCGCACGGCGGACGGGCTGGTGCCGCTGTCAAATTTCATCTCGCGCAAACCCGTGGCCAAGCTGGCAGAGATCAACAGGATCGACCAGAAACGCTATTTCGACGTGAAGGCGGATGTGGTGGACGGGCTGGTGTCGTTGAAGGACGTGCAGAACGACGCGTTGGTTGGCATCGGGCGCGCACGGATGCAGGACAGCACCGGCACGCCGGATATTCCGGGCGGCGATTTTGGCTATGACATCGTGTCCTTGTCCGATCCATCCGCATCGGTCGACCCCGAAACGCTGAAAACGGTGCCGCTGAACGCCAATGAACGCATAGCGGTGCTGACAAGCTGGCTGGACAGCACCCCGTTCCCGTCTGACATCACATGGGAATGGACCGGCGATCAGGAGGATCAGGCCGAAAGCCAGGCCTTCCTCGGCAATGCCTTTCTGGGCGCTCTGGGGCTGATGTTCATCATCCTGCTGGCGCAGTTCAACAGCCTTTACAACTCGGTCCTGGTGCTGCTGGCGGTGGTCTTGTCCACCACCGGCGTGCTGATCGGGATGCTGGTGATGGATCAAAGCTTTTCGATCATCATGACCGGCACGGGGATCGTGGCGCTGGCCGGGATCGTGGTGAACAACAACATCGTGCTGATCGACACCTATCAGGATTACGCACGCTACATGCCCCGGATCGAGGCGATCATCCGCACCGCAGAGGACCGCATCCGCCCGGTGCTGCTGACCACGATCACCACGATGGCGGGGCTTGCGCCGATGATGTTCGGGCTGAGCCTCGATTTCATCAATGGCGGCTATTCGATCGACAGCCCGACCTCGCTTTGGTGGAAACAGTTGGCGACGGCGGTGGTGTTCGGACTGGGCATCGCCACGGTGCTGACGCTGGTCGTAACGCCGTCGATGCTGGCGCTGCGGGTCTGGTTCGTGGCTTATATCGGCTGGTTCGCGCGTCTGCTGGCAAAGCTGTCGCTGGGCCGGTCCAGTGCGGCCGCGCAGGACTGGGCGCTGCGCCGTGCCGCGCGGCGCATCAAGGCACCGACGATCCTGTGGGAAGACACGCCAGAGGCCGCCCCCGCGCCGGGCAGCCATGTCGCGCTGAAGGCGGCCGAGTAACCACCAGCCCAAAGCGCCGACACGGAGCTTGCGGCCGGGCCTATGCCACGGCCGCCTGTTCGCTCACCAGCAGGCGGGACAGGCCGAAGGCAACCCACGCACAGATCGCGATGGCCACCACCATCGGCAGCGCCGTGCCGTCAAAGAACGGCCCCACCAACGCGATCATCGCGCCGCCTGCCAGCATCTGCATGGTGCCCCCCAGTGACGAGGCCAGCCCGGCAATCTCGCCATGCGGATCAAGGGCCAGCACCATGGTTGTCGGGATGACCAGTCCAAGGCAGGCATTGCCCAGAAACAGGCAGCCGATCAGGACATAAAGGCTTGCAAACCCGGACAGTGTCAGCACCAGAAGCAATGTCGTGAAGGCGGCAAACCCCATGACCGCGCGGCGGATCACCTTTTCGGGGCCAAGCTGTTCGCCCAGACGGGCGGCCAGCTGCGACGCGCCGAAAAAGCCGACGGCGTTGACGGCAAAAGCAATGCTGAACCCGGTGGGTGTCAGGCCGTATTGCCCGGAATAGACAAAGGGCGCGCTGGCAATGAAGACAAAAAAGCTGGCCATGCCGAAGCCACCGATGAAGGTCATGCCCAGAAATGTCCGGTCGCGCAGCAAGATGCCAGCCCCGCGCCACAGCGAGGCCAGGTTGATCGGGACGCGCTTTTCAACAGGCAGCGTTTCGGGTTGCAATGCCGCTGTCAGGGCAAGGCTGAGAACCGCACCGCCTGCAAGCACCCAGAAGATCACCCGCCATTCCGCAAAGGCCAGCACGATACTGCCCGCCAGCGGTGCCAGCATGGGCGACACGGAAATCACCAGCATCACCAGCGCCATCAGCCGGGTCGCGGCATTGCCGGTCAGCATGTCGCGAATGACCGCGCGGGGCACCACCATGACCACGGATGCGCCGATCCCCTGCACAAAGCGCAAAGCCGTCAGCGTGACAATGTTGTCGGCCATCGCACAACCGATGCTGGCGAGCGAAAAGATCGTCAGCCCGACATAAAGCGGCAGTTTGCGGCCCACCTGATCCGACCACGGGCCGTAAATCAGCTGCGCCAGCCCGAACGAGATGAAGAAAGCCGTGATCGTCGCCTGCGTCGCGGTTTCCGATACCGCCAGATCGGCGGCGATGGCGGGCATTGCAGGCAGGAACATGTCGATCGCGAAGGGACCAACGGCAGACAGAAGGCCCAGAACGAGGGCGGCGCGGAACAGTGACATGAGGAAATCCTTTCGCCATTGCCCTAGCGCGCCGCTTTGCGATGCTCAACCCCGTTTGCTGACAGTATCTGTCAGCAGGAGGTATGCGTTTCGTGATCAGGCAAGTTTGTGCTTTCGACACATCAGGCGGCTGCTTTTACATTCTGCAAATGCAGCGTTGGGCAGAATCTGTGCGGGCCAGTGACCTCAAGCCACGTCGTCTTCCTCTTCGGCCTGTTGGCGCGCCCAAAGCTGGGCGTAGCGTCCGGCGCGGGCAAGCAGATCTTCATGCGTGCCCTGTTCGATCACGTCGCCCGCTTCCAGCACGACGATGCGATCAGCATCGGCGATGGTGGACAAACGGTGTGCGATGGTGATGACCGTGCGGCCTTCGGCGGCTCGCGACAGCGCGCCCTGGATCTCGTGTTCGGTTTCCGTATCCAGCGCCGAGGTCGCCTCGTCCAGCAGCAGAATGGGCGGGTTCTTCAGAAGCGTGCGGGCAATGCCGACGCGCTGCTTTTCACCGCCCGACAGCTTCAAGCCGCGTTCGCCCACCGCCGTGTCATAGCCTTCGGGCAGTGACGAGATGAAATCGTGGATCTGTGCGGCGCGCGCGGCCTCGACAATCTGCGCCTCGGTGGCACCGTCGCGGCCATAGGCGATGTTATAGCGTATCGTATCGTTGAACAGCACCGTGTCCTGCGGCACCACGCCGATCGCGTCATGCACGCTTTGCTGGGTCACCTCGCGCAGATCCTGCCCGTCGATGCGAATGGCCCCGCCATCGACATCGTAGAAGCGGAACAAGAGCCGCCCGATGGTGGATTTGCCCGACCCCGACGGCCCGACCAGCGCCACGCTTTCGCCCGCCCCCACGGTCAGCGAGATACCCTTCAAGATGTGGCGTTCGCTGTCATAGCCGAATTTCACATTGTCAAAGCTGACCACGCCGCCCTTCACGTCAAGCGCGGGCGCGCCGGGCCTGTCCTGCACCTCGGCGGGCTGTTCGAGCAGGTCGAACATCTGGCCCATATCCACAAGGCTCTGGCGGATCTCGCGGTAGACCGTGCCAAGGAAGTTCAGCGGCATGGTGATCTGGATCATATAGGCGTTGACCATGACAAAATCGCCGACCGTCAGGTCGCCCGATTGCACGCCCAACGCCGCAAGCACCATGACCACCACAAGCCCGGTGGTGATCAGCAGGGATTGACCGAAATTCAGTACCGCCAGCGAGGTCGCGGTCTTGATCGCCGCCGTTTCATACCCCTCCATCGCCGCGTCATAGCGTCGGGCCTCGCGCGCCTCGGCTCCGAAATACTTGACGGTTTCAAAGTTCAGCAGGCTGTCGATGGCCTTCTGGTTGGCGTCGGTGTCCTGATCGTTCATCTGGCGGCGCAGCTTGACCCGCCATTCGGTAACCGCAAAGGTGAACCAGACATAGAGCGCGATGGTCACGACCACGGCCGCCAGATACCAGGCATCAAAGACGAAGAAGAAGATCCCGGCGACGAGCAGAAGCTCCAGCAGCAATGGCCCGATGCTGAACAGCAAGAAGCGCAGAAGGAAATCCACGCCCTTGACGCCGCGTTCGATGATGCGGCTCAGCCCGCCGGTCTTGCGGGTGATGTGATAGCGCAGGCTGAGGCGGTGGATATGGGTGAAGGTTTCCAGCGCCAGCATCCGCAGCGCCCGCTGACCGACCCGCGCAAAGATCGCATCGCGCAATTGCTGAAATCCCACCGACATCAGACGCGCCATGCCATAGGCGATGGTCAACCCGACGGCCCCCAGCATCAGCGGCGAGGCACCCTCGCCGCTCAGCGCGTCAACCGCGCCCTTGTAGATCATCGGCGTGCCCACCGCGACCAGCTTGCCCAGGATCAGTGTTGCCATCGCCCAGACAACCCGGTGGCGCACCCAAGCCGGGTCTTTCGGCCAAAGATAAGGCACGACCTTGCGGATGGTGCGCAGGGAAGAGCGGCGCTCGGCCTTGGCAAGATTGGCCTCGGTGGGATCCCGGCTTTCGTCGGCGGCGGCGGTGGTGGTATCTGCGGACATGGGGACGTCTTTCTGCTTCAAGACTGCCGAGATAGTCGGTGCAATGCGGAAAGACCAGTGCCCCGCCCTGCGCAGCCCCTGTGCGCGCAAGCAGGTGTGGCAGGTTATTCGGGCGCGGCGGCCGGGCTGACATCGCCGGTGTCGTCCTCCGGCAAGGCAAAGATCTGACCGGGATAGATCAGGTCGGGATTGCGGATGCGGTCGGCATTTGCGCGAAACACCCGGACATAAAGAAACCCGTCGCCGTAGCGGTCATTTGCAATCGCCCAAAGCGTATCGCCGGGCTGCACCGTCAACGCCTGTACCTGTTGCGCGTCGTTCGTCAGCCCGGCCGCCAGGGACGCAGGGGATTCGCGCTTGAACGGGCTTTCCACCCGGCTGATCACGGTGCCCTCGCCATTCACCTCGTCGATGCGCAGCGTGTAGACGCCGGTATCGACATCCGGCAGCTCTGCGCGCCAGTTGCCATCCTTTGCGATCCGCGCGGTGGTGACGGGGGTGTTGTCCAGATAGACACGGACAGATCCCTGCCCGGCCCCGCGCCCTGACAGTGCCACATTGCCAGTTTCGGAATAGGTGATCGCATCCAGTGCCACGGCCTGCGTGGCCCCGTCCGATGGGGCCTGAAATACACGCACGCCTTGCCGGTTTGCCAGGATCACGGTCGGGGCCTGTGGTGTCGGCGCAGGCACCGTATCATGCTGAGGCACGGCCCCGGCGGGCTGCGCCAGCGTGTCGGGTTGGGATTCGGACGGGCTTGTCCGGCCTGACACGCCGATCGCGTCACTTGGCCCGAGTTTTGAAGATGCGGGACGATTGGTCCTGCCTGTCGCGGGATCCTCAACAGCGAGACTGTCCGCCGATGCACCGGCCATCGCCAGCCCGGCGTCTTGCGCGTCCTGCGCGATTGCTGTCGGGTCGGTTGCCGCATTCATCCCGGCGCGCGCCGTTGTCCTGGCCATGTCGCCGGGCATGTCGCGGGTATCGGGAGGGGCGGGAATGTCGGCGGCGGATTGCTCTGGCGTTTGGGTCTTCTGCTTCGGCGAGGCGACCGCGCCGTTCGGCCCCGTGCCGGGCTGCGGCAGCTTTGCACCCGACATTTCGGCCTTGCGCCGCGCCGGCTCGACCGACGCGGGATCTTCGGGGGGGGCGACAGATCTTGGCGCAATGATGACCCGGTCTTCGGAGTCGACGGTGCCATCCCTGGTCACCAGTCGAAGGCTCAGCACGCGGGGCAGATCGTTGGGTGGCAAGGACAGAAAACTGACAAAGCGTCCCGTGCCGTCAGCCTCGACCTTGGCTTTTTCTTGCCCGTCGAGAAGTACAAGCACCCCCGCCCCCGCCGTTGCGGTCCCGGCAATCAGCGCCGCCCCGTCCGGGTCCACCCGGACGATGTCGAAACCGGGTGGCGTTTGTGGCTCTACCCCCGCCTGCGGCGCGACCGGATCATCTGCCGTAGTCACATCCGCAGCTCTGGCCTTCTGCGGCACCTTTGACGTTTCTGCCTGCGATGTATCTGCGACGGGCATATCAACCGGCGACGGTGCAGGCCTGTCCCCGGAAAAGAACACCAAGGCGAGAATGGCAGCGGTGCCTGTCCCGCCGATTGCAGCGACGCCACCAAGCGTCATGCCGGCCACCTTGTTCATGGCGATCCTTTTCATGCCCGGAGACCGGATAAATGACGACAGTGTGTCAGGAAGACACCTGCCCGGTTGAGAGTATATATCAACAAGGCTATCAGGAATCAAAACCTTGGAAAACCTATCGGAGCACGCCCACATGGCCAACTCGCCCACCCGGTCCGTCTGTGTCTATTGCGGTTCTCGCAGCGGCGACGACCCCGCCTTTCACGACGAGGCGGAAAATCTGGGCACGGCGCTGGCGGCCGAGGGCTGGCGGCTGGTTTACGGCGCGGGCGATGTCGGGCTGATGGGCGTCGTGGCACGGGCGGCGCAAGCGGCAGGCGGCGATACGTTTGGCGTGATCCCCGAACACCTGCTGCGCGCCGAGGTCGGCAAGGTCGATCTGACCCGCTTTATCGTCACCGAGACAATGCATGAACGCAAGAAGGTCATGGTGATGAACGCCGACGCAATCGTGGTCATGCCCGGCGGTGCAGGATCGCTGGATGAATTTTTCGAGGTGCTGACATGGCGTCAGTTGGGCCTGCACGCCAAACCGATCGTCCTGCTGAACGTGAACGGCTACTGGGATCCGCTGCAAGCGTTGCTGGATCATGTGATCGCGCGCGGCTTTGCCGACGCGTCCCTGGCGGCGTTTGTCACCAGCGCCACCTCTGCACACGATGTGACTGAGACGCTGCGCGACGCCCTGTGCCCTGACGCGCTGACGCAGACACAGACGCGCGGCTGAATCACCGACATATCCCCTGAGCAACTGCATTTTCGGTGGAAGCCGGCCGGGGTTCGGCCCGGCGGCAGCGTCCGAAGATGACCCCGTCCGCCTCGCAGACGCAGCTTTGTTAACGGGATCTTGAAATACCTTTGCTGTGACTCTGCCTGTCACGCGATTCTCGCGACAACACCGCTGGTGAGCAGGCGGACAGGCCATCTGCTATTTTTGACAGGTATTGCACTGGTCAAGGCTAAAAAATGGGCATAGGCAGGCTGAATGCGCCCGCCCTGTCACGGCAGGTCCGAGGCACATTGCACTGAATTCAGGACTGCGCCATGCCACACCGCCTTTCACAATTTGAGTTCGTTGCGTTGATGGCAATGATGGTATCCACCATTGCGTTCTCGATCGATGCAATGCTGCCCGCCCTGCCCGAAATCGGAACAGAGCTTAGCCCCGGTTTCGAAAATCGCGCGCAGCTGATCCTGACGACATTTGTGCTGGGCATGGGGCTTGGAACGCTTGTCACGGGGATGCTGTCGGACCGGTACGGGCGCAAACCCGTGCTGATGATCGGGGCAGTTGTCTACGTTCTGGCATCCGCCGTGGCCTGGGCCGCGCATTCGCTGGAACTGATGCTGGCGGCGCGTCTGGTGCAAGGTCTGGGTGCCGCCGGACCGCGCATTGTGACATTGGCGATCATCCGCGATTTATATGCCGGGCGCGGGATGGCAAAGATCATGTCCTTCATCATGATGGTGTTCACTTTGGTGCCCGCCCTTGCCCCGTTGATGGGCGCGTTTCTTATCGCGCATTCCGGTTGGCGGGCAATCTTCGTGGCATTTGTGGTGTTCATGGGGCTCGCCTGCCTGTGGCTGGCGCTGCGCCTGCCGGAAACCCTGCCCGTAGAGGAGCGGCGACCGATGCGGATTTCGGCCCTGAAACAGGCGCTGACGGAATTGGCGATGCACCCCACCGTGCGGCTGTCCATCATCGTGCAGACCCTGTGTTTCGGGATGCTGTTTTCAATGCTGTCATCGGTCCAGCAGATCTATGACATCACCTTTGGGCGGGGCGCGGAATTTCCGTTCTGGTTTGGGATCGTCGCGGTATTGGCAGGGACGGGCAGCCTGTTGAATGCAGCGCTGGTCGGCCGTTTGGGAATGCGGTTTCTGGTGACGGTGACGCTGGCGGTTCAGGTCGGGTTGTCCGGTGCCATGGTGCTGCTGAGCATGGCTGATCTGCCGGGCAATCTGGGCTTCGCGGCTTTCGTGATCTGGCAGATTTCGGTGTTCTTTCAGGCCGGCATGACGCTGGGCAACCTCAACGCGCTGGCGATGGAACCCATGGGCCATATCGCGGGGACGGCTGCCAGTGTGATCGGCGCGGTTTCGACCGTGTTCTCTGTCGCGCTGGCGATCCCGCTGGGATTGATGTTCGACGGCACCACCCTGCCGCTCGCCCTGGGTGTCTGTGCGATGGCCCTGGCGTCGCTGGTCATCATGTTGCACATGCGCCGCGTCGAACGTGGCCTGCCCGCTTAGCGCGCTGTTTTCGGGCGCACCCGCGCAAAAAACCGCATTGCGAAAAGCAGGTCTTTGACGCTGCACCCGCATGCGGTAGGGATCGGGCAGGTTTACCAGTCAGCCAGCGCGAAAGAGGCCCCCATGTCAAAGATCAAGGTGCAAAACCCGGTTGTCGAGCTTGACGGCGACGAGATGACCCGGATCATCTGGGATTTCATCAAGCAGAAACTGATCCTGCCCTATCTGGACATCGACCTGCTGTATTACGATCTGGGCATGGAAGAGCGGGACCGCACCGATGACCAGATCACCGTGGATGCCGCACAAAAGATCAAGGAGATCGGCGTCGGCGTGAAATGCGCGACCATCACGCCGGACGAGGCACGGGTCGAGGAATTTGGCCTGAAAAAAATGTGGCGCAGCCCCAATGGCACGATCCGGAACATCCTTGGCGGCGTGATTTTCCGCCAGCCCATTATCTGCCGCAACGTGCCGCGCCTTGTGCCGGGCTGGACCCAACCGATCGTTGTCGGGCGTCACGCTTTTGGCGATCAATACAAGGCCACCGATTTCCGCTTTCCGGGTGCGGGCAAGATCACGTTGAAATTCGAAGGTGCCGATGGCGAAGTGATTGAGCGCGAGGTGTTTGACGCGCCGGATTCCGGCGTGGTCATGGGGATGTATAACCTCGACAAGTCGATCTATGACTTTGCGCGCGCGTCGCTGAATTATGGCCTGAACCTTGGCTGGCCGGTCTATCTGTCCACCAAGAATACGATCCTCAAGGCCTATGACGGGCGCTTCAAGGAGATCTTTGAAGAGGTCTATGAGGCCGAATTCAAAGAGGCGTTCGAGGAAAAGAAGATCTGGTACGAGCACCGGTTGATTGACGATATGGTCGCCTCTTCGTTGAAATGGTCCGGCGGCTATGTCTGGGCCTGCAAGAACTATGACGGCGACGTGCAGTCGGATACCGTGGCGCAGGGATTTGGCTCGCTTGGGCTGATGACGTCGATCCTGATGACACCGGATGGCAAGGTCGTGGAATCCGAGGCCGCGCATGGCACCGTCACGCGCCACTACCGCCAGCACCAGAAGGGCGAGCAGACCTCGACCAACTCCATCGCGTCGATCTACGCGTGGACAGGCGGGTTGAAGCACCGCGCCAAACTGGACGGGAACGAGGCGCTCCAGCGTTTTGTCGAAACCCTGGAGCGGGTCATCATCGAAACGGTCGAGGCCGGGCATATGACCAAGGATCTGGCGCTGCTTGTCGGCCCGGATCAGGGTTGGCTGACGACGATGGGCTTTCTGGAAAAGGTCGAAGAGAATCTGAACAAGGCGCTTGCGGGCTAAGGCTGTTCCTTGACTGTGCGCCCTCGCGGGCGCGCAGGGTTCATTTTTGCGTACACGCAGATGGGGGCGCTGCCCCCGTCTGGCATACGCCAGCCTCCCCCGGAGTATTTTCGCCAAGAAGAAGCGATCAGGGTCAGCTGGCGGATTTGGCGCGCTTTTTCTCGGCGGCGAGTTTTTCGGCAAGGTCGCGGGCGATGGCGAAGGCACCCTGGATCTTGTCACGGTCTTTTTTCCAGTCCCGCCGGACGACGATCTTGTTTTCGCGGATCTTGGCCAGGCCTTTCTGATCCTCGATAAATTCGACCAGCCCTTGCGGCGAGGCGAATTTATCGTTGTGGAACTGGATCGTGGCGCCTTTGGGGCCGCCGTCGAGCTTGGCAATGCCTGCGCGTTTGCACATCGCCTTGATGCGGACCACCAACAAAAGCGTGTTGACCTCTTTCGGCAACGGGCCGAAGCGGTCGATGAGTTCGGCGGCGAAGCCTTCGAGTTCAACCTTCCTGGTCAGGCTGCTGAGCCGGCGGTAGAGGCCAAGGCGCACGTCGAGATCGGGGACATATTCCTCGGGGATCAGCACCGGCACGCCGAGATTGATCTGTGGTGCCCATTGATCGTCCGCCTCGGACAGGCCTTCCATCTCGCCTGCGCGGATCTTGGCGATCGCCTCTTCCAGCATGGATTGGTAAAGTTCATAGCCGACGTCGCGCATCTGGCCGGACTGTTCCTCGCCCAGAAGGTTGCCCGCGCCGCGAATGTCCAGATCCTGACTGGCGAGTGTGAAGCCTGCCCCCAGCGTGTCGAGGCTGCCCAAGACGCGCAGGCGCTTTTCGGCGGTGGCGGTCAGTTTCGCGCGCGGTTTGGTGGTGAGATAGGCATAGGCGCGGGTCTTGGACCGTCCGACCCTGCCGCGGATTTGATATAGCTGCGACAGGCCGAACATATCGGCGCGGTGGATGACCATCGTGTTGGCTGTGGGAATATCCAGGCCGGATTCCACGATTGTCGTGGCCAGAAGCACGTCGAATTTGCCATCGTAGAAGGCGTTCATGCGGTCGTCGAGTTCGCCTGCGGCCATCTGGCCATGGGCCACCACATAGCTGAGTTCGGGCAGTTGTTCTTTCAGGAAATCCTCGATCTCCGGCAGGTCGGAGATGCGCGGCACGACGTAGAAGCTTTGCCCGCCACGGTAATGTTCGCGCAGCAGCGCCTCGCGGATGGTGACGGGATCGAATTCCGACACATAGGTGCGGATGGCGAGCCGGTCCACCGGGGGCGTGCCGATGATCGACAGATCTCGCACGCCGGTGAGCGACAGTTGCAGCGTGCGCGGGATGGGCGTGGCGGTCAGTGTCAGCACATGCACATCCGAGCGCAGCTGTTTCAGCCGCTCCTTGTGGGACACGCCAAAATGCTGTTCTTCGTCGATGATCAGCACGCCGAGGTTCTGAAAGCGGATGGATTTGGCCAGCAAAGCATGCGTGCCGATGACAATATCGACGGTGCCGCGCGCGATGCCGTCGCGGGTTTGGGCCGCTTCCTTGGCGCTGACAAAGCGCGACAGGGTGCGCACCTCCAGCGGGAAGCCACGAAAGCGTTCGGCGAAGCTTTTGTAATGTTGCCGCGCCAGCAATGTCGTGGGCGCGATCACCGCCACCTGCACGCCGGACATGGCGGCGACAAAGGCGGCGCGCATCGCAACCTCTGTCTTGCCAAAGCCGACATCGCCGCAGATCAGCCTGTCCATGGGCTGGCCGGAATGCATGTCGGCCATCACATCCTCGATGGCGCGCAGCTGGTCGTCGGTTTCCTGATAGGGAAAACGCGCGGCGAAGGCGTCCCATGCGCCGGGGGGCGGATCCATGACGGGTGCCTTGCGCAAGGCCCGTTCCGCCGCGATGCGGATCAGCCGGTCGGCCATCTCGCGGATGCGTTCCTTGAGCCTGGCTTTCTTGGCCTGCCAGGCCCCGCCGCCCAGACGGTCCAGCAGACCTTCGTCATGGCCATATCTCGACAGCAGTTCGATATTCTCGACCGGCAGGTAAAGCCGCGCGCCTTCGGCATAATCCAGCAACAGGCATTCATGCGCGGCACCGGCGGCTGTGATGACCTCCATCCCCTGATAGCGGCCGATGCCGTGATCGACATGCACCACAAGATCGCCGGGGCTGAGCGATTGCGCCTCGGTCAGGAAATTCTCGGCCTTGCGGCGTTTCTTGGGCGCGCGGATCAGCCGGTCGCCCAGCACATCCTGCTCGGCAATGACCGTGATATGCTGACGGTCCTGCCACGGCCCTTCGAACCCGTGCTCCAGCGCCCAGACGGCCAGATGCAAGCCGCGTTTGCCAATGCGGGTGGCGTCCGTGATGGGGATGGTTTCGGCAAGGCCTTCGTCTTCGATCAGGCCGGACAGGCGTTCGCGCGCACCCTCGGAATAGCTGGCGACGACCACGGGGCCTTGGGCCAGCTTCGCCTTGATATGGTCGGCCAGCGCCCCGAACAGGCTGATGCTTTCCTGCTGGCGTTCGGGGGCAAAGCTGCGTCCGATACGCCCGCCCGCATCCACGACCTTTGGACCTGTGGCTTGCGGCAACGGGTGGAACTGGATCACGCGCCGCTCGGCTGTGGCGGCGTCCCATGCGGACTCGTCAAGGTAAAGCAAACCGGGGGGCGCGGGTTTGTAGACCGTGCCCATACGGTTCTTCTGCCCCATCGCAAGGCGGCGGGTTTCATACTGGTCGGCAATCGTATCCCAGCGTGCAATCCGGCTGGGGGTGACCTGATCGTCCTGTGTGATCGTGGCGCCTGGCAGGTAGTCGAACAACGTCTCCAGCCGGTCGTGGAAAAACGGCAGCCAATGTTCGATGCCCTGATGCTTGCGGCCCGCGCTGACCGCCTCGTATAGCGGGTCATCGGTGCCGGCCGCGCCAAATTCGATGCGGTAATTCTGCCGAAACCGGGTGATCGCCGCCTCGTCCAGGATCACTTCCGAAACCGGTGCAAGCTCGATCATGTCGAGCTTTTCTGTGGTGCGTTGCGTGGCGGGATCAAAGCGGCGCGCGCCGTCCAGCACATCGCCGAAGAAATCGAGCCTGACCGGTCCGCCATCGCCCGGCGGGTAGATGTCAATGATACCGCCCCGGATGGCATAATCGCCGGGTTCCATCACGGTGGGGGCCTGAGAAAACCCCATGCGGACAAGAAAGCCGCGCAACGCCTCTTCGTTGACACGCTCCCCGACGCGCGCGGTGAAGGCCGCCTTTCGCAACACGTCCCGCGCGGGGATATATTGCGATGCCGCATTGAGCGTGGTCAGCAGGATGAACCGATCCGGCATTGCGTGAACCAGCGCGGCCAGTGTCGCCATGCGCGCCGCAGAGATGTCGGCATTGGGCGACACCCGATCATAGGGCAGACAATCCCATCCCGGAAAGCTGAACACCGGCATCGCAGGCGCGAAGAAGTGCAACGCATCGCGGATCTGCGCCAGCCGCTTGTCGTCGCGGGCAATATGTATGACCGGAGCGGCGCTGCGCTCCAGCTCTTGCAGGATCAACCGGGCGTCGTAGCCTTCGGGCGCGCCACCCATGGTGATATGATCGCGCGAGGGGGTATCGGAATATGCCATAGCTGAGGCAAATGGGGCATGCCGGGGGCCGCGTCAACCTGTCTCCAGCGCGTTTGGCAGTGTGTCTGGCCTGGTTGGTGACCCTGCCCGAATGTTATTCTGGCGCTTATCCGTCGAATGCCTGCAACGCGCCGCAAATTGATGGATTATGGCTGACCGTATCGGGGTGATCGTCTTTATGCCATTTAACGACCCAAACCGGGTTTGGATGCGCCGCGATGGCACGGGACGGGCTATTCGACACCGCCCCATGCAGCAGCGCATATCGGTCGATGGCTTCAAAAAGACCCGCCTGTGCATCTGCCCCTCCCAACCAGACCCAATTTGCTTGCGTTTTCGGTCACTCTGATTGATCTGAAGGCACGCGATACATGCTTTGAAGAAAGGTCCATCCATGTCTTTGTTGACTTACGCCACGCTGTTTCTGGCGGTTCTGGCGGAAACCATCGGCACGACCGCGCTTCAGGCCAGCCAGCAATTCACCAAGCCCCTGCCCTCGGTGATCGTGGTGGTGGCCTATGCCGCAGCGTTTTATCTGCTGGCGCTGACCCTTCGAAGCGTACCGGTCGGGGTGGCCTATGCGCTTTGGTCCGGTCTGGGAATTGTGTTGATCGCGCTGATCGGCTTTGTCGTTTTTGGTCAAACGCTCGACTGGGCCGCCGTTGTAGGAATGTCGCTCATCGTCGGGGGCATCGCCGTGATACAGCTGTTTTCAGCGGCTGCGACGCATTAGGGGTGGTGTTTTTCCCCCAGCGGGCGTAGGGCGCGGGCGAACAGAATAAGGTTTCCAAATGGATCTGCGAAATATCGCCATCATCGCCCATGTCGACCACGGCAAGACCACACTTGTGGACGAGCTCTTGAAACAGTCGGGCGCTTTCCGTGAAAATCAGGCAGTTGCCGAACGGGCGATGGATTCGAACGACCTGGAGCGAGAGCGCGGCATCACCATCTTTGCCAAGCCCACCTCGGTTGAATGGAAAGGTCTGCGGATCAATATCGTCGACACGCCCGGCCACGCCGATTTCGGTGGCGAGGTAGAGCGGATCCTGTCGATGGTGGATGGCGTTGTGCTGCTGGTCGACGCCGCCGAAGGCCCGATGCCGCAAACAAAATTCGTGACCTCGAAGGCGCTGGCGCTTGGCTTGCGCCCGATTGTCGTTCTCAACAAGGTCGACAAGCCGGATGCAGAGCCCGACCGCGCGCTGGATGAATGTTTTGACCTTTTTGCCAGCCTCGACGCCAATGATGACCAGCTTGATTTTCCGCATATGTATGCGTCGGGCCGCAACGGCTGGGCCGATCACGAATTGGACGGACCGCGCAAGGATCTGACCGCGCTGTTCGATCTGATCGTCAATCACGTCCCTGCCCCCAAGCAGGTCAAGCGCCAGGATGAAGATTTCCGCATGCTGGCAACGACGCTGGGGGCCGATCCGTTCGTCGGGCGCATCCTGACGGGCCGCGTGGAATCAGGCAAGCTGAAGGTCGGCTCCACCGTGCAGGCGCTTAGCCGCATCGGCCAGAAGATCGAACAGTTCCGCGTCACCAAGATCCAGGCGTTCCGTGGCCTTGCTCAACAGGACATCGACGAAGCACAGGCCGGTGATATCGTCAGCCTCGCCGGCATGACCAAGGCGACAGTTGCCGATACGATCTGCGCGCTGGCCGTGGACGAAGCCCTTGATGCCCAACCCATCGATCCGCCCACCATCACCGTGACATTCGGCATCAATGACAGTCCTCTGGCCGGGCGCGACGGCAAGAAGGTACAATCCCGCGTCATTCGTGAACGGCTGATGAAAGAGGCGGAATCCAACGTCGCGATCAAGATCAGCGACACGCCCGGCGGCGAAGCCTTCGAGGTCGCAGGGCGCGGCGAATTGCAGATGGGCGTTCTGATCGAGAACATGCGCCGCGAAGGGTTCGAGCTGTCAATCTCGCGTCCGCAGGTGCTGATGCGCGACGGCGATAATGGTGTACAACTGGAACCCATCGAAGAAGTCACCATTGATGTCGATGACGAATATTCCGGCGTGGTGATCGAAAAGATCACCGGAACGCGCAAAGGCGAATTGGCCGAAATGAAGCCCGCCGGTGCAGGCAAGACCCGCATCATCGCCCATGTTCCGTCGCGCGGCCTGATCGGCTATCACGGCGAATTCCTGACCGACACCCGCGGGACAGGCGTTCTGAACCGGGTGTTCCACACATGGGCCCCGCATAAGGGCACCATTCCGGGCCGTCGTGCGGGTGTTCTGATTTCGATGGAATCAGGCGTCGCGGTTGCTTACGCGCTGTGGAAGCTGGAAGACCGCGGCAAGTTCTTCATCGGTGCGCAAGAGCAGGTCTATACCGGCATGATCATTGGCGAGCACAGCCGTGAAAACGATCTTGAGGTGAACCCCCTCAAGGGCAAGCAGTTGACCAACGTGCGCGCCAGTGGCACCGACGAAGCCGTGCGCCTGACCACGCCGGTTCGGATGTCTCTGGAAGAGGCGATCGCCTATATCGACAATGATGAACTGGTCGAGGTCACGCCCAACGCCATCCGTCTGCGCAAACGCTACCTTGATCCGCATGAACGCAAGCGGATGTCGAAAACAAGCTGATCTGTGGACGCAATCGGTGTCCAGCGCGGGCACCGATTGCTATCTGCGCGTGACAAAGAAACGGCGGCCCATGGCCGCCGTTTCTTGTTCAAACTACTTGATTTCAGGACATAAGCGCGCCTGACCACCCTCTAATCGGTTGTCTCGACAATCAGCAGCTCGCGTTCCGAGGCATCGCGCGCATGGCTCAGCGCCTCTTGATACTCGGGCGAATGATAGCACGCTTCGGCATCTTCCAGGCTGGCAAATTGCGCGACGACATTGCGCGGCCGTTCCTTGCCCTCAAGCTGAACGAAACGTCCGCCCCGCGCGATGAAGCGACCGCCATGTTTGGCAATCGCGGGACCGGCAAGCTCGGCATAGCGGCCATAGGCCTCGGCATCCGAAACGGTCACATGGGCAATCCAAAGTGCTGGCATGATTTATCCTCCTATTACGGCTTCCGCCGCCTTGAACGCGGCCTGTGCATTTGCGGCATTCGCGCCGCCGCCCTGCGCCATGTCGGGCCGACCGCCGCCGCCCTTGCCGCCCAGTTCGGCCACGGCAGCGCGGACCAGATCAACGGCGGACACACGGCCCATCAGATCCTCTGTCACGCCAGCAGCCACAGCGGCCTTGCCGCCGGTATCCGCGATCAGCAACACCACGCCGGACCCAAGCCGCGCCTTATGCTCGTCAATCAGCGGCGGCAGATCCTTGCCGGACACGCCAGACAGCACCTGCGCCACCATCTGCACACCATTGACGTCGCGCGCGCCACTGTCACCGGACTGGTCCGATCCTCCGGCCATTGCCAGTT
The DNA here is from genome assembly GCF_003313245.1 of Primorskyibacter marinus. Classification (GTDB taxonomy): domain Bacteria; phylum Pseudomonadota; class Alphaproteobacteria; order Rhodobacterales; family Rhodobacteraceae; genus Primorskyibacter; species Primorskyibacter marinus. The sequence continues at coordinate 279,694 of NZ_QJSD01000001.1, forward strand.
CGCGACGCAGCTGCGCCACCTCGTTGCTCAGCGCCTTGCGCTCGTCCAGCAAGGCGCGGACACGGGCGGGAACGTCGGTGGATTGCGTTTTCAACTCCGACGCCACATCGGCAAGCCGGTGATCCTGCTCCGACAAATAGCGGAAGGCATCGGCCCCGGTCAGCGCCTCGATCCGCCGCACGCCCGCGCTGGAGGCGCTGTCGCCAAGCGTCACGAACACACCGATATCGCCAGTCTGGCGGACATGGGTGCCGCCGCACAGCTCTATCGAGTAGGTCGCGCCATTGCCGCCCTTGCCCGATTGCGGATCATGCCCCATCGACACGACACGAACCTCGTCGCCATATTTTTCGCCAAACAGCGCCTGAGCGCCCAATCCACGCGCGTCGTCCGGCGTCATTATCCGGGTTTCAACCGGCGTGTTCTGACGGATGAAATCGTTCACTTCGGCATCGACCTGAGCCAGTTGTTCGGGCGTCAGCGGTTTTGTGTGCGAGAAATCGAAACGAAGCCGGTCATCGGCATTCAGCGACCCGCGTTGCGCGACATGATCGCCAAGCGCCCGGCGCAGCGCCTCGTGCAGCAGATGCGTTGCCGAATGGTTGGCGCGGATCGAGGTACGCCGCGCATGATCGACCTCCAGCACCGCGCCTTCCCCATTTGCCAATTCGCCTTCGGTGACTTCCGCGAAATGAAGGAACACACCGGCCACCTTGCGGGTGTCGGTGATCCTGGCCAGCCCCTTGTCGCCACGGAGCGTGCCGCTATCGCCAACCTGGCCGCCGGATTCGGCGTAAAACGGTGTCTGGTTCAGCACGATCTGCACGGTGTCGCCCGCTTTGGCCGACGCGACCGCGGCCCCGTCGGACACCAACGCCACGATCTGCCCCTCGGCGGTTTCGGTATCGTAACCCAGGAAATCCGTGGCACCATGCTTGTCGGCGATGTCAAACCAGATCGCTGCATCGGCCGCCTCGCCGGAACCGGACCATGCGGCGCGGGCCTTGGCCTTCTGTTCGGCCATCGCGGTATCAAAGCCCGCCGTATCGACGCTGCGTTCCTTTTCGCGCAACGCATCCTGTGTCAGGTCGAGCGGAAAGCCGAACGTGTCATACAGCTTGAACGCCGTCTCACCCGGCAATGCGGCATCGGCGGGCAGCTTGCCCAGCTCGTCATCCAGCAGTTTCAGACCGCGATCCAGCGTTTGCTTGAACCGCGTCTCTTCCTGCTTCAGCGTTTCCTCGATCAGCGACTGCGCCTGCCCCAGTTCGGGATAGGCCGCGCCCATTTCATGCACCAAAGACGGCACCAGACGGTGCATGATCGGATCCTGCGCACCCAGCAAATGCGCGTGCCGCATCGCCCGCCGCATGATCCGGCGCAACACATAGCCGCGCCCGTCATTGGACGGCATCACACCGTCCGCAATCAGAAACGAGGTCGAGCGCAGATGGTCTGCAATCACCCGGTGATGCACGTTGCCCGACCCGTCCGGCGCACCATCGGTGACATTGGCGCTGGCCTCGATCAGGTGGCGCATCAGGTCAGTGTCGTAATTGTCGTGCTTGCCCTGCAAGAGCGCGCCGATGCGTTCCAACCCCATCCCGGTATCAATTGACTGCATGTCGAGCGCGCGCATCGAGCCGTCCTCGAACTGCTCGTTCTGCATGAAAACGATGTTCCAGATCTCGATGAAACGATCGCCATCCTCTTCGGCACTGCCCGGAGGGCCGCCCCAGATATGATCGCCGTGATCGTAGAAAATCTCTGTGCAGGGACCGCAAGGACCGGTCGGACCCATCTGCCAGAAATTGTCAGAGGTGGCGATGCGGATGATGCGATCCTCTGGGATGCCTATCTTCTTCCAGATCTCGAATGCCTCATCATCGGTATGGTACACCGTGACCAGAAGGCGAGAGGCATCTATGCCGAATTCGCGCGTGATCAGCTCATAGGCAAACCGGATCGCTTCGGTTTTGAAGTAGTCGCCAAAGCTGAAATTACCCAGCATTTCAAAGAAGGTATGGTGCCGCGCCGTGTAACCGACATTGTCGAGGTCATTGTGCTTTCCGCCTGCCCGCACACATTTCTGCGAGGTCGTGGCGCGGGTATAATCGCGATGCTCCACCCCGGTGAACAGGTTCTTGAACTGAACCATGCCGGAATTGGTAAACATCAGCGTCGGATCGTTGCGCGGCACCAGCGGGCTGGAGGGCACGATACGATGGCCCTGTTTCTCGAAATAATTCAGAAAAGTAGAGCGTATGTCGTTGAGCGAAGGCATATTCTGGTCTCGTGCAAGGATTTTACGCAGGTGTACCGCCCTGCCCTGCGACTGTCCATCATGCAATGAAAAAGGCCGACATCGCGTGGCGACGTCGGCCTTTGAAATCTGTCTGTCCGGCTGTGCCTAGCTTTCCATCACCTCGTCGGATGAGGTTCCTCCAGCGGCGGCGATATCGAAATCAAGCCCGTGGCTGGCGCGGATCTTGTCCTCGATCTCCAGCGCCATCTGTTTGTTCTCACGCAAGAAGTTCTTGGCGTTTTCGCGACCCTGACCGATGCGCTCATCGCCATAGCTGAACCAGCTGCCGGATTTATCGACCACCCCCGCTTTGACGCCCAGATCAAGCATTTCGCCCATCTTGCTGATACCTTCGCCGAACATGATGTCGAATTCCACCTGTTTGAAAGGCGGCGCGACCTTGTTCTTGACGACCTTGACGCGGGTGGCGTTGCCCACAACCTCATCCCGGTCCTTGATGGACCCGATACGGCGAATATCGAGCCGCACGGAGCTGTAGAATTTCAGCGCGTTGCCGCCGGAAGTCGTTTCCGGGCTGCCGAACATCACGCCGATCTTCATCCGGATCTGGTTGATGAAGACCACCATGCAGTTCGACCGGTTGATCGAGCTGGTCAGCTTGCGCATCGCCTGGCTCATCAAGCGGGCCTGCACGCCGACGCTGCTGTCACCCATGTCGCCCTCAAGTTCGGATTTCGGCGTCAGGGCCGCGACCGAATCGACAATCACCATGTTCACCGCGCCCGACCGCACCAGCGTATCGACGATTTCCAGCGCCTGTTCGCCGGTGTCGGGCTGGCTGATCAGCAATTCGTCCAGATCGACACCCAGCTTGCGGGCATAAAGCGGATCAAGCGCATGTTCGGCATCGACAAAGGCGCAGACGCCGCCTTTTTTCTGCTCTTCGGCCACGCAATGCAGGGTCAGCGTGGTTTTACCGGAACTTTCAGGCCCGTAGATCTCGATGATCCGCCCCTTGGGCAGCCCGCCAATTCCCAGCGCGATGTCCAGTCCAAGCGACCCGGTCGAGGTTGCTTCAATGTCCTTGATCACATTGTCGCCGCCAAGTTTCATGATCGACCCTTTGCCGAACTGCCGTTCGATCTGGGCCAAAGCGCTGTCCAGCGCCTTTTGTTTGTCCGCGTTGCGCTTGCTGTCCATCGTCAAAAGATCTGCCGTTGCCATGAGTTTCGTGTCCTTATTCCACACCCTTTGCCGGGCGGCAATTGCTGCTTCATGTTCGCCTCTTGTTCTCACCTGTATGAGATCAAAACAGGAACAATTCAAGTCAAATCCTACTCTCGTCAGTTTTCGCGGAATTGGTTAAGGAAGGATTGAGGGGTTGGGGCGATACCTGCCAAACGATCGAGGAGGTTTTCCGAATGCTGGTGTTCTGGAAAGAAAGACTGGTGTTTCTGGCGGTGCCGAAAACGGGTTCGTCGGCTTACGAGGCGGCCTTGAAGTCCCGCGCTTCCATGTCTGTCATGGACCCGCCGGAGCTGAAACATGCGCCGATCTACCGCTATAATCGGTTTTTCCGCCCGATGTTCGAAAAAGCCGGTGCCGATAACATGGAAACCTTGGCCGTGGTCCGTGACCCGCTGGATTGGCTTGGCAGTTGGTTTCGGTATCGCAAACGCCCCTTCCTGAACGGAAAGCCGGCCTCTACCGCCGGGGTGGATTTCGAAGATTTCGTCCTGGCCTACATGAAGGGTGACAAGCCGCCCTACGCCAATGTCGGCAGCCAGGCGAAATTCCTTGAGCCGCGTCCAAACGGGGTGCGGATCAACCATCTTTTTCGCTACGAAAACCAACCCGCATTGCAGCAGTTCATCGAATCCCGTTTGAACGTCACCCTTGACCTGCCAAAGACCAATGTTTCGCCAGAGATGGACCTTACTGTTTCGACAGAAACGGAAAAGATGTTTCGCAAGAAATGCGCCAATGAATATGAGGTCTGGGAAAGCGGATCGTAAGCTGGAGCAGCCGAGCCGCACGTTCCATTGCCAGCATCGATAGCGACCTGCACCCGCTACGGTTGCGGCGTTACAAACGCGTAGTGTCGTTGCAAGTTTACGCCAAACGGTCCGGTGCCGGATATGACAATTGCTTGTGGACCGTTTCCGTCAGATCGCTCAGCGAGAAGGGTTTCGGCAGAAAAATCGATTTCGGGATTCGCGCATCGCTATTGCGGAAGACATCCTCGGCATAGCCGGAGACAAAGACGACACGCACGTCGGGCCGCGTCTTTAACGCTTCACGCACCCAGGTAGGCCCATCCATGCCGGGCATCACCACATCCGTCACGAAAACGTCGACCTCGACGCTGGTATCTTCCAACAGCTTCAGCGCATCCTCGGCAGAGGCCGCCTCCAACACCGTGTATCCCCGAAGCCGCAGCGCGCGGGATGCGAACGCACGCACCGGTGCCTCGTCCTCGACCAGAAGCACCACACCTTCGCCATGCCGGATTACCGGTTTCTCAATCGCCGGTCTGGGCAATGCTTCAAGAGGCAGTTCCAACTCGCTGGCGGGCAGGAGAAGCGTGAAACACGTCCCGGACCCGATCACGCTGTCGACAAAGATGAAACCACCGGTCTGCTTGACGATCCCGTAGACCGTGGACAGGCCCAGCCCCGTGCCCTCGCCCGTGCGTTTGGTCGTGTAGAACGGCTCGAACACCTTTTGCAGCTTGTCCGGCGGAATGCCGATACCGTCGTCGGACACTTTCACCGACACATATTCACCCGCCGCCACCTCTGCGCGGTCACGGCGCATGGGTTCACTCAGCACCTTCATGCCGGTTTCGATCACGATACAACCGCCCGTGGGCATGGCGTCGCGTGCATTCACGACAAGATTCATCATCACCTGTTCCAGCTGACGCTTGTCCGCCCGCACGGGTTTCAGCACCGGATCATGCCGCAAATCCAATCCGACTTTCTCACCGACAAGGCGGTTCAGAAGATGGGTAAGGTCAGACAATGTGTCGCGCAGATCAAGAACTTCCGGTCGCAAGGTCTGCTTGCGGGAAAACGCCAGCAACTGACCCACCAGCGCCGCGGCTCGGTTGGCGTTCTGATTGATCTGCACCAGGTCGCTGAAATCCGGATCCCCCTGATCGTGCCGCAGCAACAACAGGTCGCAATGCCCTGAAATCGCGGTCAAAAGGTTATTGAAGTCATGCGCCACCCCACCCGCCAACTGACCAATTGCCTGCATTTTCTGGCTTTGCACGAATTGCGCTTCAAGCGTCTTCAATTCGGTCGCGTCATTGATGACTGCAATCAACGCGGTCTGCCCGTTCTCGGAAATCCGGTTCAATGTGACCTGAACGAAAACTTCCTTGTCCGCCCGCGTCAACCGGAGAAACTCTGAATGGCTGGTGCCACGTCCCGAAGCCATTTCCTGTATCCAGTCGGTCAGCGGTCGCCCCAGGCCTTCCATATAGTCCGACAGTTGTTTTCCATTGGTGCAGGTGTCGCCAAAAAGCGCCCGCGCCTCTTTGTTGGACCGCAGCACCGCGCCGTTTGGTGAAAGTTTGAGAAGGCCCACCGGCAGCGCATCAAACGCAGCCGCGGCATCATCGGTCGCGGTTTGCCTGGGTGCGGGCAGCAAGAACAGTTCTGACTTGCCGACACCCGCCGGAACGCAAGTCGCCAAACGCGGCACAACGCCATCTTCGGTCTGAATACGATGCACGGTTCCCGACACAAGCGGCGGATCAAGAATCAGGCGATCAAGCGATGTAATCCTATGGCCAGCCATCTCACGCGCGGCTGCGTTCAGGGAAATGACAACGTTATTGCGCCCAAGTGTCAGCATCGGCACATGTTTCATTGCGGCACAGGACGACGGCTTTTCGGTCGCGGTGCCTTCCTCGACACGCCACAGCAAGCCGGAGCGGCCAAGCGCGTGCACCGAAATGCGCACGCTACCCTGCCGGGTCACGACCTCTTCGCGTGCGGTCCCACCCGCGTTGATGCGCGTTTGCAGCCGGTAAAGCACATTGCCGGGATTGGCGAGGATATCCCGCAACTCACCGGCCAGCGTCGTGCCTTCGCTTTTTCCATAACGTGCCTCGGCCGCTTGGTTGCGAAAGATGATTTCCCCCTCGGGATCCGTGAAAAATGCAAAGGCGCTGTCATGGGCGATAACCTCGGCCAAGGCATCATATGCACGGTCGCGGCGACGTTTGTGAAGATATGTCAAAGATCTGGACAGCGCCGCCAGACAAGCCGCCGTCAGCCCGCCAACCGATAACGCCAACTGTAATTGGTACGAACTGACCAGAAAGGACAGGGCCAATAGCAAACCGGCGGCCATCAACAACCAGCCAAGCCGTTGCGAGACGCGGTCAGAAGCGCGCGTCATCGGTCCGGGATTCAATGCCGTATAGGCCAAGGCGACCCCCTGTGTTTCTCATCCCGGCCATTACGACGAGAGATTCGTTAACCGCTCGTTAAAGCTGAAAATATCGTCTCAAGGTTGTGCGTCCCGGTCAAGCATCCGCCGACATCAGCGCCAGGAAAAAGCCGTCACCGCCATCGACAGGCAGAAACTGTCGCCGGTCTGCAACGCGCCAGTCCGGGCGATCCGCCAGAAACCGGTCAATCACAATGTCATTTTCATCGGACAGGATCGAACATGTGACATAGGCCAAATGCCCATCCGTGGTCAGATATGCCGACGCCTCACGAAGAATATCCAGCTGAATATCCTGCAATTCCTGCAACCGGGCCTCGGTCAACGCCCACTTGCCCTCAGGCGAACGACGCCACGCACCGGAGCCTGAACAGGGCGCATCGCAGAGGATCAGATCGTAGAGCCCGTCGGGCTTGTCAATCCGCGCGATCTGCGCCCCCGCCCGCGCTGCGCGTTTCGGCAGATCAGACATGCGGCGCGGATCTGCGTCATGGGCTTCGACCGGGCCGCACAGGTGTGCCGCCATCGCGAGCGCTTTGCCACCGCCGCCAGCGCAATAATCCAGCACGCGCATTCCCGCGCGCAACGGCAATTGATCGACGACGGCCTGGCTGGCGGCGTCCTGAAGCTCTACCAGACCCTCGGCATAGGCCTGAGACAGATGCACCCGGCGCGCGCCCTCTGTGACGTCCAGCGCAGAGGGAGACAAACCATGCGGTTGCGTGGCGATCCCCTCGGCCAAAAGAGACTCTAGTGCCACCTCAACTGTTCCGCGCAACCTGTTGACGCGCAAGAAAACAGGGGCCCGTTCCCGAAGAGCCAGCGCGGTCGGCTCCACCTCGGGCAGTGACGCCTTGAGCCGTGGAAGCAGCCAGTCCGGCATGTCCAGGGCTTCGGCGCTGTCTGGCGCGCGCCCCGCGGACAGTTCAGCACCAGTCAGCGGCTCTGGCCCGTAGCCTTCGCCCGTAAATACGTCAGCCGGGTCCGCACCTTCATCGCGCAGCAAACCAAGGATCAGCGCGCGACCGGCTTCGCCTCCGCCGAGCGCCGCGCAGCTTCGTTTGCGCCGGATCACGGTGTAGACGTGGTCGCGGACCGCCGCGCGGTCTTTGGACCCGGCGAAACGTGCGCCGCGTGCCCAGTTGGTCAGTGCTTGCTCGGCAGCGACCCCCGTGGTGACACGGTCCAGAACCTCGATGGCAGCTTGGTAGCGGGCAGCAGGCGTCACGTCAGAACCTCATGCGTCATTTCAAAATCGCTTCCTGATAGATCGTCTTCAATGCCGAAATTGATCGAAGCCAGAGACCTCTGCGCGAGCCATACTGTCAGAAGACGTGAAGGGCTGCGTCATAAAGCCAATATGCCGTGATGACCGCCACTGTTCTACGAACATACCCTTTACAGAGCGCGACACGCCGCGGAACCGGAGCCAGTGAGCCGCGCGGATCATCGCCAGCCGCAGATTGACGCTGCCAGACGCAGACGTCGCGCCCCGATTAGCCAATCCGGTAGTTCGGCGACTCCCGGGTGATCTGCACGTCATGCACATGGCTTTCGTGAAGCCCTGCCCCGGTGATCTTTACGAACTGACAGTTCCGGCGCATTTCATCGACCGTGGCGCAACCTGTATAGCCCATCGCCGCGCGCAAGCCCCCGACCAGTTGATGGATCACCGCCGTCGCCGTGCCCTTGTAGGGAACCTGACCCTCGATGCCTTCCGGCACCAGCTTGTCGCTGGCGGCGTCTTTCTGAAAATACCGGTCGGCAGAACCGCTTGCCATCGCGCCCAATGACCCCATGCCGCGATAGCTTTTGAAGGTGCGGCCCTGATAAAGGATGACTTCGCCGGGGCTTTCATCCGTACCCGCAATCATGCTGCCGACCATCGCGCAGGACGCGCCTGCGGCAATCGCCTTGGCAAAATCACCCGAAAACTTGATCCCGCCATCGGCGATCACCGGAATATCCCCCGCCCCTCGGGCGCAATCCATGATCGCGGTCAGCTGCGGTACGCCGACGCCTGCAACCATGCGCGTGGTACAGATGGATCCCGGCCCGATGCCCACCTTGACCGCATCCGCCCCCGCGCCGATCAGCGCGCGTGTCGCCTCTGCCGTGGCGACATTGCCGGCGACGACCTGAACCTCGTTGGACAGCGCCTTGGCACGCTCGACGGCGATCGCCACGCCCTCGGAATGGCCATGCGCCGTGTCGATCACGATCATGTCGGCACCGGCATCGACCAGCGCCTGACTGCGTTCAAACCCGGCATCGCCCACGGTCGAGGCCGCAGCAACGCGCAGCCGCCCCAGATCGTCCTTGCAGGCGGTCGGGTTCAGCACGGCCTTCTCTGTATCTTTCAGCGTCAGAAGGCCCGTCAGCTTGCCGCTTTTGTCGGTGACCAGCAGCTTTTCGATCCGCCGGCCCTTCATCAGGTTCTTGGCCTCGTCCCGATCCGCGGGTTCCTGAAGGATCGCCAGATTGTCCGAGGTCATCATCACCCGCACGGGCGTGTCATCATGTTCGGCAAAGCGCATGTCGCGGTTGGTGACGATGCCGACCACCCGGCCCTTTTCGTCCACCACGGGAAAGCCGGTGAAGTTATAGCGTTCGATCAGCGCCTTGGCATCCGCCAGCGTCTGATCCGGCGTCAACGTTACCGGGCTGTAGACGATGCCGGATTCGAACCGCTTGACCCGGCGCACTTCACGGGCCTGCTGTTCGATATCAAGATTGCGGTGGATCACCCCCATCCCGCCGGCCTGTGCCATCGTTATCGCCATCCGACTTTCAGTGACCGTGTCCATGGCAGAGCTGAGCAGCGGAATGTTCAGCGCAATCGCCTTGGTCACCTGTGTGCGGGTGTCGGCGGTGCTGGGCAGCACGCTGGAAGCTGCGGGAACAAGCAGAACATCGTCGAAGGTAAGCGCCTCGCGAATCTCCATGGCAGTAACCTTTCGGTGGGAGCGTCGTTTGACGCGTCCCTATCTCACGAGGTGGCCGAAAAGGAAAGGGTGAAACGTGCAACCACGCCCCATCCGGCACCTGCCAATTGCCGTTGCTCTGGCCGGGACCGACACGGCCGCCATGATGACGCACCTAGATGACACCGGCATCTGGGCCCCGGCAAGAACCCCAAGGGCACCGCATTGCAACGCAATCGACATCGGCCTGGCCAGCCCTGGCGCAGCCTCTTGTGCCGTGCAAACCGAAGATTGCGCGACGCTCGACGAGACCAGATCCATGCGGCGCAAGCCTGCGTGGACGCAGCGCAGATCCTTTTCCACAAACGCGCGGGCCGTGCATTTGCGCGGCCGGTATGCGGATGTGTCAGGCAGACAGATTGACGCGAATGCCGGTGTCGCCTGATGTTCCGGCGTTTCCGGCCTTTCACCTTTCGCCGCAATGGCTATGGTCGCCGCACACCCAGTTGCGGCAGAACAGCAGACAGGCAGGCGCAGATGAGCACCGATCCCCTCGTGATTTTCACCCCCTCCGGCAAACGCGGACGGTTTGCCGTTGGCACACCCGTCCTGACTGCGGCGCGCAAGCTGGGCGTTGATCTCGATTCCGTCTGCGGCGGTCGCGGCATCTGCTCGAAATGTCAGGTCACGCCGTCTTATGGCGAATTCTCCAAGCATGGCGTGACGGTGGCCCCCGATGCGCTGTCGCCGTGGAACGCGGTCGAGGAACGCTATGACAGCAAGCGCGGGCTGAAATCCGGCCGCCGCCTGGGCTGTCAGGCGACCATCCAGCGCGACGTGGTGATCGACGTGCCTGCCGAAAGCCAGGTCCACCGGCAGGTGGTGCGCAAGGCAGCCTCGGCCCGCGTGATCGAGATGGACCCCGCCACGCGGCTTTACTATGTCGAGGTGGAGGAGCCCGACATGCACGAACCCACAGGCGACTTCGAGCGTCTGGAACGCGCCTTGAAGGCGCAGTGGGACATTCCGGAAATCAAGACGGATCTGGCCACGCTTGCCCGCCTGCAACCGGTTCTGCGCAAGGGCAACTGGAAGATCACCGTTGCCCTGCACAAATCGCATCTGCCGGGCGCGCATCACCTGATCGATGTCTGGCCGGGCCTGCATGAGGACGGGCTTTACGGGCTGGCGATTGATCTTGGATCCACCACCATCGCCGCGCATCTGACCGATCTTGCGACGGGCGAGGTCAAGGCATCGTCGGGCATCATGAACCCGCAGATCCGGTTCGGCGAGGATCTGATGAGCCGGGTCAGCTATGTGATGATGAACCCCGGCGGCGATGTCGAGATGACGCAAGCCGTGCGCGAGGCGCTTGATACATTGATCCGCGAACTGGCGGCAGAGACCGGCGTGGCCGAACGCCTGATCGTCGAGGCGGTCTTTGTCTGCAATCCGGTCATGCATCACCTTCTGCTTGGCATCGACCCGCTCGAACTGGGTCAGGCGCCTTTTGCGCTGGCAACCTCCGACAGCCTGTCCTTCCCCGCCCGCGATCTGGATCTGACGGCGCTCAACACCAGCGCGCAGGTCTATATCCTGCCCTGTATCGCGGGCCATGTCGGTGCGGATGCCGCCGCCGTGGCGCTGTCCGAAGAGCCGGGCAAACGCGAGGATCTGTCGCTGATCGTGGATGTCGGCACCAATGCCGAGATCTTTCTGGGCAACTCGACCCGTGTGCTGGCCTGTTCCTCCCCCACCGGTCCCGCCTTTGAGGGTGCACAGATCAGTTCCGGCCAGCGCGCCGCCCCCGGCGCGATCGAGGCGATCCGGATTGACCCGCAAACCCGCGAGCCGCGGTTTCGCGTCATCGGATGCGAGCTTTGGTCCGATGAGGACGGCTTTGCTGCCGCGACGGCAGCGACCGGCATCACCGGTATCTGCGGATCCGGCATCATCGAGGCTGTGGCAGAAATGCGCATGGCGGGTCTGCTGGACCCTTCCGGGTTGATCGGGTCGGCGGCGCAGACCGGCACAGCGCGCAACATCCCCGAAGGCCGGACGCATTCCTATGTCATCCATGACGCCAGCGCCGAGGGCGGCCCGCTGATCACCGTGACCCAAGGGGACATCCGCGCCATTCAACTTGCGAAATCGGCGCTTTATGCAGGCTCTCGCCTGCTGATGGACGAGATGGGCGTGGATCAGGTTGACCGTGTGGTGCTGACGGGTGCCTTCGGCGCGCATATCTCGCCCCTGCATGCGATGGTGCTGGGGATGATCCCGGACGTGCCGCTTGACCAGGTGACCAGCGCCGGAAATGCCGCCGGCACCGGCGCGCGGATCGCGTTGTGCAATGTCGCGGCGCGCGCCGAGATCGAGACCACAGTGCGCAACGTCGTCAAGGTGGAAACCGCGATCGAGCCGAAATTCCAGGAACATTTCGTCAATGCCAACGCCATCCCCCATGCGACCGATCCGTTCCCGAACCTGTCCGCAATCGCGCCCCTGCCCGCCGTTAATTTCAATTCCGGCGGCGAGGATAAAGGCGGACGACGCAGACGCCGGCGCAGCAACTGATCGGAACGTCGCGGATTTCAGCGCCAAGGGATAACGGGCGCTGTGGCGAAGCTGCTGCGTGAACGTTGTTGTACAAGTCCGGCGACGGGGCTTCACTTCGCGACGTCATGCCGTGTCTGGCGAACGTGCATCTGCTATGGATCCACCCACATCCGAGATCGCCTGCACCGGCTTCACGTCAAAGAGCCAGGCGGCATTCACACCTTCAGCGGAATTCGCCCAGAAATGCCCTAAAGGTTCCACTTTTGTTCTTGCTCCGCAGAACTTTTCAGGCCACCTTCCGCAGGCACCGAAGGTTAACCTTGGACAAGCGATATTGGCTTGGGCTAATCACATTTAGCGAAGGAGGGATCATGCCGCACACATACTACGATTTCTTTGCAGGTGGCGGCATGGCCGGGTTCGGCCTCGGGTCGGATTGGCGATGTCTGTTTGCAAACGACATAGACCCGAAGAAGGCAGCAAGCTATCGCGCTAACCACGATGGCGGGAAAGAATTGCTGCTTAAGGATGTCTCTCAGGTCACGGTGGATGAACTGCCCGGATCGCCAGACCTTGTGTGGGCGTCCTTCCCTTGCCAGGATCTTTCACTCGCGGGCAATGGCGCGGGCCTTGCGGGCAAGCGTAGCGGTATGTTCAAACCGTTCTGGAAACTGATGCGCTCGCTTCACGCCGGCGGTCGCGGCCCCAAGATCATCGCGCTCGAAAATGTCTATGGGGCGATCACCAGCAACGGTGGTCGCGATTTCGCAACGCTTTGTGCTGCTTTCTCAGGCCTCGGGTATAGATTCGGGGCGGTCGTTGTCGATGCGGTTCACTTCCTGCCCCAGTCGCGCCCACGGTTTTTCATGGTGGGCATTCGCGGCGACCTGACGATCCCGGAGGGGCAGACAGCAGATGGGCCTTGTGCGCTGTGGCATCCGGCCGCGTTGGTCGAGGGGTGCAACCTGCTTTCACGAACAGCCGCGTCGCGTTGGCGCTGGTGGAGTCTTCCGACGCCCCCGGCACGGAATACGAACCTGGCTTCGCTGATCGAAGATAAGCCAACAGGTGTGAAATGGCACACCAAAGCAGAAACGAAGTATCTGCTCGACATGATGACCGATCACAACCGCAAGAAGGTTGACGCAGCCAAACAGTGTAAAGGGCGCGTGGTTGGAACGATATACAGGCGCACGCGCGCCGATGCCAACGGTGTGAAGCGGCAGCGCGCGGAGGTGCGCTTTGACCAGATTGCTGGATGCCTACGCACGCCCGCCGGAGGATCGAGCCGTCAGACAATCATGCTGGTAGAGGGAAAAAAGGTGCGCTCGCGCCTGCTCTCGACACGCGAAGCGGCTTCTCTTATGGGCCTGCCTGACACTTACGTCCTGCCAGAGCGCTACAACGACGCCTACAAGCTCGCAGGGGACGGTGTTGCCGCTCCGGTGGTTCGGCATCTGGCCGAGGCAATCTTTGAACCGATCCTGAAGCGGAATCGACTCGCCTTGGTTGCCTGAAATCCGGTAAGTGTCGGTCATGGCTGACCGAAATCCCGACGACACCAATTATCCGCCTTTTGAGACCGAGGATCTTCGGTCAAATTTGACCAAGTTTCTAATTCAGGAATTCGATGATCCGATCACGGGAAAGCCGCGCGCAATCGGCAGTTTCAAGTGGGGCGTCTATGCGTTCTTCGATTATGATGGCGAACCTATCTACGTCGGACAGACAAAGGAAAAGGTGAGCACCCGAATTAGGCGGCACCTGACAAATCAGCGGACAGACGCCGTTGCAATGTCGGTCCTTGATCCGTTCGAGGTTTACGAGGTCGAAGTTTGGCCGCTTCCCCAGTTTCAGAAAACCGGCGCAACCGACCCCGACGCGAAAGCGCATTTAGACGCGCTGGAAGATCTTGTGTATCAGGAGGCGATAGCAGGCAGCACGTTCAAGGCGGTTCTAAATGAAAAGGATCCACCAGCGCCGACAATGGTGATCACGAAGCCACCTTCGCTCCGCTTTCGGCTCGTCTCGGACGACGTTCACAAGATCAGGTCACACCCCGACTTTCGCATTGCTCGGCGCGCCTTGATCATCTCGCGCCTTGCGCAAGTCATATCAGAGCGCAAGGTCCAAGGCGGGCTTCGTCGCGTCCTTGTCACGCAGGCGAAACGTCTGCAATGGTTGGCCGAACGCCGCTACAACGCTCTGGGCGGTGCGTCGTCGGTCGAAACCGAAGACGACGAAAACAACTAGCGGCACTCACTTGATGCCTTGCGAAGTCCCCCACGAGACAGTATCAGAACTGTGTCGCGGGTGTAGCTCAGGGGTAGAGCGTCTGCTTCCCAAGCAGAATGTCGTGAGTTCGAATCTCATCACCCGCTCCACCATCAAATTGCAGGCACACCGGACCTGCCTTCATATTGCCGGCGAAATTGATCGTTAAACCAACCTAACCCACGACAAGCAAAGCAGTAATCCTGCCTGGCACACATGTTTTCCAAGCTCCGGGCGAGGGTTGATTTTGCCTCACCCGCTTCAACGCGCCTTGCGTACATCCTGCGTATGTTACCCCCGTCAGCGCGTTAATCCGCATGTCAAACCTGCACAAGCAGCCGCGCTGTCAGAGCTTTTGCACGCATGCGAACCTCTTCGCGGATCAGGCCATTGCGCGGCGCATCGCGCAGGGTGGTGAACCAATGCTCGGGCGGGTTGCGACCGGCGGCGCGGCTCCAGGTCAGGCCGCGCAGCACAGTCTCTGCCTCGGGCGGCAGATGGTCCGGGATTGCGTGCCCGTTCAGGGTCGCCCAAACCCCCGTCCAAAGGCGCCCGACCGACCACGGATTATATCCCCCGCCCCCCAGGACAAGCAGCCGTGGTGCGAGATTACGCAGCCTTTTGACGGCCTGCCAATGCGCGTTGTTGGACAGCGACAGCCGCGATAACGGATCTTCGGCCACCGCGTCAGCACCGCATTGCAGCACAACCGCGCCGGGCCGGAACGCCGCAGCGGCAGGCAAGATCACCTCGTGCAGCACCAGCGCGAACTCATCGTCGTTGAATCCGCGCGGCACCGGCAGGTTCAGCGCAGCCCCTCCTGCCACATCCCCCAGCGCGCCGGTGAAGGGCCAGCGCGCTTCTTCATGGACAGAGATCATCCGCACATCCTCGGCACCGTCAAAGGCACTGGCGACGCCATCGCAATGATGCGCGTCGATGTCGATATAGACGACAGGCCCGCAGCCCAGGGCAAGCAGGCGTTGAATGGCCAGAACCGGATCGTTGAGATAGCAAAAACCGCCTGCCCGATCCGCCATTCCGTGATGCGTGCCGCCACCGGGATTATAAACCGTGCCGCCGTGGACCAGCAGCTCGGCCGCAAGGAGCGCCCCGCCCGCAGCGGTGGCCGGCCTGCGAAACATCTCGGGGAAGACCGGGTTCGACAAAGTTCCCAGCCCGTGACGCGCCTGTGTTTGTGTATCCACGGCCTGTGCGGTCTCTGCCGCCTGAAGGGCAGCGATATAGGCCGGAGTGTGAAATGTGGTCAGTCCGGCGGGACGCGCGCGCGGCGAGACCCTGTATTGCGCGTGCGGCAGCCACCCCATGGCGCGGGCGAGGTCCATCACGGTCGGCACGCGCGGAATGGACAGCGGGTGCATCCGCCCGTAGCTGGACCCGCGATAGATATTGGAACCGATGAACAAGGGCGTTTGCATGTAACCGCAGATTAGCGCCCTGCCCGCGCTTGCCAAGGCCGCAACCCGCCAAGCCCCGATTGCAAGCCACCGGCCATGGCGATATTCGGAGAGCATGTTCAAGAACCGGCGCGGAATATGAGACCGCGATTCCTACTCATCACCTGGATCATGCTTTTGGCCGGCGCTGCCGGGGGCGTTCTGGCTGCGAGCCTACATCTGCCGATGCCGTGGATGCTGGGCAGTCTCGCGGCAATTGCCGTGATCGTGGCCACGACACCTGATCGGCTGCTCGGCGATTATGTCTTTCCGCGCAGGCTGCGAGAGACCTTCACAGGCGTGATCGGCGTGATGATCGGCACCCAGGTGTCACCAGAGATGATCGCGCATCTGGGGTTTCTACCGCTCAGCGTGGTCGCGCTGACGCTGTTCGTGATCCTGGCGCATGGAGGCAACTATCTGATTTTCCGACATATCGGCGGCATGGAAAAATCGACCGCCTTCTTCAGCGGGTCGCCCGGCGGGCTGATGGAAAGCATTGCGCTTGGCGATGCCTCTGGTGCCGATATCCGGGTGTTGTCGATTCAACAGTTCCTGCGGATCATTCTGGTGGTGGGTCTTCTGCCTCTGGGATTTTCGATCTGGCGAGGCGCCCCGGTTGGCAGCGCCGCCGGGATGGCACCGATGGGCCATACGGCCGGGGATCTGCCACTTTGGGCCGGGTTGGTGCTGATGGGGCTTTTGGTATTTCTGGGCCAGGCCGTCGGGCGCCGCATACGGCTGCCAGCCGCCCAGCTGATCGGGCCGCTGGTTCTGACCGGCGCGCTTAACGTGACGGGGTTGATGCCACTGCATCTGCCGGGATGGGTCATCGGCGTGGCGCAGGTGGTGGTCGGGGTCGGGCTTGGCATGCGGTTTGTCGGCGTGACCGGGCGGATGCTGACACGATCAGTGGGGCTAAGCCTGTTATCGGTGTCCTATATGATGGTGATCGGCGCGGGGTTTGCATGGGCACTACATGCCGCCACCGGCATTCCGTTCGAGCATATGCTACTGAGCTTTGCGCCGGGCGGTGTGACAGAGATGTCGCTGGTGGCCCTCAGCCTTTCGGCCAATCCGGCGCTGGTCAGCATACACCATCTGATCCGCATCCTGCTGACAGTGCTGGAACTCAGCCTCGTTGCGCGTCGGTTGAATTTAAGCCAACGCATCCCATAGCTGGACGAACACGTCAAACTTGCCGCGCAAGCCACTGATCTGTAGTTATTTTCAGCTTTCCGCCTTCTCGGCCAGCTCCAGCCATTCTTCCTCTGCCGCGGCAAGCGCCTGCTGACGTTCTGCCAAGGCTTCGGTCGCCTTCTTGAATTTCAGCGGCTCAGCGGTGAACATATCTGGCGCAGAGAGGTATTCCTCCAGCTTGCCGATCTCGGCTTCCAGACGCTCCAGCAGTTTTGGCAACGCGTCCAGCCGGTGCTTTTCGGTAAAACTCAACTGGTTGGGCGCGGGTCTTGAAGCACTGGCGGCAGGCTTGCTCGGCTTGTTCTTCTGCTTCGCACCCCCCGAAACGGCCCCGCCATCAGAGCCTGCTTTCTGGGATTGATAATCGCTCCACCCGCCGGCGTAGATGGTGGCGCGCCCGTTACCTTCCATCGCCACGGTGCTCGTGGCGACCCGGTCGATGAAATCGCGGTCGTGGCTGACCAGAAGCACGGTGCCCGGATAATCGCCAAGGATGTCCTGCAACAGATCCAGCGTCTCGACATCCAGATCGTTGGTCGGTTCGTCCAGCACCAGCAGGTTCGATTCGCGCGCCATTATCTTGGCCAGCAACAGCCGCGCCTTTTCGCCCCCCGACAGCGACCGGACGGGTGCGCGCGCCTGCGCATCGTCGAACAGGAATTCCTTGAGATAGCCCACCACATGTTTCGGCTGTCCGCGGACCATGATCTGATCGGCCTTGCCGCTGACGCGCATGTCGGGGTCGCCGGTCAAGCTGTCCCACAGCGTCATGTTCGGATCAAGCTGCGCACGGCTTTGGTCAAACACTGCCATGGCGAGATTGGTGCCCAGCGACACCTTGCCTGCATCCGGCTCGATCTCTCCGGTCAGCATGCGGATCAAGGTGGTCTTGCCCACCCCGTTGGGTCCGACAAAGGCCACACGATCGCCGCGCTGCACCTTCAGATCAAAGCTCCGCAAGATCGGCACGTCGCCGAACGCCTTGGCGATTCCCTCGGCCTCGATCACCTTCTTGCCGGATTTCGGGCCAGCCGCCAGATCCATCGCTGCCGTGCCCTGCCGCCGGATCATGCCCGCGCGCTCTGCCCGCAGATCCTGAAGCGCACGAACCCGACCCATATTGCGCTTGCGCCGGGCGCTGATGCCTTCGACGGCCCAACGCGCCTCGGCCTTGATCTTGCGGTTCAGCTTGTGGCGGCTCTGGTCTTCTTCCTCCCAGATCTTGTCGCGCCACGCCTCGAATCCGCCAAAGCCGGTTTCCTGCCGCCGCACCTGCCCCCGGTCGATCCACAAGGTCGCACGGGTCAGTTCGGTCAGAAAGCGCCGATCATGCGAGATCAGGACAAAGGCAGCACGGGTGGTTTTCAGTTCCGTCTCCAGCCAGCCGATCGCCTCGATATCCAGATGGTTGGTCGGCTCATCCAGCAGCATCAGTTCCGGCCTGCCAGCCATCAAGCGCGCCAGTGCAGCCCGCCGCCGTTCACCGCCAGAGGCAGACCGGATCAGGCGGTCGGGGTCGAATTTCAGCCCCTCACCCGCGCGTTCCACCATATACATTTCGCCCGGCTCCAGCCCATATGCGGCAAAATCGCCGAGCGTTTCGAACCCCGTCAGGTCCGGTTCCTGCTCCATATATCCAACGCTGACGCCGGGGCTGACAACACGGGTCCCTGTGTCAACCTCGACCAGCCCGGCCATGACCTTCATCAAGGTGGATTTGCCAGATCCGTTGCGCCCGACCAGTGCCACTCGGTCCCCCGGATGAACCACCAGCGAAAGATCGTCGAAAACCGGGTCGCCGCCAAAGGTCAGCGCGATATCGGAGAGTTGTAAAAGAGGAGCTTGTGCCATGCCGCTCCGCTAGGCCCGCGAGGTCGAAAGGTCAAGGCCGTGTGGCTGTTCGCGTGTCGGTAAACCAGCAAATCAGCCGCCCGGCCGGATTTGCAAGCGGCACGCGCCACGGACAAATCAGTTTAGCCCACCATCGCCCGCAATAACCGTTTTCGTGCGGCCGGAATGGCGCTGATCTCGACACCCGTAAACACATGCAGCGTGTTCATGTCGCGGTCGACCACGGCATGATCGCTGACCTTTCCGCCCATTTGCAGATAGCTTCGCAGCAAGGACGGCATTCGCTGCAACCCCGACTGTTCGTCGAATCCCCCCCCGTCGTCAGGCCACGACCTGACGACCTCTGCCGCCTTGCGCCCCGGACGCCAGCGGTCTGGTGCCACATACCGCGCTGCCAGAACGGCCAGACTGTCACGATGAAGCGTCGCCTCTGTCCCCGGTAAGGACGCACATCCGAACAACATCGTGACATCGTGCTGGTCAACCAGACGCGTTATCGCGGCCCATGCCAAGCGCAAGATGTCCGGATCATACAGGCCGGGACGGCTGCAAAACCGGCCCATCTCGACCATCCGACCGTCAAGACGCGACAGCGCGGACAGATCGTAAAACTGGGCCACATAGCCCTGTTGGATTTCCGCCCCGGATTGCAGCACCAAGAATCGGTAACAGCAAACCACCTGCCCGGTCACCTGCACCTCGACCAGCATATGCGAAAATACCGAGTCAAAGATGTCTTCATCCCAAGCGTCTGTTGCCGCACGACCACGAAACGCCAGTTGCCGCAGCGACTGTGCCGCCCGAATATCTTGCGGGGTTTCGGCAATCCTCACCTGGTAGCGCCCGCAGCGGATCATCTTCATCAACCTATCACTCACACTCCCTCCGCACGCGAAAGGCACATGCCGATCATACGGCGAGACGGCGGCGCAGGCCCTCAGCCGTCGCCGAGCAAATCCGCAGCCGACAGACGTCCGACATTCCCGAAGAGTTTGCGAATGAAGCTGATATCGCCATCGGTGGTTCGGGTAATGCGGCGCGTAAGCGGCACGACACGGCCGTCTTCCAGCCCGTAGCGTTCAATATTCGTGACCACGCCCGCCTGGTCGAAGGAAATCGCCAGAACGGTGCGGTCGATCACCTCGGGCTTCCTGTAGGCAAAACGCCGCACTTCGCTTTCAACGTAATAAAAGCCGCTGTCATTCTGCACGCCGGTCGTTGACGGCACGCCGGCCACATCCTCGACCGTGGCCCGGGTATCCACCCCAACCACGATTTCTGACAACACGTCCTCCGGCGGCACATAACCATGGCTGCGATGCTGCGCCACGCAAGCCCCGAGAAACAGAAGTGCTGCGCCGCCAATTGCCGCTTTCAGCCCGATAATCCTGCCTTGCATTCTGCCCTCTTGCCTTGGCCCGTCTGCCCTTCTATCCCGATTACAGAAGGAATGCACCCCGTTCAAGAAAGGAAGCGCACGCTTTCATGGCAGATCATCCGGAAGACGCAGGGATTTTTCGTGCGGCAGCACTCTCAACCCGGCACCCGACACCATTTTCATTGACCCCCGACGCTGCGGCCCGCGCCGAATTGGCGCAGGCACTGGGCATCGAAGCGATCCGCAAGCTGACCTTTGCGGGCAGCCTCGCGCCCATCGGACGACGCGGCTGGCGGCTGGAAGGCAAGCTGGGCGCGACGGTCGTGCAATCATGCATTGTGACGCTTGCACCGGTCGTCACCCGTATCGACGAGCCGGTGTTGCGAAAATACGAACCCGTTTCAGCCGACGATCAGCCAGAATCAGGGTCCGAGCTTGAAATGCCCGAGGATGACACGATCGAACCATTGCGCGATGTCATAGATGCAGGCGCGGTGATGGCCGAGGCCCTGTCTCTGGCCCTGCCGCCCTATCCCCGCGCCGCCGATGCCGAACTGGAACGCGCGGTCTTTGCCGAGCCCGGCGTCACACCGATGTCGGATGAGGACGTCAAACCCTTTGCCGGCCTTGCCGGCCTTGCCGGCCTGCGCGACAAGCTCAAGGACAAAGAATAGTCACCGCAATGGCACGAATCCCTTGCGCGCAGATGATTTCACTGTATTTTCGCGCCTTCACCCGATTTCAGGGCTTGTGCCAGACCCCGCTTCCACACTAAGAGGCGCGGCACAGTTGAATGACACCGGGCATGACCGCCATGCCCCCGAATATAGACCGAGGTTGAGACATGGCCGTCCAACAGAACAAAGTATCCAAATCGCGCCGCAACAACCGTCGCGCGCATGACTCGCTGGTTGCAGCCAACCCGAACGAATGCGACAATTGCGGCGAACTCAAGCGTCCGCACCACGTCTGCCCCGCATGTGGCCACTACGCCGAGCGCGAAGTGATCGCGCAGGCGGACGAGATCGACCTGGAAGACGACGCAGCTTAACGTCAGGACCCGCGGCCCTTCATGACCGGTTTGCACGACACAACCGGAAACGGATCCGGGCCGACCGTTGTTTCGATCGACGCCATGGGTGGCGACCGGGGACCGGTGGCAGTTGTCGCCGGTATTTCTCTGGCCGCAGACAAAAGTCCGAACCTGCGGTTTCTTCTGCACGGCCCCGCCGAAGAGCTTGAGCGACTGGTCGCCAAGCGCAAGGATCTGGCGGGACGCTGTGAGATTCGCGACGCGACCGGCGTTGTCACCATGGAAGACAAGCCCGCCCAGGTTATGCGCAACGGCAAGAACACCTCGATGTGGTCTGCCATTGATTCGGTGCGCGCGGGCGAAGCGACGGTTTGCGTCAGTTGCGGCAATACCGGCGCGCTGATGGCGCTGTCGATGGTGCGCCTGCGCAAGCTGCCCGGCGTCAACCGCCCCGCCATTGCCGTGCTCTGGCCCTCGCGCAGCGCGTCCGGATTCAACGTGATGCTGGATGTGGGCGCCGATATTCGCGCCGACGCACATGACCTTCTGCAATACGCACTTATGGGCACCTCCTACGCCCGCAACGGCATGGGCATAGCGCATCCCCGAGTCGGGCTGCTGAATGTCGGGACCGAGGAACACAAGGGCCGTGCAGAGCTGAAAGAAGCCCATGACCTGATCGGCGCACAGGCCGAAGAGGCGAGTTTCAACTTCGTCGGATTCGTCGAGGGCGGCGATCTTCCCGGCGATGTCGCTGACGTGATCGTCACGGATGGATTTACCGGCAATGTTGCCCTGAAAACCGGGGAAGGCACCGCCAGCCTGATCGGTGACCTGCTGAAAGAAGCCTTTGCTTACTCCCTTCTTTCACGGCTGGCCTCGATCCTCGCGCTCAGTTCGCTGAAGCGGCTGCGCAAGCGTATTGACCCGCGACGGGTGAATGGCGGCGTCTTTCTGGGCCTCAACGGCACGGTTGTGAAATCACACGGGGCCGCCGATGCCACCGGTGTCGCGGCCGCTGTGCGGCTGGCAGAACAACTCGCACTTTCCGGTTTTTCTCACAAACTCGCCGCACGGGTTGCATCTACCGCTCCGCAAGCCCACCATGCGCCACCTGACGACGAAGAAAACGGAAAGACACCATGACAAAGCGCGCCGTAGTGGCCGGGATCGGCCACTACCTGCCCGAACGGGTAGTGCCCAATTCGGAATTCGAGAAGTCGCTCGACACTTCTGACGAATGGATTCGCGCGCGGTCGGGGATAGAGCGGCGACATTTCGCCGCCGAAGGCCAGACGACCTCGAACCTCGCAACCCAGGCCGCGCAAGCCGCCCTGGATGATGCCGGGCTGACGCCGGACGATCTTGATGCGCTGATCGTTGCGACATCCACCGCTGACCTCACCTTCCCTTCTGCCGCGACGATGGTGCAGGCCCAGCTTGGCATGCGACAGGGGTTTGCCTTTGACGTCCAGGCGGTCTGTGCGGGCTTCGTCTTTGCGATGGCCAATGCCAACGCGCTGATCGTGTCCGGTCAGGTCAAGCGTGTCATGGTGATCGGTGCCGAGACGTTCAGCCGGATCATGGATTGGACCGACCGCTCAACCTGTGTGCTGTTCGGCGACGGTGCAGGCGCGATGATTCTCGAGGCGCAGGACGGCACCGGCGACAATGCCGACCGGGGCATCCTGTCGGTCGATCTGAACTCTGACGGGAATTACCGCGATATTCTGTATGTCGATGGTGGCGTTTCGACGAATACGACCGGCTATCTGCGCATGGAAGGCAAAGAAGTCTTTCGCCACGCGATTGAAAAGCTCGCCGCCACCGCCGCCACCGCGCTTGGGAAGATCGGATTGAGCGGCAGCGATATTGACTGGATCGTACCGCATCAGGCGAATATCCGTATCATTCAGGGCACCGCCCGCAAGATGGGCCTGTCGATGGATAACGTGGTCGTCACCGTGCAGGACCATGGCAATACGTCGGCCGCGTCGATCCCGCTGGCATTGTCGGTCGGCAAGGCGCGCGGACAGATCAAGACCGGCGATCTTCTGGTCACCGAGGCGATCGGCGGAGGCCTTGCATGGGGGTCGGTTGTGCTGCGCTGGTAGGCGCATAAACGCACCTCTGCAACCCATTGATATTGACTCGGAAAATGCTCTGCCGCATTCTCTGCGGAAACCGGAGGGATGTGATGAGCGAAAAAACATTAACGCGGATGGATCTGAGCGAAGCGGTTTTCCGCGAAGTCGGCTTGTCACGCAATGAATCTGCTGAACTTGTTGAAAGCGTTCTGGGGCATATTTCTGATTCGCTTGTCGAGGGCGAGCAGGTGAAGATCTCGTCTTTCGGCACATTCAGCGTGCGCGGCAAGGCGGCCCGCATCGGCCGCAATCCGAAAACCGGCGAAGAAGTGCCGATCCAGCCGCGCCGCGTGCTGACCTTTCGGCCTTCGCATCTGATGAAAGATCGCGTCGCCGCAGGCAATAAAAGCTGAGGCCTGAGCGATGAGCAAATCGCCCGACGCGTTCCGCACGATCAGCGAAGTCGCCGAGTGGCTGGAAACACCCGCGCATGTGCTGCGGTTCTGGGAGAGTAAATTCACCCAAGTGAAACCGGTCAAACGTGCCGGCGGGCGCAGATATTATCGTCCCGCCGATATGGAACTGATCGGCGGCATCAAGAAACTGCTGCACGACGATGGCATGACCATCAAGGGTGTGCAGAAAATACTGCGCGAACAGGGTGTGCGCAAGGTTTCGAAACTGTCGCAAGCCATTGACCATACAATGGAACCCGAAATCGAGCCTGCTCCGTTTCACGAGATGGCCGAAGCCGAAGGCACCGTCGTGCCCTTCGGTGTGCGCGAGACGCCTTCCCATGGTGCATCCCCTGCTGAAACCAGTGCGGACCTTCCACCCCCGGTGACTGAGCCGCCAAACCCGGAGGCGCAAGCGCCGTCAGCTCCTGTGGACATTCCAACGGAGATGGCTGCTTCCCAACCTGTCGCCCAGAAAGCTCCGTCGCCGGAACCGAATATGGTTGCACAAACGTCGGCGCAAGCCGAACGGCCCTCTGAGCCAGATGAGGGTGCCTCGCCTTTGACGGCCCCCGAACACCGTCCGGATCTTCCGACGGATATGAAGGCCGCGCAACGGGACGAACCTTTGCAAGAAGCCGCGATACCCGCTGCTGACACCGCCGACTTGCCGGAATTTCTGACCAGCCCGACCTTTTCCGATCCCGGCTCAGAACACCCAGAGCCGAATTTGCCCCCCGAAACGCCGACCCCTGTCGCGGAAGAGCCAAAGCTTGCCGATGCACCGGAAGACGCAGATCACATCGAGGATGTCATCCCTGATCCGCAGCACGATCCAGAACCCGCCTCCGGGGCGCAGATGACCGAAGTCGCCTTTGTCCCGCCGGATGCGAAGATCAAGGCGCAGCCCGGCGCGTTGACGCTTCTGTCGCGTCTCCATCGCCTGACACTGGAGGACGCCGTGAAGATCAATGACGTCGCCGAGCGACTGCGCGAGATCAACGACCGTTCCTTCAACCACTGACACCGGGCCATGGTTTTTCACAAAGCCGGGATTTTGGGCTTGCTCACAGCGCCAGAAACAGTAAGAAGCGCCCTATGTCGGGCTATAGCGCAGCCTGGTAGCGCGTCCGTCTGGGGGACGGAAGGTCGCAGGTTCGAGTCCTGCTAGCCCGACCAAACAAAATCGCCCGTGGCTTCTTGGCCCGGGCGTTTTTTATAAGAGCCAGAGCATTTTTCGGAGAAGCACATGACCGGCGTCATTCCCAGCCAGCAGATCCAGAACATGATCGACGGCGGAGCGATTGCCGCCGATACGGAATTTCTGGATGGTCAGGTACAGCCCGCCAGCCTTGATTTGCGGTTGGGCACCGTCGCCTACCGCGTGCGTGCCTCTTTCCTTGCCGGACATGGACGCAAGGTCACTGAGCGGATCGACGAGTTCAAGATGCACGAGATCGATCTGACCGGCGGTGCCGTTCTGGAAAAAGGCTGCGTCTATGTCGTGCCGTTGATGGAGCGGCTTGCCCTGCCCGATGACGTTCAGGCCGTGGCAAACGCCAAAAGCTCGACCGGACGGCTGGACCTGCTGACCCGCGCGATTACCGATGGCGGCACCGAGTTTGACCGAATCTCCACCGGCTATGCCGGCCCGCTTTATGCCGAGATTTGCCCGCGCAGTTTTTCGGTTCTTGTGCGTCCCGGAATGCGACTGAACCAGATCCGGTTCCGTGAAGGTCAGGCCGTTCTGGACGATGTCGCCCTGCGCGCGCTGCACGATGACAGCCCGCTGGTCGATTGTCCCCCGGTGATCGACGAAGGCCTGGGCTTTTCGGTCGATCTTAAACCGGACAGTGGCGATCTGGTCGGCTACCGCGCCAAGCCCCACACCGGCGTGATCGATCTTGATCTGATCGACCATTACGATCCCGCAGAATTCTGGGAGGATGTGCGCAGCACCAATGGTCGCATCATCCTTGATCCCGGCGCGTTCTACATCCTTGTCAGTCGCGAAGCCGTGACCATCCCGCCCAGCCACGCCGCCGAAATGGCACCCTATCTGGCCATGGTCGGAGAGTTCCGCGTGCATTACGCAGGCTTCTTCGATCCCGGCTTTGGCTACGCGCTGGCGGGCGGTGCCGGGGCACGCGGCGTGCTTGAAGTGCGCTGCCATGAGGCACCCTTCGTGCTGGAGCACGGACAGATCGTCGGACGTTTGGTCTATGAGAAAATGGCCGAGATACCCGCACAACTTTATGGTCAGGGCATCAAGTCAAACTACCAGGGTCAGGGGCTGAAGCTGGCCAAACATTTTCGCAGCTAGGCAGGTTCCGGTCAGCCCAGCCATCCGGCGAAGATTTGCCATTTGAAGGACGTGTCAGCAAGAACCTGCTGCTGCAAAAAAACTGTCGGGATTATTCAGGAACACCGAACGGCTCTTCGTCATTGGGGCGTCGAGAAGGCAATGCCCTTTTCGGACGATCCAAAGTAGGAGAGACCAAAATGAAACCGATGAAACTCGCACTCGCAACCACCGCCCTGACAGGCTTGGCCGCAGCCCCTGTTGCCGCAGCTCTCAGCGCGAACGCCACCACGGATCTGAACCTGCGCGCAGGGCCCGGACCGCAATTCCAGATCGAAGAGGTCATTGCGGCCGAGGACGAAGTGACGGTCGAGGGATGCCTCGACAGTGGCGATTGGTGCGAGGTCAGCTATGATGGCACCACCGGATGGGCTTATTCGGCGTATCTGACAACGCCAGGCGAGAATGAGCCAGTGGTGATTTACGAAAACCAGGATGACATGGATGTTGCCATTGTCGAACATGAAGAGGGCAACAAGGCCCTGGGTGCCGCAGCGGGCGGAACTTGGGGTGCCGCAGCAGGCTCGCTGCTGGTCGGCGGTCCGGCGGCAGTTGCCGCAGGGGCCGTGCTTGGCGGCATGACTGGCGCTGCCTCCACGCTTGATGAAACGACCGTGACCTATGTCGAGAAGAATCCGGTCGATCCGGTCTATCTGAACGGTGAGGTCGCTGTTGGCGCGGGCATCCCGCAGGAAGTCGAACTCTATTCTGTGCCCGAAAGCGACTACGACTACATCAACGTGAACGAGCAATATGTTCTGGTGAACCCGGAGAACCGCCGCATTGTTACGGTTGTCCGCTGAAGCTGAGATACTTGTGACCTGGCAATACAAAAGGGCGGCGTCGTGGCGTCGCCCTTATTCACGTCCCACGTCGTTCAAAACCGCCGGATTTTCCGGGTCGCGCGCATCGCCTGCTTGGCCTGTCTTGTCTGCTGACGCATTTTGCGACGCTGTTTTCGCTCTTCCGGCGTCAAGTTTTCCTGTGGTTTTTTCGGTCCCATCGCCTTGTCGATCCCCGCATTGACGCCGCGCCCGATCAGCCGACGCGTCACCATCCGAAAGATCCTCTGCAAGATCCGGTCTGCATTCATGTCACTCTCCTGTTCGTTTGCGAATGCCGGCGTTTCGGCCCTGCCAGTCTGTTAGCATAACGCAGACGGTCAATCTTCGAACAACTCGCTTTGGCCCTCGGCGGTTTCTTCCTCGGCATCGACATCGCCTTCGCCAGTTTTCGGCATCATGCTTGGGGGCGGACGATTTTCCAACAATCCGGCAGCGCGCAGTTCCTTCAGCCCCGGCAGATCGCGGGCCGATTCCAGTCCGAAATGGTCCAGAAAATTCTGTGTGACGACAAAGGTCACGGGCCGTCCCGGTGTCATCTTGCGTCGCCCGAACCGGATCCATTCCATCTCCAGCAGTTGATCGACAGTCCCCCGACTGACCGAGACGCCCCGGATTTCTTCGATTTCCGCACGGGTCACAGGCTGGTGGTACGAGATGATCGCCAGGGTCTCGATCGCAGCGCGTGACAGTTTGCGCGTCTCGACGGTTTCCTTCTGCATCAGAAACGCAAGGTCCGGGGCCGTGCGAACCGCCCAGGCATCGCCCACCCGCACCACCCGCACGCCGCGCCCTTCATAGCGTTTGCGCAAATGCGCAAGTGCTTCGGCAGGGTCGCATCCATGCGGCATGCGCGCCTCAAGCTCTCGCACGGTCACGGGTTCGGACGTGGCAAAAAGGATCGCCTCGACCATCCGTTCCTGTTCGGCAATTGGCGGCGCTTCAAAAAGGCTTTTCTCTACGTCTTCAGGTGCTTCGGCCTCTTTGTTCATTCTCTGGGATCCCTTCGACGCAGCTGGATCGGGGCAAAGCTTTCGGATTGGCGGATCTCGACCTTACCCTCTTTTGCCAATTCCAGTGAGGCCGCAAAAGTCGCAGCCGTGGCGGAACGCCGGCGGATGGGGTCGTCGCTCCAGCCATCGGGCATATAGTTGGAAATCTCGGTCCAGGTTCCGGCAAACCCGATCAGGCCGCGCATGCGTTCCAGCGCCTGTTCCATCGTGAAGACATGATCCCGGTCCATGACAAAGGGTCGGAACTCGTCACGCGTGCGTATTCGGGCATATCCCTGCATCAGGTCCAGAAGTGTGGCCGTGTAATGCACTTTGCGAACGCGTTCCACGGATTCCGGCAAGCCGCGCACGAAGATCTCACGCCCCAGACGGTCGCGTGCCATCAATCGCGCTGCGGCATCGCGCATGGCTTGCAGTCTCTCCAGTTGAAAGGCCAGATGCGCGGCCAGTTCCTCACCCGAGGGGCCTTCCTCGGTAGGGTCCGGCGGCAGAAGCAACCGGGACTTCAAAAACGCAAGCCAGGCGGCCATCACCAGATAATCGGCGGCCAGCTCGATCCGCAGCGTCTTGGCCTTGTCCACAAAGGACAGATATTGCCGCGCCAGATCCAGCACCGAGATCTTGCGCAGATCCACCTTTTGCGTCCGGCTGAGCGTCAGCAGCAGATCAAGCGGGCCTTCAAACCCGTCGACGTCAACGATCAGCGCCTCTGACGCCAGCCGTTCCGCGACGCTGAGATGCGCGGTCGTGTTTTCGACATCCTCTTCCGCCATTATGCGACATCCCCAAGAAGCGCGTCCAGCTTGGCGCTGAGCGCTTCGATGTTAACTGTCGTGGCGTCAGGCCGCGCGGCAATTGCGTCGGCTGCGCGATCCTTCGCCAGCCCGGCAAGCGGGTCCAGCGCGCCCATCAGCGCCCGCATTTCCGCCAGCTCGCCGTTGCAATGCAAGATCACATCGCAGCCTGCTTTTTGGGCCGCCGCCCCCCGGTCAGCGACGCTGCCGGACAGCGCCTGCATCGATATGTCGTCGGTCATGATCAGCCCGCCAAAGCCGATCTCGCCACGGATCAGTGCCATCATCAACGGCGAGATCGTGGCAGGTGCCTCGTCATAGGCCTCATAGACCAGATGCGCCGTCATTCCCATCGGCAGGTCGCGCAGTGCCCGAAACGCGGCAAAGTCCTGCGCCTGAAGCGTGGCGCGATCGGCAGAAATGCGCGGAAGATCGAGATGGCTGTCCAGTTGCGCCAACCCATGGCCGGGGATGTGTTTGACCACCGGCAGGCAACCGCCCGCCAGCGTGCCTTCGGCCACGGCCCGCCCGAGGGCAACCACCGTGTTCAGGGTCTCGCCATAGCAGCGGTTGCGCAGAAACGCATGCGTGTCCGGCCGGGCAATATCAACCATCGGTGCGCAATTGCTGTCGATGCCAAGCGCGCGCAGTTCCGCCGCGATGATCGCATAGCGCAGGCGCATCGCCTCGGCCGCACGCGGACCGGCGACCGCGGCAAAATCAAGCGGTGGCGTCCAGTCACGGGCCAGTGGCGCGCGCAATCGTTGCACCCGCCCGCCTTCCTGATCAATCAGGATCGGTGCATCCCGGCCGACGGCCCCTCGAAGATCGCGGCACAGACGCCGGACTTGATCCGGCGTCTCTAGGTTTCGGGAAAACAGGATGAATCCGAACGGATCGGCTTGCGCGAAAAAACGATGCTCTTCAGCCTGCAAGACTGTCCCGGCGCAGCCCAAAATGGCCGCTCCCTTGCCCGTCGCTACGGGTCTCAGCGCGTTGTTACCGGAATGCACTCGGCTCTCCCGGCCTGCAACGCAGCACATAACCTGCGCGCGTCGTTTATGTCGACGAACCCATGCGCACGCAGCCGATAGAACGTCCGCCCGCCCGAGTTTGCTTTCTGAACGACCCGTGATTTATCTTCCAGAAAATCGCTGAACCGGCCGCTCAGCCGGTCCCATTCGGCGCGGGCAATCTCTGCGCTGTCAAAGGCCCCAAGCTGCACGACAGGTGTTCCGGCCGCGATGGTTTCGGGCGCAAGCTCTGCCACCGTCTGGCTGACAGGCACCGCCGCCAATGACACCGCCCGAAGATCCTGAGGCCGCAGGCGTGGACGAAGCGAACGCGTCAGGGATCCCGCGAAACGCGGCGCGGCGGAAGCCTCTTCTACCTCGAACGCAGCGCCTCCGCCCTCCGCGCCAGCGTTGAGTTTGGCCGCTGCATCCGCCGCGATCTGATCTGCCAGCGACTGGATCGCCGCGTCAGAACCCGGCTCGGCTTTGCTGTCCTCTGAAAGCTGCAACCGGGCGTTCATGTCACGGTCGGATGCGTTGTCTGCCTTGGCAGACAGCATCGGTTGCGGGGCGTCCTCCTGCGCCAGATCAAGCGGTCGTGGCGCAAGCGTCAGTTGATCCGGCGGCGGTGCGGAGGTGCCTGTGCCGGCAATCTGATTGACGGCCAGGCCCTGATGCGCCGCAGAACTGCCGCCGGGATTGTCCGGTGCCACACGCATTGGCCCCTCGGCCGCGCGCACCACAGGCACGCCGCTCACGTCGCGCATGATCAGTTTGTAGCCCCAGATCCCGACGCCGACCAGCAGTGCCATCGACACTGCCGCGCCGGCCCAATTGGCCATCGTCGTAAATCCATGGGCTGACGAGGGCCCGTTGCCGTGCCCGGTCATCTGCATTTCCGCCATGTCTGCCTCTCTGCCCCGGACGCTGGTACGATCCGCGGATTACTTGCACTGCCTCACCCGGCCATGGCGCGATTTTGTCATCGCATCTCTTCGGCCGGTGCTACGCCCAAGATACCAAGACCGGCGGAAATAACAACCGTAACGGCCCGCGCCAGCGCGATTTTCGACTGGCTGGTGGCGGCATCGTCATCTTGCAGAAAACGCAGCGACGGCTCTTCGTTGCCCCGGTTCCACAGCGCATGCAGGTCCGATGCCAGATCGTAGAGATAAAAGGCCACGCGGTGCGGCTCGTGCGTGCGCGCGGCAATTTCCACCAGGCGCGGCCATTCGGCCAACTTCTTTGCAACAGCCAATTCCGACGGGTGCGTCAGGCCGGACAGGTCGGTGCCTGCCAATGTGGCATCATCGACCGCAATTCCGGCCTCTACCGCTTTGCGCAACACCGAACAGATCCGCGCATGGGCGTATTGAACGTAGAAAACCGGGTTCTCGCGACTTTGCTCCAACACCTTGTCAAAGTCGAAATCCAGCGTGGCGTCATTCTTGCGCGTCAGCATGACAAAGCGGGTCACGTCCGGGCCGACCTGTTCGACCACATCGCGCAGGGTGACAAACGTCCCTGCCCGCTTCGACATCTTGAACGGCTTGCCATTCTTGTACAGCTTGACCAGCTGCGTCAGCTTCACATCCAGCGGCACACGACCTTCCGACAGCGCAGAAACCGCCGCCTTCATGCGCTTGACATAGCCACCATGGTCGGCACCGAACACGTCGATAAGCGCGTCGAAGCCTCTGGTCACCTTGTTATAATGATAAGCGATGTCGGGCGCGAAATAGGTCCAGCCGCCATCCGATTTCTTGATCGGACGATCAACATCGTCGCCATGCGCCGTGGACCGGAACAGCGTCTGTTCGCGCGGCTCCCAATCGTCGGGCACCTTGCCTTTGGGCGGCTCCAGCGTGCCGCGATAGATCAGCCCCTTGGCGTCCAGATCGGCGATCGCCGCCTCGATCAGCCCGGTGCCGTATAGCGATTTCTCCGAGAAGAAACTGTCCATCTCGACGCCCAGCATTTTCAGGTCGGCGCGGATCAGGTTCATCATGGCTTCGGTCGAAAATTCGCGGATTTCGGACAGCCAGACCTCTTCGCCCTTGCCGATATAGGCGTCGCCAACCTTCGCTTTCAGCGCCTCGCCGACATCCACGAGGTAATCACCGGGGTAAGTGCCGTCCGGAAACTCGACCTCCTGCCCATGCGCTTCGAGATACCGAAGATAGACCGACCGCGCCAGAACATCGACCTGTGCGCCGCCATCGTTGACATAGTATTCGCGTGTCACCTCATGGCCGGAATAGGCCAGCAGACTGGCAAGCGCATCCCCGAAGACCGCGCCCCGCGTGTGGCCGACATGCAAGGGACCGGTGGGGTTGGCGCTGACATATTCGACATTGACCTTTTGCCCCTGCCCCATCTGGGACCGGCCGAATTCGGTTCCGGCAGTCAGCACCGCCTTGGGCACGGATTGCCAGACCGATACATCCAGCCGCAGATTCAGAAAGCCCGGCCCCGCCACTTCGGCAGAGGCAATGCGCGGATCATCGGTCAGCTTTGCGGCCAGTGCTTCAGCAATATCGCGCGGCTTCAGACGCGCCGGCTTGGCAAGCACCATCGCGGCATTGGTCGCCATGTCACCATGGGCCGGATCACGGGGCGGCTCGACCGTGACATTGGCAAGATCCAGCCCCTCGGGCAACATGCCTTCGGCGGCCATCGAGGCAAGCGCTTCGTTCACAAGCGCGCGGATATCGGCAAACAGGTTCATACCGTACTTTCCTTAACGGGGCGGCGTGGGTCTAGCATCTTTGTTCCCGAGGTCAATCCTGCGCAGCGGCTTCATCCTCGGCGGGGCGCGAGGCCGTCTCTGATTTCGGGGAAAGATGGATCAGCCGCGCTTCCTTGCTGGGTTCGGGTGCCTCATCGGGATTAACCTCGAAAATCCGCAAGCCATTGCGGTCCTGCAATTCGCCGACAAGGATGCCGTCGGGGTTGCGGTCGCGGAAGTTTTCGATGGTGAATTCGTCGCTCAGCCGCGTGCTGCGCAGTTGCCAACCTTCGCGGATTTTCTGTTGCAGTTCCCCATAGGTCAGCCCGCCGACAAAGCGTTTGCCCCCCAGCGTCGAGGGTAGGCTGTGACGGCCGGTTTCAGGATTGTCGCGTCGCAGCTGGAACACGTTCTCCCGACCGTATTCCGGCGCAAGGTCGGTGGCCACCAAAGTGTTGTAGGCATCATTATCGGTCGCGGCGATAACCTTTTCATAGCCGATCAGGTCCAGACCGAATTCCGCCGTTTCCGACAGAATGTCGCCGTAGAACGTCTTGACGCCGGCGTTTCGCGCGGCGCGCAGTCGTGCGAGATTGTAATCCGAAATCAGCACCGGCACATCGAGCTTGTCCAGCACCTCTGCCATGGCCTTCGCAAAGGGCGATCCGCCGACGATCACCACGCCCGGCTGGCCTGCCGCCGTCAGCCCCAGAAGCCGTGCAAGCGGTGCCAGCGTGAACCCGTGCAGCACCACGGTTGCCGTCACGATGACAAAGGCAAGCGGCGCAATGATGGCACCGTCCTCCATCCCCAGCGCCGTGATGCGTTCGCCGAACAGCCCCGCCACGGCCACCAGCACAACACCGCGCGGCCCGGTGAATGCCACCAGCAGACGTTCCTTCCACGGCACCTTGGTGAAGGACAGCGCCAACAGGACCGAAACAGGCCGCGCCAAGACGATGATGACCACAACGAAAAGCCCCGCGCGCCAGGTCAGCACCGAAAGCGTGTCCAGGTTCATGCTCGCGGCCAGAAGGATGAACACACCCGACACGAGCAGAATGGTGGCATGCTCCTTGAACCGCCGCATCTCTGCATAGGATGGCAAATCGGCATTGGCGATCCAGATGCCCATGATCGTCACCGCCAGCAGGCCGGATTCGTGCAACATGGTGTCGGCCAGCGCGAATGTGCCCAGAAGCAGCGCAAAAAGCACCGGCACCTTCATGTATTCCGGCACTTTTCCACGTTTGAAACTTTGCGAGATGCCCCAACCGGCGGCAACACCGATTAACGTTGCAAACCCGATGCCGCGCACCAGCTCCCAGATTGCATGACCCGCCTCCAGATCGCTTTGCGTGACGACAAGAACCTCGAATGCCAGCACGGCGGCCAAGGCCCCCACGGGGTCGTTGACGATCGCCTCCCATTGCAGCAGCGCCGAGGGGCGACGTTGTAGCCGTGCCGTGCGCAAAAGCGGTGCGATGACGGTAGGTCCGGTGACAATCAGGATACCACCGAACACCGCCGCACTGCCCCAACCCAGCCCCGCAACGTAATGCAGCGCCAGAGTCGAAGTCAGCCAACCCAATGGAGCGCCCAGCACCACGAGTCGTCGTACCCCTTCGGCGGCACCGACCAGCGAATGGATATTCAGCGTCAAGCCGCCTTCGAACAGGATGATGGCCACTGCAATGGAAATCATCGGTGTCATCAGCGGGCCAATATCGCGCACCGGATCGAAAACACCCAGCACCGGCCCGATCAACAGTCCCGCCGCCAGCATAAGCACGATGGCAGGCAGCCGCAGCTTCCAGGCCAACCATTGCGAGCCCACACCAAGCGCGCCGACCAGTGCAAAAGCCGTCACCGGCGTCAAAGCGCCATCTGCGGGTGTCGCCATCATTCGTCCCTTCGTTCACCCGAAAAACGATCAAATCGACCGCAAACGGTGCTGTTTGCATTTACCTATCACCGCCGAGAAGCCCACTGAAACGCAACAAAAGACTTTCAGGAGAACAATCGCTCATGCTCCTGAAGGGCAAACCGGTCGGTCATTCCAGCAATATAGTCCGATACCAGCCGCGCCAAGGTGGTTTCGTCCTGCGCCTCGGCCACGTCCTTACGCCATTGTTTCGGCAACAGATCCGGACGCGAGATGAACAGCGGGAAAAGGTCGCGCACAACTTGTGTGACCTGCTTGCGCATTTCCACGACTTCCGGCGCGCGGTACATCCGATGAAACAGAAATTTTCGTGTGACCTTGAGGTCCGCCCAAACTGCCGGGGTGAAGCGGATCATCATCCGTCCTGCCGCGCGAATGTCATCCACCGATTGCGGCTGCAACTGGGCCAGATTGGCATTGGCGACGCCGATCACGTCCTCGACCAGCACGCCGAAGAACCGTCGCAGCGCCTCATGCCGACGGCGGTAGTAATTGAGACCGGGATATTTCTTGTCCACTGCCGCGAAACAATCGTGCAGGATCGGCAGGTCGGCAAGTTCATCGGTCGAGAAAAGCTCTGCGCGAAGACCGTCGTGCAAGTCATGGTTATTATAGGCAATATCGTCAGCCAACGCGGCGACCTGTGCCTCGGCGCTGGCATGGGTGTGCAGTTCCAGATCGTGCCGCTGGTTATAGGCTGCCAGCGCATATGGGATCTCTCCCACCAGCTTTCCACCCGCGCCAAGCGACGCAACCGGGCCGTTGTGTTTTGCAATCCCTTCAAGGGCTTCCCAGCTAAGGTTCAACCCGTCGAATTCGGCATAATGCCGTTCCAGCGCGGTCACGATGCGAATGGCCTGAGCGTTATGGTCGAACCCGCCGTACTCCTGCATCAGATCGGCAAGCGCCTCTTCCCCAGTATGGCCGAACGGCGTGTGACCAAGGTCATGCGCCAGCGCCACGGCCTCTGTCAGCTCGCTGTTCAGGCCCAGCACACCGGCAATGGTTCGTGCGACCTGTGCCACTTCGATGGAATGAGTCAGTCGGGTGCGATAGAAGTCACCCTCATGCTCCACAAAGACCTGTGTCTTGTGTTTCAGACGCCGAAAGGCGCTGGAATGAATGATCCTGTCGCGATCACGCTGAAAGCATGAGCGGAAAGTGCTTTCCTCCTCCGGATACAGCCGTCCCTTGCTGTTTGCCGGATCGGAGGCATATGGGGCACGCATTTGCCTGTAATCCTTGTCGCCTGTCCTTGTCGCCCATATATACTGACAGACGCGGAAATGGAAACGCCGAGGATATGATGCAATTGCCCCCAAAGGTTACGGAACGCGCGTTCGAGCGCCTGTCGGAAATTGGTGCCGCCGGCCAGGGTCAGGCCCTGCGCGTCGCGGTCGAGGGCGGCGGCTGTTCCGGCTTTCAATATGAGATCAAGCTGGACGCTCCCGCCGACGACGATCTGGTGCTGGAAGGCAATGGCGAACGGGTTGTGGTGGATTCCGTGTCACTGCCATTTCTGTCCAACGCCGTGATAGATTTCACAGAAGAGCTGATCGGTGCCCGGTTCGTTATCGAAAATCCGAACGCCTCCAGTTCATGCGGATGCGGGACGAGCTTTTCCATGTGAGGGCTGTGGTGCCTTCGCTGCCATCCCGATCTGATCGTAAAGCAGCCAGACGCCCGACGCGATGACGATCCCGACCCCAAGCAACGTGCCGACGCTTGGCAGTTCATCGAAAAACAGCGCGCCAATGACGACCATCCAGACAAATTGCAGATTCATCAACGGCGTCGCCACATAGGCAGGCAACAGGCGAAGTGCGATCACCACGACCCACCGTGCGGCGAACAGAAAGACCGCATAGGCCCCGGCCCAGCCCAGATCCGCCAGCCCCATCGGGGCGATGACGAAGGGCAGCGCCAGCGACATGGCCGCGAAGATCGCCAGGTTGGGATAGAAGACCTGCGCCAGCGCGTTGGTTTCAAACCGCCCGATATAGCGCGCGGCCACCATTGATCCGGTCCCGCTCACAGCTGCGGTCAGCGCCCAAAGATGGCCAGTGCTGACCCCGTGTATTCCACCTGGCATCAGGCACAGCATACCGATCACCCCGGCAACCAGCGCGGCCCAGACCTGCGGTCGCACCGGCTCGCCCAGGACAGGGCCACTCAGCAGCCCGGCGATAATCGGCATCAGGCCGATAAACAGGAAAACATCCGCGAGTGGCAGATCCCGAAACGCGTTGAAAAACGCAATACAGGCCAGCACGGTCAAGCCAGAGCGGATCGCCATGGCGCGCGGCGCGGATGTCCGCAGCCCTTCGCGCAAACGGCCCCGCCCGGACGACAGCCGGGTGAAGCCGATGGACAGCGCCATCACGATTGCCGAGGACAGGACAAACAGTTGTGGCGCAGCATAACTGCCTGCGATCAGCTTGGTGATCCCGTCCGCGGACGAGATCATCAGCGTATAAAGTGCAACAAGCCCGGCCCCAACTGCGACCCCGCCTTTCATAGCGCAGGTCCGGCGCTCGCGGTTCCGGCGCGGGCAAAGCCCTCGAAGAACCCGGCAAACTGATCCGACGACGTTTCGGCCGCCTCCAGCACGAAACGCGCATCCTCGGACAGGGTGTCATTGACCAGATCGCGCATCACATGCCAATCGCCCGAGCGTTGATCGTCCAGTTGGTATATGCATTCCGAAAGTTCGCGCAACGGTCCGGCGCGGTGCGTGCCACGGTCAAACCGCATACGCCCATGCTCTACAGGTTTGTTGAAGGCGCGCCCCCCCACGATGGCCTGATGCCAGTTGCAGACAAGGAATTCATGGTAATCGTCCGCGATCGACACATCCTCGGCGGCGGTTAGCCCATAAAGATTGGTCTCGCGGTCAAGCCAGGCTTCCCAGACGCTGGGTGGCGTCTGACCGGCAAAGCGCATCGCCACGCAGACCTCTGCCAGAAGATCGGCATTCTGGTCGATGAAGGCCAGCAACCCGGCATAGTGCAGGCTGGTCAGCGTTTCGGGTGCCAACTCTGGGTCGCGGCGTCCGTATTCGCTGAGGTAGAAAATGATATGCGTCAGTTCATACGCGGCTTTCTTGTTTGGCAACGCGAAGGTCGCGGGACGTTGCGTGAAGGCGCGCGTCCGATCCTCCAGCGTGGTATCCTGTGGCAGCGGATCGACGCCGCGGCGCATCATCAACCGACGGGCCTCCAGACGTTGCAGATCTGACAGTTCAGCCTGCGCCAGCCCTTGATCATCGGCCCATTTCACCAGTTGTGCGGCCTTGTCGCCTTTCATTCCCAACGCTTCCAGGTCCAGCGTGATTGACAGAAGGAAGCGATAATACTGCGGAAAGAACCCAAGGCGCTTTTCAACAGTTCCGTAGAAGTTTTCATGCGCCTCGAACGCGCCATTTCCGACTTCCGCACCAGAAGTTTCCAAAATGTTAAGAATTTCCGCGTTCTCCTTCAGCCAGAACACGTCATCGCCAAAACGACGGTGCTCGGCGAAGCAGGCCAGGAGCGCGGCATTCCGCGCCTCCTGAGGCTGAAACTGGGACGAAGCGCGCAGATGAACAACATTGGACATGGTTTATTTCCTTTGTCTATGCGCCCGCTGGCGCTTCGTCCCGGTTTGGGTTTGGCTTACGAACCCGAGGTGAAGAGCGCGGTGGCTTCGCCGTCCGTGATACGGGCGTCGGCCACAGGGGCGGAACCCGAGGTGTACATCTCGACCGCGTCACCGGTTGTCGCGTCGCTGGTCACCGGAGCGGAACCCGAAGTGAACATCTCGACCGCATCACCGGTTGTCGCATCGCTGGTCACAGGGGCGGAACCCGAAGTGAACATCTCGACCGCATCGCCGGTTGTCGCGTCGCTGGTCAAAGGGGCGGAACCCGAAGTGAACATCTCGACCGCATCGCCGGTTGTCGCGTCGCTGGTCACCGGAGCGGAACCCGAAGTGAACATCTCGACCGCATCGCCGGTTGTCGCATCGCTGGTCACAGGGGCGGAACCCGAGGTGAACATTTCAACCGCTTCGCCGACCAGGGCTGCCGAGGACGTTGCGGGTGCAGAACCGGATGTGAAAAGACCGGTCGCTTCACCGGCGAATGCTTCGGATGTCACGGGTGCAGAGCCCGAGGTGAACAAGTCAGCGGCATCGCCCAAAAACGCATCGGCACCTGCTGGGGCAGAGCCGGAAGTGAACAGCGCAGTGGCCTCGCCATCGTGGATGCTTTCTTCGAATGTATCTTTTGTTTCAAAGGCTTCGGCGATTTTGAAGTTTGTTGAGGCAGTCATTTTGTCTCTCCGTTTGAGCAGAATTTGCCCCTTAACGCTTGCACGGGAAAATTGAACTTCATAGCCCCTTTTCTTGCTATGCTTGCATACCCACAGACTTATCCACATTAACTCTGATAGGTAGAAATCTGATACAAATCCGGAAAACTGCGGTCCTGACTGTCCCAAATTTTTTTCGATCTGGCTGATAAATTCGTGATTTTGAGCATTCATTTGGCCGAATCGTATCGCGAATCGGTCAGCATCAGGAACGGATTCTCGGCACCTGACCCATTTGCGTCGCAGGCCGACTCCAACTGGCGTCAAATATGACGCCAGATCGCAACACGCCTTGCGTGCCATGCGCAGGTGCGGGATAGAGGGGTAATTCGCGGAAGGTCACGCCATGAAAATTGCCACATTCAACATCAACGGCGTCAAGGCGCGCATGACGGCCTTGACCGATTGGTTAAGTGAATCCCGGCCTGACGTCGCGCTGCTGCAAGAGATCAAATCCGTGGACGACGGCTTTCCCCGCGAACCTCTGGAAGATCTCGGTTATCAGGTGGAAACGCATGGGCAAAAAGGCTTCAACGGCGTCGCCATTCTGTCGAAACTCCCGCTCGAAGATATCAGCCGCGGGCTGCCCGGCGATGACGATGACGCACAGGCCCGCTGGATCGAAGCGACGGTGATCGGCAAGACGGCGATCAGGCTTTGCGGGCTTTACCTGCCCAACGGAAACCCCGCGCCCGGCCCCAAATATGACTATAAACTCAATTGGATGAAACGCCTGCAAACCCGCGCACAGGCGCTTCTGGACGCAGAAATGCCGGCCCTCATGGCAGGGGATTACAACGTCATCCCACAAGCCGAGGACGCGGCCCGCCCCGCAGCCTGGGAAGAAGACGCCCTCTTCTTGCCACAGAGCCGGGACGCCTTTCGCCGCATCCTGAATCTCGGCTTCACCGAGGCATTCCGCGCCACGACACAGGGGCCGGGCCATTACAGTTTCTGGGATTATCAGGCCGGCGCCTGGAACAAGAATAACGGCATCCGCATCGACCATTTTCTGCTGACGCCTGGCTGCGCCGACCTGATGACAGGCTGCTGGATCGAGAAAGACCTGCGCGGCCGCGAAAAACCGTCAGATCACGTCCCGGTCTGGATTGAACTCGACAATTAGTCGGGCAAACCGGTGCGTCCGGGTGCCAATCACGCATTCAGTGTGCGCGGAACGCGCACTCCGCTGGATCAGACCCGCCCATCTTTTGTGACATCGTGACGATAGAGCCAGTCGAAACGGCGCAACATGAAATCCGGACTGAACCGCCCCAACGCCCGCAGGCCGAGATGCGCCGCAAAACGCACCGGTCCGGGTTTCAGATGATAATTCCGCGCATTGGCACTGGCGGCATCGACCACCCGCCGGACCCGCGGCAATCTCCGCGCCTGATAATTGGCAAGGCGATCTGCCAGCGGACCCGGAGCGTCGAGCGCATCCGCCAGAACCCACGCATCTTCCAGCGCCATATTGGCCCCCTGTGCCAGGAAAGGCAGCGTTGGATGCGCTGCGTCCCCCAATAGTACGACGCCCTCTTGTGCCCACACCGCAGCCACCGGGTGGCGGAAAAGGCCCCACAGGATCGGCTCTTGGACCTGCGCCAATATCTGATGAACCTCCGCGTCGAACCCCGCAAATGCGCGCTTCAAATTGACCGGATCGTCCGGATGGCTCCAGCCTTCGGCCGCCCATTCACGCCGTTCCTGAACGGCCACGATGTTCAGGGCCTGCCCATCCCGTAGCGGATAGGTGACGACATGACGTCCCGGCCCCATGTGGACACGCGCATGCGGCGGATGGCAAATCGTATTGTCGATCACAGCGCGCCACGCGACCTGTCCAGTGAAGAATGGTGCAGAGACGCCATTCAGCACCGGGCGTAAGATGGAGTTGATTCCATCCGCACCAACGGCGAGATCACAGGCGAAATCGCTGCCATTGGCGAAGGTCAGACCCGTTCCAGCGGCCCCGATCACACCAGTCACACGTTGGTTCGTGCGCAGTATAACCCCAGCATCTTGTGCCGCCTCGGCCAGAACAGAGATCAGATCGGCCCGATGCACGAACCAATAGCTTTCATCTTCAGGCAAAGCTTTAAGATCGACCCGGAGCACTTCGTTACTTCTACG
This sequence comes from Primorskyibacter marinus, assembly GCF_003313245.1. GTDB lineage: Bacteria > Pseudomonadota > Alphaproteobacteria > Rhodobacterales > Rhodobacteraceae > Primorskyibacter > Primorskyibacter marinus. Next base: position 320,824 of record NZ_QJSD01000001.1, read on the forward strand.
AAAATCACGCAGTGAAATGGCGCGGGCTTGCATCGACCGGACCGTTAGCGCCTCCGCCACACCAAGCGCTTCCAACACGCGCATCCCATTGGGAGAGACCTGCAAGCCAGCCCCGACTTCACTTAGCGCCTCGGCTTGCTCAAACACGCAAACCTCAGCACCTTTCGCACGCAAGGCCAGGGCCGCAGCAAGCCCGCCGATGCCGCCCCCAACAATTGCGATTTTGCTGCCCTGAATCGTCATGCGCCCAGCTATCGATGAAAAAACGCCGGAGCAACAGCCCCGGCGCTTTCTAAACTACAAAATCACACCCCGACCTCAGTCGTCGCGGTGAACTTTCTCACGCCGTTCGTGACGCTCTTGTGCTTCCAGACTCATCGTCGCAATCGGACGTGCGTCCAGCCGTTTCAGGCTAATCGGCTCGCCGGTCACTTCGCAATACCCGAACTCGCCCTCGTCGATGCGGCGCAATGCCGAGTCGATCTTGGCAACCAGCTTGCGCTGGCGATCCCGCGTGCGAAGCTCCAACGCGCGGTCGGTTTCTTCACTGGCGCGATCGGCCACATCGGGAATGTTTCGCGTACCGTCCTGCAAACCTTCGATCGTGTCCCGAGTATCAGCGAGAAGATCATTTTTCCAACCAAGTAATTTCACACGAAAATACTCAAGCTGGCGTTCGTTCATGAATGGTTCATCTTCGGCCGGCTGATAATTGTCGGGAAGAAAGGATTCCACTTTCATCTTCGCTCCCTCATGCAGACCATTATCTGAGTAGTTAACATTTTCAGACATCTGGCACCCCTCTGCGCGCAGCACTTACCGCAACCCCCAATGCTTGTCACTACACAATAGCATCGCGTTGCGGTGAAATTATGGCCACGATAAGGTGCCGACCAAACGCAGGCCCAACAGGCGGGAACACATGAAATTCAAAGGCACACGCGACTATGTCGCAACCGATGATCTGACCATGGCGGTGAACGCCGCGGTCACACTTGAACGTCCCCTTCTGGTCAAGGGAGAACCCGGAACCGGCAAGACGGAACTGGCCCGTCAGGTCGCGGATGCGCTGGGGTTGGAGATCATTGAGTGGAACATTAAATCCACCACCAAGGCGCAACAGGGGCTTTATGAATACGACGCGGTCAGCCGGTTGCGCGACAGCCAGCTGGGCGAAGAGCGCGTGCATGACGTGGCCAACTATATCCGCAAGGGCAAACTGTGGCAGGCGTTCGAGACCGACAGGAAAGTCGTGCTGCTGATTGACGAGGTCGACAAGGCCGATATCGAGTTTCCCAACGATCTGCTGCAAGAGCTCGACCGGATGGAATTTCACGTCTACGAGACCGGAGAGACCATTCGCGCGCGCCACCGCCCGATTGTCATCATTACCTCGAACAACGAAAAAGAGCTGCCCGACGCCTTCCTGCGGCGCTGCTTTTTTCACTATATCCGTTTTCCCGACCCCGAAACGCTGCGCAAGATCGTCGAGGTCCACCATCCCGCAATCAAGGACGCGCTTCTGACAACGGCCTTGACGCAATTCTACGAGTTGCGCGATCAGCCGGGGCTGAAGAAGAAACCGTCAACATCCGAGGTGCTCGACTGGCTCAAATTGCTTCTGGCCGAAGACCTTGGGCCCGAAGACCTCAAGCGTGACGGCACCAACGCCCTTCCCAGATTGCACGGCGCACTCTTGAAGAACGAACAGGACGTGCATCTGTTCGAGCGTCTTGCCTTCATGGCGCGCGGTCAAAGATGAACCTGTTAATCCCGGCCACTTCGTTTTTCTTGAGAGCGCGGCAAAGAATAGTCGGCGTGGCTGGAGGGCGGGCCGCTGCCGCAGGCAGCCGGGGCGTCCGGTTGCCCGCCGAGGCATAAGTGCTCCACGTCCTGACCCACAACATTCTGCCGGTCTTCTCGATGCTGGCATTGGGTTTCGTTCTCGGACGCACGGGCCGGATCAGTTTTGAAGAGGCCCGCACCCTCAACCGGGTCGCCTTTCTCGTGCTGCAACCGGCGCTGATCTTTCCGCTGATCGCAGGCGTGGATTTTCACCAGTTCGATTTCGCTGCCCTTGCCGGCTACGCATTGTGTCAAGCAATCGCGTTCACGCTGGCGTATCTGGCGGCGCGTCGATTATTTGGCCGTGAGCACCTGGAATCCTGGCTGCTGGCAATGTGCGTCGTCTTCGTGAACACATTGCTCTATATCTGGCCGATCTCCTTCCTGATATATGGCGAGGCCGCAGCCCTTCCGATCACCGCCATCGTCGCCTGGGATTCCGCCTTTTCCTTTGCGTTCTTCATCATCACCACGGACGTCATGGCCGGTCGGTCCGAAGGTGCGCTGCGCCGCGTCGCTGGCAACCCGGTCCTCATCGCCATTCTGCTTGGGGCCATCGTCAACCTGGCTGCTCTGTCCCTGCCAGAGCCGATTTTGACGGCCGCGCGTTTCGCAGGTGCTGGCGCGGCACCGCTCACCTTGCTGGCCCTGGGTGTGATCCTGTCCCGGCACGCGTTGACGCCGTCGCCGGTGATCCTCGGCATAAGCGGGTTGAAGCTGCTGGGGTTTCCGCTGCTTGTCTGGCTGACGCTGACACTCTGGCAGGCCGACACCGCGTGGCAACCGCTTTTGGTGCTGACGGCCGCCGGTCCTTCGGGGGCGATGGCCTTTTCGCTGGCGATGTTGCACGGCATCCGCACCGATATCATTGCGCCGGTGGTGATCTGGACCAGTATCCTGTCACTGCTCTCCTTGTCATGGCTTGCATGAGGGTCTGGCTGGCACAAGGCCCCGGATCAGGTCCGGGGCGCGTGACGCTTTGCCAACGCTGTCAGGCAACTGCGCAGGCCGACAGTCGTCAGAGCCATTGCGCGACGTCATGCCTGTGGCAGCTGTCGCAAAACCGACCTTTGCCGACAAAATTCCGCTCATCCCGTTCCACCATCATATGCAAGATTGAAAAACTCGTTCTATACTGCCTGCAATATTGGGCAGACAAAATCACGGATGATCCAATACATCCGGTCGAGCAGGCAGGCAGACATGACTCAACACAAGCAGGTATCGGTGCGTGCCTTGCACATTTCGGACGAATCCGAATGGCGGCGCCTTTGGACCGGCTATCTTGAATATTACGAGGCAAAGGTGTCCGAAGAAGTCTATGCGAGCAGTTTCGCGCGGCTTCTGGGCGATGATCCGCGCGATTTCAACGGAATGCTCGCTGTCCTTGACGGCACGCCGGTGGGGCTTGTGCACTACCTATTTCATCGTCACGGCTGGAAAGTCGAAAATGTCTGCTATCTTCAGGACCTTTACGCAGATCCGTCTGTGCGGGGCATTGGAATTGGCCGCGCATTGATAGAAGCCGTCTATGCGAAAGCCGACGCTGCGGGCGCGCCGTCCGTGTATTGGCTGACGCAGGATTTCAACCATTCGGCGCGGAAACTTTACGACAAGGTCGGACAGCTGACCCCCTTCATCAAGTATCAGCGTCCGTAATGCGCCATGTTCTCCTGCCGGTGCTGATCGCGCTGTCAGGCTGCGTCCCATTGCCCGGTGACACGCCTGTAAATGCCGCTGTACAAAACGAAACGTTCCCGCCGGTGGCGCGCTTCGTCGCTAAGCCCCAGTCCCTGCCCGCGCTGTCCAATGCCGATCTTGCGCGGGATTTTCTGGATCTGAGCTTTCAGCTTGAGTCGGGTCGCGAATTGCCGGTGCTGACCCGGTTCGAAGGCCCGATCCGCATCCGCATCACAGGGGCTCCGTCGGCCTCTTTGGGCGGCGATCTGGGCCGCCTCCTGTATCGGTTGCGCAGCGAGGCCGGGCTGGACATTTCAACCACCAACCGGTCATCGGCGGACATCACCATTCAGGCCGTGCCGCGGAGCGACATCCAACGCGCCTTGCCGACAGCGGCGTGTTTCGTGGCACCGAACGTGACTTCACTGGCCCAATACCGCCGCATGAAGCACAGCACCAAGATCAACTGGAGCCGCCTGAAACGCCGTGAGCGCCTTGCGATTTTCGTGCCCAACGATGTCAGCCCGCAAGAGATCCGCGACTGCCTGCATGAAGAGCTGGCACAGGCGATTGGGCCGTTGAATGACCTTTATCGCCTGCCGGATTCAGTGTTCAATGATGACAATGTCCACACCATCCTGACAGCGCATGACATGCTGATCCTGCGGACCTATTATCACCCGACCCTGCGCAACGGCATGACCCGCGAGGAGGTAGCGGCAGAGCTGCCAGGCATCTTGGCAACGCTCAATCCTCGCGGAAAGAACCGCGCACCTCGATACCTGCCGCCCACGCCGCGCAGCTGGATCGCGGCTATCGAGACCGCCCTTGGTCCCGGTGCCTCCCCGACCGAACGTCGGGACGCGGGCGCAGAGGCGGTGAAGATCGCCGGCAACCTGCGCTGGACCGATCACCGCCGCGCGTTTTCACATTTCGCAATGGGGCGCCTGTTGCTGGATGTCGATGCAAAGGAAGCCTTGGAACAGTTCAAGCTGGCGGATCGCTACTATGCCCGAACCCCACAAACAGCGCTGCACCGCGCCTATGTCGCCGCACAGCTTGCGGCCCACGCGGTTGCCAACGCCAACGGCAAACGCGCTCTGGCCCTTCTCGCCCCCCATTTCGACACGGCGGCACGCCACGAAAATGCCGCCCTTCTGTCCACCCTGATGTTGCTGCGCGTTGAAGCACTGGACCTTCGGGGCCGCACCGCCGAGGCACAGGCGGAGCGACTGGACAGTCTGGGCTGGGCGCGATACGGGTTCGGAGAAGATTGGGCAGTGCGCGCGAAGATGTATGAAATCAGCGCGCTCAACCCGCTGAAGAATAACACGGGCGGATCATGATCTACATCATCTTTGGCATTATCGGCGCGGTCATTGGCGGGATGACCGCAAAACGGCGCAAGGGTGCGGCTGCGGATATTGCGCAATACGCCGTCGTTTACTTCATCGCCTTTGCGCTTGTCGGCTTGGTGCTGACGCTGCTGCTCGACCGTTTTATCGTATAGCGCCCCATGTTCGTTCCGTTCTTTGAAAAATTGCGGGACGCGGGCGTACCGGTCTCCCTGCGCGAATACCTGACCTTTCTGGAGGCGATGAAGGCGGGTCTTGCGACCTATGATGTCGAAGGTTTCTACTATCTCGCTCGCAGCGCGATGGTGAAGGATGAGCGCAATATAGACAAGTTCGACCGCGCATTCGCTGCCGCCTTCGAAGGGCTGGAAAACATCACCCTCGATCAGGTGCTTGAAGCCGTGGACCTGCCCGCCGACTGGCTGGAAAAGCGGGCGGAAAAACATCTGACGCCCGAGGAACGTGCCGAGATCGAAGCGCTAGGCGGCTTCGACAAGCTGATGGAGACGCTGCGCGAACGCCTGAAAGAGCAGCAGGGCCGTCATCAGGGTGGCAACAAATGGATCGGGACCGGCGGCACCTCGCCCTTCGGCGCACATGGTTATAACCCCGAAGGTGTGCGCATCGGTCAGGACAAATCGCGCCATCAGCGCGCGGTCAAGGTCTGGGATAAACGCGAGTTTCGCAATCTCGACGGGTCGATCGAGCTGGGCACCCGCAACATCAAGGTCGCCCTGAAACGCCTGCGCCAATGGGCACGCGACGGCGCGGCCGACGAACTCGACCTTGATGGCACCATCCGCTCCACGGCCGAGCATGGCTATCTGGACGTGCAAACCCGCCCGGAACGCCGCAACGCGGTCAAGGTGCTGCTGTTTCTTGATGTGGGCGGCAGCATGGATGCGCATATCCGCGTCGTGGAAGAGCTGTTCAGCGCAGCGCGTGCCGAATTCAAGCATATGGAATATTTCTACTTCCATAACTGCCTGTATGAGGGCGTCTGGCGTGACAATCGCCGCCGCTGGAACGCCCAGACCCCAACGCAGGAGGTGCTGCGCACCTACGGGTCGGACTACAAATGCATCTTTGTCGGGGATGCCTCGATGTCCCCCTACGAAATCGCCTATCCCGGCGGTGCCAACGAACACTGGAATGCCGAATCCGGTCAGACCTGGCTGGCGCGCGCGCGCGAACAATGGCCCTCCAACCTCTGGCTCAACCCCGTGCCGCAAAGGCAATGGGACTACACGCATTCCATCTCGATGATCCGCGAAATATTCGAGGACAACATGGTGCCGATGACGCTTGAAGGCCTGGAACGCGGGATGCGCAGCCTGACGCGCTGAACAAATCCGCCGCTCGCTGGAACGGTATCGCGCTTCGGGGCGTTGAACTTGCGACTGCAAACGATTTACCAAAGAAGGAGCGTACTGATGATTACCAAAAAAGGATCCGCCAAATGGTCCGGAGATCTGAAAAGCGGCAAGGGTCACGTCTCGACTGAATCCGGCGCGCTTGACGATCAGCCCTACGGTTTCAACACCCGTTTCGACGGCCAGCCCGGCACCAATCCCGAAGAACTGATCGGGGCCGCACATGCCAGTTGTTTCTCGATGGCTCTGTCGCTGGTTCTTGCAGATCACGGTGCCACAGCTGACGAGATCAAGACCACCGCCACAGTCTCGCTCGACAAGGATGGCGACGGGTTTGCAGTCAAGAAAGTACATCTGGAGATGACGGCAAAGATCCCCGATCTGGACGAAGCCGCCTTCAACACGGCCGCCAATGCCGCGAAAGAAGGCTGTCCCATTTCCAAACTGTTCAAAGGCACCGAGATCACGCTGGACGCAAAACTGATCTAAGACCTGACGCGCGCGCCATTTGACGCTTGCCGCAAGGGCGCGCGCGCCCCATATCAGGTCTATGCTGAAGTTCACCCCGATCCTTCTTGCCTTGCTCTACGCGTTCGCGATGTACCATTTCTCGGCGTGGCGCACCCGCAAAGAGCTTGACGCGAAGTCCACAGAATTGGCGGACTCGCGTCTCAAGGCGATAACGGACCGCTTGGCAGCCGCGCTTGATCTAAAGCGTATTCGCGTTCATATCTATGAAATCGACCCCGTCAACGGTCTGGCCGCCCCGGACGGGCGTATCTTCATCACCCGAGGTTTTTACCGGAAATATCAATCCGGCGAGGTCACAGCCGAAGAAATCGCTTCGGTCATCGCGCATGAGCTTGGCCATGTCGCCCTTGGACATTCGCGTCGCAGAATGATCGATTTTTCCGGCCAGAACGCCCTGCGCACTGCCTTGGCGATGGTTCTCAGCCGTTTCCTGCCCGGTGTCGGCGTGCTGATCGCAAATGCCCTGACCAGCCTGCTCGCCGCGCGTCTCAGCCGGGGCGACGAATACGAAGCAGATGCCTATGCTGCTGCCCTACTGACCAAAACCGGCATCGGCACAGCCCCGCAAATCTCGCTTTTTGAAAAACTGGATGCGCTTACCGCAGCGCGTTCCGGCGCGGCCCCTGCCTGGCTGATGAGCCACCCGAAAACACCCGAACGCATCGCCGCCATCCAAACCCTGTCATCGCGCTGGCAAAGCTGACAACACGCGCCCGGCCCGTCTGCATCTTCTTCTTGGCAAAAATACTCCGGGGAGCGCGAGGGGCTGGCCCCTCGCTTCGGCCATTCATCAAGATCACCGCATCCGTCTACCTTGCAAACCGCGTCACAAAGCGCCCGATTCCCGGCTCTGGAAAAGACCCGTCGCTCCGGTCAAGCCGCCAACGCTTTACCCAGCCGCGGCAAACGGGCTTTCTTGAACAAACGACGCGTATCCCATTCTTCCCCGGACAACCGGCAGGCCTCGGCCAGCACGGCGTCGGCCACCTTGCGAACCGGCTCTGCTTCCGCCTCGAAACAGCCAAGCAGAAACCCGTCCGGATCGGCGCGGGACAGACCTTCTTCGGCCAATAAACCACGAGGAAAATCTTTGGCGTTCATCGTCAGGATAACATCCGCCGAGCCTGCAATCGCCGCTGCCAGAACATGTATGTCATTTGGATCGGGCAACCATAACCGGCGCATCAGACCTTCAGGCACCTTCACCTCGGCCCGCGGCCACGCAGCTTGCAAGAGCGCGATTTCACCACGCGCCAGTGCCTCGCCTTCGGGCCCCAGTTTCCGCGCGGCAAGCGCCCATTCTTCCAGCAATCGCGTCGACCATTGTGGCGCGAAGACACCCTGAGCCGCGACGCCCAGAACCATTTCCCGCATCACCGTGGGGTAGAGCACACAGGCGTCGATCAGCACCCTCACAGGCGGAAAACCAACGCCTTGAGATAGCCGCTTTCGATCATCTGCGGCAGTTGCGGATGGTCCGGCCCGGCAAAGCCGGTATGCAGCAAAACCGGCCGCCGTCCGGCGCGTCCGATACCGCGCAGGCAGGCACCGGTAAATTTCTCTAGATCAGCGGCGTGGGAGCATGAACACAGCACCAGATAGCCGCCCTCTTCCACAAGCCCCGCCGACAGACGTGCAATGCGCTCATAGGCGCGCAGCCCGGCCTCCAATGTGGGCTTGCTGGGCGCAAATGCGGGTGGATCACAGATCACCACATCAAACCGTTCAGCCTCTGCCGCCAATGCTGCGAGCGTCTCAAACGCGTCCCCACGCCGCGTTGCGAACCGGTCCGAAGCGCCCATGCGTTCTGCCCCTTCGGCGGCCAATGCCAATGCCGGGGCCGAGGCGTCAACAGCCAACGCAGAGGCCGCACCGCCTGCCAGCCCTGCCAGAGCAAAGCCGCCAACATGGCTGAACACATCCAGAACCCGTGCGTCGTGGCACAGGCGCGCGGCCATGGCGTGATTTGGACGTTGGTCATAGAAAAGCCCGGTCTTCTGCCCGCCGGTGAGGTCGGCCATATAAGTGGCTCCGTTCATCTCGACCGGAACCGCGGCGTCTGGCGCGGAGCCGCGCAACACGGCATTGACATCGTCCAGACCCTCCAGCTGTCTGCCGCGTCCACCAGAGCTTTTGAGGACGCAAGTGGCACCCGTCACGCGCACCAAGGCTGCGGCCAGATCGTCCAGAAGCAGGTCCGCCCATGCGGCATTGGGTTGAATCACGCAAGTATCGCCGAACCGGTCGATGATGACGCCCGGCAGGCCGTCCGCTTCTGCATGGACAAGGCGGTAGAACGGAGCATCGAACAACCGGATCCGCAACTCCAACGCGCGTGTCAGCCGTGCTACGAACCAGTCGACATCCGGCATCGGACCATCGGCTAGCCCCAGAATCCGGGCGATGATTTTTGACGCGGGATTGACCGCGACCATCGCCAGAGGCGCGCGCTCGGCATCCTCCAGCACCGCGATGGTTCCGGGCGCAAGCGCCTTGGTCCGGCGGTCAAGCACGGTTTCATTGGCAAAAACCCAAGGCGCGCCGCGACGGATCGCGCGGACGTTGGCGTTGGGACGAAGGCGGATTACGGGCAATGTGGGCAATGTCATGCCCACCTCTTACGCGCGCCGGCGCGCGGGGGAAAGCCCAACCGGCACGCCGCGCTTTCCTGATTGCATAATGTGGATTTGCAACACAGCCTAATGTGGCAGCCGCCAATACAGGCATGCCAAATCCGATCACATGACCGCAATGACACGCCCGTCAGCGGGGCAATCAGGAGGTTTGCTTGCGCGCGGCCCCTTCGGCCTTGCAAACCTGATCTGCCAACTCGACAGACATGGCGCTGGGTCGATTGATCGAGCGATCCCAATCCAGCACCTCTTTTGTGTAAAGCTGGCATGTGACCACACCTTGCTTTGTCTGCACCTGAACCGGTTCGGTTTCGAAATATTCAGGTGAAGTGCATCCTGCCAAAGCGATCGCGCCCACAAGCATCAGTCCGGATTTTGTTACTATTGTCATATCTCTCTCACTCATTAGTTTACGCGAAGATTTTGCCTAGCTGTCGGAAGGGACGATCGCCGCGGCCGCAATCCCCGCATCAAGATTGCGTTGTGCGTACGGGTTTTCCAGCTTGGATTCGCGACAATATTGACGTGCGAGCCGCGCTGCGGTGCGTCGGTCGCCACCGATTCTGGTCTGGATTTGCGTGACAAACGCCCGTGTGCCGCGGTCCCACCAGACCAGGGTGTCAATATATCTGATGCATGGGTGCGTCGCGGCTTGAACTGCGGCCGGTGCCGTGACCGCTGGCTCGACAACCGGGTCGGACAAGGCACCAGCGAATGCAGGAGATGCCGCCAGAGCACAGGCAAAGACCCCGACCTTGCAGCGCAATAGGCGTTTGGACAGTTTTACCGAGCTTAGTTTCATGGCGGTTTTCTCACAGTTGATATTTGGCCGACATCGCGAAGACAGTATTAGCCGACCTTTTGTCAATTAGGATTCCATGGGATGTTCAGGATCGCATTTCGTCACCAATAAAATTACGACAAGTGGATGAAATTTCAACCGGATCGGAAAGCCCTGTATAGAGGCAGATTAGCGCAGTGGTCATCGGTTATTTCGCCACGGGCTGAATATTGCGAGGTAGTCTACATCGCCTGCCGCCGAGCCCGCATCATTATTACATTCCTTAACCGTCATAAAACTGGCCTCCATCGCGAGACGTCTAATTCCATATCGTAAACGTATCGTTCTAAGCGGCACGCATCTCTCGGCAATCGCACAAAGTGACGACAGTTTTTTCGCGACTGCCGCATAGATGACACAGATGATGCCCTTTTGCCTTTACTGTTAGCGCTAACTAAACTAGATCATCAGCAAAACTCCCCTGTCACTGGAGCCCGACATGAGCCTCAACGCCACCGTTTCCCGTGTCACCAAGCGGATCGAGGATCGATCCGCCGATCACCGCGCCGCCTATATGGAGAAGATGCGCCGCGCGGCCGAAGAAGGCCCGCGCCGCGCGCATCTGACCTGCGGCAATCAGGCCCACGCTTTCGCCGCCGCCCTGTCCGATCAGGACACACTGGCGGCAGGTCGCGTGCCGAATATCGGGATTGTCACCGCGTTCAACGACATGCTGTCCGCACATCAACCGTTCGAGACCTATCCCGCGATTATCAAGGATGCGGCCCGCGCTGCCGGAGGGACTGCTCAGGTCGCGGGCGGTGTCCCCGCAATGTGCGATGGCGTCACGCAGGGCCAGGTGGGCATGGAACTGTCGCTGTTTTCGCGCGACGTGATCGCGCTGGCGACCGGCGTCGCGCTGTCTCATAACGTGTTCGACTCGGCGGTCTATCTGGGTGTGTGCGACAAGATCGTTCCCGGACTGGTGATCGCTGCGGCGACCTTCGGTTATATTCCGGGCATCTTCCTCCCGGCGGGTCCGATGCCCTCTGGCCTGCCCAATGACGAGAAAGCCAAGGTGCGCCAGAAATTCGCCACCGGCGAGGTCGGGCGTGACGCGCTGATGAAGGCCGAGATGGAAAGCTACCACTCGCCCGGCACCTGCACCTTCTACGGCACTGCCAACTCCAACCAGATGCTGATGGAATTCATGGGGCTACACCTGCCCGGCGCGTCCTTCGTCAATCCGGGCACGCCGCTGCGGGATGCCCTGACCGTCGCGGGCGCAGAACGTGCGCTGGAGATCACGGCACTTGGCAATGACTACCGTCCGGTGTGCGACGTGCTGGACGAAAAAGCCTTTGTGAACGGCATTGTCGGCTTGATGGCCACCGGCGGGTCGACCAACCTTGTGCTGCATCTGCCTGCCATGGCGCGCGCCGCTGGCGTGCACCTGGCGCTGGAGGATTTCGACGAGCTGTCCTCTGTTACGCCGCTGATGGCCAAGGTCTACCCCAATGGTCTGGCCGACGTGAACCATTTCCATGCGGCTGGCGGGCTTGGCTACATGATTGGCGAGCTGCTGGAGGCGGGGCTGCTGCATCCCGATACCAAAACCGTCGCGGGCGATGGCTTGTCGCTCTATGCTCAGGAACCCAAGCTGAAGGATGGCCGCGTCACCTGGGAACCTGGTCCGCGCGAAAGCCAGAACGAGCGCATCCTGCGCCCGGTCACCGACCCGTTCCAACCGTCAGGTGGTCTTGCACAGATGTATGGCAACCTCGGCCACGGCATGATGAAGGTCTCGGCCGTCGCGGAAGAGCGCCGGGTGATCGAGGCCCCTGCCCGCGTTTTCCACGATCAGGACAGCGTCAAGGCCGCCTTCAAGGCCGGAGAAATCACCACCGATACGATTGTCGTGGTACGCTTTCAGGGACCACAGGCCAATGGCATGCCCGAACTGCACGGCCTGACGCCGACGCTTGCCGTGCTTCAGGATCGGGGTCTGAAAGTGGCGCTGGTTACCGACGGTCGCATGTCCGGCGCCTCCGGCAAGGTGCCGTCGGCCATCCATATCAGCCCCGAAGCCGCCGCAGGCGGTCCGCTGGCAAAAGTGCGCGACGGCGACATCATTCGCGTCGATGCGACCAATGGAAAAATCGAGTGTCTGGCACCCGATTTCGACGACCGCGAGGTTGTGACCGTAGATCTGACCGGCAACGGCCATGGCGTCGGGCGGGAATTGTTCGAGGTTTTCCGGCGCAATGCGGGCATCGCCGCCACCGGTGCCGGGGTGGTTGTGTGAACCTCTTGCCGTCGCAGCAGATTTGACACGCCTGAAGGCAGGCGCTAACGCTGCCTTCAAATTCTCAATCCCGCAAGACATGACGCTTTCGTCGGTTTCCAGCATCGCGCGCTCCTTGCGGTAAACGCTATTCCAATTGCCTCCAACAGCAACAGGTTTGAATCATGATCACTCCTCAAGACGCCAGCAAACGCACCCAAGAAGTTTGCCGCCTTGCCCCTGTCATTCCGGTTCTGGTCATCGAAGATGCCAAGATCGCCCGTCCTTTGGCAGAAGCCTTGGTGGCAGGCGGCCTGCCCGCGCTGGAGGTCACCTTGCGCACCCCCGCCGCGCTTGATGCGATCCGCGAGATGGCGAAGGTCGACGGTGCGCATGTCGGTGTCGGCACCCTGCTGACGCCCGAAGATGTCACGGCTGCGATTGAGGCAGGCGCGCGGTTCGGCGTCTCGCCCGGTGCGACCGACCGTATTCTCGACGCCGCCGAAGCGGCCGATCTGCCCACCCTGCCCGGTGCGGCCACCGCCTCTGAAGCGATGCGCCTGCTGGAGCGCGGCTATACGGTGCAGAAATTCTTTCCGGCCGAGGCCAATGGCGGTGTCCCGGCGCTGAAAGCCATCGGTTCGCCTATCCCGCAGGTCAAATTCTGCCCCACCGGCGGCGTGTCACTGAAAAACGCGCCGGACTATCTGGGCCTGTCCAACACGCTCTGTGTAGGCGGCAGCTGGGTTGCCCCGAAGAACCTGATTGACGCAGGCGATTGGGCTGGGATCGAGGCACTGGCACGCGAGGCCGCGGCACTGGCGCGTTAAGGACAATTTGCCGAATACTTGACCAAAATTAGCGCTTCTTGTTAAAACCCATACAGTTATTCAGTCTGATCGCAGTGTATTTTGCGATCATCAGAGGTGTTGTATGGTATTGAGTGCAAAAGATTTTCGCGCGGATTGCGCGAACTGTGTCGGGCTATGCTGTGTCGCGTTCGTCTTCGATTCATCTGACGATTTCGCAATCGACAAGCCCGCAGATGTGCCCTGCCCCAATCTGCGCGATGACTATCTATGCAGCATCCACGATTCCCTTGAAAAGGAAGGGTTCGGAGGATGTGCGCGCTATGATTGTCTGGGCGCAGGGCAGCTTGTGACACAAGAGCTGTTCGAAGGGCGCGGCTGGCGCGAAAACCCGGCCCAGTTCGCCCCGATGATGCAGACTTTCCGTAACGCCCGCGAGGTACAATCGCTGCGGGCCATGCTGGTCTCGGCAGGTCGGTTCCCACTTTCCAAGGCGGAGAACGAAAAGCGCCTTGGCCTTTTGGCGGAATGTGAGCCAGGCGGCGATTGGAGCAGAGCCTGGATCGACGGCATCCTCGCAGGGACGGTTCCGAGACGCGTCAAGAACTTTCTGACCTCCCTCAGGCACCATATCGAGCGCGGCCGCCGCCCCTTACGATGATTGACGCCGCCCGCGCCATCCCCCCCGGCGCCGTGCCGTGGTCTTCTCTGCCAAGCCTTCGGTCAAAACCTGCGTCATGGGATGATCCGCGCGGCCCGACGCGTAGCGGTCAAGCAACAGTCCGATATTCGAAGACGTGTCCGCGTCCACCGGCAGGGCCAAAGCCCAATCCAAGAGGATGGACCGGCATTCTTCCAGGCTGATGCCGTCAATCCGGTATGATTCCTGTATCAGACCCTTGGGGTCAATCGCGTCACCCTTCATCGTCACGCCTTTCCTTTTCGTCAACCATTGGCAGCGCCTCGTCTATGATCCTCGCGGCGGCCCCCGTCAACGTGTCCAGCTTGTCGCGCAGACCCGCGATGGTGTCCGCCTCTGTCAGCCGCATCAGAAATGTGCCGGCGCCAGCGCCAAGATCGTCCACATCCAGCGGTGCCTCCGACAACAGCCGCGAAGCCAGTTGCAGCGACCAGCACAGCGCGTAGGCTTCGCGCAGTGTCACGACATCCTTCGCAGTCAACCACCCGCTATTCGCAGCACCGCTCAGCCCTTCGCGGACACGGCGCTGGCCCTTGCCGGCAAGCAATGCGCCGGCCTGGGACACCAGTTCGATATCCTGAAGCCGCCCGACCCCGATCTTGGCATCCCAATCGCTGACCTTTGATTTGGCTGACGCAATCCGAACGCGCATCTTTGCCAGTTCGGTCAGCACCACCTCTTGCGAGGGCGGGGTTGAAAGCACCTCACGCCGCAATGCTTCGACATCCTGACACAGCGCACTTGGCCCGGCCAAGGGACGCGCACGGGTCAGGGCCAAATGCTCCCAGATCCAGGCATCTTCCCTCTGGTAGGCCTTGAAACTGTCCAGACTGGTCGCCACTGGCCCCTGTTTGCCGGACGGGCGAAGCCGCATATCCATTTCGTATAGCCGCCCCTCGGCGGTCGAGGCGGTCACGGCGGTGATCAGCGCCTGTGTCAGCCGTGCATAATAGCTGCGGGCATTCAGCGGGCGCCGCCCGTCAGAGTTTTCAACCCCGTCGGCATCGTAAATCACGATGACATCCAGATCCGAGGTCGCATGCAGCCGCGCCGCCCCGATCGACCCCATGCCCAGAACCATCGCTCCTCGCCCCGGCGGATCGCCATGTTTGGCGGCGAATTGCGCCACCACGTCAGGGTAGAGCCCCGACAGCGACGCTTCGGCCAGATCGGCATATTGCAGCGCGGCCTCTTCGGCATCGCTGAGCCCGCGCAGAAGATGGACGCCGATGCGAAAATGCCATTCCTTGCCCCAGCGACGGGTGGCATCGAGCTTGCGCTCATAATCGTCTTCGCGGGCCAGATGGTCGCGCAATTCGCGAACCAAAGCCGCCTTGCCAGGCCAGACGGAAAAGAAATCGCCGCCGATCACCGCATCGAAAACGCCCGAATTGCGTGACAGGTGCCGCGCCAGCGCGGGGGCGGTCCCGACAATATCCACCAGAAGATCAATAAGCTGCGGGTTGGCATCGAACAGGGAAAATAGCTGCACCCCGGCGGGCAAGCCCTTGAGAAAGCCATCAAACGCGGCCAGTGCTTCGTCGGGGCGACCGGACTTGGCCAGCCGGGCCATGATCTCGGGGCGCAGGCGTTTGAAGATGGACATGGCGCGCCCCGACCGCAAGGCAGGATAGCGCGGCCAGGCAGAGGTGATCTCGGCTTCATTCTCGAACTGGGCTTGGTAACTTTCGCCCCGGTCGCTGTCAGGCGCGAAGAACCCTTCCGTCAACTCGTGGACCTCGGCCAGCCTGTCCGTCAACTCGCGGCGCATCGTCGTCTCGTCCATCCCCATGAAGGCCGCAAGCCGGGACATTCCTTCGGCCGAGTTTGGCAGCAGATGGGTCTGGGCATCCTGGATCATCTGCACCCGGTGCTCGACTTCCCGGTGGCTTCGGTAATGCGCGGCCAGCTTGTCCGAAGTATCGCGCGGCAGCCACCCCTTGTCGGCCAGCACCGACAGTCCCGGCACTGTGCCCCGCACCCGCAAATCCGGATCACGTCCGCCTGCGATGATCTGGCGGGTCTGGGTAAAGAACTCGATCTCGCGGATGCCGCCGCGACCGAGTTTCATATTGTGATCCTCCAGCCGGATCGCCCTGCCCAGCCCTTTGTGTTCGCGGATCCGCAGCCGCATGTCATGCGCATCCTGAATCGCCGCGAAATCCAGATGTTTGCGCCACACAAAAGGCGTCAGAAGCTCCAGAAACTTCTTGCCCGCCGCAATATCACCCGCGCAGGGCCGCGCCTTGATATAGGCGGCACGCTCCCACGTCCGACCAAGGCTTTCATAATAGCGTTCCGCGGCCTCCATCGCGATGCAGACAGGTGTGACCGAAGGGTCGGGACGCAGCCGCAAATCGGTGCGAAAGACATAGCCGTCGCCCGTCAGATCGTTCAGCATCGCCGCCATTTTACGCGTCGCCCGCACCAGACTGGCGCGGGCATCGTAGAAATCATCCGGAGCAAAGCGGGTTTCATCGAACAGGCAGATCAGGTCTATATCGGACGAATAGTTCAGCTCGCCCGCGCCCATCTTGCCCATTGCCAGCACCGTCATACCGCCTGCGGTGGCAATATCGTCCTCGCCCTGCCCCGGCAGTTTTCCACGCCGGATTTCCGCGCCCACGGTCGCGCGCAGCGCCGTGGCGCAGGCGGTATCAGCCAGATCAGTCAACGTGCCCGTGACGGTCTCCAGCGGCCAGACGCCGCCAAGATCGGCCAGCGCCGTCAGCAGGGCGATGCGGCGCTTGGCTCGGCGCAGCTCTACCGGCAGCACGTCGGGTGCCAGATCGTTCAGCCGGGCAATCTCGGTCGTGGCGGCCCCCTCGGCATCATTCAGCGCGCCTTGCAGCCAGTCGGGTTCTTTCCCGATCAAACTCGCCAGATAGGGTGAACAGGCCGCGGTGCCTTCGATCAGCCGGGCAATATCGCCCTCTGCCCACGGCGTCGATGCAAGAGCATCCGCACCGCGGTCAGGCTCGAACGGTATTGGACAGCGGGTGATACGATTGGCAAAGCTCATGGTGGGCAAGATGCGCCGCGCATCGAGAGAGGTCAATCCGCCTTGCTGCCATGAACGGGCTGGGTCAGATTGCATCCAATCAAGCTATGACCGGAGGGATTATGTCCAAATCATTGAAACGCGTGCGCGCCGCGCTGGAAGCCGCTGGCATCGCTCCGGACATCCGGGAGATGGGCCAGACCCGCACCGCACAGGAAGCCGCAGATGCCGCTGGGTGCGCATTGGACCAGATCGTCAAATCCATCATCTTTCGCGGCCATGATAGCGGTCAGGCGCTGCTGTTTCTGACGGCTGGCGGCAATCGCGTGGACGCAAATAAAGCAAGCACGGTCGCGGGCGAAGTGCTCGACAAGGCGGATGCGGCGCTGATCCGGGCGCAAACGGGCTTTGCGATCGGTGGGGTCGCGCCGGTAGGTCACCTGAACCCGATCCGATCCTGGATGGACCCGCGCCTGATGCAGTTCGATCAGGTCTGGGCAGCAGCCGGCACACCGCGCCACATTTTCCCAATCGACCCGACGGTGATTATCCGCCTGACAGGGGCTGAAACCGCACAGTTCACCCAGATATAGGCAGATATTCTGATGTATTTCAGGCTGAAAAACCGCTTACTATTTCAGTTTTTTCACCATTTTTTATTTTTATAACAGATCGTTGCATAGAAAATGTAAATCTCATTCACATAAACCCTTGCAAAGCCGCGGAGCAATGCCAATCTAGATAATGTGAAAGCACTTCACATTGACACGCAAACGGAGAGACACATGAACACCGCCGCCGCTTATGAACCCTATGCCAGCACCGGTCGGAGCTGGTTGTCGCGCAGCGAAGCGTGGCTCGACAGCAAAGGCAAGGGTGCCTGGATTGCCGTCATGGTACTCGGCTTTATCTTTTTCTGGCCTGTCGGCCTCGCCTTTCTTGCCTATATGATCTGGAGCAAACGAATGTTCGGAAAATCCTGTCGCAATTCCCGCAGCACCGTGCTGAGCCAAGGCTTCAAGGCCTCGCGCACCACCGGTAACGCCGTCTTTGACGCCTATAAGGCAGATACGCTGCGCCGTCTGGAAGAGGAACAGGAGCAGTTTGAAAGCTTCCTGGAACGTCTGCGCGAAGCCAAGGACAAGGCCGAGTTCGACCAGTTCATGGAAGACCGCTCGCGCCGCGTCGCGGAAACCCAAAAGACCGAGGACGAAAACGCCTGATCTCCTCCCAGGTGCGAAATGTCCCTCTGGCATGGCCAGCCCGGCCATGCCGATCCGATCTGAAAACCGATACCAGAGGCTCTGATCACAGATGACGATGACCCAAACCCGATACATACTGCCCGATCCGGCGATGCAGCCGGAATTTTACGCCGGCATCCCGACGAAACGGCTATTTGCGTGGGTTGTCGACACCGCCGTGATCGTCACGTTGATGGTGCCTGCCGTGATGCTGACCGCCTTCACCGGATTGTTCTTCCTGCCTTTCCTCTACCTCGTGGTTGGCTTCGCCTACCGGGTTGCAACGCTGTCCGGCGGCTCTGCCACATGGGGCATGCGGATGATGTCGATGGAATTGCGCGACCAGCAAGGTGCCCGGTTCGACTTTGGTCAAGCGTTTCTGCACACGCTGGGCTACAGCCTGTCCTGGGCCTTTGCGCCTGCACAACTGGTATCCATGGTCTTGATGCTGACCACGGACCGCGCGCAGGGTTTGACCGACATCTTCATGGGCTCGGTCGCGATCAATCGTCGGGCGCTTTGACCCTGTGCCACAGCTTCCTGCGCTAGGGGGTTGGCGGCCGAAACGACTGTTGTTAGTCTTTATGACGATCTTACGAAGTTGCACACATGCGCCACTCTCTTCCTCTCGCCCCGCAATTCTATGTGACGGCTCCTCAACCCTGCCCCTATCTTGAGGGGCGGATGGAACGAAAGCTGTTCACTGCCCTTCAGGGCGAGACGGCCGAGACGCTGAACAACGCCCTGTCGAAGCAGGGCTTTCGGCGATCGCAGAATGTGCTGTACCGGCCATCCTGTGCCGATTGCGCGGCCTGCCTTTCGGCACGGATCGACGTCGCCTCATTCCGTCCGTCGAAAAGCCAACGCCGGGCGATGAAACGCAATGCTGATCTCAAACGCCGGGCAACCTCGCCCTGGGCCACGGAGCAACAATATGAGCTGTTCAGATCCTATCTGGACGAGCGTCACGCCGATGGCGGCATGGCCGATATGGATGTGTTCGAATTCGCCGCAATGATCGAGGAAACACCGATCCGGTCGCGGGTCATAGAATACGCCGATGAAGAGGACACGCTGACCGCCGTATGCTTGACGGACGTTCTGGATGACGGGGTCAGCATGGTATATTCCTTCTATCGTCCCGACCAGGCCTGGCGCAGCTTTGGCACATTCATGATCCTCGATCATATCGAAATCGCGCGCGAGGCCGGGTTGCCCTATGTCTACCTTGGCTACTGGGTGCCGGGCAGCGCCAAGATGGGCTACAAGGCCCGGTTTTCCGGGTTGGAAGTGTTTCGCGGAAACCGCTGGCAGCAGGTTCCCGATCCCGCGGGGGTCGAAGCCGACAGCCACCCCCTTTCAACCGATCCGATTGCCGAGCAGGTTGCCAATATCACCCTGCCCGGCGTGCGCCCCGCCAAAGGCTGATCACACCGACAGGACATGACGAAGATGGCCGCCGCAATTCCGGACATCCCATTTTTGCTTCAGTCAGAACAGTGTCGGCACGATAACTGCGCCGAAATGTAACGCGGATTTACGCAGTTTTCTGCCTCTCGGATAGCCATAGGTCTAGCCCTCCGTGCAACGCGCCCCGGGCTTGACCCGGGGCCTCTTTTTCCGGCAAAGGCCCGGACCATCCTGAAGACCGGCGGCACCTCAAACCTGTCCAATATGTTCTGGCGTCGGGTCATTATCGACAGCGACACCGCCCACCCGGTTTGCCGCCCTCGCGCCGCGACGTCCCAGCCTACGCGTCGGACCAACCGTTGTATCCTGCGCGGTCTGCGCCTCGGTCTCGGCATCCAGTTCCGCGCCCAGCAGGATGATGAAGGCAGAGACCCACATCCACATCAACAAAACGATAACGCCAGACAAGGCCCCGAAGGTTTCGTTGTAACCGGCAAAATTGCGGGCGTAGAAGGAAAATCCCAAAGTGCCTGCGACCCACAACACGCAACTCAACAGGACACCCGGCGTGATCCAGCGCCACCGCGCCGGCGTCCGGCTTGGCCCCCAGCGAAAAAGAAGCGCTATGCCAAGCCCCGCAGCGATCATAAGAAGCGGCCATCGCAAAATTTGTGCCAACCAGTCCGCGACCGCTCCAAGCGAAAGATAGCTGAGCGCCACCGGCAACGCGACGACCGCCGCCACCGCCATCAGAAAGCCGAAAATCAATCCCAAGGTCAGAACCACACGCATGAAATATATCCGCACGATCGAACGTTTTTCAGCCTCGCCAAAAGCCACGTTCAATCCCTGCATCAGCGCCTGAACCGCGAGTGACGCGGAATAGACGGCAAGCGCAAAACCGATCCAAGCGGCAAAGGTCAGCCCGGAAGAGCTTGCTCCCGCCACCTCGGCGGCCTGATCTATCATGATATTGGCCGCATTTTCCGGCAGGCCCTCGGTGATTTCACCAAGCTGCTGAACAACGATATCCGGCTGCGAGACCAGCCCGGCAATCGCCATGATGGCTGTGATAGCGGGAAACAGTGCAAGCAGCCCATAAAAGGCACATCCGGCAGCGATCAGCCCCAGATGATCTTCATTCATGCCCTTGTAGACACGTTTGAGTATTTCCCACCAGCCTCGCAAGGGGATTTGCGTCGGGGTTTGTGCGTCGTGACCTCTGTCCATGTCTTGAAATTCTCCATTGGCGAATAAACGCCCCGCCGGTCCTTTGGTTCCCACCTCGATAGGATATCTCCGCGCATGTTGGAAATAAAGTTGCGAAACAAGCGCCCGTGACGACATTTTATCCGCGCAGCCGGTTGACGATCCTTTGCTGCAAATGCATAAGGTTTCAGCACACAGAAAAAAGGTCCGCAAGGATGGAATCGCTAGTCGTAATTGTAGATGAAAGGCGCATGGGCCGGTAACGGCAACCTTGTTGGTTCCCCATGCGCCCCCGGTTGACCCTCGGGGGCTTTTTTGTGCGTAAAGAAAACGAAGTGATCTCGTTGCAAAACGGAGCAAGGCAATGACACGTGAGATGACCGGAGCGAAAATGGTGGTTCAGGCCCTGATCGACCAGGGTGTGGATACAGTATTCGGATATCCCGGTGGCGCCGTGCTACCGATTTACGACGAGGTGTTCCAACAAAATGCCATTCGTCATATTCTGGTGCGCCATGAACAAGGAGCGGTCCATGCGGCCGAAGGCTATGCCCGATCCACCGGCAAACCCGGTGTTGTTCTTGTGACCTCTGGCCCCGGTGCCACCAATGCAGTCACCGGGCTGACAGATGCGCTGATGGATTCGATCCCGATCATCGTTCTGACGGGCCAGGTGCCCACCTTCATGATCGGCTCGGACGCCTTTCAGGAGGCCGACACCGTTGGCATTACCCGCCCCTGCACCAAGCATAACTGGCTGGTGAAGGATACCGCCGACCTTTCTGCAAAGATCCACGAGGCGTTTCACGTCGCGACATCCGGCCGGCCCGGCCCGGTTCTGGTCGACATCCCCAAGGATGTCCAATTTGCCAGCGCGACCTATATCCCGCCCTCCAAGACGCCCGTTGGCCACTATCAGCCGCAGGTCAAAGGCGACATGGAAACGATCACGGAACTGGTCGCCGCGTTGGAAACGGCCCAGCGTCCGATCTTCTATACCGGCGGCGGGGTCATCAATTCCGGCCCCGGTGCCAGCCAGCTTTTGCGAGAGTTGGTGGACGCGACCGGATTTCCGATCACCTCCACCCTGATGGGTCTGGGTGCCTATCCTGCTTCGGGCAAGGGATGGTTGGGGATGTTGGGGATGCACGGGCTCTACGAGGCCAATCTCGCGATGCATGGCTGCGACCTGATGATCAATGTCGGCGCGCGGTTTGACGACCGTATCACCGGCAGGCTTGACGCGTTCAGCCCGAAATCCCGCAAGGCGCATATCGACATCGACCCCTCCTCGATCAACAAGGTCATCCATGTCGACATGCCGATTGTCGGCGATATCGGCCATGTTCTTGAGGATGTTCTGAAGGTCTGGAAAGCCCGTGGCCGCAAGGTCAATTCGGAAGGCGTTGCCAAATGGTGGCGTCAGATCGAGACGTGGAAAGAGGTCAACTGCCTCAAATTCGCGTCGGACGAGAAAAGCATCAAGCCGCAACATGCCCTGTCCCGGCTGGAAGCACTGACCAAGGATCGTGACCGCTATATCTGCACCGAAGTTGGCCAGCACCAGATGTGGGCTGCGCAATACCTCAATTTCGAGGACCCCAATCGCTGGATGACGTCTGGCGGACTGGGCACAATGGGCTACGGCTTTCCCGCCTCCATCGGCGTGCAGATCGCACATCCGGACGCTCTGGTGATCAATGTCGCCGGAGAAGCGTCCTGGTTGATGAATATGCAGGAAATGGGCACGGCGGTGCAATATCGCTTGCCGGTCAAGCAGTTCATCCTCAACAATGAGCGCCTTGGCATGGTGCGCCAGTGGCAGGAACTGCTGCATGGCGAACGCTATTCGCAAAGCTGGTCAGAGGCCCTGCCCGATTTCGTGAAGCTCGCCGAAGCGTTTGGCGCAAAAGGCATCATCTGCAAGGATCCGGCCGATCTTGACGACGCAATCATGGAAATGCTGGACCATGACGGCCCGGTCATCTTTGACTGCCTTGTCGAGAAGCACGAGAACTGCTTCCCGATGATCCCCTCGGGCGAGCCGCATAACAAGATGCTTCTGGGTGAGGTCTCACTCAAGGACGCCATCGGAACCAAGGGTGCCGTGCTGGTCTGATCCAGCATCGATTTAGTTTTCGGGAAAACCATTCCAGGGCTTGTTGCAAAAAGCCTTGGAAGCGGTCCCCGCCGGAAAGGAAGCTCAGATGTCCGCGCTACATATCAAGAAGGGTTCGAACAAGCATTCGGCCTATAACCTGCGTCCCAACTTTTCGGATGTTACCGAAAAACACACGCTTGCCATTCTGGTCGATAACGAAGCGGGCGTGCTGGCCCGCGTCATCGGCTTGTTTTCGGGGCGGGGCTATAACATCGAAAGCCTGACCGTGGCAGAGGTGGATCATACCGGCCATCTCAGCCGGATTACCATCGTGACCACCGGCACGCCGCAGGTGATTGAACAGATCAAGGCACAGCTTGGCCGGATCGTTCCGGTGCACAAGGTGCATGACCTCACCGTCGAAGGACCGTTTGTCGAACGGGAACTGGCGCTTCTCAAAGTCGAGGGCAGTGGCGAAAAGCGCGTCGAGGCGCTCCGCCTTGCAGACATTTTCCGTGCGCATGTCGTCGACAGCACGTTGGAAAGCTTTGTGTTTCAGCTGACAGGCGCACCCGACAAGATCGATGCTTTCGCGGATCTCATGCGCCCCTTGGGTCTACAGGAAATTGCAAGAACGGGCGTCGCTGCCCTGTCGCGGGGCCTGTAGGTCAGGCCATCGCCACAGTGCCACGGAAGGTGTCGATCGACACAACGTTCGACGCCTTCGCCACAAATCTGTCCATGTTGCGCTGCCGAGTTCTGGGTGCCACCGGCGCGGACAGCTTGCTTGCCAGATCAGGATATTCCTGCTCCACCACCAGTTGCGGATTACGCGCCAGACGCAGATGCGCATCCTGACGCATATCGAACTGTATCAAATCCCCCGCATCAAGTGACACACCGTCCAAGGCACTTTGGTCGGCACCGACATAATACGCCAGATCGCCGTGATCCTCGCACCAGATCACCGCCTTGCGATCCTTCGCGTCACTCCACAAAACAACTCCAAACATGCTTTTACAGCTCATTTTTACTATACCTTCGAACTTTTCTTAAGTTTCGAACAATTCGATGCGGCTGCACATGATTTTACAAGCGTCGTGGTCTTGCTTTTTGTGTCGTTTGGCTTCAGAGTTGGTGCCATATAGCAACAGATGTGATGCTGTATGACGTCAATCATTACTGTATAAATGATTAGTTTAGAACTATTGGTTAAATTACGATCTATCAAATCAACCCGAGGGTGAATAGCCGATGGCGAGGCCTAAGAGAAATGGACATCCAGCACCAAGTCCGTCCGATTTACGCAACATGCTGGGTGCCAACCTGCGTCAGCTGACCAAAGAAGCCGCGTCGATCTCAGGTCTATGCAGGGATCTGGGGATCAACCGGACGCAATTCAACAGATACCTCACCGGCGAAAGCTTTCCACGCCCGGACGTCCTGCACAGGATTTGCAGCTTCTTCAGGGTTGATGCGCGCATCCTTCTGGAACCCGTCTCTCAGATCAGCACGGTGAAGCACGACCTTTTGAACCATCCCGAGATCGCGGATTTTGTCGGCGCGGGCAGCACGAAGGTTGACGAAGCCATGTTTCCGCCGGGTTTCTATCGGTTCACCCGGCGCAGCTTCACGGATGACGAGATGTTCGTGCAAGGCTTGGTCTATGTCTACCGCGAGGACGATTACACGTTTATCCGTGGCTACGAAGCAAAAGAGGCAATGCGCCAGCAGGGTCTCAGCACCGACGCGCGAACGCGGGAATTCCGCGGTTTCATGGTGCCCCAGGAAGGCGGCGTCGCGTCACTGATCAGCCGCCGCAACTCGCTTACCTTTTCGTTCAACTTCCTCGCGCGCGAACCCTCGTTCGAGAATAATTTCTGGATCGGTTACGCAACAAGAACAGTGCGCGAATCAATGTCCGGCCGCCGCGTTGCGCGTCAGGTCTATGAACATCTTGGTCAGAATCTGCGGGATGTATTGAAAGCGGCGCGAGGCTCGGGCTTCGTGCGCGCCGAAGATCTGCTGACCTATCACCGCACCCATCTGCGTGTGAACGATCCGTTCAGGTAGCGTCGGGGGCGCGGGGCGCGCCACGATGCAATCGGCGTCATGCAGACACTAATGCGCCCGTCCCTCCCTCAGCCGCTATTCCGCGCTCGACCGTCAGCCGATACAGATGCCAGGTGGCATGCCCCAACAATGGCAGCACCAAGAACAGACCCAGAAACCCCGGTAACATCGCGACAAAGGTCAGTGCCGCGATAAACCCGCCCCAGCACAGCATCGGCACCGGGTTCTGGGCGACCACCTGAAAGCTCGTAATCATCGCCGTCACAAAATCAACTTCCCGGTCCAGCAACAATGGCAACGCCATCACCGTGATCATGTAAAGCAACAGGGCAAAGCCCGCCCCAACCAATGTCCCGACGGTCAGCATCGCAAGCCCGCGAGTCGTCACAAACACCTCAACCGAGCTTGAGACATTGGTCATCGTGCTCAGCCCCAGAAACAGCGCAAAGATCATATGCGCAAGAAAGAACCAGAACAGGAAAACCATCACGATGATGGCGCAGATCGACGGCAATTGACGGCGTGACTGCCGCAAGATGACGCTGACGATCTGCATCCAGTCCAGCGGTTGTCCCTGCTCCAAACGGCGACTGACGTCATAAAATGCGACGGCCGCGAAAGGGCCAAGCAATGGAAAGGCGATCGTTGCCAGCACGAGCCAAAACGTGGTTCCGGTTGTCCAGGTGATCCAGGCCATTGTCAAACCGCCCAACACATAGACCCCCGCGAAGACCAGCGCAAAGCCCGGCGCCCGAAGCATATCGGAAAAGCCGCGCCTCAGCGCCTCTCTCAACATGGAAAACTCGATCGGACCAAAGGGCGGCAAGCCCAATTGTGGCGTCTCTGGCATAAGGCCATCCCCCAATAGGTGCGCGCGCTGTTTCCAGATCTATTGGAGCGTCAAATCACGCAAGGATCAAGAGGCATCGGCTGTGTCCCAACCACGATTGTCGCATCCGCGCGCCCTGCGCTTCTTCTTGGTCCAAATACTCAACTGCATGACGTCGGTCGCGCAGACAGCCCTTGCAATTTATTCGCCCTGCGCCTCTGACCGGCTCTTGCCCGATACCTTCTGCGCAAGCGTCGCCGCCATGAACTGATCCAGATCCCCGTCCAGCACACCCTTGGTGTCCGAGGTTTCGACCTGCGTGCGCAGATCTTTCACCATCTGGTAGGGGTGCAACACATATGACCGGATCTGATTGCCCCATCCGGCATCGCCCTTGGCCTCATGCGCCTCGTTTATGGCGGCGTTCCGGCGGTCCAGTTCCATCTGGTAAAGCCGTGATTTCAGCGCCTTCATCGCGATATCGCGGTTCTGATGCTGGGATTTTTCCGAACTCGTCACCACAATGCCCGTGGGGGTATGGGTGATCCGCACCGCGGAATCGGTGGTGTTGACATGCTGTCCGCCTGCGCCGGACGATCTGTAGGTATCGACGCGAATGTCAGCCGGGTTGACCTCGATATCAATATTGTCATCGACCACCGGATAGACCCAGACCGAACAGAATGAAGTATGCCGTTTGGCCGCGGAGTCAAATGGCGAGATCCGCACCAGCCGGTGCACACCCGACTCCGACTTCAACCAACCATAAGCGTTGGGACCGGAAATCTTGTAGGACGCGGATTTGATCCCCGCTTCGTCGCCAGAAGATTCCGATTGCAATTCGACCTTGTAGCCATGCTTTTCGGCCCAGCGGACAAACATCCGCGCCAGCATCGCGGCCCAGTCGCAGGATTCCGTGCCACCTGCCCCTGCGTTGATCTCCAGAAACGTGTCGTTGCCGTCGGCCTCGCCGTCCAGCAGTGCCTCCAGCTCTTTCTGGGCGGCCCGCTTTTCAAGATTGCGCAGGGCGTCCTCGGCGTCAGAGATGACCTCCTGATCGTCTTCCATCTCGCCCAGTTCGATCATCTCTATATTGTCGCGCATATCCTGCTGGATGGCGTTGTGGGTGTCAAAGGCATCGACCAGCATCTGACGGTCACGCATCAGCTTTTGTGCGGCATCGGGATCATTCCACAGGTCCGGGTCTTCAACGCGCGCGTTGAATTCTTCCAACCGGTGCGGCGCGGTTTCCCAATTCATTCGCTGCCGCAAAAGCTCGAGCGATTTCTCGATCTTCTCGACGGTATTCTGAACGTCTGCGCGCATGAGGGACCCTTGCCTGTCTGTGTCAGATCTGCGTGATAGCAAGCGTTGCGAGGCGGGACAAGACGGGCCGCACATCCGCCCGCCGGTTCAGCGCCTCAAGCGCCGCGGGCAAACGGGACCGCCCGTCGCCCGCAACATCTTGTCTCTTAATACAGCCCGCCTGAGCTCATCGAGCCGAAGGTCGCCTTGGGGCCGACAATCGCCTTCTTGCCGGTCGAGGTGGTAACCTCACGCGACGTGCTGCCGCCAGTCGGGCTGATCAGGTCAAAGTTTGATCCCATCGCAAAGCCGCCGTCGAACTGGATGCCGAAGATCGGCTCTTCGCCTTGGCGGAAACATTCTGAAACCACATTCACGCCGCGTGCGCTATCCGACAGGCGCGCACCGGTCGTGCGGTCGATATTGATGAACTGACACGCATTGGGAACCTTGAACGCGGTGCCGCCGTATTTTTCCACGGCCTTTGTCATGAACCGCTGGAATACCGGGCCGCAAAAGCCGCCGCCCGACGCCCCGCGCCCCAGGCTGCGCGGCTGGTCATATCCGATATAGCAGCCCGCGACGATGTTGGAGGTAAAGCCGATGAACCAAACGTCCTTTGCGTCATTGGTCGTCCCGGTCTTGCCCGCCGTGGGAACGGATAGATTGACCACCCTGGAGGCCGTCCCGCGCTCCACCACGCCTTCCATCATCGAGGTCAGCTGATAGGCCGTCACGGCATTCATGACCCGTTCGCGGTTGGAGGTGATGCGCGGGCTGCGATTTGCAGCAATGGAGGGATCGGCGCAATCCTCGCAGACGCGCTGGTCATGCCGGTAAAGCGTCTCGCCATAGCGATCCTGCACCCGGTCCACCAGCGTGGGTTCGACCCGCTCTCCGCCATTGGCGAACATCGCATAGGCCGCGACCATCTGGAACAACGTCGTTTCCTGACTACCCAGAGCATTGGCCAAGACATGTTGCAGATGATCGTATACGCCAAACCGCTCGGCATAGCTTGCGACCACGTTCATGCCGACCTCTTGCGCCAGACGAACGGTCATCAGGTTCCGCGAGCGTTCGATGCCGGTGCGCAGGGGTGTGGGGCCATAAAACTGGTTCGACGCATTCTTGGGCCGCCAGACCCCCTGAGGCGTGTTAATCTCAATCGGCGCATCCACGATGATCGTGGCCGGCGTATAACCGGAATCCAGCGCCGAGGCATAGACGAAGGGTTTGAAGCTCGACCCCGGTTGACGCTTGGCCTGTGTGGCGCGGTTGAACACCGAATGCTGGTAGCTGAAGCCCCCCTGCATCGCCAGAACGCGGCCTGTATTCACGTCCATCGCCATGAACCCGCCCTGCACCTGCGGCACCTGTCGCAGCGTCCAGCGGATGAAGGCACCAGAGCCGTCCTCGACCATGCGGCGCACATGCACCACATCGCCGACTTCAAAATTGTCAAAGAAGTTGCCCTTGATCCAGGAGATGTCCTTGCGCGGCACGACAAAAGGTTCTTCCGCCGTTTCCGTGACACCTTCGATGCCAAGGCGCAGTTGCTGGTCTTCGATGCCCAGAACCACCGCCGGATGCCAGACCGCTTCCAGATCAATGTCGCGCGCGACCCGCACATCGGCAAGCGCGGCACGCCATGCCTCTTCGCTGTTCAGCTTGTCGGCTGCAATCGTCTTGCCTGATCCGCGCCAGCGCCCAAGCCCCCGGTCATACTGTTCCAGCTGCCGCCGCAGCGCCTCGGCGGCTTCGACCTGCATTTCCGGGTCAAGCGTGGCGCGAATGGTCAGGCCACCGGAAAAGAACTCGCCCTCGCCGAAATCATCCTGCAACTGGCGGCGAATCTCGTCGGTGAAGTAATCGCGGGGCGGCAGTTGCGCCTGAAAGCTCTCGAAATCGCCATTCTGGACAGAGCGCAGCGGTTGCGCGACTTCCTGCTTGTAGACGGCTTGCGTCAGATAGCCGTTCTCATACATCTCTTTCAGGACAAAATCGCGGCGCTGGGTCAGACGCTCCTTGCGGCGCACCGGGTGATAATCCGACGGTGCCTTGGGCAATGAGGCCAGAAACGCGGCTTCATGCGGGGCAAGGTCGCTGAGCGGCTTGTTGAAATATGTCTGGCTGGCAGCGGCCACGCCGTAGGAGTTTTGCCCGAGGTAGATCTCGTTCATATAGAGTTCGAGGATCTCTTCCTTGGTCAGTGTCGCCTCAAGCCGGGTCGCAAGGATGATTTCCTTGATCTTGCGCTCCAGCTGGCGGTCGCCGGACAGAAGGAAGTTCTTCATCACCTGCTGGGTGATGGTCGAGGCACCGCGCACGTCGCGGCCACGGCTGCGCACCGCATCATAGGCAGCCGAGGCGATGCCGCGCAGGTCATAGCCCTGATGTTCATAAAAATTCTTGTCCTCGGCGGAGATGAACGCCTGCTTGACCAGGTCCGGAATCTCTTCGGCGGGGGCAAACAGGCGACGTTCCTTGGCAAATTCGTCGATGATACGGCCTTCGGTTGAATAGATCCGGCTGATCGTCGGCGGGCGGTATTGCGCGAGGGATTCGTGGCTGGGCAAATCGCGGCCGTAAATCCAGAAAATCGCACCAAGGCTCAGCGCGACAATCATCGCGCCCAGCGTCAGAACGCTGAAAATACCGCCAAAAAAGGATAGGATGAACCTGAGCACGCGAGCGGCCCCCTGTCTGATTGTTGTGACTTTCTATACATAGCCCTGCAAAGGGTCAAAACACATCCACCTGAAGATGCGCGCGTTTCCCCCAAAACGCGGCTGGCGTCAGCGTCGGCGCAGCTGTGACGTTGCGGCATCTTCTGCCGCCCAGGCGCTCAGCCCGTCGCGGATCCCTGCCGCCATGTTGGCCCGCCACATCGGATCGCGAAGTTTTCGCAACTCTCCCGAGGTGGACAGGAACGCCACCTCGATCAGGACAGAGGGGATATCGGCGGCCTTCAGTACCGAAAACCCGGCCTGCCGCTGCGGGTGTTTGTACACCTCGCCCACTGCGTTGCGGATGCCTGTCACCAAATGGCCCGACAGCGCCCGCGAACGCGGCGCATTGTCCAGCCGTGCAAGATCTATCAGGACATTGGTCAACCGATCATCCGCATCTGTCAGGTCCAGCCCCGACAGAAGGTTGTCGCGGTCGTGGCGCTGTGCCAGCGCGGCACTGGCGGCATCCGAGGCTGTTTCGGCCAGCGTATAGACCGACGCACCCCGCGCCACCCCCTCTTCCAGCGCGTCGGCATGCAGCGAGATAAACACATCTGCCCCGACGTCATGCGCGATGTCCACGCGGGCCTCGAGCGAGATGAAAACATCCGAATCGCGCGTCAGGATCACCTCGAATCCACCCGCACGCTGAAGCGTTTCCCTCACTTCGCGCGCAAGCGTCAGCATCAATCGCGCCTCGGTCGTTCCATCCGCTTCTGCCCCTGGATCAAGCCCGCCATGGCCGGGATCAAGCACAACCCGCAGCAACCGGGCATCGCTGCGATCTTGCAATTGTTGCACCTCTGCGAAGGCTGGCAAATTCCGGTTCGGGTCTTGCACATCGTCTGCCCGCGCATCGAAATCCGTCTGATCGGCATTGTCCAGGCGGACATGCAGCCGCGCCGCGCCGGTGCCTGCGTCGATTGTCATGGCCGATTGCGCCACGATCATCGGCCGCGCCATCCGGGCCGTCAGACGCGACCAGCCCGGCCGCGATGGCCCGAAATGAAGGCTTGAGAACCTGCCGGAATCCAACAATGCGTCGGGATCTACGCCTGCCAAATCGACATCTTCGAGATCAATTACCATCCGGTTTGGCTGGCTCTGCGTGTAGACCCGGTACGGCACGCCCTTGCTGAGCGTCAGGTCAACATTGGCCCCGCCAAATAGCCGATTCTGTATCACGCTGTTACGCGGATCCAGCCGGACAGGCGCCGTCAGATCCTGAGCAAACCCAACCTGTGCCAGCACCCCCAGAAACAACGCGGCGGTCCATGTTCTCAAACTGCTCATCCGTCTCTTCCCGTGCGGTTGAAACACACCCATACGCCCGACAGGCCTGGTTTTCCTACCACACAGGCGCGAGATGAATTGCCGCAGATCCCCCACCACGGAAGCGAGGTTTTCTGCCCTATGGCAGAAACGCTTTACGGTTTCTGCTGACGTGTGGCCATGTAGGTTTGCAGCCGCGCCAGACCTTCGATGATGTCGGCGGTCGACCGGGCATAGGAAAAGCGCAGCGTTCCCGCCCCTCTGGCCGGATCGAAATCCAGCCCCGGCGTCACCGCCACCCCTGTCCCGTCGAGAATCTCTGCCGCGAATGCCCGGCTGTCATCGGTCAGATGCGACACATCCGCATAGATGTAGAAGGCCCCGTCAGGTGGTGCGATCCGGTCGAATCCGGCCTTTGGCAGCCCCTCAAGCATCAGCTTTCGATTGGCGGCATAGACCGCAAGATTGCCTTGCAACTCTTCCTCGCAATCCATCGCCGCAAGCGCCGTCACCTGCGAGGCATGCGGTGCGCAGATAAACAGGTTCTGCGCCAGTCTTTCGATTTGTCGGACCATGCCGGGGGGCACAACCATCCAACCCGCCCGCCATCCGGTCATGCTGAAATATTTCGAGAACGAGTTTATGACGACGACATCATCGGACACTTCCAGCGCCGTGACCGCCTTCGCCTCATATTCGACGCCGTGGTAAATCTCGTCCGAGATAAAGGCCGCGCCCTTGTCGGCGCAAAGCCCGACCAGGGCTTCCATCGCGTCCTTGTTCAGCATGGTCCCGGTCGGGTTTGACGGTGAGGCCACCAGCAACCCGTCAAATGCCGTATCGCGCAATTCGGCAGGCACGGGTTGCAAGCGGTTTTCCGGCTTCGTCTCGATCTCGACCGGTTCAAGATCCAGTGCGCGAAGGATTTGCCGATAGGACGGATATCCCGGCTTGCCAAGCACGACACGGTCGCCCGCATCGAAAAGCCCGGTGAATGCCAAAAGAAACGCGCCCGAAGATCCCGGCGTCACCACGACCCGCGCAGGATCGAGGTCTACGTTGTACCATTCGCCATAAAGCTTCGCGATCCGGGCGCGCAGCGCGGGAAGGCCCAAAGCCACTGTGTAGCCCAACGCGTCCTCTTCCAGTGCCTTTGCCAATGCGCGCCGCGCGCCTTCCGGCGCGGGCGTTCCGGGCTGGCCGACCTCCATGTGGATCACGCTGCGTCCGGCAGCCTCGGCCGCCCGCGCGGCCTCCATCACGTCCATCACAATGAAGGGATCGACCGCTCCACGCCTTGAGTTCTGCATCGCAACATCCCTAAACTGTGCATCCAGAGGCTCTTATTCGAGCGAAACACCGGGGCGTCAATGCATCTGATAAAAACTCTTTGCCTCGCGGTCGGTGTCATGGCGCTTGCAGCCGTGCCAGCACGGGCGGCGTCGCTGATCCGGGATGCCGATATTGAATACGCTTTGGCGCAACTTGCAGATCCGATCCTGCGCGCAGCGGGGCTGAGCCCGGCACAGGTGCGGGTGATTTTGGTCAATGATTCGTCGCTGAATGCCTTTGTGGCGGACACGCAGCACATTTTCATCCACACTGGCCTTCTGCTGAAACTGCCCAATGCGCGCTCCCTGCAAGCCGTCATCGCGCATGAAGCCGCTCATATCACCAACGGGCACCTGACGCGCCGGGCCGGCAATGTCGCCAGCGCCCGGACGGCGGCAGGCCTTGGCATGATCCTTGCCGCGGCTGCGGCTGCGGCGGGTGGCGGTCAGGCCGCCGCCGGTGTCGCCATAGGCACGCAATCCTCTGCGCTCCGGGTGCTGCTGAGCCATAGCCGCGCCGAGGAAGCCTCTGCCGATCAAAGCTCTGTCCGCTATATGGTGCGTGCCGGTGTCAACCCACAGGGTGCCGTCGAAGTGCATGAGATGTTCAAGGGCCAAGAGGCGTTAAGCGTCAGCCGTCAGGATCCTTATATGCGGTCGCATCCATTGAACCGCGACCGGATGCGCGCCATGCAGGGGTTTGTTGCGGCCTACGGCAAGGACTTGCCCGACAGCAATGCCGCGCTCTATTGGTTTGCCCGCGCGCAGGGCAAGCTGTCGGCCTTTACCCGCGCGCCGGGATGGACGCTGCGGCGCGCGAAGGACAGCGCCACGCAGGACATCGCGCTTATGCGCCAAGCCGCAGCCCATCACCGCCAGTCGGATCTGAAAAACGCACTTGCCAGCATTGACGGCGCGTTGAAGCTGCGCCCGCGCGATCCGTTCTACATGGACCTCAAGGGGCAGATTCTGCTGGAGAGTCGGCAGGCGGCTGGCGCCGTCAACACCTATGCGCAGGCCTCGAAGCTTGCCCCGCGCAATGCGTTGATCCTTGGCGGGTTGGGCCGCGCCCTGCTGGCGGCTGATCGTCCCCGCGATGCCCTGTCGGCGCTGGAAAAGGCCCGCGACCGCGACTGGCGCGACGCGCGGGTGTTGCGCGACCTGTCGGTGGCCTACGCCAAGACCGGCCAGACCGGTATGGCCTCTGTGGTCACGGCGGAACGCTATGCCCTTCAAGGGCGCATGAAAGACGCAGGGCTGCACGCCAAACGTGCCGTAGACCTGTTGCCGCGTGGGTCCGGCCCATGGCAACGCGCACAGGATGTGCTATTGACCGCGGAACGCGCCACAAAACGGTAGCCCCGACCTCAGACATACCGATCGGAGAATGACATGAAATATCCCCTCGCCGCTTCCACACTTGTCCTTGGGATGGCGCTGGCTGCCCCCGCAATGGCCTTTGACATCACCTCGATGAGCGATGCCGAGCGTGACACCTTTCGCCAGGAAGTGCGCAGCTATCTTCTGGAAAACCCGGAAATCATCATCGAGGCGGTCAACACGCTTGAAGCGCGTCAGGCGGAACAGGCCGCGATGGACGATCGCACGATGGTCGAGGTCAATGCCGAAGCGCTCTTCAATGACGGATTTTCGTGGGAGGGTGGCAATCCCGAAGGCGATGTGACGCTGGTCGAGTTTCTGGACTACCGCTGCGGCTATTGCCGCAAGGCGCATGAAGAGGTCAAGGAACTGGTCAGCAGCGACGGCAATATCCGCTACATCGTCAAGGAATTCCCGATCCTTGGCGAGGCTTCCGTGACATCGTCGCGCTTTGCCATTGCGACCAAGCAAATCGCCGGCGACGAAGCCTATGCCTCGGTTTATGACACGCTGATGAACTTCAAGGGCGAAGTGACAGAGACCGCCCTGCGCCGTATCGCCGATACATTGGACCTGGAGGCCGACCCGATCATCGCGCAGATGCAGGCCGATGAGGTAAGCAAGGTGATCGAAGAGACACGCGCGCTGGCACAGCGGTTGCAAATCAACGGCACGCCGACCTTCGTCATGCAGGACGAAATGCTGCGCGGCTATGTCCCGCTGGACGGGATGCGACAGGTGGTCGAGACGCTTCGCGAAAATGGCTGAGACATCGCTGGCGGTCAGCGCATTGCTATTCGCCAGCCTTTTCGCATCACCCTGCGCAGCAGAACGCCTGTTCGAGACGCCTGCCGCGCAAATGGCGTTGGGGGCAGAACTTCGGGCAGTGCTTGCCGATCATCCCGAAATTGTCGAGACGGCCCTGAGCGCGCCGCCACCGGTTGATCCGTATGCCGCTGAAAAAGCCGCCGACCTTGAATTGATCGGTGGCTATGCCCCGCGACTGTTTGCCCGCGACGCGCCGGGTTTGGGCTCGGTGGAGGCTGGTACGGTCTGGGCCGTGTTTCTGAAGCCGGGCTGTGAAAACTGCACGGATGTGCTGGCGGATCTGAAGGCGCTTGTCGAAAGGCGCGACTTGCGGATCAATGTGCTGCTTTTGCCGGTGGGACCAGAGGACACACGGCCGGGACTGTTGCGCGCGCTTGCGCGTCGTCAGGATGGGTCCGCTTTGCTGGCGCTGAACACGATCATGGCACGGCCAAGGGTCACGGCTGCACAGATTGTTGGCCGTCTTGAGATGGAAGTGATGCCGGACGGCGCTGAGGCAGATGCCGATCTGGCAATGTTTGACCGCATGGGGTTGGACAAAACGCCCAGCTATGTCTTGCCCGATATGATGATCCGCGGGCAGATGCCGGTCTTCGTTCTGGAACGCTATTTCGACAGATAGCGCGAATTTTTTCGGGATATTGCGACCTTGGCTGGGGTCGGAGCGAGGGGCCAGCCCCTCGCGCTCCCCGGAGTATTTTGGCCAAGAAGAAGATGGACGGTTTGGGGTAAAACCGCAGTCTTCTTATTCGGCGGCGTGGGCGTTTTCTTCGGCGGCGTCAAGCTGGGCGGCACGCTCTTCGACCTGCTCGACAATATGGTCGATCATCTGCGCGTTCGAGAGTTTGTGACTTTGCTTGCCTGCAAGATAAACCATTCCTGCACCGTTCCCGCCGCCGGTAAAGCCCACATCGGTCATCAACGCCTCGCCCGGGCCGTTGACGACGCAGCCGATGATCGACAGGCTCATCGGTGTCTTGATATGTTCGAGGCGTTTTTCAAGCTCGGCCACGGTGGCAATGACGTCAAAGCCCTGGCGCGCGCAGCTGGGGCAGGAGATGATGTTCACCCCGCGATGACGCAGGCCCAGGGATTTGAGGATCTCAAAGCCGACTTTGACCTCTTCGACCGGATCGGCCGAGAGCGACACGCGGATCGTATCGCCAATGCCCATCCACAGCAGGTTGCCCAGCCCGATGGCCGATTTGATCGTGCCGGACACCAGCCCGCCCGCTTCGGTGATGCCAAGGTGGATCGGTGCGTCGGTGGCTTCGGCGATGCCCTGATAGGCGGCCGCGGCCATGAACACGTCGCTGGCCTTGACGCTGATCTTGTAGTCCTGGAAGTTATTGTCTTCGAGGATGCGGATATGATCGAGACCGGATTCCACCATCGCATCGGGACAGGGCTCGCCGTATTTTTCCAGCAGATGCCGTTCAAGGCTGCCGGCATTGACGCCGATCCGGATGGAGCAGCCATTGTCACGCGCGGCGGCGATCACCTCGCGGACGCGGTCGGCGCTGCCGATATTGCCGGGGTTGATCCGCAGGCAGGCGGCCCCTGCCAGCGCGGATTCGATGCCACGCTTATAGTGGAAGTGAATGTCGGCCACGATCGGCACCGGGCTTTCGCGGGTGATGTCGGCCAAGGCTTTTGACGACGCCTCGTCCGGGACCGAGATGCGGACAATATCCGCCCCCGCCTCTGCCGCGGCCTGCACCTGCGCCACGGTGGCGGCCACATCGGTTGTGTCGGTGTTGGTCATGGTCTGAACCGAGATCGGCGCGTCGCCGCCGACAGGCACATTTCCAACCATGATCTGACGGGATTTGCGGCGATAGATATTACGCCACGGGCGGATGTGGTTGAGGCTCATGTCACTGTGATTCCGGGTTGTGGACGGTCCTTGCGCCTATGTAGTCCGGCACCGGGCGGTTTGCCACCCTTGCCGGCTACGATGTTACTGAGATGGTTGCAGCGGATTGACCTCGGCCGCGTTAAGCTCTGCCACGACACGCGCAAGGTCGGAATCGGCATTCGGCACGGCCACGGCATAGGTCTGTGTCAGGTGGTCAATCGAAAGCGCCACCTTTGATGTAACAGATCCATTCGGGCCTGCCGGGCCGTAGGTTTGCCCGTTGACGGCGAAATAGACCGCGCCGGAATCGCCCACGCGCAGCGAGGCGGGGTTCTGCGTGCTCGGCACGTCATAGGTGTCGCCCGCGTTCATTATGCCTTCGAAAATCACCGATCCGTCAGCGGCACGCACCCGCACCCATGCCGGACGAACGGCGACCATCATCACACCTGGAACCGCGTCTTCAAGAACTTTAGGGCCGTTCGGTGCCACTTCCACATCCGGTGCGGCCATCGCAAAATCGACCTGCTCGCGGATCTCGACCTCGTCTTTCCGGAGCCGGTGCGCATAGGCCCCCACAGTCGAAGGATCGAGTGTCGAGATGGGTGCGTCCCGAGCAACCAGCACCGGCACATCCAGTGCCTCGGGCCGGTAAAGACGGTCAAGCGCATCGTTGCGAGGCGGGTCAAAAACGCCCGCCACGGCGGGATCGTCAGATGTGGGGGCGGCAGCCCCACTGATCGGATCAAGATCGGACAAGACAACGGGTGTCTGGTCAACCGGGGCAAGCTGTACACGCTGTACTTCTTGCAGAACGCTCCATGCGCCGTAACCGATACCGCCGACCAGCGCCAATAACACAAAGGTCGAGCCGATCGCGCGCGGCTCAATCTGCGACAGCACGGATGCACCGACCGGCGCGAAGGGCATCGCAGGTTCGGTAAACGGGTCCTTGCCGATACGCGACGGTTTTTCCTGCTTCTTGATGCTGGAGGCACGGTCGGACATGCCATGTGCGGTCTCGAACTCGCTTTCCTGACAGAACGCCACAAAGGTATCGTCGGGGTCCATGTTCAGATAACGCGCGTAAGAACGCACATAACCCGCAATGAAACCGGGCGTATCAAACGCGGAAGGATCGCAGTTTTCGATAGCGGCGATGTAGCTGGCCTTGATGCGCAATTCGCGCTGCACATCCAGCAAAGATTTGCCGAGAGTCGCGCGTTCGCCGCGCATGAGATCACCAAGACGCAGATCGAAATCATCAAAACTGCGTGGGCCGCTTACTAACGGCTTCGGTTCCGGAGGTGGTTTCCTTCCGATCATGCCCAGCTGCCCCATCCACGGTTCGTGGTTCTTGTCATATCTTAGCGCGTCAAAACTCGATTCGTCTCGCGCACTTTATTTGGGGCAAGATAGCATATCACAAGTATATTTACACCGATGAACGGCTCAGGCGCTGAGTTCGGCACGATTCAGCGCACAATGCGACCACAGGGCGTCCATCGCGGAAACCAGCGCGTCCATCTCGCGCGGCCCATGAACCGGCGACGGCGTAAAGCGCAGACGCTCTGTCCCGCGGGGAACTGTCGGAAAATTGATCGGCTGCACATAGATGCCGTAACCTTCCAGCAGAAGATCCGACAATTTCTTTGTATGAACCGGATCACCGACGATCACCGGCACAATATGGCTACCGTGGTCGATGATCGGAAGTCCCATCGCCTTCAGCCGGGTCTTTAGGATCTTCGCTTGTGTCTGCTGTTGTTCACGCAGCCCTTGATCGCGCTTCAAATGCGCGACAGAGGCTGCGGCCCCCGCAGCAACCGCAGGCGGCAGCGACGTGGTAAAGATGAAGCCCGGCGCGTAAGACCTTATGGCGTCACACATTTTATGCGATGCGGCGACATACCCGCCCATCACGCCATAGGCCTTGGCCAGCGTGCCATTGATGATGTCAAGCCGGTGCATCAGACGGTCACGTTCCGCAACCCCTGCCCCGCGCGGTCCGTACATGCCAACCGCATGGACCTCATCGATATAGGTCAGAGCGCCGAATTCGTCGGCCACGTCGCAGATTGCTTCGATCGGACCGAAATCGCCATCCATCGAGTAGATCGACTCGAAGGCGATCAACTTGGGCGCGGCGGGGTCGTCCGCCGCCATAAGCTCGCGCAGATGCTCAACATCATTGTGGCGGAAAATACGCTTGGCACCGCCGTTGCGGCGCACACCTTCGATCATCGAGGCGTGGTTAAGCGCATCGGAATAGATGATCAGGCCGGGGAACAGTTTTGGCAGCGTCGAAAGCGTCGCGTCATTGGCAATATAGGCAGAGGTGAACAGCAGCGCCGATTCCTTGCCATGCAGATCGGCCAGTTCGGCCTCCAACGCCTTGTGGTAAACCGTGGTGCCGGAAATGTTGCGCGTGCCACCTGATCCGGCACCCGTCGCGTCCAGCGCTTCATGCATCGCCGCCAGAATAACCGGGTGCTGGCCCATGCCCAGATAATCGTTGCCGCACCACACCGTCACCGGCGTCTCCGACCCATCCGGTCTGCGCCATGTGGCGTGCGGGAAATGACCGTTCTTACGCTCGATATCAATGAAGGTACGATAACGGCCCTCAACATGCAGGTGATTCAGGGCTTCGTCTAGCTTCGCGGTGTAGTCCACCGGCTCCTCCATCATTCGGTCGCTGGCGCGGTCAGCGGCATAGCTTGCAGAGAGGCTCCGCATTCAAGTTAGTGAATGGATATAGGGCGCGCGTCCATCTGACAACCTTTTCACCCATGACCCGGTGTCGCAGCCTTGATTTAGATCAAGCGCAACCGACATCGCCGTCAAAGGCAAGGTATCCATTACTTTCCAGGCTTCTCCGATCAAGATATACTGAAACCCTATTCTGCGAACTCTAACACCATTTGACCACCAAGACTTTTCGGTAAATCCATAAGGACTTTACGATGTCCCAGATCCTTATCCACCCGCTGACGGCGACGCTTCTGGTGGTTGGGGCCGCTGTCGGATACGCGGTCGCGACGGTCGGCATGAAAGCCGCGTCAGACGGGTTTACGCCGGTCGGTATCAGTTTGGGAATAATCGGTTTTTCCATAGCGTTCCTGGCCGAGATTGTGCTGCTTCGCCGGGCCGACCTGTCGGTGATCTATATCATCATCGTAGCGGCCGAGACGCTGCTGATCCTCGCTTATGCGGCATGGATTGGCGAAGGGCTTAATCTTCGGCAAGCGTTTGGGGCAACGATGGTGCTGGGCGGATTGGTGGCGATTTCGCTTTGATGCACTGGACAGTGGGCACGCCGCTGATACGTTGCGGCAAAACCTCACTTGAACGGAGCGTCCCCCATGTCACTTGATGATGTCCTGGCCCGTATCGACGCCGATCTCGACGGCGCGACCGACCGCCTGCTTGATTTGCTGCGAATCCCCTCGATCTCGACCGATCCTGCTTACAAGGCCGAGTGTGATCGCGCGGCGGACTGGCTGGTGGCCGATCTCGCCTCTATCGGCGTGAAGGCGGAAAAACGCCCCACCCCCGGCCATCCGATGGTGGTCGGCCATGTCGACGGCGACGGCCCGCATGTATTGTTCTACGGTCATTATGATGTGCAGCCCGTCGATCCGCTGAACCTGTGGGATCGTGACCCGTTTGATCCCACGATCGAGGAGACACCCGCGGGCAAGGTGATCCGCGGGCGCGGGTCATCCGATGACAAGGGCCAGTTGATGACCTTTGTCGAGGCCTGCCGCGCCTATCACACAGTCACGGGCAAACTGCCCTGCCGCATCACGTTCTTCTTCGAGGGCGAAGAGGAATCCGGCTCGCCCAGCCTTGTGCCGTTCATGAAAGACAATGCCGAAGAGCTTAAATCCGACGTCGCGCTGATCTGCGACACCGGGCTGTTTCAGTCGAAAACACCATCAATCGTGACCATGCTCCGCGGGCTTCTGGGCGAACAGCTGACCATCACCGGTCCTGACAAGGACCTGCATTCCGGCATGTATGGCGGGGCTTCGATCAACCCGATTCGCGTGTTGTCGCGCATCATCGCAGGGCTGCATGACGACCAGGGTCGCGTCACCGTGCCGGGGTTCTATGACGGCGTGCCGGACTTGCCCGACGAGATCATGGAACAATGGCGCGGGCTGAATTTCGACCATGCGGGCTTTCTGGGCGATGTCGGCCTGTCCCACCCGGCGGGCGAGCAGGACCGCAGCGCGCTGGAGATGATCTGGTCGCGCCCGACCTGCGAGGCCAACGGCATCATCGGTGGTTATACCGGCGAAGGTTTCAAGACGGTGCTGCCGTCGCAAGCCTCCGCCAAGATCAGCTTTCGTCTGGTCGGCACGCAGGATCCGCATGCCATCCGCGAAAGTTTCCGCGCCTATGTGCAGTCGATGCTGCCGCCCGATTGCACGGCAGAGTTCCACGGTCACGGTGCCTCGCCTGCGTCGCAAATGTCGACGGACCATCCCGCATTCGAGGCCGCGCGCGGCGCGCTGTCTGACGAATGGCCAGAGGACGCGGCCTATACCGGCTGCGGTGGGTCCATTCCGATTGCAGGATATTTCAAACAGATCCTCGGAACGGACGCGATGCTGATCGGCTTTGCCAAGGACAATGACCAGATCCATTCGCCCAACGAGAAATACGACCTTGAGAGCTTTCACAAGGGCACACGCAGTTGGGCGCGCATTCTGGACGCGCTGGCGAAAAAGGCCTGAAACCTGTGCGGCAGGGGCGAAACGGACCCCTGCCAACCTTGCTTACTCGAAGAGCGCGGCGAATGCTCAGAACAGGCCGTTGAACCGATCCGGCAGCAGATATTGTCTGGCAATGTCCGGACGGTCGAAATGCCAATACCCCGTCTCGCCGCGCTTTTGCCAGGTCCTGTGCATGCGCTTGCGGACCCAAGCCAGATCGAACCCCTCCTCCATCGGCAGATCGGCAAACGCTTCGAACACCGCGCGATCCTCGCCGCGCGCCTCGGCAAACCAGTGCCTGCCGATAGAGGCATCCTGCACACTCGCCCCGGTCTGCGCCGTGACGGCATTCCGGGCATTCATCGTTGTCACATAGTTGTCGAAATCGCAGAATTTCAGATGCATCAGATACAGCGGATCCGGCGTGACCAGTTTGCTGGCCTGGGTAAAATGCCCGCCGCGCGCAATCTTCGTGCCGACGCTGACGATGCAGGGCTTGGAATAATGTGGTGCCAGCCGGACATGCCGACGTGGACCAAGGATCTGGTCGGTAACGGGCGCATCCTCTCTATCTATGCGGTGGATCACTTCCAGCCCGACCGGCGTCAACACGCGCCGGATCGGCTGATCGCGTAGATAGTCCAGCAGCCCCAGCCCGGTTTCCGGATCAACCACCACCAACTCGTCAACATCGCCAACGATGACATGATCGTAATAGCTGCGCAGCCCATGCACGAGGTTGTTCAGCAGCCGCCAGCGTTTCATATCGAAATTCTTGTGCGCGTCGCCGGGGATGCCAATCAGATTGCAACCTTGGGCAAGCTCTGCCACCTCTGCGCCGCGACCATGGTTGACGATATAGCAATTCTCGCGCCCCAGCGCCTCGCCGTAGTGGCGCAGCCACGCCTTTAGAAAAAACGCGTCATCCCGCACCATCGTCACGGCGGCTGCCACTGTCTGCATTTTGCCCTGCCTTCCGCTGCCCGCCCGCTGAGGCGATGTCTTGCAAGAACCTAACGGATTACGCTGTATAAGAGAATCGCAAATTGCTGCCCGTGCAGCTATCGTGACACCAATGGCCTGACGGCGCGTGAAACAAGGCAAGCGGCAGTGACCGACGACGCATTTCGACAGACCGGATGGCAAATCCGGGGGCTTGGTGCCCCGATCACCCGGTTTCAGGTGTTCGGAGAACGATCCTCTGGCACGAATTTCGTCAAACGGCTGATCGGGCGCAATACCGGCCTGACACCGATCGAGGATCTTGGCTGGAAGCACGGGTTTCCGCATATGACGGCCATTCCGCGCGACGTGGCGGTGATCTGCGTGGTGCGCAACGCAGTAGATTGGGCGCGGTCGATGTTCACCAAACCCTGGCACTGTACGCCCGCCATGCAATCCCTGCCCTTTGACGCATTCATCCGGGCCGAGTGGGACACGATTGCCGACCGACCGCGCTATTTCCCGCAGGTCGAGGCGCTTGGCGGCGCGGGCGCTCCACTGCAACTGGACCGGCACCCGCTGACCGGACGCAGGTTCAACAATATTTTTGACCTGCGGCGGCATAAACTTGAAGGGCTTCTGGGGCTTGCAGAGCGCGAATGTTGCGTGGTTTTCGTACGGCTCGAATCTGCGCAAGCCGCACCCGAAGCGTTCCTGTCCGATCTGTGCGCAGGGCTGCATCTGCCTTTGCTTGACGCGCCTTTCCGACCGGTCAGCAAGCGTCTGGGATCGCGCTTCAAGCCTTCGG
This sequence comes from Primorskyibacter marinus, assembly GCF_003313245.1. Lineage (GTDB taxonomy): Bacteria > Pseudomonadota > Alphaproteobacteria > Rhodobacterales > Rhodobacteraceae > Primorskyibacter > Primorskyibacter marinus. The sequence continues at coordinate 363,862 of NZ_QJSD01000001.1, forward strand.
TCCCGTCACGCCCCGATCTGCCGAACCAGATGAGCGCAAGGGATCGCGCATTCATGCTGTCCTGTCTCGACACAGCGATGGAGACGGGTCTGGGCTATGGCTACAACAGCTAAAGATTTACGCCAAAACCCCTGCGTAAGATATTGGCAAAGCTGTCAAAAAGACCGCTTCTCAAGCAACAACTTTATCGCCAGACCGATCAACACAAAGCCGGTGACCGCATCCAGGATACGCGGCACAACCGGCCCTTGCAGTGCCCGCGTAAAAGGGCGCGTCGCCAAGGTCAGCCCGCCAAACCATAGCAGGCTCATGCCGACATGCAGGCATGCCAGCAGCATGGTGAATCCCGCGACCGGAGCCCCTGTGGGCACGAATTGTGGCAGAAAACTGACGTAGAAAACACCGATCTTGGGATTAAGCAAATTGGTCAACAGGCCGCGCAGGAACCAATTGGGGACACGGTCTATCCGTCCGGGTTTATGCGCCGCCGGTTTGCGTGCCGCCCATAACATCTGTCCGCCAAGCCAGATCAGATAGGCGGCACCCAAGGTCTGCACCACGCGGTATCCCAATTCGGAAACCGCGATCAGCGCACCCAGCCCAAGCGCCACGACCACCCCCCAGATCATCAACCCGGTGACAATTCCGGCACTGGCCAACACGGCGCGCCGTTGCCCGTCTACCGCTGCGGTCCGCAATACCAGCGCCGTATCCAGCCCCGGCGTGACCGTGACCAATGCGGCGGCGGCTGAAAACCCCAGAAGCGCTGTCGATAGATCCATGCAAAACCCCTGCCACTTGCCCTGACAAAACCGGCTGCCGATCAGGTTACGCGTTGCTGGCAGCTATCGGACATGATGTAATGCGACCAGTATCTGAACCTGGCGAACTTGTCTCGCAGCCGCACATTAAATTACACTGTCACCTGTTATTTCCGGTCGGGCCCGCGCGCCCCCACAGCTGACAAATGTCGGTATCCCTGATGCGGGCAGCTATCCCGCGTGCATGACGAAACGTCTCTGACGTTGTTTCCCTTTAATTCCGTGCCGAAGCTTGCTGCAACACGTTGCAATAGGTGTCGTGTCTTCTAATATAATCTTTGCGAAACTGTTCCGGAGCACCGCCCCCCCATGGCAGCGACCCTGAAAGACGTTGCCGAACGCGCGGGTGTATCGCGCTCTGCGGTGTCGCGGACATTTACCGACGGGGCATCGGTCTCCGCCACAATGCGCAGCCGTGTCGAAAAAGCCGCGGCCGAACTTGGCTATAGCCCGAACGCGCTGGCCTCCAGCCTGACAACCGGACGGACAAAGCTGCTCGGGCTGGTGTCCAACAACTTCAAGAACCCGATTTTTCTGGAGGTTTTTGATCTTTTCACACGCGCGCTTCAAGATCAGGGGCTGCGCCCGCTTCTGGTGAACCTCTCCGATGAGACCGACCCGCAAAGCTCTGTGAAGATGCTGCGGCAATATTCCGTCGACGGTGTCATCGTCGCCTCCTCCACTTTGCCGCCGGGATTCTCAAGCGCCTTTCGCGATGCGGGCATACCTGTTGTGCATGCCTTTGGCCGCCCGTCGGGCACCCCATCGGTGCATGTCGTTGGTATCGACAATTTCGCCTGTGGTCAGATGGCGGCACGGACGCTGATCGCACGCGGTTACAGCCGGGTGGGCTTTCTCGGGGGGCCGGAAGTCGCAACCTCCACCCAGGACCGGTTGGGCGGCTTCATGGATGAAATCGCCAACCATCCCGATGTTTGCGCCAGCCATTCCTTCGCCGCCGCCTATTCCTTCGCGGCGGGCCGCAACGAGATGTTGCGCCTGTTGGAAGGCCCTGCTGCGCAGGCCTATTTCTGCGGCGATGATGTGCTGTCCATCGGTGCCTTGTCAGCAATCGGCGAAAGCGGTCTGGCCGTGCCCGATGATATTGGCATCATCGGGCTGAACGACATGGCGATGGCCGGCTGGCAGAATATCAATCTGACGACAATCCACATGCCCGTTGAGAAAATCGTGGCGTCATCGATAGAGCTGATCATGGGCATGTTGACGGATCCCGACCTGCCACCAGAGGCCCGGATCTTCGCCTGCGACATCATCGAGCGCGGAACCTTGCGCGCTATGCCCGCCTAAACCGGGCGAAGACCCGGTTTCTTGCGGCTACCTTCAGCGAAACATCGGCGGTCGGGCATCGACCCAGGCACCGTCCGCTTTGGCAGAGACGACGGCGGCGTGCACGGCCGCCATGGATCTCAGCCCATCGGACGCACCGGGCAGTCCGTCACGCACCTCGCCCCGGATCGCATCGGCAAGATCGCAATAGATATTCGCCACCGCCAGCGGGAAGCCCTCGGGATGCGCAATCGACACGCGCGACAGCCGTTGCGCATCCTCGTGCAAGCCGCCCTCGCCCTTTTCGATGATCTGGGTACGCCCCCCGACAGGTGTGTAGATCAGCTGGTTGGGCTGTTCGGAATGCCAGCGCAGCCCACCCGTCTCGCCAAAGACCTGAATATCGAACCCGTGCTGACGTCCGATGGCAACCGATGACGTCCAAAGCCGTCCGACCGTGCCGCGCCCCATACGGAAGTTGACCATCGCATCGTCTTCCAGTTCCCGGCTTGCAATGGTCGATGCGAAATCGGCAGAGAGTTTTTCCACCGCGTCATCGCAGATGAAGCTGGCCATGTGCAGCGCATGGATGCCGCAATCGGCAAACTGGCCCGAGACACCCGCCATCGCCGGATCATAGCGCCAGCGCACCCGAGGGTTATCGGCATCCGTGGCGTCGCCGTGATGACCGTGGCTGAAGTTGGTCACAACCAGACGCACCTTGCCAATCTCACCCGCTGCAACCATCGCGCGGGCCTGTCGCACCATCGGATAGGCCGAATAGCAGTAATTCACCGCGCAGATCTTGCCGGTGGCCTCGGCGATGCGGACGATCTCTTCGCCCTCGTCAACCTGCATTGTCATCGGCTTTTCGCACAGCACGTTGAACCCGGCCTCAAGAAACGCCTTTGTGATCTCGAAATGGGTCGAGTTGGGCGTCGCGACCGTGACCAGATCCACCCGATCATCACGGGCCCGTTCGCGCTCCAGCATTTCTGTCCAGTCCCCATAGGCACGATCGGAGGCCACGCCCAACCGCCGAGCGTATTCCCTTCCGACATCGGCGCGGTGATCCAGCGCGCCGGCCGTGAACTCGAAAAAACCATCCGCCAGTGCGCCCAAGCGATGCGCCGGTCCGATCTGGCTGCCTTCACCGCCGCCGATCATGCCCCATTTCAACTTTGCCATGTCATTGCCTTTCCTTGCGCGTTGCCAGGGCCTTATGCCCCGGTGTTGCGCCTAAAACCCGATGGATTGCAGATATTCGCGATTGGCCCGCGCGTCTTCAAATGGCGTACCCGGCATGGACGGGTCGCAGTCCTGCTCGACCGTACACCAGCCACTGAAACCGGCCTCCAGAAGACGCTGCCGAACAGCTGGGAAATCCACGTCTCCCTGACCCAGATTGCAGAAGATACCCTGTCCGCAAGCCGTATAGAAATCGGTCCGTCTGGCGACCACATCCGCCTTCACTACCGGATCTATATCCTTGAAATGCATGTAGGAAATACGATCCATATGGCGATCCATGAAGGCCACCGGATCAAAGCCTGCATAAGAGTGATGCCCGGTATCAAAACAAATTTTCAAGAGGCTTTCGTCAACCTCGTCCAGCAGACGCTCCAACTCTGGCTCGAAATCCATGAACCCTGCGGCGTGGGCGTGGATGGCAACGGTCAGTCCAAACTCCTCGGTTCCAAGTTTCGCAATTGACGCGATGCGGTCGCGAAACGCCTCCCATTCGTCCGCGTCCATCTGTTCCGCCTCATCCGCGCGCCCCGCCGTGGGCGCACGGCGCGGCGAGATGCTGTCGATCAGTACCAGATGCTCTGCCCCATGTGCGACCAGCGCCTTGCAGGTACGCTGGCTGGCATCCTGCACTGCGTCCCATTTCGCCGGATCATGAAACGGCTGAAAGACAACGCCGCCGATGATTTCCAGATCACGCGCGGCCAATGCGGGCGCAAGGATCGCGGGGTTCTCGGGCATGTAACCGATGGGGCCAAGCTCTATCCCCCGATAGCCCGCCCCCGCGCATTGATCCAAGACCGACTGCCAGTTGGGATAAGACGGATCGCTGGGAAATTCGATACCCCAGGAACAGGGCGCATTGCCGATACGAATGGTCATGTGATGAAGCTCTTTACAGATTCAGAACGCCGAGACGTCCTGCCAGGTTTTCAAGTCTGACGACGCAAACGCCGTGGCGATGATACGATTGACCTCCATCCCGTCACGAAAGGTCGGCCAGATCGCCTTGCCGGTGTCGATGGCGGTCAGGAAATCCTTGGCCTCGATGATGATCTGATCCTGATACCCGGTGCCATGTCCCGGCCCCTGACAGAAGGGTTCATAATCCGGATGCTCCGGTCCGGTCAGGATCTTGGTGAAGCCGCGCGTTGCCTCCGGCCCCTCCATCCGGTAAAGCCAAAGGGCGTTCTGATCCTCCTGATCGAAGCGGATCGCGCCTTTCGTGCCGGTGATCTCATAGGCGTAGCCCATCTTGCGCCCGGTCGAGACGCGGCTGAAATACATCTGCCCCATGGCTCCGTTTTCAAACCGGCACATCATCTGACCGTGATCGTCATTTGTCACGCGTCCGCCGGGGCGTTCGGCATGTACGGTCTCGACCTCTGCGATCAGTCGCGTGATTGGCCCGACAAGCGCCAGCGCACCATTGATCATATGCGGAGCAAGATCACCCATCGTCCCGTTCGATATGCCCTGTGCGCGCCATGTCGCCGGGATCTGCGGATCGGCGTAGAAATCCTCGGTATGTTCGCCCCGGAACCAGGTGATGTCTCCGATGGCACCTTCGGCGATCAACTGGCGCGCAAATTGGCTGGCGGGGGTGCGGATATAGTTGAACCCCACCATATTGACCGCGCCACTGGCATCTGCCGCGGCCACCATCGCGCGGCTGTCTTCCAGCGTCGCGCCAAGTGGCTTTTCGCAAAACACCGGCTTGCCCAGTTCGAACGCCGCCTCAGCCGCAGCGCGATGTGTCTCTTGCGGCGAGGCGATGACGATGGCCTCGACCTTCGGATCGGCGACCAATACCCGCCAGTCGGCCGTCGCCCGTGCAAACCCATAAGCTTGCCTGTAGCGTTCGGCGCTCTGTTCACTGGTGGCGCAAACCATCTCAAGCCGCGGGCGCAGGGAAGTTGCGAAAACCGCCCCGACGCAGGACATCGCCACCGCATGTGCCTTGCCCATGTAGCCACCGCCGATAATCCCTATCCCGATGTCCCGCATCCGACCCTCCCACGGCTTTCCATTTGCAACCGGTTGCAAAAACGGTATCGTGGGATTCGACACGCTGCAAGCGGCAATCGGTTTGCTGCACGATTTTCCGAACCGTGCCACCCAAGGATGAAGGACGAAAGATGGCTGATCTTGAGCGCATCGGCGGTAACAGCTTTGTCGTGCTTGGCCGCGCCGGGATGGATCTGTATGCCGACCCGCCCGGCGCAAAGGTCGAAGACGCGGCGCAATTCACCACGGCGCTTGGCGGATCTTCGGCCAATATAAGTGCGGCCATTACGCGGCATGGCGGACAGGCGGCGCTGGTCACTTGCGTGTCCGATGACGCGATTGGCCGTTTCGCGCTGAACCAGCTTGATCGCTACGGGATCGACCGCCGCCATGTCCGGCCTGTGGGCGGCGAGGCCCGCAATTCACTCGCCGTCGTGGAAACCCGGCTGGAGGACACGCAATCGGTGATCTATCGCAACGGTGCCGCGGATTTCGCGATGACCGCAAAAGATGTCGCTGCCGTTGACTACGCGCAATTCTCCGCGCTTATGACCACCGGCACCGTCTTTGCGGCAGAGCCTTCGCGCAGTGCAACCTTCCACGCCTTCGATCTTGCCGGTGCCGCCGGTCTGCCGCTGATCTTCGATGTGGATTACCGTCCCTATTCCTGGCCCACGGCCAAGATCGCCTCTGAAACATATTCTCGTGCCGCGGCAATGTGCGACATCATCATCGGCAATGATGTGGAATTTGGCTTCATGGCCGGGGATTACCACAAGGGGTTGGACAAGGCGCGCGAACTTGCAGCCACGACCGCGCAGATCGTCATCTACAAGATGGGCGAAGAAGGCGCGATCACCATCACCCCCGACGATGAATTCCGAACCGGAATCTATCCGGTTCAGGCGCTCAAACCCACCGGGGCCGGTGACAGTTTCATGGGCGGGTTCATTGCCGCGCTTGCCGCCGGCCTGCCGCTGCGCGACGCGGTGCTGCGCGGCTCTGCCTGCGCCGCCATCGTGGTTGGCCGCGTCGGCTGCGCGCCCGCCATGCCCACCCCGACCGAGCTGGAGGCGTTCCTGTCCGCGCATCCCGGCCCGACAACGCCCTGAATAGGATCGCAGATATGCATATCGCCCCCCATGACAACCGGAATGCGCCCATCGTCGATGTGGACAACGCGCTGGTCCCGCTGAACTATTTCAATATCGTCAAGTTGAAGAAGGGCGAGGCTTTTGAATATCAGGTGCCGGGGTACGAGACCTGCATCGTGCCAGCGACCGGCACCGTGGATGTGGATGTGGAAGGCGTCAAATTCGCCAGCCTTGGCAGACGTGGAGTGGACGTCTGGGACGGCGAGCCCGAGGGTGTCTATGTGCCGTCCGGTGCCAAGGTGACGTTCAACTGCACTTCGGACGAAACCGAAGTTTTCGTCGCGGGTGCCAAATACGACAAGGTGCTGGACCCGTTCGATGTGCGCGGCGATGGCATCGACCTTGTGCAATACGGATCCGACGACACCAAGACGCATCGCAAGATCAAACACATCCTTGGCGCGAACCAGCATGACAAGGTGGGCCGCCTTCTGGTCAGCGAACTTTATACCGTGGGTCAGGGCGGCTGGTCAGGGTTTCCCAGCCACAAGCATGACACCGACCGACTGCCGACCGAGTCTCGACATGACGAGACCTACAATTTCCGGTTCCGGCCCAATTACGGGTCCGGCGTGCAGATGCTTCAGCGCGCGGACAACACACCTGGCGATGCGTATCACATCATGGACGGATCGACGATCTGCATCGACAAGGGCTATCACCCTTGCGCGGTTCTGCCGGGATACGAGATGTATTATTTCACCATCCTGGGCGGGCTGAGCCAACGGTCACTGGTGCAGTATTTCCAGCCGACCCATGCGGCACAGCTGGAAACCATTCCCGGCATCAAGGACATGATCGCGAAATTCAAATGACACTCGTGACGCTCGCCGATGTCCTTCAGCCCGCTCTGAAAGGTGGCTATGCCGTGGCCGGGCTGGTGACATTGGGGTGGGAAGATATGCGCGCTTTCGTGGCGGCCGCCGAGGCCGAAGGCGTGCCCGTCATTCTGCAAGCCGGTCCGGGCTGCCGCGATCATACGCCCCTGCCCGTTCTGGCCGCGATGTTCAGGCAACTGGCCGAAAATACGTCGGTTCCGGTCGTCGCGCATCTCGATCACGGGTATACGTTCGAGGAATGCAGACAGGCGCTGGATTGCGGATTTACCTCTGTCATGTTCGACGGGTCGCGCAAGCCACTTCAGCAGAATATCGACGAGACCGCCGCGATTGCACAGATGGCCCATGCGGCGGGAATGTCCTGCGAGGGCGAGATCGGATTTGTCGGCTATGCAGGTGGCGAAAGCTCTGCCGGTACGGACCCAGAAGAGGCGGCGCGCTTTGCCCGAGAAACCGCTGTGGACGCGATGGCAATCTCGGTCGGCAATCTGCATCTGCAACAGAACAGATCTGGTGCCGGGCTGGATGAGGCGCGCATCCGCGCGATCGAGGCTGTTACACAGGTGCCGTTGGTGATCCATGGCGGCTCTGGCGTGCCAATGGCGCAACGGCAGGCGCTGGCGCACGGATCAGCGATCTGCAAATTCAACATCGGTACGGAGTTGCGCATGGCCTTTGGCGACGCCTTGCGGTCGGCCGTGAACGCGGACCCGTCCCGGTTTGACAGAAATGAGATACTGGCGGAGACCCACACCCCCATGGTTGCGGCCACCCGACAGGTGCTGCGTATGTTGAAACCAAAGTCTTCATAACCATTCGTCGCGATGATGCACCCAGTGCCCAACGCGCATTTGCATCCGCGATCAACGCTGTTTTGTCGATGTACGATGATCTACAATCTGGTCAATACAGTTTAGAAACAGGTCAGCGGGGCGCGCGCGCATCCTCCGCCACAGATTGAATATTTTCTCTACTTTTGCAACGGAACCGATATGGACCGACTGACAGGAAAGATCTGCATCGTCACCGGCAGTGGCCGCGGCATTGGCGCGGCCATCGCGCGCGCCTTTGCAACAGAGGGCGCAAAGGTGGTTGTCACCGACAGACATGCCGAAAGCGCCAAAGCCGTCGCCTCTGAACTGGACTGCGACTTCCTGCGGCTCGACGTGTCGTCAGAGGCCGATTGGAACATGTTGCAAACGTCGTTTCCGCATTGCGATGTGCTGGTCAATAACGCAGGCGTCACCGGGTTCGAGGATGCAATGCGCCCGCATGACCCAGAAAACGCCACACTTGAAGACTGGCGCGCCGTCCATGCGGTGAATCTGGACGGCACATTTCTGGGTTGCCGCTACGCGATCGGGGCGATGCGCGACAAGGGCGCAGGATCGATCGTCAATATCTCGTCCCGGTCTGGTCTGGTGGGGATTCCGGCGGCGGCGGCCTATGCCTCTTCCAAGGCGGCGGTGCGCAATCATACGAAATCCGTGGCGCTGTACTGCGCCGAACAGGGGCTGAACATCCGCTGCAACTCGATCCATCCTGCGGCTGTCCTGACCCCGATGTGGGAGCCGATGCTGGGTGACGGCCCGGACCGCAAAGCGCGCATGGCCGCCTTTGTCGCCGACACGCCACTGCGCCGTTTCGGCGATCCGGCGGAGGTGGCTGCACTCGCGGTCCTGCTTGCATCTGACGAGGCTGCCTATATGACAGGTGCCGAATTGAACATCGACGGCGGCCTGCTGGCAGGCAGTGCGGCAACCCCCAACGCCAGCGGCTGAGACGTCGGTTTGGCACCCCGCTTGCGCAGGCGGTCGCAAGGCAACACTGCCTGCAACACATGCGGGCCAGTCCAGGTCAAAAGCGATCAGGCTTTCGAAAGACCTGCCCCGCTATCGGCGGCTGGTCTGAATTTTGCGAGCAGATTTCACCCGGATCTCGCGAATGTCGCGCAGTTCCTGATCGGTCAGGTAAACAGCGACAGTGACTGTCCGGGGCCAATCGCTTTGAGTGGTGGGATTTGCAGGCTGGTAGGCGCGCATATCATAGGTCAGCGTATCTGCGTCCGTCTCATCGTCATTCTTGACCAGCTTCGCCTCGAACGGCCCCAACCGATCGGACACGCCCGTGGCCCGGATCACGGCACCGCCGGGACGCCGTTCAATCAACAGTTCCGAGACCTCGCCGATCAGTTGACCGGAATAGGCCGCCGCCTCCGGCCGAAAGATAGAGGCGCGCCGGCGCGGGATCAGCGGATTGACCGCACCGGTGCCATCCGTGACCACCGTGGCTTGACTGCGCCCGAACCAATTGAACGGGTTGAGACGAGACTCGCGGATCGTGCCGCAGCTTGCCAGAACCAAAGCCGAAACCACCAGAGCCGAAAGTGCCTTTTGCATGCGCTGCCTGCCTTTGTTACCGTCCTCAACCCGGTTACCGCATTGCGCAGCGCTTGAAAAGCGTGAAGGCGGGCTGGACCTTTGGCTATGCGCGACTTAGGTCACAAACAGACAGGCAAAAAGGGTGTCCGCCATGGCGCAAACCGCATTTGAGGATATCGCCGAAGACTTCGAGTTTCTCGACGATTGGGAAGATCGCTATCGCATGGTGATCGAACTTGGCCGCGATATGGATCCGCTGGCCGAGGAACTGAAAGTCCCCGCCACGAAAGTCGAGGGTTGTGCCAGCCAAGTCTGGCTGTTCCCGAACTGGCAGGAAAAGGCCTTTCATTTTGACGGCGACAGCGACGCGATGATTGTGCGTGGCCTGATCGCGGTATTGCGTACGCTCTACAACGGCCTGTCACCTGCTGAGGTGCTGAAGGTCGACGCTCGCGCAGAACTGGGCCGATTGGGGCTTAACGATCATCTATCCGCACAGCGTTCGAACGGACTGCGCGCAATGGTCGAAAGAATCCGCGAGGTTAACCAAGCGCAGATCTGAACCGCTTGTGTTGTCTCGAACCAGACCACGCTTAGTTTGTCCTTTGGCATGATGTGTCGCAGAAAACAGGGCCGCGGAAAAAACCGGACGTCGGGCTGTCTGCCTTGAGAAAGCTGGCACCGCAAGAATAGCAGAAAGCAAGAGATGCGCATTTTCGATAGATCCGGCCTGAAAATACTGCCTTTCCTGCTGGGTCTGCTGTTTTTCGCGGCATCCTTGACCCCGTCCCTTATTCCACGCGAATGGAGTGTTCAGGGCGCGCTTGGCGGTTTGGTCATGGCACTGGGCTACCTGATCGGGCGGATCATCATGGGCGGCTGGTGGGCGATGGAATTGCCAACGCTCAAAGGGCGTGCCGCGAAGATCTTCCATGCAGTGCTCAGCCTTCCCGTTCTGATCGTTCTTTTCATCAGTCTGAAGCAATCGAATGGTTGGCAGAACGACATTCGGTCGCGCATGGGGATGGAACTGGCCGACAGCAGTCAAACCGTCCAGATGGTATTGGTCGCAGCGGCCGTATTCGGCGCACTTTACCTGCTCGGTTTTTTGCTGCGCATCACCTTCAATGCTATGCAACGTCGATTGTATCTGTTCATGCCCGCGCGCACCGCCAATATCATTGGCGTCACGCTGATGGCGATCCTTGTGGTCATCGTCACCCGTGACGGCATATTGGACAGGGTCATTGCCAATCTGGATGAATCGGTCACGATAGCGCAGGATCTGTTCGACACAGCCCCGCCCGCCCCCACCGATGAAGGAACCGTCGGTGGAAAAGCGTCACTGATAGACTGGGATGCGATGGGCAAGCCGGGCCGTGATTATGTGACACGAGGCCCCAACGCGGATGACATCGCACAGTTCACGGGCCGGGATGCTTTGCAACCCATCCGCGTCTATGCCGGGCTGGCCCAGGCCGACACCCCACAGAAGCGCGCTGACATCGCGTTGGAGGAACTCAAGCGGCTTGGTGGATTTGATCGGAAGGTGCTGATCGTCGCATTGCCGACGGGCACGGGATGGCTCGATCCGGGTGCGGTCGATACCGTTGAATACATGCATGGCGGCGACATCGCCACGATTGCCGTGCAATATTCCTATCTGCAATCGCCGCTGGCGCTTATCCTGGAAACACGCTCTGGTTTGGATCAGGCGGTCGCGCTGATTTCAGCCGTTCACAGCTACTGGAAAACCCTGCCCGAGGACGCGCGCCCGAAGCTATATATACATGGTCTCAGCCTTGGGGCATGGTCGTCGATGCACGGAACGGGGTTGTTCGCCCTGCTGGACGATCCGATCAACGGCGCGTTGTGGGCCGGGCCGCCATTTCCGTCGGACAGGTGGATCAGGATCTATGCCGACAGGGATCCCGACAGCCCGTATGTGCGGCCAACCGTCGGAGACGGGCGCATCGTGCGCTTTGCCTCTCACACAGAGGATGCGGGCGGGCCCGATGGTTGGGGGGCGATACGGATTGTCTATCTGCAATATTCAAGCGACCCGATCGTGTTTTACGAACCTGCTTCGCTGTTTCGCCGCCCTGAATGGATGCGCGAGCCTGCGGCCGAAGATGTGTCGGCGCATATGACATTCATGCCTGTGGTCACGCAATTTCAGTTGGCCGTCGATATGGCGCTTGCGACGTCCGCGCCTGCTGGACACGGACACGCCTATTATGGGCCGGATTATGTGCGCCCCTGGGTCGCCGTCACCGATCCCGAGAATTGGTCCGAGGCTGACAGCGCAAGACTGGCCGCCCATTGCAATGGCGGGTTCAAGCTTGGGTGCAGGAACTCTGACTGACGCCCATCGTTGTGCGACGCACCGGCGGGCCGTATGTCTCATGTGCTGGTTAGACGCCCCAAAGCAGCCGTCTCGCTTGCCCCGTCATCAACTGCGTTCACGGTACCGTCGCGGTGCCGGTGCCATGCGTTCAGGTCAACGCCCTGTCAGCCTTGTTGGTTGCAGGACAGTATAAACCTTGGGCCATTTTCCGGAATGCTCATGGAACCGTTGCTCTACGTCGCGCGTTGGTCATTTACAATCGGCCCTTTCCGAGAAGAAACAGACACACCGCAAAGGAGAGAACCTGATGCCCCCTCCCAATCCCAAAGCATCGAATACCGTTACCCGCAGAACGCTTTTGTCTGCTGTTTCTGCCATGTCGGTCCTGTCTCTTTCTCAATGGCCCGGTCGCGCATTCGCTGCGGATCTGGATGTCGATGCCTTTCTTGCACTATCGCAAAAATTGACACAGCAGGACGATCTGTCCGCCGATATCGCAGCCGACATGCTGGCGGCGTTTTCGGCGACAGGTCGAGCAGAGGATCTTGCCGTTTTGGCCGAGGATGCAGCCGATGAGGCATTGGCAAATGCAGTCGTGGCATCGTGGTATAGCGGCGTTTCGCCCGATCAGGACGATCTACAGGTGTTGACCTATACGGATGCGTTGATCTGGCAGGCGATGGATTACACCAAACCCATGGCCTATTGCGGCGGCGAAGTGGGCTATTGGGCGGATCCACCCAGCGCGTAAATCGCATCCCTAGATCCCACTCACGACCCGAGGTATTTCAGCAATGGCAAACGACATCACGGCAGATATTCTGATTATCGGCACTGGCATCGCTGGCGCGATTGCAGGTGCGAAACTGGCGCAAAAGGGGCTGAAGGTCGCTTTTCTGGAAAGCGGCAGGCGTATCGACAGATATGATGCGGTAGAAACCTTCTGGAAAGCAAAGATCAAGGTGCCGGAATCGGCTTACCCCAACGACCCCACCGCGCCGCATCCTTTGACCCACCGCATCAGCGATTATTACCAACAAATGGGGCCGGAAAATTTCAAGTCGACCTACATCAAGGTCGTCGGCGGCACCACATGGCATTGGCTGGGAACGACGCTGCGCAATGTGCCCGGTGATTTCAAACTCAACTCGCTTTACGGACACGGCGTCGATTGGCCGTTTGATTATGACGCGCTAGAGCCGTTCTACCTGGCTGCTGAACAGGAAATCGGTGTCGCGGGTGACAGCAGCGAGGATTTGGGTTCTCCACGGTCTGGCGATTTTCCAATGGACATGATCCCGCCAACATATCTGGACAAGCAGGTTGGCAAGGCGCTTGAGGGCACAAAATTTCAACTGCGCGCCACACCTCAGGGACGCAACTCAACCTTTCACGCAGACCGTCCGGAATGCTGCGGTAACGCGTCATGCATCCCGATTTGCCCGATCCAGGCGAAATATGACGCGACGGTGCATGTGAAGCAGGCCGAAGAGGCCGGTGCCGTCGTCTACGATGAGACGACAGCCACGCATCTTAATCTGGGCGATGACAGTGTCATCAAGTCGGTTGATTTCAAACGTGCCGATGGCAGCACCGGAACCGCCACGGGCAAAGTGGTTGTGGTTGCCGCACATGGGATCGAAACCCCGCGCCTGTTGCTGAATTCGGCCCAGGAAGGTGCCCAGAACGGTGTCGCGAACAGCTCTGACCAGGTGGGCCGCAACCTGATGGACCATCCCAGCAAGCTCAGCTGGGCAGAAACGCCAGAGCCGGTCTGGCCATATCGCGGGCCTCTTTCAACATCCGGCATCGAAAATCTGCGCGACGGCGCGTTTCGCAAGGATTATGCGGCATTCCGGATCGAGCTTGGCAATGACGGCCACGCCTGGCCCACCGGTGCGCCACAGTCGACGGCTGACGAACTGGCGAAATCCGGCCTGCGCGGTGCCGAGCTGGACGCGGCGATCAAGGACGCGACATCGCGCCAGGTCCGTCTGGCATCCCTGGTCGAGCAATCGCCCGACCCAGAGAACCGGGTGACGCTTGACCCTGAAAAACGCGATGCCAACGGGATGCCGCTGCCCCGTATCAACTATGATTATTCCGACTACACGCGTGCAGGTCTGGACGCCGCGCAAAAGGCACATGACGAAGTGTTTGCGGCAATGGGCGCGACCAATATCAATCATTCCCCGGACGCTCAGGGATCGGGCCACATCATCGGAACGGTGCGCATGGGCACCGACGCCAAAACGGCGGTGGTGGATGCCGATCTGCGCAGCTTTGACCATCGCAACCTGTTCGTGTTGGGGTCAGGCACGTTTCCCACGTCGGCCACCGCCAACCCCAGCCTTACGATTGCCGCCTTATCGCTGCGTGCGGTAGATGTGATCGCAGCAAGCGTCACATAAAGCGACATGGGCGGACCAGACTGTGCAATTTAGCAAAGGTGTCACAAACCCCCGGCCTGATTGAACCGGAGCGCAGGCGAAATGGTCCATTCGACTTTGCAGACCTGACTAAAGGGAAAGCTCGGCAGCGTCATATCCAATAGACGCTGCCGAGTAGTTGCTGAAAGTCGGTGGATATTCGTGTCATAACGCGCGCCCACCCTGCCCGCAGCTGATTAGCACGGTGCGCAATGGGCGAGGGATACATTGGAACCGCTGCAATTGCAGTATGCGCTAGTCAGCTTCCAGATACGCTTTCAAGGCAACGGCATTGTTGTGTTCTTCGTCCTTCGCTCCGAAAACCAACGTGACGCGCCCGGCATCGACACGTTTGCGCAAGGCGTCGACGTCTTCTTTGTTGGCGTCCAGTTCCTTGGCATATTTTTTCTTGAACCCGTCCCATTTGTCCGGGTCGTGATCGAACCAGTCACGCAGATCGTCGCTGGGGGCGATCTCTTTCATCCAGTCGTCCAGTTGCAAGTCTTCTTTGGAAACACCGCGCGGCCAGATCCGATCCACAAGAATCCGCTGTCCGTCTGCGTCACCGACCTCGTCATAGGCGCGTCTCAACCAGATTTGGGTCATGTCCGTTCTCCTTTATTGTCTGATTGAAGAACGGCGTCAGCAGGGTTCAGGTTCCAATCACGACCTGTCTCAACCGGCCGACGAGACATCAAGACGCTGCGCCGCGGTCAGGCTTGCCGGAAAGCTGCCATCCCGTCCCTAGCGTTTGGCGCAGCTGTTGTTGCCGCCTTGGGCCGCCTGATGTCAGGAACGGTGACAAACGGAACCGTCGGCAAGAACGACAATATCCATTGGAACATCCCACGGCATCGGAAAAATTGTCGAGATGATGCAATCGGCAAATCCGACACCGATCACCTTTGGCATCGGGTCGAGCAGCGCCAAGGTGCGGTCGTAATACCCGCCACCATTGCCAAGCCGAAAACATGCCTCATCCGCGCCCAGCAATGGTGAAATCACGACATCCGGCTTCATGGCTTCGCCCTTGGCAGGCACCGGGATGTTCCACACACCGCGTTCCATTGCACAGCCCGGCGACCAGTCGCGGAAGATCAACGGAGCATTCTTTTTGACCACGACCGGAAGAAGCACATTGGCACCGGCATCATGCGCCCGCGCCATCCAGTCACGAAGATCCGGTTCGCCCCGAATGGGCCAATAGGCCGCGATGCGCATGCCTTGTTGCGGCGCGACAATGGTCTCAAGCGTCCGGGATAGTTTTGTGGTCATCGCGGCGCGCTGCGGCGTCGAAATGCGCCGCCGGGCATCCATCAGCCGGGCCCGCTCTGCGCTGCGAAAGCGGGCCACATCCCGCATCGTCGCGGGGTCCACGGGGTTTCCATCAACCAGAAGATGCGCCATGCATGGGTCCGACCCACCGCTGTCGCCGTCATCTTCCATGTTCATCCCTCTTGTGGTGCAGCCACGGTTTTTTGGTCCGACGGTGCCGGTGCGTTCAATGTGCTCCGCGCGAGCGCGCTGATCAAGTCCGTGCGGGTCACGATCCCGATGATGCGGTCAGCTTCCAGCACCGGCACGGCATCTACCTCGCCATCCGCCATCAACGGCAGAAGCGCCGCGAGGGATGTCGATGGGCGCGCGCAGGGACCGTCAGCCGCCATGATGTCGGATGCTGTCAGTGGCGCATCGCCGGTTCTGTCCATCAAACGTCGCATGGCAGACCGAAAGGTGCGCCGACTCTGGTTCGTTTCCCGGCTCGCGCGGTCGATCAGATGCATCTGGAAAATGACCCCCAGATAATAATTGCCCGCGCCGATAACCGGCAAACAGGTGAATCTGTGCTGTCGGAACAACCCCGCGATCTCCGCCAATTTTGTATTACTGCGGACCGTCACCAGATTGCGGGACATGATGTCGGCCGCCGCCATCGGGTTCGTCCGATGCGTGGCCGCCTGAATTTCCGCGGCCCCGATCAGCCTGGCCAGATCCTCGACGCCCAGGTTGAACGACTGCCGATACCGGTTGAGAAGGTTGGTCAGTTCTTCCTCGGACAGCCCCAGACGTTCCATCGGTTCGGGGTCAGAGGTGCCGTGCGTGTTCGGGTCGTCGAATTGCCGGAACGGGTAATGCCGACCCGTCAATCTTCCATATGCGATTGCAATCAGAACAAGCAGAACCGTGCCCAGGGCAATCGGCGTCAATGCGAACATGAAGCCCAGTTCATCGACCGCATCGGGGCTCATTGCGACGGTCATCGCGACTGCACCCGCCGGAGGATGCAACGCCCGGCACAGAATCGTGGCGGCGATGGCAAGCCCTACGGACAGGGCGATACGAAGCATCGGTTCCGCGACGATCAGACACACAGCGACCGCCACGACGGCGGCAACCGAATTGCCGACAATCGCCGACCAGGGCTGTGCCAAGGGGCTGTTCGGTACGGCAAAAAGAAGGACGGAACTTGCGCCGAACGGCGCCACAAGGAACAGGCCCAGGTTGAAATCAACCGAGGATGACAGGACCAACAGCCCACAGATCGCAAGTCCGACAAAGGCACCAAGACCCGCCCGCGCAGCTTCAAGTGGAGATGTGCCCGCGACTGCTGGACCAAATGAGCTAAGTTTTGACAAAGATCCACCCCGGCGAATTTTGCAACCTCAACGCGACCTGTGCTTGCTAAGGCAAGCGCCGCACGAGTGCCCGCTTATTCAGGGCAACGACCCGATTGTAAATATTGAAGATACGGTTAAGAAACATCTTTCAGGTGCGGTGAACGCGGTCGCGACCATTTCGAAGATCAGCAATCAGCCTTGTGACCTTCTCTGTAGCTTCAATCCGGGATCAGCACGCAATCATCTTCGCGATGTTCCCAATCAATTTCCACCGTCGCATGCGCAATGCCGAACGTGGTGGACAGGCAGTGCTTGATCGCGGCTGTGGTCGCGGCCGGATCAGCGCCGTCTCTCAGGCGCACCTCCATCGTGGCGACGGGCTGCCCGGAGGTGATCGACCACACATGCACATGCTGAACATCTTCGACACCCGGCACGTCGGCCACCAGCGTCTGCTGCATGTCCGACACGACGATATTGTTCGGCGCGCCCTCCATCAGCACATTCATCGACGCCTTGAGCAACATCCACGCGCTGCGCAGCACAATCATCGACAGCAGCACCGACAGGATAGGATCAATCGGCGTCCAACCCGTCAGCCAGATCGTGATCGCCGCCACAATTGCCGCAACCGAGCCCAGAAGGTCACCCAAGACATGCACCATCGCGCCGCGGATATTGACATGATCGCGGTCGCCGCGGCGGAGCATCCAATAGACGCCGATATTGACCACCAAGCCCAGCACCGCAATCACCAGCATTGGCCCTGCCAAAACCGGGCTGGGGGCTATCAGGCGCATCACCGCCTCCCACGCGATCCAGCCGACGAGCAAAATCAACGTCACCGCGTTGACGAACCCGGCCAGAATCTCAAACCGCATATAGCCGAACGTCCGGCGATCATCGCTCTTTCGGCGACCAAAGCGAAACCCTGCCCAGGCCAAAGCCAGCGCTGCCGCATCGGTCAGCATATGCCCGGCATCGGCGATCAGCGCCAGCGAGCCGGACAGCAGCCCACCGATCAGTTCCGCGAGCATGAAACAGAAGGTCAGCAGAAAGGCGACCAGCACCACCTTTTCGTTTTCCGAACGCACCTTGGGTGCATGGTGGTGGCCACCCGAGGAATGATCGTGATTGTGATCGTGTGGCATACTGGCTCTCTGAGACGGCCGCACCGGCAAGATGTACAATGGACATGCGGACAAATCCCGCATTTGAAAGTAGCATTCGAATGAAGCGGATAAAACGCACGATTTGTGCAATTGTTCCCGCGTCCTAACAGCACGCGTTCATGGACATCTGTAATGCGTCACGATTGACTCGGCAAGGATAGTATACAATCATACGAAACTAATGAGAGGATCATTCGATTGGCCGTACCGACCTTCAGCCGAATTAGCTGTCCGATCGACTTTGACAAGGATGGACGGCAGGCAGGATATGCACGCGCCCCGCTGTCACGCAACACAGCAGGATGGGGCGTGATCGAAATTCCGATAATCAGCATCAAGAATGGCACGGGACCAACAATCCTGCTGACCGGCGGCGTGCATGGCGACGAATATGAGGGTCAGATTGCCATTTCCCGGCTGGCCCAGACATTGGACCCCGGCGAGGTTCAGGGCCGCGTTATCATGCTGCCTTGCGTAAACGTCCCTGCGGCATTGGCGGACACGCGGCTTTCTCCGATAGACGGGTTTGACATCAACCGGTGTTTTCCAGGCGATCCACGCGGCACATTCAGCCCGATGCTGGCGCATTTTCTGGACAGCGTCGTGCTCCCCTACGCCGATGTGTCCATTGATATGCACACCGCTGGCCACAGCTGCGATTCCGCCTTATCGACCAACATGCATCACTCGAAAGACGCGGAAATGCTGCACAAGACCCTGCGGGCAGCCGAAGCCTTTGGCGCGCCTTACAACGTGGTCTTCGCGGGCGTTGACGAGGGCGCGACCTTCACCTCCTGCGTCGAGGCGCGCGGGCTGGTGTCTTTGGGAACGGAACTGGGCGGCTGGGGACGGGTCAGCATTGACGGCGTGCGGGTCGGCTCTTGCGGCATCCGAAATATCCTGAAACACTTCAATGTTCTGGAGGGCACTCCGAAGGCAAGGCATGAAGACGGAACCCCGGTCACGCGCCACATGATGGTGCGCGGTTCCGACGCCTATCTGACCGCACCACGCACAGGCATATTCGAGCCCACACATTATCACGGTGCCACGGTGTCTGCGGGTCAGATTGCGGGGTATCTGCACTTTCCCGAAGACATCGACACACCCGCGCATATCCTGCACTACCCGCGTTCCGGCGTGATCTGGATGGGGGCAGGTCCGGGGCGCGTGACGCGCGGTGATCCCGTCGCCGTCCTTATGGAAGATTTCCGCGATGACTGGCCGTAAAGCCGCCACCAAACCTGGCAGAACCGCAGCGCAACGCAGCGCAGCGCCGCGACCGAACATCCTGTACATCATGTCCGACCAGCATTCACGCCGCGTGGCCGGGTGCTATGGCGACCCGGTCGCCCAAACGCCCAACCTGGACCGGTTGGCCGCGCGCGGTATGCGGTTTGACAACGCCTACTGTCCGTCGCCGATCTGCGTGCCCAGCCGGATGTCGGCCTTTACCGGGCAATACCCGTATGAGCAGCGATGCTGGACGCTTCAGGACCATCTTGGCAGCGACCGCCCGACCTGGATGCATGCGCTTGGCGCGGCAGGATACCGGCCCACCCTGATCGGCCGCATGCATTCTGTCGGCCCCGACCAGATGCACGGGTTTTGCGAACGGCTGGGCGGAGACGCAGGGCCAAACTGGCCCGGTGTCCCGACGCAAGGCCTTGGCCCGCTGGCTTGGGCGCAGGGGCCGGGGGCCACCTCGTTGCAGCGGTCGGGTGCGGGGCGGTCTGGCTATCAGACGGTTGACG
Source organism: Primorskyibacter marinus (assembly GCF_003313245.1). Taxonomy (GTDB): domain Bacteria; phylum Pseudomonadota; class Alphaproteobacteria; order Rhodobacterales; family Rhodobacteraceae; genus Primorskyibacter; species Primorskyibacter marinus. The sequence goes on from NZ_QJSD01000001.1 coordinate 383,922, forward strand.
AGGAAACGGCCGCGCTCGCCTGTGACTGGCTTGGTGCCAAAGGCGGCGAGACCACGAAGACTCGCGATCCGTTCTGCCTGATGGTCGGGTTTCTGTTGCCACATTGCCCGTTTGTTGCCGACCCCAAGGATTACGCGGTCTTTGAGGGCAAGGTGCCGCCACCGTCACAGCCGACCCCCGATCCGGAACATCCCTGGCTGGCCAGATGGCGCAAGGATTGCGGCCTTGAAAAGACCAGTGTCGAGGATATGACCCGCGCCCGCGCCGCCTATTACGCGCTGGTCATGCGGATGGACCGGCTTATTGGCCAAGTGCTGGATGCGCTTGCGAAGGCAGGGCTGGATGACAACACATTGATTGTTTATTGCTCCGATCACGGGGAACAGATCGGCGAACACGGCCATTGGTGGAAAAACACCTTCTACGAGGACTCCGTCGCCATCCCGTTAATCCTGTCCTGGCCCGGTCGCGTTCCTGAAGGCACGCAACGCAGCCAAGTCACCAATCTGATGGATATTGGCGCGACGCTGATCGACGCCGCTGGCGCACCTGCCCTGCCCGCCTCGCACGGGCGCAGCCTGCTGCGGCTCTGCAAACAGCCCGTACCAAGATGGGACAACGTCACCTTCTCGGAATATGTCACCGATACAACCGCCAACTGGTGCGGGTCCGAACCGACGCGCCAGCGGATGATCCGCAAAGGGCGTTACAAGCTGATCTATATCGATGGCTATGAACCGATGCTGTTCGATCTGGAAACCGACCCCCATGAGGCCGACGATCTGGCGGATGTGCCAGAGCTTGCCGACATCCGCTCACAATTGACTGCCGAAGTGCTGGAGGACTGGGATCCGGTCAAGATCGCGCAAGAGGTCCGTAACCGTGAGCGCGAGAAAGCGATCCTGCATGAATGGGCCAGCCGGACCCGGCCGGAACAACGCCATGTCAGGCCTCTTGATCCCGCCGAAAGCTGGCTGGAACCGCCGGTCTCGAAATAACTGCTGAAAGGGTTGCCGATGAAACGTATTCTGATCGTCGCCCTTCAGCAGGAGGTATCCAGCTTCAACCCGGTTCGCAGCACCCGCGCCGATTTCCAAGAGCATCCGGGCCAGGATATGCGGCAGGCCTTTGCAGGCACCGACACCTATGCCGGAGGCGCGCTGGAAGTGCTGGAACGTGCGGCCGATGTCACGCCGATTTGCGTCTACTCCGCCACCGCGTGCAGCGCCGGGACATTGCAGCATGAGGATTTTCTTGCTTTGAAAGCGACGCTGCTTGACGCCGTGCGTGAACACATGGCCGACGGCATCGACGGTATTCTGTTCCTGCTGCACGGCGCGATGGCCACAACGGCAGAGACCGACCCCGAGGGCGATATTCTGGAAACCGTCCGCGCGCTTGTCGGCCCAAAGCCCGCCTTTACCATGTCATTGGATCTGCACGGCATTCTGACCGCGCGGATGATCGCCGCCTGCCCCGCATTCGAGACATTGCGCACCTATCCGCATGTGGATTTCGCCGATACGGGTGCGCGGGCGGCGCGGTTGATGCTGCGTCTGCTGCGCGAGGATCTGTGCCCTGTCGTGGCACGGCTGCGCATTCCGATGCTGGTGCGCGGCGACGAATGCATCACCGAGACCGGCATATACGGTCAATACATGGCCCGCGCGATGGCGCGCGCCGCCTCCGACGGGCTGCTTGCGGCCACCGTGATGATCGGCAATCCTTTCACCGATGTGCCAGAACTGTGCTGTCAGGTTCTGGCCATCAGCGATGGCGATGCCCAGAAAGCCGAGACTGCGGTGCGCGACATTGCCGACGGGTTCTTCGATCACCGTGCCACCATGCAGGCCGATCTTGTCTCGCTGAATGACGCGATTGGGTTGGCCCGAGACGGGCGATTTCCGCTGATATTGAAGGACGCCGCAGACGCGCCCAGTTCCGGCGCATCGGGCGACAGCGCAGAACTGATCCATGCGCTGCTTGACGCCGATGTGACCGCTACGATCCTCGCCCCCATTGTCGATGCGCCCACGGTGGCGCGGGCATTCGAGCTGGGCGTCGGTGTCACCGCCTGTTTCCATCTTGGCGGAAGCGGCGACAGACGGTTCACGCCGGTCAAGGTGAAGGCGAAAGTCGCGATGCTTTCGGACGGTCACTACCGAATGGAGACTTGGGGTACTTGGGACAGTGCAGGCCCCTGCGCCAAACTGCGCAGTGGCAATCTGACCGTGATCGCTTCGACCCGGCCGGTGCAACTATTTGATCGGTCTCTGTTTCTTGGTCATGGCGAAGATCCGCGTGGATTTGACATCACGGTGGTAAAGTCCCCGCATTGCCAGCACCGCTATTTCGACGCCTGGGCCGATACGGTTGTGTCCGTGGATGCGCAAGGTGCGACATCTGCCCGGATCGAGACGCTGGGCCACAGGCTGTGCCAACGGCCGATATATCCGCTCGATCCGATCACAACATTTACACCGCAGATCGAGATTTTCAGCTGACCCGTTTGCGCAGGTGATAGGTCAGCGCGCTGGCAATGAACATCCGCAACCTGTCCTCTTGCAGCGGCTCCCCGGTGTCGAGAAGAATGGCGCGATTGCCCTCATACCGGAACGCATCGGGCAGGATGGCGCGGAAATCCGAAATCAGTGTCGTTTGGCAATGGGTATAAAGCGCCACCCCGCCCGTTTTCGGCACCCCCAGCCGGATGGTGGAACCGGACTTGCTCTGTTCTGTAAGATAGGCAGGCTGGCCCCATTTCAGCACTTCCTGCAATGCCCCCACGCCCGGCGTCTGGGTCGCCGTTTCCAATATCAGCCGACGCAAACCCAGAAGATGCGGGCGCGCCGGTTCTGGAAACGCAGCGAATGCGGCGGCGACGGACGGGGTCTGAAAGGCGGGCTCGGCATTGGTCATGTGGCAAGGCTATGGCGCGCGCGGCGGCCTGTCAAAGCCGCATCAGTTCTCGTCGTCTTGCGGCCCGCGCACATATCCATCGCCATCATGGCTATATCAAAGGTTGCGCAAGCGCGGGTCCAGCGTATCGCGCAGCCCGTCGCCAATGATATTCAACCCCAGCACCGTCATCGCGATGGCAATGCCGGGCATCAACGCAACCCAGGGCGCTTCCTGAATATAGGACCGCCCCTCGGCGATGATGTTCCCAAGGCTCGGCGTCGGCGGCGGCGGACCGACGCCCATGAAGCTCAGCACCGCTTCGGCCAGGATCGAGACCGAAAAGACAAAGGTCAACTGCACGATCAGCGGTGGCAGCGCGTTGGGCAATATGTGTTTCAACACGATCCGCGCATGGCTGGCCCCGCAGGCTTTTGCTGCCTCGACATAAGGCATTTCGCGCAACACCAGCACGGACCCACGCACGATCCGGGCGGTGCGCGGCGTGAAGGTGATGGTCAGCGCAAGCGCCGCGTTGGTCACGGACGGCCCCAGAACCGCCGCCAAGGCAATCGCCAGAAGGATACCCGGAAAGGCCATCAACCCGTCCATCACCCGCATGACCGGGCCATCAAGCCACCTGACATAGCCGGTGAGCGTCCCGACGATGACCCCCAGAACGCCAGTGGCGACAACCACAAGCAGCCCGACCAGCAACGACAGCCGCGTGCCATGAATCACCCGGCTGAGGATGTCGCGCCCGAAAGCGTCGGTGCCAAAGATATTCACCGCGTCAGGCGCGCTCAGCAAGGCGCGGAAGTTGTTCTTGTTGGGATCGAACGGGGCGATGAGATCGGCGAATATCGCCAGAAGCACGATGAACCCGAACAGCGCCCCGCCCACCTGGATGGATCGGTGCCGAGCGGCCGTGCCAAGGCCTTGCTTCAGATGCGCCACCCACGCGCGGCTTGCGCTTATGTCGGGAACAGTGGCCTCAACGGTCATTGCGGACACGCGGATCGACGATGGTGTAGAGTATATCCACCGCTATGTTGACGAAAACAAAGATGCCCGCCGTCATCAGCAGCCCGCCTTGCACAATCGGGTAGTCGCGGTTCTGGATCGCACCGATGATCAGCCGCCCGACGCCGGGCAGCGAATAGACCACCTCGATCACGACGGTGCCGCCAAGCAGCAGCCCTGTCATGATCCCCACCAGCGTGATCACCGGGATCAGCGCATTGCGCAGCGCATGCTTGAACAGCACGAGGCCACGCGGCAATCCCTTGGCCTTGGCGGTGCGGATATAATCCTGGCCCATTTGCTCCAGCATGCTGGACCGGACCATGCGCGCGATCACCCCCATCTGGGTGAAGGCCAGCGTGCAGGCCGGCAGGGTCATGCTGCGCAGCCAGCCAAGCGGGCTTTCGGTGAACGGCGTGTAGCCGCCGGTGGGAAACCAGCCCATGCCGACCGCGAAGAAGAAAATCAGCACCAGACCGAACCAGAAATCCGGCAATGACAGGCCCAGCAGCGCCCCGGTCATGGTGACCTGATCAATCCAGTTGTTGTGGTTTGTCGCCGCCAGCACGCCCAGCAGAACCCCGAAAATGACGGCCAGCACAAGCGACATGAAGGCCAGCGACAGCGTGACCGGCAGGCGTTCGAACACCGCGTCCACAACCGAGCGGTGCAACAGGTAACTTTGGCCCAGATCGCCCTGCAACAGGTTCCCGTACCAGCGAAACGCCTGAATATGGATAGGCTGATCAAGCTGGAGGCGTTGGCGTATCGCCTCCAGCTCGGCTGCCGTGGCGTCCGGACCGGCGATCTGGGAGGCGACATCGCCGGGCACAAGCCACATCAGAAGAAAGGTCACTAGCGACACCACGAAAAGCACCGGGATCGCCGAAAGCACGCGGGAGAGGATGTATCTCGTCACTAAAGGCATCTCCTGGGCCTATTCCGGTCCCCGTCCCGCCACGCGCTTGTCGGTCCGGGGGCTTTCAACGCCGGCCAGTCGTTCCGGCAGGCGTATGATCTTATACGTTCAGTCTTCCAGCCAGATGTCGTTCAGACGCGGCGCGCGAAACGGCTTGAACCCTTTCAGCCGGGCAGAGCCCGCCTGCATCCGCCCGACATCGCCGATCTTGATCTGCGGAACCAGATCGTAAATCGCGGTCTGGATTTCGGCAAAGGCTTTCTGCCGGTCCTCTACCGTCTTGCCGGTGATCAGGCGGTTATAGCTTTCTTCGAACACATCCGCCGTGCCGCGCATATGGGTCTGGTCGCCCCGCATCTTGGCGGCAATGCCATATGGTCCCAGGAACGGCTCCAGCCCCTGCATCAGCGTCCAGCCGTTCCAGCCTTCGTCTGTCAGGCGGATCTTCAGCACAGTCGCCCAGTCCAGCTGTTTGACCACGGCGTTGATGCCGATAGGTTTCAGTTGCTCTGCCAGCACGACCGCGGCGCGGCTGTGTTCGGCATAGTTTGGATCGGTGAGGATCAGGAACTCTTCGCCGTCATAATCCGACTTCGCCAGAAATTCCTTGGCCTTGTCGATATGCGCGCCTTCGTAGATCTCCTTGCCGATGTCCCCGGCATTGTAGGTCCGGCCCGGATATTGCCAGCCATGATTGAGGTCATAAAAGCCTTCGGTGGCGATCGCCATCACCTCTTCCGGCTCTATCGCATACAGCACCGCGCGGCGGAAATTCACATCATCCGTCGGCGGCAGGTTCCAGTTCATGATGAAGGTCAGGAAGGCCCATTGCCGCGCCTCGTAGACGTTCAGGCTGTCATCGGAACTCATCCGCTTGGCGGCGGGCACCGGGATCTGGTCGGCCCATTGCACCTCTCCGGCTTCAAGCGCCGCGATACGCGCGCCGGCCTCGGGGATGATCCGGAAAACGGCGCTGTCCAGATAGGCGGTTTTCTTGCCGCCAAAGCCAGTGGGGCCGTCGAAATCCTCGTTCGGGACGTAATCGGCAAACTTTTCCAGCGTCACATGATCGTCGGGGACAAATTCCACGAACTTGAAGGGGCCGGTGCCGATGATCTCGATCTCATTGGCGGGTTTTGCGGCCTCTTCGGCGGGGATGATGACGGCAGGTGCCCGAGGCGACGAGAACCCCTCGATAAAGGTGGGTGTCGCCTCTGACATATGGAACGTCACCTCGTAATCGCCGGTGATCTCAATCTCTTCGACCTTGTCCAGCATGCCGCGCGTGGCCCCGACCTCGCGGTAGCGTTCAAGCGAGGCCTTGACGTCCTCGGCCGTCATTTCCTTGCCGTTATGGAACAGAACCCCCTGTCGCAGCGGAAAGACATAGGTCAGCAGATCATCGGATGGCTCGATGCTCTTGGCCAGCATCGGGATCGGGTTGACGTTTTCATCAATGGCGACCAGCGGCTCATAAATGTTCATGTTGATGTTGCGCGCCGTTTCCGACGAAGAGGTCATGGCGTCAAGACTGGGCGGGTTTGCGCTTTGCGCCAAGACAAGCTTGCCGCCTTCAACCTGCCCCACGACCGGAGAGGCCGCAATGCCCAGCACCAAAGCGGGAATTGCCAGCGCCTTGCGCAGCCTGGCCTTGTTGGTGATCCGTTTCTGTTTACGCATAGCTTTCTCCCCTGATTGAACACGGCTCAGCCCGATCAGCATGCAACGTAAAAATGCAGCGGCCCTTGTTTTTTCGTATTATCGTATACGATGAAAGGCTTGATGCAATCCATATTTGAGAATAGATTTCAATTGCGCGCATGTCATGGCAAGACGCGGCCCGAGGCTGGCCCCGAACCATGTGCAGACCGACAAGGATCAAGATAAGATGAAACCGCCATCACGGCAGAGAATAAAGACCCAGCTTGCTCCGATCGCGCCCAGGATGCTTGCAGAAACCATTGTCGATGCGATTGTCGAGGCTGCGGCCAAGGGACAATTCCTGCCCGGCGACCGCATCATCGAAGCCGATCTTGCCCGCCAGTTGAATGTCAGCCGTGTACCGGTGCGCGAAGCGCTGCGCCTGTTGGAAAGCCGCGGTGTGGTGGAAAACACGCCCTATCGTGGCATGCGCCTTATGGAAGTCTCCAAGGACAGCATGCGCAGCCTGCGCAAGGTTCGCCTGACGCTGGAAATGCTGGCTGCGACCGAGATTCAGAACCGCGCGGAAAAGGAACCCGAACTTCTGGGTCCACTGGCCGAATGCGTGCAATCACTTCGCGATGCCTCTCGTGCCAAGGATTATTACCGCGTCGCCATCCACGACATAGAATTTCATCGCCGTCTCTGTCAGGTGCCGGGCAATCGCGCGCTGATGCAGGCATGGGAACCGCTGGCGCAACAATTGACCATCGTGATCGGGCTTTCGACTTTTCTTCAACCCACACTGGTCAACATCATCGAGGAACATGAAGAATTGCTGGGGATCCTACAGAAAGGCACCCACGAAGAGCTGGAACGCAATATGCAAACCCATATCCTCGAAGTGCCCGATGCGGTAAATTACGAACGGCTTCGCGCCAATCGCGACAACGTCAAAAAGCAAGATCCGTGATCGGGTAATCATCCCCGGCCTCGGCCAGAAGTCGGATCAGCTTTTGGTGCATATCGCGTACGCGTTCGGGGTCTTGCTCGATCAGGTTGCGCTGCTCGAACGGATCGGTAGCAAGATCATGCAGCATCCACGGCCGGACCCCATTTGTGGCGTTACCCAACACGGTGTATTTTGTATCCCGCGTGCGAATGCCGCGCCAGGTCTCGTCATGGTAACGCCGGTTCGGGCGCAGTTCTGCTGTGAATTCCAACAGGACGCCATCGCGATCCGGTAACGCCCCCTGCCCGGTCACAAAGCCAGAGACATCCAGCCCCGGCAGGTTTGGCGACGCGCCGCCGCCAAGGCCCACCACTGTCGGAAAAAGATCTTCGGTACACAGCGGTATGTCGCTGTGACGTCCAGGGGGGACCAGCCCGGCATCCGTGGACCACAAGACAAACGGCACACCGATGGATTCCTCGAACGGCTCTCCCTTTCCCAGCATACCGTGGCTGCCGCCCAACTCGCCGTGGTCGGACAGGAAGACCACGATGGTTTCCCGATCCGATGGCATCTCCTGCACCGTCTTCAGAAGTGTCCCCATATTGCGATCGATCTCTTCGATCATTGCGTAATAGATCTGCATGTTTGCGACAAAGATCGCATCGCGCTCCGCGCCCCGGACCGCATCGAGCGTCGATCCATCCTTCGCCATTTTTTGCCATTCCGGCGGGAAGGTGCGGATCGCCTGCACATCGACATTCGGTCGTCTCGCATACCCCCCGCGGGAGGCCACCCTCCGGATGGCCTCCTCTGGTGCCGTGAAGGGCGGGTGCGGAGCCTCCACGGACAAAATCAGGAAAGACGGGTCATCACGCGGCACTGACAGCCAGTCACGGGCGCGCTGAAACAGCGCGTCGGTCTGATACCCCTCCAGGGGGACGGACTGATCCGCCTCGCCTTCGAACAAATGCGTGTCGTAGAAATCATTGCGCAGCTCGAACCCCTGCCAATCCGCAAAGCCGCGCCTATGGCTGGCCGGGATTGGCGTCCGGTTGGCCTCTTGCAAGCTCTGCCCGCCAACGATGCCGTACAGCGAATAAAGATGCCATTTGCCAAGATAGCCAGTGTGATAGCCGCAATCCTGCATGGCCTCGCCCAGTGTGCGCTCTGCCGGTGACATGCGGTAGCCCAGCGCGGGGACCATCCGGCTATGCGCATATTCTCCGGTCAGAAACGAAAACCGAAACGGCACACAGGCCGGAAAGGTCGAGGACATGGCATCGAACACCAGCCCTTCTGCGGCCATGCGGTCTATGACCGGCGTGCGCAAATTGCTGTCGCCGTAAAAGCCCAGCGCGTCGCGGCGAAGCTGATCCACCAGCACCACAACGATATTCGGTGCCGCACCCCTCATATCAAAGGCTGCTGACCGCAAATTTCTCAATCACCTCGTAATTAGGTTCAAAACCCAGGCCCGGTGCATCCGGCACATCCATGAATCCGTCTTTCTGCTTGAATGGCTCGCGGGCCAGGTTGCGGGAAATCTCGGACGGCTCCACACAGTATTCCAGCACATAGGCGTTGGGCACGGCAGCAAGAAAGGTCAGCGACGCGGCGGTATTGAGATCCGTGGTAAAGTTGTGATTGGCCACCAGCACCCCCTTGTCGGCGGCATATTGCGCGATCTTCATGGCCTGCGTCAGGCCACAGCGCGTCAGGTCGATCTGCGCCAAACCGATACCGCCTTCATCGATCAACCGCTGAAACCCGCGCAGGGTACATTCTTCTTCTCCTGCCGCCAGACGCTGGGTGATGTTTTCGGAAATCCGTCGATAGCCATTCAGGTCGTCGGGATGCACCGGTTCTTCGATCCAGGCGAGGTTGTAGGGTTCGAACAGCTTGGCGCGCTGGATGGTAGTGGTCGCGTCCCAGATCAGACCGACATCCAGCATGATGTCGAAATCGTCGCCCGCCGCCTTGCGCAGCGCATCAAGATAGGCGCAATCAGTGGCCGGGTCCTTGCCAAACGGCTCCCACCCGAATTTGGCGGCGCTGAACCCTTCATCCCTGGCGGCGCGCAGCCGTTCGGCCGTATCCTCGGGCGTGAACTGGAACATGTTGGAAGAATAGACCCGCAGCTTGTCGCGGTAGCGCCCGCCCAGAAGTTTCCATACCGGTTGATCCAGCGCCTTGCCCTTGATGTCCCATAGGGCCAGATCACAGCCCGCCATCGCCTGAATGACCGCGCCCTCGCGCCCGTAATACAGCGTGCCCTCATACATCTTTGTCCACAACCGCGCGACATCCATCGGATCCTCCCCGATCAGCAGGTTGCGCAATCCGGTCACGATGGTGTGGGACATTGGCGCGTCGATGATTGCCTTCACCACCCAGGGGCAGCCGTCCACTTCGCCCCAGCCGGTCACCCCCGCATCGGTATCGATCCGCACCAGCAAGGCATCCTGCGAACTGTCGGTGCGCGCCTCGATCTCTGGGAGCCGGAGATAAATCGCGGTGACGTCGGTAATCTTCATTCCTGGCTCCAATATCTTTGTTTGCCCCAGCAGGCCCATCCGCGCAACGTCGGCAGCTTTCGGGATCAATGGCCGTAAAGCGCCGCCCTTGTGCAGATGCCGCACAGGTTGACTCGCATTTTTCGGATTGTATAAACGTATACGAAGAGCGCAAGCTGCTATTTTGTAACGCGTCTTTTCGAACGGCTATGTGCATAATGGCCGACATGCAGATTCGGAGATCCGACATGGCGGTTACGCCTTTGCTTTCGGTCCGCGGACTAGGCGTCAGCCTTGGGCGCGCGGCGCTGATCGAAGGGGTCGATCTGGACTTGATGATGGGCAAGACCCACGGGCTGGTCGGAGAATCCGGCAGTGGCAAGTCGGTGTCGGCCATGGCGATCATGCGCCTGCTTGAGCCCAGGCAATTCCGCGTCGAGGCCCAGCGCATCACCTTTGACGGGCGCGACCTGTCGGCGCTTGGCACGACTGAAATGCGGCGCGTGCGCGGGGCAGAAATCTCGATGATCTTTCAAGAGCCGATGACCGCGCTGAATCCCGTGCTTCCGGTGGGCGAGCAAATCGTCGAAACCTTGCGCGTGCATCAAGGGCTAAATCGCGCGACGGCCCGGAAACGCGCGTTGGAAATGCTGGAATGGGTCCGCATTCCCGCAGCCGACAGGCGGATTGACGAATACCCACATCAGCTATCGGGTGGCATGCGGCAGCGTGTGATGATCGCCATCGCCATCGCCTGCCAGCCCAAGCTGCTGATCGCGGACGAACCGACAACGGCGCTGGATGTGACCATTCAGGCACAGATCCTTGAATTGCTGCACGAGTTGCAGCGCGAGTTGGGCATGGGTATTCTGTTGATTACCCATGACCTGGGCGTGGTTGCAGGCTATGCCGACGATGTCTCGGTGATGTATGCTGGCCGGATCATCGAGACCGGGACGACGTCACAGATTTTCGAGCACGCGCTGCACCCCTATACCCAAGGACTGTTGCGCAGCCATCCGCCGGTGGATCGTGATGTGGACGAATTACCAACCATTCCCGGCACTGTACCGCAACCGCATGAACGCCCCAATGGCTGCCGGTTTGGACCGCGTTGCGCGCATTTTCGTCAGATCTGCGACCAGACTGATCCGCGACTGATGGGTTTTGAACATCAGCATCGTGCCGCCTGCATACGCCCCAAAGGTTACCTCTTTGACGAACCGCTGGAGGTCAGTGATGGATGATCGCGGCACGCCCTATCTGCGCATCACCAACCTGACAAAGCACTTTCGGGTCGGACGTGGCGGGCTGCTTGGTCGCAAACGCCCGGTCGTGCGGGCAGTTGACGACGTGTCCTTTTCGATCGCGCGCGGCGAGACGCTGGCCGTGGTCGGCGAATCCGGCTGCGGCAAGACCACTCTGGGCCGTCTGGTGCTGCGTTTGATCGAGGCTGACTCCGGCCGGATCGAGATCGCAGGCACCGAGATACGCGGCCTGGATCATCGCGCCATGCAAGAGTTCCGCCGCCGCGTCCAGATCGTCATCCAGGATCCGTTCGGCTCGCTCAATCCGCGTATGCTGATCGGGCAGGCGATCATGGAACCGCTGGACATTCACTCTGTCGGTACGGCCAAAGCGCGGCGGGCACGGCTTGCCGAACTGCTTGACCTTGTGGGTCTACCGCAAGAGTTTGCCGCGCGCTTTCCGCACCAGTTGTCGGGCGGTCAGCGCCAGCGCGTCGGCATTGCCCGCGCGCTTGCCTTGGAAACCGATCTGCTGATCTGCGATGAGGCCGTTTCGGCGCTTGATGTCAGCGTGCAGGCGCAAATCGTCAACCTTTTGCAAAAGCTCAAGCACGAGCGCCACCTGACCTACCTGTTCATCAGCCATGACATGGCCATTGTCCGTCACATCGCCGACCATATTGCGGTGATGTATCTGGGCGAAATTGTCGAGATCGCACCGAAGGCACAGCTTTTTGCGGCACCCGCGCATCCCTACACCCAGGCATTGCTGAAATCCGTCCCGCGCGCGCGTGTCCAGGAACGGCCAAAACTTGCCATAAAGGGCGACATTCCCAGCCCGATCGACCCGCCCTCGGGCTGCCGATTTCACACCCGCTGCCCGCATGTGATGCAGATCTGCCGCAGCACGCCCCCCCCGCGAACGACTGTTGGCCCGAACCACGGTGCCAACTGCCACCTTCTGACCCCCGCCCTGCCCGCTGCAAAAGGACAGTCCGCATGACCAAACAGCCCAATATCGTCGTGATCTTCTCGGACCAGCACCGCGCCGATGCGATGGGCTGCGCAGGCAGCGCCTTTGTTGAAACGCCCAATCTGGACCGGCTGGGCGCAGAGGGTGTGCGGTTCCAGAACGCCTACACCCCCTGGCCCGTCTGCACCCCCGCCCGCGCGACGATGTGGACCGGCGTCTACCCCCACACCCATCGGATCATCGACAACGTCTACGGCATCGACAATGCGTTCGAAAGCGTCGGCGCGGTCAAACGAACAGTCTTCGACCAGCTACAGGATGCAGGCTACCTGACCGCGCATTTCGGGAAATGGCATCTGGGCGAAGGCCACCCGCCGTTCTTCGACATCTGGGAAGAGAGCTTCAACAGCCGTGTCGGGCATTGGGTGGACGGTCGTCTTGACGGCCAATACCGACCCACCGTGCAGACCGACGCCTGCATCGATTTTCTGCAAGAACAGGCGCATGCGGCCAAAGATCAACCCTTCGTCATGGTCCAAAGCTACTACCCGCCGCATGATCCTTTCACCGCACCTGCGCGTTTCTACGAACCCTATCGCAACAAGGGCGTGCCTTTCGCGGGTTATTACGCCGCTGTCTCCGCGCTTGACCATGAGATCGGGCGCATACTGGACACGCTGGAATCCACAGGACTGCGCGAGAACACGATTGTCCTGTATTACTCCGACCACGGAGAGACCTTCCGCTACCGCCCCGAGGGCGAGCATAAATTCGTCTGCACCGACGATTCGATCCGCATCCCGATGCTGATCTCATGTCCGGGCACAATCGCCGCCGGTGACGTGCGAACGGATCTGGTGGGGTTGCAGGATCTGACACCAACCCTGCTGGAATTCGCCAAGGTGCCGTCGCTGGACCAATGTCACGGGCAAAGTCTCAAACCCTTGCTCGACGGCATGCCCGCCCCGGATTGGCGGCGCGGGTTCTACGTTCAGAACATCACCCATGTCAGCGCATTGCACCAACGCGCATGGCTATCCGAGGGTTGGAAACTCATCGTCTCGGATGATGGCAACCACGAGCTTTACAACCGACATGCCGATCCCGAGGAAGAGCTGAACCTTTTCACCACGCCCCGCACCGATCCCGGTTTCGATCGCTACACCCATTATCCATCTTATCGACCCGTGATCGAACAGATGGTGCGCGACGCCAAGCAATTTGCGCACCGCATAGACGACCACGAAGGTCTTGCGCTCTTGCGGTTGGTGGCCTGACGCGCGATTTTGGTCTTTTTCTCATACGGTTCTGATCGGAATCGTCGTCACAGAGGTGGCGGATTCGACTGTGGATAAGCCCCTGCCAATTCGTCAACATGCTTCAGTTTCATGACTACAGCCATGCAAAATGCCCCAATTTTCATCTCGGGAGGGGGCACCAAGGTCATGTCATGCTTGAAAAACAACACCCTCGAGGGGTGGTGATGGTGCGGTCGGAGAGACTCGAACTCTCACGGGTATTACCCCACAGCGACCTCAACGCTGCGCGTCTACCATTCCGCCACGACCGCACATGATCGGGTAGTGTCGCGGCGTATATCCAAGCGCGTGGACGATGTGAAGGGCATTTTTACGCAAAATCCACCGATCATCTGCAAAGCTCCCATGTTCCGTCAATCTTCTCATATGTTTGGCGTGAAATTCGACTGAAATCCTGCGCATCAATATCTGCGGCGTGACGTTCCACCGTCAGACGCTTTCCGTCTATTTCCAGTAGGTTGAGGTCGTTCGGTTCGCCTCTTACACGACTGGACAGGCCGGTGCCTGCCTGAAGCAACAAGATGCCTTCGGCATCGCGCAGAATCCGTGTGCTCCAAGTGTGCAGATGACCGCACAGCACAATATCCGCGCCACAGCTGTTCAATTCTCGCAAGCCGACGTCGGCATTGCGCATCGGACGTTTATGGGTGTCCGGTTGATGTTCGGGCGGATGGTGCATCATGACGATGCCCAAGCGGTCGTCGCGGCGTCCATCGGGGCCGCACAACAGATGATTGCAAACCCGGCGCAGACTGGTCCGGCGCAACTTGCCACGCTGCCATGCACGGGAATCGGCGGTATTGATGCCGTTGACCAGAACATCGTCCGATTGCCAGCAAGGCTCCAGATCGCGGGCGATGTGCTTGCGAAAGCGCGACCACGGCCACAAAAACCGAACAAGCAGGTTATCAAGCGGCGTGTCGTGATTGCCCGGCACCGACAGCACTTGCGGTGACAAGCGGTCAATAAAGGCCCGTGCGTCCTTGAACTGGTTATGGCGGGCACGCTGCGTCAAATCGCCGGACAGCAGAACAAGGGCCGCCCCTGACCCGTTGATGAAGCGCACCAAGGGATCCAGCAGTTCTGGCCGGTCCTTGCCGAAATGCAGGTCCGAGATATGAACGATGCGCGTCATGCCGGGGCGATCACCCGCAACGCATCATCCCGCAGCCGAAAATTGAACGGTCCCGTCATCGGGAAACGCTCGCCGTCCATGGCGATCACATGGCTTGGTTGCAGCGTTTCAATCTGGATGTCATGTCCGCAGATCAGCTCGAAGTCGCGCTGTGGGTCCATGCCTCTGCGTGCAAGCTTCAAGGCACCGACCAACAGTTGCATGCGCGTACTGTCAGGGGCCAAAAACAGCGCGAACCCACCGTCCCGGATACATTCGGCCCCGTCCAGCCCGAAATGCTCCAGCTGGAACGCACTCCGTGCCACAAAGGCCAGCGGAGTCTTGGCGCGGTGGACCTTGCCATCCACGGTGACTTTCATCCGCAGGGGGGACCGGAACGTCGCAAAGGCACGCAGCACCGACCAATGTGCCGCCAGTTGCGATCTGCCCCAGCGCCTGTATGTGCCCTCGCGCTTCTTCAACACCTCGGGATAAACCCCAAGACTGGCATTGTTGACGAAAGGCCGACCATTCACCTCGCCAAGCGTGAAAGCGCGCGACTGCCCTTCCGCAATCAGATCTATCGCGTCATTGATCTGTTCCGGGATACCCAGCCCTCGTGCAACAAAGTTAAACGTCCCTTGCGGAATGATGCCCATCGTGCGCCCGGACCCGGCTAACTGCCCGGCAATGCCCGAGATTGTGCCATCCCCGCCCGCAGCGACAATTGTACGAAACCCGTCCTTCATGGCTCGGCGGCAGGTATCGGCAAGCAGGTTGCCGCCGTCCATCCTGCGAAGTTCAAACATGCCGGGATGGCGCGCAAAGGCGGACTTCAACGCCGCCACCGTGGCATCGGTTTCCCCTCGTCCAGACGACGCATTAAGGAGGACACAGACGTCTGCGGCAGGCTTTCCCTCCGGCCCCATCTTCATTGTCGTCTCATGCGTTGACACCGGTGCTCTCCTGCCATGCTGCACATTCAACGCGACGAAGCGTTATGGGTTCCTTTTCGTGCGGGCCTTCAATAAGAGTTGATCGGCAATTTTGGCAGGTCGCCACAGCGGAGTGCAACAAATGGTCGACTGGATCACCACCGATGGGCTGACCGATTACGAAGCGGCGGTCGCCTTCATGGAAGCCCGCGTCGCCGCCATTGCGGCGGGAACTGCCGACGAATGCGTCTGGCTGGTGGAGCATCCTCCGCTTTACACAGCCGGGACATCGGCCAAACCCGAAGACCTGACCGATCCGGACCGCTTTCCCGTCTACCAGTCCAAACGCGGCGGACAGTATACCTATCACGGACCCGGCCAGCGCGTCGCTTATGTGATGCTGGATGTCGGACGTCGGGGACGCGATGTGCGCCAATTCGTCAAGACGCTGGAAAACTGGGTCATCGCAACATTGGACGAATTCAACCTGCGCGGCCACATCCGCGACGGTCGGGTCGGTGTCTGGATCGAGCGCGACGACAAACCGTTGACCGCCACCGGTGCCAAACAGGAAGACAAGATCGCCGCCATCGGCATCCGACTGCGCAAATGGGTCAGTTTTCACGGCATTTCGATCAATGTCGAACCCGAGCTTGATGATTTCAGTGGCATCGTGCCCTGCGGCATCACCGAACACGGCGTGACCAGCCTGGTTGATCTGGGCCTGCCGGTGACAATGGCAGATCTCGACGTCGCCCTTCAGCACAGTTTTGACACGGTGGTGGGCAAGATCCCCGCTCGCCAAGGTCAGCCCGGCATTTGACTGGCCCGTACCAACAGAAAAAGAAAAGGCGCATCCCGCAATGCGCCTTTTATCTTCATGTGAAATCAGAAACGTTCAAAGAATGTTTGAAAAGGTCTTGGTTGTAAGATCGGGAACGGAATAAATCTGCTGTCGAAATGTCGTTCAGGCAAAAACGTGCCATAGAATGTCCGCGCGTCGCAGGCCAAGCCGCGCCAATGCGTCATCGTCCAGTGCCCGCAACCGCTCGACTTCGGCCCGGAGGGCATCGTGGCGTTCGTCGAACGGGGTTCTCAGAGAAAATCGCAGGGTGCGAAGAAAACCAACCAATCGATCAGCCATCCATATGGGGAAGGCCCGCGATACCGGTTTCAGACTGTCCTGATATGTCATCGTCATTCTTCTCCCCTGATTCAGGCCCGGTTTGGTCCGGACCCGGAGGTTGTGGCAGCAACCTGCGTTAACATTACATTAACAAATGCCCGAATTCACCGACAGTCAGGTTTTCCTGACTGTTCGCATGCACGAGGGTAAGGGAATCCATGCCCCTCGCCAGACCCGCCTGCGACAAAAATGTTTGATCTGCGTCAAAGTCTGACATTGCCCATGCCGCCACCGCATTCTAAAACGTGCATAGATTATCGGGGCGAGTGCGGGCTGTGCGCGCCCCTGTCACCATACCAGCAGGAGGCAAGACATGGCTGACGCCGCCATTCACGGCCACGAACATGAGGACGAGCGCGGTTTTTTCACGCGTTGGTTCATGTCGACGAACCACAAGGATATCGGGTTACTCTACCTGATCGTTTCCGGCCTTGCCGGATTCATCTCGGTAGCATTCACCGTCTACATGCGTTTGGAACTTATGGATCCGGGCGTGCAATACATGTGCATGGAAGGCGCGCGGCTGATTGCTGCGGCAGCCGGCGAATGTACGCCCAACGGGCATCTGTGGAACGTGCTGATCACCGGCCACGGCATCCTGATGATGTTCTTCGTGGTTATTCCGGCCCTGTTCGGCGGTTTCGGCAACTATCTGATGCCATTGCAGATCGGCGCGCCCGACATGGCGTTCCCGCGTCTCAACAACCTGTCCTTCTGGCTTTATGTCGCGGGCACCTCGCTGGCGGTCTGTTCGCTGCTGGCACCGGGTGGCAACGGTCAGGCGGGTTCCGGCGTCGGCTGGGTGCTTTACCCGCCCTTGTCGGTCCGCGAAGGCGGCATGTCGATGGATCTGGCGATTTTTGCGGTC
Source organism: Primorskyibacter marinus (assembly GCF_003313245.1). Taxonomy (GTDB): domain Bacteria; phylum Pseudomonadota; class Alphaproteobacteria; order Rhodobacterales; family Rhodobacteraceae; genus Primorskyibacter; species Primorskyibacter marinus. Next base: position 401,513 of record NZ_QJSD01000001.1, read on the forward strand.
CACGTTTCGGGTGCAAGCTCGATCCTGGGCGCGATCAACATGATCACCACCTTCCTGAACATGCGTGCCCCCGGCATGACCCTGTTCAAGGTGCCGCTGTTCTCGTGGTCGATCTTCGTCACCGCCTGGCTGATCCTGCTCGCGCTGCCGGTTCTCGCCGGTGCCATCACCATGCTGCTGACCGACCGCAACTTCGGAACCACCTTCTTTGATCCTGCGGGCGGCGGCGATCCGGTCCTCTACCAGCACATCCTGTGGTTCTTCGGCCATCCCGAGGTCTACATCGTGATCCTGCCCGGTTTCGGCATCATCAGCCACGTCATCGCGACCTTCGCGCGCAAGCCGATCTTCGGCTACCTGCCGATGGTCTGGGCACTGATCGCGATTGGCGCACTGGGCTTCGTTGTCTGGGCACACCACATGTACACCGTCGGCATGTCGCTGACCCAGCAAAGCTACTTCATGCTGGCAACCATGGTCATCGCGGTCCCGACAGGGGTCAAGATCTTCTCGTGGATCGCAACCATGTGGGGCGGGTCGATCGACTTCAAGACTCCGATGCTCTGGGCGTTCGGCTTCCTGTTCCTCTTCACCGTGGGTGGCGTGACAGGCATCGTTCTCAGCCAGGCAGGCGTCGACCGCGCCTATCACGATACCTACTACGTTGTGGCGCATTTCCACTATGTGATGAGCCTGGGTGCCGTGTTCGCGATCTTTGCGGGGATCTATTTCTACTTCCCCAAATTCACCGGCAAGATGTATCCCGAATGGGCAGGCAAGCTTCACTTCTGGGCCTTCTTCATCGGCGCGAACCTGACCTTCTTCCCGCAGCACTTCCTGGGCCGTCAGGGCATGCCGCGCCGCTATATCGACTATCCAGAGGCGTTCGCCACATGGAACGCAGTGTCGAGTTGGGGTGCCTTCCTGTCCTTCGCGTCTTTCGTGTTCTTCATCGGTGTCATGGTCTACTCTCTGCGCGCCGGAGCGAAATGCACCGCAGCGAATCCCTGGAACGAGTATGCCGATACGCTGGAATGGACCCTGCCCAGCCCGCCGCCCGAGCATACGTTCGAGATCCTTCCGAAGCAGGAAGACTGGGACAAGGGCCACGCGCATTAGTGGCAGCGCCCGACTGAGGCAATCGAAGGGCCCCGGACTTGATCCGGGGCCTTTTGCGTTTTGACACTCGATCCTGCGCCGCCTGATATTTCAGGACATCAGCGCGTCGAGCCCACACCCTCACTGCGCGCCGCCAGCCGTCCACGCCAACGGGTGCGGCAGAATGCCCATCGGCTTTGCAGCACTTAACATCGCGCTCAAACGTATTATTCTTGGCCCCATGCCCTATTCTTGGTCAGAAAATCCGCGCGCCACAGCCGAGACCGAACTGCGCCTCTGGCCGCACAACTCGCTTCCGCCCAAAGGATTCGCGGCGTTCATCCTCGCAACCTTTTTGCTGATCAGCATGCCACTCTTCGGTCTTTTGGGGACGGTCCTGCTATGGGGCCTTCTGCCTTTTGGCATGCTTGCCCTTGCGGGTTTGTGGTACGCGCTGCGTCGCAACGAGGCTGATCGCGAGATTCTCGAAACCTTGACGATCGGCGCGGACCGCATGCACCTGGTACGGAAAAATCCGCGCGGCGCAGACCAGGAATGGCAGTGCAACCCTTACTGGGCAAAGCTGAAAATGCATCCCAGAAATGGCCCGGTGCCGCATTATATCACCCTGTCCGGTGCGGGGCGCGAGGTTGAAATCGGCGCGTTTCTAAGCGAAGACGAAAGAAAGGCGCTTTACTCCGAACTCACAGACCGGATGCGGCGCATTACACCTTCTTAGGAAGATTATTCATGGCGCAGGCCCCGGCCTCTCCGAAATTGAAACGCGCGGCCCTTCTGGCCGCTGCGGCGGTGGTCGGCCCAAAACTGGCTGGCGGGGGCGAGGCTCAGGCCGCGTCCGAGCGCGCGGCGCTGCATTTGCGGGAAGCGGCACAGGGGCACGGATGGGCCGCTCCGCAACAGGTGGTGTTCCTGATCCCGCTGGTCGCACAGGACCATGTCGGTGACTGGCAAGCTGTGGTTCTGCGGCTCCACCTTACGCTAAGCAGCCTGATCGCGCAGGACAATCCAAACTGGCGCGCCGTGATCTGCTGTCAACAACGCCCCGCCCTGCCCGACGATCCGCGCATAAGCTACCTGCCCTTCGACGACCCGGCACCCGGTAATGACAAATGGCGCAAGCTGGCCTGTCTGTACGATCACCTGCCAAGCCTCGACATCAACGCGGGCTACGCCATGAGCTTTGATGCGGACGATCTGTTGCGCCAAGGCACCGTGGCAGAGATGCTGAGCCGGAACGTCAAAGGCGGCTATCTCGTGCAAGCCGGCTATGTGATGGATGCCAGCACGGGCGCGGTGGCGCTGGCGGATGCACCCGATCCAAGGCAACCCTTGCGCAAACCGTTCTGGAAACTCTGCGGTTCCTGCGCCGCGTTGCGGTTCGATCTGTCTTTGCCCGGCATGGTGGATTTTCTGCGCGAGATGACCCAGCACGAACATCGCATGTTTCCCTACCTTGCCCGTCTGGCCGGACAAAGGTTGCAGCCGCTATCGCGACCTTCGGTGCTGTATGTGCTGAATCATGGCGAGAATTTCGGTGCCCGCAGGGGCCGCGTCGGGTTCAAGACCCGTTTCGTTGTCCGATTTCAGATAGACGACCCGACCGAGCTGGCAGCGATCAAGGCCGATTTCCCGGCCCTCGACTCATAGGGACACCAGACCACCCTGCGCAGCGCAGTTAGGCCGACAGGCGTTTCTTGACCATCGGGCCGACTTCGCCAAAATCCATCTGTCCGGTATATTTGCCTTTCAGCACGGCCATCACCCGGCCCATATCACGGATTGAATCTGCGCCAACTTCCGACATTGCATCGTTGACGGCCTTCTCGACATCCTTGTCGGACAGTTTGCGCGGCAGGAATTCCTCGATCACTGCTATCTCGGCCATTTCCCGCTCTGCCAGATCCACGCGGCCACCCTCTTCGTAGGTGCGGGCGCTTTCCTGCCGTTGTTTTACCATTTTTCCAAGGATCGCAAGCACTTCGGAATCAGGCACCCCGTCATCTCCGCCTTCGCTCCGGGCTGCAATATCCTTGTCCTTGATTGCCGCATTGACCAGGCGCAGGGTCGAAAGTCGCATAGTCGCCTTGTCCCGCATCGCTTGTTTCATGGCGGAGTTGACCCGCGTCCGAAGTTCCATTGTCGATCCCATCCCCATGGTTTACGCGAAATCCGAAGATACCTAATCGACGCCCAAGGCGCAACCGCTGGATATTTCTTCTAACTTACTGAATTTACACAATATCATCTTGCCTCTTGCCACTTGACCACCGTCGCCAGCCCCCGTAGGTTCGCGCAAATCCACGCCAGAGAAAGAGTCGCGCCATGGTCTCCTCGTCCCATGCCAAGCCCACCGCCTGCCTCGCGCTTGCGGATGGAACGGTTTTTTACGGTCAAGGCTTTGGCGCTACCGGCGTCAAGGTTGCAGAGCTGTGTTTCAACACCGCCATGACCGGCTATCAGGAAATCATGACCGATCCCTCCTATGCAGGGCAGATCGTCACCTTCACCTTCCCCCATGTCGGCAATGTCGGCGTCAACCCCGACGACGACGAGACCGCGGATCCGGTCGCCGCTGGCATGGTCGTGAAATGGATGCCCACGCAATCCTCCAACTGGCGCGCCGCGCAAGAACTGGGCGATTGGCTGGCCTCCCGTGGTCGTATCGCCATTGGCGGCCTCGATACACGCCGCCTGACCCGTGCCATCCGCCAGCAAGGCGCGCCGCATGTCGCATTGGCACATGATCCAGACGGAAATTTCGACACTGACGCGCTGATCGCACAGGCGCGCGAATTTGCCGGGCTCGAAGGTGTTGACCTGGCCCGTGATGTGACTTGCGCACAAAGCTATCGCTGGGATGAGATGCGGTGGGCATGGCCCGATGGCTATGCCAAGCAAGAGGCCCCGCGTCACAAGGTCGTTGCCGTGGATTACGGTGCCAAGCGCAATATCCTGCGCTGTCTCGCCTCTGCGGGCTGCGATGTGACCGTGCTGCCCGCCACCGCCACCGCCGAGGAGATCATGGCGCATGACCCGGACGGCGTGTTCCTGTCCAACGGTCCCGGAGATCCCGCAGCGACCGGGGAATATGCCGTGCCGATGATCAAATCCCTACTGGAAAAACCCGACCTGCCGATCTTTGGCATCTGCCTGGGCCATCAGATGCTGGCACTGGCGCTTGGCGCACGGACCGTCAAGATGAACCACGGCCATCACGGTGCCAACCACCCCGTGAAAGATTACACCACCGACAAGGTCGAGATCACCTCGATGAACCACGGGTTTGCCGTCGACAGCCAGACCTTCCCGGAAGGCGTGGAAGAGACTCATGTTTCACTGTTCGACGGGTCCAATTGCGGGTTGCGTGTAAAGGACCGCCCGGTGTTCTCTGTTCAGCATCACCCCGAGGCCAGCCCCGGACCGCAGGACAGTTTTTACCTTTTCGAGCGGTTTGCGGATTACATGTCCGCCCGGTGAACGCCACTCTCTAAAGGTCGGTTAAGCCAACCTTAAGTTTCTACCGCCAAAACTTGAACGGTAGAAACCAGGGTGGCGGCTCAGCGATGAGTGAACCGAAGCTAGACCTTTCACGCGCGGAGCTTCCGGTTCAGCGTGGTCGCCCAGTGGGGCAAATGCTGCTGGAGGCAGGCGCGCTGGAAACCGGCGACCTGTTGAATGCGCTTGCAGAAAAAGGTCGCAGCGGCGCAAGGATTGCTCGCATCTGCGAGGCTGATGCCTTGGCGGATCCGTCGCAGATCGTGGCCGCGCAAGCGCGTCACTGGGGCGTCATGGCGCTTGACCGGGACGATCAGCCGCCCGATCCCGACCTGCGTGACATGCTCAGCGCCGAATTCTGTCTGGAACATCTGGTCCTGCCTTGGCTGCGCATCGGCAAGACATTGGTGATTGCCACCGCCCGCCCCGATGCGTTCGAAACGCTGCGCACGCATCTTCCCGACGGTATCGGCTCGGTCCAAATGGCTGTGGCCCATGAGGCCGACATCCATGCGGAAATTGCGGCGCGTCATGGCGCGGCCCTGATGCACGCGGCCGAAACGCGGGTCCGCGCCGACGAAAGCTGCCGGGACCTTGCTCTGATGACACCTCCCAGGGCCATTCTTGCCGGTCTACTGGGGCTTGGGGCGCTTTCGTTGCTTGCACTCATGCCGGGGCTGTTTTTCGCCTGCCTCGCAAGCTGGGCGATCGTCGCATTGATCCTGTCGGGCCTGTTGAAGGGCGCCGCCTTTGTCGCGCAGTTCCGCCACAGGCCGGTTCATCGTCACGACCCACCACCATTCCCATGGCCGACCGTTTCAGTAATGGTGCCATTATATCATGAGGATGACATTGCCGAAACGCTGGTCAGGCGGCTTTCACGTTTAACCTATCCGCGCGCCTTGCTGGATGTGGTTCTGGTGTTGGAGGCCAAGGACGACCGAACCCGCAAAGCGCTTATCCCGGCACTTTTACCACCCTGGATGCGGGTCATCGAAGTCCCCGGTGGCAGTGTCACCACCAAGCCGCGCGCGCTGAACTACGCGCTGGGATTCTGTCGGGGCGAGATTGTCGGCATATACGACGCCGAGGATGCCCCCGCCCCCGACCAGCTTGATCGGGTGGTGGCGCATTTCAACCGTGCCCCCGCAAAGACCGCCTGCCTTCAGGGCATTCTCGATTTCGACAACCCGCGCGCCAACTGGCTGTCGCGTTGCTTTTCCATCGAATATGCAAGCTGGTTCCGCATCCTGCTGCCGGGTTTTGCCCGCTTGGGATTTGCAATACCACTGGGAGGCACGACAGTATTCTTTCGTCGCAAGGCATTGGAGCATGTCGGCGGATGGGATGCCCATAACGTCACCGAAGATGCCGATCTTGGTTTTCGGCTGGCGCGCTACGGCTATCAAACCGAACTTTTGGCCTCGGTCACACGCGAGGAAGCCAACAACCGGTTTTGGCCCTGGGTCAAGCAACGCTCGCGCTGGCTCAAGGGATACATGATCACATATCTCACGCATATGCGCTCTCCCCGCAAACTCTGGCGAACTTTGGGACCGTGGAAATTCACCGGTTTTCAGGTGTTTTTCCTGACCACGATCAGCCAGTTTCTGCTGGCACCGATCATGTGGTCCTTCTGGCTGGTGCTGTTCGGCATGCCGCATCCGATGTCGGCGCTTCTGGACAATACTGGATTGCGGGTACTTACCGGTATTTTTCTGGCATCCGAGGCATTGGCGATTGTCATCGGACTTGCCGCAGTTGCGCGAACCCGACATCGCGGCTTGTGGATGTGGGTGCCGACGTTGTTGATCTACTACATGATGGGTTGGCTTGCCGCGACGAAGGCCGCCTATGAACTGCTTGTCCGGCCCTTTTACTGGGACAAGACCGCGCATGGTCATTCCCCCCCGGATGCCGGCCAAGATACCCCGTCCAGCTCAGCCCGACAAACAGGCGCGGCACCCTGAATTGACCAAGACGGAAACGCATGAAATGTCGAAACCAACGATCGCAGCACGTCCAGCCCGGTCTTTCCACGCTGTCGGCACGGGGCGGTTCGTCAATCGGTTACTCTTCTGCCAACCCCTGACTGTCCTGTTTCAGCCGTGTCACGAAAGCCGCTGAAATATGGTCGCGTAGCGCCGCGTAGGCCGCATCTTCATCGCGCCGGGCAATCGCATCGACAATCGCCAGATGCTCTTCAAGCGCATTGGCGCCCCGGCCCTCTGCCGCCAACGAGGTCGTCGCCATCAGCGCCATCGACCGGTAGACCAGATCAAGCTGCTGAACCAGATAACGGTTATGCGACGTCAGGTGGATCTGCTTGTGGAAGCGCCGATTGGTGCGCGCCAGTGCTGCCGGATCTTCCAGCAACGCGCGATCTTCGATCACCATATCGCGCAGAACCTGCACCTCTTCTTCGGTGGCATGGCGCGCAGCCAGCCGCGCGGCAAGGCCTTCAAGCTCTGTGCGCACGACATAAAGTTCTGCCATCTGGTTATGATCCAGCGACGCCACGATCAGACTGCGCCCGTCACGCGCCAACAGGGATTGCGTCTCAAGCCGCTGCAACGCTTCGCGAATCGGCGTCCGGGACACGCCGAACCGCTCTGCCAGATCACTTTCGACCAACCGGTCGCCTGGGCGAAACACGCCAACGTCGATCGCATCGAGGATCAACGAATAGGCATCCTTTTGCGGCGGTTTAATCTGGTTCATGGTGCAATCTTGTCCTCCGGGAATGCGCGTCAGGATAACCGCTTGCCGCAAGCAAGACCACCCATTGCGCGTATCTGCACATGCCTTTACCTTTCCCGTATGACACGCGCTGCCTTCTCTCATATCCGCCAATGGGTGTTCGATCTGGACAACACCCTGTACCCGCCCGCCGCCCGGCTTTTCGAGCAGATCGAAACGCGGATGACATCCTTTGTGATGTCGGCACTTGGGGTCGAGCAGGACCGCGCCGACCATCTGCGCAAACATTACTGGGCAACATATGGCACGACCCTGGCCGGGTTGATGCGCGAACATCAGGTCGATCCCGGCCCCTATCTGACGCAGGTTCACGACATTTCCTTCGACAGTCTCCAGCCTGATCCATACCTCTGCGAAACCATTGCCCGCCTTCCCGGCCGCAAGATCGTCTATACGAACGGCACCGCGCCCTACGCCGCACAGGTGCTCAAGGCCCGCGGACTGGAGGCCGCGTTCGATGCGATCTATGGCGTCGAAGAGGCGGGTTTTCTGCCCAAGCCCGAACGCGCCGCCTTTGAGACCGTCTTTGCGATGGACGGTATCACCCCTCGCACCGCCGCGATGTTCGAGGACGACCCGCGCAACCTTGCCGAACCTCATGCGATGGGGATGCGGACGGTTCATGTCGCCCCCGAACGCCTTGAGGCACCACATATCCAGCATCACACCGGTGATCTGACCGCGTTCCTGGCGCGCCTCACCTAGCGCCACAAAGGTAAAGCCCGATCTGTCGCATGGATGCCAGCTGCCCCCCGCGCTAGGTTTGCACGCAAGACGGAGGCGCGTATGAACTACGACATCTTGATCAGCGGTGGAGGTATCGCCGGGCTGGTGGCGGCTGCGGGTTTCGGGCAAGCCGGGTTTTCGGTGCTATGCGTCGATCCCGCAGCACCGATTACCGACCGAAATGCCGCCGGCTCCGACCTGCGCAGTACCGCTTTTCTGCAACCGGCTCAGACCTTTCTGGACCGGATTGGGCTTTGGGACAGGCTCGCCCCGCATGCCACGCCCCTGCAAGTGATGCGCATCGTTGATGCAGGCGGCCCAGACCCAGAGCCACGCCTCATCAAGGAATTTGATGCCTCAGATATTTCGGACAAGCCCTTCGGGTGGAACCTGCCAAACTGGCTGTTGCGCCGCGAGATCCTCGCAACGCTGAAAGATCTGCCCAATGTCAAATTTTGCCCCGGCATTGGGGCGACTGCCCTGTTCACCCGGATGGCAGAGGCACGCGTCACGCTCAGCGATGGCAATCGCATCCGCACCCGGTTGGTGATTGCCGCCGACGGACGCAATTCGCCGATGCGTGCGGCGGCGGGTATCCGGTCACACACCACCCGTTTCGGCCAAAAAGCACTGGCCTTCGCCGTCACACACCCGATCCCGCATGGCAATGTCTCCACCGAAATCCACAGAACCGGCGGCCCTTTCACGCTGGTCCCCCTGCCCGATTGGGAAGGCCGTCCCTCTTCCGCCATTGTCTGGATGGAGGAAGGGCCAAAAGCCAAGGCGCTGATGGACCTGGACGATCGCACCTTCGAAGAAGAAATGAGCTCCCGTTCATGCCACCTGTTCGGGCCGTTGAAACTGGCTTCGCGGCGGACGCTCTGGCCGATCATCAGTCAAAAAGCCGAACGGCTGTCGTCGGAACGGCTGGCACTGGTGGCCGAAGCCGCGCATGTCGTGCCACCCATCGGTGCGCAGGGCCTGAACATGAGCCTGAGCGACATCCGCACCCTGCTTGATCTGGCCGAAGCAGCACCAGAAACGCTGGGCAGTGCAAAGATGCTGGACAGCTATCATAACGCCCGCATCGGCGACATTCGCGCTCGCGTCGCCGGAATCACCCTGCTCAACCGTACGTCCATGCTGACGACCCCGCTTCTGCGCGACGCGCGGGCCGCCGGGCTTGGCGCGCTTTACGATCTCAAACCGTTGCGCCAATCGGTGATGCAACTGGGTCTCGGTGCCCGTCAGGGTTAAGCGCCCCGTTCACGGTCCTGCGCCGGGGGAGGTCGCCAAGGCGACCGGGGGCGCAAGCCCCTGCTGCGTGCGAACGCAAACTTTCCGGCGCGCCCCGCCAAGGGGCGCACCTTGCGGTCAAGCCCGGCAGCTTCAGGTCTTCGCCAGAACCGCGTCCAGTGCCGTTTCCAGACGTGCCACCGTGGCATCCACATCCGCCAGCTTATCCAGCCCGAAAAGCCCCAGACGGAAGGTCGAAAAACCTTCAGGTTCGTCGCATTGCAACGGCACGCCTGCGGCGATCTGCACACCTTCGCCGACAAAGGCCTTGCCCGACTGGATCTCCGGCGACGCGGTGTAGCTGACCACCACACCCGGCGCGGCAAACCCATCCGCCGCAACCGAGGCAATCCCGCGCGCAGCCAGCGCCGCCCGGACCTTGGTCCCCAATTCCCATTGCGCGTCACGCATCTTTGCGAAACCCAGCCGTTTGGTCTCTGTCATCGTGTCGCGAAAGGCCCGCAACCCGTCGGTCGGCATCGTCGCGTGATAGGCATGCCCGCCACTTTCATAGGCCTGCATGATCTGCCGCCATTTTTTCAGATCGATGGCAAAGCTGTCCGACGTCGTCTCGGCCATCCGCGCCTCGGCCCGTTCCGACAGCATCACCAGCCCCGCGCAAGGAGTCGAGGACCAGCCCTTTTGCGGTGCCGAGATCAACACATCCACGCCTGTCGACTTCATATCAACCCAGATGCACCCCGATGCAATGCAATCCAGCACCATCAGCGCGCCGACCTCATGTGCGGCATCGGCCATCTGTCGTAGATAATCGTCGGGCAGGATCACGCCCGAGGATGTCTCGACATGCGGCGCAAAGACAATATCGGGCCGGTCGGCACGGATGCGGGCCACCACCTCGTCGATGGGTGCCGGCGCAAACGGCGCTTGTGTTTCGTTGCCTGTGCGGCGCGCCTTCATCACGGTCGTATCATTGGCAATGCCGGACGCGTCGAAAATCTGGCTCCAGCGGAACGAGAACCAGCCATTTCGCACAACCATTACCTTGGCATCCTGCCCGAACTGGCGGGCCACGGCCTCCATCCCGAAGGTGCCGCCACCCGGCACCAGCGCCACGCCATCGGCATTATACACCTCGCGCAGCATCTCCGAGATGTCCCGCATCACCTGCTGGAACGCCTTGGACATGTGGTTGAGCGACCGATCAGTGAAGACAACCGAGAATTCAAGCAACCCGTCGGGATCGACGGTTTCAAGCAAAGCAGCCATTTGGACCTCCATAGCGTTTCGACAAGCGCTAGCAAGTCAGGCGCGGAATGGCAAAGCCTACCTGCGTCTCGGATGCGGCCACACCGTCACCCCAGCGGTCCGGGGCGTCTTTCCTCGCTCAGCAACACATTGGCATCGACACTGCCAACCCCCGGCAACGTCATCAGCCGCCGTCGCAACACGCGCTCGAAATCAGGAATGTCGCGCGCCACCACCCGCAAGCGATAATCATACATGCCCAACACATGTTCGACCGTCTGCACCTCGGGGATGGCCGCGACGACGCGTTCGAAATCTTCAAGGCTGATGCGGCCCTTGGTCGCCAGCTTGACCCCCAGAAACACCGTCACACTGAACCCAAGTGCCGCCTTGTCCAGATCCAATCGCACGCCGCGAAACACACCCGCCTCGCGCAATCTTTTGATCCGCCGCCAGGCGGCAGGTTGCGACAGGCCGAATTGCCGGCCCAGGGCACCCGCACTGGCCTGCGCATCCTGCGCAAGGGCGCGGATCAACCCGCGATCAATCTCGTCCAGGTCCATCATAACGGCAGCGTCTCATCCGTTTTCAGCCGCGCCACATGCATCAGCGCATCCAGATCCGAGATATGCGGCAAGGTCAGGATGCGGCTGCGATAGACATCCTGATAATGCCCCATGTCGCGTGCGATCACCGAAAGGCGCACATCGACCTGTCCCAGAAAGGTCTGGATCTCGATCACTTCCGGAACCTCGCGCGCAGCCTCTATAAAATCGTCAAAAGCGCGGGCCTGGGTCTTGTCCAGCGTCACGCGCAAGCTGACCTCGACCGTGTAGCCCAGAACCGGCCAGTTGATCTCGGCCCGCGCGCCGCGCAGCACCCCGCGCGCGCGCATCCTCTCCAATCGGCGCGCCAAAGTGCTGGACGTGACCCCTGCCCGATCCGCCAGATCGGCCGCGGCCGTTTCCGGCGCGGCCTGAAAGTGCCGCAGAATGCGTCTATCAATATCGTCAAGCATGATTTTTTCGCACTTACCCAGATTGACGAATGGAACTTCCTACAATTCGCAAAATATCGCGAATAACGCAAACACTATCGCGGAAGGATGGGTAGAGTACGCTCAAGAACAAACTCCAAGGAAGGATTCCTCATGCGCGTTTACTATGACCGCGATTGCGACATCAATCTCATCAAGGACAAGAAAGTGGCCATTCTGGGCTACGGCTCGCAAGGCCATGCCCACGCGCTGAACCTGCGCGATTCGGGTGCCAAGAATGTCGTCGTCGCCCTGCGCGAAGGCTCTCCCTCTGCCGCGAAGGCCGAAGGCGAAGGCCTCAAGGTCATGGGCATCGCCGAAGCTGCGGCCTGGTGTGACCTGATCATGTTCACCATGCCCGATGAGCTTCAGGCCGACACTTACAAGAAATACGTCCATGACAACCTGAAAGAAGGCTCCGCCATTGCCTTTGCCCACGGTCTTAACGTGCATTTCGGCCTGATCGAGCCCAAGCCCGGCGTTGACGTCATCATGATGGCCCCCAAAGGCCCCGGCCACACCGTGCGCGGCGAATACACCAAGGGCGGCGGCGTGCCCTGCCTCGTGGCCGTTGACAATGACGCCACCGGAAAGGCGCTGGAAATCGGCCTGTCCTATTGTTCCGCCATTGGTGGCGGTCGCTCCGGCATCATCGAAACCAACTTCCGCGAGGAATGCGAAACCGACCTGTTTGGCGAGCAAGCTGTTCTGTGTGGCGGTCTGGTCGAGCTGATCCGCATGGGTTTCGAGACATTGGTCGAGGCAGGTTACGAGCCCGAAATGGCCTATTTCGAATGCCTGCACGAGGTGAAGCTGATCGTGGACCTGATCTACGAAGGCGGCATCGCCAACATGAACTACTCGATCTCCAACACCGCCGAGTATGGCGAATATGTCTCCGGCCCGCGCATCCTGCCCTATGCCGAGACGAAGGCGCGGATGAAAGAGGTGTTGACCGACATCCAGACCGGCAAGTTCGTGCGCGACTTCATGGTAGAAAACGCCGTTGGCCAGCCGTCCTTCAAGGCGACACGCCGCATCAATGACGAGCACCAGATCGAAGCCACCGGCGAAAAGCTGCGCGGCATGATGCCCTGGATCTCTGCCGGCAAGATGGTCGACAAAGCAAAGAACTGATCTGATCCACAAGATCAGCGCGAAGGGGTGCCCCTTGTCGGGTGCCCCTTTTTCGTTCCGCCGCGCCAATGCCTCGGTTCACTGGCTGAGATTTTGGAGCCCACGAAAAGCCCACAAGGTCATCGCATGACGCAACCTGCCGAGATCACTTCGAAAAGCTGGTTCATGGTGCTTGCCCTGGGCCTGGTCTGGGGGGCGACCTTCCTTGTCATCGAACTGGCGCTGCAAGGCATCACCCCCATTTGGCTGGCCGCCGCGCGGATCGCTTTTGCCGCCGCCCTGACGGTGGCCGTCTGGGGCTTGCGCGGCTTTCCTTTATTCCTGACCGAACAGAAAGACTGGCCCGCCCTTGCCTTTGCCGGAGCGTTCAGCGCCGCCATTCCGTTCGCCCTGCTAAGCTGGGGACAGCAATTCGTCACATCGGCATTTGCGGGCGTGTCGATGGCGGCGGTAGCGCTCATGGTTTTGCCACTCGCGCATTTTCTGGTGCCCGCAGAGCGCATGACGCTGCGCCGCACAATCGGATTTCTGGTCGGCTTTGCCGGCGTCGCCGTGTTGATCGGCGGACAGGCATTTGCCACGACCGGCGCGGCATTGGAGCCTTGGGGTCGTGTCGCCTGCCTTGGGGCCGCCGCTTGCTACGCGATCAGTTCTGTCATGATGCGACGGCTGCCACCGATCGACGGCATCGGGCTGGCCGCGATGCCCCTGATCTTCGGAAGCCTCTTTGTTGTGCCGATGGCATGGATCGCAGAAGGACCGCCGCCACTGCCCGACAGCCAAACCCTGCTTCTGCTTGCATTGCTGGGCCTGATCCCCACGGCGGGCGCAAACCTGTTGCGGGTGCTGGTGATCCGCAGCGCCGGGCCGGTCTTCATGAGCCTGACCAACTACATCGTGCCGCTTTGTTCGGTCACGCTTGGTGCCCTGCTACTGGGCGAGTCGCTGCACCGATCCCTGCTTCTGGCGCTTGTGCTGATCCTGACAGGCGTGGCGCTGAGCCAATACGGTGCCTTGCGCCGCATGTTCCGGCGCGCCGGCGAAAAAACCGGCTGAGGCGCTGGGGTTTCGTGTTCTTTGAGCAGTGCTTTTGGAGACATGATGGATGCGAGGGGCCAGCCCCTCGCGCTCCCCGGAGTATTTTCGCCAAGAAGAAGGGGGCCGGACCGATGTGGCCGGGTTTGATATGTCGCGCAGACCTTAAATGACGGCCTCGACAGAAGCGACGACGTCATTCACCACCCGGTCAAGCAGCCCCTCGTCTTCGGATTCCGCCATCACCCGGATCAGCGGCTCGGTTCCCGATTTGCGGATCAACAGACGGCCATTGCCTTTCAGGTCCGCTTCGGCCGCAGCGATGGCCTGCTGTACGCTGGCAGCTTCCAAAGGGGCACGGTCCGCGGCGAAGCGCACATTCTTGAGCATCTGCGGCACCGGTTCGAAATTCCGCGCAAGTTCGCTGGCGCTTTTGCCGGATTTCACCATCGCCGCGAGAAATTGCAAGCCTGCCATCAGACCGTCCCCGGTGGTGGCATAATCCGTCATCACGATATGGCCCGACTGTTCGCCGCCCAGGTTCCAGCCGCCACGGCGCATCGCCTCGACCACATAACGGTCGCCCACCGCGGTGCGTTCCAGCCGTAACCCGCGCGCGTCGAGGAACCGTTCCAGCCCCAGATTGGACATGACCGTTGCGACCAGAACGCCATCGCGCAACCGCTGTTCCTCGGCCCAGCGAGCGGCCATCAGCGCCATGATCTGGTCGCCATCGGCGACTGTGCCGGTCTCGTCAATGATCATCACCCGGTCGGCATCGCCGTCAAGGCAGATACCGACATCCGCCCCATGTGCGACCACGGTTTCCGCAGCGATGCGCGGCTTGGTCGATCCGCAATCGTGATTGATGTTCTTGCCATTGGGTGACACGCCGACCGGAATCACGGTGGCCCCCAGTTCCCACAGGACTTCGGGTGCTGCGCGGTAGGCAGCGCCGTTGGCACAATCCACAACGACTTTCATCCGGTCCAGCGAAAGACCTTGCGGCAACGTCGATTTCACGCGTTCCTGATAGCGGAAGCGGCCATCGTCGATCCGGCGCGCCCGGCCGATCTCGTCCGCCGGAGCGACATCGACGCCCGACGCGACCATCGCTTCTATTTCCGCTTCGGCCTCATCCGACAGTTTGAAACCGTCCGGCCCGAAGAACTTGATACCGTTATCCTGGCTGGGATTGTGGCTGGCGGAGATCATGATCCCCAGATCGGCGCGCATCGACGGCGTCAGCAACCCCACTGCAGGCGTCGGCACCGGACCCAGCAGCAGCACGCTCATACCCGTAGAGGTCAGCCCGGCAGTCAGCGCGTTTTCGAACATATAGCCCGACAGGCGCGTGTCCTTGCCGATCACCACGCGATGAACGCCGTCCTTGTCACGACGAAAGTAGCGCCCGGCGGCGGCCCCGATGGCCAGCGCCATTTCTGCGGTCATCGGATGGCTGTTGGCCCTGCCCCGGACACCGTCCGTGCCGAATAGCTTACGCCCCATGCTGCTCTCCTTGTTCTATTGCCGACCAGAGCGCCAGTGCCTGCCGTGTCTCATCCACGTCATGTATGCGCAGGATCTGCACGCCTTGCGCCGCCCCTGCCAGTGCCACGGCAACCGAGCCTGCGACCCGCGCGCCCGCCTCGGCCGTGCCGCCAATCGTGCCAACGAATTTCTTGCGCGATGCGCCCAGAAGAATGGCGCAGCCCAGCCCGTGAAACAATGCGATGCCGTTCAGCAGTGTCAAATTATGGGTCTGCGTCTTGCCAAATCCGATCCCCGGATCGACGACGATACGTCCCCGCGGCACACCGAGTTGTTCCAACCGGTCTATGCGGGCAGCAAGAAAATCATACACATCCAGCAACACATCGCCGTAGCGCGGATCGTCCTGCATGACCTCTGGGTCGCCCTGGCTGTGCATCACGCAGACCGGCAGCTTCGTGCGCGCGACATACCCCGCCATATCGGCATCATGGTCCAGCCCCGAGACATCGTTGACCAGCCCGGCACCAGACGCGACGGCCTGTTCGGCAACGCGCATTTTGCGTGTGTCGATGGAGATCGGGCCGATACTTGCCTTTGTCAGCGCAGCGATCACAGGCGCGGTGCGGGCGATTTCTTCTTCGATCGGCACGGGTTTGGCACCGGGGCGGGTGGATTCGCCGCCGATGTCGATCAGATCGGCACCCGCCTGCTGCATGGCGGTCGCATGGCAGATCGCGGCATCGAAACCGTCATGTCGTCCGCCGTCGGAAAAACTGTCAGGCGTGACGTTGAGAATGCCCATCAGACGCGGCCTGTCCAGGGCCAGCCCGGCCACATCCGCACGCGGCGCGGAAATCATGTGCCGCCAATCCTCGGGCACGTCGGCCAGCGATACGCGTTTCCGCGTTCCGTCGCGCAGCCGCATCTCGGCCTCGCAGAACCAATAGGGGCCGCCCGCTACGTCAAGCGCAGTGTCAGGGCGTGGGCCGTTACGGCAGATCAGCGGTCGGTAATATGCGTTCATGGGTCTTGAATGCGTCACACTCACGGGCTTGGCAAGAGATCAGAACAGCTCTGCCCCCTTGGTGAGCGCTCGCACCGGCACGGGCGCATCGCCGGGCGGAGTTTCGCCGATCACCAGCATTTCGCAGGCACCTAGCAGCCCCGAAAACCATGCTGCAAGCGCAACGCCTTCGCTGTGCTGTGTGACCGGGCCGTCCACCGCGTCCAGCACGATCTTCGAAGGAGCCCATACACAGATCTGACCATTCTTCATCGCCCAGTCGAGCTCTGTCCGGGTTTCCACCACGACGCAGCGTCGATCAAGCCCTGCAAGCACCCAGCCATTCTGCTCGATAGCGAGCAGATCGATTCGACGTTGCGCGAGAGGCGCGCCCGCAACCGGTCCGACCTGATCCGGGACACCGACACAGAAGATCAACGGCGCGTCAGACGCCACCAATTTGTCGATCATCTTGCCAAGATCCGGATCGGCCATCGCCGCGTTGGACAGATAGACAACGCGCGGATGCGGAATATCATCCGGCAAGGGCCGCCTTGCCGAACTTTCACGCCGGGCGCGGACGATTTCCACGCCCAGGGCACCGGGACCACGGTCCAGCTTTTCGATGCGAACAAAGACGCGGATGGCCTGTGGCTCCAGGAGGATCCGCTCGGCAATGCGTTCTGCCAGGGTTTCCAGAAGATTGAGGCGTTCAGCACTCAGCTCGTGAGCGATGGCCTCGGTCACACGGTCATAGGAAAGAATGCGGTCCACGTCGTCATCGACATCGCCAGTCAGCGGCTGGACCTCGACCACGACATTGAAACAGATGCGCTGCGTGGTGCCGCGTTCTGCCTGAAAGGCACCGATCTCGATCTCGGCAATATGGTCGCGCAGCGAAATGCGGTCCAGCGGAGCGTGATCGGAACTCGCCTCTGCGCGTTCCTGTGGATGGGCAAAGGCAAGACGGACTTCGTTTGACATGCGCGAGACGCTCCGGTGTAGCAATAAAGTTGTGTCACATGAACAGAGCAGACGGGCAAGCGCGAATACCGGATGGCGGATCAGCCGCCCAAAACGGCGGCCTCGATGATCAGTTGCTGGAGATCTGCGTGCCCCGGCGGTAGAAATGATGCACGCCGATTGTCGCGGTCCGGGCAAATTTGCGCGCCCATTTCGGGCTGACGGCAGAGGTGTGATAGAATGTGGCACCATCCGTCAGATCCCGCGGTGCGCCGTCCAACACCGCGCGCGCGACCTTGCCGACGCGGCGGAATGCGGCTGGTTCGCCGATATGTTCAGCGACGCCATCACAGGTATAGGTGAACTGGCAGGCGAATTTACGGCCAGTGCCCTGCTTGATCACACCGCAAACCGAATCGGGATAACGCGCACTGTCGACCCGGTTCATAATGACTTCGGCCACCGCGAACTGCCCCTTCAGCGTCTCGCCCCGCGCCTCGAAGTAAAGCGCCTCGGACAGACAGCGCCATTCCGGACCGCCCTGGGTTGACGGTTGGCTGGCAAGCCAATTGTTGCTGTAACTGATCTCGTTCGGCGCAGGCTTGTAGGTCTCTGTCACAGAGGCCGGTGCCGGCGTGACCATCCACTTCAACCGGGCGCGGTTTACACCCTGAAGGCTGGTTTTTTCCAGCCGGATCAATTCATGTGCAGCGTTGGAACTCAATTCCGCCAATGCGGGTTGAGTTGTCAGAAATGCAGCGGTAAATGCAAATGTCAGGCAGCGAAACATCGGTCAGGTCCTCAGCAGGGCAGCAGGTGATCACGGGCGCTGCCGCGATCAAACGACGTGTGCCTAAAGAATTTGTCTAGATCCGTCCAGCTTACGCACGGGAACAAGCAATTATCCGCCCGGTCGGAAAGAATGCTGCGCAAAAACCTATGAGATCGGCATATTTGATGCCTTCATCGCATCCCGGATTGCCAGTTGTGCCGCAGCCAGCCGGGCACCCGGTACACGGAATGATGAGCAACTGACATAATCCACACCAAGCTGACGGCAATATGCTATCGATTCGGGGTTGCCGCCATGTTCGCCGCAAACCGACAAGGTGATGTCGGCCCGGCTTTGCCGCCCGCGTTCAACCCCCAGACGCAACAGCTCTCCGACACCTTCGATGTCAAGAATGTGAAACGGATCCTCGGGGAATACCTGTTGACGGACATATTCCGACATGAAGCGCCCGGCATCATCGCGCGACAGCCCGTAAGTCATCTGCGTCAGGTCGTTTGTTCCGAAGGACAGGAATTGCGCATGGGCCGCAATATCGGCGGCGCGTAGACAGGCGCGCGGCGTTTCAACCATCACGCCCAGCCGATAGTCGAACTCTGTCTGCTGCTCGGCTTTGACCGCGGCGGCGACCGCATCTATCCGCTTGCGTACCAGCTCGACCTCCCGACTGGCGGATACCAGCGGGATCATCACCTCTGGCACGACCGGGTCGCCGTCGCGGCTGGCCTCGATCGTGGCCTCAAAGATGGCGCGGACCTGCATGTCGTAGATTTCCGGCACGGTGACGCCCAGACGGACGCCGCGCATGCCCAGCATCGGGTTATATTCGCCCATCGACTCGACCCGGCGCGTTACATCGCTGACCGGCAGATCCAGCGCTTCGGCCAGATCGCGCAGGCCCGCACGGTCCGAGGGCAGAAATTCATGCAAAGGCGGGTCGAACAACCGGATGCAGACCGGCTGACCCTGCATGATGCGGAACAGCTCGGTGAAATCCGCACGCTGCATCGGCAACAACTGCTCCAGCGCAGAGCGCCGGTCGTCAGGCGCATCGGCAAAGATCATCTCGCGCATCACCGTCAGACGGTCCGCCTCGAAGAACATATGTTCGGTGCGGCACAGCCCGATGCCTTGCGCGTTGAAATTCCGTGCTGTCTGCGCATCCATAGGCGTATCGGCATTGGCGCGGATGCCGATGTCGCGCTCTGCGTCGGCCCAGGCCATGAAGGTCTTGAAACTCTCGCCAAGGGCCGCCTCGATCATCGGTGGTGCCCCGGCAAGCACCTCGCCATTGGTGCCGTCTATGGTGATGACATCGCCTTCGCGGAAGGTGCGCCCGTCCTCTGCCGTCAGAATGCCGCGCCGGATCTGAAACCGCATCCGTGCCGCGCCCACGACACAAGGCAGCCCGATCCCCCGGCCGATCACCGCGGCATGGCTGGTGATGCCGCCCCGTTCGGTCAGCACCGCACTGGCCGCATGCATGCCGCGAATATCCTCGGGCGAGGTTTCGCGGCGCACCAGCACACAGTCCTCGCCCCGCGCGGCACTCGCCTGTGCGGCATTGGCCGAAAATACGATCTTTCCAGTGGCCGCGCCGGGGCTGGCATTGATCCCGCGGCCCAGCCTGTCACGCGCGGCCGCCGTATCAACCTGACGGTGCAGCAATTCGCTCAGCGCGCGCGGCTCGACCCGCATCAGCGCTTCCTGGCGCGAGATGATACCGTCATTGGCCAACGCAACCGCGATCCGCAGCGCCGCGCGGGGCGAACGCCGCACCCGCACCCCGTCGAGGATGAACAAGGCACCATTGTCGATGGTGAACTCGATCTGCATTTCTTCGCGCAACCTCTGCCGCATCAACGCCCCGTTCACCTTCAGCGCGGCAAACGCCTCGGGTGCGAGTTCTTCCAGCGACGGCCCGCGCCCGTCCCTCTCCAGAAAAATCGCTTCGGGACCGGAGAGGGCTTCGCGTCCCTGGCTCTGGCTCAGATAACGGCCGGTGATCTGCGGCAGCCCGGTATCGGAATTGACCATTTGCAACACGCCCGATCCGCACTCGGCCTGCCCCACGCCAAGCGCCATTTCCTGCACGACCAGCCCCAGACCGGCATCGACCGGCGCGCCCTTCGCTTCGCGCAAAAGCCGCGCCGTTGTCCCGCCCCAGGCCCGTGCCATGGATCGCAACACCTCTGCCAGTTGCACGGCGGTCGATTGCGGAAACGCCTCTTCGGCCTCTTCCTCATAGGCCGCCAGCGCCTGGGCCAGCCTGCGCGGCCCGGCCCCGTCGATCCCATCAAACATATCCGGATCAAGCCGCGCCACATGCGCCGCATAGGCCTGAATGAACCGCATATACAGCAGCGCCGCCGCGTCCTGACCGATCTTGTCGGTCAAATCGGCAAAGCGGGCGTCATTCATGCCGATATTCAGCACCGCCCCCGGCCCGCCCCAATCGGGGTCTTCGGATGAGGGGCGCACGCATAGCAGCGCGCCTTCGGGAAATTCCTCCAGAATGGCAGGCACGTCCGGCATGGTCCCCTGCGCGATCTTCTGCACGGTATCAAAGGACAGCGCCACGGTCCGGGGCACCGGCAGATCAAGCCGCACCAGCCGTTGCAGGCATTTTGCGCGGCCGCCATGGGTGGGTGCCGAAACCGGCGCGGTCGGCGTAATCAGGGTGACGGCAGGATCATCATTGTGCACATGCAGCATCCTTGTAACTGCCGCGCAGCATACGCCGCCAGTGGCATATGCCAAGTGTTACGATCATCGCGGGCGCTCAGCCTTCGATCGAGGTCAGGTCTGCGACGGCCAGACAGGTCTGCCGGATCCGGCTGAGCAGGTTCAGCCGGTTGCGCCGCAACACCGCATTGTCGTCATTGACCTGCACCGCCTCGAAGAAAGCATCAATCGGGGCGCGCAGAGCAGCCATCGCGGCCATCGCCTCGGCAAAGTCTTCCTCGGCCATCGCCGGTTTGATCCGGGCATCGGCGGCATCGAGTGCTGCAAACAGCGCCTTTTCCTCGTCGCTCTCGGCAAATTTCATATCCGCGCCAAAGGAGTATTCGACCCCGTCCTTTTCTTCGGCCTGAGTGAGGATGTTATTCGCCCGCTTGAACCCCTGCACCAGATTGGCCCCGTCTTCGGTCTTGAGCACATCCGACAAAGCCCGCGCCCGTTTCACCAGCAGCGTCAGGTCGTCGTTGCCGGGCATGGCGAGGCAAGCGTCGATGATGTCGTGGCGAATGCCTTCGTCGCGCAGGTGAACCTTAAGACGGTCGTGGATGAAAGAGAGGAGGTCATTTGTTTTGTCCTGCATCTTCAACCCAAGTATTGATTGAACGACTCTAAACTCACTTTCACCTGACCCAACTACCGACAACAATAAAGTAGCAACCGGATCATCAATGGACACACGCACAGCGAAATCGGATGGTTTCGCGTCAACTAAAAACCGTTCGATCTCGGGATAAACAAGTTCGAACCTATCGGTTTGGACTTCGCCAATATGTTTCCAAATTTGAAAATACAAATAGCCAAACAGATCTAACCGCAACCTACTCCCTAGCACCAACCGAATTACCCCCAGCGCAGCACGCCGCAGCGCGTAGGGATCTTTAGACCCGGTGGGTTTTTCGTCGATCGCCCAGAAACCGGTCAACGTGTCCAACTTATCGGCGAGAGCCACGGCGACGGATACCGGGGCGGTTGGCACGTCGTCGGACGGGCCGAGGGGGGAATAGTGTTCCTGACAGGCGGCACCGACTTCGGGCGGCAGGCCTGCGGCGTCACTGTAATAGCGCCCCATAAGTCCTTGAAGTTCCGGAAATTCATAGACCATTTCCGACGACAGATCGGCCTTGGCGACACGCGCGGCCTGTTCGGCCAGATCGGCATCGGCATCCACCATGGGCGCAATCTCGCGCGCCAGCGCGGCGATGCGGGCGATCCGGTCGGCCTGACTGCCCAGCTTGGCGTGGAAGGTCACATCGGCCAGACGGTCGGTCCAGGCGGTCATGCCCTCACGCTCTACCGTGCGCAGGTCATTCTCCCAGAAGAATTTCGCATCCGCCAGCCGCGCCGACAGAACCTTCTGGTTGCCCGCAAGGATGGTGGCACCCTGATCGGCGGTTTCGCGGTTGGCAACGGTCACGAATTGCTCGATCCGCCCGGTCTTGGGGTTCCTGACCGAAAAGAATTTCTGATGCTCTTTCATCGAGGTTTGCAGCACTTCCGGCGGCAGGCCAAGGAACGCCTCGTCAATCGCGCCCATCAGCACGACCGGCCATTCGACCAGCCCCGCAACCTCGGCCAGCAACCCGCGATCTTCGACCACTTCCAGCCCGGAGGCAAAGGCCATATTGCTGGCCTCCTGCCAGATATGGTCGGCGCGCTCGTCTGGCGTCAGGATCACCTTGGCGCGCTTCAACTTCGCCGCGTAATCCTCGAACGATGTTACAGAAAACGCGCCCGACGCCATGAAGCGGTGGCCCTCGGTTGCATCGCCTGCCTTGATCCCGTCAATCTTTAGCGGGACAATTTCTGCGCCTGCCTCGGTGGTCAGGATGCACAGGATCCGATGCAGCGGCCGTACCCAGCGCAGGCTGCCATTGCCCCAGCGCATCGACTTGGGCCACGGG
Source organism: Primorskyibacter marinus (assembly GCF_003313245.1). Classification (GTDB taxonomy): domain Bacteria; phylum Pseudomonadota; class Alphaproteobacteria; order Rhodobacterales; family Rhodobacteraceae; genus Primorskyibacter; species Primorskyibacter marinus. The sequence continues at coordinate 424,219 of NZ_QJSD01000001.1, forward strand.
AAGTTGCGCACGACACTTTCCAGCACCTCGGCCACAATCGCGGACGCATCGCGGCCCGGCTTTTCGACCACGGCGAAAAAGAACGTGCCTTTTTTCTCTTCGCGGCTCTCCAACTGGTCGCGGGTCAGACCGGCACCGCGCAAGAACCCCTCGACGGCCTTTTCGGGCGCATCGACACGCGGCCCACGACGTTCCTCGCGCAGCGTGGGCGAGCGGTCGGTCAGGCCTTCGATGGCCAGTGTCAGGCGGCGCGGCGTGGCAAAACCGGCCGCGCCTGCATAGGTCAGGCCGGCCTCGACCAGCCCATCCGTCACACGCGCCTTCAGATCCTCTGCCGCACGCGCCTGCATGCGAGCTGGAATTTCCTCGGAGAACAGTTCGATCAGAAGATCCGGCATCGGTGGCACCCTTGCGTCATCGCCCCCTGCCCACGGCAGGACGCCTCATTCGCGGTTTGGATAACGGCAAGGCTGGCGAGGGTCCAGTGCAAGCGCAGAAAATCGCACAGACAATCCGCATCCGTGCAAGCCCCGCCCGCCTTGCCATCAATTCGGTCGGTCGGGACAGGTTTCATCGACCGGGCTGCCGTCATAGGTCTTGTCGCCGCAATCGTTGATCTCGTGCCAGACAAAGCCGCGACCATCGTCAAAAACCGCAACCACCCGGTCGATGCCGTATTCGATGTTGCGCTGCCCCAGAAAGGCCAGCGCGCTGCCATCGGCCAGCGCATCGCCGATTTCCTCGGCATCGAAACAGTCGAACCATCCCGGTGCCACGCGCGGCGCAGCGCCTTCGTAAGGGGCAAAGGTCTCGTCCAACGCGTCAAGGCTTTGCCGGGTGGAAAAACACGCGCGGTAGCGGATCGGCGAACTGTCCGCGTCGATCGCGCGGAACGCGTCGTAGGGGATCGGCTCCCGCTCGCCAGAGGCCATGGATGTCAGCATCACGTCATCAGCGCCGCGCGGCTCCACCTCTGTATAAAAGCCGTAGACCTGAAAATAGTAGATTGCGATGCCCGCCGCGAGCGCCGACAGCAGGATGATCGCGCCAAGAATCTTGCCCATCATCGAATCGTGTCCTGTCTTCTGAGGCAATGAATGCCTGGTTTCGCGGATTGTCCGCCCATCGGCATGCCCCGGTTTGATTGACGGCACGCGCCCCTCGATATGGACGGCACAAGGCTTGTCTGGCCGTCAGGCCGCCCAGCCCCCGGCGTCGGTCTGCACGAACGCATCGGCACATTGCTTGGCCAGCGCGCGGACCCGGCCGATATAGGCTTGCCGTTCGGTCACGGAGATCACGCCGCGCGCGTCCAGCAGGTTGAACAAATGGCTGGCCTTGATGCATTGATCATAGGCCGGCTGCGCCATCACGATCCGCCGCCCGGTCTTGGGGTCGTCCTCTGGCTGGGCCAGAATGCGGTTACATTCGGCCTCGGCATCCTTGAAATGCTGCATCAGCACATCGGTATCGGCCACGTCGAAATTCCAGCGCGCATATTGTGCCTCTGCCTCGCGGAACACGTCGCCATAGGTCAGCGGGATCGGCGCATCCGGGTCGTTGAACGGCATCTCGTTGCCATCGTCAAAGCCCAGCACATACATCGCCAGCCGTTCCAGCCCATAGGTCAGCTCACCCGAGACGGGGTGGCAATCATGCCCGCCAACCTGCTGGAAATAGGTGAACTGGCTGACTTCCATACCGTCGCACCAAACCTCCCAGCCCAGACCCCAGGCACCCAAAGTCGGGCTTTCCCAGTCATCCTCGACAAAGCGGATGTCATGCAGGGCCATGTCGATGCCGATCGCCTCCAGCGAGCCGAGATACAGATCTTGCAGATCCGGCGGGCTGGGTTTGATGATGACCTGATACTGATAATAGTGCTGCCAACGATTTGGGCTGTCGCCATAACGCCCGTCGGTCGGACGGCGCGAAGGCTGGACATAGGCCGCGGCCCATTGGGTTGGCCCCAAAGCGCGCAGCGTCGTGGCCGGGTGAAACGTACCCGCGCCCACTTCCATATCGTAGGGTTGCAGCATGGCGCAGCCCTTGCTGGCCCAATAACTTTGAAGCCGCAGGATAATCTCTTGAAAACTGCGCGGTTTGCCTGAGCGTGCGTCCATGACCTGCCCCTTTGTGATCCAGGGCCTACCTATTCCCAGGTGCATCAAGGGTCAATCACGGGTCTGACCATAATTTGTAGTGCGCTCACCGTCCTATTTGATAAAACTGCCAAAAAGGCCCAAACCCAAAAAGACGAAGAGCAGGAATTACCATTCGTATGCCAAAGTTCATATTTTCGCTGGTCGCAGCATTTTTCATGGCGCAGGCCGCTATCGCGCAGGACATGGCCTATATCCAGATCGAAGCACAACCCAGCCTGACACGCGCCGAGGATCGCGCGCGCGACTACGCGTCGGTGCTGAACGATGTGAACGGCTTTTCGCTTGGAAGCGGCTGGTATGGGTTGGCCCTTGGTCCCTATCCGCGCGCCGAGGCAGAGGCATTGCTGCGACAATTGCGCGGGAATGGTCAGGTGCCGCGCGATTCCTACATCGAGGAGCCGGGCCAATACGGACGTCAGTTCTGGCCGGTGGGTGCTGCATTGAATGCACCGCGTCCGCAGTCGGAGCCACAGGTCGAAACGACCGAGCTCCCACGGCAGGCGGCTCAAACGCCGACCGCCCCGGCAATTGTTGACGAAACTCCGCGTCAGGCCCGCGCCAGCGAGGCGCAACTGACCCGCGCAGAGCGTGAAGAGCTACAGATCGCGCTGCGGTGGGCCGGGGTTTACAATGCGGGCATCGACGGTGCTTTCGGGCGCGGAACCCGTGGGTCCATGGCGCAATGGCAACGTGACAACGGGTTCGAGGCAACCGGCATTCTGACAACGCGCCAGCGCGCCGAATTGCTGAAACAGTATAATGCGGTGCTGGACGGGATGGGCCTGCGGCAAGTGACTGAATCCAAGGCGGGCATTACCATGCAACTGCCGATGGGCGTTGTTGCCTTTGATCATTACGAAGCGCCGTTTGTTCATTACACGCCGACGACAGATCTTGACGCGCGCGTCATCCTGATCTCGCAGCCCGGCGACCGCGACACGCTTTATGGCCTGTACGAAATCATGCAAACGCTGGAGATCGTGCCGCTGGAAGGCCCACGAGAACGGCAGCGCAACAGCTTTACCCTGACCGGTAGCAATGCCCGCATCACCAGCCATACCGAAGCACGCGTCGTGAATGGCACCATCAAGGGCTTCACCCTGGTCTGGCCCGCAGGCGACGAAGAACGCCGCACGCGCGTCTTGGCCGAGATGCAGAAATCATTTGCCACCACCCCCGCCGTGCTGGACCCCGCTCAATTCAAGGATGACGCGCAGAACATTGATCTGGTCGCTGGGTTAAACGTGCGTCGGCCCAAGATCTCTCGCTCGGGCTTCTATATCAGCCGCGATGGATCGGTCGCCACCACCAGCGAGGCCACGCAGCAATGCGCCCGCATCACGCTGGACGGCGAACATGAGGCCAACGTGATTGCCAGCGACCCCGACCTTGGGATTGCCGTGCTGCGTCCTGCGTCGCGGCTGGCACCAATCTCTGTGGCATCCTTCCGCCAGTCCCCTCCCCGGTTGCAATCCGAAGTGGCAATTTCCGGCTACAGTTTCGGCGGCGTTCTCAGCGCGCCGACCCTGACCTATGGCACGCTTCAGGATCTGCGCGGCCTGTCCGGAGACGAGCGGCTGGAACGACTGGCGGTGAACGCCCATCCCGGCGATGCAGGCGGCCCGGTCTATGACACGGGCGGCGCTGTTCTGGGCATGCTTCTGCCGCGTGACGAAGGCGGCAAACAATTGCCCGATGAGGTCAGCTTTGCCGCCGATGCCAACACCCTGCGCGAGTTTTTCGGCACTCTTGGCGTTACGATAGACCCGGCGGCAGCCGCCTCACCGATGGCACCCGAAGACCTGACCCGACTGGCCAGCGGCATGACTGTTCTGGTCAGCTGCTGGGAATAACCTTCATGGCGCAATCTTCTTTAGGTTGCGTCAGATTGCAGCCAGACACCGGCATACCGCTTCTCGCGCCAATGTTACCGCTAATTCGCCGCTTGGCGCATCTATTTGTGATCCTTTCGTGACACTGGGCAGATCACCCTCTAAGACGGGGCACAAGATCTGACCTGGGATTCGGAGCCTTCTGTCTTGTCCAAGATCATGCCCACAACTGACCCTTTCGATGATGATAAACTGCGTGAGGAATGCGGTATCTTTGGCGTTGTCGGCGTCACCGATGCGGCCAACTTCGTAACGCTTGGCCTGCACGCGCTGCAACATCGCGGGCAAGAGGCCGGCGGCATCGTCAGCCATGACGCCGTGCAAGGTTTCAATTCCGCCCGGCGCTTCGGCTATGTCCGCGATAATTTCACCTCGCAATCGCTGATGGAAACGCTTCCCGGACCGCTGGCCATCGGGCATGTCCGTTATTCCACCGCCGGATCGAAGGGGCCGGCGCAGATCCGCGACGTGCAACCTTTCTTTGGCGAGTTTTCCATGGGTGGTGCCGCGATCGCGCATAACGGCAATATCACCAATGCCGACGCCCTGCGCCGCGAGCTGATCGAACGCGGCTCGATCTTTCAGTCCTCAAGCGACAGCGAATGCATCATTCATTTGATGGCGCGGTCGTTGCAACGCAATATCCCCGAGCGGATGGAAGATGCGCTGCGCCGTGTCGAAGGCGCGTTTTCCGTGATCGCCATGACCCGGACAAAGCTGATCGGCGTACGCGATCCGCTGGGCGTGCGTCCGCTGGTGCTGGGCAAGATCGGAGACGGCTGGGCGCTAAGCTCGGAGACCTGCGCGCTTGACATCATCGGCGCGGAATATGTGCGCGAGATCGAGCCGGGCGAAATGGTCGTGATCACCGCCGATAAGGGGGTCGAAAGCATCCGCCCCTTCCGCGCGCGCAAGCCCCGCTTTTGCATCTTCGAGCATGTCTATTTCAGCCGTCCCGATTCGATCATCGGTGGCCGGTCTGTCTATGAAACGCGCCGCCAGATCGGTGTGGAACTGGCCCGCGAGGCACCGGTGGACGCCGATCTTGTCTGCCCCGTGCCCGATAGCGGCACACCGGCGGCCATTGGCTATAGTCAGGAATCGGGCATTCCCTATGCGATGGGCATCATTCGCAACCAATATATGGGCCGGACCTTCATTGAACCGACCGAACAGATCCGCAACATGGGCGTCCGGCTGAAGCTGAACGTGAACCGCGCGCTGATCAAGGGCAAGCGCGTCATTCTGGTCGACGATTCGGTTGTGCGCGGCACCACCAGCCGCAAGATCAAGGAGATGATCCTTGATGCGGGCGCGGCAGAGGTGCATTTCCGCATCGCCTCGCCCCCCACGGCTTGGCCATGCTTTTACGGGGTCGATACGCCACAGCGCGAAAAGCTGCTGGCCGCGACCATGTCCGAAGACGAGATGTGCGCACATCTTCAGGTCAACTCGCTGCGCTTCATCTCGCTTGACGGGCTGTACCGCGCCGTGGGCGAAGCCGAAGGCCGCGATCACAAGCAACCGCAATATTGCGATGCGTGTTTCTCGGGCGAATATCCGGTCGAACCTGCGGATATGATCGAAAAAGGCTTCAAGATGAAAACGGCCGCCGAATAAGGCTCGTTTTTTGTGCCAGAACACGATCTGCGCGCTGCCATCGGCAGCGCATCCAAGCCGCGTCGACCTGACCGGCGGAGGGCAAGCTAGATCGGCATCCGATGTTCCGGCGGTTTCCCGCCATTTGCCTGCCATGAATGAGACGACGGGTTTAAGTATGCTGCATTGCAGCATAGATCGCGTCAGTCACACTTATAGTAAGCAAAGAACATGGCTCAACCACAAACAACTTCTACGCCGCAATTTGTCTTCGACAAGGCGACCGAGCGGAGCAACAGCAACCTGCGCAAGTTGATCCTGCTGGGCACCTTCGGGCCCGCAAGCGATCCCAAGGCGCTGCTGCGACTGTCCAATGGACGGGTTGCGCGCGTCGCCATCGGCGACAAGATCGGCGGTGCCAAGGTGCTGGCCATTGACGATGGCAAGTTGGCCCTGGCGCAGAATGGCAAGACCAACTGGCTGGCGACGCCCTGATCGTCAGGACAGGCGCGGGCCTCCCCCTTGACCGCGCTGCGCTCTTGTCGCAAGACGCAGCCATGGATCAGAAAATCGCCCTCATCACCGGTGCCTCTCGTGGACTTGGCGCAGCTCTTGCCGAAGCGCTTTGCCAGACGCATCACATCGTGGCGGTTGCCCGGACGACCGGCGCGCTGGAAGAGCTGGACGACCGCATTCAGTCCAAGGGCGGCAGTGCAACGCTGGCACCGATGGATGTGACCAATGTCGATGCCATGGCCCAGCTATGCCGGTCGATCTATGATCGGTGGGGCCCCGGCTCGGAGGCCGGGGCGGGACCCGTGGCACTTTGGGCGCACACGGCGATCCACGCCGCCCCCCTGTCGCCTGCCTCGCATATGGATGCGAAGGATTGGGGCAAATCCGTCGACGTGAATGTGACCGTTATGGGGACGCTGATCCCGTTTGTCGCACCACTGCTGGGCAGTGACGGGCAGGCGCTGTTCTTCGACGACCCGCAAGCCGGGCGTAAATTCTTCGGAGCCTATGGCGCGACCAAGGCGGCACAGATGGCCCTTGTCCGGTCTTGGGCGGCGGAATCGGTCAATACCGGACCACAGGTCCACATTTTGACCCCGCAACCTATGCCCACCGCAACACGGGCACGGTTTTTCCCCGGAGAAGACCGAACGCCCCTTGCGCCTCCCCGAAGTGAAGCCGACAGGCTACTGGCGCAGATCCGATAAACGGTCAGAAATTCGAACGCACCCAAAACCACAGTGTCCCCCTCATGCCTGGCAACTCCGATTCTGCCACGCCGCGCCCGAATGGGCGCACGCCTTGCGAGGGCAGCAGGGAGGGTGGGCGGGCGCTGTCCGAGCAAGGCGTTCCGCCGCTTGCCCCGCGCGCGCCCCTCTACTATTGAGTGCCAAAGGCACCAGGGGGCAAAACATGCGTATTCTCATCACCAATGACGACGGCATCAACGCGCCAGGTCTGAAAATTCTGCATGACATCGCCAAAGACATCGCAGGAAGCGACGGCGAGGTCTGGACCGTCGCCCCGGCCTTCGAACAATCCGGCGTCGGCCATTGCATCAGCTACACCCACCCTTTCATGGTCATCCAGATGGACGAACGCCGTTTTGCCGCCGAAGGCAGCCCGGCTGATTGCGTATTGGCGGGCCTGCATGAGGTGATGAAAGATACCCGCCCCGACCTTGTGTTGTCAGGGGTGAACCGGGGCAACAACTCGGCGGAAAACACGCTGTACTCGGGCACAATCGGCGGCGCGCTCGAAGCCTCCCTGCAAGGCCTGCCCGCCATTGCCCTGTCGCAATATTACGGCCCCGAAAACAATACGCTCGACAATCCATTCGAAGCCGCGGCAAAACATGGCGCGGACACCATCCGCCGCATTCTGGCTGCGAAACCGTCGGCCACGCCCGGCTACCAGACGTTCTACAACGTCAACTTTCCGCCGGTCCCGGCCGCAGATGTCAAAGGCACACGCATTGCGCCACAAGGTCTGCGCCGCGCTACGTCCTTCTCTGTCGAACCGCATGACAGCCCTTCGGGCCGCCGTTTTCTCTGGATCAAGGGCGGCGACCAACGGGCGCAAACCGATGCGGGCGCGGATGCCGCCGTCAATCTTGACGGCTATATCTCGGTGACACCAATGCGCGCGGATCTGACGGCGCATGATCTTCTGGATCCGCTCAAAGACGTCTTCGCATGACAGCAGGGGCCACGCAGAAAATGCAGTTCCTCTACGCGCTGCGCTCCAAGGGCGTGACCGACGCGCGGGTTCTGACCGCGATGGAAAAGATCGACCGCGGTCCGTTCATTCGCGGCTATTTCTCCGAACGCGCCTATGAGGACATGCCGCTTCCCATCGCTTGCGGACAAACCATCAGCCAGCCCTCGGTGGTCGGGTTGATGACGCAGGCCCTCGACCTCGGTTCGCGCGACAAGGTGCTGGAGATCGGCACCGGCTCTGGCTATCAGGCCGCGATCCTCAGCCAGCTTGCCCGCAGGGTCTATACGATCGACCGCCACCGACGACTTGTACAAGAGGCCCGCGCGGTTTTCGAAAGCCTCGCCCTGTCCAATATCACCACATTGACAGCGGATGGCAGCTTTGGTCTGCCCGATCAGGCACCGTTTGACCGGATTCTGGTCACCGCTGCGGCCGAAGACCCCCCCGGACCGCTCTTGGCGCAGCTCAAGATTGGCGGTATCATGGTGCTGCCGGTGGGGCAGTCTGACACGGTGCAAAGCCTGATCAGGGTGACGCGCCACGAAAACGGGTATGACTATGACGAATTGCGCTCCGTACGGTTTGTGCCGCTGGTTGAAGGTCTGGGCAAGGACGGCTGACCAGCCCTTGAGTTAATTGCCATGACGCCCCGGACCAACAAGGGGCGCATTGAGGATATCGAGATGACGCTTTACGCGACCCGACGCTTTCCCGCCGCACTGCTTGCCAGCAGCGCCCTTGTGCTGCTGGCCGCCTGCGAACGCCCCTTGGATCTGGACCTTCGCGGCAGGATCGGCGGCGCGTTCGATACATCGGACGCCGCGCAATCGGCCACCGCATCAAGGCCGAAACCGGATGATCGCGGCATCATCTCTTATCCGAATTATCAGGTCGCCATCGCCCGGCGCGGCGACACGCTGCAAAGCGTCGCAAACCGGATCGGCCTGCCTGCCGACGAACTGGCGCGTCACAACGGCATCCAACCCGGCGACTCGCTGCGCAGCGGGGAAGTCATCGCCCTGCCCCGCCGCGTTGCGGAACCCTCGTCCGCCACCGGGACAAGCGCGGCCGGGCAAATCAGTGTGACCGAACTGGCAAGTGCCGCAATCGACAGCGCGCCCGCGACACCCGCGCGTACCACCCCCTCGCCTGCCTCTGGCCAAAGCGGGCTGGAACCGATCCGCCACAAGGTTGCACGCGGCGAGACCGCATTCACCATTTCGCGGCTTTACGGCGTATCGGTACGCGCCCTGTCGGAATGGAACGGGCTGGACCGGGAGTTCACGATACGGGAAGGTCAATTCCTGCTGATCCCACCCGTCACACAAGCGCCAAGCTCTGCCGCATCCGCGTCCTCCAGCCAGGCGACCAACACAACCGAAGCGCCCGGCACTGGCAGCCCGACCCCGACGCCGCCAAGCGCGTCGAAACCGCTGCCCGCAGAAACACCGGCACCGGCGTCAACGCCGACACCGGCGCCGGCCTCGCCCAACCTGGCAGCAGAAACGACGCAGCCCGCATCGAATGCGAAGATGAGCATGCCGGTCGACGGCTCTATCATCCGCGAATACAGCAAGGGTAAATACGAAGGCATCGACATTTCCGCCAATCCCGGTACCCCGGTAAAAGCGGCGGCAAGCGGCAAGGTGGCCGCGATCACCACCGACGAGAACAATATCCCCATCGTGGTTGTCAAACACCCAGACAATCTGATGACCGTCTATATCCGGGTGGACGATATCAGCGTCTCCAAGGGCGATAATGTCAGCCGCGGCCAGTCAATCGGCAAGATCCGGTCAGGGAACCCGTCCTATGTGCATTTTGAAGTGCGCGAAGGCTTTGAAAGTGTCGATCCGACGTCGTATCTGCGCTGAGACACAGCCGATAATTGACAATCTGCATGGCGTTTCTGGGATGAAAGGCCATGCAATGAAGGCCATTCTCAGAAACACGACACCGAAGTGTTCAAACATTGGGCGCGTTGCCTGATCAGACCGATAACAGGCCGGATCAGCTGTAGGCGACGCCTCTGCGCCCTGCCAGATCCGTGAAATATTGCCAGGCGACACGGCCCGAACGGGCACCGCGCGTGGCTTGCCATTCGATCGCTTCGGCGCGCAATGTCTCGTCGTCGATCTCGACGCCATAAGCGTCACAATAACCCCGGATCATTGCGAGATATTCGTCCTGACTGCACGGATGAAAGCCCAGCCAAAGCCCGAAACGATCCGAAAGCGAGACCTTTTCCTCGACCGCCTCGGACGGGTTGATCCCGGACGAACGCTCATTCTCGATCATGTCGCGTGGCATCAGGTGGCGGCGGTTCGACGTGGCATAGAACACCACATTGTCCGGGCGCCCTTCGATGCCGCCGTCCAGAACCGCCTTGAGCGATTTGTAATGCTGGTCATCATGGCTGAAGGACAGATCATCGCAGAACAGCAGGAACCGGTGCTCAGAGCCGCGCAGCAGGGCCAGAAGCCGCCCCACCGACGGCAGATCCTCGCGCTGCAATTCGACAATCTTCAACGGCAGCCCGTCTGCCAGCACCGACGCATGGACCGCCTTGACGAGCGAGGATTTCCCCATCCCCCGCGCGCCCCAAAGCAGCGCGTTGTTGGCGGACAAGCCTCGGGCGAATTGCAGCGTGTTTGCCAGCAACGTGTCACGCGACCGATCCACACCGATCAGCAGCGAAAGATCCACCCGGTTGACCCGCGGGACCGGCTGCAAGCGATCCGGCGCGACATGCCAGACAAACGCATCTGCCTGGTCGAAATCGGGGGCATCCAGCGGTGCAGGAGCCATACGCTCCAGCGCCTGGGCGATACGTTTCAGCGACTTGGATTTTCTCATTTATCGTCGAAGTCCTTCATCAACGGGTCTTCGATGTCCTCGTCATCATAGTAGCCTTCGGCGCGCAGACGCGCCTCGCGCTTGGTCTCTACCCGGCGCACCAGCCAGATCGAGATCTCATACAGCCCGTAGACCACGACGAACAGGATAACTTGCGTGATGACATCCGGCGGCGTGACAAGGGCTGCCAGAACCAGAATGGCAACCACCGCATATTTGCGCACATTGCCCAGACCTTCGGACGAGACCAGCCCCGCCTTGCCCATCAGCGTCAGCAGGACAGGCAGTTGGAAACACAGCCCGAAGGCCACGATGAACTTGATCGTCAGGTTCAGATATTCCTGCGCGGACCCCTGAAAGGCGATGCCTGCGGTGCCATTCGTCACCTCTTCGTTCAGCACAGTCCCCGGTTGCTGGAAGCCCAGAAAGAAATCAAAAGCCAGCGGCGTGACGATGTAGAACGCAAAAGACGCGCCCAGAAAGAACATGAAGGGCGAGGCGATCAGGAAGGGCAGGAACGCCCCCTGCTCGGACTTGTACAGGCCGGGTGCCACGAACCGCCACATCTGATAGGAAATATAGGGGAATGACAGCATCAGCCCGCCCATAAGCGAGATCGAGATCGCGACGAAGAAGCCCTCTTGCAGCTTGATCAGGATCAGCCCGCAATCGGCCGTGCCGCGCGCCGCCATCGCATCGCATAGCGGATGCGTCAGAAAGTTGAAAATCGGGTTCCAGACGGTGAAACAGATGATCATGCCCAGAACGAAGGCAAGGGCCGAATGCATCAGCCGGGTGCGCAGTTCTGCCAGATGTTCGATCAGCGGGGCAGAGCTATCCTCGATCTCGTCGTGATCGATTTGGGTCATGCGTCACCTGCCGATTTGTCGGGCTTGGTCTCTGGCGCGGGCTTCGCCGTGTCAACCTGCGCGACTTCTGCCTCTGCCGCCTCGGCGGCCTCAAGCGCGTCTTCTGCCTCGCGGGCCTTGCGTTCTGCGGCCTTGCGGGCGGTGCCTGCCTTGATCTTGCGGGCGGCTTCCGCGCGTTCTTCTGCCAGTTTTCCAGTCTCGCTTTCCGGATCAAGTTTGAAATCGGTCATCGACCGCGCGGCATCCTTCACCCCGTCAAGCGCGCTGCCCACGGGGTTGGTCGCCGTGCGGATGGATTTCTGAATGTCCTTCACGCCCGCCTCGTCCGCCGCGTCTTCCATCGCACGGCTGAATTCGCGCGCCATGCCACGCGCCTTGCCAGCAAAGCGACCGACATTGCGAAACAGAACAGGCAGGTCCTTCGGACCCACCACGATCAGCGCAACAACACCGATGACAAGAATTTCAGTCCAGCCCATCCCGAACATGGTTCAGACCTTGTCTTTGTGGTCTTCAGTGTTTTCAGGCGTCACGTCCTTGGCCTCTTCAGAGCGTTCGTCCTCAAGCTCTTGCGTGCCATCTCCGACACCTTTCTTGAAGGCCGTAATGCCCTTGCCGACCTCGCCCATGAGCGAGGAAATCTTGCCGCGCCCGAAAAGCACCAGCACGACAACGGCGATCAGCAGCAGGCCTGGCAGACCGATGTTGTTCAGCATCTTTCAATTCTCCCGTCTTTCGAGGCCACGCAGTCCATACAACGCTCCTCAACCTTGGTCGTTGTCTACGACAGTCATGGGGCCAGTTGAAAGTGCCAAAACAGCGCCATCAGCCGATTTGCTGCGCGGTTTGGTGCATTTTATGTCAGCATCTTGTCAGTTGTCAGAATTTTGTCAGAATACAGGTCTCGCCAGACAGGCAGGCACGTCGGAAAGGGCCGCATGAAACGCAGTGACAGGCTTTACGCGCTGATTGAGATTCTAAAGGATGGCAGGCTGCACAGGGCCGAAGACATGGCTGGACGTCTGGGTGTGTCCATCCGCACCATCTATCGTGACATGGACGTGCTGGCCGCGTCCGGCATCCCCATCGAAGGCGAGCGGGGGTTGGGCTATACCGCGCGTGCCGCGATCACCCTGCCGCCGCTGAACCTGACCGAGGCAGAGCTTGAAGCGCTGCACCTTGGACTGGCGGTGGTTGGCGAGGGGGGCGACGAGACATTGCGCGGTGCCGCGAAGGCTTTGTCGGAAAAGATCGACGCGGTGCTCCCGGCGGATCTGTCCAGCGCGCCGCAAAGCTTTGGCTTTGCCACCGGACCGTTCGCAGACGCCGCGCGCGGCTTTCGTCACATGCCGGGCTTTCGCGCAGCTATACGCGCGCGGCAAAAACTTCGGATCAAACGGGACGATGCAGCCGCGCCGGAAACCATTCGCCCGCTCAAACTTGACTACTGGGGCCGGGTCTGGACCTGCGTGGCATGGAACGAAGACCTGTCCGATTTCATGACTTGCCGGATCGACCGGATTGAGACCTTGCAGCCCCTGCCCGGCCTGTTTGTCGATGAACCCGGCAAACGCTTAAGCGATTTCGAGGCCAGGAACACCTGACCGACGCTCCGACGCAAACAAGCGCCAGGGCCGGGTCAATCCTTCGCGGAAAAAACGAAACAGCGATCCCGGCGAATGGTCAGCCAAAGCGGCTGGCCCTTTTGGGGAAGAAAGACGTTCGGCACCGTCGCGCGCAAAAGCGATCCGTCATGCGCCATGCGAAACTCGACCAGGCTTTCGGACCCCATGAACCGCGCCCGTTCGACAAATCCACGCGCCGGCGTTCCTTCGCGGGGCGTCGGGTTGGGGCCGCGGCCATCGCGGTCGAAGTCGATGCCGACATGCTGCGGACGAAAGACGATATCCACCTCTGCGCCGTCCGGCACGCCGGGACACAGGAACTGACCAAAGGGGGTTTGCGTCAGCGCGCCCTGCACCGTTCCGCGCAGAGCATTGATGTCGCTGAAGAAAGCAACCGCTGCCTTGTCTGCCGGCGCATTGTAGATGTTGTAGGGCGCGCCCTGCTGGACAATCTGGCCGTCACGCATCAAGGCAATCTCGTCGGCCATGCGCATCGCCTCTTCCGGCTCATGCGTGACCAGCAGGACCGAGGCGTCCTCTTCTTTCAGCAAGGCCAGCGTCTCGTCGCGGATGCCGTCGCGCAAGCGGTTGTCCAGCCCGGAAAACGGCTCGTCCATCAGCATGATCCGGGGTTTCGGTGCCAGGGCGCGGGACAGCGCCACCCGCTGCTGTTCGCCCCCCGAAAGCTGGTGCGGATATTCGTCGATGAAATGGCCCAGCCCGACACGGTCAAGCAACGTTGTGACCCGGTCGCGTTTTGCAGCACCACTGCCGCTTAGCCCGAAGGCGACATTTTCGCCGACGCTGAGATGCGGAAACAAGGCAAAATCCTGAAACATCAGCCCGATACCGCGACGTTCCGGCGGGACACGAAAGACCGTATCGCAGATCAGCTTGCCATCGACATAGATCTCGCCCGCGTCCTGCATATCGACACCGGCGATCATCCGCAAAGTTGTCGATTTCCCGCAGCCCGACGGCCCCAGCAGACAGGTCACATGACCCGGCTGAATGGACAGGGAGACGTCGTTCACCACAGCTTTGCCGTCATAACGACGGACCAGATGCCGAACCTCAAGTCGGGGGGGGGCCTGTTCGCTCACCTCTGCCTCTCACGGAACCCGATGAAAAGTATCGGAATTGGCGCGAGCCGTATCAGCCCGCGCGAAGCATCGCAACCCTGCGCCTGCGCGGCTTTGCACGATCACGCCGCGCCCTGTCACTCTGCCTGTTCCAGATCGAACCGCGTTTCGGCAATGATGCGGCCATTGACCTGAAGCTCTGCCCGGTGCGGGCCGGGATGCAGGCGAAAGGTCGTGGCATCGCCTTTCAGCGGATGCCGACGCGTCAAGACCAGCGGCGTTCCGCCCTTCACCTTTGCCTGCTTCAGCTTGAACACCTTCCGGCCCGGTTTGCCGTTGGGGCGGTGAAAATGCAGGACGTAATCGACAATCACCGGCAGGTCGCTGCTGCACCGTATCTCTGCCTCCAACGACAACACGTCCCCGATCCTCGCGGGCTGCGTCACTCGCAATGCCGCCTGCACCGGGACATCTGTCCGGTAGCCAAGAAACTGCAAGGCACCGGAATGCCCCTGCTTGACCAGATTGCGCAACGCGTGGCGTGTCATCCAGGCCAGCTCTGCCTTGTCTTGCCGAACCTCGGCCTGCCAGCGCGACAACCGGTCCACCACAACCTCCGGCGCGGTTTTTGCGATGTCGTTCAGGTGGTTGGCGACCGATCTTGTCACATAGCGGGTCGGGTCGGCATGCAGCAGATCAAGAAACCGCAGCGGCACAAGCGGGTCCAGCGTGATCGCCCGTGCCCATGGCAGCTTTGGCCGCGTGCCTTCGCTGACCAGCCGTCGCACATGATAATTGTCGTCCACCGCCCACAGATCGAGCCGCGCAAGCGTGGGTTCGGGCCAGCGGTTCAAAAAAGGACGGATGTAGAATTCCATTGAAAAACGGCGCGTTGCGGCGTGCAGCAAATCCAGCGCACGTTCGTGATGCGCCTCCAATCCGTGCCGCACAGCCAACACACCGTGGATGCCGTGGATGAAGCGGCCGAAATCGTCATCGGTCAGGTCCGCATCCAATGGCGGTGGCAAGGACGCTTCAAGACAGTCCGCCATAGCATTGAAATCGTGTGGCAATTGCGCCTCTGCGCAATCCGCCATCCAATCCAGGCGGGCCAGCAGCGTGCGGTCCGCCAGCCCTGCCATGACGTCAGACGTGAACCGCGCGGCGTCAAAACCGGGAATGCCTGCCGCAAGCTCTGACGCCAGATCTCCGATGGTTCCGGCGTTGAAAAGCTGGTCGGCGAGCGAGAACCCCGCGCCGCCGCCCTTGCCATCCGGTCCGCGTGCCACGGGCCTACATCGTCGCGTTAAGCGCGCCACCATCCAGCAGCACGTTCTGCCCGATCATGTAGCCCGCATATTGTGAGCACAGGAACGCGCAGGTCGCGCCAAATTCCTGCGCCGTACCATAACGCCCGGCGGGAATGCCCGCGGCACGCTGTGCCGCGGCCTCCTCCAGCGTGATGCCTTCCTTTTCGGCCACGCCGGTATCCAGCGATGTCGCGCGATCGGTGGCGTGGATACCCGGCAGCAAGTTGTTCATCACCACGCCCTTGCCCGCGACCTGACGCGACGTGCCAGCGACATAGCCGGTCAGGCCAGCGCGCGCCGAATTGGACAGGCCCAGCACCGCAATGGGCGATTTCACCGATTGCGAGGTGATGTTGACCACCCGGCCCCAGCCGCGATCCATCATCCCCGGCACCAGCGCCTTGATCAGCGCGATCGGCGTCAGCATGTTGGCATCCAGCGCCTTGATGAAATCCTCACGCTCCCAATCGGTCCACATGCCCGGAGGCGGGCCGCCTGCATTGTTGACCAGAATATCCACGTCTCCCGCCGCTTTCAGAACCTGCGCGCGCCCCTCTTCCGTGGTGATGTCGGCGGCCACTGCCGTGACCTCGACGCCATAAGTGTCGCGCAACGCCTGCGCTGTTTCCTGCAAGGGTCCTTCGCTGCGGGCATTGATGACCAGATCGACGCCAGCCTCTGCCAGCGCCTCGGCACAGCCTCGTCCCAAGCCCTTGCTTGAGGCGCAAACCAGCGCGCGCTTGCCTGTGATTCCCAGATCCATGACAGTCTCCCTTTGTCTTTTCAGGCAAATCCGTAGCACCGGGCCGCGCGGCGCGCCAGCACAACGCCGCAAAATACCGCGTATCGGCCGATGCGTCCCAAGCTTGCCAAGCCTTCGGCCCCGACCTATACGCGCGGACATGCTAGACGCCCTGCCAAACCGCCCCGACCTGCCTGCCGAGATTGCCCGCCGCCGGACCTTTGCGATCATCTCGCATCCCGACGCCGGCAAGACCACGCTGACGGAAAAGTTCCTGCTGTTCGGCGGGGCCATTCAGATGGCAGGACAGGTGCGCGCCAAGGGCGAGGCGCGGCGCACGCGATCCGACTTCATGCAGATGGAAAAGGATCGCGGGATTTCGGTGTCTGCCTCGGCCATGTCATTTGATTTCCGCGAGTTCCGCTTCAATCTGGTGGACACGCCCGGCCACTCGGACTTTTCCGAAGATACCTACCGGACCCTGACAGCCGTGGATGCGGCCGTGATGGTGATCGACGGGGCCAAAGGTGTGGAAAGCCAAACCCAGAAACTGTTCGAGGTGTGCCGCCTGCGCGATCTGCCGATCCTGACCTTCTGTAACAAGATGGACCGCGAGAGCCGCGATACCTTCGACATCATCGACGAGATTCAGGAAAATCTGGCGATTGACGTGACACCCGCAAGTTGGCCCATCGGCGTGGGCCGCGATTTTCTGGGCTGCTATGACATGCTGCGCGACCGGCTGGAACTGATGGACCGCGCCGACCGCAACCGTGTTGCGGAATCGATCGCGATTGACGGGCTGGATGATCCGAAGTTGGCGGAACATGTGCCTGCCAACCTGCTTGACCAGCTGCGCGAAGAGGTCGAGATGGCCCGCGAGTTGCTGCCAAAACTGGACCCGCAAGCGGTGCTGGAAGGACATATGACGCCGATCTGGTTCGGCTCTGCCATCAACAGTTTCGGTGTCAAGGAACTGATGGACGGTATCGGCACCTACGGCCCCGAACCGCAGGTCCAGCGCGCCGAGCCTCGGCAAATCTCTCCGGATGAGAAAAAGGTCACCGGCTTCGTGTTCAAGGTGCAGGCCAATATGGACCCCAAGCATCGCGATCGCGTGGCCTTTGTCCGGCTCTCCTCCGGTCACTTTCACCGCGGCATGAAATTGACCCATGTGCGGTCGAAAAAGCCGATGTCGATCACCAACCCGGTGCTGTTTCTGGCCTCTGACCGGGAACTGGCGGAAGAGGCCTGGGCCGGCGATATCATCGGCATTCCCAACCACGGGCAATTGCGCATCGGCGACACGCTGACCGAAGGCGAGGCGATCCGCGTCTCGGGCATTCCCAGCTTTGCACCGGAACTGCTGCAATCATGCCGCGCGGGCGATCCGCTGAAATCAAAACATCTGGAAAAAGCGCTGATGCAATTCGCCGAAGAAGGTGCCGCGAAGGTCTTCAAACCCGATATAGGGTCGGGCTTCATCGTCGGTGTCGTGGGCGCGCTACAATTCGAGGTTCTGGCCAGCCGGATCGAGCTGGAATACGGTCTGCCCGTGCGGTTCGAGCCGTCGCAATTCACCTCTGCCCGCTGGGCGACAGGCCCGAAACAGGCGCTGGACAAATTCATCGACGCGAACAAGCAGCACATCGCCCATGACAATGATGGCGACGTCGTCTACCTGACCCGCCTGCAATGGGACATTGACCGGATTGGTCGCGATCATCCGGATGTCACCCTGTCGGCCACCAAGGAAATGATGGTCTGATCGCCACGACGACCGGTCGAGGCGTGCGGTGCTCACGCCACGCTTGCGCCCTGCCCCGCGGCGCGGCATCTTCGCGCCCATGAGCGAGCAGGACAACGGCACCTATCCGGGCGGATTCCCGGCGATCCTTCGGCAGATGGACGCCCGGCGCAAGCCCCTGGCATTTGGACGCAACGAAGCCCTGCCGCCGTTGGATACTGATCTTACCGTGCTGCTTGACCGCGTGGTTCTGGCCCCTGCGACCGACCCGGACGAACAAGCGCCGCTCAAATCGTCCCACCAGCGCAAGCGCCGTGAGATCAGGGCAGAGCTTGCAGGCGCGTCCGAATTATGCGCGCTGAACGGATTGCTGATCGCGCATCTGCGCAAGCGCGCGCAACCCGGCCATACGGCGGCGCTGTTCCACAGGCTCTGGGCCGAACATGCCGATCACCTGCTGGCGCGGCTGGATCTGCGTTGGCTGGTCTCCTCCATCACGACATTCGGCGATCACGGGCTGACGGCTGCGCAACGGCAAACCGGACAAGCGATGACCGTTCTGTTCGGGACGATGAAGCTCTACGAGACAGAGCGCCTGTATTCCGGGTTTGCGCCCGGTCGGCCCTTCAAACTGGCGGCCAGGATGTCCGAAACCCTGCCCATGCAGATGGATGCCTATTCGGTGTCCTATGGCGGTCTGGATGTGAACATGCTGGGGCGGCTCTGGCAGGATGCGGACCGGGACGCCGTGATCCGCCCGCTCGCGCATCACCTGCTGGACCGGTTGATCGCGGAGGACCGCACCGTCTTTCGCCGACTTGCGATGATGCGTCACCGCCTGGACCGCCGTCGCCGCCAAAAAGCAGAGGCCAAGCCAGTGCCCCCCCCCGCCCCGGCCCTGAGCCGGGGCCTCGCGGCCAACGCCCCGCGCTGGGGTCTGGTGTCGACGGTGAAAGGCTCATTGCGCCACATCGCCCGGTTTGCGGCACATCATCTGGAACTGGGCGCAGACCGCATCGACCTTTACCTCGACGACCCGGATCCTGCCACGATTGCGGCGCTGGCCCATCCCTGTCTGAACCTGACCGCCTGCGATGACGCATGGTGGGACACAACGGGCAAGAAACGTCCGCCACAACATCAGCTGCGCCAGGCCCATAACGCGACGCTCAGCTACCGGGCAAGCGATCTAGACTGGTTGGGCCATATCGACATGGACGAGTTCCTGCTGACAACAGCACCGGTTGCCGCCACTCTTGGCGACGCGGGTAAGTCGTACGGACAACTTCGCATGCTCCCGGCAGAAGTTCTTTCCTCGCCCGACGGCACCATCCGCCATTTCAAACTGACGCGCGAGGCCGCAGGACAACCCGTCGCGGCGGCCGAAGAGATCTACCCGACTTTCGGCATGCACCTGCGCGATGGGTTCATCAGCCACACGACCGGCAAGGTCTTTGCCCGCACCGGCATCGACGACGCCCGGATGGGGGTGCATTCCCTCAAGATCAAAGGCGCGCGGCTTGCCAATTCCGGTCTGCTTCCCGGCATCCATGTGGGCCACCTGCACGCACCGGACTGGCCACATTTCCGCGCGCATATGGATTTTCGCCGCGCCAAAGGATCGTACCGTGAACGCCCCGATTCGAACTCTCTGGGTATGGCACCGCTGCTTGACTTCCTGCGCGATGAAAGCGGCGAGGACGGGGTGCGGCGGATGTTTGACGAGCTTTGCCTGGACACGCCGGACCTGCGCGCCCGGCTGGCCAGCCGCGACATGCTGCTGACCCACAACCTTGATCTCGACGCCGCTGTGGCCCGCGTCTTCGGCGACTTGCCCGATGGTTGATATGCGCTGGGGCATCGTCTCGACCGTGAAGGCACCGCTGGAACAGATCCTCGACTTTGCCGCCTGGCATCTGGATCTGGGCGCGCATCGGCTGTTTCTATATCTCGACGATTCGGACCCCGACGCGGTCACTGTCCTGAAGGCCCATCCCAAAATCCGCGTCACCGCCTGTGATGCGTCCTACTGGACGAAAATGACACAGCGCCCCGCCAAACATCAGGCGCGCCAGTCGCTGAATGCCCGCGACGCGTTCAACCGCAACACACAGGTGGACTGGCTGGCCCATATCGACGTGGATGAACTTTTGTTTCCCGCGTCCCCGCTGGCAGAACAGTTGACCGCCCTGCCCGCAGATTGCATGGTTGCCCGCATCCGCCCGGTCGAAGCATTGGCGCCGGGCTCTGGCACCGCTGATGGTGAAACCGCATTCAAGGCGTTCCACATCGAGCAGAAGCCGCGTCAAGCCGCATCAGAACGCTGCTTTCCGACCTGGGGCCATTACCTGTCGGGTGGGTTTCTCAGCCATGTCGCCGGCAAGCTCTTTATCCGCAGCTCGCTGCAAGATCCCCGGATCAAGATCCACAATGTCATCGCGAACGGCATCGAAAACCCCGGCGAACAGCCGCTGCCCGACACGGATCTGCTGCATCTTCATGCCCAAAGCTGGGAAGACTGGCAGCGCACCTACCGATTCCGCCTTCAACGCGGCTCCTACCGGGCAGAGCTGAAACCGCAGATACGCACCGGCACGCACATGCCGAACCTGCATGACCTTTTCACTCGGATCGAAGCGACCGAAGGCAAGGCCGGGCTGCACGCGTTCTACGAAGAGGTCTGCACCGCACATGCGCCCCTGTGCCAGCGCTTGCAGGACGAAGGTCTGTTGCGGCGCCTGCGCCTTGATCTTGAAACAAAGCGCGCGCGCCATTTTCCGGGCCATTGACCCGCTGCCCGCGCCCTAGACCTTTATCCGGTCGCGCGACCAGTTCAAAACGGACCGCGCTTTCCGGTCGCATCTCGCCAATCTTGCACTGTACCTGACCGGTTTCCGGTCAATCGACCGCTATCGGCGAAAACTGCAAGCATTTGTGTTGCCTTATCGCCCGATCCGACTAATTTCCTGTACAGAACTGCCGCTAAAGCGCATCCGCATTGACCCCAAAGGTGCTTTTCGGGTACATACCGCGCGTGGATCGCGCATGTGGAAAACCACTGGGCCATACGGGCCTGATCCTCACCAGAAGTACGGGCCAGACAGTGTCCGTTATAATCGGATACAGATGACAAAATTCTCTGACCTGAACCTGAACCCCAAGGTTTTAAAAGCCGTAATCGAAACTGGCTACGAAACGCCCACGCCAATTCAGGCCGGGGCCATCCCCCCGGCGCTTGAAGGCCGTGACGTGCTGGGCATTGCCCAGACAGGCACCGGCAAGACCGCCGGTTTCGTATTGCCGATGATCACCATGCTGGCCCGTGGTCGCGCCCGCGCGCGTATGCCGCGCAGCCTTGTGCTGTGCCCGACACGGGAACTGGCCGCACAGGTGGCCGAAAACTTCGACACCTATGCCAAGCATGTAAAGCTGACCAAGGCCCTGCTGATCGGTGGCGTGTCCTTCAAGGAACAGGACATCCTGATCGACAAGGGCGTTGACGTGCTGATCGCCACCCCCGGCCGTCTGCTTGATCATTTCGAGCGTGGCAAGCTGCTGCTCACAGGCGTGCAGGTCATGGTGGTGGACGAGGCTGACCGGATGCTCGACATGGGCTTCATCCCGGACATTGAACGCATCTTCTCGCTGACACCCTTCACGCGGCAGACGTTGTTCTTCAGTGCCACGATGGCACCAGAGATCGAGCGTATCACCAACACCTTCCTGTCGAACCCCGCCCGGATAGAGGTTGCTCGCCAGGCCACTGCCTCCGAGACGATCGAACAGGGCGTTGTCATGTTCAAAGGCTCGCGCCGGGAACGTGAAGGCACCGAGAAACGCGCGGTTCTGCGCAAGCTGATCGAGGCTGAAGGCGAGAAATGCACCAATGCCATCGTTTTCTGCAACCGCAAGGTGGACGTGGATATCGTTGCCAAATCGTTGAAGAAATACGGGCTGGATACCGCGCCGATCCATGGCGATCTGGACCAGTCGCAGCGCACACGCACGCTGGATGGCTTTCGCAACGGCGAATTGAAGGTTCTCGTCGCCTCTGACGTGGCGGCGCGCGGTCTGGACGTGCCCTCTGTCAGCCATGTGTTCAACTTCGATGTGCCCAGCCATGCCGAGGATTATGTGCATCGCATCGGCCGGACCGGCCGCGCCGGACGTGACGGCAAGGCGATGATGATCTGTGCGCCACGCGACGAAAAGAACCTCGATGCCATCGAGAAGCTGCTCCAGAAAGCCATCCCGCGTCTGGACAATCCGCTGAAGAAGACCGAGCCGAGCGAAGCAGCACCGTCTTCCGACGACACTGCCGAGAAGAAGCCCGCGCGCACGCGCAGCCGGTCACGATCTTCCAAAACGGCCACCCCGACAGCAGCCGAAGCCACTGAGACGCCTGCTGTTCAGGCCGATTTGAAAGTGGTCGAAACGGTCGACAAGCCTGCCGAAAAGGCAGAAAGCTCGAATAGAAATGACCGCAGCAGCCGGTCGAAATCTTCGCGCGGTTCTGACAAACGCGCCGAGAAACGTTCGGACAACAAGGTTGTGGGCATGGGCGATCATCTGCCCAGCTTTATCGCGCTCAGCTTTGAAGAACGCCGCGTCGGCTAAAGACTGCACTGAATTTGCAAAAAGGGCCGGTTTTCACCGGCTCTTTTTTGTTGTCTTCGTCTCGACCCAAATCTCGACCGAGGCCAGGCACCGTTTGCCATCGTTCGCAAACGGTGCCTCCGGGCTTAACCCAGCCTGCTGACAATCACGGTGACTTCCGGCTTTTTGCCGATCTCGTCATTTGTGGTCTGACGCGCGGTGCGGCGCAGCCCTTCTTCCAGCTTGCTGTCATCGGTCAGTGTCTTGGCACCTGCACGGCCCAGGAATTGGCTCAGGTCTGCCTCCAGCACATCGACCAAAGGCGCGTTACCACGCCCCTGCGCGGGCAGGCCCATGACATCGCACCACGGGTCGCCCAGCGGTTCATCCTCTTCATCAAGGATGACTGTGACAATCACATGCCCGTTCAGCGCCATGCGGATACGGTCGCGCACCACACCATCCATCGCGCCGATCTGCACGGAACCGTCAAGATAGGTGCGTCCGGTCTCGACATATTCGGCAACCGTCGGCGCATTGCCCGACAGGTTCAGCATCATGCCGTTGACCGCCACGATGCCCGCACGCCCCTTGGATTCGGCAAGCTTGGCGTGTTCGCGCAAGTGGCGATGTTCACCGTGCATCGGGATCACCATCTGCGGATTGACGATGTCATGCATCGCCTCCAGATCCGGCCGGTTGGCATGGCCCGAAACGTGATAAAGCCCATTTGAATCGTCGATCACATCAACGCCCATTTCCGAGAACTGGTTGATGATGCGGATTACCCCGCGTTCGTTGCCCGGAATGGTCTTGGACGAAAAGAGGAAGGTATCGCCCTCCTTCAGCACCAGCCCGTTATATTTTCCGCGCGCCAGCTGGGCCGACGCCGCGCGCCGTTCGCCCTGGCTGCCGGTGACCAGCAGCATCACGTTTTCGCGCGGCATTTGCACGGCATCTTCGGGGCCAATCACGGTGGGGAAATTGGTCAGAACACCGGTTTCGATGGATGCTTCGATCATCCGGCGCATCGCGCGTCCCAACAGACAGATCGAGCGGCCAGCCCGGTCGCCCGCCTCTGCCAGCGTTTTGACGCGCGCGACGTTGGACGCGAATGTGGTGGCCACCACCATGCCCGTCGCATCGCTGACCAGTTTTTCGATGTCGGGGCCAAGCGTGGCCTCGGACCGTCCGGCATGGGGCGAAAAGACGTTGGTGGAATCGCAGACCAGCGCCTTGACGCCGGGTTTGGCGACCTCGGCCCAAAGCGCCGGGTCATAGGCTTCGCCCACCAGCGGGGTCTGGTCCAGCTTGAAGTCACCCGTGTGCACGATCCGCCCATCCGGACAATCCAGCACCAGCGCAGAGCTTTCGGGTATGGAATGCGATATCGGCAGGAACGAGACTTCAAACGGCCCGGTCTTCACCTTTTCTGGCCACGCCCCCACGGTCTTGACCGCTTCGGCACCAATGCCATATTCTTCCAGCTTGCGGCGCGCGATGTTTGACGTGAAGGCCCGCGCATAGATGGGCACGCCCAACTGTTCATAAAAATGCCCGACCGCGCCGACATGATCCTCATGCGCGTGGGT
Organism: Primorskyibacter marinus; assembly: GCF_003313245.1. Lineage (GTDB taxonomy): Bacteria > Pseudomonadota > Alphaproteobacteria > Rhodobacterales > Rhodobacteraceae > Primorskyibacter > Primorskyibacter marinus. Next base: position 448,529 of record NZ_QJSD01000001.1, read on the forward strand.
GATGAAAATCGCCTCCAGCCGGTCGCGGCGTTCTTTCAGCCAGGTGATATCCGGCAGGATCAGGTTAACCCCAGGGGTTCCGTCCATATCCGGAAAGGTGACGCCAAGATCCACCAGGATCAGACGTTCCTGATCCGGTTTGCCGTAGCCATAGACATAGGCGTTCATTCCGATTTCGCCAGCCCCGCCAAGGGGAAGGTAGATGGCGCGTTGCGCTACCATATGAGTTAGTCCTCGTGTTGATTGAATTTATAAATGACGGTCAGCCCGTGCATCGTGAGTGTGTCCTCGACGGCATCGAACAGCTCGTCGGTCTGCTGGAACAACGGCGCCAGCCCGCCGGTCGCTATGATCTTCATCGGGCGTTCGCGTTCTTGCTTGACGCGCGCGCAGATTTCACGGACGAGGCCGACATAGCCCCAGAAAACGCCTGACTGCATACAGGTGACGGTGTTGGTACCCACCACCTGTTGCGGCTTGGTAATATCCACATGCGGCAGGGCGGCGGCGGCCTGATGCAATGCCATGAGGGACAGGTTCACCCCCGGCGCGATCACTCCGCCCACATAGGCGCCGTCTTCATCCACCACATCGAATGTCGTCGCCGTGCCGAAATCCACGACGATAAGATCGCCGCCGTACAGATCATGCCCGGCCACGGTATTGACCAGCCGGTCCGGCCCGACCTGGGTGCCCGCATCAACGCGCACCCCCACCGGCAGCGCGCAGTCGGGTTTGCCCACCACCAGCGGACGGGTGTTGAAATAGCGATCCGCCAGAACGCGCAGGTTGAACACGACACGCGGCACGGTCGAGCTGATGATCATGTCGGTGATCTGGGCGTCAATCTTCTGAAATTTCATCAAGGTCGACAGCCAGACGTAATATTGGTCTGCCGTGCGCTGGGTCTCGGTCGAGGTCCGCCAGGTGGCGATGAAGCGCGCGCCATCCCAGAGCGAGAAGACCGTGTTGGTGTTACCGCAATCAATCGCCAGAAGCATCTCAACCCTCCTTGAAAAAGACATCGGCCGCGGGGATGGCCACCCTGCCCTGCGACGTGGTCAGAACCAGATTTCCCGCCTGGTCCACAGTCTCGAACACGCCGGTCGTCTCGGTTGTTCCGGTGCGCGCGGTGATGGTTTCACCAAGGCGCGCCGCACGGTCCAGCCAAGCCCGGCGGATCGGGGCAAATCCATGTGTGACGAACTGTTCTTCCAGCACGGCATAAGACGTGGCAAGCGCATCAAGGAAAACCTCGGGTGCCACATCCAGCCCGGTTTCCCCCTGAAGGCTGACGGGCCGCAGGGCATGGGTTTCGACCTGCGCCACCTCAGGGGCATTGCGAAGGTTGACGCCAGTGCCGATCGCCAAATGCCGCACGCCTCCGACCTCAAAGCTTTCAAGCAATATCCCCGCGACCTTGCCGCCGTTCAACAGCACGTCATTGGGCCATTTCAGCGAGAACGGTGCGACCCGCCCGGTCAACACCACAAAGGCATCAAACAGCGCCAGTGCGGCCACGAAACTGCGAAGGGCGGTGACGTCGGGTGCCTCATCCACACGCAGCACCAACGTCGCTGCAAGGTTGCCCTGTGGATCGGACCATGCCCGACCGCGACGCCCCTTGCCGGCGGTTTGACGCAGCGCGCAGATCCACTCTGGCCCGGCAAGGGTTGCGGCGATCCGCACCGCTTCGGCATTGGTGCTGTCCAGCTCTGGCAGAACGCGCCGCCCGTATCCGGCGGGCCAGCTCATTGGCTGCGCCTCGTGCGAAACGCGTCGCAAGTCAGAACCTTCACGGCGTCCGGAAAACGAAAGCGACGCGCCCTTGGCGCGCCACGTTCGAAAACCGTATGGGCAGGTCGCTTAGTTGACAAGCGTCGCAGCCGCTGCCGCAGCCGCCCCTTCTATTCCGAAAAGGTTTACGACACCCAGCAACATGATCGCCGCAGAGACCATCAGGAAACCCGAAAGAATCGCTGATTGCCCGCCATCCAGCGCATCGTCGGTCTCTTCTCCGAAATACATGTAGAACACGATCCGGAGATAATAGAATGCACCGATGACCGAGGCCACCACACCGGCAACCGCCAACCAGGCCAGCCCGCCCTCATAGGCTGCGCGCAAGACGTACAGCTTGCCGAAGAACCCCACCAGCGGCGGCACGCCTGCAAGGCTGAACATCAGGATCAGCACGGCCAACGCCTTGGCTGGCTCTTTCTTCGAATACATGTTCAGGCTTCTGATGTCAGTGACCGGCTGGCCGTCGCGTTCCATCGACAGGATAAACGCAAACGTGCCGACATTCATCGTCACATAGATCGCCATGTAGATCAGCAGCGCCTGCACACCAAAGGCCGTGCCCGCAGCCAGCCCCATCAGCGCATAGCCCATATGGGCGATCGAGGAATAGGCCATAAGGCGTTTGATGTTGGTCTGTCCGATCGCCGCAACCGCACCAAGGAACATCGACAGAAGCGACAGGAACGCGATCACCTGTTGCCAGTCCCCCACAGCGCCGCCGAATGCATCATGCAGCACCCGCGCGAACAGCGCCATCGCCGCGACCTTCGGGGCCGTTGCGAAGAAGGCCGTAACCGGCGTGGGAGAGCCTTCGTAGACATCCGGCGTCCACATGTGGAACGGCACGGCAGAGACCTTGAAGGCCAGACCACAGGCGATCAGGACAAGACCAAACAGCAGGCCAAGCGAGACATGGCCTTCGGTCGCGGTCTGCACGATGCCGGAAAACAGCGTGGTCCCCGCAAAGCCATAGGTCAGCGACGCGCCGTAAAGCAGCAGGCCCGAGGACAGCGCCCCCAATACGAAGTATTTCAACCCGGCCTCTGTTGATCTTGCGCTGTCACGACGAATGGCCGCGACGACGTAAAGCGCCAGCGATTGCAGCTCCAGCCCCATATACAGCGCCATCAGATCACCGGCAGAGACCATCATCATCATGCCGACAACCGCCAATGCGATCAGCAGCGGAAATTCAAACCGCAGCAATCCCCGGCGCGACAGGTAATCCTGGCTCATCACCAGCACGGCGGCCGCGGACAGAAGCAGCGTCACCTTTGAAAAGCGCGCGAATCCATCGTCGATGAACATCCCGCCAAAGGCCGGACGAATGCCCTCGCCACTGGTGCCGATCCATGCGGCCAGCAGGACGAACACACCCGCCGTTGCCCAGGTCAGCATCGGGGCCAGCGCATCCTTGCCCGTGTAGACCGCACCGAGCAGCGCGATCATCGCGTAGACCGAAAGCACGATTTCGGGAAGGATGATTGTCAGGTCAGCCTGTAGCATGTCCAAGATCCCTCAGTGCGACGCCACCTGGACAGCGTCGGAAGACGCGGCCAGTGCGGTGTCGTAGTTTGAAACCAGCGCCTCTACCGAGGGGCCGATGATGTCTGTTACCAGGCTGGGATAGACCCCCAGCAGAAGCGTCATGGTCACGAGCGGCGCAAAGATCCACTTCTCGCGGCGCGTCATGTCGGAGATCGAACGCAGGCTTTCCTTGATCAGGTCGCCCATCACGACCCGGCGATAGAGCCACAGCGCGTAAGAGGCCGACAGGATCACCCCTGACGTCGCGACCACAGCCACCCAGGTGTTGACCTGGAATACGCCCATCAATGTCAGGAATTCACCAACAAAGCCGGACGTGCCGGGCAAGCCGACATTGGCCATGGTGAAGAACATGAAGATCAGCGCGTAGGACGGCATCCGGTTCACCAACCCGCCATAGGCGTCGATGTCGCGGGTGTGCATCCGGTCGTAGATCACGCCGACACACAAAAATAGCGCACCCGAGATGAAGCCATGGCTGAGCATCTGGAAGATTGCCCCGTCAACGCCCTGCTGGTTGGCCGCGAAAATTCCCATCGTCACATAGCCCATATGGGCAACAGACGAATAGGCAATCAGCTTTTTCATGTCTTCCTGCACCAGCGCGACGAGGCTGGTGTAGACGATGGCAATCGCGCTCATCCACAGAACCAGCGGGGTCAGCACATCGGCCCCCACCGGGAACATCGGCAGGCTGAATCGCAGGAAGCCATAGCCACCCATCTTCAGCAGGATCGCCGCCAGCACGACAGAACCTGCCGTCGGGGCCTGAACGTGCGCGTCGGGCAACCAAGTGTGGACCGGCCACATCGGCATCTTGACCGCAAAGCTGGCGAAGAAAGCGAGGAACATCAGCGTCTGCATCCCGCCGACGATATGGATGCCAAGGACCGAGAAGCCGGCGGACGAGAATTGATGCGTCATCAGCGTCGGAATGTCGGTGCTTCCAGCCTCAGCGAACATCGCAACCATCGCGACCAGCATCAGGACCGAGCCGAGGAAGGTGTAAAGGAAGAACTTGAAGCTCGCGTAGATCCGTTCCTTGCCCCCCCAGATCCCGATGATCAGGAACATCGGGATCAACCCGGCCTCGAAGAAGACATAGAAAAGGACCAGATCCAGCGCCATGAACACGCCAAGCATCAGCGTCTCAAGCAGCAGGAATGCGATCATGTATTCCTTGACGCGCGCCTTGACGCCCCAGCTTGCCGCGATGGTCAGCGGCATCATGAATGTCGTCAGCAGCACGAAAAGCACGGAAATCCCGTCCACGCCCATCTTGTATTTCAGCCCAAGCAGCCAGGCACCCTCTTCCACCATCTGAAAGCCGGTATCGGCGGGGTTGAACTGGAACAGGATGAACAGCGAAATCAGGAAGGTCGCCCCGGTCGCAAACAGCGCCAGCCATTTGGCATTGCGATCCGCCGCCTCGTCTCCGCCGCGCAGGAACACGGCGAGGATCAGCGCTGCCAGCGCGGGCAGGAAGGTGACAATCGAAAGAAGGTTGTCCATCAGTGCGCTCCTCCGCTGAGCGTCATCCAGGTGATGAAGATCGCAACCCCGATCACCATGGCGAAGGCATAGGTAAAGATGTAGCCGGACTGGGCGCGCCCCGCGAGCCGGGTGAAGAAGGGCACGATACCCATCGCCACGCCATTCAGCGATCCGTCGATGGCCTTGCCGTCACCGCCCTTCCACAAAAGACGGCCAAGCGATTTTGCAGAGCGGATGAAGATCACGTCATAAAGCTCGTCGAAATACCACTTGTTCAGCAGGAACAGGTAGAGCGGACGTTGCTGCTCTGCCAGCTTGCGCGGCATTGCGGGGTTCACGATGTAGAACCAGTAGGCCACGACAAAGCCGATCAGCATGGCGATGAACGGGCTGACCTTGACCCAGACAGGCGCGTGATGCGCATCGTCCATGACGTGGTTGTCCGGCCCGGTGAAGATCGCACCCTGCGGTGCCATTCCGGAAACAACCGGCGCGTGACCCGCATCTGCCTCACCATGCGCTTCATCAGCCACGGCACCCCCTTGGGCAGCATCCGCTGCAAGCGTTTCGCCATCGGCGGCGGCTTCACCATCTCCGGTGTCGGCGGCCACCTCTTGATCGGCGGCGGCGGTTTCAGCTTGGCCCGCCTCGGCAGCAGGCGCGTCAGCACCGGCATCGGCGGCATGGTCTTCGGTCGCCTCGGCATGAGCCGGGACGCCGAAGAAACGGTTAACCGAATTATGGTCGCCGAAGAAGCTGTTATACCAGACCATCCCGGCAAGCACCGAACCAACCGCCAGCACACCCAGCGGAATCAGCATCACCTTGGGCGACTCATGCGCATGTTCATGCGTATGACGGTCGCCGCGCGCCTTTCCGTAAAAGGTCAGGAACATCAGCCGCCAGCTGTAGAAGCTGGTGAAAAGTGCCGCGACCACCAGCATCCAGAAGGCATAGCCGCCCTGCGTACCGGCCCAGGCGCTTTCGATCACGGCGTCCTTGGACAGGAAGCCGGCAAAGCCGATATGGGTCAGCGGAATGCCGACGCCGGTGATGGCCAGCGTGCCGATCAGCATCGCCCCGAACGTATAGGGGATCTTCTTGCGCAGGTTGCCATAGTTCCGCATGTCCTGCTCGTGATGCATCGCATGGATCACCGAACCGGCCCCCAGAAACAGCATCGCCTTGAAGAAGGCATGGGTCAGCAGGTGGAACATCGCCACCGAATAGACGCCAACACCGGCCGCCACGAACATATAGCCAAGCTGCGACATTGTCGAATAGGCGATCACACGCTTGATGTCGTTCTGCACCAGACCGATCGTCGCCGCGACAAAGGCGGTAGACGCCCCCATGAAGGTGATGAAGCTCAAGGTTTCAGGCGCGTATTCCATCAAGGGCGACATGCGAGAGACAAGGAAGACACCGGCCGTGACCATCGTCGCGGCGTGGATCAGCGCCGACACCGGCGTCGGACCCTCCATCGCGTCGGGAAGCCATGTGTGCAGGAACAACTGCGCCGATTTCCCCATCGCGCCGACGAAGAGCAGGAAGGCAATCAGGTTTGCCGCGTTCCACTCGGTCCACAGAAAGGTCAGTTGCGTATCGGCCAGACCAGCGGAGGCGGCAAACACGTCGTCAAGCCTGATCGAGTCCGTCAGGTAAAACAGCCCCAAGATCCCCAGCAAAAAGCCGAAATCACCGACCCGGTTGACCACGAAAGCCTTGATCGCGGCGGCATTGGCGCTTGGCTTGCGGTAGTAGAAACCGATCAGCAAGTATGAGGCGACACCGACGCCTTCCCAGCCAAAGAACATCTGTACAAGGTTATCGGACGTGACCAGCGCCAACATGGCAAAGGTAAAGAAGGACAGGTAGGCGAAGAAACGCGGCTTGTAGACCTCGCCCTTCTTCCATTGCGGATCATGATCCATGTAGCCAAAGCTGTAGAGATGGACGAGCGCGGAAACGGTTGTCACAACGATCAGCATGATCGAGGTCAGACGATCCAGACGGATCGACCAATCCGTCGACAGCGACCCGGATTCGACCCAGCGCAGGATCTGGATATGCTGCGTTTCCGGGCCATGGGTCAGAAAGACGATCCACGAGAAGAAACAGGCCACGAACAGCAGGCCGGTGGTGATCCACATGGCTCCACGCTCGCCGATCAGACGCCAGCCAAAACCCGCGATCAGGGCACCGACAAGCGGCGCGAAGAGGATGATCGTTTCCATATCGGTCAGCCTTTCATGACGTTGACGTCTTCCACGGCGATGGTGCCGCGGTTCCGGAAGAAGCAGACGAGGATGGCAAGGCCGATGGCCGCCTCCGCTGCGGCGACGGTCAGGACGAACAGCGTGAAGACCTGTCCCACCAGATCGCCCAGAAAGGACGAGAAGGCCACAAGGTTGATGTTCACCGCCAAGAGCATCAGTTCGATGCTCATCAGCAGGATGATCACGTTCTTGCGGTTCAGGAAAAGCCCGAAGATGCCGATGACAAACAGCGTCGCCGCAACCGTCAGGTAATGTTCAAGTCCGATCATCTTGTCCCTCAAGAAGTCTTGCCCGGATTTCCGGGTCGTTTCGGCGCCCGGTGGTCAGCCGAGAAAGGAGTAGCCGCCCAACACGATGATCAGAACGACCACCACAATGATTATTGTATTTGTCGACATTAGATGTCCCTTCGTTTCCGGACCGGACGCAATCGCAAGATCACAGCCCCTGCCCCGGTTTCACGTCACGCAATTCCATCGCTTTGGCCGGATCACGCATCATCTGCGCGACGATATCCTGGCGCTTTACATCCTTGCGGTGGCGCAGGGTCAGCACGATGGCACCGATCATGGCGACCAGCAGGATCAACCCCGCAAGCTGGAACAACAGGAAATACCGGTCGTAGAGAAGCAGGCCCAAAGCTTCGGTGTTGTGACGCCCGTCGGGCATCACTGCCGCACGCATGCCCTCGGCAGCCTCGGAGGTCTGCCAGACGCCAAGCGCCATGCCAAGCTGCATCAGGATGATCACCCCGAACAGCAAGGCCAGCGGCATGTAGCCCGCCATTTCGGCCCGAAGTTCGGCGAAATCCACATCCAGCATCATCACGACGAAGAGGAAAAGCACCGCAACCGCGCCGACATAGACGATGACCAACAGCATCGCGACAAACTCTGCCCCGAGCAAAACGAAAAGCCCGGCCGAGCTGAGGAAAGCCAGGATAAGCCATAGCACAGAATGCACCGGGTTTCGGCTGACAACGGTGAACAGGCCACCGGTGATCGTGCACAGTGCGAACAGATAGAAAGCGAACACCATCATGTTTCGTTATCCTTGTTATCTTCCATCACCGCGCGCGCAAGTTCCATCGCGCGGGTCATGGCCGGAATGCCCGCGAACATCGACATCTGGGCGATGGTCTCGGCAATCTCGTCATTGGTTGCGCCGGCCTCCATGGCGTGTCGGACGGTCATGCGCAATGGGGTTTCTGCCTGTGCGCCCTGCATGGTCAGTCCCGCCAGCGTCAACAAAAGCCGCGTCTTGGCGTCCAGCCCTTCCTTGCTAAGCCCGCGCCCGAACCACATTTCCATGCTGTCCTTGGGCATGGTCGGCCAAAGTTTCTCGAAGCCTTTGGGGTTGAACGTCTCCATCGCCGGATTGAAGGCCTTGGCCATTTCCTGCGCCTGGGCCATCATCAGTTCGAAAGGGGTCTTTGCATCCGTCATAGCGCGCCTCCAGTCAACCGTTCCCTGAGCCCGTTTACAACGCCAAGCCATTCGGCCAGCGAATCCGACTCCGACCACATATCGTAAAACTCTGACGTGCCGTCATCCGTCACGACAATATCAACCGTGCGGGGTGCCAGACCACGCGCATCCGCCGACCCCGCCACATCCGCTTCGTGCAGGCGGATCACCTTACGCTCATCCTCATCCAGATCGTCCGAGGGCCGTCCAAGACTGGCGCTGACAATCTCGGCCGCTGCCAGACCGATGGCTCCGACATCACCATCGACATAGCCCGCCGAGGCAGACGCGATCACGTCTTCAAACGCCTCGATCACGGCACCGACGCCCCCGGCCTCGTACTCCCCCAGGAAGTCCGCCGCGTCGTCATTGTCAAATATTCCGATGCCCCAGGCACCCATGTCGTTTCTCCAGGCGTTAGCGGTAGGGCGCGTCCAGTTCGAGATTGCGGGCAATCTCTGCCTCCCAACGGTCACCATTCGCAAGCAGCTTGTCCTTTTCATAGAACAGTTCTTCGCGGGTTTCCGTCGAGAATTCAAAATTCGGGCCTTCGACAATCGCATCCACCGGGCAGGCCTCCTGGCAGAAACCGCAATAGATGCATTTGGTCATGTCGATGTCGTAACGTGTCGTGCGGCGGCTGCCGTCGTCACGGGGTTCCGCGTCAATGGTGATGGCTTGCGCCGGGCAAACCGCCTCGCAGAGTTTGCAGGCGATGCAACGCTCCTCACCGTTGGGATAGCGGCGCAGCGCGTGTTCGCCACGGAAACGCGGGCTGAGCGGGCCCTTTTCATGCGGGTAATTCAATGTCGCTTTCGGCGCAAAGAAATACCTCAGCCCCAGCTTCATGCCGATCACGAAATCCCAAAGAAGGAAGTATTTCGCGGCCCGTGTGTAGTCGATCTGGGTCATAGCACCACCTCTGGGTCAGCTTTATAACAGTTTGCCAGCGTGTTCATCTCAAGCTCCTGTCGACCAGCGGGCGAAGATGCCCCAGAACCAGTCAAACTTTGTGGCGAAGGACACGAAGACCACCCAGAACAGGCTGAACGGCAGGAACACTTTCCAGCCAAGACGCATCAGCTGGTCATAGCGGTAGCGCGGGGTGATCGCCTTGACCATCGCGAAGAGGAAGAAGAAAAACGCCATCTTGCCGACCATCCACAGCGCCCCGTCCGGCAAGCCCGGAATGGGCGACAGCCAGCCGCCGAAGAACAGCAGCGAGGTCAGCGCACACATCAGGAAAATGGCGATATATTCACCGGCCATGAACAGCAGGAACGGCGTCGCGGAGTATTCCACCTGGTAGCCCGCAACCAGTTCCGATTCAGCCTCTGGCAGGTCGAAAGGCGGGCGGTTGGTTTCCGCCAACGCCGAGATGAAGAACAGGAACACCATCGGGAAATGCGGGATCCAGTACCAGTTGAACAGACCGAAATCGCCATCCTGTGCCCGGACAATATCGCCGAAGTTCAGCGACCCGGTGGAAATCACGATGCCGATGATAATCAGGCCCAGCGACACCTCGTAGGAGATCATCTGCGCGGCCGACCGCAAGGAGCCCAGGAACGGGTATTTGGAGTTCGAGGCCCAGCCGCCCATGATCACGCCGTAAACCTCCAGCGAGGAGACGGCAAAGACGTAGAGAATCGCCACATTGATATCGGACAACACCCAGCTGTCATTGAACGGGATTACCGCCCAGGCGATGATTGCCAGCACGAAACTGGTCATCGGTGCCAGGATGAACACCGTCTTGTCGGCACCCGCTGGCACGACAACTTCCTTGAGAACGTATTTCAGCGCGTCGGCGACCGATTGCAGAATGCCGAATGTACCGACCACGTTTGGACCCCGACGCATCTGAACCGCAGCCCAGATTTTTCGGTCGCCATAAACGAGAAACAGCAGCGAAATCATCACGAAACCGGTCATCGCCAGGCATTGCGCGGCGACGATCAGCAGGATCCCCAGCGGGGTGGAAAAGAATTCAGCCATCAGGTCCTCACACCATCGGTATTCCGTTCTGAGCGCAGGCTTCGGCGACGACTTCGGCGTCGATCGTCATCAGCCCGCGCGGCAGCGTTGGCGAGATGGTGTAAACCGCATCTCCCCGCCAGAGGCCACCCTCTTCTGTCACATTCGTGCGCAAATGACGCGCAAAACTGTAGTCCCGGTCAAGGGTGTAGCGCGACACGGCGCATTCGGCATAACGCTCGACGTCTTTCGTCCCCTGCCCGCCCTTCAGCGCGACAAATACATTCACCAGATCATCATCCAGTGCCTCGGTCTTAATTCCCACATATTCAGGCGCGACCGCAGGCTCGGCCAGATCGGCCGTATCCGTGGCGGCGCAGGCCGAGACGGTCCCGGCCAGCGTCAGCGCGCAAAAGGGTATCAAGCGGCGACGGCTCATTCCGCCGCCATCGGTTTCTTCGCACGCGCCGCCGCATTCGCCGACAGTTCGGCCATCAACTGGCTGGATCGTGCAATCGGGTTGGTCAGGTAGAAATCACCAAGCGCGTGGCGGAACGAGGCCTCGCCCAACTCGCCCAACGCCAGCGGGGTCCATGCGTTTTCAGGCACCGAGTCAATCTCTGCCAGATGCGGCACCGCCTCGACCAGCGCGTTGCGCAGTTGCGCCAGACTGTCGAAGGGCAGCTTTGCGCCCAGTTCCGCTGACAGCGCCCGCAGAATGGCCCAGTTCTCCTTGGCTTCGCCAGGGGCAAACCCGGCCCGAAGCGCCAGTTGCGGGCGGCCTTCGGTGTTCACGAACACCCCGCTTTCCTCGGTATAGGCGGCCCCCGGCAGGATGATGTCGGCCCGGTGCGCGCCGCGGTCGCCATGGCTGCCCTGATATATCACGAAGGCACCGGGGGCGATGTCGACCTCATCCGCGCCAAGGTTATAGACCACGTCGGCGTCTTTCAGTGCATCCATGCCGCCTTCGGTCACGGCCCCCACATCCAGCGCGCCGACACGACCAGCCGCCGTGTGCAGGATCAGGAAGCCAGATCCGGTGACATCAGCGAATTTCATCGCCTGCGCCAGAACCGCGGCACCGTCAGCTTCCTGCAAGGCACCCTGCCCGACAATCACGAGAGTGTTCTTGTCCTTCGCGTCACCGTCATGGTCCTTTGTCATTTTCTCAAGCGCCGCGCGATCATCGCCCGCATGCCAGTATTCGTAGGAGAGATCCAGCTTCGGGCCGACAACGCCAACCTTCGCGCCGCGCAGCCATGCCATGCGAATGCGCGCGTTCAGCACCGGTGCCTCGATCTCCGGATTGGTGCCGATCAGCATGATCGCATCGGCGCTGTCGATGTCTTCAATCGCGGCCGTTCCGACATAGGCAGAGCGGTTGTCGGCGGGCAGCTTTGCGCCATCCGTCCGGCATTCAACTCTGCCACCCAGCCCTTCGATCAGTTGCTTCAAGGCAAAGGTCGCCTCAACCGGGGCCAGATCGCCGATCAACCCGGCAACCTTCTTGTCTTTCATCGCCTCTGCCGCCGCCGACAGCGCCTCTGGCCATGTCGCGGGCTTCAGCTTGCCGTCCACGCGGATATAGGGCTTGTCCAGACGCTGACGCCGCAACCCGTCCCAGACAAAGCGCGTTTTGTCGGAAATCCATTCCTCGTTCACGCCGTCATGGTTGCGCGGCAGGATGCGCATGACTTCGCGCCCCTTGGTATCGACGCGGATGTTCGACCCGAGCGCATCCATCACGTCGATTGTCTCGGTCTTGGTCAATTCCCAAGGCCGGGCGGTGAACGCATAGGGTTTCGACACCAGCGCGCCCACCGGGCAGAGATCAATGATGTTGCCTTGCAGGTTCGAATCCAGCGTCTCGCCCAGATAGGACGTGATCTCGCTGTCTTCGCCCCGGCCAGTCTGGCCCATCTGGGTGATGCCCGCGACCTCTGTCGTGAAGCGCACGCAGCGGGTGCAGGAAATGCAGCGTGTCATATGCGTTTCGACCAGCGGGCCGAGGTTCAGATCGTCCACGGCGCGCTTTGGTTCGCGGAAGCGGCTGAAATCGACGCCGTAGGCCATTGCCTGATCCTGAAGGTCGCATTCGCCGCCCTGATCGCAGATCGGGCAGTCGAGCGGGTGGTTGATAAGCAGGAACTCCATCACCCCTTCGCGGGCCTTCTTGACCATCGGAGAGTTGGTCTTGACCACCGGCGGCGCGCCATCTTTGCCGGGGCGCAGATCGCGGACCTGCATCGCGCAGGACGCGGCAGGCTTGGGCGGGCCGCCGACAACCTCGACAAGGCACATCCGGCAGTTGCCCGCGATCGACAGACGCTCATGATAGCAGAAGCGCGGGATTTCCACGCCTACCTGCTCACACGCCTGGATCAGGGTCATTGCCCCGTCCACTTCAACTTCCTGCTCGTCGATGATGATCTTGCGTAGGTCCGACATCGGTCTCACTTTGCTCTGAGCAAGGCGCCAACCTGGCTGTTCCTTGCGATTTCCTTGCGCCCCAGCGCGCAATATCCGCTCTCGTTCGTGGCCCCGTTCGCCACCAGAAAGGCCTTCGCCTCGGCCTCAAGACGTTTGCGATCCGCCTTGCTTTTCACGAAGTCCTCGATCTCGTCCTTGCTATAGCCCTGCGCCTGCGCATGGCTTTCCAGCTTGTTGATGAATTGCAGCGCCGCAATCATCCGGGCCCCGATGGATCCGCAATTGCTGCGGATCTCATCCGCGATCGCAATGTTGCGCAACCCGTCATTCACAAATTTCACCGAGCTCAGCGGCGGCTGGGCCGCAGCGGCTGTTCCCGCTGTCAGAAGCGCGAGGATCAGGGGCAATTTCAGTGCCATATCATTATTCCTTTCCATGTCCCGGCAAACCCGCGCGAAACGCGGACTCCACCACTTGGCGACATGGGGTCACAGCTGCCTGTTATACAATAACAGGCCCCGCAACCACCTGATATGGCAAACCCTTTTATCATTCAACACAACGTCCGACAAAGGTCAGCGTATCGTCGGATACGCGTAGCTGATCGGCCGGGGTATCCGGGCCGATCGTCCAGTCGATATTGGACGTGCCGTAATACCGGATACAGTATTTCGTCCCCTGATGACGCCCGGCTTCGCGCGCCGCGTCCAGCCCGCTGGAAACCGGACGCGCCGTCGCCGTGAAGTCGTGCTTGTCATCGCCCGAACCGCGTGCCTTGCCCGAGAAATACTGGCCGTCGATCACGCTTTGGTTCGAGCGCAGCTTGGAACATCCGCCCAAGGTCAGCGCGACACAGGTCAGGATCAGAATCGTCCGCATTGGCCTACTCCGCCGCCACGGCGCTGACGCGGCCTGTGCGCTTGGCCTTGATCCGGTCCTCGATCTCGTCGCGGAAGTTGCGGATCAGGCCCTGAATGGGCCAGGCCGCCGCGTCGCCGAGGGCGCAGATCGTGTGGCCTTCGACCTGTTTGGTGACGTCGAACAGCATGTCGATTTCCTCGACCTCCGCCTCGCCGCGTACCAGACGTTCCATGACGCGCATCATCCAGCCCGTGCCTTCGCGGCAAGGCGTGCACTGACCACAGCTTTCGTGCTTGTAGAATTTCGCCAGACGCCAGATCGCCTTGATGATGTCGGTGTCCTTGTCCATCACGATCACCGCCGCCGTGCCCAGGCCAGAGCCAAGCTCGCCGCGCAGGTAATCGAAATCCATGATGGCGTCTTTCATCTTTTCGCCGCGCACACAGGGCACGGACGACCCGCCGGGAATGACCGCCTTTAGGTTGTCCCAACCGCCCCGGATGCCGCCGCAATGCGTCTCGATCAGTTCCTCGAAGGTAATCGACATCGCCTCTTCGACGACGCAGGGGTTGTTGACGTGGCCGGAGATCGCAAACAGCTTTGTCCCCGCATTGTTCGGACGGCCAAAGCCCGCGAACCATTCCGCACCGCGCCGCAGGATCGTCGGCACAACCGCGATGGATTCGACGTTGTTCACCGTCGTCGGGCAGCCATACAGACCCGCCCCCGCCGGGAAAGGCGGCTTCATGCGCGGCATGCCTTTCTTGCCTTCAAGGCTTTCCAGCAGGGCCGTTTCCTCGCCACAGATATAGGCCCCCGCGCCATGCGCGACGTAGATGTCGAAATCCCAGCCCGACCCGGCCGCGTTCTTGCCGACCAGCCCGGCGTCATAAGCCTCGTCAATCGCGGCCTGAAGCGCCTCTTTCTCGCGGATATATTCGCCGCGAATGTAGATATAGCACGCATGCGCCTGCATCGCGAAAGAGGCGATCAGGCAGCCCTCGATCAGCGTATGCGGATCGTGGCGCATGATCTCGCGGTCCTTGCAGGTGCCGGGCTCTGATTCGTCGGCATTCACCACCAGATAGGACGGCCGCCCGTCGCTTTCCTTGGGCATGAAGGACCATTTCAATCCGGTGGGAAAGCCCGCACCGCCACGACCACGCAGGCCAGAAGCCTTCATCGTGTCGACGATCCAGGGCGCACCCTTCTTGATGATGTCAGCGGTGCCATCCCAATGGCCCCGCGCCTGCGCGCCCTTCAGCGTACGGTCATGCATCCCGTAGAGATTGGTGAAGATCCGGTCCTGATCCTGCAGCATCGCGTGCCTATCCTTCATTGTCCCGGCGTTTCCGCCAGATCTGGTATGTCACGACCATCGCCCAGAAGAGCGCGGCCAGTACAGCGAGATCTATGAGCAGGGCATACCGTCCCGGCAAACCCAACATCGGTCCCACCCATTGGGCCGCAATCCAAAACAGCATAGAGCCAGCAATGACAAGGGCGACAAACCGTCCCTGCCGCGCCGTTTGCTGATCTTGGTCACGTCCCATAGTATTCAGTATCCGTCAGTACACGTCGCCCTTGTCGACGCGTTTGGAAAATTCGGTGTCCCCGCCGGCAGCGAGGATTTTGGCCTGTTCGACCCAATCGTCTCGGCTGACACGCCCCTTGAAGCCTGACAGGTTGGCATCCACCCACGCCACCTCGTCCGCCGTCCAATTGGCGACCTGATCGAAGTGGTAAAAGCCCATTTCATTCAGCAGGGTTTCCAGCTTTGGCCCCACGCCCTTGATTTCCTTCAGGTTATCAGCACCGCCATCGCGCGCCTTTGTCAGCGTCTCGGGCTTGGAGCCTTCAAGCGCGTCATCGCCGTCATGATCACCACCGCTATCGGCCGATGTCGGCTCAGCCTTGGCCGGGTTGCTTGCGTCATCCGGCTTGGCGGCCTCATATTTCCAGCTGCCCTTGCGGCTGGACAGCTCCGCCTCACCCGAAAGGACAGCAGAGGGTTTCACAACGGACCCGTTCGCCGTCTTATCACCGGCGGCTGTCTTCGGCGTCGCGACATCCGCGTTCTCGGCTTTGGCTGCGGCATCGTCTTTCGCTTTGGCCTGCGGTTTATCTGCTGTCGCTGCCTCCGTCGGCGTGGTCCCGGCGCTGGCTTCGCTTGCCCCATCGGTGGCAGTTTGGCCTACCACCTTCTTTTCAGCTGGCGCTGGTTCAGCCGTCTTGGACGCTTCGGCATTGGGTGTCGACGACTTGGCCGCCGGGCGTGCAGCTTCCGTTCCGGTCACGCCCGCCACGGACATAGGACTGTCGGAACCGCTACCGGCACCAGCAGTTCCCGGCCCATTTGATATGCCTTTGGCACGCATGCTCTGCCCCAGCTTGGGAACGTCCGAGCACATCAACCAAGTCAGCAGAAGCCCCAGCAAAGCCACCACAAGCACCCCAAGGAAAATCGATGTGCCCCACCCGTATCCCCTGACGCTGAGCGCCAGTATCAGTGTGACAACACCAAGTGCCGCGGCCAAGCCCCAACATTTGGTCTGACAGCTATATCCTGAACCGGATTGGGTCATCGTGACTCTCCCTGAAAAATCTTATGCGGTGGTTACGTTTCGTCTTTGCCACCTTTCTTAACACGCGCCGAAAATTCCGTCTCTCCCCCCTCGGCCAGGGTTCTTGCCTGCGACACCCATTCGTCACGGGTCACACGCCCTTTGAAGCCTTCGAGGTTCTCATCGACCCAGGCGATTTCCGCCTCGGACCAGTTTGCGATCTGGTCAAAATGATAAAATCCGAGCGAATTGCACATTTCTTCAAGCTTTGGACCGATGCCCTTGATCTGCTTGAGGTCGTCGGCCTTGCCGTCACGCGGCCCCTCCAACGCTTCCGGTCGGGAGCCTGCGGTGGCAGACGTATCCGCGCTCGCCGCAGCCTCGCCAGATGGCGCTTTCTTGGCTGGCGCATCACTGCTGTCGGCTGTTCCGGACGCGTCCGCTTTGCCGGATGTGTCAGATTTCTCGGGGTGTCCGGCCGTATCCGCCGTTCCTTTTTCTGCGGCGGGTCTTGTCTTGGTCGTGTCCGCCGCCTTTGCAGTGGCAACGGGCTTGGCCACGGTCTTTGCTTCGGCCTCGCGCTTGTCTATTCCCGTCTCGTCGATCGTCTCATCCGCGCCGGGTTTCGGTTGCTTGGCAGGGCCAGCCGACTCCGGGACCGGTCTATCCACCTTGTTCTGCCAGGGTGCCAGCAAGGGCACTTCGGTACCGTCGATGCGTTTGATCGTATCGCCGATATCCGTCGCGAGCTGGGCGCTCGCGTTATATTTGGTATGGCCGCTGTCATATTCCTTCAGGCTGGTCAGCCCCGATTTCGGTTCTGATGCGAAACGGCCATTCTGCGGTCCCGGCACCGGCACCTTGCCCGCGGCCAGTTCGTCCAGAATTTCAGCCAGACGTTCCGTCGTCAGGTCCTCAAAGTAATCCTTGCCGATCTGCGCCATCGGCGCGTTGGCACATGCCCCGGCGCATTCGACCTCTTCCCAGCTGAACTTGCCGTCAGCCGACAGTTCATGCGGCTTGTCGGCGATCTTTTCGCGGCACACCGCCATCAGATCCTCGGCCCCGCAAATCATGCAGGACGTAGTCCCGCAAATCTGAATATGCGCCACAGTTCCAACAGGTTGCAGCTGGAACATGAAGTAGAAGGACGCCACTTCCATGACCCGCATATAGGCCATGCCCAGCATCTCGGCGACAGCCTCGATTGCAGGGCGGGTCAGCCAACCTTCTTGTTCCTGGGCGCGCCACAGAAGCGCGATGACCGCGCTGGCCTGTCGGCCTTCGGGGTATTTGGTGATCTGGGCTTCGGCCCAGGCCAGATTTGCATCTGTGAAGGCGAAACTTTGCGGTTGGTCGTGATACAGGCGTCTCAGCATGGTCGTTCCTATTGCGTCAGCACGCAGGCGACGGGAATGTTTGGCACAGTCCGGTCGGGGTTTTCTCCGTTCAGCTCGGCCACCAGCGCTTGCTGGCGAATGGCAGAGTCGGTCATGTTGTCAGCGATAAAGCACAGGTAGAGATCCGCGCCGTTCTGCATTCCGAAGGTCGCGCCCCCGGTGCTGCTTGTGGCAAAGGGCGTAAAGCCCTGCGCGGCCAAATCCGAAACGTAGACAAAATCGCCTTTGCCGGTCTCGGCGGCAAGCGCGGGCGCGGCACACAGGGCCAGTATACAGCCGATGCGGATCATGCCGCGCAGGCCCCCGTGGTCAGCCGCACGCCGCCATCCGACAGTTTTACCGCCTCTTCGCGCGCCAACTTGTATTCGGTGACCTGAATCACCTGCTCACGCGTCAAGCCGGTCTGAAGTTCCACCGGCAGATAGTCGCTTTCGGCCACCATATCGCAGCCGATAGAAGCCACAGCCGCGTCATAGGCGGCAATCTGTTCCGCCGACACACCGTCGGGTGGCAGGGCAAGACAGCCGGTCAGGCCAAGCGCCGCAATGGTCAAAAGGATCGTCGGTCGCGTCATCGTCATTCCTTCATCGATCAATCTCGCCGAAGACCACGTCCATCGTGCCGATGATCGCAGCCACATCGGCCAGTTGGTGACCGCTGGCCACATAATCCATCGCCTGCAAATGCAGAAAGCCCGGAGCACGGATCTTGGAGCGATAGGGTTTGTTGCTGCCATCGGACACCAGATACACGCCAAACTCGCCCTTGGGCGCTTCGACGGCGGCGTAGACCTCGCCTGCGGGGACGTGAAAGCCCTCTGTATACAGTTTGAAGTGATGAATCAGCGCCTCCATCGAGGTCTTCATCTCGCCGCGCTTGGGCGGGGTGATCTTCCCGCGGGCCAGAATGTCGCCCTGCCCTTCGGGCGCTTGCAGTTTTGCGATCGCCTGTTTGATAATGCGCAGCGATTGGCGCATTTCTTCCATCCGCACCAGATAACGGTCAAAGCAGTCGCCATTCTTGCCAACAGGGATCTGGAAGTCGAATTCGTCATAACATTCATAGGGCTGGGCACGGCGCAGATCCCAGGCAAAGCCCGACCCGCGCACCATGACGCCCGAGAACCCCCAATCAAGAATGTCCTGCTCGGAAATGATGCCGATATCGGCGTTACGCTGTTTGAAAACCCGGTTCTCGGTCAGCAGCTCGTCAATGTCGTCCAGAACGTTCGGAAACTCATCGGCCCATTCGTCAATATCTGCCAGCAGTTGCGGCGGCAGATCCTGATGCACGCCGCCGGGACGGAAATAAGCCGCGTGCAAGCGCGCCCCGCAGGCCCGTTCATAGAACACCATCAGCTTTTCGCGCTCTTCAAACCCCCAAAGCGGCGGCGTCAGCGCGCCCACATCCATCGCCTGCGTCGTCACGTTCAGCAGATGGCTGAGAATGCGCCCGATCTCGGAATAAAGCACCCGGATCAGGCTGGCGCGGCGCGGAACCTCGACGCCGGTCAACTTTTCAATTGCCAGACACCATGCATGTTCCTGATTCATCGGCGCGACGTAATCCAGCCGGTCGAAATAGGGCAGGTTTTGCAGGTAGGTCCTGCTTTCCATCAGTTTTTCCGTGCCACGGTGCAGCAAGCCGATATGCGGGTCGCAGCGTTCGACGATTTCGCCGTCCAGCTCCAGCACCAACCGCAAAACACCATGCGCCGCCGGGTGTTGAGGCCCGAAGTTGATGTTGAAATTGCGGATCTTCTGCTCGCCCGACTGCGCGTCGGTGCTGCCGTCATCGAATTTGGAGCCGTCCATCAAACTGTCCTCCGTGCAATCACAAGCGCCTTGGCGGCCTGTCGTTGCGAAATTTTGGTCATGGCGATCGCACCACTGGCCAAGACAAGGCCGGCCGCAATCAAATGCATCATCTCGGTCAGAAACGGGATCATCTCAACGCTTCTCCAACTCTTGCAGCTTCACGCCCATCCACCACAGCAGCGCAATCGTGCCAAGGGGGACAAGACAGGCCGCTGCCCAGTATTTATTTATGCCGAAGAACGGCAGCAGCTTGACCATCGGAATGGCCGTCAACGCCGACAGAACAAGCCACCAGAAACCGCCCATTACTTTGTCTCTTCCTGCTTTTCATCGCCCGGCAGGATGTAATGCGCACCTTCCCAGGGGGACATGAAATCAAACTGACGATATTCCTGCACAAGGCTGACCGGCTCGTAGACGACGCGCTTTTTCGACTCGTCATAGCGCACTTCGGTATAGCCCGTGGTCGGGAAATCCTTGCGCAGCGGATAGCCCCGAAACCCATAGTCGGTCAGGATGCGCCGCAGGTCCGGGTGGCCGGTAAAGAGGATTCCGAACATATCGAACACTTCGCGTTCGAACCAGTTGGCAGAGGCATGCACATCGGTGATCGATGGCACCATCTCGTCATCGCGCACGGCCACGCGCAGACGAATGCGGTGGTTCTGATACATCGACAGGAAGTGATAAACCACGTCAAATCGCTGCGCCCGCTCGGGATAATCAACAGCGGTGATATCAACGAGGGTCGAGAACTGACACGTCCGGTCAGCTTTGAGAAACTCGACAAAGCCGTGGATGTTGGCGCGGGCCACATCCACGGTCAACTCATCAAAGCTCACATCCCAGGACAGCACGCAATCGGGGCGCTTGATCTCGATATGGGTGCCAAGCTCTTGCAGGGCGGTGGTCATCAGAATGCCTCCGGTGCTGAAAGGTATTTGCCGCAGCGGGCGCTGAATGCGGATGTCGAAATCATCGCATGATCGTCCCGGTCCGGCGGATCTTTTTCTGCAAGGCCATCACGCCATATAGCAGCGCCTCTGCGGTTGGCGGGCAGCCGGGCACATAGACATCCACCGGCACGATCCGGTCGCAGCCCCGCACCACGGAATAGCTGTAGTGATAATAGCCGCCGCCATTGGCGCAGGACCCCATGGAGATCACATAGCGCGGCTCCGGCATCTGGTCGTAAACCTTGCGCAGCGCGGGTGCCATCTTGTTGGTCAGCGTACCCGCAACGATCATCAGGTCCGACTGGCGCGGAGACGCCCGCGGCGCGGTGCCAAAACGCTCAAGGTCGTAGCGCGGCATCGCCGTGTGCATCATCTCGACCGCGCAGCACGCCAGTCCGAAGGTCATCCAGTGCAGCGATCCGGTACGCGCCCAGTTGATGATGTCCTCGGTCGAGGTCAGCAGAAACCCCTTGTCCTGAAGCTCTGCGTTCAGGGTCTGGGTCGCGACCTCGTTATCGCCACCGGCGGTATTGGTGCCGTAAGGGGCCAGCGCGGAGGGTCCGGATTTGATGCGGTCCGCCTGTTTGCCGTCGCCCTGCACTTCCGTGACAAGCGGCTTGTCGTCGGTCACTCCCATTCCAGGGCTCCCTTTTTCCATTCATAGGCAAAGCCGATGGTCAAGACGCCCAGAAACACCATCATCGACCAGAAGCCTGTCATGCTCACATCCTTGAAGGCCACGGCCCAGGGAAAGAGAAAGGCTATTTCCAGATCGAAGATGATGAACAGAATGGCCACAAGATAGAATCGGACATCGAATTTCATCCGCGCGTCATCAAAGGCGTTGAAGCCACATTCATACGCCGACACCTTTTCGGGGTCCGGGTTGCGCACGGCCAGAACAACCGCAGCAAGAATGAGCACAAGGCCAAGTCCGATCGCTATGGCCATAAAAACGAGAATGGGGAGGTACTCCCTCAGCATCTCTTCCATGTGACAGGCTCCTTTCAGGTCGCGCCGCAGCGCGCCTTCTCAAGACGGTATGGGCTAGAGCAGGTTCTAGCCCCGGCACCGGTCAGGGTCAACCGCGGGCACATATATTCGCAGTGCCGAAACGAATTTGAATTTCATCGACTTAGGGCAAGAAATCGCGGCCAGACAACATCGGTTGCGGCAAATTGTCAGCCAGACCGCGAAATCGCCACGCAGCGTCGAGGGCGCATCTCTTTGGCAGCACACAGATTACCGCGGGGCCGACCAACGCGCCTTCCCGGACGTAAACCACGCGTTTGTCCGGTCACACCATTGCCGGTGCCAGCGTTTGGCATCGTGGCAATCAGCCCCGCGCGACCTTGCGGCAAGCAATGTCAAACTTCTGGCGCGTCGGTTTCCTCTTCAAGCCGGATCACCGCAGCACCTGCCGCGACCTGATCCCCCTCGGCAACCAACACTTCCGCAACGATACCGTCGCGCGGTGCCTGCAAGGCGTGTTCCATTTTCATTGCCTCCAGTACCGCAAGGCGGTCACCTCTGGACACGGTCTCGCCGACACGGGCCGTGACCATACGAACGAGACCGGGCATCGGTGCCTCGACCAGATCACTGCCGCCAGACGCATCCAGCGCCCGCTCCAGCGGATCTACCATCGTAAACCTCTGACCATACTCGGCAAATACGGTGACGTCGTGCCCCGTGGTGACGCTGCCATGCGCGGCCTGACCATTAAAACGCCACTGACCGTCAACGCGCGTGGCAAGGATTTGCGATCCGTTCACCGTCACCCTGCGTTGGTCACGCGACAGCACCTCGACCGTCACGGCATGCACGGTTTCGCCTTGTTGCACGTCGATCTTGCGGCCGACCGGCGTCCAAAGATGCACCCCCTGCACGGCATCGCCCTGCCCCAGCAATCCAAGCAAGGCCAGCGCCGCTTCGGCCACGACGGCATCCGACACTTCGGGCACGGCGGTCAGCGCGTCGATGTCGCGCGCAATCAGCCCGGTATCGACCTCTCCGGCCACAAATCCCGCATGACGCGCCAGACGCCCCAGAAACGCGAGATTGGTGACTGTCCCGGCGACCTCGCAGGTCTCAATCGCGCGCGCCAGACGCTTCAGTGCCACGTCCCGTGTCGGACCATGCACAATCAGCTTTGCGATCATCGGATCATACCAGGGGCTGATCTCGTCCCCCGCGCGCACACCGCTGTCGGCACGCACGCCTTCGGGAAATTCCAGATGCGACAATCGCCCCGTCGCGGGCAGAAAGCCCTTGGGAACATCCTCGGCATAAAGCCGTGCCTCGAAGGCGTGACCGCCGATCTGCAAGTCCTCTTGCCGGGCGGGCAATGGCTCGCCAGCGGCGACACGGATCTGCCATTCCACAAGATCGACGCCGGTGATCGCCTCTGTCACCGGATGCTCGACCTGAAGCCGCGTGTTCATCTCCATGAACCAGAATCCATCAGGCCGAAGCCCGTCCGAGCCGTCCACGATGAACTCCACCGTGCCCGCCCCGGAATAGCCGATGGCCTCGGCTGCACGCACCGCCGCGTCGCCCATTGCGGCCCGCATCTGGGACGTCATGCCGGGGGCCGGAGCCTCTTCGATCACCTTCTGATGGCGGCGCTGCAACGAACAGTCCCGCTCGAACAGATGCACCGCGCGGGTTCCGTCGCCAAAGACCTGCACCTCGATATGCCGGGGCTGCTGCACGAATTTCTCCACCAGCACGGCGTCATTGCCAAACGCGCCGCGCGCTTCGGATTGCGCGCTGGCCAGGGCATCGGCGAATTCCTCGGGCCGCTCGACAAGGCGCATGCCTTTGCCACCGCCGCCGGCGACCGCCTTGATCATCACCGGATAGCCGATCCGCTCGGCCTCTTGCGCCAGACGCGCGGGATCCTGATCCTCGCCGTGATAGCCCGGCACGACCGGCACGCCTGCCTTTTCCATCAATGCCTTGGCTGCATCCTTCAGCCCCATCGCCCGGATTGCCCGCGCCGATGGTCCGATAAAGACCAGCCCCGCCGCCTCTACCGCCTCGACGAAATCCGGGTTCTCGGACAGGAAGCCATAGCCCGGATGGATCGCCTGCGCGCCGGTCGCCACCGCCGCCGCAATGATCGCATCGCCGCGCAGATAACTGTCCGCAGGTGCGGCCCCGCCCAGGCTGACGGCTGTATCCGCCAGAGCCACATGCGCGGCGCCCGCATCCACGTCGGAATGCACCGCCACGCAGCGCAGCCCCA
Source organism: Primorskyibacter marinus (assembly GCF_003313245.1). Lineage (GTDB taxonomy): Bacteria > Pseudomonadota > Alphaproteobacteria > Rhodobacterales > Rhodobacteraceae > Primorskyibacter > Primorskyibacter marinus. The sequence continues at coordinate 472,377 of NZ_QJSD01000001.1, forward strand.
TCGCTTGCGCCGAGCGTATCACCCGGCAAGCAATCTCGCCCCGGTTGGCAATCAGGATCGTGTCGAACATCGCATTTCCTCCGCGCGCTTCACGCAAGTTGTCTTTTCATACCGCCAGAACACAGGTTCCCCCAACCGTCACCCCAGGAACGGTCCCGCAACATCCTGCCCAACGGGATCGGCGCAAACGGACCGGGCAGAGCCCCGGCACGGGCGCGGGGTGGGCGGGTGGGCGCGCCCGTGCCGGGGCGACGGGTGCCACCGCTCACATCCGGAACACACCAAAGCGCGTCTCCTCAATCGGTGCATTCAGCGCCGCCGACAGGGACAGCGCCAGCACATCCCGCGTCTTGCGCGGGTCGATGCAGCCATCATCCCACAACCGCGCTGACGCATAAAGCGGATGGGCCTGACGCTCGAACATCTCGATCGTCGGGCGCTTGAATTCCGCCTCTTCCTCGGCAGACCACGTTCCACCTTTGCGCTCGATCCCGTCGCGTTTGACCGTGGCAAGAACGCCAGCCGCCTGTTCCCCGCCCATGACCGAGATCCGGCTATTGGGCCAACTCCACAGGAAGCGCGGCTGATAGGCGCGCCCGGCCATGCCGTAATTGCCCGCGCCAAAGGATCCGCCCACCAACAGCGTGATCTTGGGCACGCTTGTCGAGGCCACCGCCGTCACCATTTTTGCCCCATGCCGCGCGATACCTTCATTCTCGTATTTCCGACCGACCATGAATCCGGTAATATTCTGCAAGAAGACCAACGGGATACGACGCTGCGAGCACAGCTCTATGAAATGCGCCCCTTTCTGCGCGGCCTCGGAAAACAACACGCCATTATTGGCGATGATGCCGACCTGAACGCCCATGACTTCGGCAAAGCCGCAGACCAGCGTCTCGCCGAAGCGCGGCTTGAACTCGTCAAACCACGACCCATCCACGATACGCGCGATCACCTCGCGGATATCATAGGGCGTGCGCAGGTCCGCCGGCACGACGCCCAGCACCTCTGCCGGATCATAGGCGGGATCGGCCCCGCCCGGCAGCGCAAAGAACGGTGGATCCTGTGGCCCGGCAAGGCTGCGCACGGCCCGACGCGCCAAGGCCAGCGCATGCGCGTCATCCTCGGCCAGGTAATCCGCCACACCCGACAGCCGCGTGTGCACGTCACCCCCGCCCAGATCCTCGACCGAGACAACCTCGCCGGTCGCGGCCTTGACCAAAGGCGGCCCCGCCAGAAAGATCGTGCCTTGCTCACGCACGATGATCGTCACATCCGACATGGCAGGCACATAGGCGCCGCCCGCCGTACAAGACCCCATGACGACGGCGATCTGCGCAATTCCCTTGGCACTCATCCGGGCCTGATTGTAGAAGATCCGCCCGAAATGGTCGCGATCCGGAAAAACCTCGTCCTGATTGGGCAGGTTCGCACCCCCGCTATCGACAAGATAAATGCAGGGCAGATGGTTTTCCTCGGCGATCTCCTGCGCGCGCAGATGCTTCTTGACGGTCATCGGATAATAGGTGCCGCCCTTCACGGTAGCATCGTTGCACACCACCATGACCTCGCGCCCCTCGACCCGGCCGATCCCCGCGATCACGCTGGCCGCAGGGGCCACGCCATCATACAGCCCATGCGCCGCCGTCGCGCCAATTTCCAGAAACGGCGAGCCGGGATCGAGCAAGTTCGCCACCCGGTCGCGCGGCAGCATCTTGCCCCGCGACAGGTGCCTTTCCCGCGCCTTTTCACCCCCGCCGGCTGCGGCCTGTTCCGCCGCCGCGCGAATAACCCCCAAAGCCTCCAGATGGCCTTGGGTGTTGGCCTTGAACGCGTCCGAGGACGGGATCGCCTGGGATTGAATCTTCATGGTGCAGTCTCCGTTACGGACAGGGGCATGCATTGACGGACGGCATTCCGGGCACCGGTCCTGAAATTCATGACACCCGTCATCCCATCGCTCCCATCATCTCGCGGCCCACCAGCATGCGGCGGATCTCGGACGTGCCGGCCCCGATCTCCATCAGCTTGGCGTCGCGGAAAAGCCGCGCAACTGGCGCGTCTTGCAGAAAGCCCGCGCCGCCCATGGCCTGAACCGCCTGATGCGACTGAACCATCGCTTGCTCGGACGCATAAAGACAGCAGGCCGCCGCATCCTGCCGGGTCACATCGCCCCGGTCGCAGGCCTTGGCGACCTCGTAGACATAAGCGCGGGCAGAGTTCATCGCCGTGTACATATCCGCGATCTTGCCCTGCATCAGCTGGAAGCTGCCAATCGGCTGCCCGAACTGCTTGCGCTCTGCCATATAGGGCATGATCTCGTCCAGACAGGCGGCCATGATGCCGGTGCCGATGCCGGCCAGAACAACGCGCTCGTAATCCAGCCCGGACATGAGAACCCGCACGCCGCGCCCCTCTTCGCCCAGAATATTGTCAAACGGCACTTCGACGCCGTCAAAGATCAGCTCTGCCGTATTGGACCCGCGCATCCCCAGCTTGTCGAAATGCGGGCTGGTCGAAAACCCGGACATGGATTTCTCGATCAGGAAGGCGGTGATGCCTTTCGACCCGGCATCGGGGTCGGTCTTTGCGTAGACGACAAGCGTCTCGGCATCCGGGCCATTGGTGATCCAGTATTTGTTGCCATTCAGCACGAACCGGTCATTCTTCTTTTCGGCCCGCAGCTTCATGCTGACAACATCGGACCCGGCGCCTGCCTCTGACATGGCCAGCGCGCCGACATGTTCGCCCGAGATCAGACCGGGCAGATATTTGCGCCGCTGCTCATCCGTTCCGTTCAGCTTGATCTGATTGGCGCAAAGGTTGGAATGCGCGCCGTAGGACAGGCTGACGCTGGCAGAGGCACGGGCGATCTCTTCGACCGCAATGACATGCGCGAGATAGCCCATGCCTGCCCCGCCGAATTCCTCTGGCACGGTAATCCCCAAAAGACCCAGATCGCCCATCTCGCGCCACAGATCTGACGGGAAGGTGTTGGAGCTGTCGACCTCGGCCGCAATCGGTTTGACCCGCTCCTGCGCCCAGCGATGCACCATCTCGCGCAGCGCGTTCACATCCTCACCAAGGTCGTATTGCATGACAGCGTTGTACACAGACGCCTCCCCCCGATTTATTGAACACTTGTTCAAATACTACGCGCCTCAAGGCTTCCGGTCAAGCATTCCGGTCGATCCCAGGGAACCGCGACGCTGCGCACGCGTTGAGTAGCCAAGCAGGAAGAGCGAAAGGAAAGCAGCAATGGCACAGATGGAAAAGAACCTGAAAAAAGACTTCTGGACCCGCCTTGAAAACGTGCAGGCGGGCATGATGACGGCTGAAGGTGGGCGCGCGGTTCCGATGTCGCCCATGGCGGATAGCGACAATAACGCCGTCTGGTTCATCACCGCCCATGGTACAGACGTGGCGGACGCGGCCGTGCGTGGAAGCTCGGCAACGTTTCTGGTGGCGGACCCCAAGGCGAATATCTACGCCAGCGTGATTGGTCATCTGGAAATTGTGGATGACGCCAAGAAGCTTGACGAACTATGGAACGCGGTTGTCGCGGCATGGTTTGAAGAAGGCCGCGACGATGATAAAGTGCGCCTGGTAAAGATGACCCCCACCACGGCAGAGGTCTGGGCCACGGATGGCGCGGCAGGCTTCCTGTACGAGATTGCGAAGGCGCATATGAGCGACGAGAAACCCGATATGGGCGATCATGGCACGGTGACCTTTTGATGAGGCACCGGCACGTTGCCGTCGTCCTGTTGTCCTGTCTGCCGCTGCTTGCCCAAGCAGAGCAGGTGGGCGAAATCGGCGTCGACTGGGTTGGCAATGACATCGTCATCGAGGCCGTTGCCGACCCGAAAGTCGAGGGCGTGACATGTCACATCGCTTATTTCGACCGTGGGCTGATCGATCGGCTGTCAAAGGGCAATTGGTTCGAGGATCCGTCAAACGCCTCTATCGCGTGTCGCCAGACCGGGCCGATCACACTGGGCGACATTGATCGTGACGAGAGCGGCGAAGACGTGTTCCGCACCTCGCGCTCGATCATCCTGAAAAGCCTGCGGGTCAAGCGGATCTATGACGAGGCGAACCGCACATTGATCTACGTCGCCCACGCAGCAGAATTGACCGACGGGTCGGCAAAAGTGGCGATCTCTACCGTGCCGCTGTATCAACCGGGCCAGTAGGTTCGGCAAACTGCATCCGGAAAGGGCCTAAAGGAAAAGAACAGTTCTGTGCCTTTTCCCGAACTGCCTTGTCATGCGCAGACCTCGCGCGCACCGCCGGGTGTTCCGGGCTGGTTTGGCATCCTGCCCTCATATGGCTGAAAACCACGGCCAGCCAGCGCGTAACGTCGTCAGTTTTTTAGCAGTTCAGAGGCGAGCCGCGTGACTGTCCGGTCCAACTGCGCGACCGAGGATTCCCGGCAATCCGCAAGGTTCAGGATCATCAGCCAGTCCGTCAACCCGCCATGCACCTCGCGCCAGTAAACTGGCCAGAGGAACTCGAACCCGGCGCGCTTGTTGCGCAGCCGGGCGACCATCAACTCCTCCTGACATTCCGGCGATTGGATATAATCGGGGCTGAGCAAGCACAGAACCCTGTCGCTTTCGGCAAGCGCCTCATCGATGCGGGTTTGATAGGAGACGCCGATGGGAATGTCGCGACGGAACTCGAAAACCATGACGCCGGGCGACGCCACGCGGAAGCCATCAAGCACCCGTCTTGCCGCATCGGCGTCCGTTGACGAATAACTCAGAAAGATCTTTTTGTCATACCCGACAAGTTCAGGCGCATCCAACTTGTTGAATTGCCTGCTCAACGAGCGCACCAGACCGAGCCTGGAAAGACTGTCTCTGATCCACCAGACATAGAGACCCGCCACCAATCCTACGCCGATCGCCGCCGACACGATCGCAGTCCAGGATGGCGGCCAGACGGACCGGTATTGCAGGTCGATCACTGCGACGAGGAAAAAAGGAGCAATCGTCATCAGCGCGAATAGAAGGGTTTTGGTTCTTGATTGCCCAAGTCCGAATACGCGCTTCCTGCGGACTTCCAGTCGATATGCGGGCAAAAGACCCAATAGCATCACGCCGAGAAGTCCCAACGACAGCAGGTCAACTGCATCGGCACCGATCAGGACCCATGACAAGCCAGACAGCGCGAGCGCCACCAGCAACGCGAACTGTAGGCTGACTGACCCGCGAGAGCGGCCATGCGAACTCCACACGGCAGAGTCGAAGCTGGCTTGCTGACCGCTTACCGGAACGTCGGCTTCCTTAAGGTTATCGTCTTCAAACGCAAATTCCGACGCGACTGGCGCAAACGTCCCCGAGGCTGGCGGATCATCTTCCTTGAACTCGGAAAAAGCCGCTTTCATAGCAGCTGCCTTTGGCGCGTTATGCGCCACGATATACAGCGTCGAGATCGGCAGCCCAAGTTGCAGCCAGCGCGTTGCGGCCTCCAGCAGCGGTGCCATCATCTGACTGTCGCTCCAGCCCGCATCCCCCGTGGCAAGCAGCGGCATCGCGACAGAGTGATCGCGGCTTTCGTCGCTACCCAAGGATTCGAGGAACGGAAACAGAGCGCGGAACAACTCTCCGACCACGATGGGCGGCGCGCCGAGGGTTTGGGGCTCGAAACAGACCAGCCGGTCAAAGCCCGCAGCCTCCACCGGGCGCGACAGCCACGCGCCGCTTTCGGCGCGCAGATCCATCGCTTTCATGCTGGCAAGCTCTGCCACGGACACGCCGTTGCGCGCCAGCTGTCCGATCATCGAGGTCGGCGTGGCCGTGTAATCCCCCGGAAAGGCCGATATCACCAGCAGATCGACCCGTTGCGCCGCATCAATCCGCGCAAGATTGCCCTGCGCCAGGACGATGCTGCGCGTCTTGCCGTTCACGGCCACGTCAATCCGATCCAGTTCCTTCAACATCGCTTTAGTAAAGCAGCGAGAGATGTGCCGCACAAGCGCCGCATGAGGCGCAGAGTGTCACGCGGCCTGCCAGACCGCGCCGACCTCGGCCCGGATGATACGGGCGATCAGCGCGCAATCGTCAAGACTGAAGGTCAAGGGCAGACGCAGATCCACGATCCCCGCCAGAACACGGTCCGTGGCGGGCATGGCTTCCGCATCCGCGTAGCGCCAACTGTCATAGCGCGAGGTATAGCCTGCGGGTTCCGGCGCGCCGAACCACTTCATCTCTACACCGCGCGCAGCGCAGCGCCGCAAGACATCCGTCACCTGTTCGGCGGGCCAGTCGAGCAGCAGGAACTGGAAGGACGACGCGACGAAGCCCTCTTGCTCCGGCCGCGAGATCAGCCGCAAACCGGGCGTGTTGCGCAGCCCCTCTTCGATCACCGCATAGCGCGCGTTCCAGCGCGCCTTCTGCGCCTCAAGCTGCCGCAGTTGGGGCCGCAGGATCGCGGCGCGCAGGTTGTCCATCCGGCCAGATATATTCGGGGTGTCGTATTTCGCCTGGGCAAATGCCTCTGGCGGCGGTCCGGCGAGGTGCCGGTCAAACAGCATGTATGACCCCGACAACATCACCGCCCGCGCCATGACCTCTGCATCGTCGGAGACCAGAAAGCCGCCCTCGCCCGAGTTCACATGCTTGTAGGTTTGCGTGGAATAGCAACCGATCAGACCGTGACGACCCGACGGCACGCCGGCCCAGTCCGCGCCCATCGTATGCGCGCAATCCTCGATCACGGTCACACCCTGCGCGTTGCAGATCGCCATAAGCGCATCCATGTCGCAGATATGGCCGCGCATATGGCTGAGCATCAGCACTTCGGCGCGGTCCAGCTTGGTGCGCAGATCCTCCAGGTCGATCACCAGATCCTCGGTCACGCCGACGAAAACCGGCCGCGCGCCGACGCTGGCAATCGCGCCCGGGACGGGTGCCAAGGTAAAGGCATTTGTCAGCACCCGGTCGCCCGGCCCCACCCCTGCCGCCCGCAGCGCCGTGGCCAGTGCATAGCCGCCCGAGGCCACGGCAAGACAATACCGCGCGCCTGTCATGCGGGCGAAATCCTGTTCCAGCAAAGCGGTCTCGCCCGCCTCCCCCTCGGCCACGTTATAGCGATGCAGGCGTCCGCTGCGCAGCACTTCCAGCGCGGCGGTGATGGCCTCTTCGCTGATCGGTTCCTGCTGGGTGAAGCTGCCGGTGAAAATTTCGCTCATGTCGCAATCTTTCGTCAGCGCGCGCAATGGTCAATCACCGAATGCGCGCGCGGGTCAGGGGATAACGTCAGACGGCAGGTTACGCCGCCACGGCCGGCAGCAAACGCGCCACAAGCGCGGGCAGATCGTCATAATGCGCAAGCAGTTCTTCCGGCTCCAGCGCGGCGACATCCTCACCCGTGGGACCGAAGGTCACCAGCACGCAAGGCACCCCGGCAGCGCGGGCTGTTTCGCGGTCTGTCGTGGTGTCACCGATCAGGCAGCTTTGCGCCACCGACCCGCCTGCACGCTCGACCGCCGCAATATAGGGCGCAGCATCGGGTTTGCGTACCGGCAAGGTATCGGCCCCGATCATGGAGGCAAAGGCATCGCGCACCCCCAGCCGGGTCAGCAAGGTCTCGGCCAGACCGGCGGGTTTGTTGGTGCAAATGCCCACCCGCACACCGGCGTTGCGCAGGGCCGCCACGGCCTGCATCGCACCGGGATAAAGCGTCGTATGAACGTCAATGGCCGCGCCATAGGCCGCCAGCAATTCCGGATACCAGTGCTCGACCTCGGCATCCGAATGTTTATCCAGCCGGGTCAGCCCCAGCGCCAGCATCGCCCGGCCGCCGTGAAAAGCCGTCGCGGCATCTGCCACCGGGTCGAGCATATCGCCCGCCCCCATCGCCCGAAAGCAATGGTTCGCCGAAGCGATCAGATCCGCGCTGGTATCCGCCAACGTGCCATCAAGGTCGAAAATCACTGTCCGCATTGCCTGTCCTTGCCCACTTACCTGTCACAACCCGCAATCAGACGTGATACCACGCTGCTTGCAGTCCATCACCAGACCGATAAAACGGGCCGCAGGAAATAACAAAGAGAAACCGCATGAGCATCGCACTTGTCATCCTCGCCGCGGGCAAAGGCACCCGCATGCAATCCGACCTGCCCAAGGTGCTGCACAAGCTGGCCGGCGCACCGCTTCTGGCGCATGCCATGCAATCGGGGGCAGCCCTTGACCCAGAGCATACGGTGATCGTTGCAGGCCACGGCGCGGATGCGGTGACCGCCGCCGCACAGGATCATCACCCCGAGGCGCGCGTGGTCCTCCAGACCGAACAATTGGGCACCGCACATGCGGTGGCACAGGCCCGCACAGCGCTTGAGGGGTTCAGCGGCGACGTGATCGTTCTGTATGGCGATACGCCCTTCATTTCTGAAGACACGCTGCTGAAGATGCTGGACGCCCGCGCCCGTGCCGATGTGGTGGTACTGGGCTTTGAGGCAAACGATCCGGGCCGCTACGGCCGCCTTGTGACCGATGGTGCCAGCCTGACCCGCATCGTCGAGTTCAAGGACGCGTCCGAGGCAGAGCGGGCCATCACCCTGTGCAATTCCGGCGTGGTCTGCGCCGATGCGGACACGCTGTTTGACTTGATCGACGCGGTCGGCAATGACAATGCGAGCGGCGAATACTACCTGACCGATATTGTTGCCATCGCCCGCGAACGCGGTCTGAACGCCACCGCCGTGACCTGCGACGAAGGCGAAACGCTGGGCATCAATTCACGCCCCGAACTTGCCGCCGCAGAGGCCGCTTTTCAGACCCGCCGCCGTGCGGAACTGATCGAGGACGGCGTTGTCATGCAGGCCCCCGACACGGTCATCCTTGCCTTCGACACCGTGATCGGCAACGGCGCAGAGGTCGAACCCTATGTGGTCTTCGCCCCCGGTGTGACCGTGGAATCCGGGGCGCGTATCCGGGCCTTCTCGCATCTTGAAGGCGCGCATGTCAGCCAGGGGGCCATTGTCGGGCCGTATGCCCGCCTGCGCCCCGGAACAGAGCTCGATGACAACGTCCGCGTCGGCAATTTTGTCGAGGTCAAGAACGCGCATCTGCACGAAGGTGCCAAGGCCAACCACCTTAGCTATATCGGCGATGCCGAGGTGGGGGCCGCCGCAAATATCGGCGCGGGCACGATCACCTGCAACTATGACGGGGTGATGAAACACCGGACGACGATCGGCGCGCGCGCCTTTATCGGCTCGAACACCATGCTTGTGGCACCTGTCGCGGTCGGCACCGAGGCGCTGACCGGCAGCGGATCGGTCATCACGCAAGACGTGCCGGACGGGGCGCTGGCGATTGCGCGCGCCCAGCAGCAGACCAAGCCGGGCCTGGCGCGAAAACTGGTTGAAATGCTCAAGGCCAAGAAGGCGAAGCAGAAAAAAGAGGCGTCATAAATGTGTGGTATTGTTGGGGTGCTGGGCAAACACGAGGCCGCCCCGCTGTTGGTGGAGGCTCTGAAACGGCTGGAATATCGCGGCTATGACAGCGCCGGCATTGCAACAGTCAACGACGGCGCACTTGATCGTCGCCGCGCCGTCGGCAAGCTGGTCAACCTGTCGGATCTGTTGGTGCATGAACCACTGGTGGGCAAAGCTGGCATCGGGCACACCCGCTGGGCCACGCATGGTGCCCCGACAGAGGTCAACGCGCACCCGCATCGCGCCGGCTCCGTCGCCGTGGTGCATAACGGCATTATCGAGAATTACCGCGAATTGCGCGCCGAACTGGCAAGGCAGGGCATCAAATTTGTCACCGAAACCGATACGGAGACCGTGGCGCTTCTGACGCAGCACCACATCGCACAGGGCAAATCGCCGGTTGAGGCGGCTACGGCAACACTGGACCGCCTGCACGGCGCATTCGCCCTTGTTTTTCTGTTCGAGGGTCAGGATGACCTGCTGATTGCCGCCCGCAAGGGATCTCCACTCGCAATCGGGCATGGCGATGGCGAGGTCTATGTCGGCTCTGACGCGATTGCGCTGGCGCCACTGACCGACCGCATCACCTATCTGGATGAAGGCGACCGCGCCGTTCTGACGCGCGCTAGGATCGAGATCCGCGACGAGGCAGGCACAGTGGTCGATCGCCCTGTGAAGAAGATCCAAACCGATGCCGCGCGCGTCGATAAAGGTGGCCACAAACATTTCATGGCCAAGGAAATCGCCGAACAGCCCACCGTTCTGGCCGAAGCGATCCGGTCCTACCTGACACCGGATGGCAAGGGCATCGCCCTGCCCGGTGATGGGATTGATTTTACCGCTGTTGACCGCCTGACCATGGTGGCTTGCGGCACGGCGTCCTATGCGTGCCTCACCGCGAAATACTGGTTTGAACAATATGCGCGCATCCCTGTGGATGTCGATATCGCGTCGGAATTCCGCTACCGTGAACCGCCCATCCCCGCCGGAACAACCGCCCTGTTCGTCAGCCAATCGGGCGAAACCGCAGACACGCTTGCCGCCCTGCGCTACTGTCAGGGCAAGGCAGAGCGGATCTTGTCGGTCGTCAACGTGCCCGAAAGTTCGATCGCGCGGGAAAGCGATCTGGCGCTGCCGATCCACGCGGGCGTCGAGGTCGGCGTGGCCTCGACCAAGGCGTTTACCTGTCAGCTGGTGGTGCTGCTATTGCTCGCGCTCAAGGCCGCATCGGACCGCGGCGAGATAAGCGCCGAAGAGCTTGCCGCCCATCTGGCGGATCTGTGCGCATTGCCCGGCACCCTGAACGCCGCCCTGGAACGCGGCAAGGACGTCCGCAAAGTCGCCCGCAAACTGGCAGAAGCGCGTGACGTGCTGTTTCTGGGGCGTGGCCTGATGTACCCGCTCGCCCTCGAAGGCGCTTTGAAATTAAAGGAAATCAGCTATATACACGCCGAAGCTTATGCATCAGGTGAGTTGAAACACGGCCCCATCGCGTTGATCGACAAGACCGTTCCCGTCGTCGTCATGGCACCGCGCGACGCGTTGTTCGACAAGACTGTGTCGAACATGCAAGAGGTCATGGCGCGTGGCGGCAAGGTCGTTCTGGTGACAGATGCCGAAGGTCTTCGGGACGCGGGCGATGGTGTCTGGCAGCAGATCATCCTGCCCAGCGTTGCCACGATCCTGATGCCGATCCTCTATGCTCTGCCCGCGCAGCAATTGGCTTATCATACGGCCATCGCAAAAGGGACGGATGTTGACCAGCCGCGCAACCTCGCAAAATCCGTGACTGTGGAATGACGCTGGAAGATGCGCTCGCCGCTCTGGAGGCGCAAGCCGACCCGGCCCGCTTTGACGGTTAAGCGCAAACAAGACCTGATGAAAGATCTGCCCGATCCTGTAGAAAGCGATGCGTCAGGATCCGTAGACTTCGACTTTGGGCAGGTCGGTCAAGGGGGCCTCGATTAGCTGCATCGCCGACAAGGAAAGTTGACTACCTGATCCGGGTGCGGCGTCCAGCGGGATCAGATCCACCTGCGCCGACTTTCCCGACCCCGGAAACACCACCCGGCCCTTGCGCGCGGCCTTTACAAGCGGCGTCTTCATCCACAAACCGCTTTGCGCAGGATCGCCCAGTGACGCAACGGTGGTTCCCAGCCGGCTTTCGCCACCCGACGGGACTTTCGCAGCCTCTTTGCGGTCTTCCAGGCTGACGGTATCGAAGGCTTCGGCTGTTCGGGCATTTGCAGGCGGTTTCGGCGCAGGCCGCGCTTGCGGTCGCTGTTGCTGCGCAACATCATCAGGCGCAGAGCCCGTTCTGGACGTACCCGTCAGGCCATCGACGCAGCCTGCAAGGGCCACGACACAAAGCAGGGAAACTGGAAGCGTGAGTGTTTTCATGGCCGTGAAGATAGGACCAACGTCGCCCCGCGTCCAGACCGCGCAGCCCTTGCAGGCGGACCTCCGCGACGTTACCTTGAATGCATGAACACGCCATTGATAGACCCATTCCTGCGCCCGATCACCTACCTTCGGGTTTCGGTCACCGACCGATGCGATTTCCGCTGCGTCTATTGCATGTCGGAGAACATGACCTTTCTGCCCAAGAAAGAGCTTCTGACGATGGAAGAGTTGGACCGGATGTGTTCGACCTTCATCGGTCTGGGCGTCGAAAAGCTGCGTATCACCGGGGGCGAACCTCTGGTGCGCAAGGGCATCATGACCTTCTTCAACGACATGTCGCGGCATCTGGAAAGCGGCGCGCTGCGCGAGTTGACGCTGACCACCAACGGATCGCAGTTGGAACGGTTTGCCCAGCCGCTTTGGGATGCAGGCGTGCGCCGGGTAAATATCTCTCTCGACACGCTGGACGAAGGCAAATTCGCCGAGATCACCCGCTGGGGACGTCTGCCGCAGGTCTTGCGGGGCATTGATGCGGCCCAGAAGGTCGGCATGCGGGTGAAGATCAATACCGTCGCGTTGAAAGGGTTCAACGAGGACGAATTGCTGCCACTGGCAGAATGGTGCGCCGAGCGAGACATGGACATGACCTGGATTGAGGTCATGCCGATGGGTGACATCGGCAATGAGAACCGTCTGGGGCAATATTGGGCACTGTCCGACCTGCGCGAGACGCTTGGCCAGCATTACACGCTGACCGACCTGCCGGAGCGCACCGGTGGGCCTGCGCGCTATGTGCGGCTGGAAGAGACCGGACAGAAGATTGGGTTCATCACGCCGCTCAGCCATAATTTTTGCGAAAGCTGCAACCGGGTCCGGCTGACCTGCACGGGCGAGTTGTTCATGTGTCTGGGGCAGGAAGACAATGCCGACCTCCGATCCGCCCTGCGCAACCATCCCGACAGCAACGCCGCCTTGCGGGACGCGATCCGCGACGCCATCGCGCACAAGCCCAAAGGGCACGACTTTGACTATTCCAGACAGGCGCTGGACGGCCAGATGTCACGCCATATGAGCCATACCGGCGGCTGAACACGCCGCCTTGCGAGTCGCGAGGCATAACACCAGTCAGGTATGGTATGCGGTGGGCCCGGCGTAGACGCGCTTCGGGCAGTGATCTGAAAGCACTATCCGGTCCGACAAGCTGAAAGGATCAGGCCCAGTCCCGGCCCAGATCAGCCTTGGCGCGGTCAATCCAATGGTCTTTCAGCCAGGCGCAGGGCCGCGAATGGCGAATCCACGACCCGTTATACCCCGTGACAGCCTCTGACATTTTTGGACGTCCATGAAAGCACACGACGCGCGCCTCGGGTGGCAGGATGGGATCGCGCAGGTAGTTGATCGGCGGCAGGCCAAGACAATCGTATTTGAAGCTGACCACCAGGTCGCCGGGGATATAGGCGAAGTCGTCATTATCCATCGCCTTGTGCGAAGTGTAGCGCTGTTCCGATCCGCGCGCCTTTTCAACCTCTGCATAGGGGTTGGCGGCGAGATCGTTATAGAGATAGCCGTGCTGCGCCGGATCGAAACGAAAGACAGAGCCGTGCCCAGTCGGGCGGCCCTTGCGTTTTTCCGTCCAGTCATGGCGCATCGCGATCTTGTCGGCGGGCATCTGCCAGATCGGGGTCAGATCGCCGGTGATGACCACATCCAGATCGAACCCCAGAAACGGGCCGTCCAGATCCGGCACAAGACCGGGCCGAAATAGCGAGACCTTGCGCATCGCGCCCTGCCGGTTGGCCACGGCGAGGGCTGCGGCCATCGGCTCTGCATAGGGTTCGACGGGCAGCGGCAGCACCTCTATATCCGGGTGCAGTCCGCCGGTTTCTTCCGTCATGCAGAAGAACCGCACCGGCTGGGACAGATTGCGCCGCACGCCTGAATACAGCCGGTTGACATATTCCGGCCCGAACAGCGTGCCCCATTTGATACAGATGATATTGGCGACCAAGCTCGGATCCTCCTGCGGCTTTCAGCGGGTGTTACCCCGGAACGGAACTGCGTGCCAGAGGCGCAATACCGCTGCACAGGCAAATCACGATGACCTTGCCAGAGCCATCGGGCGAGCCGTTGATGACACCAACAACGCCGGCACGGGGCGAAACGGGTCTAGGCTGAACGGCCCGCAGCGTACCGGCGATGGTCCCTGCCGCGCGGCCAACGTCATGCGTAAAGCCGCGACGCGCATGGAAAAACCTGCGCCATCCGCCGATCTTCAGACATATCGCGCATGCGGTTCTTGACCGGCACCTCAGCCCTCCTTCAGTCGGGTCAACAGACGGCGCATGAAATCATGGCCCGCCTCGAACTGTTCAACGGTGATGTATTCATCTGGCTGATGGGCCTGTGCGATGTCGCCCGGCCCGCAGACAACCGCCGAGTAACCCGCATTCTGGAAATGCCCTGCCTCGGTGCCGTAGCTGACGACATGGTTGCCATTGTCGCCTGTCAGCGCGCGCGCCAGTGCCTCGGCCTCCCCATCCTGTTCGGGCTGAAGGCCGGGGACTTCGTAGCGTTTGGTGATCTCGATATGGGTTTCGGGCCGGACCGCCTGCATATCCGCCTCTATCTCGCGGACGCGGGTTAGATAGGCATCTTTCCAATCAGACAGGGAGTCGCCGGGAACCACACGGAAGTCCATTCCCAGCCAACAGTGCTTGGCGGTGATATTATGCGCGGTGCCGCCTTCGATCTCACCGACATGGCAGGTCGTCCAGGGCGGATCGAACATCGCCGCCAAAGTCGAAGGCGTGCGGGCGCGGTTCTCGGCATTGCGCTCATTCGCCCAGACGATCAGCTTTGCCGCCTCCATGATCGCATTCACGCCGGTATGCATCAACGAACTGTGCACCTCGAACCCGACCACGCGGGTGTGAAACCCCTGACTGCCCTTGTGCCCCGTCACAGCCCGAAGCGTTGAAGGCTCGCCGATGATCGCCGCGCTGGCTTTTGGCAGCTTGGCCGTCATCGCCTCGATCAGCGGTGGTGCGCCGGTGCAGCCGATTTCCTCGTCATAGCTGAGCGCCAGTTGCAACGGCCGCGCGACGCCATTGTGATGTGCCTCAACCAGCGCCCAGATCGCCAGCGCGTCAAAGCCCTTCATGTCGGTGCAGC
Organism: Primorskyibacter marinus; assembly: GCF_003313245.1. Taxonomy (GTDB): domain Bacteria; phylum Pseudomonadota; class Alphaproteobacteria; order Rhodobacterales; family Rhodobacteraceae; genus Primorskyibacter; species Primorskyibacter marinus. The sequence goes on from NZ_QJSD01000001.1 coordinate 487,402, forward strand.
CGCGCCCGTAAAGACGCCCGTCGCGTTCCGTCACGGTCCAAGGGTCGGACGTCCAGGGCTGACCATCAACCGGCACGACATCGGTATGCCCGGACAGAGCCAGGCCGCCCTCAACATCGGGGCCGACATGGGCAAACAGCGCGGCCTTGTCGCCATCCTCGTTATAATGGCGGTGGCAGGTGATGCCCTGCGCGGTCAGATAGGTGTCGACCCAGTCGATCAGGTCCAGGTTGCTGTCGCGGCTGACGGTGGGAAACCCCACCAATTTGTCCATGATCGCGCGTGGTGACAGTATATCAGACATTTGCCCTCTCAATACCCGCTTTCCGACGTCAGCACCTTGTGACCGCCGCCCAGATCGGCATAGATCGACGGTCCGGGTTCATGGCCGACAGGGTGGATCGGAGACGGGATCGGTTTGAAATTCAACTCATGCTCGGATTTGCGGCGGCGCGGATCGGCGATCGGCACCGCCTTCATCAAGGCCTGTGTATACGGATGCTGCGGGTTTTCAAAGACCGCAGCGCGTGGGCCTATTTCGACAATCCGGCCCAGATACATGACGCCGACATGGTGGCTGACACGCTCGACCACGGCCATGTCGTGACTGATGAACAGGTAAGACAGCCCAAGATCTGCCTGCAACTCCATCATCAGGTTCAGCACCTGCGCCTGCACCGACACATCCAGCGCCGAGACCGCCTCGTCAGCGACGATCAGCTTGGGATTCAGTGCCAGCGCGCGGGCAATGGCGATGCGCTGGCGCTGCCCGCCTGACAACTCGTGCGGATAGCGGCGCAGGAAGCTGCGCGGCAATTCCACCCTGTCAAACAGCATCTCGACCCGCTCTTGCCGCGCGCGCCCGGTATGCGTGGTGTAATTGCGCATCGGTTCAGCCACCTGATCGGCAAGCGTCATCTGCGGGTTCAGGCTGGCGAACGGGTCCTGAAACACCATCTGCATGTCCAGCCGTGCCTTGCGCAGATCGCTTGCATTCAGCGCCACGATGTCCTTGCCGTCAATCTCGATCTCGCCGGATAGTGGTTCGACCAGCCGCAGGATCGACCGCCCGGCGGTGGTCTTGCCGCACCCGCTTTCGCCCACCAGACTAAGCGTCTGGCCGCGATTGAGGTCAAAGGACAGATCCTCGACCGCATGAACGTTGGCGATGGTGCGGCGGAAGAACCCGCCCTTGACCGGAAACCGTGTGGTGAGCCCCCGCACCTTCAACAACACCTCGTCACGTCCACGGATCGGCTTGGCGGCCGCGCGGTCATCGCCCAGCAGGCGCATCGGCTCAGGATAGGTTTTACCGCGCATCTCGCCCAGTTTCGGAACCGCCGCCAGCAACGCCTTGGTATAATCATGCTGCGGGGTCTCGAAAATCTCCTGGACCGTGCCTTCCTCAACCTTGTTGCCGCGAAACATGACCACGACCCGGTCGGCCATTTGCGCCACCACGGCCATGTCGTGGGTGATGAACATCACTGCCGTGCCGGTTTCACGTTTCAGCCGGTCCATCAGGGCAAGGATTTCTGCCTGAATGGTGACATCCAGCGCGGTTGTCGGCTCATCCGCGATCAGCAAACGCGGCTTGCACGCCAGCGCCATGGCGACGACGACACGCTGGCGCATACCCCCGGACAATTCATGCGGATACTGCTTCAGCCGTCGCTCCGGTTCCGGGATGCGGACCTGCCGCATCAGATCCAGTGCCTCTGCCACGGCCTCGCTTTTCGTCATGTCCTTGTGCAGGCGCAGCCCTTCTGTCAGTTGCCGCTCGACGGTGAAAACCGGGTTCAGCGCCGTCATCGGTTCCTGAAAAACCATCCCGATTTCATTGCCGCGGATCGCGCGCATTTGGTGCTGATCGGCGCGCGCCAGGTCGAGCTCCTGCCCGTCCTTGCGATCAAACAGCAGGCACCCGCCCGCAATGGTTCCGCCACCATATTCCACCAGCCGCATCAGCGACAGCGAAGACACCGATTTGCCGGACCCGGACTCCCCCACGACGCAGACGGTCTCTCCGGGGTTGATGTCGAATGACATATCCTCCACGCCGACCACGGTGCCGCCCTTGGTCTCGAACGTCACCCGCAGATTCTCGATGCGGGCAATAGCGTGGTCGAGCATGACACGTCTCCGGGTTTCGCAAAGCCCGACGCTAGCGACAGAGAACATGTTGTGTCAAATCCGGACAGGTATTTCCCGCAGCCAAGTCTTGATTTTTTGCGAAAGTCTGTTTCGATAGGTAGATGAGGGATCGAAACCGATTGCAACGATTGGAAAAGCGGCAAATGCGACCCGTCATGTTTTTTGCAACCGCACCGCGACATTCTCTCCAAAAAGTCCAAATCGGAGCTATGAAATGACACTGAAAACCCTCCTTCTCGGTGCCGCGGCGACGACCGTTTTTGCGCCCATGGCCATGGCCGAGCGTGGCGCGGATGGCCATGTCGGGATCATATACTGGCAGGCACCGTCGATCCTGAATGCCTATCTGTCGAACGGCACCAAGGACATCGAATCCGCATCACTGGTCAGTGAACCGATGGCGCGCTTTGATCCAACGGGGCAACTGGTTCCCTTTCTCGCGGAAACTGTTCCCACGGTGGATAACGGCGGGGTCAGCGAAGATCTGATGTCGATCACATGGAAGCTGAAAGAAGGCCTACTATGGTCTGACGGAACGCCCGTCACATCGGCGGACGTGCTCTTTAGCGCAGAATATTGCATGCATCCCGAAGGCGGTTGTTCGCAATTTGCCAAGTTCGACGGCATCAAGGATATCGAGGTACTGGACGAGCTGACCGTCAAGGTAAATTTCGAAGAACCCAAGCCCTACCCCTACACCGCCTTCATGGGCAACCAGTCGCCGATCATTCAGAAGGCGCAATTTGAAAACTGCATGGGTGCCAAGGCCCCGGAATGCACAGAGGAAAATTTTGCGCCCATTGGCACCGGCCCTTTCGTTGTCACCGATTTTCGGCCAAATGACGTTATCCAGATGAAGGCCAATCCCCACTACCGCGACCCCGACAAGCCGGCCTTTGCCACGCTGACCTTCAAAGGCGGCGGTGACGCCATGGCCGCAGGTCGGGCGGTTCTGGAAACCGGCGAATTCGACTATGCGTGGAACCTGCAACTGTCGCCAGACGTGCTGGCCAATATGGCGGACGGCGGAAAGGGCAAGCTGGTATCGGCCTTCGGCACCTTGGTGGAACGGCTGGAAATGAACCTGACCGACCCCTCGCCTGACCTGGATCCGGATATACGCGCCACACGCGAGGCACCGCACCCGTTCCTGACGGATCAGGCGGTGCGCGAGGCGCTGTCGATGGCCATAGACCGTGATTTGCTGGTTGAGATCGGCTATGGTCAGGCTGGCCGGCCCACATGCAACCTGGTCCCCGGACCGGATATCTACGCATCTGACAACACTGGCTGTCTGGTTCAGGACATGGAGGGTGCCAAGGCCAAGCTGGACAAAGCCGGTTGGGTGGACAGCAATGGCGATGGCATCCGCGACAAGGACGGTGTCGAACTGTCGATCCTGTTCCAGACCTCGACCAATGCCGTGCGCCAGGATTTTCAGGCGCTGATCAAGCAGTGGTGGTCCGAGCTGGGTGTCGAGACAGAGCTGCGCAATATCGACGCCTCGGTTTTCTTCGGCGGCGATCCGGGCAGCCCGGACACGTTCCAGAAATTCTATGCCGACGTTGAAATGTACGCCAACAACTTCGACGGCACAGATCCGCAGGCCTTTCTGGCCAACTATCGCTGTGACAAGGAACCCCAGCCGGACAACCAATGGCAGGGCCAGAACATCAACCGCTATTGCGATCCCGAATACGATGCGTTGATCGACGAGCTGTCCAGAACGGCAGAAATCGCTAAACGGTCGGAACTGGCCAAGAAGCTGAACGACATGCTGACCAAGGACACCTTCACCATCGTACCACTGGTCGACCGTGGCCGCGTGTCCGCGCATGCCAATGACCTTGGCGGCGTGCGGCTCAATACATGGGATTCCGAGATCTGGAACGCTGCGGATTGGCACCGCATCAAGTGACCTCATGCCTTGGGGCGGGCCATGTCCCGCCCCGTGACTGAACCGCTGCAAGCGCCCGAACATTGCGGCGCAAATCCAGTCAATCCGACAGCAAGACTGACCCGCAAAGGTGCCGTGCATGCTGACCTTTACGATCCGACGACTGGTCCTGTCGATCCCGACGCTTTTGTTCATCAGCCTTGTGATTTTTCTTCTGCTGGAACTGGCACCGGGCGACCCCACGGCTGCGCAACCCCTGACAATCCCGCCCGAAGTCAGAGAGCGTCTGCGCGAAGCACTGGGCCTGGGCGAGCCGCTTCATGTGCGCTTTGTCAAATGGATCGTGCAATTCTTCTGGATCGAACCGCAGGTCCTGCTTGACCACCTGTTCGGCACCAGCTTCGCGGAAGGCAAGCAGCGTCTGATCAGCTGGCAAACACGCTCGCCCATCATGGACATTGTCGTCCAACGTCTGCCGCAAACGCTTTGGGTGGTGGGGCTAAGCTATGTCGTCGGGGTCTTGATCGCCCTGCCCATCGGCATCCTGTCCGCCTACCGACAATATTCGATCTTCGACCAGATCGGCACATTCGTGTCGATGCTTGGCTTTTCGGTGCCGACCTTCTTTACCGGCGTTCTGCTGATCGTGATCTTCTCGGTCCATCTGGGCTGGTTTCCGTCGATCTACGACACCACGCTGGTGGTCAATTCATGGGATAACTTCATGGCGCAATTGCGCCAGATGGTCATGCCGGTCTTTGTGCTGGCGCTGTTCAATGCCGCGCAAATCAGCCGGTTCATGCGCGCCTCGATGCTGGACAACCTCAATCAGGACTATGTGCGCACGGCCCGCGCCAAGGGCCTGTCCGAACGGGTTGTCGTGCTGGTCCATGTGCTGCGCAACTCGATGATACCGGTGGTCACGGTGATCGCGCTTGGCGTGCCGCAGGTCTTTGGCGGCGCAATCATCACCGAACAGGTGTTCAAGGTGAACGGAATCGGGCAATTGCTGATCACCGCCATTCAGGCCAATGACCTGCCGATGGTGCAGACCCTGACCTTCATCTTTGCCGTGCTTATTGTGCTGTTCAACCTGATTGCGGATGTGCTTTACGGCGTGCTTGACCCGAGGATCCGCTATGACTGAGCCGACCCCCAAGGTCATCCCCGGCTCTGGCGGGGCAACCCCGGCGGGCGCGTTGACCGACCCGGTCCCTGTCACGCCGCCGCGCAGCCACTGGCGGGATGTCTGGGACCAGTTCAAGCGCCACAAGGGCGCTTTGCTGGGCGGGATCATTTTCCTGTTGATCGTGCTGGCCGTGTTTATCGGACCATTTTTCTGGTCGATCGATGCCACCTATATCGACATACGCGCCCGCAATCAGGGCCCGAGCCTCGCCCATCCGTTCGGCACGGATCAGCTTGGCCGGGACACGATGGCGCGGATGATGGCGGGCGGGCAAACCTCTGTCGCGGTGGGCATTACCGCAATGGCGCTGGCACTGGTGCTGGGCAGCTTCGTAGGCCTGATCGCGGGCTATTTTCGCAAACTCGACGGGCCACTCATGCGGCTGACGGACCTGTTCCTTGCCTTGCCCCTGCTGCCGCTCCTGTTGGTCATGGTGATGCTGTTTCGAGGCTCGCTCAACCAGGCGTTCGGCCCCGAGACCGGCATCTTCATCCTGATCGTCGGTGCCATCGGTATCACCAGCTGGATGCCCACGGCCCGGATCGTGCGCGGCGATGTGCTGGCACTGAAAGAGCGCGAATTCGTACTGGCCGCGCGTTCGATCGGGACGACCAACACCAAGATGATCATCCGGCACATTCTGCCCAATGTGATGTCACCGATCATGGTGTCCGCGACATTGGGCATTGCCAACGCGATCATCACCGAAAGCGCGCTGTCCTTTCTGGGGCTGGGCTTTCCGCCCGACTTCCCCACCTGGGGCCGGTTGCTGTTCGACGCGGTCGACTACCTCCAGCAATATCCAGAGCGGGTGATCTGGCCCGGCGTGGCCATCTCCTTGACGGTGCTGAGCGTGAACTACCTTGGCGACGGGCTGCGCGATGCACTGGATCCGCGCATTCGGGGGCGTTAAGCGCGCCAACGTCAGAAAGGTCCTATTTCCCAAAGAAAGCGCCCGTTCCGGTTCGCGTGTTTCGTGCTGTTTGTCGGGCGTGAACGGCTTACCTAAGCTACGCGCCGAACCGGAACCATGTTCCAACGCGATGGGGTTGAGAGAGCAATTTCCGCTTGATTGCACCAGAAAAATAGCCCAGACGCGAACAGTTTTCCAATCAGGGGCCGCGCCATGTTCGAATCCTTCGGCTTTGAAGAAACCACCGCGAAACAGGCCAGCGTCGTGCTGGCACTGGTCATTGGCTTGCTGTTCGGCGTCTTTGCCGAGCGCACGAAGTTCTGTTTTCGCCGCGGCCTTGTGGGCACGGACCGGCGCGCCGCCCTTGGTGTCTGGCTGACCGCACTAGGCGTCGCCGTGATCGGCACGCAGCTCGCCGTGACCTACGGGTTGATCAGCTTTGAGGGACACCGCTTCATGGCCGCCGATCTGCCATGGCTTGCCATCCTCGCGGGCGGCGTAATGTTCGGCGCGGGAATGGTTCTGACGCGCGGCTGTGTGTCCCGGCTGACGGTGCTGACCGGGTCGGGCAACCTGCGCGCCTTGCTGGTCCTGCTGGTCTTTGGCGTGGTCGCCCATGCGACGCTCAAGGGCGTTCTCGCGCCCGTCCGCACGACGCTTGGCGCGGTAACGCTGCCCTTGGGCGAAACTGTCAGCCTGGCGGCCCTGCCCGGTGGCGCAATGCTTTGGGCCGCCATTGTCGGTCTGGCAGCACTGGCGGTGGGCTTGCGGTCGGGAAACCGCGCGGGGACGCTGTTGATGGCCGCGCTGCTGGGTCTGCTTGTGCCCACCGCCTGGGTCGGCACCGGGTTCATCCTGCTGGACGAATTTGACCCGATCGCGATGGAAAGCCTGTCCTTCACCTCGCCCTCGGCTGACAGCCTGTTCTGGCTGGTCGCGTCGACCTCCATCCCGGCAGGGTTCGGCGTGGGCCTTCTGGGCGGCGTGTTGGCGGGCGCATTGGCGTCGTCGCTCGCCTTCCGCAGCTTCCGCTGGCAGAGTTTTGAAAGCGCCGCGCAGACCGGCCGCTACCTGACGGGTGCCGCACTGATGGGGGTGGGCGGGGTATTGGCAGGCGGCTGCACCGTGGGCGCGGGCCTGTCGGGCGTCCCGACACTGTCCTTCGCTGCGATCCTCGCGATCCTGTCGATTGCGGGCGGTGCGCTGGCGGTGAATGCCGCGCTGCGCGGCGTCAATTCATCCGGGCGCGTATCCGACGGATTGCCAACCACACCAACACAACAACCGGCAGAGTGACCGCCGCCTGAAGCAACCCCTTGCTCAGCCCGACAAGCTCTGCCAGCGGGTAAAGCAGGTAGCCCGCCAGTGACACGGCGTAATAGCTGATCGCGACGACCGACAGGCCTTCGACAGTCTCTTGCAGGCGCAATTGCATATCGGCGCGCTTGTCCATGCTTTCCAGCAACCTCTGGTTCTGGGCAGAGCGTTCCACCTCGACCCGCGTGCGCAACAGATCACCGGCACGGATCGCCCGGTCGGCCATTGCCTCCAGCCGCCTTTCGCTGGATTTGACGGTGCGCATGGCCGGATCGAAGCGGCGCATCATGAATTCGGCAAAGGTCTGACGGCCACCGAAACGGTCTTCGCGCAGCACCTCGACGCGCTGACTGACAAGCGCTTCATAGGCACCGGTCGCGCCGAAGCGGAACGCGGATTGCGCCGACAGGGCTTCCAGCTCTGCCGAGACGCGCAGCAGCCCGCCCAGCGTTGCCTCTGACGGATCGTCGCCAGAGGTCATCTGCACCATCAGCTTGGAAAGCTCTGCATCGATCACGCTCATCCGCGGCGCAAGTTCGCGCACCCGCGCAAAGCCCAGCATCGACATGGTCTTGTAGGTCTCGATCTCGCACAGGCGCTGCACCACGCGCCCCACCCGCCGCTCGCCGGTCTCTTCGCCCACAAAGGCCGCGAACCGGGAATGCCCGGCCGTGTCGATGCGAAAATCGCCCGCAATGACCACCTCGCCGTCCAGCACGTCACTGACGGCAAGGCTTTCCGGCACGAACCAGTCATTGACCTTCGCCGCCACGTCCTCGTCGGAAATGCGACGCTCCACCCGGATCATCGCCGAGACCATCCGGACGCCCGGCGCGGCTTTCAGCCAATCGTGGGGAAAGACGTCAAAGTCTGTGGGATCGAATGGCCGTTGCCCAAGCCCGGACAGGAACACCGTGTAGGTCACGAACTCTGTATGGCTTTCCCATTTTATCGCGTGTTTGCCGATCTCACCCGAGAAATGCGTCGCCCCCGGCTGAGGATGCGCAGCACCGTGACGGTCCAGCAGATCCGTCAGATGCGCCAGATCGGCGGCACGGTCCCGCGATGCCGCATCGGTCTGTCGTTTGACGGCCAGAAATACCGCGCGGCACGGCGTGGACAGGAACGGAAACGGTCGCGCGTGCAGCTCATTGGCCAAACGGTAACGCAAATCATGGTCGGATATGGGCATCAGAGAAGCGGGTCCAGTTCTTGTCATTTCCATCCGCATAGGCAGAGCGCATCGCTCTGTAAACAGGAATATTCAATTAATTCCATAAGTTAGATGAGTACAACTGCATACCAACTCGCACTAGACAGCATCAGCAAGATCGCATTCGGATGCTTTTCCAAGGGGATAGCGGCACAGCGCGATGCTGCGGGCGGTTCTGACCGGACTGCAAGGCAGTCCAACGCATCGCGGGTGCTCAGGCGGGTTGCCACAACTCCACCGGATTGCCTTCGGGGTCGTGGATGCGGGCAAATTGCCCGACCTCGGGGCTGTTCCATTCATCACGGGTTTCAACTTCGATGCCCGCGCGTTTGAGTTGCGCGATCATACCCTCCAGATCGTCGACGCGGTAATTCAGCATCCACTGCTGGCCAGAGCGGCTGAAATAATCGGTATCTGCCGGAAACGGCGCAAAAACGGTATAGCCTTCGCGCTGCTGCCAAGGCGCATCCGTCACCGGATCAACGCCAAGATGCTGGCTATACCATTGCGACAGCGCCGCGGGATCTTTTGCCCGGAAGAACACCCCGCCAATGCCGTTAACCTTGTGCATGATCGTCTTCCCCAAAATATCATCTCAGCCATGAAACGCGCCGATCCCGCCCAGTGTGGCCATCTGGATACCGCCGCCGTCAGCGCCGAAACCCACCGACGCGTTCGAAATAGACCGCGCCGAGCGGATCAAAGATCGCACGCACAGCTTCGTTGGCAGGACCGTAGACAACCAGCCGCGTGGACGTGAACACATCCGAAAACCGTGCGCCGAAATTTGGACCAAAGCTTTGCATATGGGCGACGGCTGCGGCATTGTCAGCATAGCGATCCTGAAGATGCACCAAATCGCCCGAGCGTTGAAATTCGTAGCGAAGCGTTCCGTCCTCGGTCTGGGTCGAGGTGATCATGTCGGCCATAAGTGCCTGGAACGCCTCCTCTTTCCCATCCTTGATTGTCACCTCGACAAGCAGCTGAATATCATCGGCGCTTTCGTCCGAATGGCCATCTGCATGTGCCGCACCGGAAAGCACGAAGATCACGCCGACGGCAGATAGAAAACGATGGAAATATCGGGTCATCTGTGGATCTCCAAAAATCTGGACGACAGCAGCAGGGCTGTAAAGATACTATGCGACGGTGACCCCAGGTTAACATCATTGCGCATTTCCGGCAACGAAAGCTGCGTCGCAAGCGACGTCTGAATGCAATAAGGCCCCGCTGATCAAAGCGGGGCCTCACGATGAAGGTTCAAAAAGGGGCGCGCTTAGCTGATCTTGGCCAGAAGCGCGTTCAGGCTGTCTTTGGCATCGCCGTAGAACATGCGCGTGTTGTCCTTGAAGAACAGCGGGTTCTCGATGCCGGAATAGCCGGTGCCCTGCCCGCGTTTGGAGACGAAGACCTGCTTGGCCTTCCAGCATTCCAGCACCGGCATGCCAGCGATGGGGCTGTTGGGATCGTCCTGTGCGGCCGGGTTCACGATGTCATTGGACCCGATCACGATGGCGACGTCCGTATCGGGGAAGTCGTCGTTAATCTCATCCATCTCCATCACGATGTCATAGGGCACTTTGGCTTCGGCCAGTAGCACGTTCATATGGCCTGGCAGACGGCCCGCAACGGGGTGAATGGCGAAACGCACGTTCTTGCCCTTTTCCCGCAGACGCTTGGTCAGTTCGGACACCGCTTGCTGGGCCTGTGCGACCGCCATCCCGTAGCCTGGGATGATGATGACGCTGTCGGCCTCGTCCAATGCGTTGGCCACACCATCCGCGTCAATCGCGATCTGCTCGCCCTCAACCGCCATCTGCTCGCCCGCGGGGCCACCAAAGCCGCCCAGGATCACAGAGATGAACGACCGGTTCATCGCCTTGCACATGATATAGGACAGGATCGCACCGGATGAGCCGACCAGCGCGCCGACCACGATCAACAGATCGTTGCCAAGGCTGAAACCGATCGCCGCCGCCGCCCAGCCCGAATAGCTGTTCAGCATCGACACCACCACCGGCATATCGGCACCGCCGATGCCCATGATCAGGTGATAGCCGACGAACAGCGCCGCGAGCGTCATCAGGAAGAGCGGGAAGAAACCGCCTGTGTTCATGTACCAGATCAGGCAAAGCAGCGACAGAAGCGCCGCCCCGATGTTCAGCAGATGCCCGCCCGGCAGCTTCTTCGCCGCGCTGGTGACCTTGCCAGCCAGTTTGCCGAAGGCCACGATCGACCCGGTAAAGGTGATCGCACCGATCAGGATGCCAAGGTAAAGCTCAACCCGCAGGATACCCTGTTCCACACCGTCTTTCTTGGCGATCAGCGCCGCGAAGCCTTCAAGACCGATGCGCGCGGTTTCGTCCATGGCCAAAACGCGGCCAAGTTCGAAATGCGCGTTGAAGCCCACAAAGACCGCTGCCAGACCAACAAGGCTGTGCATCGCGGCCACAAGTTGCGGCATCTCGGTCATGCCGACGCGCTTGGCAATGACCCAACCGATGGCACCGCCTGCCGCGATCAGGATCAGCGACAAAAGCCACAGCCCCGAGCCCGGTCCGATCAGCGTTGCGAAAACTGCAAGCGCCATGCCGACAATGCCGTACCAGACGGCGCGTTTTGCGCTTTCCTGCCCTGAAAGCCCCCCGAGCGAGAGGATGAAAAGGACAGCCGCGACGACATAGGCCGCTGTTGTAAATCCGAATTCCATAACCCTGCCCCCTTACGACTTCTGGAACATGGCGAGCATGCGCCGTGTCACGAGAAATCCACCGAATATGTTGATACCGGCCATGAAGACCGAAAGCGCCGCCAGCAGGATCACCAGGAACGACCCGGACCCGATCTGCATCAGCGCGCCAAGAATGATGATTGACGAGATGGCGTTGGTGACGGCCATCAATGGCGTGTGCAGGCTGTGCGCCACACCCCAGATCACCTGGAACCCGACGAACACGGCCAGCACGAAGACGATGAAGTGCTGCATGAAGCTGGCAGGCGCGATCAGCCCCACACCCAGCACCAATGCGCCACCGACTGCCAACAGGGTCACCTGCTGTTTGGTCTGTGTTCTGAAAGCCGCAACCTCGTTGGCGCGCTTCTCTTCAGCCGTCAGTTCCTTGGGTTTTTCTTTTTTCTGCGCCGCAATCGCCTGAACCTTGGGCGGCGGCGGCGGGAAGGTCACCTCGGACGCGTGGGCGATGGTTGCCCCACGGATCACGTCATCCTCCATGTTGTGAACCGGGTTGCCGTCCTTTTCGGGCGTCAGGTCGGTCATCATGTGCCGGATATTGGTCGCATAAAGCGTCGAGGATTGCGTCGCCATCCGGCTGGGGAAATCGGTATAGCCAATGATGGTCACGCCATTATCGGTCACGATTTTCTCGTCCGGTACAGTCATCTTGCAGTTGCCGCCGCGTTCGGCGGCAAGATCCACGATCACAGATCCCGGCTTCATCGCCTTGACCATATCCTCGGTCCAAAGCTCTGGCGCTTCGCGGTTGGGGATCAGGGCGGTGGTGATGACAATGTCGATGTCGGGCGCAAGCTCGCGGAACTTCGCAAGCTGGGCCGCTGCGAATTCGGGCGAGGATACAGCGGCATAGCCGCCGGTTGCCGCGCCGTCCTGCTGCTCTTCCTCGAAATCGAGGTAGACAAATTCGGCCCCCATCGATTCGACCTGTTCGGCCACTTCGGGGCGCACGTCGAAGGCGTAGGTGATCGCACCCAGCGAGGTCGAGGTGCCGATGGCCGCCAGTCCGGCAACGCCCGCGCCGACAACCAGAACCTTGGCCGGGGGCACCTTGCCCGCCGCCGTGATCTGGCCGGTAAAGAAACGCCCGAAATTATTGCCTGCCTCGATCACCGCGCGGTAACCCGCGATATTGGCCATCGAGGACAGCGCATCCATCTTCTGGGCGCGGCTGATGCGCGGCACCATATCCATCGCGATGACACTGGCCCCCTTGGAGGCGCACAGATCCATCAGCTCCTTGTTGGAGGCCGGATAGAAAAATGAAATGAGGGTCTTGTCGGCCGTCAGCCGTTCGGCCTCTGCATCGCTGGGGGGCCGCACCTTGGCGATGATATTGGCCTCTTGCCACAACGTCTCTGCGGTCGCGGCGATCTTTACGCCGGCGGCCTCATAGGTCGCATCCGAAAACCCTGCGGCCAGTCCGGCACCGGTTTCAATTACACAATCATACCCCAGCTTTTGCAGCTGAAGCGCCGAGTCCGGAGTCATCGCGACCCGGTTCTCGCCGTCGAACACTTCCTTTGGCGTTCCTATTTTCAAGTTCCTGTCCCCCTTGCGTCAGAACGGGCAATTTCCCTAGCGGCAATGCCGCATCTTGGTCGGTCTACAGTGCTGACCTACCCGCGACAAGCAGCCATGCCGCCGTTCAATGCTGCTACACAGCATATTAAGAGCAGAAGTTACACCCACCTTCTGACTTGTTGCGTGTATCGTGCGAATTGCGCAACGAACTTTCGTCGTAGCCGCGCCTCTTCCGGGAGGATAAACCGGACCTCGATCAACCAGACAAAGATTGGCACCAGCGGCAGGGCCAGCACGGCGTCCCAATACAGGATCAGTCCGGTCAGGATCATCGAATCGCCGAGGTAGATCGGATTGCGCGTGCGGCTGAAAATGCCCGTGGTCACCAGCGCGTCCGGAATGCGGTGCGGCACGACGGTGGTCCGTTTCGAGCGCATCTCGTAAACGGCAAGCACCATCAATAACAGCCCGCCGCCAACCAGCATGCCGCCGAGCAGATCGGCCCAGACCGGGCCAAAGCTCAGCCCCAGAGGTGCCCATGTCTTTTGCGCCCAGGCCAGGCCCAGCGCACCGACCAACCAGACGGGCGGTAGATCAAGCCATTTCATGTCATCCTCCGGACAACGACAGGTGCCCGTGCCCGCTGATCCCCTGCCGCTATTCCCATTCCATTTCCTCAAAGACCCGGCCGGCGTTCTTTGTTGCCAACTCTTCGAAGGTATCCAGATGCGCCCAGTTTGTCTGATCCACATAATACGCCCCGGCCAGATCACCGCCCTCTTCGATATGCGCCCCGATCTTGGCACGCAAATCCACCAGATAGTCATGCGTGTAACGCGTAACCTGCGCAAGGTTCGTCGGATGTCCATGCCCCGGAATGACATAGGTCGGGTTCAGCGGCACCAACGCGGTCTCCCAAGTCTCGATCCAGCACGAGGTGCAGGTATCGGCAAAAATCGGCGGCATCCGTTCGTGAAAGGCGATATCCCCGGCAATCATAATGTCCCACGCAGGAATCCAGACCTGTGTGTCGCCCGGCCCGTGCGCGGGGCCAAGGTGAAGCACTTCCAGCGTCACATCGCCCATCTCGACGGTTTTGCGGTCCTCGAACGACATGTTGGGCACCACGACGCGTGTGCCCTCTGCCTTGTCGCGGTTGTAGCCCTGCATGGCTTGCAGAATGAAGTCGCCGTTTTCCGCGATCTCTTCGATGGCCTCGACATGGGCGAGTATATCGACGCCCTGATCGGCCCAATAGGAATTGCCCAACATCGCATGGCCTTGCCCATTCTCATTGATGACAAGACGCACGGGCTGGTCGGTCACAGCGCGGATTTCGTCGTGCAACGCGGCGGCCAGGCGGGCACTGGCCCCTCCGTTCACCACCACGACACCGTCGCCTGTCACCACGAAGCTGAGGTTGTTGTTATGGCCTGAATTTTCATAGGACGGCGGTGCTGTTGCCCCGATGGCCGAGAATACATGCGGAATCACCTCGACCGGCTTGGAGTAAAGTTCCGACTGCGGATATTGATCCGCGATATCCTCACTGGCCCAAACAGATTGCGCCAATACTGCGGCCACCGCGCCAATCAAAAAGGTTTTCATGCGACTCTCCCTGCAAATTCCAACGTCACATTCACAGGAATGAATTCGTAAGTAAAGCGGCCCCTTGCCCCTGCCTCCGGCTGCGCTACTCTGCCCGCCAAACGAAAGGACGCGCATGACACTTGCAGGCAAACACGCACTCGTCACAGGGGGCGGCACCGGGATCGGCCTTGCCATCGCCCGCGCGCTGGCAGATCGGGGTGCCGTGGTCACGATCACCGGTCGCCGTCGCGCGGTGCTGGAGGAAGTGGCAGGCGGCATCCTGCATCCGCTGGAGATGGACGTCCGCGACGAAGCCTCTGTCGTGGAGGGCATCGCAAGTGCCGTTGCCGCCCGTGGGCCTGTCCAGATCTGTGTGCCCAATGCCGGCATCGCCGAAGGCCGCGCCCTGCACAAGACGGACATGACGTTCTGGCGCGACATGATGGCCACCAACCTTGATGGTGCCTTCCTGACGATCCGCGAATGTCTTGCCTCGATGCATCAGACTGATTGGGGGCGCGTCATTGCGGTGTCGTCAATTGCCGGCGTTCGTGGCCTCAAGGGCGCGCCGTGTTACAGCGCCTCGAAACACGCGATGATCGGGCTGATCCGCGCGCTGGCCGCCGATTATCTTGGCAAACCCTACACGTTCAACGCGCTCTGCCCGGCTTATGTGGATACCAATATCGTGCCGCAGAACATTGACCGTATCATGGCCCGCACCGGCATGTCAGAGGATGACGCCCGCAAGGTCATGGTCGGTGCCAATCCGCATGGCCGCCTGATCGCCCCGGCAGAGGTCGCCGAGGCCGCTCTCTGGCTCTGCGGCGACAATTCCGGCAGTATCAACGGACAGGCAATCCAGATCGCCGGAGGTGAAATGTGATGGATTTTTCTGCAACCCGCGCGATGTTCGATCTGCCCGATGGCGTGATCTATCTTGACGGCAACTCGCTTGGTCCGCTGCCGAAAGCCGCAGCAGAGCGGGTCGCGCGCACGGTGAAGGACGAATGGGGAGAGATGCTCATTACCGGCTGGAACCGCGCCGGATGGATGGCGCAGCCGTCGGTTCTGGGCGATCGCATCGGCGCGTTGCTGGGCGCTCCCGAAGGCAGCGTGGTGCTGGGCGACACATTGTCGGTCAAGGTCTATCAGGCCCTTGCCGCCGCATTGCACATGCGCCCGGATCGCAAGGTCATCCTGTCGGACAGCGGCAACTTTCCCTCGGATCTGTATATGGCACAGGGGTTGATCGCCGGTCTGGACAAAGGGCATGAGTTGCGGGTTGTTGAGCCAGAGGAAGTGCATGACGCCATAACCGAGGATGTCGCGGCGCTGATGATCACAGAGGTGGACTATCGCACCGGACGCCGCCATGACATGCCCGCGCTGACCGCCAAGGCGCACGAGAAAGGCGCGCTGGCGATCTGGGATCTGGCGCATTCGGCGGGGGCCGTGCCGGTGGACCTGACGGCGGGCAAAGCCGATTTCGCCTGTGGTTGCACCTACAAGTTTCTGAATGGCGGCCCCGGCGCGCCTGCCTTCATCTATGTGGCCCCGCAACATGCAGAGACCGCGCAGCCTGCCCTGTCTGGTTGGCTTGGGCATGAAGCGCCCTTTGCCTTCGATCCGGACTACCGCCCCGGTCAAGGGATCGAGCGGATGCGCGTCGGCACGCCTGCCGTCTTGCAAATGGCCGCGCTGGAAACCGCGCTCGATATCTGGGACGGGGTGGACATGCAGGCGCTGCGCAAGATGTCTCTGGCACTTGGGGATCTGTTCATCACCGAGATCAGCGCCCGCTGCCCCGATCTGGCCCTTGCCACGCCCAAGACGCATGCGATGCGCGGCTCTCAGGTCAGCTTTCGTCATCCGCAGGGCTATGCGGTCATGCAGGCCCTGATCGCCAGAGGCGTGATCGGAGATTTCCGTGCCCCGGACATTTTGCGGTTTGGCATCACGCCGCTTTATACGTCAAAGGACGACATCCGCGCTGCCGCAACGATCCTTGCCGAGATTCTGGACCAAAAGCTTTGGGACCGGCCCGAGTATCACAAGCGCGCCGCCGTGACCTGAACTTGGAACCGACGCGCCGCACGACGGGTGGCTCAGGCCGTTTGCAGCGCAGCGCGTTCACCGCTCGCCCATGCCCGCACCGCGTTGCCAAAGGCGGTGAACAGCGGACGCGAGACCGGATCGTTGGCCGCGTCCCATTCCGGATGCCACTGCACCGACAGGGTAAAGCCGGGCGCACCGCTGATATAGGCGGCCTCAGCCGTGCCATCAGGGGCCACGCCATCGATTGCAAAGCGCGCGCCTGGCGTCTTGACCCCCTGCCCGTGTAACGTGTTGGTCATCACCTCGGAGGTGCCCAACAACCGATGAAAGACGCCGCCTTCGGTAAAAGTGACCTTGTGGCGCAGCGCGAATTTCTCTTCGATCGTACCGTCGGGCGGCATGCGGTGGTTCATCCGGCCCGGCAGGTCGCGGATTTCGGGATAAAGCGTTCCGCCCATCGCCACGTTCACCTCTTGATACCCGCGGCAGATTCCAAGGAACGGCTGGCCCGCCTCGACGCAGGCCCGCACCAGCGGCAGGGTGATGGCATCCCGCGCCCGGTCGAACGCGCCATGTGCCTCTGTCGGCGTCTCACCGTATTCCTCGGGGTGGACGTTGGGCCGCCCGCCGGTCAGAAGAAAGCCGTCGCATGTCTGCATTAATTCCGCCACCGTCACGAAACGCGGATCGGCAGGGATCAGCAGCGGAATGCACCCTGAAACACAGGCAACCGCCTCAGAGTTCATCGCCCCACCGGCATGGGCCGGATAGTCATCGTTGAGCAAATGCTGGTTGCCGATAATGCCGACAATGGGTCGTGTCATATTGGACAGGTCTCCGGAACGCTTCTGCGTCAATCTAATGCTCTCAGGGGTAAGAGAAAAGCCCGGATACTACAGTTTGAGGCGGTTACACACCCAAGATGGGCCGCGCTGCCCGGTTTCAAGGCAGTCGGTCGCCCCTGAACGCACCCGTAACCAACGCCCCCTCTGCGGCGCAGAGAGTGGCGCGCCGTTGAGGTGCTGCCGGTCGCGCCCGAACATCACCACTCAGGATCGCTTTGACCAATTTTGAAACCATGCCTACTGTCATGGTAAAGATAAATGCAGGCGCACCGATGCTGACAAACTTTGACCTTGTTGAACTGACGCGGTTCCGCCGAGACCTTCACATGCGTCCGGAATTGTCCGGGCAAGAAGCCGAAACGGCGCAATCCATCGTGGCGGCGCTTCGCCCCCTTTCCCCCGACCGCATTTTGCAAGGACTGGGCGGCCATGGGGTTGCTGCGGTGTTCGAAGGTGCCTCAGAGGGTCCGACCGTCCTGTTCCGGGCAGAATTGGATGGCCTGCCGATACAAGAGCAGTCGGACAAGGCCTGGGTGTCCCGGATCCCCGGCCAAGGCCACCTGTGCGGTCATGACGGGCATATGGTGATGCTGCTGGCGCTGGGGCGGCTGATCGCCCGTAAACCCGTCGCGTCAGGGCGAGTCGTCCTGATGTTTCAACCCGCCGAAGAGGACGGGAGCGGGGCCCGCGCGGTGGTAACAGACCCGGACTTCGCTGACATCGCTCCGGATTGGGCTTTCGCAATCCATAACGAGCCGGGCCGCGAATTTGGCCATGTTGCGACGCGCGCCGGGCTGATCAACTGCGCCTCTCGCGGTCTTGCAATAAAGCTGAAGGGAAAGACCGCCCATGCGGCCAACCCCGAAGACGGCATGTCACCGGCACGCGCCGTCGCTGAACTGATCCCCGCCTTAAGCGCCCTCGGCACCGGAGGCGCGTTGGACGATGCATTCAGATTGGCCACCGTCACCCATGCCCGTATCGGCGAACCGACCTTTGGCGTCGCCCCCGCTGACGCGGTGATCCATGTGACCCTGCGCAGCGCGAGTGATGATGCACTGGAAAGCATGTCAGGGAAAGCACGCAGGCTTGCCGAAACTATCGCCGGACGTGATGGGCTGACCGTCTCATTCGAGATCTGCGACGACTTTGCCGCCTCGATCAACGATCCCGATGCAACCGCTATCGCAGTGGCCGCAATGACCGCAATCGGCGTGGCAAATGGCGAGGACGGTTTGCCGATGCGCGCCTCAGAGGATTTCGGCGTGTTCGGCTGGAATGCAAAGGCTGCAATGCTCTGTCTTGGCACAGGGCAAGACTGCGCGGCCTTGCACAACCCCGATTATGATTTTGACGACAACCTTATTCCGATCGGCGCTGCGATATTCGAACGGATCGCGCGCGACCTTCTCGGGACGGCGTGACAACCGGGTGATCAACGCGGACACGTTCTGCGGCGTGGTCCGAAACGAACGAATACGGTAAAATTGGATACACCTGACGGATCGTCCCTGCCCCCGCAGAAGCCCGATCCGTCAGAAGAAATGGCCTGCACGCGATCACTGCATCGTCAGTTTCGGCCGAATTGCCCGCTCACCCGGCTGCTTTCTTTTCCAGCCTGCGGGCGTGCAGAACCGGCTCGGTATAGCCCGAAGGCTGCACGCGCCCCTTGAACACCAGATCACAGGCGGCCTGATAGGCGACACCGTCAAAACCCGGTGCCATGGCGGTATAGGACGGGTCATCGGCGTTTTGCCGGTCCACCACGGCGGCCATTTTTCCCATTGCCGTGGTCACTTGCTCTGCACTGATCACATCGTGGTGCAACCAGTTGGCAATGTGCTGGGCAGAAATCCGGCAAGTGGCGCGGTCCTCCATCAAGGCAACGTCATGGATGTCGGGCACCTTGGAGCATCCGATCCCCTGATCGATCCAGCGCACGACATAGCCAAGGATGCCTTGGGCGTTGTTTTCGACCTCTTGCAGGATTTGCGCCTCTGACCACATCCGGTAGCTGGCCAGCGGAATATCGAGGATCGTTTCGACATAGGCGCGCCGTCCGCCTGCCTTCAACTTGTCCTGCACGGCGAACACATCGACCTTGTGGTAATGCAACGCATGAAGGATGGCCGCCGTTGGCGACGGCACCCATGCACAATTGGCACCGGATTTGGGGTGTTCGATCTTGGCTTCCAGCATTGCGGCCATGGCGTCGGGCATCGCCCACATGCCCTTGCCGATCTGCGCCTTGCCCTGAAGCCCGCATTCCAGCCCGATATCGACATTCTGGTTCTCGTACCCGCCGATCCATGCCTTGCGCTTGATGAAATCCTTGCGGCTGAACGGCCCGGCCTCCATCGAGGTATGGATCTCGTCTCCGGTGCGGTCAAGAAAGCCGGTATTGATGAAGGCGACACGATGGCGAGCGGCGCGAATGCATTCCTTGAGGTTGACCGTGGTGCGGCGCTCTTCGTCCATGATGCCGATCTTCACGGTATTCGCGGGCAGGCCCAGCACCTTCTCGACATGATCGAAAGTCTCGCTGGCAAAGGCGACTTCATCGGGCCCGTGCATCTTGGGTTTGACCACATAGACAGACCCGCTCAGCGAATTGCCACCGTCGCGTTTGAGGTCATGCATGGCGATCAGCACCGTGATCATCGCGTCCATCAGGCCTTCGAAAACCTCGTTGCCATCCTTGTCGAGTATGGCCGGGTTGGTCATCAGATGCCCGACATTGCGGATCCAAAGCAAAGCGCGGCCCTTCACGACCAGTTCGCTGCCATCCGGCGCGGTATAGCTTTGGTCCTTGTTCAGCCTGCGCGACAGGGTCTTGCCCCCCTTGGTGAAGCTGGCCTCCAGATCGCCTTTCATCAGGCCAAGCCAGTTGCCATAGGCTTGCGCCTTGTCCTCGGCATCGACGCAGGCCACGGAATCTTCGCAATCCATGATCGCGGTTACGGCGGATTCCATCACGACATCCGCCAAGCCTGCCTGATCGCGCGCACCGATGAAATGCGTTCGGTCGAAAACCAGCTCGACATGCAGGCCGTTATTGCGCAGCAACAACGCCTCGGGTGCTTTGGGGTGGCCGCGATAGCCGACGAATTTTTCCGGTTGCGCCAGCGGCATATCATCCACCAGAAGCGCGCCATCACTGATGTGATAGCGCCGCGCATCGGCATGTGAGCCACCGTCGATCGGGAAAGCATCATCCAGAAACACGCGCGCCCGTGCGACAACCCGCGCACCGCGCCCCCGGTCATAGGGGCCTTTGGGCGCGGCATGTCCCATCGCATCGGTGCCGTAGAACGCATCATAGAGCGACCCCCAACGCGCATTCGCCGCATTCAGGGCAAACCGCGCATTGGTGATCGGGACGACAAGCTGCGGACCGGGCACAGAGGCAATCTCCGGGTCGACATTCGCGGTATCGATCTCAAAATCGCCGCCTTCGGGGAGAAGGTAACCGATCTCTTCCAGAAACGCCTTGTAGGTCGGCAGGTCAAGCGTCTGCCCGCGTTGCGCTATATGCCAGGCATCAATCTTGGCCTGTAATTCGTCACGCCTGTCCAGAAGTGCGCGGTTCTCAGAGCCTTTCTCATGCAGCAAGTCCGACAGCCCCGCCCAGAAATCATCGGCGGCAATGCCCGTTCCCGGCAGCGCGTGATCCTCAATGAAATTGTACAGAATTTCGTCGATTTGCAGACCATTGCGGTCGATGCGATCTGTCATGGAAAACCTCTTGGCCTACGCGAGGCACACGCCCCGGCATTTGTGCAAAAACGAGTAAGACAAAAGTTTCAAGTAGGCAACATGGAGCTATCCATCCGATGCGCGGTTGCACCATAGACCGTAGCCTGGAAGTCCACAAACTGCCTTGGGGGCATCAGATCCGTTTCGACAGGCCGAAGGCCACAAGATGACGGGTCAAGCCCGTCATGGATCTGTCTTGCCGGTCATTCGGCTTGTTCAACCTCACCGGTCCGCCCGTCGATCTGGGTCTCTGCACCTTCAGGATCGTCACCGGCGGCAAACATCCAGATAACAAACACGATGAACAGCACCAACGCGGCACCCACCGCGAATTTCATCGCACCCAAAGCGGGGCGATGGTTTTTTTCCTGGGTCTCGACATTCGTTTGGGGGGCTGACATCGTATGCTCCTGTATTTGGCGTCAACATTTCGCGGCTTTGACCGTGCTACTTCGTCAACAGCGTGGTGGTGCAAAAGTTCGGCGAAAATTCGGTTCTCACGGAGATGTGTGCATGAGAGACTCCCCCCCTCAGACGGTCTATCTGAAGGATTACACCCCGCCCGCCTGGTTGGTGGAGGATGTGCATCTGACCTTTCGGCTTGCCGCCAAAACCACGCGCGTGATCAGCCGCATACGCTTTGCGCCCAATCCGGACAGGGTGGATCAGACGTTTTTTCTGCATGGCGAGGATCTGGTGCTGATCTCCAGCCATATCGACGGCGTGGCGGTCACACCCAAGATCACGGCAGAGGGGCTGAGTTGCGACGTCCCGGACGGCCCTTTCATCTGGGAAGCCGAGGTCGAGATCAGCCCGGCGACGAATACCGCGCTTGAGGGGCTGTATATGTCCGGCGGCATGTATTGCACGCAATGCGAGGCCGAGGGGTTTCGCAAGATCACCTATTACCCAGACAGGCCGGACGTGATGGCACCTTTTACCGTGCGGATCGAAAGCGATCTGCCGGTCATGCTGTCCAACGGCAATCCGGTGGCCAAGGGTGAGGGTTGGGCCGAATGGCATGATCCGTGGAAAAAGCCCAGCTATCTCTTTGCGCTTGTCGCGGGCGATCTGGTCAACCACCCGGATAGTTTCACCACCATGTCCGGCCGGGACGTGGAACTGAACATCTGGGTCCGTCCCGGCGATCTGCACAAATGTGCCTTCGGAATGGAGGCGCTGAAGAAGTCGATGAAATGGGACGAGGATGTTTACGGCCGCGAATACGACCTCGACATCTTCAACATCGTCGCGGTCGATGACTTCAACATGGGCGCGATGGAAAACAAGGGGCTGAACATCTTCAACTCCTCTGCCGTTCTGGCCAGTCCCGAAACCTCGACCGATGCCAATTTCGAACGCATCGAGGCGATCATCGCGCATGAGTATTTCCACAACTGGACCGGCAACCGGATCACCTGTCGCGACTGGTTCCAGTTGTGCCTGAAAGAAGGGCTGACGGTCTACCGCGACAGCCAGTTCACGTCTGACATGCGGTCCGCGCCCGTCAAGCGGATCAGCGACGTGATTGACCTGCGCGCGCGGCAATTCCCCGAGGATCAGGGACCGCTGTCGCATCCGGTGCGACCCGAGAGCTTTCAGGAGATCAACAACTTCTACACCGCCACCGTCTACGAAAAGGGTGCCGAGGTGATCGGCATGCTCAAACGGTTGGTGGGGGATGAGGCATATGCGCAGGCGCTCGACCTCTATTTCGAGCGGCATGATGGCGATGCGGCCACGATCGAAGACTGGTTGCAGGTATTCGAGGATGCGACAGGCCGCGATCTGACGCAATTCAAGCGCTGGTATACCCAATCCGGCACACCACGTCTGAAAGTTACCGAAGACTGGACCTCCGCAGACGACGCGTCCCGCCCCCCGAGCCGGGACCTTGCGGCCAGCCCGGAGGCCCCGGATCAAGTCCGGGGCGGGGACACCCCAGGCGGCACCTACACGCTGACATTCGAACAGCACACCCCGGGGACATCCGGCCAGACCGAGAAGGCACCGCAGGTTCTGCCCATCGCTGTTGGCCTTCTGGGACCAAACGGCGACGAAATCACGCCGACAACGCTGCTGGAGATGACGCAAGCCAAACAAAGCTTCGTGTTCACCGGGCTGTCGGCGCGCCCCATCCCCTCTATCCTGCGCGAATTTTCTGCGCCGGTTGTGCTGGAACGCGAAACCAGCGCCGACGAGCGCGCCTTTCTGCTGGCGCATGACACCGACCCGTTCAACCGCTGGGAAGCCGGCAGACAGCTTGCCCGTGACGGGTTGATCGCGATGATCCGCAACGGCTCCCCCGCCGACGACCGCTGGCTGGAAGGCATGAGCCGCGTCGTCCGGGACGATACGGCGGACCCGGCTTTTCGGGCGTTGATGCTGTCCCTTCCAGCAGACTCCGAGCTTGCACAAGTCCTGCATGAACAGGGCACCACCCCGGACCCGGATACCATCTGGCAGGCGCGCGAAACGCTGACCCAACAACTGGCGGATACGTTACAGGATGCCCTGCCCCGCCTACATGCAGAGATGACGGTCGAGGGGGCATATTCGCCCGATGCGGGCCCCGCAGGACGCCGGGCGCTTGCCGGCAAGCTTCTGGGCTTGACGACACGGCTGGACGGCGGCGCACAGGCAGCGCGGCAATACACGAGTGCCGACAACATGACCCTGCAACTCACGGCACTGGCTTGCCTGATCCGATCCGGCAGAGGCGAGGATGCGTTGGCCGCGTTTTACAACCGGTGGAAAGACGACCGGCTGGTGATCGACAAATGGTTCATGCTGCAAATCGCAGAGGCGGATCCGGCCCGCGCAGCGGATGTCGCCAAGACGCTGACCGAACATCCCGACTTTGACCTCAAGAACCCCAACCGGTTCCGCGCGACGATGGGCGCGCTGGCGATGAACCATGCCGGGTTCCACCGCGCCGACGGGGAAGGATACGCCTTGCTTGCCGATTGGCTGATCCGACTTGACGCGCTGAATCCGCAAACCACGGCGCGGATGTGCTCGGTGTTTCAGGCTTGGCGCCGGTACGATGCAGGCCGGCAGGCGCTTATGCAGCGAAACCTCGAACGTATCGCGGCCAAATCCGACCTCAGCCGGGACACCGCCGAAATGGTAGGACGCATCCTGGGATAAACACCTTCAGGACCACCGGTGCCCGCACGGGCATCGGTGGGGTTTGCACCCGCATGGAACACGCCTGGGACGCGTCCGAAAGCTTGCCGCACCGGTCCTGCGATTGCTGTCTGAAAATGCCACGCTTGTTAGATAGACGATCACAAGAAAGGATGGTGGGCGTTAATCACCACAATAGCGGTCACGGCATCGCAACGCGCGTGCCCTTAAAAGGCCGTTTCCCGCTGATAAAGCCGTTCAGATCGCTCCAGAACTTGAAAAAAACCAGCGCAGGGCCAATCTTGTCCAACTGACGCCGCAAAACCGTGAACAGGTCAACATGTATGACCGGATAGATCCCCTTATCGAGGAACGTGCGCCTTGGCTTTTCTCCGGCCGGCTTGGCACGCGTCCGGCCCGTGCCGCGCTGAACACCTTGCTGACATACAAGCGCACCGTTTCGCTGGCGGAGAGTTTTCGCGACACACCGAGCGCCCGGATCATGCAACAGATGGCGCAGATGCTGGCGCGCGATGTGGTCGTCGCCGGACTGGACAATATTCCCCGGCAAGGCGCAGCCATGGTCGTGGCAAATCACCCGACCGGAATTGCCGATGGCATCATCCTGCACGGCGCACTGGCCCGGATTCGCCCCGATGCGTATTATTTCGCCAATCACGACATCCTGCGGGTGCTGCCGCAGATGCAGGACATGATCGCGCCGGTGGAATGGCGACCGGAAAAGCGCAGCCACGGCAAGACCCGAGAAACAATGGCCTATACGCGTCAAGCCGTGGCAGAGGATCGGATGGGCGTGATCTTTCCGTCAGGCAGGCTGGCAAAACGGTCAGGCCTGCGCCTGCACGAACGCCAGTGGATGCCATCGGCGGCTATGATCGCGCGCAAATTCGATCTGCCGGTGATTCCGGTCAATATTCAGGCGCGCAACTCGGCGATGTTCTATCTGCTTGACCTGATCCACCCGACATTGCGCGACATTACCCTGTTCCACGAAACACTGAACAAGCATCGTCAACCCTATCGTATCACCATCGGCGAGCCTATTTCTGCCGCCGCCCTTCCGGCCCGGTCGGACGAAGGGATAAAGCTTCTGCGTCGCGCAACTCTGGCGCTTGGCGGCGCGCATGCCCCGACCGTGTCGCTGGTGGACAGCTCGCGCAGGCCGTTCTGGATGAGACGCCGAGTACCGACCAACTGAGCAACGCAATGGTCAGTTCGATACAAGATCAACCGGCCGGGCAACCGGGCGCACAAAAGGCACCGATTTGCAGTAGCTCTGCCTGCGCAACCAAGTCGCCATATCACGGCGCTTCGCGGCGCTGTGGAAGGGGCCCCAATCGGCGGCGACACCGCGCATTCCGCGCGCGATCACCCCGTCCCGCCGGACGGTCCGGGTCATGATCCGCAATCCGCAGGACAGGTTCGCCGCACCATTCATCAGCGCCGCTCCGGTCCGGGCCTTGCATCCATAGCCACGCGCGGTTGCCGGCAGAATTTGCAACAATCCATACCAACGCCCGCCGCCGCCCACAGCTTCGGGCCGGTAGGTGCTTTCATGTTTGGCCAGCGCCGACAGGAACCCCACCCAGAATGCCCGCCGATCGGCCAGACTTGCACTGGCGTAGCCCGGACACCAATCGGCCACATCTTTCGGCACAGTGCGGGCCAGCGGTTCGGCATGCGCGGACAGTGCCGACAGCGCCGCGCGCGACCATGTCGGTCCCTTGTTCACATGGTGCCAGCGCGTTGCAGGAAGGCGGTCGATGCGGCGCTGAGGACGCAATGACAGTGTCGGCGCAAGCACAGAGGCCGTTACAATATTCCCCTGAACGGTCGCGGACCGCAGCAGCGCGACACCCACAGGCTTATCAGGCAACACCGTATCGGCCGCGTGCAGCGGTCCGGCCAATACTCCCAAGATGATGAGGCGTCTGAGCATCGTGACAGAATGCCCAAACGCCACCCAGCGCGCAAGCATGCCGAGCACGGCTTTTACCCGATGGCGCGCCTTTGGCCCGCAGATGCGCAACCACCGCCCCACGCGGGTCGCGTCCCGGCCTTTGCGCCGGGACCTCTGCCCGGTCCATCAGGCCTGCTCGGCACCTGTCGCACCAACACGGCGCCGCAACCAATCGGATTGCGCCCCTCGGCGGCCTGCACTGCCCCTTGCTCCTGTCCCGGCTCTGTCTTAGAACCCGCATCGACCCTTCTGGAAGGATAAAGACCATGCTGGATCTGAGCTATGAGGCCCCCAAGCCCAAGGTGATCGCCGGGGCGAAACACGACTGGGAACTGGTGATCGGACTCGAAGTCCACGCCCAGGTCGCCAGCAAGGCCAAGCTCTTTTCCGGTGCCTCGACCAAATTCGGGGCAGAGCCAAATTCAAACGTCGCCTTCGTGGATGCCGCCATGCCCGGCATGCTGCCCGTCATCAACGAATTCTGCGTTGAACAGGCGGTGCGCACCGGGCTGGGCCTGAAAGCGCAGATCAATCTGAAATCCGCCTTTGATCGCAAGAACTACTTCTACCCAGACCTGCCGCAAGGCTACCAGATCAGCCAGCTTTACCACCCCATCGTGGGCGAAGGCGAGGTGCTGGTCGATATGGAACCCGGCATCGCGCGTCTGGTGCGGATCGAACGCATCCACATCGAACAGGATGCCGGCAAGTCGATTCACGACATGGACCCGAATATGTCTTTCGTGGACCTCAACCGCACCGGCGTCGCGCTGATGGAGATTGTCAGCCGCCCCGACATTCGCGGCCCCGAAGAGGCCGCCGCCTATGTGACCAAGCTGCGCCAGATCTTGCGCTATCTTGGCACTTGCGATGGCAATATGCAGAACGGCAACCTGCGCGCGGACGTCAACGTCTCTGTCTGCCGACCCGGCCAGTATGAGAAATATCAGGAAACGCAGGATTTCAGCCATCTCGGCACGCGCTGCGAGATCAAGAACATGAACTCCATGCGGTTCATTCAGGCCGCGATCGACCATGAGGCGCGGCGCCAGATCGCCATTCTGGAAGCCGGCGGCGAAATAGATCAGGAAACCCGGCTGTATGATCCCGACAAGGGCGAAACCCGCTCGATGCGGTCCAAGGAAGAGGCGCATGACTATCGCTACTTCCCCGATCCCGATCTGCTGCCGCTGGAAATCGAACAGGGCTGGGTGGATGATATCGCCGCCAGCCTGCCCGAACTGCCCGACGCCAAGAAGGCGCGTTTCGTCAAGGATTTCGGCCTGTCGGAATATGACGCGTCGGTCCTGACGGCCGACACTGCCAATGCCCGGTATTTCGAACAAGTCGCCGGCGATACCGATGGCAAGCTTGCCGCCAACTGGGTGATCAACGAACTGTTCGGACGCCTCAAGAAAGAAGACCACTCCATCGAGGACAGCCCGGTCTCGCCCGAGCAGTTGGCCGGCATCATCAAGCTGATCCAGAAAGGCGAGATTTCCGGCAAGATCGCCAAGGACCTGTTCGAGATCGTCTACACGGATGGCGGCGACCCGGCGCAGATCGTCGAAGAACGCGGCATGAAGCAGGTCACTGATACCGGTGCCATCGAGGCTGCGGTGGACGAGATCATTGCCGCCAATCCTGCACAGGTCGAAAAAGCCAAGGCCAATCCCAAACTGGCGGGCTGGTTCGTCGGTCAGGTGATGAAGGCGACGGGCGGCAAGGCCAACCCCAAGGCCGTGAACGAAATTGTGGCGGCGAAGCTCGGCCAATAGGCCGGGCGCACCCAATTCCGGCGCTGTGGAAAGGAAACGGCAGCCCAGATCAGCCGGGCCTTATGCGTGCGGACGCGCTTTCCAAGCGGCTATGCGCCGCTGAAAATCGTCAATACCTGTCTGAAACCTCCTGTTTTGTGCGCCTGCGGCCACAATATCGAAGGGTTACGCCGATGAGTTCCGTCTGACTTGGCGGACCGGCTTCGGATTGCTAGCCTTTGGCAACGCTATCGCGGAGCCAGCATGACTGCATTTGAGTACAAGGTTGTTCCCGCCCCGTTCGAGGAGGCACAGGCAGGCGGCTCTGGCGGTGCCGAGCAACGCTACGCCTGCGCCCTTGCAGAGGTGATGAATGCTCTTGGTGCCGAAGGGTGGGAATATCAGCGCGCCGAAGTCCTGCCCGTGGATCCAACGGTGGATGCGGCATCAACCGCGCAGGTCTTTTGCAACGTCCTGATTTTCCGCCGCCGTCTGAAAGCCGTGCGCAGGACAACACGGGATGTCTCCCCCAGCGCGCCGCTTTTGTTAAAGCGCCAGAGGGTCGCTGATGACACACCGCAGCCGAATGTAATGCTGCTTTCACAACCAGAAGGACCGGCAGATGCGACATCTATCGAACCGGCGGGCGGTCATGCGCCTGATGCGCCTTTGGCGACGCAGCCAAAGACGCATATTGCGGCGGGAACGGATGAAACAGCGCAGGCAAAACGCAAAGCGTCGTCACCAACGCCGCTAGACCGGCCCGATGGCAAACCTATACAGGCGACGGGAACCGCCACGCCCGATCGACGCCACGCGCAGAAGAACACCCCGATACCGGGTGACGCCAAATCAGACATCCTGTCATTAAAGGGATTTGCGGTGCCCGCCCTGGACCTGTCAGCCTGGGCCGCCCCGGCACCCGCGGCCCCGCGCCAAACCGAAAGACAAACCGAAACTCTGTCGAAAGGCCGGTCAAGAACGCCATCCCCAGCCGCGTCACCCATCGGCACTGCGCCCCGGCCAGAGCCCGGCCCGGCCCTGCGCAGCCGGGCTGCACAAATCCGGGCACGCGAGTCCGGTCTTGCGAAGGAATAATCGTTCGGCTCCTGTCCAGTTGGACCGCTCCTTCCTGTCACAGATATTTGCAAGCCGCGCGAACAGGTCGTCTGAACGTCAGCGTAAAACCACCTAAAGGCGATTCCCGCCATGGCAGCCAAAAGCCGCCTAACTGTTCAGATCAAGCGACAAGGCATGGATCTGTGACATCAAAGTTGCGCCCAACGCCTCATGCACGGCGCGATGCCGGGCGATGCGGGACAGGCCGTCAAACGCCTCGCTGCGCAGCCGTACCGAGAAGTGACTTTCGCCGCCCTCCTGATAACCCGCATGTCCGCGATGCTTCTCACTGTCATCAACGACGTCCAGCTCTCGCGGGGCGAAAGCCTTTTGCAGCCGTTGGCGAATTTCTTCTGTTCTGGTCATTTTTTCCTGCCTGCCCCCTACACTCTGTCGGTGGATAGTCTAGAGTTGGTCGTCCGAGTCGAAAAGGTGTTCCCATGAGCAAACCAGATCCCTTCGGGTTCGATATGTCTGTATCAACCGCGAAGAAAAAAAACCCACGCGGACGGCGTGGCATGTCCGGTGCGTCCGAAACCTCTACCCGTCTGTGCGAGCACGAAGGCTGCGAACTGCCCGGAAAATTCCGTGCGCCCAAAGCGCCCGATGTCTTGGATGAATACAAATGGTTCTGCAAGGACCATGTACGCGAATACAATCTGAAGTGGAATTTCTTCCAGGGCCAGACCGAAGCCGAGTTGAACGCTCAGGCGACCAAGGACAAGGTCTGGGAACGCGAGACCAAGGATTTCCGCGACCCCGAGGCACGCGCCTGGGCACGGCTGGGGATCGAGGATCCGCATCAGGTGCTGGGCGACAATGCCACGCGCAATCCCGGCAAGCAGGGGGTCGGCACCCGCCGTCTGCCGCCAACCGAACGACGCGCGATCGAGATCCTGGACGCGCGAGACAACTGGTCAAAGGCCGACGTCCGCAAATCCTACAAGGCGCTTATCAAAGTGCTGCATCCTGACATGAATGGCGGGGACCGCAGTCAGGAGGACCAGCTTCAGGAAGTGGTCTGGGCATGGGATCAGATCAAGGAAAGCCGCAATTTCAAATAGGCGTGATTCCGCCACCGCTGAACGCACAGTTAACGATCCGTTAACAGTCAGAAGGGTAGCGTTGCCGCAGTGGTAAATGTGCAGGTGTGGCCATGAAGATCCTGATTGTAGAGGATGATCACGTTCTCTGCGATGTGTTCGCCACATCGCTTCGTGATGCCGGTCACGAGGTCCACAAAGCCTTTGATATCAATAGCGCGATCGACCGTCTGCGCGGGCGTGGTTATGGCCTGGTGATTCTGGACTACTACCTGCCCGATGGTATTTCCCTGCCGGTTGCAGAATACACTTGCGTGGCATGTCCCGATGCGCGGATCATTCTGCTGACGGGATCGGGCGTGTTTCCCAACGGCGAAGCCAGCATCCTGGCCCCCTGCGTGGACTGGATGTTGCGCAAGCCCGTGCCTCTCGAAGACTTACACGCCCTTGTCGACTATGCCGCCCTCGACGCGGAGTCGCGCCCGTCGTGACACGAAAAGGTCAGATCAACCTGTTGACGGCGTTTGCACTTTGCGCCGTTATTGCCGGATTGACGTGGTTCGTGTTGGACAAGCAGCGCGAACTGCGTTTTCGGGAACTGGCCCAGACTGAAAGCGACTTTCGGCTTCGCGCGCTTGCTCGGGACGTCAAGGTTCGCGTCAATGCGATCCGCCACATTGCTGCATTGTGGCGCAAGTCGGATGCCAGTTCAGACGAGTTCACAGCAGAGACCCAAGACTATATCGACCAGTTCCCCGGCATCAGATCTGTGCGCTTTATCGACGAAACCCTTGTCGTCAAGTTTGTAACACCAGCGGATCAGCCTCCCGCTACCGGGGTTCCTCTTACAGCGCTGGGTGCAAGACAACTGCGCGCATCCGAATTGGCGCGCGACAGCGGCGAAATCACCCTGTCCGGCGCGGTCGACCTGTATGACGGATCCGGGCGGGGCTTTGTCGTTTATATCCCGATCCGCCGAGGCGAAGATTTCCGGGGGCTTGTTTCCGTCGCCTTCAACGCCGAGGAATGGCAGCGCGAATTGCTGTTGCTGGACGACAATCCGCATTTCGGAAACGACTTTTCCATTCGTATCGAATTCGATGGCAGCTTGCTGTACGCGGACACCGATTTTGCCACGATGGGGTCGCCTCAGGTCGTCTCGGAAACGGACCAGCTTTGGGGGCACACGCTGCGCATGCAAAGCCATCCGACACCCAGCTTCGTGAAAGCAAACCGTGACATCTCACCGGAGGTTGCCGCCTTGCTTTTGGGAACATTGTTGTTCGCGGGATATCTGCAATTCATGCTGCTGCACCGGGGCAATCAAGCCGAAGCCCGCGCCGACGCCGGCAATGCCAGATTGCGGCAAGTCAATGAGGCGCTGGCGCTGGAAGTCGATGATCGCCGCCGGGCGGAGGCCGCCGCGCGCCAATCCCAGGCGGCGACGTCACGTTTCCTGACCACGATGAGCCACGAAATTCGCACGCCGCTGAACGCGATCATGGGCATGTTTCAGTTGATTGAGGCGGCGGACATTCCCGAACGGCACCGCAAACAAGCCGCGGCGGGCTATGCTTCTTCGCAACGGTTGTTTCGCGGACTAACGAATGTGCTGGAGGTGTCCCGTCTGGACGCCGGAGCATTGACCATCGTCGAAGATCATATCGAATTGGAACCCCTGATCGCCAACTGGCACGCGACACTCGAAGGGATTGTGATCCGAAGCGGCAAACCCCTGGATATGCATCTGGAACTGGGTGATGCGCTTCCGAAAACAGTCCACATAGACGCCGGGCGCGTGACACAGATCGTGACCAATCTGGTGGATAACGCGGTCAGGTTCACCGCCACCGGCAGCATCACCCTGGCAGTGCATATGGCAGGACGTTCCGGAAACAGCCTGGAAATCGAGGTGCGAGACACTGGCGAAGGCATCCCGGAAGAGCGCCGCCACACAGTGTTTCAGCGTTTTTATCAACTTGACAATGGGTTAGCACGCCAGCATCAGGGGTCAGGACTGGGCCTTTCAATTTGCCGGGATATTGCTCGATTGATGGGGGCGAACCTGACACATTCGGACCGCAAGCCGCTTGACGTAGGGTCCGGCTCGACCTTCACGCTTAGGTTGCATAGCGTCCATCCTCGTCGCGGTGCCTTGTCAGAATAACGTCCGGCCCTGGGAGGGGTATTGTGAAGAAGATTATCGTAGTCGATGACGATCCCACCACGCGCTACATGATGTCAGAGTTGCTCGACACGATGGGGTATGAATGTGAATGCGTGGCCAATGGCATGGCCTGTATCGCGCTGCTGCGTACGGACCCGGAAAATTACAGCATGGTCCTCATGGACATTCATATGCCGGGCGTCACCGGGCTGGATACGGTCTCGTACATCCGCACATTGGAAGAAGATCCGCCACGGTCCATTCCGATTGTCGCGATCACCGCCGACAGCAACTTCCACGCGCGGCGCACCGTTCAGCGTTATGGCCTGAATGATGTCCTGCCAAAACCCGTGGACATGGTGCAGCTTGGCAATACACTGAAAACCTATCTGGGCAAGGCCGCCTGAGCGCCAGACGCCTGCCCGGATATTGTATCTCAAGCCGCTTGAAAGACCAGACTGGCACCGTTCAGGCAGTGACGCTTGCCGGTGGGCTCGGGGCCATCGTCAAAGATATGGCCGAAATGGCTACCGCAGCGGCGGCAGTGAACCTCGGTCCGCACGCCAAAAAATGACCGGTCAGGTTTGGTCTCGACCGCATTCGGCAGGGATTTGTAGAAGCTGGGCCAGCCCGTGCCACTGTCGAACTTGTGTTCTGACGAGTAGACATCCAGATCGCAGCCGCGGCACTGATAGATGCCCGCGTCATAGACCTTGTCGAGAGGCGACGTCCCGGCCCTTTCGGTCCCTTCTTCGCGCATTACTTCATATTGCAGGTCGGTAAGCATGGCTTTCCACTCTGCCTCTGTGCGGGTGACTTCAAACCCGGCGGCAAGTGCGGTCGTGGATGTTGTGGCAGCGGCGAAGCCGCCACCGATGGCAGTTATCAGAAAAACACGGCGTTTCATGATGAGCCTCCTCAAGCATCGGATTTCATTTCAAATAGTCACGCCACCCGCAATTTTGCAATCACGGGTGGCGCAATTTCATGTGACGAGCACGGCGCATACCGGATCAGTGGAGGCTGTCCCGGCCCGCCAAGCCCTTACATCGCTGGCAGAAGAACCTTGTCGATCACATGAATCACACCGTTGGATTGCTTGACGTCGGCAATTGTCACGGTCGCGGTGCGGCCACGCTCGTCTTCCAGCATGATCGTGCCGTCGCCATAGGTTGCCTGCAACGTGCAGCCGCCAACGGTCGGAACCGGGTGCTTGCCGCCATCATCGTCAACCATACCCATAATCGCGTCGGACATCGCATTTGCCGAAACAACATGGCAGGTCAGGATTTTGGTCAACTGGTCCTTGTTTTCGGGCAGAAGCAGCGATTCAACGGTGCCGTCAGCCAACTCGCCGAAGGCTGCGTTGGTGGGGGCGAATACTGTGAAGGGGCCTTCGCCAGACAGGGTTTCTACCAGACCGGCAGCTTTCACAGCGGCAACCAGTGTGGTGTGCTCGGCGGAGTTCACGGCGTTCTCTACGATGTTCTTGTCTGCGAACATCTCGGCACCACCCACCATGGGGTTTTCCATGCTGTGGCTTTCGGCCTGTGCGGCAACGCCGGCGAGACCAAGTGTGGCGGCAAGGGCGATTGTGGAAATGGTTGTCTTGATGGTCATAAGAAAATCTCCTGTAAGGCCCAACTTCCTTGCTGGGGGTACTGGGATATACGAGGCGGACTCTCAGGTAGTTTCAAAATCGCAGGTAACATGTTGATCACGCCTTGATCACGGAAGCGAGAGCACCGTCAGGCCGGTCATGGGCAGGATGAAAGCGGCGCGGTCCCATGGGGAGCACCGCGCCGTTTCTTCAACACATATAGGCTATCAGGCAGGTATTGGCCTTATATCAGCGCGGACCGTGCGACGCCCCATGTCAGGACTCGACCGACAATGTCCCGGCTGCGCGCACTGCCCCGGTCGGTGCCCCCGTTGGCGAGCCACCCGGAGGTTCATCCGAGATCGCCAGCGTGGCACCGGGCAGCAATGCGGCCAACTCGGCCGGGACGGCCACACGCGTATCGCCGTCAGGATCAAGCAGACCCAGCGACACCGGCGCATCATCCCCGACAATCAGCCACATCTCGGCAACGCGGTCAGGCGGAAGGCTGCCCGCGTTCTGCACGACATGCAATTCGCCCGCACGGACATTATAGACAGCAGCCAGTTCCAGCGTTCCTTCGACAGGGGCCAGATCGGCCCGCAAGCCCGGTTCTGCGAATTGGTCCAGAACGCCCAAGCTTACCACGCCCCAAGCCAACGCGGCAGCGGCCAGCGCACCAGTCAAATAAGGTATGATTTTCTGCAAAACCGACTTTTTGCGCCCGAACAACCGCCGGTTCACCGCCCTCAGGACATCTGATCGTGGCGTCACTTCGGATGCACCTGCTTCGAACTGGACGAAATACTCTGTCCAGAACACGACCTCATCGCGCAGGTCCGGATTGTCGCGCATCTCTGTCTCGAAAGCTCGGGCGTTTCGTCGGTCCAGCAGTCCCAGGGAATACTCGGCCGCGCGGATCAGCGGAGCGTCATCTTCGGGGATATCCGGGGTTTCGTCGATCATCGGCTCAGACACTCCCGAAGATCCAACAGGCTGCGGCGCAACCAGGTGCGGACGGTGTTCAACTTGGCATCCAGATGCGCGGCCAACTCTGCATAGCTGTCGCCATGCAGATAGACCCTGCGCAGCATGTCGGCCCGGTCCTGTGGCAATTCGTCAAAGCATTCATCAACTTGCGACTGGGTGCTTTTGGCAATCGCCTGGGCTTCGGGCCCCGGCGAGGGATCGGGCATCTCGTCCATGGCTTCAGACGGAGATGTGGCGCGCCGCACCCGCACCCGGCGACGGTCAATCGCCAGATTCCGGCTGAGCGTTATCAGCCAGGTCATCGGGGACAGCCCGTTGACGCGGTAAAGACCGGCTTTGTTCCAGATGCGCACATACACGTCTTGCAAGACCTCTTCGGCTTCGCTTCGGTTGTCCAAGACACGCAGCACAACCCCGAAAAGTTTCGCCGAGGTGCGCCGATAAAGTTCCGCAAAGGCCGAACGGTCGCCCAATGCCACTTGCGCAAGCAGTGCTTCGATCTCGTCCTGTGGTGTCATTCCGCTTACAAAACCTCCATGGTTCCGTGAATAAATCACAGCTTTCGACGGCGTACCAGCGTCTCGGCGGGTTCACTTCCCCTTGCCCCTGACCTCGATATGTTGCACCACAACCCGAAAGCAAAGAGACGAGATCGAAGGAACAGAAAACATGGCGGACGGCTTGATTGACATCGATGCAAAACCCACCGAGGAAATCTCGGTGCAGGACGTTTTCGGCATCGAAACGAATATGGCCGTCAAAGCCTTTGCCGATCGTTCGGACCGCGTGCCCGACATCGATTCGACCTACAAGTTCGATCCAGATACCACGTTGGCCATTCTTGCGGGCTTTGCCCATAATCGCCGGGTAATGATCCAAGGCTATCACGGCACGGGCAAATCCACCCATATCGAACAGGTTGCGGCCCGGTTGAACTGGCCCTGCGTGCGCGTCAACCTTGACAGTCATATCAGCCGGATCGATCTGATCGGCAAGGACGCGATCAAGCTGGTGGACGGCAAGCAGGTCACGCAATTCCAGGAAGGCATCCTGCCCTGGGCGCTGCGCAACCCGACGGCCATCGTGTTTGACGAATATGACGCGGGCCGCGCCGACGTGATGTTCGTGATCCAGCGTGTTCTGGAAGTGGACGGCAAGCTGACGCTGCTGGATCAGAACGAGGTTATCAACCCGCACAAGTATTTCCGCATCTTCGCCACCTCGAACACGGTGGGTCTGGGCGACACGACGGGCCTGTATCACGGCACCCAGCAGATCAACCAGGGTCAGATGGACCGCTGGTCGCTGGTCGCCACGCTGAACTATCTGTCGATCGACGCCGAAGCCTCGATCGTTCTGTCCAAGACACCGCATTACAACACCGAAAAGGGTCGCAAGACCGTGCGCCAGATGGTGACCGTGGCGGACCTGACCCGAACCGCCTTTATGAACGGCGACCTGTCCACGGTGATGAGCCCCCGGACAGTGATTGCATGGGCGCAAAACGCCGAGATCTTCCGTAACTTGGGCTACGCCTTCCGTGTGTCCTTCCTGAACAAATGCGACGAGTTGGAGCGCCAGACCGTTGCCGAATTCTACCAGCGTTGCTTTGACGAAGAACTGCCCGAAAGTGCGGCCAGCGTGAGTCTGGGGTGATCGTCCGGGCAGGTCCGATCCGTCGGTCACCTGCCCGACGCCTGACATGCGCTGTTCTTGCAACCGCGCTGATCGGCATCGCCTCTGGCGCGGCAGCGGAAGACCCGCTTTACCCTGCCGCACAATGTTCTGCTTTTTGGCTGGGCTACGCGGACTATGCAAAGGTCTCGGCCTATCTTGACCCCGACCCGGCCGCGGCACAGGCTGCGGCAGCGTTCCGGTCCGTCGCGCGACGGATGAGTGGGACAGACGCCGAAATCGATGATTTCATCGCCGAACAACGCCCGTTGATGGTACTGATGATGGAAGGCTATATTTATGGAGGCGACCGCCAGAGCCGCGAGATGTTTGAACGCCTCACCGGTATCTGTCAGGACTTTGCAAAGCGCCATCCGGAAACACGGGATCTGAAATGACCAAAACCGACAACCCCGCCGACCCGTTCAAGAAAGCCCTCGCCGAGGCGACAAAGGTCATGGCGCATGACCCTGAACTGACCGTCAGTTATACCGTTGATCCGTCGGGCGTGTCGGGCGATGCGATGCGCTTGCCGCAGGTCAGCCGCCGGATGACGCGCGACGAGGTGCTGCTGGCGCGCGGCACGGCAGACGCTTTGGCCATGCACCGCCGCTACAATGACGCTGGCACACATGCACGTTACGCGCCGCCGGGCGACATGGCGCGCGAGCTTTACGAGGCAATGGAAACCGCCCGCTGCGAAGCGATGGGCGCGCGCGACATGCCCGGCACGGCTGGCAATATCGACGCCAAGATCGGTGCCGACGCGGCCAAGCGCGGCTATGATCAGGTCAAGCAAGCGTCCGACGCACCGCTGCCGGTGGCGGCGGGCTATCTGATCCGGCATCTGGCCACGGGGCGTGATATGCCGCAAGGCGCGCAGAACGTCATGGATCTGTGGCGCGGGTTCATCGAAAATCAGGTTGGCGGCTCGCTGGACAACTTGCAGGACGTGCTGTCCGATCAAAGCGCCTTTGCCAAGCTGACCCGCAAGGTGATCTCGGATCTGGGCTATGGTGACCAGTTGGGCGATGACCCGGACGAGGCGGATGAGGACGCATCGGACGAGGCCGAAGAAGGCACGGACGATGAGGATGATCCCGAATCCACCGGCCAGGACGATCAGGACGATGACGAGGCCGAAGCCAGCCCCGAACAGTCCCAGGACGAAACGCAGGACCAAAGCCAGGCCCAGGTGTCCATGGATGACATGGCCGAGGATGAGTTGGGCGAAGAGGCCGAGATGCCAGAGGGCGATGCCCCGCTGGAACCGCCGCCCCCTGCCCCGTTCTCGGACGCCGATCCCGACTACACCGTTTATGACACAGAGTTCGACGAAGAGATCGCCGCCGAGGATCTGGCCGAACCCGCCGAGCTGGAACGCCTGCGCGATTACCTCGATCAACAGCTTGAGCCGCTGAAAGGTGCCGTCTCGCGGCTGGCCAACAAGTTGCAGCGCCGCCTTCAGGCACAACAGAACCGCAGTTGGGAATTTGATCTGGAAGAAGGCATTCTGGATGCCGGGCGACTGGCCCGCGTCGTGGTCAGCCCGACAACGCCGCTGTCTTTCAAGGTCGAAAAGGACACAGAGTTCCGCGATACGGTCGTGACGCTGCTGCTCGACAATTCCGGGTCTATGCGTGGACGGCCAATCTCTATCGCCGCGATCTGTGCCGATGTTCTGGCCCGTACACTGGAACGCTGCGATGTGAAGGTCGAAATCCTCGGCTTCACCACCCGCGCCTGGAAAGGCGGGATGGCGCGCGAGAAATGGCTGGGATCGGGACGCGAACAGCAGCCCGGCCGCCTGAACGACCTGCGCCACATCATCTACAAGCGCGCCGATGCGCCCTGGCGTCGGGCACGCGCCAACCTTGGCCTGATGATGAAAGAGGGGTTGCTGAAGGAAAATATCGATGGTGAGGCACTGGAATGGGCGCATCGGCGGATGGTTGTGCGTCCCGAGGCGCGCAAGATCCTGATGGTAATCTCCGATGGCGCGCCTGTGGATGACAGCACGCTCAGCGTGAACCCCGCGAACTTTCTTGAAAAGCACCTGCGTGACGTGATCGCAATGGTAGAGCGGCGGCGTCAGGTCGAACTGCTGGCGATCGGCATCGGCCATGACGTGACGCGCTACTATGACCGCGCGGTGACGATCACCGATGTCGAGCAACTGGCCGGTGCGATGACCGAACAACTGGCCGGGCTGTTCGACAGCGACCCGCGCGCACGCGCAAGGATCATGGGCATCAAACGGGCAAGTTGACGGCTGCCGGACCGGGCGTCGCACGATGACCTTCGCATAGGTCGCGTTTCGTGCTGCCCGCTCCGGCACCTGCTTGTACCGGCATTTACAATTGCAAGGGCGAAGGCCCGAACCGGAGGGCCGCGATGTTTCAGAAATTCACAGAGACGGCGCAGCCGGAAAAAGGCCCCGAGCGTCTGGCCGCATTGCGCGCCGAGATCAAAGCGCAAGGGCTGGACGGTTTTCTGGTGCCGCGCGCGGATGTCCATCAGGGCGAATATGTAGCCCCGCGGGATGAACGCCTGTCCTGGCTGACGGGGTTTACCGGGTCTGCCGGGTTCTGCGCCGCGCTGAACGATGTTGCGGGCGTGTTCATCGACGGGCGCTACCGCGTTCAGGTCAAGGCACAGGTGGCGGACAGCTTTTCACCAGTGCCTTGGCCCGAGGTCAGCCTTGCCGATTGGCTGCGCGAACAACTGCCCGAAGGGGGGCGCGTCGGGTTTGATCCCTGGCTGCATACACCTGCGCAGATCAAGGAACTTGAAGAGGCATTGGACGGCAGCAACATCGAAATGCGGCGCTGCGCCAATCTTGTTGATCGGATCTGGCAAGACCAGCCCGGCCCGCCAATGGCACCGGTCATCGCGCAACCTTTGGAATATGCGGGCCAGACGCATGATGCCAAGATAGGGCAACTGGCCAAGGAACTGGCTGAAAAGGGGCTGACTTCTGCTGTGCTGACCCTGCCCGACAGTATCTGCTGGCTGCTCAACATCCGTGGCAGTGACATCGCGCGAAACCCGGTGGCGCAGGGCTTTGCCGTGCTGTCGGCAGAGGGCCGTGTCGTGCTGTACATGGCCGCCGAAAAACTGGCCGAAATCCGCGATGACCTGGGCGCGCTGGTCGAGATCCGCGCGCCTTCGCGCTTTGAACCTGATCTCGCAAATCTGACCGGTCCGGTGGGTGTCGATCACGCAACGGCCCCGCTTGCCGTTGTCGATGCGCTGGACGCCGCAGGCGTCGAACACCGCGATCTGACCGATCCCTGCATCCTGCCCAAGGCGCGCAAGAACGCGACCGAAATCGAAGGCGCGCGGGCCGCGCATCGGCGTGATGCTGTTGCAATGGTGCGGTTTCTCGCGTGGTTTGATGCGCAGCCCGCGGGCAGCCTGACAGAGATTGACGTGGTCCACCGGTTGGAGGACGAACGCCGCGCCACAAACGCCCTGCGCGACATCAGCTTCGAGACGATCTCGGGCGCGGGTCCACATGGCGCGATTGTTCATTACCGCGTGACAGAAGCGACGAATGCGCCGGTCGAGGACGGGCAGTTGCTGCTGGTCGACAGCGGCGGGCAATATCAGGACGGCACCACCGACATCACCCGGACCATGGCCATCGGCACGCCGGGACGCGAGGAATGCGAGGCGTTCACCCGCGTGTTGCGCGGCATGATCGCGCTCAGCCGCGTGCGCTGGCCCGCGGGCATGGCGGGGCGGGATCTGGATGTTCTGGCCCGCGTGGCACTTTGGGAGGCGGGGCTGGATTACGGCCACGGCACCGGCCACGGCGTCGGCAGTTATCTCAGCGTGCATGAAGGCCCCGCGCGGCTGTCGCGCACCGGCACCGTGCCGCTGGAACCGGGGATGATCCTGTCCAACGAGCCGGGGTTTTATCGCGAAGGCGCCTATGGTATCCGGATAGAGAACCTCGTCGTGGTCGAAGAGGCACCCGCCCTGCCCGGTGGCACCGTTCCGTCAATGTTGCGTTTCGAGACACTGACTTATGTCCCTATTGACCGTCGGCTTGTCTTGCCGGACATGTTGCCGCCAGCCGATCGAGACTGGCTCAACACCTACCACGCGCAATGTCGCGAGCGACTGGCCCCTCTGGTGGGCGAAATGGTGCGCCCGTGGCTTGTGGCCGCGACCGCGCCGCTTTGACATCGAACCGTTATAAATCGGCGCTTACGCTCCGCCGAGCCCACTGAAAGGACGACATACATGGCAAGCCATATCAAAATTCGCAAGGCCGAAGGCACCTGGGTGGTGCGTGCAGGCGGCGCGGTTCTGGGCGAAAGCAATGACGTGCTGGAATTGCAGGAAGGTGACTATCCGCCGGTGATCTATTTCCCGCGCTCTGATCTTGCGATGGCCTTTCTTGAGCCGACCGATCACAAGACCACCTGCCCGCATAAGGGCGAAGCGAGCTATTTTTCCATCGTGACCAAAAGCCAGACGTTGCAAAACGCGGTCTGGTCCTACGAATCCCCCAACGAGGATGTGGCCCGGATCCGCGATCATCTCGGGTTCAGCATTGGCGAATATCTGGCGGTCGAACAGATCTGATCGGCCAAGCGCCTGTCCCGAACCACAACTTTCGGGATTGGCCGTGTTCGCCGCGCGGGCGTGGATCACGAGACGATAAAACGCGGTTACCTTGGGCTGCGTAGCGCTGTGCAATTCCTGCATTGGCGCTTTTTCATGTAAAAATCGCCAGCGTCTTGCACGAAGACGTTCCGAAGTTCAGTCTTTCTGTCTGGCCGACGCCTTGCGCCGTGCCAACAGCAACGTGTGGCCGGTACATTCCGGATCTTCGGGAACAAAATCCTCGCATTGCATCCCGGCCGTTTCAAGAATTGCCTTGTATTCGTCAGGTGCCAGTGAGGAATGGTACACTGTCTCGCCCGCGACCGTGCCCGTAATCTCTCCGTCAGCGGGACCGACAGTCAGCAGCAACCGGCCGCCCTCGGCGACGTGATCGGCAATGCGTGGCAGGGCCGCGCGTTGCGCCTGTTGCGTGAGGTGAAAGAAGCTGCCCCATCCGATCACGGCATCAAAACTGCACCCCAGGGAAAGCGTCGTCATATCGGCCAGAACCCATCTCGCATCGGGAAACCGGCGCTTTGCGATCCGCAGCATCGGAGCGGCAAAATCAACGCCGGTCACATCGTATCCTTGCGCTATCAACCAGCTGGCAATCGGTTCGCCGCCGCCGCAGCCCAGATCAAGCACCGACCCACCGGGCGGCACATCTGCGACGGCGCGCTCCAGCCACGCACGTTCAAACAGCGAACGGTTGCGGGCCCGGTCCCATGCCTCTGCCTGTCGCTCATAGGTTGCGCGGACCGATCTGGACAGGCGGGCCATTTCTGACGCATCGGACATCGGGTTACTCATGGCAATGCAAGCCCCCGAAACGGTGGAAAATCGGCATAGCGTTCGCGGCGGGTTTCAAGCGGCTCTGACGGTTTTGCCCCGGCCCGCAGCAACGTACCGCGCGGCGCGATATAGCTGTCGATCCGTCTCTGCGGTTTGGGCCGCCAAGATATATTGAAGGCGCAGAGCTTGGGGAAAAACCAGATCTCGGAATAGGCCAGATGGTCATGCAGCCACCACGCCAGATCGCGCCAATCGCGGCCCTTGGCGTAGCGGTCGGCGAACCACGGGATCACGACCGACGCGCCGGCAATCCGCGCGTCGCCTTCGCCCCGGTCCCAGATATGGCACTCCAGCGGATTGTCGTTGCGCGCGCAGTTCAGACCATTTGCATTGCCGTGAGCGTTCAGCACAGCCGAGCGATAGCCCGACCGGATGGCGATCCGCCCGAAAGTTTCGGTCAGCGGGTCCAACAGAGTTTCGCACAGCGCGCGCCCGGTCTCGATCGCAAGATCGGGATTGTCTGGGATGTTGGGGATGCCGTGAAAGCCGCCGATCTCGGAATACAGGAAATCACGCATGTAGAAGTGCCGCGACAGCCGGGTGCGGCCCAGCGTTTCCAGTGCCCACATGCTGCCGGGACGCCGCATTACCGCTGGCAGTCTTGCCGCGCGCAGGCAGATCTGACC
Organism: Primorskyibacter marinus; assembly: GCF_003313245.1. Classification (GTDB taxonomy): domain Bacteria; phylum Pseudomonadota; class Alphaproteobacteria; order Rhodobacterales; family Rhodobacteraceae; genus Primorskyibacter; species Primorskyibacter marinus. Next base: position 530,165 of record NZ_QJSD01000001.1, read on the forward strand.
AGCATCCTCACGGCATCAATACCCGTTCCAGCGGAACGCGCCCTGCGGTCCCAGTGGCGAGAACGGGTTATGCGCGATCTCCCATATATGACCGTCGGGATCCGAAAAATAGCCGTGATAGCCGCCCCAGAAAGACTCTGCCGCTGGTTTCAGGATTTTCGCCCCTGCCGCCTGCGCGTCGGTCATCACCGCGTCCACAGCGGCCCGGTCCGGCAGGTTATGCGCCAGCGTCGAGCCGCCGGTTCCAAGCGTTTCGACCGCAACGCCAATATCGTCTGCCAGCGCCTCCAGCCCGAACAGGCCCAGCGTCTGGCCCAGCAGATCGAACGCCACCACACCGTCGGGGCTGTCCACCCGTGTCCAGCCCAAGGCCTCGTAGAAACCGGCAGAGGTTTCCATATCCCGCACGCCAAGCGTCACAAGACTGATGCGCTGTTCCATCGCGGCGTCCTTTCCTGTTGGTCGGGTTCAGCCTGCCCGCTGAACGGCTTCCAGACAACCCGTTACCTTCGCCGGTTCACGCATCCTTTTCGGCGCGGGCGATCACCTCCTCCACAGAGGACTCGATCAAGGCCAGACAGTCAGCGTCAGAGAACCGGTGATCGGCACCATCAACCAGCACCAGCCGCATATCGGGCGATGCAGCGTGATCCAGCAATTTCAGCGCCCGGTCGGGATGTACGGATGTGTCGGCGGTGCCTTGCAACAGGCGCACCGGGAACGGCAGGTCCAGCGAAGAACGCAGCACCAGATGATTGCGGCCATCCTCGATCAGGCGGCGGGTTATGATATACGGATCGCCATATTCCGACGGCAGCGCGAGCTGCCCGTCCTGCATAATCGTCTCGCGCTGATCCTTGTCGAAATCCGCCCAGAACCCGTCTTCGGTGAAATCGGGCGCGGCGGCGATTGTGACCAACCCCGCCACATCGGCCAGCCGCTGCGTCATCAGCAACGCGATCCAGCCGCCCATTGACGAGCCGACCAACAACACCGGGCCTTGCGTCACGGCCTCGATCACCGATTGCGCATCCTCGGCCCAGTCGCCGATGCAGCCATCCTCGAACGTGCCGCCGGATGCGCCGTGACCGGAATAGTCGAACCGCAGAAAGGCGCGGCCCGTGGCTTTTGCCCAATCCTCCAGATGCACGGCCTTGGTGCCTTGCATGTCGGATTTGTAGCCTCCCAGAAAGACCACTGTCGGGCCTGTTCCGGGCGTGAATTCATAGCCGATGCGGCGGCCAGCAGCGGTGTCGTGAAAGTCCATGTCAAATCCTTCGTCTTTGCGCGCGATCATGCAGGCGCGCGCGGCGGGCTTCAACGCGATTGTCTGCGTGCTCAGACCCTCTCTACCTCGCGCAGACCCAGCGCCAGCACCCCGCCAACCGCCGACAGACCCGCGAATGCACACAAGGCCGCCACCGGGCCAAGCAGGCTAAGCCCGCCGCCAAGCGCGCCGGTGACCAAAAGCAGCACGCCAATCACCGTGTTGGCAAGGGCCGCATAGGTAGAGCGTTCATCCTCGGGCGACATATCGACAAGATAGGTAGACCGCCCCTGCCGCACGCCGTGATAGGCCAGCATCAAGGCGAACAGGATCGCCGGAATGACAAGCTGGATTTGCGCGACGCCCGCCCATGCTGCCAAGGGGGCCGCCCCGATGGCCAGCGCACCGCCGAACCCGCACAGCGCCAATACCCAGCGCGAGGACCGGTCCGACAGCCTGCCCCAGACATACGAGCTGACAAAGGATGCCGCAGCCGAGGCCAGCACCAATGCGCCCAGCTTTCCAAGCGCCGAGCCATCACCCCCGCTGAGCAGCACCAGATAGGGCGGCGCAAGTGCCGTAGCCGTCAGCGCGCCGCGCACAAGGATATAGCGGCGGAACTGCGCATCCTCGCGCAGCGGGGACAGGTCGATTGCCGGGGCATCCCTGTCCTCGGACGCGTCCTCTTTCAGGGTTGAAAACAGCAACGCCGCCCCCAGCCACAGACAGGCCGCCAGCCCTACCGCCACGGCGAGTGCAGAGACGCTCTGCAACCAGCCGCTCATCAGCAATAGCGCAAAAACCACCACGCCGACCGCCGAGGCCGATCCGGCGACGCCGGTCACCGCGCCACGCCGCGTCTTGGCCACGGTCTTGCCCAGCACATCCTTGTAACTGACAGAGGCACAGGCCCGCGACACGGCCAGCACCGCCAGCAGGCCGCAGATCACCAGACCGGCGGCCACGCCTTGCAGCGTCAGAGCCGCCAAAGCGATGCCCGCCGCCGAAACCCCCTGCCCGGCCGATCCCGCAATCCATGCCCATTTGCGATATTTCATGCGCCGCACCCAGCCTGCCAGAGCAAGCTGTGGCAACAACGCCCCGGCCTCGCGGATCGGCACCAGAAGCCCGGTCAGATAGGCGGGCGCGCCGATGGCGTTCAGCAGCCAACTCAGCACCAGCTTCGGGTCGATCAGGCCGTCGGCGACCTTGGTCATGCTCAGCGCGGCCATGTGGCGCAAGCCGTTGCGCGCGTCGCGTTGATCGGCCTTTGCCTCGCTGCCGGTCAAAGCCTGAAAAACCGCCCCTTCCTGATGCTCTGCCATCGTGTCGTCTCTCCGCTACATCCGAACCCGGCGCGCCTTGACTCAGGTCGCGCCAATGGGCACATAGCGCGGGAAACACAACCCGCAACCGGGCGTTCCGTGGGCGCCAAACTGACGAGGAGCCGGCCAATGAGCCAGATTTCCCTGACCTTTCCCGATGGCAATGCGCGTGACTTCGACAGCGGTGTAACCGCCGCAGAGGTCGCCGCCGCGATTTCAAAGTCGCTCGGCAAGAAAGCCATTTCCGCCAGCATCGACGGCGCGCATTGGGACTTGCAATGGCCCATCGAACAGGACGCCGCCATCGCCATTCACACCATGGCCGACGCGCCTCAGGCGCTGGAACTGGTGCGCCACGATCTGGCGCATATCATGGCCCGCGCCGTGCAAGAGCTGTGGCCGGATGTCAAAGTCACCATCGGCCCGGTGATCGACAATGGCTGGTATTACGATTTTGACCGCGCAGAGCCGTTCACACCCGAAGATCTGGGCGAGATCGAAAAGAAGATGCGCGAAATCATCAACAAACGCGACCCCGTGACCACCGAGGTCTGGGAGCGCGACCGCGCGATCAAGCATTACGAGGCCAATAACGAACCCTACAAGGTCGAACTGATTGATGCCATTCCGGGCGACGAGCCGCTGCGCATGTATTGGCACGGGCATTGGCAGGATCTGTGTCGCGGGCCGCATCTGCAAAACACCGGGCAGGTTCCGGCGGACGCGTTCAAGCTGATGAGCGTGGCCGGAGCCTATTGGCGCGGCGACAGCGATCGCGCCATGCTGCAACGGATCTATGGCGTTGCCTTTCAGAACAAGGAAGACCTGCGCAAATACCTGCATATGCTGGAAGAGGCCGCCAAACGCGACCACCGCAAGCTGGGCCGCGAGATGGACCTGTTTCACATGCAGGAAGAAGCGCCGGGGCAGGTATTCTGGCACCCGAACGGCTGGCAGATCTATACCGGGCTTCAGGATTACATGCGCCGCAAGCAGCGTGCCGGCGGCTACCGCGAGATCAACACCCCGCAGGTGGTGGACCGCAAGCTGTGGGAGGCATCGGGCCACTGGGACAAATACCAGCACCACATGTTCCTTGTCGAAGTTGACGAAAGCCGCGACGGCGAGAATGACGATGCTGCGGTTAAGAACAAGGGCCAGACCCGGATCAACGCGTTGAAACCGATGAACTGCCCCTGCCATGTGCAGATCTTCAATCAGGGCCTGAAAAGCTATCGTGACCTGCCGCTGCGGCTGGCCGAGTTCGGATCCTGTGCGCGGTTCGAGCCTTCGGGCGCGTTGCACGGAATCATGCGGGTGCGCGGGTTCACTCAGGACGATGCGCATATCTTCTGCACCGCCGATCAAATCCAGGAAGAATGCGCGCGCTTCATCGACTTTCTGGCCGATATCTACCGGGAGCTTGGCTTTCCGGACTTCGAAATCCGCTTTGCCACCCGGCCCGAAAAGCGTGTCGGGTCCGAAGAGTCGTGGGACTATGTCGAGAATGCCCTTGAAAACGCCATCAAGGCGGTGGGGCGCGACTATACGCTGGAGCCGGGCGATGGTGCCTTCTACGGCCCCAAGCTTGATTTCTACCTGACCGATGCGATTGGCCGGGTCTGGCAATGCGGCACCTTCCAGGTGGACCCGAACCTGCCCGAACGTCTTGATGCCAGCTATATCGGGCAGGACGGCGACAAGCACCGCCCCTTCATGCTGCACCGCGCGACATTGGGCAGCTTTGAGCGGTTCATCGGCATCCTGATCGAGGAACATGCAGGCAAGCTGCCTTTCTGGCTGGCCCCGCGTCAGGTTGTCGTCGCCTCCATCGTGTCCGAGGCGGATGACTACGTCCACGAGGTCGTGGCGCAATTGCAGGCGCAGGGCGTTCGTGCCGAGGCGGATATTCGTAACGAGAAGATCAACTACAAGGTCCGCGAACATTCCGTCGGCAAAGTCCCTGTCATTCTCGCCATCGGACATCGCGAGGTTGAAGAGCGTACCGTGACCATAAGGCGGCTGGGCGAAAAACAAACTTCGGTCGAACAGCTGGAAACTGTCGTTTCCGACCTGAAGGCCGAAGCGACGCCGCCGGATCTTCGGAAATAGCCGTTTCCACCTGCGCCTGAACGGCGGCAGCGAAACGAATTGAATCTTGGCGCGCCCGGTGTTTTGCGGCCCTGACGCGCCAAGATTTCCTGTTGCGCCCGGCAAACAGTATCGAGCGCAACAGCCATGCACCGGCATCAGACGGTCCGGATTGCGTTAGTTGGAAAACCGGCGCTATCCTGCCCGCAACCGATCAAACCCGGTGTTTATGGCTGAACCAGGCGCTTAAAAATGTTACAAATGCCGGATCAACGAAAGATCTGATCCTTGGCGAGGGCGAAATCTGTAACATTCGATCACGTCAGCTTGGAACTCGCGCGCTGGCCTTATGAAGTGAATTTTCAAGAACCCAATGATCCCAACGTTTTGCCGCGCGCGCAGCATGACAGCGGCCTCGCGGATCCTGACGCGCGCGTGATGCACAGCGCTGTGAGTAGCCAGAGTGCCCGCCTGGCGGGTACCTTTTCTTTATCGCATCTCGGCGATTATGAATTTCATCAACCCAGGAGGTACATCCATGTCAACATCCATGAAGACCGCAGCCATCGTCGGCGCCGTTGCCGCAACCTTTGCCGCGCATGCCACAACTGCATCCGCGCAGGATCAGGTGAAATGCTTCGGCGTGTCGCTCGCCGGTGAAAATGACTGTGCCGCAGGTCCGGGCACGACATGCGCGGGCACATCCAAGGTTGACTACCAGGGCAATGCATGGACGCTGGTCGATGCCGGTACCTGCGAAGAAATGGAACTGCCTGCAATGGCCGACGGATCAGCGCGCATGGGCTCGCTCGAAGCGCTGGAACGTGACCTGCCAGCGTCGTAAACTGACAGAGGTCGGGGACCGCGCCGCACCCACCCTTGCGCAGTCCCCGGCTTGCCTGCGAATATCCTGTCTGCCCGGACCAGGGCGCAGCACCCCTTGATCCGCCCGAAGGAGCCAAGCATGTTCGATACCGACCATGAAGGCCTGCCCGCTACGCCGGGCGTCGGCTATAAACCCCAACATTTCAACGACATTCTAAAGGATGCCGCCCCCGTGGGCTGGCTGGAAATCCACGCCGAAAACTACATGGGCGATGGCGGTCGGCCTTTGGCGCAACTGCGGCATCTGTCCGAACGCTTTCCCATTTCCGTGCATGGCGTTGGCCTGTCGATCGGCGGTGAAGACCCGCTTGATCCGGACCACCTCGCGCGGCTGAAACATCTTGTCGGCTGGCTGAACCCTGCCAGCTTTTCCGAACATCTGGCTTGGTCCACCCATGACAGCCACTTCCTGAACGATCTGCTGCCCCTGCCCTATACCGATACGACCTTGGCGAGCGTCGCAGATCACATAGATCAGGTGCAAGAGGCGCTGGGGCGTCAGATGCTGCTGGAAAACCCCTCCAGCTATCTTGCCTTCACGCAAAGCACGATGAGCGAGACCGACTTTCTGCGCGAACTTGCCCGCCGCACCGGATGCGGATTGCTGCTCGATGTGAACAACGTCTTCGTCTCGGCCACCAATCTGGGCTATTCCCCGATCGAGTATATCGACGCCTATCCGCTTGACCGGGTAAAGGAAATCCATCTCGGCGGCCATGATGAGGATGAAGACGATCACGGCGCGCCCTTGCTGATCGACAGTCACGGCCGCGCGGTCGTTGATCCGGTCTGGACCCTTCTGGACGAGACGCTGGCCCGCACCGGTGCGCGTCCGCTGCTGATCGAATGGGACACGGATGTGCCCGACTGGGCAACGCTGCGGGCAGAGACTATGCGCGCGCAGGATGCTCTGGCTCGGGTGCCCGCATGACCGGGCAACACAGTTTCCGCGCGCCGCTTTTGAACGCAGACCTGGCTATTCCCGACGGGCTGACCGACGGGCTGGGACGCCCGGCAGGGGCGCGCTACAATGTCTATCGCAACAACGTGGCCGTCAGTCTGGCCGAGGCGCTGGAAACCGGATTTCCGGCCATTGCCAAGCTGATCGGGCCCGAGAACTTCCGCATGGTGGCGGCGCGCTACCTGCGCGCCGCGCCGCCCACATCGCCGCTGATGATGCATTACGGCGCAGGTTTTCCCGAGTTTCTCGAAACCGTCGAACCATTGGCGCATCTGGGTTACCTGCCCGATGTGGCACGGCTGGAACTGGCGTTGCGCCGCAGCTTTCACGCCGCAGACCACGCCCCCGCCGATCCCGCCCTGCTGCAAGGCGTGGACGAGGATGCGCTCATGGCCTGTCGGATGACGCTTGCCCCGTCTGCCCATTTGCTACGCTCACCCTGGCCCATCGTGTCGATCTGGGCCTTCAACATGCGCCCCGGCAGTCCCAAACCACAGGCCCGGCCCGAGGACGCGCTGATCCTGCGCGCCGCGTTTGATCCCGAACCGCTTGTCTTGCCCGAAGGCGGCACGGCGTTCGTCACAGCGCTGATACGGGGTGAGAACTTTGGCAGCGCCCTGACCGCGGCGGGCGTTGATTTTGACGTGGGTGCCATGCTCAACCTGCTTTTCACGCACCGCGCCATCGCCGGAATTTCATTCAAGGACACGCCATGAACACGCTGATTACCCTGCACAATCAGATTTTCGAAAGGGTCGAGCGGCTGGATGGTTTGCTGCCCCTGCTGGCCCGGTTCCTGTTCGCAGCGATTCTGCTGCGGTATTTCTGGGCGTCGTCGGCAACAAAACTTGGTGACGGGCTGTTCGGGTTCCTGTTTCCCGCAAGCGGTGCCTATGCGCAGATCTTTCCCAAAGCGTTCGAGGCCGCGAGCTACAACACCGCAAATCTGGGTGCCTTTCACTGGCTGGTGGTTGTTGCAGGCACCTGGGCAGAGTTTCTGCTGCCCCTGCTGATCGTGTTGGGACTTGCCACCCGTCTGGCGGCGCTTGGGATGATCGGGTTCATCGCGGTACAAAGCCTGACCGACCTTTACGGCCATGGCGGGATTGCCCATGAAGGCACGCTTGGCGCATGGTTCGACCGCGCACCCGATGCGCTGATCCTCGATCAGAGGGCACTCTGGATCTTTCTTCTTGTACTGCTCGTCATCAAGGGGGCGGGCCTGCTGTCCGTCGACCGTGCACTGTTCCGGCTTGGTCCCTGGGCACCTGAAAAAGCCTAGAAATGTGCGCGTGGCTCGTCCGGTTTTCCGGCTGCCAATGCCAGCAGCGCGGCAAGTCCAGCAAAGGCGATGGGGAACATGGTGAACACGTTAAAACCGTAGCCCCAATACATGCCTGCGGCGGACAGGGCCAAAAGTACACCAGCCCACAGCGCCCGCGCATGCGCCATTGCACCGCCCGCGATGGCCAGCATCGGGGACAGGACAGACACCACACGAATGACATCCGGATTGGCAAAATTGCCAAAGGCTTCGCCAAGTTCGGTATGCGCGCGCACCAATTCCGTATAACCAAAGCCGAAAAAGCCCACGATCATCCCGAACACACCTGCAATGATGCCCAGTGTCAGCGCCGCATTCCGCATGTTGCGTGCTCCTTTATTGCGTCAGACGGCAAGGGCTGCCTGCACGTCCTTGCCCCAGCCCAGATGCATCTCGTCACCGTTCACAATCAGCGGGCGTTTCATCAGCGTCGGGTGGGCCGCCAGCAGGTCACGTTCAGGGCGCGCCCGCTCTGCCTCGTCAAGGCCACGCCAGGTTGTTGACCGGGTGTTCAGCAAGGCCTTGCCGAAACGCGACAGGGCCGCATCCAACACTTCCGCTGGCATGCCATCGTCTCGCACATCAACAAATTGTATATCTTTCAACGCCTTGCGCGCCGCTCTGCATGTATCACAGTTCTTCAGTCCGTAGAGGATCATGCCACATTCCTTATCATTCTGGCTCAGATAACCACCCTGACGCCACTTTGCGACCCCGTTTTACTTGATTTCCGCACAGGGTTTGCCAAAAATCGGGACGCGACAGTGGTCCCTTGGGTGGTTCAGGGGGCCGGACGTAAGGCAGAAGGAGACACGAGATGCCCAGCGGCACCGTGAAATGGTTCAATACGACGAAGGGCTACGGTTTCATTGCCCCCGACGATGGCGGCAAGGATGTTTTTGTCCACATATCCGCAGTCGAACGGTCCGGCATGACCGGTCTGGCAGATGATCAGAAGGTCGAATATCAATTGAGCGAAGGTCGAGACGGCCGGGAAATGGCCAGCGATTTACGCGCCCTCTGAGACCTGCATGGCCTTACGGAAATGCGCGGCTTTGCAGACCGGATGCAGCAGACCCTGTGTCCATGTATTTTGCAGGGCGAGAGAGCGTGCAGATGCGTGTCTGGTGAGATGGGCCACACAAAATCCGACCACGAGGCACCCGCTTTCGCGGGTGCGGGGTCACTGGTTCTGAAGTTTGGTCGCTTCGTTCCGCGCCAACGAGATCAGATCCGTCATATAGGGCTTGTCCACGTCCTCTGCCCGGATCGCCGCGTAAAGCGTGCGGGTAATACCGTCCTTCGTCAGCGGGCGGGTAACGTAATCCGAGTTGTATTTCACCTCGCGCACGACCCAATCCGGCAAGACGGAAACTCCCCTGTTCGAGGCGACCAGCAACAGGATGACCGCCGTCAGCTCGACACGCCGAATGCTGGCCGGCTCGACCTTGGCGGGCATGAGCAATTGATTGAACACATCAAGCCGCACCCGGTCGACCGGATAGGTGATCAGTGTCTGGCCTTTGAAGTCCTCGGCCTCGATAAACGGTTTCGAGGCCAGGGGATGGACAGAAGCGGCCACAAAGACGGGATTATAGTCGAAAAGCGGCACGAAGGTGATGCCCGCGATTTCCTCGGGATCAGAGGAGACGACCAGATCCACATCTTCCTTTTGCAACGCGGGCAGCGCATCGAAGGCAAGGCCCGCGCGGATGTCCACGTCAACATCGGACCAGTTTTTCCGGAACGATTCGAGCACCGGGAACAGCCATTCGAAACAGGCATGACACTCTATGGCAATGTGCAGCCTGCCCGACCGGCCCGCCCGCAACCCCGAGAACTCTTCCTCCAGTGACTCGATCTGTGGCAGGACCTGTTCGGCAAGGCGCAGAAGACGCAGCCCCGCCGCCGAAAGCTTCATCGGCTTGGACCGCCGCATGAACAGCTCTACCCCGGCCTGATCCTCCAACCCCTTGATCTGATGGCTGAGCGCGGATTGCGTGATGTTCAGCGTGTCCGCCGCACGCGCCAACCCGCCGGCCTGATGAATCGCCCTGATTGATTTCAGGTGTCTGAATTCGATATGCAACCTATCACTCCGCTCATGTTCTTGATGAGATATATGAGTTTGTCTCACATTGGGCTTTGTGTCACAAGACGGCAACCCAGATACGGATGAACAACCATGAACCGCCCAGAGATCTCTTTTGAATTTTTTCCACCTCAGAACCTGGAGGCGTCGTTTCGTCTGTGGGACACGGTGCAGGTGCTGGCACCACTGGCACCGCGCTTCGTCTCTGTGACTTACGGTGCGGGCGGCACCACACGCGACCTGACCCGCGATGCGGTGGCGACGTTACACAAGTCCAGCGGTTTGCAGGTGGCGGCGCATTTGACCTGCGTCAACGCCACCCGCGACGAAACGCTTGGCATCGCTCGTGAATTCGCGGCGGCCGGCGTATCGGACATTGTCGCCCTGCGCGGCGACCCGCCCAAAGGTGCCGACCGGTTCGAACGGCATCCGGGCGGTTTTGCCGATAGCTGCGAGTTGATCGCCGCCCTGCGCGACACCGGTGATTTCACCATTCGTGTCGGTGCCTATCCGGACAAACATCCCGAAGCCGCCGATACGGCAGCGGATGTTGCATGGCTGAAGCGCAAGTTCGAGGCCGGGGCATCCGAGGCGCTGACGCAGTTCTTCTTCGACATTGACAGCTTTCACCGGTTCCGCGACAAGTGCGCAGCAGCTGGCATAGACACCTCAAAGATCGTGCCGGGGATCCTGCCGATCGAGAATTGGAAAGGGGCCGTGCGCTTTGCCAACCGCTGTGGCACACCGGTTCCACAATGGGTTATCGACGCTTTCGAGACAGCAGAGCGTGACGGTCGCGAAGATCTTCTGGCAACGGCGATTTGCAGCGAGATGTGCTCGGACTTGCTGGACGCAGGCGTGGATAAACTGCACTTCTACACAATGAATCGGCCGGAACTGACCCGCGATGTCTGCCACGCGATCGGCGTGACGCCCGAAGTCCGCCTGGAGAATGTGGCCTGAGCCGCAGGGCGGAACAGTCCGACAAAACAAACCGCCGGGTGCCTGATAGCGCCCGGCATTTTTCATTCAAATCGACAGTCACAACGCAGGACTCGTCGCGGCGGATTGCGCGAAACCTGTGCCCGAAGATGTTTCCGTCCCGGGCTTGACCCGGGACCTTGCGTTTGGCGCTACCAGCCTGTCAGTCGCCTGTTTGTCTGCATCCGGGCCGAACCAGCCATACCAAAGGTGCCCTTCGGTTTTGTGTTGCCCGCCATGGCCCCTCTATGTTTCACGGTCAGATCCCAGGCGCGCAGCACGAAGGCACCGCACCCCACGACCGCAGCTTAGAAGGCCTTGAACGTCATCGTGGTCATGGTGCGTTCCAGCCCGTCGATATCCAGCATATGGCTGTTGATGAACTTTCCGACATCCTCGCCTTCGGGAATATAAAGCTTCATCAGCAAGTCATATTCACCGCTGGTCGAATAAAGCTCCGAGTGGATTTCCTTCAGCGCAATGGCATCTGCGACCCGGTAGGTCGTGCCGGGTTTGCAGCGGATCTGGACAAAGACGCAAGTTGTCATGCGCGCTCCTTGGGTGCAACATCAGGTTGGACCAAGGCTGGCACAGCAACAGACCGGACACAATGGGTTTGCACCCTCTTGGCGCGGGGCGGGTGCGCGCCTATAAGCGCCTCACATGACCTGAGGAATGCCCCCAATGCGCCAAGCCGAGATCACCCGCAACACTGCCGAGACGCAAATCAGCGTTTCCGTCAATCTTGACGGCACCGGCAGCTATGACAACCAGACCGGCGTCGGCTTCTTCGATCATATGCTGGACCAGTTGTCGCGCCACTCGATGATCGACATCACCGTGCGCGCGACGGGCGACCTGCATATCGACGATCACCACACGGTCGAGGATACCGGCATCGCGCTGGGACAGGCGCTGGCCGAAGCCGTGGGCGACAAACGTGGCATCCGCCGCTACGGCGAATGCCACTTGCCGATGGACGATGCACAGGTGCGCGCGGCGCTGGATCTTTCGGCGCGGCCTTTCCTTGTGTGGAACGTCGAATTTCCGACGGCAAAGATCGGCACGTTCGACACAGAGCTGGTGCGGGAGTTCTTTCAGGCCCTGGCGACGCATGGCGGCATCACGCTGCATATCGACCAATTGCACGGTTTCAACAGCCACCACATCGCCGAAGCGGCGTTTAAGGCCGTCGCTCGCGCTTTGCGCATCGCCGTGGAACCGGACCCCCGTGCCGGCAACGCGCTGCCTTCCACCAAGGGTGCCCTTTAGAACTGTCGCCCACCAGACGTAACTGCGCCCCACCATCACGAAAGCACCCCCATGCTGACAGTCATCATCGACTATGAAAGCGGCAATCTGCACTCCGCCGAAAAAGCCTTTCAGCGCATGGCGCGCGAAACCGGCTCTGGCGACGTGATCGTGACCGACAAAGCCGAAACCGTCGCCCGTGCCGACCGAGTCGTCTTGCCGGGTGACGGCGCGTTTCCGGCCTGCCAACGCGCATTGACCGGCCATTCGGGCCTGTATGAGGCGATGATCGAGGCGGTCGAGACCCGTGGCCGTCCCTTCCTGGGCATCTGCGTCGGCATGCAACTGATGGCCCGGACCGGGCATGAATACGAAGAGGTGCCCGGCCTAGGCTGGATCGACGGCGAAGTCAGCCATATCTCACCCGCCGATCCCGCGCTGAAAGTGCCGCATATGGGCTGGAACGATCTGGTGATCGACACGCCGCATCCGGTGCTGGACGGCATCGCCACGGGCGATCACGCGTATTTCGTGCATTCGTATCACATGGCGATGCACGACACCGCGCAGCGCCTTGCCCATGTCGATTACGGCGGCGATGTCACTGCCATTGTGGGTGCGGGCAACAAGCTGGGTTTCCAGTTTCATCCCGAGAAAAGCGCCGATGCCGGCCTGCGGATGATTGCAAACTTCCTGCGCTGGACGCCGTAAGACATCAGATTGGACAGCCCGGCATATCCGAAACGCTCCGCGACCGCATGAGGTGATCGCGAAGCGTTCCTGCCTGCGGTTCAGTCGGTCGTCTCGGCGTGGAATGTCTCCAACTCGGGCCGTTTGCCGATGGTGATATGGTCGATCTCTTCCATGGCAAACCCGCGTATCAGCGACGGGATCATCATGCAGACCAGCACAAAGATCGGCAGGCCGACCACGGTGATCACCTGTTGCAGTGCCGCCAGACCGGCATCGCCGGCAAGGATGATCAGCATGGCCGCGACCAGGCCTTCGGCAGCCCCCCAGAACACCCGCTGCCGCACCGGTCCGGGTTCTGCGTCGCCCGTACACAGCATATCCACCACCAGCGAGGCAGAGTCCGATGACGTGGCAAAGAAAATGGCCACGATCAGAACCGCGAACCCCTGCATGAAGGTCGTGAAGGGGAAGTGTTCGAAGAAGGCGAATATGGCCAAGGGCACGCTTTCGGCAACGGCGGCACTGATTTCGCCCGCCTGATCGCCAAGGGCGGCACGCGCCGCAAGGCCCAGACCGTCAAACTCCATCGCTTGCCAGCCGAAGATCGAGAACCAGATCAGCGTGAAAAGCGACGGTGCCAGCAGAACACCAAAGACAAACTGCCGAATGGTCCTCCCGCGCGAGATTCGCGCCACGAAGATGCCGATGAAGGGCGACCAGGTGACGGTCCATGCCCAGTAAAAGACCGTCCAGGAACCTTGCCAGCCCCAGTTGGCATTCTCCGGGTTTTCATTTGCCAGCATGTCATTCCAGAATGCCAGATGCGGAAGGTTTTCGAAATACAGGCCGAATGTCTCGACCAGTCCGCGCAACAGAAATAACGTAGATCCGAAAACCAGCACGAATATCATCAGCCCGACGGCCAAGCCGATATTGAGGTTCGACAGGAACTTCACCCCCTTGTCGAGACCAACAACGATCGAAGAAATCGCCACCAGCGTCAGCGCGGTCAGAATCAGAACCTGAACCTCGGCACCGTCACCGGTCCCGAACAACTCGTTCAACCCCGCCGCAATCTGGCTGGATCCAAGCCCCAGCGACACCGCCACGCCAAAAAGCGTCCCGAGGATAGACGCCACGTCAATGGCCTTGCCCACCGGGCCGTAGATCCTGTCGCGCAAAAGCGGATAGAAAACCGACGACACACGCACCGGCAGCTCGTAGCGGTTGATAAAATAGGCAAAGGCCAACCCCGGCAGCGTGAAGATCGTCCATGTGTGCAGGCCAAGGTGATAAACGGCGATGGAGATGGCATCGCGGGCGGCCGCCTCTGTGTAAGGTTCAACTCCCGGCAGCGGCGGATTGGCAAAGTGCGAAATCGGCTCTGCCACGCCCCAGAACATCAATACCGTGCCGATGCCACCGGCAAACAGCATGGTGAACCAGCTTAGATTGGAATATTCCGGGCGCGATCCCTTGGGGCCAAGCCGGATGTGACCATGCCGTGACATCGCTGCCCAGATCAGAAAGCCAAGCCAGACATTTACCCCCAGAATGAAAAACCACCCGAGGTTGGTGACAATCCACGCCCGTCCCGTTGCAAAGGAGTCGCCGATCTGGTCAGGGAAAAGGACAAGTGCAATAACAAAAACAAATGTTAACGCTGCTGCCGAGAAAAAGATTGTCGGATCGGTTTTCAATCCAAGTCGTTGGACAAGTGTTTGCACGGGTGCCCCCACAATTTAGGTCAATTCGGGCATAACGCAGACGTGACTCATATTGTTCCCGGATAAGTTGAAATCTGAATAAACTGCCATGCTTGCCGCCTCTTGATCTCAATCAGAGACCTTCGGTGCATCAAGATTCGTCCTGACTGATCCTGCCGGATGCGGCCCATCCTTGGCGAAACCGTAACACGCATGTCGGCATAGGCGCTGATTTGTCCTCACTGACATTTGGGAAATACGCCTCAGACACGAATGGCGAAGCGGCTGTCCAAAGCCGGTGCCGCAAAAGAATGGGTTGGAAACGGCCTTACTTCAGATTGCCTTGCTTCGGAAACTCTCGCAAGCTGCGCGCTCTTTCAGACGCCCCGGCTTTGGTTCCAGCCGGCCCGTGGGATTGCCCTAAAGACGAGCGCGGCAATATTGGCCTTGACCTGACGGGCAATCGTGCGAAACAGCGTGCATGGCACAGGCAGAACTGACGATTGATCTGGGCGCACTGGTTGCAAACTGGCAGGCGCTGAACGCATTGAGCGGGTGTGAAACCGGCGCGGTGGTAAAGGCCGACGCCTACGGATTAGGGGCGGAACGTGTCGCCCCTGCCTTGGCTGCGGCGGGGGCGCGGTGTTTCTTTGTGGCGCTGGCCGAAGAAGGTGCGGCGCTTCGCCAGATCCTTGGCAACGGTCCCGATATCTGCGTCTTTTCCGGCCACATGGCGGGCGATACCGCACTGATCCGTGATGCGGACCTGGTGCCGATGATCAACTCCATCGATCAAATGTCGTGCCATATCGAAACGCTGCCCGATGCCCGTTTCGGTATCCAGCTCGACAGCGGCATGAACCGTCTGGGGATGGAACCCGCCGAATGGTCCGCCCTGCGCGGGGTGTCGCTCAACCAGCCGCCGGTGCTGGTGATGAGCCATCTGGCCTGCGCGGATGAGCCTGACCACCCGATGAACGCGCAGCAGTTGCAAACCTTTGTCGAGATGACCGACGGGATCGACGCGCCGCGCTCGCTGTCTGCGACGGGCGGCATTCTGCTGGGCAAGGATTATCATTTCGAACTGACCCGCCCCGGTATCGGTCTGTATGGCGCATTGCCCTTTGCCGACGCGCGGCCCGTCGCGCATCTGTCGATCCCGGTGATCCAGACCCGAGAGCTGACGCCGGGCGAAACCGTGGGATATGGCAACACCTGGACCTCGGATGCCCCGTCGCGCATCGCGACGATTGCCGCAGGCTATGCCGACGGAATCATCCGCGCGATGGGCCCAAGCACATATCTTTGGGCGGGCGAGACGCGCTGCAAGATCGTCGGGCGGATTTCAATGGACCTGATCGGGGTCGACATCAGCAACCTGTCCGAAGACCCTGACAGTTTTCAGCTTTTGGGCCATCAACAGTCTGTCGATACGCTGGCCGATGCCGCCGGAACCATCGGTTATGAGATCCTGACATCGCTGGGCAATCGGTATGCGCGCCGGTATGTCGGGCCATGATTCTGACCCGCCCCATTGCCGCTTTGGGTCGCAATGTATTGCAGCTTCTGGCCGCCATTGGACGCGTGGTGATTTTTGCAGGCCAGACTGTCAGCCATCTGTTCCGCCCGCCCTATTATCACCGTGAGTTCTTTCAGGCGCTGGTGCAGATCGGCTGGCTGTCGCTGCCCGTTGTCGGGCTGACGGCCCTGTTCACCGGCGGCGCGCTGGCCCTGCAAATCTACGCGGGCGGCGCGCGGTTCTCGGCAGAGGCGGTTGTGCCCTCCATCGTCGCCATCGGCATGGTCAGAGAGCTTGGCCCGGTTCTGGGTGGGTTGATGGTGGCCGCACGGGTTGCGTCCTCCATCGCGGCAGAGCTGGGCACGATGAAAGTCACCGAACAGATCGACGCGCTGGTGACGCTGTCCACCAATCCGATGAAATACCTGACGCTTCCCAGGGTGCTTGCCGCAACGCTGGCCGTGCCGGTTCTGGTGGCTGTGGGCGACGCCATCGGCATATTCGGCGGATATATCGTTGGCGTGACCCGGCTGGATTTCAACGCCGCTGCCTATCTCAAGAACACCGTGGATTTTCTGGAATTCTGGGATGTTGCCTCGGGCCTGTTCAAAGGGGCTGCCTTCGGGTTTCTGGTGGCGCTGATGGGCTGCTATTACGGCATGAATTCGGGCCGGGGCGCACAGGGCGTCGGACGCGCGACCAAGGCGGCGGTGGTGTCTGCGTCTGTGCTGATCCTGGCCGCCAACTACATCCTGACCGAGGTGTTCTTTTCGGCATGATTGACCTGCGCGACATTCATAAAAGCTTTGGCAGCAACCATGTGCTGCGCGGCGTCAACCTTGCCGTGTCAAAGGGCGAGTCGCTGGTAATCATCGGCGGCTCTGGCACGGGCAAATCGGTGGCGTTGAAATGCATCCTTGGGCTGGTCAAGCCCGACAGCGGCCAGATCAGCGTCGGCGGACGCGATGTGAATACCGGCGACCGCGACACGTTTCTGGCGCGCTTCGGCATGTTGTTTCAGGGCGGCGCGCTGTTCGACAGCCTTCCTGTCTGGCAAAACGTGGCCTTTCGCCTGCTGCGCGGCGCGCTTAAACGTCCGCATGACGAGGCCCACGCCATCGCCGTGGAAAAGTTGCGCCGTGTCGGGTTGAAACCTGACGTGGCCGACAAGTTTCCCGCAGAATTGTCCGGCGGGATGCAAAAACGCGTAGGGCTTGCACGGGCGATCTGCGCCGATCCCGACATCATCTTCTTCGACGAACCCACCACCGGGCTGGACCCGATCATGGCCGGTGTCATCAACGAGCTGATCCGCGAAATCGTTGTCGAAATGGGGGCGACGGCGATGACCATCACCCATGACATGACCTCTGTGCGGGCGATTGCCGACAAGGTGGCCATGCTGCATGATGGCGTCATCCAATGGACCGGGCCAGTGACTGATCTGGACAACAGCGGCGATCCCTATCTCGACCAATTCATCCATGGCCGCGCAGAAGGCCCGATAGAGGCCGTGAGGTAAGCAAGATGTTCGAACCTGACTTTCCCGTCATGGCGCTGCTGATCACCCGCAGATTCGTGTTTCCCGAGGCGATCCTGTTGCTGGCATTGCTGCGCCTCATCCTCGGTCAAGGATGGGTACGACTGCCTGCCGCCGCCGCTTTTCTGTTTGCTGCCGCGATCACCGCCACTGTGTTCGCTCCGGCCTTGGGCCTGTCGGGCTCTGCGCTTTATGGGACCGCCGCCCGCGCTCTGGTGTCAGGCGGAATCGCATTGCTGCTCGTCCCGTCAGCGCTGCTGCTGATCGGTACGTTCTCGCGCCAGCGCCCTTGGCCGTGGATAGAGATTGCCGTGGTGGCACTGTCCGTCGCCTTTATCCTCCTTTGGGCCGCGACACGCATCTGACAGCCATCGCAAAATGCCCGTTGCGCGTATTTCCCCAGCTTTGAAGGACTGACCCCGTGCTGCGCTGGCTGAACCTGTCCCTGCTGATCCTCTACCCGGTCGCGTGGTGCGCACCGCTGATCCGCGCAGGCCTTCTGCCGCTGTTCGGTCTGAGCGAGATTTCCGTTTTAAGCGGGCTTCAGTCACTTTGGGAAACGGACGTCTTTCTGGCCCTGCTGGTCACGGCATTGGCGCTGTTTGTGCCCTATCTCAAAACCATAGGTCTGGCGCTGATCCAATTCGGCATGATGCGCCGTCGCATGCTTGGCGCGTTGAACATGCTGGGCAAGCTGGCGATGGCGGATGTCTTTCTGATCGCGCTTTATATCGTTGTGGCAAAGGGCGTTGGCGTGGGTCGTGTCGAAACCGCCTGGGGTCTCTACCTGTTCACCGCTTGCATCTTCGCCTCACTGTCGATCGGTTTGCTGACGGCGAAAAATCTCCGGCGTTGATCGAAGCGGACCATGACATTGATAGCTGGGTCATGTTTCCGGGGGCCTCGCGGATCACATCACAGCCCGCGCCGCGACCGGGACGTGGCCTTTTTCGACGCGCGCCGCGCAACGAAGCCACCCTGCCCTTATGGCAGGGCTTGCGGGGGCTGCCTGTTTGTTCCACAAGATCGCGCATGGCCAAAGCATCCCTTTCCTATGTCTGTTCATCCTGCGGGGCCGCAACCTCCAAGTGGTCGGGCCGCTGCGAGGCGTGCGGCGCGTGGAATACGATCACCGAGGATGCCGGCATCAGCGCAGGCCCCCCAAAGAAGACGCTTGGCAAATCCCGTGGCCGCACCGTGCCGCTGACGGACCTGTCCGACGAAGAGGCCCCGCCGCCGCGCACCTCTTGCGGCATGAACGAGCTGGACCGTGTGCTGGGTGGCGGTCTTGTGCCGTCCAGCGCCATTTTGGTCGGCGGCGATCCGGGGATAGGCAAATCCACCCTGCTGTTGCAAGCTGCGGCGCAATTCGCCCGTGCGGGTCTGAAAGTGATCTATGCCAGTGGCGAAGAGGCCAGCGCGCAGGTGCGGATGCGCGCGCAAAGGCTGGGGCTGGCCGATGCCTCGGTGAAACTGGCCGCCGAGACCAATCTGCGCGACATCCTGACCACGCTGGAGGCGGAAGCCCCGCAACTGGTGATCATCGATTCCATCCAGACCATGTGGGCCGATCATGTTGACAGCGCGCCGGGCAGCGTCAGTCAGGTTCGCGCGGCCGCACATGAGCTGACCAGCTTTGCCAAGCGGCGCAATACATCGGTTATCATGGTGGGGCATGTCACCAAGGACGGGCAGATCGCCGGTCCGCGCGTGGTTGAACATATGGTCGACACGGTGCTGTATTTCGAAGGCGAACGCGGCCACCAGTTTCGCATCCTGCGCGCCGTCAAGAACCGCTTTGGCCCGGCCGATGAAATCGGCGTGTTCGAGATGACCGGCGCGGGTCTGGCCGAGGTTGCCAACCCCTCGGCGCTGTTCCTGTCCGAACGCGGCCAGCCGACGCCCGGATCTGCCGTTTTTGCGGGGATCGAAGGCACCCGCCCGGTTCTGTGCGAATTTCAGGCACTGGTCGCGCCCTCGCCGCATTCACAGCCGCGCCGCACGGTCGTGGGCTGGGATGGCGGGCGTCTGGCGATGATACTCGCCGTGCTGGAGGCGCGCTGCGGCATTCCATTTGCCGGGCTTGATGTCTATCTGAACGTCGCGGGCGGCATGAGAATCTCTGAACCTGCCGCAGATCTGGCTGTGGCGGCGGCGCTACTGTCGGCGCGCGAAGACACGGCTTTGCCCGCCGAATGTGTCGTTTTTGGCGAAATAAGCCTATCAGGGGCCTTGCGGCCCGTAGGTCAAACGGAAAACCGGTTGAAAGAGGCGCAAAAACTTGGTTTCACCTCGGCCATCGTGCCGGAAGGCGGCAAGTCGGGTGGGACCAGCGATATGGCTCTGACCCGGATGAGCGATCTGGCCGCCTTCGTAGGCGAGATCTTCGGCGCGGGTTAGGGACAAACAGAGGGACAGGGTTCTTGGAAGGTTTCACCATCATTGACGGCGTGGTGGCCGTTGTCATCATTCTGTCCGCGCTTTTGGCCTATTCCCGTGGGCTGGTCCGCGAAGTCATGGCCATTCTGGGATGGATCGCGGCGGCAATTCTCGCGTTCATCTTCGCGCCGCAAGTGCAGCCGCTGGTCAAGGAGTTGCCCTTCATTGGCGATTTCATCGCCGACAGTTGCGAATTGTCGATCATCGGCGGGTTCGCGGCCGTCTTTGCGGTGGCCCTTGTCCTCGTGTCGCTGTTCACGCCGCTGTTTTCATCGCTGATCCAACGATCTGCGCTTGGTGGTCTGGATCAGGGGCTGGGGTTCCTCTTTGGGGTCGTGCGCGGTGTGCTGTTGGTGGCGATTGCCTTCTTTGTCTACGATACCGTGCTGGCCGCGCAGGATGTGGCGATGGTGGATAACAGCCGCTCTGCCAAGGTGTTTTCACAGTTCACCGGCAATATCGAAGATCGCAACCCGGAACAGGCACTTGGCTGGATCACCACGCAATACGAACAGCTTGTTGGCGTGTGCGACACCCCGACCTGACACTGTGCCCCCGTTTTACGACACCGGCCCGTGCCTCACCGCGCGGGCCGTTTGCATTCCGGCTATCGGTCAGGCCCCTGCCCCGGCGCGTCGCGGCCGCGACGCCCTGCGGCGGAACGGCAAGCGCAGAGCACCGATCAGCATGGACAAGGCCAGACTGCCCGCCAGAAACCCGGTCCCGGCAAATATGACGCCCTCAAAGGTCAAAGGTGCGGCGGGCTTGTAATCGCGCCATGCAGCGCGGGCAATCTGCGGATCGCTCAGATGCGCGATACGGCTTGCACGGGTGAACGGCCCTGCCGCCCGCAAGGCGTCAAGATCGGCGGACAGATCGCGATGGCGTGCAATGGTCCGGGTGATGGTCTGGCTGCGCCGCGCGCCAAATGCGCCGCTCTCGCCAAGTTCCGACAACGCCTCTTGCCGGGACATGCCGACGGCGCTTGCATCCCGGTCGAACTGATCCACGACACGGGCCAGCTCATCGACCGCCCCGCCAAGCCGTTGCGTGTATTGCTGCGAAAACTCGGGAAACTGCGACAGGCCCGCCGCGCCTGCCAGCCCGCCTGCCAAGGTGAGTGCCCGTACAATCATATGCCTGCCCTTTTTATTGGGCAGCATAGCATTATCGCGGCACCGCGAACAGATTCGGGTGCCGCAAAACCTTAGACGGCGGCACGCCCGTAGATCTGGGCGATCCGTTCTATCGCCTGTTCGGGCGGCAGTTCTTCGGATGTGCCCGTCCGGCGCGAGGTCAGTTCCACGACGCCGTTTTTCAACCCGCGCGGACCGACGGTGATCCGCCAAGGCAGACCGATCAGGTCCATGCCGGCAAATTTCGCGCCCGCGCGTTCGTTGCGGTCATCATATAACGGCTCCAGCCCCAAGGCGGTCAGTGACGCGTATAGCGCCTCGCAGGCACCGTCGGCCTCTTCGTCGCCTTGCTTGAGGTTGACGATCCCGCAATGGAACGGCGTTACACCTTCAGGCCAGATGATGCCCTTGTCGTCATGGCTGGCCTCGATGATCGCGCCGACCAGACGCGACACGCCGATCCCGTGGCTGCCCATATGGACCGGCACGCGGTTGCCGTCGCTGTCAGCGACCGTGGCCCCCATCGCTTCGGAATATTTGGTGCCGAAATAGAAGATCTGGCCAACCTCGATGCCCCGCGCCTGACGGCGACGCTCTTCTGGCACCTCATTGAACAGGGCCTCGTCATGCGTCTCGTCCGTGCGGGCGTAGCGGCTGGTGAATTCCTCCAGAACGGCCTGACACTGCGCATGGCTGTCATAGTCAATCTCGCGGGTGCCGAATTTCAGATCGGTGATCTGCGCATCATAGAACACTTCCGACTCGCCAGTGTCTGCCAATACGAGGAATTCATGCGTGTTGTCGCCGCCGATGGGTCCGCTATCCGCGCGCATCGGGATCGCTTGCAGCCCCATGCGTTCATAGGTGCGCAGGTAGGTGACGAGGTGACGGTTATAGGCATGCAACGCGTCCTCTTTAGTCAGGTCAAAATTATACCCGTCCTTCATGTAGAATTCGCGGCCCCGCATCACGCCAAAGCGCGGGCGGATCTCGTCGCGGAATTTCCACTGGATCTGATAGAGCGTCAGCGGCAGGTCTTTATAGCTGCCCACATGGCTGCGGAAAATATCCGTCACCAGTTCTTCCGCCGTGGGGGTGAACAGCATGTCGCGATCATGCCGGTCTTTCATCCGCAGCATTTCCTGACCGTAAGCGTCATAACGACCGGATTCGCGCCACAGGTCGGCGCTTTGCATCGTCGGCATCTGAATGGCGATATGGCCTGCGCGGGCCTGTTCGTCGTGAACGATATTCTCGATCTTGCGCAGCACCTTGAAGCCCAGTGGCAGCCAGGAATAAATCCCCGCCGACGCCTGTTTTATCATGCCTGCACGCAGCATGTAGCGATGCGAGACGATCTGCGCCTCGGAGGGCGTTTCCTTGAGCACGGGCAGAAAATAGCGGCTGAGACGCATGATGAGTCCTTGGCGAAGAATTGACAGTCCGACAGGGTGTAGGGCCTTGCCCCCTGTCTGCGCAAGCGGTGCCGCATCATTTTTTGGCCAGCCTCTGCTTGCATGACTCGGCCAGTTGGGCAATGAGTGACCCTGAGAGGGGCGCGTCGCATGGGTTTACCGGTTCATTATCAGCTTAGATACTGGGGTGCCGCCGCCACCGTGCTGGTGTTGCTGCTGTGGTTTCTGGGCGATGTCCTGCTGCCCTTTGTCCTGGGCGGCGCGATTGCCTATTTTCTTGACCCGGTCGCGGATCGTCTGGAACGCGCCGGATGCTCCAGACCTTTGGCCACGGGCATCATCACCGTGGTGGCCATTATCATCTTCGTATTGATGGCGCTGCTGGTGATCCCGACATTGGTGCAGCAGACGGTGCAGCTTTTTGAAGTGGCACCAAGGCTTTTCCAGGAACTCCAGAATTTTCTGACCGACCGGTTTCCGTCACTGATGGATCAGGACAGCGCCATACGCCAGTCCCTGTCCGGATTGGGAGAGACGATCCGCGACCGTGGCGGAGAGTTGTTGAACACGGTTCTGACCTCGGCCGCGTCGATCCTGAACATCGTGCTGTTGTTCGTGATCGTGCCGGTCGTGGCCGTCTATCTGCTGCTGGACTGGGACAACATGATCGCCCGCCTTGACGAGCTGTTGCCCCGCGACCACGCGTCGACAATCCGTCAATTGGCACGCGACATAGACAAGACGCTGGCCGGGTTCATTCGCGGGATGGGCACGGTCTGTCTGGTGCTGGGCGTCTATTACGCCGTCGCGCTGATGCTGGTGGGGTTGCAATTCGGGTTGGTCGTGGGCGTGGTGGCGGGCTTTCTGACCTTCATTCCCTATATCGGCGCGATTTTCGGCGGCGCACTGGCGATTGGCCTGGCGCTGTTCCAGTTCTGGGGTGAATGGGTCTGGATCGCCGCCGTGGCCGCGATTTTCTTTCTGGGTCAGTTCATCGAAGGCAACTTCCTGACACCAAAGCTGGTGGGCAATTCGGTGGGTCTGCATCCGGTCTGGCTGCTTATGGCGCTGTCGGTTTTCGGGGCGCTGTTCGGATTTGTCGGCATGCTGGTGGCCGTGCCGGTGGCCGCAGCACTTGGCGTTCTGGCACGTTTCGGCGTATCGCAATACAAGCACAGCATCCTGTATCGCGGCCAGTCCGACCGCGACGACGGATAAGCCATGTCGCAGCAACTCAGGATCACTCTGCCGGTTCGTCAGGCGCTGGGGCGCGGGGATTTCTACGTCGCAGAGGCCAATTCCGTCGCCGTCTCGCAGATCGAGTGCTGGCGCGACTGGCCGGGACGCAAGCTGGTGCTGGCGGGGCCTGAAGGCTCTGGCAAGACCCATCTGGCGCATGTCTGGGCCTCTGACAGCGGCGCGCGGATCGTGGACGCCGCAAGCCTGACCGTCGAGGATGTGCCCCACCTCGTCAGCGGGCCGCTTTGCATCGAGGATGTGCCGGCCGTCGCGGGCGATGATCGCGCCGAACGGGCTTTGCTGCATCTGCACAACCTTGCGCTGGCCGAGGGGCAAACCCTGCTTCTGACCGCTGACCGTCCGCCCTCGAACTGGGGTCTGGCGCTGCCGGATCTTGCCAGCCGGATGAACGGCACACCGATGGTGTCGCTTTCCGAACCCGATGATTTGCTGCTGGGGGCTGTGTTGCTGAAGATGTTTGCAGATCGTCAGATCGTGCCTGCGCCCGATGCGGTGACATACCTTGTGCGCCACATGCACCGGTCCTTCGCCATGGCGGGACAGATTGTCGATGCGCTGGACGAAGCCGCCCTTGCCCAGCCGAAAGGCATCAACCGCCCGCTCGCGATCAAAGTCCTTCAACAACTTGATACGTTAGGTGACTAAACCCCAGATCAGCTCAACGAACCCCAGAGAGATTGCGAATAAATGACCCATGCTGATTTCCTGAAGTGCCCCTTCCCGCCACCGCAAGAGCTTCCGGATTTGGATCTGACCGGTCCAGGGCGCTACTTCAATCGGGAACTCAGCTGGCTGGGGTTCAACTGGCGCGTCCTGGAGGAGGCGGAAAACCTGCGCACGCCGCTTCTGGAACGGCTAAGGTTTCTGTCGATCTCTGCCGCCAATCTGGATGAGTTCTACACCGTGCGCGTCGCGGGCCTGCGAGAGCTGGCGCAGACCGGCAATACCACGCCGGCGTCTGACGGTCTGACTCCGGCCCAGCAGCTTATCCTGATCGACGAGGACGCCCGCAAGCTGATGGCGCGTCAGCAAGAAGTGCTCAAGACCCTGCATGTCGAGTTGGAAGCCGAAGGCATTGTTGTGACGAGTCCCGAGGACCTGGACGCGCAGGACATGGAACATCTCGAAGAGGTGTTCCTGACGCAAGTGTTTCCGATCCTGTCGCCGCTGGCCATCGACCCTGCACATCCATTCCCGTTCATCGCCAACACCGGCTATTGTCTGGCGCTGCAATTGGAACGCACCCGCGACAAGCGTCCCCTTCAGGCGCTGCTGCCGGTTCCCCATCAGGTTGACCGGTTCATCACCCTGCCTGCGGATGCCGGCCGTCATCGGTTCCTGCTGCTCGAAGACCTCTTGCTGCTGTATGTCTATCAGTTGTTTCCGGGCTATCGCACAAAAGCGCATTTCGGCTTTCGGGTGTTGCGCGACAGCGATCTGGAAGTCGAGGAAGAAGCCGAAGACCTGGTCCGCGAATTCGAGGTGGCGCTGAAACGGCGGCGTCGCGGACAGGTGGTGCGCCTGACAATCAGCGCAGGTGCCGCGACAGCCCTGAAATCGGTGGTCATGCGTGAATTGCACGTCACCGACGGAGAGTTGATAGAGCTTGACGGCATGATCGGGCTTGCCGATCTCAAGGAACTGGTGCTGGATGCACGCCAGGACCTGCAATGGCCGAGCTTCAATCCCCGCGTGCCCGAACGTGTACAGGACCATGACGGCGACATGTTCGCGGCGATCCGCCAGAAGGACATGCTGCTGCATCATCCCTATGAAACCTTCGACATGGTGGTGCGCTTTCTGGCGCAGGCCGCGCGTGACCCGGATGTGCTGGCGATCAAGCAGACACTGTACCGGACGTCGCGCAACTCGCCCATCGTCGACGCGCTGTGCGAGGCCGCCGAAGACGGCAAATCCGTCACCGCATTGATCGAGCTGAAAGCGCGGTTCGACGAGGCCGCGAACATCCGTCAGGCAAGGCGGCTGGAACGCGCGGGCGCGCATGTGGTCTACGGATTCCTCGACTGGAAGACCCATGCCAAGATCTCGACCGTGGTGCGGCGCGAAAACAACAGGCTGGTGACCTATACGCATTACGGCACCGGCAATTACCACCCGATCACGGCCAAGATCTACACGGATCTCAGCTTCTTCACCTGCGACGCGGCACTGGGACGCGATGCGACCAGGGTGTTCAATTACCTATCGGGCTATGCTTATCCGGAGGCGCTGGAAAACCTGCATATCTCGCCCCATCAGTTGAAAAGCTTTCTGCTGGAGCAGATCGAGGCAGAGGCCGCCCATGCCGAGGCCGGACGCCCCGCCGACATCTGGGCCAAGGTCAATTCGCTGGTCGAACCCGAGGTGATCGACGCGCTTTATTCGGCCAGTCAGCGCGGCGTGAAGATCACGCTTGTGGTGCGCGGCATCTGCGGGCTGCGCCCCGGCGTCAAAGGCCTGTCAGAAAATATCCGCGTGAAATCCATCGTCGGGCGGTTTCTGGAGCATTCGCGCATTGTCTGCTTTGGCAACGGGCGGGGCCTGCCGTCGAAAAAGGCGCGTGTGTTCATGTCATCGGCCGACTGGATGGGGCGCAACCTCAACCGGCGGGTCGAGACGCTTGTGGAAATCAACAACCCCACCGTCAAGGCACAGATCGTCAGTCAGATCATGGCGGCCAACCTTGCCGATGTCGCACAAAGCTGGGTGATGGGACCGGATGGCAAATTCAACCGCGATCCCGTAGAGGCAGGCACGTTCGCCTTCAACTGCCACCGATTTTTCATGGAAAACCCCTCGCTCTCCGGGCGAGGCTCTGCCGGGGCGTCGGACGTTCCGCAACTTACCCATGCCGATGATTGACGCTGCATCCCATGCTGTCGCACCAATCCCTGCATCACTTACGAGGTTCGCATGACGAAACTGGCCGCCACCGCATTGCAAGCCGGAGGGCCGTTCGCCCGGCCATTGTTCGACGATCCGGAATCGCGCGATCTGTCGCGTGTCGGGGTTTTGGATATCGGGTCAAACTCTGTCCGTCTGGTGGTGTTTGACGGCGCAGCCCGCAGTCCCGCGTATTTCTACAACGAAAAGCTGATGTGCGCGCTTGGTGCAGGCATGTCCGAAACCGGGCGTCTGAACCCCGAAGGCCGCAAACGCGCGCTGGCGGCGATCATCCGGTTTCAAACGCTGGCGAACGGGCTGGGCATGGCACCGATCAGCGCCGTGGCAACCGCAGCCGTGCGCGAGGCTGCGGATGGCGCGGATTTCTGCGCCGAGGTCGAGGCCGAGACCGGCCTCAAGATCCACGTCATCGACGGCGAGGAAGAGGCGCGCCTGTCTGCGCAAGGGGTTCTGCTGGGCTGGCCCGGCTCTTACGGCCTTGTCTGCGACATTGGTGGATCGTCGATGGAACTGGCCGAGATCGCCCGTGGCCATGTCGGACGCCGGACCACCTCGCCGCTGGGGCCGCTGAAACTGCGTGACATTCCGGGCGGTGCCGAGGAACGCAAGGACTATATTCGCAAGACGATCAAGGCGGCGGCCAAGGTGATGGGGCCGCAGCATGACCGGCTGTTCCTTGTCGGCGGATCCTGGCGTGCCATCGCGCGGATCGACATGGACCGTTTGGGCTATCCTCTGCATGTACTGCACGAATACCGCATGGACGCCCAGTCCATCGCGGAAACCCTGACCTATATTGCGAAATCCGACCTGGACAAGCTGCGCAGCCGCTGTTCGATCTCCAGCGCCCGGATGTCGCTGGTACCCTATGCGGCCGAGGTGCTGGGCGAATTGATCGGCATCATTGACCCCAAGGATATTGCCATTTCCAGCTACGGGATCCGCGAAGGGTTGCTTTACGAACAAATGCCGCAGCGCCTGCGCGACCGTGACCCGTTGATCGAGGCATGCTATTTCGCCGAAGCCAAGGATGCCCGCCTGCCCGGTTTCGGCCGCCGTCTGTTTGCCTTCGTCGCGCCGCTTTTTCCCACCGCGAACGAGGCACAGATTCGCATCGTCAAGGCCGCATGCCTGCTGAACGATGTCAGTTGGCGCGCGCATCCCGATTATCGCGCCGAAACCTGCTTTGACAACGCCACCCGCGCCAATCTGGGTGGGCTGAAACATGCCGAACGGATCTTTCTGGGCCTCGCGCTGCTGCATCGCTACCGCAACAAGCGCGAAGGCACCCGGTTCGAGGATCTTTACGACCTGATCGAACCCGAACAGCGGCAGGAAGCCGAAGTGCTGGGCAAGGCCATGCGCTTCGGGTCGATGTTGTGGATGTCGGACTTTTCCGCCACCGGTGCTGAGATGGAACTCGATACGGATGCGGGCATTCTGACGCTGCGCCTGTCAGGCACGGCGCGGTTGCTGTTTGGCGAGGTTGCCGAGGCACGGTTCAAGTCGCTTGCCTCGTCGCTTGGCGTGGATCCGAAAGTGGTCAAAGCCGAAGCCTGATCCACGCGTCCCAAACCTGCCAAGCCCTCTGGCCTAAAGCTCAATCTCGCCGTCTTTCAGCGGACGGTCCATCGGGGCGGCATCCGGCTTTCTGCGGATCAGAATGTCCCCATTCGGCAGGATCTCGGGCGCGTCATAGACCGACCAATCCTCTATCTCGGTCATCAGGTCGCGCAACGCCGGGCCCATGTTGCGCGCGAAGTTCTTCATCGCGGGCGATACGTCCTGCGCCAGACCCTCCAGTTCTTTCAGGGTCGGACCCATTTCCTCCATGAGGCCACGCATGAACAGACGGGCCCCCCGCTCCATCAAACTCGGGGCTTCTTCGGTTTCGGGTGCGGTCTCTTGCGCCGTGGCAACAGCAGGCGTCATGCAAACCGACAGGATCAGGGCAAGCGGGATCAGTTTCATACCCACGAATATAGGCGCATTCGGCGCAAAGGTAAGGGTCTAGATCTCGATATCCAGCGACACCGGGAAATGGTCGGATGCTGTCAGCAATGCTTCGCGCAGCTCTGGCGTCTTGTAGCATCCCAGATCGTCGAACGGATGCCAGATGCGCCATTTGGGGCTGGCCGCGCGCAGATCTTCTGAGATCATGATATAATCCAGCAGCGCCTGAAGATAACGCCCCTCATGCGCCAGAAAAAACCGCGAGGTCGTTGGCTGCGACCCGATCCGCCGCGCCAGCGCCTGTTTGGCATGCGGATCGTATAGATGCGGCGCGTCAGCCCCCAGCAAGATCTCGACCGATGATCGCCCGAACAGGTTTTCATATTCATCAAGCCCCGGACCGTCGTTCAGGTCGCCCAGAAGGATCAGACTTTCACCAGCGGTCAGATGCGCCTTGATCCGGCGGTGCAGCCAGATTGCCTGCGCCAATTGCTTGCGACGATTGGCAATCGACACCCGCATGATCGCGTCCCGCCCCTTCGCCCCATGCGGTGCCTTTGATTTCAGATGTGCCCCGATCAGCCGCAGCACCTTGCCCGAGGCTGTTCTGGCCGCAATCTCCAATGGCGGTTTGGAAAACGCGACCCTGTCCTGGGTCGCGTCAATATCCAGATCAATGCGGAAATGGCCGTCAAAGCGCGGCACCTCACCGCCCACAGATCCGGCGGCGGGCTGGCCCATCGGATCATGGCGCGCCTCCAGCTTGTCGGGATCGTAAAGCAGCGCGATTTCCTGCTGCGTCTCATTGGCGAACCCGATAATGGCCCGCCGCGCCCGCAGCCCGAAAACCTTTGCAAAACGCTCCAGCGCCTTTGTTCCGTCACGGCGGGCATGGCTGTCCGGGGCCTCGATCACCATGATCGCGTCGGCATCCAGCGCGGTGAAAACAATCCCCAACGCTTCGGCCTGCTGCGCGCGGGTCACGTCATGGCGCGCGGACCAGTGGTCATCCACAAGCAACTGTCCGTCGTCGTCAAACAGCGCATTGAACCATTCGACGTTATAGGTGGCGATGCGCATTCAGGCCTCTTGCCGCTGGGTCGAGATTTCTTCCCAGGCGCGATTGATATCGACCAGTCGCCGTTCCGACAGGCGCACGGCCTCGGCCGGCAGGCCCCGCGCGATCATCTTGTCGGGGTGGCTTTCGCGTACCTGCTTGCGCCAGACCTTGCGGATCTGGGTCAGGTCCATTTCGGGAGTCACGCCCAGCACACTATAGGGATCGGGTTCGGCATCGGGCACAAAGCGGGCCCGCACGCTGCGGAACTCGGGCTGCGGCATCCTGAAAATCTCGGCCACCCGCGTCAGAAAATCATCCTCTTTGGGATGGTAGCGCCCATCCGCCACGGCAATATAGAACAGGCCCTCCATCAGGTGGAACAGCATGGTGCGGTCCTCGCGGAACATCCGCGCAATCCGGCTGGCATATTCCTCGAACCCCGCCACATCCTGCCGCGCCAGATTGAACACCCGCGCCGCCCCTTCCTCATCACCCGAAGCGATGTGAAAGACCTCCCGGAAGGCCCGGACCTCGGCGCGGGTCACTTGCCCGTCGGCCTTGGCCATCTTTGCAGACAGGGCGATCACGGCGATGGTGAAGGCGACCGACCGTTGCGGCGGCGTGCGCAGGTGTTCGAAAACGGCAGACAGACCCTCGCCCTTGGCAAGCGCCTGAATAGCCTGAGAGATGCGGGTCCAGATCGACATATTCGAAATGCTATACGCTGCAGCGCAGCTTGTCAGTGCGACATTCAGAGAATCTTCTGTATCGGCGGAAAATCCGTCCACCGTCAGAGCATTAACCCGGCCTCCGGCAAGCCGACGTCATGCACGACACCCACGCTGCATGAAAGCCGGTGGCATTGGCTTTGGCGCAGCAGCCCTCCGCCCAAGACGACTGCACAGCATCTTGGCGGGTGCCGATTTTCAGCGCCCGAGCTGCCCCAAAACCGCGTCGCAGGGTGCAGCACGATCATGCGAGGGTTCTGATCCCACCCGGCGTTTGAAACTCTGCAAGCAGCCCGGCCGTGCCGCGTTCAAACGCGATACGAGGGTCGTTCAAATCAAGCCTTTCGGCAAGCGCATCCGCCTCCGGATGCGACACAACCAGACGTTCAAGCGTGCAACCGCTGCCGGGCAGCGTGTCGCCCGGCGGCACCGGCACCTGCCATTCAAGCAGTGCCGGGAACACCCCGGCAAAGGGCAGTTGGCCGTCTTTGGGCACGGCCATCCGCCAACGCAGCTCACCCCGCGCCAGATTGACCACATCGCCCGCTTCTGGCCAGCGGGCAAGGGCCGCGTCCAGATCCGGCACCCGGCAGATCCAGTTGGTCAGCCGTGCCGGGCCATCGAACATGTCCAATCCAAACCACCTTGGGCGTCCCGGCGCGGCGGCATCCGGATCAATCGAGATCGCTTCGAGATACAGACCGTCCGCCAAGCCCAGCAGCCGGTTATGGGTGCCAAACGCCTCATGCCGACCTCCGGAAAGGCTGGGCACGCCCAATGAGACTTCCAGATGTGCCGCCGCATGCGCAAGCGTCGTGCCGCTCACCGCCAGATGATCCAAACTCAGCATATCCTATCCCCCTGCGATCTGCGTTCGTGATGCACGGGCTGTCACCACAGATGCGCGCGACCGAAGGGCGCGCGCCGGTCGGATCGCATCAGCGATCCGAACCATGTCACTCTGTCATGCCCCGCGCCGCCCGGATCAGTCGCAGAATGTCCTGTGCGGCCGCCGGTATGTTCGTGCCGGGGCCGAAAATCGCCTTGACGCCTGCATCCTTCAGGAACTTGTAATCCTGCTGCGGAATGACGCCGCCGCAAATCACCAGAATGTCGCCCGCGCCCGCATCCTTCAGCGCCTGCACCAGTTGCGGTGCAAGCGTCTTGTGCCCGGCTGCCTGACTGGAGATGCCGATCACATGCACGTCATTGTCGACAGCATCCTGCGCGGCCTCCTCCGGGGTCTGGAACAGCGGGCCAACATCGACGTCGAACCCGATATCGGCAAAGGCCGTGGCAATGACCTTGGCACCGCGGTCATGGCCGTCCTGGCCCATCTTGACCACCAGCATACGCGGGCGGCGCCCTTCATCCTCGGCAAATTTCTCGACCGATTTCTGAATCTCGGCAAAGCCTTCGTCGCCCTCGTAGGCAGCGCCATACACGCCCGCCAGCGTCTTTACTTCGGCACGGTGCCGACCGAAAACCTTTTCCATCGCCATGCTGATCTCTCCGACAGTTGCACGGGCGCGCGCCGCTTCGACCGCACCTTCCAGAAGATTGCCGCCCTCGCTGGCGCGGCGTTCCAATTCGTCCAGCGCCGCCGTGCAGGCGGCCTCGTCCCGCGTGGCGCGCATCTTTTCCAGCGCCGCCACCTGATTTTCGCGCACCTTGACGTTGTCCACGTCCAGAATGTCGATCGGATCTTCCGTGTCCTTGCGGTATTTGTTGACGCCGACAACCACCTCGTCACCCCGGTCGATCATTGCCTGACGGACGGCTGCACTTTCCTCGATCCGCAGCTTCGGCATGCCCGATGCCACGGCCTTGGTCATGCCACCCATTTCTTCGACCTCTTCGATCAGCTCCCATGCCTTTTCGGCAAGATCATGGGTCAGCTTCTCGACATAATAAGACCCGGCCAGCGGATCGACGACGCGTGTCACCTGCGTTTCCTCTTGCAGGATCAACTGCGTGTTGCGGGCAATCCGGGCACTGAATTCCGTTGGCAGGGCAATCGCCTCGTCCAGCGCATTGGTGTGCAGGCTTTGCGTGCCGCCCAGAACGGCGCTCATCGCCTCATAGGCGGTGCGGATGACGTTGTTATAGGGGTCTTGTTCCTGAAGGCTGACGCCACTGGTCTGGCAATGAGTCCGCAGCATCTTGGACCGTGGGTTTTGCGCGCCCAGTTCGGTCATGATCCGGTGCCACAACAGACGCGCCGCACGCAGCTTTGCCGCCTCCATGAAGAAATTCATGCCGATGGCGAAGAAGAACGACAGCCGCCCGGCGAACTTGTCCACATCCATGCCGCGCTCAATCGCCGCTTTCACATATTCGCGCCCGTCGGCCAGCGTGTAGGCCAGTTCCTGCACAAGGTTCGCGCCGGCCTCTTGCATGTGGTAGCCAGAGATCGAGATGGAGTTGAATTTCGGCATCTCGGCGCTGGTGTATTCGATGATATCCGCAATGATCCGCATCGAGGGTTCGGGCGGATACACATAGGTGTTGCGCACCATGAATTCCTTGAGGATGTCATTCTGGATCGTGCCGGACAGCAGCGCGCGGTCATGGCCCTGCTCTTCGCCGGTGACGATGAAATTCGCCAGAATCGGGATCACTGCGCCGTTCATCGTCATGGACACGGAAACTTGATCCAGCGGAATGCCGTCGAACAGGATCTTCATATCCTCGACCGAGTCGATGGCCACGCCAGCCTTGCCGACATCGCCCACGACGCGCGGATGATCGCTGTCATAGCCGCGATGGGTGGCCAGATCGAACGCGACCGACACCCCCTGTTGCCCCGCCGCCAGCGCCTTGCGGTAGAAACGGTTGGATTCTTCCGCCGTCGAGAACCCGGCATATTGCCGGATCGTCCAGGGGCGGCCCGCATACATCGTGGCCTTCACGCCGCGCGTAAAAGGCTGCTCGCCGGGCATCGTGCCCAGATGCGGCAGGCCTTCGACATCCTCGGCGGAATAGACCGGGGCCACGTCGATGCCTTCCAGCGTCTTCCACGTCAGATCGTCCAGCGGACGGCCGCGCAGCTCTTTCTCAGCGACCGAACGCCATTGCTCTTTCTTGGATGTCATGGGCTTGTCCTCTTGCAATATGTCTGCCGGGATCCGCTATGTGGATCTCTGGCGAAGCGATGGGCGGAAAGTTTTTCGCGGCTTCCATGGGTTGCGGCCTTCGCAATGGTGGCGCAAGGTCCTATATTCCTTAGTTACAGGAGTATGCATGACCCTTTCCCGACAGCTCTTTTCCGCGATTTTCGCGACCGCTCTGGCGATCAGCCCCGCCATCACCGCCGCCGCGGAAGAGGTGGCGCATGAGCTGTTGCTGAACCCGCCCGAAACCGAAGAATTGCCGCTGGTGCGCAGTGCCGAAGGCGTCGATCTGGCAGAGTATCTGTGGATCAAGCGGCCCATCATCGTCTTTGCCGACAGCCCGGCCGACCCCCGATATGTCCAGCAAATGCAATTCATCAACGACCGGATCGACGATCTGGCGCTGCGTGATGTCGTGGTGCTGACCGACACCGATGCGTCCAGTGCCAGCCCCGCGCGACAAAAGCTGCGGCCGCGCGGTTTCATGCTCGCAATTCTCGGCAAGGATGGCGACGTGAAGCTGCGCAAGCCGCTGCCATGGAGCGTGCGGGAAATCACCCGCTCGATCGACAAATTTCCGATGCGCCAGCAGGAAATCCGCGACCGGCACCCGGCCCGGCCGTGACCTATCGTCGGCAGACATATGGGTCTTGCGGCCTGTAGCGCCGTTGCCTGACGGTGCCGATCGACGTTTTCAGATGTTGATGGGCACCGAAACACACGCGACAAGACAGGCGTCGGCCAAGATGTCAGGCCATCACACGCCGCATCGGCACTGACGCTTGTCAACGCCCCAGATGCCTGCGGTGACGTGACTATCTGGCCCGGCCTGAACATGGCGGTTTATTCAAACTCCATGATGATGTCATCAACGGCAAGATTCTCGCCAGCGGCGGTGTTGATCTTGGTGACGATAGCCTTCTTCTCGGCGCGCAGGATGTTCTCCATCTTCATCGCTTCGACAGTGCAAAGCGACTGGCCTTCCTGCACTTCCTGCCCGACCTCGACATCGACCTTCACGATCAGGCCCGGCATCGGGCAAAGCAGCAGCTTGGACGTGTCCGGCGGCAGCTTCACCGGCATCAACCGCGCAAGTTCGGCCTGGCGTGGTGTCCGGACATGAACTTTCAGATCGGCCCCCCGGCTGCGGATGCGGAACCCGCCCGAGATCTTGCCGACCTTCAGCACCAGCGGCGTATCATCCACCGACATGCGGGCCAGCGCATCACCCGGTGTCCACTTGCCCGAAACCCGCAGCGATGCCCCATCGTCGAACGTCACGGTGGCACCCTTGGGATCGGCAGAGACGACAACATCGTAATGAACGTCCTGCAAGGCGACATTCCACTTTTCGCCGACATGGCGTTCGTGGTTGTCCAGCCTGCCCGAGACCCGCGCGCGCCGGATCTCGGCCACCCGGTTCATTGCGGCCGCGGCCGCCGCGATACGCTGCAAATCGGCCTCGGGCAGCGTCACGCCT
The DNA here is from genome assembly GCF_003313245.1 of Primorskyibacter marinus. GTDB lineage: Bacteria > Pseudomonadota > Alphaproteobacteria > Rhodobacterales > Rhodobacteraceae > Primorskyibacter > Primorskyibacter marinus. The sequence continues at coordinate 565,288 of NZ_QJSD01000001.1, forward strand.
TCAAACCCTTCGGGATATTCCTCTTCGATGAAGGCGGTGGTCATGTCGCCGCTGGTGAATTTCGGATGGTCCATCACCGCCGACAGGAAGGGCAGATTGTGGCCGATCCCCTCGACCTCAAAGCTGTCCAGCGCGACGCGCATCTCTTCGATGGCCTGTTCGCGCGTGGGTGCCCATGTGCACAGCTTGGCAATCATCGGGTCGTAATACATCGAGATTTCGCCACCCTCGAACACGCCCGTATCATTGCGCACGGCAGAGTAGGCATCGGCATGTTCTTCCGGCGGACGATAGCGGGTCAGTCGCCCGATCGAGGGCAGGAAACCGCGATACGGATCCTCGGCATATAGCCGGTTCTCGATCGCCCAGCCGTTGATCTTGAGGTCATCCTGCACAAAAGACAGTTTTTCGCCCGCCGCGACGCGGATCATCTGCTCCACCAGATCGACGCCGGTGATCAATTCCGTGACCGGGTGTTCCACCTGCAAGCGGGTGTTCATTTCGAGAAAGTAGAAATTCCGCTCGCCATCGACAATGAATTCCACCGTGCCCGCGCTGGCATAGTCCACCGCCTGCGCAAGCGCCACGGCCTGATCGCCCATTGCCTTGCGGGTGGCCTCGTCCAGAAACGGGCTGGGTGCCTCTTCGACAACTTTCTGATTGCGGCGCTGGATCGAGCATTCGCGTTCATGCAGGTAAACCGCATTGCCATGCGTGTCCGCCAGCACCTGAATTTCAATATGGCGCGGTTGCGTGACGAATTTCTCGATGAAGATCCGGTCATCGCCAAAGCTGTTGGCGGCCTCGTTCTTGGACGACTGAAACCCCTCGCGCGCCTCCGCGTCGTTCCAGGCGATCCGCATGCCCTTGCCGCCACCACCCGCACTGGCCTTGATCATCACCGGATAGCCGACCTGATTGGAGATTTTCACCGCATCCTCGGCATCCTCGATCAAGCCCATATAACCGGGCACGGTCGAAACGCCTGCTTCTTGCGCCAGCTTTTTCGAGGTGATCTTGTCGCCCATTGCCTCGATTGCGCCCACCGGCGGCCCGATAAAGGCCACACCTTCAGCCTTCAGCGCCTCGGCGAATTTCGGGTTTTCTGACAGGAAGCCATAGCCGGGATGCACGGCCTCGGCACCGGTCTGGCGGATCGCATCCATGACTTTCTCAATCACGATATAGGATTGGTTGGCCGGAGCAGGCCCGATATGAACCGCCTCATCCGCCATCTTGACGTGCAGCGCGTTGCGATCCGCATCCGAATAGATCGCCACCGTCTTGATGCCCATCTTGCGGGCAGTCTTAATGACTCGGCAGGCAATCTCGCCGCGGTTGGCGATCAGGATCTTCTTGAACATCTCCGGTCCCTTCAATCTAGTGTGCCACAGGACAAACCTGCGGTATCGGCATGAAAAAGGCCGCCCGTGCAATTGAATGCACGAACGGCCTTGGAATTATTTCTCTCTGTCACGCGCTGCGCTGTCAGCCGCGCCTTCGCAACATCCTGTGTAGCGGGTGTTCCGATGCACGCCGCCTGGGCAGCATAGCGATCAGCAGCGGTTCGGATAGGTCCGGCAATAGGCAACGTTCGCCGCAGCACCCACAGCCGCGCCGGTAAGCGGATCGCCATCCGTGACGACAGCACCCGCAGCCCCTGCGCCACCACCGATAATCGCCTGCTCACCCAGCGTGTCGCCACAGGCCGAAAGCCCGACGAGACCGGCCCCCAAAACGACCCATTTGATTGTGTTCCCGAACATGTCCTGATTCCTTCACATTTGTTCCGGGGGATAACACAGGAGCGCGCCAGCTTGTTCCAACACAAAGCCGAGAATGACCCCGCATCGGCAAAACCTTGCCAACGCAAAGGTTTAAACTCTGCATCATCCAAACAAAAAACGGGCGGCAGGCCTTGGGGAAGACCTCGCCGCCCGATAGGGGAAGGGTAACGGTGATCGGGTTGCATCGAAATGCCACCCTCTCGCAATACGAGAACACTGCGCCGAATAACCTTCGTCGCCAAGTTGGTTTTTCCAAAACCGCTCAGGTCAGCGCAAAGCCGCCTATTCCACCTTAAGATGAGCGGATTCATGCCCACTCGCCTTCATCAAATGCTTGCGGAAAGGAGGCGCGGGCCACGGCTTCGTCGATGACCAAAAGCGCTTCATAGTCGGTGGGATTGAAGTCGTCCCCCACTGGTTTGACCTCGCGGCCCAAAAGCCACCCCAAACGTCCCGCGTCCAGGTTGCCCCGTTCGAACGGCTCTGTGCCGAAATGTTCCCACAACGCCGCCAGAAACGCCTCGTCGGCGCGGCGGTCCGGCGCACGGCGGTCGGCATAGCGTTCGCGCCGCACCAGCGGTGACGCCCCTTTGGGGTTGGCGCGACGAACGGTAAATTGAAAATCAGATCCGGGAAGACGTCCGGGAAAACCGCGATGCTTCAGCATGCCCAACCCTCCGACATTGCAGAGGCGCGGTATTTGGGCGGGTTCGAAGCGGGCCGACCGGCCCGCTTCGCCAAGCGATTACTTGTATTTGCCGGTGTAGGTCGGCTCTGTCGTGATGGGTTCCGGCTCGACGACGACATATTCTTCCTGCGCTGGTGCGCAGGCCGAGACTGCGGCGACGAAGCCAAACATTGCGACGAGTTTGATGCTCTTGGACATCTGATTCTCCTGCCAGTTTCAATGAATGCGGCAGAATCCTTCGATCCTACACGCCCTCGTTTGTCTATAACGGCTGCAAAGCTGCATCCGTTCCCGAGAATATCAAACTGCGCGACAAAAAGATACATGGCCGGTGACGCGCCAGCGGCATGCGTTGCAAAGGCAACAACACCCAACCCACATGCGTTTAGCCGCACAACATTCTGTTTGTACATCAATATATCTCCCAGGTGCAGCGACCGTCTTCGATGATATAGGCTTCGAAATATTGTATGTGATCAGGCACCATAACGCCGAAATCAACCGGCTGATCCGACAAGCTGACAATGATGCGGTCCGGCGCGGCATCCAGCCTGTCAAGATTTGGAAGCGCGAACGCCTGACAAAGCACCTGCATGTCCTGTGCCACGTCATCAAAGCTTAGCGCGTCTGGCCCTGCTGCGATCTGATGGGCCACGAAACGGAACCTGTAAACATGCCCCGCCCCTTCCTGCCGATCTTCCCGCAGTGCTTCGTGAAAAATCACGGACTGGCCGGACGGCAAAATCAGATCGACAGGATCGCCGCTTGCCGCCTGAACCGGGGCGACAGACATCAACAATGCCAACATGGAAAAACGAGCCAGACGACCCGACAAGTATCTGACTTTCTCACTGTGTACGGGGATTAGCAGACAGCCCCGACCTTCTTTCGAAGCTCCTCTCGTCGGGGCCATCTTGCCGCGCGGCGTACCCGCGGCTGCTTGCCGGCTGCGTAAGGCGGACATGATGTTCATGCGCGCCCCCGACTTCTCTTTCCGGCCCATCTGGACCACCGCGCCCGATGCGAGGGGTCGGACAGAAGCTCCGCAAGATCCCGGTGTGCGGTAGGAGGAATTGCCGCGCCATTGGCCATCTGGCCGCCGGCACGCACGATCATCCCCGTTTGATTGCTGGTTATTTCTACCACGGGCGTGAAGCCACGCAAGCTTTTTAGCGCCCGCCAGACATCCTGACGGACCTGACGCGCAAGCCGCGCGGGATCAAGGGGCGGAAACGCGCTGGAGGCTTCTATATCGAAGCGCGCAGGCAGTCTGCGAGCAAGGACATACCGACCGTCGTCGCGCAAGATATGCCAACCGTTGCTCATCTCTGCTTCCCCTTCGCGGCAGGTCCGACCCCATCGCGCGAAAGGTCAAAATCGTATGCGGCAACCTGTTGCCTCAGGTATTGCGAAGGGCCTCGATCAGATCGGCTTTGGTCATTCCAGACCTGCCCGAGACATCCAGTTCCTGCGCGCGTTCGTAAAGCGCGTCTCGGGTCCAGTCCTCGTAGGGCTCGGCCTCGCCGCCCTTTTTCGAGGGATGCATGTTCTCGTTGGCCTGCGCATTGGCGATCCGCGCCGCTTTTTCCTTCGACGCGCCGTCGTCGCGCAGCGCCTGATAGGTCTCGTCGTCCTTGATGGATGGTCCGTGGTTGCGGGTCATGGCGCGCTCCTTTGCCCACCAACACGGATAGTGCCGGGAAAGTTCCCGAAGATCCGGTGCAAACAGACTGGGATCGCTGAGACATGAAAAGACCCTTGGAATTGCAGTAAGTGCGGCGAGAGGATGCACGACGGCCACGGCGCACAACGCCGCGGCAGGTCCGATCAAAGCGGAATGTTGTCGTGCTTTTTCCACGGATTGGTCAGTTTCTTGCCGCGCAAGGATGCAAAGGCACGACTGACCCTGCGACGGGTGGAACGGGGCTGGATGACCTCGTCGATGAACCCACGCTCTGCCGCGACAAAGGGATTGGCAAAACGATCCTCGTAATCGGCGGTATGGCTGGCAATCTTTTCCGCATCGCCAAGATCGGCACGGTGAATGATCTCTGTCGCGCCCTTGGCCCCCATCACCGCAATCTCGGCCGTGGGCCAGGCATAGTTGAAATCGCCCCGCAGATGCTTGGACGCCATCACGTCATACGCGCCCCCATAGGCCTTGCGGGTGATGACCGTGACCTTTGGCACCGTCGCCTCGCCATAGGCAAACAGCAGCTTGGCCCCGTGCTTGATGACGCCGCCATATTCCTGACCCGTGCCCGGAAGAAAGCCCGGCACATCGACGAAGGTCAGGATCGGTATTTCGAATGCATCGCAGAACCGGACGAACCGCGCGGCCTTGCGGCTGGAGTCGATGTCCAGACAACCGGCAAGGACCATCGGCTGGTTCGCGACCACGCCGACGGTCTGACCTTCCAGACGGATGAAGCCGGTGATGATGTTCTTGGCGAAATTTTCCTGAATCTCGTAAAAATCACCCTCGTCCGCGACCTTCAGGATCAATTCCTTCATGTCGTAGGGACTGTTGGCGTTTTCCGGGATCAACGTGTCGAGCGACGGCTCCATCCGGCCCGGCTCGTCAAAGAACGGACGGACGGGCGGCTTCTCGCGGTTGTTCAGCGGCAGCAGATCAATCAGGCGGCGCACTTCGGCCATCGCCTCGACATCGTTTTCAAACGCGCCATCAGCAACGGAGGATTTTTTCGTATGGGTGGACGCACCGCCCAGTTCTTCCGCGGTGACGACCTCGTTCGTGACGGTCTTGACCACATCCGGCCCTGTCACGAACATGTAAGAGCTGTCCTTCACCATGAAGATGAAGTCGGTCATGGCAGGGCTGTAGACGGCCCCACCGGCGCACGGGCCCATGATGACAGAGATCTGCGGCACCACACCGCTGGCCATGATATTGCGCTGAAACACTTCGGCATAGCCGGCAAGAGAGGCAACGCCTTCCTGAATACGCGCGCCGCCGGAATCGTTGATGCCAATGACCGGCGCGCCGTTCTGCATCGCCATATCCATGATCTTGCAGATCTTCTGCGCGTGGGTTTCCGACAGGGATCCGCCAAACACCGTGAAATCCTGACTGAACAGATAGACCTGACGTCCGTTTACCGTGCCCCAGCCCGTCACGACCCCGTCGCCATATGGGCGCTGCTTTTCCATCCCGAAATCGGTGCAGCGATGTGCGACGAACATATCGAACTCTTCAAACGAGTCCTCGTCCAGCAAAAGCTCGATCCGTTCGCGTGCGGTCAGCTTGCCCTTGGCATGCTGCGCCTCGATGCGTCTTGCCCCACCCCCCAGGCGGGCATCGGCACGGCGGTCTTCCAGCTCTTGCAGGATATCTTTCATCGGGCGCTCCCATGTGTCATTTGACGGGAAAGTACAGCATGTTGCAAACGCAGCAAGCCTTATTCCGCAAATTTGCAAATCTTGAAAACCGACAAGAAGGCTAACTGCAAATAAGCAAAACTAAACAGATCTGTGCAGATTCAGAATGGACAAGGCTCGATCCACGGCGTACCCCATGAGAAATGAATTCTATGACACAGGTCCGCTATCTGGACCGCGCAACCCCGCCCCACATCTCTACATTGATCCTGCTTTCGGGCATGGCGGCGCTTGCGATGAACATCTTTCTGCCGTCGCTGCCGAAGATGACCGAGTATTTCGACACTGAATACGGGCTGATGCAGCTTTCAGTCGCGGTGTATCTGGCAGTGAACGCGGGGCTTCAACTGGTCATCGGCCCGATCTCGGACACGTTCGGGCGGCGCAAGGTCATCCTGTTCGGGATCGGATTGTTCTGCCTGGCCACGCTTGGCTGTCTGATCGCGACCAATATCTGGGTGTTTCTCGGTTTTCGGATGATGCAGGCGGTGATCGCAACCGCCATGGTTCTCAGCCGGGCCGTGGTTCGCGACATGTACCCACAGGACCGGGCCGCCTCGATGATCGGCTATGTCACGATGGGCATGTCGGTCGTGCCGATGATCGGCCCGATGATCGGCGGACTGTTGGACGAACTCATGGGATGGCAGGCAAATTTCTGGCTGCTGCTGGGGTTTGGCCTTGCGCTGTTTGTTCTGGCATGGCGCGATCTGGGCGAGACCGCGCAGAGCAGCGGGCTGACACTGCGCCAGCAATTCGGCGAATACCCCGAGCTTACACGATCGCCGCGCTTCTGGGGCTATGCGATGGCGGCTGGGTTTTCTTCGGGATCGTTCTTTGCCTATGTCGGCGGCGCGCCATTTGTCGGATCGGTCGTTTTCGGGCTTTCGCCGTCAGAGCTTGGCTTGTTTTTCGGCTTTCCCGCCCTGGGCTATTTCGCCGGCAATTTCTTCACCGCGCGGTTTGCCACCCGGTTTGGCATCAACAAGCTGATCTTGTGGGGATGTCTTTGCGTGACCTTTGGAATTGGACTGGCGCTGATCCTTTTCGCACTGGGCCTGGGCAACGCGTTCGTGTTCTTCGGGTCGATGTCCTTTGTCGGCATCGGCAACGGTCTGAGCCTTCCCAACGCCACGGCGGGCCTGCTGTCGGTGCGCCCACATCTGGCTGGCACCGCGTCCGGTCTTGGCGGATCTTTTCAGATCGGCATGGGCGCAGCGTTGTCGGCCTTGGCCGGTGCTTTGCTTGTGCCGGAATGGGGGCCGTGGCCGCTTCTGCTGATCCAGTTCGCGACCTCCGTGCTTGCGGTATGCTCGATCCTGATGGTGATCCGGCGTGAGCGGAAGGTCTTTGCCCAGCCATTATAGAGGCAGACTTGCAGCGCCGACTTTGCAAAGCTAGCATCCGCTTATTGCTAATCCGCAAAGGGCAACAAGATGGCGACGCAGAAATTGTATGCCGGCGCAAAACTGCGCGAGCTGCGCACCCGTATGGGGCTGACGCAAAAGGATTTCGCCGCCAAGCTGGGCGTGTCCCTGCCCTACCTCAACCAGATGGAGAACAACAACCGCCCGGTTTCCACCACCGTGGTTCTGGCACTGGTGCAACAATTCGGCTTTGACGTCACCGAATTGGCGCAGGGCGATTCCGAACGGCTGGTCTCTGATATGCGCGAAGCGCTGGCCGATCCGGTGTTCAGCGATGCCACACCGCCGCTGGCCGATTTGCGGCTGACAGCATCGAATGCCCCGGCGCTGGCCCGTGCATTCCTGGAACTGCACCGCGCCTATCGCCAAACCCACGAACGGCTGGCCAGCCTTGACGAGGCGTTGGGCCGCGAGGGCGCGCAGCTTCGCCCGTCGCCCTGGGAAGAGGTGCGCGACTTTTTCCACTATTGCGACAATTACATCGACGCCGTGGACCGCGCGGCCGAGAAATTCGCAAGCCTTGCGCTGGAACATGGCGACATGCGGACCGGCACCCAGATCCAGCTGGAGCGCAACGGCGTCACGGTGCGTTATGCCCGCGTTGGCCCGTTGCGCCATTTCGATCCGGACACGCGCAGGCTGACGCTGTCGGCCTTGGCAGCACCGGCCACGCAGACCTTTCAGATGCTGCTTCAGGTCGCACTTCTGCATCAGGATCAGTTGCTGGAGGCAACGCTTGACCTTGCCCGGTTCCAGTCAGACGAGGCCAGATCAATCGCCAAGATCGGTCTGGCCAACTATTTCGCGGGTGCCGCGCTGATGCCCTACACCGCCTTTCTGACCGAAGCGCAGGAGGTGCGCCACGATCTGGAACTGCTGGCGACCCGGTTCGGTGCCTCGCTGGAGCAAGTGGCGCACCGGCTGTCCACGCTGCAACGCCCACAGGCGCGCGGCATCCCGTTCTTTTTTGTGCGGGTGGATCAGGCCGGCACGATCACCAAACGGCATTCGGCCACGCGCCTGCAATTCGCGCGGTTTGGTGGTGCCTGTCCGTTGTGGAACGTCCACCGGGCGTTCGAGACGCCGGGCCGGTTCTTGCGGCAATTGGCCGAAACGCCGGACGGCGTGCGCTACGTCTCGCTGGCGCGGGATGTGTCGAAACCCGGCGGGCATTACGGCGCGCCGGTGCGGCGCTACGCCATCGCCCTTGGATGCGAGGTCGCCCATGCCGCACAGCTGGTCTATGCCGACGGGCAGGATCTGTCACAGGACAAAGCGTTTGAGCCGATCGGCATTTCCTGCCGGATCTGCGAGCGCACGAAGTGCCATCAACGCTCTGTTCCCCCGCTGGAACGGCGGTTGACCATCAGCCCGCATCACCGCGACACCCTGCCATATGAGGTGAACTGAGCGGCGGAAAAACTGCCCCGCCGACGAGCGCGTGTCGTCTGGCATGTGGTCAGAAACGCCGCTGCCGATACTACGGAAAGGTCAAAGCTTGGTCGCTGTCGACACCGGGGTCAACGGGCGCCGTTTCAGGACCGCTTCGCGCCATGTGATAAAGCTGACCGCCGCCAGAATGATCGACCCGCCGAAAATCACCCACAGATCGACAGGCTCCGCAAAGACCAGCGCGCCCAAGGCCACCGCCCAGACAAGCTGAAGATAGGTCACAGGCTGGGTCACGGTGATCGGTGCCTCGCGAAAGGCCAGTGTCATCAGGAAATGCCCCAGCGTGGCCGCGCAGGCGACCCCGAACAGCACCAGCAGCGCATAGCCATCCGGCGTCACCCAGACTGGCCAGGCCAGCGGCACCAGCCCGATCGTCACCGAAACCGACAGCGTTGCCACGATCAGCGTTGCAGGCACCTCGTCGGCAAGGATCTTCGCTGTCAGATAGCTGATCGCAAAAAACACGGATGTGGCAAGCATCGCCAGATGACCGGGCTCCAACGCCCGGAACCCCGGACGCACGATCACCAGCGCGCCCAGCAATGCACAGACAACCGCCAGAACGCGCCGCACCGCCAACCGTTCGCCCAGCACGAAGACCGCGCCAACGGTCACAAAGGCGGGCGTAAGATAACCCAGCGACGTGACCTCTGCCAACGGGATGCGGGTCATCGCATAGAACCAAAGGCTGACTCCGACCGCATGCACGATGCCGCGCATCCCGATCAGCCGCCATTGTCGCCCCGTCAACTGCGTTCTCAGAACGCCGCGCAGCATCGGCAGAAACAGCACCACCCCCATGATATAGCGCAGAAACGCCGCCTCAGAGGCCGGCACGCGGCCATCCAACAGCTTGACCAGCGCGGTCACCGCAACAAAGCACAGCCCTGCCAGAAGCATCAGGAACGCACCTTTGTAGATATTCTGATCAGCCTGTGTCATGGCGCGCAACAGACCCCGCCATGCGGGCGTGTTCAAGGCGAAACAACCGCGTCCTGCAAAATTCTGCGGGACCATTTGCAGCCCCGCCGCGTCAGCCCGATACCAAGGTCGCGGCTATGGCCCACATGATCGCGCCGACCAACGCATCCAGCACCCGCCACGCCATCGGCCGGGCAAATACCGGTGCCAACAAGCGTGCACCATAGCCCAGAGCAAAGAAAAAGGCGAAGGACGCCACCACCGCACCAGTGCCAAACGGCCAGGCCGCGTATTGCGCGGACACAGATCCCAACAGGACCACCGTATCGAGGTAGACATGCGGGTTCAGCCAGGTCAGCGCCAGGCATGTCAAAAGGGCCGCGCGCAAAGATCCGGTGCCCTGCCCGGCCTCCAGCACTTCGCCACCCCGCCACGCTGCCCAAAAAGCGCGCGCGCCGTAGAAAAACAGAAACGCCGCCCCGCCCCACCGCATCGCAGCCCCAAGCGCGGGCATGGTTTCGATCAGGGCACCGAACCCGGCCACGCCCGCCACGATCAGCACGGCGTCGGACACTGCACAGGTCAGCGCGATGGCAAACACATGCTGTCGCCGCAGCCCCTGGCGCAGAACAAAGGCATTCTGTGCGCCAATCGCCAGTATCAAGGAAAGTCCCAGCGAGAATCCAGCGACCGCCGACTGCATCATGTTCCGCTTGCGCCTTCTCTGTCAGGTCAACAGGCCCGCAACACCTGAAAGACGCGGACCGATCACCACAAGCGCCAGCGCGGCGCCGGAGGCGACGCCAACCAACCTGCGTGCCCGGAACGGGCACCCAATCAGGTCAAGCCCCGGTCCCCTCGCACAGGTCACAGCTGCGCCATGACCTCGTCGGAGGCTTCGAAATTCGTCGTCACGCGCTGCACATCGTCATCATCTTCCAGCGCGTCCACCAGCTTCATCAGCTTCTGCATGGCGTCCAGATCCAGCTCGGTCGTCGTTGTCGGTCGCCAGACCAGCTTGGTCGATTCCGACTCGCCCAGTTCCGTCTCCAGCGCGTTCGCGACATCGTTCAAATCGGTATCGGCGCACCAGATCACATGGCCATCCTCGGATGATTCTGCATCCTCGGCCCCGGCCTCGATCGCGGCCATCATCACCGTGTCGGCATCTCCGGCCTCCACCGCATAAGTGACTTCGCCCTTGCGCTCGAACATGAACCCGACAGAGCCGGTCTCGCCCAGATTGCCGCCATTCTTGGTAAAGGTCGACCGCACGGTGGACGCGGTCCGGTTGCGATTGTCGGTCATCGCCTCGACAATCACTGCAACCCCGTTGGGGCCATAGCCTTCATAGCGGATTTCTTCGTAATCCTCGCTGTCGCCCGCCTGGGATTTCTTGATCGCGCGATCAATCACATCCTTGGGCACGGATTGCGACTTGGCTTCCTTGACCGCCAGCCGCAGGCGCGGGTTCTTCTCGGGATCGGGATCGCCCATCTTGGCGGCCACGGTAATCTCTTTGGATAGTTTGGAGAAAAGTTTGGACCGTGCAGCGTCCTGACGTCCCTTGCGATGCTGAATATTTGCCCATTTGGAATGGCCGGCCATGTGGTTCCTATCTGAATCTGCGCGTTTGGGGTTTATCGGGCTTTCTATATGACAGCCGCGGGGCGTTGGGCAAGACCGCCCGTTGCGGCGCTCTCTGGTCAGCGCCCCGGCCGCGTTCTATGTATGCCGGATGACAACGGATCAAATCCTGCTCTTCGCGCTCTTCGGCACGATCTTCGGCCTGCTGCTATGGGGAAAATTTCGCTATGACATGGTCGCCTTCGCGGGTCTGATGCTGGCCGTGGTTCTGGGGCTTGTGCCGTCTGAAAAGGCGTTTTCCGGATTTGGGCATCCCGCCACGCTGATCGTGGCGCTTGTGCTGATCGTCTCGGCCGGGCTGGTGCGTTCCGGCGCGGTCTATCTCATCACCCGGACGATGATCGACAGCACCCGCAATGTCGCGTCCCATATTGCGATCATGGGGACGGTGGGCGGTATTTTGTCGGCCTTCATGAACAACGTGGCCGCGCTGGCCCTACTGATGCCGGTGGACATGCAGACAGCCCACAAGGCGGGGCGCGCGCCGGGCAAGACCCTGATGGCGCTCAGCTTTGCCACGATCCTCGGCGGCATGGTCACCTTGATCGGAACGCCCCCCAATATCATCATCGCAACGATCCGCGAACAGACGCTGGGCGCGCCTTTCAGAATGTTCGATTTCGCGCCGGTCGGTGCCGCCGCCGCGATCGCGGGGCTGCTTTTTGTGGCGCTTGTTGGCTGGCGCCTTGTCCCGGACCGGGGTGCCACCGGCGCCCGCGCCGCCGACCTTCAGCAATATGTCGCCGAACTGACCGTGCCGGGCGACAGCCCCCTCATTGGCAAACGCCTGAACGAGTTGCGCCCCGAAGCGGAAGCCTCCGATGTCGCCATGCTTGGCCTGATCCGCGACGGCGAACGCCGTTACGGGCGGCAAGGCAACACGCCATTGCGGGCGCAGGACGCGCTGGTACTGGAGGCAACCCCCGAGGCGCTCGACGAATTCCGCTCTGCCCTGAAGCTCGATTTCTCTGACACGCGTCGCGAAGAACTGCTGGAGGTCGAGGGGGACGGGCTGCGCTTGATCGAAGTCGTGGTCCCGGAAAACTCTCCGCCTGTCGGGCGCACCATGCAAAGCCTTGGGCTGGCCTGGCGGCAGCGCACGGTGCTGATGGGAATTTCGCGGCAGGGCCGACGCCTCAGCCGTCAGGTCCGCAAAACCGAGATCCGGCCCGGAGACATTCTTCTGTTGCTTGCGCCGCGCGAAACTGCCGACGATGTGGTGAAATTCCTCGGCTGCCTGCCGCTTGCCAACCGCAGGCTTGCGGTGACGCAGGATCGCAAGACGTGGATCGCCATCGGGCTGTTCGGTTCCGCCGTGGCGGCGGCGTCGTTCGGGCTGGTCTACCTTCCTGTCGCACTGGGGCTGGTGGTGATCGGCTATGTTCTGGGGCGTATTCTGCCATTGGCAGAGATTTACGATCATATCGAATGGCCGGTTGTGGTCCTTTTGGGCAGCATGATCCCACTCGGCGCGGCGCTGGAGGACGCGGGTGGCACCCAGTTGATCGCACACGGCCTGGTCGGGCTGACCGAAGGCTGGGCACCCTGGATGATCCTTGGCGTGTTGATGGTGGTGACGATGACCCTGTCGGATGTTCTCAACAACACCGCGACCACCATTGTCGCGGCCCCCGTCGGAATCGAGATGGCACGGACCCTTGAAGTATCTCCCGATCCGTTTCTGATGGCGGTGGCGGTGGCTGCCTCGGCCGCGTTCCTGACGCCGATCGGGCATAAGAACAACACGTTGATCCTTGGCCCCGGCGGATACCGCTTTGGCGATTACTGGCGCATGGGCTTGCCGCTGGAGATCCTTATCGTCGCGGTCACACTGCCGGTGCTGATGATTGTCTGGCCGTTCACGCCCTGACCGGGTTTGACTTGACGGAATGCGCGTGCCGCGCATACAGGGTTCATTCTTGCGTACACGCAGATGGGGCGCTGCCCCCGCCCATGCTGACGCATGGTCTCCCCCGCGTTGAACTTAACTGACCGACCAGGCAATTGCCCCTATAGCGGCCAGATCAGCGGGATCAGCAGTGCCGAAAGCAGGCCCACCGACAGGTTCAGGGGGATGCCCACTTTCATGAAGTCGGTAAAGCGGTATCCGCCGGGCCCGTAGACCAGCGTATTGGTCTGATACCCGATCGGTGTGGCAAAGCTACAGGACGCGGCAATCATCACGGCCACGACAAGCGGTCGTGGGTCGACGCCAAGCGCCTGCGCCAAACCGATGGCGATCGGCGTAACCACCACGGCCACCGCATTGTTCGACACCAGTTCCGTCAAAACCGAGGTCAGCAGATAAATCGCCCAGATCAGCAGCGGTCCGGGCAGCATCCCCATATAGGGTGCCACGCCGCGCACGATCAGCTCTACCGCGCCGGATGCCTGAAGCGCGGCCCCTATGGCCAGCATCGCGAAGATCAGCGACAGCAACCGCCCGTCAACGAAAGAAAAAGCCTCGTCCGCATCAATGCAGCGGGTGAGGAACACCATTGCCACCGCAAAAACGGACAACATCAGGATTGGCGCGATGCCGAAGGCCGCAAGGATCACGATCCCGAACAGGGCGATGATCGCAATCGGGGCGTGGTTGCGGCGAAACGCGCGGGCCGAGGGCTTGGTGACATCCACCAGTTCCATCTCGCTGGCGAGACGCTGGATGTCGGCGGGCGCGCCTTCCAGAAGCAGCGTGTCACCGACGCGCACAACCAGTTCGTCAAGCTGACGGCCGATATTCTGATTCCGCCGGTGCACGGCCAGAGGATAGACCCCGTAACGACGGCGCAGGCGCAATGCGCCAAGGCTGCGCCCGACCATCTTGCAGCCCGGCGTGATCAGCACCTCGACGGTCGACGTCTCTACCGCCGAGACCTGATCCACACGCTTGAGTTCGCGGTTCGATTGCAGGCTGAGAATTTCGGTCATCTGCGTGCGCAACACCACGCGGTCCCCGACCTGAAGCGTCACTGCCTTGAGATCGCGACGCAGCGATGTGTCGCCGCGCACAACGTCGATCAGCCGCACCCCTTCGCGTTTGAAAAGCTGCACGCCGGTGACTTCGCGCCCGATCAGGTTGCTGTCAGGGGGAATCACGGCTTCGGTGAAAAACTTCATCCGGCTTTTGTCAGACAGCATCATCGCCATGCTGTCGCGGTCCGGCAGCAGCATCGGCCCCAGAAAGCGCAGATAGAACATTCCCCAGGCCACCAGTGCCAGGCCAAGCGGCGTGACCTCGAAGATGCTGAACGGTTCCACCCCGGCAGAGCGTGCAACGCCGTCGACCAGCAGGTTGGTGGATGTCCCGATCAGGGTAAGCGTGCCGCCTAGGATCGCCGCATAACTGAGCGGGATCAGCAGCTTCGAGGCCTGAATGCCCAAGGTGCGCGACAGTTGCACGAAAACCGGGATCATCACCACGACCACAGGCGTGTTGGACACAACCGCAGAAGAGGCCAGCACAAAGACCAGCATCATGCCAATGGCCAGCCGCGGGTTCTTTTGCGCCTGCTTGTCGGCAAGAGAGGTGAACGCCTCCAGCGCGCCGGTGCGCACCAATGCGCCCATCACGATGAACATCGCGGCAATCGTCCACGGCGCGGGGTTGGACAACACGGCAAGCGCGTCGTCATAGGGCAAGATACCCGTGGCCAACATGACCGACGCCCCGGCAATGGCCACCACCTCTGTCGGGTAGGTCTCACGCAGGAACAGCACGAACATGGCCGCCACGACAGCCAAGGCAAACATGGCTTGTCCGGTTTGCGACAATTCGAAGAGTTGCATCAGCCTGCCCGGCCCCCGCTCTTGTTTTCAGACTGCATTCTGACCTGTGCCGAGGTCGGGGGCAAGCGCCGCGCGTGGACTTGGCCGCACAAGCGCAACGCCGACCAGCAGACTTTTCGCAACCAGTTGCTGTAAAAACATCCACCCGAACGGCCTATGCCCGGTGCCTCCGGCCAAGATCGCCGCCAGCGGCCGGGCCCTGCGCGCTGCGGCGGCACCGTCTTGGCTCAGCAGGACAAATGACCGTGCAAGCGCACCTGTCATGGCGCGGCAGCCTCCAACCGGCCGCCATGGCGGATCATGTGGATCGCGGTCGCTCGACCGGTGCGGTCATCGGTTTCAACCAGCACGCCCGACAATGTCGCCTCGCCCCGTGCGGGCTGGAACCGTTCCTTGGCCATGCCGGTTACGAAGCGGCGCATCGGTTCCGCCTTTTCCATTCCGATGACAGAGTTGTAATCGCCGCACATGCCCGCATCGGTCAGATAGCCGGTGCCGCCGGGCAGGATCTGCGCATCCGCCGTGGGCACATGCGTATGGGTGCCGACAACAAGGCTGGCGCGGCCATCGCAGTAATGCCCCATGCCCATCTTCTCGGATGTGGCCTCGCAGTGCATATCCACCAGAATCATCTGCGCCTGCCCGCCCAGCGGATGCTTGCGCAGCACCTCATCCACGGCGCTGAACGGATCGTCATAGGCGCGTTTCATAAAGACCTGCCCCAGAACCTGAAGCACCAGAACTTTGCGGCCCCGCCGATCCGTGAACAGGCCGTGCCCACGCCCCGGTGCGCCCTTGGCAAAGTTGAGCGGCCGCAGGATACGCGTCTCGCCCTCGATATGACGCAGCATGTCTTTCTGGTCGAAGGCGTGATCGCCAAGCGTGACACAATCCGCGCCCGCCTCCAGCAACAGTTTGGCATGCTCGCCAGTCAGCCCCATGCCATGCGAGGCGTTCTCGCCATTCACGACGGTGAAATCGACGCGCAGATCGGCCTGCAACTGACGCAAGCCGGTGCTGATAGCCGTGCGCCCGGCCCGGCCCATCACGTCTCCTAGGAAAAGTGTTCTCATACCCGATCCCTAGGCTGGCGCGGCGCGAAGGGCAAGAGGCAGCCAATCCTGCCGCCTCGTCTTTTGCGTCGCATCATTGCCACCCGGAGCATGGCCGCTGGAAGAACGCTAAGCGCAAGGCAAGCGCCTGCCGGACGCATCTTGCGTCCGGCCCCGGGCGTCGCCCGCAGGGCGGCGCTGATCCAGTGCGCGCATTGCGTGCTCAATGTGAAAACGGCCAAACGGCGGATCAAGGCGTGAGGATGCCGGTCTCGGTAACGATCATGTCCAGCTTCTGATCGGTGGGTTCAAGCGGCAGATCCGTCGCTTCCTGTGCGGAAAATGCAAACCCTATCGCCAGTGTCGGGCGATGCGCTCGCAATCCCTCCAATGTCCGGTCGTAGAACCCTCCGCCATAGCCAAGACGGTCGCCCGTGCGCGTGAACGCGACCAAAGGAATGATCAGGATCTCCGGCACCATCAGACGTTCCGTTGCGGGCACCTGCGCCCCGAACGGCCCATCGACCAAATCACAATCCGGCTCCCACAAGCTGAACACCAACGACTGTCCCGCCCCGCGGATCACCGGCACGCCGACCGGACCATGCGCGCTGGCTTCGGCCATCGCTGCCAGAGGGTCGATCTCGGTCCGCATCGGCATGTAACCGGCCAAGGGAACGCCGCGATACCCGGCCAGCACCTCTGACAGGAACCCGGCCTGCCCCGGCGCGCGCATTTCGAACGCCTGTTTGCGGCGCGCAAAAGCGGCTTTGCGGGCCGCATCCTTTTGTTCCGCAAGTGTCATAGCAGCACCAGAACAGCGAGGCCCAGAAACGCAAGAAAGCCCACGACATCCGTCACGGTCGTAACGAATGCCCCCGAGGCCAGGGCAGGATCGACCCCCACGCGCTGAAGAATGACAGGGATCGCGGTTCCCGCAAGACCAGCGATCACAAGATTGATGACCATGGCCGCAGCAATCACATAACCAAGCTGCCAGGAACCGAACCAGACCAGCCCCACGATCCCCATGATCAGCGCAAAGATCAGCCCGTTGATCAGCCCGACCAGCACTTCACGTCGAAGCACCCGCCAGACGTTGGCCCCGGTCAGGTCCTTGGTTGCCAGAGCCCGCACCGCGACGGTCAGTGATTGCGTGCCCGCATTGCCCCCCATCGAGGCCACGATCGGCATCAGAACGGCCAGCGCCACAAGGCTTGCAATCGCGCCCTGGAACTGGGCAATCACCAGCGAGGCCAGCACCGCCGTCACCAGATTGACCCCCAGCCATGGCAGCCGCTGCCGCGTGGTTTCCAGCACCCTGTCCGACAGGCTCGATTCCTCGCCCACACCGGCCAGACGCAGGATGTCCTCTTCATGCTCTTCGTCCAGAACGGTCATCGCGTCGTCAATGGTGATCATACCGATCAGACGGCCCTCATCATCGACAACGGGTGCCGAAATCAGGTGATACTGGTTGAACGCATAGGCAACATCGCCCTCATCCTGCGTCACCGGAATGACCCGGAACATCTGCTCTGTCAGATCACGCAGGGGCACGTCGCGTCGTGACGCCATGATCTTGCCAAGCGTGACATTGCCAATCGGGTGCAATCGCGGATCGACGAGGATCACATGGTAGAATTGCTCTGGCAGATCGTCCTGAGCCCGCAGATGATCAATCGCTTCGCCCACCGTCCAATGCTCGGGTGCCATCACCACCTCGGTCTGCATCAGGCGACCGGCAGAGTATTCCGGATAGTTCAGCGACCGCTGCACCGCATCCCGGTCGGAATCCTCCAGCGCGTCCAGAATGGCGTCGTGCTGGGTCTCTTCGAGATCCTCCAGCAGATCGACCACATCGTCGCTGTCCATCTCGCGGACGGCATCGGCAAGCACATCCGGCTTGAGGATCGAGATCACTTCCTCGCGGATCACCTCATCCAGTTCGGACAGGATTTCGCCGTCGAATTCCTTGTCATAAAGCAGGATCAGACGGCGCCGGTCGAACGGATTGATCTGTTCAAGAAGGTCGGCAATATCTGCCGCATGTAGCGGCTCCAGCAATTCGACAAGCTGCTCGCGGTCCCCGACATCGACAGCATAAAGGATCGCCGCGATCGCCTTTTTCTCCAGCGAATAGGCCTGCTCGTCGGATTCTGTCTCGGGGATCAGGTCCTCGGTTTCTTCAGACATGCGCCCCCTCGGTTTCGTGTTGAACGGATGGTATCTGATTGACGTCGCGAACAACAGACATTGCAGAGATTTACCTTTGGAACAACGCATTTTACGGTGTTTCGTAAAAGGAACCGCACCATGACCGCAACGACCCTGCTGACCGGGCAGACCCTGACATTCAATGCCCGCCCCAGCCTGACCAGCCCTGAGGGCGCAGCGATTTACGACAGTGCGGGGGGCGTGCTGATCAGCGGCGGAAGGATCGTGGCGACCGGCTCTGCGTCAAAGCTGCGCGCCAATCACCCGAATGCCGAGGAAATCGCTTATGGCGATGCGCTGATCCTGCCGGGCTTCGTCGATGCGCATGCGCATTATCCGCAGACCGCGATGATCGCGAGCTGGGGCAAACGGCTGATTGACTGGCTCAACAGCTATACCTTTCCCGAAGAGATGCGTTTTGGCGATCCCGCCTATGCGTCAGAGATTGCCGGTCGCTACCTTGATCTGTTGCTGGCCCATGGCACCACGACGGTGTGCAGCTTTTGCACCGTGCATCCGCAAAGCGTCGATGCGTTCTTCGAGGCAGCGCAGGCCCGCGGCATGCGCGTTCTGGGCGGCAAGACATGCATGGATCGCAACGCGCCCGACGGTTTGGCGGACAGCCCGCAGCAGGCATATGACGAAAGCCGCGCCTTGCTGGACCGGTGGCACGGGGTGGACCGTCTGGGCTATGTCATCACGCCGCGCTTCTCGCCGACTTCCACGCCAGAGCAGCTTTCGGCACTGGGGGCATTGTGGTCAGAGAACCCCGATTGCCTGATGCAGACACATCTGAGTGAGCAGACCGACGAGATCGCCTGGGTGAAACACCTCTTCCCGCAGGCGCGCGATTACCTCGACACCTATGAAATGCACGGATTGCTGGGCGAAAACGGGCTTTATGGTCACGCGATCCATTTGGAACCGCGCGAACGCGACCGGCTGGCAGAGATGGGCGCAGCTTTGGTGCATTGTCCAACCTCCAACACGTTTATCGGCTCTGGCCTGTTCGACATGGGCGGTCTGGTCGAGCAGGATCACCGGGTCGGGCTGGCCACGGATACCGGCGGGGGGTCCGATTTTTCGATGCTCCGCACGATGTGCGCGGCCTATGAGGTGGCGCAATTGCGCGGCCAGCCATTGCATCCGGCATTTCTATTATGGCTGGCAACCGCCGGTTCGGCAGAAGCCCTGCGTCAGGGCGAGCATATTGGCGCGCTGGCACCGGGGATGGAGGCCGACATCTGCGTTCTGGATCTGAGTTCGACACAAGCAATCGCCCAGCGGTCATCCCGCGCCAACGATATTTGGGAGGCGGTCTTCCCCACGATCATGATGGGCGACGACCGCGCCATCCGTGATGTCTGGATCGGTGGAAACCGGGCTTTTCCACAAGGAGCGCGCTGAAGCGCGCAACCTGTCACACTGCCCTGCGGGCAGCGCCGGGGCGGCCGCAAAGCGGCCGCAACCGCAAACGTTTTCCAGGAGGGAAACTGCGGCGCTTGAAACAACTGACAGTTTCTTGGAGAGGTTTTCCTGACGACCCGACCGAACCAACCTCGCGCCCGATCACCGGCGGACCTCCAGGACCGGGGCTGTTCGCCCATGTTCTGGTCGGCAAGTATTGCGATCACCTCTCACTTTACCGCCGACCCGAGAATTATGCTGCCTACAAGGTCAATCTGCATCGGCCCACGCTGAGCGATTGGATGGGGCGAGCACTGCGCATCCCATCTCAGGGGACACAAAGGCGCAATCCACGCCGATGGCTTCACCGGGTTGAATGGCCTGTTCGGGGCAGATCGCGCCAGCGAGCAAGCCTGCATGGTCCATATGTGCCGCAGCAGCGCATCGATATGCGCTCGATCGTATCCCAAAGGCGCGGGCATATTTCGAAACCGGCTTTGTTGAACGGGACAACAAGATCTGCGAGCGCTCAGTCACACGGCGACTCTCGGGCGCAAGGAGTATCTGTTCATGCGATCAAAGAGCGGCGATGTCCTGTAGAAAATGGTGGGTGATAAGGGATTTGAACCCCTGACATCTTCGATGTGAACGAAGCGCTCTACCACTGAGCTAATCACCCGTCACGCCGCGTCTTAGCGTCAGTCTCCGGTCTGTGCAAGAGGATCCTTGCCACCGCTTCGCGTCGCATTGTTCTGGCGCAGATGAAGCGTCGAGATCTGGGCATTGCCGACCTGCTTGCTACGCTTGATCTTGATCTTGCCCATCGGTTGCAGGTTCACCTCGCGCCCGGCTTTCAGCGCCTCGCCCAGAACGGCGAGGGCTGCCTCGACCGCAGGTTTGGCATCGCGTTTCTTGACATCACAGCGTGCCACGACAAGTTCGATCAACTCTTTCTTGCGCAACTCCGATGCTGCGTCACCTATGGCCGATGCGCGCAGGTTCTCGGCCTCGACTGCGGCGATATCAGTCTGCGCCGAGGCCTGCGCCTTGGCCGCTGCGGGCTTTTTTGCGGTCGTTCTTGTGCCTGTCTTACGGGGGGAAACTGCCATTCTTCTTCTGTCTACCTTTACTGTACTGTGCCGAATTGATCGACACCTGCGTTTTGCAAAGAGCCTACACAGTTTACGGATGTCGATCCAGCATTCGCATGAGTTTCTGTCGTCAGAACACCTTTCCGCCTCATGCCAAAGCAAAATGGGCACGCCGAAGCATGCCCATTTCAGTTTTACTTGTGTTCGCCAGCGATCAGTGCGCGGTCGCCTGCGGGCCTTTCCCATCGACTGACAACGCAGCGGCGGCGGCCTCTTCTGCGGCCTCATCCCATTCAATCGGTTCCGGGCTGCGGATAAGCGCGCGTTCCAGCACCTCTGACACATGGCTGACCGGGATGATTTCCAACCCGCTTTTGACGTTATCGGGAAGCTCGACCAGATCCTTTTCGTTCTCGGCCGGAATGAGCACGGTCTTGACCCCGCCCCGCAACGCCGCCAGCAGCTTTTCCTTGAGCCCGCCGATCGGCATTGCGTTGCCGCGCAGCGACACCTCGCCCGTCATGGCAATATCCTTGCGCACCGGAATCCCGGTCAACACCGACACGATCGACGTGACCATTGCCAGACCGGCCGACGGACCGTCCTTGGGCGTGGCACCATCTGGGACGTGAACGTGGATGTCCCACTTTTCAAAACGAGGCGGTTTGACCCCGATTTGCGGACTGATCGACCGCACATAGCTGGATGCAGCGTCGATGGATTCCTTCATCACGTCGCCCAACGTGCCGGTGGTCTTCATCCGGCCTTTGCCCGGCAGGCGCAGTGCCTCGATATGCAGCAGATCACCCCCGACAGAGGTATAGGCAAGCCCCGTGACCACGCCGACCTGATGCTGTTCTTCCGTCAGTCCATAGCGGTGTTTCCGCACGCCAAGGAAATCATCAAGATTGTCCGATGAAACCTCAACCTTGTCGGTTTCGCGCTTCACGATCTTCGTCACGGACTTCCGCGCCAGCTTGGCCAGTTCCCGCTCCAGATTCCGCACACCGGCTTCGCGTGTGTAATAGCGAACGATGTCGGTGATCGCTTCGTCGGTCACCTCGAACTCGCCCTTTTTCAGGCCGTGGTTCTTGACCTGCTTGGACAGCAGATGCCGCTTGGCGATCTCCAGCTTTTCATCCTCGGTGTAGCCCGACAGCGGAATGATCTCCATCCGGTCAAGCAACGGTCCAGGCATGTTGTAGCTGTTGGACGTGGTGATGAACATCACGTTGCTGAGGTCATATTCCACCTCAAGATAGTGGTCCATGAAGGTAGAGTTCTGTTCCGGATCAAGCACTTCCAGCATCGCCGAGGCGGGGTCGCCACGGAAATCCTGGCCCATCTTGTCGATCTCGTCGAGCAGGATCAGCGGGTTTGTCGTCTTCGCCTTTTTCAGCGCCTGAATGATCTTGCCCGGCATGGAGCCGATATAGGTCCGGCGGTGGCCGCGGATCTCGGATTCGTCGCGCACGCCGCCAAGGCTGATGCGGATGAATTCGCGGCCCGTGGCGCGCGCAACCGACTTGCCCAAGCTGGTTTTACCGACGCCCGGAGGGCCGACAAGGCACATGATCGGGCCTTTCAGCTTTTTCGAGCGTTGCTGCACCGCAAGGTATTCGACGATGCGTTCCTTGACCTTGTCGAGACTGTAGTGATCGTCATCCAGCACCTTCTGTGCCCGACCCAGATCTTTCTTGACGCGGGATTTCACGCCCCACGGGATCGACAGCATCCAGTCCAGATAGTTGCGCACCACCGTTGCCTCTGCGGACATCGGCGACATGTTCTTCAGCTTCTTGATCTCGGCATCGGCCTTTTCGCGCGCCTCTTTGGACAGCTTGGTCTTGGCGACCCGCTCTTCCAGTTCGGCAACTTCGTTCTGGCCGTCCTCGCCATCGCCAAGTTCCTTCTGAATGGCCTTCATCTGCTCATTCAGATAATACTCGCGCTGGGTCCGCTCCATCTGGCTTTTGACGCGGGTCTTGATCTTCTTCTCGACCTGAAGGACAGACATTTCGCCCTGCATCAGGCCGTAGACCTTCTCCAGCCGCTCGCTGACGGACAGCGTTTCCAAAAGCTCCTGCTTTTGTTCGACCTCGATGCCCAGATGACCGGCCACAAGATCGGCCAGTTTGGCAGGCTCGGTCGTATCAGAGACCGCGCTCAGCGCTTCTTCGGGGATGTTCTTCTTGACCTTGGCATAGCGTTCGAACTCATCACCAACGGTGCGCAGCAGCGCGGAAATCGCGGCCGTGTCACCCGGGATCTCGGTCAGATACTCTGCCGAAGCCTCGAAAAAATCGTCATTATCGACATAGTCGGTGATCCGTACCCGCGCCTGACCTTCGACCAGCACCTTGACGGTGCCATCGGGAAGTTTCAGCAATTGCAAGACGTTGGCAAGCACACCTGCACGGAAAATGCCGTCACTGTCGGGATCATCGACGGCGGGGTCAATCTGGCTGGACAGCAGGATCTGCTTGTCATCGGCCATCACCTCTTCCAAGGCCCGGACAGATTTCTCACGTCCGACAAACAGCGGCACGATCATATGCGGGAAAACCACGATGTCGCGCAGCGGCAGCACTGGATAGGATGCGTTGAGGGGCTGTTGCATGCTCATTCCTTATTATTGGCAAGACGGTCTGGCCCCGAATTTCGGCAGCGCTGCCCGTCTCCTGTCTGGTCTCAAGATTTGGGGCGTACTGCCCCCGTTTTCAACCGTCTCCACGTTTTCACGCCAGAATGACCGTGTGACACGGGGACCGCAACCACGCAATTGTGGGTAAAGCACAAAAACCGGCAACCTGCGCAGCCGATGACGGCGCTACCCTTCGAAGATCTCTGTAGGGTTCTCGCAGTAGCGGCTAGAGCTTTTCGATATCGCCCATCTCGCGCTGGCGGTGGAAATCGGCCTCCCAATCGGCAAACCTGCCTTGGGCAATGGCTTCCCGCATGCCTTGCATGATTTCTTGGTAGTAATGCAGATTGTGCCAGGTCAGAAGCATGCCTGAAATCATCTCCTGCGCCCGGAAAACGTGATGTAGATAGGCGCGTGAATAGCCTTGGCAGGTCGGGCAAGAGCAATCTTCATCCAAGGGGCGCGGATCGTCGGCATGGCGCGCATTCTTGATGTTCACCTGCCCGCGACGTGTCCAGGCCTGCCCGGTGCGCCCGGACCGCGACGGCAGCACGCAATCCATCATGTCGATGCCGCGCTTGACCGCACCTACAATGTCATCGGGCTTGCCCACGCCCATCAGGTAGCGCGGCTTGTCAGCGGGCAGCATCGCGGGTGCATAATCCAGCACGCCGAACATCGCCTCCTGCCCCTCGCCCACGGCCAGCCCGCCGACCGCGTAGCCGTCAAATCCGATGGCGGTCAGCGCTTCGGCGCTCTCGGCGCGCAAATCTTCCGTCACGCCCCCCTGCATGATGCCGAACAGCGCATGCCCCGGCCGGTCGCCAAACGCATCGCGGGACCGCTGCGCCCACCGCATCGACAGGCGCATGCTTTCGGCCACGCGCGTATCATCGGCAGGCAGGGCGGGACATTCATCGAAACACATCACGATGTCGGACCCCAGAAGCTTCTGGATCTCCATCGAGCGTTCCGGCGTCAGCTCGTGCTTGGATCCGTCGATATGGCTGCGAAATGTCACGCCCTTCTCGGTCAGCTTGCGCAGTTCGGCCAGGCTCATCACCTGAAAGCCACCCGAATCCGTCAGGATCGGCCGGTCCCAATTCATGAACTTGTGCAGCCCGCCAAGGCGCGCAATCCGTTCCGCACCGGGCCGCAACATCAAATGATATGTGTTGCCCAGCAGGATGTCAGCGCCGGTCGCGCGCACAGAGTCCGGCATCATCGCCTTGACCGTGGCCGCGGTGCCCACGGGCATGAAAGCCGGTGTCCGAATGTCCCCCCGAGGGCTCGAGATCACACCCGTCCGGGCCGCGCCGTCCGTGGCAGTGAGAGAGAAGGAAAATCGCGTCATACGTCCTCCTTTGCAGCAAGCGACGCAGCTTGCCAAGCCCCCAGCGTCGGGGCGCATTGTCTTGCGGGAAGCCGCTTGGCTTGATAGGTGCGGAAACTCACGCTTCACGCGGAGGACAATCGTCATGACGGAAACACTGACCTTCGGCTGGGAAGAATGGGTCGCCCTGCCCGACCTCGGATTGCCAGCGCTGAAAGCAAAGGTCGATACCGGCGCGCGGACTTCGGCCTTGCATGCATTCGATATAGAAACCTTTGGCCCGGCAACGCGCCCCAAAGTGCGTTTTACCATCCATCCGATTCCGGGACGCGATGATCTGATCATCCCCTGCTCCGCCACGATTATCGACCGCCGCGACGTCACCTCGTCAAATGGCGAGGCCGAACCACGCTATGTCATCTCGACGCCGATGACCGTCGGCGATGAAAGCTGGAACATCGAAATCACGCTGACCAATCGCGCCAATATGGTCAGCCGGATGTTGCTGGGCCGGCAAGCGCTGAAAGACCATATCCAGATCGTCGCAACCGATCGGTTCTGCCAACCGGAACTCAGCTATGACGTGTATCATTCCACCAAGGTTCGCAAATCCGCGCCCAACCGTGCGCTGCGCATCGCCGTTCTCAGCCGCGAGAACAATTACTCCACCCGCCGCCTTGTTGAAGAAGGCGAAAAGCGTGGACATTCGGTAGAGGTCATCGACACCACGCGCTGCTACATGGCAATCAACCAGTTGGCTCCCGAAGTGCATTACGACGGCAAACGCCTGCCCCGCTATGATGCGGTCATCCCGCGCATCGGCGCGTCGATCACGCCCTATGGCACGGCCGTGATCCGACAATTCGAAACCATCGGCACCTATTGCGTGAACGGCTCGGCAGGCATCACCGCGAGCCGCGACAAACTTCATGCGCACCAAGTGCTTTCCTCGCAAAAGATCGGGATGCCGACAACCGCCTTCGCAGCCAGCCCCAAGGACACGTCCAACCTGATCGGACTGGTCGGACAGGCCCCGCTGATCGTCAAACTGCTCGAATCCACACAGGGCAAAGGCGTCGTCCTGGCGGAAACCAAAAAGGCCGCCGAATCCGTCATCGACGCATTTCGCGGCCTGCGCGCAAATTTCCTGGTGCAACAATTCGTGAAGGAATCCGCAGGCGAAGACATCCGTTGTCTGGTGATCGCGGGCAAGGTCGTGGCCTCGATGAAACGCACCGGCGCCGAAGGCGATTTTCGTTCCAACCTGCATCGCGGCGGCAGCGCCACATCTGTACGCATCACCAAAGAGGAACGCGACACCGCCCTGCGTGCCGCCCGTGCCTTCAACCTTGGCTTGGCCGGCGTCGATCTTCTGCGCTCTGACACCGGACCAAAGGTACTGGAGGTCAATTCCTCTCCCGGCCTGGAAGGCATTGAAAAGGCCTCGAACAAGAACATTACCGGTCTGCTCTATGACAGCATCGAGGCCCGCGCCCGCCCCGCCCCGGTACGGCGCAGAAAGCTACCTGCCAAATCCAGTCAACCGCCTGCGACCTGACCTTTCACCTCCCCTCCCTGCCAATTCTCATTGGCAAAAATACTCCGGGGAGTGTGAGGGGCTGGCCGCTCACTCCTGAACGCGCCACATCCACCGCCGCCCGATCAGCACGGCAACGTCGTCCCCAAACGCCCTGATCCCCTATCCACTGTCCAAAATGCCGCGCGGCATCTTTCCATCCGCCCCTTTACCCGGCACCTCCCATTTCCTATATGTTTGGTCAGGAAAGCACAGGACAGCCCAAATGAATGACGCGCAACCGCCCATGGAGGGTACGCCGCTGATCGAGCCATCCAGCACAGACCATCCGCTATATGACAGCGTGGTGGAAGCGTGCCGCTCGGTCTATGACCCTGAAATCCCAGTAAATATCTACGACCTCGGGCTAGTCTACACGATTGATATCAGCCCCGAAAACGAGGTCCGCGTGATAATGACTCTCACCGCACCCGGTTGCCCGGTGGCGGGCGAGATGCCGGGATGGATCGCAGACGCGGTCGAACCCCTGCAAGGGGTGAAACAGGTCGATGTGGATCTGACATGGGAGCCGCCCTGGGGAATGGACATGATGTCCGACGAAGCAAGGCTGGAACTGGGCTTCATGTAAGCAAGCGCGCCGCGCAACACACTGACAGGCATCAACAAACCCTCGTTGTCTATAGCGTATCCAGCGGCGTCAATCGCGGCCAATGAAAACCGGCCGCCCCCGCCAGATGTCAACGTTTCGCTTGAGCAGTGCCGCGGATCTCTTGAGAAATTCGACACCGGGACCTATCTTGAGGTCAAGGCAAGGAGATATATCGAAATGTTCGGCATTCCCGGAAAGTCCCCGATCAGCATGACCCCCAATGCCATTCGCCAGATCACCCGGTTGATGGACAAGGAAGGGCGCGCTGGTTTGCGCATCGGCGTCAAGAAGGGCGGCTGCGCCGGCATGGAATACACCATGGACTATGTCGATCAGGCCGATCCCAATGACGAGGTCGTCACCCAGGACGGGGCCTGCGTCATGATCGCGCCGATGGCCCAGATGTTTCTGTTCGGCACCGAGATCGATTACGAGACCTCGCTGCTTGAATCCGGGTTCCGCTTCAACAACCCCAATGTCGCCGATGCCTGCGGCTGTGGTGAATCCATCAAATTCAAGGATGTCGAAGACCTGGATCCTGACGCGATCACCACGACGCGCTAGGGGATTTTCCAGCGCCGCCAACGCGATATTCCCGCTCTGATCGCCTGCCCTTCTGTCCCTAGAAGCCGCTTGCCCTTGACGGCCCGTCTTACGCCGCCATGATATGCGCAAATCGCATGAAGGGACTGAGATGAGACGCAAACTTGCCGCCGGAAACTGGAAGATGAACGGTACTGCCGCCGCTCTGGAAGAGTTGGCGGCGATCGCCAATGGCCCCGAGGCCACCGGCTGCGATGTGCTGATCTGTCCCCCTTCGACGCTGTTGTCCCGCGCCGCCGGTGCAGTTCAGGGTAAAGCCGTCGCCATCGGTGGTCAGGATTGCCATGCCGAGGCCACAGGCGCGCATACCGGCGACATTTCCGCAGCCATGCTGGCGGATGCGGGGGCGAGCCATGTCATCCTCGGTCACTCCGAACGGCGTCAGGACCACGACGAACATGACGACGCCATCCGCGCCAAGGCCCGTGCCGCGTTTGACTCGGATTTGATTGCGGTGATCTGCGTCGGTGAAAGCCTTGCAGAGCGCGAGGCGTCAAACACGCTAGACATCATTGGCGGGCAGCTTTCAGGCTCTGTCCCCGACAGCGCCACCGGGCATAATCTGGTCATCGCATATGAGCCGATATGGGCCATTGGCACCGGCAAGGTTCCGACAACCGACCAGATCGGCGAGGTGCATGATTTCATCCGCACGCGTCTGGAACGCCGCTTTGGCGCGGGCGTCGGGCGATCGGTGCGCATCCTCTATGGCGGGTCGGTCAAGGCCTCGAATGCCGAAGAGATCTTTGCGGTGTCCAATGTCGATGGCGCGCTTGTGGGCGGGGCCAGCCTGAAGGCGTCTGATTTCCTGCCGATCATCGCCGCACTGGACGCGAGCGCGCCATAGATCATCAATTCTCACGCAAAACTTGCCGCGCGCCCCTCGGGCCGCGCGGCAAGTTTCGTCCGATCAGGGGATCAGGACCGAAGGCAACCAGGTGGCCAAGGCTGGAATGTAGCTGACAGCCAGCAGCACCAGAATGTTGGTCGCAAGGAATGGCAGGATCGCCACCACAACCGGTGCCAGAGGCAGGCGCGCGATGCCCGCGCAGACGAACAGACAAACGCCCACAGGCGGCGTTGTCAGACCGATCATCAGGTTCAACACTGCAAAGGTGGCAAAGTGCAACGGGTCGATACCCACGGCCTGCGCCAGCGACAGAAGCGGCACGAACAGGATGATCAGCGCGGCAATCGTTTCCATGAACATGCCGACGAACAACAGCAACAGGTTGATGATCAGGATCACCATGAATTTGTTGCCTGTCAGAGACAGGACGCCTTCGGCAATTGCCTGCGGGATATGTTCCGACACCAGAATCCAGCCGAACACATTGGCAAATCCGACCAGCGCAAGGATACCCGCGGCCGAAACCGCACTGTCCACCACAATGCCCGGCAGCTTGGACACTTTCAGTTCGCGGTAGATGAAGGCCCCGACCATGAACGCATAGACCGAGGCAACGACAGCGGTTTCCGTCGGTGTGGCAAGGCCCGACAGCAGCCCGTAGATGATCAGGAAGGTCATTGCCAGCGCCCAGAATGCCCCGCCGAAAGACCGGACGACCTCGCCGGCACCCTGCCACGGCTGGCGCGGGAAATCCCGGCGCGCCGAGATCACAAAGCATGTCACCATCATCGCCAGCCCCATCAGAATGCCCGGCACCGCACCCGCAAGGAACATCTTGCCGACCGAGATGCCAGACAATGCGCCAACGATGATCATCGGGACAGAGGGCGGAATGATCGGCCCGACAGTAGATGAGGCTGCGGTGACTGCGGCAGCAAAATCAGCGGGATAGCCCGCTTTCTTCATCCCCGGAATCATCACGCCACCGATAGAGGCCGCATCGGCCACAGCCGTTCCAGTGATCCCGCCAAACAGCATAGACGCCGCGATATTTGTCAGGCCCAGCCCGCCCCTGATCCAGCCAACCAGCGAATTGGCAAAACGGATGATGCGCTCTGTTATGCCACCCTGATTCATCAGGTTGCCCGCAAGGATGAAGCCCGGAATGGACAGCAGCACAAAGACATCCATGCCCGCATACATCTTTTGCGGCATGACGACGGGCGGGATACCGGCCAGCAGCAGATAGGCCAGCGACGAGATACCAAGCGTGATCGCGACCGGAACGCCGGTGACAAGGCCGCCGACGAAGACCAGAAACAAAACCGTGACATCCATTGCTCAGTCCTCTTCGGGCTTGCGGGGTTTGCCATCTTCGGTGCCGGTCAGCATTCCGACGACGCGCAGGCTTGCAAACAGGGCCAGCAGCGCCAGCATCAGCCAGACCGTGAAATGGACGTAGTGCATTTTGATCCCCAGCGCCGGGGCGGTCTGCATCTTTCCGATGGAGACGTATTTCCAGGCATGCGGTAGAAGGTAGATCGCCAGCCCAGCGGTCACGATGCCCGCGAAGAGGCGCAGCAACCAAGGTACGCGACCCGGCAGCGACTCGCAGATGACATCGACATTCACCAGATCACCGGTGCGAAAAGAAAGCCCCGCACCAAATGCCACCGAGAACAGCAGCGCGTAACGCGTCAGTTCCTCGGTCCAGACCGGAGAACTGCCGATGAACCGCCCCACCACCTGTATCAGCACCGCGCCGATCAGCACCGAGAAGGAAATTCCCGCCCCGATCCGGGCAAGCTGCACAAGGACGTCGATCAGTCTTTCTGCGCGTTTCACCATGAGCCCCCTGGACTGAAAGGACAGCGCCGCCCGTCCGGGGCGACGCCGCTTGATCTGGATGTAACCTGTCGCTTATTCAGCGAACAGGCCTTCGACGATCGGCTTGATCTCGTCGCTGACATTGGCCAGCACCGCATCCTTCGCTTTTGCCTGGAAGGCGGCACCGTCAACCTCTACGAATGTCATGCCGTTTTCCTCAAGATAGGCACGGTCGGCGGCGATGCTTTCGTTGAACAGTTCCCGCTCATAGGCTTGCGCGCGCGAGGCGGCCTCCATCACGGCGCCTTGATCTTCTTCGGACAGGCTCGCCCAAGTGCTTTCCGCGATGGTCAGGTAAATCCACGAACGGACATGCTCTGTCATGTTGACGTGGCTCTGCACTTCGTTAAAGCTGGCCGACCGGATCAGTGCCAGCGGGTTCTCCTGCGCCTCGATGGTGCCGTTCTGAAGCGAGGTGAACACTTCGGAGAACGCCATCGGGCCGGGGTTCGCGCCAAGCGCCTTCCAGACGTCGATGAACAGCGGCACGTTCGGCACGCGCATTTTCAGGCCGTTCAGATCATCCGGCGAAGTGATCGGCCGGTTGGAGGTCAGATTGCGCGGCCCACGCGCGAAATGCGTGATCGGGCGGATCTGGACCTTCTCGATGATCTGCGCCTTGATTTGGTCGCCAATCTCGCCACTGGCGACTTCATCCATATGCTCCAGCGACTTGTAGGCATAGGGAACCGCAAGCAGGGCTGCCATCGGTGCCCAGTTTTGCAGGGATTCGCCTGTGATGGTCATGTCGACCGTGCCAAGCTGCATGCCGTTGATCAGGTCGATTTCCTTGCCCAGGCTTTCATTCGGGAAAACCTCTACGGCAATGCGCCCGTCTGTCAGGGCAGACAATTCTTCCCCGAACTTGACCGACGCCATGTGCCAGGGGTTATCTTCATTGGCCAGGTGGCCCAGCTTCAGCGTGATGTCCTGCGCAAAGGCAGGCGCTGTCAGCAAGGCCGCCACGGTTACGGCAACGGCTGGAAGTTTCCAATTGAACGTCATGTATCCACTCCTCATAGGATAGGTGCATTGACCGGTTGGGGAAGTTCCCCCGCCGGCAGGTCGAAAAACTCCGGATGCGCGGCAACAATCTGGGTAAGGTCGAAAAGAACCTCGCGCAAGTGGGTGCGGATCGCCGCATTGGCACCGCTTCGGTCACCGTCCACGATGCAGTCGACGATGGCTTCGTGCTGACCGATCAGCTTGGCCACGGGGAATTGCGACAAGGAAAGATACCGCACACGGTCCATCTGTGATTTCAGCCCCTCTACTTGCTTCCACGCCCCGCCCTTGCCCGCGGCAGCGGCGAGCGTGAAATGAAAGCGTTCATCCAAATGGATGAAATCGCTTGAATCTTTCGGGTCCAAGGCGCGCTGTTCATCAAGCTGTTTGCGCAGATCCGACACCAGGCCCGCATCCGGCGACTGCGCCAGTATGCTGACAATATCGGCCTCTATCGCTTCGCGCAGAAATCGCGCGTCCAGAACGGCCGAATAGGCGATCTTGTTGACGATCGTGCCGCGCTGTGGACGCACGGCCAGAAGCCCCTGCTCTGCCAGCTTGATAAAGGCCTCGCGGACCGGTTGGCGACTGACCTGATGAAGTGCGGCAATTTCGGATTCGGAAATTCGGTTTCCCGGGGTCAGATCATTGCGAATGATACGGTCGCGCAGGATACGGTAGATCTGTGGCGTGATTGGCAGGGTCGGGTCCAACGCCCCTATACCTGTGACAGATGCCGTCATGATTCTACCTCCACGCATTGAATAACATACTTCCATACTTCCATACTAGGCATGAAACGCAGGGTCTGTTATCACTCAATCAACGCACGACTCGGGAGGATGCAATGAAACAAACCTGGCGCTGGTTCGGACCACGAGACCTCGTATCCATAGATGACGTCGCACAGGCGGGCGCGACCGGTATTGTCACCGCCCTGCACCACGTCCCGACGGGGGATGTGTGGTCCAAGGAAGAGATTGCCGAACGTCAACGCGTGATCGCGCAGATGAAAGACGGACGCCCCTCGGGTCTGGCATGGGATGTGGTCGAAAGCCTGCCGGTCAGCGAGGATATCAAGAAGCAGACCGGCAACTGGC
Organism: Primorskyibacter marinus; assembly: GCF_003313245.1. GTDB lineage: Bacteria > Pseudomonadota > Alphaproteobacteria > Rhodobacterales > Rhodobacteraceae > Primorskyibacter > Primorskyibacter marinus. Next base: position 597,773 of record NZ_QJSD01000001.1, read on the forward strand.
GCACGCATATTGCCAATTACCGCGAAAGTCTTGGCAATCTTGCCGATGCCGGGATCGAGGTGATCTGTTACAATTTCATGCCGATACTGGATTGGACTCGCACGGATCTTGCCTGGCACCTGCCCAACGGTGCCACTTGCATGCGGTTCGACCTGACCGACTTTGCCGCCTTTGATCTGCATATCCTCGAACGTCCCGGCGCGTCCGAAGGCTATGACGAGGCGCTCAAGGACGCCGCCGGCAAACGCTTTGCCGAGATGGACGACGCCCATCGTTCGCAATTGCTGCGCAACCTTGTGTTCGGCCTTCCCGGCGCGGCCGAGAATTTTTCGCTGGAGGATGTGCGCAGGCATCTGGCCGAATATGCCGCGATCGGCGCGGATCAGTTGCGCGCGCATCTTGTGACCTTCCTCGAAGAGGTCGTGCCCACGGCCGAGAAGCTGGGCCTGCGGATGTGCTGCCATCCGGACGATCCGCCCGTGCCTCTTCTGGGTCTGCCGCGCATCATGTCGACAGAGGCCGACTACAAGGCGGTGATGGATGCGGTCGACACGCCCGCCAACGGCATCACCTTGTGTTCCGGTTCCCTTGGCGCGCGGCCAGACAATGACCTGCCGGGCATGATGGAACGGCTTGGCGACCGGGTGCATTTTCTGCATCTGCGCAACGTCAAGCGTGAGTCGGACGACATTTTCGGGTCGTTCTACGAGGCCGAGCATCTGGGCGGCGATACCGATATGGTCGCGCTGGTAGAGGCTGTCTTGCGTGAAGAGGCGCGCCGAAAGGCTGCTGGCCGTGCCGACTGGTCGCTTCCGTTCCGACCGGATCATGGGCAGGATATTCTGGATGATCTGGGGCGCAGTGCGCAGCCGGGCTATCCTTCTATCGGACGCTTGAAGGGCCTTGCCGAATTGCGCGGAATAATCGCGGCGCTTTCGCCACGCATCACGGCAGAGACATGACACGCTGCGCCTGACTGGGCTGGCTCTGGCGAAGGGCACCACCCCCTTCGCCTTTTTCAAGCGTTGAACGCCGGATCACCTAGCGCAGGTGCAGGTTGACGCGGCGATTCTGGCGGCCCTTGTTTTCGATCTTGCCCAAGCGGATATGACCGATTTCTCCGGTCCGGGCGACATGCGTACCGCCGCAGGGTTGCAGGTCAATCTGGTCGCTACCCTCGCCAATGCGAACAAGGCGGATGACGCCCGCACCGCGCGGTGGCTGCACCGACATGGTTTTGACCAGACCGGGATTGGCATCCAACTCTTCCTCGGTGATCCAATCTTCGGTGACGCGCAAATCACGCTCCACAAGCGCGTTAAGCGCGTTTTCAAGGGCATCGCGATCCTCTGGTGCTTCTGGCATGTTGAAATCCAGACGCCCGCGATCTGCACTGACCTGGCCACCGGTCACAGGCAGAGGGATGACAACCGACAAAAGATGCAATGCCGTGTGCATGCGCATGTGGCGGTGACGGCGTTCCCAGTCGAGCCGCTGCATGACATGTGACCCAACGGGCGGCAGCATGACCGGCTCCGCCGCGACCAGAACACTGCCGCCACCCTCAGCCTTGACCGCCGTGGCAATCGGGATCTCGGACCTGCCCCAGACCAGCGCACCGCTGTCGCCCGGCTGCCCGCCGCCGGTCGGATAGAACAGCGGGTTATGCACGATAAGGCCGCCCTCGGGTGTGTGGCCGGTCACGATACCGGGTGCATCCCGCCGATAAGGCTCTGTCAGATAAAGCGCTTCAGTCATGTGTCGCCGCCTCCGTCTCCGTCGCCGTCGCTTGACGCCTGATCGGGTTCGCGTGGGATCGGATTATGAACAGGGTCCGACTGGTCCTTGTTGTCGTCGTCACGGACGTGCTCTGCGTCGGATTGCGGCGCGCCCTTGCCCTGCATCAGCGTTTCGGGGTTGCGCAGCCAAACGTCGCGCTGTGCGAATGGAATTTCGAAACCCTCCTTCGCAAAAGCCTCGACGATCTGGTGGTTCATCTCTGTTTGCACGCCCATAATTTCGTTGACATCCGAGAGAATCGCGCGGATCTCGAAATCCATTGAATCGGAACCGAAACCCTTGAACAGCACATAAGGTGCCGGGGTCAGCATCACCAACGGATGGAACCGGGCGATCCGCAAGAGAACTTCTTCGACCTTGCGGGTATCTGTCCCATAGGCCACGCCCACGGGAACGATGATCCGTCCCAAGGCATTTCCGCGCGTATAGTTCGACACCCGCCCAGACACGAAATCGGCGTTGGGAATGATCACGTCATAGCGGTCGAATGTCTCGATCCGGGTGGACCGGACAGAGATGCTGCGGACCGTGCCATGCGTGCCGCCGACCTCGATCCAGTCGCCTTCGGAAATCGGCCTCTCGATCAGCAGGATGATGCCGGACACAAAGTTCGAAACGATGTTCTGAAGGCCGAAACCGATCCCGACGGACAGCGCACCGGCAACAATGGCCAGGGAAGACAGATCCAGCCCCGTGGCCGTCACCGCAATCAGCGCGGCCAGGAAAATCCCCAGATAGCCAACCCCCGAGATGATGGCATTCTGCCCGCCGATATCCAGCTTGGTCTTTGGCAGGACCGATCCGCGCAAACCGCCCTGCAACAGCCGCGTCGCGGCATACCCGATGACGAAAACGATGGCAAAGGTCAGGAAGTCGGTTGGCGCGATGCGGGTATCGCCAAAGGTGAACCCCTCGCGAAACCGCGCCCAAAGCTCTGTCAGGTCAGCGACGCGCGCGCCCCAGATCAACGCCAGTACCGGCAGGGATGCCAGCGTCAGCACAAAGGCCCCCAGAACCGGCAGTAGCCCGTCGCCGTCCTCGTCGCCGCGCCCGGTAATCAGCGCGTAAAGATCAAAGACAAAGCGTTGCAAAATCAGCAGCACACCCAGCAGAACAAATGTTTTCACCGTCGGGAAAATCATCGCTTCACCGGCATTGGCATAGCCAATCGCTGACATGACCGGGCCAATCACGGCCAGCACCATGGCGACCTGGCCAAGAAGGCGGACCATGCGAATCCGGAACGCCGGCTCCGTCGTGTCGGGATTGTCACGTTCCTGGGTGACGCCGACCTGGCGCAAAATGAGACCCAGACGGAACAGCATGATGCCCGTCAATACGATGATCGGTAGCTTCAGCACCGCAATTGTGGCGATGCTGTACTCCTCGGCGGCGGCGACCTTGACGATCACATCTTGCGCCACCAGCAACACGCCCAGAATGCCGACATCGATGCGGGCCTCGGTGCGACGGTAGCGATCAAGCGGCAGGGATCCGACATCGTCCATGCGCGAGAACGTCTGGTCGCCCAGCCACCACACGCCAAGGATCGTCATCGCCCAGCCGGGAACGGCCGACAGCAGCAGCGCGCCGTGTTCACCCAGCATCCCGGTTGCAAAAATCGCCAGCGTCAGTGCAATGATGCCCACCATCGGCACGATGATCTGACCAAGCGAGACCAGAAAGCTCCAGACGCCGGTGCCTTTGCGGGTCAATTTGCGCAGGCGTTTCACCGCACCGCCAATCCAGACCCGGCCACGCAGCATCAGCAACAGGCCCAGCGCGAGCAGAAACAGCACCAAAGGCAGTTGCGCCTTCGCCTGGCTGCGTTTTTCGTCTGACGCCCAGTTTTCCTCGACCTCGACGATCAGCTCATTCACCGTGCCCAGCAGCGACTCGATCGCGGCGGGCCAGAGCGTCGGGTTGATGGGGGATGGGCCCAGTTCCAGCAACGCCGCGGCCTGTCTTTCACGAATGATCGTGTCGATTTCCGCGATGATGGCGTCGGCGCGGCTATAGGCCTCTTCGGCGCGGCGAAGGGGCGCGCGCAACTCTTCCATCTGCTCGTTCAGGGCGGACCGCCTGTCGGCCAGTTCCGCCGGCTCCTCGGTGCCCTCCTCGGGTTTTGGGCCAAGCGCGTCGATCTGCCCCTGAAGGGTGTCTATGCGCGGGGTGCTGACATTGCTGGCCGCAAGAAACTGCTCTCGCCACTTGGCAATACCGGCGCGCAGGGCTTCAAGCTCTGTCTCCGTGGCATTGCCGGCCTCGACCACGGTTTCGGCGGATGTTGCCTGCTTCGACCAGGTGTCGTAATCAACGGGGTCCTGGGCAAATACCTGAACCGCCAGCATGAATACCAGCACCAGCGGCAGCAGGGCCGCTTTGAAAAAGGCCAACGGGTTGGGCATCAGACCTCCTGGAAAACGCCGGGAATGGATGCGGGGGCACGATCCATCCAGCCGGGCACGGGCAGGCCCTTGTCCTTCAGGAAATCGGGGTTGAACAGTTTCGACTGATAACGTGTGCCATAATCGCACAACACCGTGACGATCGTATGACCCGGCCCCATTTCGCGTGCCATACGCACCGCGCCCGCCACGTTGATACCGGACGACCCACCAAGGCACAGGCCCTCTTCTTCAAGCAAGTCGAACACGACGGGAAGCGCCTCGTCATCGGGGATCTGGTAGTTGAAATCCGGGGTGAACCCTTCGAGATTGGCGGTGATCCGCCCCTGCCCGATGCCTTCGGTGATCGAGCCACCCTCGGCCGCATGTTCGCCGGTGGTATAATAGTTGAACAGGGTGGCACCCATCGGATCGGCAAGGCCGATTTTCACGCCCTTTGGTTGCAGCGCCATTGCCACGCCCGCCAGCGTCCCACCAGAGCCTACCGCGCAGATGAACCCGTCAACCTTGCCGCCGGTCTGGTCCCAGATCTCCGGGCCGGTTCCTTCGATATGGGCTTGGCGGTTGGCGGTGTTGTCAAACTGGTTGGCCCAGATCACGCCCTTTTCCGATGTCGCCGCCAATTCTTCGGCCAGACGGCCGGAATAGCGAACGTAGTTATTGGGGTTGCGATACGGCGCTGCGGGCACCTGCACCAGCTCCGCCCCAGCCAGCCGGATCATATCCTTCTTTTCCTGGCTCTGCGTCTCGGGGATGACGATAATCGTTCGGAATCCCATCGACGCGCCAACCAGCGCCAGGCCGATCCCGGTATTGCCCGCTGTGCCTTCGACAATCGTGCCACCGGGTTTCAGAAGGCCCTTTTCCACCGCGTCACGGATGATGAACAGCGCCGCACGGTCCTTGACCGATTGGCCGGGGTTCATGAACTCTGCCTTGCCAAGGATCTCGCAGCCCGTCGCCTCGCTGGCGCGGCGCAGCCGGATCAGTGGCGTGTTGCCGATCGCTTCGGCCAGATCACCTGCAATGCGCATGCGGCGCCTCCTTTGTCATCGTCTGTTCTGTCAGCCATCAGATGTAGGGCGCAACGGGGGGGGATATCAACCCACCGGTTACGCGCCCAACCTCAAGTTCGGCCGCTCACGCGCCAACCATAGCAGCATCATCGCCAAAGGGCCCGCGTTCACTTCTCCGCTATCGAGCAGCCCCATGGCGGCCTCGAAGCTTATGACATGGCTGCGGATATCCTCGTGCTCGGTGTCCAGACCGCCCAGCCCGGCGTCGTTTGGCGACAGATCGCACAGTCCAAGAAAGCAGTGAAAGAACTCGCTGGAATACCCCGGAGAGGCGTAGACAGCCGGCATGGGGCGCATCTCGCCCAGTGTCAGCCCGGCTTCCTCGACCGCCTCGCGCCGTGCGCAGGCCTCTGGCGTCTCGCCCGCATCGACAAGCCCTGCCACCGGTTCCAGCACCCATGGTGCCGGATCGCCCCGCATCAGCGGACCATAGCGCATCTGTTCGATCAACATCACCCGGTCGGTTGCGGGATCGTAGGGCAGCACAAGAGCCGCATCGAAGGCCACAAATGCCTCGCGGTTCATGGTCTCGCTCCAGCCGCCTGCGAATGTCCGGTGGCGCAGACTGAAGGCCCGCATCCGGAAAAACCCGTCAAAGCCGGGGCGTTCCGCGGTAATCTCGGCATCCTGTTGGGTCATGCGCGCGCGCAGGGTCTGCGGCGCGGGTTGCGCGGCCAACCTCCGCGCCCAGGCCCGCGACCGGATGAAGGGGAAAAGCGCGCTGATCTCTTGCGGCGACGCCTTGCCATAGCGCGCCATCACCTCTCGGGCCGCATCACAGCTAAGCTGTCCCCATTGATCGACCCAGTCTTGCAGCGACCACGGATCGCCCGCCGTCCAGTGATCCCCCGCCGGGAAGTAGATCTGGGCATCGCATGGCCCATCAGCCGTGTCGACTGCCAGAATCCGCGTATCAAAATCAAACCCGGCCTCGTAGAAATCCAGTCGCGCGATGTCCTGCGCATCCAGTCCGTGGACCAACAAGCCTTTTGCCTGCGCGCCCTTTTCGGCGCGGATCGTGGGAAACGGCCCTTCCGTCACACTGCGAACCGCATGGCCCGGAAGACTTGCGGGCCGCATGTCGATGCCGCCAGCGGCGCGGCCAAGCACGATCTCCAGCAGGGGCACATGGCGCAGGCTGCCATAAAAGAATAGCGATGTCATAGGGTTGCCTTCAGCGGATCTTTACGTTCCCGACCGCATAGCACGTTACGGAAACGCACACCACGACCGCAGGTATCAGGCGGGCCGTATCAGGGTAATTTGGGTCACGTCGCAATTGCCGCTGTGAAAGGTCGCCGCACAAGAGGTCAGGTAGAAATTCCACATCCTTTGAAAGCGCTTGTCAAAACCCAGTTCGGAAATCTCGGACCACCGATCGTTGAACGTGTCGTGCCAGCGCCGCAGGGTCTGGCTGTAGCTTTCGCCAAACTCGACCGATCTGGCGATCCGCAATCCGGCCTTTTCGACCTCGGCCCGCAAGGCACCGGGGCTGGGCAACATCCCGCCCGGAAAGATGTGCTTCTGAATGAAATCCACGCCGCGCCGGTAAACCTCCCAGCGTTTGTCCTGCACCGTGATGATCTGAAGCGTCGCATGCGCGCCGGGTTTCAACCGCTCGCGCAGCGTGTCGAAATACACGGGCCAGTATTTCTCGCCCACCGCTTCAAACATCTCGATCGACGCGATGCCGTCATAGGTGCCGGTCTCGTCGCGGTAGTCTTGCAGCTTGAAATCCACCAGATCCGTCAGCCCGGCAGCGGCGATCCGCGCCTGTGCATAGTCGAACTGTTCGCGGCTGATGGTCAGCCCCGTCACCCGAAGCCCACGTTCCTTGGCGGCATATTCGGCAAACCCGCCCCAGCCGCAGCCGATCTCCAGCACATGATCGCCGGGTTTTGCGCCCATTTCGTCCACAAGCTGCGCATATTTCGCGATCTGCGCCTTTTCCAGACTTTCCTGCCCGGTCTCGAACAGGGCCGATGAATAGGTCATGGTCTCGTCCAGCCAAAGCCCGTAGAACTCATTGCCCAGATCGTAGTGATGGGCGATGTTTTTCTTCGCCTGGCGGCGCGAGTTGGAGTGCAACCAGAACCGCGCCCTTTCGAAGGCGCGCACCAGCCCCATGCCGGGGAAGCCATCGAAAATCACGTCATTATCGGCATGGATCAGATCCATGAACGCCATCAGGTCCGGCGTGCTCCACCATTCATCCAGATAGGCATCTGAAAAGCCCAGATCGCCGTCGCGGATCAGCCGGGCGAATATATCGGAGTTGTGAATATCAAGCTGCGCCACTGGTCCGGGCGCGCGGCCTTCGGCCCGAAAGATGCGCCCATCCGGCAGCACAAAGTCGATGCGGCCCCGGTTCATCCGCTGGGCAATATCAAAGACGCGGGCGAAGTAGCGTGGCAGGTCAGGCTGGTTCTGGGTTGTCGTCAGGATCATGTCGGTTCCGGTGGTCTTGTTGATGGCAAACAGCTTGGCGCAGGCATGGCGTTTGGGCAAGAAGATCGTGCAGCAGAGGATCAAAAATCCCTTTTTTCATAGGCTTGCAGCGCCTTTTGACGCCCATCGGACACGGAAACGATAGGCTCTGGATAGCTGTCCTGCGCCGAGATCCCCCAGCTTCGCGGCACGGCGTCAAAGTAGCTTAGCGCGGTGTCGGTCGGGGTCTGCCGATCCTCTGCGATCCATGATTTAGCGTAAACGCCGTCAGGGTCGAATTTTTTCAACTGCGTGACCGGGTTGAAGACCCGAAAATAGGGCGTGGCATCCGGACCCGAGCCTGCCGACCATTGCCATCCCATCGCGTTGCTGGCCGGATCCCAGTCGATCAGGCAATCCTCGAACCAGCGCATCCCGATCTTCCAGTGGCACATCAGGTGCTTGGTCAGATAGCTGGCCACAACCATGCGCGCACGGTTATGCATGCGCCCCCTGACATACATCTCGCGCAGGCCCGCATCGACAAACCGAATGCCCGTGCGAGCGTGTTTCCAGGCCTGCACTTCCGCGCGGCGTTCATCCTCGTTCCACGGGAAGGCGTTCCAATCCTCGCGCCAGTTGCCCGACAGGATACGCGGCGTGTGATACATCAGATGATAGGCAAACTCGCGCCAGACCAGCTCTTTCAGAAAGGTCTCGGCCCCGCGCTTGCCCTCTTCGCGCGCACGAATACCCGCATGCCAGCACTGATGCGGGCTGATCTCGCCAAGGGCAAGGTTCTCGGACAGGCCAGAGGTGCCATCAATATCGGGGCGGTTGCGATCATCGACGTAATCGGCAACCCGATGCGCCATGAACGCCCCCAGCCGGGATTGCGCGGCACTTTCCCCCAAGCGCACATAGGGACGCACGATTTCTGCGCCGCGCTGCATGGCCTGACCCATGTGCCAATCGTCCAGATTGTCGCTTTTGGGCCATGCCTCCGGCGGCTGGATTTTGCCCGGTGTCGGAAGCGGGGTGTCAACGTCGCGGTCCTTCACCGCATTCCAGAACGGCGTGTAGACCTTGTAATATCCGCCCTGCCCGGTCTCGACCGTCCACGGCTCGAACATCAGATGTCCACCAAAGCTTTGCGCCTGAATGCCTTCGTCTTTCAGTACCTGCTTTATCTCTGTATCCCGCGCCATGCTGTCCGGATCATAGGCGCGCGTCCAATAGACCGCACCCGCGCCGGTCTGGTCGATCAGATCGCGCAAGGTAGCCAGCGCCGCACCGCGCCGCAGGGTCAATCGGCTGCCCTTGTCGGCAAGCGCGTCTGACAGGCTGTGAAGCCCCAGCCCCAGCCGCCATTTCGGGGCGGCACCCAGCCCTTCGGCAAGATCATCCAGAATGAAGACCGGGATGACAGGACGTCCGGTTTTACACGCGGCGGCCAATGCCGGATGATCCGACAGCCTAAGATCGCGGCGGAACCATATCAATATCGGGGAAGTATTGCTCAACGGTCTGTCCTTTTTCCGTGTCACAGCAATACGGAGCGCGTTGCCACCCGGATCAATGATCATAGCTTTCCATTGGTCGGGTTCAGCAAGTTCCCGGCAGACAAGACGTTTGCATCAAGGTCAGATCGCCGCAAATGGCCCAGTATTTTATCGAAAGATAGCGGGGCTTTTCGGCGGGCCAAGCCACAAATGACCACGGCTTCTGGTCCGGACTGGATGGCGCAAGGCTGGTCGAGGACATTCCTGCCTTTACGTCAAGCGCCTGACACACATAACACCCGCTTTCGAGGCCGCATAATCAACAAGGGCGCGGTGCCGAAACAACGCGCCCTTGCTCTGTTCTTTGGGGTGGTCGCGTTATGCGAAACCACCCCCAACGTCAGTGCGCTTCGGTGCTCAAGCCTTTCCAGATCGCCCAGCACATCGTCAGCAGGACAATCGTGAACGGCAGCCCGGTCGAGATCACCATGGATTGAAGCGATTGCAACCCACCGGCGCTGAGCAGCAGCACAATGGCAACGGCACCTTCGAAGACACACCAGAAAACGCGCTGGGGCACAGGCGCGTCAACCTTGCCGCCTGCCGTGATCGTATCAATCACCAGCGAGCCGGAATCCGACGACGTCACGAAGAACACAATCACCAGCACGATGCCGATCAACGATGTGATCTGCACCAATGGCAGTTGATCCAGCATTTTGAACAGCTTCAGTTCCAGCGCGGCCTCTTGGGCCACGGTATACCCGTCCGAGACCACCTGATCGATCGCAATGCCGCCGAAAACGCTCATCCACAACACACAGACAAGGCTTGGGATCAGCAGCACGCAGATGACGAATTCGCGCACGGTCCGGCCACGGCTGACGCGGGCGATGAACATGCCGACGAAGGGTGACCAGCTGATCCACCACGCCCAGTAGAACGCGGTCCAGCCTTGGGTAAAGTTGACATCCTCACGGCCCAGCGGGTTCGCCAGTTGAGGCAGATATTGCACATAGGCCCACAGGTAATCGCCGAATCCTGTCAGCAACAGAAGCGTCGGACCGACCAGCAGCACGAAGATCAACAAGGCAAACGCCAGTCCCATGTTGATTTCCGACAGAACCTTCACACCGCCATCCAGACCGCGCAGCACCGAAATCAGCGCCACTGCGGTGATCGCCGAGATCAGAATGACTTCGGTCGTGGATCCGGTGGGCACGCCGAACAGCTCGTTCAAACCGGCATTTGCCTGCGTCGCGCCAAAGCCCAGCGAGGTCGCCAGACCGAACAGCGTGGCGAAAACCGCCAGAGTGTCGATCACATGGCCCCACCAGCCCCAGACACGTTCGCCCAGGATCGGGTAGAACGCCGAGCGGATCGTCAGCGGCAGACCCTTGTTATAGGAGAACAGCGCGAGGCTGAGCGCCACCACCGCATAGATCGCCCAAGGGTGCAGCCCCCAGTGAAAGATCGTTGCGGCCATGCCCAGACGCACGGCCTCAACCTGGTCACCTTCAGCACCTCCAAGTGGTGCCCAATCCGTGCGCACCCCGTCTTCGCCCATCGCAACTCCACCGAAGGAGCTGCTGAAATGGCTCATCGGCTCTGAGACGCCGTAGAACATCAGGCCGATGCCCATGCCAGCGGCGAACAACATCGCGAACCAGCCGATATAGCTGTAATCCGGCGTCGCGTCCGCGCCCCCCAACCGAACACGCCCATATGGCGTCACAATCAACAAGAAGCAGAACAGCACGAATATGTTGGCGGCACCAATGAAAAACCAGTCGAAACCGGTCGTTACCGTGGTGAACAGCCAACTGAAGACCGCGCCGGCCTGCTCAGGCAATGCGAGCGTGTAAAACACGAAAAGCACGATGCTCAGGCCGGAAATCATGAAAACCGGGTTGTGAATATCAAAGCCGAACGGCCCAACCGAACCGTCAACATTATCTTGCCCGATTTCATAATCGGTCTCAATCAAAGCCACCTCGCCTTCCGGCTCCGGTATGCCCTGATTTGCAGAATCGTCGGTCATTTTTTGACCCCCTGTTACGTTACATCATTACACAGGCAATTACGCCCGCTCGCGAATTAGTCGCGTACCACCATGACAGAGGCATCGGCATGTCCGGCAATGGTCCCGCCATTTGACGGCCAGATATAGTCAGTCAGGTTCGGGATATGGCTGGCCATGACCACCAGATCGGCACCGGTCTCTTTCACCGCTTTCAGCAATGTCGGATCCAGATCGGTCGCCGGGTCATGGCTGATCATGGCATGTGCCTCGGCGGCGATCCCGTGCGTTTCGGCCTGCGAGGCGGCAAATTCAGCCATCTTCTTTTTGAATTCCTCTGGCGAATGGGCGATCGAGCTGGGCGTCGCAGCGGCGACACCCACATAGATCACCTTGGCCTTGTAATGGCGGGCCAGGTCAGCGGCACATTGCAGCGCTTTGCTCAGCCTGTCCTGATGCGCCAGATCCACAGGGATCATAATTGTGTTGAACATCTCTTTCCTCCTGTCGCGTGCTGTCGAAGGGCGGCAGCCCTTTTGTTTGCACATCTCATTTGGCTTCCAGGGGTGCTGCGGCGTCTGCGCCGACACGTCCACCTGCGGATCAGCTTAGAGCGGAACCGTCTCGAGCTGCCCTTAAGAGCGGCATTTGACACTCGCCAAGCGACACTTGGCGGCGCACCCGTATCGGCCTGAACGCCACGGTGCAACTCGATGTTATGTCATGCTACATGGTGCAAAGGCGTGTGGCGACAAGAAAAATCCTGAAACTTCCGACAGATCGACCGGACGCCGTCAAATTTTTTCCTTGGCGACGTCCACATCGGGGCTGCGTGTTTGCCCAGGTCTCAGATCATCCTCGTGCCAAACGCGCGCTGCCCCAGAGGGCGATCACAGCCAAGGGCCGCTTTCGGGCATGAATGCCAGGTCCGACACGGGTGCGGTCTCTTTTGCCGCCGTGAGCATCCCGTGTACCTGCCCGCGATGATGTGTCTGGTGATTGAACATATGTGCCACACACAGGCCTTTGGGTTTCGAGACATCCGCCTTCTGCACACCCGAATGCCATTTCAATGCGCCTTTCAGATCATCCGGCTTCAGCGCCTCCGCCCAGTGCAGAATACGCCCGTCAGTGCGAAACCGTTCCGCGCTCCATGCCGCAAGCGTTGGCTGGAACCTCGGGCTTTCGGGAACACCGCCCTTCGGTGCCTTGCCCCCATCCAGCCGCGCCATCCATATCTGGTCTGCCCAAAGAAGATGGTTCACGGTCTCAAAGATGGACCGGAAGAACACGCCGCGATCCTGCCGAAGCGCCGCATCGGTCATACGTTCCAGCGCTCCGCGCAGCTGGCGGTTCTGCCAGGCATTGTATCGTGCCATCGTCAGCACATAGTCCGGCGAAACCATCCCTACCTCTTTTCATATGAAGGCGCGCTCAGGCAAGAAACGCGGTCCAGATTTTGCACGCCGCCCCTGTCGCAAACCCAGTTTGCCGGATCGTGCGAACAAGTTGCAAGGAAAAACCCGGTAGCGACGCGACAATCCGCGCCTGGCACAAATGAAATTTGCAATCTTTGCCCCCCACCCCCTTTGCAGCCCCGTCAAAGCCGCCTATATTCATCTTGTTCCTTCGGGAACTATGGACATAAACGCGCTCGTAATAAGCGGATCGGACCCGGGGGCGGTACCCGGCGGCTCCACCAAACATCCTTCATTTGGGGATCATGGGGCCGAAACAGGATCGACGAACGTCTAAAGGGGTTAGCTTTGTCCCGGTGAGTTACCACCGTTATCGGTACAAATCGTACAGTTGCAAATGACAACCGTGCTCCGACAATGGCTCTGGCTGCGTAAGCAGTTCGAGTTTGTCGAACTTTAAGCCCTTGCGCCTAGCAGCGTAAGGCGGGGTTCGCAGGCACCTGGCAACAGAAGCCTGCACTTAATTCCCCTGCCCCATATATTTGTCGTCGATTACGCGCATCCCTGATGGTGTTGCCACGTCCGCCTTTTTCGCCGTATGTCGGCAAATTTCGGCGGTGTTCGGCCACCCTGTTCCGGCCTCGGCAGGACGGCGAAATTTTCACCCCGCACGGTCTTTTGTTTTCCTGTAGATCGCATATGCTGTCCGCGAATTTGCAGGGAAAGAGACATATGTCCGGCAGCATAGACTACGGAAATCTGATGCATCGCGCGATGCGGGGGCTGATCAAGGAAGTTCTGACCGACGTGGCCGCAGACGGGCTGCCGGGCGAGCATCACTTTTTCATCACCTTCGACACCGGTCATCCGGATGTCCAGATCGCCGATTGGCTGTCCGACCGCTATCCCGGCGAGATGACCGTGGTTATGCAGCATTGGTATGACAACCTGAAAGTGGGCGACGAAGGGTTCGGTGTCTCGCTGAACTTTGGCGATGCGCCAGAGGCGCTGTTCATCCCCTACGACGCGATCAAGACCTTTGTTGACCCATCGGTTGAATTCGGGCTGCGCTTCGAAAATCAGGATGGCGGCGACGACGAAGATGACGCCTATGGTCCCGAGATCGTCCGCGACGAAGACTTGCCGTCAGAGGCTTCTTCGAAAGTTGCAAAAAAAGACGCGCCGAAAGACGCTGAGGTGGTCAGCCTCGACAGTTTCAGAAAATAGCCGTCTGCGGTGCCCTGCCCTAGCCCTGCGCGCCTGTGGCAGATTGCGGATGGCTAGGTTCGGCGCTAAACGGCATGCGATTGCATACGACAGGAGCGTTCCATGGCCCAGACCCGCACCGAAACCGACAGCTTCGGCCCGCTTGAGGTTCCCTCAGACAAGTATTGGGGCGCACAGACCCAACGTTCGATCATCAACTTCCCGATCGGTTGGGAAAAACAGCCCGTGCCGATCATTCGCGCCCTGGGCGTGGTGAAACAGGCCTGCGCCATGGCGAACCTGGAACAGGGTGGTCTGGAAAAAGAGGTTGGCGATGCGATTGTCGCCGCCGCTGGCGAGGTGATCGACGGCAAGTTCGATGACAATTTCCCGCTGGTGGTCTGGCAGACAGGCTCTGGCACGCAGTCGAACATGAACGCCAACGAGGTGATTTCGAATCGCGCGATCGAAATGCTGGGCGGCGAGATGGGATCAAAATCGCCCGTCCACCCCAACGATCATTGCAATATGGGCCAGTCATCGAATGACACTTTCCCCACCGCGATGCATGTCGCCATCGGCATGCAGGCGCGCGACGTGTTGCTGCCGGGGTTGAAGAAACTGCACGCGGCACTGGTTGCGAAGTCCGAAGAATTCAAGGACATCATCAAGATCGGCCGCACCCACACGCAGGACGCGACCCCCCTGACCTTGGGCCAGGAGTTCGGCGGCTATGCCCATCAGGTTGCTCAAGGCATCAAGCGGGTCGAAATGTGCCTGCCCGACATCTATGAACTGGCCCAAGGCGGCACGGCTGTCGGCACCGGGTTGAACACCCGCAAGGGCTGGGCCGAGACGGTCGCGGCGAATATGGCGCAGATCACCGGCCTGCCCTTTGTCACTGCCCCCAATAAATTCGAAGCACTGGCCGCGCATGACGCGATGGTGATGTTCTCGGGCGCGCTGAAAACCGTTGCGGCCTCCCTGTTCAAGATCGCCAATGACATGCGGCTTCTTGGCTCTGGCCCCCGCTCCGGTCTGGGCGAGTTGATCCTGCCGGAGAATGAACCCGGTTCCTCGATCATGCCGGGCAAGGTCAACCCAACACAGGCAGAGGCGCTGACAATGGTCTGCGCGCATGTCATGGGCAATGACGCCGCCGTTGGAATTGCCGGTTCGCAAGGCCATTTTGAGCTGAACGTCTATAACCCGATGATGAGCTACAATGTCCTGCAATCCATGCAATTGCTTGGGGACAGCGCGTCAGCCTTTACCGACAATATGGTGGTCGGCACGAAGGCGAATGTGGAACGCATCGAAAAGCTGATGAAAGAATCGCTGATGTTGGTGACGGCCCTTGCCCCGACCATCGGCTATGACAACGCCACCAAGGTCGCCAAGACCGCCCACAAGAACGGCACCACTTTGAAAGAAGAGGCGATTGCCCTTGGCTTTGTCGATGCAGAAACCTTCGACCGCATTGTGCGTCCCGAAGATATGATCGGACCCAAAGAATGAGCAACCTGACGAACCTCAACAAGGCCCGCAAGGATCGCAAGCGCGATTCCGAAAAGCGCGATGCCAATATGCATTCGGCAAAATTCGGGCGCAGCAAGGCAGACAAGCAGGCGATGGCTGCAAAACTGTCCAAGGCGTCAAAAGCCTTGGACGGGCACAAGGTCGACGATAAGGACGCATGAGCGCCCGGCCGGTCAAACGGTCCCTGACCCTGCGCGGCCACCGCACCAGTGTCTCGCTGGAGGATGCCTTCTGGCACGCCTTCCGCGAGATCGCGGCGGCCGAGGGCAAACCCCTGAACGTGTTGGCCGCCGAGATTGACGAAAAGCGCGGGGTCGAGGCCGGATTGGCCTCTGCCATCAGGGTCTACATCTTGGGCTACTACAAGACTCGCCAACCGTGATCTGCCAGCATGGCGACATGGCTCGGATCCAGCATGTCTTTCTGCCACAGACTTGGACGGTCAGTCGCGCTCGACGACGTGCAGACGTATTCCGGTGCGGGACCGGACCGTCAGATGCGCAACCGGTTCCGGGGTATCCACTACCGCGACCTTGAAATCCCGAAGCAGCAGCGACAGAAGCAACGGTCCTTCGATCATCGCGAAACCGGCCCCCGGACAGACGCGCGCCCCGGCAGAGAACGGGATGAACGCCTCGCGGGCGCAATTTTTGCCATTCTGCGTCTCCCACCGCGTTGGATCAAAGCTATCGGGATCGTCCCACAGCCGTTCATGGCGATGCAAATGCCACGGGCTGACCACGATCTGCGCCCCCTTGGCAATATCCCGGTCGCGAAACCGCTCTGGACAGCTTGCCGCGCGCACCATCATCGGAACAGGCGGATAGAGCCGCAAAGTCTCGCGAAACACGTCGCGACTGATCCGCAACCCCGACATTTCCGAGAACGCCCCTGTTTCAAGCTGCCGCGCCTCCTGTGCCACCTGCTCTTGCCAGTCAGGGTAACGCGCCATCAGATAAAGCGCCCATGCCAGCGCCGAGGCCGAAGTCTCGTGCCCCGCCAGAAAGAAGATCGCGACCTGATCGACCATTTCCTCGACCGAGAATAGCTCTCCGCTTTCGGGGTCCGGGGTTGTCATGATCTTGGTCGCCAGATCATCGGGGGCGGTGCCCGCGTCAATCTCGGCGCGGCGCGCTTCGGTCATCTGCGTTATCAGCGCCCGGATCTTGCGCGCCGAGGCTTTGGTCTGGCGTGAGAAGAAGCGTGGCATCCAGCGCGGCAGGGGCACGAAAGCGGCGAGGTTCAACAACGGCTGACTGCGCTGATAGGTGCGAAACTCCCGAAACACCGCCTGTGCCATCCGGTCCTCGATCGGAACGGAAAACAGCGTCCGAAAGATCACATCCGCGGCGGCGTGGCTGGTGACTTCCTCGATCTCGACATTGTGTCCTGCCCGCAAGCGCAGCCGCGCCACAGCTTGCTGCCCAGCCGCCCACATCGCCGGGTAGGTGTCGCGCAGCCGCCCCCCTTCAAACGCCGGATCAATGATGCGGCGTTGTCGTTTCCACCTTTCACCATTGGTCAGAAACACGCTGTCCCCAAGCAGGGGCCGCAAGCCTTCGCTGATGCGCTCGGACTTTGGAAAATCGTCCGGTCGCTCTTTCAGGACGGTCTTCACCAGATCGGTTTGGTTGAGCAGATAGGACCGGAAGAAGGGTGTGCGAAATTCTGCCATCCACGCGCGGTACAGACGTGCCGGCTGGGCCGAAAGAATATCCCGCCGAAACAGCCGCATATAACGCCATAGCGACACCTTGTCGGGCCGCGACGGGGGCTTGGGCGGCAGATCCCTCATGCCGCCATCGACGTGTATTTCGACACCGCTTTTTCCAATCGGGACTTCGAGGGCGCACGTCCAGCAAAGCGCGTGGCAAGGCTGAGCGGCCCTGCGGTAATGCGGAAATAGTCATAGTCTCCGGGCCGATCAAAGGCGCAGAGATACTGGAAATGAAGGCGGAAGAACCGCCAGCGCAGCTCTTTCCAGCGGGCGGGTGAAAGCGTCTGGGTGAATGCCGCTGACAGGACCAAAGGCCAGCGTTTTGCCTCTGGCGCCACGCCCGATACGGCAACAGGATCGCAAAGGGCGAAAGCGCACCCATCGCCCGGGGCGGTCACGTCCAGCCAGGTCAGCTCTTCTCGGGCTGACAGATAATGCAGATCGGCGCGCAACTGATCGGCACGCGGCAGGAAGGACACCATCGGCACCACCTGCCCCAATGACAGAAAGCCAAGCTTTGGCGCATTGGCGTGAACCCTGCCCTGCCGGATAAGATCTGCGAGGATCGACACGCCAAGATGCGCGCCGGAGGAATGCCCGACCACGAGCACCTCGTCAAAACCCTGCTTTAACGCATCCGCGATTTCATCCGTGAACTCGGCCATCCGCGCCCGAAGCTCTGGGGAATTGGCACCTTCGTACAGGGCCGAATAGGCAAAATCATGCAACAGGTAATAGGCAAACAATTTGCCATCTTGCCGCCTGAACCATGCGATCACGCCGCAGGCCAGCCCGACCCCAGCAACAGCCGCAAAAGCGGCCCCGGACCATGCGGGCAAGAAGTCCAGAAGGTTGACCAGAACATGATATCCGGCCCAACCGGCCAAGGCTGCCAGCAAAGCCTGCAATAGCAGAAACGCCACCGGGTACAGCGCCGCGATCACCGGTCCTTTTCGCAGCCGCATCAGACGCCACAGCGCGCCGGACCCAATGTAGATCCAGGCAGTGCGGACAAGCTGACCATATGTTGCCAAACTCCCCTGCGCCATCGAGGCGCGGACGATGTCGGACCAGACCAGAACCTCGACTTCAGCCGCGACTTCGCAGCCGTCCATTCGGCCTTGCACACGCCAGCCGAAACGCTTTGCCCCGGTGCCATTGCGCGCAAGCAACGCAACATCATAGCCGCTGATAGCGGCCTGAGCGGCACTCTCCTTGCGATACAGCTCTCGGTATCGTCGGGGATGTATCGGATCGTAGCCGGGTATATAGAAAACCCGACGTCGCCGCACCTCTTGCCCTTCACTTGCCATGCTCAACTCTCTTTTGAGGTCATGCTACATGAACTGAAGAGCACAGGTAAGCTGTCAGGCCTTAACCTTCCCTGAACGGCGCAAGATCACAGTCAGGACGCGTTCGCAGAGGTTTCAGACCTGCGGTTGCCCGGCTCCATCGACGCGATGTCAGAACCTGTGCGTCAGCCCAGCATCGCCAGCGCGGGAAATGTCTCCAGCAACCAGAACGAAAACGCAGAAAAGCCGCCCGTCAGCATCAACAGGCCGATGGTCCACAGAAGCAGCCCCATCACCCGTTCGATCTGTTCCATATGGCGTTTCATCCAGCCCATCACGCCGGTCAGTTGCGGCAGGAAACCCGCCACCAGCAGAAACGGTATGCCAAGGCCCGCCGCGTAAATTCCCAGCAACAACGTGCCCTTGCTGACCGAAGCCTCTGACGCCGCCAGAGACAGGATCGCGCCCAGTTGCGGCCCGATGCAAGGCGTCCATCCGAACGCAAATGCCAGCCCCAGCACATAGGCGCCAAAGGCCGATCCACCACGGTCGCCGGCGTCCATCCGCGCTTCGCGGTCAAGAAATCCTATACGGTAGACGCCGACAAAATGCGCCCCGAAGATCATCACCAATATGCCCGCAATGGTATTGAACGTGCCTTGATATTGCAGGAACACCGCCCCGATCACCGAAGCGGTGAACCCCAGCAGCAGGAACACCGTCGACAGGCCGAGCACGAAAAACAGCGCCGGCAGCAGCATTTTGCTACGCCGCCCGGCATTTGCCTCGCCGATTGAGACACCGGACATATAGGCAAGATATGGCGGCACAATTGGCAGCACGCAGGGGCTGAGAAATGACAGCACTCCAGCGAAAAGCGCTACCAGCATGGCGGGCATCAGCCCCGCGTCGATCAGGTCAATTCCAAACATGACCCCCGCTTAGATCATCCAGAGCGCGGCGTCACGCTACATGCTGTCACATCCTCGTGGCAGCGCTGAAACACAGGCGCTGAACACCGCCCCCGGCGCAATGGCCGGGGGCGAAGGTCGTTCGTATCAGCGTCCCAAGGACCACCAGCCACGTCTCTTGGGCTTGTTCTTGTCTTCGGCTTCCGCAGGTTCCGTGTCCGCCGATGCCGTCGCCAGTTCCTTGTCTTCATGCAAAACCGGTTGGGGGGCAGCGACCTCGCTCACCGGTTCCGGTGCCGCCTCTGGTTCCGGTGCTGCCGCAGGCTCTGGTTGCGGCGGCGTCTCCACGACCGCTTCGGCCGACGGCTCTGACGCGGCCGGGCTTTCCGGCACAGTCAGGTCCGAGACGTCCAGTGTCGCCCCCGGTGTTGAATCATCGCCCTGGGCCACATCCGCGACAGGCTCAACCGAGGTTTCGACCGGTGCAGGCGCGTCCGTATCACTCTCGGCTGCCTTCGGCTTTGCCCGCGAACGCGTGGTCCTGGGTTTGGCAGGCGCTTTCGTCGCGGTGGATTTCGGTTTTGCTCTCGATCGCGTCGCAGGTTTCTTGGGCGCGGCATCTTCCGCCTCGCCCTCGCCCGGCTGCTCGTCCTCAACAGCCGTTGTTTCGGGTTGTGCCGACGCATCAGCCGTCACGTCCGTCTGCGTGGCCTCTGCCGCCACGGCGGGAACCTCGGCAGGTGCGTCCATGGCGACCTTACCGCCCTCCGGGACATTCTTGCTCTGTGGTTCTTCGGCATCAGCCGCAGGCTTAGCCTCTTCGTCAGGCGTGTCGTCGGACCGGTTTTCACCGTTCTCACCATTGCCGTCAGACCCGTTAGACTTTGAACGACTGCGCCGACGACGACGACGACGCTTTTTCGGCTTGCCGTCTTCGTCCGCTTCATTGCTTGAATTGTCGTCAGAGGATTTCGCTTCGGTAGCGGTCGCGTCTTCTGCCTCATCTTTCTTGAGGTCGTTGCTTTCGTCCTCGTCGATCTGATCCATCAAGGACGTATCGACCGACACGACAGGCGTGACAAGCTCGGCCACCTTGCGCGTCGCCGTCTTGAACTTTTCAAGGGTGAAATCGGGCGAGACAAGCGCCGGTTCGCCTTCGATGCGCACGGACATGCCGTAGCGCGCCTCGATCTGGGCGATATGTTCGCGCTTCTGGTTCATCAGGAAGTTGGCGATGCCGACCGGGCATTTCACCAGAACCTCGCGCGACCGTCCGCGCGTGCCCTCTTCTTCGACCTGACGCAGGATCGACAGCGACAGGTTGTCATCCGACCGGATCAGGCCGGTGCCGTGACAGGCCGTACAAGGCTGGGTGGTCGCCTCGATCATGCCGGGGCGCAGGCGCTGGCGGCTCATCTCCATGAGGCCAAAGCCGGAAATCCGCCCGACCTGAATGCGTGCACGATCGGTTTTCAGCTTGTCCTTGATCTTCTTCTCGACCGAGGCGTTGTTCTTTCGCTCGTCCATGTCGATGAAGTCGATCACGATCAGGCCGGCAAGATCCCGCAGACGCAATTGGCGCGCCACTTCTTCGGCGGCCTCCATGTTGGTCTTCAACGCGGTTTCTTCGATCGAGCCTTCCTTTGTGGCCCGGCCAGAGTTCACGTCAATCGCCACCAGCGCTTCGGTCACGCCGATCACGATGTAGCCACCGGATTTGAGCTGCACCGTCGGGTTGAACATCGACGACAGGTACGACTCCACCTGATAGCGCGCAAACAGCGGCAGGGTCTCGGCGTAATGTTTCACGTTCTTGGCGTGGGACGGCATGATCATTTTCATGAAGTCCTTGGCGATCCGGTAGCCACGCTCGCCTTCCACCAGAACCTCGTCGATCTCGCGGCTGTACAGATCGCGGATCGAGCGTTTGATCAGATCGCCTTCTTCGTAGATCTTCGCAGGTGCGATGGATTTCAGCGTCAGTTCGCGGATTTGCTCCCACAGCCGTTGCAGATATTCGTAATCGCGCTTGATCTCGGATTTTGTGCGCTTGGCACCCGCTGTCCGCACGATCAGACCAGCGCCGGTGGGCACTTCGATCTCGGCGGCGATCTCCTTGAGTTTCTTGCGGTCTACGGCATTGGTGATCTTGCGGCTGATACCGCCGCCACGCGCCGTATTCGGCATCAATACGCAATAGCGACCGGCCAGCGACAGGTAGGTTGTCAGCGCGGCGCCTTTGTTGCCGCGCTCTTCCTTGACCACCTGAACCAGCAGGATCTGCCGAACCTTGATGACTTCCTGAATCTTGTAGCGGCGCGGACGCGGTTTGCGGACCGGGCGAATGTCTTCCTGATCATCATCATCGGCAACAGATTCGATGGAACTGTCACGAGAGGACGCGTCGCCTTTGGCCTCAGCCTCTTGCTCAGAGCCGTTCTCTGCACCGTCGTCGGCTTCGGCATCGGATGCGTCTTCAGAACGATCCCCCGCAGCAGCATCCGCCTCGGCCACATCCGTCGCCGGCTCCGCCACAGCCTCGACGGGTTCTTCCACGGGCGTCTCGGCCACGGTCTCCATCGGAGAGCTGCCCTCGGGCACCTCATCCTCGTCAAGATCAATCGTCTCCATCCCCGAGATCTGACCCTCGGGTTTGGCAACCTCCTGCGTCACCTTCAGATCGTCGGGCTTCGCATTCTCGGATTTCGCGCTTTTGCGCGACCGGCTGCGGGTCCGCGACGATTTGGGCTTTTCCTCATCCTCATCACGCGCCCGCATTGCCTCGGCATAGGCGCGCTCTTCCTCCATCAACGCCTCGCGGTCGGCGACGGGGATCTGGTAATAATCGGGATGAATCTCCGAAAAGGCGAGGAAGCCGTGCCGGTTTCCGCCGTAATCCACAAAGGCCGCCTGAAGTGACGGCTCCACGCGTGTTACCTTTGCAAGATATATGTTGCCAGCTAGCTGACGTTTGTTTTCAGATTCAAAGTCGAATTCCTCAACCTTGGTTCCGTCAACCACCACAACGCGGGTTTCTTCCGCGTGGGTGGCATCGATAAGCATTTTCTTGGCCATGTTTTCCGTTCGCATGCCGCAACCGTCCGCATCCCAGGGGGAGCGGACGGTTCACGGCAATGACTTTTCTGGGCGAGAGACGGCGCGACGCTGGTGGAAGACGCTCGGTCCCCCACTGCCAGCCTCAAATCATGCGCGCGCTTCATCGCGGTTCTTCTCCGACGCCTGCCACAAGGGTCACGGCGCCCATTTACGACCCGTCGCTTGCGCGTTCCGGGCATTCGGTGCGGCCTTTCGGCCCGATCGGTCTGGTCAGATCCGTCAGGGATTTCCTGACGCCACATCTGACCAGCGAAACTCTCATCGGCGCGTTCCGCATGGGAAACTGCGCCATTACGCCAGCATAAAGCGTCGACGACCTGAAATACAATCCACAATCGCATGTCGCGCGGGGAAAACCCGCGCACGTCAAAGTTGTGCATCAAAAAATACACCCACCCGCTCGGGCCATGCCTCTTTCATAATTCTTCTTGGCTCAAATACTCCGGGGAGTCCGAGGGGCAGGCCCCTCGGTCCCGTCGCATCCGCGGACGCGGACCTCAAACGCCTTTCAGCACCGCCGCATCAACGCGAACAATCTGTCTCATCGCGTTTCCAAAGCCCGCAAGCGCCGGATCAGGCTGGACGTGTCCCAGCGTCCGCCGCCCAGCTTTTGCACGTCCTTGTAGAATTGATCGACCAGCGCGGTGACCGGCAGGCTGGCCCCGGTTTCATCGGCCGTATCCAGACAAATGCCCAGATCCTTGCGCATCCAGTCCACGGCAAAGCCATGCTCGAATTCGTCAGCAATCATCGTCTCGTATCGGTTGGACATCTGCCAGGACCCGGCGGCCCCCTGGCTGATCACCTCGACCACGGCGGTGCCGTCCAGCCCCGCCTTCTCGGCAAAATGCAGTGCTTCGGACAAGCCCTGCACAAGACCCGCAATGGCAATCTGGTTGCACATCTTGGTCATCTGCCCGGCACCGCTGTCACCGATACGGCGGCAGATGCGGGCATAGGCGGAAATTACGGGTTCGGCCTTGGCATAGCTGTCGGCATCACCACCACACATGACCGACAAGACGCCATTCTCGGCCCCTGCCTGCCCACCGGAAATCGGCGCATCGACAAATCCCAACCCGGCCTCACTGGCGGCTGCGTACAACTCAGAGGTGACTTTTGCCGACACTGTTGTGTGATCGACAAAGATCGCCCCCGACGCCATCCCGGCAAACGCACCCTCTTCGCCCAGACAGACACCGCGCAGATCATCGTCATTGCCGACACAGGACATGACGAAATCAGCACCTTTGGCGGCCTCGGCCGGGGTTGCGGCAGAGGCACCCCCGTATTCGCCCACCCATTTCTCGGCCTTGGCTGCGGTCCGGTTGTAGACCGTCACCTCGTGCCCCGCCTTCTGCAAATGCCCGGCCATCGGATAGCCCATTACACCCAGACCCAGAAATGCCAGCTTGGCCATATCACTTCTCCTTCAATTCCTGTCTGCCGAGTTGTGTCGCGCCGGCGCTTGGTTGACAAGGGGCCATCCCTGCCGAACACACGGACGGGCACGCGAACGGAGGCGGACATGGTGACGGTTTTCAGATGGTTGGTGCGGATCACCGGCGCGGTGCTGGTGTTCAGCTGTCTTGTCATCGCTTTGATCTACTACCTCGCATCGCAATCACTGCCCGACTATGACAAGGCGTTGAAAGTCAACGGCACCACGACCGAAATCGAGATCGTGCGCGACCACGCCAATGTGCCGCATATCTTCGCCGGTGCGGACCGAGATGTGTTTTTCGGCCTTGGCTACGCCCATGCGCAGGACCGCCTGTGGCAGATGATGATGTTGCGCCGCACGGTGCAGGGCCGCCTGTCAGAGATGTTCGGCGCGCGCACCGTCAATACCGACAAGCTGCTGCGACGTCTGGATTTCTACCCCCTTGCCACCCGCTCGGTCGAGGCGCAGGACGCCCGAACCATGCGCGCGCTGGAAGGCTATGCCGCAGGCGTGAACGCCCGCATCGCCGAGATCAACCGTGACAGTCTGGGCCGTGGCGCGCCAGAGTTCTTCCTGTTCGATACCGCCATCCCGCCCTGGCGACCGGCGGATTCCGTGGCCATCGTCAAGCTGATGGCGCTTCAGCTGTCCGGGCAACTCTCGACCGAGGTTCTGCGCGCGCGTACATCGCTGCTCTTGCCCGACGAGAACCGACTTGCCGACATCCTGCCCGACATGCCCGGACCCGGCATCGCCGCCCTGCCCGATTATGCGGCACTGGTTCCGGGCGTTCCGCGCTATGCCAAAGCAAATCCCCGCGACGACGACCCGCTCAATCCGGTGAAACGACGCGGCTTTGCGGGTGCCTCCAACGGTTGGGCCGCTGCCCCTTCCCGCTCCGCCTCGGGTGGGACGCTCTTGGCCAATGATCCGCATCTGGAATTCACCGCCCCCTCCACCTGGTATCTTGCGCGGCTGGAATTATCCGCGGGCGGTGTCATCGGTGCCACGATCCCAGGCATTCCGGCGGTCCTGACCGGGCGCAGCGACAGGTTGGGCTGGGGCCTGACCTCTGCCTATCTGGACGATCAGGACGTGCGGATAGAGGCGCTCAACCCCGATAATCCCGAAGAATACCGTACACCCGACGGGTTCAAAACCTTCGAGACGCGCAAATCGATCATCTCCATCAAGGATGACGCACCGATCACCATGACCCTGCGCTGGACCGATAACGGGCCGGTCTTGCCAGGCACGCATTACGATCTGGACACGATCACGCCGCCGGGCCATGTGGCCTCGCTGTCGTGGACGGCCCTTAGCCCGCATGACACGTCGATGACAGCCGCCGTCAATCTGATGTATGCAGGGTCTGTCGACGAGGCGCTTGGCGTATCCGAGGATTTCATCGCACCGGCCCAGAACCTGACTTTGGCGGATCAGAACAACGTGGCGTTGGTGATGGTCGGCGCAATGCCAAGTCGGAACGCGCGCCATCAAAGCAAGGGACGGCTGCCCACGCAAGGGTGGCGTCCGGAAAACCGCTGGAACGGACGGCTGCCCTTTTCCGACAATCCGCGCTTTGTCTCGCCCGCAGGCGGCATCGTCGGCAATACCAACAACAAGATCGTGGACCGGCCGTTTCCACAGCATGTCAGCTATGACTGGGGCGACAGTCAGCGCATCCAGCGTTGGGAACGCCTGATGCAGGGACGCGAGGTTCACACCCGAGACAGCTTTATCGAGGCGCAGTTGGATACGGTCAGCACCACGGCGCGCACCCTCTTGCCGCTGATCGGTGCCGATCTGTGGTTCACGACCGAAGCCGCCCCCGAAGGCACGCCGGAACGCCGCCGGCAGGACGCGCTGAACCTGCTGGCCGGGTGGAACGGCGAAATGAACGAACACCTGCCGGAACCGCTGCTTTATGCCGCGTGGCTGCGGGCGCTTCAGGAACGGCTGATCCGCGACGATCTTGGCCCGCTGGCGGACGAATACGACCATGTCGAGCCGTTGTTCATCGAACGGGTATTTCGCGATGTGGACGGCGCGGCAGCGTGGTGCGACATCATCCGCAGCGCCGCCGTCGAGACTTGCACCGATATTTCCCGGCTGGCGCTTGACGATGCGCTGGTCTGGGTCGCCGAGACCTATGGCACCGCGCTTGAATCCCTGCGCTGGGGCGACGCCCACGAAGCCACCCATGACCATCCGGTGCTGGGCAAAGTCGCGGTGCTGAACTATTTCGTGAACATCCGCCAATCAACCAGCGGCGGTGACAACACGCTGATGCGCGGCCGCACCCGCGGCACCGGGCCGGACCCGTTTCAAAACACCCATGGCGCGGGCTATCGCGGGGTCTATGATTTTGCCGATCCCGACAGTTCGGTCTTTGTCACCGCGACCGGACAATCGGGCCACTTCCTGTCCCGCCACTATGACGATCTGGGACAGCTTTGGCGGCGTGGAGAATATATCCCGATGTCTCTGGACGCCGATCTTGCCCGTGCGGCGGCTGTCGGCATCACGCGTTTGACGCCCTGAGATTCCGGGATTTCGGGCGGCCACATGCCGGCCCTGACACAGCCTAACCGCGTCACGCTCAAAGCTGGCCGTATTCTCCGGCTTGCTTGGCGCTCCAGTTCACGGTGATCTCGAACCCGTCATCGGTCTGACGTTCCTGCGTGACGACCCCGCGTTCGTGCAGCCACGCGCGCTGTTTGCCGGCGTCAAAGCCCAGAACAAGCTCTTCGGTCTGTTTCTGGGCGTCCAATGCCGCGCGTATCGCGTCAAGCAGCGCGTCCATGCCTTCGCCCGTCATGGCAGAGACCGTCAGCACATTCTCGTCCCGTTCGGCGCGCGCGCGCAAGGCCTCGGCGTCTTCGTCCGCCACCAGATCAAGCTTGTTCCAGACCTCCAGCATCGGCGTCGCATCGGTGATGCCCAACCCGTCTAGGATTTCGCGCACATCCGCCGCCTGCTCCTCGCTGCCATCATGGCTGATGTCGCGGACATGGCAGATCAGATCGGCGGCCAGCACCTCTTCGAGCGTGGCGCGGAACGCGGCGACCAGTTCCGTCGGCAGATCAGAGATGAACCCCACCGTATCCGACAGGATCACATCCAGACCGTTTTCCAGCCGCACCGCCCGCATGGTCGGATCAAGCGTGGCGAACAACATATCCTTCGCCATCACCTCTGCCCCGGTCAACCGGTTGAAAAGCGTCGATTTCCCGGCGTTGGTATAGCCCACAAGTGCGACAATCGGATAAGGCACCTTGGCCCGCGCGGCACGGTGCAAGGCGCGGGTCTTGACGACTTTCTCAAGCTGGCGGCGCAGCCGGACAAGCTGGTCGTCAATCGCGCGGCGGTCCGCCTCGATCTGCGTCTCACCGGGGCCGCCGACAAAACCAAGCCCGCCGCGCTGGCGTTCCAGATGGGTCCAGGCACGGACGAGACGGGTTCGCTGATAGGACAGCGCCGCCATCTCGACCTGCAACACGCCCTCGCGCGTTGCGGCACGGTCGCTGAAAATCTCCAGGATCAAGCCGGTCCGGTCGAGGATCTTGACGTCCCAGGCCTTTTCCAGATTGCGCTGCTGAACCGGGCTGAGCGGGCCATCGACCAGCACAAGCTCGATCTCGGCATCCTCGAAGAGGTGCCTCAGCTCTTCTATCTTGCCGGTGCCGAACAGGCCCGCCGGCTGCGGTTTGGGCAGACGAATGACATCCGCGCCCACAACCTCAAGATCCGGCAGGGCCGCAGCCAGGGCGACGCCCTCTTGCAACGCAGGACCGGGTTCGCGCCGCTGCCGATCAGACAGAATGTCAGGATGCAGAACCCAGGCCCGGGTCACATGCGTGTCGTGTTCTCTCAACTGTTCTCTTCGCCGTCATACAGGTTGATTGGCTGCGAGGGCATGATCGTCGAAATGGCGTGCTTGTAGACCAACTGAGATTGTCCGTCGCGACGCAACAGCACGCAGAAATTGTCAAACCAAGTAATCACCCCCTGCAACTTTACACCGTTGATAAGGAATACGGTGACCGGAACCTTGGTCTTGCGAACGTGGTTCAGGAACGCGTCTTGCAGGTTTTGCCTATCGGAAGCCATTGAAATCGCCTTTATTCTTGTCGTGTCGCGCAGTTCGGAACGCCCTCGATGCACGATTATGTATTGCTGGTTTCAGAGTTACCAGCAGAAATCCATGCTCTTTTCGCGAGCGCGGCATTGTGATGCTATTCACGCCACAGATCCGGAGTGATCATCGCAATGATTGCCAGCGTCTCGAACCGCCCCAAAATCATCGCAGCACACAGGAAAATCTTGGCCTCCGCCCCCAGCCGCACCAGATCTATCGGGGTCTCGGACGCCGAAGTGATCAACGGGCCGGTGGTGGACAAAGTTGCGATCGCAAGCACCATGGCGTTCTCGAACGGGACATGCACGGCCGTCAGCGCCATTGTCACAACGGTGAAGGACAGCGCGAACAGCATGAAGAAGATCCAGGCGATGAAGGCACCGGACCGCCGGACGCGCCGGGTAAAGGCACTGGCCCGCCCCACCGAATGTGGATGCACCAGCCGCTCGATCTCTCGCATACCGTTGAGATAAAGCGCAAAAACCCGCAACAGCTTGACCCCGCCCGCCGTCGTGGCCACACCACCGCCGATCAGCGAAAGACCAAGCAGGATCAAGCCGGGTGTCTGAAGCCCCGACCAGTTTTGCGCCTCGTTCCATTCCGCGCTTTCAAACCCGGTGGTGGTCAGGAAGGACAGAACGGTAAAGGTCGCTCCCCAATAGGCCCGCAGCCCCGCCATCAGGTTTTCTTCTTCGTTAAACTCGAACGAGGCGATCCAGTGCCGCAGAAACAGCAAGAGCGGCACGCCGATCACAAAGATCAGGCCAAGCCGGAACTCCGGATCATGGCGCAGACCGGGTTGGGCGCGGTTGATCGTATCGCTGGAAAAGGTCAGCCGGGACAGCGCGAAGGCGAGAAAGAAAAACACGACCACCTCTCCGGCGAACCCGCCAGAGGCATTCTCCAGCCCGCCGACCGAGGAAATACCGCTGGTGGCCATCACCGACATGGCATGGATCACCGCCACCAAGGGACGATCCCCCGCCACCATGAGTGCCAGCCACAGCACCAGTGTCAGCCCGGCATAGATCGGCACCAGATAATGCGCGCTGCGCCACAGCCGCCGTGTGGGGTCGGCCATGTCCAGACGCGCCGCCCCGGCCGCCGAGATCTGGCCGGGCTCGCCGCCCGCTGTCACCTCAAACCCGCCCAGGGTCAGCGGCGCGAGAATGGCGGCCGCCGCGATCCACATCAGCAAGCCGCCCAGCCAGCCGACCTCGGCGCGCCACAGATGCTGCGTTCGGGTCAGGCGGTCAGGCTCGAACAGCGTGGCGCCCGTGGTGGTCAGGCTGGACACCATTTCAAAATAGGCGTTCAGGAACGTCGTCGTGCGCACCGCCTCGAAGAACGGGACAGCCAGCAGCGCGGGAATCAGCACGAACCCGGCCAAAAGCGCCGCAAGCTGGCGCTGCGCGCTCAGGGTGATGGTCCTCCCCGACATCGCCGTGGCCACCAGCCCCGACAGAACCAGCCCGACGACGCTGGTATAGAAGAAGCTGCGCGCTTCGTGAAAGCTTTGTTGGGCAAGGGCATAGGCGGCCGGAACCAGCATCGCCGCGCAGGCCAGTATCGTAAGCAACAGAAGGAACGGCAGAAGCTTCAGGCGATTCAGCAGCATGGCATCAGAAGAAGTCGATAGAGACCTGCAACAGCCGCTCTACCTCGGGCACGTCGCTGGTCATGGCAAAGATCACGATCATATCGCCTTCGTCGATCCGCAGGCCGCCCGCGGGCTTTACCACCTTGCCCTCTTTCATCACCGCGCCCACCAGCACGCCTTCGGGGAAGTCGATGTCGCGTATTTTCTGCCCAGAGATCGGCGATGTGGACAGCACCTCTGCCTCGATTACCTCTGCCTCGGCATCCCCGATGGAATAGACGGCACGCACCCGGCCATGGCGGATATGGCGCAGGATCGAACTGACGGTGGTGGCGCGCGGGTTGATATAGGCGTCAATGCCAAGCGGCCCCATCAGCGGCACCAGTGTCGGATCGTTGATCAGTACAATGGCCATCGGACAGCCCGCAGCCTTGGCGCGCACGGCGGCCAGCATGTTGGTCTTGTCATCATCCGTAACGCAGAGAACGGCATCTGCACGATCTATATTGGCCTCGGCCAGCAAGGTTGCATCCAGCCCGTCGCCGTGCAGAACGATGGTCTTTTCCAGCACATCGGCGGCGCGTTCGGCCACGCCACGATTTTTCTCGATCACCTTGGCGCGGACGCGTTCGGCGCGGGCCTCAAGCTGTCGGGAGACGGTCAAGCCGACATTACCGCCGCCGATCAGGACGACACGTTCCTGCTTTTTGACTGATTTTCCAAAGATTTCCATGGTGCGGCGAATGTCGTCCGCATGTGACATCACATAGCAATCATCGCCGACAAACAGCTGATCGCCCGGATCGGGGGCCCAAAGCGTGCCATCGCGCCTGATGCCCACCACGATCGAGCGAAGGGTGGAAAACAGATCCGTCAACTGTCGAAGCGGCGTGTTCACGACCGGGCAGCCTTCCTCGATCGTGAGACCAAGAAGATGCGCCTTGCCGTCAAGGAAGGTTTCTGTGTCAAAGGCCGAGGGTGCCGCCAACCGTTGCAGGGCAGCATCCGCGACCTCGCGTTCAGGACTGATGACCACGTCAATCGGCATGTGGTCGCGGCGATACAGGTCCGAATAGATCGCCGTCAGATAGCTTTGTGACCGCAGCCGCGCCACTTTGCGCGGG
Source organism: Primorskyibacter marinus (assembly GCF_003313245.1). Taxonomy (GTDB): domain Bacteria; phylum Pseudomonadota; class Alphaproteobacteria; order Rhodobacterales; family Rhodobacteraceae; genus Primorskyibacter; species Primorskyibacter marinus. The sequence continues at coordinate 628,515 of NZ_QJSD01000001.1, forward strand.
ATCGCAAAGATCGAATGCGCCACCTGACAGGTCACCATGTTGACCTCGTCCGAATGTGTGGCGGCGATGATCATGTCCGCATCGCGCGCGCCTGCACGATCAAGGATGTCAGGATAGGATGCGAACCCCGCGATGCCCTGCACATCCAGCGTATCGGTGGCGCGCCGCACGAGGTCGGGATTGTTGTCCACGACCGTCACATCGTTGCGTTCGCCAGACAGATGCCGTGCGATCTGCCAGCCAACCTGGCCTGCCCCGCAGATGATGACCTTCATTCCAAGCCCTTCCGGCGAAACGTTCTACGCCGGATTTGCATGACAGATGCCCCCGCGAGGGTCAATCCGGCAGCATCTGGGCAAGAGAATGGGTTGCGCATGCGCTGGCCGTGTCGTCACTCAACCTCGGCGTCGTCTTCGACATGGGCGATGCGCGCACCGGCCTTCGAAGACGTCACCACACCCAGGGATTTCAGTTTGCGGTGCAGCGCCGAGCGTTCCATGCCGACAAAGCTGGCCGTCCGGCTGATATTGCCCCCGAACCGGTTGATCTGGGTCAGTAGATATTCACGCTCGAACGCTTCGCGTGCCTCGCGCAGCGGCAAGGTCGCCAGCGTGCCCGACAGGACCACGCGGTTTTCATCGCCTTCGGGCACACCGCTGTCCTGCGGCAACTCGCGCGCCGTGATCTCGTCATGGCCTTCGCCAAGGATCAGCACGCGTTCCACCAGATTCTTCAACTGGCGCACATTGCCGGGCCAGACCATCGTCTGCATCAGCGCCACCGCTTCATCGCTAAGCGCGCGCTGCGGCAGGCCTTGGGTCTTGTGACATTGGTCGATGAAATGCTTGGCCAGCAGCGGAATATCCTCGCGCCGATCCTCAAGGCTGGGCACGGCAATCGGCACCACGTTGAGCCGGTGATACAGTTCCTGCCGGAACGTGCCCGCCGCAATCTCTGCCTCCAGATTGCGCCCGGTGGACGAGATCACCCGCAGATCGACGCGCACCTTGTCGGCACCGCCCACCCGTGTGAATTGCTGATCGACCATCACCCGCAGGATCTTGGACTGCGTGCCAAGCGGCATGTCGGCGACCTCGTCGAAATAGATCACGCCACCATGCGCCTGCTCCAGAAGTCCCGGCTCCACCCCGCGATCAGACCCTTCGCGCCCGAACAGCACCTCTTCCATGCTCTCTGGCGACACGCCTGCGCAATTCACGGTGATGAACGGACCCGAGGCACGATTGGAATGGGCGTGGATATAGCGCGCGGCAACTTCCTTGCCCGATCCCGGCGGGCCGGACAGCATCACGCGACCATTGGATTTTGTCACCTTGTCGAGTTGACTGATCAGGCCACGAAACGCGGCGCTTTCGCCGATGATCTCGGACGGATGGCTGTCCTTGCGTTTCAGTTTCTGGTTCTCGCGGCGCAGACGGCTGGTTTCCATCGCGCGGCGGATCACCACCAGCAACTGATCGATATTGAACGGCTTTTCGATGAAGTCATAGGCCCCCTGCTTGATCGCCGCGACGGCAATCTCGATATTGCCGTGGCCCGAGATTATGACCACGGGCACGTCGGGGTTGTCGCGCTTGACGGTCTTGAGGATGTCGATCCCGTCCATCTTGCTGTCCTTCAGCCAGATATCCAGGATCAGCAGCGAGGGCGGCTCGGCGTTGATTTCGGCCATGGCCTCGTTGGAATTTCCGGCCAGCCGCGTGGTATAGCCTTCGTCTTCAAGAATATCCCCGATCAGCTCGCGGATATCGCGTTCGTCATCGACGATCAAAATGTCACTCATACGACCCTCGTTCCTGTTGTGGACGGCTCGGCCATCGCGGCCGCCCCCGTTTCACCAAGCGGCAGACGGATGACCGCCATTGCGCCGCGATGCGATGCGCCGTCAAACACCGGCGCATCTTCGAGGACGAGGCTGCCGCCATGCTCCTCGATGATTTTCTTGACGATCGGCAGGCCAAGCCCGGTGCCCTTGTCACGGGTGGTGACATAGGGTTCGAACAGGCTGGCCCGGTCTTCGGGCAGGCCGACGCCATTGTCCATGATACGGATCTCGGCCCGGTCCCCGTCCCGTTTCAGCGTGACGCGGATTTGCGGGACAAACCCGCTTTCGACACCCTCTTCCATCCGGCTTTCAATCGCTTCACCGGCGTTCTTGATCAGGTTCGTCAACGCCTGACCGATCATGGTGGCGTCCAGCTCTGCCGCCATGTCGCCGCCTTCAAAATCGGTGACGAAGCGCACATCGGGCTGGCCTGCCTCTTGCAACAGCACCGCCCCGCGCAACAGGTCCATGACGTTCTCGGGGCGGCGCTCCGGCTCTGGCATGCGGGCGAATTTGGAAAATTCATCGACAATGCGCCGCAGATCATTGGTCTGCCGGACGATGACGCCGGTCAACTGGTCAAGGCTTTCACCCGATTCCTCATCCAACTGGCGGCGAAACTTGCGTTTGATGCGTTCGGCCGACAGCTGGATCGGTGTGAGCGGGTTCTTGATTTCATGCGCGATACGGCGCGCCACATCCCCCCATGCCGCCATCCGCTGCGCGCTGACCAGCGTGGTCACGTCATCAAAGGCCACCACGAAGCCTTCAAGACTGCCATTCGCGCGGCGGCGGTTGGACATTCGCACCAGCAGATGTTCCAGTCGCCCTTCCCGGCTGACCTTTACCTCTTCTTGCAGGGTCTCGTTGCCACCATTCCGCAGCTTCTCAAAGACCGGACCGAACTCCGGGACCGACACGGAAATGGGCATCGACTGCTGGTCCGCGCTCCAGGCAAGAAGGCGTTCGGCAGAGCGGTTGACGAAGGTCACACGCCCGCCCTCGTCCAGCCCGACAACACCCGATGTGACAGAGGTCAGCACGGAATCGAACAGGCGCTGGCGACGCTCGATCTGGCGGGTATTGTCCAGCAATGTGTTGCGCTGGCCCTTCAATTGCCGGGTCATCTGGTTGAAGTAGCGCCCCAGCATGGCGATCTCGTCATCGCCGTCTTCCTCGACAACCTGCACGTCCAGATCGCCGGAACCCACCTGCTGTGCCGCACCGGCCAGACGCCCCACCGGACGCGACAGCCGTTCGGCAAACCACATGCCCAGCCAGACGGCGGCAAGGATCAGCAACATCGCAAAACCAAGATACAGCATCGCGAAATCAAACAGACGCCGTCCGCGCTCGCTTTCCTGTTGCTGATAGAAACGCGCGGTTTGCTGTGTTTCGTCCAACAGGTTGAGAATTGCGCCATCGACCTCGCGGCTGACATAAAGAAACCTGTCGACAAACGCGTTCAGCGGCACCAAGGCGCGAAACTCGTTATTGTCCCAGTCGGGGATCAGCGCGACGCCTTGCTCTCGCGCCTCTGCGATACGGCCAGACGTCGGTTGTTCATAGTCGAAAAGGTAAGACCGTTCGCCGCGTGCGCGGACTTCGCCGGCACTGTCGATCACATAAGCCTCGCGCAGCCCGCGCTGGATCTGGCTTTGTCCCGTTCCCAAGACCTGCCGGACTTCGCCGTCATTCATCGCGAATGTCGCGCGCCGGTTGGCATCGATGAAAGCCGCCAGTGCCTGGGCATCCTGGGTCAGCCCTTCGCGATGCTCGGCCTCATAGGATTCCGCCGCCTCGAGCGAAGCCCCGACAACGGCGCGCACCCGGTCCGAAAACCATGCCTCCAGCCCGATATTGATCGTCAGCACCGCAAAGACCGCAACAGTCACCGTCGGCAACAAGGCCATCAGCGCGAACACGCCAGTCAGCCTGAGATGAAGCCGCGAGCCCGCAGATTTGGCCCGCCGCGCCGACACCATGCGCGCCACGCGCTGCAACACCAATGCCGCAACAAGCAGGACATAGACAAAATCCGCAAGCAGGATCAGCCGCAACGGCATGGATGCCGCCCCCTGATCCAGCGGCCCGAGAATCGCAAATGTCGCCGCCGCCAGCACCGGCCCCAGCAAGACCAGCCCCAACGTTGCCGCGTTCTGGAAACGGCGTTGTCGCCGCAGCCGGTTGAACCGGGTCCAGGTCAAGGCTCGTGCCTTTAAGGCCACAGGTCGCCCTCTTCTTGATGTGCTGCCCAAGGCAGCCAACCGCCATATCTAGTGGTCCTTTCCGGAACCGAAGCACCGGGGCCACTGTTATGTTGCCCTTTTACATCAACTTGCGGCGCCGTGTCACGCTAATATCCAGATCGGTGATTTTCTTGCGCAACGTATTGCGGTTGATCCCCAGAAGATCGGCACATTTGGCCTGATTTCCACCCGTCGCATCCAAGGCAATCTCGATCAGCGGTGCCTCTATTTCGCGCAGAATGCGCGAATACAGGCCCGGCGGCGGCAGCATGTTGTCGTGCAGATCAAAATAGCGCCGCAAGTGCCGCGCCACGCTGGCCGAAAGCTTTTCGACATCGCTGCCGCCGCGCAGAACCGGGCCCATTTCGGGCTGATTGCCCAGCACCGTCTCTACCTCTGTCCGGCTGATCTCGTCCGAGCGGCTGGTCAGTCCCAGCCGACGCACGGCGTTTTCCAACTGCCGCACATTGCCCGGCCAGCTATAGGCGCGGAACAGCTCTTCGGCTTCGCGCGACAGCCATCGCTTCGGGGCACCGTCGCGTTCTTCACGGGACAGGAAATGTTCGGTCAACAGCGCAATATCGTCCACACGTTCACGCAACGCGGGCACAGTCAGCGTTGCCCCGCACAGCCGGTAATACAGATCTGGACGCACACGGCCCTCTTCCATCGCGACTGCCAGATCGCTTTGACTGGTGGCCATGAAACGCGGGACATGATCGCCGGGGGCATCCATCATGCGGACAAGCCGCGCCTGCATCTCATCGTCGAGATTGGCGATCTCGTCGATCAGAAGCGTGCCGCCCTTGACCCGCGCCAGAACGCGCATCGGGCCTTCAAGCTCTTGCAAATCGGCCGCAGCCACCGTCACGAAAGGCAATGTGCGACGGTCGGAAAAATCATGAACCGCCCGCGCGATCAGGCTTTTTCCGGTGCCGCTTTCCCCGCAGATCAGAACTGACAGATCGGTGTTCATCACCCGCGCGACCAACCGGTAAAGCGCCTGCATCGCCGCGGTCTTGCCAACCAGCGGAAGATCGTCCGGCGTATCCGTCAGATCATCAGACCGCGATGCCTGCGGCACATGGCGTCTGCTTTCCAGCGCCCGCGCGGTGCGCTTCATCAGGTCCGGCAGGTCAAACGGTTTGGGCAGGTAATCATAGGCCTCGGCCTCGGCCGCCTGAATCGCCGTCATGATGGTGTTCTGCGCCGAGATCACGATCACCGGCAATCCGGGCCGGTCCTGCGCAATCCGGGGCAGCATCTCCAGCCCGTTCCCGTCAGGCATCATCACATCCGAGATCACCACGTCGCCCTTGCCCTCTGCCACCCATCGCATCAGCGTGGTCAGCGAGCTGGTCGCGTGGACCTTGCATCCGGCACGCGTCAGCGCCTGGGTCAGAACCGTTCGGATCGTGCGGTCGTCATCGGCGACCAGAACCGTGCCATCCATCAATCTTTCTCCTTGAGTTCCCGCGCGGCTCGCGGAAGCGAGATTTGAAAAACGGTGCGACCAGGCACTGAGGTGACCGATATCCACCCGTCATGGTCAGAGATGATCTTGTTCACCAGCGCCAATCCCAGCCCGGTGCCGTTCTCGCGGCCCGAAACGAAAGGATCGAAAATGTCGCCCTTGATGTTGTCCGGCAGGCCGGGACCATCATCCGTGATTTCGATTTGCAGCGGCAGCGCCTGCCCTGACCCATTCGACCGGCGCAGACGAAAGCTGTGTTCATAAAAACTGCGAAGGCGGATCGTGCCGCCCTTCGGCCCTGCGGCCTGCGCTGCGTTTTTCAGCAGGTTCAAAATCACTTGCAACAATTGGTCCGGATCGCCGCAGGCCATCGGCAGGGACGGGTCGTAATCCTCGACGATCCGCATCTGCGCGCCAAACCCCAGCAAGGCAGAACGACGGGCGCGATCCAGAACATCGTGGATATTCACATCGCGGCGTTCCGGCGGCGACAGGTTTCCGAATTGCTCGACCTGTTCAAGCAGCTTTACGATCCTTCGGCTTTCTTCGACAATAAGGTCTGTAAGTTCAAGGTCTTCCGGTGCGAGGTTCATGCTAAGAAGCTGCGCGGCACCGGTGATGCCCGCCAGCGGGTTCTTGATTTCATGGGCCAGCATCTCGGCCATGCCGATGGCGGATTTCGCCGCGGATTTCACCGAATGACTTTGCGTCATCCGTCCGGCCAGCTCGCGCGGCGAAATCAGCATCATCATCCAGCCCGGCCTGCCCGCCACGGGCGCAAGCGACAGATTACACTGCAAGGGTGCACGGTTGCCCGGTCCCACATCGACATCATTGACGAAAAGCGGGGTGCCGTTCCTGCGCGCCCGTTCGATACTGTCTTCCAGCGGCGCGTCGATCATCAGCCTGTCCCAGATCGGCTGTCCGGCCAGCGATTTGGACGAATTGTTCATAAACCCTTCGGCGGCGGGGTTGAGATCGGCAATATTCTCATCCTCGTCGATCAGGATTGCCGGGACGGGCAACGAGGACCAGATCGCATTGCTCAACTCGGGGGTCATGCTGCGGCGACCCCCTGCCCGTACAGCAAGGCCGGCTCCAGCCTGTCCAACACCTCTGCGGGGGTTTTGGCGGTCAGGATGCGACGCCGCATCGGTGCCGCGGTTCCGGCCACATCCATGTACCAGCCCAGATGCTTGCGCGAGACACGCAGACCAAGATCTTCGCCGTAGAAGGACAGCATTGCCTCGTAATGCCCCGCGACCAAGGCGACCAGTGCCGATCCATGCGGGATTTGTGGCGCGGGATGCCCGTGCAGCGCAGATGCAACCTGTGCCAGCAGCCATGGCTGACCCTGCGCGCCGCGTCCGATCATCACCCCGTCGGCACCCGATTGCGCCCTTGCCTGCCGGGCAGTTGCAATATTCACAATATCACCATTTGCAATCACCGGGATCGCCACGGCCTGCTTGACTGCGCGGATCGCAGCCCAATCGGCGCGGCCATTGTAAAACTGACACCGCGTGCGGCCATGCACGGTAATCATCTGCACGCCCGCGCCCTCTGCCTTTCGGGCAATATCCGGCGCATTCAGACAGTCGCTGTCCCAGCCCAAGCGCATTTTCAACGTCACCGGAAGGTTAACTGCCCCTACCACCGCCTCGATCAGACGCAGCGCGTGATCCGGGTCGCGCATCAGCGCCGAACCGGAATAGCCGCCGACCACCTTCTTTGCCGGGCAGCCCATATTGATGTCGATGACACGCGCGCCGTTGGCCGCGACCATGCGGGCAGCCTCTGCCATCCAATAGGCATCGCGGCCCGCCAGTTGCACCGACGTATTGGCGCGGCCGAAACCAAGCTCTGCTTTTTCGCGCACGCCGGGCCTTGCCTGCACCATTTCCTGGCTTGCCACCATTTCACTGACCACCAGACCCGCTCCGAAACCTGAAACCAGTTCTCGGAACGGCAAATCCGTGATTCCCGCCATGGGCGCGAGCAGTATCGGCGGATTGACGGTGATTTCTGCCAGTTTGATGGACACTTGCCTAATCCTTATGCAGTCGATCTTGGGGTAGCCCAGCCTCGCTCTTACTGCAATCTCCGAGGCCGTCTTTCGGCTCAGCGAACGCGCCACTGCCCATTTTTTGTGCAAAACGTCCGGGATCATTGCACAGCGCAGGGCCAAGGCCTAGACAGGCGCAACTTTAAAAAAGGGGGGCTGCGATGCGCACAGCCGCAATCATCGTTGCCGCCGGCCGCGGCGTCCGGGCGGGTGGCCCGCTGCCCAAGCAATGGCAGACCATTGCCGGGCGCAGCGTCGCGGGTTGGACTCTTCGAGCTTTTGCAGATGCCCCCGATATAGATGAGATCGTGCTGGTCGTGCATGAGGACGATATGCCCCGCGCCCGAAGCCTGCCCGAAGCGGAGGGCGCGATGCTGGTCGTCGGCGGTGCCGACCGGGCCGCGTCGGTGCGTGCCGGGCTGGACGCTCTTGCGTACGCGCCGCCGGACCGCGTGCTTATTCACGATGTGGCGCGCCCATGCGTGCGACAAACCCTGATTGCCGAAGTCTGTCGCGCGCTGGAGACAGCCCCCGGTGCGGCCCCGGCATTGGCGGTCAGCGATGCGCTTTGGACGGGCGCAGGGGGGGTCGTCACCGGGGCACAGCCGCGCGACGGACTCTTCCGGGCGCAAACGCCGCAGGGCTTTCACTATGCCGCGATCCGGGACGCCCATGCCGCACGGAAAACGCCCGCCGCCGATGATGTCGAAGTTGCCCGCGCCGCCGGATTGCAGGTTGCCATCCTACCCGGCTCGGACGACAATCTGAAGATCACAACCCCCGGAGATTTCGTCCGGGCCGAAAAACTGTTGGTAGGTCAAATGGATATCAGACTGGGGAACGGGTTCGACGTGCATCGCTTCGGCGCTGGCGATCACGTCACGCTTTGCGGCGTGCAAGTGCCCCATGATCGCGGCCTTCTGGGCCATTCCGATGCCGATGTGGGCATGCATGCGGTCACCGATGCAATTTATGGCGCACTGGCAATGGGCGATATTGGTCGTCACTTCCCACCCTCGGACCCGCAATGGAAAGGCGCGGACAGCGCCATCTTTCTGCGCCATGCCGTCGATCTTGCGGGCGAACACGGTTTTGCGATCTCGAATATCGACTGCACGTTGATTTGCGAGCGGCCAAAGATTGGCCCACACGCGCCGACCATGCAGACGGTGATGGCCGATCTCTTGCGGATCGAGGCATCGCGCGTTTCGGTCAAGGCCACGACAAGCGAACAACTTGGCTTTACCGGTCGCGAAGAAGGCATCGCCGCCCTTGCAACCGCAACACTGGTGAAAACATGAACCATATGATCGCCACCTTCTTCGGCATCGGCCACATGCGCCCTGCCCCCGGCACATGGGGCTCGCTTGCCGCGCTGCCGGTTGCCTGGGCCATCATTCAACTGACGGGATTCTGGGGGTTGGCTTTGGCCACGGTGCTGGTTTTCTGGGCCGGATACCGCGCGACCAAGGTCGAGACGCGCGGTGCCGCCAATCATGACCCGTCAGAGATCGTGATCGACGAGGTCGCAGGTCAGTGGATTGCCCTGATGCCTGTCGCTTACGGTGCGGGCATGATGGGGGTGGACGTCTTGCGGCTTTGGCCCGGCTGGATCGCCGCTTTTGTACTGTTTCGCCTGTTCGACATCTGGAAACCCGGCCCCATTGGCTGGGCCGACCGGCGCAACGACGCGATGGGGGTCATGCTGGACGATGTGGTTGCCGGGATCTTCGCCGCAATCGCCACGATCGCGCTGGCAGCCCTGGCGCATGGGTTTCTGATGTGACCCTTGCTGAGAAAATCTTGCAGCAGGCTGCCAACAAAGGCCTGACAATCACCACCGCCGAAAGCTGTACCGGCGGGATGGTTGCCGCCGCGATCACCGATATCGCCGGATCATCGGCGATATTCGAACGTGGCTTCGTGACCTATTCCAACCTTGCAAAGCAAGACATGTTGGCTGTGCGGGCGCAAACGCTGGACAGCTTTGGCGCGGTTTCAGAACCCGTGGCGCAGGAAATGGCGCTTGGTGCCCGCAACGCCGCACATGCGGATATAGCGGTCGCCATCTCGGGCATTGCCGGGCCGGGCGGGTCAGAGTTCAAGCCTGAAGGGCGCGTGTGCTTTGCCACCGTGACCGCAACGGATAGCTTTGTCGAAACCATCGAATACGGTGCGCCGGGCCGGGCCGAGGTCCGCGCAGCCGCGCGTGATCACGCGCTGTCGCTGATCCTCAAAGCCATCCAGGCAGCCTAGGCTCAAGCCGTGCTTTGGCGGTAATGAACGCCCTTGCATGCCTGACCACCATGACATGTCAGGCACCACCCGACGGACCCGGAGCGGCGCGACATCTTGCCCGACAAGCATCAGGTCCAGGCTTCGAATCGCTGTTCGGCTTGCGGCTGATCCTGTTGGATCTGGGCATAGCCACGCTCTGCCGCGGCGCTCAGTGCTGATGCGCCGTGATTCGACTGGTCCTCTTCAGTGGGGGTGAGGACGATCGTCTTTGGAGCATTGCCGATAGATTCGATCATTGCCTGCTGCTGCGCATCGACCTGCGCCCGAAGCGCCTGAGCACGCGCCCGGCTCAGCTGTGTCTGATCGGCAGGACGCTCGTCCGGTTGCGCAATCTCCAGCCCGGTTGGTTGCAGTTCGGAACGGTCTGTCCTCGAACTGATAATGGGGTCGTTGCCCGTTGCCTCGTCGCCATTTGACCCGCCGGAAGCCGGCGGAAACGTCGCCTGTCCTGCATAGCCGTTGGTCGTTCCTGTCCCGCCGCCCCCCGTGCTTGCGTCCGTGTTGTCGCTATCGGAGCTTTCGCTGATGGCGGGTGGTCCGCCGGACTGAGCCGTTTCTTCGGCTGGCGGTGCCGCGCCACCTGGACCGATGGACGGGTTCAAACCCGTTCCCGAACCAAATAGACTCTGCGTAAGTTGCATCTGCCTCTGTCTCCTGAAATCGTTTCGAACACGTTTATTTTTGCGTCGAAATGAGACGAAATCGGGGCAGATAGCCAAGTTCCGTTCATAATGGTTAACAGAACAGGTTGTCGTAAACGCCGCAAACGGAACAGGCGTCAGCCGTAAAGGGCCGCGGCGCGTCGCTCAAAGGCGCGAACGATGCGCTGCATCGCTTCATTGAACACCACACCGATTATTTTCTGAAGCACCGCGTTCTTGAACTCGAAATCCACATGGAATGTCACGTCACAGCCGCCTTCGGCATCGGCAAACGCCCAGTTGGATTTCATATAGCGGAACGGCCCGTCCAGATATTCGGTGTCTATCTTCATGTCCTCGGGATAAAGGACGACGCGGCTGCCGAACCGTTCGCGGAACACCTTGAAGCTGATCACCAGATCGGCCAGCATCTCTTCGGCACCGCCGCCGATGTCGTTTCGCGACCGGATGCGCGCCGCGGCACACCAGGGCAGAAATTCAGGATAGGACGCCACATCGGCCACCAGATCGTACATCTGCTGGGCGGTATAAGGCAGCCTGCGGGTTTCACTATGGGTCGGCATGTCGCTCCGGTTTGGGTCGTGACAGTGGCGGTGCATGTCGTATTGTGGCGCGGAAAAATCAAGGGGATATCATGCCAGAGCGTCCATATGTCATCGACGAGATGATCTCTGCCAAGGCGATTGCCGCGCGGATCGAGGAATTGGCGGGTGAGATTCGTCACGAATTTGCCGATACCGACAAGCTGGTTGTCGTGGGTCTTTTGCGGGGATCGTTCGTTTTTATCGCCGACCTCGTGCGCGAATTGAACCTGCCCATCGAAGTCGATTTCCTTGAGGCGTCCTCTTACGGTGACGCGATGCAATCCAGCCGCGAAGTCCGTATTCTCAAAGACTTGCGCGGCGCTATTGAAGCCCGCGACGTGCTGGTGGTCGAAGATATTGTCGATACCGGGCATACGCTTAACCATGTTTCGGGCATGTTGCGGTCCCGAAACCCCGCCAGGTTGCGCACCATCGCGCTTCTCGACAAACCTTCGCGGCGCGAGGTTGATTTCAGGTCCGACTGGATCGGGTTCGAGATCCCGGATGAATTTGTCGTGGGCTACGGGATTGATTTCGCGCAACGCAATCGCAACCTGCCCTTCATCGGCAAGGTCCGCTTTACTCAGGACGACGGCTGAGATGAACCCGATCTGGCTGCTGCGGCTGACCCGATGGGCGCGCAGGCCACCGGGGCGGCGGCTTCAGATCATCGTGGGCATCGTGCTTGTCGCCGCAATCGTGCTGTGGGGAATCGAGCATTTCTTCGGCTGGCCAGAGGCCCTGACCCCGGAACGCATCCCCCGGCGCATCATGCGTTAAGCGCCGGGCTCCGCGCAGAACGGTCGCGTGAATTTCACCCATACCGCCCGCCCCGCCAACACGCCGCGCAAAGCGCCGAAGGTCACGAATTTGTGCACGCATCAGTGGCGGTTCCATCTCCATCTTTGCAAGAATATTGTTGCGGTCGTACGAAACTACATTAGCCTCAAACCATAGTTCGCAGTTTCAAGGAGCCCGACATATGAAGAATATCGTTACCGCTACAGTGATTGCAGGCGTTCTTGCGGGATCGGCCGCGCTTGCCCAGAATGACGGATCGGCTCAGGTCAAGGCACGACAGGGTCAGATGCGTGTCATTGCGCTGAACCTGGGTGTCTTGGGTGGCATGGCGCAGGGCAAAATCGACTACGATGCCGAAGCTGCGCAAAACGCCGCTGACTCGCTGGCAGGGGTTGCGATGATCCACCAGCCGACCTTGTGGATCGAAGGCACGTCGAATGCTGATCGCGAGGGCACCAAAGCGCTGCCGGCAATCTGGGAAGACAATGCCGACTTCATGACCAAGTGGGATGCCTTTGTCACCGCTGCGAACGACATGCAGTCTGTCGCAGGCACCGGCAAGGATGCGCTTGGCCCGGCGATGGGCGGGCTTGGCGATGCCTGCAAGGCCTGCCATGAAAAGTATCAACAGTCCGACGATTAGGATACGATTTGATACGTCGCTTCTTTAGGTTTTTGCTGCTGGCCGCGCTTATCGCGGCCGGTTTCGCGTTCTGGATGACCCGTGCCGTTCCGCTGGACGAAGATGCGCTGGCCGGTGTCGAAGGAAATACCGAAAACGGCCAATATGTGTTCACGGCGGCAGGCTGCGCCTCTTGTCACGCCGCCCCGGACGCCAAGGGCGATGACAAGCTGGTGCTTGCGGGCGGGCAGAAATTCCCGTCGGATTTCGGCACGTTCATTGCGCCGAACATCTCGCCCGATCCGACCGAGGGGATCGGCGACTGGACAGCAGCCCAGTTCGCCAGTGCGGTGACGCAAGGCGTTTCGCCCGAGGGCCAGCATTACTACCCCGCCTTCCCTTACGGCGCTTATGCCAAGATGGAAAAGCAGGATCTTGCCGATCTCTGGGCCTATATGAAGACCCTGCCCGCCTCGGACACAGCAAGCCAGCCGCATGATGTGGGCTTCCCGTTCAATATTCGGCGCGCTTTGGGTGGCTGGAAGCTGCTGTTTATGGATGACAACTGGGTGCTGAAAAATGCCCCGTCAGAGCAAGTGACTCGCGGCCGTTATCTGGTCGAGACGCTGGCCCATTGCGGCGAATGCCACACCCCGCGCAACATGCTGGGGGGGATGGACACGACCCGCTGGCTGGCCGGGGCACCGAACCCGTCCGGCAAAGGCCGCACGCCCGGAATCGCCCCCGGTGGCTTCAAATGGACCGAAGGTGAAATCACCTATTACCTTGAAACCGGGTTTACCCCCGATTTCGACAGTGTCGGCGGGCATATGGTGGCGGTAGTGGACAACATGGCGGAACTGACCGAAGGCGACAGACAGGCAATTGCTGCCTATCTCAAATCCGTGCCCGAGCAACCGTCAGAGTAAACTGGCATCGCAAAACAAAAAACGGTGCCGCGATCATCGCGGGCGCCGTTTCTGTTGCATCCGTGCGTAGCTCAGGCGCGGTTCAGCTTTGCATTGCGCGCTGTCTGTAGCCGCGCAAAATCATCGCCCGCATGGTAGGATGACCGCGTCAGCGGCGTCGCCGAGACCATCAGGAAGCCTTTGCCATAGGCGGATTTCTCGTAGGCGGCAAATTCGTCCGGATGCACGAACCGGTCAACCGCGTGGTGTTTCGGTGTTGGCTGCAAATATTGCCCGATGGTCAGGAAATCGATGTCTGCAGCGCGCATGTCGTCCATCACCTGCAAGACCGCCTGACGATCCTCGCCCAGACCAACCATGATGCCCGATTTGGTGAACATCGTCGGATCAAGCTCTTTGACCCGCTGCAACAGCCGCAGTGAATGGAAGTACCGCGCACCGGGGCGGACTTGGGGATAAAGGCCCGGCACGGTTTCAAGGTTGTGGTTGAACACATCAGGCTTGGCGGCAACGACCGTTTCCAGAACCGACGGCGCGCATTTCAGGAAATCCGGCGTCAGAATTTCAATCGTGGTGCTGGGGCTGCGGTGCCGAATGGCGCGAATCGTCTGGGCGAAATGCTCTGCCCCGCCATCTTTCAGGTCATCGCGATCGACCGAGGTGATGACAACGTGATTCAACCCCAGCTTCTGCACGGCATCCGCGACCTTGCCCGGCTCGAACACATCAAGCGTATCGGGTCGCCCGGTGGCAATATTGCAGAACGTGCAGCCTCGGGTACAGATCTCGCCCATGATCATCATCGTGGCGTGACCTTGCGACCAGCATTCGCCTACATTCGGACATCCGGCCTCTTCACAGACAGTGACAAGCCCATGCTCGCGCATGATCTTCTGAGTGTCGGCATAACCTTTGCCGCCCGGAGCCTTGACCCGGATCCAGGACGGTTTCTTGGGCTGGGCATTATCCGGACGATGCGCTTTTTCCGGATGCCGTTCGGCTGGGATATTGAGATCTCGCACGTTTTATTCCCCGCGAAGCTGTTTAGGGCTTCGCTTAGCATATGTATTTGCAGGGGGTAGTACCAGTCCCGCATGGCTGCCATGCAGTCACGCCTTTGTTTTAACGAGTGCCCCCTGCATTTTTACGTTGAGAATTAAGGAAAAAAAACGCTTGCACACTGTTTTGCATCCGCGTTGGCCACAGCATCTCAACGCTTTTCCGCAGGTCTGACGGCCATGCAATCCTGCTATGCTGCGATTGCAGCATTTCTCGATTGAGGTCGGTCCTCGATCCGCGTTAGTCCTTGTCTGATTCTTTACTTGGACGATCAGGAGAGTTCCGATGAAAGCAGGCCTTCCCCTTCCGCAAGTGACCTTCCGGACACGCATTCGGGATGAGTCGGTTGACGGTCCGAACCCGTTTCGCTGGCAGGATATGACCACTGCCGACTATTTTGCAGGCAAACGCGTTGTGCTTTTCTCGCTGCCTGGCGCGTTCACGCCGACATGTTCGACCTATCAACTGCCCGGATTCGAGAACAACGCCGAAACTTTCGCAGATTTCGGCATTGACGAGATTTACTGTCTTTCGGTGAACGACAGTTTCGTGATGAATAAATGGGCCGAAAACCAGGGATTGAAAACCGTGAAGGTCATCCCTGACGGGTCCGGCGAATTTACCCGCAAGATGGGCATGCTTGTCGAAAAGTCCAACCTGGGCTTCGGTATGCGCAGCTGGCGCTATGCCGCGATTGTCAAGGACGGCAAGGTCGAAGCCTGGTTCGAAGAGCCCGGCATATCCGACAATCACGCCGAAGACCCTTACGGCGTGTCCAGCCCGGAAAACCTGCTGGAATATCTTCAAAAGGAAGCGGCGGGAATCGCTGCCGAATAATCCGCAATACCCGGATACGAACAGTTGCAGAACGAAAAACGCCGCTGCCCCGATCGGAGCAGCGGCGTTTGCATGTTTGGCGCTTATCCGATCAGGCCACCCCCTGCCCCCAGCACTTCGTCATAGTGCCGACGCAGCCGTTGCAGCGCTATTCGCAACACGATCTTGCCGGACCGCGCCGACCAGCCCATCCGCTTTTCGGCCGATTCCATGCCTTCCAGATAGCAACAACACCGCAGAACGACATCGCTAAGACCCGGCCCAAGATCAGACAGGGCGGCCGCGACTCGGTCCCGCGCCGCAGTCGGACCATATCCCCGCAGATCTGCGCCCTCGCCGCTTCCCCGCGCGCCCGCTGTCAGAAAACTGTCCCAGTTCTGTGCGACCCGAGGCCCCATCTGGGCAAGCTCAAAATCCTCGCGCAACCGTTCCCCGGCCGAGACCAGTTTTTCCGACAGGAAGGGCTGCCCGTCATGATCGCGCCGACGCGCAAGCGCGGTCAGCGGCGACTCGGCCAGCGAATATCGCATACGCTTGCTGCGGCGATCGCCTTCGGCTTCTTGCGAAACAGGTGCCCCGTCAAACCCCGCCTGCGCTTCAGCAAACCCCCTCGCCGAATTTTCACTGGCCGCGATCAACCGGTTCAGCTCTGCCCGCCCCGCAGCCGTGATCTGGTAGCGCGAGATCCGCGCAGGGTCTCGGCAGATGATCCAGTCCTTCAGCGCCATCGCCTGAGCGATCCCGCTATCCACAACCGCAGTCCGGGTCGATGTGCCATCGCCGGTGTCGCGGACGACAACGGCCTTGTCCATCTCGGCCGCAACCGCAAGAACCGCCCCGGTTTCACAGAGCCGGCGCAGAATGCGCATGGCTTCGCGCTCCAGCGTCTTGTCGTCGGGCGCCATGTGGGGGTCTGTCGGTAAATTGCTCATGTTTGGACGGTCCTTGTCTGACGAGATGGTCGATTTCGGGATGTGATGCTGGCCAAGCTTTCGCAAGGCGGCATCGACCAATGGGTCGTCGCGCAGCGTCTCGACCTTGCGGACCTGCCGCAGAACCGTCGAGGCATGACACCCTGTTTCCCGAGCCAGCTGTCTGATGCTTATGCCCTCTTCGATATGGTGCAGATAGTTGCGTGCGGCATCAGGAACCCATCCGGGATACCCGTCCGCAGTGCTTGTCTCTACGTTCAAACGCATGACTTTCCTCGCATTGCCGTTACCCGTCTGGATTTCCGTGGCCGGTATCCAGATCATTTGAGTCAAATTTTTCACAACCTATGCGGGTATTTATTGCTGCTTCGTTAACATAGTCATGAATTCACCATCATTGTTTCCAAAGTATAAATGCCGCTGAACCAAGCGTTCGGTAAAGGCGCACCCTTCGCAACACCCGAAAAAGCTGTGCCATGGTTTCCGTGGATTTGGAGAAAAGGACCGACGCCATGCAAGACATTCTCAGCCTTCTGCACGCGCTCAAACGCCCTCGCCTGTTGATCCGGGCAGCGCGAATCGGTGCGCAGGATTACCAACGCACCGCGCATCTTCCACGACTTCTGGGATATGGCGCATTGCCGCGTACCGGGCCTGCCCTCATGCGCCTGATGGAGATAGAGGCAGAGCTGAACGCCCGCCGCGAGGCCAATGATGCAGGCTATTCCATCGCCCGCCATGTCGAATTGCTGGTGGCGATGATGGGCGAGGCCAGCGTGCTGCGCAGCGCCGGCCAGACCTGAGCGGAACCTACATGAAGGCGTCCGGCATCGACGCCTTCTTTTCAACGACATAGGCGTTCAGCGCCTCGTTGATCGCCGGGTCAAGCGCGGGCTGCTGATAATCGTGCAACAGCTTTTCGACCCGCAAGGCGGCCAGCGTTTCTGAATCGCGCGCCCCCTCTTCGTCCCAGGTCTCGAACGGCTTGTAATCGAAGGTCTCGGACCGCCAGAAGGCGGTCTTGAAATGCGCCTGCGTATGCGCGCAGCCAAGGTAATGTCCGCCCGGCCCGACCTCGCGGATCGCATCCAGCGCCAGCGCTTCCTCGCCAACAGTAACGCCCTGCGAGAACTTGTGCAGCGCGCCCAGCTGATCGGCATCCATCACGAATTTCTCGAAGCTCGACACCAATCCGCCTTCAAGCCACCCGCAGGCATGCAGCATGAAGTTGACGCCCGACAGCAGGCCCATGTTCAAGCTGTTCGCCGTCTCATAGGCCGCCTGCGCATCCGGCAGTTTCGATCCGCAGAACGATCCGGCAGACCGGAATGGCAGCCCCAGTCGCCGCGCAAGCTGTCCGGCACCATAGGTGATGTGGCTGGCCTCGGGCGTGCCGAATGTGGGCGCACCGGAATTCATGTCGATCGACGTCACGAAAGCGCCGAAAATCACCGGCGCGCCTTTGCGGATCAGCTGGCTATAGGCGATCCCCGCCAGCACTTCGGCCAACACCTGCGTCAGCGTGCCCGCCACCGACACCGGTGCCATCGCCCCGCCCACGATAAAGGGCGACAGGATCGCGGCCTGATTGTTGCGGGCATAAACCTCCAGCGCGCCCATCATCACATCGTCGAAAGTCAGCGGCGAATTGATGTTGATGAGCGAGGTCATCACCGTGTTTTCCTGCACGAAATCCTTGCCGAACAGAATTTCGCACATCTCCACCGAATCCTGCGCGCGGCTGGGTTCGGTGACGGACCCCATGAAGGGCTTGTCCGACAGGGTCATGTGGGCTTGCAGCATGTCCAGATGGCGCTTGTTGACGGGAATGTCCGTCGGTTCGCAAACCGTGCCGCCGGAATGGTGCAGCCATTTCGACATGTAGCCCAGTTTCACGAATTTGCGGAAATCCTCCATCGTGGCATAGCGGCGACCACCCGCGACATCGCGCACGAAGGGCGGGCCGTAAACCGGTGCCAGCACCAGCGATTTGCCTCCGATCTCGACATTACGCTCCGGGTTGCGGGCGTGCTGGGTGTAGCTTTTCGGCGCGGTGCTGCAAAGCTGACGGGCAAGGCCACGCGGAATGCGCACACGTTCGCCATCAATATCGGCCCCCGCCTCGCGCCAAAGCTCCAGCGCGTCGGGATTGTTGACGAAGTTGACGCCGATTTCTTCCAGCACCGTTTCGGCGTTATGCTCGATGATCTCCAGGGCTTCGGTGGTCAGAACCTCGAAATTCGGGATGTTCCGTTCGATGTAGCGGGCGGTTTCAACGCTGACGGCGGTGCGTTCTGCCCTGCGCGCGGCACCGCCACCGCCCCGTGCACGCCTGCGACCTGCTGCTTCAACCATATCCCGCCCTCGTAAATTGCCGTTCCGGCCCAACACGGACCCGTCTGTCCAAGGGTCTTACCGCGCGGCCTCACAAGTGTTTTTCCGGTTTCCGGCAGTTGTGGGGCGAAAACGACATTCATCCCCTTTCCTGACACACCCCCAAGCTTTGCCCGGTTTTCTTTGACCTCGCGACAGGCAGACTGCATCATGCCTGAAAAAGCGGCAGAATGCCTTGAAATCAGGAGGGTGCAGCAATTTCGGAACCGGCGCAGGAACGCAAAACCCTGACATCGTCAGAAATCACCGCGGTCGCACATCTTTATCGTGGCGAGGTGTATCGCAGCACGATCTGGCGCACCCGGCTGGACACCACGACCAACTGGGCCGTCGTCACATTGGGCGTTGCGCTGTCAATCTCTTACGCCGCGCCCGAAGCATCGCCGCTGCCGCTTGTTCTGGTCGGCGTTCTGATCATCCTGTTCCTGATGCTGGAGGCCCGGCGCTATCGCTATTTCAACGTCTGGCGCGCCCGTGCCCGCTGGATGGAGGTGCATTTCTACGCGCCGATGCTGGCCGACGGGGATCTGCATCTGGAGGAGGATTGGCAGAAGGTCCTGGCAAATGACTATCTGCGCCCGCGCTATCATGTCTCATCGATGGTTGCCGTCGGTCGGCGGATCCGGCGCAACTATCTGTGGATCCTGTTGATCCAGGCGCTGGCCTATACAGGCAAACTCGTGGTGCATCCAACGCCCGCAGAGTCCGTATCTCAGGTGATTCAACGCGCCGATGTCGGTCCATTACCCGGCGAATTGGTCATATTGACCGGCATTGTCTATGTCGTGACCTGGGCGGGTATCGCGATTTGGAGCGCCCGGCTGGACAGCCGGCGCGGCGCGATCCGGGGCACCGAACAAGCCAGTTCCATGGGTTAGGCGCGCGGTTCTGAACGCAATCACAAGATCCGCGATCCACGCTCTTGCCTCGCTTGCGTCAAAGGGCTACGAGCTTGGCGCATGAGCCAGATATCGCATGACCGCCTCCTTATCATCGACTTCGGATCCCAGGTAACGCAGCTGATTGCGCGCCGCCTGCGAGAGCTGAATGTCTATTGCGAAATCCACCCCTATCAGAACGTCACCGATGCCTTTCTGCGCGAATTTGCGCCCAAGGCCGTGATTTTCTCGGGCGGGCCGGATTCGGTCACCCGCGAAGGCAGCCCGCGCCCGCCGAAATCGGTCTATGACCTCGGCGTGCCGATCCTTGGCATCTGCTATGGCCAGCAGGTGATGATGCAGGATCTTGGCGGCCGTGTCATCGGCGGCGAAGGCACCAGCGAATTTGGCCGCGCCTATGTCACCCCGGAACCTGACCGGATCGACCTGTTGCAAGGCTGGTTCATGGACGGATCGGGCCGCGAACAAGTCTGGATGAGCCATGGCGATCACGTCGCCGATCTCGCCCCTGGCTTTCAGGTCTATGCCACCTCGCCTGGTGCCCCCTTTGCCGTCACTGCGGATCTGGACCGTCGCTTTTACGCCGCGCAGTTCCACCCCGAGGTGCACCACACGCCCAACGGCAAGACGCTGTATGAGAATTTCGTGAAAGACGCAGGCTTTACCGGCGACTGGACGATGGGTGCCTACCGCGAGGAAGCGATCCGCAAGATCCAGCAGCAGGTGGGCGATGCGAAAGTCATCTGCGCGCTGTCCGGCGGCGTTGACAGCTCCGTGGCCGCCGTTCTGCTGCACGAGGCGATCGGCGATCAGCTCACTTGCGTCTTTGTCGACCACGGGTTGCTGCGCATGAACGAGGCGACCGAGGTCGTCACCATGTTCCGCGAACATTACAACCTGCCGCTCATCCACGCAGATGAAAGCGAGCTGTTCCTTGGCAAGCTGGACGGCGTGTCCGATCCCGAAACCAAGCGCAAGATCATCGGCGGCCTGTTCATCGACGTGTTCCAGAAATACGCCGATGGGATCGAGGGCGCGGAATTCCTTGCCCAAGGCACGCTCTATCCTGACGTCATCGAATCGGTGTCGTTCAGCGGTGGCCCGTCAGTCACTATCAAAAGCCACCACAATGTCGGCGGCCTGCCTGAAAAGATGGGCCTGAAACTGGTCGAGCCTTTGCGCGAACTCTTCAAGGACGAGGTCCGCGCCCTGGGTCACGAACTTGGCCTGCCAGCAAGCTTCATCGGTCGCCACCCCTTCCCCGGCCCCGGCCTGGCGATCCGCTGCCCCGGAGAGATCACCCGCGAGAAGCTGGAGATCCTGCGCAAGGCCGATGCGGTCTATATCGACCAGATTCGCAAGCACGGTCTGTATGACGAGATCTGGCAGGCTTTCGTGGCCATTCTGCCCGTCCGCACCGTCGGCGTAATGGGCGACGGGCGGACCTATGATTTCGCCTGCGCGCTGCGTGCGGTGAACTCTGTCGACGGGATGACCGCCGATTACTATCCCTTCACCCATGAATTTCTGGGCGAGACGGCCACGCGGATCATCAACGAGGTCAAAGGCATCAAC
The DNA here is from genome assembly GCF_003313245.1 of Primorskyibacter marinus. GTDB lineage: Bacteria > Pseudomonadota > Alphaproteobacteria > Rhodobacterales > Rhodobacteraceae > Primorskyibacter > Primorskyibacter marinus. The sequence goes on from NZ_QJSD01000001.1 coordinate 649,741, forward strand.
CGCGTCACCTATGACGTGACCTCGAAACCTCCGGGCACGATCGAGTGGGAATGAACCATGTATGCGCCCCTTCCCAACGATGTGCGGATCGCTGGCAGGTCGCTGGTTGATCGGGACGGGCTGACGCTGATCGCGGTTTTCCGGAACGAAAGCTACCTGCTTCCTGCCTTTCTGGATCACTACCGTGGGCTGGGCGTGTCCAGATTCGTGCTGCTTGATGATCGGTCGGATGACACCAGCCGCGATCTGCTTGACGATCAACCCGATGTCATGGTGCTGGAAAGCACGCGGCGCTACGGCGACAGCGTGGCCGACACCGAACGCCCGCCAACGGTGCGCAGCGTGTCAGGCTATCGCCAGATTCACCTGTGGCGCACCGCGCTGGCGAACTGGCTTTGCGACGGCAGGTGGATGATCCAATGCGACATCGACGATGTTTGCATCACTGCCCCCTGGCGTTAAGCTGGATGATCTGGCCGAACGGCTTGACCGGAATGGCGCAGCCGGGGCTTGGGGCGGCATGATCGACCTCTACCCCGCCCATTTCGACGATCTTTCACAGGACTCGCCTGCCGCCGATGACCCGCGCAACGGGCGGTGGTTTTTCGACGGGGTGCGGCATTTTTCGTTGCGGCGCAACGGGCCGCCACGACATCACTATGCGGGCGCGCGGTCCAGGCTCAACCGCGCCTACCTGCCAAACGCACGTCAGTTTTCCGCGTTCGAGATCTGGAAACTGCGCGTTCTGGGGGCCCGCAAATCCCCCGCCGGGCGGTTCGTAAAGCCGCTCCTGCAAAAATGGCGACGCGGCGCGTGGTATCTTTCATCGCATGAAACGACGCTCAGCCTCAGCCATAAGGTTCTGATACCGCTGCTTCACTACCGCTACACGCCCGCGCTGCAAGCCAAAGTTGTCTGGGCCATGCAGAGCGGCGGCTATTCCAAGAACAACTCGGATTATTTCACGATCGACCGGCTGCTCAGCACGATGAACGACGCCAAAGGCAGCTTTCTGGGCGATGTCTCGAAAGAATATACCGGCCACACAGATCTCGCCGCGACCAGAAATGCGCGTGGTCTGACTTGACCCGTGACCGAGCGGCGTTCCGGCATCTCTTCCAAGCGTTCCCTCCGGACAAGGGTTGGTTGCAGCCTTACCCTCGGATTTCGATCCGATCGGCGGCTTTCGATGCACCTTCCCGTCGAATACGCGGGAAAACCACCCTAGCCCGGCACCTCCCGAGGCTTGCCTTCCTCATCAATCGCCACAAACGTAAAAATCGCCTCGGTCACCTTTTCGCGGCCCGTGGCGAACCCCCGGCGGACCCAGGCCTCGACATCTACGGCCATGGATGTGCGCCCGACGCGCTTGATCTCGCAATAGACGCACAAGACGTCCCCCACCTTGACCGGGCGAAGGAACTTCATCGCGTCCACGGCCACGGTGGCGACACGTCCCTCGGCACGCTCGCCCGCGACGATGCCCGCCGCCATGTCCATCTGGCTCAGCACCCAGCCACCAAAAATATCGCCCGATACATTTGTATCCGCGGGCATTGCCAGCGTGCGCAAGGTGACGTCGCTTTTGGGGGGCTTGTTCATCGCAATCTCCCTGATTGCCACCACCATATCACTGTGCGGCCCCGCGCCAACCCTGCATGGGACGGGGATTTCCCCGCCGGTGCGGAACGGCCTCGCGGCCGGAGGCAAAACCCGGTCCGGAATACCTGACTGTGGCACAGCCCCGCGATCAGGCATGATGGGATCAGGAGGAAAGATCCCATGACAACCAAGCATGACCAACCCGCCCCCGATACATCCAGGCAACCCAAAAATGCGCCGCAGCCGCCGAAACCTTTCCGTTTCACTGACTGGGCCGCGATCTGAGACTGCCCCGCGCGAAACCGTTTATACAGCCCGTCTTTGCGCCCCCTGAATGGCCCACCGCGCGGTGAAACCCACATTTGCGCAACCCTGATAAAGTGGTTTCCAAACGGTCAGAACCTATATGCAGAATAATTTAACTACTTGATAATAAACAAGTTTTCGCCACGAAACCTTGCAAGGCAAACTCCGTCCTTGCCACGACTCACAAAGCCTGCCATACGCGGCTTCGCTACGTTATTCTCTATCGCTCTACTGTCTCCCTTACACGGCGCTCAGTTCCTCGATCAAGACCGACCGCGCCGGGCTGCCGCAATAAAGTGGGCAGCAAATGATTAGGAGACCACGGATATGGCTACTGGCACCGTGAAATGGTTCAACACCACAAAAGGCTTCGGCTTCATCGCACCTGACGCAGGCGGCAAGGACGTTTTCGTCCATATCTCCGCTGTTGAGCGTTCGGGCCTGACCGGCCTGGCCGACAACCAGAAAGTTGAGTACGAGCTGGAATCCGGCCGTGACGGCCGCGAAAGCGCGTCGAACATCGAGCTGGTCTAAGACCGCTTGCGGGGTGGGCCACCGGCCCATCCCATCCCCCCTCACCGCGTCAGCTATGACAGCAAGATCGCCGTGAGATACATTCCCGAACCAAAAATCGTATGGGCGATCAGCCCCATGATCCGCACCTTCCAGGGTGCTGCTGTTCGCGACGCCGCCCAGCCCAACCCCATTCCGGGCTGGAGCAGGAACCACCCCGCCGCAATCGTGATCAGCGCAAAGATCCACACCGGCAGGAATGTCGGCGCGGCCACCCAGCCGGCCCCGGCGATCAGCACGAACATCACCCCGTAAAGCACACCCACGCCGTAATGCACCCCCCATCCGAGCGCTGCTTCCGACGCGACCGGCGCGGCCTCTGCAATGCTGTCGTGAAAGAGTTTGCCGCGCAGGGTGTGACCTGACCACCGGCCGACATTCGCCCAGTTGGGCTTTGGTTGTCCGGCAGCGCGGTGCAGCACCTCCGCCCAGATATCCATTGCGACGGTGCCGCCCAGCCCCATCAAAGCGCCGGTTGCTATCAATTCCATGACTGCCCTCTTGCCTATCCGCCAGATCGAGATGCCCCAGGATTGGCGGCAGCACAATACGCGTCGTCATCGTCCCGGCTCCCTGACCTTCTGACACGACGCCCCAGCCCTGCTTTCGCGGTGCAAGCCGGCAACATTGACGGGTAACAATTCCATGAAATACCGGAACATTTTCGCCTTCACGTTGCTTTTTCCCTCAATAATGCGAAAATACGCTGTCCAGATGAGAGTATGAGCACGACCATGATTTCCAGAAGAACACTTCTCGCGACGGGTGCTGCCGCCCTTGCCACCCCGGGGCTGGCGCAACAGAACTTCCAACTCGACCCGATTTACCTTCCACAATCCGTGCGCATCAAACAGACGCTGCAACCGCAACAGATCCTGATCGTCCCGCGCGCCCATTTCCTGTACTATGTCACAGAGCCGGGCCGCGCACTGCGTTACGGTGTCGGCGTTGGCAAGGCGGGGCTGGAATTTACCGGCACGGCCTCGATCGACGTCAAGAAGGAATGGCCCACCTGGCGCCCGACAAACGAGATGATCGAGCGTGAACCAAAGACATATGCCAAGTTCAAGGACAATGATTACGTCCAGCCCGGCGGTCCGGGAAATCCGCTTGGCGCGCGTGCGCTTTATCTGTTCCAGAATGGCCGGGACACCTTTTTCCGCATTCATGGCACGACGTCGCCGCGGTCTATCGGGCAGTCGGTCTCGAATGGCTGTATCCGCATGATCAACGAGCATGTCATCGATCTGTATCAGCGCGTTCCCATTGGCACCAAGGTGACGGTCCTTTAGGTTCGGTGCACGGCTGCGGCCGGACACATGCATGATGTCATCGTCATCGGCGGCGGGCCAGCCGGGGCTTCCGCCGCCGTGACGGCAGCGCGCGCAGGCCTGCGCACGGCGCTTGTGGACAAGGCCCGGTTTCCGCGTGACAAGCTTTGCGGAGGCGGCTTTACCGGCCGCAGCCTAAGCTCTTTTCAACAGATTTTCGACGCCCCCCGCCCCGACGCACCGATGCTTTGCCGCACCGAAATGGCGTTTTACGCGTTTGGGCAGCACCTTGGCACGTTTCAGGACTGTCCGCCCCTCTATCTTGCCATGCGCCGCTCGCTGGACGCAGAGCTATGCGCAAGGGCAATCGCGGCCGGAGCCGAGGATTTCACCGGCAGAGCCATGCAATCGCTGACGCCGGATGGCGCGGTCACCCTGGTCGACGGCACGTCGTTGAAAGCACCGGTTGTGATCGGGGCGGATGGCGTCAACAGCCCGACAGCCCGGTCCCTGTTCGGCACAGCCTTCAACCGCCGTGACATCGGGTTTGCGCTGGAGGTGGAATGCCAGACCTCGCCCTGCACATTGCCCATCAGAATCGATTTCGGCGCGGCCGATTGGGGATATGGATGGGCCTTTCCCAAGCCACATGGCGTGACCGTGGGCGTGGGGGGCCTGTTGCGCCGAAATCCCGACCTCAAAGCCTTGCTTGACGGCTATTTGGCGACAACCGGAATTGAGAGCCACAGCAGCGTAAAAGGGCAGTTCCTGCCCTTTGGTCACGCCCGCAAACAGCCCGGTAAAGGTCGGGTTCTTCTGGCTGGTGACGCGGCTGGGCTGGTTGATCCGATCACCGGGGAAGGCATTGCTTATGCGATGAAAAGCGGGCAAATGGCCGCTCTGGCCAGCATTCAAGCGCTTGCCAACGGGACGCCAGAAACTGCCCTGACGCAGTATCGGCAAGATCTACGCACCATCACGAAAGCCATAGGACAGGCACGTTTTCTGCGCCAGTTGATGTTTCGCCCGATTTTCCGGCGGGTCTTTATAAACAGCTTTGCGCGTTCCACTCACTTGCGCCACGAATATCTGCGCCTATTGGCCGGAGAGACCGAATATTCGGGACTCAGCCGGTCAATTTCACGTCGTCTACCGAGGTATTTTTGGCGCACTATTGCCAATACACGCTAAGGGCGAATTTTTGTCTTACTTCTGCCCCATTTTCAGGTAATAAGATTTTCGAGGAAAGAAACGCACCTGATTCTATTTGGAGAAAGTGTTGGCAATCGTCGCGCTTATATTTGGTAGTCTTGCCGGTTTCATCACCGCTTGTACTGGATGGGCATTCTTCGAATGGTCACTTTCCTATGCGTTTCTGGTCTATCTGATTGGTAGCATCTTGTCTCTCGGGATTTGCGTGGCCGCGATGGTGCTGTCGCCGGACTCCAAACGATAGGCACAAGTTTGCCTTCGGCTTCTCGGCCATCGAGTTTGCGTAAAACTTCTTGAAAACTGCCGAAAGATGAGGAAAAGATAGTGTCGCGACGTTACCACTATCGACCCACTGTTGCTGTTAAATGGCTCAGTTCTCGATTCTGCACTGACTAGCCAAACTGCCGCAGTTCCGCGGGCAGGACTTTGACAGGAGATACGACGATGGCAACTGGCACCGTCAAATGGTTCAACACTACCAAAGGTTACGGTTTCATTGCGCCCGATGGCGGCAGCAAGGACGTTTTTGTTCACATTTCCGCGGTCGAGCGGTCCGGACTGACCGGCCTTGCAGACAACCAGAAGGTGACTTTTGATATCGAACCTGGCCGTGACGGTCGTGAATCGGCTGTGAACATCTCGCTGGCATAACCCGCCACCTGATAGCCGCAAGATCCGCCCCGGACGGCCCCGCCGCCCGGGATTATTGTTTCAGGGGCACAGCGTTTCCCGGACTTTCCGGTATCGCAGCGGCGTCCGCCGCGCCTGCCCTGGCGTTCCGACAGGGCCACGACACAGGCGTCTAGTTTTCGGTGCGCTCAATCAGTTCTTCAACCGCTGGCCCGATCTCGTTGACGATATGCCCGACCCCTTTCGCGTTGGGATGTATGCCGTCGGGCTGCATGAAGGCGCCGTTATTCGACGCAGTTGCCCCCGCCTGCCGCAACCCTTCGAAGAAATCCGGAAAATAAAGCGTGTCATACTGCTTTGACAGGTCCGGATACATCGCGTCAAAGGCGGCTTTATACTCTGCACCAAAGTTGCCGGGCGCGTAAAGCCCGACCAACAGCACCTCCACCCCTTGCGTCTTGGCAACGTCCAGGATGCCCTTGATATTGGCGCGCGCCGCCTCTGGTGGCAGCCCGCGCAGCAGATCATTGCCGCCAAGCGCCACGATCATGCCGTCCACCTCGGGCGTCAGCGACCAGTTGACCCGTGACAGCCCCCCTGCGGTCGTATCGCCGGAAACGCCCGCATTGATCACTTCGACGTCATGGCCACGCGCGGCCAGCCAATCGCGCAGTTGCGGCACGAATCCATCGCCCTGCATCAGCCCGTAGCCTTGCGTCAGACTATCCCCAAGCGCCAGAATTTGCGTCTCGGCCGCCTGTGCTGCCGTTGCGAAGGTGAACCAGACTGCGACTGCAACCTTGCTCATCGCCTTCAAGAGACCATATTGAGCCTGTACCTGCATGGACTGGACCTTTCTGTAATGACCAAACCTATTCTCTGCCTTAAAGATGTCACGCTGGCGCTGGAGGGCAATGCCGGACCGGTCGAGATTCTTCACGGTATCTCGATGGATGTGTCAGAAGGCGAGACTTTGGCGCTGGTCGGCCCGTCAGGATCCGGAAAATCCTCGTTGCTGATGGTCATGGGCGGGTTGGAACGTGCCAGCGCCGGCACCGTCACCGTGCTGGGCCAGGATCTGAACCAGATGGATGAGGACCAGCTTGCCCGCATGCGCCGCGACGGCATGGGCGTGGTCTTTCAGTCCTTTCATCTGATCCCGACGATGACCGCACTGGAAAACGTCGCCACCCCGTTGGAGCTGGCAGGCCACAAGGACGCGTTCGACCGCGCCGCGACAGAGTTGGAGGCCGTGGGTCTGGGGCACCGTGCGGATCATTACCCGGCGCAACTGTCTGGGGGCGAGCAACAGCGTGTGGCGCTTGCGCGCGCTTCTGCCCCGCGACCGCGCCTGCTGTTGGCCGATGAGCCCACCGGCAATCTGGACGCCGCCAACGGCGATGCGATCATCGAGCTGCTGTTCGATTTGCGCGACCGCCATGGTGCGACGCTGGTGCTTGTGACCCATTCGAACGCATTGGCGGCGCGCTGTAACCGGGTGATCCGTCTGCATGACGGACGCATTGCGGACCCTGCTCATGACGCCGCACAGGCCGCTGCCGAATGAGAATGCCGGTCGCGTTTCGTCTAGCCGCGCGGGAATTGCGCGGCGGTTTGCGCGGGTTTCGCGTTTTCCTTGCCTGTCTTGCGCTGGGGGTCGCGGCCATCGCGGCCGTCGGATCTGTCCGTGCCGCGATACAGGCGGGTCTGTCGGAACAGGGTGCCGTCATTCTGGGCGGCGACGCCGAACTGCGGCTGACCTACCGCGATGCCAACCCGGCAGAACTGGCCTGGATGCGCGACATTTCTACCGATCGGTCCAAGGTGATCGAGTTTCGGTCGATGGCTGTGGTTGCGGGGCCAGACGAGGACGAGCGCGCGCTGACGCAGGTCAAGGCCATTGACAACGCCTATCCGCTGCTTGGCACGCCAGAACTGGACCCTGCCATGCCCTTGGCGGATGCTTTGGACGGCGACGGGGCAAATCCCGGCGCGGTCATGGCACCGGTGCTGGCCGCGCGTCTGGGGCTGGAGGCGGGCGACAGTTTCCGGCTTGGCACGCAGGCCTTTACCCTGTCGGCGCTTCTGACAGTCGAGCCTGACGCAGGCAGCGCGGGCTTCAGCCTTGGGCCCCGCACCATCGTCCGGGCAGAGGCGCTGGAAACCTCCGGTCTGCTCGCCCCCGGTACGCTGTTCGAGACCAATTACCGCCTGATCCTGCCCCCCGGCAGCGATTTGGACAGTTTGAAGCAAGCCGCGCAGCAGCGGTTCGCGGATAGCGGCCTGCGCTGGCGCGATGCCCGCAACGGCGCGCCGGGCGTGGCGCGTTTCGTCGACCGTCTGGGCGCGTTTCTGGTGCTTGTCGGGCTTTCGGGGCTGGCTGTGGGCGGCGTTGGCGTCTCTGCCGCCGTGCGGTCCTATCTGTCGGCCAAGACCGGCGTGATTGCCACGCTGCGCACGCTGGGCGCAGGCCGGGCGGTGATCTTTCAGACCTATTTCCTGCAAATCGGCGCGCTCAGCCTGCTGGGCATTGCCATCGGGCTGGTGCTGGGCGCAAGCCTGCCGCTGCTGCTGGCACCGATCATATCGGCCTCCCTGCCGGTGCCTGCCGATTTCTCGCTGCATCTGTCGCCGCTGGTCGAGGCCGCGATCTACGGCATGTTGACGGCGTTGCTGTTCACCCTCTGGCCGCTGGCGCGGACCGAAGATGTGCGCGCCGCCACGCTGTTCCGCGATGCGTTGGGACAGGCCAAACTGCTGCCGCGTCCGCGCTATCTGCTGGCCACCGCCCTGCTGCTGGCGGTGCTTCTGGGCACGGCTGTCGCATTTTCCGGCAATGCCTTCCTGACGCTGTGGACGGCGGCGGGTATCATGGGCGCGCTTTTGGTGCTGGCACTGGCCGCACAGGGCGTGCGGCACCTTGCGCGTGCGTCCGGCGCGCTTTCCCGTGGCCGCCCGGTGCTGCGATGGGCGCTGTCGGCGATTGGCGGTCCGGGAGAGGCCGCAGCCTCTGTCATGATCTCGCTGGGGCTGGGCCTGTCGGTGCTGGCAGCCGTCGGACAGATCGACGGCAACCTGCGCAACGCCATCGACGGAGAGTTGCCCGAGATCGCTCCGTCCTACTTCTTTGTCGACATCCAGCAGGATCAGATGCCGGGCTTTCTGGACCGGGTCGAAAATGATCCCGCCGTATCGCGTGTCGCAACCGCGCCGATGCTGCGCGGCGTGCTGACCCGGATCAACGGACAGCCTGCGCGCGACGTGGCCGGGAACCATTGGGTTGTGCGCGGCGATCGCGGGCTGACATATGCGCAAGACCTGCCCGACAACACGACCCTGACGGCAGGAGAATGGTGGGCACCGGATTATGACGGCCCGCCGCTGGTCAGCTTTGCCGCCGAAGAGGCCGAGGAAATCGGTCTGAATCTGGGGGATACGATCACCGTCAACGTGCTTGGCCGCGACATCGACGCCACGATTGCCAGCTTCCGCGAGGTCGATTTTTCGACCATGGGCATCGGGTTCGTGATGACGCTGAACCCGGCCGCCCTGCAAGGCGCGCCGCACAGTTTTATCTCGACCGTCTATGCCGAGGAAGCCGCCGAGACACCGATCCTGCGCGATCTGGCACAGGCCTATCCCAATATCACCGCGATAAGGGTGCGCGACGCGATTGATCAGGTTGGCACGCTGCTGATCGCGATTGCCAATGCCACGCGCTGGGGGGCGGCGGCGACGTTGCTGACGGGCCTGCTGGTCCTGATCGGTGCCGCAGCGGCGGGCGAGCGCGCCCGCAGTTTCGAGGCTGCCCTGCTGAAGACATTGGGCGCCAGCCGGGGCCGCATCCTGCGCAGCTTTGCCCTGCGGTCTGCCCTTCTGGGGGCGGGCGCGGGGATTGTCGCTGTCATTGCGGGTGGATTGGGGGCCTGGGGTGTGCTGACCTTCGTGATGGAGACGGATTTCACCTTCCTGCCCGGAAATGCCCTGACAATCGTCATTGGCGGCGGGGCGCTGACCCTTGTGTCCGGGCTGGTCTTTGCGCTGCGCCCAATGGCCGCCAGCCCGGCGCGGGTTCTCAGGTCGCGCGAATAGTCACCTTGATCCCGGCGCTTCAGGCTGGCATGTGACACGCTAACGTCACCTCAGCCTCGGGATGAATAGATGACACAGACCCTGCCCATGCCGATCACCGCGCCACTGACCCGCGCGCAGCGCACCCAGCTTGTGAACCTCGTGCGCCGCGCGTCCAAGACGGAAATCCTGCCGCGTTTCCGGGCCTTGCGGGGCGACGAGATCGACATCAAGTCCGGCCCCGACGATCTGGTGACAGAAGCGGACCGCAGCGCCGAGGCGATGATCGCGCGCGGACTGGCGCGCGCTTTTCCGGGCGCGCTGATCGTTGGCGAAGAAAGCGTGGCCAAGCAGCCCGACCTCTGGGACGAGGTTGACGGTGCGGAACTGGCTTTCATCATCGATCCCGTCGATGGCACCTGGAACTTTGCTAACGGGCTGGCCGTGTTCGGTGTGATCGTATCGGTCACACGGTTCGGCCGTCCGGTCTTTGGCCTGCTCTACGACCCGATCCTGGACGATTGGGTGATCGCGGATGAGGAATCGCCGGCTGAGTTTGTTCGCAAGAGCCGCCCCGCGGCCCGCATCCATGTCTCGCAGGGCGGCCCGGTCGAGGGGCTGTCGGGCTATTTGCCGCTGGCCCTGCTGCCCAAGGACAAGCGCGCCGCCATGGCCGCGACCTTCCCCGATTTCGTGCGCATTCAGAACATCCGCTGCGCCTGCCACGAATTCCGTATGCTCGCGCAGGGCAAGATGGATTTCCTTGTGACCGGGCATCTGACACCCTGGGATCACGCCGCCGGGGTGATCATCTGCCGTCAGGCCGGCGGGCATGTGGCGCTGCTGGACGGCTCCGAATACACAGCTGGTCGGCGCAACGGCTATCTTCTGGCCGCGCCCGATGCGGCGACCTGGGGCCGCCTGCGCGACCGATTTGCGTTTCTGATCGACGAAGCGCCCCAGAAGACCTGAGCACGACGCGCCCCGGACTTGATCCGGGGCCTTGCGCGGCCCGCATGGAAAAGGCCCCGGATCAAGTCCGGGGCGCGTCGCGACGGGCGGCAAGCGTCACCGCGTCTTTACCGCAACAGCGCCGCCTTCATCTGCGATTGCGGAAAGCAGGTCGCGCTTTGCCCGGTGGCTTCTTGCCAGCGACCGATGGACCGGCGGGTCTTGTACCCGGCCAAACCGTCAGCGCCGCCCACATCGTGGCCCATCGCCTCCAGCGCGCGCTGCATCGCCGCCACATCCGAGCGGTGCAGCCCGCCGACCTTGCCCCAGGGCGCGATGAAATCGCCCACCCCATAGGCGATGCGGTCGCCGACATGGCCGACAAAAAGCGCGTAAAGATCGCTCATGTTATAATCCTTGAGGACGTAGAAATTGGGCGTGACGATGAAGGCAGGCCCGTTGCGCCCCGCAGGCATCAGCAAGAACCCCTCGGCGCGGCTCTCATGGTCTGGAAACGCGCGGCCCGAGATCCGGGTGATCCCCATCGCCTCCCAATCGTGGATCTTGCGGCCCTGATCGGGGCCTTCAAGCGTACAGGAAACATCCGCAGGCACGGCCACTTCGAAACCCCAGTCGCGCCCGGCGACCCAGCCATGCTGTTGCAGATAGCGTGCGATAGAGGCGATCGTGTCAGCCTCGGACCGCCAGATATCGGCATGACCATCGCCATCGCCATCGGCGGCATAGTCCAGAAAACTGGAGGGCATGAATTGCGGCTGTCCCAGCGCGCCGGCCCAGCTTGATTTCATGGCCTCGGCAGGTGCGTGTCCGGCTTGCGCGATGCGCAGTGCCGCGATCAACTCGTCGGTGAAATAAGTGGCCCGGGTGGACATGAAGCCTTTGGTGCCCAGCACTTCAAAGACATTATACGGGATCTTTACCCGGCCATAACCGCTCTCGCGGCCCCAGATCGCCAGAATGATCCGCCCCGGCACGCCGGTCCGGTGTTCTGCCGCCGCAAGAGCAGCCGCATGGCACCGCCCCATCTGTTTTCCCACGGAAGTCGCCGCATCGACAGAACCACGATTGAAATATTTGCCCGGACTGCCAAATTCCGCCTGACGCTGGCGCTGCGGCATGCGTGGCTTTGTGCCCGGCGGCACCAGATCCGGCAGATCCCAGTTCAGCGTGACACCTGAAAAGGCGGCATCAAAGATCCCACGCTTCACGCCCTTTGCTTGCGCGCGCGGCCAGACCTGCTGTTCCAGCCAACCGCGAAACTGGCGTTCCACCGCGCTGCGATCCTGCGCGAACGCTTGCCCGCACAGTCCCAGCAACAGTGCCACCAGTGCCAATATTCTCATCGCGCCGCCTTCCCTGCCAGCCCATGTCCTGTGCGAACCATAGGCTGGCGGTTGGCCGCGCGCCAAGCTTTACTCTGCGGCTTCGGCGTAATCCGACATCGGCGGGCAGGTGCAGATCAGGTTGCGATCGCCAAAAACGTTATCGACCCGGTTGACCGGCGGCCAGTATTTATCCACCCGAAACGCCCCCGGCGGAAAGCAACCCTGCTCGCGGCTGTAGGGACGGTCCCATTCCTTGACGAGATCCTCCATCGTGTGCGGCGCGTGTTTCAGCGGGTTGTTCTCGCGGTCGATCTTGCCGTCCTCGATGGCGCGGATCTCTTCGCGGATCGCCAGCATGGCGTCGCAGAAGCGGTCCAGCTCTGCCTTGGTTTCGCTTTCGGTGGGTTCAACCATCAGCGTGCCTGAAACAGGCCAGCTCATCGTGGGCGCATGAAACCCGCAATCAATCAACCGCTTGGCAATATCCTCGACGGTCACGCCTGCGCTTTTCTCGAAGGGTCGAGTATCCAGGATACATTCATGCGCCACCCGCCCCGTCGGTCCCTTGTAAAGCACGTCATAAGCGCCCTCCAGACGCCGCGCGACGTAGTTGGCGTTCAGGATCGCCACGCGCGTTGCCTGTGTCAGCCCCTCGCCGCCCATCATCAGGCAATAGGCCCAGCTGATCGGCAACAGCGAGGGCGAGCCATAAGGTGCCGCCGCCACCGGGCCTTCAGTGCCCCCGGTCGTGGGATGCCCTGGCAGATGTTCCACCAGATGCTGCTTTACCCCGATCGGCCCCATGCCGGGACCACCGCCGCCATGCGGAATGCAGAACGTCTTGTGCAGGTTGAGGTGGCTGACATCCCCGCCAAGATCGCCGGGACGCGACAGACCCACCATCGCGTTCATATTCGCCCCGTCGATATAGACCTGCCCGCCATGCGAATGGGTGATCTCGCAGACCTCCTGCACGGTCTCCTCGAACACGCCATGCGTGGAGGGATAGGTGATCATGCAAGCGGCCAGCGCGTCTGAATGTTTCTCTGCCTTGGCACGGAAATCATCCAGATCAATATCGCCATTGGCCGCCGATTTCACCGGCACCACCTTCCATCCCACCATCTGCGCACTGGCCGGATTAGTGCCATGTGCGCTGGTCGGGATCAGACAGACATTGCGGTGCCCCTCGCCCTGCGCCCGGTGCCAGGCGGCAATCGTCAGCAGGCCGGCATATTCGCCCTGCGCACCCGAATTGGGCTGCATCGAGATCGCGTCATAGCCGGTAATATCGCACAGTTTCTCCGACAGATCCCCGATCAGCTCGGCATAGCCCTCCGCCTGATCGGTCGGGCAATAAGGGTGCAGCATGGCAAATTCGCGCCAACTGACCGGCATCATCTCGGCGGCAGAGTTCAGCTTCATCGTGCAGGAGCCAAGCGGGATCATCGCCCGGTCCAGCGCCAGATCGCGATCGGCAAGCCGACGCATATAGCGCATCATCTCGGTCTCGGCCCGGTTCATGTGGAACACGTCATGTTCCAGATAGGCAGAGGTGCGGATCAGCGCCTCCGGCAAGCGATATTCCGGCGTCACATCCTCATCGCGCTGTGTCAGGCCAAAGGCGCGCCACACGGCCTCGATCGTGTCCGAGCGCGTGGCCTCGTCCAAAGTGATGCCAACGTGGGTCTTGCCCACGGCCCGCAGGTTCACCCCCTCATCGACCGCCGATTTCATCACCGCGCGCTGCAAGCTGCCCACCTCGACGGTGATCGTGTCGAAATACACCTCTGGCGCGACGGTGAACCCCGCCGCCTGCAACCCCTTGGCCAGCCGCACGGTCTTGCGATGGACCCGCTGCGCGATCGCCCGCAGCCCCTCGGGGCCATGAAACACCGCATAGAACCCGGCCATCACCGCCAGCAAAGCCTGCGCCGTACAGACGTTCGAGGTCGCCTTCTCGCGCCGGATATGCTGCTCGCGCGTTTGCAGCGCCAACCGGTAGGCGCGGTTGCCATGGCTGTCGATGGACACGCCGACAATGCGGCCCGGCATGGAACGCTTGTAGTCGCCCTTGACCGCCATATAGGCCGCATGCGGGCCGCCATAGCCCATCGGCACGCCAAACCGCTGGGTGGACCCCACGGCAATATCCGCGCCCATGGCACCCGGTTCTTTCAGCAGGCACAAAGCCAGCGGATCGGCACTGACCACCGCAATCGCCTTGGCCTCATGCAGGGAAGCGATCACATCGGTGAAATCGCGCACATGCCCGTAGGTGCCGGGATATTGGAAAATCGCCCCAAAGACGGCACCGGGGTCCAGATCCTCCGGCGCACCGACAATGACCTCGATGCCCAAGGGGGCTGCGCGGGTCTGCATCACCGCGATATTCTGCGGATGGCAGTTTTCATCCACGAAAAACGCGCCCGCCTTGGACTTGGCCACGCGCTGCGCCATGGTCATCGCCTCGGCGCAGGCCGTCGCCTCGTCCAGCAACGACGCATTCGCGACTTCAAGCCCTGTCAGATCGCTGACCATGGTCTGATAGTTCAGCAGCGCCTCCAGCCGTCCCTGGCTGATCTCGGGCTGATAAGGCGTATAGGCCGTGTACCAGGCGGGGTTCTCGAAAATGTTGCGCTGAATCGCCGGCGGGGTGACAGTGCCGTGATACCCCTGCCCGATCAACGACTTCAGAACCTTGTTCTTCGAGGCCACCTCACGCATGTGATGCAGCAATTCGCGCTCAGATTTCGGCTTGCCGAAATCCAGCGGTTTCGCCTGTCTGATCGCGCGCGGCACGGTCTCGTCGATCAGCGCCTCCAGATCCTCGACGCCCAGCTCATCGAACATCGCCGCCATCTCGGCCGGCGATGGGCCGATATGGCGCCTGTTCGCAAAATCATATGGCAAATAATCAATCGGTTCATAGCTCATGCGGCACCCTCTTTCACGCAATGCGCAGACAGTTCAGACTTCGACGCCGCCCGCTTAGCCGCCCCCGGCTTCTTCTTGGCAGAAATACTCCGGGGGAGACGCCCAGGGGGCGGCGGGGGCAGCGCCCCCTTTTCGAGTCCTCGATCTAGTCCGCGATAAAGGCCTTGTAGGCGGCTTCATCCATGTAATCATCCATCATCGAGGCATCCTCGATCTTCAGCTTGAAGAACCACGCATCGCCTTCGGGGTCGTCATTGACCTTGCCGGGCTCCTCGACCAGCACCTCGTTCACCTCGACCACCTCGCCGTCGATCGGTGCCAGAATATCCGACGCTGCCTTGACGCTTTCGATCACCACGATCTCGTCGTCGCGGGTCACGCTGGTGCCAATGTCCGGCAGTTCGACGAACACCACGTCGCCCAACTGTTCGGCCGCATGGGCGGTGATGCCAACGGTGACGACATCGCCGTCAAGATCCAGCCATTCGTGTTCTTCAGTGTATTTCATCGCGCTTTTTTCCTTTGTCGCTATCTTTTGAATCCGGGGGCCACGAACGGCAGTTTCGCCACCGTGACCGGCAGGCGCTTGCCGCGCACATCCCCAAACAGTCCGGTGCCGGGCGTGGCCAGATCGGCCCTGACATAGCCCATCGCCACCGGCGCGCCGATGGTCGGGCCAAATCCGCCGGATGTCACCTGTCCAATTGGCCTGTCCGCCTCTTGCGAGGCAAAAAGCTGCACGCCTTCGCGCATCGGCGCGCGCCCGTCAGGCAGCAGCCCCACCCGTTTGCGCGCGGGCCCTTCGGCCATCGCGGCCAGCAATCGATCCGCACCCGGAAATCCACCTGCACGCGCGCCGCCCTCGCGGCGCACCTTTTGAATGGCCCAGGTCAAGCCCGCGTCGACCGGGCTTGTGTCGCTGTCGATGTCATGGCCGTACAGGCACAGCCCCGCCTCCAGCCGCAAACTGTCGCGCGCGCCAAGCCCGACGGGGCTTACATCCTCATGCGCCAACAGCGCGCGGGCAAGATCCGCCGTGGCCGCCTCTGGCACCGAAATCTCGAACCCGTCCTCGCCCGTATAACCCGAGCGCGAGACCCAGCATTCCGCGCCGGCAATCGGCAGCGTCTCGACATCCATGAAGCGCATGTCGCGCACGCCGGGATGATGTTCCGCCAGAACCTCAACCGCCGCCGGTCCCTGCAAGGCCAAAAGCCCGCGGTTCCGGATCAGCTTTACCGTGACCTGGGGCTCCAGTGCGGCGCGCATACGCGCCAGATCCGCATCCTTGCAGGCCGCATTGACCACCAGGAACAGATGATCGCCGCGATTGGCGATCATCAGGTCATCCTCGATCCCGCCACCCTCATTGGTAAAATAGCCATAGCGCTGACGCCCCTCGGCCAGCCCCAGCACATCCACCGGCACCAGAGTTTCCAGCGCCAGGGCGGCATCATCCGGATCACGGGCCCGCAGCACAACCTGCCCCATATGGCTGACATCGAACAGCCCTGCCTTGGTGCGTGTCTGTTTGTGCTCGGCCATCACGCCCGCAGGATATTGCACGGGCATTTCGTACCCGGCAAACGGCACCATCTTGGCACCCAGTTCGACATGCAGATCGTAGAGCGGTGTATGTTTCAGTTCTTCATTCAACGGCCCGTCTTTCCCTGTGTTCAGGATCCCGGAATTGCCCTTGTCGGAACGTACCGGCACCCGCGCATCGGTGTGATGCGGTTCGGATGCCCCCTCTGTCCTTTCGCCTGAGATCGTTATCCCTTCGGCGGATGCGACGAATGCGCATCTCTCTCCAGAGTTCTGTCACCCGCAAAGGTCCTTTGGGCCTGAGAGTTTCCGGGGCGGTTGCTCCTTCGGCACCGGTATGACCGGTTCTCCCTTCGCGGATTCGGTCCGAAGCTATTTGACCGGCGCGGGCGAGGCAAGCGGTCTCTGACGGGCGCGGCCGCAGGATTGCGCGGTCAGGATGTCGAACAAGGCGATATTGTCGCAAATCAACCCGTCCAGCGTGACCGGATCAAGGGTTTCGTAAAACGCCTCTGCCGCCCGAACAAGCGCCTGCCGCAAGCGGCAACAGGCTGTCAGCGGGCAGGTATTGTCAATATCGGCAAAGCACTCGGCCAAGGGGACGGGGGATTCGAGCTTGCGGAACACCTCGCCGATCACGATTTGACCGGGCGCATGGGCCAGTTGCAAACCGCCATTGCGGCCCCGCTGCGTGTACAGATACCCCAACTGCGCCAATTGGTTGATGATCTGCGCAAGGTGGTTTTCGGACGCGTTGCAGCATTGCGCGATTTCCGCTTTCGTCACCAGCCGGTCAGGATTGGCCGCACAGAACATCAGCACCCGCATGGCGATGTTGGTTCGTTTGGTGATGCGCAAGACCTGCCCTCCCTGCTGAAGCCGTTGGCAGCCACATTGCGCCGGAAAACAGAAAAGCGGTTTGACACAGGTCAAGGGCGTGGCACAAACATGCCTGATGAATGCATTTTTCTTCGGCTATGGCAGCCTGGTCAACACCGCCACCCATTCATATGCCGGACAGTTTCCGGCGACAGCCCATGGATGGCAACGCGCCTGGCGTTGCGTCGCGGGTCGCAAGGCGACGTTTCTGACGGTGATCGAAGCTCCGGGCATGAGTATTGACGGGCTGGTGGCCGAGGTGCCGGGCCGGGACTGGCGCGCGCTGGACGCGCGGGAGGCAAGTTACGACCGGCTGGATGCGCGCCATTGCATCGGCTCCGGTGCTTTGACGGATGTGCGCGAATTGGCGATCTATGCGATCCCACCTGACACCTTTGCGCCGCCAAGCGCGGAGAGCCCCATTTTGCTGAGCTATATTGACGTGGTTATGCAGGGCTATCTGAAGGTCTTCGGCCGATCAGGTGCCAAGATGTTTGTCGAGACCACATCCGGCTGGGATACCCCGATACTGGACGACCGCAGAACCCCGGTCTATCCGCGCCATCAACGCCTGAGCGCGATTGAAAGCAGTTTTGTCGACGGCGTATTGCGTGAGGTCGGCGCTGATTTTCTTGACGTCACACAGCCCTGCTGAGAGGTTTCGGATCGGCTGACGCCGATCCGACCGGCGCGGGCTGTCGCCCGCGCAACGCCTGGGAAACTCTATTATTCAGAAACCGCAGCCTGGCAATTGTGGCCGATGTCGGAGCGAGGGGCCAGCCCCTCGCGCTCCCCGGAGTATTTTGGCCAAGAAGAAGATGAACGGCGTCTTAGAGGTTGCGGGCGCGCACCACTTGCAGCAAAGGCATCACGTCGGCCATTTCCGGGCCATGGCTTTGGCCGGTCAACGCCTTGCGCAGCGGCATGAACAGGCCCTTGCCTTTGCGGCCGGTGGCTTGTTTCACCTCCGTGGTCCATTTCCCCCAGCTTTCGTCGTCGAATGGCCCCTCGGGCAGCATTGTCATCGCCTGAGCGATAAAGTCACGATCCTCTTCGGCAATCTCTGGTTCTGCACCTTCGCGGAACATCAACCACCAGCGTGCCAGATCGGCGCGTGTGGTGATGTTGTCGCGGGTCACGGTCCAGAAACGCTCTGCCAGAGTGTCAGGCACTCCGAGCGCCGCAATGTCCGGCGCAACCTCGGTCAGATCAAGCCGTTGCAGGTAATGCGCGGTCAGCGGGAAGAGGTCCTGGACATCGAATTTGGTGGGCGCGGCACCAAAGCGCGAGATGTCGAACCCTTCGACAAGTTCCGCGACCGACCCTTTCAACTCGATGGGATCGGCGGAACCCAGCCGCGCCATGAGGCTCAGCAGAGCGGCCGGCTCGATCCCCTGAGCACGCAAATCGCGCAGGGACAGCGTCCCAAGCCGCTTGGACAGCGCCTCGCCTTGCGGTCCGGTCAGCAACGAGTGATGCGCGAATTGCGGGACTGCGCCGCCAAGCGCCTGCATTATCTGTATCTGGGTCGCGGTATTGGTCACATGGTCCGACCCGCGCACCACATCCGTCACACCCATTTCAGTGTCATCCACCACCGAGGCCAGCGTATAAAGCACCTGGCCATCGCCACGGATCAGCACCGGATCCGACACGCTGGCCGCATCAATCGAGATGTCGCCAAGGATACCGTCCCGCCATTCGATCCGTTCGTGATCCAGCTTGAACCGCCAGTGGCCCTGACCACGTTCGGCACGCAGTCGTTCCTTCTCGGCCTCTGACAGCGCCAAGGCGGCGCGGTCGTAGACGGGCGGCTTGCCCATGTTCAGCTGTTTCTTTCGCTTGAGATCCAGTTCTGTCGGAGTCTCGAAACATTCGTAGAACCGGCCCATTTCGCGCAGCTTGTCGGCAGCGGCCTCATAGCGGTCCAGCCGCTTTGACTGACGTTCGACCCGGTCCCAGGTCAGGCCCAACCACTCCAGATCCTGCTTGAGCGCGTCAACATAGGCTTCTTTCGATCGTTCCGGATCGGTGTCATCGATCCGCAGGATGAAACTGCCGCCAGATTTGCGGGCGATCAGGTAGTTCATCAGCGCGGTGCGCAGGTTTCCGACATGAATATAGCCGGTGGGCGATGGGGCAAAACGGGTGGTGGTCATTCTGTCTCTCCTGTTGCGCGATGGAATTTCACAGACCCGACCGTTTGTCCATATCCATGAACCCGCCCCACCCCTGACATCGCGCCCGAAACGCGCCACAACTGCGCGCGCCCAACACCAATTCAGTCAACGCCTGAAACGCACGCTTCTTCCTTCTTCTTGGCAAAAATACTCCGGGGAGCGCGAGGGGCTGGCCCCTCGCTCCGACACCAGCCATTTTGCACATACCACCTGATCATATGAAAAACGGCCCCGCGCATCACCGGGGCCGTCTCATCTCAACGCTTCGGAACTGTCAAACTCCGATTAGCTGACATCCTTGTAGCTGACCTCGCGCGCATCTGCACCGGGGCCCGCCTTGTCGCGGCGCACCAGCAGCCGGTTCAGGGCGTTCACATAGGCCTTGGCCGAGGCCACGACCGTATCGGTATTGGCCGACTGGCCGGTGGCAATCATGCCGTCCTCTTCCAGGCGCACGCTGACCGTGGCCTGCGCATCGGTGCCCTCGGTCACGGCGTTGACCTGATACAGTTGCAATTTCGCCATGTTCGGATGCACCGCGCGGATCGCCTTGAAGGTCGCATCGACCGGGCCGTCACCTTCGCAAGTGGCCGTCAGTTCCTTGCCGTCCACTTCCATCTCCAGAACCGCCTCGGCCGGGCCTCCGGTGCCGCAGATCACCCGGAGCGACACGACCTGCAACCGGTCCGCCGCATCTTCGGTCGCCGCGGTGACAAGTGCCAGGATATCCTCGTCGAACACTTCTTTCTTGCGGTCGGCCAATTCCTTGAACCGCACAAAGATGTCTTTCAGCTGGTTGTCGCCGACATCCACACCCAGATCCCGAAGCTTGGCGCGCAAGGCCGCCCGCCCGGAATGCTTGCCCAGCGGCAGGGATGTGCCGGCAAGGCCCACATCCTCGGGGCGCATGATCTCGAACGTTTCGGCGTTCTTCAGCATCCCGTCCTGATGGATGCCGCTCTCGTGGGCAAAGGCGTTCTTGCCGACGATGGCCTTGTTGAACTGCACCGCAAAGCCCGACACGGTCGCCACCCGGCGCGAGATATGCATGATCTTGCGGGTGTCGATGCTGGTGTCGAAGGGCATGATGTCGCCGCGCACTTTCAGCGCCATGACGACCTCTTCCAAGGCCGTATTGCCCGCGCGTTCCCCCAGCCCGTTGATCGTGCATTCGATCTGCCGCGCGCCGGCCTCGACAGCAGCCAGGCTGTTGGCCGTCGCCATGCCAAGATCGTTGTGGCAATGCGTGGCCCAGACGACATCCGTGCCGCCGGGCACTTCGGCAATCAGGCGTCGGATCAGGTCGGCGCTTTCGCGCGGCGCAGTGTAGCCCACCGTGTCGGGGATATTGATCGTGGTGGCACCTGCCTTGATGGCGATCTCGCAAACGCGGGCAAGGTAGTCCCATTCGGTTCGCGTCGCATCCATCGGCGACCACTGCACATTGTCGCACAGGTTGCGGGCATGGCTGACCGTCTCGTGAATGCGGTCGGCCATCTCGTCCTGCGTCAGGTTCGGGATCGCGCGGTGCAGGGGCGACGTTCCGATGAAGGTGTGGATGCGCGGTTGGGCTGCATGTTTTACCGCCTCCCAGCAACGGTCGATATCGGGCAGTTGCGCCCGCGCAAGACCGCAAATCACCGAGTTTTTCGAGCGTTGCGCAATCTGGGACACGGCGGCAAAATCACCCTCGGAGGCGATCGGAAATCCCGCCTCGATGATGTCCACGCCCATGTCGTCCAGAAGCTCGGCAATCTCCAGCTTCTCTTCATGGGTCATGGTGGCGCCGGGGGATTGTTCGCCGTCGCGCAAGGTGGTGTCAAAGATCACCACGCGGTCTTTGGTGCTATCAGTCATGGGGTATTTCCTTTGGTTCTCCAAGTGTTCGGGCGCGAACGAAGCCTCCTCTGAGCGGTCGCGCCGAACGGCACGCTCAGAGGCGACTTAGGAGAAGCAGACCAGCCGACAGTGCCGCCGAAAGGCGGGCACGGGTCGCAATATGGCCTTGGGTCAACATGGGGGTGACTATACGGGTTTTGTTGCGGGGGAAAACCCCTTTTTTGACGCAGAAAATCATCAGTGTCCGCGATTTCTTGAAACGCCGCTTCGCGCCGCTAGATCGCCGGGAATGAAACACGCTTTGATCATCGGCGCGTCAGGCGGGATCGGCGCGGCACTGCATGCAGCACTTGACGAAAAACGCGCGGCGGTCACGGGCCTGTCGCGCAGCGCGGACGGGCTGGACGTGACGGACGAGGCATCGGTCGCCCGCGTTCTGGGCGCGCTTGACCCCGAATATGACCTGATCATCGTCGCCACCGGCGCGCTCGAAATCAATGGCGCGCGACCGGAAAAGGCGCTGTCACAGCTTGATCCTTCTGCACTGGAAAACCAGTTTCGCGTGAACGCCATTGGTCCTGCGCTGGTTCTGAAACATGCCGTGCGCCTGCTGCCCACCGACCGACCGGCCCGATTTGCGGCGCTCTCGGCGCGGGTCGGATCGATCGGCGATAACCGGTTGGGTGGATGGTACAGCTACCGCACGGCCAAAGCGGCGCTGAACCAGTTGATCCACAGCGCCGCGATCGAACTGACGCGCAGCCACAAGAAGCTGGCCTGCGTGGCCCTGCATCCCGGCACGGTGCAAACCGCGTTCACCCGCAACTATGTCGGCCGCCACCCTTCGGTTCCGCCATCCGAGGCCGCCGGAAACCTGCTGACTGTGCTGGACGGGCTGACCCCCGAACACACGGGTCGCTTTTTCGACTGGGCGGGCAAGGAAATACCTTGGTGAACCTGATACGAATTGCGGCCCATGGCTGTCACATGACGTGACGCCCGGTCAGCCATGAGATCCCGAAGCGCCGCGCAAAAGCAAAAGCAAACGCAAGGACGCCAAGGGGTTCCTGCGAATAACGCCCTGCCGCGCGCAACAGACCCTCGCGAGCTATTGACAGAACATCCTAGATAAGCTGCGAAGGCCGCTGCTGGCTGGATCAGCCACCGTCGGCAGGGCTGTCGGTTGCGCTCTCTGCGTCCTCGGCGGGCAGCGTTTCGCCATCGGTCAGTGCACCGTTTTCCCAACTGCCGGTCGCCTGTTCGCCGGTGGTGTAGCGCATCGTGCCTTCGCCCTGACGTTTGCCGGCCTGGAACGTGCCCTCGTAGATGTCACCGTTCAGATAGGTGGCCGTACCTTCGCCGCTGATCTCGCCACCGCGCCAGTCGCCCTCATATTTGAACCCGTCGGCCATTACGATCGCGCCTTCGCCTTCGCGCTGACCATCGACAAATTGGCCGGTATAAACCGTGCCGTCCGGGTAGGTCGCCGTGCCCTGCCCGTGGCGCTGGCCGTCCTGCCAGTCCCCTTCGTAGCGGTAGCCGTCGGCATAGGTCATCACCCCGTAGCCGTGATTGCGGGCATTCTTGAACGCGCCCTCATAGACCAGACCGCTGGGATAGGTGGCGCGGCCCTTGCCCTCGATGACGCCATCGACCCAGTCACCCTCGTATGTCGATCCGTCAGGATAGACGATACGGCCCGTGCCATTGGCCAGATCGCCGCTGAATTCGCCGGTGTAGACAGAGCCATCGGGATAGACGACTTCGCCCTGCCCCTCGATCTGCCCGCCGACCCAGTTGCCGGTATATTTATAGCCATCGGCTCCGACAAATGTGCCCTGACCTTCGCGCTGGTCGTCGCGGAATGCGCCCTCGTAGACATCGCCATTGGCGTAGTCCACGCGGCCCTGCCCCTGTCTGCGCCCAGCCACAAGCTCGCCCTCGTAGACATCGCCATTGGGCTGGGTCAGCTTGCCTTCGCCTTCGATCTGGCCGCCGCGCCACATGCCCTCGTACACCAGCCCGTCTTCCATCGTCAGCTTGCCCTGACCTTCGCGCACGCCATTGGCGATGCGCCCGACATAGACAGAGCCATCGGGATAGGTGATGGTGCCATTGCCTTCCTTCACACCATTGACCCAATCACCCTCGTAGACATAGCCGCCGGGGCTGGTCATGGTGCCGCGACCGTGATGCATGGCGTTCTGAAAGCTGCCCTCATAGCGCACGCCGTTGGCATAGACCGCGACACCCCGTCCGGTGATCTGGCCGTCAACCCAAGTGCCTTCATAGGTGCCGCCATCGGTAAAGACGATCTTGCCCTCGCCATCGGGCTTGCCCTTGACAAAACTGCCCTCGAAGACCGAGCCGTTGGGAAAGCGTGCAACGCCCTTGCCCTTGATCTCGCCCTCGACCCACTGGCCGGTATATTCGTATCCGTTGGGCAGCCTGTAAGTGCCGGTGCCGTCCTGAAGCCCGTTCTGGAATGTGCCTTCATAGACACCGCCATCGTCATATTGCTTGGTGATGACCTCGGCGTCCTGCGCAATGGCACTGCCGCCCGGCACGAGAAGCGCGGCGATCAACCCCCAATGGCGTCGGTAATTGGCTGTCATTCTGCTTTTGCCCCCGGTGCGTGTGGTGCTGCCTCAAATCGCCTAGAAACTAGTTGACACCCCCGGCCAAGACAATGGCTTTTCCGGAACGCACTTTTCCTCGGGCGTCTATCTGCTAAACGGGTGGTCAAGGGCACATCTTCGAGAGGACACCCCATGGCAGACCGCTTTCGCCTGATGCTGGCGCAGCTCAACCCGACGGTTGGCGACCTGGTAGGCAATGCGTCACAGGCGCGTGACGCCTGGGAGGCGGCCAAGATAGAGGGGGCCGACATGATCGCCCTGCCAGAGATGTTCATCACCGGCTACAACACGCAGGATCTGGTGCTGAAACCCGCATTCTACACCGACGCGATTGCGAGCCTGCGCAAGCTGGCGGCCGATTGTGCCGACGGCCCGGCGCTGGCCATCGGCGGACCGTGGATCGAAGGCACAGAATTGTATAATGCCTATTTCATCTGTCAGGGTGGCGAATTCACCGCCATCAACATGAAGACCCATCTGCCGAACACGACTGTCTTTGACGAGGTGCGGCTGTTCACCCCGGCCCCCCTCAGCGGACCGTATTCGGTGA
This sequence comes from Primorskyibacter marinus, assembly GCF_003313245.1. Taxonomy (GTDB): domain Bacteria; phylum Pseudomonadota; class Alphaproteobacteria; order Rhodobacterales; family Rhodobacteraceae; genus Primorskyibacter; species Primorskyibacter marinus. Next base: position 674,272 of record NZ_QJSD01000001.1, read on the forward strand.
ACGGCGTGCGCATTGGCAGTCCGATCTGCGAGGATGCCTGGTACGAGGACGTGGCCGAGACCATGGCCGAAACCGGGGCCGAGATCCTGCTGGTGCCCAATGGGTCGCCCTATTTCCGCGACAAGATGGTCGTGCGGCTGAATCACATGGTGGCGCGCGTGGTCGAGACGGGCCTGCCGCTGGCCTATCTCAACATGACCGGCGGGCAGGACGATCAGGTCTTTGACGGGGGCAGCTTCGTGCTCAACCCCGGCGGAGAGCTGGCCGTGCAGATGCCGGTGCTCGACGACGCGCTGACGCTGGTAGAATTCGAGCGGACGGATGCGGGCTGGCGGGCGATCCCCGGCAAGGTGCATACCCATCCGGACGCGATGGAGCAGGATTATAACGTCATGGTCACCGGTCTGCGCGACTATTGTCGCAAGTCCGGGTTCGGCAAGATCCTGCTGGGCCTGTCGGGCGGGATCGACAGCGCCATTGTCGCCACCATCGCCGCAGATGCGCTGGGGCCTGAGAATGTCCGCTGCGTGATGTTGCCGTCCGAATACACGTCGCAAGCCTCGCTGGAGGACGCCAAGGAGGTCGCCGAGAATCTGGGCTGTCGCTATGATTTCGTGCCGATCGCCGAAGGACGCCAGGCCATCACATCCACCCTTGCGCCGCTGTTCGAGGGGACGGAGCCGGACCTTACCGAAGAGAATATCCAGTCGCGTTTGCGCGGGCTGTTGCTGATGGCGCTGTCCAACAAGTTCGGCGAGATGCTGCTGACCACCGGCAACAAATCCGAGGTGGCGGTGGGCTATGCCACGATCTATGGCGACATGGCGGGTGGGTACAATCCGATCAAGGACATGTACAAGACCCGCGTTTTCGACTGTTGCCGCTGGCGCAATGAAAACCACCGGGACTGGATGAAGGCCCCGGCGGGCGAAGTGATCCCGCCCCGCGTGATCGACAAGCCGCCAAGCGCGGAACTTCGCGAGGATCAGAAGGACAGCGATTCCCTGCCCGACTACCCGGTTTTGGACGCCATTCTGCAAATCCTTGTGGATGCGGATGGCTCAATCGAGGATTGCGTCGCGGCCGGATTTGACCGCGCGGATGCCAGGAAGATCGAACATCTGCTCTATATTTCGGAGTATAAGCGTTTTCAGTCGGCCCCCGGTCCGCGCCTGTCGCCCTGTGCCTTCTGGCTGGATCGGCGCTATCCCGTCGTCAATCACTGGCGCGACCAAAGCTAGGCACTCGCGTTAAGGTGGTGCGAATGAGGCAATGCGTGCTTTGCTTGCCACGCCGTGCCGCCGTTTGCACGATCCAGGCCTGTGTGGCTTGACCCGGAGGCGCGCGGCTTCCCAATCTGTGGCCGTGCCGCACGCTGCTGTTGCGGCGCGCTGCCAACAATCAACGGACCCTGCTGTGCCCGGCCCGCTGCCAATATCTGTGTCTCCGGATTCCAACCTGCCCTCGGCGGTGGATGTGGTCGTGATCGGCGGCGGCATCATCGGTGCCATGACCGCGCTGGAGCTGGCATCGCAAGGCGTTTCGGTGGCGTTATGCGAAAAAGGCGAGATCGGCTGCGAGCAAAGTTCGCGCAATTGGGGATGGGTCCGCCTTTCACAACGCGACCCGCGGGAAATCCCCCTGATGATCGAGGCCATCCGCATGTGGGAAGGGCTGGATGCGCGGCTGGGCCGCAAGACCGGCTTCGTGCAGTCTGGCCTTGTGTTCACGGCGCGCAACGCCCGGCGGATGGCCCGCTACGAAGCCTTCTCCCGTCACTTGGCAGAGCACCAGATCAACAGCGATCTGCTGGACGATCAGGGGGTGCGGAAGCTCATCCCTGAGCATGGAATGAAACTCGCCGGGGGGCTGCACACGCCCTTTGACGGACGGGCTGAGCCGCAACTGGCGGCCCCCGCAATTGCCGAAGGTGCCCGCGATGCCGGTGCTGCACTTTATACCCGCTGTGCCGTGCGGTCGATCGAAACCTCTGCCGGGCGCGTCTCTGGCGTGGCGACAGAACGCGGGCGCATTGCCTGCTCCAGCGTCGTGCTGGCCGGAGGTGCATGGTCGCGGCTTTTCGCGGGCAATGCCGGTGTGGACCTGCCGCAACTCAAGGTAATGAACTCTGTCCTGCGGACCACGCCGGTTTCGGACGGGCCGGAACAGGGCATCTGGGCCGACGCATTCGCACTGCGAAAGCGGGCGGATGGAGGCTATACGGTTTCCAGCGCGTCGGACAAGCTTCATCATCTCACGCCCGATACATTCCGGCTGGCCCGTCAATTCCTTCCTGCGGTCCGGGCCGAGTGGTCATCATTACGGCTGCGTCTGGGGCGCTGGCAGGAAGAGGCATCCTTGCCGCGCCACTGGGCCGGAAATGAGCGCACGCCGTTCGAACATTACCGTATGCTCGACCCGGCCCCCGACGATCGCAGCCTGCAACGCGCCCTGGCCGCCGCGCGCAGCGCCTTTCCGGCACTGGAAACATGCGAGGTCGTGCAAAGCTGGGCGGGGATGATCGACGTGACGCCGGACGCGATCCCGGTGATCTCGGCCGCGGATAGCGTGCCGGGGCTGTTTCTGTCCACCGGCTATTCCGGCCACGGATTCGGCATCGCCCCCGCCGCAGGTCGGTTAACGGCGGATCTGGTCACCGGGGCCACGCCGCTTGTCGATCCCGCGCCGTTCCGGCTGTCGCGGTTCTTCGATGGCAGCCCGATCACGCTGGATGCGGGTTTCTGACCTCCGCGATCAGGCAATGCCAAATTTAATATTTGCGCGATGCAAGAGCTGGAAAGCGATCCTTTCACGGTGACAGATGTCCCCGCGCATATCATCGGATGCGGGATGAAGGGATGGTCACGCGCATTGCTGTCCAGGGACATGAGCCGGGAAGAACGGTTTCAAATGGTCCTGTCTTCGTATGGCAGAAAGTCCCTTACTGGTCTTTGAACAGCCCCTCTTTCAAGGCGAGTTCGACCAGTTGGGCAACAGAGGTCACGTCCATCTTTTCCAGAATGCGTGCGCGGTGATGATCTACGGTGCGCGGACTGATGTCGAGATGGCGGGCAATGTCCTTGGATGAATTGCTTCCCGGGTTGCTGACGATCAGGCGGGCGATTTCGTCTTCGCGGTCGGTCAGGCTTTCGAAACGGATCCGCATTGCGGACGAGCGTTGGGTCGCATCGCGCCGCTTCCGGTCAATTTCCAGCGCGGCGTCAATTCTTTCGACCAGCACCGATTGCTTGAAGGGCTTTTCCAGAAAATCCATTGCGCCCATCTTCATTGCCTGAACCGATTCCGGAATGCCGCCATGGCCGGTGATAAAGATAATCGGCAACTTGATATTGCGGTCCGACAAATGTCGCTGCAACTCCAGCCCGTCCATCTGGGGCATCCCGTAATCCAGGATCAAACAGCCTGCGGACGTCTTTTCATACGCGTCCAGAAATGCCCGAGCCGACTCGAACGCCTTCACCTGATAGCCGCGCAGCCCCAACGCCCGCGCCAGAGACGTGCGGATATTCGCATCATCATCGACAAGAAAAACGCAGGCCGCCTGCACCACATCTTCTTTCATTGCGTTTGTTCCTCTAGCGGCAGGGTAAAGCTGAATCGAGCCCCCGACGCAGCCCTCTCATACCAGATAATGCCACCGTTTGCCTCGATCAAGGACCGGCTGATCGACAGGCCCAGCCCCATCCCGGCAGCTTTTGTCGTCTCGAACTGGGCAAACAGTTCAGTGCCTTCCGCAACCCCAGGTCCGGTGTCTTCGACATCAATTTGCAAATGGCCGTCGATCTCTTTGGTCAAAACGGTGACGCGCCGTGTCGGGCTATGATCTTCGGCCATGGCTTCAATCGCGTTGCGCAACAGGTTGACGACCACCTGAGCGATCTGAACCCGGACGGCATTTACCCGGACTTCCGGGCTTTTGCGGATCACGATCTCGGTCGCATGCTGGCGGGCTTCGGACAGGACCAGCCGACGTGCCTGTTCAAGAAGTTCTCGAATACCGAAGGTCGTTGTGTGGTTACCGTCTTTCCGGACAAAGCCACGCAGCGCACGGATAATATCCCCGGCCTGATGCGCCTGTTGTTCAATCTCGGCCAGAAGCTCGCTCACCTCGGTGCCGCAGTCCTTGCGGTGCGCCATCAGGTATTGCGCAGCGTCGGTGTTCTGGGTGATCGCCGTCAGAGGTTGGTTCAGCTCATGCGCCAGCCCGGTTGCCAATTTGCCCATCACCTGCTGACGCGACACATGCGCCACCTCGCGGTTCAGCGCCTCGATGGTTTCTTCATAGGCACGCGCCTGCGTGACATCGTCGATCGTGGCAACCACATAATCCTTGCCCGCATGTCCTGACGGAATGAAAACCCCGCTGAAGCTGATCCAGACGGGTTTTCCATCCTTGCACTGCGCTTGCGCTTCCAAACTGAATGCGGTGTGTTCGGCGGTATTCCTGCCGAATTCATCCATGATATCCGGTTCGTCAGCGTTCAGCAGCGATTGGAATACCTTGCCGTCAAGCTCTGCCTGTGTGTATCCCAATATTTCGGCAAATCGCGCATTCACCCGCAACAGCCGTCCGGTGGACGCATCAATATACACCATCCCCCGCGACGCCATATCGAAGGTCAGGCGGAATTCTGTTTCTGTCTGCTTTCGTTGCGAGATCTCATTGACCAGTGCCGTGTTGGCATTCTCCAGCTCCTTGTAGGTGCTGGGCATAGGCGCGTCCGACTCTATTTCGCCTTGCGAGATCAGCGCGGAACGCACGGCAAATGCCCGCACCGGCGCGTGTATCCGATTGGCCAGTGCAAGACCCAGCAACCCGGTCACAGCGGCCACACCGATCGCGATCAGCGTGTTTTGCGACCGGTTGGCCTTGATCGTGCCGATAAAGTCATCCTCAGGCGCGTAGACCACAATCGTCCAAGGGATGTCGCCCAGTCCAAACGGCATCAGCAATGATACATAAGGCACCCCATCATACACGAAATCAGACTGGATTTCCTGATCCACCGTGACACCGTCGGCGTTCAGACGGTTGCCAAAGGCCGCGCGGGCGATTGGGTCGTTGAGTTGATTGATTGACGGGAAGGTCAGCGTTCCCCCCTCTCCAACGGTCATCAGAAGATTGGGGTTGGGATGCGCGATCACGTCGCCGTTCCGGTTCAATACGAAAGCGGCGCCATTCTTGCCGATATTCAACTGTGCAAGGAAATTCGAGAGCTCCTTGATCTCGATATCCACCCCTACAGCGCCCTGAATCACGCCGTCAAAACCGACAACCGGCGTCGCCGCTGTGATACCGGGCGATCTGGAGGTGAAGAAGATATACGGATCAGTCCAGATACTGACCAGTTCCTTGCGCGCTGACATGTACCAGGTCCGCGTGCGGGGATCAAAGGTATCTGTCGGATCGATCCTCTCGCTTTTCTTGACAAAATTCTCGTCGCGCTGGATGAACACTGTTCTGGGCTCCGACGCGACATTAATGACCTTGGTCTGGTATTGGTTCGGCCCATTGCGCTGCACAAAAACAAAGTTGCCCTGCTCATCGCCATAATAGACGGCGGCAAATTGCGGGGCTGACCGCAATTGCTGAAACAAAAGCCCTTCCAGAAGTTCTCGTTCTTCGCGGCGCACGATCTGATTCTCGGCCAAGGCGGTCGACAGTTCCGCCGCACTGCGGGCGGGTGACAAAAATCCCTTGGTATGCTGGATCACGTTGGTGCCGACATCCGCCAATTGATTGCGCGCGTGTTCCAGCAAGGCCCGTTCGGACGTGAAATAGGACGAGAACACCACAAGAGTGACGGCAAAAAGCTGGAGCCCGGCCAGCGCAAGCGCAAGGATGACACCAAGTGATTTCATCAGTCTCGTTCGCACCCGTATCCGTTTCGAATGGCCACGCTCATGGCAGGCCATTCCGGAGTAACGTGGATCGCGGAGATATACACCCAGAAAGACCTTCGCGCAAAACGTAAAAACGCGCTCTGCCACAATGGGCAGAGCGCTGATTGGCACTCAAAAAAACAAATACTGGTTACGCGCCAAAGTTATTCGGTACAAGCGCGCGTCGGCTTGGGGATGCACGACAGAACACGTCCTTTTTAGCCTATGCAGAACTCTCAGACTATTCGTATGATTGCCTAGGGGAGATTACCCATTGTCTTTCGCGACCGGCGACCCGATCAGCATTCCGCCATCCCGTTCCAGAGCAATGCCGTATCGGGCGGCCAAGGGGATCTCTGTTTGCGATGCTGGGCAATAGGACGGGAATTCGTGGTCCAGACAGCGTGCCAACCCAAGGGCCGCAATCAAAGACGCATCACGTTGCATATGGAACCCGTTGTGTCCGGCCAGATCAACCGCCCTCGGACCATAGCACCGGTGTTCTCTATGCGGTCTCCTCCGCGCATCGCAACTCAGGCAGCCGATACCGCGCAAACAGAAAAGGCCGCCCGAAGGCGACCCTGTCAGCGATGCCGGCGGGTGACCGGCTATATATATTGGAGCGGGCGAGGCGATTCGAACGCCCGACCCTAACCTTGGCAAGGTTATGCTCTACCCCTGAGCTACGCCCGCCTCCTATATATTTCCAACTGGAGCGGGCGAGGCGATTCGAACGCCCGACCCTAACCTTGGCAAGGTTATGCTCTACCCCTGAGCTACGCCCGCAATCAGTTGGATGTCAGGCATGTAGAACCAAGCCCGCCCGGCTGCAAGGGGAAAAATGCAAGTTCCCCGAGTTTTCCCGCTTCAACAGTCTCAAAAACCTGATCCGATGGAAATCAACAGCCTCCACCTGCCTCTCGTCCAACGTCTTCTTGGTCCAGATAGTCGGTCTTATGTATCAAGGAATACGGCGCTGGTGTGAAGACGCAGGCGCTTTGCGGTCGCCATGGCATCAGCGACGCGACCTTTCGCTGCACTGCACGCACCTATCGGGTTTGGTGAAATCAGTTTGAAAGAAAATAAGTCGGCAACAAACAGTCGTTTCACAGGCGCTTAAGTTCCGCCACAACCCGATCTGACATATCGGCACAACGCATGCCATCGAACGGGAAGATTGCGTCGAAACCGCCCTGGATACGTTCTTCGAGTGCGATGCGCAGGCGACGACGTGCGCGAAACAGCCGAGTCTTCACGGTGATCGGGTTGAGCGACAGATCGCGCGCGATGGCGAGAATGCTCATGTTTTCGGTCTCGCGCAGCAGAAAGGGCAAACGTAGATCCGGCGGAAGCTGTGCCACCGCGCCTTCCAGAAAGGCGCGCATCTGTGCCCGCCCAAGCGCGGCCTCCGGCCTGTCCGGGTGCTGGCCGGGAAATGCGAGGATGGAGTCGGATGCCTTTTGATCTTCGGTCACGGTATCATATTCCTCCTGCGAGCGGACACGCCGGAGATGCATCCGCGCGGTGTTGATGGCAATCCGGGTGATCCAGGTGGAAAACCGGGCCTCGGCACGAAAGGTATCGAGCTTTGTAAAAGCCTTCAGGTATGTTTCCTGCACCACTTCCTCGGCGTCCGCGTCGCTTGCGACGATGCCGCGCGCAATTCGGAACAGGCGCGGATTCATGCGCCGGATCAACTCGCGCACGGCGGCCTCGTCCCCCTGTGTCGCACTTGTGACAAGCTCGGCCTCCGGAGTGGTTGGCCCCGCAAGCCCAATACCCTGATGGCGTGGCCGTACGGTCAAGTGTCACCCTCCTGTTCGATCCGTCCAAGGTCGAGAATAGCCTCGACCATCGGAAGGGCGTCAAAGACTTCGAGCGACACATCCTCGGTATCGGTGCTGGGCCCTTCCCAGCCCGCGTCGCCGGGATCTCCTACAACGATGCGGCCGACCATGGCTGCCATCTCATGCGGGATGCAGTAGTAATCGTAAACGCCCGGCACCGTGAGCGTCACCTCGAAACTTTCCTCCGGCAGAAGGAAATCGCTGTTCCACGGGCGGGCGGCCTTCGGAATGCGTCGGGTGCGGTCGAAGTTATCGGGATGGTAGGCGGTGGCGGTATGGCTGTTGCCCGGATCGCGGTTGATGAAACGGATGGTCGTGCCTGCGGTGACGGCAAGGCCGTGCGGGCGGAACCAGACACGCTCACCGCGCGAAGTGCCGCGCATTTCAATGACTTCCACAGGTGCGGCACGAACGATCGCGGGCATCGAGAGAGTGGCAAGAATGCCACTCCCCAATGCCAAGATTTTGCGGCGCGCGAGGCTCATTGTGCCAACCGTCCCTTGGCGTCGGCATCGTGATAAAGCACAACATGAGCGTGCGGTTCGTCCACGCCGGGATGGCCGGCATTGTAGTAGACATCGACCGATGTGACCTCATGCGATCCAACGTGCAGGTCATTGTAGGCCGTGCCGCTTGAGAGTGCTTCCAGCGGCGTCATGTAAACCGTCGCGGATAACTTGCCGTCGTGGTCATAGGCCAGGAACGGACCGGCCGGCAGCGTGTCCGGCACAACGAAGAGCGTACCGAGACCCGGCAGAAATTCCGGAAGCGGCAACACATCGCTGACCTGCACATAAGGTTCGCCCGGCGGAGATTCCATAAGGGCTTCGGTATCGTGCGCAAGCGCGAAGCCTGCGGACATGGTCAACAAGGTCGCGCTTAGCATATAGGATCTTAACATTTCTTTTCCTTTCAGTGTCATGAGCAGTCCCATCTCTGGGGGCGCTCAACTCCTTGGATGCAGCGCGCCTGGAAAGGTTCCCGGCAATTTGTGGAAATTCCATTTCATCGTTCGATCGGTTGGCCGGAACGGGCCAAGCGATGTGTCCTCCGAAAGCACAGCTTGCGAAGCGGTCGTTCGCGACGGCAGACCAAATCGGCAGGGAGGGCTCGCACCGTGCTTTCGCGATTTTTTGGTGATGTTTTCTAAATCGGCGAATGGCAGATACCGTCTGCCAACCGGGTCCAGATGCCGATGCGCTCAGCGACACCTAAAGCATCTTCGAGTTCAACCCCGAGGTAACGCATGTGCTATCGCACCTTCGTATGACCAAGGAAAAGTTGCGCAGCGCGAAGATTACCCGCCTTTCGGCCATCTCCGCAGCTTTGGTTCAGCGGGGTGACTGGGTATTGTAGCCGTTCGGCTCCAATGCGGTGGCTGTGCATTACGGAGGCTCGTTCGCGAACGGAATGATTTTCGGTGAAATCGGTCACGGCGCGTTTGACCAAATCACAGGCTCGCCGCTTGCTATCAATCGACCGCGACACCAAGCAACCCAACGCAAGATTACGCCGCAACCGCACCAGTGTCGGGCTTGGGGGGGCCGATTAACAAACGGCCCCTGCTCCCCATGTTTCATAGGCCCCCCCGCATCAGGTCACCGTCTGCGTGCGGTGATTGTCGCACCGTTTGATGTGGTAAGAACCAATGCGCCGGTTTCATCCATTGAATAGCTTTCCACCATGGACAGTAAGTCCAGCAAGCTACGTTCCTGGTTCATAAGTGCCTCGGGACAGGCCATCATCGTGGTGCCAGCCTGGTCTATCGCCAGTGCATCGCCGTCCTGCGTGTAGCTTGCGATCAGACGGTTGCAGCCCGCATTCCCGGCCAGACGGCCATCCGGCATGAACAGCAGATTTGCCGGACTGTTGTCGATCACGCCCTTGCCTGCAATGTCCTCGATGTACCATTCACGGCCCACCAGCTGGGCGGTCTCCTCTTGCGCCATGAGGTAGTCGGCGACAGCCCGGTAGGCTGGCAAGGAGATCGGATCGTTTGCCGCATTCCCCGCGACAGGGTTTGAAGCGAAACGCACGATCACCATCTCGGCGGTCGGATCGACCCAGACCGTCTGGCCATGCACCCCGCGCGCGGCGAAGGATCCGTGATCGTCATGGCTGACCCACCACATGCCGCGATAGCTCCACCCTTCCAGCAGATCGTATCCGGCTTTCGCAAAAGCATCCGTGTCGCCCCCCTGACGGATACGGGCGATGGCCTCGGCCGGGATGATCTGCTCGCCATCCCATTTACCCTCGTTGAGCACCAGTTGGCCGAAACGCGCCATGTCGCGCAGGGTCGCGTTGAACCCGCCACCCGCGAAGGGTGTGTCGATGGAATCGACGGTATAGAATGCCTCACGCTCCGCGCCGATCTTCGACCAGATCCGGTTGGACAGATAATCGGCGGCCGAGACGCCTGTGGTCCGCGCGATCAGCCAGCCTGCCGCGTCCGAGTTCACGGTTTTGTAGCCGAACGCTTCGCCATGTTCGCCGTCTTTCTGAACGGTCTGGAGGTAGTCGAAGTAACTGCGCGGTCCATCGTAGCCTTCCGGCTTTGGCAGAGGACTTCCCGCTTCTGCAAAGGTCCAGATCTCGGCCTCGGGGTCGGAATAGTCCTCGGAATAATCCAGCGCGGTGGTCATTTCCAATACCTGCCGCACGGTGGCATCCCCGAATGCGCTTTGTTCCAGTTCGGGGATGATGTCGCGCAGCAATGCTGTCTCATCCAGCTTGCCTTCCGCCACCAGCACTTCGGCCATCAGGCCGGTCAGGCTTTTCGTGACCGACATCGCCCCATGCAGCGTGTCCTCATTCAGGCATCCATCGTAACGCTCGTAGACAATCCGGCCTTTGTGCAAGACCAGGATACCGTCGGTGTAGTTGGCATCGAAGGCGGCATCCCATGTCATCGGATCACCACCGCCGAGCGGCGTAAACTCGACGGCATCAAGACCTGCATCAAGATCGACAGGCAGATCGCTGACACCGTCATTTCCATTGCGGACCGCGACGGTCGGCATCATCTCGCGGAAATGGCAGACCGTCCATCGCAGTTTCGGGAACGCAAAATAATCGGGATCGGTGAAGCGGATCGTCTTGTCCGCAGCCGGGGGAAACCCCTGCATCCAGCCAAGTGCCTCTGGCGTGGAGTCCTGCGCCGAAAGTGGGGTTTTGTCCTGTGCCATTGCGGTTCCTCCCAAGGTCAGGGACAGGGTGAGACATGCGCTCATAATGGGATTCATCATCGTATCCTTATTTTTCCGTCGTATTCCCGACAGGTTCATTTGCACTTCAAGTTAGTCGGCTGGCGCGGATTGTCATGTAATTGACGATACCCGCAACCAGACCGGCGATGACGCCAAGGACAATCACCGCCGCCGTCAGCGACACCGTCATCGTTCCCATTGCCCTTTGCCAGATCACCGCCCCCGTGACGCACAGACCCAGCGCAAACATGCCATGCTTGAATGTCAGCCACAAAACCGAAGGGAAGAAAGGTTGCTTGGGTACTTTCATCGTTATGTAGGCGACGACAGTCAGGATCATTGCCAGGGAAACCGCCAGCGGTACGGCCGAGCCGAAAACCGTGTGACTGTCATTCGTGATTCCATCCACCGAAAGCGGAATGGTCGTGTTGCCCCAAAGAAAGTAAATCTGGATCGCGCCGTTGATGACTGCGTTTATGACACCGGTCAGAACGGCACCTTGCAGGATCTTTTCGTTCGTGAGGGGGTGTGTGGGGTTATTTTGTACCATGTTTTTTTCCTTGGTTAATGCGTCTGACTCTCCGCACGGGGGTCATATGTGCACCGAAGACATCAATGTCGCAGATTTTGCCGCTGGAGCGCGAAAGGACCACATCGCCCCCGGCGATCGGGCCCCCCTCGATCTGGCTTGCAAGATTTATACCGGATGCTTCGTCCGCCCCGGTTCGGGCAAGCGAAGGCCCGCCCGCACCACAGCAGGCGGGCACCAAGGTGACGCCCCCACCCTTGTATTTCGCGCAGCGCATCGCCAAAGCGCCGCTTGTTCGCCGAAGAGGCGCACGGTCGAGCCGCCGCCATGGCCCTTGACGATCTGGCCGCTCACCCAGCCGGCAGCGGCCAGCGTTTTCGCAATCCCTGCGCCGATATTCTGTGCGTCGCCCGTCAGGAAAACATTGTGGCCTCCCATGTGGCAATCGGCGTATGCGTCAAACTTGTCAGTCATTGTTTTCACTTCCGGTGAGTCCTGTGTGGCTTGCCCGCACAGAGCGGGTGATGTGGCTCGCGTCAGTCCAGTTCCTGCACCCCGCCGCCAGAGACCGTCAGGATCTGACCGCTGATCCAGCTTGCAGCCCGCGAGCAGAGGAACAGCGCGGCATTGGCCATGTCGACAGGTTCGCCCAGACGGTTGATCGGCGTGTGCGCCACCATCGTCTTTTCAATCTCGTCGTTCAGCACGGATTTCAGCGCATCGGTGCGCGTGGCACCGGGGGCGACACCGTTCACACGGATACCCATCGGCCCCAGATCAAAGGCGATGTTGCGCACCAGATGGCTGGTCGCCGCCTTGGACGAACCGTAGGACGCCATGCGCTTGTTCTTGTTCTCGGCAGACATCGAAGTGATGGCGAGGATCGAGCCACCCCCGGCCTTTTCCATCTCCGGCGCGGCCAGCTGCGCGAGGCGGAACAGCGAGAATACGTTCAACTCAAACGCCCAGCGGAAATCCTCCATCGGCATATCAAAGGGCTTCGGCCCGCCGCCGCCCGCATTCGCGACAAGCGTGGTGAGCTTGCCGAATTCGCGAACGGTGCCATTCACCAGCGCCGCGAGATCTTCCTCATTCGTGACGTCGCAGGCCATGCCCGCCGCCTTGCCGCCCCTGGACCTGATCTTGTCCACGACCGCCTGCGCGGTGTCGGCCTTCAGGTCACTGACCACGACGGCAGCCCCCGCCGCGGCGAATGTCTCGGCGATGGCGCGGCCGATGCCTGCCCCCGCGCCGGTGACGAGGGCAACCTGACCTTCTAGGGTGAAATTCGCTGGGTCATACATTTCGAAGACTCCTTTGAGTTGATTTATTTGAAGTTGGAATATGTGCAGGATCTTCACATGTGTCGTTCTGTTCGATAGGTCGCCCTGCCAGGCGATAAATACAACCGCTGTCGGTGACAGCGTTCCCCAGATCGGGTAATGTGAGGAACGGCGATGCCATTCAGGACGATTTTCAACAGGTTTCGAGGCAGGAATGGGCGGCGAGGCTGATAAAATACCGACCCATGTGCGGGCTTTTTCAGAACTGCTGATCAAACTCCGGGCCGAACTGGGCAACGATCTGGATCTGGTGTTGATAATGGCGGTCATTGCAGAGCGCCACTATGCCGGTTTTCCCCAGCCCAAGCTGCCGACCTCTGCTTCCACGGCCTCTGCCGGAACGCGCCCGACACCCGGTATCAATACCCATTCGGTTGCGCTCTACGCAGACATTCCGCGTGAAACCGTGCGCAGAAAGATCGCAAAGCTTGTCGAGAAAGGTTGGGTGACCTGCGATGGACAAGGAAACCTCACGCCCGCGCCGCAAGCGGCAAGTGATCTGGCAAAAGGCACTGCCGCGACCTTGAAGTATCTCGAGGCGATCACGCAAGGCAGCTAGTCAGACATCAAGTTCGATTTTCAGGATCGTCGTCCGAAAGACGACGTAATCTTCATTGGGTGGGTTCAAACAGCTGATCTCACACGGCACCGCCCGCGCCGACAGGTAAGAGTATCACCGGCGGCATGGATCGCTGGTGGCCTGGGCGCATTGGGCCAACTGGGCCGCACTTATGCGGCCTACCAGTTGTTGATGGATTTTGTGACTCCTGCGAAAGCCACAAGGCTCTTGCCATAGCCAGAAGCAGATAGCCTTCGTTTCTCTGGAGGACTCGTCAAATGTTGAGGTAGCGATGATGTAGAACGCACAGACAAAATCTCGACTGATTGGCTTGGCATTGACATCTGCATGCTAAACGAAGCGAATGTTCCCGGCGGTGCCTTGCTCCGTTGGATGTCACTATGGTAAATCGCATCATGACGATCCCGAACACTCTGATTTGCAGTTCCCACACGATCAGTGGCGTCCTGCCCGGAGCCGCGAAACCCGCGCGTCACAGGTTTTCCGATCGCGTCTCCGCCGCCGCGCATGCGGGATACACCGGAATGTGCCTGCATCTTCGGGACTATCGGGCGCAGCGGGTAGCCGGGTTTGGGGACACTGAAATGGCGGCTTTGCTGCGCGATCACGGCATGCAGAACATCTCGCTTGAGTTTCTGGCCAACTGGTTTCTAGAGCACGACACCGGCGCACAAGAAGATGAAGCGACAGCTTACGAAGCCGCACGCGCATTCGGCGCACATTCCGTTAATGTTGGCGGAGATTTTCAGCAAACCGGCATACCACCCGAGCAAATGCGAATACGCTTTGCCGCGCTTTGCAAACGCGCGGAACGGCATAACTTGAACGTCGCCTTGGAGATCGTTCCGTTCAGCAACGTCGCCACGCTTGAGACGGCACTGTTTATCACGGACGGGATTGCCAACGCAGGCCTTGTGGTTGACTGCTGGCATATGTTCCGCGCGGGCATCGCGCTTTGCGATCTGGCGCGATTGCCGGGAGAGCGTATCCTGTCAATTCAGGTCAGCGATGCGCATCCGGAAATCCGTGGCACACTCGCGCAGGACACCCTGCGCCGCCTCCCCTGTGACGAAGGCGTGTTCGATCTGGACGGGTTTGTGGCCGCACTGGACGCGGCCGGTGCGTCGGTTCCCCTGAGCGTCGAGATCATATCGCCGAATTTTGCTGCGCTCGATCTGGATGATGCCTGCACCATGTCAATTCGCGGGGCGCAGGCGCTGCTGGCGCGCCGTCAGGTTTTGACCGGATAGTCGGTAAAGCCTTCCGGACCTTCGGTATAAACCCGATCCTCGTCGTAATCCGCCAGATCCACACCTTGGCGCAGGCGCTCGACCAGATCGGGGTTGCCGATAAAATCGCGGCCGAAGGACACGGCGTCGGCCCCACCGCTGCGCAGGAATTCCGCCGCCTTGGCCGCGGTCAGGTTGCCGTTCAGGATCAACGGACCCTTCCAGCGGTCACGCGTCAGTTTGTAATTGTCGACCTTGGGTGTCTTGTTGCGCACCAGATGCAGGTAGGCCAGCCCAAGGGTCGACGCCTGATCAAAAAGCGTGCCATAGGTTTCGGCCGGGTCATCGTCGTCGATATCGTTGAACCCCAGTCCCGGCGACGTCCGCAATCCGACACGATCAAATCCGATTGCCTCGCCCATCGTTGTCAGCACCTCGATACTGAACCGGACGCGGTTTTCCACGCTTCCCCCATACTGGTCGGTGCGTTTGTTGGTGTTTGTCGACAGAAACTGCATCGGCAGGTAGCCGCTTGACGCGTGCAGCTCGACCCCGTCCAGCCCGGCGGCGCGGGCATTCACGGCAGCCTGGCGGAATTCATCGACGACCTGGGCAATTTCTTCGGTTTCCAGCGCGCGTGGTGCGTCCATATCGACAAGACCCGAGGTGTCGGTGAAAATCTTCCAGTTGGCGGTAATCGCAGACGGTGCGACGATTTCTGAATCGTCATCCTTGTTGATCCGCGCAGCGATGCGGCCGCAATGCATAAGCTGGACGACGATTTTGCCGCCGCGCGCGTGCACCGCCTCGGCGACGTCGCCCCAACCGTCGATCTGCTCGAGTGAATATATCCCCGGAGTGCGGCAGTATCCCTTTCCTGCGGCGCTTGGCTGCACGCCTTCGGTCACGATCAATCCGGCATCCGCCCGCTGGCCGTAATACTCGGCATGAAGTGCGGTCGGACAATCCCCCGCGCCCGCCCTGCTGCGCGTCATCGGCGACATCACGATACGGTTACGCATAGCAAATGCGCCAAGACGAACCGGATCGAAAAGCTCTTTGATATCCTGCATGCCGCGCTCCGTTTCATGTTTGGGTCAGACAACTCCTTGTTGCCTATCCAGATCACGGCACGGGCACATCGTCCGTCTGGTCTAGAGGCTGGATTGGTAAAAAACACGGCCGTCCTGAAACACAAATCAGGTTTCGGCGCGGCGAATAGTCCTTTTGGCCGATGCCAGAATTGTCCAGCCTGTAACCGTGATCGGTGAAGGGTCTTGGTGAAAACACGGCTCGCGGTGCCACAGGTTCAGGCACCAAGGCAGGGAGAGGATAAGTGGCAAATGCTGAGTGAAATACTGATCATTGTCGTGCGCGGGATCGCCATCGGATCAATCTTCGCGATGATCGCGATGAGTTTTAACATCGTCCACGGAGCGACGGGTATTCTAAATTTTGCACAGGGCAATATGCTCGTCCTTGGCGCATTCGGCGCGTTCTTTCTGGCCAACGGTGCCGCACTAGGCATTTGGTTGCCGATGCTGCTTGTGACCGGGGTGATCATCGCGGCGGTGCTGGCCTTTCAGGGGTGGCTTACGCTGATACCGCTTCGATCCTCGGTGCAACAGGATTCGTGGATTATCTCGACCGTCGCCGTTTCGGTGATCGTCGGCGCGCTTATCATGATCTATCAGGGACCATTTGCCTATAATGTCAAAGGCCCCGCACCTTATTTCCGGGTTCTCGGTGTGCGCACACCAGGGGCCTATGGGCTGGCAATTGGCTGCATGTTGTTCTGGTTTTTCGCAATGCGGTTTTTCTCTCGCAAGACGTTTATCGGCTTGGCCATTTCTGCGTTGTCGCAGGATTTCGATGCTGCGCGGGCTGCGGGACTTCCCGTGCGCCGGTTGCAACTGATCGCCTTTGCGATTTCGGGCTTGATGATTGGCACTGCCGGTTTCCTGGTGGCACCGGTTATCTCGGTCAGCGCGGATGCAGGGCTTCGATATGTCTTGAACGGGTTTGTCGCCGCAGTTGTCGGCGGGATCGGGTCCAATCTGGGCACGCTGATCGGCGGCCCCTTGGTTGGCGTGGTCGCCATGCTGACAGCCTATAAAATCGGCGGTGCTTATCAGGATCTTGCCTCGCTGTTGGTGCTGGTGGGCATTTTGATGTTGCGCCCGCAAGGATTGTTCGGCCGCACATCGGCGCGGCGTGTATAGAGGGCGGACACAACAGTGAATACAGCACCGAACACCTCAACCATGCAGACACCTGCGGATGCCTCGCCCGCAAGTGGCAAGCCTCGTTTCAATTCGGACCTGTCGCAGGTCTGGATCGGCATCGCCCTGATCGCGATCACGGGCTTCGGCCCATCGCTGATCGGCAACAGCTATTGGGTCCATACGTTCCAACTGGTGAATATCTATATCGCCGTGTCGATCTTTCAGAACTTCCTGTTCGTGGATGCAGGGCAGAAATCCTTTGGTCAGGGGGTGATCCTTGGGCTGGGGGCCTATGTCACGGCCATTTTCTTCGGCCTGCACGAATATACCTTTCTGGTCGCCGCCATGTTCGGCCTTTTGGCTGCAACACTCGGAGGTCTTCTGTTTGCCTTGCCTGCGCTGCGTGTGCAGTATTTCCATCTTGGTTTTGTCACGCTCTCTGCGGCCATCGTTTTCCCGCAATTGTTGATGTCGCTGGATAGCTGGACCAACGGGATCAACGGCATTCTGGTCAAGCTGCCCTGGTGGCATGAGGAATGGGTCTTTGGTCTGTCCCCCCTGACAATTGCGGTGGCTCTTTATCCGATGCTGGCACTTGGCATTCACTACGGAATCCGGCGTTCTCGCCTTGGCCGACAAATGCGCGTTGCCGCGGTCAGCCCGGAAGCCGCCCGCACCCTGGGCATCAAGCCAGGTGTCATGCGCTTTCTTGCCTTTATCATCGCGGCAATCGGCACAGGTATCGCGGGCATTCTGTTTCTGCCTACCGTGGGCTTTGTCAGCCCCCAGGGCTTCAACGTCGAACTGTCCTTTGTCTTTTTCTTTGCCGTCGTCGTTGGCGGCCGGGGGCAAATGCTTGGCCCGATCATCGGCATCTGGATCGTCTTTATTTTGCCGAACATCGCGCTGGCAGCCTTTGTGGAATATCGCCTGCTGATCTACGGCGTGCTGACACTGGCCACCGTGATGCTGTTTCCAGACGGGATCGTCGGATCCGTAGAGCGCTGGCGGCTCAAGCGCGGTGTTTCGGGGCGCGGTGAACAATCATTCCGTATTGATGCCTTCCTTGAAGAGCTCAAAGGGAAGGACGGGTTTGAACCCACCGACGAAATCGCGATTGAACTGAAAGGTGCCACCAAGCGTTTCGGGGCGGTTGTCGCCGTCGATCATGTCGATCTCAAAGTACGCAAGGGTGAAATCCACGGGCTGATCGGGGCCAATGGCTCTGGCAAGACCAGCCTGTTGAACGTCCTTTCGGGGCTGTCGCGGGTCAATGACGGGGCGTTCTTTATCAACGGGCGTGACGCGACACGTCTGTCCGCAGACAGGATCGCCAATCTTGGCCTTGGGCGCACCTTCCAAACCCCGCGCATCTTTCCGATGTTTTCGCTGTGGGACAACCTCAAGGTCGGGGAAGATGCCCGCACCGGCAAGGCCAGCCCGGAAATCCACGCCCTGTCAAAGGCATTGGAAGCCGAATTTGCGCAAGACAACGCTGAGTTGTTGTCCCATGGTCAGCGGCGCTTGGCCGAGGTGATGCGGTCCATGCTGAAAGAGGCGGAAATCGTGTTGTTCGACGAACCCGCTGCCGGTCTGTCGAGCAGCGAGCGCAAGAACTTTGCCAAGCTGGTGCGGTTTTTGTCGCGACAACTGGGCAAGACCGTAATCATCGTGGAACACGATCTGGATCTGGTCTGGAACGTCGCCGATACCATCACGGTGATGGAACAGGGTGCCATCGTTGCGGCGGGTGACCCACAAACCATTGCCCATGATCCGGCAGTCCAACACATGTTCGTAGGAGGCCGCGGTGCTTGAGGTCAAAAATCTTTATGCCGGATATGGCATCGTCCCTGTGATCGAAGATGTGACACTATCGGTCAACGCAGGTGAAATCCTGTTGATCGGCGGTGAAAACGGGGCCGGAAAGTCAACCTTGATGGGGGCAATCGCCGGTTTCAACAAACCGACAGCCGGCGAAGTGCTGCTGGAGGGGCAACCGCTGCACGGCCTTGCGCCGGAAAAGGTCGCCAAATCCGGCCTGCGGCTGGTTCTGGATGGCCACCGCGTATTCCCCGAGCTGTCGGTCTATGACAACCTGCGCATGGGGGCCGCCGCGCGGCGCGGTGATCGAAGCGGCCTGAGTGCTGCCATCGACGAAATCTACGAGGTGTTCCCGATCCTCAAGGAAAAGCACCGCGCCTATGCGCGCGACCTGTCGGGCGGCCAGCAACAGATGCTGGCCCTTGGTCAGGCGTTTGTCGCGCAGCCAAAGGTCTTGCTGTGTGACGAACCATCAATGGGACTGGCACAGGCGCTATTGCCACCAATCCTGTCGTTCCTACGCCGCTGGGCCGAAGCGGGCACGGCGGTCGTGATCGTCGAACAGCATTTGCAAGTCACGGCACCCTATGCCGACCGCGCAATGATCATTGAACGTGGCACGGTCAAGTTGGAATGCCCGGCAGCCGAACTGGACGATCGGCTTAAAAGCCTGGAAACGCCGGAAGGTGCCGCATGATTTCTTCCGATCCTCGGGCTGGACGCGATTATTTCGTCTCCTTCCGTGGATCTGTTGCGGACAGCTGGATCGACGTCAACGGCCATATGAATGTATCGTGGTATGACCACGTCTTTGACACCTCGGAATCGCTGTTTTTCGAAGAGTTTGCCATTGACGACGCTTATATCCAGCGGACCGGCTTCAGCTTTTTCCGGATCGAACGTTTGGTGCGCTATGAAAATGAAGTCTTGCCCGCCGCCCCTATCGAAGTGCGTTCGCGCGTGCTGTGGTCGGACATGCGGCGGGTGCATCACGTCCATGAACTTTGGGTTCCGGGCAAGACAGATCGTTGCGCGATCTCCGACGCTGTCTCGATCCATGTCGATCTGCGAACCCGTCGTCCTGCGGTCATGGAACTGCCCGAGGTCGTCCATCCGTTTCGCCGGTTGCTGAAAGCCCACAGCGCGGCCCCGCCACCGGCGGGGTTGCCAAAACGGATCAACGGGCGTCTTGCGAACGGCTGACCCCTTTCGGGTGCTAGGATCAACGGCCAGAATGACTGGCTTCAGACAGGAAGGAAAGAATCATGCAAACGCGCCAACTGGGACATTCGGGACTGGAAGTTTCGGTTGTCGGATTGGGCTGCAACAACTTCGGTGGCATGATTGCATCGCTGGATACGGATGGCGCAGGCGCGGTTGTGGATGCGGCGATTGACGCGGGTATCACGCTGTTTGACACATCGGATTCCTACGGGATCGACGGCGGGTCCGAAACGGTCTTGGGGCAGGTTCTGGGGAAGCGGCGCAAGGATATTGTGCTGGCGACTAAGTTTGCATCTCCGATGA
This sequence comes from Primorskyibacter marinus, assembly GCF_003313245.1. Classification (GTDB taxonomy): domain Bacteria; phylum Pseudomonadota; class Alphaproteobacteria; order Rhodobacterales; family Rhodobacteraceae; genus Primorskyibacter; species Primorskyibacter marinus. The sequence goes on from NZ_QJSD01000001.1 coordinate 694,489, forward strand.
ACCGCGACAAAAGCTGCCGCTTTAACGGATCGCGTGGCTATATCATGTCTGCCGTCGAAAACAGCCTGCGGCGCCTGAACACCGATTACATTGACCTTTACCAGTATCACTTTCCCGATCCCAAAACCCCCATCGAGGAAACCATGCGCGCGCTGGATGATCTGGTTCGGCAGGGCAAGGTCCGTTATCTGGGTTGTTCCAATCTGGCACCATGGCAGCTGGTCGATGCCAACTGGACCGCGCGGCATTTTGGGTTGGACCGCCTGTTGTCGACACAGCCGGAATACAATCTGCTGGCCCGCGATGCCAAGTCTGACCTGTTGCCCGCGATACGCGCGGCGGGCATGACACTGCTGCCGTATTTCCCGTTGGCCAGCGGGCTTCTGACCGGAAAATATCGCAAAGGGCAGCCTTTGCCCGACAACACAAGGATGACCCTGCCCTATTTCAAGAAAGGGATGACCGAGGATCGTCTTGACGTCGTGGAGCAGTTGATCGTGTTTTGTGAAAAGCGCGGGCACACGCTTTTGGAACTCGCATTTTCGTGGCTTCTGGCGCAGCCCATCGTCAGCAGCGTGATCGCCGGAGCCACCCGGCCTGAGCAGGTTGCGGCCAATGTCGCAGCCTCTGGCTGGATGCTCTCACGCGACGATCTGGCCGAATTGGACGCGCTCCTGCAACCCGCAGCCTAAAACGCGTTAGTCTTTTTGGACGATTGCCCGGCCAGCCTCCTCGCCTAGAACAAACACAGCAAGGAAAGGCCCAGATATGAGCGATCTCGTCGCGCCAGAACAGGCAGACATCACCTATGAAACCGACGAACCTGTCCTCTACGAGGTAGAGGGTCAGATCGCACGGATCACCCTGAATCGGCCCAGCTTTCACAATGCGCAAAACTCGCAGATGACCTATGCGCTGGATGATGCGTTCAAGCAGGCTGTCGATGATGATGACGTCAAGGCCATCATCCTGAAAGCCGCAGGCAAACATTTCTCCGCCGGGCATGATATCGGAACACCCGGCCGCGATGTCGACAAAAGCTGGGACCGCCGGCTGATGCAATATGATCATGTGACCAAACCGGGGGCCGAGTTTCTCTATACCCGCGAACACGAGGTCTATCTGGGGATGTGCCGCCGCTGGCGCGACATTCCCAAACCCACCATTGCGCAGGTGCAAGGGGCCTGTGTGGCTGGCGGTCTGATGCTGGCTTGGGTCTGTGATTTCATTATCGCGTCGGACGATGCGTTTTTTCAGGACCCCGTGATCCGCATGGGCATACCCGGCGTCGAGTATTTCGCGCATGGTTTCGAACTTCCACCGCGCATCGCCAAGGAATTCCTGCTTTTGGGTGAACGGATGCCCGCCGCGCGTGCCGAACAGTTTGGCATGGTCAACAGCGTCGTGGCTCGGGACGAGCTGGATGCCGCGGCGACGAAGATGGCCGAGAAGCTGGCCGGTTTTCCGCGCCTTGGATTGTGGTTGGGGAAACAGGCCATCAACCAGGTCGAGGATCTGCGCGGCAAGCGGTCCGCGATGGATTCGCACTACCACATTCACCACTTCGCCCATGCCCAGAACGATCTGGCAACCGGTGACAAGCTGGGGGGCCAAGATGCGAAATCAATGGCCGCGGCAAACAAAAAGCAGGCCGGGTCCGACTGACCGGCCCGCAGCCACGGCGCAGGTGCGCGTGGCCGATAACGGGATCATCACGACATGGATTTGAACTTTACCCCACAGCAGGATGCCTTTCGCAAAGAGGTGCGGACATGGATGGAACAGAACGTTCCCTCCGACCCGCTGCCCTCATTCGATTCCAGCCGGGAAGGATTCGAGGCACACCGGGATTGGGAAAAGGTGCTGCACAAAGGCCGCTGGGGCATGGTCACATGGCCAGAAAGTTATGGCGGACGCGGGCTTGACCTGATCCAGTGGCTTATCTTTGAGGAAGAATACTATCGCGCAGGGGCCCCCCTGCGGGTAAACCAGAACGGTATTTTCCTGCTCGGCCCGACCCTGATGGAATACGGCACCGAAGAGCAAAAATCGCGTTTCCTGACGGCCATGGCGTCGGGAGATGAAGTCTGGGCGCAAGCGTGGTCCGAACCCCAAGCGGGCAGCGACCTTGCTGCTGTGCGCGCAACTGCGACACGGGATGGCGACGAGTATGTGCTGAATGGCCACAAGATCTGGTCGTCGCGTGCGGTTTTCGCAGACTGGGCCTTTGGCCTGTTTCGGACAGACCCGCAATCTGAACGCCACAAGGGATTGTCACTCATTTTCTTTCCGCTGGATGCGCAGGGCGTAAAAATCCAGCCCATCGCGCAGATCGACGGCGAAACCGGCTTTGCCGAGATTTTCCTTGATGACGTGCGCGTTCCCGCCTTCAACCGTCTGGGGGACGAGGGCCAAGGTTGGCGCATTTGCATGGCAACAGCCGGATTCGAACGCGGGCTGATGCTGCGATCACCGGCCCGGTTTCAAGTCACGGCGCAAAAGCTGGTGGCGCTTTACCTGGCGCATCAGGACGAGGTTGAACCTTCGGTGCGTGACGCGGTGATGCAGGCCTGGATGGACGCCGAGGCTTATGCCTTTTCGATTTACCAGACCGCCTCGCGCCTGATCGCCGGCGGGTCCATCGGGGCAGAAGCCAGCACCAACAAGATTTTTTGGTCGGAAATGGATATCGCCACGCACAAAGCCGCACTTTCAATCCTTGGCGCGCGCAGCGAACTTCTGCGCAGCGCCCCCGGAGCAGGCGATATCGGACGTTGGCTCGACGGATATTTCTTTTCGTTGGCCGGTCCGATTTACGCAGGATCCAACGAAGTTCAACGCAACATCATCGCCGAGCGTATGCTTGGCCTGCCACGGGTGTAGTCATGGATTTTCATTTTAGCGAAGAACAGGACATGACGGCGGATGTGATCCGCAGCCTGCTGGCCAAACTCTGCACACCCGCCGATCTCCGCCGGTTAATGGCTGCCGGAACGCCGCGTGATGATGTCCGCTGGCAAAACATCGTCGAAATGGGTCTGAGCGGCGCGTTGGTCCCCGAAGTCGCTGGTGGCCTCGGCCTGGATGCGGCAGATTTCATTCGCGTCGCAGAGGCCTGCGGCTATGCTGCATTGCCTGAGCCTTTGGTTGAAAACACCGCCGTCGCGCTGCCTTTGTTGGCGGAAGCCGCATCCGACGCCTCTGAACTGTCCCGCGCGATGGACGGCGAAATCACCGTCGCGGTTGGTCATCCTGCCAATCCGTTCGTTGCTGACGCCGATACTGCTGGCGCAATTCTGATGCCGCATGACGGTGCTCTCTATTTGGTTGATCCTGGCAGCGCCACGCTGGTCGCACAGCCCAGCATTGACCCGTTTCGTCGCCTGTCCTCCGTCAATTTTGATCTCGAAGACGCCCGTTTGCTGACCAACGATGCGCAACCGCTGCTGGAGCGCGCGCTGGATCGCGGTGCAATTTTCGCGGCGGCGCAACTGGTCGGGATCGCGCAGGCCTGCATTGATCTGGCCGTCGCCTACGCCAAGGAACGCAACCAGTTCGGCAAACCCATCGGGTCGTATCAGGCGGTCAAACACCAGTTGGCCAGCGCACAGGTGAAAATCGAATTTGCGCGCCCTGTGGTCTATGCGGCTGCCGTAGCACTTTCACAATACGACGATTTTTCTCGGGCGCGTGTCAGCCACGCGAAACTCGCCGCGGCCAGTGCCGCCGACCTGGCGGCACGCACCGCAATCCAGGTGCATGGAGCCATGGGGTATTCGTGGGAAGTTGACGTACATTTTTTCCTCAAACGCGCCATCGCACTGGAAAACGCCTGGGGCACGCCCGCGTTTCACCGGTCACGCGTGGCCCACCGCGTTCTGACCCATCCTCTGGGACCGGAGCATACATTTGCAAGGGAGCAGTCCGATGCCTGAAGCCTATATCGTCGACGCCATCCGCACGCCTGTCGGACGCAAGAAAGGTTCGCTGGCCGACATGCATTCCGCCGATCTGGGCGCTGTGCCGATCAAGGCTCTGATGGACAGGACAGACGTTGACCCCGCCGCGGTGGATGATGTCGTTTACGGGTGTTGCGATACCATCGGCAGTCAGGCGGGCGATATTGCGCGGACCTGCTGGCTTGTTGCCGGTTTGCCGCAACAAGTGCCCGGCGTCACCGTCGACCGGCAATGCGGGTCGTCCCAACAGGCGGTGCATTTCGCCGCCATGGGTGTGATGAGCGGCGTTCAGGATCTGGTCGTCGCCGGTGGCGTTCAAAATATGAATGCAATTCCGATTTCCGCCGCGATGTTGGCCGGCCAGCAATACGGGTTTCCCGATCCGTTCAGCACCTCGCCCGGATGGAAAGCACGCTTTGGCGATCAACCGGTCAACCAGTTTCTGTCTGCCGAAATGATCGCGAAAAAGTGGAACTGCACCCGCGCGGAAATGGAAGAATTCGCGCTTGCCAGCCATGACCGCGCCGTTGCCGCTATGGACGCCGGATACTTCACCAACGAGATCACGCCTATCGGAGAGCTGAGCGCAGACGAAACGCCACGTCGCGGCACCACGTTGAAAAAAATGGCAGAGCTGCACCCCCTGATGGAGGACGGGCGCATCACGGCCGCAGTCTCAAGCCAGACTTGCGACGCCGCTGCCGCCCTGCTGATCGCGTCGGACGCCGCGATCAAGGCGCATGACCTTACCCCGCGTGCACGCATCCATTACATGACGGTGCGGGCCGATGATCCGGTCTGGATGCTGACCGCACCCATGCCAGCCACCCGCCATGCACTGGAAAAGACCGGCCTGACGGTGGACGATATCGACCTTTTTGAATGCAACGAGGCGTTTGCATCCATTCCGATGGCATGGATGCGCGAATTGGGCATACCGCACGAAAAGGTCAATGTGAACGGCGGCGCAATCGCTCTGGGTCATCCCATCGGTGCCACCGGTGCCCGCCTTATGACAACGCTTCTGAACGAGTTGGAGCGGCGCAAGGGCCGCTATGCGTTGCAAACCATGTGCGAAGGTGGCGGTCAGGCCAATGTCACCATCATCGAAAGGTTGTAACCAATGCCCTGCTACTCTTTTGAAGGCATCGTGCCCGTGGTTGACCCGACCACATTCCTGCACCCGACCGCCGCGCTGATCGGTGACGTCACCATTGGCCCGCGATGCTATATCGGTCCGGGTGCGTCGCTGCGTGGCGACTTTGGCCGGATCACGATCGAAGGCGACAGCAGCATCCAGGACAATTGCACCATGCACACCGGAGCCGGATCCGATTGCATCGTGCGGCGCGGCGCGACGATCGGACATGGCGTTATCCTGCACGGGTGCGATGTGGGTGTGAATGCGCTGATCGGCATGAACAGCGTTGTTCTGGATGGTGCCGAGATCGGCGAGGACAGCCTTGTCGCAGCATTGAGCCTGGTCAAGAACGACGCGCAATTCGAGCCGGGCAGCCTGATTGCAGGCAATCCCGCGCAGTTCATCCGCGCCCTGGACCCGGCCGCGATCAAGTGGCGCAACAACGGCGACGGTGAATATCAAAGACTGGCCGACCGGTCCCGCGCGGCGCTTGTGGAATGCACACCGCTTTCCCAGCCCGAAGACGGGCGGCGGCGCAATGCCGGTCAGGCCCGCGCCGTGCGACTAGCCAAAAAATAAGTAAAACAGGAGAACCCGACATGAGCAGCGGAATTTGCAAGGATCGCGTCATTATCGTTACGGGCGCGGGACGCGGTCTTGGCCGCGCCTATGCGCTGGGGCTTGCAGCAGAAGGTGCCAAGGTCATCGTGAACGATCTGGGTGTCGGCACGCATGGCGATGAAACAGGTGAACAGCCTGCGCATCAGGTGGTCGATGAAATCCGCGCCATGGGCGGCGAGGCCATCGCCAATCTGGACGATGTGACAGATTACGACGCCGCCGGACGCATGGTGCGAACCGCCATCGACACATTTGGCGATCTGCACTGCGTGGTCAACAACGCCGGTTTTGTGCGGGACCGCATGTTTGTGTCCTGCTCGCCCGAGGAATGGGACGCTGTCTTGAGCGTTCATTTGCGCGGCCATTTCTGCATCAGCCGCCATGCCGCTGATCATTGGCGCGCGCAGTCCAAGGCGGGGCAGAAAGTCGATGCGCGGATCATCAACACGTCGTCGGGGGCCGGGCTACAGGGCAGCGTGGGGCAAAGCGCCTATAGTGCCGCCAAGGCCGGGATCGCGGCTTTGACACTTGTTCAGGCGGCCGAACTCGGGCGCTATGGCGTGACTGCCAATGCCTTGGCCCCGAACGCCCGAACACGAATGACAGAAACCGCCTTTTCCGAAATGATGCAGGCAAAGGAAGGCAGTTTCGACATTTTCGACCCAGACAATTCGGCACCGTTGCTGGCGTGGTTGTGCAGCACCGCATCCGCCGATGTAACAGGTCAGGTGTTTGAACTTCTGGGCGGCAACATCCGGATTTGCGAAGGTTGGAGAGACGGTCCCGAATTCGACAAGGGCAGCCGCTGGGATGCGGCATCCATCGGCGAGAAGATCACCGAGTTGCTGGCGCACCGCAATCCAGCCAAACCGGTTTACGGGGCAAAATGAACCCAGCCAAAATACGAACCTGATGTTTCAGGGCAGGCCTATCGCCTGCCCTATTTTCTGTCAGCGCGCATTTTTGAAAGCTTCAGCCAATCCCCGCCAGCTTGCGAAGCTCGTCCTTGACCACTTTGCCTTGTGCGCTGGTGGGAAGCGCATCAACGAACACCACGCTGCGCGGCACCTTGAAGTTGGCGATATTCTCGCGGGACCATGCAATCAGCTCGGCCTCTGTAATACGCGCACCGGGGCGCAGAACAACAAAGGCTTTGCCGACCTCGCCCAACCGGTCGTCCGGGACGCCGATCACCGCAATCTGGCCGACCGCATCATGAGCACTGAGAAACCGTTCGATTTCCGCCGGATAGCAGTTAAAACCGCCTGTAATGAACAAGTCCTTCACACGGTCTTCAATGCGCAGGTTTCCGTCACTGTCGAAATACCCGATGTCCCCCGTCGACAACCAGCCATCGGCATCAATCGTCTTGGCTGTCGCTTCGGGATTTTCGAAATAGCCTTTCATGGTCAAATCCCCGCGGATCACGATCTCACCGGGTTCACCATCAGGCAGGAAGGCCCCCTTGGGCGATCTGACACGGATCTCGGTGCCCGGCATCGGTTTGCCTGCGGTGTTGGCAATGACTTCGGCCGTGTCATCGGCAAAGCACATGGTTCCGTAACCACCGCATTCGGTCAGGCCATAGCCGTTGCAGACACCCGCAAATCCCAGGTCCGACCGCATCCGCCGGATCAGTGTTGACGGCACGACGGACCCGCCGGTCAGACCCAGACGCAGGCTGGAGGTGTCGAATTTTGCCAGATCGGGATTTTGCAGCATGCCGTGAAAAATTGCCGGCGGTCCGGGAATGACAGAGATTTTTTCACGCGAGACCCGCTCCAGAATTTCGGTGGGATCGAAGGTCAGATGGGGCATCAAAACGGCACCCCGCATCAGAGAAACAATAGCGCCGGAGCGATAACCGAACGCATGAAAGAACGGCGGAATGACAAGAATTCGGTCGCCGCGCTGGATTCCCACGCGTGTCGCCCAGCCATCTATCGCGCGCAGGCATTGACGGTGTGCGTACATCACACCCTTGGGGTATCCGGTGGTTCCTGACGTGAACAATGTGTCACAAAGATCATCCGACCCGATACTGGCTATTCGTGTCTCCAGCGCGGCCTCATCCACGGCATCCGCCCGTTTCAGAAAGGCCTCCCACCCGGTATCGCCTTCGGCTGCGTCATCAAAGACAACCAGATCATGCAACGGCGCGCGCTGTTCAGCGCTCAGCATCGCAGGGTAATAGCGATCAAGGAAATTGCCTGTCGACATGATCATTCTGGCTTTGGAACGCTGGATCATTTCGCCCACCTCGGCACCGCGAAAACGGGTGGAACAGGGCACAAGTACCCCGCCCGCACTGACCAGCCCCATTGCGGTTGCAAACCACTTCCAGCTGTTCGGTGCCCAGATCATCACCTTGTCGCCTTTTTCAAGACCACTGGCCATGAATGCCCGTGCAATACGGCGGCGCAGCGCGTCGAATTCGACAAAGCTCAACGTGACGTCACCGTCCTCGATCGCGGTATCATGCCCATAAGTCCGCGCAGTCCATTCGCAAAGTGCGGGTATCGTCGTAAATTCTTTCGGTGCCAGTTGTGCGATCATGTACTACCCGTTTCTTGTCATTTGGGCCGCGAACGAGCCCGCTCCGGACCCTTGCAAACTAAAGCGGAGCGCCCTGCCCTACATCGTCCGAAAAGACGAATTGCGGGGCGGGATATTTCGATAAACAGTAAGATGCTTACCCCAGCGCATAGACAATGATGGAGTCCATTTTGCCCCACTTTAATTCCTACCTGCCGTCGATGGACGGGCAGACCGTGATCGTGACAGGCGGAACAAAGGGTATTGGACGCCATATCGCGACCGCGTTTCTGGAGGCGGGTGCCAATGTTGCAGTTTGCGCGCGTAGTCAGCCCGAGACACTGCCGGAGAGCGGCGGACGTCAGGCTATATTTTACCAATGTGACGTGCGGTCTTCAGAATCCTGCCGCGCTCTGGTCGATGCGGTCGGCGCGGCACATGGCCGTGTCGACGCGCTGGTCAACAATGCGGGCGGGTCCCCACCGGCCGAAGCCGCAACCGTATCGCCCCGCTTTTCCGAAGCCATCATCGCGTTGAATCTGACCGGGCCGCTGCATCTGTGTCAGGCAGCACATAGCTGGATGGTCAAACAGGACACGGGCGGCTCCATCATCAATATAGCCAGTGTCGCCGGCCAACGTCCGGCACCCGCAACCGCTGCATATGGTGCGGCCAAGGCCGGTTTGCTTAGTCTGACAGGGTCGCTGGCGCAGGAATGGGGGCCAAACGTGCGCGTGAACGCGATTGTTGCAGGTCTTATGGAAACCGAACAAACCGAACTCAGCTATGGCTCACAACAGGCACAGGACGAACTGGCTGGCGCGTTGCCCTTACGGCGGATGGGACGCGGGCAAGACATAGCAGCCGCGGCACTTTATCTGGCTTCACCGATGGCTGCTTTTGTCAGTGGTGCAACGCTTGAAGTGCATGGCGGCGGAGAGCCGCCACTCTTTCTCGACATCATGCGCCGCCATACGCCACCGGCATGACCGCTAAAATCGACGCGTGAGGCGTAACCTAGTCTGAATGAATGATGCCTGAAGCGGATGCCGGGACTTTGCTGATCACATCAGAGGAGGATCATCACATGACGAAATTCAATTTTTCCCGCAGAGCAGCGCTGTCTTTCGCTGCATCCGTAACCGCTCTGTCGGCGCTTGGCACTGCAACGCTCGCACAAGATGACACCATCAAGATGGGTGGAATCATGTCGCTGACCGGTGGCGGTGCCTCTATCGGCATCAACGCCAAACTGGCCTGGGAGATGGCCGTTGATGAGATCAATGAAAACGGCGGCATTCTGGGCAAGCAGGTGGAGCTCATCCTGGCCGACACAATGACCGATCCGACACATGGCGTCAGCGAAGCCCGCCGTCTGATCGAAAACGAAGGTGTCTCGCTTCTGGTCGGTCCGGCCACCAGTCAGGAAACCATTCCGATTACGGCCGTTTCGTCCGAGAACCAGATCGTTCAGCTTTCGACAGCCGCATCAACGCAATTGACGCCTGACTTTGCGCCTTACCATTTCTCGGATTCAGTAACCGGCGTGAACCAGATGCAGGCCAACATCGACTATGCAATTGATGTGCTGGGCGTGGAGAATATCGGATTGATTTCCGACAATGGCGGCATGTCCAAGGCGGCAGTCAGCGACATTCTCGACTACATGAACAGCCGTGGCATCGAGCCGGTGATCGTGCAGGAATTTGCATTCCGGGCCGAAGACATGACACCGCAGCTGTTTTCGATGCGCAGCGCAGGCACAGAAGCGATCCTGCTGATCAATTCCATTGGCGACGATTCGCGCAAGTTGCTGGAAAACCGCCTGGATATCGGTTGGGACGTTCCGGTGCTGGCCAACCAGACAATGACCAACTACGCGGTCGGCAACGCCGAGCTTCTGGGCGAAGAAGCCTTTGACGGCGTACTGAGCACCCAGTTCGTCGGCATGACATACTGCCCCGGCGACCCTCTTGGCGAATCACCCTTTGCCAAATTCTCGGTCCGCGCGAATGAGCGTATCGACGATCTGGATCGTATGGGCGGCGCTCCGGCGTTGAACCCCTACTACATCCAGCCGCTGATCCTTGCCGCAGCTGCCAATGGTGCGGGCACGTTGGACGGAACAGCGGTCCGCGATTGGCTTCAAGCGAATGCCGATCAGGTCGAAGTTCAGACAGGTGCCCTGTCAGCCAGTTCCACGAACCACTTTCTGCCTGCACCGGAGTCCATTGTGGTGGTCAAGAACGCCTACACCCTCCGTGAGGATGGTCTGGTCGAACGCGCTGACTGTAGCGGCTCGTAAACAACCAATTTGACGACCGCGCTCCTCCCCCGCGGTTTTCAATACCCAAGGCCCTGCCTCTCCGGCGGGGCCTTTCCTTTTTGGAAAACATCAAGCGGAGCTGACGATACCCCGCCGCTCTCCAGCATGGGTTTTCTGATCCCACACATGTGTCGATTCTGCCCCGGCCGGCGTCAGGTCCGCCGCCTCGCGGCGACCGCATACCTGCGCCATCGAGTGCGATGCTTATCGTCATGCAGCCACAGGGCTGCACCTTCTAAAAGGTGCCTTAATACTTGAAAGAAAACAAATTTTTTAGATGTCACTCAGGTAATAGTGCCACTAAATTGACGCCTTGCTTTATTTTTTGACGCTGTGACAAATAATTTGACAGGCCGTAAAACTAATGACACGATGATGAAAGTTGGAGAATTGGGGAGGATAAAATGGCCTGCGAGAACAGACTAAACTCACGCATGTGAGATCGCACCACCTGACACGGTAGCGTCATTCTTTGCGCATTTTCCGCAATGCGCCTTGCACAGCAGTACAAAACAAATGGCTTGGACCGCATAGCGCGCGTCACAAGGGAGGAATCCTATGTCCTATCACTCACAATCCGCAGTCGCGTTCGGGCATCTCATGAACAACTTGACACGCAGTGCCACGACAGGCGCATCCGTGCCGGAATTGCTCGACATCGTCAAAGATCACTTTGACGCGCGCCTCGTGTTGCTGGCCATATCGGACGCAAAGAACAATGTCGCACTGCATGCTGACAGCGCATTCGGCCCTGTCAGCTATGACGGCGACCCCGCGACTTTTGCAAGATCTGCCGCGATCCGCGACCTGATGGACCGATACCAATGTGTCGAGGCCGCCGGTTCCCAGGATGCAACCGGACCGGAAGACTGCAAACTTTGGATCTTCCGCGACCGTGATCTTGCGCGTTTCGGAAACGAAGAAACCACACTGGCTGGCGTGATTGCCTCCCAGATGTCCTCGGCTCTCAGCCTTGCGAACCGCCTGCGCGAGACCGCGATGGACAATACCCTGTTTTCGGGCGCGATGGACCGGATGAATATCGGGTTCGTCCTCGCGGATGCGGCGGGCCACCTATTGCGCATGACCGATCATGCCCGTGACATCCTGAATGCCCGCGACGGTTTGCATCTGCATTTCCGCAAGCTGCGTGCGACCAACGCAGCGGATGATCGCACCTTGCAGGCGCTGATCCGCGCAACAGCAGAGGGTGAGCAAATCGAACACGATGGCAGCCTTGCGCTGACCGGACAGTCGGGTCTGAAAACGCTTGGCGTCATGGTCCGAAGCGTCGATCCCGCACTGTGCCCGCAGGGACAGCGCCTTGTGGCAATCTACCTGCGCGACCGCGAATCCGCGCTTGAGCTTGATAGCGATTCCGTGCGCCGCCTGTTTGATCTGACCCCCGCAGAAGCCGCGGTGACGCGACAGCTTGCTGCTGGATTGTCCTTGGAAGAAACCGCGATCGAGCTGGAAATCAGCCGAAACACAGCGCGCGCGCATCTTCGGTCGATTTTCTCCAAGAACGGAATTTCGCGCCAGACAGAGCTTGTGCGGATGGTGCTGAACAGTGCTGCCGCAATTGGAGGCGATACCCGCCACGCAGCCTGAACGGCACACCCGTTCAATCAACACAAAGGAAAACCCCGGAGATCATCCGGGGTTTCTTGATTTTCAACCTTCGTTCCGAGACGGTTAACGCACCCGTATTCCGCTTACGGTCTGGCCCCTGCGCATTGTCTCGATAAACGCTTCCAAGGGGGCCGGCTCTGCAATCGCGCCGTCGTTCGGACCGCTGCGATCCCAGTATTCCTTCCACGAAGGGAACAGGGCATGGAACGATCCCTCATACGGCTCACGCCCCGGCCAGCGCATTTTCCGCGATCCGATAGGGGGGTTGTTCAGATCGGTGGCATACCAGTAAAGCGGCTGGCGACGTGCAAAGCACCAACGCCCGTCCACCCGCTTGTAATGGTCATAATACATCATCTGCATGATGACCCATTCCGGCCCGGTTTCGTGTTCGTTCTTGGAATAGACGATGCCCACCGCTTCATCCGGCCCGGTCAGCTCAATGATCGTGGTGCCCACATGATGCGACGTGCCGTCAAATTGCTTTCGCATGGTATCATCCAGCCAGTCACGGAACGCCTGACGCCCGTAGCTGTCGCGCCCGGCCTTCACGTCAGGCACAAACAAGCCCGCCATGGCATCCAGATCGCGCATATCCAGCGCCAGCGAGTATTTCGAGATTAGCTGCCGGATTTCATCGCGGCTTTCGATCCTGTCGAGACGCAGAAGGATGTCGTCTTGTGTTGTGCTCATGATCTCGGCTCTCGTTTCAGAAATAGTAGCGGCCCACAATGTCGGCGACGCAGCCCGGCTTATCCGAGCCTTCAAGCTCCATCGTTACCCGAACCGTAGATTGCAGCGCATTGCCCTCCAGGACATCGGCCTTGAGCAACAGTCCGGCGGCGCGAACACGCGACCCGACAGGCACCGGCGCGGGAAACCGCACGCGGTCAGCGCCGTAATTCACCCCCATCTTCATGCCCTCCGCGCGAAACAGGTCCGGCAGAAAGTTGTTGATCAGCGAAAATGTCAGGTATCCATGCGCAACAGTACAACCAAACGGACCGTCGCGCGCCTTTTCAGGATCGGTGTGAATCCATTGGTGATCGCCTGTCGCATCGGCAAAGGTGTCGATCCGCGCTTGATCTATGGTCAGCCAGTCCGAACACCCCAGATCGGACCCGACTGCATCGGCCGCCTGTTGCGGCGAGGAAAAGAGCAAACCCATTGTCACGCTCTCTGGCTGGAAACGGACACGACCTCACCCACCATATAACCGGAATAATCGCTGGCGAGGAACATCATGACGTTTGCAACTTCCCAGACTTCGGCCGCACGGCCAAAGGCCTCTTGTGAGGTCAAAGCCTCCAGCTCGCCGGGACCGGCAGCTTTTTCCAAGAACTCGTGCATCGCAATCGACGGCGAGACCGCATTGATGCGTATACCGTGCTCTGCCGCTTCGACCGCGCTACAGCGGGTGAAAGCCATGACGCCGGCTTTGGCGGCGGCATAGTGGGACTGTCCCTTTTGCGCGCGCCAGCCCAGAACTGATGCGTTGTTGATGATCACACCGGACTTGCGGGGCGTCATTTTGGCCAGGGCAGCGCGTGTCATACGCATCGTTCCCGTCAGCGTGACGTCAAGGACAAGGTTCCATTGGTCGTCCGGCATCTCCGCGACATTGGAAAACCCGCCCATTCCGGCGTTGTTGATCAGCACGTCAATCCCGCCAAGTGCATCGTCGGCGGCGTCGACAAGCGCGTTCACCTCGTCCTCGTTGGTGACATTGCAAATCTTGGCGTGAACCTCTGCCCCGCCAATCGCGCGCAGCTTCTCGGCGGCTTCGTCCAGGCGGCGAGGGTGAATATCCGAGATCATGATCGCGCGGCACCCTTCCTCGATCGCGCGTTTGGCAGCGGCAAACCCGATACCCACACCTGCCGCCGCCGTAATCAGCACGGATTTACCGTTCAGAAGGCCGTGGCCCTCGACGTATTTAGGGGCGTTCACTGTCATGTCGTTCATGTCTTTGTCTTTCCGGCTTTGCCATCTTCAAAATCCGCGTCCCGTTTGCCGACAAAGGCGTCGCGCGCCTCTTGCGACTCTGCAGTGAGATACGCTTGCGCGGTAAAGCCCTGCTCCCAGCGGTATTTATGTTCCAGATCGCCATCCTCGATCCCGTTCAACGCCTCTTTGGCAAGGCGGATCATGATCGGGCTTTTCGCCGCGATGGTGGTAGCAATCTCCAAGGCGGCGGCGCGCAGGTTTTCCTGTGGCACAACCTTTTCCACAGCCCCCAGGCGATAGGCTTCGGCGGCGTCGATAGGCTCACCGGTGAAATACATTTGCCGGACCTTCTGGACCGGAAACAAGCGCTGAAGATGCGCGCCCGCGCCCAAGGCACCCCGATCTACTTCCGGCACTCCGAAAGTCGCGTCTGGTGAACACACGATAATATCGGCAGAGCCGCAGATGCCGATCCCGCCGCCCAGAATATAGCCATGCGCCGCCACGATAACCGGTTTCAACCCGCGATGGATCGCGCGAAATGTTTCCCAATTCCCGGCGTTGACTTCGGGGATGCGGTCAGGATGGCGTTGCAGCTCCTTGATATCCACGCCCGCGCAGAACCCGCGACCTTCGGCGCGGATCACCAGAACGCGCACGTCGCGATTCGCCTGAAGCGAGTCGATCTCTTGGCTAAGCCTGCGCCAGCCGACACTGTCCAGTGCATTTACCGGCGGGTTCTCGATCACCAACTCGGCGATGCCATTGGCGATTTCGGTGCGGAATTGTTTCTGGCTCATCGCGTCATCCATTATGTTTGTTCGTCAGCGCACTCAGCGCGTCCAGCCGGTCATTTGCCTGCGCCATGATGCCGGCAATCAGATCCTCGCAGCTTTCCAGCCGGTCGATGGCGGCGGCGACCTGACCGCTTGGCAGCAACCCCTTGTCAGCATCGCCTTCGACCACGCCGCGCTGCACCAGCGTCGGAAGGTTGGGGGCCATGACCGTCTGGGCAAAGCTGCTTTCGCCGCTGGTCGCCACTTTCAAACCCAGCTTGGCCATGGCAAGCGGGCCAAGCCCTGCATCCCTGCCCCATTGCCGCGCGTATTTCAGGCTCATGGCCAGTCGCGCAGGCAGAGACATGCCTTCAAGATGGCGGAGCTCATCATTCTCGATAAAGCGTTGCGGCATCCCGTCCACGGCCTTTGTCACCTTGATGACGCTGGGATCTTTTGTTTCCAGATACCGGTCCAGTGCGCTACGCGGAACCGGGGAGTCACTTGTCAAAAGGAACCGTGTCCCCATCGCAATTCCGGCTGCTCCCTGGGCCAGCGACGCGGCAAGGCTGCGTCCGTCATACATGCCACCGGCTGCAACCACCGGCACATCAACAGCGTCCAGCACCTGCGACAGCAGGATGCTTGTGGGCACAGAACCTGTATGCCCGCCGCCTTCACCGCCTTGAATGGTAATTACATTGGCGCCCAGCTCTACCGCCTTGACGGCGTGTTTCACAGCCCCGACCGTGGGCATGCAGACAACTCCGGCATCCCGCAAACGTCCGATGGTTTCGGCATCCGGCCCGCGCCCGTAGCTGACAGCGCGCACGCCATGCTTGATCACCATTTCCAGTACTTCGTCGGCATTCGGCTGAAACATGTGAAAATTGACGCCGAAAGGCTTGTCGGTCAGTTCCTTGATCTTCAGCAACTGGTTTTCGACGTCACCGGCCTCTGTCGTGGCACCGGCAAAAAAACCAAAGCCACCGGCATTACATGTCGCCGCCGTCAGCTTTGCGTCAGCAACCCATCCCATGGCAGTCTGGACAACCGGAAACCGGCACCCAAGTTTTTCGCAAAGCGGCGTATGCAGATCGCGTATCATCGGACCCCCGGTTTCGATTACATTTGAAGTTATGCTGCCAGATGGCCAAAATTTTTGCACTGCAGCATCGTCTGCTTGGACTACCGGCCCCGCGCCCGTTTCGGAACGGTGCGCATCTTGCGTCAGTGAAACACGCGCCCGCCATTTACCAACAGGGTTTGCCCCGTGATGAACCGCGCCTGATCGCTGGACAGGAATGTCACTGCATTGGCGATATCTTCCGGTTCGCACAGTTCCTGCATCGGAATTGCATTGCGGGCGCGATCATAGGAGTCTTTGGGAATCCGCTGCATCGCGCGCGTATTGGTCGGGCCGGGGCAGACAGCGTTGACGTTCACCTTGAACGGTCCAAGCTCGCGCGCCAACGCACGGGTGAACCCCAGAACCCCCGATTTGGCAGAGGCATAATCGACTGTCCCGATATCGCCATTGAACGCGGAATCTGACGAAATCGACACGATTTTACCCGATTTTCGTTCGCGCATTCCCGGTACGACCTGACGCGAACAGATCAGCGTGGCCATCAGCGATACATCGACGACAAATTTCAGCGTCTCTGGCTTGGCCTCCCAGAAATCCGAATAGTTTTCGCGCGCGGTCTGGCCGATATTGTTGCAAAGAACGTCAATGTTCCCCAGATCCTGCGCGGCCTTTGCAAATGTCCCTTCAACCACCTCGATGCTGGTCATGTCGCCGTGCAAGGCCGTGGCCCGCACGCCTTCGGCTTTCAGTAATTCGATGGTTTCGGCCAGGGCGTCTTCTTCCCTGTCAAAGGCCGCAACATCCGCCCCGGCGCGGGCATAGGCGATCGCACAGGCCCGTCCGATTCCGTTTCCGGCACCTGTCACAGCAGCAATTTTTCCCGCAAGTGGTTTGTCAGAACTCATTTGGTATCCCCTATTGGTTTTCGGAAAAGCGCTTGAACTGGTCAAGCAGGCGATAGGACAGGTCATCCGGCCCCGCACGTCCGGCGGGCGAACCAGCCGCAAAATCGGCATGGGCCGCAGTATCGACTGGCCCTTTGCGCGCCCAGTCCAGCGTTATAGCCCGACTACAAAACCGCCATTCGCCATCCCGCTTTGCATAGTGATCCAGACTGCGGCTGCCGGTCACGATCTCCTCGCCCGCGTGGGTGCGGTGCCAGTTGATCTTGTGAACCTCGCCCTGCGCCTCGTCACCGTCGATGACAAAATTCATGTTCGCAACGTAATGGACTGTCATTTCATAGGCAGAGAGCGCCTGCTTCACAAACGCGACATAGGCATCGGCACCGCCATCAAACATCTCGCCATGCGTATCGACGGCATCGTCATGATAAAGGCTGCGCAGCAGGGCAAAATCGCGGCGATCCACCGCCCGCGAATAGGTCGTAACAAGGCGGCGCAGGCTGTCGGTGGCGATAAGCGTCGCGATATCCGCGTCCCGGATTCCCATGTCGCTACCCTTTCGTTCCGCGCGGTTCGCGCGGCATTTTCAGGCCTTGCTCGGCGATCAGGTTCAACTGGATTTCATTGGTTCCGCCATAAATCGTGTCGGCACGACTGAACAGGAACATCCGCTGCAAACGTTCCTTGCGCGGGTCGCTTTCGTCCAGCACACCCGCCTCCGGCCCAAGTACATCCATCGCCAGTTTACCCAGATCGCGATGCCAGTTGGACCAATGGTACTTATAGCCAAGCGCATCGCGCTGGACATCGTGAGATCCATCCCCCCCAAGCACCCGCAATGCAAGATAGCGCATGGCACGCAATCCGGTCCATGCCACGGCGATCCGCTGTCGGATCGAAGGGATTTTCGTCATACCGTTTTCGCGTGCGATGTCGCAAATCGCTTCAAGCTCCTGCGCGAATGCCATTTGCTGGCCGAGCGTGGAAATGCCGCGCTCGAAGCCCAGCAATGCCATAGCGATTTGCCATCCGTCGCCGGGCTCTCCTACCACATGTTCGGCCTTTGCGCGGGCGTTGTCGAAAAAGACAGAGTTGAACTCGGCCCCCCCGCCCATCTGTTCAATCGGCTGGATTTCCACACCGCTCTGATCCAGCGACATCAACAAGAATATCAATCCGTGTCGTCCTACCGTCCCGGCCTCGCAACGGGCCAGCACAAAGATCCAGTCCGACAGATGCGCCAGAGAGGTCCAGACCTTTTGCCCGCTGACAAGCCAGTCACCACTGCCGGGATCGCGTGTTGCACGGGTACGGATATTGCCAAGGTCCGATCCCGCCCCCGGTTCGGAATAGCCCTGACACCAGTATTCGGTCCCAGCAAGAATTCCCGACAGGAACTGCTGTTTTTGGGCCTCGGTGCCAAAGGCGATCAGCGTCGGACCAACCAACCCTTCACCGATATGGCCGATACGTCCGGGACCGCCGGCACGCCCGTATTCTTCCTGAAACACGATCTGTTGCGGAACGGACATGCCGCGCCCTCCGTGCTCCTTCGGCCAGTGTGGGCAGGTCCAGCCGCCATGCGCCAACTCCTGCTCCCACGCCTTTCGCAGCTCGGGCAGCGCATCGCCGTCCCCCGCGTTTCCGCGAAAGCGCAAAGGCTCGAACCGACCGGTGAGATGCGTGTCCATCCAGTCGCGGATTTCGTGGCGCAGATCGTTCAGGTCTTGCTGGCTCATGCGGCGTCTCCGTCCGGCAGGCAATGCGCGGCAATCCGGTCAAGGTGGCGTTCGGGCGAGCCGAGCAAATGCCAGTTGGCCTGCGCGCGTTTGAAGTACAGATGCGGGGCGTATTCGGTGGTAAACCCGACGCCACCGTGTAGCTGGATCGCCTCCTCAGACGCGCGGAAGGCAAGGTCGGATGCCAGCGCACGCGCGCCGGCAACTTCAAGCATCCGTTCCCGTGGATCGGGCTGAACCGCAGCACCAAGTATCAAGGCTCGCAGTTCGGCCAGATCGACTTCAAGCGCCGCGCAACGGTGTTTTATCGCCTGAAACGACGCAATCGTGCGTCCGAACTGCACCCGCTCACTGATATATTCCAGCGTCAGGTCCATCGCGCCCCGAGCCAGCCCCGCCTGCTCGGCGGCCAACCCAAGGTTCGCGATTGTCTCTGCCTCGGCCAACGCGTCAGCATTGACGCCATTCCTGTCCAGCCGGGTGCTTTCAGGGACCGACAGATCGTTCAAACTGTGCGCGCAATACTGACGCGTATGATCGAGTGTCTTGAGCCTACGAAAGTCACTGCCGGTCGACGGTTCCAGCCCGAAAACGGCAACGTCTTGACCTATTCGCGCAGGTACAAGGATCAGCCCCGCTACCTGCGCGTCCGTTACCAACGGCAGTTGGCCCTGCAAAATATAACCGCCGCCCTGCCGGGTAGCGGTGACACCGCCCCCCTGGAACGGGTTCACCGAATTCATGTCAGCGATCGCCACGGTTGCGGCGGCGTCCCCCACCGCAATACGCTCCAGCCAGACCTGCGCGGCCTGGGTGCCGATCGCCGTCAGCAACGGCACCCCAAGACAAGCTGTTGACCACAATGGGACCGGTGCCAGCCGTTCACCAACGGCCTCCATCAGAAGGACAAGCTCGGTCAGGCCAAGCCCGACACCGCCGTGCTTTTCAGGGATGGTCATCGCACACCACCCCAGTTCTGTAGAGATCGTCGCCCAAAGGTCCGGATCGATTCCGTCACCACGCGATACAATCCGGCGCAGCGCATCGCCATCGGCTTTGCTAGCCAGCAGGCGCCGTGCCTCATCGCGGATAAAAATCTGGTCTTCGGTCAGTGTCAGGTCCATCGGCCCGCCTATCGTCACATGGCAATTCGGTGCCATGTCAACGCATGACAGCACAGGAAACATCGTCCGAACGGGGGATGGCCCCGGAAGGTTGCAAATTTCGGCTCTGCATCGTGCAAATGAATGATGCGGACAGGTCCGCACGGGCGGATCATTACAAAAAATAAGATGGATGCTCCCATGACCGACGCCACCCGCATTGCCGCCCTTGAAGCGCGATTGCAATCCCTGGAGGACAAGATCGAAATCGGGCAGATCATTGCCCGCTTCGGACCCGCGGTCGACAGCCTGTCCGGCGACGCAACCGCGGACCTGTGGACAGAGAACGGAGTCTATGATTTCGGCTCTGCCGCCCTTGAGGGGCGCAAGCAGCTTGCCGGCCTGGTGCAGCTGTCCACACATACCAATTATATCGACCAGGGCTGCGCCCATGTCCTTGGCCCGCCTGTGATAACGGTCGATGGCGATAGCGCGACTGCCACAGGATATTCGCAGGTTTTCGTGCATGACAACGGGCAATGGCGGTCGGTTCGCACCAGCGCAAACCATTGGATATTGAAGCGGACCACCGACGGCTGGAAGGTCATCACCCGCAGAAATCGTTTGCTGAACGGCGCACAGGATGCCCGCGATCTTCTGGCGCTCGCAGCACAGGGCACGACACAAGGGGGCAAGACATGAATGAACTCGCAGGCAAATCAATCGTCGTGACAGGCGCGGGCAGCGGGCTCGGCGCGGCCTACGCGCAACACGCCGCGGCGCTTGGGGCAAATGTCATCGTCAATGACATAAACGGTGATGCCGCACATGCCTGCGCAAAAGCCATAACCGACGCGGGCGGGCACGCAACGGCACAGCCCGGCGATGTCTCGGACTGGGACGCGGCTGAGGCGCTCGTGGACGCCTGCGTTGACGCTTTTGGCAGTCTGGACGGCTTTGTCAACAATGCGGGTATCTTGCGTCCGGCCTTGCTGGACCAAACCACTGAGGCCGACATCCGGCAGATGATCGACGTCAACCTGATCGGCACCGCCGCCTGCGCGCGGGCCGCTGCGGTTCGGATGAAGTCACAGGGCACGGGTGGGTCCATTGTCAACGTGGCCTCCGGATCGCAGGCCGGGGATGTTGCACTGGGCGGATATGGCGCAACCAAGGCGGCCATTTCGTCTCTGACCTTTAGCTGGGCGATGGAATTGCGCGACACGGGCATCCGCATGAACGCCATCTCACCGTTGGCAGAAACTGCGATGGCCGCACAGAATGCGCATCTCATGGCGCTACAAGGTGCCAACCGCGACGTGCATTATAACGCGTTGCCCGCCGCCGAAGTCAACGCGCCACTGGTTTCATTCCTGTTGTCGGACAGGGCGCGTGAGATTTCCGGCCAGATCGTGCGTATCGCCGGGCAACAGTTATCCTTTGTCACCCATCCCCTAATCGCGCAGCCCGTCCTGGAAGACGACTGGACATTTGACAAGATCGCCACCGCGTTTTCGGAGACGCTTGCAGGTCACCAGCACCGGCTGGGCCTTGCCTTTGAAGCAAAATAATGAAAACCGTCGGGCGATTCTTGCCTGAAATGCGTTGTAAGTGATGCGGAACTATCTTTTCATAATAACCTAGGCGCGTTGCCAACAGTAAAAGGCGAAACAGTGAACCAAGCCACAAATGACATGCCCGACAAGCGAGGCAATGGCTCTGCATCGTCGCGCACGACCACAGAGACCCGTGGCGCAACCAATCCGCGCAAGGAACTGGTGCGCGAGCAACTGATCGACATCGCAGCCGAACTTTTTGCATCCAAAGGGTATGCCCAGACCAGCATAAACGACATTGCGGGTGCCATGGGTCTGGGACGGTCCGCCGTTTACCACTATTTCCGCAACAAGGAAGAAATCCTTGCAGCCCTGGTCGAGGCCGAGGCGCTGACGCCATCCAACCGGCTACAGGACTTGATGGACAACCCCGATCTTGGCCCGGTGGAGCGCCTGCGTCATGCCATTGTTGACGGGATAACGCGGCGTTTGGGGTCGGGGTCGCATTTTATCATGTTGGCACGGCTCGAAAGCCAAATCCCCGAGGAACTGGGCCCGCTCTATAATCAGGGTCGGCGCAACATCTACAATTTTTATGTCCGTTGCATCACCGAGGGTATCGCCGCGGGAGAATTCCGCGATGTCGACCCGAAGATCGCGGCCTTTGCCGTGATTGGCATGGCAAACTGGACATCGCGTTGGTATTCGCCAAGCGGCACACGTTCCGCAAGCGAGATCGGCGAGATCATCGCCGACCTGGCGCTACATGGCCTGACTGTGCGTGACCGCGCCATGCATGACACTGCGGGTGTTGCAAACTCGCTGGACCAGATGCGCAAGCAGATCGACTGGCTGGAAGGTCAGCTTAAGTAATCCCGCCCTGCGCACCGTTAATCAATCGTCAAACGTGACGCCGACATGGTCCAGAAACGCGCCGTAGGTGTCAAAGCGGATCAGCGGATCTCCCCCGCTCCATGCCTTTAGATGGTCGGACACCGCAGCACGAGCGTGACGCCAGCGGCGCGGCACGATTTCCAGCATCGGACCGACGACCGATGGCGCGCTGTAATAGATAATCGGATCAGGCTGTCCCGCAATCGGGATCACCAGCTCAGGTGTATAGCCGTCCGCCTCGATCCGGTTGCGGGCCGCGGCGTGATCGGGCACCCAGTAGCCAAGATGCTGCAACCCTTCCCGTCCTTCATCCAGAAATGTCCGGTAAGGCGACGGCGCGTCATTGACCTGCTGGATCAGCTCCAACTGAACATCACCGATGAATCCGAAGGCCAGCCGCATCTCAATTTGGACGTCTTGCCCGCGATATATGGATTGTGGAGCCGGACGGCCTGTCCCGTTCTCTAGAAACAGAAACGGACCGACGCCCAACACGTCGATCCAGTGCCGCACGGCTTCATCCAGGTCGCGCACGACAAAACCAAGCTGCGTTGCGGGGCCAAGCACTGGTGTCAGCGCGTGCGGATGTTCAGATGCGATCATGACAGGATCTCGAACAGACCCGCCGCGCCCATGCCGCCGCCCACGCACATGGTCACAACGCCATATTTCGCGCCCCGCCGCTTCCCTTCCATCAGGATATGCCCAGCGCAGCGTGCGCCCGTCATGCCGAAGGGGTGGCCCACAGAGATTGCACCGCCATCGACATTCAACTTGTCGGGGTCGATGCCCAGCTTGTCGCGGCAGTAGAGCGCCTGCGCGGCAAAGGCTTCGTTCAATTCCCAAAGGTCGATATCGTCGACAGTCAGCCCATATTGCTTGAGCAGTTTGGGAACAGCATATACCGGGCCGATGCCCATTTCTTCGGGCGGGCAGCCTGCAACAGCCATGCCGCGATAAAGACCCAGCGGTTTCAGCCCTTGCCGCGCGGCCTCCTCTGCCTCCATCACCACAAGCGCCGCCGCTCCGTCGGACAGCTGCGACGCATTGCCCGCGGTGACGAAATTCCCTTCTTTGATCACCTCGCCACCGGCAAAGACCGGGGTCAATCCTTGCAGACCCTCAAGAGTGGTCTGCGCGCGAAAACCCTCGTCGCGTGTCAGCGTGACATCCTCGACGCTTTTCTCTTTTGTCTCGCGGTCCACCACGATCTTGCGCGTTGGCAATGGTGCCAGTTCAGCGTCAAAGCGGCCCGCCTCATGGGCCGCGGCCGTGCGCAACTGGCTCGTCAGCGCGAATTCGTCCTGCGCCTCGCGGCTCACGCCGTATTTCTTGGCCACGATCTCGGCGGTTTCGATCATGGTCATATACATATGCGGCCAATTTTCGATCACGGTTTGGCTTTGGTTGCGGTAGGTGTTCTTGTGCTTGTTTTGGGTCAGGCTGATCGATTCCACGCCCCCCGCGACAACCGTTTGCATCCCGTCAGAAATGATCTGGTTGGCCGCAATCGACACCGCCATCAGACCCGACGAACACATCCGGTCCACTGCCATGCCCGGCACCGAAACGGGCATACCGGCGGCGGCGGCGGTCAGGCGGCCGATGTTATACCCTTGTGTGCCTTGCTGTGCCGAACAGCCCATGATCACGTCATCGACCGATGCCGGATCTATATCAGCGCGCACCAGCGCCTGCGCGACCGCATGACCCGACAATGCCGGTGCTTCAGTGTCGTTGAACGCCCCGCGAAAGGCTTTTGCGATCGGGGTGCGGGCGACGGATACTATGACGGCTTCGCGCAATGGAAATCTCCGGAAATAGGGAGCGCGGGACAACCCGTGCTGTGACTTTTCCCAACTGTTGAGCGAGGTGGCGCGCAACGGCATCGTCTGAAAAGACTAAGGTTGCCCCTGAGTTTTCGGATCAGGAAATCAGGATGCCACTATCGACACAAAGTTGTTGACCCGTTGTGCGCTGCGATTCATCCGAAGCCAGGAACAGCGCAGCATTTGCCACGTCCTCCGGGTCACATAATCCCAGAAGATAGGCTCTTTTCTGCGCCTCAAGGTGGGGTTCCGATGCGAAAAACGCGAGGACCCGTTCCGTTGCAACCGCGCCGGGAACCAGCACATTCACACGCACTTTCTTGTCGGCGTATTCGACCGCCATCGAACGGGTGATCGAAATCACGCCGCCCTTGGATGCTGAATAGGCATCGCGGTTCGGCACCCCCATTGCACCCATAATCGATGCCGTGTTGATAACAGACCCTCCGCCGCTGCGGATCAGATGCGGGATGCCGTAATGGCAGCACAGCCAAGTGCCAAACAGATCGAGCTTGATCGTATTCCAGAACACGTTGGCAGGTGTTTCCGTCACCGGACCGTCACTGGCCGAAGACCCGCCCGCATTGTTGTAAAGGATATCCAACCGCCCGAATTCGGCGACTGTGCGCTCCAGCGCGCCAGCCACGCTGTCCTCGTCGGTCACGTCGGCGCGCGCGAAAAGCGCCTGCCCACCTGCCGCATGGATGTCCTGGGCAATCGTCTCGCCCTGCTCCTGTCTGCGGCCGACGATGGCCACCCGTGCGCCCTGAGCCGCGAACATGCGGCAGGCAACCTCTCCGATGCCGCCGGTGCCGCCCGTTATGAACGCTACTTTGTCTTTTAACCTGTCTGTCATGCTCTTATTCCTTTGTGCTGCGTGGCGTGTACCCGTCGCCGGAAATGATCGGCAAATGGGTCCAGTTGTCATCCGGCATCCGCATCCAAGCCCCCGCCGCCAACGCGCCGCCATCGACAAATATTGTTGTACCACTGACCCAGCCCGACAAAAATTCAGACGCTAGAAACAGCGCCGCTCCGGCGGAATCCGATGCTTCTCCAAACCGCCCGATTGGGAACCAGCGTTTCATGTTCTCACGGTTCTCCGGCGGCACGCGCGGTGTCGCGGTGATCTGCGCTGTATTGGTGGTTTCGGGTGCAACCGCGTTGACGCGGATGCCATGCTGCCCCAGCTCCACGGCAAGGCTTTGCGTGAACCCCGTGATCGCGGAATTGAAGGCGGCATAGACCACCGTCAGGGGAATGCCCCGAAACGCCTCGACCGTCGAGAGGTTGATAATACTGCCACCCTCGCCGCTGCGCCGCATCAACGGAATCGCGGCACGGGTGACATGGAACATGTGCAGCAGGTTGATTTCGTACAGTGCCTGCCACTGGTCTTCTTGCGAATCGACGAACTCCCCCTTGATGCCAAGAAAATCGCCCACATTGTTGACCAGCACATCCAGCCGCGAATACCGCCCGGAAACGGCTTCGATCAGCTTCACCACCTCCGGCCCCTTGCGCACATCCGTTACCGAAACCAGACAGTCACAACCCGCGTCTTTCAGGGTGCGCTCCATATCCGATGCCCGGTCTGGATCAATTTCCGCTACGGCAATCCGCATGCCGGCGCGTGCAAACAGCTCTGCTGTCGCACGACCGATCCCGGCACCTCCACCGGTAATCAGCGCGACCTTGCCCGCCAATCCCAGCAAGCTTTGGTCCTGTTCAGTGCTCATTTTTCTTGTCTCCCTTGTCGGTTTCAGGATCGCGTCCGGTGCGAAAGGTGGCGTCACCAACCAGAACCAGTTTGCGATGTCGCAACAGCCAGCTATCGTTGCTTTTCACGAAATGATCCTCGTAGCGGACGGTCATTTCATAACAATGCTCCGCGCCGTCGCGGCGCGCGGTATAGTAATGACGGGCATGGGTATAGGTATCCGCGGTCACCACCGCCCTACCCCCCAGAACCGGGACCTGCCCGACGATGCCGTGATGCGTGCGGTCATAAAGACCCGCCATCATACCCGGCACCGTGGCAAGCTCTGCGTGACCGGAGAACCGCCCGCGCGGAGCCTCCAGCACGCCATCTGGCGTAAACTGCGCCGCAAACAGCGTGGCGTCGTTCCGGTCGACCGCCATACCATAGCTTTCGGCCACGAACCGCAGCGCCACGATGTCTTGCCACGACAGCGCCTGGGTCATTTGGTCGGTCCGACCAGCGACACGATCTCCCGCACGGCGCGCCATACGTCATTGCGCGAATAGCCCAGCTGCGCCACCTCATCGGCGGGTGGGTCATACGACAGAACAGTGCCACGCCCCGGCACGATAAAGGCATCCGGCAACAGCGGATGTTCAGCGTCGTGTTCCTCGACAGTCCGGTCACTGCCCGCAGCGTCGAATATCATCTGGAAGAATTCGTTGAAATGCAGGTTCTGGTCGCCGATCAGATAGGCCTTGCCTGATTCAGCAGTGTTCAAAGCGCCGGATATGGCTTCGGTCAGGGATTTCACCGACATGTAGTTGGTGCCCCCTGCCGGACCGTAATCGGGGATCTCCGGACGCTCCCCCCGCGCCCAGCCCACCAGCGTTTCGTAGCGTACCGCAGGAACGCCGGGCAGCACCCCGACAATCGACGGCGGGTTCAGGGTCGAGACGTTGAAATCGTCATCCGCCAGCGCGCGCGCTCCTTCGTCAGCCAGCTTGCGGGCGCGCACATAATCGTCGGTTTCTGCCAGATGCGGCATGACCTGGTGGTAATAGCTGCCGATCTGCACGACGCGTTTGACCCCGCCTTTCTTGGCACGTTCGACAAAATCGGGCACACCTTCAATTTGCATGACGCGCCAGAACTCATCTCGATCCGCGGATTTGGGAAGATGCCGGATATCGCTGCCAGCGGCGAATACGACCGCGTCGAATTCGCCTAACTCTTGGGGTGAAAACGCACCTTTGGAATAATCGCCGATCAATACGGGATAATTGGCCATCGGTGTTTCCGGTCGCGCTGGCTTTCGCGCGCCCAACACCACCTCATGGCCCTGGCTGGTCAACAATGCGGCCGCATGGCCACCTATCATTCCGGTGCCGCCTACGATCAGGGTTTTCATGTTGCGTCCTTTTCAAATTCAAACTTCAGGATCAGGCTGTTCCGGTTCTTGCACAGCTACATCGTCCGCTTGGAGTAAGCGCCCTACCCCATACAGACGATGCAAAATTGCGATGGCACGATATTGGGGTCATCAAAGAACGCCCCAACACAGGGATTGGAATGAATGAAACGGCTGGATGGAAAAGTAATTCTTGTGACCGGCGCATCGGGGTCTATCGGGCGCGCAACCGCCCTGCGTCTTGCCCAGGAAGGTGCCCACCTCGCGCTTGCCGACCGGGCTGCGTCGTCACTCGCTTCGCTGGCCGCCGAAATCGCGGAAACCGGTGCCCGGACACCAACGGTTTTTCACTATGACGCCATCGATGGCGTTTCCTGTCAGGCACTGGTTACAGACGCAGCAGCGTCCTACGGCCTGCTTGACGGGGTGTGCAACATTGCCGGCGCTTATGCCAAAACACGCGCAACCGATATTTGCGACGACGATTGGGCCAACCTGTTTCAGATCAACCTGAACAGCACTTTCACCATCATCAGAGAGGCGATCCCGCACCTGCAAAAGACCGGCGGAAACGTTGTCAGCACCTCGTCATTGGCTGCGTTAAATGGGCTTGCCTATGCGACCGTCTACGCCTCGGCCAAGGCAGGGCTGATCACCATGACCAAATCGCTGGCCGCCGAATACGCGTCCGCCGGCATTCGGTTCAACGTCATCTGTCCGGGCGGCATCCGGTCCGAGATGAGCGCCATTCCCGCTGTGCCCGACGCCGATCCCGAACTGATCATTCGCCGCTCCAAACTCAGGGGCTTTGCAGACGGTCTTGGCGAACCCGAAGATATTGCCGCCGGGTTTGCCTATTTGCTGTCGGATGATGCACGTTTTGTGTCGGGTGCAGTGTTGGCCATTGACGGGGCTCAGGGCCTGATCTGACAAGCGACCAGAAACATCTTGGACTTTGCGCCAAAACTACCGGGGACCATATGGAATATCTATCGCAAATCATTGGCCGCAACGCCCGAATGCGTTCAGAGCGCGTGGCCATCATTACAGATACCGAACGCCTGATCTATCGCGACGTTGCGGTTCGTACGGCGCAGCTTGCGCATGTTCTGGCGGCACGCGGGGTCGGGCGCGGTGACAGGGTTGGGCTTTATCTGCCAAGCACGCCGATGATGGCAATCGCCTTTTGGGCTTGTCAGCGGCTGGGTGCGGTTCCGGCCCCGATCAGCGCGATGTTCCGCCATGCCGAAATGCGCCGGGTTGTTGAAAGTGCGGGGATGACGGCGCTGATCGCCGATACGACCACATGGCCCTATTTTGCCGAAATCCGCGATGAATTTCCCGCGCTCACCACCTGCCTGACGGCAGGAACCGACGACCCGGACGGGTTGACCGCGTTGATGGATGCTGCGCCGGAAACCTTTGAGGACGTGGTTTGCGAACCGGAAGATATCGCCTGTCTGTTCTTCAGTTCCGGCACTACAGGGCAACCCAAAGGGATCGCCCAGACGCATTTCAGCATCCTGTCCACGCTACGCGATATGATGGTGTCGCATCGCAACCGGTTCGGGCAAGAGGTCTATGTCTGCGCGGTGCCGCTATTCACCAATTTCGGGCTGAATGTCACACTCAACCTGTGCTTTTACGGGGCTGGGACGATTGTGCTGCACGAGCGCTGGGACACACAGCGGGTCTTGGGGGATATTGCCCACCATAAAGCGACCTACTTTGGCGGCACGCCGACAATGTATGTCTATATTGTGAACGAGGCAGAGGACAGTAAACACGATCTGACTTCGCTTCGTATCTGCACCACAGGCGGCGCACCCGTTCCCCAACCTGTTGTGGAGCGGTTCGAGACCATCAGCGGAGCAAGCGTTACACAGGTTTACGGCTCAACCGAGACATGTGGTCAAAACGTCATGGAACCCACCTTAGGCCTGCGCAAGAAAGGCTCTGCCGGGCTGCCCGTTGGCAGTTCGCGCATTTCGATTCTCGACGATGATGATATGCCCCTGCCCTGCGGGAAGATTGGCGAAATCATCATCGGCGGCGACTGCATTGCAAAAGGATACTGGAACGACCCAGCCGCGACAGCCGAGGCCTTCACTCCCGCAGGTTGGCGATCCGGTGATCTGGGATATATGGACGAGGATGGCTATCTGTTCATCGTTGACCGCAAGAAAGATGTCATCATCGCGGGCGGCCACAACATCTATCCTCTGGAAATTGAAACACTGCTCTACCGCCACCCCGCCGTCGCGATGTGTGCGGTGGTTGGTGCGCCAGACGAAGAGAAAGGCGAGGTGCCTGTCGCTGTGATCGTGCTTGCCAAGTCAAAAAGCGCGACCGCCGACGATCTGAATACATGGTGCCGTGACCAATTGGCCGCCTACAAGGTGCCACGCTGGTTCGAGTTTATCACCGACATGCCGGTTGAGGCCGCCAAGATCCGCAAACGCGATCTGGTTGCCGCGCTGAAGGATGGCACGCTGGATAAATACCGCAAGGGCAAGCTGTAAACCCAGGGAACAAACCCGCCCCGGACTTGATCCGGGGCCTCAGCCGCATTCGCGAGGCCCCGGATCAAGTCCGGGGCGGGCGGAGATCGGTTGCGGCGGGTGACCCCCTGTTTGCACCGTCTTGCTGCGCGGATCTCCTCTTTCGGATTGCGCTATCGCGGCACGCTCTTGTCGACATCGCCGGCCGCACCGTAGGCCGCCCACCCTCCATCGACCGGCAGGACTGTGCCGGTGACATAGCTTGCCCAGTCCGATAACAGGAACGCAGCGGCATTTGCCATCTCTTCGGACTCGGCAAAGCGGCCCAAAGGTGTGCGTCGTTCGATCAGCCCAGGATCGAACACGCCCCGATCCAGCAAATCGCGCACCAGCGGTGTCCTTGTATACCCCGGCGCGATGCAGTTGACCCGCAGGCCTGACGGCCCCCATTCGCAGGCCAGCGTTTTGGTCAGATGGATCACGCCAGCCTTGGCCACGCCATAGGCCGAACGCCCCGGAAAGGCCCCCAGACCGACGATGGAAGACACGTTCACGATAGAGCCGGTCCGGTTTTCCAACATGATGGCACCAGCCGCGCGGCAGATCAGATAGGTGCCTTTCAGGTTCACATCCACGACATGTTGCCACCTGTCGGGGTCCTGCAAATGCACCGGCATCAGGTCGTCGCCTATACCGGCTGCATTGAACACCATATCGAGGCCACCCATCGCGTCGCGGGCGTCCTGCACCATACGCTCGGCATCGCCGGTGTCCGCGACGTTGCCGGTCACGAAGCCAATGGCCGCGCCGGTTGCGACCGCCTCTGCCGCGGCGTCCCCGTCAATGTCGGCAAGCATCACCTGCGCCCCAAGCGCGGACAGCTTTTGCGCCGTCGCAGCCCCGATACCGCTTGCACCGCCGGTGACAAGCGCGCGACCGCCCTGCAACGACAATGTCTCAGGCATCGGGATCCCCGTCATCCTTGTCGCCCTTCTTGAAATGGTAATCCGGGGCCCACTCCGTCTGCGGACGCATATGCAGATCAAGATAAGCGCGGGCTATATCGTCGTGATCGTAGAACGTTCCGGCCTGCATCGTACCGTGAATCGCAATCGTGGTGGCCCGCACTCCGTGTGGATGCAGCTCCTTGAACAGCGACTGCCCCAAGCTGCGCAGCGCAGCCTTGCCCAATGAGGTGACGCCCCATTCGATCCACGGCTCAAACGCCAGAACCCCGCCGGTCAGAAGGATCGACCCCTTGCCCCGCGCAATCATGTCCGGGGCAACCCGCGAAGCGGCGTGATGCGCCCCGGCGACATTGGTGCGGAACGTCTCCATAAGATAGGCGTGATCCGCAGGTGCATTGCGCGCGTCCCATCCGGCGGCATCGCCGTATTGCACATGGGCAAGTCCTGACGGCGTGACGAAGCGCGCAGGTTCGATGATGGCGGCATTATAGATCATGACTTCGGCTGGGCCAAAGCGGTCTGCAATGGCGTCGTAGACGCGATCCATCGTATCAGGCTGGCTTGCATCACCGACAAACCCTGCCACATCCAGCCCCTCGGCCCGCATGTCTCGCTCATGCGCTGCCACCGCATCGCGCCGCCGTCCGACAAAGGCCACTGAGAACCCGCCATTGGCAAAGGCACGGACCAGCGCCTGACCCAGCCCCGGCCCGATGCCTATAACGATCGCCGCAGGCCTGGTCATTCGCCCGGTTCCATGGCCTTGTCCGGCAGTACCGCGTTATTTTCGCGGCGGGCTTTGCGGTTGGCCAGATATTCCTCGACAGTGCCGACAATGCCCTTGCGTAGAAACAGCACGCTGAGCACGAAAATCGCCCCCTGTATCACCACCACCCAAGCTCCGAATGTCGCCAGCTTGGTCTGAAGCGTCACAATCACGGCGGCTCCGACGATCGGGCCAAGCAAGGTGCCCACACCTCCGATCAACGTCATGAGCAACGCATCCGCCGAGGTCATGAAGAATACGTCCATCAGCGATGCGATCTGGAACACGAGCGCCTTCATGCTACCCGCCAGACCGGCCAGCATGGCCGACAGGGTAAAGGCAATCAGCTTGAACCGGTTGGTCGAATAACCAAGCGAGATCGACCGGTCTTCGTTTTCACGGATGGACTTGAGCACCTGCCCGAACGGCGAATGGATAATCCGGTAGATCAGGGCAAAGGCGCCCATGAACACGGTCAATGTCACGAAATACATCGTCATCGAGTCCGACAAATCGATGAAACCAAACAGCATGCCGCGCGGCACGGATTGAATGCCGTCCTCACCGTGGGTCCAACTGGCCTGAAGCGCATAGAAATAGATGATCTGCGCCAGTGCCAGCGTGATCATCGCAAAATAAAGCCCCTGCCTGCGGATCGCCAGCCAGCCGAACAATGCGCCGATTGCGGTGGCGGCACTGACACCGGCCAGCACACAAAGTTCGGGGGGCCATCCCAGCACGGACGCGGAATGAGCCGCGACATAGGACGAGGTTCCATAAAACGCGGCATGGCCGAACGCCAGCAGACCGACATAGCCAAAGATCAGATTATACGCCATTGCGAACAGTGCAAAAATCAGGATCTTCATCGCGAAAATCGGGAACAGCGTGAACGGCAGAACCAGCCCGATTGCCAACAGGATACCGAACCAGAGTTTGCCGTTCTCCAAAATGCTGCCAGCGCGGCCGGACGATACATCCGCCGTTGAATGCGCGGTTGTTTCCCGCCCGAACAGGCCGGCTGGACGCAGCACAAGAACAATGACCATGATGACAAAAACCACCGTGGTCGACGCCTGCGGATAGAACACTTTGGTCAGCCCCTCGGCCAGCCCCATCATCAACCCGCTAATAATGGCACCCGAAATGGACCCCATCCCACCGATGACGACAACCGCAAAGATGGTGATAATGATCGACTGCCCCATTTGCGGACCAACCTGATAGATCGGCGCGGCCATCACCCCCGCCATGCCGGCAAGACCGACGCCAAAGGCATAGGTGAGCATCAACATCCGCGGCACGTTCACGCCAAAGGCGCGGACGAGATCCGGGTTTTCAGTTGCGGCGCGCAGATAGGATCCAAGCTTTGTCCGCTCGATCAGATACCAGGTGCCAAAGCACACGGTAAGCGCCAGAACAATCACCCACGCGCGATAGATCGGAAGGAACATGAAGCCAAGATTGACACCCCCCTGAAGCGCATCCGGCACGTCATACCTTTGTCCGGCGGCACCATATGTCACGTTGAACATGCCCTCGATGAACATCGCCAGACCAACGGTCAGCAATAGCCCGTAGGCGTGATCAAGGTTATAGACCCGGCGGATGAACAGGCGCTCCATCAGGGCACCGACAAGTCCGACACCGATTGGCACGATGATCAGCGCCCCCCAATAGCCGATGGAGGGCAGCCCCCAACCGGGGAGCAGTTCGGGCAGGTTCATAAGATACCAAGCACCGAACGCCCCCAGCATGTACTGTGCGCCATGCACAAAGTTACCGATGCGCAACATGCCAAAGATGATCGCGACGCCAAGGCTCATCATCGCATAGAAAGATCCGTTGATCAGGCCAACCAGCAATTGGCCGAACAGAAGCGTCAGCGGTATTCCGAATATTTCGGGCATGGATCAGACTCCCAGATGCGCTTGGATTTTGGATTTTTCGGCGTCGAGATTGGCCCGGTCGATCACATCGACAACGCGTCCGTGTTCGACGATGCAGAACCTGTCGGCCAGCTTTGCGGCGAACCGGAAATTCTGTTCGACAAGCAGGATCGTATACCCTCGTTTCTTCAACGCAGAGATCACGCTCCCGATCTGTTTGATGATAACGGGGGCCAGCCCCTCGGTCGGTTCGTCCAGCAACAATGTGCGCGCCCCGGTACGCAGGATGCGCCCGATTGCCAGCATCTGTTGTTCACCACCCGACAGCTTGGTGCCCTGACTGGTCCAACGTCGTTCAAGATTTGGAAACAGTTCGAGGATTTCCTTGCGGGACATGCCCTCCGGAGCCACAACCGGAGGCAGGTCAAAATTCTCTGCAACGGTCAGGCTGGAAAATATCCCGCGCTCTTCGGGGCAATAGGCAAGCCCTGCCCGCGCAGCCCTTTCGGGCGGCGTATTCGAGATGTCGTGCCCGTCGAACCGGATGGTGCCTGCCTTGCGGGGCAACATTCCCATGATGGCACGCAGACTGGATGTCTTTCCCGCACCGTTGCGCCCAAGCAGCGTGACCAACTCTCCCTTGTGAACATCAAAATTGATGCCGTGCAGAGCCTTGCTTTCGCCGTACCAGCCTTCGAGGTTCTTAACCTCCAGTAGTGGTGTCGTGTCAGTCATCGACCCCTCCGATATATGCATCAATCACGCGGGGGTCGCGCGATACGGTGTCATAGTCGCCCTCGGCCAACACTCGGCCGGCCGCCAGAACGGTGATCGCGTCGGACAACATCGATACAACGGACAGGTTGTGTTCCACCATCAACACGGTCCGGTCCGTCGCGACCTTGCGGATCAGTTGGGCAATCAGTTCAACGTCTTCGTGCCCAAGCCCCGAGGTCGGTTCGTCCAACAGCAGCATTTCGGGATCGAGCGCCAGAGTCGTGGCGAACTCCAGAACCCGTTTGCGCCCATAGGACAGCATCGTCGCAGGCTGATCGGCATAAGAGCTCAGACCAACATCCGTCAGCAAGGCGTCGGCGCGGTCATGCAAAACACGCAGCGCCTTTTCGCTTTGCCAGAACCGGTAGGATGACCCTGTCGGACGTTGCAGCGCGATGCGCACGTTTTCGCGGACAGTCATGCGCGGATAAACCGCTGAAATCTGGAACGAACGCACAACCCCACGCCGAGCCACCTGTTCGGGGCGCAAGCGCGTGATATCCTCGCCATTGTAGCGGATAGTGCCGTGGGTCGGTTGCAGGAATTTGGTGATCAGGTTGAACATGGTCGTTTTGCCCGCGCCATTCGGGCCAATCAACGCATGGATGGAATTGCGCCGTACTGACAGATCAACGCGATCGACGGCGGCGAAACCATGAAACAGTTTGCTCAGCCCCGTCGCCTCAATGATGTGGTCCGGCTTGTCCACTGCCGTTTTCATGTCGTATTTTCCTTTGCCGCGCCTGGTGCGCTGAAACCGTCCACAAGAATGCCCCGTCCGCGTGACGCACGTTCGCGCATCGGGATTGTTGCCTGATAGGCCGGCGAGTTATAGAAATCGCGCGCCGCCTCGATGCTCGGGAACTCCACCACTGAAATCGTCGGCGGTGTCCAATTACCTTCCAGCGGCTCGGGGTCGGTGCTGTTGATCACGAACCGTCCGCCGCCTTGCGCCATGACCGGCCCCGCAACCTTGCGGTAGGCATCCCACGCGGTCCGATCGGTGATTTCTATCTCGAAGATCATGTATCCCGGCATCTGGTCTTTCCATGCTCTGGTAAAAAGACGGGTGGCGATTCAAACCGCCACCCGCGCATCGGTGCGTACCGTTTTATTTGCCGATCTGGCAGACGGATTCCGAGTAGGGCTTGAACGCCACATCCGCCGGGATCGATGAGACAAGCCGGAAGAAATCGTCACCCTGTTCGACCTCGTCGGGGCTCTTGACTTCGATCGAATACATGTCGTGAATCAAACGTCCGTTCGGAAACAATGTCGCGTTTTTCACGAAGAAATCATCGATCTCCATTTCGCGCATCTGGGCCAGAACGGCCTCTGCTTCGTCAGTGCCGGCTGCATCAACTGCTGTCAGGTAGTTTGTCACCGCAGAATATGTTCCGGCGGCCACCCAGCCCGGCGCATCGCCGGTAATCTCTTTCATGCGAAGACCGAACTTTTCGGATTCTTCGTTGATGGTCCAGAACCAAGGCGCGGAAAACCGCACGCCCTGCATCGCCTCGACCCCGATCGCGCGAGTGTCGGATTGGTGGAGAATGGGCAAAGCGACCGTCATCCCACCGGACATAATGCCGAATTCCTGCACCTGCTTGACCGCGTTCACCAGATCAGGACCGTTCATGTTCATGATCAGCGCCTCTGCGCCAGATGCCTGGGCCTGAAGCAGATAGGACGAAAAATCGGTGGTTCCCAAAGGTGCGCGGATCTTGCCGACAAGTGTACCGCCCCCTGCAAGAATCGCTGCTTCTTCGGTTGCTTCCTGAACCTTGCCTGCCTCGTAATCCGGCGACAGAATAAAGAAGGTTTCAACGCCATCGTCCAGCAGGAAACTCACGGGGCTGGTAAAGACCGAATGCGCGTCATAGGCCCAGGCAACCACGTTGCCGTTACAATCGGCTTCGGTCGGTTTGTCAGTCAGCGGCGACACGAAAAGACCAACCTTGTTCAAATCCCCGATCAGCGTGTTAACGCCAAGCGCGATGGCAGAGTTCGCCGCGTCCGCGATAACGTCCACGTCTTCTTGTCCCAACCACTGACGTGCAATGCTCAGCCCGACTTCCGGTTTGTTCTGGTGGTCTGCCGCGACCAATTCAATGGGCTTGCCCAATGCCTCTCCGCCATAGTCGGCAATCGCCAATTCGACGGCTGTGACAACCTCAGTACCACCAAGCGCCGAGAATGATGAGCTTTGGTCGTTCAAAACGCCGATCTTGACCTGTCCGTCCTGCGCCAGCCCTGTGCTCGCCAAGGCGCCAAGCACCAGCGACATCGAAATAGTCCGTTTCATGAGTCTCTCCCTTTGTTATCTGTCGCTGTTCGAACCACCCCGTACTCGCCCCCTGGGATGGCCACCAATAGCTTTGCCCACGATGTGCGATCGGACAGACAGATTGCATCGTCTGAAAGGACTAAAGGTTCTGTTGCTGAGCGCACCCGAAAAAGAAGTTCCTACAAATCGACGTGAATCCGCGACGCGGCAAAACTGACGGTATGTCATAAATTCGTCATTAGTCCTATCGGACGATGCTGCACCAGCAAATCAAAGGCGATCCTAAGGTTGAAATGAAACGCCGACCAAGGAAAACATGCCATGACCATGAGAGCCGTCATCTGCCGGGAATTCGCGCCACGCGCCGATCTTGTCGTCGACGACGTGCCCGCGCCGACTCCGGGTGTAGATGAGGTGCTGATTGATGTGGCGGCGTGCGGGATCAATTTTTTCGACGGGCTGATGGTAGAAGGAAACTACCAGACCAAGCCCGACCGCCCGTTTTCCCCAGGAAGCGAGGTCGCCGGCATCGTGCGTGCCGTAGGCAGCAATGTGACAACGGTCACACGCGGAACCCGCGTTCTGGCATTCACAGGAACCGGCGGATATGCCGAACAGGCCGTTGCCCAAGCCCGCAGCGTTCATCCGATCCCCGACGACATGCGCTTTGAGCAGGCAGCCGGGTTCGTTATCACTTACGCCACGTCGCACCACGCGCTGAAAGATCGTGCGGCATTGCAGGCGGGCGAGACGGTTCTGGTATTGGGCGCGGCGGGTGGTGTCGGCCTCACGGCCATCGAAATCGCCAAACAAATGGGCGCAAAGGTCATCGCCGCGGCCTCGACCGATGAAAAGCTGGATCTTTGCCGGTCACATGGTGCGGATGAGACGATCAACTACACCAACGATGACCTGCGCACGCGCCTCAAGGAGATCTGCGGCAAAACGGGCGTTGATGTCGTCTATGATCCTGTTGGCGGCGGAATGGCCGAGGCGGCGATCCGGTCCCTTGCGATCAATGGGCGTTATCTGGTCATCGGCTTTGCCTCGGGTGACATCCCGAAGATTCCGCTCAACCTGTTGCTGCTGAAACAGTCATCGCTGATCGGCGTATTCTGGGGCGCATTCGCACGCGCCAATCCCGACATGAACGCCGCCAACATGGCCGAACTGTTCGACTGGTTCCAAGCAGGCCACCTGAACCCACATATCGGCAGCGAATATCCGATGGACCGCTACGCCGAGGCGCTGGACGCCGTCATGGAACGCCGCGCCCAAGGCAAGGTCGTTCTGACCATGCAAAGCGCGGAAATGAAAAAGAGGACTTCGGAATGACCGACGCTGTTATTGATGCCGTAGCGCTTGAACTGAAGGGCGACATCCTTGTCGCGACTGTTGACAATCCGCCGGTCAACGCGCTTTCCCATGGGGTGCGTGCAGGGCTGGTCGCTGCTGTCGACCGGCTGGAAAAGGACGGTGATGCCCGTGCAATGGTGATAGTTTGCGCTGGCCGGACCTTCATGGCTGGTGCGGATATCCGCGAGTTCGGCAAGCCGATGAAAGACCCGCAGCTGGGACACGTCATTGATCGTCTGGACGCCTGCGACAAACCTATCGTGGCGGCGATGCACGGCACCGCCCTGGGGGGCGGCCTCGAAGTGGCGCTCGCATGCAGTTACCGCATCGCGGACGCGGGTGCCCGTTTCGGCCTTCCCGAGGTCACGCTGGGTCTTTTGCCCGGTTCGGGCGGCATCGTGCGCACGCCTCGTCTGATTGGTGTGGAAGCGGCCCTGCCGATGATCACGGAAGGACGCCCGGTCTCAGCGGATCATGCCCAGAAGACCGGGTTGATCGACGAAATCGCAACGGGCGATCTGCGTCAGGACGCGCAGGCATTCGCTGCACGGATCGTCGCGGAGGGCGCAACGTTGCGCCGAACCAGCGATCTGCCGGTGCCGGATTATGATCGCGCCATCCTGGATCAGGCCCGCAAGTCCTTGAGCCGTAAATTCAAGGGGCAGAACGCGCCCCAGCAAGCGGTTGATCTGATCGAAATGGTCAGCGACACGCCGTTCCGCGACGCAGCAGACAGGGAATTCGCCGCTTGCAAGGCTCTCGTCGCGTCGCCCCAGTCAAAGGCGCTGCGGCATGTTTTTGCGGCGGAACGTGCGGCACTGAAAATCGACGGCGTCCCCCGTGACACGCAACCACGCGAGGTGCGCAAGGTCGCCGTCGTCGGGCCCGGAACGATGGGACGCGGCATCGCGATCTGTTTTCTTGATGTTGGCCTCCCCGTCGTCTTGATTGGCAACACTCAGGAAACACTCGACAAAGCCGACACCGTTATCCGCAAGATCTATGGCGGACAGATCAAGCGGGGTCGCCTGACCGAAGCGCAGGTAGCGGACCGCATGGCGGCACTGACCCTGACGCTGGACTATGACGGGTTGGACGGTGTTGATCTGGCCATCGAAGCCGTGACCGAGGACATGGACGTCAAGAAGACCGTTCTGTCAAAATTGGACAAGGCGCTGCACGATCGCGCCATCATCGCCACAAACACATCGTTTCTGGACATCGAGACGCTGGCATCATCGCTGTCGCGGCCTGAAAACTTTGCCGGAATGCACTTTTTCAATCCGGCAAACGTGATGAAACTGCTTGAAAACGTCCGCGCCTCGAAAACGGCACCCGATGTTCTGGCAACAATGACCACAATTGGGCGCAAGCTTGGCAAAACCCCGGTCATGGTCGGACGCTCCGAAGGCTTTGTTGCCAACCGGATGCTGTCCAAACGGTCTCGCGAAGCGCAGTTCCTGCTGGAAGACGGTGCCACGCCACAACAGGTCGACCGCGTGCTGACCGGATTCGGATTTCCCATTGGTCCCTTCGCCCTTGCCGACCTGGCAGGCATGGACATCATGGCCGCTGCGCGTCAGGCGCGCATTGGCGGAATGACCCAGCGGGAACGCGATTGCGACATTGTGGATCAATTGGCCGCCGCCGGGCGGTTGGGCCGCAAGACCGGGTCCGGCTATTACCTTTATGACGAAGATGGAAAGGGCCAGCCCGATCCCGCCGTCGAAGAGATTCTGGCGGCACACCGAACCAAACGCGGCCTGGCACAGCGCGACATCACGGATCAGGAAATTCTGGAACGCTGCCTGTACGCGATGGTCAATGAAGGCGCGCACCTGCTTGACGAAGGCGGCGCGGCCCGGCCCGGCGACATTGACGTCATCTGGACCAGTGGATTCGGCTGGCCTCGCCACCTTGGGGGGCCGATGTTCTGGGCCGACCAGATCGGACTGGCAAGAATCAAGGACGCCCTCGACACCTACTGCGGTCTTGTCGGCGACAAATACTTCACACCCGCAAACCTGATCGAAACCCGTGTGGCCGAAGGCCGCGGATTGTTCGACTGATCTGCGCGAACCCACCGCTAAGAATGAAAGAAACACTATGAACAAAGAAATGTCCCTCAAGTCTGTCGTCGCCGAGCTGCGCGACGGTATGACAATCGGCGTCGGCGGTTGGGGCCCCCGGCGCAAGCCGATGGCGCTGATACGCGAGATCATGCGTTCTGATCTGAAGGATCTGACAATCGTGGCCTTTGGCGGCCCCGAAGTCGGGATGCTCGCCGCCGCAGGCAAACTTGCCAGTGCGAAATACGGGTTTGTTTCGCTCGATTTCATTCCGATCGAACCCTATTTCCGCAAGATGCGGCAAGACGGCACCCTGAAGGTTCAGGAACTGGACGAAGGGTTGCTGTATCTGGGCCTGCGGGCAGCGGGCAACAACACCCCCTTCGCCCCCACGCGCGTCGGTCCCGGCTCGGCTGTGATGAAAATGAACCCTGAACTCAAAACGATCCGCTCACCTTATGGCGACCAGGAAGAACTTCTGGCGATGCCTGCGATCCATCTGGACGCGGCGCTGATCCATGTCAGCCGTGCCGATCGCACCGGCAATACGCTGACGTTCGGGCCAGACCCGTTCTTTGACGAATTTTTCGCCCGCGCCGCCAAAAAGGTCTATGTCACGACCGAAGAACTCGTCGACAGTGTCGCATCGGAAAACCCCGAGGACATGAAGGCAAATCTGTTTGAGCCCTACCTCGTAACCGGCGTGGTCGATGCACCGCTTGGCGCACATCCGACGACGTCGCATTACAGCTACGGGTGGGACGCATCCCATCTCAAGGAATATGCTGCCTCCGCCAAGGAAGACAACGGCTGGCAGACATTCTTCGACAAGTACATTGCGGACGGAGAAGAGAGCTATCGCGACGCTGTCGGCGGCGACGATCACATCCGTGCACTTCCTATCCCTACGATATGATCGGACACGACATGGCACCTGCAAAAGATTTCACCCTTTCCGAACTGGTTATCGCCGCCGCCTCCGAGGCGTGGCGCGACGATAACGAACTTCTGGTCACCGGCATCGGCCCGGTCCCGCGCATCGCCGCCGGACTGGCCAAGCTGACCTATCACCCCGGCCTGCAAATGACCGATGGCGAAGCGTGGTTGACCGAAGACCCCGTGCCCGTCGGCCCGCGAGGCGACTACAAGGCGCGTTACAGCGGCTGGATGCCGTATCGTCGCGTGTTCGAAAGCGTCTGGTCAGGGCGGCGTCACGCAATGGTCACTCCGGTCCAGATTGACCGCTGGGGCCAGGGCAACATTTCGATGCTGGGCGACAATCTGGAAAAACCCAAGGTCCAGATGCTGGGCGTGCGCGGATTTCCCGGCAACTCGGTCTGTCACAAGAACTCGATGTTCCTGCCAAGCCATACGAAACGCACCTTCGTCGAAGGCGAAGTCGACGTCGTGGCATCGCTGGGGTTCAAGAAAGACACCTGGCCTGCAAATGCGCCCGAGGATTTTGTTGAAATCGGCCTGATGGTCACGAACCTGTGCGTCTTTGACTTCAACGGTCCGGACCACGCGGCGCAGGTTCTGTCTCTGCATCCCGGCGTCACATTCGACGAGGTGCAGGACAATACCGGGTTTGAGTTGCTCAAGGCCGAAGGGATGAATGAGACGCCCGCGCCCACACAGGAACAGCTCGACATCATCAAGAGGCTGGATCCGACGGATGTGCGCGCCAAGGTGCTCAAGGACAACCCTCCGGGCATCCGCGCCGCCTGAACGCGCCGACACCAAGGGCATCGGGGGCCGTTCGCGCCCCCGATGCCCCGCGAAAAACCGCAAGGAAACGCCATGGATTTTGAACATTCCCCCCGCGCCAAGGAGCTTGTGACACAGCTTTCGGCCTTCATGGACGCGCATGTCTACCCCAACGAGGCGCTGTATCACGAACAGATCGCGCAGGACCGCTGGGGGCATCCCGCCATCCTGCAAGAGCTTCAGCAAAAGGCACGCGCCGAGGGGTTGTGGAATCTCTTCTTGCCGGATTCCGAACATGGCGCGGGACTGAGCAATCTTGACTACGCGCCGCTCTGCGAGGTCATGGGGCGGGTGCATTTCTCGCCGCAGATCTTCAACTGCGGCGCACCCGATACCGGCAATATCGAAACCCTCGAACGCTATGGCACCGATGCGCAAAAGGCCGAATGGCTGCCGGGGATGCTGGATGGCACGATCAAATCCGCCTTTGCCATGACAGAACCCGATGTCGCGTCCAGCGATGCCACCAATATCGAATCCTCGATTCAGCGCGACGGCGACGACTATGTCATCAACGGGCGCAAGTGGTGGATTTCGGGCGTTGGCGACCGCAATTGCAAGCTGATGATCTTTATGGGCAAGACCGACCCGGACGCGCCCAAGCACAAGCAGCAATCCATGATCCTTGTCCCGGTGGACACGCCCGGCGTCAACGTGATGCGCCCGCTAACGGTGTTCGGCTATGACGACGCGCCGCACGGCCATATGGAAATCGATTTTGTCGATGTACGGGTTCCGGCCAGCAACATGCTGCTGGGCGAAGGACGCGGCTTTGAAATCGCGCAGGGGCGGCTGGGGCCGGGGCGCATTCATCATTGCATGCGTCTGATCGGGCTGGCCGAACGCTGTCTTGAAATGATGTGCCGCCGGGTGTCGAACCGCGTCGCCTTTGGCAAGCCGATTGCCGAACAAAGCGTCACACTGGAACGCATCGCGGAATCGCGCATCGCCATAGATCAGGCTCGTCTGCTGACGCTGCGCGCGGCCTACATGATGGACACGGTGGGCAACAAGGCTGCCCGCGCCGAAATCGCGATGATCAAGGTCGCCGCGCCCAACATGGCCTGCAAGGTCATCGACTGGGCCATTCAGGCACATGGCGGCGGCGGCGTCTCGCAGGACTTCGTGCTGGCGAATTACTATGCCCACGCGCGCAAGATCCGCTTTGCCGATGGGCCGGACGAAGTGCATCGCAACCAGATCGGCCGTCTTGAACTGCGCAAATACACGGAAGCGACATAGATCATGGACGCCGCGCGCTTTACCGGAACTGAACCACTTGCCAAAGGCGGCCCGGTCGATCCGGACCGTCTGCAACGCTACCTGCAAAGCGCCCTGCCCGGCTGCGACGGCGCACTGACGATCGAGCGGTTTCGCGGCGGGCAATCCAATCCGACAATGGTGCTGTCATTTGATGGCGTGCGGCGTCTGGTGCTGCGCAAGAAACCCGACGGCGTGCTATTGCCCTCTGCCCATGCGGTGGACCGTGAATTTCGTGTGATTTCCGCCTTGCAGGATACCGGCGTGCCGGTGGCAAAGCCGCAGCTTCTGTGTACGGATGAAAGCATCGTCGGCACCATGTTCTATATCATGGATTATGTCGAAGGCCGCTCGTTCTGGGAGCCATGGCTGCCTGATCTGCCAGCGCAGGAACGTTCGCGGATCTATGCTGAATTGGGCCGCGTTATTGCGGAACTTCATTGCGTTGAGCCGGCCAAAGTCGGGCTGGATGGGTTCGGACGCCCCGATGGATACGTTGCCCGGCAGGTGTCACGCTGGACAAAGCAATACCGCGCCTCGGAAACCGTTCCGATTGACGCGATGGACCGGCTTGTCGCCTGGCTGCCTGACAACCTGCCCGAGCAACGCCGCAGCGCCCTGATCCACGGGGACTACCGGCTGGACAACATGATCTTCCACCCGACCGAGGCGCGTATTCTGGCCGTTGTGGATTGGGAGCTTTCGACCA
The DNA here is from genome assembly GCF_003313245.1 of Primorskyibacter marinus. Lineage (GTDB taxonomy): Bacteria > Pseudomonadota > Alphaproteobacteria > Rhodobacterales > Rhodobacteraceae > Primorskyibacter > Primorskyibacter marinus. The sequence continues at coordinate 738,004 of NZ_QJSD01000001.1, forward strand.
TCGGTGATCCGATGGCAGATTTTGCCTATCACATGCTCACATGGCATTTTCCGCGTGCCGCATTTCGCGGCTTGGCCGATACCGATCTGGGCACATTGGGCATTCCCGAAATTCGCCCCTATCGCGACACTTATCTGGAGGCCACAGGCCAGCAGGATGTCAGCGAAAAGGACTGGAACACCTATCTTGCCTTCTGCCTGTTCCGCGTTGCCGCGATCCGTCAAGGCGTCATGAAACGTGTGATCGACGGAACTGCGTCCAATCCCCATGCGCGAGACGCGGGCGAACTGGCCCGACCGGTCGCCGAACTTGGATGGCACTACGCTGAAATCGCCATGTTAGCCTGACCTTCAAAAGGAACCGTCCCATGACCGAACATTCTGTTGCCTTCCCCGAAAACGGACGCGCCCTTGTCATTGGTGGCAGCGGGGGCGTCGGTGCCGAAATCTGCCGCGCTCTGGCCCGTGAGGGATGCGATGTGGCGCTCACCTATCACGGCAACAAGGCGCGCGCACAAGACGCCGCCGATCTTGTCGCGGCTGAAGGGCAAAGCGCCTCGATCCATCAAATCAACGTCGAAGACCCCGGTGCCGTCAAAGCCCTGATTGACCAGGTCGCGACGGACGGTCTGCACACTCTCGTCTATGCCGCCGGTCCTGTCGTGCCGCTGACCCATCTCAGCAGGATCGAACCCGCACAGATGAAAAAGCACCTGTTGCAGGATGCGTTCGGTTTTTTCAACGTCGTACATTATGCCCTGCCACATCTGCGGGCCGCCAAAGGGTCAATCGTCGCGATCCAAAGTGCGGCACAGTTTCGATATGCCGCTGCGGACGCTTTGTCGGTGGTGCCGAAATCGGCGGTCAACGCAATCATGAAAGGTGTTGCCAAGGAAGAAGGGCGCTTTGGCGTACGGGCCAATGGCGTCGCGCTTGGGATTATAGACGCGGGGCAATATCAAGAGCTTACGAGACAAGGTCATATTGATCAGGCCTATCTCGACGCCGCCGCAGCACAGGTGCCGCTCAAGTTTCTGGGCGCACCCAACGATGTGGCCGAGGCAGTCATCTACCTCGCATCGTCGCGGGCCCGCTTTGTGACAGGGCAAGTTATTGCAGTCGATGGCGGATATCATGTGTAGGCGAACCACCGCAGAAGTGAGGACAGGTCCAGCAGGCTGCCGGCCGCAGGGATCGTTCAATGGGGATACCCGCTGAGCAAGCGGTCTTGGTGTGGTTCCGGAGACCCCGGAATTGCAACAGGTCTGGTAAGTAATGGTTTCGGCAAATCTCACGGAAACATTATTCTGGCCCATGCGAGGATTTTATGGGGGTCGCCAAGGCTCTTTCACCTTCCCCCGCGATTAGGGCCGGTTGTCATAATCCTCTGCCAAGCCTTCGATCTGGACCTGTCACGGTTTGATGCCGCCCCAGTTGCTCATGCAAGCCCCCTTGCGTTCGAAGGCGACTGGGCTTTTTCAAATTGCCCTTCCCAGAAAATCCTCGGGGTCGGCGAAATACCGTCGGACCGGCCCGCAGCTGGACGCTGGCTCAAAGCGTGAGGCATCGAGGCTGCATACGACCAAGGGGACGGGCGTAGGTCGCAAGATGGCGATCTCTCCGACCTTCCCGCTCCCGAACGCCATGCGTATATCCGACGCGAACTCGACGGCATGGATCTTGCGCCGGGCGAGTATGACGGCGCGGCCCATGCTCAGTTTGCCGAAGCCCCGCCAACACGGCGGCGTCGGGCGGAACGCAAGGCGGCAATCGCGGTCATGTTGACGGGTTTGCGGTCGCGCGGTGTCAAGGAAGGCGAACGCTTTGCTTTGGTCCGCGAGAAATTCGGCGGCAAGGGCACGGCCAACCCCAATTTGAAACGCCTTTGCAAAGGCCGTTGAAGAGGTCGTTCAACACCCCGTTGAACGCCTTGATCGCCCCCCCCTGAAAGCGACCATCGTCACAAACATCGCACTGGTCGGCCCCCCAAGGATCGACACTGACCCGGAGTTTCGCGCCTTCATCCTTGCCCGTATCGACCGAATGACCTACCCCGAACTTTCCCAAGCCGTCGCCGAAACGTTCCCCACCGAAAGGCGCATTGGCAAGAGCGCCATACACGCTTGGTGGAAACGCAAGCAAATGGCGAGATAGCGGCATCCGGACATGAGCCAGAATGCCGAACCGTCCCGGAACACCCGAGGAAGTCTGGCCACTTGCGGTATCAAACCCGGTGATAACGGTAGATCATACCCTGTAAAAACTAACAGCCAGACGGGATCAGAGATCCCCCGCCTAGACCTGAGATACATCAAACGCTTGGACATATCTGTCACCATTTGACCAATGTGCGGGTCAGACTTCCAGTGCGGGCAGACGTGACGACCAATCGCACAGCCTATATGCGGCGATTGGCTCGCGGTATCGCTGCGCTACAGGCTGCACTTGTCGCGCAAGAAAGCCAGCGCCACGCCAAGGCCCTCGGGGTCGATGCCGTGCCCTGTGCCCTTCATTATATGGGCAAAAACCTCTTTGAACCCGGCCTTTTGCAGCGCTTCGGCGGCTTCGGGCAAGGATTGTGGCGGCACAACGTCATCGGCATCCCCATGGACCAGCAGCACCGGCGGCCGACTGACGGTGTCATCCTCCAGCAGTTCCGGCGACAGCAACCGGCCAGAGAAACACACCAACCCGGCCACCGCGTCTTCGCGCCGCGGCGCGACATGCAGCGCCATCATCGTGCCTTGCGAAAACCCAAACAGCACCATCTGTTCCGGCAGCATATCCTCGTCTACCAGAAGCGCGTCGAGAAAGGCGTTCAGATCCTCGGCCGCCGCCCGCATACCCGATTCCGCCTCTTCCTGGCTGGATCCGTCGATCCACGGGATCGGAAACCACTGGAACCCCATCGGCGCGCCTGCACAGGCCTCTGGCGCGTCAGGCGCTACGAACAATGTGTCGGGCAGATGTTCGCTGAGCGGATCGGCCAGCCCCAGCAGGTCGGCACCATTGGCGCCGTAGCCGTGCAGGAAAACGACAACCGAGCGGGCCTCGCCCGACAGTGGTTCCTTGCGCCCGGCCTGAAGTACTCGTGTCATGCCAATCCCTCTTTGTCCTTGGTCACATGGTAGTAGGCAAAGAGCGTTCGGGCTGCAACCGATCGCCAGGGCGACCAGGCGCGGGCCATCTCTCGCAACTCACGCTCACGCGGACGGGCGGGTAGATCGAACAGAACCCGCGCCGTTTCCTGCAAGGCCAGATCGCCGGGTGCGAATACATCCGCGCGGCCCAGGCTGAACATCGCGTAGATCTCTGCGGTCCAGACACCAATTCCGGTGACGGCGGTCAACCGCTTCACCACCTCATCATCGGGCGCGCGCCGCAGCGCCTCGAAATCCAGCCCCGCCTCGGCCAGCGCATGCGCATAGCGGGCCTTTTGACGGCTCAGACCCAGCCCGCGCAGATCTTCTTCGGTCACGGACAGAATGGCATCCGGCGTCACCATCCCCGCCGCGTCAAGTTTGCCCCAGATCGCACGGGCCGATGCGACGCTGACCTGCTGGCTGACAATCGCCGACAAAAGCTGAGCAAACCCATCCGGGCGCAACCGCAATGGCAACGGCCCTGTAAGTTTCAGCGCATGGGCAAAACGCGGTTCGGTTGCCGCCAGCCACGCGGCACCTTCGGCCACGCAGGCATCGCTTTGAATGATCCGGCCCACGTCAGGCTGGCCTGCTATTGATGGTGCGATCATAAGCTCTCCATTCCGGTACGCAGGTGTGGCACAGGCTGCGGCGATTGGCCAAGAAGATTTCCGTGACCCGAGCCTTGCAGCCCACCGCGCGACATATTACCGATCCTGCATGGAAACCGCACAGTCAGACAGACGCGCCCGGCGCAACGTTGTTGTCCTCGCTTTGGCGCAGGCGATCCTGGGATCGCAGATGCCGATGATCTTCACCATTGGTGGCTTGGCCGGGCAATCGCTGGCCTCGAACCTGTGCTTTGCAACCTTGCCGATTTCACTGATCGTGCTGGGGTCCATGCTGACGGCGACGCCGATCTCCTGGGCGATGCAGCGTTTTGGACGGCGGGCGGGATTTTTCATCGGTGCCGCAGGCGGTGCATTGGGGGGCATCGTGGGGGCTTATGGGCTTTACCTGTCCTCATTTCCGATCTTTCTGCTGGGGTCTTTCCTCACCGGTATATACATGTCGGCTCAGGGGTTTTACCGCTTTGCCGCGGCAGATACCGCGTCGGACGCATACCGCCCAAAGGCAATTTCCTATGTCATGGCCGGCGGGCTGGCCTCGGCCGTCATCGGCCCGCAACTGGTCAAGCTGACCAGCGATTCCTTCGTGATCCCGTTCCTTGGCACTTATCTTGCGGTCATTGGCGTGAACCTCCTTGGATCGCTGCTGTTTCTGTTCCTCGACATTCCGCGCCCGCCCGTGCCCGATCAGGACGCGCCCAAAGGCCGCTCTCGGTGGGAGTTGATAACGACACCGCGCATTGCCGTCGCAGTGATCTGCGGCATGGTCAGCTATGCGTTGATGAACCTTGTGATGACCTCCACCCCGCTGGCGGTGGTCGGTTGCGGGTTCGAGAAAGACAACGCCGCCGATATCGTCACCGCGCATGTCCTGGCGATGTTCATCCCATCCTTTTTCACCGGCCACCTGATCGCCCGTTTCGGGGTGGAAAAGATCCTTGCCGCCGGCCTGGTAATCCTTGCAGCCGGGGGTGCTGTGGCCTTGCAAGGCGTTCAGCTGGAGAATTTCTTCATCGCGCTGATCCTTCTGGGGATCGGCTGGAACTTTGGCTTCATCGGCGCGACCTCGATGCTGGCTGGCGCGCATGAACCGCACGAGCGTGGCCGCATGCAGGGCCTGAACGATCTGCTGGTGTTTGGCGGCGTGACCTTTGCCTCGCTCGCCTCCGGTGGGTTGATGAACTGCTCTGGCGGGTCCGCGCAACAGGGCTGGTCGGCGGTCAACATGGCGATGGTGCCATTCCTCGCCCTCGCCGGCGGTGCGCTGATATGGCTGTATCTGCGCCCGCAAAACGAAGCCGAGCGTGCCTGATCTCAACCGGTTTGCGTTGGATTGCGTCCCCGGCACAGGGTGGTCAAGCGGCGGCCTATTCGCGCCTTGTCACATCAAAGCGCAAACAGGATCCGACGTCGTGTAACCGCCGTTCAAACCCGTCCGAAGGCCGAGGCCCGGATCAATCGCAGCTTGCGCCCCGCCTCCGAGACCTGCACACCACCTGCCGCCACCAGACCGGGACGCGCAACCACCCGCGCCAACAGGGCGGATGCCGTGACACCGGGAAACAGCGCCGCTTTCGCCTCTCGTGACAGGCGCAACGCTTTGCGTCCGGACCGAAGCCGCGCAAGCCCTTCCCGCGCAAGCGAGGCAACCCCCTCGGCGCGACCATCGACCAGCGGCACCCGGCCCCGCGCCTCTAGTTCCGGCACCGCTTGCAGGAACATCGCCAGGCCCGCGCCAAATCCGTAATCCGACACGCCGGCGTCTGCGCCCCCAAGTGCCCTCACCCCGGCGCGCATCAGACAGGCGGCTGTGTCCTCAAGGTAATGCGTCAGGTGCTGTGCGTCCTCGAACGGTTCTTTGTAGATGTCCCAACGCCGCGCCTCGACCAGACGGTCCAACAGGCGCGCGGAATCCGCATCCAGCACCTCCGCCAGCGGTCCCACGACCTCATGTCGCCGGACCGTGCCGCCAGTCGCGATTTCTACCAGCGCGTCGCGCCACCATTGCAGACGCATCTCGGCGATCATCGGCTCTTGCGTCACCCAAGGTGCGCGCGCCACCTCTATGTTGAACGCATAAAGCGGAAACAGCACGCGCCGCGCCGCGACAGGGGCCGCCATAGCACAGGCGAACCGCCACGGATCGCCACGCTCGACCAAGGCAGCACAGGCCTCAAAGCTCATTGGCGCGCCTGCCATTCTTCATCCAACAACGACAGGAGACCGCCGCGCGGATCAGAAGTCGGACACGTTAGCGCCAGACATATAGCACCAGAAACCCCCTCACACATCGTCACACCGCATCCCGGATCAGCTTCCACCGCACCGCATCCAGCAATGCCTCGAACGAGGCGTCTACGATGTTTGCGCTGACCCCCACCGTGGACCAGCGCCGCCCCTGCCCGTCCTGACTGTCGATGATGACGCGCGTCACGGCCTCGGTGCCGCCCTGGGTGATGCGCACCTTGAAATCGACCAGCCCCATATCGGCCAGAACAGCCGAATACTGCCCCAGATCCTTGACCAGCGCCTGCCACAAAGCATTCACCGGACCGCGATCCATACCGCTGGCATCCATCGACTCGCTGACCGACTGGCGCTTTTCACCATCGACTTTCACGACCACCACAGCCTCGGACAGCGAGACCATCTTGTCATACTTGTTCTTGCGCCGCTCCACCGTCACCCGGTAGCGTTTGACCTCGAAAAATTCCGCCATCAGCCCCAGCTCGTCCCGCGCCAACAGCTCGAAACTGGCCTGCGCGGTGTCATAGGAATAGCCCTCGGATTCCCGCGCCTTGATCCGGTCAAGGATCCGCGCCAGTGCCGGATCACCAACAGCAACCTCCAGCCCCGCCTCTGCCAGACGCCGCCGCAGGTTCGACTGCCCCGCCTGGTTCGACATCGGGATCACCCGCCTGTTGCCGACCTCGCCGGGATCAATATGCTCATAGGTCGTGGGATCCTTGAGGATCGCGCTGGCGTGCAGCCCCGCCTTATGCGCAAAGGCCGAAGACCCAACATAGGGTGCCTGTTTCCACGGCACCCGGTTGAGGATATCGTCCAGCATCCGGCTGACCTTGGTCAAGCCTTCCAGCGCCTCAAGGCTGACCCCGGTCTGAAACCGGCTGGCATAGGGCTCTTTCAACAGCAGCGTCGGGATCAGCGAGGTCAGATTGGCATTGCCGCAGCGTTCGCCCAATCCGTTCAGCGTGCCCTGAATCTGCCTTGCCCCCGCCAGCACCGCCGCCAGAGACCCCGCCACGGCGTTTTCCGTATCATTATGGGTGTGAATGCCCAGACGCGCGCCGGGAATGCCCGCGGCAATCACCTCGCGCACGGCCCGTGCAATCTCATCCGGCAGCGTTCCGCCATTGGTATCGCACAGCACGATCCAGCGCGCGCCAGCCTTTAGCGCCGCGCGCAGGCAGTCCAGCGCATAAGCAGGGTCGGATTTGTACCCGTCAAAGAAATGCTCGGCGTCGAAAAGCGCCTCGCGCCCCTGCGACACCAGATGCGCGATCGAGGCGCGGATATTCTCGACATTCTCTTCCAGCGAGATGCCCAGCGCGGTGCGCACATGAAATTCGTGGCTCTTGCCCACCAGACAGACAGAGGGCGTGCCCGCATTCATCACCCCCGCCAATACCTCGTCATTGGCGGCAGAGCGTCCGGCCCGCTTGGTCATGCCAAAGGCCACCAACATGGCCCGCATCCCCGGCACCTCATCAAAAAACGCGCTGTCCGTGGGATTGGCCCCCGGCCAGCCCCCCTCGACATGGTCCAGCCCCAACCCATCCAACGCCGCCGCAATCCGCAACTTCTCGGCGGTCGAGAATTGCACCCCCTGCGTCTGCTGCCCATCGCGCAAGGTGGTGTCGTAGAGATAAAGGCGTTCGGTCATCTTACGCGCCCCTTGTGTGACAAAGGCAGCTTTGGATTGAGGGAACGGGCCGTCGGTGGCTGCCCTTGGTTTGCAAGATTAATTGCAGTCAACTTTGATTGTGCCTTTCCGTATACAAACAGCTCGACCACTACAGGGCCTCCAATTTCTTAGGATCGAAATCAGCCGTCTTTTCCCACGCCATGTTTCCCGCATGGGTATCCATCGGTTTCACTCCGGCGGACCGCAGGATGTCCCTAATTCTATCGGCCTCGGCAAAATCTTTACTTTGGCGCGCATCACGTCTTGCCAACATAAGCGCGATTATTTTGTCGTCATGGCTTTCTTGGATTGCAACCCAGCCCCCCAAATCCTGCCCTAAAAGGCCAAGCATACCCGCCCCGGCCTTCAGAGCCGGGGCCTCTTGGTTCGACGCCAAACGGTGCAGTTCAGCGATAGCACCAGCGGTGTTCAAGTCATCCGCAACCGCCGCCAACAAAGCTTCGGGAACTTCCCCAGCGACAGCGTCTTTGGTCAGCGCGCGCCATTTAGAAAGCGTTGCCTTCGCGTCGCTCGTCTTCTCTGCCGTCCAGTCCATCGGCTTGCGGTAATGCGTAGACAGCATGACAAAGCGGATCACCTCGCCCGGAATGCCTTGGTCCAGCAGGTCGCGGACGGTGAAGAAATTGCCCAGCGACTTGGACATCTTCTTGCCTTCGACCTGAAGCATTTCGTTATGCATCCAGACCTTCGCGAAATCGCCGGACGGGTGCGCGCAGCGGCTTTGCGCGATCTCGTTCTCGTGGTGCGGGAACATCAGGTCGTTGCCGCCGCCATGGATGTCGAAGCTCTCGCCCAGCAGTTCGAACGACATGGCGGAGCATTCGATATGCCAGCCCGGTCGCCCCCGGCCCCACGGGCTGTCCCAACCGGGCAGATCGTCCGAGGACGGCTTCCACAGCACGAAATCCATCGGGTTGCGCTTGTAGGGCGCGACCTCGACCCGCGCGCCCGCGATCATGTCATCGACCGTCCGGCCCGACAGCTTGCCGTATTCCGCATAGCTTTCGACAGCGAACAGCACATGCCCTTCCGCCTCATAGGCGTGGTCCATGGCGATCAGCCCCTCGATCATCGAAATCATCTGCGGAATGAAGTCGGTCGCGCGGGGCTCCTGATCGGGACGCAATGCGCCAAGCGCGTCCATGTCCTGATGATACCAGTCGATCGTCTCGTCCGAGCGTTGCTGGACCAGCTCTTCCAGCGTGCCCTCGGCTCCGGCCTCTTTGCGGGCCAACGCGGTGGCGTTTATCTTGTCATCCACATCGGTGAAATTGCGCACATAGGTGACGTGATCGTCGCCGTAGACATGCCGCAGCAGCCGGTTGAGGACATCGAAGACCAGCACGGGCCGCGCATTGCCCAGATGGGCGCGATCATAGACAGTAGGCCCGCAGACATACATGCGCACGTTGTCCGGATCGATGGGCGTGAACACCTCTTTCGAGCGTGTCCTGGTGTTGTAAAGCTTGATCGTCGTCATGTCATCCTCGCGCGCGGGTCCGCGGCGGGCTTAGCAACTTCGGATCATGGAGGAAACAGAAGAACGGCCCGCCGAGCGTGTCAGCCGGTGGTAATGTGTCCGCAAATACAGATCGCCGTTTTCATGGGATAGCCAATAGCCGAATGCCGCGCGGCGTGCAAAACAATTCGCATTCCGCAAGGCACCGGGTCCTTGCGGCCCGGTGCGGGTTTCGCCGGATCGGCCACCGCTGTCCATCATCCTTGCCCCGTCGCGAAAATCTTGATGACGCTGGTTTCGGCCGTTGTCTGACGCGTCAACCCGGTATCTCCCCCATCACAGGAATCGCGCCGTGCGGCAGAGCCGTTGGCTGTCTCGGCTGACATGCGCTGCTTTCGTTTGACTTGAGTGTTCAGAAATGCTGCCGCATGATCAGAACATGACACGCGAGATCGTCAACCGCATATGTGCCGCCCTGCCCGGTGCTGAGGTGTCCGACCCCTGGGGCGGCGGGCATAATGCGTGGAAAGTAGGTGGCAAGATGTTCGCCTGTATCGGTGCGATGGATCAGGGTGTGTCGGTCAAGACCGCCGATACCGACAGCGCGCAATTCCTGATCGAGATGGGCCGTGCCGAACGCGCGCCCTATTTCCACCGCTCTTGGGTGATGGTGCCCTGGGGGCTGGCGGAAGAGGATGAGTTGCGCGATCGGCTGACCACGTCCTACGATCTGATTCGTTCGAAACTGCCAAAGAAAGTTCAGGCGGCGCTGACTGACAAAGATTGACAGCACAACCGCCTCAAAGCCCACTTGCGGAGATTGCCAAAGCGACTTCCCCGAACCGAAAGGCCCCCGCCATGCGCCACGATCCCGGCCCCGCCTTCCGTGCCCTGCATGTGCCCGGTGATCCCTTCATTCTGGCCAACGCCTGGGACATCGGCAGCGCGCGCATGTTGGCCGCCATGGGTGCGCAAGCCATTGGCACTTCTTCGGCCGCACATGCCTTCACCCTGGGCAAGCCCGATGGGGGACAGATCAGCCGCGACGAGGCGCTGGCCCATGCGGCGGATCTGGTGTCGGCGACCAGCCTTCCGGTCTCGGGCGATTTCGAGAATGGCTTTGGCGATGCGCCCGAAGACTGCGCAGATACCGTGCGCCTGTCCGCCGAAGCGGGCCTTGCCGGCCTGTCGATAGAGGATGCTGCGCCGCCGGATGCCGCCGCCTATCCCGCTGATCTCGCAGCCGAACGTATCCGCGCGGCAAGTGCCGCCGCACGCGCCTTGCCGCGCGACATGGTACTGGTGGCCCGCGCCGACGGGGTGATGAACGGCCAATACGACTTGGACGAAGCCCTGCGCCGGATCGCCGCGTTCGAGGAAGCGGGTGCCGATTGCGTCTATATTCCACTACCACCCCGTTTTACCGACCTTGGACGGATCTGCGCCACAACGCGCCTGCCGGTAAACGCACTGGTCGCTGGGCCGTTCACTGCGCGGTCGCGGGCAGAGTTCGCGGCCGCAGGTGTTGCGCGCCTATCGCTTGGCTCCGCGCTTGCCCGCGCCACCCACCGCGTGATCCACAACGCCGCCGCCGAGATGTTCGGCAAAGGCAGTTTTGCCAGCCTTGGGCAAAGCATCGCGGGCCCCGAGGTTGACGCGTTGTTGACCAAGGGCGCGCACGGATGAGCACACCCGTGTCGTCAATTCGCAACCTTGGCCCAGCTGTGGAGGAGGCCTGCACGCGGGCGGGCATCCGGTCCGCTGAAGAACTGCGCGAACTCGGCGCGCATGAAGGATACCGCCGCATGCTACTTTGCGGAACACGCCCGCATTTCATCGGCTATTACGTCCTGCATATGGCGCTTCAGGGGCGCCCCTGGAACGATTGCAAGGGCAAGGAAAAAGAAACGCTGCGCACCCGGTTCGATCAACTCAAATCCGAAGTTTCGCACAGCACAGACAAAGGCCGGTCCACGCTGGAGGCCGCTCTGGACGCCATCGGAGTGATTGAGCGCCCCAAACGCCCGTCCTGACAGCGGCGGGTCACGACGGGAACAATCGGACGTGACGGCGCGTTCTTTTGGCAAGAGCAACACAGCCGAAAGGACCACCCATCATGGATTTTGTCCGCATCATCATCGCCATCATCCTGCCGCCACTGGGCGTCTTTTTGCAGGTCGGGATCGGCAAGCATTTCTGGATCAATATCCTGCTGACGATTCTCGGTTATATCCCCGGCATCGTGCATGCTGTCTGGGTTATCGCCAAGAAGGGTCCGACGACCGCATGAGTCATATGCCAGCGTCTCCATTGGCGGCAAAGGACCAGCGCGCTGCTGACAAGGCAGAGGCGATGGCCCACCGTATGGACAGCGCCTTTCGGGTTCCGCTGACGCCGATCCGTCTGGGCTGGGACAGCATCCTGGGGCTGATACCCGGCGTCGGAGACACGCTGACACTGGCCCCTGCCGTCTATATCATGCATCTCGCACATCGCAGCGGCGCGCCGAAACCCACGTTAACCCGTATGGCCATCAACTCGGGCGTGGACTGGTTGATCGGACTTGTCCCGCTATTGGGCGACGTGCTGGATGTGGGATACAAGTCCAACATCCGCAATGCAGCACTTTTGCGCGCACATGTGGAGGCGAAGCATGGCCCGGCCAGCGCCGACGCACCCCGCATGGCGCAGACCGACACGCTCTGAACCGTCAAAATAGGGTCATTGTCCGTGACAAACGAAAAGGGCCGCTCCTGTGGGGCGGCCCTTTCGGTAACTTATAACTACCGGCTTTAGCCGACCAGTTCGAGGCCCGAGAAGAAATATGCGATCTCGACAGCCGCTGTTTCCGGCGCGTCCGACCCGTGGACGGAGTTCTCGCCAACCGATTCAGCGAATTCAGCGCGCACAGTGCCCGCAGCCGCATCCGCCGGGTTGGTGGCACCCATCACTTCGCGGTTCTTCGCGATGGCGCCGTCACCTTCCAGCACCTGCACGACGACAGGCTCGGACGCCATGAATTCGCACAGCTCGTCGTAGAACGGACGTTCGGCATGGACAGCGTAGAACACGCCGGCCTGTTCTTTGGTCAGCTTGATGCGCTTCTGCGCGACGATGCGCAGCCCTGCTTCCTCGAACTTGGCGTTGATCTTGCCGGTCAGGTTCCGCTTGGTCGCGTCAGGTTTGATGATCGAAAGTGTGCGCTCTGTGGCCATGTGTCTTGCTCCTGTTCAAAGCCAAGGCAATACGCCCGGCCCTTGTAAATGCGCGGCTGCGATAGCACGCGTCCAAGCGGTTGGAAAGGGCGGCAATTGGGTGTGTCGTCACGTCCAATCCGCAACCTGTGGGCAGATTCCGGCGCATCAGGGTCAAGAATCGCGTCGCACCCGTCAAACGGCTCTGCTATGGGGCTGGGATGTTGAAGATTCAGGACATCACCTATTCGGCCGAAGGCCGCCCCCTGTTCGAGGGTGCCTCAGCGACGATACCCGACGGCCACAAGGTGGGTCTTGTCGGGGCCAACGGCGCGGGCAAAACCACGCTTTTCAAGCTCATCCGCGGCGAATTGGTGCTGGAGGGCGGCAGCCTTTCACTGCCCTCGCGCGCCCGCATCGGCGGTGTTGCACAAGAGGTTCCCGCTTCGGACACTTCACTGCTGGACACGGTGCTGGAGGCGGATACCGAACGCGCCAGCCTGATGGCCGCCGCAGAAACCGCCACTGACGGTACGAAAATCGCCGAAATCCAGACCCGACTTGCCGATATCGACGCCTGGAGCGCCGAAGCGCGCGCCGCGTCGATCCTCAAGGGTCTGGGCTTTGACGACGCCGAACAGCGTATGCCATGTTCGGATTTCTCGGGCGGCTGGCGGATGCGCGTGGCGCTGGCCGGCGTGCTGTTTGCACGGCCCGATCTGCTGCTTTTGGACGAGCCGACCAACTATCTTGACCTCGAAGGCGCGCTTTGGCTGGAAAGCTATCTGGCACGCTACCCGCATACGGTCATTATCATCTCGCATGATCGCGGATTGCTGAATCGCGCCGTCGGCAGCATCCTGCATCTCGAAGATCGCGGCCTGACCTTCTATCAAGGCCCCTACGATCAATTCGCCCGCCAACGGGCCGAACAGCGCGCGCAGGCCAGTGCCATTGCCAAGAAGCAGGCCGCCCGCGTCGCGCATCTGCAAAAATTCGTCGACCGGTTCCGCGCCAAGGCCTCCAAGGCCAAGCAGGCACAGGCCCGGTTGAAGATGATCGACAAGATCGACATGGTCACCCCGCCCGAGGAAGCCGCCCGTGCCGTGTTCACTTTCCCGCAGCCAAAGGAACTGTCGCCGCCGATCATCCGGATCGAGGATGGTGCCACCGGCTATGGCGGCCCGCCGGTTCTGTCACGCTTGAACCTGCGCATCGATCAGGATGACCGCATCGCGCTTCTGGGCAAAAACGGTCAGGGCAAATCGACCCTTGCGAAACTTTTGTCGGACCGCCTTGCCCTGACCGCAGGCACCGTCACACGGTCGTCAAAACTGCGCATCGGCTATTTCGCCCAGCATCAGGTGGACGAGCTTCACCTCGATGAAACACCCCTGCAACATCTGCGGTCCGCCCTGCCCGACCTGATGCCGCCCAAACTGCGCGCGCGTCTTGCAGGCTTCGGCCTTGGCGCGGATCAGGCCGAAACACCCGTGGCGCGGCTGTCGGGTGGACAAAAGGCGCGCCTGTCGCTGCTTCTCGCCACGCTCGACGCGCCGCATCTGCTGATCCTCGACGAACCGACCAACCACCTCGACATTGCCAGCCGCGAAGCCTTGGTCGAGGCGCTCACCGAGTATTCCGGCGCGGTGATCCTGGTCAGCCACGACATGCACCTGCTGTCGATGGTCGCCGACCGGCTCTGGCTTGTCTCGGAGGGCACGGTCAAACCCTACGAGGACGATCTCGACGCCTATCGCCGCCTGCTGCTGTCTGGCGACAAACCCGCCAAACCGGCAAAACCCGCAGCTTCAAAACCCAAACGCGCGCCGCGCGAGACCGTTCTGACCCTGCGCGCCGAGGTCCGCAAATGCGAAGAGCGGCTGGAGAAACTCCAGCAAATGCAGACCAAGCTGTCCGAAAAACTGGCCGATCCCAAACTCTACGAAGACCACATGGCCTCTGATCTTGCCGTCTGGAACGGAAAATTCGCAGAGGTGGAAAAGGCGCTCGCCCGCGCCGAATCCCTTTGGCTCGCCGCGCAAGAGAAACTCGAATCCACCAACCAGCGCGCCTGATCCTTCCTTCTTCTTGGCAAAAATACTCCGGGGAGCGCGAGGGGCTGGCCCCTCGCTCCGCCCTCAACCCGCCACGCCGCCCCCCCCCCCCGAACAGGCGCTGACAAAATACCGCTCTGGCAGCATGACCAAGGCGGCCCCGTGCATAGGCCGCATCTGAATGATCTGCACGCCGCCGGCATCCGCACTGTAAAACGCCACTTGCCTTCGACGCCGTCTCGTGATCGCAATACCCGATGGACAGCGCCTTTCTCATCACGGCCTTCGTCACGCTTTTCGTGGTCATCGACCCGATCGGGCTGACCCCGGTTTTCATTGCCCTGACCCAAGGCACCAACGCGCGCCACCGCCATGCCGTGGCGGTCCGGGCCTGCCTGACCGGCGCGATTCTGCTGACGCTCTTTGCGCTCTTTGGCGAGGCACTTCTCGGCTTTATCGGTATCTCCATGCCCGCCTTCCGGATTGCGGGCGGCATCCTGCTGTTTCTGACCGCACTCGACATGCTGTTCGAACGCCGCAACAAGCGCCGCGAAGGTCAGGTCAGCGACCCGGACGAAGAGCCGGACCACCCCGATCCGTCGGTCTTCCCCCTCGCGATCCCCCTTATCGCGGGGCCCGGTGCCATCGCCTCGATCATTCTTCTGGGCGGGCAGACCAGTGACATCGCGGGGTTTCTCACCGTGATCGGTGTGATGCTGGGCGTGGTCGCGATGGTCCTCGTGTTGTTCCTCAGCGCGGGCTTTCTGGAACGCGCGCTTGGCAAAACCGGCATCACCGTCGTGACCCGATTGCTTGGTATGCTTTTGGCCGCGCTTTCCGTGCAATTCGTGCTGGACGGGTTGCGCGCCTTCGGGCTGGGCCAGTAGCCTCTGTCATTCGGCGCTGCGCGCCCCTATATAGCCGGCATGTCCGATCTCAGCTATGGCAACCTTTTCTACCTATTGCTCCTCGGCGGGGTGCTCGTGTTCTGGTTCTTCATCCAGAACCGCGAGAATCTTGGCCGCAAGGTCCAGCAATTAGCCGCCTGGGGGCTGATCTTTCTGGGCACCATTGCGGCGATCGGCTTATGGGACGACATCCGCCAAACCGCGCTGCCCAGCCAGATGGTCTATGCAAGCGAGGGCCGGATAGAGCTGCCTCGCGCGCCCGATGGTCATTACTACATGATGTTGGAAATCAACGGCGCGCCGATCCGCTTCATGGTGGATACCGGGGCCAGCGGCATGGTGCTGACCCGACAGGACGCCAACCGCGCCGGGATAGATGCAGCCGGTCTGCCCTATTTCAGTCAGGCCATGACCGCCAATGGTCCGGTGCAGACCGCCCCGGTCCGTCTGGCCACGGTGCGCTTGGGCGAGATCACCGATACCGGCTTTCCGGCTTTCGTCAACAGTGGCGAGATGGGGCAATCACTGGTCGGGATGAGCTATCTGCAACGCTTCGACAAGCTGGAAATCAGCCGCGGCCAAATGGTGCTGGAGCGTTAAACAATGGCTGCGCAGCTTTTCATGCCCTGTGTCATGGGCAGAAATGCCAAGTCATCCATTACAGAAACTTCGCCTTCTAAGATATTTTAATAAAATACTTTTTCGGCTTCACCTTTCTGCCTTCTTTTCCCAACGGCCGCTTTCCTCGGACCAGTATTGCGCCTGACATCCAGCCTCGGTCAGCACCTTCCACTGCGTCCGAGCAGCCGCCATGGCGTTGTTGTCATTGCCATCGAACAGGATGCAGACCCGTTCCAGTGCGACAACCTCTTGCGGTGTGACCGACGCTCCGTCGATGGCCATGACACATTGCGGATCGTTTGGCACCGTCGCTTGCGTGGTCAGCAAAACCGGCTGCGCGGCATCATGCGGGCCGCCCTCCACCCCATGCGGCAAGAAATCCTCTTCTCGGCCCAGCCAGAGTTTCTGGTCCAGCCAGTCAAGCCGTTCTGTCTCGCACCCCCGAACCGCCACGCGCCAGCCCATGGACAAGGCGCGCGTCAACAGCAGGGGAAGCGCCACTTCAAGTGGGCGCTGCGTCAGGTGGTAGAAATAGGCCGCCCCCATCACAGCAGATCCGGTTGACGGAGACTGCAATACGGCGATGCCAAAGACACGCGCAAGATCATGTGTTCAGCCTTTCTCAAACCGGTCGGCCACCAGCCGGTTCAACGCCAACACGCCCCAGCCCGTCGCCCCCTTTGGCGACAGTGGCAAATCGCGCGAGACATGCGCCACGCCCGCAATATCAAGGTGCACCCATGGCACGCCGTCCTGAACAAAACGCCGCAGGAATTGCGCGGCGGTGATGGAACCAGCCGCCCGCCCGCCACTGTTCTTGACATCTGCCACGGTGCTTTTCATCAGGTCGTCATAGGCCTGCCCCATCGGCATCCGCCAGGCACCTTCTGCTTCGGCCCCCGCGGCTTTGAGGAAACCATCCGCCAGATCATCATCGTTGGAGAATACCGCTGCATTTTCGTGGCCCAGGGCTACGATGCAGGCCCCGGTCAGCGTCGCCAGATCGACCATCGCGGCGGGTTTGAAGCGGGTTTGCGCGTACCACATCACATCACACAGCACGAGCCGCCCTTCGGCATCGGTGTTGATGACCTCAACGGTGTCGCCCTTCATGGATGTTATAACATCACCCGGCCGAACGGCATCGCCGGCCGGCATGTTCTCGATCAACCCGACCAGTCCGACGACATTGGCGCGCGCGCCACGACGGGCCAATGCATGCAGGGTGCCGGCAACGGTGCCCGCGCCCCCCATATCCATTGTCATGCTTTCCATGCCAAGCGAGGGCTTCAACGAGATGCCGCCCGTATCAAACACCACGCCCTTGCCAATCAAAGCCAGTGGCGCGCTGTCGTCACCCGCCCCGTTCCAGCGCATCACCACAACCTTGGACGGGCTGGACGATCCACGCCCCACGCAGAGAAGCGCGCCCATGCCAAGCTCTTGCAATGCGTCTTCTTCCAGCACCTCGACCTCGACGCCAAGATCGCGCAAGCCCTCAAGCCGGGTCGCAAACTCCGTCGTGGTCAGCACATTCGCAGGCTCGGACACCAGATCGCGGGTCAGAAAGACGCCCTCGGCCAGCGGCGACAGGGACTGCCAGGCAGACTGCGCTGCGTCCGGCTCATTGCCCATGATCGACAGCGCGCCACGGGTCTTGTCATCGGCGGTCTTGTGATCGGTAAAGGCGTAACCGCGCAGCGCGAAACCCAATGCCAATTCCGCCACACGTCGTGTTACATCGGCCAGCACCAGCGTCTCAGCCCCCCCAGCCGCACGCGCCAGCGCCGCGCCGCCCTTCCGCGCCGTGTCGACATCCGGGCGGCGCGGCAGCCGCAGAATATCCACAGCTTCGGCGGCCAGGCCGACGGGAAAGCCAAGGCTCAGAACTTGCCCGTCCTTCAGCTTGGCGAAGCGGTCGCTGGCAACCGCCCGCGCCACAGCACCACGCGTCAAACGGTTCACCCGGCGGGCAGCTTGGCCCAGCCGCCCGCCTTCCGGCACGACAACTGCAATCCGGCCCGGTGCCTCTTCGATAGCGGGCAGATCGGTGGCGTGGAAACTGACGGAAACGGGTGTGGTCATGATGGCTCTCCTGCGATGCGGCGGCATGAAACCGCGCTTTGGCCCAACACCTAGCAGCCGACCCGCGTGGTTGACCAGATAGGAGTTTTCCCCCGCCGGGCTTTGGGCTAGGGTCTGTCGGCAACGATAGGTCGGGGGGCAAGGCTTGGGCAGATTCGACAGATATATACTGTCGCAACTTATGGTGCTGTTCGGTTTTTTCGCCCTGGTGCTGGTCTCGGTCTACTGGGTGAACCGGGCCGTGATTCTTTTCGACCGGCTGATCGCAGACGGCCATTCTGCCGGCATTTTCCTTGAGTTTACAGCCCTTTCCCTTCCAAACGTCATCCGAATGGTCCTGCCTATGGCGGCCTTTGCGGCGGCTGTCTACGTCACCAACCGGCTAAGCGCGGATTCCGAACTGACAGTGGTTCAGGCCACCGGATACAGCCCCTGGCGGCTGGCGCGCCCGGTGTTGATGTTCGGGCTGGTGATCGCACTCATGATGTCCACGCTGACGCATTTTCTGGTCCCCGCCTCCCTGGGGCAACTGCGCGAACGCGAGACCGAGATTTCCGGAAGCGTCTCGGCCCGGCTCCTGCGCGAAGGTGTCTTCCTGCATCCGGTATCAGACGTCACCTTCTACATCCGCGAGATTTCTGTCGATGGCGAGTTGAGCGACGTCTACCTGTCGGATCGCCGCCAGCCTGATCGCAGCGTGACCTATACTGCCGAGCGCGCCTATATTCTGCGCGATGATGCAGGCCCCAAACTGGTGATGGTCAGTGGCCTTGCGCAAACGATGACATATAAGACGCGGCGACTTTCAACCACGAATTTCAAGGATTTTTCCTATGATATCAGCGCCCTGATCGCGCAAGCAGGAACACCCACGCCGCGCGTCAAACATATGTCGACGATTGATCTTCTGACCCGGACATCCGAAATGGCCACGCTTGCGAAAGACACCAATGGCGAGGTTCTTGAAGAGGCGCATGGCCGCATTCAACAGGCGTTGCTATGCGTGGTGGCGGCGCTGATCGGGTTCTCGACGCTGTTGATCGGCGGGTTCAGCCGTTTCGGTGTGACCCGTCAGATCGTGCTGGCGATCTTCCTGCTGGTGCTGGTCAAACTGGCCGAAAGCGCGGTGACGGATCCGGTGCGCGAAAACGCAGCGCTATGGCCGCTGATCTATGTGCCGTCGCTTGTCGGCTTCGCGCTGGCCGGGGGGTTGCTTTATTCTGCTGCCCGCCCCTTCAAGCGGCGGCGCAGAGCTATCCCAGAGGTGCCGGCATGATCCTGCATTACTATTTTGCGCGGCGCTTTTTGTGGATGGTCGTTTCGGTTACGGGCGTGTTCTTCGCGTTCCTGATGCTGCTTGATCTGGTTGAGCAGATGCGCCTGTTCGATGCCTCGGTCAGTTTTGGCGAGGTGCTGGTCCTGACTTTGCTGAACACGCCACAATCCCTGTACCAGATCCTGCCGTTGATCCTGATCCTTGCCACGATTGCACTGTTTCTGTCGCTTGCGCGCTCGTCAGAGCTGGTGGCGGCGCGGGCGGCGGGGCGATCCGGGTTGGCCGCGCTGATCGCGCCGGTGGCGGTGACGGCCGTGTTGGGCGGGCTGGCTGTTGCGATGGCAAACCCGTTCGTTGCCGCTACATCAAAGCGCTATGACGCGCTGAAGGAAACCTATCGGTCCGGCGGCACCTCTACACTTTCGATCGGGGCGGACGGGCTGTGGTTGCGACAAGGCGATCTGCGCGGGCAAACCGTCATCCGTGCCGCGCGCGCCAATCCTCAGGCAACGGTCCTGTATGATGTCAGCTTTGTCGCCTATGCGCCGGAAGGCGGGCCGGTCCGGCGGATCGAGGCGGAAACCGCCCGTCTGGTTGCCGGTGAATGGGTGTTGTCCAACGCCAAGGCCTGGCCCCTTCTCGCCGGGCTGAACTCTGAAGAAGCGGCGCAGGAGCATGAAACAATGCGGGTGGCCTCCACCCTGACACAAGAGAGTATCCGTGACAGTTTTGGCACCCCTTCCGCGATTGCGGTCTGGGATCTTCCGACATTTATCACCCAGCTTGAAGAGGCCGGATTCAGCGCGCGCCGCCATCAGGTCTGGCTCCAGATGGAGCTTGCCCGACCCCTGTTCCTGATCGCGATGGTGCTGGTCGGGGCCGCATTCACCATGCGTCATGCGCGCCTTGGCGGCACCGGCATCGCTGTACTGGCGGCGATCCTGTTGGGCTTTGGGCTTTACTACATCCGCAATTTCGCGCAGATCCTCGGAGAGAATGGCCAGCTTGCCCCGGCACTGGCGGCCTGGATCCCGCCCATCGCTTCGGTGCTGCTGGCGATGGGATTGATCCTGCATATGGAGGATGGATGACGCGCCCGCCCCTGCCCTTTGCCGCCCGGCTGTTCCTGTCCTTCTGGCTGTCCTTTGGCGCAGCCTTGCCCGCATTGGCGCAGACCAATGATGCCGCGATGCTGGTCGCGGACGAGGTGTTGATCGCGGGCGAAGATCAGTTGATTGCCCGCGGCAATGTCGAGGCGATGTATCAAGGCAGTCGGCTGACCGCGACGCGCATCACCTATGACCGCGACACCGACACGCTCCAGCTGGACGGGCCGGTACGATTGACCGATCCGCAGGGCAACCTTCTGCTGGCCGATAGCGGATCGCTGGACACGACCTTCGAGAACGGGTTGCTGCGCGGCGCGCGCATGGTGCTGGATGAACAGTTGCAACTCGCCTCGGTCGAGGCCCGCCGGGTGGAGGGGCGCTACACCCAGCTTGCCCGCGTTGCCGTGACCTCTTGTCAGGTCTGCGGTGCCAATCAGGTGCCGCTGTGGCAAATCCGGGCCTCGCGCATCGTGCATGACGAAGAGGAAAAACAGCTTTACTTCGACAATGCGCAGTTTCGGATACTGGATGTTCCGGTGTTCTACGCGCCCCGCCTGCGCCTGCCCGACCCGACGCTGAAACGTGCCGCCGGCATCCTGATCCCGTCGATCCGGTCCAGCACCTTGCTGGGCTTCGGCATCAAGGTGCCGTATTTCATCCCCATCGGCGATCATCAGGATGTGACGTTGACGCCCTACCTGTCGCCGGTGACGCGGACGCTGGAGGCGCGGTATCGTCGTGCGTTCCGCAATGGCGATCTGACGGTGAACGCCGCCGTCACGAGCGATACGCTGGACGAAGGCCCACGGCGTGGCTACCTGTTTGCCGAAGGTGCCTTCGATCTTGGCCGCGACTACAAGCTGAGCTTCGATATCGAGATGACCTCGGATGACGCCTATCTCAACGATTACGACTATGCCAGCAAGGACCGGCTGGACAGCGAGTTGACCATCACCCGCACCAAGGCACAGCGTTATTTCGAGATCGGCATCACGCATTATCAATCGCTGGTCGATGGCGAGGACAACGCCACCCAACCAACCATCCTTACCGACGCGATCTATGAACAGCGGCTGTTTCCGGCCGCACTTGGCGGCGAGTTGCGGATGGGGCTGACGGCACATGGTCATTTCCGCTATTCGGACGATGACATTGTCGGGCGCGACGTCAGCCGCCTGAATGCCGGTCTTAGCTGGCGGCGGCGCTGGACCCTGCCCGGCGGTGTGCGGGCAGGTGTGCTGGGTCAGGTTTGGGGCGACGCGTTCAGCATCAGTCAGGACAGCACCAGCGACAACAATGTGGCACAATTAACCCCCGCCGCTGCGGTGGAATTGCGCTGGCCACTGGTCCGCAGCGCCGCCAACGGCGCACGCGACGTGATCGAACCGATCGTTCAGTTCGGCTGGACCGGCGGCGACCGCCCCGACATCCCCAACGACGAATCCACCCGCGTGGAGTTTGACGAAGGCAACCTGCTTGCCCTGTCCCGCTTTCCGGCCCCCGACCGGCGTGAACGCGGCTACACGACCGTTTACGGGTTGCGCTGGATGCGCGACAATCCATCGGGCTGGAGCGCCGGGCTGACGCTGGGCCGCGTGACCCGCGACGAGGCGGATGACGCTTTTTCAAGGTCTTCCGGCCTGCGCGGCACGGAAAGCGACTGGCTGGTCGCCGGACATTTCGCCACACGGTCTGGCCTGAATGTGACGGCGCGCGGGCTTTTGGACGGGGACGCACGGTTTTCAAAAGCAGCGGCGCGGGCTGGCTGGACCAACAGTCGGCTGGATCTGGGGGCATCCTACGTCCTGCTGGTCACCGATGCCGCCGAAAACCGCCCCGAAGCACTGTCGGAATGGTCCTTTGACGGCAGCTACCGATTCAACCAATATTGGACCGGTCTGGCCGACTGGCGCTATGATCTGGCTTCCAGCAACCTCGCGAAGGCCGGTCTTGGCCTGAGCTACACCAATGAATGCGTCGAGGTGGGCTTTTCGGTCTCGCGGAAGTTTGCCTCTTCCTCTAACCTTGAGCCATCAACAGATTTTGGCCTGACCGTCGCGCTGAAAGGCTTCAGCACTGGCGGCAGCGCCAAGGACTACCGCCGGTCCTGCGGCGACTGACTTGGGATGAAATGACATATGCGCTTGCTGAGCTACATCACCGCCACTCTGGCCCTTTGCATCACCGTTCTGACCCTGCCCGCGCCTGCGCGCGCGCAGTTCTCCCCGGTGATCCTGGTCAATGACAGCGCCATTTCCGGCTACGAGCTGGACCAGCGCACGCGAATGCTGACCTTGCTGAACGCACCTGGCAACCCGACGACGCTGGCGCGCGAGCAGTTGATCGACGACCGCCTTCGGGTCGAGGCCGCGTCTGCCGCAGGCATCCGCCCGACCGACGAGGAAATCACCGAAGGGATGACGGAATTTGCGGGTCGCGCCAATCTGAGCCGCGAAGAATTCACGGCTGCACTGGCCGGAAGCGGTGTCGATGAGCAGACATTCCGCGCCTTCGTCCAGGCCGGGCTGGCCTGGCGTCAGTTAGTGCAGGCGCGGTTCGGATCACGCTCGGCCGCATCCGAGGGTGAAATTGACCGCGCGCTGTCTTCCAGCAGAACCGGCGGCGGCGTGCGCGTTCTTATCTCCGAACTCATCATGCCTGCCCCGCCGCAACAGGCCGCGGCCGTGCGCGAACGCGCCAACCGCATTTCGCAGATCCGATCGACCGATGCGTTTTCAGCCGAGGCGCGGCGCTATTCCGCGACGGCCAGCCGTGGGCGCGGTGGACGTCTTGACTGGCAGAACCTGTCCGATCTGCCCCCCCAGCTGCAACCGCTGATCCTGGCGCTTGCTCCGGGTGAGGTGACGGACCCGCTGCCGATCCCCAATGCCGTCGCGCTGTTCCAACTGCGCGCCATTGAAGAGACCGGCTATAAAGCTCCGGAATATGCCGCAATCGAGTATGCCGCCTATTACATCCCCGGCGGACGGACAGAGGCCGCGCTGGCCGCCGCCCGCAACATCCAGACGCGCGTGGACACTTGTGACGACCTTTATGGTGTCGCAAAGGGGCAGCCTGCGGAAGTGCTGGACCGGGGCAGCCTGCCCCCTGCCGAAATTCCGACCGATATTGCCGTGGAACTGATGAAGCTGGATGCGGGCGAGGTATCCACCGCATTGACGCGGTCAAACGGTCAAACGCTGGTGTTTCTGATGCTTTGCGGTCGCACGCCGGTGCTGACCGAAGAGGTCAACCGCGAACAGCTGACAATGGGCCTGCGCAACCAACGGCTGAACTCTTACGCCAATGGCTATCTCGCGCAGCTTCGCGCCGAGGCGCGCATCCGCACCCGATGACCGTGTTGCAGAGCGATGCCCCCATTGCGCTGACCTGCGGCGAACCGGCGGGGATTGGTCCGGAACTGGCCGTGGCGGCGCGCGCGCGGCTTGGCGGATCGGTGCCGTTTTTCCTGCTGGGCGACCCACGCCACCTGCCGGACAGTGCTGACATCGTAGAGATCGCGCATCCGTCAGAGGCACCGGCCGCGATGGCACGCGGCTTGCCGGTACTGCCCCACGACTTCGGCAGCCCTCGCGTTCCGGGCGCACCTCAGCCCGATCACGCCGCACATGTGATCGCGGTGATCGAGCGGGCAGTCTCGTTGGTGCAAAACGGGGCCGCATCCGCGATCTGTACGCTTCCCATTCACAAACAGGCGCTGGCCGAGGGTGCCGGTTTTGCCTTTCCCGGACATACCGAATTCCTGGGCCATCTGGCCGGCGTGGATGAGGTGGTGATGATGCTGGCCTCGGATCAGCTGCGCGTGGTGCCCATCACGATCCATATCGCGCTGGACGCGGTGGCACGGGCGCTGACGCCTGCCCTGCTGGAAACACGGCTGCGGATCACCCATGCGGCAATGATCGACCAGTTCGGCATTCCCGCGCCGCGCATTGCCGTGGCCGGGCTGAACCCGCATGCAGGCGAAGGCGGACGGATGGGGCGTGAAGAGATTGACGTGATCGCCCCGGTGCTGGAGCGTTTGCGCGCGGAAGGCATGGATCTGAGCGGCCCGATGTCGGCGGATACGATGTTTCACGCAGCCGCCAGAACGGGCTATGACGTGGCCGTGGCGATGTATCACGATCAGGCGCTGATCCCGATCAAGACGCTGGATTTTGATCGCGGCGTGAATGTGACGCTGGGGCTGCCATTCGTGCGCACCTCGCCGGACCACGGCACCGCCTTTGATATCGCCGGAACGGGCACGGCCAATCCGACCTCGACCGTGGAGGCGTTGCGTCTGGCCGCACGGCTTGCAGGGGGTGCGGGATGAGTGCGCACACCCGTCCGATGGTGCGCCCTGTCGGACGTTCAGGAGCCTCCGGCGGGAGTATTTTTGCCAAGAAGAATTGGCAGGGTGTCCATTCGTTGGCCGTGGGTGACGGGCTGTGAGCGCGATTGACGGTTTGCCGCCGCTGCGCGCGGTGATTGCCGAACATGGCTTGAGCGCGCGTAAATCGCTGGGCCAGAATTTCTTGCTGGATCTGAACCTGACATCCAAGATCGCGCGGCAGGCGGGCGATCTGACGGGTTGTGACCTGTTGGAGATTGGACCCGGACCGGGCGGCCTGACGCGCGGGTTGCTGGCGGAAGGCGCGCGCAAGGTGCTGGCAATCGAGAAGGATGCGCGCTGCCTGCCGGCCTTGGCCGAAATCGCCGCCGCCTATCCCGGTCGGCTGGAGGTGGTCGAGGGCGATGCGTTGCAGATTGATCCCTTGCAACATCTGACCCCACCCATCCGCATCGCCGCGAACCTGCCCTATAATGTGGGAACGGAATTGTTGGTGCGCTGGCTGACACCGCGTGACTGGCCGCCCTTCTGGCAAAGTCTGACGCTGATGTTCCAGCGCGAAGTGGCCGAGAGGATCGTGGCCGCGCCCGGATCGAAGGCCTACGGCCGCTTGGCGTTGCTGGCCCAGTGGCGCGCGGATGCGCGGATCGCCATGAGCCTGCCACCTGAAGCCTTCACGCCCGCGCCCAAGGTGTCCTCGGCCGTGGTGCATCTGACCGCCCTGCCCGCGCCGCGCTACCCTGCCGATCCAAAGGTGCTGGAGCATGTCGTGGCGCGCGCCTTCAACCAGCGTCGCAAGATGCTGCGGGCCGCGCTGAAGGGTGTCGCACCGGATATGGAGGACAGGTTGCTGGCGGCGGGGATCAAACCGACGGACCGCGCCGAGCAGGTGCCGCTCGAAGCGTTCTGCGCCCTGGCAAGAGCGGTCGCTGAGAGATAGATTTGAGGTAATGGTTGGCGCACGCGTCCTGCGGAAGTGCGCAAGCGGCAAACCATGTTCTTCCGGACCCTTCACGCATACCGACAGCAAGCTTTAGCGTAAATGCAAGAAAGGCACCCGATAAGGGCGCCTTTTTTCAGTGGGTTGCCAAGGTTTGCCGAGACTATTCCGCGGCGTCTTTCGACGTATCCACACCCGGCGCGGCACTGCTGTCAGACGCTGCCTGGCCAGCATCGGAGGCCTTCGATTCTGCGCTTTCGGCGGACTTTTTCGGGGCAGGCTTCTTGCGCGGTTTGCGCACCGGTTTGGGTTTGGGCTCTGCCTGGGCTTCGGCGTCCTGATCGGCCTGGGGTTTCGCCTTGGTCCTTGATTTGGACTTTGCTTCGGGCTGGGGAGCGGCGTTCTCGGGCGTATCGACCAGATTGTTGCCGTCCCCATCATCGCTCAGATCCAGCACATCCGGCTGATCGGTCTTGGACGGATCAGCTTTGGGCTGTTGATGAGGCTGCGGTTGTTGGTCCTGACGCGGCCCGTCGTTCTGGGAAGCCGCCTCGCGTTCGGCACGCTCGCGGTCGCGCTGCGCCTGACGCTCGCGGTTCTCGCGTTCCTGCTGTTCTCGGCGGGTATCCTGTTCCCGCTGCGCTTCGCTCAGCATGCGCATGTAGTGTTCCGCATGCTGCTGAAAATTCTCGGCTGCGACCCGGTCGTTGCCCAGCTGCGCGTCACGGGCAAGCTGATTATACTTGTCAATGATCTGCTGAGGGGTGCCACGCACCTTACCCTCGGGACCCGAGCTGTCGAATACACGGTTGACGACGTTGCCAACGGTGGAACGGTTGCGGTTCGATTTCGACCGCGATCTTGATTTGGAAGATCTCATATGTCTCTTGATCCAGCCTTGGTTCTGACTGCTGTGTGACCCGGTGGCGCCTCATGCGCTCAACTTAAGGACGGGCCCCATCGATTTCCGGCTTGGCGTCGGCGGCGAGAGCGTAAGCGTTCAGCCATCCCGACTGCTACCGCAATAATCATGTCATCGGCTTCCAGACAAGCAAAAAACACGCGATCAGTAGCAGTTTCGGAAAAATTTGCCACAAAATGACTTAATTGCCGCGGCAAGATACCACGCGCGGCCTGCCATCCATGTCGGGATGCACGGTGACATGCCGAAGTCCGCAACTGCGAAAAATCTCTGCAACGGCAGGGCCCTGCTGCCAGCCGATCTCTACCAGCAAGCGTCCACCGGGGGTCAGGTGATCCGCCGCACGGGTTGCGATCACACGGTAAGGGGCCAGCCCGTCCCCACCGGGGGTGAGCGCGATTTCCGGGTCGTGATTGCGCACCTCGGGTGAGAGATCTGGCATCTCATCGGCAGCGATATAGGGCGGGTTGGACACGATCAAATCGAATCGTCCGCTGATCCCGTCAAACCAATCGGCTGCCAGCAGCGTCAGCCGGTTCTGGACCCCGTGGCTCGTCGCATTTTGCGCCGCGACTTCCAGTGCCTTGGCGCTGACATCACTGGCCACGGCCCGCGCGTCCGGCCATTCGGCCAGCAGGGTGATGGCAAGGATGCCGGAGCCAGCCCCGAGATCCAGAAGTGATGAACTTCGCTCTGTAAGCGATTGCTCTATCAAGGTTTCCGTTTCGGGGCGCGGGTCAAGAACATCCTCGGTGACGGCGAAACTGCGCCCCCAGAACAGACGTGCGCCAAGGATTTTGGACACGGGTCGCCGTGCGCAGCGTTCGGCCAGCATCCGGTCCAGCCCTGCCATCGCCGTGTCGGGGAATTCGTCTCGGGCCAACAATGTCAGGCGCGATGCTTCAACGCGCATCGCGCCGGAAACCAAAGCCCGCGCATCACGCGGCGCGCCGTCTATTCCGGCGGAATGCAGCCTGCGCGTGGCTTGCGCCAGCACCTCACCGACCGTCACGCGCCCATCTCGGCCAGGGCCGCCGCTTGCGCGTCGGCGGTCAGCGCGTCGATCACCTCGTCCAGATCGCCCTGCATCACCTGATCCAGCTTATAAAGGGTCAGGTTGATACGGTGATCGGTCATGCGGCCTTGTGGAAAATTGTAGGTGCGGATGCGTTCGGACCGGTCGCCCGACCCGACCTGAGCCTTGCGATCGGCAGAACGTTCGCTGTCCACTTTCTGACGTTCCAGATCAAACAAACGTGTGCGCAGCACCTGCATGGCAATCTCGCGGTTGCGGTGCTGGGACTTCTCGGAACTTGTGACCACGGTGTTGGTGGGCAGGTGCGTGATACGCACCGCCGAATCGGTGGTGTTGACGTGCTGCCCGCCTGCCCCGGAGCTGCGCATCGTGTCGATCCGCAGATCGTTGGGATCAATGCGGATATCGACCTCTTCAGCCTCTGGCAGAACGGCGACCGTGGCGGCGGATGTGTGAATGCGTCCACCCGATTCCGTCGCAGGCACGCGCTGCACCCGGTGCACGCCGCTTTCGTATTTCAGCCGGGCAAAGACGTTCTGGCCGGAGATCCGGGCGGTCAATTCGCGGATGCCGCCAAGCTCTGTCTGCTGCTCTTCAAGGATTTCCAGCTTCCAGCCATGGCTTTCGGAATAGCGCTGATACATGCGCAGCAGATCGCCCGCGAAAAGGGCGGCCTCTTCCCCGCCGGTTCCGGGCCGGATTTCCAGCACCGCAGGGCGCGCATCGGCCGCATCCTTGGGCAAAAGCGCCAGTTGCAAAGCGTGCTCTGCCTCTGGCAATGCGGCACGCAGGGCTGGCAGTTCTTCCTCGGCCAGTTCCTTCATGTCGGGATCGGACAGCATCTCTTCGGCCTCGGCCATGTCCGCCTGAAGGCGCTCATAGGCGCGGATTTGTTCGACAACGGGGCGGAGTTCGGCATATTCGCGGCCCAATGCGGCAATATCGCCGCCACCCTGGGCCATCTTGGCCTCCAGGAACTCGAACCGTTCGGATATTTGGGCTAGTCTGTCTGCGGGAACCATGCCGGTGCATGTCCTCTATTGCGCGGGTTTGGTCAAGTCCCTGCCCTGCCTGTCGCTGCGCAGATGCGACGGTTTTACGAGGCTGCACAGCCCGGCCCATGCACTGGCACATGGCCTCAGGTCCGGCTCAGCGCCTGAAACCAGTTATCCACGCGTGCGGCATTCACCCCAAAATCCGCCTTGCCAAAGCGCAACCGGGCGAAGATGAGGATATGCCCATCCGCCAGTTGAACGGTCGTATAATCCGGGAACCCAAATCCGGCAGAGCGGGTGACATAGGTGATGTGCCCCTCTGCAACCGATCCGGCCAATACCTTGGTACGCGGGGTGGCACGGGCGATCGCGTCCAATCTGCCCAGCGTTTCCGCATCGCCGGGTATGACGCGCCGCGCGCCGCCCGTCAGGGTTTCGTCCGCCTCAAAGCCAAGCGGTACATGCCAACGCGCAGCATCGCTTGGTGCCACACGAATATAGACCATCAGGGCAACTATCAGACCAAGGACAATCAGCGCGGCGGTTTTCATTTATTTCTCCAATGCGGAG
The DNA here is from genome assembly GCF_003313245.1 of Primorskyibacter marinus. Lineage (GTDB taxonomy): Bacteria > Pseudomonadota > Alphaproteobacteria > Rhodobacterales > Rhodobacteraceae > Primorskyibacter > Primorskyibacter marinus. Next base: position 767,247 of record NZ_QJSD01000001.1, read on the forward strand.
GGCGCAGATAAGTCGCCGCAGCAACGTCTTCAAGTGGTGGTGCCCGATCCCGCGGTGCTATCCGACCATTCCCAACCGCGTCCAGCCGATAAGACAAAGGATCTCCATCGCGACATGCGCCCCCGCCACGGCGGTGATGCCTGTAGGATCAAAGGGCGGCGAGACCTCCACCACATCGCCGCCGATAATCGGCACCCCAGCCATTGCACGCAGGATCGCGGCGGCCTGCGCGGAACTCAGCCCGCCCCAGACCGGCGTGCCGGTGCCGGGTGCGAAGGCCGGGTCCAGCCCGTCAATGTCAAAGCTGAGATAGGCGGGCGTCTCGCCCACGATCTCGCGGATGCGGTCCACCACGGCCTGCGCGCCGATCCGGTGAACCTCTGGCGCGTCGATGATGTGCAGGCCCATCGTGTCGGGATTTGTGGTGCGAATGCCGATCTGGACAGAGCGCGCCGGATCAATCAGCCCCAGCTTCACGGCCTTGTAGACAAAGGTGCCGTGGTCGATCCGGTCCATATCATCATCGACCCAGCTGTCGGAATGGGCATCGAACTGCACAAGCGCCAGCGGCCCGTGTTTCGCCACATGCGCCTTCAAGAGCGGCAGCGTGATGAAATGATCTCCGCCCAGTGTCAGCATGGCCGCGCCAGAGGCAATGATCTTGGCGGCATGTGCTTCCAGCGTCGCGGGAAACTCGGACGTCTTGGCGTAGTCAAAGGCCAGATCGCCGGTATCCACCACCGTCATGTCGCTTAGCGGATCGAAGCCCCAGCCATAGGGCGGATCGTAAGGTTGCAGCAGGCTCGCCTCGCGGATTGCGCGCGGACCAAGCCGAGTACCGGGACGGTTGGTCACAGCCTGGTCAAAAGGCACGCCCGTCACCGCGACGTCAACGCCGGTCAGATCCTTGGTATAGCGCCTGCGCAGGAAGGATGGCGCACCGCCAAAGGTGTTTTCATAGCTTAAGCCCCGTGCGTCATCGCGTGTGAAAGCGTGGTCGATCTGGGTCTTTGCGTCTTCAAGCGCCATTTGGTCCCCTTGGTTGTTCAGTCATTCCTCACCGCGATCCTGACCCTGCGGTCAGGCTGACAACGCATCGTCGTCATCACCAGCCGATCCGTTCACCGGGACGGTCTGCGACAGGCATGGGTGGACTTCGCACGGCGCTGTTGTCAGGTTGCATCTGACGCGAAACCATGGATCTACGCAATGCCCGAAGACAGTCTGATTACCGACCCGAATGGCGGCATGCCGCGCCTGCGCGAAATCATGCGCCGCTTGCGCGACCCGCAAACCGGATGCCCCTGGGACATCGAACAGACATTCGCCACCATCGCCCCCTACACGATCGAAGAGGCCTACGAGGTCGCCGACGCCATCGAACGCGAGGCCTGGGACGAGTTGAAAGGCGAATTGGGCGATCTGCTGTTTCAATCGGTGTTCCATTCGCAAATGGCCGAAGAGGCCGGGATGTTCACCTTCGAGGACGTGGCCGACACCATGTCCGACAAGATGGTGGCCCGGCATCCGCATGTCTTTGGTGATGAATCGAACGCGAAAAGCGCGCACCAGCAAACCATCGATTGGGAGCAAACAAAAGCCGCCGAACGCGCCGCCAAGGCCCAGACCGGCGCGCTGGAGGGCGTGGCAGTGGGCCTGCCTGCATTGCTGCGCGCGGTGAAGCTGCAAAAGCGCGCGGCGCGGGTGGGGTTCGACTGGCCCGAAACCGAACAGGTGCTGGACAAGATCGCCGAGGAATGCGCCGAACTGCGCGAGGCGCATGCCTCTGGTGACAAGGCCCATACCGAAGAAGAGCTGGGCGATTTGCTGTTTGTCATGGCCAATCTGGCGCGCCATCTGGACATTGATCCAGAGGCGGCGTTGCGCGGTGCCAACGCCAAGTTCACACGTCGCTTCAAGGGGATAGAGAACGCCCTGAAAGCGGCAGGCAAGAGCCCGGAGGAGTCTGATCTGGCAGAGATGGACGCCCTTTGGGACGCGGAAAAGCGCCGCGAACGTCAACCCTGACAAAAATGTTCGGGTATTATATTGACCAAGTAAAACGCTCGGAATAGACAGGTCGCAGAAAACGTGAACCCGAAAGGACGACCCATGTATCGCCTGACTTGTGCTACAGCCCTGATGCTGACGACTGCCATGCCTGCCATTGCCGAAGGCATCGTCAATATCTACTCCTATCGCCAGCCTGAACTGATCGCGCCCCTGACGGACGCCTTCACCGAAGAGACCGGCATCGATGTGAATGTGGCCTATCTGAACAAGGGCATGGTCGAAAGACTGCAAGCCGAAGGTGATCGCTCGCCCGCCGACATGGTGCTGACCGTGGACATCTCTCGCCTGTCCGCTGTCGTCGATGCCGGGCTGACCCAGCCGGTCGAGACCGAAACACTGACATCGAACGTACCCGCGCAGTACCGCGACCCCGATGGCAACTGGTACGGCCTGACCACCCGCGCACGGATCGTCTATGCCTCCAAGGATCGCGTCGATCCGGCAGAGGTCACCACCTACGAGGATCTCGCGGACCCCAAATGGGAAGGCCGGATCTGCACCCGTTCGGGCACGCATCCCTATAACGTCGCGCTGGCCTCGGCGGTGATCGAACATCACGGCGAAGAAGCCGCGAAAGAATGGCTGGGCGGCTTGAAGGCCAATTTGGCGCGCAAACCGCAAGGCAACGACCGCGCGCAGGTCAAGGCGATCTGGGCCGGCGAATGCGATCTTGCCATCGGCAACACCTATTACATGGGCAAGATGCTGGCAGATCCCGAACAGGCGGAATGGGCCAACTCGGTCAACGTGCTGTTCCCGGAATTCGAAGACAGCGGCACCCATGTGAACATCTCGGGCGTGGCGCTGACGAAATCGGCCCCGAACAAGGAAAACGCCATCAAGATGATGGAATTCCTGACCTCGCCCAAGGCGCAGGAAATCTACGCCCACGCCAACTATGAATACCCCATCGCCGAGGGCACAGAAGCAGATGAAGTGGTGCAAAGCTGGGGTGAGTTCACACCGGACGAAACCAACCTGATGGCGTTGGCTGCCCAACGCGCCGCCGCCCTGCGGATCATCGAGGAAGTCGATTTCGACGGCTGATCCCATTTACATCGAGCAGCCCAAGGCCCCGTCCATCAATGGCGGGGCCTTTTGGTTTTCTGGAAAATTCGGTGTCGAGCCCAATATCCTAAGTTGCGGCACCCACAAGTTCGCCTTATGTTCTCACTGATCATCTATCGCAGAAGAAGTCGCAAACAGTATGAGAGCAACTTTAAGAAACAAGGCAGTCGCGGTCTGTAACGACAAGATCGCCAAAAAGGGAGAGACCGTAGGTCTTTCTTTCTATGCGTTTTTTGCCAACAGAAATGATGATCCAGCGTTGCTTATGGAAGCAGCCGAATGGTGGATCAAAACGCATGAACTGGATCACTTTGAGAAAGCAGTGAAAATTCGGGATATGATCATTTCAGGTGTTTGACCAACCGCAACTTCGTCCTGCATAGCTGCTGCTGCGCGCTCCTTAGGTCGCGCGCTCCATCGTCGGCGATGTCCTGCTTTGATACTGCCATTTCGCTTGCGACGTTGATAGGGCTCTGTCACACGCAAGAACGCACAAATGCCTCGCGTCACAGGCAGACAAACGGACAGTCAGGGAGAACGGCAATGACGGCACGCAAGATCATCATCGACACGGATCCCGGTCAGGACGACGCGGTCGCCATCCTGCTGGCGCTTGCCTCTCCCGAAGAGATCGAGGTGCTGGGCATCACGGCGGTGGCCGGAAACGTGCCGCTAGCGCTGACCCAGAAGAACGCGCGCATCATTTGCGAGTTGGCGAACCGGACGGATATACCCGTCTTTGCGGGCTGCGATGCACCGCTGAAACGGCCTCTGGTCACGGCAGAGCATGTGCATGGCAAGACCGGGCTTGACGGACCCACCCTTCCCGATCCGTCAATGCCGCTGCAAGATGCCCATGCGGTCGATTTCATCATCGAGACTCTGCGCAATCATCCTGCCGGGACGGTCACGCTTTGCCCGCTGGGTCCGCTGACCAATATCGCCACGGCGCTGGAAAAAGCACCCGACATTGCCCCGCGCATTGCCGAGATCGTGCTGATGGGCGGGGCATATTTCGAGGTCGGCAACATCACCCCCGCTGCCGAATTCAACATCTATGTCGATCCCGAAGCTGCTGATATCGTGTTCAGATCCGGCGCACCGATCACCGTCATGCCGCTGGACGTGACGCATAAGGCGCTTGTGACCAAGCCGCGCAACGATGCGTTCCGCGCCTTGGGCACGCAAGTGGGCGAGGCCGTGGCCCTGATGACCGATTTCTTTGAACGGTTCGACAAGGAGAAATACGGCAGCGATGGTGCGCCGCTGCACGACCCCTGCGTCACCGCCTATCTGATCCGGCCGGACCTGTTCAGCGGCCGTCACATCAATGTCGAGATCGAAACAACCTCGGAGCTGACATTGGGCATGACCGTCGCCGATTGGTGGGGCGTCACGGACCGTGCCGCCAATGCAACCTTCATGGGCGATCTGGACGCAGACGGCTTCTTTGCGCTGCTGACGGAAAGACTGGCCCGGCTATGAAGACCCTGCATCTGGCGGGCCCGGACGATCTGTCCCGGCTGTTGCCTCTGGTCGCCGCCTTTCACGAACATCAGGGGTTCAACACCGATCCCGAGCATCGGACAGCCGCCATCCTGCCTCTGCTTGAAGGCTCGCCGCATGGCGCGGTCTGGCTGATCGGGCCACGCAGGGCACCGGTGGGCTATGTCGTCGTCACGTTCGGCTGGTCGGTCGAATATGGCGGGTTGGACGGGATCGTTGACGAATTGTATATCCGCCCCGCCGTGCGCGGCCGCGGCATGGGGTTCGAGGCGGTCAACTCGCTGGCCCACGCCCTGCGCGGCAGTGGCCTACGGGCGCTGCACCTAGAGGCCGATCGCAGCGACGAAACGCTGACCCGGTTTTACACCCGCAGCGGGTTTCGCCCGCGCGAAGGGTATCTGTTCATGTCGCGGGTGCTGTAGCGCCCGACATCAACAACGTCCTGTCATCAACGCACTGGCATTCCCGTCCCAAATGTCTATCTGTGGGGTATGACCCTGCATATCCCCTTCGACAATTCCTACGCCGCCCTGCCTGATGGCTTCTACACCCGGCAAGACCCGACACCGGTCTCGGCCCCGCAGTTGATCGTGTTCAACCACGCGCTGGCGGCAGAGATGAGCATCGAGGGCACGGACGATCCTCGCCTTGGCGCGATCTTTGCGGGCAATGACGTGCCGCAGGGCGCGGCCCCCTTGGCGCAGCTTTATGCAGGTCATCAATTCGGTCAGTTCAATCCGCAGCTTGGCGATGGCCGCGCGATCCTTCTGGGCGAGACCGTGGGCCGCGACGGGCGACGCCGCGACATCCAGCTCAAGGGCTCCGGTCCCACGCCATATTCCCGAAGCGGCGATGGTCGCGCTTGGCTGGGGCCAGTGCTGCGCGAATATCTTGTCTCAGAGACAATGCATGCGCTTGGCGTGCCCACCACGCGCGCGCTGGCTGCCGTCCGCACCGGAGAGCCCGTCTACCGCGAGGCCGCCCTGCCGGGTGCCGTGCTAACCCGCGTGGCCGCCAGCCATATCCGTGTCGGCACGTTTCAGGTCTTTGCCGCGCGCCGCGACACGAAGGCGTTGCGCGACTTGATGGATCACGCCATCGCGCGCCATTATCCGGATGCCGATGGCCCGCGTGGGTTCTTGCAGGCGGTGATTGCCGCGCAGGCAGCACTGGTGGCGCAATGGATGTCGGTCGGCTTTATCCACGGGGTGATGAACACCGACAATTGCGCAATCTCGGGCGAGACAATCGACTACGGCCCTTGCGCGTTCATGGATGTCTACAATCCCGATACGGTGTTTTCATCCATCGACCGGCGTGGCCGCTATGCCTATGCCAATCAGGCCGATATCATCATCTGGAACATAGCACAGTTGGCAACGTCTCTGGTGCCGCTGATGCCCGATACGGATGAGGCCGTGAAGGGCTTTACCGATGATGTGCAGGGCATGGCCGAGCAGATCCGCGCGCAGTGGCTGGCGCGTTTCGCCGCGAAGATCGGTATTGCGGCCCCCCGGCCCGAGGATGCCACGCTGATCGGCGAATTGCTGACGGCGATGCATGAGAACCAGGCGGATTTCACCAACACTTTCCGCGCGCTTGTCTCTGGCGACGCCCGCGACCAATTTACAGATCCGGCAGCTTTTGCGCTTTGGGCCGAAGGCTGGAAACAACGGTTGGACGGCGAGGCTGATCCGCAGGCCGTGATGACCTCTGCCAATCCTGCCTACATCCCGCGCAATCACCGCGTGGAGCAGATGATCGAGGCCGCTGTTGCAGGCGACGACGCGCCGTTCCACCGGATGCTGGATGTTCTGTCACGGCCGTATCAGGACCAACCGGGTGCCGAAGATCTGACCCGCCCGCCCCTGCCCGCCGAGGTTGTGCCCGCCACGTTCTGCGGAACCTGACCCAAAGCCCTGCATCGCTGGCGTCAGTTCTTGTGCGCTGCATCCCTGCGTGACGGCGCAAAGCCAGTCAGGCGAAGCGGTCATGTGTCCCGAACGGGGTTCCGCGAACAATTTCCTGATCGCCGCGCGGCTGATCGTGCTGGCCGGGCAGTTTAGCGCCGCAAATTTCGTGATATTGAACCACTACCGACTGGCCAAGCGGCTGGGCCGCGAACCCGATCTGGTCTGAGCCGAAGTGCAATTTTTCGGTTACAGCACGATCCTGACGTGTCATGTTGGCGTGCAGGTTTAAGAAATTAACCAGGGAGACAGAAAATGAGCCTCATGGGAACGCTGGCCAAGATTGCCATCGGATATGCCTCGGCGCGCGGCATCGACAAACTGACAAGCGGTCAGGGGATGGGCGGCGGCGCGCAGGTCAAAAGCACCGAAACCGGCGGGCTTGGCGATATGATGTCGCAGATGACCGGCGGCACCGAAGGGCAGACCAACCCATTGCAGGGGCTTATGGAGCAGATGCAGAAAGGCGGGCTGGACCTCTCGGCATTGATGGGTGGCGGACAATCCGGCGAGAGCGGCGATAAGGGCGGATTGCTGTCCTCTGCGCCCGGCGGCGACCCCGGGCTGGCGGGGATGCTTGCCGGTGTCGGCGCGATGGCACAGGCCCAAGGCAAAGGTCTGGGTGGGCTGATCGACCAGTTCAACACCGCCGAAACCGCACCCGATGCCGAGGCTGCCGCAGCGCTGATGCTGCGTGCAATGATCCAGGCGGCAAAGGCCGATGGCGGCATCGACGATGCCGAGAAAGCGAAGATCCTTGAAACCGTCGGCGACGATGCCGATGCCGAAGACATGGCCTTTATCAAGGACCAGTTGGCGGCGGAGGTGGATATCAAGGGGCTGGCCGCTGACACGCCTGCCGCGCAAAAGATGCAGGTTTATTCTGCCTCGCTGACAACGATCCGCGTCGATACGCAGGCAGAGGCGCAATATCTTCATCAACTGGCGCAGGCATTGGGCATTCCCGAAGCCGGAGTCAACGCGATGCATGTGCAACTGGGCCTGAGGCCGCTTTACGCCTGAGCGGCGACGCGACCCGGCCAGACCCGCACGAATGAAACCGGCTGCGCAGCCCATCGGATCACGCAGCCGGTTTTCGTTTTTGATGCCTCTTACCAGGCAAGACAAGCTGCGCCGACTATGCCGCTTCGCCCGCCACTGACTTCGCCCTCCACTGAAAGGCGTCGGCTTAGCCGTAAACCAACCTTGGCAGCCATGTGATGATTTGCGGGAACACCATGCACAGCACCAGCCCGACAATCTGCAAAAACAGGAAGGGCAGCGCAGATTTGAAAATATCGGACATCGGAATGTAATCAGGGGCGACGCCGCGCAGATAGAACAGCGCATAACCGAAGGGCGGCGACAGAAAGCTCATCTGCATGTTCACCAGATAAAGCACGCCGAACCACAGCACCAGATCGTCGGGACTGTCGAGGCCGAAGGCCTGCGCCCCCAGCACCTTGATGATCGGCACGAAGATCGGCACGCAAAGCAGCAGGATGCCAACCCAGTCAAGGAACATCCCCAGAGCCACCAGCAGGATCTGCATCAGGATCAGGATGCCCCATGGGCCAAGCCCTGTCGCCGCCAGCGATTCCTGAACGAATTGTTGCCCGCCTTCCAGCACATAAAGCCCGACAAAGATCGTCGCGCCGAACATGATCCAGATCACCATGGCCGAGGCTTTCAGCGTGGTGGTGCAGGCCTCTCTGATGGTGGGCCAGTCAAGCTTGCGGTGGATCGCCGCCACGATGAAGGCGCCGAACGTGCCGATGCCCGCAGCCTCTACCGGGGTGGCGACGCCCGTGAAGATGATCCCAAGGACGACAACGACCAGCGTGATCGGCGCGGCCATCTTGCCGATAAGTTGTATCTTCTCCGCATTCGACACCCGCTCTTCAACCGGGATGGCCGGACCGAGCGCGGGATTGATATAGGATCGTATCACCACATAGGCGATATACATCCCCGACAGCAGCAGGCCCGGAATGACCGCGCCGATGAACAGCTCTCCGACCGATTGCTCGGCGACGACCGCGTAGATGATCGCAAGGATCGAGGGCGGGATCAGAATGCCCAGGGTTCCGCCTGCCATGATCGAGCCCATGGCGATCTTCGGATCATAGTGGCGCTTCAGCATCGCCGGCAATGCGATGATGCCCATCGTGACCACCGCCGCGCCGATGACACCGACCATCGCGGCCAGGATCGTGGAGGCGATGATCGTGGCCGCCGCCAGACCGCCTTTCAGACCGCCCATGACCTTGTAGATCACGTCGAACATGTCGTTGATGATGCCTGCCCTTTCCAGCATCGCCGCCATGAAGATGAACAGCGGAATGGCCGAAAGCTGATAATTCGTCATCAGCGGGAAGATGCGGCTTGGCACGATGTTCAGCGCCCGAGCGTCACCCAGGATAAACAGGAACACGCAGGCCAGACCACCCGTCACGAAGGCCAGCGGCAAGCCGGCCATGAGAAGCGCAAGAAGGCTGCCGAACATGATCAGCGTCAGCCAGGCGATGTCGATTTCTATACCCATGCCTCAGTTCCCCCGCGCGATTTCACGGATGTCTTTAGACAGCTTGGAGACCCCTTGCAGCACCAGCAGCAGGCCCCCGATCACCATCACCCATTTCATTGGCCAAAGTGGCACTTCCCATTCGTTAAAGCTGATCTCGCCCCAACGGATATTTGGATCGCTCCACTGGTTCGCGCCGAACCCGCCCAGCATCTCGCCAAAGCCGATCTGCCCACGCGCCCAGTCCGACAACACGGAATTGCCCGAAGGCACCGCGATCGCATCCATGGCAAAGATCCACGACGTCACCAGCAACGTGCCTGCGAAGATGAAGAAAAAGATTGAGGTCAGCAGATCAACCCACGCCTTTTTCGGGCGCGTGAGCGGTGCATAGAAAATATCGACGCGCACATGGCTTTCGGTCAGCATCGCATAAGACCCTGCAATCAGGTATTGCATGCCGAACATCAGGTACATTGCCTCATGTGCCCAGTTGGTGGGGCTGTTGAAAACGTAGCGGGCAATCACCTCGTAATAGTAGACAAACACCGCGATCACCGCCCAGTAGGCAACAAATTCTCCGCAAAACAGTGACAACCGGTCAATCCAGTTCTCGGCGCGTTCGGCGTCTGTTTTCGGGGCTTCGGCAGCCTCGGCCGCAGCAAGGGCGGCTTCGGTCTCGCTCATCTTTTCATGCGCGGGCAGCTTGTTATTTGCGTTCCGCACCAACGAGGGCATCAAAATCATGTCGATCAGCAACAACGCCAGGATCAGATACAGGGCGTAGCCTGCCGCATCGTCCCAAAAGGCGCGCGTCCTTGCCGCCTCGTCCCGCTGGGGCGCTTTCTCTTCCAAAGTGGCGCGAGCGGATTCAAGCCGCGCTTCGCCCTTGGAAATCGTATCCTGCGCACGGGTCAGGCGACGCTCGGCAGATTTCTGCGTGAAAGACCCGGCTTCGGCAGCATCATAGGTGGCCTGAAGCTCTTCCAGATTGGCGCGCGCTTCATCGACGCGGGATTCTTCGCGCTCCAATGTCCGTTCGGCCACACGCAATTCATTGGCAAAACCCGACAGGATGGTGCGGGCATCCTGCGTCTGACCATTGGCATACAGCACAAAAAGGAAGATCGGCAGATAGACCAACCCCCACATGTTCTTGAGATAAAACCGGTGCAGACCGATAATGCCGCCGGTGACGGCGATCATGTAGCCCAACGGCAATGTATAGCGTTTTTCTTTCGGCTGCGGTCGGCGCGACAAGATCATCGCGACAATGGGAAAGACGATAAGCCCGACCCAGTACAACCAATGCGGCAGCGTGAAGCTGAGCCCCGGCATTAAATTCTCCATGGCTATCAGAGACAAAAAGTGCCGTCCGGAATGGTCCGGACGGCGACAAAGACATGTTCAAACGGTCAGAGCTTCAGCTCTAGCCCCTCGGTCAGCGCCGGATCCACATAGCCAAGCGAGCCGGACTGCATGTATTTTAGCTGGATGTCGAAGACCCGCGCGGCCTGCGGATCGCGGTTGGCGTAGTCGAACCAGATTGGCACGGCGACTTCGGTCATCAACTCCACATCGTCCTGGGACAGGCGTGTCACTTCGGTGCCATCGGCCTCGAATTTGGCCCATGCCTCCTGGTCGGCGGCCTGGATGGCGGCGTGATGCATGTCTGAATAGACGTGGGTTTCCATTTCGACGAATTGCTGCATCTCGGGCGACAGCGCATCCCACGCCGCCTTGCCCACGGTGATGTCCATGATGTCGACCGGCTGATAGAGCGACATGAAACCCGGCGGTCCCATGACGATGTAATCTGTCACCTGGCTGAACCCGAGCGCGTAGTTCACCGCCGGTCCGACATAATCGGCCACGTCGATCGTGCCTTTTTCCAGTGCCGGGAAAATCTCGGACCCCGGCAGAACCGTGGTCTCGGCACCGATGGCCGTGAAGATCTCGGCCACCATACCGCCCGGCAGACGCATCTTGCGGCCTGCAAAGTCGTCAATCGACCGGATCGGAACCTTGGAATGGATGATGTTCGGGCCGTGATGCACGGGGCCGACGAAATGCATGCCCTGCGCCGCGTAAAGTTCGCGCGCAATGTCGATGCCACCGAGGCCATAGTAAAACACATCAAATTCATGCGGGTTGCGCAGGCCCAAAGGGGTAGAGGTTAAAAACGTCGCGGCCGGAATGATGCCTTGCGCGTAGATGGTGAAAGGATTCACCGCATCCAGAACACCGTTCTTGACCGCATCGAAAAGCTGAAAATCGCCAACCACGTCATTTGCACCGAAGGGCTGAAACGCCAATTCGCCACCGGTCTTGTCAGCAATCGACCCGCACCAGTCCTTGAAGATCTGAAGACCAGCGCCACCGGGCCAGCTTGTCTGGATTTTCCAGGTCGTGCCATGAGACGCTGCCGTGGCAATATGCGGAGCGGCGAGCACCGTCGCACCTGCACCTGCAAAAGCCCGCAACGCATTGCGCCGTGTGGTGATCTTGTTCATGTTTTTGTCCTCCCTTACATGCGCCGAGGGCCATTTTTTTACAGATGGCTCATCCCGACATGCCTAGGTTAGCGGCAACGGTCTAAATTGGTAAAGTTATTTCTCCACCCCCTTGCAAGTTTATCCGCACCCGAATGCAAGAGCATCCATCGTCCATTCTCTCAGCCACGGCATGTCTGGAAGGGTCAAGCATTTGACAAAAATTGTATTTTTAGTCGATCATTTCCGGGTCACCCGACACCGGGTAACTGACAGCGTCGATCTTGCAAACCGTCGGGCCAGCGCGCCTTGGCATTATGACCGGCACCGGACTTACGAACAGAGGCGTGTCGCTGTCGATGCAGAGACTGATCCTTCGGAAAATTACCGGGCGTGCAAAAGAAATGCGCTGCCGGGAGTTCATCCCCGGCAGCGCATCATTCTCAGGTCAGACAGCCTACAGGTTCAAGCAGCGCGACGGCGTTGACGACCGCCACCGTTACCGCCACCTCCGCCGGAACGGCGGCGACGCTGGTTGGAATTTGGCTTGGGTTTCTCACCGCGGACAGGCTCCCACGGGCGGCCCGACGCCACGGGGATTGTCAGCTTCATGATCTTCTGGATCGCCTTCAATTCGCCCATCTCGTCCGGTGCGCAGAAGGCCACTGCCCGGCCCGAGGCCCCTGCCCGTGCAGTCCGCCCGATACGGTGGACATAATTGTCCGGCACGTTCGGCAGATCGAAGTTGTAGACATGCCGCACCGCCGGAATATCCAGACCACGGGCCGCGACATCCGTAGCCACAAGCACCTTGATCTTGCCATCGCGGAACGATTGAAGCGCGCGGTCGCGCTGTCCCTGGCTTTTGTTGCCATGGATCGCGGCGGCAGAATAGCCCGCCTTGTCCAGCGTCTTCAGCAACCGATCGGCACCGTGCTTGGTGCGGGTAAAGACCAGCGCCAGTTCTTCACGGTGGACATCCAACTGTTCCACAAGGAAAGACGGCTTTTCAGCCTTCGCAACGAAGTGGATGCATTGGTCGATCTTGTCTGCCGCCTTGCCCGGAGGCGAGACCTGCACCTTGACCGGATTGGTCAGATAGCCCGCTGACAGCTCTTCCATCTGTTTCGGCATCGTGGCCGAGAACAACATGGACTGACGGTTCTTGGACAGGTGGGGGGTGATCCGGCGCAGTGCGTGGATAAAGCCCATGTCCAGCATCTGGTCAGCTTCGTCCAGCACCAGAAAACGTGCCTTGGACAGATCCAACGCACGGCGATCCAGCAGGTCGATCAGGCGGCCCGGCGTGGCAACCAGCAGGTCGGTGCCGCGCGCCAGACGGTTGATCTGCGCGTTGATCGACGCGCCACCCACAACGATATTCACCTTGATCGGTGTGCCATCTGTCAGGGTCTTCAAGGTTGCGGCGATCTGGTTGACCAGCTCGCGGGTCGGGGCCAACACCAGTCCGCGCACGGTCTTTGGGGCAGGCTTGCCCGGCTCTGCCAGCATTGCTGAGACCAGCGGCAGGCCGAAAGCTGCGGTCTTGCCGGTGCCGGTCTGGGCCAGGCCCATCACGTCGCGGCCTTTCAGCGCCTCGGGGATCGCGCCGGCCTGGATCGGCGTGGGCGTATCCAACCCAAGATCGGAAAGTCGTTTCAGCAGTTGGGCCGGCAGGCCCATTGATTCAAAAGTCGTCAAGGAAAATCCTTCTCTGGCCACGCGACATGCGCAGCCGTGGTCGGGCACGCATTGGCACCCTCATGGTGGTCGGAGACAAAACCGGCGGCCGGGCCGATTGCCCGCCTGCCCTTCAACTCCGTTGCCCCATGCGTGATCGTGGAAGCATTCCCGTTACTCCGATCAGGGGCACCAACAAGGGGCGCGGCCCGTCCTGCTCACGCGGCAGGGAGTAGCGTTGGCATGCATATGCGCTGGCAGGTCCCTAAAGTCAACCCGGCCTCGCTCGTCACGTCCTGACCGCGCCCTGCCTTCCCCCCCATCGGGCCTTACCTCGACAGGCCGACGAAAGGTCGCGCCGCAATGTCAAATTTAGGCTTGGCCCATGGCCGAGGTATTCGTTAAACGTCAAGGCCACGAAACCGGAGACCGCGGATGGCCGACACGATCATCGAACGCTGCGAGGCCAAGGGCCTGCGCATGACCGACCAGCGCAGGACCATTGCGCAGGTGCTGGAAGAAGCGACCGACCATCCGGACGTCGAGGAACTGTACGCGCGCGCCAGCGCGCGCGATGCGGCAATCTCGATCGCGACGGTCTATCGCACGGTGAAGCTGTTCGAAGAGGCGGGCATTCTGGAACGGCTGGAATTCGGCGATGGCCGCGCCCGGTACGAAGACGCAGAGCGTGAACACCACGACCACCTGATCGACATGCAGTCCGGCGCAGTGATCGAATTCGTCGACCCCGAGATCGAGGCGCTTCAGGAAAAGATTGCGGAAAAGCTGGGCTACCGGCTGAAAGGACACCGGATGGAATTGTACGGCGTGCCCATCACCCCACGCCCCCGCCGCTGAGACGGCGGCGACCTCCGTCGGCCCATATTGCCCGCCAAGATTGCATCTGTGCGGGCGCGCGGCCCGAACTGTGCGCGCAACAACACTGGCCATTTACCGCGGGCTGAATTAGGCAACCTTCAACTTCGTACATATTCCCAACAAGAAAAGGGCCCGCCATGCCCCTGCGCGCGATCATGCTGATGGTTCTGGGAATGGCCTTCCTGGCACTCAGCGACATGTTCATCAAGCTGGCAGCCGCGCGGATACCGGTGGGTCAGGTCATGGTGATGCTCAGCCTCGGCGGCACGACGGTCTTTTATATCGTCGCGCGCATACAACGCGTCCCGATCTTCACCAGGACAGCGCTGCAAAAGCTTGTGCTGCTGCGCAACGGGATGGAGATGATGGGCGGTCTGGGCATGGTTCTGGGCATCGCGCTGGTGCCGCTGTCGCTTGTCGCGGTCATCATGCAGGCCACACCTTTGCTGGTCACGCTGGGTGCGGCGCTGCTGCTGCATGAACCTGTGGGCTGGCGGCGTTGGGCAGCAATTTTCGTGGGTCTGCTGGGTATGCTTCTGGTCGTGCGGCCGGGTTTTGAGGGCTTCGCGCCTGCGACGCTTTTGGTTGTGATGGGCGTGGTGGGGCTGGCGATGCGCGATCTGGTCACGCGCATGACGCCTGACCATATCCCCTCGATCGCGCTGTCCACATGGGGGTTTGGTGCGACCATCCCGGTGGGTGTCATTTTGTTGCTGCTCCAGGGCAATGCCCCGATTATTGACGTCATGGCGCTGGCACAGGTTGGCGGTGCGGTGCTGGTCACGACCTCCGGATACTACGCCGTGACGGCGGCAATGCGTCTGGCCCCTGCCTCCACTGTGGCCCCGTTCCGCTACTCGCGGCTGGTTTTTACCATGAGCGTCGGCATCTTGGTCTTCGGCGATATGCCGGACAATCTGACCCTGACCGGCGCGGCAATCATCATCGCATCGGGGCTTTATTCCTTTTTGCGCGAACGACGGCTGGCCCGCGATGCGCTGATCGAGGCGCGCATAACCTCGCAAATGCCCTAACCGCCTGTAAAGCGTGTTCCGGCACATATCCACCCCACAGGTTAGCGCTAACGGTCGCAGTTTACTTTCCCCGACGAGATGCTATGACTGCCCCCGAAGTTCCATTCAGGCCGAGGACGCCCAATGAGCACCATCATCGACATTCACGCCCGCGAAATCCTTGACAGCCGGGGCAATCCCACCGTCGAGGTCGACGTCATCCTTGAGGACGGCACACTTGGCCGCGCCGCCGTGCCATCGGGTGCCTCGACCGGCGTACACGAAGCCGTGGAGCGCCGTGACGGCGACAAGGCCCGCTATATGGGCAAAGGCGTGCTGGAGGCCGTGGCTGCCGTCAATGGCGAAATCGCCGATGCGCTGGTCGGCATCGACGCGACCGAACAGGTCGCCATCGACTCCGCGATGATCGAACTGGACGGCACCGACAACAAAGGCCGACTGGGCGCGAATGCGATCCTCGGCGTCAGCCTTGCCGCGGCCCATGCCGCAGCCGATTTCACCGGCCAGCCCCTGTTCCGCTATATCGGCGGCACCTCTGCCCGCGTCCTGCCCGTTCCGATGATGAACATCATCAATGGCGGCGAACATGCCGACAACCCAATCGACATTCAGGAATTCATGATCATGCCGGTTTCGGCCAGCAATATCCGCGAAGCGGTGCGCATGGGGTCCGAAGTGTTCCACACCCTGAAAAAAGAGCTGTCCGCCGCCGGTCACAACACCGGAATCGGCGACGAAGGCGGCTTTGCGCCGGGCCTCAACTCCACCCGCGATGCGCTTGATTTCATTCTCAAAGCCATCGAGAAAGCGGGCTTCAAGGCGGGCGAGGACATGTATCTTGCCCTCGATTGCGCGGCGACCGAATATTACAAGGACGGCGCCTATCACATGAAGGGCGAAAACGCGGTTCTGTCATCCGATGAAAATGTCGCCTACCTTCAGGCGCTGGTCAACGACTACCCGATCATCTCGATCGAGGATGGTATGGCAGAGGATGACTGGGATGGCTGGCGCGCATTGACAGAAGTGCTGGGCGAGAAAGTGCAATTGGTCGGCGACGATCTGTTCGTGACCAACCCTGCCCGTCTGGCCATGGGGATAGAGCAAGGCTGCGCCAACTCCATGCTGGTCAAGGTCAACCAGATCGGCACCCTGACAGAAACGCTGAAAGCCGTCGAAATGGCCCATCGCGCACGGTTCACCAACGTGATGAGCCACCGTTCCGGCGAGACCGAGGACGCCACGATTGCCGACCTCGCTGTGGCGACCAATTGCGGCCAGATCAAGACCGGCTCTCTGTCGCGTTCCGACCGTCTGGCGAAATACAACCAGCTGATCCGTATCGAAGAAATGCTGGGCGTAACCGCCGAGTTTGCAGGCCGTTCTGTCCTGAAATAACCGGCGTTGCGGCGGCGCATGACAAAGGCCCCGCCCTGATCGGGATGCCATTCCAAAGTGTAGGACACGGGCGACAGGAAACAGAAACCTGTCGCCCGCTTTCCGTTTCAGCCCGTCACGGGTCTTGACGTTTTGTCCATATCGGCGTGCCGTGAAACAGCCACAGTTGATAGATCCGCTAGGTGAGGACGGTCGTCCCGCCGGCGGTCTCGCTTCTGCCGCGTGGCTGTGTCGGGGGCACTCTCCCGTCCCGGCGATCGTTTTTTTGCCCGTCACTGCCCGCTTGGGTCATGGGGGGCGGCATGGCACGCTTGCACCGATGGTGATGGGCATGTCGGCAAGCAGATGCAACGGCGATTCCGTCCGCCTGCTGCAAGCCTTGCATGATTTCCGCATCACCAATCTGACCGCTGCGGCAACGCATTACCGGATGGTGCGTAATTCCGGCGGGGCCAAGAATTTCACCTGCGCCTTTGACAAGCTGTCCTTCACCAACGAGCCGGTCTGCTCGGAAATCGCGACCTATGTTGATCAGGTTTTTGGCACCGAGATGCGTTTGATTTACGGCACGACGGAAATTGGCGTCACTATCGCCAACTATCCCGGATTCTTGGGAAGAACGATCGCCAGACTCTACGCCGTCTTTGCCGCGCGATCACGCGCTCTCTGCCAGCGCCCGCGCCAGCCGGGTCTGCTGAGTGGTGACGTCTTGCAGGTCAACCGTCACCACATGTCCGTCCCGCACCACTTGTCGGCCTTCTACGAAAAGATCGCGCACCTGCATTGGCCCCGCCAACAACAGCGCGGCCTTGTCCCAGCTTCCCGCACTTTCGATGCCCGTGACGTCCCAAAGCGCAAGGTCCGCACGCTTGCCCACGGCCACCTGACCGCAATCGTCACGGCCCAGCACTTCGGCCCCGCCTCGGGTGGCGATAAAAAGCGCCTCGCGCGCGCTCATCTCATCTGCGCCGCAAGACACGCGTTGCAGCAACATGGCCTGCCGAGCCTCTGCCACAAGGTTTCCCGCATCGTTGGAGGCAGAGCCGTCCACGCCAAGCCCGACACGCACCCCGGCATCGCGCATCGCGCGTATGGGTGCGATGCCCGACCCCAAGCGGCAATTGGAGCAGGGACAATGCGCAACACCGGTGCGGCTGCGGGCGAAGAGATCAATCTCTTGTGCGTCCAGCTTCACGCAATGGGCGTGCCATACGTCGGCGCCGGTCCAGCCCAGATCTTCGGCATATTGCCCCGGACGGCAGCCGAACTGCGCTTGGGAATAGGCGATGTCCTCGTCGTTCTCGGCCAGATGGGTGTGCAGCATCACCCCCTTGTCGCGGGCCAGAAGCGCCGCGTCGCGCATCAGCTCGCGGCTGACCGAGAAGGGAGAACATGGCGCCACGCCGACGCGGATCATCGCGCCCTCCGCCGGATCATGGAAAGCATCAATCACACGGATCGCATCGCGCAGGATGTCGTCTTCGCGTTCCACCAGACTGTCAGGGGGCAGACCGCCCGCACTTTCGCCAATGCTCATCGCGCCGCGCGTCGGATGAAACCGCAGGCCGATGGCCGTGGCGGCATCAATCGTGTCATCCAGCCGCGATCCGTTCGGATAAAGGTAAAGGTGGTCCGAGGTCATGGTACAGCCCGACAAGGCCAGTTCCGCCAGCCCTGTCAGCGCCGAGACGCGCATATGGTCCGGCGTGAACCCTGCCCAGATCGGGTAGAGCGTCTTCAGCCACCCGAACAACAGCGCATCTTGCGCACCCGGAACGGCGCGGGTCAGCGTCTGGTAAAGGTGGTGATGCGTATTGACGAGACCGGGGGTGACAAGCGCACCAGTGGCGTCGACGATCTCGCCCTGTGTCTGCAAGCCCTGCCCTATTGCATCGATCACCCCATCGCGCAGCAGGATATCGCAGCCGCTCAATTCGCGGTCGTCGTCATCCATCGTCATGACATGGGCGCAATTGCGGATCAGTATTTCGGCCATCTTTCGGGGTCCTCCTGAAGCTTCAGTCCCTTTCAGAGAACGCATTGGACCGGCGACAGAAAGGGCAAGGACTCGACCGGTGCGCCCCAAGGTAACCCGTTCAGGCTGATCTGGGAAGGCCCCGCGACCTATCCGATCTCGATCACGACCTTCCCGGTGGAGCGCCTGTTGCGCAGCAGGTCCATCCCTTCCGCGGCACTGGAAAGGGGGAGCAAATGGCTGACATGCGGATGGATGCGCCCCTCTTCGTACCAGCGCAGCAGTTCCGCCAGACTATCGGTGATCACATCGGGGCGGAACGCCATATAGCCCCCCCAGTAGAGCCCCAGAACAGAGATGTTCTTGACCAGCAGATGATTGGCAGGGATCTGGGGAACATCGCCGCTGGCAAAGCCGATGGGCAGGATGCGCGCCTCGGGGTTGCAGGCCCTGAACGCGGCCTTGAACAGATCCCCGCCGACCGGATCATAGACCACATCCGCACCGCCAAGCGCCTTGACCTCGGCGCGCAGATCCGCCGTTTCGGTGTCGATCAGGTGGTCAGCCCCCATATCTCGGGCGATCTGCAACTTGTCGGCACCGCGCGCACAGGCGATGACCGTGGCCCCCATCAGCTTGCCGATCTCAACCGCCGTGAGGCCCACGCCCCCGGCAGCACCCAGCACCAGCAATGTCTCCCCCGGTTGCAAACGTGCCCGGTGCGACAGGGCAACATGGCTTGTGCCATAGGCAATCTGAAAGGCCGCAGCTTCGGCAAATGGCATGGCGTCGGGCAATTTGACCGCACGGGCAGCCGGGAAGCAGCCGTATTCGGCCAACCCGCCATGACCGCCAAACACCGCGACGCGCGCGCCCGGCTGGAACCCGTCCACCCCCTCGCCCACGGCATCCACCTCGCCCGCGACCTCCATTCCTGGCACGAAGGGCAGCGCGGGCGTGTCCTGATAAGTCCCCTTCTGCATCAGAAGGTCTGCGAAATTCAGCCCGCAAGCCGCAATCCTGATCCGAATCTCGCTCGGCCCCGGCTCTGGCAGGGGCAGATCTGCCATCTGGGCGGGCGTTTGATGTGATGTAACCTGATATCCAAGCATGCAAACTCCTTTGTTGGAGCGATTACGCGACAAAAATACTTAAATTGTCAAACTGTTGTGCTGCCTACATGAATCCAAAAGATGACTTAACGTCACGCAAGTCTAGATTGCGTAAAATTAACCTGTTATACCTGCGATGGATCAAAATGCCTTGCTACTTAACATTTTCGAAGATAAGTAATGAGATGCTGTAGGGGTGCGCGGCTGTTGCAATAGAAAGAGCCGTTTCGCGGCTTCTCTCAATATGTTGTGACATTGGTAATAGTGACGAAGGAAAATCGTATGACGCACCCTGTAGACGTTCATGTTGGCAAGCGTATCCGACACCGCCGCTGGCTTGTCGGCATGACGCAGCAGCAGCTTGCCGAACGTGTGGGAATCAAATTCCAGCAAATCCAGAAATATGAAACCGGTGCCAACCGGGTCAGTGCCTCCCGGCTTTGGGACATCGCCGACGCGCTTGAGGTTCCGGTCAGCTTTTTCTTCGAAGGGCTGGAAACCGCCGAGACCGAGTCGAACGAGTCCGCACCTGCCGACATTCTCGGCGACAAGGAAGCGTTGGATCTGGTACGCAGCTACTACGCGATCCCGGAAAACCAACGCCGTCGTTTGTTCGAACTGGCTCGGGTTTTGTCCGACGTCGCTTGAGCCATCGACCGGGCTGAGGTAGCTAAAGGCAGACCACATCTGCCGGAGGGACCATGGCCGGATATTCCGACGAAGCGATACAAGAATTCAGACGGGTGGCTTTCGCGTTGGCGGATGCCGCCCGCTCCGCGATTCTGCCGCATTTCCGCAGCGCATCACTAACCGCCGACAACAAGCTTGCCGCAGGTTTCGACCCTGTGACCATCGCCGATCAAGCCGCCGAGGACGCGATGCGCGATGTGCTGTCCAAAATGCGGCCAGATGATGCGGTCCTGGGCGAAGAATTCGGCAAAATGCCCGGCACGTCCGGCCTGACATGGGTGCTAGATCCCATTGATGGCACACGCGGGTTTCTATCGGGCACCCCCACCTGGGGCGTGCTGATCGCACTGGCTGACGAAACCGGCCCGATCCTGGGCGTCATCGATCAGCCTTATATCGGGGAACGGTTCCACGGCGGCTTTGGCACGGCGGAATGCATCGGTCCACAGGGCACGCGCCGTCTGGCCTGCCGCGCCGCCCGTGACCTGTCCGAAGCCATCGTTTTCACCACATTTCCCGAGATTGGCACGGATGCGGAACGCGGGGCGTTTCAGCGGGTGGCTTCCACGGCCCGGCTGACGCGCTACGGCATGGATTGCTATGCCTATGCGTTGGTCGCCGCGGGTCAGGTGGATCTGGTGATCGAGGCCGGGCTGAACGCCTATGACATTCAGGCACCGATCGCCGTGATCGAAGCCGCAGGCGGCAGTGTCACCGACTGGCAAGGCAACCCTGCCCATAATGGCGGTTGCGCGCTGGCGGCCGCCAATCCGGAAATTCACGCCGCGGCACTGGCTCTTCTGGATACCGGTCGTCGCTGACCCATAACAATTGGGCAAAGCGTCTCATTGGCCTTGAAAAAAGTTGGTTCTGCTCCGATATTGACGGCAATGGCCGGAGAGTGTCTTCGGTCGCCCTGTTCTTCATTCGGAGGCTTCAATGGCTGAATACAACACAATCCGGACAGGTGCGGCAGGCGCTCGCACAGCCCAGATTGACGAGGGTCTTCGCGCCCATATGAACAAGGTCTACGGCACGATGTCCGTGGGCATGTTCATCACTTTCCTTGCCGCATGGGCGATTGCAGGCCTTGCTGTGACCACGGATCCCAGCGTGACGGGCATCCAGATCGGCACGGACAAGTTTCTGACGGGTCTTGGGCAGGCGGTCTATATGTCGCCGCTGAAATGGGTGATCATGTTCGCCCCGCTGGCATTTATCTTCTTCGGCATCGGTGCGGCGATGAAACGTCTCTCCGCCGCGGGCGTTCAGCTTGTCTTTTACGCATTCGCGGCGCTGATGGGCCTGTCGCTCAGCTCGATCTTCCTTGTATTCACCGGCTACTCGATCATTCAGGTGTTCCTTGTGACCGCGATTTCCTTCGCGGGGCTTAGCCTTTGGGGCTACACCACCAAAAAGGACATCTCGGGCTGGGGCTCGTTCCTGATCATGGGCGTGATCGGTCTGATCGTCGCCTCGATCGTCAACCTTTTCCTCGCATCCTCGGCAATCGCCTTTGCCGTGTCGGTGCTGGGTGTGCTGATCTTCGCGGGCCTGACGGCTTACGATACGCAGAACATCAAGAACACTTACCTGGCGCATGCTCAGGGTGGTGACAGTGAGTGGCTTGGCAAAGCGGCCATCATGGGCGCGCTGAGCCTGTATCTCGACTTCATCAACATGTTCATGTTCCTGCTTCAGTTGATGGGCAATCGCGAATAACCCACCTTTTCATGACTGACAGACATGACCCCGCCGGACAGATCGTCCGGCGGGGTTTTTCGTGCGACATGACGGCGTGAACCAGAACTACGTCAGGTCGCAGTGCGATGGCTTGGATGTGGAGACGCATACAAACTCGGAAACGCCCGACGCCTGCTCACCCTCGTCCAAAACGAAAAAACCGCGCCAGCCTTGTGGGGCTGCGCGGTCTTGACTGTCGCTGCCACCCGAACCGGGCAGCAGGTGCAAGATCTTACTTGATCTTGCCTTCCTTGTACTCGACATGCTTGCGCACAACCGGGTCGTATTTACGAACGGCCATTTTTTCGGTCATCGTGCGCGCATTTTTCTTGGTCACATAGAAGTGGCCCGTGCCTGCGGTCGAGTTCAGGCGGATTTTGATTGTGGTAGGCTTCGCCATGGGTCGTCTCCTGCACCGGGCGCGGATGCGTCCCGTGAATATCCTAGAAGCCGCCTTTTACTGCGACACGCGCCCGAGTCAACCAGTTAGCCGGGTATCTCATCGAAAAAACCCTGTTTTGCTGTTAGTTGATCCAAAACTGCGCGCCAAGCCACCATTTTTGTTGTCCGACTTGGCGTTTGCGTCAACATAGGTTCGAAGGCAGCCGCTGAAAGGTCCGGCTTGGCGAAGGTTTCTGCACCTGCGCTTGTGCCCCGTGCTTGGGGTCGGCATGATCGGAACCACGCGCGCGGCACCGAAAACCATGCTATGATCTCGCTGGACGCGCTGGACGAAGATCGCACACGGCTTGTGCTACCCTAGGAATGGCTGGAACCCGCCCTCGGCGCGGCTTATCGGGTGCCGGCGGCACAGGCCCTGCAAAGCATCCATCCCGGCCCTCGGGCCATTTACTTCAAGGAAGGAAATTTCATGCCAAACTTCATCTTTGCATATCACGGCGGCAAAATGCCCGAGACGGAAGAAGAAGGCGCGGCAGCGATGGCGGCCTGGGAAGCATGGTTCACCGAAATGGGCGAGGCGGTGGCCGATCCCGGAAATCCGGTGGGCATGTCCATGACGGTGTCCTCGGGCAGTGTTGCCGACAATGGCGGGGCGAACCCGCTTTCGGGCTACACCATTGTCACGGCCGACAGCCCGGAAGCGGCCTGCGAGATGGCCAGGGGCTGCCCGATGCTCAAAGACGGCGGCACCGTCGAAGTGGCCCCCATCATCGAGATGTGATCCACGCGTCCCGGTCATCTGGCCAGGGTGCCCATATGAGAACAGCACGATTGGCCTGAACACGGCGGCCCTGTGACCGGCAAGAACGACACCTGCCCTTGAGGCAGCGACGGATGGTTTTGTGGTCAAATTTGCGCGGAGGGCCTGTAAGCCGGATTCTGTTCCCCCGGGGCCGAAACCCCGGGTTCGATGACCATTCCTCTACGGCGCCTGTCGCCAGACGCCTTTAGCTGCCAACCCGGACCTCTGGGCTGAAGCAGCCCTGCGGTGATGTCGGTTGCCCGCTCATCCCGCCCGAGGTCCCTATTCGGCATTGCTCCCGGTGGGGCTTGCCATGCGGCGCGTGTTGCCACGCCCCCGGTGCGCTCTTACCGCACCGTTTCACCCTTACCCGTCATAATCTCCTTTGGCGTACCTCCGGTATGACAGGCGGTCTGTTTTCTGTGGCGCTTTCCGTCAGGTTGCCCTGCCCGGGCGTTACCCGGCACCGTTGCTTCAGGGAGTCCGGACTTTCCTCGGAACATTGCTGCCCCGCGGCCATCCGGCCCTCCGCGCAAGCGATCTGTTAGGCGTTGCGCGCCACCGGGTCAACGGGATAGTCACGCGCAACCTTCAAAGCCAGCGCTCTGTCGGCCCGCGACGCGGGCCCCGTGGCGGCAGGGCGATAACGCAGCCGAAAGGCGGCGAGCTTGGTCTCCATATCCGCGTCGGACGTATAGCCAATCGCTTCAAGCGTCTTGCCAAGATCGTCAAGCTCGGCTGGAGTATTACCGCCCTCAGCCTCCAAATCGTCCACCGGCCAAACCGCAAGCCCCTGTCGCGCCAGCCGCCGCCAGTCGAAGCGCGGACCGGGATCTATCTTGCGGCCGGGGGCAAGGTCGGAATGGCCGATGACGCGCTCTGGCGGCACCTGCCAGCGCGCCGTGATGCCCCGCAACAAATCCTCCAGCGCGGCCATCTGCGGCTCTGGGAAAGGCTCTGCGCCGGTATTGGCCAGCTCTATCCCGACAGAGCGGGAGTTTACGTCCGACACGCAGCCCCAAACCCCTGCCCCGGCATGCCAGGCACGCATGTCTTCATCGACCAGTTGCCAGACCGTGCCGCGCCGCGAAATCACATAATGCGCGGAAACCTCGGCCTGCGGATTGCACAGCCAGTCCCGCGCCTCTTGGGCGCTGGTCATTGCGGTATAGTGAATCACCACCATATCCGGCCGGGCACCATCGCGCCGCGGCCCGAAATTGGGCGAAGGATGCAATAGCGGTGTCAGTTGACCGCGCGCACCGTGCGGAACGGTGCGGGATCCCAAGCGCAGGCATAGCCGTCGCCATCCGGGTCAAGCCCCTTGCGGTCCTTCTGCGGGCCGCCATTGGCCAGAAAATCCTCTTGCGCCAAATCGGCCGAAGCAAACCGGGCACAGTTGCGTTGGAATTTCGATTGGGCGTTAAAGCCGGACCGGCTGAAGATCGGTGTCCCCTTGGGGTTGGACGTCCGCAGCGCGTATTCGACGATATTCGGTCCGCTGGACCCGCTGCGCGTCGGCAAAGCGGTGGGTTGCACGACCTCGTATTGCGCGCGGTTGCGTGCGATCAGGGCGGCGTCGCTTTCAATGCTGCGTTCGTCGGACACGGCGTTGAAATCGTTCTCGTCGGAAATGCCCGCCGCGTTCGACACAACTTGGGGCGCTGCGTTGGTGGGCGACGCGTTGACTGGTTCTACGCCGGAGTTTTGTTCGGCGTCGTCAGACAGCGCGGCACGCGCCGCGTCTATCGGATCTGGCGCGCCTTCGGTGATCGGCCCCTGACTGACGGCCGAAACCGGCGGGATGGAACTTCCCTCCAGGGCGACGTCGCGTCGGGCGCGATCTTCGTAACTTTCAAAACCGGCCCCCGCGCCGCTATCTGGAATTCCAGGCTGGCAAGCGCCAAGCACAACCAGCGCCAGACCACTAAGTAAAAGCCGCATTTTGTATCCTGTCATCGGTTCACCGGGTTCCTGCGTCTACCACCATTTTCCGGGTTTTGCCATAAATCCTGCTGCAGCCTCCAGCGCGTAGGCGGTATTAAGCAAATCGCCCTCTTCCCAAGGCCGTCCGATCAGTTGCAGCCCCATCGGCAGCCCCTGCTTGTCCTGCCCCGTCGGTACGGAGATCCCCGGCAGACCGGCAAGGTTCACGGTCACGGTGAACACATCGTTGAGGTACATCTGCACCGGATCTGCCTCGGCCATCTCGCCCAGACCAAAGGCCGAGGACGGCGTGGCCGGTGTCAGGATCGCGTCGATCCCGGCGGCAAAGACATCCTCGAAGTCTTTCTTGATCAGCGTGCGGACCTTGCGGGCACGGTTGTAATAGGCGTCGTAGAAGCCCGCCGACAACACATAGGTGCCGACCATGACGCGGCGCTGCACCTCTGGCCCAAACCCTTCGGCGCGGGTTTTTTCATACATCTCGGTGATGCCGTCACCCTGCGCCAGCGTCGCGCGGTGGCCGTAACGCACCCCGTCATAGCGCGCGAGGTTCGAGGACGCCTCCGCCGGGGCGATCACATAATAGGCGGGCAGCGCGTATTTCGTATGCGGCAGCGAAATATCAAGGATCTCTGCCCCGGCATCGCGCAGCATGTCAGCGCCTTCGGCCCACAGCTTTTCAATCTCGATGGGCATGCCTTCCATCCGGTATTCTGCCGGAATGCCGATTTTCTTGCCATTGATGTCTCCGGTCAGCATCGCCTCGAAATCCGGCACTTGCAGATCGGCAGAGGTGCTGTCCTTGGGGTCGTGCCCCGCCATGGCACCCAGCACGATGGCCGCATCACGCACCGATTTGGTCATCGGGCCCGCCTGATCCAGCGAGGACGCAAACGCCACGATCCCCCAGCGCGAGCAGCGCCCGTAGGTCGGCTTGATCCCGACAGTGCCGGTAAAGGCCGCAGGCTGCCGGATCGACCCACCGGTATCCGTACCCGTCGCCGCCAGACACAGATCCGCCGCAACCGCACTTGCCGAACCACCCGAAGAGCCGCCCGGCGTCAGCGCCGTGTCGTCGTTGCCGCGCCGCCAGGGGTTCACGGCATTGCCATAGCACGAGGTTTCGTTGCTGCTGCCCATGGCGAATTCGTCCATGTTCAACTTGCCCAGCATCACCGCGCCCGCATCGAAAAGCTGCGCCGACACGGTGGATTCGTATTCCGGCTTGAAGCCTTCAAGAATGCGGCTGCCGGCCTGGCTTGCCACACCTTTTGTGCAGAAAAGATCCTTGATCCCCATCGGGATGCCGCACATACCCGGCGCATCCCCCGCCTTGATCCGCGCATCGGCGGCACCGGCCTGTTCCAATGCCAGTTCCGGCGTCTTGTGCACAAAAGCGCCAAGCGCATCGGCACCGTCGATGGCCGCAATGCAGGCTTCGGTCAGTTCCACGCTGGTCACTTCGCCTGCGCGCATCGCGTCGCGCGCCGCCGCAACCGTCAGTTTTGTCAGATCGCTCATTATTCCACCACCTTCGGCACCGCAAAGAAGCCTTCGCGCGCATCGGGCGCGTTCGCCAGAACCTTGTCCTGCTGATTGCCGTCCGTCACGCCATCCTGTCGGCGGGCCAGACGCATCGGAGTGACGGAAACCATGGGTTCCACGCCATCCACATCCACCTCGTTCAGTTGTTCGATAAAGCCGAGTATGGTGTTGAACTCGTCCGCCAATGCGGGCAGTGCGTCGTCTTCCACTTTGATGCGCGCCAGTTTGGCCACACGCGCGGCAGTCTCAAGGTCAATCGACATGGAAAGCCTCCGGTTTACAGGTCAGGCCTGCATTTACCGCCCACATGGACGCCCTGCAAGCAGATGCCGCATATGCCCCGCGCATTTGACCACAAAGCTCTGTTTCATGGTGTTGCCGATGGGCTGTCATTTGCGCGGGCCGCTGCATCAGCGGCATGGCTGGACCCCTGCAAAAACCGTGCTAGGGTTCGGAAAACGCGGCAAAACTGGAGAGAACACATGAAGATCATCTGGCTTGGGCACGGATCGTTCCGCTTCGAGATCGGCGGGCTGACGCTGCTGCTGGATCCGTGGCTGACCGGCAATCCAATGCTGAGTGAAGATCAGCACGACGCGGCCACAGACGGTGCCACCCATATTCTTCTGACCCACGGGCATTTCGACCATGTGACGGATGTCCTGCCATTGTCGCGCAAACTGGGCGTGCCGGTGGTGGGACAATTCGATCTGATGAATCACTGGGCCGAAAAGGAAGGCATCGAGACCGTCGGCTTCAACAAGGGCGGGACGGTCGATCTGGGCGGCGTGAAGGTGACGATGGTCCATGCCGTGCATTCCTCGACCTTCGGAACGGAGGATGGGCCGCGCGTGGCGGGCACCGAATGCGGTTTCATGATCGAAGGCGAAGGCCACACGATCTATGCCTCCGGTGACACGGATGTGATGGCGGATATGAAAATCTTCAACGACCTGCACCAGCCCGACATCGGCATTCTGTCAGCGGGCGGACATTTCACCATGGACATGAAGCGCGCCGCCTATGCAGCCAAGACGTTTTTCGACTTCAAGACCGTGATTCCCTGCCATTACCGCACCTTTCCGATCCTGGAGCAAAGCGCCGAGGTGCTGGTAGAGGCGCTGCCCGATGCCAAGGTGATCGAGCCGCAAGTTCTGGAAGCGATCGAGATCTGACAACACGCAAACGCCCCGGCCTGAATGATCTGCAAAGCATCGGGCCACGTTGCGCCGCAGGGATTTCAACCTATAGTGCGGGCAAAACCCAAAAGGCACAGAGCGAACGGACGCCCGAACATGGCCACGCGCGAGCGGCAGGACCAGACCGTCAATATTCTGATCGTCGGTCAATCCGGACGGTTGCAATACGAGTCGCTGCTCTTTGCAGCCTCGTTGCTGGACGGGCCGGACACCCTGCCCCACAGGTTGATTCTCGCAGAGCCGCAACCCGGCCCGCTTTGGCCAAACGATCCGCGGATCAAGCAATCCGATGTCCGCGATCTGCTGGAACAGATGGGGGCAGAGATTCGCCCGTTCGACAGCCAGCATTTTGGCCGGGATTATCCTTACGGCAACAAGATCGAGGCGCTGTCGGTTCTGCCAGAGGATGAGCCGTTTGTGTTTTTCGACACGGATACGCTGATCCACGGCGATCTGGGCACTGTGCCATTCGATTTCGACCGCCCCGGCGCGTCTTTGCGCTGTGAAGGCACATGGCCGAAGATAGAGCTGTACGGTCCCGGCTATACAGAGATCTGGCGCGCGCTTTACGACCGGTTCGGGCTGGATTTCGAACGCTCGCTGGACCGCAGCCAGCCGGATGAATACTGGCGGCGCTACCTCTATTTCAACGCCGGATTCTTCTACTATCGCTGCCCGCGCGTCTTCGGGCAGCGTTTTCTGGACTACGCGCTGGAGATCCGCGACGCGCCGCCCGCACCATTGGTTTGCCAATCCTTCGACCCGTGGCTCGACCAGATCGCGTTGCCGTTGGTCATTCACTCTCTGGGTGGCGGTCGCGACAGCCTGCCAGAAGGGTATCTGGATGGTGAGGTGTCATGCCATTATCGCGTCCTGCCGCTGCTTTACGCCCGCGAATCCGACCATGTGGTCGAAGTGCTGGAACGGATATGCGCGCCCAATCGGCTGAAGAAGGTTCTCAAGCAATATGAGCCGATCAAACGCATCGTCTATCAAGGACGCGGCCGGAAGGTTCGTGCCCTGTTTGACCAGAACAACCTGCCGACCCGCGAACAAATGATCCGCAATCAGATCAAACGCGAAGGTTTCTGGATGCGCTGAACCGCCAAACTGGCCGGGCATTGCCTTGGTCGATCTACCATGCCGATCTGATGCGCCCAATGTGTCGGCGTGCATCACCACATAGGAACCATCAGTTCGATTTTCTGACAGCGGTATTTATCCGCTCCTGTCAGTCCCGGCTGGGCAAAAGTGCTCCCCCGGACGCCCCTTGAACTACAGTTGTTTTTGACCGTTATGCAGCTTTTTCCAGCAACGTGTAGGTCGAGATCACCTCGCCCGCGACCTGGGCGCGAGCGACCCGACCGGTCTCGGACTTCTTGCCGCGTGCGCCGACTGCCTTCTTGATGAGGCGGCCCAATTGCTGGTTCAGCGGCGCTTGCGCACGGCCGGGTTTGCCCTCTGCATCTGCGCCAATGGCGATATTATAAAGCTCTGCATATGCCGCGTCCTGACTTGCCGAGCGCATGACTGTCAGGATGAAATGCTCGTCAAACCGGCCCGCCGCGTCGATCATGCGCGCTAATTCCACCGTATGATCGATGACGGCGCGCTTCGCTCGCAACCGCTCTGCCAGTGCATTCCCCGGCTCTGCGTTCTCAAGCACATGGTTTTCCAGAACCTTTTGCATCAGATGGCCAAGTTCCATGCCTTGTTTCTTGGCTTCATCGGCAAAAAGTTGACGCACGTCGGGTTCCAGGCTGAACGACACTTTCGTGGCCTGAGCGATCCGCCTCAGCCGACGTTTGCGCTTTCTGGCAACGTCGGAACCGCCTGTCGGGGATGTAGCCGTTTCTTCGTTGATTTCCATGACAGGATCTCCAACTCAACATACAGGGAAAGTATGTAAAGGGCCGCCAATCTGTCAACGAAACAGCGCCGAATCCGGCCGTAATGTCGGCACAAGTTTAAACAAAACCAAGGCAAAATGCTGACAGGCGCAGGTGTCGCCGGCCACACGCAATAGTCCCCCGGCATTCACTGCGCGTCCCGAAGCCGATCCAGGCAGGCGGCTCTTGATGCTCACAGATATTGTGCGCGCTCGGTGGATACCTTAGGCATCTCGGGGACAATGCAACGAGGGAGACCAGCTCAATGACAGACGCCCCGAATTACGGCTTCGAAACTCTGCAAATTCATGCGGGTGCGCGGCCCGACCCGGCCACTGGTGCGCGCCAGGTGCCGATCTACCAGACCACGTCCTATGTGTTCCGTGACGCAGATCACGCGGCGGCGCTCTTCAATCTGCAGGAAGTGGGGTATATCTATTCCCGCCTGACCAACCCGACCGTCGCCGCGCTGCAAGAGCGAATCGCGACTCTGGAGGGCGGCGCAGGTGCGGTGTGCTGCTCCTCGGGCCATGCGGCACAGATCATGGCGCTGTTCCCGCTGATGGGGCCGGGCCTGAATGTCGTGGTCTCCACGCGTCTTTATGGCGGGTCGATCACTCAGCTCAGCCAAACGATCAAGCGTTTCGGCTGGTCAGCAAAATTCGTGGATTTTGACGATCTTGATGCCGTCTCCGCAGCAATTGACGACGATACCCGTGCCATTTTCTGCGAATCCATTGCCAATCCCGGCGGCTATATCACCGATCTGGATGCCATCGCCAAGATCAGCGATGCTGCGGGCCTGCCGCTGATCGTCGATAACACCTCGGCAACGCCCTACCTGTGCCGCCCGATTGAACACGGTGCCACGTTGGTCGTGCATTCGATGACCAAGTATCTGACCGGGAACGGCACCGTCACCGGCGGATGCATTGTCGATTCGGGCAATTTCGACTGGTCCGCATCGGGTAAATTCCCGTCGCTGTCCGATCCTGAACCCGCCTATCACGGGTTGAAATTCCACGAAACCTTCGGGCCTCTGGCGTTCACCTTCCACGGCATCGCCATCGGATTGCGCGATCTGGGCATGACACTTAACCCGCAAGCCGCGCATTACACCCTGATGGGGATTGAAACGCTGTCCCTGCGCATGGAACGCCATGTCACAAATGCCGAAAAGGTCGCTGGCTGGCTGGAGACTCAGGACAGCGTGGAAAGCGTCACCTATGCAGGTCTGAAATCCTCGCCCTATCACGACCGGGTAGAGCGGATCTGTCCCAAGGGTGCGGGCGGGTTGTTCACGATCCAGTTGAAGGACGGCTATGACGCCTGCATCAAATTCGTCGACAGCCTGGAGATCTTCAGCCACGTCGCCAACCTGGGCGATACGCGAAGCCTTGTGACCCACGCTGCCTCGACAACCCATCGGCAACTGTCAGATGAACAACTGGCAGCCGCAGGTGCCGGACCGGATATAGTGCGTATCTCGATCGGCATCGAAGATGCGGACGACCTGATTGCGGATCTGTCGCAAGCCCTGGAGAAGGCGTCGGCCTGAAACTGCGGGCGCGCGGGTTGGATACAGCCCGCGCGCCCGTTCGTTCAGAGGAAACGTTGGAAATGCGCGTGCCGGGCTTGACCCGGCACCTCTTGTTCCCGGCATCGCTTGTTCATCGACACCCAAGCCCTACCCTTGGCGCAGAACAGGGCCCGGACACGTCCCCGCGAGTCAAAATATCGCGCAACCGCACGGAAGGAAGATCACTGATTTATTCCGCGATCTCATAGACGATCTGCACGTCGGCCGAAACGTCCAACTCTCCGGCGGCAACAGGCACGGAACCGCGCGCCATCGACATTTCCGCCATATACGGCCCCGGCGATCCCCCCCCGCGTTCAACAAGCGACTGTACCGCGCCAAGGGTGACACCCGCGGCCTTGGCATAGAGTTCCGCCTTTGCGCGCGCATCGGCCACGGCAAGTTGCCGCGCCTCATCCATCAACGGACGCGGCTCCTGCAAGCCAAAGCTCAGCCTGTCCAAAGTGTTCGCCCCGTCCGATACGACGGCATCCAGCACCTCGCCCAGCCGGTCGAGATCGCGCAACCTGACCGTCACACCATTTGACGCCGCATAGCCTGCGATGCCCGGAGTTTCCGTAGTCCCTTCACGGTAGTTCTGCCGCAAGGGCGACAGCGACAACCCGGATGTCTGGATATCGCGCGCCTCGATTCCCGCCTCGCCCAACCGGTTCAGAATACGCTGTGTAATCTCAGAAGTTTCCCGCAGTGCTTCGGCGGCTTCTTTGGCCTCTGCCGCAGCACCAAGCCTTAGCGTCGCCATATCGGGGGCAGCCGCCACACGCCCTTCGCCCGTGACCGTGATCTGCCTTGGCGCAGTTTCCTGTGCCGTCGCCATGCTGCCCGCAAGCAGCACCGCTGTGGTCACCCATGCAAAAAGTCGCATTCTCTTTACCCTTTCAGAATTCGTGTCTCGCGGCGGATATTCTATCCGGCGCGGCCCCGCTGCAACCTCTGTCTTTCTTGTCTCGGCAAAGAGTTGCCCCCATGTATAAAAGGTCGGAGCAAAGACTCCCAAACCCACCCGAGCAGTGATAAAAACCCGCCATGAAGACAAACTATGCGCTGTTACTGTCATTTGAAGGAATCACCCTGGCCCGCCGGACAATGGCTGGCTGGCTGAGTGTTGGTGAAGTTGCACCCGATTCCGACGATCTTGCTGCGGCGCTGCAATCGCTCCGCCGCAAAGCCCAGGCACTGTCTTCGGATGCAGAGCGTGTCAAACTGGTGATCCCGAATGAACAGATCCGGTATCTGACCTTGCCTGCTCGGCCACGCAGCGCTGACGAACTGAATGCCGACATCCGCGCGGCACTGGACGGCGAGACCCCCTACCCCGTTGACGATCTGGTATTCGATTGGGCAGAGCTTTCGGATGGTTCGGTCCAGGTCGCCGCCGCGGCGCGCGAAACACTAGATGAGGCAGAACAGTTCGCAATATCGCATCAATTCACCCCGGTCAGTTTTGTCGCGGCCGCACCTGACGGGGCGTTTCACGGCGAGGTGTTTTTCGGCCCCGCAAGCGGCGGCACCAACGGCGCGACACCTGCCCGCGACGCGCAGCCTGTCCGTCTTGTCACCGCCCAGCCATCCGCGCCCCCGCCAGCGCCGAAATCCGAGGATACGCCCGAGGATCACGTCGCTGTCAGCACCACAACAGATGGCACCGCCGATGTGGCAGGCGATCGCATGGATGAAGCTGTCCCTGCCGCTGACCGCCTGGACCCATCCAGCCCAGGAACGTCCGCACCCGAAACCTTCGGCGTCGACGCGTCCCGAACCAAACCCGAAACATCGGACGACCCGGCAAGCCGGCCGGCAGACACGCCCCTAAAGCCACGGAACCGCCCCCGCAGCACTGGCGCAAGCCAAGCGGCTGCCGCCACATCGCCGAACATCCAAGCCGGGCCTGCCCCGCAACTTCCCGAGATCGACACACCCGAACGCCCCGCGACACACAGCGATAGCGCCTCAATCGTCGCGCCAAGAACAAACGCGAACGGCCCTGCACAAGCCCCCAAAGCGGCCGCATCGGGCCAGCATGAGTCCGCGACCGACGATCGGCCATCCAGCAGCCGCCCCGGCCCCGACAGCATCCGGGCCAGCAGACCCGCACCGGATGCGCCCGTCCCGAAACTGTCCGGCACGCGATTCAGCCCCCCCGATACCGGCCGCGCAGCACCGCGCATTGACCCGGTGGCAGACCCCACGTCGATGGCAAAGCAAGTGGCAGCCCGACGCGACACTCTTGCTGCGCATGTTCCCGATGACGCCACCGTCGCGCCAATTGCCAGCCTGACAAAAAAACCTGCCGCTCCGACTGATCCCGCCTTGACGGCCCCGGAAAAGCCCGCAGGGAAAGCCGGTTTTTTCAGCCGCAGGAATGCGCGCCAGAAACAGACAAGCACGTCATCCACGCCGCGCAAGACAAGCAGCGCCCAACCGCCATTACACAGAAAACCGGCGCAGATGACGCCTGTGCAGCGGCTCGCCCAAGCGGAACCGACGGTCAAAATATCCGGATCCGCTTCGGAAGACCCGGTCACAGCGCCCACCCCCACGGAAGACGAAGCCGATCGCCTGACGATCTTTGGCGCCCGTCGAAATAACGAAAAGATCGGTGGTAAGCCGCGTTACCTTGGATTGATGCTGACTGCGGCGTTGATCCTGTTTCTAGCAGCAGTCGCTGCCTGGGCTGCGGTTTTCGTCGATGAAGGTCTTGCACGGTTTTTCCGGTCCTCGCCCGCACCTTCCGCAGTGGCGCAATTGCCGGATCTGCCAGCCATTGATTCTGTCGATCCATCCGAGACCGAACCTGAACCCGAGCTTGAAACCGCCTCGCTCGCGCCGGATCTGACCGGCGAGGCGGATCAACCCGGATTGCGGACCGATACAACGCCGACGCTTGCGGCACCTACTCAGTCCGAGGCGCTGACCCCTGAAGAGGCCGAGACCACCTATGCCGAAACCGGGATTTGGCAACGCACCCCGCCGGAACCCGGCCTGCCCGCCGAAGTATCGTTGGACGATATCTACGTCGCTTCGATCGACACCAAAGTGCAGCAATTCGATGCTGTCGCGCTGCCCGCCGTTGACGGGTACGGCACCGATTATGCCATGCTCAGCCCTGCCTCGCCTGCGGCAGCGGGAACGGAATTCACTCTGGATGACCGTGGTCTTGTGATCGCCACGCCGCAAGGTGCGCTGAACCCCGACGGTATCTTGATCTATTCCGGGCGTCCGCCAATGGTGCCGCCGACCAGAAACGCCACGCCAGACACCACAGCACAGTCAACGCCCGAAGAAGATGCGCAGCTTGAGGTTCTTTCTGACAAACGACCCCGAGCCCGTCCCGGTGATCTGATCGAGAAATCAGAGCGGGCAACACTGGGTGGGCGCTCGTTGGCGGAATTGTCCGGCCTGCGCCCGAAGCAACGTCCCGAAGCCGTTGTCGCCCAGTTCGAGGCGATTGCAACGCTGGAGCAAGAGCAAGCAAACGCCCTGAACTCCGCCACTGCCCAGGCGGTAAGCCGGTCTGTAATCCCCGTTGGACGGCCCAGCAACTTTGCGGCAATCGTGAAGAACGCTCGGGCCACGCCACAACCCCAACCCGTGACAAGAACGGCTTCGGCAGCGACCGTCGCGCCGCGCACGGTCGCCCCCAGAATCCCCTCTTCGGCCAGCGTAGCGCGTGAGGCCACGGTCAAGAACCAGCTTAACCTGAACCGCGTCAACCTGATCGGTGTCTATGGTGCCCCATCCAGTCGGCGGGCGTTGATCCGGCTATCGAACGGGCGCTACCAAAAGGTCAAGGTTGGCGACCGGATCGATGGAGGGCGTGTCGCTGCCATTGGTGACGCAGAACTGCGTTATGTGAAAAGCGGCCGCAACGTGGTCCTGAAGATGCCGCGTAGCTAAATCTGCGTTTCAAATGCGGCGGTAAGAGCGGCTCCGTACCAGCCCGAAACCGCTGACCTCACCATATTTTCGAACAAAAAGCGCCCTGCCCGGTTCGGCAGGTCTTGGTGTCTCGGCTCTATCTTGACGTCAGCCGTCATGTCATGCGCGACCGCCGCAAATCAGTCACGCGACAGGGACAGCCCACGCTGTGTCGCATGAGCTGTCTGAAGATGCTATTCGGTTGTGTCCAATTCGCCCGCGTCGATCTGTTCTCGCTCGATCGACTCGAACAGCGCCTTGAAGTTACCCTCGCCAAAGCCGTCGTCGCCTTTGCGCTGGATGAACTCGAAGAAGATCGGCCCGATCACGGTTTTGGAGAAAATCTGCAACAGGATACGGGTTTCGCCGCCATCCACCACGCCTTCGCCGTCGATCAGAATGCCATATTTCTTCATCCGGTCGATGGGCTCTTCATGCCCGGTCACGCGGTCAAAGCTCATGTCATAATAGGCGTCTGGCGGGCCGGGCATGAAGTTCAGCCCGTTATCGGCAATCCGGTCGGTGGCATCGTAAATGTCATAAGCACCCACCGCGATATGCTGGATGCCCTCGCCGTTATATTTCTTCAGATAGGCGACAATCTGGCCCTTCTCGTCCCGGTCCTCGTTGATCGGAATGCGGATACGCCCACAAGGCGAGGTCAGCGCACGGCTGGTCAGTCCGGTGAATTTTCCCTGAATGTCGAAGAAGCGGATTTCGCGGAAATTGAACAGGTCGCCGTAGAATTTGAACCACTTGTCCATGTTTCCTTTGAAGACGTTGTGCGTGAGGTGATCGAGGTAGTAGAACCCCACGCCGCGCGGCTTTGATTGCTCCAGCCAGTTGAACTCCTCATTGAAGGGCGAGGTTTCGTAATACTGGTCAATAAAGTAGATCAGGCTGCCACCGATCCCCTTGATCGCCGGCACATCCATGGTCTTGTCACTGCCTGTGTAGGGCTCTGCCCCTTTGGAAACAGCGTGATCAAAGGCGTGCTTTGCGTCCACGACCCGCCACCCCATCGACGGCGCGCAGGGGCCGTGCGCGTCAACAAACCGCGCGGCAAAGCTGCCGGGTTCGGCGTTCAGGATGTAGGTGATGTCGCCCTGCTGCCACAGCTCGACATTCTTGTTTTTGTGCCGGGCGACCAACGCATAGCCCATACGAGCAAATAGCGTGCGCAACTTCTCTGGCTCTGGATGGGCAAATTCGACGAATTCAAACCCATCCGTGCCAGCGGGGTTTTCTTCGGTGATCTTTGATTTCGGGGCGTCGTGCGGGAAAGGTCCCATTATCGCGTCTCCAGCTTCAAATTCATGCTGGCGCTACCTTATCGCATATACGTCCGGAATTCTGCGCGAATAGAGGTGCAGATAATTGTCAGTTCGCGTAGAATCTGCGAAAATTGACTAATACACGCGGGAAAGACGCGAATGCTCGACCTGACGGACAAGCGGCTTCTGGCAGCCCTTCAGCGCAACGCACATATGACCGCGCAGGATTTGGGCGCGCATCTCAACCTGTCGCCAAGTCAGGCAGGACGCAGGCGGCAACGGTTGGAGGCGGAAGGATACGTCACCGGCTACACCGCACGTCTGGATCCGATGAAAGCGGGTTTGACGGTGCAGGCGTTTGTGCAGGTACAACTGGCGACCCACGGTCCCGAACAGGCGCAGAACTTTGCCCGGCTTGTCGCCGCACGGCCCGAGGTGATCTCGGCCTGGACGCTGACCGGCGAGGCAGATTACCTGCTGCGGGTCTATTGCGCCGACCTGCGCGCCCTGAACCGGCTGATCCACGAGGTACTGCTGCCTCATGCCGTGGTGGCGCGGGTGCAAAGCCAGATCGTCATGGATCAGGTCAAACCGGATGCGCCGCTGCCAACGTAACGCGGCGATTGTCCCGCAAAAGGCCATCGCCGCTTGTTCCTTACCCGGCGCTTCTGCAAAGTGAACCGGCATAATTGACGGACACATTCATGGACTCTTTCCTCTATCAGGCGTCGATCTACCTGGCGGCGGCCGTGATCGCGGTGCCGATCGCCGCGCGGCTGGGCCTTGGCTCGGTGC
Organism: Primorskyibacter marinus; assembly: GCF_003313245.1. Classification (GTDB taxonomy): domain Bacteria; phylum Pseudomonadota; class Alphaproteobacteria; order Rhodobacterales; family Rhodobacteraceae; genus Primorskyibacter; species Primorskyibacter marinus. The sequence goes on from NZ_QJSD01000001.1 coordinate 804,762, forward strand.
TGGGCTATCTGCTGGCCGGTATCTTCATCGGGCCGGTGCTGGGAATTGTCGGCGCGGAAACAGAGGATTTGCAGCATTTTGCCGAATTCGGCGTCGTGATGATGCTGTTCATCATCGGGCTGGAGCTGGAGCCGAGAACGCTTTGGGACATGCGCCATAGGTTGATCGGGCTGGGCGGGTTGCAGGTTGTGCTGACCACTGCGGCGACCATGGCTCTGGCCATGGCGATGGGACAGGCTTGGCAGCCCGCACTGGCAATCGGGATGATCTTCGCGCTGTCCTCCACGGCGATCGTGTTGCAAACGCTGTCGGAAAAGGGCCTGATCCAGACCGGCGGTGGGCGGTCGGCGTTTTCGGTCCTGTTGACGCAGGACATCGCCGTGATCCCGATGCTGATTGTGTTGCCGTTGCTGGCGGTCGGCTCTTCGGTACGATTGGGACAGGACGGGTCCATCACGCGGGCAAGCGACGTTGACACGTCCGCCCACGCAGCACTGTCGCTGGTCGACGGCTTGCCCGGCTGGGGCGTGGCGCTGGTAACCCTCGCCGCCGTCGCCTCGATCATCCTTGGCGGCATCTATCTGATCCGCCCGATCTTCACCTTCATCCACTCTGCCAAACTGCGCGAAATGTATACCGCGCTGGCACTGTTGATCGTGGTCGGCATCGCCTTTTTGATGACATTGGTGGGTCTGTCACCCGCGCTTGGCACGTTTCTTGCGGGCGTGGTGCTGGCCAATAGCGAATTCCGCCATGAGCTTGAATCCGACATCGAACCGTTCAAAGGCCTGCTGCTGGGGCTGTTCTTTATCACGGTCGGCGCGGGCATCGACTTTGCCACGCTGTTCCGCGAACCCCTGCTGATCCTCGGCCTGACTTTGACACTGATCCTTGGCAAAGGCGTGATCCTCTACATCCTGGGGCGACTGTTTGGCTTGCGGGGTCGCAATCAATGGCTGTTCACGCTGGGGCTGGCACAGGCCGGAGAGTTCGGCTTTGTGCTGGTGTCGTTTTCACTGCAACAGGGCGTCTTGCCCGACCCTCTGGGTGGCACCATCCTGTTGGTTATCGCACTGTCGATGCTGATCACGCCGCTGCTGTTCATACTCTATGAACGCATGTCACTGCGGATGAAGGCAGATCACGCCGAGCAATACGATGAGGACGAGATTGACGAACAAGGCCCGGTGATCATCGCCGGGATCGGTCGGTTCGGGCAGATCGTGAACCGGTTGGTGCAGTCCTCGGGTTTCAAGACTGTTGTGCTGGATCACGACATGCAAACCATCCAGTTGATGCGGCGCTTTGGCTTCAAGGGCTTTTTCGGCGACCCCACCCGCCCGGACATTCTGCATGCCGCCGGGCTGGAGGATGCCCGCGTGCTGGTCGTCGCTCTGGACGATCCCAAAGCCACTACAACGCTGGTGACCTACGCCCGCAATACCCGGCCCAACCTGCACATCATTGCACGGGCACGCGACCGGACGCATGTCTACCACCTGTACCGCGCTGGCGCGAATGACATCGTGCGGGAAACCTTCGACAGCTCTTTGCGCGCCGGACGCTATGTTCTCGAAAACATCGGGCTGACCGGGTATGAAGCATCTCAGGTGGAAAAGACCTTTTACGCGCATGACCGCTACGCGGTGCAGGAACTGGCAAAGGTCTGGACCCCTGACACGCCCTCGGCAGAAAACGCAGCCTATATCAAGCGCACGAAAGAGCTGGAAAAAGAGCTGGAGGCCGCACTTCTGGAAGCCATCGAAAGCCGAAACACTGATGCCGCGTGACCCTGCACCCCGATCAGTCACAAAAAAAGCCGCGCCCCGATAAGGGGACGCGGCTGAATTTCTTTTGACGAATGTGCCGGTTCAGGCGGCTGCGCGCGAGACCAGAACGTCGTCAACCTGCTTGGCAGCGGCCAGCTCATCTTCGCCGGACACGGCAGCAACCTCGCGGGTCAGCCGCTCCAGCGCGGCCTCATAAAGCTGACGCTCGGAATAGCTTTGCTCGCGCTGGTCGTCGCCGCGATGCAGGTCACGAACAACCTCTGCAATCGCGATCAGATCACCAGAGTTGATCTTCTGTTCATATTCCTGCGCACGGCGCGACCACATTGCGCGCTTGACCTTCGCCTTGCCCCGCAACGTCTTCATTGCCTGATTGATCACATCAGGCGAGCTGAGCGAGCGCATCCCGATTTCGGTCGCCTTATGCGTCGGCACCCGCAGCGTCATCTTGTCTTTTTCAAACGAGATCACGAAAAGTTCCAGCGAAAGACCAGCGATTTCCTGCTCTTCGATCGAGACGATCTGGCCAACGCCATGGGCCGGATAAACCACATATTCATTGGGACGAAACTCGGATTTCTTGCTTTTTGTCATTCAGTTCTTCCTCACAGGTTCGCCCTGCCATGGGCGCAGGAAAACGGGCGGGGAACAGCAACTGTTCCCTTGACCCGTTTCGAATTGATCGTTCTAAATCACCGGAAACAGATTTGTCCGGTGACGGGAGTGTGTTTGCTTCATTGTGACCAACATAACATAAAAAACCCGCCTATCAAAGCGGGCACCCATGCAAGGCTCACTGGTTTCAATCAGATCAATGCCTTAAGTGACAAAAATCTGATCAAATTACTGTAGAATCTGACCGCGCGGGCCGAATCAGCTCAACCGCCCTCGCCTGCCTCTTCCGAGAAATACTTCTCCAGCTTGCCTTCCTCGCCGTCGCGTTCCTCGGCCTCGGGCAGCTGGTCTTTCTTGGTGATGATGACCGGCCAAGCTTCGGAGTATTTGCGGTTGAACTCAACCCATTTCTCCATCTCCGGCTCTGTGTCCGGGCGGATCGCATCTGCCGGGCATTCGGGTTCGCAGACGCCGCAATCGATGCATTCGTCAGGATGGATGACAAGCATGTTCTCGCCCTCGTAGAAACAATCCACCGGGCAGACCTCGACGCAATCGGTATATTTGCAGGCAATGCAGTTGTCGGTCACCACATAGGTCATGGAAAGCCCCTGTTTCAGCGAATTCACTGTCTAGCTAGAGCAGCCGGACGGATCATTCAAGCGCATCCCGGCGAGATTGATCCATCTTGCGACGGTCCTTTTTTGTGGGCCGTCCGCCACCGTCGAAACGCGGAACGGACGGTTTTTCCACCCGTGGCGGCGGCGGTGGACTGAGATCCTCGTAAAGCGCCTGAGCCTCGGACGCCGGTCCGCGCCGGGTGCCGATTTCCAGAACGCGCACCACGCAAACCCGATCGCCTTTGGCGAAGGTCAGCACGTCCCCCGATCCGACCAGAACCGCCGATTTGGCGAGGCGTGTGCCGTTCAGTCGCACAGCCCCGCCGGTCACGGTCTTGGCGGCAAGGCTGCGCGTCTTGAAGAATCGCGCATGCCAAAGCCATTTGTCGACGCGCAGCTTTTGCGCCGGATCGCTCACCTCAGCTCTTGTCCTTCAACCCCATCAGCGCGGCTGCAAACGGGTTGTCGGGGTCGATGCGATCTTTCTTCTCGGGACGGGCCTGATAGGTCTTTGTCCCATCGCCACGGCGCGGCTTGCCCTTGGGGCCACCCTTGCCGCGCGGTTTGCCCTGCTGGCCACGCCCACCGCCACCATCCGCCGATTTCGGTTTGGCGTTGCGGCCTCCACCCTCACGGCGCGGGTTCTGGCCGCGGGAGTTGTCGCGTTTGCGGCCCCAGGTGAAGGTGTAGAACACCTCTGTCTCCGGCGTATCCACCGCCGCGTCGGGGGCGGTGCCGGTCGGCACTTCCTCGGAAGCGACTTCCGGCACAACCGGCGTTTCCTCGGGGGTGCCCGCGGGATCAATCGGCGCTTCGGCCACGGGGGCCACGCCATCGTCTTCGACCGCATCGACCTGCGGCACAATATCGGCAGCGGTTGGTTCCTGCGGCGCGTCGATGACAGCACCGGGCGCGGCATCTTGCGCCACATCCATCACCGGCGTGTCGGCGTCGGGCGTCTCGGCTGCTTCGGCACCCGGCACCACGGCATCGGCCGGTTTCACCTTCTGCCGCTCACCTTTGACCGCGTTGTAGCCCAGCCCCTGCATGAGGTCGGCGAACTGTTCCAGGGTCATCCCGGTGATCGAGAGCATGTCGGCCTTGGCTTCGAACCCGCCCCGGCTGTCCTCGGCGCGCAGCATGTCGGCCAGCCGTTCCAGCATGTCGATACGGATCGCCCGTGCGCCCGCCGCGCGGTAGCCCGAAATCGTATGATGCACCGCAGGCGTCCCTGCCGTGTTGGGCACCGTCACCAGACCCGGCGGCGGCGCTTCGGGAAACTCGTCCATCCCGTTGGCAAGGCTCCACAACACCAGACGCAACCGCGTCGGCGCGGGCTTCAGCAACAAAGGCATGAAGATGGTGAACTGGCCAAAACGCAGCCCGTGCTTGCGCAATGCGCCGCGCGCGTCCTGATCCAGCGATTTGACCTCGTCGGCGACTTCGGCGCGGGGCAATACGCCCAAGGCCTCGACCATGCGGAAGGCAAAGCCGCGCGCAAGCCCGGTCAGCGCCTCGTCATTCTTGAGGTTCAGAAGCGGTTCGAACAATGCGGCGACCTTGCGGTCGATGAAGTGTTGCAGGCGGCGTTCCACCTTCTGCGCAACATCCGGCCCGGCCTCGTCATCGACAAAGACCGCCACGCGCGGCTTGAGCGGATCGTCGGACGCGGCAAGTTTGCCCACGGCCTGATCGCCCCACATCAACCCGCCCTGTTCGGTAAAGTCGATCTCTGTATCGGGCGCGTTGTAGAAACGGTCCGCGCGCAGATGGAAATGCGGTGCCAACGCCTGAAGCCCGGCGCTTTTCAGCATCTTCGCCTCTTGCCCGCTGGCATCCTTGTCCTGCCGGAAGCGAAACCCTTCCAGCCGCCCTACGAATTCACCCTCGACGGTCACTTCGCCCTTGTCGTTCACTTCGGCCAAAAGGGCCTCCTTCTGTTTCAACCGGCGCAACAGGATAGATGTCCGCCGATCAACAAATCTTTGTGTCAGACGCTCGTGCAGAGCGTCAGATAGCCTGTCTTCTACAGCCCGCGTGCGCTCACGCCAATGGCTATTGTCATCAACCCAGCCGCCGCGCTGCGCGACATATGTCCATGTGCGGATATATGCCAATCGTTTCGACAAGGTGTCGATGTCACCATCGGTCCTGTCAATGCGCTTTACCTGCCGGGCCATCCAGTCATCCGGCACAGACCCACGCTGATGCAGGTATCCGAAGATAACTTCCAAAAGGCTCGCATGTTCCGCATGACTTATGCCACGGAAATCGGGAATGCGGCAAACATCCCATAGCAGCCGGACCGAGGCCGGATCAGAGGCGCGCGCCGCAACCTCGGCGCTTTGCACCAATGTCTTGAGTGCGCCGAGGTCATCCGCCTCGCGTGCCCTGACCAGCCGGTCATCGGTTGGCGCGACCTCCAGCGACGTGATCAGCGTGTCGAGCGTTCCGAAACGCAGGTCCGAATTGCGCCAGGTCAGCTTGCGCAGGGGCGTGAAGCGATGATTGCAGATCGATTCGACCACCTCATCGGGCAGCGGGCCGGCCTCGCCTGTCACGCCGAACGATCCATGGCTCATGCCGCGCCCGGCCCGACCCGCGATCTGGGCCAGCTCATTGGGCGCAAGCGGCCGCATCCGGCGGCCATCGAATTTCGACAGGGCCGAGAACGCGACATGGTTGATGTCCAGGTTCAACCCCATGCCAATCGCATCGGTCGCCACAAGGTAATCGACATCGCCATTCTGGTACAGCTCGACCTGCGCGTTGCGGGTGCGCGGCGACAGCGCGCCCATGACCACCGCAGCGCCGCCTTTCTGGCGGCGGATCAATTCCGCAATGGCATAAACGTTTTCAACGGAAAACCCGACGATCGCGCTGCGCGCCTGCAACCGGCTGATCTTCTTGGAACCCGCATAGGACAGTTGGCTCAACCGCTCACGACGCACGAATTGCACGCCCGGCACCAATTCGGCAATCGCACCGCGCATCGTGTCGGCCCCCAGAAACAGGGTCTCGTGCAGGCCGCGCATTCGTAGCAACCGGTCGGTGAAGACATGGCCGCGCTCTGGATCGGCGCAAAGCTGGATCTCGTCTATAGCCGCAAAATCGACACCCATGCCCTCTGGCATCGCCTCGACCGTGCACACCCAGTATTTCGCTCGGGGCGGCACGATGCGCTCTTCGCCGGTCACCAGCGCCACCACTGATGGTCCACGAATACCGACGATGCGGTCATAGACTTCGCGCGCAAGAAGCCGCAGCGGCAGGCCGATCACGCCCGTCCGGTGCCCGAGCATGCGTTCGATGGCGTAATGCGTCTTGCCGGTGTTGGTCGGACCCAGCACGGCCACGGTGCGGGATGGCTCGGCCATGCGTCTTCCTTCAGAAACTATCAGATAGTCGGTTCAGATATTCTGGCCGGTGACCTGAATTTCAAGCCGTTCGACCGCTTCCAGAACTTCGGGATCCTGCGGATGAATGTCCAGCAGCTTTCTATAGGCCGCAACCGCCTTTGCCGGTTCGTCCAATTGTTCGAACACTGCGCCAAGCCCCTTGATCGCGCCGAAGTGCCGTGGATTCAGCGCAAGCGTGCGTTCCAGCGCGTAGACACTGGGGCCAAGAAGATCTGCCTGATAATAGGCCAGTGCCAGATTGCTCCACCCTTCGGCGAATTCCGGCGCATGATCGGTCAGGGCCGTCAGATGTTCGATGGCCAGCGTGAACTTCCCCGCCGCAAGCGCATCACGACCGCGTTTGAGCAGAAGATCCATCGCGGCGGACCCGGATTTGGACCATTCCAGCCGAATCTCCCGCACAATCCCGGCCGCTTCTTGCGCAGAGGCGGTTGCCAGCTCGGACAAAAGATCATCAACCCGCGCGGTTTCCGCCCCGGCAGGTATGGAAAACATGACTGTGACGGAAAGTGTCGCCACGGTATGTTTGAGTCTTGAGAGAATGCTGCTCATAACACTCCAGAGTGTAGCGTATGCGCGAGAATTTACCACCCGCGCGATCATCAATTGGAGGAGAGTGAAAATGAGCGATGTAACCGAAGCTGCGGTGGCAGCATTGAACAAACGGCTGGGCGGCGAAGGCTTTGACGGCTCGGCGCGTTTCGACATTGAAGGCGAAGGGTCGATCATGATCGACGGCAATGGCGCACGCGCCGCCGAAGAAGAAGCCGAGGTCACACTGACCGCGGATGCCGAAACCTTTCAGCAGATCCTCGAAGGGGATCTGAACCCGACGGCTGCGTTCATGTCCGGCAAACTCGCCGTCGATGGCGATATGGGTCAGGCGATGAAACTGGGGGCGGTTCTGTCCTGATGAAAATGCAAGCAGCCCCTTATTTTGCTGCAATAGCCGAGGGCCCGGAGGACGCGCATGTCTTCTGGGTCACTACGGCTGACGGGCTGCGCATCCGACTGGCGCATTGGCCGGCCATTGCCAAGGCGCAAGGCACGATCCTGCTGATGCCGGGCCGCACCGAATATATCGAAAAATACGGCCGCACCGCCCGTGATCTGGTTGAGCGCGGCTTTGACGTGCTGTGCATCGACTGGCGCGGACAGGGGCTGGCGGATCGGTTGCTGGGCGATCCGCGCCGCGGCCATGTCCTGACCTTCGACGACTACCAGAAAGATCTCGATGCGATGGTCGCCGCCGCCAAGGCGCTGGACCTGCCGCAGCCGCTGCACATGCTGGCGCATTCCATGGGCGGCTGCATCGGGCTGCGCGGGTTGTTGCGCGACCTGCCTTTTGCCTCTGCCAGCTTTTCCGGGCCGATGTGGGGGATCCGCATGAAGGCCTATACCCGCCCCGCGGCATGGGCGCTTGGCTGGGGCAGTGGAATTTTCGGCCTTGGCGATTCCTACGCGCCCGGCACCGGCGCGGGCAGCTATGTCGCCACCGAACCGTTCGAGGGCAATCTTCTGACCCGCGATCCCGAAATGTTCGACTATATGCGGCGCCAGGTCACCGCCCATCCGGAATTGCAACTGGGCGGCCCCAGCCTGAACTGGCTGCACGAAGCTTTGCGCGAAACGCTGGCACTGTCCCGCCTGCCCTCGCCGCCGCAGCCCTGCCTGACCTTCGTGGGCAGCAACGAACGCATCGTCGATATGCCACGCATCCATCAGCGCATGTCCCGCTGGCCGAACGGCACGCTGCGCGTGATCGAAGATGGCGAACATGAAATCATGATGGATACCCGCGATATGCGCAGCATGATCGCCGACGCGCTAACGGCGCATTTCAGCAAAGCGTCAGCGCGCGACAAATCCCGCCTGACCGCCTGACCCCCTGACAGCACCAACGGCTCTGGCGCTTTGATCCGCGCGCCCTATCATCGCGATATGGCTGACAAAGTACTCTGCTTCACCGATCGCGGCATCTACTGCCCCGCAGGCGATTTCCACATCGACCCCTGGCACCCGGTGGACCGGGCGCTGATCACCCATGGCCATGCCGACCATGCCCGCCCCGGTCACGCCCGTTATCTGGCGACACAGGCAGCCGCCCCGGTATTGCGTCACCGACTGGGCGCGATCACGCTGGACACGATATGTTTCGGCGAACGGCGCAAGATCGGCGGGGCAACCGTTTCGTTTCATCCCGCAGGCCATGTGCCCGGCTCTGCGCAAATCCGGGTGGAGGTCGGCGGCGAGGTCTGGGTCGCATCGGGCGATTACAAGCTGGAAAACGACGGGCTGTCGGAACCGTTCGAGCCGGTGCGTTGTCACAGTTTCATCACCGAATGCACCTTTGGCCTGCCGGTCTTCACATGGGTGCCGCAGGCGCAGGTCTCGGCAGAGCTGAATGCATGGTGGCGCGACAGCGTCGCCGCGGACCGGACGCCGGTTCTGGGGGCCTATTCGCTGGGCAAGGCACAGCGGTTGCTGGCCATGCTGGATGCGGAAATTGGCCCGATCCTGACCCATGGCGCGGTGGAAACCACGACACAGGTTCTGCGCGATCAGGGATTGCCCCTTCCCCGGACCCATCATGTGACGCCCGACCTTGATCTCAAGGAGTTTCCGGGCGCGCTGGTCGTGGCACCGCCTGCCGCGCTCGGCTCTGACTGGATGCGGCGTTTCGGGGCGGTTTCCACCGGGTTTGCCTCGGGATGGATGCGGATGCGCGGGGTCCGCAGGCGGCGCGCCGCTGACCGGGGTTTTGTCGTCTCGGACCATGCCGACTGGCCCGCGCTGAACAGGGCCATCGCGGAAACCTGTGCAGAAAACATATATACCACGCATGGTTACACGGACATCTTCGCGCGATGGCTGAGGGAACAGGGCTATAACGCAAGCGTCGTTCCCACGGAATTTGGCAGCGATGATGCCGAGGATGGCACGGTATGAAATCCTTCGCAGCACTCTTCAACGCCATCGACCGCACCACCCGGACCAAGGAAAAGACCGCCGCGCTGACCGCCTATCTGCGCGAGGTGCCCGATACCGAAAAGCTGTGGACCGTGGCGCTGTTTACAGGCCGTCGCCCACGCCGCGCCGTGACCACGACACAATTGCGCGAATGGGCGGCCGAACGCGCGGGCCTGCCGCTTTGGCTGCTGGAAGAAAGTTATCCCATCGTCGGCGATCTGGCCGAAACCATCGCGCTGATCCTGCCTCCGCCCGGCCGGGCGACGGACCTGCCCCTGTCGCATTGGATTGCGCAACTCCAGCGCCTGCACGACCTGCCACCCGAGGCCCGCAAGGACCAGATCCTGGACGCGTGGGACCAGTTGGACGCGACCGAACGGCTGCTGTTCAACAAGCTGATCACCGGCGGATTTCGCATCGGGGTCAGCCAGAAATTGATGACACGCGCCATCGCCGCTGCTTTGGGCCGTGACGAGGCAGAGATTGCGCTGCGGCTGATGGGCAAATGGCGCGCCGACACGACCACTTGGCACGCGCTGATCGAGGCGGAGGATGCAGAGGCCGACGCCTCGCGCCCCTATCCGTTCTACCTTGCCTATCAGTTGGACGCTGTGCCCGAGGATCTGGGCCCGCCCGGGGACTGGCAGGCGGAATGGAAATGGGACGGCATTCGCGGCCAGTTGGTCCTGCGCGGCGGCACCCATCACCTTTGGTCGCGCGGCGAAGAGTTGATGACAGAGCGCTTTCCCGAATTTGCCCGCGCTTTGGATTTCCTGCCCGACGGCACCGTGCTGGATGGCGAGGTGCTGGCCTGGGATAACGGCCCTCTGCCCTTTGGCACGCTGCAAAAACGGATCGGGCGCAAGACCGTGCCCAAGAAACTGCTGGCCGAGGCCCCGGTCGTTCTGGTGGCCTATGATCTGCTGGAACATGAAGGCCGCGACATGCGCACGGACCCCTTGTCCACCCGCCGCGCGGCGCTGGACGATCTGCTGGACCAGACCCCGGCCGAGGCACCGCTGCGCCTGTCGCGCCCCATCGCCTTCGACACCTGGCAGGCACTGGCAGAGATACGCGCCATGGCGCGCGACGAACGCGCAGAGGGCGTGATGCTGAAACGTCTGGACAGCCCATATCTGTCTGGCCGCAAGAAGGGCGATTGGTGGAAATGGAAGCTGGACCCGCTGACGGTGGACGCGGTGATGATCTACGCCCAGCAAGGCCATGGTCGGCGCGCCAACCTGTTTACCGATTTCACCTTCGCCGTCTGGAGCGGCAACGAACTTGTTCCCTTCACCAAGGCCTATTCCGGCCTCACCGACGAGGAATTTCGCCAGATCACAGCCTGGGTGCGCAAGAACACCCAGCAACGCTTTGGCCCCGTCCGGCAGGTCAAACCGCATCATGTATTCGAGATCGCCTTTGAGGGCATCCATGCCAGCCCGCGCCACAAATCCGGGATTGCCCTGCGGTTTCCACGCATGTCCCGCTGGCGACGCGACAAACCACTGGCAGAGGCCAATACGCTGGATGACCTCAAGGCGCTTCTGGCCACCTATGAGTGACACGGTATTTGTACGAATCTGCGAAATCAGGCAAACTTCGCGATATTGCTCCAAGCCGTAGCCCAGACAGGATTTTCATGACGCGCATTTTCATCGCCGCAATCTTCGCTCTTATCGCCTCTGCCAGCATGGCCTCGGCACAAAGCTGCCCCGAAATCCGCTTTGCCAAGGGTGCTTATTCCGGTGGCGTCGGCGGCGTGGTCTCTGACGGCGCGCCGCAATGCTATACTTTTGGTACGGGGAACGGACAGACGGCGCGATTGCAGCTTTCGGGCAGCAACAATGCCTGCTTCAGCGTTGTGGGCCTTGCCGATTGCCAAACCGATTACAGTTTCGTCACCAGCCGACAGACATACCGGGTTTTTGTCGTCCAGCTTTTCCCCTCGCCTGCCGCAGAGCAGTTCGGACTGACGCTTTCGATCTACTGACCCCCTTTCGCCCGCGCCCCCTTGCACCTATGTGACAAGTCGCCTTACCTGCCAGTCAGCATAGTCCAAGGAGAGCTTCATGACCGTCCGCCCCGTTTTCGACGCCAATGCAACCGCCGGAGGCAAAGATCTCGGCAAGCTGCCGGAATGGGATCTGACGGATCTGTACTCTGCCCCCGATGCGCCCGAGATCAAGCGCGATCTGGATTGGCTGGAACAGGCCTGCGCCAGTTTCGCTGCCGATTACGAAGGCAAGCTGGCCACGCTGGACGCGGCAGGTTTTCTGAATTGCGTATTGCGGAACGAGAAGATCGACACCACAGCCGGACGGCTGATGTCCTATGCGGGCCTGCGCTATTACCAGCTGACCACCGATGCCGAGCGCGCGAAATTCCTGTCCGATTTGCAGGAAAAGGTCGTGAACTACTCCACCCCGCTGGTGTTCTTCACGCTGGAGCTGAACCGTCTGGACGACGGCCATCTCGACACGCTGTTCGCGGGAAACGACGACCTCGCCCGCTACAAGCCGGTTTTTGACCGCATCCGCGCGATGAAGCCCTATCAGCTTTCGGACGAATTGGAAAAATTCCTGCATGATCTGGGCGTAGTCGGCGATGCGTGGGAACGGCTGTTCGACGAAACCATTGCAAGCCTTGAGTTCGAGATCGACGGCGACGCGCTGAATATCGAAAGCACGCTGAACCTGCTGACCGAACAGGACCGCAGCAAACGTGAGGCCGCATCGCGCGAATTGGCCCGTGTCTTTTCCGAAAACATCAAGATCTTCGCCCGCGTCCACAACACGCAGGCCAAGGAGAAAGAAATCCTTGATCGCTGGCGGGGCATGCCCACCGCACAGACCGGTCGGCACCTTTCAAACCATGTCGAACCAGAGGTGGTCGAGGCGCTGCGTAACGCGGTGGTCGCGGCCTATCCGCGCCTGTCGCACCGCTATTACGAGCTTAAGCGCAAGTGGCTGGGGCTGGACGTCATGCAGGTCTGGGATCGCAATGCGCCCCTGCCCATGGAAGAAACCCGCACCGTGGGCTGGGACGACGCCCGCGACACGGTGATGAACGCCTATGCCGGATTTGATCCACGCATGGCCGAGATCGCGCAGCCCTTCTTTGACAAGGGCTGGATCGACGCGGGCGTGAAGCCAGGCAAGGCACCGGGTGCGTTTGCGCATCCCACCGTGACCGACGTGCACCCCTATGTGATGCTTAACTACCTTGGCAAACCACGCGATGTGATGACACTGGCGCATGAGCTGGGCCACGGCGTGCATCAGGTGCTTGCCGCGGGTCAGGGCGAGATGCTGTCCTCTACCCCGCTGACGCTGGCCGAAACGGCAAGCGTGTTTGGCGAGATGCTGACCTTCCGCCGGATGCTGGACAACGCCAAGACCGATCAGGAGCGCAAGATCCTGCTGGCCGGCAAGGTCGAGGACATGATCAACACGGTCGTCCGTCAGATCGCCTTTTACGACTTTGAATGCAAGCTGCACGAGGCGCGGCGCGGTGGCGAACTGACCCCTGATGACATCAACGCATTGTGGATGTCGGTACAGGCCGAAAGCCTTGGCGAAGGGTTCGAGTTCATGGAGGGATACGAGACGTTCTGGGCTTACATTCCCCATTTCGTGCATTCACCCTTCTATGTCTACGCCTATGCGTTCGGTGACGGGTTGGTGAACGCCCTCTATGCCGTCTACGAAGAAAACCCCGAAGGCTTTCAGGAAAAGTATTTCGACATGCTGAAAGCGGGCGGTTCCAAGCACCATAAGGAGCTTCTCGAACCCTTCGGCCTCGATGCCAGCGACCCCGCCTTCTGGGACAAGGGCCTGAGCATGATCGAAGGTTTCATAGACGAATTGGAGGCGATGGAGGGATAGCCCCCTCGAAGGCCAATTCGGAGACACCGCACGTTGCAACAGCGGCAATCGCACCGGCACCAGGATCAGAGCGCCCCGCGCGGTTGCTGCAACAGGACGACGATTTTATGTCGGGCAAACGACTTTGCTGCACGGATCGCAGCGCACGTCAGTGTCCGGTGCCGTCCACGCCGGCCTGTTCGGCGTGGTTCTTCCGTCAACAAAGAAAGAGTGATCCTGGAGCGAGGATCCTCCCATGCGTTTCCGGGTGACGTTGGCAAAAAATGGTGCCGCCCCGAGCGGATGAAGCCTTCATTGCGTCAACTTATCCCGAGAGGATGATCGACGATTTTGATCTCGACGATCTATAAAGCATACGGCTTTCTGCTCGGCCTCGGCCCCCGCGCCCGCATGGTCAACGTAATTCACGACGTGCAGCCGAAATGGGCCTTCTACAACACCGACCGCATGAAGACGACGCAATTCGCGCTGGAATGCCGCATGGTGGCGCAGGCTTGAATCCACCATGCGCGGCAAAAGGTGCGGAGCGCGCCGCGCTCTATCTCTTGGGTGGATATATATTTGACAAACCCACTCTAAAGCAATTCCAGTTTACATAGAAGCATATCCGGCCTCACGAAAATAGTTCCAACATTCTTGCGGTGTGTAGAGGTCACAGATTTTGCTGAGCGCTTGAAACAATCCTGTGAATGATCGCGCACCGATGCGGCGCAGATGGGCTTTGAGTTTGGAGAACGGGTCGTGTCCCGGGGGGTGGTGTAGGAACTGGCGTCCACCTGCCTCTTCATAGCTGGTGTTGCTCGTTCACTGAGCGGCGATCATGGCCGTCTCCTCATCATGTTTGCACACGGCGTTCAGCATTTCCACCGGCATGTAGCGGCGAGAGACGGCCCACTCATCATTTTGCTCCAGCATGAGCGCCCCGACGAGCCGGATGACGGCCTCGCGGTTGGGGAAGATGCCGACGACATTGGTGCGCCGCTTGATCTCCTTGTTGACGCGTTCCAAGGGGTTGGTGCTGTGCAACTTTGAGCGCAGGCTCTCGTCGTAGGCCATGTAGGCCAGCACGTCATGCTCGGCCTCGTCCATCAGCTCGGCGACATCGCGGAACCGGTCACGCAGGCTGTCAGCGACCTCGCGCCAGCGCAGATGGGCCTGGTCGCGGTCCTTTTCGGCGAATACGGTCTTCACCACGGCGCTGACCACCGGTTTGTTGGTCTTGCTCACCCGGGCCAGCAGGTTGCGCTGGAAATGCACCCAGCAGCGCTGCGATCCAGCACCCAGCAGCACCCAGGACCTTGCGCGCAGCGGCCTTGAGGCCTTCATGTGCATCGCTGAGGACCATCTGGATGCCTCGCAGTCCGCGCCGGGTCAGCGAGCGCAGGAAGTCGGCCCAGAAGGTCTCGGCCTCGGATGGCATGACGGTGATGCCGAGGATCTCACGCCGCCCGTCGGTGTTGACCGCCACGGCCACTATCACCGCCATGGATACGATCCGCCCGCCCTCGCGCAGCTTTACATAGGTGGCGTCCAGCCAGAGAAAGGGCCAATCGCCCTCGAGGGGGCGGTTCAGGAACGCCTGCACCCGCTCGTCCCTCTCGAGCCATCGCTGCGCGATGCCCTGCCGGGCAGTGGATCTCCTCGCACAGCCGCGACACCTGGCTCTTCGAAGTGCCGGTCAACCCCATGGCGCGCACCAGGTCATCCACCGCGCGGGTGGAGACGCCTTGGATATAGGCCTCTTGGCTCACCGCCATCAGCGCTTTCTCGGCGGTCCTGCGCGGCTCGAGAAAGGTCGGGAAGTAACTGCCTTTACGCAGCTTCGGGATGTTCAGACCGATGGTCCCCGCCCGGGTGTCCCACTGTCGCGGCCGATAGCCATTACGCTGGTTCTCGCGGTCCGGGCTGCGCTCGCCATGCGCGGCACCGCAGACAGCGGCCACTTCGATGTCCATAAGCCGCTGCGCGGCGTCCTGGATCAGATCGCGCAGAAAATCCGCGTCATCGCTCTTGGCGATCACCCCCGGAAGGTCGATTATGGGGTTGGTCATCGTGTTCTCCTTCGTTGTCGTCGGTCTTTGAACAGCCTCAGACTACGAAGAGCCGCGGTGGCCGCCAGCCCGGCCGCGCGCTGCGCTAAGCCAATGGCTTCGCGCGCGGC
>NZ_QJSD01000010.1 GCF_003313245.1 Primorskyibacter marinus
CGTCGAACCCTGCGGGGAGGATTGTTTTCTCCCCGCGCAGTCAGTTTGATTACTCGATGATTTTCGAGACGACGCCGGAGCCGACCGTGCGGCCGCCTTCGCGGATGGCGAAGCGCAGCTTTTCTTCCATCGCGATCGGCGCGATCAGTTCAACTTCGAACTTCAGGTTGTCGCCCGGCATCACCATTTCGGTGCCTTCGGGAAGAACAACCGTGCCGGTCACATCCGTCGTGCGGAAGTAGAACTGCGGACGGTAGTTGGCGAAGAACGGCGTGTGACGGCCACCTTCGTCCTTGGTCAGGATATAGGCTTCTGCCTCGAACTTGGTGTGTGGCTTCACGGAACCCGGCTTACACAGAACCTGACCACGCTCGACGCCTTCACGGTCGATGCCGCGCAGCAGGGCGCCGATGTTGTCGCCCGCTTCACCACGATCCAGCAGCTTGCGGAACATTTCCACACCGGTGCAGGTCGTCTTGCGCGTGTCGCGAATGCCAACGATTTCAAGCTCGTCGCCAACGTTCACAACGCCGCGCTCGACACGGCCGGTCACAACCGTCCCGCGGCCGGAAATCGAGAACACGTCCTCGATCGGCATCAGGAAGGGCTGGTCCACGGCGCGCGCGGGCTGGGGGATGTACTCGTCGACAGCCGCCATCAGTTCCTTGATCTTGTCTTCGCCGATCGCGTTGTCGCGACCTTCCAGAGCGGCCAGGGCCGAACCGGCGATGATCGGAATATCGTCGCCCGGATAGTCATAATCCGACAGAAGCTCGCGCACTTCCATCTCGACCAGCTCAAGCAGTTCTTCGTCGTCGACCTGGTCAACCTTGTTCAGGAACACGACCATCGCGGGGATGCCAACCTGGCGGCCCAGCAGGATGTGCTCGCGCGTCTGGGGCATCGGGCCGTCAGCGGCGTTCACAACCAGGATCGCGCCATCCATCTGCGCCGCACCGGTGATCATGTTTTTCACATAGTCAGCGTGGCCGGGGCAGTCGACATGCGCGTAATGGCGGTTCTCGGTCTCATACTCGACATGCGCGGTCGAGATCGTGATCCCGCGCGCCTTTTCTTCGGGCGCACCGTCAATCTGGTCATACGCCTGAAAGTCACCGTAATATTTCGTGATCGCAGCCGTCAGCGTCGTCTTGCCGTGGTCCACATGGCCAATCGTGCCAATGTTGCAATGCGGCTTGGAACGCTCAAACTTTTCCTTTGCCATACCTTCAGGCGCCTCGTCTATTGGGGGGTCATATCAACCCGAGTTGCATCGCGGGCGATGTAGTGAATCAAGACAGGGAAATCAAGCGTCAGTTACCGGTGGCCGCTGCCTGCCCCATCTCAGGGTCGCCCACCGCGACGGTCCCGTCAGTCACGGCGTTTTCTGCAACAGCGGCGCTGGCCATGGTGTCTTCGCTCTCGGATACCGGCCCGCCGAACCAGCCCTGCTCTGCCTGTTGCGCGCGCAACCACTTTTCGGTTTCCAACGCCGCCTCCTCGGCAAGCGCTTTCATCGACTCTTCGCGAGAGGAGGCCAGCCGGGTTTCGAAAACCTTGATGACGGCAATGGGCTCTGGCTTGTCATTCAGCTTGCTGGCGGCGGCGTCATCCCAGACCGTCACGGCGATCTGCACAGCCGATTTGCCCGGCACCAAGGGCGGCGGCAATGAATAGGCCTCGACTCTCAGCCCCATATTATAGCGCTTTTCGCCCTCAAACCGGCCAAAGCGTTGCAGATACGCCTCTTCGACCACCTTGACCCATTCCTCGGACGTTGCAGCCCGCGACACCAACAGCTTTTGCGGCGACGGGGCGGCCGCTGCGACGAAACCAAGGCTGAAATCACCCAACGGATCGGGCCGGTCTTTCAGGTCGCGTGTGGCATCGCCACAGGCCGCCAACCCCACACAGGCGATAAGCGACAGGATGAAGGGTCGGAACATGAAGGCTACCTCGACTTGGAACATCTTGTCCGACCGGGTTACCTGACACATGGCCCGCACGCAATGCGCCGCTGTTTGCAGTCCGGCCCCGGACACCTATATCTGATGCAGAAATGAGGTGACGGATGCCAGCTATACAGCCCCCTTTGGGCGTCAAGACACAGGCCGCGCTTCCGGTGCGTGTTCCGCTCGTGACCCAGCCGATGGGCGTGCTGGCCAGCCTGCGCGCGGCGCGCACCAACCTGTTGTCGATCATCCCCGACATTGCCACAAGACAACCGATGGTCTCCGGGCGCACGGGCAAGCGTTGGCACATGGTGATGGATCCGGGCGCGTTGCGGCGGATCCTTCTTGAAAAGCTGGACAATTATCCGAAATCGGATGTGACAAAAAACCTGCTACGTCCGGCGATTGGCGAATCTCTGTTTATCGCGGAAGGTGCGCATTGGCGCTGGCAGCGACGCGCCACGGCACCCGCCTTTTCGCACCGCAACGTATCCAATCTGGCGCCTGTGATGACCGATGCAGCCGGGCGCACGCTGGGCCGCTTGCTGGCCCAGCAGGGTCGCGCCGTCAATATGTATGACGAGATGGTCGCGACCACATTCGATGTCATCTCCGAGGTGACGTTTTCCGACGATCAGGGGATCGACCGCGGCGCGGTGCATGACGCGATCGAGCAATATATCTCCGAAGCCGGAAAAGTCTCGCTGTTTGATCTGTTCGGGCTGCCGGACTGGATCCCGCGGCCGGGGCGGCTGATTTCCGGGAAAGCGATGAAGGACACGAAATCGCTGGCGGATCGCGCGATTGAAGCGCGCGCGGCGCGGCAAAGCACCGGCGTCCCGGACCTTCTGGACCTGCTGCTTGCGGGCGAAGACCCGGATACCGGGCGACGAATGAACACCGCCGAGATGCGCGACAACCTTCTGACATTCATCGTCGCGGGGCACGAAACCACCGCACTGGCGCTGTCCTGGTCGCTTTACCTTTGTGCGTTCGATCCGGCCGTTCAGGACGAGGCGCGGGCAGAGGCGCAGCGTGTTCTTGGGGGACGGACGGGCTTTGAGGCCGGCGACATCCCCAAGCTTGGGCTGATCCGGCGCATCGTGGACGAGGCCTTGCGTTTGTATCCGCCCGCAGCGCTGGTGTCGCGCACCGCTCGGCAGGCCGATGAATTGTGCGGACGGAAGATCCGCCCCGGCGATACTGTGATGGTCCCGATCTATGCTTTGCACCGGCACCATCAACTCTGGGACGATCCGGATGCGTTTCGCCCTGACCGATGGGCCGATGGCGGCAAAATCGACCGGTATGCCTACCTGCCGTTCGGCGACGGCCCCCGCATTTGCATCGGTGCCAGTTTCGCCTTGCAGGAGGCCGTTCTGATCCTCGCCACCCTACTGGCAGGCTTCCGCTTTACGTCTGTCAAAGGGCGTGCGCCCGATCCGGTCATGATCCTTACGCTGCGCCCCGAAGGCGGGGTCTGGCTGGAGGCTGAACCGGTCTGACAAGGCGCCGCCATTAATCGCCGCAGCTACGCCTGTCAGCGATTTTCCCCCGCCCTTCGGGCCTGCGCCTTGCGGCGCTTCCGGGGGCCGACACGTCCACTGGACGTGCCGTCACTTTCAGCGATTTGCCCCCGGAACCCACAAGACATCCTGGGCACCGTTGTCGTTGGCGCGGCGGGCGGCGACGAAAAACCAATCAGACAGGCGGTTGAGATATTTTACCGCTGCCGGATTGACCTGCTCTGCCGCGGCAAGTTCAACCGCCAGTCGCTCGGCACGGCGCGACACGGTGCGGCACATGTGCAGATGCGCCGAAAGCGCGCTGCCGCCGGGAAGGATAAAGCTGCGAAGCGGTGCAAGATCGGCGTTCATGCCGTCGATCTCGGCCTCCAGCCGTGACACTTGTGCATCCACTATCCGCAAGGGCGGGTATTCGGATTCCGCGTCTTTTTCCATGTCGGGGCGGCACAGATCGGCCCCAAGATCGAACAGGTCGTTCTGGATACGTCGCAGCAGCGCGTCCAGATCATCATCAGCATGCAGCCGTGCCACACCCAGAACCGAGTTCAACTCGTCCACCGTGCCATAGGCTGTCACACGCATCGAATGTTTGGCCACCCGCGCGCCGTTGCCCAATGCGGTTTCGCCCTTGTCGCCAGTCTTGGTGTAAATCTTGTTCAATACCACCATCGGTCTGCCCCTATCGTCTTAGCCACACGAAGATCAGGATCAGTACCACCGCCACAAACTGGGCGACGATCCGGTAGCGCATGATCCGGTTGGCATGTTTCTTGTTGAACTCTCCGCCCTTTGCGAAGCCTCCGATCCCGGTCATCAGGATCAAGACAACCGCAGCCATCACCACGACGATCACTATGAAGAATGGATCCTTGGTCATATCGCCCTCGCATCAGGATATTCACGCCGATGTAGGCCAAATCTGCGCAAAAGCGAATGCCTAATCGGGCGCACTACCCGCGTGAAAGCAGCGCATCCAGCATCCGAACCGGCAGAATGCGGCGCAGAAACGCCATCGCACGGGTCGGCACGGTGACGGCATAGCGTGCACGCGGCCTGCGCGCATCCAAGGCGCGCATCAGCACTTTGGACACCGCGGCCGGGGGCAATTCGAACGGCGTCGGCCCATCATCTTCGTACAGCCGTTTCAAAAGCGTGTCGCGATATTGCGCCGCGCGAGCAGAGTTTTCCCAGTCCACCCAGCGTTCGAAATGTGGAATCGAGTTCTTCCGGAAGGGCGTGGCGATCGGACCCGGCTCTATCAGGATCACCTTGATGTCAGTGTCGCGCATTTCGATCCGTTGCGAATCGGTCAATCCTTCAAGCGCGAATTTCGACGCCACATAAGCCCCCCGCCATGGGGCCGTCACCAGCCCCAGCACGGAAGAGCAGTTGATGATCCGTCCCTGCCCTTGCGCCCGCATGATCGGCAGAACCAGTGTCGTCAACTCGTGGACACCAAACACATTGGTTTCGAATATCTCCTGCAACGCGCCGCGTGGCAGATCCTCGACAGCGCCGGGCGTGGCGAAAGCGCCGTTGTTGAACAGCGCGTCAAGCGTTCCGTCTGTCGCCTCCAGCACTTCTGACAGGCCCAGAACGATGCTTTCCGGGTCGGCATAGTCGATACGCGGCGATGCGAACCCTTCCGAGATCAGTTGCGCGCAATCGGCCTCTTGCCGGCACGAGGCAAAAACCTGCCAGCCGGCGTCGCGCAAGGCATGTGCGGCGTCATAGCCGATCCCCGAAGAGCAGCCGGTAATGAGGATGGATTTTCTGGGCATGGCCTACTCGCGCGACGTTGCGGTGGGGCTAGTGCATTCGTCATGCAGACGCAATCGAACGGGGGCAGCTTTGCGTCCGCGATGGCATCAATCAGCCGATGACAGGAGGAACCCCGCCATCCAGCCGACGCGACCTGTGTCGGCAACGCGCAGCTTGACCCAGCCACCACCCGTTTCTTGCAGCACCTCCACCGCCACGCCACGCTCCAGCGTGCCAAGCACGCTAAAGTTGGTGCCGGGACCATTGCGCATGTTGACGCGATCGCCGTTCACAACGCGGATGTCCATACCGACGTCGGAGACCGCAGCCGTTGCTATTTCTGAATCTACGACGGGCCTGCGCACATCAAGAGGCACAAGCGTCGTCGCGCGCCGAGCGTGATTCGCCTTGTCCTGACGTGTCAGTTCGGCAGGCATCTCGGGCGAAGAAAACGACGTCAGCCGTACGCCCCCGGACTGGGCGGCCTGGCCCCGTGCAGCCATTGACGAGGCATTTCCGTTTGCCGGAGCGACGGATAACAGCTCTGCTGCGGATATATCAGCGCGCGCGACGCTGCTTATCTCAACCCTCGGATCGGATTTCACAGTTTCGGGCACGAAGTCCGGCCCGCCACTCAGCTCGTAAAAGCCCCAACCAAGCACCGCAAATGTCAGCATCATAAATCGTACCATCGAACCGCTCTTCGGACTGTTAAAACCACTTAAAAACAGCGACACATTCCGCCGTGTGTCCGATTATAGACGATTCGCCCTGTATTCAGATGTGTAAATCTCGCGAAAATTCCCCGGCACAGCTTTACCCTGTCATTTCGCACGGCTATCACATCATCTATGGATGACGGTGATAACGACAACAAGATAACCCCCCGCGATCTCGCAGAACCGCTGCGCAGAGCGATTGGCGATCGATACCTGACTTATGCGCTGAGCACGATCATGCACCGCGCATTGCCCGATGCGCGTGACGGGCTGAAGCCGGTTCACCGACGCATCCTGTTCGCAATGCGCGAGTTGCGGCTGACCTCCACCGGGGGGTATCGGAAATCCGCAAAGATCTCTGGCGACGTGATGGGCAACTATCATCCGCACGGCGATTCCGCGATTTACGATGCGATGGCGCGCTTGGCGCAGGATTTCAACGTGCGCTATCCGCTGGTCGATGGTCAGGGCAATTTCGGCAATATCGACGGCGACAACCCCGCCGCCAGCCGCTACACCGAAGCACGGCTGACCGTTGTTTCCGAGGCTTTGCTGCAAGGTCTGAACGAAAACGCCGTTGATTTCCGCGACAACTACGATGGCACCCTGACCGAACCTGTCGTGCTGCCCGCGACCTTCCCGAACCTGCTGGCCAACGGATCATCCGGCATCGCCGTGGGCATGGCGACGAACATTCCGCCGCATAATATCGCCGAACTGGTGGATGCCTGTCTGCATCTGATCCGCACGCCCGACGCCCGCGACGATACCTTGCTGCAATATGTGCCCGGCCCCGACTTTCCGACGGGCGGCGTACTGGTCGAACCGTCCGACAATATCGCGCAGGCCTACCGCACCGGGCGCGGGTCATTCCGTCTGCGGTGCCGCTGGCATATCGAGGATCTGGGCCGTGGCCAATGGCAGGTGATCGTCACCGAAATCCCCTATCAGGTTCAGAAATCCAAGCTGGTCGAACGCATTGCAGAGCTGATCCAGACCAAGAAAATCCCGATCCTCGCCGATATCCGCGACGAATCCGCCGATGACATTCGTATGGTGCTGGAACCTCGGTCCAAGAATGTGGACGCGGATGTGCTGATGGGAATGCTGTTCCGCAGTTCCGACCTTGAGGTCCGCTTCAGCCTCAACATGAACGTGCTGATCGACGGGCTGACGCCCAAGGTCTGCTCGATGAAAGAGGTGCTGCGTGCCTTTCTGGACTTCCGCCGCGAGGTTCTGATCCGCCGCAGCCAGCACCGGATGGAAAAGATCGACCACCGGCTGGAGGTTCTGGAGGGCTTGATCGTCGCCTTCCTCAACCTCGACCGTGTGATCGACATCATCCGCTATGATGACGACCCCAAATCCGCGCTGATGCGCGAGGATTGGAGCCGGACCTTCGTGCGTGCCACCGATCAGAACGATTATGTCCCGCCGCCTGCCGCGAGTGATGACGGACTAGGCCTGACCGAAGTGCAGGCCGAGGCGATCCTCAACATGCGTCTGCGCAGCCTGCGTCGCCTTGAGGAAATGGAACTGGTCCGCGAACGCGACACGCTGATGGAGGAACGCGCCGGGCTGGAGGATCTGCTGCAAGATGACAGCCTGCAATGGGCACAAATTTCCGACCAACTGCGCGCAACGAAAAAAGCGTTTGGCAAGGATTACGAAGGCGGTGCCCGCCGGACCACCTTTGCCGAGGCCACCGACACGCCCGATGTCCCGCTTGAAGCGATGATCGAGCGCGAGCCAATCACCGTCGTGTGTTCGCAGATGGGCTGGATTCGCGCCATGACCGGCCATATCGACCTGACCCGCGAGCTGAAATTCAAGGATGGCGATGGGCCACGGTTCATCTTCCACGCGGAAACGACGGACCGGCTGCTTGTTTTTGGATCAACTGGACGGTTCTACACCGTGTCCGGCGCAAACCTGCCCGGTGGGCGGGGTATGGGCGAACCGCTGCGCCTGATGGTCGATCTGCCCAACGAGGCCGAAATCGTCGATCTGTTTATCCACAAACCCGACAACAAGCTGCTTGTCGCCTCCACCGCGGGCGACGGATTTGTGGTGCCCGAGGCCGAAGTTCTGGCCCAGACCCGCAGCGGCAAACAGGTGCTGAACGTCCGTGGTGACACACGCGCGCTGGTGTGCAAACCCGTCAGCGGCGATCATGTCGCCGTGGTGGGTGAAAACCGCAAAGTGCTGGTCTTCCCGCTGGACGAACTGCCCGAAATGGCGCGCGGCAAGGGCGTCCGGCTACAGAAATTCAAGGACGGGGGACTGTCCGACGCCACAACGTTCACCTTGGCAGAAGGGCTCTCGTGGCGCGACCCCGCAGGGCGCACACGCACCGAATCCGATCTTGGCGACTGGATCGGAAAGCGCGCAGGATCCGGCCGCATGGCCCCGCGCGGCTTTCCCAGAGACAATCGCTTCAACTGACGGACTGAACACCAAAATTTGCGCACAACACGGTATCGCTGTCGGGGCTCTGCTTCAAAAACCCGACGTAGGTTGGCGCTAACGGGACGATTTTGGCCTGTTTCCCCGCGTTCAGAGCCGCTATCAACCGCAAAGAAGTCTTCAAAGGCCGTCCATCGGGCGGCTGATCATCAAAAGGAGAGCTACGCCGATGAAGGTCCTTGTGCCGGTCAAGCGCGTGATCGACTATAACGTGAAAGTTCGTGTGAAGGCGGACGGTTCGGGTGTCGATCTTGCCAATGTGAAGATGTCGATGAACCCCTTCGACGAAATTGCCGTGGAAGAGGCAATCCGCCTCAAGGAAGCAGGCAAGGCAGATGAAATCATCGCCGTCAGCATCGGCGTGAAGCAAAGCCAGGAAACCCTGCGTACCGCGCTGGCGATGGGGGCCGACCGCGCCATTCTGGTGATCGCCGCCGATGACGTGCACACCGATATCGAACCGCTCGCCGTTGCCAAGATCCTTGCGAAGATCGTGGAAGAAGAGCAGCCGGGCCTTGTGCTTTGCGGCAAGCAGGCGATCGACAATGACATGAACGCCACCGGCCAGATGGTCTCGGCGCTGTTGGGCTGGTCGCAGGCGACCTTTGCTTCCAAGCTGGAGATCGACGGCGACCATGCCAATGTCACGCGCGAAGTGGATGGCGGCTTGCAGACCATCAAGGTCAAGATGCCTGCCATTGTCACCGTGGACCTGCGCCTGAACGAACCGCGCTATGCCTCGCTGCCCAACATCATGAAGGCCAAGAAAAAGCCGATGGACGAGAAGACCGCCGCCGATTACGGCGTCGATTGCGCGCCGCGGCTTGAGGTCGTCAAGACCTCGGAACCGGCAGAGCGTGCTGCCGGCATCAAGGTGGGGTCGGTCGACGAACTTGTTGCGAAACTCAAAGAAGTGGGGGCTGTGTAATGGCTGTTCTTCTCCTTGCCGAAGTGAATGACGGCGAACTGGCGCTGGACGCCACCGCCAAGGCCGTAACCGCCGCCCAATCGCTAGGCGACGTGACGGCGCTTTGTGTTGGGGCCACGGCCGCCACCGCAGCAGAAGCCGCCGCAAAGATCGACGGCGTGGCCAAGGTGCTTTGCGCCGAAGATGCCAGCCTTGGCCACCGCCTGGCAGAAGCGACCGCCGCCCTGATCGTCAGCCTGGCGGGCGATTATGAACATATCGTTGCCCCCGCCACCACGGACGCGAAAAACATCCTGCCCCGCGTTGCGGCGCTTCTGGACGTGATGGTGCTGACCGATGTGTCCGGCGTTGTTGACGGGTCCACTTTCGAGCGTCCGATCTATGCCGGCAACGCCATCCAGACAGTGAAATCCGCGGACGCGACCAAGGTAATCTCTTTCCGGACATCGACCTTTGATGCGGCTGGCAGTCAGGACGCCGCCGCAGTCGAGAATATCTCTGCGACAGACAATCCCGGCCTGTCCGAATGGGTCGAGGACAAGGTGGCCGAAAGCGACCGTCCCGATCTGACCTCGGCCGGCGTTGTCGTTTCGGGTGGTCGCGGCATCGGTTCGGAAGAGAACTTCGCCATGATCGAAAAGCTGGCAGACAAGCTGGGTGCTGCCGTGGGCGCGTCCCGTGCCGCCGTCGATTCCGGCTACGCCCCCAACGACTGGCAGGTGGGCCAGACGGGCAAGGTCGTGGCACCGGATCTTTACATTGCAGTCGGCATTTCAGGGGCGATCCAGCACTTGGCCGGCATGAAGGACAGCAAGGTGATCGTCGCCATCAACAAGGACGAAGAAGCGCCTATTTTCCAGGTCGCGGATTTTGGTCTTGTCGCCGACCTGTTCGATGCTGTCCCGGAACTGACAGAAAAGCTCTGACAGAGTGCCATACTGTCTGAAGGGATCATCCTCAGTCAGGCGGAAAAAATGCAAAGGGTCGGCGAGGCATCGTCGGCCCTTTGTGGTATAAGAATGCAGCTTGATTTCTCCAGTTTTCAAAGCTGAGCGCGCCCTCACACCATCGGAACATGCACCGGCCGCAGGGCTTCGCTAAAAAACCTCTGCTTGCCTGTGAATGTATAAGCCGGCGTCAGGCGGCACCGGGAATGCGCACTCTGCGCCCGCCTTCCTGAAAATTTGCAAACGACTGCGGCCACACCGTTCCGGGCCAGCGAATTTCCATTTCGCCCAAACGTGGGCGATAGACTGCCGTGTAAAGCGTGCCGAAACCAACATCGAACGCTGTCGAATAGAGCGGCGGACGCAGGAATGCACCTATGAATTTATCCTCCGGGTCACGGTGCAGCGTCAGGCGTTGAAGAAGGAAACGCTCACGCTCGACCGTCGCGGTGAATCGCGCATGACTTATCCACTCGACGTTTTCCTGATGGTTTGTCGCAACCGCGGCATGCGTGATGATCGCCGGTCTGTCGGGTGCCATCATCGCCGTCAGATACTGACGCTTGGCATCCAGAACCGTCACATTATAGCTCATATGCGTTGGCAGGCGTGCCAGGGCCTTACCGGCCTCTCCGGTCGTCTCACAGGTTTGCAGAATGTAGCGCAGAATGATCGGCACGCCAAAACCGTCGCCAATCACGCGCCTGCCGCCAAATGTCAGCGAGATAGACAATCCCGCGTCGTTCATCCCGTCAACCAGCCCCCAAAGCCCGTCAGAGGTGCCGATCACGCCCCTGCCCTGCCAGGCGGTTTTCAGCACAAGGCTGTCAAACGCGTTTGGGTCATAGTCATAGTTGCGTACGAGGACCGGCTCTTGCCCCGTCCAGATTGCCTGACTGCACCCCGACAGGTAGGGCGGCGGGTCATAGAAGCTCAGGAACCGTGCGGCCTGATCGCCGCCACCGGCCAATTCGCACAGTTCATCATAAAGCGGCACGATTTCCGGCATATGGGTTAGAAGCGCGCGCCTGCTTTCGAGATAGCTTGGCCGGGCGGCGTCGCCTTCTTTCAACCACCAACGCCTGTAATCCGGCCAGTATTCCGCG
Source organism: Primorskyibacter marinus (assembly GCF_003313245.1). Lineage (GTDB taxonomy): Bacteria > Pseudomonadota > Alphaproteobacteria > Rhodobacterales > Rhodobacteraceae > Primorskyibacter > Primorskyibacter marinus. The sequence goes on from NZ_QJSD01000010.1 coordinate 11,406, forward strand.
AAGAGCCCGGCCCATTTGGGACCGGGCAGATCTTCGCTAAGCGCGCGCCAAAGCATCACACATCCCTTACAGGATCTTGAAAGCAGGATCGGCGACGGCCGGACCTGCATCCGCCACGGGCAACGGCTTGCCTTCAACAGTTTGCTTGATGCCGTGAATCCACTTCTTGGCGCGCTCGTTCAGCGCAAATCCCTTTGTCATGGAGCGCCCGCGCGTCACCAGGATACCGATATCGGCACCCTCATAGCGGTAAGATCCCGGCTGCATGATCTGCAAGAAGAATGCCTCGTTTTCGGATTCCACGGCACGACGGTGATAGTCAAACCGGTCAAAGACCACCCGACCATCTTCCAGCATCTTGTAGATGCCGGTCTCAGGTGCCGCGGTGCATATATCAACCTCGTCAACCGTGTGTTTGATGACCATCTGCGACCAACTGTCGATCATGTCAGGGTCGGCCCAACGATCATTCAACTCTGTCGTATCAAGGCTGAATTTCTTCTTGGAGAACTCAAGCAGATGGAACAGGAACAGCGGCGCGTCGGCATGGGCAAAGGCGGCGTGGTTGGTCATGGACGACGCCCCTGTGATACGCGGATTCAATTCGCCCAACCACAAGTCCCCGGTTTTCTTGTCGATCAGGAAATCCAGTTCAAAGTAGCCGCGATACCCTTCCTTGCGGAGTTGCTCACCGAATTTGAAGGTCAACTCGCGCGCCTTTTGGCGCACCTTTGGCGGGAACGCGGTCGACAGGATTTCATTGCCACACCAGCCGCCCCGGTATGGCGTCAGATCACTGAAACCGACAAGTTCTGTCATCAACGGCCCAACAATCGTGCCTTCTTTCGTGGCACACGCCTCGATCGCCGAACCACGGCAATCGATCCGCTTCATGATCTTGATCTCGCCTTCGCCTATGATCTCATGCTCATGTCGGCGGAAATCAGCTTCGGACTTGATGAAGAAAGTTGTATGGCCGCTGTCGCCAAAGGCCGATTGCAGAACCAGATCGTGCCCGATACCCGCCTTTTCGCAGGTCTTTTGCAGATCCTCATAGGATTTCACCTCGGCCAAAACGTTCGGCACGGACGGAACCCCGGCCTTGTTGCCGATGCGGACAGTCTCGATCTTGTTGTCCATTGCCGTGCGCAGTTTGGCTTTCGGGAACCAGACATCGGCGCCAAGCTCCTTGGACAGACGCTCTGTTTCCTCGTCGAACATCAGGAAGACAAACTTGGGCTTTCCCCCGCGCCGCTTGATGAAGTCGATGACCTCTTTATGCTGCAACAGGTAGTTGTTTATATCCTCGATGGACTGGAATTCCGCATGCGGCTGTTCGGACGGACAAAACACGTTTGGATGCTTGCCGCCGTAACAATCAATATAGCAGATATATTTGAAATTCTTGACCCATTCGTCCAATCCCAGAAGGTTGAAGTTCGTCGCGGAAATAAAGTAGATCGGATCTTCATTCCGGTGAAAGAAGCGGCGTATCTCCGAAATATTCCTAAGCACAATGGCCATTCCTATATTCCTTCCTTATTCAGCGGCAGTTTTCTGGTGTTTGGATTCCGACAAAGTTTCCAACGCTTCCGAGGTGAAGACCCGCAGACCCAGATCGGCGCGGTATCCATGGATCTCATTGACATCAAGCGCGCGCATGAATGCCAATATTTCCTGAGAAATAACCTGCCCAGGCACCAATATCGGAAAGCCGGGCGGATAGGGAATAATGAAGCTGGCCGAGACGACTTCCCTTCCTGAATCCAGCGCCTCTTTCAGTGTGCCATCCAATTCCAGGTAGTCGCAGTTTTTTTCATCGTAGCTTAGGTAATAGGCTGTCCGAATATCCCCTTCGGGTGTCACATTGTCGGGCCGGAATGCATCGTGAAACCGACTGAAATCGGGCAATGGCGGGTAGTTTTCGGTCAGGTTCTTGACCCTTTTGTCAAAAGACAGCCGTTCCATTTTGGACGCATCGTCCAGAAGTTCGTCCAACTCCTTGGCAATCTCGACCAGAACTTCAATCAGATAGGCGACCGATGATCGCGTCGTCCCTATATTGGTCATAAACAGAACCGTATTACGCGAGGTTTTGTTGATCTGGATTCCGTATTTATCCATCAGGACATCATTCTTGAACGTATCGCCGTCCCAACCCGTGCCGCCGACGGCAAGGGTCACGCGCGTGGCGTCCAGAACGAAATCGTCTTGCTCCCAGCAGTCCCACATGTCGGTCCAGCCCTGGTCACTATCGAAATAGCTGGTCACACCGCTTTGACGATGATGGTCCGGGATCATGTCGCCAGCGGTCAACACCTTGAAATATTTCTGAAGCAAAGGGTGGCTGCTGATAGCTTTGCGCATCGACATTGCAGCTTCGACTTGTCGCTGAACGAATTCAAATCCTTCGAGTTCAACCTGACGCCGCCCAACATCCAGAGACGCGATGATCTGATAGTTCGGCGAAGTGGACGTATGGGTCATGTAGGCCTCGTGGAACGATTGCTCCACCTCGCCTTTGAAATCCTGATCGTTGACGTGGATCATGGACCCCTGCCGGAGGGATGTCAGCGTCTTATGCGTCGATTGCGTGGAATACGCCCTGATCCGCGCATTGGGAGGTGCGATAAGCCGGGTGTCCAGCCATTCCTCGTCGGGCGCATCAAGCAATTCTTGCTGCTGTGCCTCGTAATTCGACTTGTGCTCTTCGGTCCGCAAGCGGGTCCGCAGATCGTTTGCGGTACGCATTGCGGTGCGCCGACGATATGTCGGGCTGAAACGCGCGAAGGCGAACCACGCCTCATCCCAAAGGAATACGAGGTCCGGCTTGATTGCCAGACATTCCTCCATCACGCGCTCGACATTATAGACCAAACCATCAAACGTGCAGTTGGTCAGCAACAGCATCCGCACCCGGTCCAGCTTCCCGGCGGCTTTCAACTCCAGCAGTTGGTGCTTGATTTCACGAAGCGGCACAGCCCCGTACATCGAATATTCATTCAGCGGATAACTGTCGAGGTAGACAACCTCCGCCCCTGCCAGAACCATGCCGTAATGGTGGGATTTGTGGCAGTCCCGGTCGACCAGTACGATGTCGCCGGGGCGCACCAGCGCCTGCACGACAATCTTGTTGCAAGTCGATGTCCCGTTGGTCGCAAAGAAGGTTTGCTTTGACCCGAAGGCGCGACTGGCGAGTTCCTGCGCTTCCTTGATCGGGCCCTGCGGTTCCAGAAGGCTGTCCAGCCCACCCGACGTTGCCGAGGTTTCGGCCAAGAAGATATTCGGCCCGTAAAACGCCCCCATATCCTGAATCCAGTGGGAGCGGGTTATCGACTTGCCGCGGCTGATCGGCATGGCGTGGAACACACCGGTTGGCTGTTTGGAATATTCAACAAGTGCATTGAAGAAAGGCGTCTTGTTGCGTGCGCCCACACCCCGAAGGATATTCAGGTGCAGTTCCATAAAATCTTCTTGATTGTAAAAGACCCGGCGACAGATTCCCAAATCCAGGCCAGCGATCTCCTCGACCGAGCGTTCCGTGACCAGATAGGCATCAAGCTCGGGCCGTACCCGATCAATCAGCCTGCACAGTTCTGGACCATAATCCTCTGGCTGCGTTCCATCCAGTTCGTTTGCTTCGCTGGCGTTACGCAGATATTTCGCAAGTATTTCGTTGTCGTTTTTCGATTTCAGGGTCAGGCCCGGCCGCACGACGATTGCTTGGATGTTGTGATTGAACAGAACCGCAATCAAAGCATCCTCAAGACTGGGAACAACCACTGCTTCATAATGGAACGGGTCTTCAGGGCGGCGCATACGGCTGACGTTGGACCTTAGCCAGCGTTCCTGTTGATCACTTACATCGTCAACGATCAGCACTTCGAAATAGGGCCGTGTCATCGCCCGAGCTTCTGGCGACAGCATCGCCTCGTCATTATGCTCTTCATCATCCACACTGTCACGGTCCAGAGGGATCGTGCGGCGACGATATGCACCCGTTGTCAGGGCGCGCGTCACCCGCCGGACGGTAAAGCCAACGTCGTCATAATTTCCGTGCTCGAACTGGCGGCGCATGTGGTCGAACGCCGCCATGCCCGGAAAAGCCCAATAGGGTTCAATGACGGCCAAGGAATCGAATAATGAAGTGACCGTGGCCTTTAAAGCATTGGCTTTCTTGACAGTTGTTTCTCGCGAGATGGACGTGATCGCATCTCGCAGGGCGCTCCACCTGTCGGAACGCAATTGAGTCGCGGAATAGTAGTCGCTTACGGAATCCATAGGTCTCTCTCCTGCCACGAGGGCCAGAACAAGATCCTTTGTCCGCAGCGCGACCGCGACGTCAGATTGCCCTAGCCACCTAATAATCTCTCCGGCAACGCCGCTTTCCCCAGTCCGAAGTCAGGGTGCCCGCCATCAAGCTCAGTGTCGTTCCCGGTTGGTACGTCTACATGCAAACCGGCCCGCGATCCCTGTTGCGGAATCTCAAGCGGTCCCAGCGTATTGAGAAATGCATCGGTGCCGCTGGTCCGGTCATAGACCGAAAAATCCGTGGACCGATCGCGGAAGCTTTTGAGTACCTGACCCAGCCCCTTCATTCCGGTTTCACGCTGACGGCGCACCATCGACAGATCAACCTCGATCGGGAACATGTCTTCCTGCCCAGCCGACTGGTGCAACACCAATGACGTCGGATCGACCACACAGGATTTCCCAACCCCACCAGCCCCCAAGCCGTTCACATCAAAGACATAGCACTGGAACTGTGCCGCCGTCGCACGCGCGATTGCCAGTTCCGCGTCGCGGTCCGTGGTGCCGGTCAGAACCGGATGCAACAGCACCTCGACGCCCTGACTTGTCAGTTGGCGCGTCGTCTCCGGAAACCACATATCATAACAAATCGACAGTCCGAAACGCCCAATTTCAGGTACGTCGAACACGCAAAACTCCGTTCCCGCGGCGATGCCCGCCTCATAGGGCAAGAACGGGAACATCTTGGCGTAGCGGCGAATAACCTGCCCATCCGGGTTGATGACCAAAGACGTATTGTAGACTTTGCCATTTACCGGATGGGTCAGAAACATCGAGCCGGGGATCAGCCAGACCTTATGGCGACGGGCAGCCTCGCAAAACCGGTCAATGGTCTCGTTTTCTTGTGCAAGTTTGAATTTTTCAAGCGGGCCAAAAGGTGCCAATTCGCTGAACAACACCATTTGTGTCCAGGGAAAGCGGGCCATGAGAACGTCGAGACGTTGCAGCATACCGTCGACATTGGGCTGCAATGGGTTGACGTACATCTGCACGCCGGCAATGGCAAAAGGGGTCATTTACATAGATCTCCATGCTCGCAGAGTGGTCCGGACCGGACGATAACAAACTCTGGCTCGCGCATGTACTACGCCCTCAAAACCAAGTCGGAAACCGGTGACCTGCAAAAGTTGCGCAACGTATCTGCGTCAAGTTTGCAGTCTGCATCAGACTGGTTTCTGATAGAGCGATAAGCTCTCATAATCTTCTCCCGGTTCGTCGCAATCCTGTCCGCCTTCTCTCCGGAAGGCTTGGCACGTCCGTTATACGCTCGCGCTATCCTGGTGATCCTACTTCCCTCATTTGAAAGCGAAATGTCCGCACTTGGCAACTGGACTTGGAGTTTGGCGACTCCAGACCAGTCCTGCAACCAAATTCACATTTTTTCTGCATGGGTGTGCAATATTTTTAACATCCGGGGTATCTGTCGAGGCTGTGAAGCCAGATACTTCCGCCTCCGAAAGGAAAAAGATGCCGTAATGGGGCTTTCGGCGAATCGAGCACGTTTCGCTTGTTTGTCAGCATGATCTGAAGTGCCGTTGCCCTTGATGCGCCTGCTGCGCGTCTACGAGGTCGTATGTTTCCATGCGCCTCAATTCCTAAGAATAGAAGGGCAACGACATGAATGTATTTATCGGATTGGATGTATCTCTGGCAAGCACGGCGATTTGTGTGCTGGGGCCGCAAGGGAAGGTTGTTGAGGAGTTGGAGGCAGCCAGCGAGCCTGAGGCGCTGGTGCGTGCGATGACGTCATTACCTTACGCGGTCGATGCAATTGGGCTCGAAGCCGGACCACTGTCCCAATGGCTGAGCAGGGGCATCGAAGAGGCCGGCTTTGACGTGGTTTTGATGGAAACGCGGTTGGTGAAGGCCGCCTTGAAAGCTATGCCGATCAAAACCGACAGGCGCGATGCTCAGGGGATTGCGCGGTTGCTTCAAATGGGATGGTACAGGCCCGTACACCGCAAATCTGTGTCCTCTCAGGAAATCCGCGCTCTGTTGACGGCGAGAAAATCAGTTCAACAGGTGATCATCAACCTCGAGCTTTCTATGCGTGGTGTTCTGCGGAACTTCGGTCTGAAGCTCGGGCATGTCACCCGGATCAGGTACGAGGCCCGGGTGAGGGAATTGGTTGAGCAAAATGAAATCCTGTCGGCGTCGACAGAGGCCCTTTTGCGCGCGCGTGCGCAGTTGCGCGCCGAGTTGGCTGAATTGGATGCGACAATCGCGGATCTGGCAAAACAAGACGACGTTTGCCGTCTGATGATGACGATGCCGGGCGTCGGTCGGATCGTCGCCCTGACGGTCAAATCCGCGATCGACGATCCGACCCGGTTTGTGCGATCGAAGGATGTTGGTCCGTGGGTGGGGCTGACGCCGAGGCGCACTCAATCCGGAGAGATGGACATTGTCGGGCAGATCACCCGAGCCGGCGACCGAGGCCTTCGAACGGCCTTGTATCAAGCGGCGATGATCTTGATGCACCGTGGGTCACCAAACTGGCTCCAGGCTTGGGCGCTCAGAGTGGCCCATCGGCGTGGATCGAAACGGGCCTTGATTGCACTTGCGCGGCGCATTGGCGTTGTTTTGCACCGCATGTGGCGAGACGGCACACCATTCCGCCATGCGCAGAGCTCCCCGGCAACGGTCTGAGTAAAACAATTCCAGAACTTGATCGGACGGAGGAACGCACTGCACCTGACGACAGGTACGACGAGGTCCCTTGCCGGGACGAGGTTCCTGGAGATGCCGGAAGCCCGCAAGTTATCGGCTAACGCTGAATACGCGTAAAAGATAGGTACCCAGGGATCAGATTTGGACCAGGCATAGAGTGGCAGCCATGAGGCTGACTACGGACGGAAGAGCGAAGCCCGTGCAGGGGGTGTCCTTCAGTCCTGACGTGCGGATGCAGTGAAAAAGAAAAAGTAAGATTCTGAATTTGTGCCTTAAAACTCGGTGAAGAATGAAATCTTCGCCGGGATTTTTGACTTGCCCGAAACCCTTGACAGAGGCCCGCCCCATTACGGAAGGCGGGCTTTATGCCCGCCTTTTCTGGTTCATCCGGGCCGGTCAGCCCTGGGCTTCTGCAATCGCATCGCTCAGCGCGGCCTCAAAGATCGTCAGCCCCTCTTCGACAAGTTCGTCTGACGCGGTCAAAGGCACCATGATCCGCAACGCATTGCCGTGCATTCCGCAGGACAACAAGATCAGGCCGCGCTTCAATGCGTGGGCGACAACGGATTTTGTCAGCGCCGCATCAGGAGTGGCGGTTTCAAAATCGGTGACGAATTCTACTGCCAGCATCGCGCCAAGGCCACGAATGTCCCACATGCGGAACGGCGCAACGCGGGCACCGATCTCGGCGAACCGCGCGCGGAACGTCTCGCCCAGGGCGGTTGACCGCGCAAGCAAGCCTTCTTCTTCGATCGCCTCGATTGCCGCCAGGGCAGCAGCGCAAGCCACCGGGTTACCGCCATAGGTTCCGCCAAGCCCGCCGGGAATCACCGCGTCCATCACCTCTGCACGGCCAATGACACCGGCAATCGGATAGCCGCCTGCCATGGATTTTGCCACGGTGATGAGGTCGGGAACGACACCGGAATGCTCTATCGCGAACCATGTCCCGGTACGTCCGAAACCCGCCTGAATCTCGTCTGCGATCAGCATGATGCCATGTTTGTCGCAAATCCCGCGCAGGGCAGTCAGCATCTCGAACGGCACGGGCGTATAGCCCCCTTCCCCCAAAACGGGTTCGATGATGATCGCTGCAATGCGTTCGGGCTGGGCATCGGTCAGGAAAAGGTTTTGCAACCCCGTCAATGCATCCTGAACGGTGATACCGTCACGAACAGACGGGAATGGCGCGCGGAAAATGTCGGGCGGGAATGGACCGACGTCCTTTTTGTAAGGGCTGACTTTTCCGGTCATGCCAAGCGTCAGCAAAGTGCGGCCGTGATACCCGCCCGTAAAGGCGATGACGCCAGGGCGCCCGGTTGCCGCGCGCGCGATCTTGACCGCGTTCTCGACAGCCTCGGCACCGGTCGTCACCAACAGCGACTTCTTGGGAAAATCGCCCGGTGCCAATGCGTTCAGCTTCTCTGCCAGCGCAATATATGGCTCATATGGCACAACCTGAAAACTGGTATGCGTGTAGTGATCTTCCTGGGCCTTGGCAGCGGCAATGACTTTGGGATGACGATGTCCGGTGTTCAACACCGCGATTCCGCCCGCAAAATCGAGATAGCGATTGCCATCGACGTCCCAAATTTCGGCGTTTTCCGCGTGTTTGGCAAAGATCGGCGTTGCGGACGCCACACCGCGCGCAACGGACGCGTTACGCCGTGCTATCAACGCGTCATTGGTCTTGCTCAAACCTGCGTCGGGAACAACAGCGATTGCGGGCTTGCCCTTCGCAGGAGCTTTCGTCGTTTTTCTGGTCGCAGTCCTAGCCATCTCTTGACCCTTTCCGGTTTGACCCAGGTTGCAATTTGGATGTTTAAAATTCTCTTATTATGTTTAAAATATCTGTCAACCGAAATTGACCTTCGCCATCAGATTGGGTGCAACATCGAAAATTCACTTGAGTAGCCCAAATGCCAGAAGACTTCAGCGAATTTTGAGTTCATTACGTCGGCTGCTCGCGCTAAGTTGTCGAAAAAAGGACGAATTTTTTGAATATCGGAAAGAGGTTACAGACGATCCGCAAGGCTCACGGCCTTTCCCAACGTGAGCTGGCCTCGCGTGCGGGGCTTACCAACGGCACGATTTCACTTATCGAAAAGGACCGGACCAGCCCTTCGGTGGCCTCGCTGAAGAGTTTGCTCGACGCGATTCCAATAAGCATCGCGGAGTTTTTTGCCGATATCGAAGAAGCAACCGAACCCAAGCTATTTTACTTGCCGGAAGAGTTTATCGAAGTAGCCCCAAAGTCGGGGCCTGCCGCCGTGTCTCTGAGACAGTTGGGCAATGCCAGCACCCACGCGCTGCAACTTCTTGACGAAACATATCCGCCAAAATCGGATACCGGCCCCGAGCTTCTGAGTCATATCGGCGAAGAGGCCGGTATCGTTATCGAGGGCCAGATAGAGGTCACCGTTGGTGACGTGGTAAAAGTCCTTGGTCCCGGCGCGGGATACCTCTTTGATAGCCGCGAACCGCATCGTTTTCGAAACGTCGGGACCACGATCTGTCGGATCATCAGCGCCTGCACTCCGCCAACTTTCTAAGTCCTGCCTGCAAAAATCATATGCGTTTGAACACCCTTGGCACACGGCTTCTTTTGCACCCGTTGCCGCAGAAATTGCCGCCAGATTTGACCGGCCCCTAACACGCCCTCGCCAATAGACGAAAATATGCGGGGCGGGTCATATACGCCCATCGCAAATGCATCTTAACTTTGCGATTCATCCAACATCCGGGACAGCCGCGGAGCGATGGCGGCGGCGGCCTCTTGATGCGCGATTGGCCCCATCAGTTCCCCCACGGCCAGACGATCGGTTTCGGCAAAGACCATCCCCTCTGCACGGCGTTCAAGAGCTGCTTTACTGGCGACAACTTCGATGACGTCCGCGGCTTGGGGGCGGATCGCCTCGACCATCGCGCGGTTCACGAACATCGGATCTTGGTCCTTGGCGATATCACAATTTTCTGGCGCATGTTCGGCGAACCATAACAGGACGGCCCGCCCGCGAAGCGAGAGCAGCAAGTGCCGCATTCGGGCCAGCCACGCGTTGCGGAGTTCCTCTTTCACTATTTCAAACCGTTCCACCGATAAACGCTGAAGGCTTTGCAGCATATGCCGATTGAAATTGAAATCGGTAAAGTCGACCTCGCTGTACAGTTCTTGCAACGACCTGGACGCCTTCAGGAAACGATCGTTTCTTCGTGGATGCACAGAATAGAAGCGGTTGGACATATTCGACGCGCCCATCACCTGAAGAACGGTCACCGCAGCTTGCTCTGCTGCGTGCAACACCACCGGTTCATTCAAATATACATCCAGCCCGGCATTCGGCGTTCCAAAATTGATGCAGGTTCTGTTTATCGACTTTTCGACAAGGACGGGGACCGGATCTCGTACAAAACGTCCATAGATCTCTGTCCCGCCCAGAAAGGCGATATACTCCCCTTGCAACTGTCGTCTTGGACCACGGAACAAGATGCGCGAATTGTCATACCGACACGGATAGTACTCCAGGCCAGTTCGGCCCGCTCTTTCATAGGTCATCTTACCCACCATTATTTTCACCCGGACACAGAATCGCCTGAATCTGTTGTGATTTGGCTAAAGCGCGAAGTTGAGAAGAAGTTTAGTCACCTGCCCTTGCACCCCCCTCCCGCGCGCGCCTATGATTGCGGCGCAGCATTTTCACCAGGACGGACAAGTATGGATATCACGCGGATCGGAGTTGTGGGCGCGGGGCAGATGGGCAATGGCATCGCGCATGTGTTGGCGGTTGCCGGATATGAGGTGCTGCTCAACGACATCAATCAGGATGCGTTGGACAAGGCCGTAGCCTTGATCGACCGCAATCTTGAACGGCAGGTCAGCCGCGAAAAGATCTCTGCCGATGAGAAAGCCGCCGCGATGGCGCGGATCGGCACGACGATGGCACTGACAGACCTAGGCAAAACAGATCTTGTGATCGAGGCCGCGACAGAGCGCGAAGAGGTCAAGCAAAAGATCTTTGACGCATTGCTGCCGCATCTCGAACCGCACACGATCCTGACCTCCAACACCTCGTCAATTTCGATCACCCGGCTTGCCAGCCGTACGGATCGGCCCGAGAAATTCATGGGCTTCCACTTTATGAACCCGGTGCCCGTGATGCAGTTGGTCGAACTGATCCGCGGGATCGCGACCGACGACGAAACCTATGATGCCTGCTTGGGTGTGGTTGAAAAGCTGGGCAAAACCTCGGCCTCCGCCGAAGACTTCCCGGCATTCATCGTCAACCGCATTCTGGTGCCGATGATCAACGAAGCGGTTTACACGCTGTATGAAGGCGTGGGAAACGTGAACTCCATCGACCAGTCGATGAAACTGGGTGCCAATCACCCGATGGGACCGCTGGAACTGGCGGATTTCATCGGTCTCGACACCTGCCTTGCGATTATGAACGTGCTGCATGACGGGCTGGCGGATACGAAATATCGCCCCTGCCCTTTGCTGACCAAATATGTCGAAGCCGGCTGGCTGGGCCGCAAGACCAAACGCGGCTTCTACGACTACCGTGGCGACACGCCAGTGCCGACGCGCTGACCAGCGCAGGTCAGGATTTGCTTAGCGCCAGCGTCTGTTCGCGAAGCCAGCCAACGAAACCGCGCGGATTACTGGCCCAGTCCTGGATTGCATCCCGTTCAATCGGATGCCCGACGACCGGTGCTTGCGGCTTGTCCAGCGCATGCACGACTTCATAAAGCAATAATCCCTGCCGAAGCGTCGCCGACACGCGGTTGGCCATCTGATACCAACGCGAATTGGAGCCGGGGAAATAGATCGGCAAAACGCGCGCCTCGGACCTTTGGATCATCTTGGCGGTGAACGGATTCCAGTCGGCCTCCACCGCTTCGCCCATCATGGTCGGCGACGACGCCACGACCCCCGACGGAAACAGAACGACCACGCCGCCATCCTTCAGATGCTGCATGGCACGTTTGCGCATTTCGAGGTTTTGTTGCAGCGCATCTGCCTCATGCGCAAACGGCACAGGGATCATGAATTGCTCGATCTCGCCGACCCCTGTCAGCAGCGAGCGGGTGAGAATCTTGTAGTCGGTCCGCACTCGGCCAATCAGTTCCGCCAACACCATCCCGTCGATCAGGCCGTGCGGATGGTTCGCGGTGATGACAAGCGGGCCTTCTTTGGGGATACGCGCGATCTGTTCAGCGGGAGTGGCAAGCTCTATTCCCATGACTTCCAGCGCCTGCTTCCAGAACGCCTGACCTTCAGGTACGCCCATCCCTTCAAATTCGCGAATGCGACGCAGCAAGCGAAGCTTGCCGGTCAGAAGTTCCATCACCTGTATGGTTTTGACCTGAAGCGCCCTGTCAAAAGTATTGGCATAAGACAATCTGCGCCGATCATAGGGTTGGTCGGCGAGATTGGTCCCGTCTCCCTGCCCCAGCAATTGCCGAGTCTTTCGCGGCATCATGTCAGGCCGAGGTTCCGTGCTGTCAACCAAATCAGGATTTCCCTTCCGGACGCCTGTCACATGTCCTCGCCAAACCGATCGGCAACCAGAGCTTCCACCGCATCTGCCAGCGCTCCGGCATCCGGGCCAGATATTTCGACTTCAATAGTGCTTCCTTTGGAGGCTGCCAACATCAAAAGCCCCATGATGCTGTCGCCGGATGCGTTCATCCCATCCTTGCAGACCTCTACGGAGGCATCAAAGCCTTCCACGACTTCGACCAGCTTGGCCGAGGCACGGGCGTGCAGCCCCTTTTCATTCACGACCTGAAGCGTGCGACGGATGAAGTTTGACATGATGCGCCCTAGTCCAGAGAAATATTCTGACTGTCAATATACTTTCGCCCGGCCTCCAGGGCCGAACGAACCGCATCGGTAACAGACATTTGGCGACTTTTTGCCAGTTTGATCAACATCGGCAGATTGGCACCGTAAAGAATGCGCCGGTTCATTGGCTTACATGCCTTAAGCGCCAGGTTGGAAGGCGACCCACCGAACATATCCGTAACGACCACCACGCCATCGCCATGATCGACGGCATCCGCTGCCGCACAAATCTCGGATTGCTTGACCGCACGGTTGTGATCGGCCTCGATAGAGATCGTCCGCACAGCTTGCAATTCACCAACCACATGTTCGACTGCCGCGAGATATTCTCTCGCCAGTCCGCCATGTGCAACGATCACGATGCCGATCAATTTCGGGCCTCTCCGCCAATTTTCACGATGCGAGACGTTTCGGCCGCAAGGCCAAGACGTTCAAGTTCGCGATGCCTTATTGACACCCGCCAGCCCTGTAGCGCAAGGGCAGCGGCGACGCATTCCGTGACGGCAACGGATCGGTGTTGCCCGCCGGTGCATCCGAAACCGACCGAAAAATGGGCCTTTCCTTCCTCGACCGTCGCCGGAAGCACAAAAGCAACAAGATCGGTGACCTTTTCAATGAACGGGGCATGGCGCGCATCGCGGCTCACATAGTCTGACACCGCCGCGTCCAGCCCTGTCAGTTTTCGCAGATCCTTCTGCCAGAACGGGTTGTGCAGAAAACGACAATCAAAAACCATGTCCAGCCCGTTCGGCAGCCCGCGCTTGTAGCTGAACGAATGCAAAGCGACTGCCATACCCTGCCCGGTCTCGGATCCGAACCAGCGTTGCACCTGCGCACGCAGGTCATGCGGCGTCAGGTCGCTGGTTTCGACCAACAGGTCCGCACCACTTCGCACCGGTGCCAACATGTCCATTTCGCGCGCGACCCCTTCGCCCGGTGCGTCGTCGGGCGATAGCGGATGGCGCCTGCGTGTTTCGGAGAATCGACGCAGAAGAACCTCTGCCCGACAATCCAGATACAGCAATTCGACCGTCACCCGCTGATCGTTGGACAATCGCGCCTGCAAACCCAACAAGCCTTCCGGAGAGAAATCTCGCCCCCTTGCGTCAATTCCCAACGCCATCGGGCGCAGCGATACGCCGTCAATCAGCCGCGGGATCAGACCAAGGGGCAGGTTGTCGATCGCTTCAAAGCCCAGATCTTCGAGCGCGTTGAGCGCAGTTGTTCGGCCGGCACCCGACGGGCCGGTGACCAGGATCACTCTTTGCGTATCGGCGTCAGGGGCAGCCATATCAATCTTTCCGTCCAAACATGAGATAGTGATAAAGCGACGCAGCAAAATGGGGGGTCGCGGGCCTGTGAAGAAGGGGAATGTACCGGCCAAGCAGCAAGGTGTTCCGCAGTTCAGGCATACGTTGGCCTTCTGTCTCGTCAAGGTCAACCACTACCGCCACACGAACCGAACCTGCCAAGGGCGCATTCAACAATCCTATGCCTCTGGCTTCGATCAACGGCGGCAGACCTTTCGGAGCGCGCGCAATAATTTCATCCGCACCGTCCCAACGACATAATTCCGTTCGGTCATCCGCAATGAGTCGCGCCCCAAGCGCCATCATCTCCAGTGCCAATCCGGACTTTCCCGCCCCCGATGCCCCCAGGAAGACCGCACCTTTGTTCCCGAGTGACACTGTCGAGGCATGCAGGATCGTGGACTGTTTGTTCATAACGCAAGCTTGCCTTCAATTCGCAACAGCGGTCCCTAATACATGACAATCGGTGTGGTCGGCTCGGACCACAACCGCTTTTCGAGACGGTTGTGACGAAAGCGGATTGGCTGCCTGACGGCAATAGCACATATAGAAATGGTGCGGATCAGACTGGAAGCCCGACAACAAACCGCGCGCCCGACGGCTCTGAGGTTATATCTGCTTCGGTCGGGCGAATGTTCTCCGCCCAGATAACGCCGTCATGCGCCTCTACAATTTGTTTGGAAATTGCCAGCCCGAGACCCGAATTGTTACCGAAATCGCCGTCCGGTCGCTGAGAGTAGAACCGCTTGAATATCTGGGTCAACGCCTGTTCCGGAATACCTGGCCCGGTATCTTCGACGACGACAAGCACTCTATTCTCTCGTTGTCTTGCCCAGATGCGGATCGCATCACCATCCTCGCAAAAGCTGATTGCGTTGGTGATGAGATTGACAAAAACCTGCGCAAGACGAGCTTCGAGCCCGTGCAGGTGAATTGGCACGTCCGGCAAATCAACAACAAACTCGATCCCGCGCTGACGCGCATCCTCGCCCAGAAACTCTGCGAGTGTCCCAAGCGTCTCCAATAAATTGAATTGGATCTCTTCTTCTTTGACCAACTCGCTGTCCAGCCGGGATGCGTTTGAAATGTCACTGACCAGTCGATCAAGTCTGCGCACGTCGTGTTCGATCACATCGAGCAATTTTTCCTGCTGATCGGCGCGTTTTGCGACGCGCATTGTGCCGACCGCAGACCGCAATGACGCCAGCGGGTTTTTTATCTCATGCGACACGTCCGCGGCAAATTGTTCATTGCTGTCGATCCTGTCGTAAAGCGCCGAAACCATGCCCCGTAAAGCGCCGGAAAGCCTGCCAATCTCGTCCGGTCGCGCGGTAAGGTCGGGAATACGAATGCGTCCGGTCGTGGCGTTGCGCCGATTGCGTTCGCGACCAAGTTCCGCCGCATCGGCGAGATCAGTCAACGGGGTGGCAATGGTTGAGGCCAGCAACAGACTTAGGCCGATAGAGACCAGAGTCGCGATAATAAACATCCGGTACATGCGTTCTCGGTCCGCTCGTTCCAGCGCGTCTATCTCGATTTCGGTCCGGACCAGCCCAACCGCACCAATTCCAAGGCCATTTCGGAAAATCGGGGCGACCACGATGAATCTCTGGCCGCCGTCAGTGCTTAGGATCATCTCGACATCAGACGTGGCGGTCGCGTCAGTCGCCAAGATCTGTCCTGCGATCATCCGCGTCCGGTCAACAGTAGATATCGGCGGCGCTTCGTCCTCCTGAACCAGGGCCAGCATCCACGACACACTTTTCCCGAGGCGTGAGAGTAACTCGCTGATGACAGGTCTTTCGACAGAATCTTCCGGAGCCATGCCCAAAGTGGCGACACGCTCAGCGATCAACGTCCCGGCTTGATTAAAAACGTATACTTCAGCACCGTTTCGTCGACTTAGCCCACCCAGAATAGGTTCGATATCGCCTTGATTAAGGGCATCTATGTCAGGTCTGATCAAATGGGCCTCGAACACGTCGGCAATCAACTCCGCCTCGGCAATGAGGTTCTGGCGACGGAGGCTGGCCCACCCATCGTCTGACGGATTGACATACAACAAGCCACCGATAACCACCGTCAAAGCGATCAGGTTGAAAAGGATGATCTTGCGCGTCAAAGGCGAATGTTTGAATGAAAACAATCTACGTCTTGATGGACGGATCAATAGTTCAGAAGCAGCGGCATCGTCCGAAACAGCACCATCAGCACGTCGTCCGCCGCTCCTACGTTCCTGGATGCCCTCCGCAAATGTCATAGTCACTCTTCATTGTAACGATAGCCAACACCATACAGCGTTTCGATCGCAGAAAAGTCAGCGTCTGCGATCCGCATTTTCTTGCGCAAACGTTTGATGTGGCTGTCGATGGTGCGATCATCGACATAAACTTGGTCGTCATAGGCCACATCCATAAGTTGATCGCGTGACTTCACGAACCCCGGACGTTGCGCAAGTGCCTGCAACAACAGAAACTCCGTAACAGTCAGCGCAACATCACGTCCCTTCCACTGTACAGAGTGGCGCATCGGATCCATCGTCAGATTGCCCCGCTCCATCAGCTTGGTTTCTTCCGCGTCACCGACAATATCGCTTTCCACGACTTCCTGCCGACGCAACAATGTCCGGATCCGCTCTACCAGAAGCCTTTGACTGAACGGCTTTTTCACATAATCGTCCGCGCCCATTCGAAGACCCAGAACCTCGTCGATCTCGTCGTCCTTGGAGGTCAGGAAAATCACCGGCATCGAAGATTTCTGCCGAACGCGCTGCAACAAATCCATTCCGTCCATGCGAGGCATTTTTATGTCGAACACGGCCATATCGGGAAGTTTCTTACTGAAACCATCCAGCGCTGCCTGCCCGTCATTATATGTCTCGACCTGGAAACCCTCGGCCTCAAGTGTCATCGCAACCGATGTCAGGATATTTCGATCATCGTCCACCAGCGCGATTCTCGACATTAAACCATTCCTTTCACTGCCCATTTTGCAGCCTCTTCTGCGACCGCATGCATACCAGTCCGCGCCACACACCGCACACGCGAATCATCTGTGCCCTGACCTTCCAGTTGTCGTGAGAAAACCTTACCAATCCCTTAATTTCCGACGTTCAAAAACCAGCCACGCAAGATGATTGCGCTAAACACTCCTTGGTTGCGCTAACTGTGCGTTTGCGTCCTGTTCACGACATAATTTGGCATGATAAGGACGGCCTTGCCCCCTGCGCTCTGCGGGGGATGGCGCGCATAAGAAGCTTGGCGCCACGTCTGCAAATCGCCGCGTCTCGTGCGGCTACAGGAGCTTGGAAAAATGACATTTGGACGGGTGAACCCGCAATTCCGCCTTGACGATCAGGGGATCAAGGGGCTGGGCAATGTCTATTACAATCTTATGGAGCCTGCGCTGATTGAAGCTGCTCTCAAACGTGACGAAGGGACTTTGGGTGAAGGTGGCACTTTTCTGGTGACAACGGGCAAGTTCACCGGACGGTCGCCCTTGGACAAACATGTGGTAAAAACCGACAGCGTCGCGGATAAGATCTGGTGGGACAACAACAAGGCAATGTCGCCCGAAGGGTTTTCTGCCCTGCTTGCCGATATGCTGGAGCATATGAAGGGCCGCGACTATTTCGTGCAGGACCTCGTTGCCGGCGCAGATCCCGCGCATTCCGTCGATGTCCGAATGGTCACGGAACTGGCATGGCACGGACTGTTCATCCGGCACATGCTGCGCCGCCCGGATCGTGACGAACTGGACGACTTCACCGCTGACTTCACCATCATCAACTGCCCCAGCTTCAAGGCCGATCCGGCGCGGCATAATTGCCGGACCGAAACCGTGATCGCGCTAAATATGGACGCCAAGATGATCCTGATTGGCGGCACGGAATACGCCGGTGAGAACAAGAAGTCCGTGTTTACTTTGCTGAACTACCTTCTGCCGGAAAAAAATATCATGCCGATGCATTGCTCGGCAAACCATGCGCCGGGCAATCCGGTCGATGCAGCAATATTCTTCGGCCTGTCCGGGACCGGGAAAACGACGCTTTCGGCGGATCCCAGCCGTGTGCTGATCGGTGATGATGAACATGGCTGGTCGGATCGCGGCACGTTCAACTTTGAAGGCGGCTGCTACGCCAAGACGATCAACCTCAGCCAGGAAGCCGAGCCAGAGATTTACGCAACCACCAAGAAATTCGGCACCGTGATCGAAAATATGGTGTTCGACCCCGAAACGTTCGAGCTGGATTTCAACGACGACAGCCTTACAGCCAATATGCGCTGCGCCTATCCGCTCGAATACATCTCCAATGCCAGCGCCAACGCGATGGGCGGTCATCCCAAGAATATCATCATGCTGACTTGCGACGCATTCGGTGTACTTCCGCCGATTGCACGGCTGACGCCTGCGCAGGCGATGTATCACTTCCTGTCCGGTTTCACGTCCAAGGTCGCGGGTACGGAACGCGGCGTGACAGAGCCAGAGCCCACATTCTCGACCTGTTTCGGGGCGCCCTTCATGCCGCGCCGCCCAGAAGTGTATGGCAACCTGCTGCGCGACAAGATCGCCAAGCACGGTGCAACCTGCTGGCTGGTCAATACCGGCTGGACCGGCGGTGCCTACGGAACCGGCAGCCGGATGCCGATCAAGGCAACCCGCGCGCTCCTGTCCTCGGCGCTTGATGCCTCTTTGGCCGACGCCGAATTCCGCAAGGATCCGAATTTCGGCTTCGAAGTACCCGTCTCTGTTCCAGGCGTGGCCGAGGTGTTGCTGGACCCGCGCCGCACATGGGAAGACGCGCAAGCCTATGACGTTCAGGCCGCGAAGCTGGTTCACATGTTTGCCGAGAATTTTGCGCAATATGTGCCGTATATTGACGATGACGTAAAAGCCGCCGCCATCGGCTGACGAGTCCTCTATCGCGAATGACAGGAGCGCCCGAGAGATCCTTGGGCGCTCTTTCCTATTTCGCGGCAAGGCCCGTTACGCGAACAACCCGCGGCGCAGCAGGTTCAGACCGGCAATCAGCAGCACAACCAGTGTCGCCTGCCGGAATGCCGCCTGGTTGATGCGGTCCTGCACCTTGGCACCGACATACATCGCGATCACACAGGGTGGCACAAGTATCAGCGAGAACCAGAATGTCGTTGCATTCAGCACGCCAGACCCGACATGCGCAGCAAACAGCGCGACAGCCCCGACAGCGTAGATCACCCCCTGAACGCGGACATGTTCACGCTTTTCCGTGTCCAGCGCCGTCAGATACGCGATTGTTGGTGGCCCCCAGACCCCGGACAGCCCGCCAATGACCCCGGCGAAACCGCCTACAACAAGTTCGATCATTTGTGATGGCCCGCGCGCCAGCCGCAACGGCACGCCGGCCAGCTGCAAGATCGCAAACAGCGTGATCGGAACGCCGATGATCAGCAGCATGACCTTTATCGGCAACACGCGCACAAACTGGGCGGAAAGCAGCAGCATCACCAGCATGGCAAGCAGAAAGACCCGGTAACGCGACACCGATTGCATTGCGGCGCGCGGACCATGTCGCAGCGCCTGCATGCCGTTCGTCACCAGCGTCGGCAAAATCAACCCGGCCAAGGCAAGCTCTGGCGATGCGAAGCTGCCAATCCCCGATATCAGGATCATCGGCAAGGCAAAGCCGACCAGCCCCTTGACCAGTCCCGCGACCACTGCCACCGCCAATGCACCTGCCAGTTGGGCAGGTGACATGAGATCGAAAATCACCTCCATAATTGCCGATAACATGCTGCACTCTGAATTACAGGAATATTTGGATGCGTAACTATTGAACAATATGGACCATGGTTTAGGTATTTTTGTTGCGCTGCATGCGCAAAAAGATTATGCCGTAGCGCAGAAAAGAAGGATGTGAATCATGGCCCATGACGGACAGGACCTGACGATGACCGACTCGATCTTGCTTCCCGACCTGCTCACACTGACCGGTGCGACCGTCGAACCCGTTGCGCAGGTTTTCGAGACCGCGCGCGCGGCTCTGCGCGAGCGGGTAAGCCAAGACGGGCGCGTTTCCGGCGCACGGGTTGAGGCCAATCAAAACGCCACCCACGGGCTTGCCTGGCTTGCGACCTATTCCGAAGCCCTGCGCCAGATGCAAAAATGGGCGGAACGGCTGCAAACGGACGGAAAATTTGGCGAGATCGAGCAATTGATCCACCAGATTGCCTTTGGCGAGTACCTCAATCAGATCATCGGCGGCATTCCGATGAGTCAGGGCGAAATCTCGCGCACCGGGGATCTTGGCCTTTCCCGCGATGACCTTGATCCACTGTCCACGCCACAGATCGAAACGCTGACCCAAAAGGGCAATAGTCAGGCGGCACGTTCCCGTCTCGTGGAATTGATGCAAGAGCAGTCGGCCAACATCACCTTCGGTGCATCGGGGCTTGAGGACGAGCTGGAGATGATCCGCGAGCAATTCCGTCGCTTTGCCGTTGATCGGGTCGAACCGCATGCTCATGACTGGCATCTCAAGGATGAGCTGATCCCGATGGAAATCATCGAGGAACTGGCGGAGATGGGCGTTTTTGGCCTGACCATCCCAGAGGAACATGGCGGGCTGGGTCTGTCCAAGGCCTCGATGGTAGTGGTGTCCGAAGAACTGTCGCGTGGCTATATCGGCGTTGGCAGCCTTGGCACCCGATCCGAGATCGCGGCAGAGCTGATCCTGTGCGGCGGCACCGATGCGCAGAAAGAAAGCTGGCTGCCCCGCATCGCCAGCGGAGAGATCCTGCCCACGGCCGTGTTTACCGAACCCAATACCGGGTCCGACCTTGGCGCGCTGCGCACCCGTGCTGTCAAGGACGGCGATGAATACCGTGTGACGGGCAACAAGACCTGGATCACCCATGCCGCACGCACCCATGTGATGACGCTGCTGGCCCGCACCGATCCTGCGTCAACCGATCACCGTGGTCTGTCCATGTTCCTGGCCGAGAAACCCCCCGGCACGGATGAGGCCCCCTTCCCCACCGAAGGCATGACCGGCGGCGAGATCGAGGTTCTGGGCTATCGCGGGATGAAGGAGTATGAACTCGCCTTCGACAACTTCTGCGTCAAGAAAGAAAACCTTCTGGGCGGCGAGGAAGGCAAGGGTTTCAAGCAGTTGATGGAAACCTTCGAATCTGCTCGGATCCAGACCGCCGCCCGCGCCATCGGCGTTGCGCAGGCCGCTTTGGACGTGTCGATGCGCTACGCGCAGGACCGCAAGCAATTCGGCAAATCGCTGATCAACTTCCCGCGCGTGTCGGGTAAGCTGGCGATGATGGCGGTCGAGATCACGGTCGCACGGCAGTTGACCTATTTTTCCGCTTGGGAAAAGGACCACGGTCACCGCTGCGATCTGGAGGCTGGAATGGCGAAGCTGCTGGGCGCGCGTGTCGCTTGGGCTGCTGCCGATAATGGCTTGCAGATCCACGGCGGCAACGGCTTCGCGCTGGAATACTCCATCAGCCGCATCCTGTGCGACGCGCGCATCCTGAATATATTCGAGGGCGCGGCAGAGATTCAGGCGCAGGTCATCGCGCGCCGACTGCTTGGCTGAAATCTGGACGACAACACCAAAAGAAGGCGGCGTCATT
The DNA here is from genome assembly GCF_003313245.1 of Primorskyibacter marinus. Lineage (GTDB taxonomy): Bacteria > Pseudomonadota > Alphaproteobacteria > Rhodobacterales > Rhodobacteraceae > Primorskyibacter > Primorskyibacter marinus. The sequence goes on from NZ_QJSD01000010.1 coordinate 33,167, forward strand.
CGGCGCCGCCTTCCTTGTTTCTGGCCCCTTCCCTAGAGCCCGCAACGCATTTTGTGGTCAGCCGTCCTTTCGGATCGTGGCGTTTGTCGGATCATAGGGGCTGTCCTCGGTAATCTCGGCATCCCACAGCTTGTCGAACATCTTGACCTTCAGCATTGTGCCGGGTTCCGCAAGATCGGGACGCACATAGCCCATGCCGATGGATTTGCCGAAACTCACCGAATAACCGCCCGAGGTCAGCCGCCCGACCCGCGTTTCACCATCATACAACGCCTCGCGGCCCCAAGGATCGGCATCTTCCGGCCCGTCAATCAGCAATGTCACGCATTTTGACCGCACCCCGATTTCCTGCATGGCGTCCTTGCCATGAAACTCCTTCGACAGGTCGATGAAGCGCGGCAGATCGGCCTCCATCGGAGTGGCATCGCGGCCCAGTTCGGTCCCAAAGGCGCGATAGCTTTTTTCCTGACGCAGCCAGTTCTGGGCCCGTGCGCCGACCAGCCTCATCCCGTGTTCCTCGCCCGCTTTCATCAGCAAGTCCCACAGGTAGGTCTGCATCTCGATCGGGTGGTGCAGTTCCCAGCCCAGTTCGCCGGTATAGGCGACACGGATCGCGCGAACCGGACACATCTTCAACTCTATCTCGCGCATCGTCAGCCACGGGAACCGCTTGTTGGACAAGACGGTTTCCGGCTCTGCATCGCAGATAAGCTGGTTGAGAACGTCGCGCGTTTTCGGACCTGCAATGGCGAAGACCCCCCATTGGGTCGTCACATCCTGAATTTCGATATAGCCAAACTCTGCCGCCTTATCCTCGGCCGCCTTGCGCAGATAATCGGAATCGTAGGCCGTCCATGCACCGGCGGACACGAGGTAATATTCATCCTGGGCCAGCCGCACGATTGTGTATTCCGTGCGCGTCGTGCCTGCCCCGGTCAGCGCATAGGTCAGGTTGATACGCCCGACCTTCGGCAACCTGTTGCATGTGAACCAGTCAAGGAACTGCGTCGCGCCCGGCCCTTTGACGACATGTTTGGTGAACGCCGTGGCGTCGATCAGGCCGACGCCCTCGCGGATCGCCCTGGCCTCTTCGACGGCATATTGCCACCAACCGCCACGGCGGAAGGAATTTGTGCTTTCATCGAAATCCTCCGGCGCATCCACTGGGCCGTAGTAGTTCGGGCGTTCCCAGCCATTGACCTGACCGAACTGCGCCCCAAGCGCCTTTTGGCGATCATAGGCAGGGGCGGTGCGCAGCGGGCGGGCGGCAGGACGCTCTTCATCCGGCCAGTGCAGTTTCAACAGGAAAGGATAGGTTTCCTCGTTTTTCACCGTCGCATATTCCGAGGTCATCCAGGACCCGTAGCGCTTGGGGTCTAGCGAGGCCATGTCGATATCCGCTTCGCCCTCTACCATCAGCTGCGCAAGGTAATACCCTGCACCACCGCCTGCGGTGATCCCGAACGAAAACCCCTCGGCCAGCCACATATTGCGAAGCCCCGGCGCTGGCCCCAGCAGCGGGTTGCCATCGGGCGTGTAGCAGATCGGGCCGTTGAAATCGTCCTTAAGGCCGACCTCTTCGGTGGACGGAATGCGGTGGATGAAATCCATGTATTCCTGCTCGATCCGCTCCAGATTCAGCGGGAAAAGGTCGGCGCGGAAACTGTCGGGCACGCCGTAGCGGAACCGCGCGGGCGCGCCGTCCTCATACGGCCCCAAGATCCAGCCGCCGCGCTCCTCGCGCACATACCAGCGCGCATCGACATCACGCAGCACCGGATGCTCGCCATTGGTCTTGCGCCATTCTACCAAAGCCGGATCCGGCTCTGTCACGATGAACTGATGCTCGATGGGAATTGCAGGCGTCTTGATCCCCAGCAGCCGCGCCGTGCGCTGCGCATGGTTGCCCGTGGCCGTCACCACATGCTCGGCATGGATCACCCTCTGCTCGTCCGAAGCGACAAGGTTGCCGCCCCGCTCGACCATCTTCGTGACCGTCACATCCCAGTGGTCGCCGGTCCATTCGTAGCCATCCACCTGCCACTTGCGTTCGATCGTGACACCGCGCTGCCGCGCGCCCTTTGCCATCGCCATGGTCACATCGGCGGGGTTGATATAGCCGTCGGTGGGATGGAAGATCGCGCCTTTCAGATCCTCGGTACGCACCAGCGGCCAACGCTCCTTGATCTGGGCCGGTGTCATCCACTCATAGGGCACGTCCACGGTTTCCGCCGTGGTGGCATAGAGCATGTATTCGTCCATCCGCTCCTGGCTTTGGGCCATGCGCAGGTTGCCGACGACCGAGAAACCGGCATTCAGCCCGGTCTCTGCCTCCAGTGTCTTGTAGAACCTGATCGAATAGTCGTGGATATGGGTCGAGGCATAGGACATGTTGAAATAGGGCAGCAAGCCCGCCGCATGCCATGTCGATCCGCTGGTCAATTCGTCCCGTTCCAGCAGCATCACATCGGTCCAGCCGGCACGGGCCAGATGATAGGCGATTGACGTGCCCACGGCGCCACCGCCGACGACCAGAGCTTTGACATGCGTTTTCAACGGACGACTCCCTTATCCACCTGTTGCTTGCATAAGACGTAAAATATCGGCCTTCCGCATGGGGCATCCGACACAATCCGGCTTGAATGCGACAGGGGACGGATTAGCGGCATTCCGGGCTGGCAGAGGCTGTGGCTTTCGCGATCAGAAACGTTCCAGCAAACGCTCCAGATACTCGATCTCTGCATCCGGGCGTTCGCCATCGCCGGTGCGGCGACGGATCTCATCCAACAACTCGCGCGCACGCCGATAGACGTCTTCACCCTGCAAGATGCTGTCTTCGCTGCCAATCTGACCGTTGGTCCCGGCATTGCGCCCCAGCGGGTCCTGACGTTCACCGGGCTGCTGCCCGTCTGCCATACCTTGCTGGCCCTGATTTTGCTGCTCTTGGGCCATCGCCTCGCCAAGGTTGCGCATACCGTCGCGCAGCGCATCCATCGCTTCGGCCTGACGATCAATCGCTTCGGCAAGATCGTCGCCGCGCAGCGCCTGTTCGGCACCGTCCATCGCATCCTCGGCGCGGTCCAGCGCCTCGCGCGCGGCATCGCCGCCTTCGGTGCCCGCGCCGGGAAGGTTGCCGCGCTGACGCTCCAACTCTTGCCGCAAGGCACCCTGCCGATCGGCAAGCGACTGGCCGAGGTCATCACTGGCACCGGGCTGACCTCCCTGCCCGCGCTGCCCCTGACCCTGCTGACCCTGCTGACCCTGCTGACCCTGCTGACCCTGCTGACCAGGATTGAACTGTTCCTGAAGGTCACGAAAGGCCTGATCCGACAATCCTTGTTGTTCGCGCAGCGTGTCGGCCAGACCTTCCATCGCCTGTTCGCCCGGCGATTGCTGACCTTCCCCGCCCTCGCCTTGGGTGACGCGCATATTCTCCATCATCTGGCGTAATTCATCCAGCGCCTGCTGGGCTTCGGCCATGCGACCCTGCTCCATCAACTCCTGAATGCGATCCATCATGCGTTGCAAATCATCCTGAGACATTTGCATGGTCTCACCCTGCTGCTGAGCAGACTGATCGCCATCCTCGCCCTGCTCTTGCGCCTGACGGCTAAGCTGGCGCATGTAGTCATCCGTGGCATCGCGCAATTCTTGCATCAGCTCCGCGATTTCCTGATCCGTGGCACCATTGCGCATCGCCTCTGACAGTCGTTCCTGCGCGCGCCGCAAACGTTCCAGCGCGTCGCCCAGGTCGCCGTCCTCCAGAATCACGGCAAGATCCCACATTGCCTGCGCGATCTCGTCGCGTTCTTCCAAAGTCAGCTGGCCAAACTGCGTAAACGTCTCCAGTCGGCGCAGAATGGTCCGAAAGCGCAGATAGGTTACCGAAGAGCGGAATACCGCCTCGGGCTGGTACGACACGGCCCGCATGATCTGCGCGACGCGCGCCGCGTTGTCCCGGCTCCACAGCAGATCGCGGCGCTGTTCGATCACCGCCGCCGCAAGCGGCTCAAAGAACCGCCGCCCCATCAGCGTGATTTCTTCGACAGCCGGTTCACTGGACTGGCCCGCAGCATCCTCGACCGTCAATGTCACCGTGACGGGCATGTTCGCCCACGGATGCTGAGAGAAATCTTCGATCAGGATTTCTTCAAACTCCGCCCGGTCGCCGGAAATCGGCATCGGCAGTTCGACCGTGATGGGATCTTGCGGCTCTGGTTCCGCCAACAAACCATGACGACGGTCGAGCCGATCCATCGAAAGAGCAATCCGCGCCTGTCCGCGCACCACCCCGTGGTCATCTCTTGCGGAAAACGGCAGCGAAATCTCGCCGCGCGCCGAGGCTTCGACCTCGCCTTCCAGCGCAACCTGCGGCAGCTCGTCAAGGCGCATCAGCACCTCCCAGACCCGCCCGCCGGGTCCGTCAACCGACAGCGCGCCGCTTTGCGCAACCGTAAGGTCATAGGCGGTTTGCGCCTCGGCCTCCTGTTGCAACGGCACGCCAGAGATGTCCTCTGTCACCCGCAGCGCACCGACCTCGCCGTAAAAGCGCAGCATCACCCGGCTGCCTTCCGGCACGGTCAGTTCGCCCGGTGCAATATCGTTCAGGTAGAGCGCGGGCATTCGGGTATAGACCGGCGGTTCGACCCAACCTTCCCATGACGGTCCCGACGCCAGCGAGGTGCCGCCCGGTGTCATCGCCGTGACAGAGCCCATCTTCCAGACCGACCCGAACAGCAGACCCACGCTCAGCACCAGCAGTGCCACATAGCGCAGCGCGAAGGGGTCCGCCTTGGAGGCCCGCAAGTCCGGTTGCACAGCGGTCGCCGTCTCAAGGCGCGCGCGCATCCGCGTCTGATGCGCGGTCCAAACCGCGCGGGACGCCGCGTCGCCCGCACCGATCGCCTGATGATCCATGGCAGTTTGGATAGGCCGCCCCGGCATCGCCGCATCCATACGAGCCATCGCGCCAATCCGCGACGGCCAACGGAACCGCCGGATGCCGATCGTCAAAGTGGCCACAGACGCCAGACCCAGCGCCGCAGCCGCGCCCCAGACCCACTCTACCGCGACGCCGTCCTGAAGCCCGAGCATCAACAAAGCTACGGCCACAAACAGCACCGACCAAAGCGGCCAGAACGCACGCACGACGGCCTCTGCCACCATGCCCAGCCGGGTCAGCAGCAGCGGTCGCCGAATATGTCTGAGGACGTCGTCTGCCTGCCTGTCGGTCGCGGCCATGCGCACTCCTTTTCAGGGCTGTACGCCGGGACGCGTCACAACCATGCGGGAATGGTATCTCGATTTATGATTTCGTCAAAGGTCGGCCGCGCCCGAATGACGGCGAATTGATCGCCATGCACCAACACTTCGGGGATCAGCGGCCGGGTGTTGTATTCACTCGCCATCACCGCGCCATACGCCCCGGCCGACCGGAACGCCAACAGGTCGCCCGCAACCACCGGCGGCATCTGGCGCGCCTTGGCGAAGGTGTCACCGGTCTCACAGACCGGTCCAACCACATCATATGGCTGCTGCTCAGCCGCTGCGGCAGGCTCCACCACCGGAACGATATCGTGATAGGCGTCATACATCGCGGGACGAATAAGATCGTTCATCGCCGCATCGAGGATCAGGAAATCTCGCCCCTCGCCGGATTTCACATAAATCACCCGACTGACAAGAATACCGGCATTGCCAGCGATGAGACGCCCCGGTTCAATCTCTATCTCACAGCCCAGATGGCCAACAGTGCGCTTGATCAAAGCACCATAATCCGTGGGCAAGGGCGGTGCCTCGTTCGAACGTGAATAGGGAATGCCCAAGCCCCCCCCCAGATCCAGACGCGTAATCCTGTGCCCATCTGCGCGCAGCACCTCCGTCAGATCCGCAACTTTCTTGTAGGCCGCCTCGAAAGGCTCCAACTGCGTCAACTGGCTGCCGATGTGAACGTCGATGCCCACGACTTCCAGCCCCGGCAAACACGCGGCCTGCGCATAAACCTCGCGGGCCCGCGCAATTGGTATCCCGAACTTGTTCTCGGACTTGCCGGTCGCGATCTTGGCATGCGTTTTTGCGTCGACATCCGGATTGACGCGCAACGCAATCGGCGCCACCACGCCCATCGACGTGGCCACGGCAGAAATCGCCTCCATTTCCGGCTCGCTCTCGACGTTGAATTGACGAATACCGCCTGCAAGCGCCATGCGGATCTCCGCCAGCGTCTTGCCAACACCGGAAAAGACGATGCGCTCCGCAGGCACACCCGCCGCCTTGGCACGCGCATATTCCCCGCCCGAGACCACATCCATGCCAGCGCCAGCTTCGGCAAGCGTCCGCAGAATCGCCTGATTGGAATTTGCCTTCATCGCATAGCAGACCAGATGCGGAAGACCGTCCAGCGCTTCGTCGAACAGGCGATAATGTCGCAACAACGTGGCTGTCGAATACAGATAGAACGGCGTTTCCACAGCAGCGGCAATTTCCGCCACTGCTATATCCTCGGCAAAAAGCGCCCCGTCACGATAAAGAAAATGGTCCATAAAAGCCCCCGAAACTGCTGCTCGTCGCCATAGCCCGCAAGCCGCGCCAAAACCAGCCCTGAAGCTTCTTCTTGGTTCAAATACTCTCGGGGGAGGCGCGCCAAGCGCCGGGGGCAGACTGCCCCCAACTGCGTGTACGCAAATAAAAAAGCGTGCGCAGCGCGCACTCCGCCAGATCAAACCCGAGCAGCGATCCGCACCGGCGTCCGGAGTCTAAAGCCCGACCAACACGCTGACCGGACCGCTCTTCACACCAACAGCAGTCGATGTCCGCACGCCACCCGTACCTGCCGATATCGTCGTGGACAATGACGGGCGGATCGGGTCGCCATCGGCACCACAGCCCACCAACAAGATCAACGCCAGAACGCCAACAGCCTTCATCCAAGGACCTCCTTCCAGCGGGCGGCCTGCTCACGCACCCGAACCGGTGCCGTGCCGCCATAGCTGATCCGTGAGGCGACCGAATTATGTACCCCAAGCACATCATAGACGGCTTGGGTGATCCCGTCATGCACGCTCTGCATCTCGTCCAGCGACAGGTCCGGCAGGTCGCATTCCCTGGCCTCCGCCTTCGCCACGAGACTGCCGGTGACGTGATGGGCATCGCGGAACGGCAGGCCCAGCTCCCGCACCAGCCAATCGGCCAGATCCGTCGCGGTCGAGAACCCAGCCCCGGCCGCCGCTTCCAACGCCTCGCGATTGGCAGTCATGTCGCGCACCATGCCCTCCATCGCGGCCAGCGCCAGCATCCAGTTATCGGCGGCATCAAAGACCTGTTCCTTGTCTTCCTGCATGTCCTTGGAATAGGCCAAGGGCAGCCCTTTCATCACCATCATCAGGGCCGTCTGCGCACCAAATATCCGGCCCACCTTGGCGCGGATCAGCTCCGCCGCGTCCGGATTCTTCTTTTGCGGCATGATCGACGACCCGGTCGAAAACCGGTCCGACAGCACCACAAACCGGAACTGCGCCGAGGACCAGATCACCAGCTCTTCGGCAAAGCGGCTGAGATGCATGGCGCAAATGCTCGCCGCGCCCAAAAATTCCAGCGCGAAATCCCGGTCGCTGACAGCATCCAGAGAATTGGCGCTTGGTCTGTCGAAACCCAGTGCCTCGGCGGTCATGTGGCGATCAATCGCAAAGCCGGTGCCCGCCAGTGCCGCCGCCCCCAAAGGCGATTCGTTCATCCGCGCCCGTGCGTCCCGGACCCGCGACAGATCGCGCGCAAACATCTCGACATAGGCCATCATGTGATGCCCCCATGTCACGGGCTGCGCTGTTTGCAGATGTGTAAAGCCCGGCATGACCCAATCCGCGCCCACCTCTGCCTGCGCCACCAGCGCCTTCATAAGCGCCAGTAGACCTGTCTCTGCCGCGTCCAACTGGTCACGCACCCACAATTTGAAATCCGTGGCAACCTGATCGTTGCGCGAGCGGCCAGTGTGCAGGCGTCCCGCGGGCTCTCCGATAATCTCCTTCAGCCGCGCCTCCACATTCATGTGAATGTCTTCCAGCGCGGTGGAGAAGGCAAAGGTTCCGCCTTCGATCTCTGACAAGACCGTGAGCAGGCCTTCCCGAATGGCCTCGACATCTTTAGGGTCCAGAATGCCCGTAGCGCCAAGCATGGCGGCATGGGCCCTTGATCCGGCAATGTCTTGCGCCGCCATCCGCTTGTCGAACCCGATCGAGGCGTTTATTGCCTCCATGATCGCGTCCGGCCCAGCGGCAAAGCGGCCGCCCCACATTTGGTTCGAGGATTGGTCTGCCATGTCGTGCCCCCTTGGAGGAAAAATGCGCCTGTTCCGTTCCGCTCTCCTTTATCTAGCCCTTGGTCTGGGTGCAAATGCTGCGCTCGCGTCCGATCTGTCCGCCATCGATGCCCTGCGCGAAGGCGACATGAAAAAACTGGTCTTCACCGACGCCAAGCCGGTCAGCGCAAATGCGTTTCAGACCGTGGACGGTGCCGAGATGACGCTGTCGGACTATCAGGGCAAATGGGTGCTGGTGAACTTCTGGGCGACATGGTGTGCGCCCTGCCGCGAGGAAATGCCGATGCTGTCGGCCTTGCAGGAGGAATTTGGAGGCGACGCATTCGAGGTCGTCACCATTGCCACCGGCCGCAACCCGCCCCCGGCCATGAAGACGTTCTTCAAAGAGATCGGCGTGAGCAATCTGCCCCTGCACCGCGACCCCAAACAGGCGGTGGCGCGTGAGATGGCGGTTCTCGGGCTGCCGATCACCGTACTGATGAACCCTGAAGGTCAGGAAGTTGCACGGCTGCAAGGCGATGCCGACTGGGCGTCAGACAGTGCAAAGGCCATCATCAAGACGCTGATCTCGGACGAGACGGACAGCTAGGCGGGGGCTGACAGCGCGCGGCTCCGGCCCTTGCGATGCAATGCCCCGGCATTGGATCGCAAGCCGACCAATGCGGTCCACGCGTCGCTCGGGCCAGTGATGATCCGGACCAATGATGATCTTCGCTGTCGGTTAGCGCCATTCTACCAGAACGTTACCGGCAATAGGCCCCGCTGCGATACCGTGCCGTGTCAAAATGGAAATGGTCGCGGTGATACCCGTCGGACCCCGGCCCAAGCACCGTTCCGAACGGCCCGCAAGCGGCAATGCGCATCTTTCGCAAGGCATTGCCATAGCTTCTTGACCCCCAGCCACGCAGGACCGTGATCTGCGTGCCATCCTTCAAACGAAGGCCCGATATGTCGATGGCCCGGCCCTTGCCATGCTCGCTGACCTTGGCACCGGGCTGATTGTTGCGCGTCCGGCAAGCGTAATGTGCAGCCACCCGTAACTGCGCCACACCGCCGCCGCGCGTCCCGATTGCGGGTTTCACACCGCGCTCCACCCAGGTTTTCAACGCCTTTGCGGTGGTGCAGTCGATGACCGCCTGCTGGCTGAGCGCGATCCCAGAGACCGACCGCAGCCGCACCGCATCCTTGATCCCACAGGCGTTGATCCGTCCCGGCACATAGCCGATCGCCTCGCCCTGCAAGGCCAGATCGCCACAGACCGCCCCGCGTTTCTGCGCCCTTCGCTTGGCCATCACCTGCTCCACAATGGCGCGTGGGCGCAACATTGGCCGCAGGGACCGCCGCATGCCAGAGGTGGACAGCACAACCATCGTCCCGTCAGCATCCAATGCCAGCAGATCGGTGGTTTCGACAAATGCGTTGGGGCTGGGCTTCATCGGCCGCGCCATGGGTCGCAGCAGCGCCAATCTGTCGGCACGCTCCGCCATGGCTACCAGCGCGGCGTCCTGCCGAGCCATCGGGCGGGTCTTGCCATCCGGTGCTTCTGCCGCGACCATGCCCGCCAGAAACACCAGTGCCAAACCCGCCAATACTCGCATCAATGCTTTGCCTTCGTTCGTCCAAAATCGGGGGCGTCAGTATCCTGCCCGGCCTCGATGATACCACGGCGGATTGCGCGGGTTCGAGTGAAATAGTCGAAAAGCTCGTCCCCATCGCCCGTTCGGATTGCGCGTTGCAGCGCAAACAGTTCTTCGGTGAAGCGCCCGAGAATCTCCAGCGTGGCCTGTTTGTTATTCAGGAACACGTCGCGCCACATCGTCGGGTCACTCGCCGCGATGCGGGTGAAGTCCCTGAAACCAGCGGCAGAATACTTGATAACTTCGGAATCTGTCACGCGTCCAAGATCATCGGCCACGCCAACCATCGTATAGGCAATCAGGTGCGGCGTGTGGCTGGTGACGGCCAGCACGAGGTCATGGTGCGCGGGGTCCATCTCTTCGACATTGGCACCAAGCCCCTCCCAGAATCGGCGAAGTTTCGCCACCGCGTCCGGATCCGTGCCTTCGGGTGGCACCAACAGGCACCAGCGATTGTCGAAAAGCGTGGCAAAGCCTGATTCGGGGCCGGAATGTTCGGTGCCCGCCAAAGGATGACCCGGGACGAAATGCACATTTTTGGGTAGATGCGGGGCAACAGCCTGAACCACCGCGCCTTTGACGGAACCGACATCGCTGACCGTGCAGCCGGGTTTCAGATGCGGTGCGATTTCTTGCGCAACTGTGCCCATGGCCCCCACCGGCACGCATAGCACAACCAGATCGGCGTCTTTGACCGCTTCGACCACGTTGTCATTGACCACGTCGCACAACCCGATCCGACGTGCGGTATCGCGCGTGGCCTCGCTGCGCGCATAGCCCGAGACATTGCCCGCTAAACCGCCGCGCTTGCTGGCCCAGAACATCGATGATGCGATCAGACCCAGGCCGATCAGGGCAACCTTTTCGTAGATTACACTCATACGACGACCGCCTTGAATTGACTGATGGCATGCACAACCCTGCGACATGCGCTTTCATCGCCGACTGTGATCCGCAACGCCTCAGGTAACTTATAGCCGCCCACGCGACGGACGATCAGGCCCTGGGTCTTGAGATGCGCCTCACAGGCATCCGCATCGGCCGCAGAACCGAACCGTGCCAGCACGAAATTGGCATGGCTGTCATCCACGCCAACACCCAACTCGCGCAACGCCTCGGTCAACCAGAGGCGCATTCTGGCATTTTCGGACAGGCATTTTTCGGTGTAGCTGCGATCCCCCAGCGCCGCCTCGGCCGCGTCCAGCGCAGTCGAGGACAGGTTGAACGGCCCCCGCACCCGGTTCAGCACGTCGATCACATCCTGACAGGCATAGCCCCAACCGACGCGCAACCCGCCCAGCCCGTAAAGCTTTGAGAAGGTGCGCGTCATCACGATATTGTCGTGTTTTTCAACCAGACCGGCACCGCCATCATAGCCCGGTTCGAACTCTGCATAGGCACCATCCAGCACCAGCAGACACTGCTCTGGCAGAGCTTCGGCCAGACGTTCCACTTTGTCCAAGGCAATAAAGGTGCCGGTCGGGTTCGCCGGGTTGGCGATAAACACCAGCCGCGTTTGATCCGTACAGGCCGCAAGAATGGCATCCACATCGACAGTGCGATTGTGCTCTGCCACCTCCACCGGCGTTGCCCCTGCGGCCAGCGCGCTGATGCGGTACATGGCAAAACCGTGCTGTGTGTGGATCACCTCGTCGCCGGGACCGGCATAGGCCTGGCAGAGAAAAGTGATGATCTCGTCCGAGCCGACACCGCAGATGATCCGAGCAACATCCAATCCGTGTGCGTCGGCAATGGCGTTTCGCAGGCTCGCATGGTCCGTGGACGGATACCGATGCAGATTGCGCGCACTCCGCTCTACCGCAGCGATGGCCGCGGGGCTTGGGCCGAACGGATTCTCGTTCGACGACAGTTTCACCACATCCGAAACACCCTCAATATGGCTCGCCCCGCCCACATAAAGAGCGATATCCATGATTCCGGGTTGCGGTTTCATCCTTGCCATTGTGCAGCCTCCTGTTGCGCGTCTCTTTAGCGGGGCTTTTCGTCAGAGACCAGTGGCAAGGACCGAGGCAGCGTGGGCACCCGGCCGTCGAAAGGATCGCATACGAAAAAGGGCCGCGCCAATGCGCGACCCTTTGATGACTTCGGATCTGCCCGAACCTTAGTTCTGGGCGTAGAATTCGATAACCAGATTCGGTTCCATCACGACGGGATAAGGCACATCGCCCAGGCCCGGCGTCCGAACGAATGTCGCGGACAGCTTGGAGTGATCGACTTCCATGTAATCCGGCACGTCGCGCTCGGACAACTGGGTCGCTTCCAGAATGGTGGCCAACTGCTTGGACTTCTCGCGAACCTCGATAACGTCACCCTCTTTCACACGGTAAGAGGGGATGTTGACGCGTTTGCCGTTCACCAAGACGTGGCCGTGGTTCACGAATTGACGCGCTGCGAACACGGTCGGCACAAACTTGGCACGGTAGATGACGGCGTCCAGACGACGCTCCAGCAGACCGACCAACAGTTCGCCAGTATCGCCGCGCAGGCGTTCTGCTTCACGGAAAATACGACGGAATTGCTTTTCGGTCAGATCGCCGTAGTAGCCTTTCAGCTTCTGCTTGGCGCGCAACTGAAGACCGAAGTCGGATATCTTGCCCTTGCGGCGCTGACCGTGCTGGCCGGGACCGTATTCACGACGGTTGACCGGGGATTTCGGACGACCCCAGATGTTTTCGCCCATCCGGCGGTCGAGTTTGTATTTGGCAGACGTGCGTTTGGTCACGGCTGATCTCCTTCTTTTGGCGCTGCCAAGTGGCAGCTATGAAGGGCGTTGTCCTCTGCGCCGGTTCTGATCCGACACTGACAGGAGTCCCCTTGCGGGGTCCACCAACACCAATGAAGCCGCGCTTATACGCTGCAACCGCGCGCTGTCAACGGCGCTGTTTTGCAGGAAAGAACATCCAGATGATTCAAATTAGAACAAAACGTGAAATTTAAGCGTAATTTAAGGTCTTCGGGTCCAGTCTGCAAGCAACCGAATGGAGGGCACATGGGTCTTCAGAGAAAAGCCGCACTGAACGAACAGCCACGCAATGCGCTGACGCTTGCGATAGAACAGCGCGATGCAAACACCGTCAGAATGGTCGAAGCCGCAGTGCGCCATCGGCAGGTTCTCCTTGCATTTCAGCCAGTCGTCCAGGCCCGCGATCCGAGACGCACGGCATTCTATGAAGGGCTGATTCGCGTCCTGGATGAAACCGGACGGGTGATCCCCGCCAAGGACTTCATCAACGTGGTGGAAGAAACGGAAACCGGGCGCCTGCTGGATTGTATCGCCCTGGAAAAGGGCCTGCGTGCACTGGAAACACAACCCACGTTGCGGCTTTCGATTAACATGTCGGCCCGATCCATCGGATACAAGAAATGGCTACGCGTCCTGCAACGCGGGCTGGCACGCAATCCAACTGTCGGCGAACGTCTCATTCTGGAAATCACTGAGAACTCCGCGATGTTGGTGCCTGAACTGGTGGTCGGGTTCATGCAAGACCTGCAACACAAGGGCATTTCTTTCGCACTTGACGATTTCGGGGCAGGCTATACTGCCTTTCGTCACTTCAAGAACTTCCAGTTCGACATCCTCAAGATTGACGGGCAGTTCATCACTGATATTGCGCGCGATGCCGACAATCAGGTTCTTACCCGCGCCATGATCTCTGTCGCACAGCAATTTGACATGTTCACCGTGGCCGAACGGGTCGAGCGGGCAGAGGATGCCGCATTTCTGCAAAGCCTTGGCGTCGATTGCCTGCAAGGATATTTCTACGGTCCTCCGACTGTCTGCCCGCCGTGGGAAAAAGGCGCGCCACAACGCGCCACAGCCTGAGGCAATTTCGGGACATGACTGTAGTTGCCCCCCACCAATGCATAATATAGTTACGTTACGGTAGGGTGGGGGTTGTGCGCTTTGCTGGAACTGTGCGGACCTCCGTCGCAATTAGTTAAGGTGGAGCACATCTATGACCAATGTCGTAATCGCATCTGCGGCGCGGACCGCAGTCGGCAGTTTTGGGGGCGCGTTCGCCAATACCCCCGCCCACGATTTGGGATCGGCCGTTCTGCAAGCGCTGGTAAAGCGCGCCGGGATTGACGCCGCTGAAGTCTCCGAAACGATCCTGGGGCAGGTTCTGACCGCAGCGCAGGGGCAAAACCCGGCACGTCAGGCACATGTCAACGCAGGTCTGCCGATTGAATCCTCGGCCTGGAGTATCAACCAGGTTTGCGGATCCGGTCTGCGCGCCGTAGCGCTTGCCGCCCAACACATCCAGCTTGGCGATGCAGATATCGTCTGTGCCGGCGGTCAGGAGAACATGACACTCAGCCCCCATGCCGCGCATCTGCGAGCCGGTCACAAGATGGGCGACGTGAAATATATCGACACGATGATCCGCGATGGTCTGTGGGATGCATTCAACGGCTATCACATGGGTCAGACCGCCGAAAATGTCGCGGAAAAATGGCAGATCAGCCGTGAACAACAGGACGAGTTCGCCGTCGCTTCGCAAAACAAGGCAGAAGCGGCACAGACAGCCGGCAAATTCGATGACGAGGTGATTGCCTTTACCGTCAAGACCCGCAAAGGCGAAACCGTTGTCGATAAGGACGAATACATCCGCTACGGCGCGACGATCGAAGCCATGCAAAAGCTGCGCCCGGCCTTTACAAAAGATGGCAGCGTCACAGCGGCCAACGCATCCGGCCTTAACGACGGGGCCGCCGGTGCCCTGCTGATGTCTGCACAGAATGCCGAAAAGCGCGGGATTACCCCGCTTGCACGAATCGCCTCCTACGCCACTGCGGGTCTTGATCCGTCGATCATGGGCGCAGGTCCGATCAATGCCAGCCGCAAGGCACTGGAGAAAGCGGGTTGGAAGCCGGAAGATCTGGATCTTGTCGAAGCGAACGAAGCTTTCGCTGCACAGGCTTGCGCCGTGAACAAGGAGATGGGCTGGGATCCGGCAATCGTGAACGTGAATGGCGGCGCAATCGCCATTGGTCATCCGATCGGTGCCTCCGGTGCCCGTGTCCTCAACACCCTCCTATTTGAAATGCAGCGTCGCAACGCCAAGAAAGGTCTCGCGACATTGTGCATTGGCGGCGGTATGGGTGTGGCGCTCTGCGTTGAGCGTCCCTGACTTCAGCGGTTCGGAAAGGGATGCCTCAAGGCGTCCCTTTTCCAGCCTCCTCAAGTCCAAAGCCAACAGAAATTCCTCCAAAGCGCCAAAATATCAACGTAATATTGTTGCGCACGATGCGATCAACCGGTAGCAAAGTTACTGGACCCTGACAGATTGGAGAATATCATGGCAAGAGTAGCACTCGTAACAGGCGGAAGCCGGGGCATCGGTGAGGCGATCTCGAAAGCGCTGCAAGCCGCCGGTTACACGGTTGCAGCAACCTATGCCGGAAATGACGACGCCGCGGCCAAGTTTACCGAGGAAACCGGTATCAAGACATATAAGTGGAACGTCGCCGATTACGACTCCAGCGTCGCCGGCATTGCCAAGGTCGAAGAGGATCTGGGTCCGGTTGATGTGGTCGTGGCCAATGCCGGAATTACCCGCGATGCGCCCTTCCACAAGATGACCAAGGACCAATGGCAACAGGTGATAGACACCAACCTGACCGGCGTGTTCAACACCGTGCATCCGGTCTGGCCCGGCATGCGCGAACGCAAGTTCGGCCGCGTCATCGTGATCAGTTCCATCAATGGTCAGAAGGGTCAGTTCGCTCAGGTCAACTATGCCGCGACAAAGGCCGGCGATCTTGGCATCGTCAAAAGTCTTGCTCAGGAAGGTGCCCGCGCCGGGATTACCGCCAATGCGATTTGCCCTGGATATATCGCGACCGAGATGGTGATGGCAGTGCCTGAAAAGGTGCGCGAATCGATTATCGGCCAGATCCCGGCAGGTCGCTTGGGCGAACCTGAAGAGATTGCACGTTGCGTGGTGTTCCTGGCGTCTGAAGATGCCGGTTTCATCAACGGTTCGACAATCAGTGCGAACGGCGCCCAGTTCTTCGCCTGATACCCTGCGAACATCGTGTCAAAACATTGCGCCCCTGCCTGTATGGCCGGGGCGCTTTCATATTAAGATACTTCTTTTGGTCTTCTGCCTGGCGTTACGCAGCCTTGCCGGTTTCTGGATGGTCTGGACCAAACCTCAGCTTAAGCCATGTTTTTTTTCAGAAACGGGCATCTGACCCTAAAAGCTACCGGAACAAAGACTTCAGACGCTAAGTCGCTCGATTTCTTCTTTCAGCTTCAGTTTCTGCTTCTTCATTTCAGCGATATGAAGATCGCTGACGCTGGGGGCACGCTGTGCCTCTTCCACAGCAGCCGAGAGGTGTTGGTGTTTCTTCTTCAGTTCCTGCACATGCGAACTCAAGCTCATCACGTCCTCCATTGATATGACAACATCTTCAGTCCAGCATATTCCAGCACGTCTGTCACGCTGCATTGTCACCAGTTGTTTTCCAAAGCACTAACTTGCCGGTGAAGCTGACGTTACGCCGGAAAATTCAGTGGCGCTCCGCGCCTTAACACGTCGCTGATCGGGGCCGCGTAATCTTCGCCGTCTTGTGCATGGGTGTGCCCTGCATGAAGAATCACCGGGGCGTGCAACCGGAAATCGGCCCGCCCGCCTTTGCGCCCCCTCACCAGCACCAGCCGAGGGTCTCGCCCGACGCGCGGTGCCAGTGGCAGAACCTGCACAGACCCAAGCCTTTCTTGCATCGCAGTCAGCAATTCTGGCAACCTTTCCATCCGCTGAATGAACGTCGCCTGACCACGCGGGACCAATCGTCGCGCCGCCACGTTGACCCAGGCGGAGAGGGGCGTTTTCGCAGCGAGCGCGATTTCCCGGCCGTCATCGTCTGCCTGGCTGCGCTTGCCGGATTTGAAATAAGGCGGGTTCGCAAAAACATGGTCAAATTGACGCGCCAGAAGCGACGCGGGCAAGGATGAAAGATCGGCCACGACCACCTCTGCCGTCAAACCGTTCTCTGCCAGATTGCGGCGCGCCAGATTGGCGTAATACGGCTGGATTTCCACACCGGTCAGCGTCAGGTCGGGGATGCGCGCGCCCAGACAGCACAAACCGGGGCCGGCACCGCAGCCAAGTTCCAGCACAGAATCGCCTGAAGTTGCTGCCACGCTTGCAGCCAACAGGACAGGATCTATCCCCGCACGATACCCGCCGACAGGCTGGAACAGATGAACACGTCCGCCCAGAAAAGCGTCGCGGCTCAGCTCAGCAGTCAAGCGGAACGCCACTATCAAGCATCAACTGTCGGGCCGCCGGCAGATCTGCCGTCCGCACCATCAATCGCCGCGGCAAAATGCCGATGCTGCCTTCAAGAACGCTCATGTTTACGTCCAATTCAAAGCTGTCTATACCCTCGTCCTGCAAGAGCGCGCGGGCCAGCGGGATGATCGTGATGTCGGTGGTACGCAAAAGCTCTTCCATGTCGGGGATGTAAGGACAAGGTGGCACGATTGTCGAGCCTTGTGACGGGAGTGTGATGAGTTTGGACGACGCCACCGTGAAACCACATGACCGCCTCGCTGCCGCATTGGCCGAGGATATGATGGCGGTCAACGAATTGATTCGGCTGCGCATGGCCTCTGAGCATGCACCACGCATCCCCGAAGTGACGGCCCATCTGGTCGAGGCCGGCGGCAAGCGTCTGCGTCCGATGCTGACATTGGCTGCCGCGCGGATGTGCGGCTATGACGGTCCGTATCATGTACATCTGGCCGCAACGGTAGAGTTTATTCACACCGCAACGCTGCTGCATGACGATGTAGTGGATGAGAGCGCGCAACGGCGCGGGCGCCCAACGGCGAACCTGCTTTGGGACAACAAATCCAGCGTGCTGGTGGGCGATTATCTGTTTGCGCGCAGCTTTCAGTTGATGGTCGAAACCGGGTCAATCCGTGTGCTCGACATTCTGGCGAACGCCTCTGCCACCATTGCGGAGGGCGAGGTGTTGCAATTGTCCGCAGCGCAGGATCTGCGCACCGGCGAGGATACTTATCTCAAGATCGTGCGCGGCAAGACGGCAGCGCTGTTTTCCGCCGCGACAGAGGTCGGCGGCGTGATCGCCGGTCAGCCCGACGAGATTGTGCGCGCGCTTTTCGACTATGGCGATGCTTTGGGGATCGCGTTCCAGATCGCTGATGATCTTTTGGATTATCAGGGCAACAGCGGCACGACCGGAAAAAATATCGGCGACGATTTTCGCGAACGCAAGCTGACACTGCCGGTGATCAAGGCCGTGGCCGCGGCCGATGCCGAAGAACGGGCATTCTGGCTGCGCACCATCGAGAAGGGTAAGCAGGAGGATGGCGATCTGGACCACGCCATCGCGTTGCTGAACAAGCACGACACGCTAAGGGCGACCCGCGACGATGCGAACGCCTGGGCGGCAAAGGCCAAGGACGCGCTTGGTGCCCTGCCCCGGTCCGATCTTCGGGACATGCTGATTGATCTTGCCGATTATGTGGTGGCGCGCCTCGCCTGACCCGCGCCTTCGGTTTGCGTGTGCACAACCCACCAATCCGAATGTCGGGCCGCGATTTCGCTGGCGGTTTCATGCGCCTGTGCAGGGGTTTCGTAGATCCCGAAACATGTCGCGCCAGAGCCTGACATACGCGCAAGCAGAGACCCGCCTAAGGCCTCCAGCGCCGAAATAATCTCTGGGGCCAGCTCACAGGCTGGCAGTTCCAGATCATTGCGCTGCCGGGTCAACCAGTCGATGAACTGCGCTTCGCACGTCCAACCATCACAATGGGGCATTTCTGGGTTTTCGCGTTGGGCGAGGGCACGAAAGACCTTTGGCGTCGCAACTTGAACGCCGGGGTTAACCAGCACGAGGTTCAGCACCGGCACCGGTCGGACCGGTCTCAGCCGCTCGCCGATACCCTGCATCCGCTGCGGCATTGGGGTCAGGCACACAGGCACATCCGCCCCAAGCGCAAGGACCGTGTCCAGACCGAGCATATCAGCAGCATTTGCCCCGCACAGGCTACGCCACACGGCTGCGGCATCGGCAGAGCCACCCCCCAGCCCCGCGCCATGCGGAATGTGTTTTTCAAGCTCGATCCGCCCCGTCCAGCCGGCAGCCTCGGCCGCGCGCCAGATCAGATTGCGACGATCCACCGGGACGCCTGCGGCAAACGGGCCCGTCACATCCAGAACCATCTCGGGTTCGGGCGTCAGCCGTAGCCTGTCACCGACATCACCGAAGGCCACCAGCGAATCGAGCAGATGATACCCGTCCGGCCGCCGACCGGTTACATGAAGTGTAAGGTTGATCTTGGCCGGGGCAAATGCCTCAACCGCCATCATTGGCAACCTTCAGCGGCGGCAGTCCTTCTTCAGAAAGCAGCGCGTCCAGCCCGATGTCCAGCTTGCGCCGAATGCGCTCCGGATCCACCTCGTCAGAGGCAACTTCTGAATCCACGAAGCTTAGCGCGCGGTGCCACATGAATTCTGCCTCCAGCTTGCGTCCGACGGCCCAGTAGACATCTCCCAGATGGTCGTTCACAACCGGATCGACGGCCATCAACTCTGCCGCGCGCTCCATATGGGGCACCGCCTCTTCGTAGCGGCCAAGCCGGTACAGCACCCACCCCAGCGAATCGACGATGTAGCCGCTGTCAGGACGCGCCGCCACGGCGCGTTCAATCATGCTCAACGCTTCGTCCAGCTTTTCCTGCTTTTCAACCAGCGAATAGCCAAGATAGTTCAAAACCTGCGGCTGTTCGGGGTTCAGTTTCAGCGCGGACCTGAAATCCGCCTCGGCGTTTGGCCAGTCGTCAAGCCGTTCGTGGCTGATGCCGCGGGCATAATACAGAAACCATTGACCGGGCTCGGGCCCATCGAACGCCGCTAACGCGCGATCATAGGCTGTCACCGCGTCGTCGAAACGTTCCAGTTGCCGCATCAAGTCGCCCAGCGTCGACTGAACCACTGGCAGATCACCGTGGGTTTCGGCAAGCCGTTCCAGAACCTCAACCGCCGCGTCGACCTTGCCACTGGCGCGCAAAGCGTCCGCACGGCCCAGCTCTGCGGCGTGGAAGGCCGGATCGTCACGCGGCACGCGTTTGTATGTCGCAACGGCAAGCTCATGCTGTTCAAGCCGTTCAAGCATATCGGCAGACAGCAGGATCGCGTCGACGTGATCCGGGCGCAGATACTCTGCCACGCGCGAATACAGCAGGGTGTAGTCATCCTCTGCTTCGTTGGAAAGCGCCACCGCCAGCGTATAGAACACCTCGGCAAGGCCCTGACGTGCGCCCGAAACAGCCGTCCAGGGCAGTTGTTCGCCTGCCTTCAGCCGCTTGCGCAGCGTCTCGATGCCGGGATCGCCGCCCTCGGCAAAGGTATCGTTGATCAGTTGCAGGGCGTCATCGTTCCGGTCCAGTTGCGACAGCACTTCGACATGCGCAACCAAAGCGCGCCGCGTCTGCTGGATCGGGCCGGTCTGCTTGCTGCCAAAGATCGCCTCGGCGCTTTCGTGATCGCCAACAGACGCCAGCGCAAGCGCCTTGTGATAAAGTGCAAAGCCCTCAAGCCCGCGCTGGTCGGATACGTCGTCAAAAGCCACAAGCGCCGCGCTCATGTCACCGCGCCCCAATTCTGACCATGCGTCCGCCAACCCGTCAATCAACGGCCCTACGCCGCGATCTTCACGAAGCCTCTTCAGGATCTCGGGATAGGCCTCGCGGTGCGCTTCACCAGCCATCAATGCGATCTGGGCGATCTGGCTGCGCTCGCCGTCCTTTTCCAGACGCGCCGCAAGATCAACGGCGCGGTCCAGATTGCCAAGCGATAGATTTGCCAAAACAGCGCGTTCCAGCAATTGCGGATTGGAAGAATCGTAATAGAGCGTCCGGTTGTAATACTTGGCCGCCGCCGTGAAGTCCCCGACATAGCTGGCCTGTCTTGCGGCCAGATATGAACCGGAAAGGCCGTTTGCCGCGACCACCCCGGGAAGACACAAGCCAAGAGCCAATATCGCCGCGCCGATCGTTCTCGCTGTCATTCTGGGCACCAAGGCCTCCATCGTTCATGCGTCGCAGTTGTGGAAAAACTAGCCCGCAGCCGATCATTACGCAATGCGGCGCGTCAAAAACGTCCTTTCCCAGCCTTATCGCGCGTTTAAGACGCTCGAATCATCGTAAGCAAAGCGTTGTCGCGGCAACATAACGCCGCGGCAACGCAGCTGCGGCTTACATATTCGGATAGTTTGGCCCGTCGCCGCCTTGCGGGGTTGTCCAGGTGATGTTCTGTGCGGGATCTTTGATGTCGCAGGTTTTGCAGTGCACGCAGTTCTGAAAGTTGATCACGAATGCCGGCTTACCGTCCTTTTCCACAAATTCGTAGACGCCCGCCGGACAATAGCGCGCCGATGGGCCGCCATAGGTCGCCAAGCCGATCTTTACCGGCACGTCGGGATCCTTCAGCTTCAGATGCGCGGGCTGGTTTTCGTCATGGTTGGTGAAGGAAAAGCTGACATTGGTCAGGCGGTCGAAACTCAGTTTGCCGTCGGGTTTGGGGTAGTCAATCGGCTTGTGCTTGTCTTCGGGGTCGGTCGCCTCGGCATCCGTTTTGCCATGGCCAAGGGTGCCAAAAAGCGAAAAGCCAAGCGTGTTGGTCCACATATCCAGGCCGCCAAGGGCCAGCCCCGCCGTCAGACCCCATTTTGACCACATCGGCTTGACGTTGCGCACTTTTTTCAGGTCTTGGCCAATCGCACCATCGCGCACATCAGCCTCGTAATCGGTCAACTCATCCGACGCCCGCCCGGCCTGAAGCGCCGCATGGGCCGCCTCTGCCGCCGCCTTGCCGGACAGCATCGCGTTGTGGTTGCCCTTGATGCGCGGCACGTTGACCATGCCCACCGAGCAGCCCAGCAATGCCACCCCCGGCGCGACCATCTTGGGCATCGACTGATAGCCGCCTTCGGTAATGGCGCGCGCACCGTAAGCCACGCGTTTACCGCCTTTCAGCAGCTCTGCCACCATCGGGTGATGCTTGAATCGCTGGAATTCCATATACGGATAAAGATGCGGATTCTTGTAGTTCAGATGCACCACAAAGCCGACATAGACCTGATTGTTATCAAGGTGATAGATGAAGGATCCACCGCCCGCATTGCTGCCCAGTGGCCAGCCCATGGTATGGGTGACGCTGCCTTCGCGATGCTTGGCTGGGTCAATTTCCCATATTTCCTTCATCCCGAGGCCGAATTTCTGCGGCTCTTTCCCGGCGGAGAGGTCGTATTTGGCGATCACCTCTTTCGACAGTGATCCGCGCACGCCTTCGCCAAGGAAGACGTATTTTCCGTGCAATTCCATCCCCGGCTCATAGCCCGGCCCCGGCGTGCCATCGGGGGTCTTTCCGAACTCTCCGGCGACCACGCCTTTGACACTGCCATCCTCGGCATAAACCAGTTCAGAACAGGCCATGCCGGGGAAAATCTCGACACCCAACTCCTCGGCCTGTTCGGCCATCCAGCGGCAGACATTGCCCATCGAGACGATGTAATTGCCGTGGTTGTTCATCAGCGGCGGCATCGGGAAATTGGGGATGCGGACGCTGCCCGCTTCGCCCAGAACATAGAAATTATCGTCTTTTACGGGCACGTTTAGCGGCGCGCCCCTGTCCTTCCAGTCCGGGATCACCGCATCAAGGCCGCAAGGATCAAGTACCGCGCCGGACAGGATATGCGCCCCAACCTCAGAGCCTTTTTCCAACACCACGACCTGCAAGTCCGCGTCCAACTGTTTCAAGCGGATTGCCGCAGACAGTCCGGCAGGCCCTGCCCCCACGATTACCACATCATATTCCATCGCTTCGCGCGCTTCGTCGGCCATGTTGCTCCTCTTCCCGGCCCGTGCGGCCGCAATAATGTTGCGCGAATGGCTATAGTGATGGGCCTATCCGGTCAATCGCGACACTGCGTTATTGCCAGAATCCAGGTCGGTATTTTCCCGCCGATGCCCGAAATCGATCCGATTGCGCGTCAACCTCTTCTATCCTATTGCAATAGTCGACGGCGTCGGGTCAGTCTTGCAGCGCCTGAAATGTCGATCATTCATCAATTATGCAGCACCGACGACAGGGTGCCTGCTTCGGAACAGACCAATGGAAAAGATACCTATGACCCGCGCGGGCCATACCGCGCTTGAGACCGAATTGAAGACGCTCAAATCCGAGGAGCGTCCGGCGATTATCCGCGCCATCGCCGAAGCGCGCGAACATGGTGATCTGTCGGAAAATGCCGAATATCATTCCGCCCGCGAAAAACAGAGCTTTATCGAAGGCCGGATCAAGGAACTGGAAGGCGTTATCGGTCTGGCCGAGGTGATTGACCCGACAAAGCTGTCCGGCGCAATCAAATTCGGCGCGACCGTGACGCTGGTGGACGAGGACACTGACGAGGAAAAGACCTGGCAGATCGTCGGCGAACATCAGGCGAATATCGAAAAGGGGCTTCTCAACATCAAATCGCCCATCGCCCGTGCCCTGATCGGCAAGGAAGAAGGCGACAGCGTCGAGGTACGCACACCCGGCGGCGACAAATCCTACGAAGTACTCAAGGTCGCGTATATCTGAAACGAGGCTAGCCAGAGGCACGGATATGGCCAACGTTCCTGACAGCCGCCCGACACCGTTGGGCATCTATGACCGGCCCCGCGCAAAAGGGGTGACGGGGATAGAGATCGCTGCAATCGCGCTTTCGGCGCTGTGGTTGCTGGTGGCCGGAGCGGTTTTGCTGTTCGGATCATCAGACGATGACAGCTTTGGCGGGCTGCGCGTACTGATGGCGTTGATGACCGTGTTTCTGCCGATCGCAATGGTCTGGGTGGCCGCGATAACGGTGAAATCGTCGCGCGTGATGCGCGACGAAAGCCGCCGGATACAGGCTGCGGCCGACGCCATGCGACAGGCCCATGTGGCGCAAACCCAAGGCAAGGGAGACACTGGTTCCGCCAGTATCGCCAAAAAGCTGGATGAGATCGCCGCCGCCCAACGCAAGACCGACTCTGCGCTGGCAATGTTCACATCATCGCGCGAAATGCCCCGCGCGACGCCTGGCCCCGCGCCAACGGCCCGGTCCTCTGCTCCGCAGGCCGACGAACAGGGCATGTTGGCGCTTGGCACCCCTGCCGAGGCACTGGCACCGCCCTTGCCCAAGGCCGACATGATCCGCGCACTGAATTTCCCCGACACGGCCGAGGATGAGGACGGCTTTGCCGCGCTACGTCGCGCCTTGAAAGACCGCGCGACGGCGCAATTGATTCAGGCGGCACAAGACGTGCTGACCCTGCTGTCGCAGGATGGCATTTATATGGATGACCTGCCCCCTGACATGGCACGCACCGAAATCTGGCGCCGCTTCGCCGCCGGAGAGCGCGGCCGCACGATCGCGACGCTGGGCGGTATTCGTGACCGGTCCTCGCTGGCGCTGGCTGCCGGGCGGATGAAGCAGGATCCGATCTTCCGCGACGCGGCGCATCATTTCCTGCGGCTGTTTGACCGCAATTTCGCCAGCTTCGAGACCGACGCCAGCGATGCCGATATATCGGAGCTTGCCAACACCCGCACCGCGCGCGCCTTCATGTTGCTGGGGCGTGTCGCGGGCACGTTCGACTGACGCGGCCTCGTCGCTGACAAGAGCCTCCGCACATTTGCAACTCTGCCCCGGTTTGACTAGGACATTCGGGAAGAGTTCATTCCGGACGACATCCCCATGACCCTACCAACTGAAAATGCCACCTTCTGGCGCGGCGTTGTCGACGGTCTGCCGTTCGTTCTGGTCAGCGCGCCCTTTGGTGTGCTGTTCGGTGTCTTGGCAACCGAGGGCGGCCTGAACCTGCTGGAGATCCTGTCCTTCAGCCTGGTCGTTGTGGCGGGTGCGGCACAGTTCACGGCCCTGCAACTGATGCTTGATAATGCCCCGACCATCGTGGTTCTGGCCTCGGCGCTGGCGGTCAACCTGCGGCTGGTGATGTATTCGGCAGGCCTTGCCCCGCATCTGGGTGGGGCACCGCTGAAGGCCCGTCTGGCCGCCGCCTATATGCTGGTCGATCCGGTCTATGCGCTAACGGCCACACGCTATGACGCACAGCCTTCCATGCCGATGCCGCTGAAAGTGGCGTATTTCTTCGGAACTGCGGCACCGGTGATGATCGGCTGGTTTGCCAGTACGTTGATCGGTGCCGCACTCGGCACCCAGATCCCCGAGGCCTATGCGCTGGATTTCGCACTGCCCATCGCCTTCATTGCCATGGCAGGCCCGATGATGCGCACCGCCGCCCATATGGCCGCTGCCTTTGTCGCCGTGGTTCTGGCGCTGTGCCTGACCTGGCTGCCCTACGGCACCGGGTTGCTGGTGGCGGGGCTGGGCGGGATGCTGACCGGCGCGCGGGTTGAACTGATGCAACGCGAAAGGATCACGCCATGATTGATCGTTGGCAATTATGGGTGGTGATTGCCGGGCTTGGCCTTGGCAGCTATGCGATGCGATTCGTCTTCATGGGTCTTGTCGGGCGACGCCCCCTGCCCGAATGGGCATTGCGCCACCTGCGCTATACGGCCGTGTCGATTTTTCCCGCCTTGGTGGCACCGCTTGTCGTCTGGCCGGAGGCGACCGGCGGAATGCTTGACGCGCCGCGCGGCCTTGCCGCGCTGGCAGCTCTCGGCACCGGCATCGTGACGCGCAATGTCTTTGCGTCGATGGGTGCCGGTGCGCTGGTGCTGTTTGGTATGCTTTACTGGTTCTGAGCCGCGACTTTCTGCGGATCATAGGCGCGCAAGGCAACGCGTTTATCCTCGTCGTCATATTCGTAGAGCCGTTCAGTGACAACGCCGGGAACCTGCCCAAAACTCTTGCTCAGCTTCACCGGGAACCAAGTGGATTTCACGCCCTGAAAGCCTGGCAGTTGCCGCAGGATAGCAGACACACTCAGCGCGCATTGCGCCTGACCGACGGATCCGTTGGCGATTGCGAGTTGCAGCGCGCGTTCTGCCACTTCTGGCGATACGACGATGCGCTGTACGACAACATGATGCGTCGCGCGGGCATGGGCACGGGTATAGAAATCCGCAACACCCGGCGTGATACCGTACAATACATCATCGCGTTCAGGCACTGTTTCATGGCGCACCGTGCCTGCGGGATCAAAGATCACCCGTTGCGAGCCGTTGATCATCAGGCTTGAATGTCCGCCCGCGCCGGTGCGATTGTTGACCATGGTAAAAAGCGTCAGCGCCGGTGGTCCGCTATGAACATACCGCGCCTGCGATACGACCTCGGGCGACGCATTGCCCGCCTGATGCGCGCCGCAAGCCGATAGCAGCACGGACGCCATGACGCCCAGAATCACCGTGAAAAAACGCATCACAACCCCCTTCAGCAACACACCCGCCCAGGGGCTGCGCCAATCGTTAACCGTTAATCAAAGCCACCAGAATCAGCATCACGATGATCACGATGACCGCATTCGTGGCAAAGCGGATAAAACCCGCAAACGTCTTTTCCTGTGCTTCGATATTCATCGAGCCATGCTTGTGTTCAGCCATGTCAGTTCCGCCCTTCGCTAAGCAATTTCCAGCCTCATACTTCATTTGAAAATGTCTGTCACCACGTCAAGGCAGCGCATGGTGCACAAGCCGCCCTACGCCTTGTCCAGCTCCTGAACCAGACGAAAGCCGATACGTTGCGCACTGGCCTGTTCAGGCTCTTTCGGCACGGCGCGCAGCATCACGTTCAACTGGCTGACATGCTGGATCAACTGGGTCCGCTTTCCTCCCGATTCGCTGCCATAGAAGGTCAGAATGTCGGGATCGAAAAAGCCCATGCCCTCGATTCGCAGCACGCCGACCTGCCCACCGGCCAGCCCCATGGCGACCTCATGTTCATTGTCCAGTTGTTCCTCGAAGCTCTGGATATACAGCACCAGCCGCTCATAGGCCCATTCGGCCTGGCTTTTGTGCTTCAACGGTTTACGTTGCACCGCCTGGGGAAGATCGGCAGCGCCAGAGCATCCCTCCTCGCCATTGGTATGCACTTCATGGCGGCGCGGCAGGGCGTCGTTTTCGGCATATTCCGCCGAGGTTTCGATCATCCCTCGTTCTGTTTGCTTGTCCTGCGGCAATATACCATCGCTCCATCGCTGCGTGTCGACTGATCCACCAGCCCCTGATGATGAAGATGGTTCAAATGCGCCACGGCCTCAACCATGGCGAGGCCGAATTCCGCGTCGCCAATCTGGCGTTTGAACAGGACCGGGAAGCATTCCGTTGCCGCTTTTGGCGTTTCCAGGTACACCAGCAGCCGCTTCAGTGCGCCGTGATGGTTGTCGATCAACTGCCGCATGCGCGTCGGCAGACCCGTGAAAGGCAGCTTATGCCCGCCCAGAACAAGGTGATCGGGACGCGCGAGTTGCGACAGGCGTTCACACGCCTCCAGCCAATCACCCACCGGATCGGCCTTGGGTTCCGTCGCATAGACCCCGAGGTTGGAACTGATGGAAGGCAGGATCTGATCGCCCGCGATCACCAGATTGTCATCGCGGCTCCAAAGCGTTGCATGCTCGGGCGCGTGACCATTGCCGATATGTACGTCCCAATCGCGCCCGCCTGCGCGAATCACGTCGCCCTGCTTGATCCGGGTGAATCCCAGCGGCATTGGATAGACGACATCCGAGAAGTTGAACGGACGTTCCTCGGCCCGGCGCGCGATCTCATCCGCGTCCATCCCAGCGCGGCGATAATAGGCTAGCGTTTCGCTGGCAGGGCGCGCCTGCTCGTCCAGTTGCAACATCCGCGCAAACAGCCAGGCGGTGCGCGTCGCGATCAGCTCGGCCCCGTGTTCGGTTTGGAACCACCCCGCAAGACCCACATGATCCGGGTGGTGATGCGTGACAATGACACGCCCAACGGGCTTGCCCGCCAAGGGACCATCCAGCAAGCCCTGCCACAGCGCGCGTGTCTTCTTCGACGAGAACCCGGTATCGACCAACGTCCAGCTGTCGCCCTCGTCCAGCGCATAGACATTGACGTGGTCAAGCTTCATCGGCAGCGGCAGGCGCATCCACAACACGCCCGGCGCGACCTCGATCGCCTGATCGCCAGAGGGTGGGTCTGACCAAGGGTAACCAATCACGTCCGCACCGCCATCCATCACGCCACCAACTCGTCGATGTCCAGAGCGTACAGGCCTTCCGTCCCTTCGCGCGCATGCGCCAGCGCACCTGCATATTCCGGCAACATCCGTTTGATATAGAACCGGGCCAGCTTGCTACGCGGCCCGTCGCCGCCTTCGGCCTCTGCGGCCATCAGGTGGAAATGCGCGCCCAAGACACGGGCAAAGCCTTTCAGGAACGGCACCGCGCCTGCAAAGCGGTTGTTCATATCGGTCTGTGCCACCATCCACTCGATCGTCTCGCGCAGCGTCTCTGCTGCTTCCCAGACGGGCTCGGCGAGGTCGGGCAGCGTCTTGCGGGTGCGTTCCGCGACCGTCTCGATCTCGTCCATCAGGCGAAACGCGGCCTCGCCGCCATCCATCATCTTGCGCCCCACAAGGTCCATCGCCTGAATGCCGTTGGTGCCCTCGTAGATCGCGGTGACGCGCACATCGCGGGAATATTGCGCGGCACCGGTTTCCTCGATGTAGCCCATACCGCCATGCACCTGCACGCCCATCTCTGCCACGGCGATGCCTGTATCGGTGCCGAACGCCTTGACGATGGGCGTCAGCAGCGCCGCGCGCGCACCCCATTCGGCATCGCCGGTCGCTGTTTTCATGTCGATTGAGACGGCACAGGCCAGCGCAATGGCCCGCACCGCGAAAATATCCGCCTTCATCGTCATCAGCATCCGCCGCACATCGGCGTGATCAATGATCGTGCCCGTGCCGCCGCTGACCGGCACCCGGCCCTGCTTGCGTTCCTGCGCATAGGCCAGCGCATGCTGATAGGCGCCCTCGGCCACGCTTAGCCCCTGAATGCCGACACCCAGCCGCGCATTGTTCATCATGGTGAACATCGCGCGCATGCCGTCATTCTCTTCGCCGATCAGCCAGCCTGTCGCGCCGTCATATTGCATGACCGCGGTGGGCGATCCGTGCAGGCCCATCTTGTGCTCCAGACTGACAACCTTGAGATCATTCGCTCGGCCCGGATTGCCGTCTTCGTCCGGCAGATATTTCGGCACCAGAAACAGGCTGATCCCTTTGGTTCCGGGCGCGGCGTCAGGCAAGCGGGCAAGCACAAGGTGGCAGACATTGCCGGTAAAATCGTTATCGCCCCAGCTGATATAGATCTTTTGGCCGGTGACAGCATAGCTGCCATCCCCATTGGCCACGGCCTTGGTGTTGAGAGCGCCGACATCCGACCCGGCCTGAGGTTCGGTCAGGTTCATCGTGCCGCACCACTCGCCCGAGATCAGCTTGGGCAGATAGGTCTCTTTGATCGCATCGCTGGCGTGATGTTCCAACGCTTCGATCTGGCCCTGCGTCATCAGCGGGTTCAACTGCAAGGACAGGCAGGCCGCGCCCATCATTTCATTGACCGCCGAGACCAGAGCCATCGGCAGCCCCATGCCGCCATGTTCCGGATCGGCCCCCATCGAGACCCATCCACCATCTGCAATGGCCCGATACCCGTCCGCAAACCCCGGCGACGTGCGCACAACGCCGTTTTCCAGCTTTGCCGGTGTCAGATCGCCATTGCGTTGCAGCGGTGCAAGAATCTCTTCGCACATCCGCCCGGCTTCGGTCAGAATCGCCTCGATCATGTCCGGGGTCGCTTCGGCAAATCGTTCCGTCGCAGTGACCTGCGTCAAGTCCAACACCTGATCAAAAAGGAAACGATAGTCAGACAAGGGCGCGCGATAGGGCATGGGGCCTCCAGAATTCTGCGTCGGTATAATCCGGCTATGAGACAAACTTGGCAACAACCGTGCAGAGTTGTATGCACGGGAACCTTTGCCGCGTAGCCTAAGCAAGCGCGCGGCAGCATCAACCCAAAACGCGGCGTCACAAACCATGTCCCATCCATTGCGTCTTTCCGCCGATCAGTCTGGCATCACCGAGGCAGCAAGGCTGTTGCGGGACGGCGCGCTGGTCGCCCTGCCCACGGAAACCGTCTACGGGCTTGGGGCCGATGCGCGAAATGACCGCGCCGTCGCGCGCATTTTCGAGGCAAAGGGCCGACCGAGCTTCAATCCGCTGATCGTGCATGTGCCGGATGTCGAGGCCGCCCGCACCTATGTGCACTGGACGCAAACCGCCGATCTGCTCGCCTCGGCCTTCTGGCCCGGCGCGCTGACACTGGTCCTGCCACTGCGCGCGGACAGCGGCATCGCGCCGCTGGTCTCTGCCGGATTGTCCACCGTTGCGGTGCGCGTCCCGGCCCATCCTTTGGCGCAAAAGCTGCTGCGCGAATTTGGCGGCCCGATTGCTGCGCCCTCTGCCAACCGCTCTGGCCAGATCAGCCCGACCACACCCGACCATGTGGCCCAAGGCCTTGGCGCGCGCGTCGCGGCGATCCTTGATGGTGGGCCGTGCCCTGTGGGGGTCGAATCGAGCATCGTTGACGCAACGGGTACTGCCAGCCTATTGCGGCCGGGCGGCATTCCGGCCGAGGCGCTGGAACAGGCGCTTGGTCATCCGCTGGGCATGCGCGACGGTGCCGACGCGATCTCTGCCCCCGGCCAGCTTCGGTCCCATTATGCGCCTTCCGCAACCGTTCGGCTGAACGCGACTGACTGGCGCGAAGGCGAAGCAACGCTTGGGTTCGGGAAGGTGGCGGCCGATCTCAACCTGTCGCCCTCGGGCGATCTGACAGAGGCTGCGGCCAATCTATTTGGCCACCTCCACACACTAGATGCGTCCGGTCGGCCCATCGCCGTTGCGCCGATCCCCATGCACGGGCTGGGCGCGGCAATCAACGATCGGCTGAGCCGCGCCGCTGCGCCACGCGACTGATCGGCTTTGCCCGACCGATCGCACGCGACAGTCAGTGGTCTTTCGTGGCGCAACGCATCACCGGGGTCATCTGTGGTGCAGTCAACGCCCCCCCACAGCCGACAGAAAACTACAAAGCTGAGGCTTATCTAGGCCCGCCCGGCATCCGGCGACAATGCCAGGGCTGCCACGCCCAAGGTTTCCAGCGCGGCTTCCCATTTTTCCGTGTCGGGTATGTCAAAAACCAATGCTTTGGAGGCCTCGCAGGTCAGCCAGCCATTCTCGACAATCTCGGATTCGAGCTGCCCCGGCCCCCATCCGGCATAGCCCAACAGCATCAATTGCCGTTCTGGCCCCTTTCCGGACCCGATATCTTCGAGAATATCCAAGGTCGCGGTCATTGCAAAACCGCCGGGCACCTTCAGCGTCGAGACCACGGATTCGTATTCGTCCGAATGCAGAACAAAGCCGCGCCCCTGCTCCACCGGACCACCGAAACGCACAGGCTGCTTCATGTGATCGCCCGACGCCTCGATCGACAATTGATCCAGCAACGCCTCCATCGTGACATCTGGCGTCGGCTTGTTCAGGATCAGGCCCATCGCGCCCTCATCGGAATGCGCGCATAGGAACACGACTGAACGATCAAACCTTGGATCGCCCATGCCCGGCATGGCGATCAACAACTTGCCGGTAAGGTCGGTGGTTTCGGTCATTTCGGTCAGCACTCCCCGGTTGGTGCCTTCTGACAATGGCCTCGCGCATCCGCAGGTTCAAGGGCTGCGCTCATATGCGCCTCGCCGGAAAGTGACTTGGCATTTCAGGCAGCATGGCCCATTTCCAAGGAATGATACGTCGTATGATAACTGCCGCAGTACTGAGCCTTGGCCTTTTTGGCACCGCCTTGCAGGCCGCAGGCTCGTCCTCGCCGATCCGGGCAGAACTGTTGCCGGGCTGGCGATTGGCCTCTGGCGATCACATTGCAGCCCTTCGGCTGGTCATGTCGCCGGGGTGGAAAACCTACTGGCGCGCGCCGGGCGATGCGGGCATTCCGCCGGTCTTTGGCTGGCAAGGCTCGCAAGGCGTGTCCGGTGTTCAAGTCACATGGCCGGTGCCGCATGTATTTGATCAGCAGGGGATGCAGTCCATTGGCTACACCAAAGAGGTCATCCTGCCCCTGCGCATTTCCACGACAAGCGATGACATTGCCCTGAATGGCCGCGTTCAGATCGGCATCTGCAAGGACATCTGCATCCCGGAAGAGCTGCGTTTTCGCGCCGATCTGTCCGCCAGGAACGCACGTCCGGACCCGCGCATTTCTGCCGCGATGGCGAATGTGCCGCTAACCTCGACAGAGGCTGGCGTGGGCCGTGTGAGTTGCGAACTGGCACCGTCCCGCGATGGTCTGACCGTCACCGCGCGCATCGATATGCCCAGCGCCGGAGGAACCGAGGTTGCAGTGGTAGAGACCGCCAATCCCTATCTCTGGGTGGCCGAGGCGCGAAGCGAACGGCAGGCGGGCACTTTGGTTGCACGCTCCGAAATCATGCATGTGAACGGCAAGGCTTTTGCCCTGAAACGCGACGGTATTCGGATCACGGTGCTCGGCAGTAAGAGGGCCGTGGACATTCAGGGCTGCCCCGCGCCCTGACCCGCTTGTCCGCTGCCTGTTCCGGTCAAATCCGCCTGCGATCAGGACGGGACAGCATCCACGCCACGGCGCTTAGCACATAGATCGACAGCACCAATACGGCGCTGCCCGCAATAAACAGCGCAAGGGCGGCCGTCAGCGGTGCAATCCCTGCCAGCATCGGCAGCGCGGCAAGAAACACGGGCAGCAGCGCGCCGGTCAGCACGACATAGCCCAGCGTCGCCGCCAGCCAGCCCAGCACAGCCAACAGCGCAGCACCCATTCCCAGCCGCACGGCCGAGCGGCGAAAGCGCAGCGCGGTCTTCAGCGCCGCCATTTGCCGCGACACGTCATGCTGCATCGCGATCAGCGACGGCACGACCAAAAGCACCAGCAGCATGCCAAACCCCAGCCCGTAGACCAGCGTGATCACCGTAGGTTTCAGGAATTGCGCATCGGCAGAGCGTTCATATAGCAGCGGTGCCAGTCCCAGCACGGTTGTGGCCGTGGTCAGCATCACCGGGCGCAACCTGTCCGCCGCGCCGTCAATGATCGACGGCACAAGCCCGCGCTCTTCGGCGTATTCGTCAATCGTCGTTACCAGCACGATGGAATCGTTGATGATGATGCCCGTCATCCCCAGCAGACCCACGACCGAGAACATGCTTAGCGGCACATCCCATAGCGCATGGCCGTAGATCGTCCCGACAAGGCCAAACGGGATGATCGCCATCACCACAAGCGGCCGTGTCCAACTGGCAAAGACCCAGGCCAGCACGACATAGATGCCCAGCAGTACAAGGATCAGCCCGGTGCGCGCGTCATTCAGGAAACGGTCTTCCTGTTCGGACAGGCCGGACAAATGCCATTCAACCTGCTGTTCCGCCGCAATCCTGGGCAGGATGTCCTGCTCCAGCAACAGACTGATCTCTTCGGCGCGCGCGGGATCATCCTCGGATATATCGCCAGTGACCGAGATCAACCGCACGCCGTTCTCGCGCCGAACCGTGGAAAAGCCGGTGCTGCGTGTCACACTGACAATATCGGCAAGCGGTACATATTCGCCCGCAGGCGTGCGCATCTGCGTGCGTTCCAGAAAATCTGCCGTCAACTCACCATCCGGCAGTTCCACCCGGATCGCCGCACTGCGCGGCCCGTCCGGATAGGTCGCGGCCTCGATCCCGCCCAGACGGTTGCGCAAAACGCGACCCAACCCGTCAATGGTAAAGCCAAGCGCCTGCCCTTGTGCGGTCAACTCCAGGATCAGCTCTTCCTTGTCATAGGCCAGATTGTCCTCGACCGCTGAGACCTCGGGGAATTGCAGCAGCGCAGATTTCAGCGTCTCAGAGGCCTGTTTCAGCGTCTCCGCGCTGGCACCGGAAAATTGCACATCCAACGCATCACCCCCCGGCCCCGACCGCCCGCCGCGAAAACTGACCGTCTCGGCCAGCGGATGCATCTGCACGGCGTCCTGCAACTCTCCGACGAATGCAAAGGACGAATAGGGGCGCAAGTCAGACTCGATCAGTTCAATGGAGATCCCGCCCAGTTGATCGGCATCCTTCGTGTCGGTTCCCGACAAGCCGCGCCCGGCATTGCCGCCGATCTCTGCGATGACATAATCCAGCGGGTTAAGGCCGTAGCGGTCCTCATACTCCTTGGCCAATGCCTCGGTCGCGCGTTGCATCTCGTGCATCATTTCCAGCGTGTCGGCGCGCGTCGCCCCTGGTGCCATGGCGAAGTTGCCGGTGACAGAGGCCTGCTCGGGGGCGTTGAAGAACCGCCATTGCACATCGCCGCGCACCAGCAGCGCAACCTGACTTGCCAGCAGCGCAATCGTCATCGCAAACACCACATAGCGGGCCTTGACGACACCCGCGATCAGTTGCCGGAACAGGTTTTTCCGTACCCAGCGAAAACCTCGATTTACCAATCGCGACGGCAGGTCATACCAATGCTCCTTGGCGGAATGTGCCAGAGCGTGGCTCATGTGATTCGGCAGGATCAGGAAACATTCCACCAGCGACGCCAGAAGAACAACGATCACCGTAAACGGAATATCAGAGATCAGATCGCCAAAGCGCCCGCCCACCGCGACCAACCCGAAAAAGGCGATCACTGTGGTCAGCGTAGCGGAAAACACCGGCAGCGCCATCCGGCGCGCGGCGTTTTCAGCCGCTTCAACCGGGGTCAGGTTGTGGCGCGACAGGTGGTCGGCATGTTCGCCCACGACAATTGCATCATCCACCACGATGCCCAGCGTGATGATAAGCGCAAACAGCGAGATCATGTTGATCGTGATCCCGAACAGGAACATCAGCGCAATCGCCGCCAGCATCGAGGTGGGAATACCCAGTGCCACCCAGAACGCCGTCCGCGCGTTCAGGAACAAGAACAGCAAAAGCAGGACAAGCCCCAAGCCCGTCGCGCCATTGTAGAGCAGAATTGTCAGCCGTGCGGTGATCGCTTCGGCGCGGGTGCGGATCAGGTCGATGCTGACACCCGCTGGCAGGCTCGCCTGCATGTCGCGCGCGACCTCCTCGACGGTACGCTGGATGCCGATCGCATCCCCCTTGTCGGACCGATCAACGCGGACGGACAGGGCTGGATTCTCGCCTACAAAATAACTGCGTTGCCGGTCAATCCCCTCGACGCGGATCACCGCCACGTCCCCGACGGTCAGGTTCGACCCGTCCGAATTTGACCGCAAGACGATGTCGGCGATCTGGGCGGCAGAGCGCTTTTCCACCCCGGTACGCACCCGCGCATTGGCACCGCCCACATCGCCGGCCGGGTCTGCATCGACCTCTTCGGCAATCGCCGCAGCAATCTCGGCCATTGTCACATCATGGGCGATCAGGTTGGCGCTTGGCACCTCGATCACCGTTTCGGGTGCGGCCAAACCGCGAACCGTTGTCCGGGTAACGCCTTCGGTGAACAGCCGCGCGACCAGCTCATCCGCGAACCGGCCCAGTTGATCAACGCCGACGGGCCCGGTGATCACCAGATCGGTGACCCTGTCGCGCCACGTTCCACGACGCACTTCGGGATCTTCGGCATCCTCGGGCAGCGTGCTGACGGCATCGACGGCAGACTGCACATCATCCGCCGCCCGGCTCATATCCCAACCGGGTTCAAACTCCAGCCGGACGCTGGCAGAGCCTTCCCGCGAGGCGGATTCAGTGCTTTCCACCCCCTCAACCGCCATCAGGGCAGGCTCCAGCACCTGCACGATGGCCCCGTCCACATCAGACGCTCCAGCACCGTCCCAGCGGACAGAGACCGACACATTGTCAAGGATCACATCCGGGAAGAACTGCGCCCGCATGCGTGGCAATGCCATAAGTCCCGCGGCAATCAGCAGCACCAGCAGCAGGTTCGCCATGGTCCGGTGCCGGGTGAAATAGGACAGGATACCACCGGCACCGTCTGGAATGGCTCGCATACGCCCTACCCCCCGATCCGCGATTCAAGGCGCTGTACCGTTGCCGCGGGCACTCTGGTCTCTTCAAGCTGCGACAAAAGCTGCGCCTTGGCTTCGGCAGGCATCCGGTTATTGGCCTCGACAAAGGCCACCAGCCGCGCCCGACGCTCTTCGGTCAGTTCCAGAAGATCCGGCTCTGCGGGAGGCTTTGCACCGCCCGGCTGTAGCGCCCGGACTTTGATGCCCGCCCCCAGCAAAGGCGATCGTTCCGCCACAACGCTGCGGCCAGCCAGCCCTTCGCCTCGCACCAGTACCTCGTCGCCCTGACGCCGCAGCAAACGGACCGGCTGGCTGGCCAGCCTCTGGTCCTCGCCGAGGATCAGCACCTCCGACGCCGCATTCAGGGCCGAGGCCGGCAGGCGCACGACCCGCTCCAACGGCGGCTCGACGATTTCTACAGTGACAAAATCGCCGGGCTTGAAACCGGCAGCCTCCTCCAGACGCGCAAACAGCAGCCGACCGGTCTGCCCCTCGCCCACGGACGCCCCCTCGCGGTTCAGCACGCCCTGCGCGGTCAGGTTCGATCCGAAAAGGTCCAGCGTCACCGTCACCGGCGCGTCCTGCAAAAGGCCCGCACCGTCCAGCAAGCGCACATATTGCTGTGTCGAAACCCGGAACGCCACCTCCAAGGCATCTGAATCAAGCAATTCCGCCATTTGTTCATTGGTCGACACAAGCCGCCCCTCGACCACGCTGACGGCGCTCAGCAGACCAGAAAACCCGGCCCGTAATTCGGTATCCGCCAGCCGCCGCTCGGCCTCTGCCAAGGCAATCGCAGTGCGCGCCAAGGTCGTCGCCGCCTGATCGATGCGGGCCTCTGCCTGCGCCACCGCCTGCCGCCGCGCCAACACGGCCTGCCGCGCAGACGAGGCTGTTAGCTCGGCCTCTTCCACTGCCGCGGCTGTCCCGACGCCCCGGTCCACCAGATCACGTTGTCGCACAGCAGCGCGGTTGCGCAATTCGAACTGCTCTTCGGCGGCGGCCTGTTCGTCACGCGCCAGATCCAGCGCCCGTGCCGCCTCGCGCGCTTCGGCCTCGGCATCCAGAATATCGCTCTTGACCCGATCCAGCGCCGCCTGCGCATCTGCGGGATCAATCCGCGCCAACAATTGTCCGGCCTCGACACGCCCGCCCTCGACGAAGGCTGGGTCCAGTTCGCGAAGCGCCCCGCTGGCAGCAGCCCGTATTTCCAATGTCCGACGGCTCTGCACCTCGCCGTAGGATTGCAAAATAGGCGAAAGCGTTTCCTCTTCCGCCACAATCACATTCACCGCAAATATTCGCTCCCGCGCCTCAACCGCGCGCGGCGCGCGTCCTAAACGATCCTCGACCGCTTCACGCACGGTCTGAGCTGCATAGACCAGAACCCCCAATGTCAAAGACAGAAGGAACAGGCCAGTCAGGCTTTTTCTCAGAAATCGCATCGCCGCCACATACTCCAAACGGATGGCTCCGCCACCACTGCCCAAGTCTACCCGGCCCGGATACCATGCCAAGCCACAAGACTGTTACGCGTCAGCCAGGCATTTCCGTCACAAAGTTTCCCGACCACGGCGTTTTTAACGTCATTCTGCCGCGACATGATCCCTGCCCATTCTCATTGGCAAAAATACTCCGGGGAGCGCGAGGGGCTGGCCCCTCGTTCCCTACCTCACCTCAAGGCCCGGACCTTTCGACTGGAAAATGGTCTTCTCACCGGATCATCCGGGGCAGCCCAAAGCTACTTCCGCCGCAGATGTTCATCCAAGCGGGGCATGATCTCGACGAAGTTGCAGGGCCGGTGACGGTAGTCGAGCTGGAAGGCCAGGATCTCGTCCCAGGCGTCCTTGCAGGCCCCCGGACTGCCCGGCAGGGCGAAAAGATAGGTGCCCTGAGCAACGCCACCTGTTGCCCGGCTCTGCACGGCACTCGTGCCGATCTTCTTCATGGAAACGATGGTGAACACCGTCCCGAACGCGTCGATCTCTTTTTCATAGACGTCGCGATGTGCCTCGACGGTTACGTCGCGCCCCGTCAAGCCTGTGCCACCCGTGGAAATCACGACATCCACCTCCGGGTCCGCGCACCAGTTGCGCAACTGTGCGGCGATCGCCTCACGCTCGTCGCGGATGATATTGCGGTCTGCCAGGGCATGTCCGGCGGCTTCAATCCGCGCCACCAGGGCGTCGCCGGACCTGTCGTCGGCAAGCGCCCTGCTGTCGCTGACGGTCAGCACGGCGATGCGCACCGGCACAAATGGTTTGTCTTCGTCAATCTTGCTCATGTCCGCCCTTTCAGCCGTGCATTCACCTCAAGCAGGTCCGCCCATGCCTCGCGTTTGGCAGCCGGTTTGCGCAACAGGTAAGCGGGATGAAACATCGGCATCACCGGTTTGCCGAATGCCTCGGCCCAGCCCCCCCGCAAGCGGGTAATGCCACGCCGTCCCAGCAACGCCTGACACGAGATATTGCCCACCGCGACCAAAATCTCTGGCTGCGCCAGTGCAATGTGGCGTTCCAGAAACGGCAGCATCATCGCAATCTCTTCCGCCTCGGGGTCACGATTGCGCGGCGGCCGCCAGGGCAACACATTGGCGATATAGACCGCGTCCACGACCTGCGCGGCACCACGACTCAATCCGATTGCCGCAAACATCCGGTCCAGCAATTGCCCCGCGCGTCCGACAAACGGCTTGCCTTGCAAATCCTCTTCGCGCCCCGGCGCCTCCCCGACGATCATCAACCGCGCGCCCGGCATCCCGTCCGAAAACACCAGTTGGCGCGCGCCGCGTTTCAACTCGCAATGCGGGAAGGCGTCCATCGCTGTGCGCAACGCCTCAAGGCTGTTGGCCGACTCTGCCGACGATCGCGCCTCTGCCACTGCGTCAACGCGCGGCGTCGTCGGACCGCGCACCGGGCCCGCAGCAACGCCCGGCTTCGCAACCTCAGTTTTCAGCGTCGCGGCAACCTCATAGCGGTTGACCGGCGTGTCACCCACCGCGTCTGTCGCGCCCAGTTCGACCTGCCATTCCAGCAGTGCCCGCGCTCTATGCCAATCCATCGCCGAATCCATGGCGCTACCCTACTGCCGTGTTCGCGCGGGGGGAAGGTCCGGCACCGGTCCGAGGCAGCCCTTGCCGCCCGCCGCCCCACTTCCTATAAGCCCCACAGTCACGGCAGGGAGCCCGCCCATGCGCTTTTCACACAAGCATCTTCTGGGAATAGAACCGCTCGCCCCGCATGAGATCTCCATGATCCTCGATTTGGCAGAGCGGTATGTCGATCTGAATCGCGGCCGCGCCAAACATGGCGACGCGCTGGCGGGTCTGACCCAGATCAACATGTTCTTCGAAAACTCCACCCGGACGCAGGCGAGTTTTGAGCTGGCCGGAATGCGGCTTGGCGCGGATGTGATGAACATGTCGATGCAGGCGTCCTCCATCAAGAAGGGCGAAACGCTGATCGACACGGCGCTGACGCTGAACGCCATGCATCCCGATCTTCTGGTGGTGCGGCATCCGCATTCGGGCGCGGTGGACCTGCTGGCACAAAAGGTCAACTGCGCCGTCCTGAATGCGGGCGATGGCCGACACGAACATCCGACACAAGCCTTGCTGGACGCGCTGACCATCCGGCGCGCCAAGGGGCGGCTGCACCGGCTAAGCGTCGCGATTTGCGGCGATATTGCCCATAGCCGCGTTGCACGGTCGAACATTCTGCTGCTGGGCAAGATGGAAAACCGGGTAAAGCTGATCGGCCCGCCTACCCTGATGCCCGCTGGCATCGCGGAGTTCGGCGTCGAGGTCTATCAGGACATGGCCGAAGGCCTGCAAGATGTGGACGTGGTGATGATGCTGCGCCTTCAGAAAGAGCGCATGGATGGCGGCTTCATCCCGTCAGAGCGCGAATATTACCACCGTTTCGGGCTGGACGCCCAAAAACTGGCCCATGCCAAGCCGGACGCTATTGTCATGCATCCTGGCCCGATGAATCGCGGGGTCGAGATTGACGGCACCATCGCCGACGATATCAACCGTTCTGTCATTCAGGAACAGGTCGAAATGGGCGTCGCGGTGCGCATGGCCGCAATGGACATACTGGCCCGCAATCTGCGCGCAACCCCGCAAGAGGTACTGGCATGAGTGACCGTTTCAACATTCCCGCGCATGAGGCAGAAGTTGTCCGCGTATTTCTGATCGACCTGCCGGGTGACGGGCAGCGACAGACCTTTCTGGATGACAGCGAAGGGACATGGGGGCCGATCACGGCGCTGAACCCCACCGCTGAAGGCAAGCCGTTTACGAGGATGGATCGCAGCTACATGGATGTGGTCGATCCGGGAGATCTTGATGAGGTGGGCCTTAGCGGGTTGCTGATCGAAGGGTACGGCATCGCAGAGGCAGAGGTCGCTCCGCTGCGTGCCCGCCTGGATGCGATCCGCGACAGCGTGCTGATCGTCGGATCGCGCGCGTTTGCCGGAGATGCGGTGACAGTCGAACCACGCGCACCGCTGAGATGGATCGCGACGCTTCGCCAGGAACCCGCGCGCGAAACAATGGAACAGCTTCATTCTGCATCGGCCATGGGGCAGGTTTCAGCCGATGACGCGGCTGAACCGGTCAAACCCGCCCTGCCAATGGTCTTGAAGCTTACACTGTTTCTGATGGCGGTTGCCGTGGTCGTCGCAATTGTGCTGGGCATTTCAGGGGCTGGCGAATGACTACGGATGTACATGCGGGTCAGCCAATTTCGCGGATGGGGTGCAGGATATGACAACACTTCTGTGCAATGCCCGGCTGATTGATCCCGAAGCCGGGACAGACAGTATAGGTGCGGTTCTGATCCACGGCGCGGAAATCAGTGCCGTCCTGACCGATGTCTCCGAAATCGAGGGTGCCAGGGCGCGCGCCGCGCATATTCTTGACTGCGGTGGGAAATGCCTCGCACCCGGCATTGTCGATCTGGGCGTGAAGGTCTGCGAACCGGGCGAACGCCACAAGGAAAGCTTTGGCTCTGCCGGATTGGCGGCTGCGGCGGGCGGTGTGACCACGATCATCACCCGGCCAGACACGCTGCCCGCAATCGACACGCCCGAGACGCTGGAATTCATCCGCCGCCGCGCCAACGAGGCCGCCCCCGTCCACGTCCTGCCCATGGCCGCGCTGACCAAGGGCCGCGAGGGTCGCGAAATGACCGAAATCGGGTTCCTGCTGGATGCGGGTGCGGTGGCGTTTTCGGATTGTGACCATGTGGTGCGCGACACCAAGGTGCTGTCGCGGGCGCTGACCTATGCGCGCAGCCTTGGGGCGCTTGTCGTGGGCCACCCGCAGGAACCGACGCTTTCGGCGGGTGCCGCAGTGACGTCGGGCAAATTTGCCTCGCTGCGCGGGTTGCCTGCGGTTTCGCCTATGGCCGAGCGTATGGGGATGGACCGTGATATTGCCCTGCTGGAAATGACCGGGGCGCGCTATCACGCCGACCAGATCACCACCGCCCGCGCCCTGCCCGCGCTGGAACGGGCCCGGCGCAACGGGCTGGACATCACCGCCGGCGCGTCGATTCACCACCTGACGCTGAACGAGCTGGACGTGGCCGACTATCGTACCTTCTTCAAGCTGAAACCGCCGCTCCGGTCCGAAGATGATCGGCTGGCCGTGGTCGAGGCGCTGGCCTCCGGCCTGATTGATACGCTGAGTTCAATGCACACTCCACAGGACGAAGAAAGCAAACGCCTGCCCTATGAAGAGGCTGCCTCTGGCGCGGTCGGGTTGGAAACGCTGCTGCCTGCCGCGTTGCGCCTTGTTCATGCTGGCCATCTGGACCTGCCCGCGCTGTTCCGGGCGCTGTCGCTTAACCCGGCAAAACGGTTGGGGCTGCCCTGTGGTCGACTGAGCAAAGGTGCACCCGCCGATCTGGTGCTGTTCGACCCTGATACCCCGTTCATCATGGACCGCTACACGTTACGATCCAAGTCGCGCAACACGCCCTTTGACGGCCAAAGGATGCAAGGTAGGGTTCTGGCAACCTATGTCAGCGGCCAACAGGTCTACGGGAGAGAGTGATGCCGATCATCGAACATTCAGCCGCAATTCTCGCGGCTTGGGCGGTTATCGGCTATCTTCTGGGCTCTGTGCCGTTTGGCATGGTCATCACCCGCGCCATGAACCTTGGCAATCTGCGCGAGATCGGCTCTGGCAATATCGGCGCGACCAACGTGCTGCGCACCGGCAACAAGGGCGCGGCGCTGGCGACATTGTTGCTGGATGGCGCGAAAGGCGCGGTTGCGGTGCTGATCGCCCGCGTGCTGGCCGGTGAAGATGCGGCGCAGATCGCGGGGCTTGCCGCCTTTGTCGGTCATTGCTGGCCCGTGTGGCTGGGCTTTCGCGGTGGCAAGGGCGTGGCAACCTTCCTTGGCCTGATGCTGGCGCTGGCCTGGCCGGTGGGGCTGGCCTGCTGTGCGACATGGGCCGCAGCTTTCGCCGCGACGCGCATATCCTCGGCAGGCGCTTTGGTCGCCGCGGCAAGCACCGCGCTATGGGTCTTGATCCTCGGGCCATTCCGCATCTTTGTGCTGGCACTCATCCTGACAGTGCTGGTCTTTCTGCGGCACAGCGCCAATATCACCCGGCTGCGCGCCGGGACGGAACCCAAGGTCGGCCAAAAGAAAACGCCCGAAAGCTAAAGCTTCCCCGCCAGATGCAGGTCCAGATCACCAATCCGGTCCTGCCCCCAGAAACGCTGATCGGTATCGGTGATGTAGAACGGCGCGCCAAACACGCCACGGCTCACCGCCTCTTCAAGGTTGGCCGCATAGGTTTCGGCCCCGGTCAGCA
The DNA here is from genome assembly GCF_003313245.1 of Primorskyibacter marinus. Lineage (GTDB taxonomy): Bacteria > Pseudomonadota > Alphaproteobacteria > Rhodobacterales > Rhodobacteraceae > Primorskyibacter > Primorskyibacter marinus. The sequence continues at coordinate 76,043 of NZ_QJSD01000010.1, forward strand.
ACCCCGCATCGGCGAGCGACGGGGCAAACCCGGCTTTTTCCAGACAATCGCGGATCACGTCATCCTGTGCGATGTCACGGTCCTCTGCCCAGCAGGCGCGCAGGAACGAATGCACAAGAGCGCCCAGATCGCCGCCGCCCGCATTCTGTGCCGCGATAATCGCATAGCCAGAAGGCGCGGCATTGGTTGGCCAATGCGCAGGTTTGATGTTCAGCGGCATGTCCAGTTTCTTCGCCTGACGAACGATCTCCTGTACCCGCCACTCCTGACGCGAAACGTGCCGCTGCATCGGCGGCGTGCCACCCGTCCGCCCGAATGCCGTAATCAGGTCGAACGGTTTGTAGGTGATGGTCGCGCCATGTTTTTGCGCCACTTCTTCCAGACGCAAGCCTGCAAGATAGGAATAGAGCGAAAGCGTGGTGAAGAAGTAATCGATATGAGCCATTTGGTCCCTCTGATGCCGGAGCAGCTTTGCGGGACCGTAACCGCGTGCTAAGCGGTGCGCAATCTCTCGATTCTCTTGTCACAGACCTGCGCGGAGCCCTCCAGACACATGCCTTCGATCATCGAACCCAAGATTATTTCCGGCAATGCCAACCTGCCATTGGCCACCTCAATCGCACGGCGCATGTCGATGCACCGTGGCATGAATATCGGCCTCGTGGATGCACGGGTCGAACGGTTCAACGATCAGGAAATCTTTGTCGAAGTCTACGAGAACGTCCGTGGCGAGGATATGTTCATCATCCAGCCGACATCGAATCCCGCCAATGACAACCTGATGGAACTGCTGATCATGTCGGACGCGTTGCGCAGATCAAGTGCTGCGCGCATCACGGCGGTGATCCCCTATTTTGGCTATGCGCGGCAGGATCGCAGATCAAAAGCCCGCACGCCCATCTCTGCCAAGCTGGTCGCGAACATGATCGTCGAATCCGGGATCGAGCGGGTCTTGACGATGGATCTGCACGCGGCACAGATTCAGGGGTTCTTCGACATTCCCGTCGACAACCTTTATGCCAGCCCGATCTTCGCGCTGGACATCCTTCACCAGTTCAAGGGGCAACTGAGCGACGTCATGGTGGTGTCTCCGGATGTTGGTGGCGTTGCACGGGCGCGTGAATTGGCCAAGCGGATCAATGCGCCGCTGGCAATCGTCGACAAGCGCCGTGAAAAACCGGGCGAAATTGCCGAAATGACTGTGATCGGCGATGTCAGCGGCAAGAAATGCATCATCGTGGACGATATTTGCGACACGGCCGGCACCTTGTGCAAAGCGGCCGAAGTGCTGATGGAGCACGGCGCAACCGAAGTTCATTCCTACATCACCCACGGCGTGCTGTCCGGCCCGGCGGTAGAGCGGATCACAAATTCCGTAATGAAATCGCTGGTTGTTACAGATTCGATCCACGCCCCAGAGCCGGTCAGGAATGCCTCCAATATCCGCATCGTGCCGACTGCCCCGATGTTTGCTCAGGCGATCCTGAACATCTGGAACGGCACCTCGGTTTCGTCGCTGTTCGAGACAGAGACCCTGACGCCGATCTATGAGGGCATGTACTTCACCTGAGACGCTGCTCTGGCGGATCAGAACGGGAAGATCATCCTTTGCCCCGGCGTGTTGCGCCGGGCAAAGGACTGACTGCCGGGTTCATTGTAGCCTGCTTCCCCGATCCCACGGGCACGAACCGCAACGTCCAGCCACGATTGCCACATAGAACAAGGGGCACCGCTTTCGCGACGCCCCTTATTTTGTATGGTTTATTGCAGTGGATCAGAGCGACGGTTGTTTCGTCGACAGTCCGATCTTGCCGCCGATCGCGACCATGTCGTGCAGCAGTTTCACCGCGTCATCAACCGGGCCAGGCTCGTTCTTGAACACTTCCTTGGCCTTGCCATAGGCTTGGTGTGCCTCGTCAACCAGCGCCTCATAGGTGGCTTGGTCAACGTCAGTGCGGTGCATCGCTTTCTCGGCCAGAACGGTCACGCCCTCACCCAGTTCGGCAAACCCGCCGGTCACGATGTATTCTTCGGCACCCTTTTCGGTCTCGACACGCAAGATGCCGGGGCGCAGCGTGGTCAGCGTCGGCGCATGGTTCGGCAGCGCCGTCAGGTCACCTTCGGCGCCCGGAATCTCGACCGATAGCACGGGGCCCGACATCAGGCTGCGTTCCGGGCTTACCAGATTGAATTGCATAGTTTCAGCCATTTGGGCCTCCTGTCAGGCGCGGGGGGCGCGGCCCCCCGCAAGCTCAAGCAATTAGGCGGCGTCTGCGGCCATGCGCTCTGCCTTGGCCTTCACCTCGTCGATGCCGCCAACCATGTAGAAAGCGCCTTCGGGGAGGTGATCGTATTCGCCAGCGACAACGGCCTTGAACGACGCGATGGTTTCTTCCAGCGGAACCTGAACACCGTCAGAGCCGGTGAACACTTTCGCCACGTCGAACGGCTGCGACAGGAAGCGCTGAAGCTTCCGCGCGCGTGCCACGGTCAGTTTGTCCTCTTCGCTCAACTCGTCCATCCCGAGAATGGCGATAATGTCTTGCAGCGACTTGTAGCGCTGAAGGATCTGCTGAACGTCAGTCGCGACCTTGTAGTGCTCTTCGCCAAGCACGGCCGGGTCAAGCAGGCGCGAGGTCGAGTCGAGCGGGTCAACCGCCGGATAGATCCCGAGTTCCGAAATCGCACGCGACAGAACGGTTGTCGCATCGAGGTGCGCAAACGAGGTTGCAGGTGCAGGGTCGGTAAGGTCATCCGCGGGAACGTAGACGGCCTGAACCGATGTAATCGAACCGGCTTTGGTCGATGCGATACGTTCCTGCATGGCGCCCATGTCGGTGGCCAGTGTCGGCTGATAGCCCACAGCGGAAGGAATACGGCCAAGCAGGGCCGACACCTCGGAACCCGCCTGCGTGAAGCGGAAGATGTTGTCGACGAAGAACAGAACGTCCGAACCGGATTCGTCGCGGAACTGCTCGGCCAGGGTCAGACCCGACAGCGCGATCCGCATACGCGCACCGGGAGGCTCGTTCATCTGGCCGTAAACCAGCGAAATTTTCGATTCCGACAGGTTGTCGGGCACGATAACACCGGATTCGATCATCTCGTGATACAGGTCGTTGCCTTCCCGCGTCCGCTCGCCCACGCCGGCGAAAACCGACAGGCCCGAATGCACTTTGGCGATGTTGTTGATCAGTTCCATGATGAGAACCGTCTTGCCCACGCCGGCACCGCCGAACAGGCCAATCTTGCCACCCTTGGTGTAGGGGGCCAGAAGGTCGATCACCTTGATGCCTGTCACCAGGATCTCGGTTTCGGTGGACTGCTCGGCAAAGGCCGGTGCTTCGCCATGAATCGCGCGGGTGCCGGTGGATTCAACCGGGCCCTTTTCGTCAACCGGATCACCGGTAACGTTCAGAATGCGGCCCAGTGTTCCGGTGCCAACAGGCATCTGGATCTGGCCGTCAGTGTCAGTCACTTCCTGACCGCGCACCAGACCTTCGGTCGCGTCCATCGCGATGGTCCGGACGGTGTTTTCACCAAGGTGCTGTGCAACTTCCAGAACCAGTGTCTTGCCATTGTTGTCAGTGGTCAATGCGTTCAGGATCTGCGGCAGATGATCGCCGAACTGCACGTCGACAACGGCGCCGATCACCTGAGTGATTTTGCCTTTTGCGTTTGCCATGTTTCGTCTCCGGTTCCTTAGAGCGCCTCAGCGCCCGAGATAATTTCGATAAGCTCGTTGGTGATGACGGCCTGACGCGAGCGGTTAAATTCGATCGTCAGCTTGTCGATCATCTCGCCTGCGTTACGGGTTGCGTTATCCATGGCAGACATCCGTGCGCCCTGTTCGCTGGCACCGTTTTCAAGCAGAGCTGCGAAGATCTGGGTCGCCACACCGCGCGGCAGCAAGTCGGCAAGGATCGCCTCTTCGCTGGGCTCGTATTCGTAGACGGTGGCGGCTGAATCGCCTTCGTCTTCGGCGGTGTCGAATTTTGCCGGAATGATCTGCTGTGCCATCGGGGTCTGTGCGACCACGTTGACAAACTCCGAATAGAAGATCGTCGCGACGTCAAATTCACCTTCATCAAAGCGTGACAAGACATTCTTGGCAATGCCCTGTGCGTCGGCATAGCCAACACGCTTGACCTCGCTCATGTCGACATGCTCGATGAACAGCTTGCCGAAGTCGCGCCTCATACTGTCGCGCCCCTTCTTGCCAACGGTGATGATTTTCACCGTCTTGCCCTTGGCCAACAAGTCCGTCGCATGCTGCTTTGCAAGTTTTGCGATATTGGCGTTGAAACCACCGCAAAGGCCACGCTCAGCCGTCATGACGACCAACAGGTGCACGTCGTCACTGCCAGTTCCGCGCAGCAAGCGTGGCGCGGAATCCGACCCGGCGACAGACGCCGCCAACTGCCCGAGCACTTCGTTGAAGCGCTCGGCATAGGGGCGGGCGGCCTCGGCAGAGTCCTGCGCGCGGCGCAGTTTCGCCGCGGCAACCATCTGCATGGCCTTGGTGATCTTGCGGGTCGATTTGACCGACTCGATCCGATTTTTCAGGTCCTTGAGACTCGGCATAGGCCTATCTCCTTCTTATGCGAAGTCTGCGGCGTATTCGTCCAGTGCGGCGCGGATCTTGTCTTCGGCTTCGCCCTTGATCTTGGGATCTTCCTTGGTGATGAAGTCCAGCAGATCAGAGTGTTTGCCGCGCAGATGCTGCAACAGACCCTGCTCGAAACGACCCACGTCCTTGACGGCGATCTTGTCGAGGTAGCCTTTGGTGCCCGCGAAGATCACGCAGACGATTTCCGCGTTGGTCAGCGGCGAATATTGCGGCTGCTTCATCAGTTCTGTCAGGCGCGCACCGCGGTTCAGCAACTGCTGGGTTGCGGCGTCAAGGTCAGACCCGAACTGCGCAAAGGCCGCCATTTCGCGGTACTGGGCAAGCTCCAGCTTCACCGGACCCGCGACAGATTTCATCGCGTTGGTCTGCGCCGAAGACCCAACCCGCGACACCGACAGACCGGTGTTCACGGCAGGACGGATGCCCTGGTAGAACAGTTCGGTTTCAAGGAAGATCTGACCGTCGGTGATGGAGATCACGTTGGTCGGAATAAAGGCCGAAACGTCGCCACCCTGGGTTTCGATGATCGGCAGCGCCGTCAGCGATCCGTTGCCGTGATCGTCGCCCAGTTTGGCGGACCGTTCGAGCAGACGGGAGTGAAGGTAGAAAACGTCGCCAGGATAGGCTTCGCGGCCCGGCGGACGGCGCAGAAGCAGCGACATCTGGCGATAGGACACGGCCTGTTTGGAAAGGTCATCATACACGATCAGCGCGTGGCGGCCGTTGTCGCGGAAATGCTCTGCCATCGCGGTCGCGGAATACGGTGCAAGGAACTGCATTGGCGCGGGATCGGAAGCGGTGGCCGCAACAACGATGGAATACTCCATCGCGCCGGTCTCTTCGAGCTTCTTGACCAACTGCGCAACGGTGGAACGTTTCTGACCGATGGCAACATAAACGCAGTAAAGCTTCTTGCCCTCGTCGTCGCCTGCGGCTTCGTTATAGGACTTCTGGTTCAGGATCGCGTCAAGTGCGACAGCGGTCTTGCCGGTCTGACGGTCGCCAATGATCAGCTCGCGCTGGCCACGGCCGATCGGGATCATCGCGTCGATCGACTTCATGCCGGTTGCCATCGGCTCGTGCACCGATTTACGCGGGATGATGCCGGGTGCCTTGACGTCGGCAATGCCGCGCTTGGACGCATTGATCGGGCCTTTGCCATCCAGCGGGTTGCCCAGACCGTCAACAACACGGCCCAGCAGTTCGTCACCGATCGGCACGTCCACGATGGAATTCGTGCGCTTGACGGTGTCGCCTTCCTTGATGTCCCGGTCGGAACCGAAAATAACCACACCGACGTTGTCGGATTCAAGGTTCAGCGCCATGCCCTGGATACCGCCGGGAAACTCGACCATCTCGCCCGCCTGGACGTTGTCGAGACCGTAGACTCGCGCGATACCGTCACCGACGGACAGCACGCGGCCCACTTCAGCAACTTCGGCCTCCTGACCAAAGTTCTTTATCTGCTCCTTTAGGATCGCAGAAATCTCGGCTGCTTGGATACCCATTTATCCGACCTCTTTCATTGCATTCTGGAGGGAATTGAGCTTGGAGCGGATCGACGTGTCGATCATCTTCGAGCCCACCTTGACGACAAGACCGCCGATGAGGCTTTCATCGACGGTCGCATTAATCTTGACGTCCTTGCCCACCTGGGCCTTGAGCGTCTTGGAAAGTTCTTCTGCCTGCGCAGGCGTCAGCGCCTTGGCCGAGACAACATCTGCGGTCACCTCACCATTTTCGACGGCAATCATCGCGCGCAGCTGGTCGATCATCGCAGGCACCACGAAAAGGCGGCGCTTGGACGCCATCAGGCTCAGCGCGTTTTGCAAGGCCTGCATCAGGCCCGCCTTCTTGGCAATCGCGTCGATTGCCTGACGCTGTTCGTCCCGACCGTAGATCGGCGACGTGATAAGCGCGCGCAAATCTGCGCTCTCTTTCAGGGCTCCGTGAAGCTCATCGAGGTTGCTTTCCAATTGGGCAAGCCCGTTATTCTCCTTGGCAATCTCAAACACTGCTGTCGCATAGCGTTCGGCGATGCCGGAGGAAATCGAAGCTGATTCAGACACGTCCACCCTTCCGATATCTTTGCCCCGAAACCCTGCCGCTAATGGCATTGCGTCCGGGGGTGTTGTGCCCCGGATCGGTCCGGGGCGACTAAATCAGCGCGGATGTAGCAGAGGCGTCCTCACCTAGCAACATAGTAGAGGTGAATAACAAAATCTGCAAAACCGCTTATTTACAAACAGTTAGCTAAAGTGCGACTTTCTGCGCGTGCAAAAAAATGAAGAAACCGCCTGATTTTCTCGTCGTTTGCACGATTCTGAAGCGTCCAAACCGTTCTCGGAACGCCAGTGTGATGCGCAGCCTGCCTTTTTTCCAGGTGCCGCGCCAGCGTTTTTTTTCCCGACCGTCCTGCCGCGATCAGATCGGCTTGGGCTTGGCCTCCGCATTGCCGAGCACGGCCAGCGGCGACGGTACCCGCACACGTTCTCCGGGGCCGGACGGTGCCTGCACCCGTTTTGATGCCTCGATCATCAGAACCCCGCCCGACATCAGGGCAGAGACCGAATGCCCCAGCCGTTCCCACATCGGGGCGGTTTTCATCCAGAACCGTCGACGCGAGGGAGGCTGGTAAAGTGCGGTCACTTGCTGTTCCGGCATGAAATTGTGCTTTTTCAGCTGCGTTTCCAGTTGGCGCGACGTATAGGGACGTCCATAGCCGAACGGCGTCTCGTCGCTGCGTGACCACAGGCCCGCGCGATTGGGGACAATGAACAGCGCCTTGCCGCCCGGCCCCAACACCCGAAAACACTCGTCCAGAACCGCCGTCGGCTGTTCCGACGCCTCCAATCCATGCATCACGACCAACTTGTCGACATGACCCGTCTCGATCGGCCAGAGCGTTTCGTCACACAGCACGCTGACATTGGCCATGCCCGGCGGCCAGGGCATGACGCCCTGGGGGCCGGGCATCAGTGCGACCACCCGGCGCGCATTGGCCAGGTAGGGGCGCAGCAGCGGCACCGCAAAGCCGAATCCGGCGACCATCTGCCCCTGCGCCTCGGGCCAGAGCCGAAGCATCTGGCCACGCAGAACCTTCTGTGCCTCGCGCCCCAGCGCGTTGCGATAATAGAAGTTGCGCAGATCCTGCACGTCGAGATGCATTGCAGCCCTCTCATTGATCGGCGAAGCTGGCCGCAGTTTATCCAAGACCGAAGGAAAGACCATGCCCCTTGAGATCATCACCGTGCCTTGCCTGTCCGACAATTATGCCTATCTCGTCAAGGGGCCGGATGGCGTTTGCCTGATCGACGCTCCGGAAGCCGCCCCGATCATCAAGGCGTTGGAGGACCGAGGCTGGGGTCTGGATGTAATTATGATCACCCACCACCATCACGATCATGTCGGCGGCGTCAGTGAATTGCGCGCGCGTTACGGATGCAAGGTGATGGGCCCCAAAGCGGAAGAGGCCAAGTTGCCCCCGCTGGACAGGGCGCTGGAGGAGGGCATGAACGGCGGCACGGATGCAGGCTATGTCGTGCCGATGATGGTGCCGGGCCATACGCTTGGCCATATGGCGTTTCATTTTCCCAATGCCGGTGCCGTCTTTACCGCCGACAGCCTGATGGCGCTGGGATGTGGCCGGGTCTTTGAGGGGACGCCGGAAATGATGTGGGACAGCCTGTCCAAACTGGCCGCCTTGCCGCCCGAAACGAAGATCTACTCCGGTCACGAGTATACGATGAGCAATGCAAAATTCGCGCTGAGTATTGAACCGGAGAATCCGAGCCTTAAATCAAGATGCGAGGCGGTTGCAGCCGCGCGCTCTGAAGGCCGCCCCACGGTGCCCTCCGTTCTGTCAGAGGAACTGGAGACCAATCCGTTCCTGCGCGCGAACCTTCCGCAAGTCAAAGAAGCGCTCGGTATGCGGGATGCTTCGGATGCCAGCGTTTTCGCAGAAATACGGACGCGCAAGGACAACTTCTAGATGCATTTCACGCTTCGTTGCAGCACTACTCCCAAATGTGACCGGCCAAAATGCAGAAATAACTTGTAGATGTGGGGGAACATCCACCACACTTTAATACCAAGAGGCCATGGTTGAGCAGGCTAAGACCGGCACCGACCCAGACAAGAGGAGCACCAACATCGTGCCTTCATTCTCAACGACCCTAGAACAGGCGATTCACGCAGCGTTGGCGCTGGCAAATTCACGGGCGCATGAATTTGCCACGTTGGAACATCTTCTGCTTGCCCTGATTGACGAACCGGAAGCCGCGCGGGTGATGAAGGCCTGCTCGGTCGATACCGAGGAATTGCGCACGTCGCTTGTCGAATACATCGATGACGACCTATCCAACCTCGTGACCGATATCGAAGGCTCCGAAGCTGTGCCGACGGCCGCATTCCAGCGGGTGATCCAGCGCGCCGCGATCCATGTGCAAAGCTCTGGCCGGACCGAAGTGACCGGTGCGAATGTGCTGGTGGCCATCTTTGCCGAACGCGAAAGCAACGCCGCCTATTTCCTGCAACAACAGGACATGACGCGCTATGATGCGGTGAATTTCATCGCCCATGGTGTCGCCAAGGATCCCGCTTACGGCGAAGCGCGTCCCGTGCAGGGCGCGACCGAAATCGAGGAGGAAACGCCGCCTGTCACCGATGGCGACCAGAAGGAATCCGCTCTGGCCAAGTATTGCGTCGATCTGAACGAAAAATCCCGCAAGGGTGACGTCGACCCGCTGATCGGCCGCAATTCCGAGGTGGAACGCTGCATTCAGGTTCTCTGCCGTCGCCGCAAGAACAACCCGCTGCTGGTCGGCGATCCCGGCGTTGGCAAAACCGCCATCGCCGAAGGGCTGGCGCGCAAGATCGTGTCGGGCGACACGCCCGAGGTTCTGTCGGAAACAACCATCTTCTCGCTCGACATGGGCGCACTGCTGGCCGGCACCCGCTATCGTGGCGACTTTGAGGAACGGCTGAAGGCTGTGGTGACAGAGCTTGAGGATCACCCCGACGCGGTGCTGTTCATCGACGAGATCCACACCGTCATCGGTGCGGGCGCGACCTCTGGTGGGGCGATGGATGCCTCCAACCTGCTGAAGCCCGCGCTTCAGGGCGGCAAGCTGCGCTGCATGGGCTCCACCACTTACAAGGAGTTCCGTCAGCATTTCGAGAAGGATCGCGCGCTGAGCCGTCGCTTCCAGAAAATCGATGTCAGCGAGCCGTCGGTGGATGACACAGTGAAGATCCTGAAGGGCCTCAAGCCTTATTTCGAGGATCACCACAACATCAAGTATACCGCTGACGCGATCAAATCGGCGGTGGAACTGTCTGCACGCTACATCAACGACCGCAAGCTGCCCGACAAGGCCATCGACGTCATCGACGAGGCCGGGGCCGCGCAACATCTGGTGGCCGAATCGAAGCGCCGCAAGACCATCGGCGCGAAGGAGATCGAGGCGGTCGTGGCCAAGATCGCCCGCATCCCGCCCAAGAACGTCTCCAAGGACGATGCCGAAGTGCTCAAGGACCTGGAGGCCAGCCTGAAACGCGTGGTCTTTGGTCAGGATGCGGCGATTGATGCGCTTTCCTCGGCGATCAAACTGGCGCGTGCCGGTTTGCGCGAACCCGAAAAGCCCATCGGCAACTACCTGTTTGCCGGGCCTACCGGTGTGGGCAAAACCGAAGTGGCAAAGCAGCTGGCCGATACGCTGGGTGTGGAATTGCTGCGCTTTGACATGTCCGAATATATGGAAAAGCACGCGGTCAGCCGTCTGATTGGCGCGCCTCCGGGGTATGTGGGCTTCGATCAGGGCGGTATGCTGACCGATGGTGTGGACCAGAACCCGCATTGCGTGCTGCTGCTGGACGAGATGGAAAAGGCGCATCCGGACGTCTACAACATCCTGTTGCAGGTTATGGATCATGGCAAGCTGACGGATCATAACGGGCGCACGACGGATTTCCGTAATGTGATCCTGATCATGACCTCGAATGCCGGCGCGACCGAACTGGCCAAGGCGGCGATCGGCTTTGGTCGTGACCGCCGCGAGGGCGAAGACACCGCCGCGATCGAGCGGACGTTCACGCCGGAATTCCGCAACCGTCTGGACGCGGTCATTTCCTTCGCGCCGCTGCCAAAAGAGGTGATCCTGCAAGTCGTCGAGAAGTTCGTGCTGCAACTCGAAGCGCAGTTGATGGACCGCAATGTCCATATCGAGCTGACACGGCCCGCCGCCGCCTGGCTGGCCGACAAGGGCTATGATGACAAGATGGGCGCCCGCCCGCTGGGCCGCGTGATCCAGGAATATATCAAGAAACCGCTGGCCGAGGAGTTGCTGTTTGGCAAGCTGGCCAAGGGCGGTCTGGTCAAGGTCGGGCTGAAAGATGGCAAATTGCATCTCGAAATGAGCGGCCCGGAAAGCAAGCGCCTGTCAGGTGACAAGCCGCCCTTGCTGACCGCAGAGTAATGTTCCGGCATCTGGCCGCGATAGCAATCTCCCTCGCCGCGACATCCGCGGCGGGGGAGTTTTCGTTACAGACCCCCGTCGATTGTACGCTGGGTGACACATGCCACATACAGCATTACATGGACCGGGCGCCGGGGCCGGAAGTGCAGGATTTTCTCTGTGGCGCGCTAAGCTATGACGGCCATCAGGGCACGGATTTCGCGCTGGCGACCATCGCGGACATGCAGAAGGGCGTGGCTGTTCTGGCGGCTGCGGATGGCACTGTCCGTGCAACACGCGACGGCATGGCAGACCGGGTATTTGCCGACGCCGACATGACAGCCATCGACGGCCGGGACTGTGGCAATGGCGTGGTGATCGACCACGCGGATGGCTGGCAGACGCAGTATTGCCATATGCGCCGCGGCTCTATCGCCGTGCAACAAGGGCAGACCGTAGCCGCCGGGCAACAACTGGGCACAATAGGCCTGAGTGGCCGCACCCAGTTTCCGCATCTTCATCTCACCCTTCGGCGCGATGGCACCGTTGTCGATCCGTTCGAACCAAACGGTGTCGACGGCTGTGGTGGTGCCGACGCCCCCGCCCTTTGGCAAGATCAATTTCCTTCCTTCGCGGGTGGCATCATTGATGTCGGCCTAGCAGAGGCCGTGCCCGACTATTCCGACATCAAGGCGGGCAAAGCAGGACAGATGCTAAGCACCGCGTCGCCGGCAATGGTCGTCTTTGGTCTGGCCTATGGCGGGCAGAAGGGCGACATGATCGAAATGACCCTGACCGGCCCGGAAGGACGGATCATTCGCCAATCGGTGACGCTGGACAAACCGCAGGCACAGTTTTTCCGGGCCACCGGTCGCAAACGCAGCGGACGCACCTGGCCAAGGGGCCTCTACCACGGCACGATCAGGCTGTTTCGAGGTGGCGTAGAACTGAACAGTCGCAGTGTGCAGCAGACGGTTCGTTAGCGAACACGGCCATTTCAACGCGGCCACGGGCCCTCGCTCCCCAACGATGCCCATTCCGCTTCGAGCGCCTCGCGTTCCAACTCTCGCAGAACCTCAAACGTGGTGACGCGCGCGCCCTGCCCGCGCAAATGCTGTAACAATCGATGCGAATGCAGGATCGTCGGGATGGCATCCAACGGCTCCCAAGCGTCCAACTCGGTCACGCGGCGCAGGTTGAATTCCGGCGGCAGGACATAGAAACGCAGGTCGCTTACCCACAACAGATCCTTCAATGTCACCTGATCGCGCGCGATGCCGGCCTCGACATACCGTTGCTTCCACTCGGCAAAAAATGCCGCCATCGCTATGTCATTTCGATACAGCATGACGCCGGAATTCAGTTGCGGAAATGCATAGGGTGTCGTGACAGCGTGGCCCTGTCGTATCAACGGCGAACAGCGGCGCATGTCATGCGCCAGCGACAGCGCAAACCGATCCGCCAACGCAAACAGATCCCCCAGGGATGCCAGCACCAGAACGTCACAATCCAGATACAACACCCGTTCGAATCGCGCGCGGGCGAAACAATCCAGCTTGGCGCGCATGTGCGAATCCTGCGTGGCATGCACTTCGTCGAAAAGGTCCAGCCCCGGTGCATCCGGAAGATCTGTGAACAGATCCACCGGCAAACCCGGATTGGTGGCGCGCAGGCTCTCTGCCGCCTGCATTGCCAGTTCGAGATAGCCCTGCCCCGTCGCTACAAAGATTACACCGTCCCGCATCCCATCCTCCCTGTGCCGGATATGACCGTGCGGGCTTGACTCCTTACGCCCTTTTAGCCTATCCGCGCGACATACATCCGGAAGTCTGTCATGCTTCCGGTCCCTGAGTGGTCAGGGATCGCCCCCCGTCAGCGAGTTTCGCCCACGGGGGACAATTGCATTTGGGCCGGCCCTGCTTACCTGTAGGACCATATCGAAACGGGCAAAGGAGCCGCGGGAATGTTTGAAAATCTATCCGAGCGTCTCTCCGGCGTTTTCGACCGGCTTACCAAACAGGGTGCCCTGTCCGAAGACGATGTCAAGACCGCCCTGCGCGAAGTGCGTGTCGCCCTGCTGGAGGCGGACGTTTCGCTGCCCGTCGCGCGCGATTTCGTCAAGGCAGTGCAGGCCAAGGCGACCGGTCAGGCGGTGACCAAATCGGTCACACCCGGCCAACAGGTCGTCAAGATCGTGCATGACGAGCTGGTCCATGTGCTGACCGGCGACGAAGATCCCGGCAAGCTCAAGATCGACAACCCGCCTGCGCCGATCCTGATGGTCGGCCTGCAAGGCTCGGGCAAGACCACGACAACCGCGAAACTGGCCAAACGGCTGAAAGAGCGGGACGGCAAGCGCGTGCTGATGGCCTCGCTTGACGTCAACCGCCCGGCCGCGATGGAGCAGCTGCAAATACTCGGCGCGCAGATCGGTGTGGACACGCTGCCCATCGTCAAGGGTGAAGATCCGGTCCAGATCGCCAAGCGCGCCAAGACCCAAGCCAGCCTTGGCGGATACGACGTCTATATGCTGGACACCGCCGGACGCCTGCACATTGACGAGGAACTGATCGCACAGGCCGCCGCCGTTCGCGACGTCGCCAACCCGCGCGAAACGCTGCTGGTGGTCGATGGCCTGACCGGTCAGGACGCGGTCAACGTCGCGACAGAATTTGACGACAAGATCGGCGTGACCGGCGTTGTCCTGACCCGGATGGATGGCGATGGGCGTGGCGGTGCCGCCTTGTCGATGCGCGCTGTCACTGGCAAGCCCATCCGCTTTGTGGGCCTGGGCGAAAAAATGGACGCGCTGGAGACGTTCGAACCGGAACGGATCTCGGGCCGAATTCTTGGCATGGGCGACATTGTTGCGCTGGTTGAGAAGGCGCAGGAAACGCTGGAGGTCGAACAGGCCGAGCGCATGATGCGCCGCTTCACCAAGGGTCAGTTCAACATGAACGACCTGAAGAGCCAGCTTGAGCAGATGATGAAGATGGGCGGCATGGAAGGCATGATGTCGATGATGCCCGGTGCCGCGAAGATGTCCAAGCAGATGGACGGTGCCGGAATCGACGACAAGATGCTGACGCGTCAGATCGCGCTGATCCAGTCGATGACCAAGAAGGAACGCGCCAACCCCGCGCTGCTTCAGGCCAGCCGCAAAAAGCGCATCGCGCGCGGCGCGGGCATGGAGGTGTCCGACCTCAACAAGCTTCTCAAGATGCACCGCCAGATGGCGGACATGATGAAGAAGATGGGCAAGATGGGCAAAGGCGGCATGCTGAAACAGGCGATGAAAGGCATGATGGGCAAAGGCGGCCCCACGCCAGAGCAGATGGCGCAGGGCATGGACCCCAAGGCGCTGGAAGCGGCGGCCAAGCAGTTGGGCGCGGGCGGCAAGCTGCCCGGATTGGGCGGCGGCGGGTTGCCACCCGGTCTCAGCGGTTTCGGCAAGAAGAAGTAACGTGATGTCCGATTTCAATAATCATGCACGCGCGTCATATCTCGACGTCCTGCTCTGCCTTGCGGCGGCGGGGGGGCGCGTATGAACCTGACTCAAGCCCCCGTGCTGGACACGACAAACCTGATTCTGCGCGGCCCGGAAGAACGTGACATCGAACCGATGATCGCCTTCCTTCTGGATCAGGATCGCGCGGCGGGCTTTGGCGCGTCGCCCAACCGCGGTGACGCATGGCGCTGGTTTGCCCTGAATGTCGGGCATTGGCATATCCACGGATATGGCTATTTCACCATCGAAATCCGTGAGACCGGCCAGCCCGCAGGCATCTGCGGCATCTGGAATCCCGAAGGTTGGCCAGAGCCAGAAATCGGCTGGGTGGTGTTCGAAGGGTTCGAAGGCCGCGGCATCGCCTATGAGGCCGCAACCCGCGCCCGGCAATATGCCTACGAGGACCTGGGGCTGAAGACGCTGACCTCCAACATCGTGCCTGGAAATACGCGTTCCGTGGCACTGGCCGAACGTCTGGGTGCCGGTTTTGAGCGCAGCTACAAGAACATCCATATGGGCGACGAGATGCTTTATCGTCATCCCGGCCCGGCAGAGGTGCTGGCATGACCCCGACGCGCGAAAGCCAGAACGACATTGATCCGCTGCTCAAGCCCATGGAGGTTTGCAATTGACGGATCGCGCTCTCCACCCCATGACCGAGGCCCGCACATGACCGATAGCGTGACCCGCGCCGCCGAATTGCTGAAATCGCATCGCGAAAGCATCGACCGGCTGGACGCGATCCTCGTCTTCACTTTGGCTGAACGCTTCAAGCATACCCAATCCGTGGGCGCGCTGAAGGCAGAGCACGACCTTCCGCCCTCCGATCCTGCCCGCGAAGCACGGCAGATCGAGCGGCTGCAAGACCTGGCAACGCAGGCCGACCTGGACCCTGAATTCGCCGCCAAATTCCTGAACTTCATAATTCAGGAAGTCATCAAACATCACGAACAACACAAATCGTAAGGCGGGAACACCTCGCCGACCCCTGCCATTCAAAGGAGAAACTCAATGGCTACCAAAATTCGTCTCGCCCGTGGCGGTTCCAAAAAGCGCCCCTTCTACCGCATCGTCGTGACCGACACCCGCATGCCGCGCGATGGCCGCTTCATCGAGAAGCTGGGCACCTATAACCCGCTGCTGGCCAAAGACAGCGAAGAGCGCGTCAAGATGGACATCGACCGTGTCAAGCATTGGCTGGGCGAAGGCGCGCAAGTCACCGACCGCGTGTCGCGCATGCTCGAGGCCGCCGGCGTTCTGGACAAGAAAGAGCGCAGCAACCCCAAGAAAGCTGTTCCGGGCAAGAAAGCCCAGGACCGTGCCGAGGAAAAAACCGCCAAGGCAAGCGCCGCAGCCGAAGCCGCTGCTGCACCGGCCAACGAAGAAGCCTCCGCAGAATAAGCGGGTGCCGCCGGGGATGGTGGGCGGGGCGATTTTCAGCCATGCTGAAAAAGCGCCGGTCCCATCCCCTGTTTGACGGGATTCCAAATGTTCCGCTTATTGCGTCTTGCCATCTTCACGCTTCTCGCCTTTGCTGCGGGCGTGATGTTCGAACGTAACAACGCGGCAGAACAATGCACGCAAGGGGCCGGACAAATGCGACAAGGCCATTGCGTCGGGGCAATCAAATGAACGATCTGATCTGTGTCGGGGCCATCGCGGGTGCCTTTGGCGTCAAGGGCGAGGTGCGGTTGAAAAGCTTCACCGCTGACCCTGGGGACATTGCCGACTACGCGCCGCTCTGCACGGAAGACGGCAAGCAGAGCTTTGACATCACCCTGACCCGCTCCGTCAAGAACGGCTTTGCCGCGCAGATGTCCGGCATCCTCACCAAGGAACAGGCCGACGCCCTGCGCGGCACAAGGCTGTTTGCGCCGCGCGACCGTCTGCCATCGCTTCCCGATGACGAATACTACCACGCCGACCTGATTGGCCTCACCGTGCATGACACGGGCGGGGCAGAGCTTGGCCGCGTGAAAGCGGTGCTCAACCACGGTGCCACAGATCTTCTGGAAATTCAGGCCTCGGGGCAGAGCGAAACCGTGCTCCTGCCCTTCACGATGGCCAGCGTGCCGACGGTGGATATCGCCTCTGGCCGCATCGTTGCCGACCCGCCTGACGGCCTGTTCTGACATCCGCCAAGCCATGGCCCTCCAGCCTTGTGCAAGGCTGGATCGACAGAACCCGTGCAGGGCCGAACCATGAGTGGATTCCCGACAGCAGTCCCACTATTCCGCGATGCACCGCCGCGTGCCTTTACCGACGCAATAGGCATTCCCAAGCCCGCACAAAGCCCCTATGCAGCGGCTTATGACTGACCAGCCAAAATCCCACGGACGCAAGACCATCCGCGCCTCGCTCAAGCCGCAAGAGCTGATGACCCACACGCCAGAGCTTCGGGGCGCATGGGTGGCGCGGGTCATCACCCTTTTCCCGGAACTGTTCCCCGGTGTTCTCGGCGGGTCTTTGACCGGCAAGGCGCTAAAAGAGGGGCTGTGGCAGCTTGACGCCATCGACTTGCGTCGTTTCGGCGAGGGCAAGCATCGCAATGTCGATGACACGCCATCGGGCGGCGGTGCGGGCATGGTCCTGCGGGCCGATGTCATGGGTGCCGCGATTGAGCATGTCCAATCCAGGACCCGTGGCAATGTCCCGCTGATCTATCTTTCGCCACGCGGACGCCCGTTTGATCAAGCCATGGCCCGCAGCCTTAGCCAGACTGACGGCGTGACGCTGATCTGTGGCCGTTTCGAGGGACTCGATCAACGTGTCATCGACCATTACGGCATCATCGAGGTTTCATTGGGCGACTTTGTCATGACCGGCGGAGAGATTGCAGCTCAGGCCTTGATTGACGCCACGGTCCGGCTTATACCCCGCGTGCTTGGGAATCAGGCGTCCACGGAAGAGGAGTCCTTCTCCCATGGCCTTCTGGAACACCCCCAATACACACGTCCAGCTGTCTGGAACGGTCGCGAAATACCTGACATTCTTCTGTCAGGCCATCACGCGAAGATTGCGGACTGGCAGCGGGACATGGCCGAAAGGCTGACCAAGGAACGACGACCTGACCTCTGGCGGGCTTGGTGTGCAGCGCACAACAGGGACCCGGAAGAAGACCAAGAGCTCTGAGGACGCGACAGAACTTTGCGGAACAACCGCAGGCAACATAGGAGTAGGTCAATGGACCTCATCGCTCAACTGGAGGCGGAACAGATCGCCTCCCTCGGGAAAGACGTTCCCGATTTCAAAGCCGGAGACACGATTCGTGTCGGCTATAAGGTGACGGAAGGTACCCGCACACGGGTTCAGAACTACGAAGGCGTTTGCATCAGCCGCAAGAACGGCCATGGCATTGCCGGATCGTTCACCGTCCGCAAGATTTCCTTTGGCGAAGGCGTGGAACGTGTATTCCCGCTGTTTTCGACCAATATCGACAGCATCACCGTGGTGCGTCGCGGCCGTGTGCGCCGTGCCAAGCTGTACTACCTGCGCACCCGCCGCGGCAAGTCGGCCCGGATTGCGGAAGTCGCAAATTACAAGCCCAAAGCGGGCGCTCAGGCGTAAGGATCGGCGAGATGAAAAAAGACATTCACCCCGAATACCACGAGATCAGCGTCAAAATGACCGACGGCACCGTGGTTCAGATGCGCTCCACCTGGGGCAAGGAAGGCGATCAGCTTTCACTGGACATCGACCCATCGGTGCACCCTGCCTGGAACGGTGGCACATCGCGTCTGATGGACACCGGCGGCCGCGTCACCAAGTTCAAGAAAAAATACGAGGGCCTCGGCTTCTGAAGCCTTCGCTCAATCGAATTTGCAGAACGCCGCTCCATCTGGGGCGGCGTTTTTCTTTGCTGCCTCCGGTCGTCTTTTCCAACAAATGCCCATCGTGACTGCTGCTAGAGTTGCGGCCCGGCGGCCACGTCACGACATTCGGTTGGTGACAAGGTCTTGCGGCCCTTTTCTTGGGAAATCACGCAAGATAGAGTGTTCGCAAAGGCACCACAGCCAAACATGTGGGTTCAAAGACAAGGGTCGGTCAGTGGCGCATATTATCGTAGTCGGGAATGAAAAAGGCGGCGCGGGCAAGTCAACCGTGTCAATGCATGTGGCGACGGCCCTTGTCAGAATGGGCCATACGGTCGGCGCGCTGGATCTTGATCTGCGCCAGCAGACATTCGGGCGCTACACGTTGAATCGGCGTGAATTTCTTGCCCATGAAGGTCTGGACCTTCCGTCACCGAATTTCATGCAACTTCCGGATATTGATCCGGCAAACATTCCGGAAGGCGAAAACATCTACGACCACCGCCTGTCCGCCGCCATTGCCGAGTTGGAGGGCAAAAGCGATTTCATCCTGATCGACTGTCCTGGCTCGCACACCCGGCTTAGCCAGGTTGCCCATTCGCTGGCCGATACACTGGTCACGCCCTTGAATGACAGTTTCGTGGATTTTGATTTGTTGGCCCAGACGGATGCCAACGGAACCACGATCAAGGGTCCGTCGGTCTATTCCGAGATGGTCTGGAATGCGCGCCAATTGCGCGCGCAGGCCGGGCTGAAGCCGATTGACTGGGTGGTGCTGCGCAATCGCCTGGGTTCACAGAACATGGTCAACAAGCAGAAAATGGAACAGGCGCTGGACCGGCTGTCGAAACGGATCGGGTTTCGCGTCTCCCCCGGCTTTAACGAACGGGTGGTATTCCGCGAGTTGTTTCCACGCGGCCTGACCCTGCTGGACCTCAAGGATATCGGGGTCAAGCAGCTTAACATTTCCAATATCGCTGCGCGTCAGGAACTGCGCGACTTGGTGAAGGCGCTGAAACTGCCCGACGTCACAATCAACTTCTAGCATCCTGCCCGGCCAGATGTCGGGTTGGATAATCTCCGCCCACTTTGCGCCGTTTCTTGATCCGACAAGCTGATGCAAATTTAGGTCGATCGCAGATCGCAGGAAAAAGGGCACCTGATCCGGTGCCCTTTCACTGCTTTTGAGCAGTTGTTTCCCGCGCAAACCGATCAGCCCAGCAGGTCGTAGACCTCGCCGCCGATCTGCAAGTTGATCTCGTCCTGCGCGCCGCCATCGACCAATGACCACAGGATCATGCCCGAGGGTTGGTGAACGACGAAAGCTTCGTCGACATCCCCGTCACCCGCGCCCGGCGTGTTTCCGAAGTTAACGGCGAAGTCGCTGGCTTGCGCGCCCTTGCGGTAGACCAGAAGGTCGCCTTCAGACGCATCGTAATCAGCCACCCAGTCTGTCGCGTGCTTTTTCGTTCCGGCATGGAAGAAGCTGTCGGCACCGTCGCCGCCGTTCAGACGGTCGAACCCGAGACCACCGTTGAGGAAGTCATCCCCGTTGCCGCCCAGCAGTTGGTCACCGTAATCGTTTCCTGTCAGGATGTCGTTGCCGTCCAGACCAACAAGACGGTCGCTGCCACCGCCGCCGGTCAACCTGTCATTGCCAGTGCCGCCAATCAGATGATCCGTACCTGCCCCGCCGTCGAGCACGTCATCACCCGCGCCACCGTCAATGAAGTCGTCATCGGTGCCGCCGGAAAGCGTATCATTCCCGTCACCACCGCGCAGCACGTCATCCCCAGCTCCCGCGTCGAACACGTCAGCGCCGGCACCAAAGATGAAGATGTCGCTGGCATCGGCCCGCTGGTCTTCGAGGATATCAAGCGCTTGGGTCAGATCGATCTGTTCGATCTCGCCCGCCGCAGCAGGTAGCAGTGTGACAAGGCCATTCTGGTTGCCATCAACTTCGCCACCCGTGCCGGAGCCGATACCCGTAGGCACTTCAACCCCGTGCAGAACGATCTCGCGCAGGGACAGAGGCATGATGTCGTCAGAGGTGTAATCGTTCGAAGTTACCGGGCTGAAGAAGTTGGAATCGTCTTCCAGATTATAGGACTGAAGGAACGACAACTCCCCGTTCACATCTGCCATCGGCGATGCGCCACCTTCGGGTGAAACCAGCGGCAACAGGATGTCACCATATTTTGTCAGACCTTCGAGAACCTCAACCATGCCGTCCAGATCGGCATCTTCTGTCAGGCCGGGCGTGGTGGAATCGATCGGGTTTCCATCTTCGTCAAACAGTCCGTGGATATGCTGAAGGTGAGTTACCGACGGCGCCAGCCCTTCAGCAGCGATGGAGACATTCAGGTAGCGGGTGCCATCGTCTTCGGTGGCCATTGCCAATACGGCATTGCCGGTTACGCCAGAGGAATTCAGCGCGGCCAGATCGACCGACCAGAACGCATCCGCGCCGTTCAGAAAGGTTTCAAAGGATGTGTAGCTTGAGGCCAAATGGGCCATGGTGAGTCCTCCTGTTGATGATTTCTGCACACAGTCACGAGCGGGTTTGGGCAGAGTTTCAGGAAAACTTGGAAAATTTCCGGATCTCGCGAACTCGTGATCCGGGCGTGAGGAGTCAAACGCACGAGATAATGCAAATGGCCGGGCACAAGCGCCCCCGGCCATCCTGGAAAGTCAGGTGCAGGCGTCAGCCTTGCAGGGGTTTCACCACCAGTTCGGCCTCGCCGCGTTCCTTCATCGCAAGAGCCGTGGCATGCGCACCCGCCGCAGTCGTGTAATAGGGGATCTTGTCATAAAGCGCGACGGACCGGATTTCGCGGCTGTCTTCGACGGCCATTGCGCCTTCGGTCGTGTTCATAACCAACGCGATCTGTTCGTCCTTCATCATATCGACGATGTTGGGGCGGCCTTCGTAAACCTTGTTGACCACCTGACAGTCGATGCCGTGCTTTTCCAGGAAGGTGGCCGTTCCACGCGTGGCAACGATTTTCATGCCAAGGCCCACAAGGACCTGTGCGGTTTCCACCAGTTCCGGCGTCTTGTCGGTATCCTTGATAGAGAAGAACACGTTGCCGTCTTGCGGCAGGACAGCACCCGCCCCCATCTGCGCCTTGAGGAAGGCCCGCGGGAAGGACCGGTCCCAGCCCATGACCTCGCCTGTAGAACGCATTTCCGGTCCCAGAATTGTGTCCACGCCGGGGAAGCGGGCAAAGGGCAGCACCGCCTCTTTCACGCTGAACCAAGGCATGTTCGGATCGGCCAGCGTCATCGGATCGCCCAGCGGCAGCACGTCATCATAGCCCGCATCCGCCGGATAAGGCGCGCGCATGGGGAAGTTGGACAGCGGTTCGCCGGCCATCACACGCGCGGCGATGGAGGCAATGGCCGAGTCCGTCGCCTTGGCAACAAAGGGCACGGTGCGGCTGGCGCGGGGGTTCACCTCGATCAGGTAGATCTCGCCGTCCTTGACGGCAAACTGCACGTTCATCAGCCCGACGACGTTCAGGGCAATCGCCAGCGCCTCTGTCTGGACTTTCAGTTCGGCGATGATCTCGTCGGACAGCGAATAGGGCGGCAGTGAACACGCACTGTCACCGGAATGCACGCCGGCCTCTTCGATATGCTGCATGATGCCCGCGACATGCACCTGTTTGCCGTCGGAAATGGCATCCACATCGCATTCCACGGCACCCGACAGGTAGCTGTCCAGCAAGACGGGGCTGTCGCCCGACACGACCACGGCCTCTTTGATGTAGCGTTCCAGATGCGCCATATCGCGCACGATTTCCATCGCACGGCCGCCCAGCACATAGGACGGACGGATCACCAGCGGAAAGCCGATGTCATCCGCGATTGCCAGCGCCTGAGCGTCGGTCGAAGCGATGCCGTTGCGCGGTTGTTTCAGACCCAACTGATTGACCAGCGCCTGAAAACGCTCGCGGTCTTCGGCAAGGTCGATGGCGTCCGGTGTGGTGCCGAGGATCGGAATGCCCTCTGCCTCCAGCGCGTTTGCCAGCTTCAGCGGGGTCTGCCCGCCGAACTGCACGATCACGCCATGCAGCGTGCCGTTCTGCTGCTCCACGCGCATGATCTCCATCACATGCTCGAAGGTCAGCGGTTCAAAATACAGCCGGTCGGATGTGTCATAATCGGTCGAGACGGTTTCCGGGTTGCAGTTGACCATGATGGTCTCGTAGCCCTGATCGGTCAGCGAGAAACAGGCGTGACAGCAGCAATAATCAAACTCGATCCCCTGCCCGATCCGGTTGGGACCGCCGCCCAGAATCACGACCTTCTTGCGATCCGAGGGGCGCGCCTCGCATTCCACCTCGCCCATCATCGGGGCTTCGTAGGTGGAGTACATATAAGGCGTCTGCGCCTCGAATTCGGCGGCACAGGTATCAATGCGCTTGAACACGGCGGTGACGCCAAGTGCGTGGCGCCGATTGCGCACGTCCTTTTCGGAAAACCCTGTCAGCTTGGCCAGACGCGCGTCCGTAAAGCCCATCATCTTGAGATCGCGCATGCCGTCCGCATCGGTCGGCAGACCGGTTTCACGCACCACGGCTTCGGCCTCGATGATCTCGCGGATGCGGGCCAGGAACCACGGGTCGAACATGGTGACGCCGTGGATTTCATCGTCGCTCAGCCCGTGCCGCATGGCCTGGGCGATGGTGCGCATCCGGTCCGGTGTCTGTTTGCCGATTGCCTTGATGACAGCGGATTTTTCGGGCGCGCCTTCGATGTCCACCTCGTCAAAGCCGGTCAGCCCGGATTCCATCGACGCCAGCGCCTTTTGAAGCGACTCGTGGATGGTGCGGCCGATGGCCATCGCCTCGCCCACCGATTTCATCGCGGTGGTCAGGTGCGGTTCGCTGCCCGGGAATTTCTCGAACGCGAATTTCGGGATCTTGGTGACGACATAATCAATGGTCGGCTCGAAGCTGGCGGGCGTGACCTTGGTGATGTCATTGTCCAGCTCGTCCAACGTGAAACCCACAGCCAGTTTCGCCGCGATCTTGGCAATCGGGAAACCCGTCGCCTTGGATGCCAGGGCCGAGGACCGGGACACGCGCGGGTTCATCTCGATCACGACCATACGGCCGTCTTCGGGGTTGATCGCCCATTGCACGTTCGACCCGCCGGTTTCCACGCCGATCTCGCGCAACACGGCGATAGAGCCGTTGCGCATGATCTGGTATTCCTTGTCGGTCAGCGTCAGCGCGGGGGCCACAGTGATGCTGTCACCGGTATGCACGCCCATCGGATCGACGTTTTCGATCGCACAGACGATGATCGCATTATCCGCCTTGTCGCGGACGACCTCCATTTCAAACTCTTTCCAACCCAGCAGCGATTCGTCCACGAGGATCTGGTTCACCGGCGAGGCATCCATGCCGGTCCGGCAATAATGGATATAATCCTCGCGGTTATAGGCCACGCCGCCGCCAGTGCCACCCAGCGTATAGGCGGGCCGGATGATCGCCGGCAGGCCGATCTCTTCAAGCGCATCGAGCGCCAGTTGCACCCCGGCGTTCAGATCCACCTTGTCCTTCGCACCTTTGGGCGCGGTGATGATGGTGGCCTTGGGGTTTTCCAGCCCGATCCGGTCCATCGCCTCGCGGAACAGTTTGCGGTCTTCGGCCATCTCGATGGCTTCGCGCTTGGCGCCGATCATCTCGACCCCGTATTTCGCCAGAACCCCCATCTCTTCCAGCTTGAGCGAAGTGTTCAGCCCGGTCTGGCCGCCCATCGTCGGCAAGAGCGCGTCGGGGCGTTCCTTTTCGATGATCTTGGCGACGGTCTCGGGCGTGATTGGCTCGATATAGGTGGCATCGGCCAAGCCGGGATCTGTCATGATCGTGGCAGGGTTGGAGTTTACCAGGATCACCCGGTAGCCTTCTTCCCGCAGCGCCTTGCAGGCCTGTGCGCCGGAATAGTCGAACTCGCACGCCTGGCCAATCACGATAGGGCCGGCGCCGATAATCATGATAGATGAAATATCGGTGCGTTTTGGCATGGGCAGACCTCTTTCAGCGTTGGCGGGGCTCAGGGTGCGGGGAGTCGCACCCCAAGGCGCAAATTGTCGTGGGTTATAGTGATCGCAACTTGACGTTCAAGCCCCAAAACGACGCGCTTTTTCGTATGGTGTGGGGACCGCAAACAGACAAATCACAATAGACCGACGCGCAGGCGCGGGCCGCGTCTCAGTACACAGGCGCGGACCCACAAGTCAAATCCTGCACGGTCTTTGTCCCTGCCCGCCAGCTTGCATCTGGCGCGCCAACAAGGTGCCGCAGATGGGTGGAATTGCATTTCAGCGCCCAAACACAGCGGATGCGGGCGATTTCGCGCAAAATCGCGGGGCGTTTGGCTTGACTTCCCGCCCTATCGCGGGTGTACCGACGCGCAAACCATCCATTCGAAGAGGCAATGACATGCACGCATACCGCAGCCATACCTGCGAAGGGCTGAACAAGGACCATGTGGGCCAGACGGTTCGGCTCTCTGGTTGGGTTCATCGCATCCGCGACCACGGCGGCGTGCTGTTCATCGACCTGCGCGACCATTACGGCATCACCCAGCTGATCTGCGACCCCGACAGCCCGGCCTTTGCCGAGGTCGAGAAAGTCCGCAGCGAATGGTGCATCCGCATCGATGGCGAGGTGAAGGCCCGTGACGAAAGCCTGATCAACCCGAAGCTGCCCACTGGCGAGATCGAGGTCTTTATCCGAGAGATCGAGGTTCTGGGCGCTGCCGAAGAGCTGCCGCTGATCGTTTTCGGAGATCAGGAATACCCTGAAGAAACCCGCCTGCGCTATCGCTATCTCGACCTGCGCCGCGAAGCGATGCAGCGCAACATGACCCTTCGCTCGGACGTGGTGCGCAGCCTGCGTCAGCAGATGTGGGACCGGAAGTTCCGCGAATACCAGACGCCGATCATCACCGCCTCCAGCCCCGAAGGCGCGCGTGACTTTCTGGTGCCGTCGCGTTTGCATCCGGGCAAGTTCTACGCGCTGCCGCAAGCACCACAGCAATTCAAGCAGCTGATCATGGTGTCGGGCTTCGACAAGTATTTCCAGATCGCGCCCTGCTTCCGCGACGAGGATCCGCGCGCAGACCGCTCGCCCACCGATTTCTATCAGTTGGACATGGAAATGTCCTTTGTCAGCCAGCAAGACGTGTTTGATACGATCAGCCCGGTGATCGCCGGCGTGTTCGAGGAATTTGGCGGTGGCCGCAAGGTCGATGCGGCTGCGGACTGGCCCCAGATCAGCTATCGTGACGCGGCGCTTTGGTACGGGTCGGACAAGCCGGACCTGCGCAACCCGATCAAGATGCAGGTCGTGTCCGAGCATTTCGCAGGCTCCGGCTTTGCGATCTTCGCCAAGCTGCTGGAACAGGACGGCACTCAGGTGCGCGCCATCCCTGCCCCAACGGGCGGCAGCCGTAAGTTCTGTGACCGGATGAACGCCTTTGCCCAGAAAGAGGGTCTGCCCGGCATGGGCTACATCTTCTGGCGCGAAAAGACGGCAGATGCCGTTGCACAGGAACAGGGCATCACGGTCAAGGAAGCGCAAGCCAAGCTGAAATCCGGCGAGATCGAAGGCGGCATGGAAGCCGCTGGACCTTTGGCGAAAAACATCGGCCCTGAGCGGACCGAGGCGATCCGCCAGCAATTGGGCCTTGGCATTGGCGACGCCGCGTTCTTCCTGGGCGGCAAGCCCAAAGCGTTTGAAACCGTCGCGGGCCGTGCGCGGAACGTCATCGGCGAGGAACTCGGCCTGACCGACAAGGACCGGTTTGCCTTTGCGTGGATCGTGGATTTCCCGATCTACGAAAAGGACGAAGAGACCGGCAAGATCGACTTTGAACACAACCCGTTTTCGATGCCGCAAGGCGGAATGGCCGCACTGGACGGCGACCCGCTGGATGTGCTGGGCTATCAATATGACCTTGCCTGCAACGGTTACGAACTGGTATCGGGCGCGATCCGGAACCACCGCCCCGAGATCATGTTCAAGGCGTTCGAGATCGCGGGCTACGGCAAGGATGAGGTCGAAAAACGCTTTGGCGGCATGGTCAATGCGTTCCGCTTTGGCGCGCCGCCCCATGGCGGCTGCGCGGCCGGCATCGACCGGATCGTGATGCTGCTGGCGGACGAGGCCAATATCCGCGAAGTCATCATGTTCCCGATGAACCAGCGCGCCGAAGACCTGATGATGAACGCCCCGTCGGAACCGACTTCGGACCAGTTGATGGAACTGTCGCTGCGCGTGATCCCGCAAGACACCTGACATCAGCACAGATGGGCAGCGGCACTGTTGTCAAACCACACGATTGCCAAGGTGGCGATGGTTTCGCTCATCTGGAGCGTGCCCCGGACTGGATCCGGGGCCTTTCGCCCAACCGCCACCACTTGAGCTGAGGACGAGGCCCCGGATCCAGTCCGGGGCGCGTTTCGCCTTGGGCGACCAAAAGCCCTGATCAATCCTCAAGCGCATCCGCGCGCTTTTCAGGGATCAGTTCGGCCTCTTGCGATTTGCGCTTGAGGAACCGTTCGCCGTAAGCGTCGTTTTCTTCTTCTCCGATCACTTGCCTAGCGCGTTTGAAAACGTCCTCTTCTTCCTCTTCCATGTGATGTTCGTAATCGTGTTTCAGCGTCTTGAACCGCGCCAGCCATCCGGTCGATGAGAAATCCATCTCGCGCAGTTCTTCCAGCATTTCGTCCATCTGTGCATGCTCGTGCACCGAGTGGCGTGCCGCGTCCTGACCCCAGGTCTGCTGCATCAATTTGGAATAGAACGTCTCTTCCTCCGCCGCCGAATGGGATTTGATCTCGCGGTAGAATGCGTCCCAGGCGGTCTTGCGTTCCTCGCTGGCACCTGACGTGTCTGCAATCCGGTCAAGAAGGTCGCGATGCAGGTTGTGATCTTCTTGGATGGCGTCGTAGATAGATGGCATGTCTTGTCCTCCGAATTCGATATGGCAGGCAAACGCAGCCCACCCGAAATTCGTTCCCGCACGGCTTCGGCGGCGGAGCGCCGACATTGCGATCAGGACAGATGTAATGTCGTTTTGCCGGTGCTATATTCACTTCAGGCTCAGCAACAACATGATGCAGGTTCCGTCTTGTCCTTCGATCCAGATCTGGCAGAAATTCGCTTTGGCTGCGGGCTATCGCCGGTGCTGGCCCCTGCAAAATCAACCAAAGCAATACTCGCCGCGCTTTCCGGCCCCGATAAGATGGCCGCCCGCTTTCCCATCGAATCGTTCGAGACCTTTCAGGGCCGGATGCTGGAGCGCGCACGCCAGTCCGCAATCCGTCGCAAGGATCGCGGATCGCCCGCATCCCGTGCGGCAACAAAGGCGATCCGACGCCTGAATCAGACCGCGCGGATCGACGCCGCCGGATGGTTTGGGCAAACATTGATGCGACGCACCTGGACCGAAAACGGATTGCGCGAAAGATTGGCGCATTTCTGGGGCGATCACTTTACGGCACGAGGCAAAACCGGCGTGCTGCGTCGCGCCACCTCTCCCTATATCGAGGATGCCATCCGCCCGCATCTGGCCGGCCGGTTTGAAGAGCTTTTGATCGCTGCGGTAAAGCATCCGTTGTTCTTGCATTACCTTGATCAGCAAAACTCTGTAGGGCCGAACAGCGCCGTGGCCACGCGGCGGAAAAAGAACACCGGGCTGAACGAAAACCTTGCCCGCGAGGTATTGGAACTGCACACGCTTGGCGTTGACGGGCCATATACACAACAAGATGTGCGCCAACTGGCAGAGCTTTTTACCGGGCTGACCTTTCAGATCCGCACCGGGTTCAAGTTCAACAAACATTTCGCCGAGCCCGGTGTAAAGACGGTGCTTGGCAAGGAATATGGCGGCGGTCCGGCGCGGCTTCGCGACATACACGCTGTCCTGCGCGACCTGGCCCGCCACCCCGCGACAGCCCGGCACCTGTGTTGGAAGCTTGCCGTGCATTTCGTATCCGACACCCCGACAGAGGCCTTGGTCGTTGCGATGACGCGACGCTACGATGAGAGTCGTGGAGATCTGATGCAGGTGTATGAAACGCTGCTCAATCACCCCGACGCCTGGATCCCGGCAGGCAACATCAAGCAACCGATTGATTTTGTCGGCTCCGCCTGCCGTGCGCTTGCCGTCGCGCCGGAGCTGATCGCGGAATTCGACGAACGCGCGCTTCAACTGAACATCATCCAACCGATGGGGCTGATGGGCCAGATCTGGGAACGCCCCGAAGGCCCCGATGGATGGCCAGAGGAAGACCGCCAATGGGTCACGCCCCAAGGCATTGCCGCACGCCTGCAATGGGCCGTGGCCGTGCCGCAAGTCTTGCAACCAGACCTGCCGGACCCACGCGATTTTGTGCGCACTGCACTTGGTGCGCGCAGCAGCGCGGCCACTGCCTTTGCCGCCAAGGCCGCCGAAAGCCGCGCGGATGGCATTGGCCTGATCCTCGCCTCCCCCGCATTTCAACGCCAATAAAGGCAGCACGATGTCGCAACGCCCCCTGACCCGCCGCGCCTTTCTGACACGCTCCGCAGCCCTTGGATGCTCGGTCGCGGCCAGTCCGCTGTTGACGCCGATGACCTTCGCCGCGGCCCCCGGTGACAACCGTCTGGTCGTGATCATCCTGCGCGGTGGCATGGACGGTATTGGCGTGGTGCGCCCCTATGGCGATCCGGCCTATCGCGCCTTGCGCGGACATCATCCCATGGTCTCGGACACCGGACCGGTCGATCTGGATGGGTTCTTTGCCATCCACCCCGCTCTCCGCCCTCTGATGCCTTTGTGGCATGCCGGGCAGCTGGGATTCGTGCACGCGGTCTCGACCCCCTATCGCGACAAGCGCAGCCATTTCGACGGGCAGGATCTGCTGGAGGCCGGAACACCCGATCTGTCACAGGGGTTGGCGCGCGATGGTTGGCTGAACCGGATGATGACAACCATGCCGGGGATCACCGCCCGGTCGGCCTTTGCCATCGGGCGCGACAACATGGCGATTCTGTCGGGCAAGACCCCGGTGTCCAACTGGTCGCCCGACAGTGATCTGCAACTCAGCCCGCAGGCCATGTTGCTGGCGGAAATGGTTATGGCCGAGGATCCTCTGTTTTCCGCGGCCCTGAAAGAGGCTTACGGTCTTGCCGGGTCGGACGGCGACCCGGTGCGCAGCCTTGCCAGCGAAAGCGAGATACTCGCCGAGATGCAGCAGAACATGCTGGCGGCGACGCGTGGAGGGACGGAAACCAAGATTGCCGAATTTGCAGCGCAACAGCTGCGCGGTGCCACCCGCATCGCGTCTTTTTCTTTGAACGGGTGGGACACCCATTCTCAACAATACAAGGGCCTGAACAAAGCGCTGGGGCGGTTGGCGCAGGTGATTCTGGAGTTGAAATCAGGACTGGGACCGGTCTGGGACAAAACGGCCGTTGTCGCGATGACAGAGTTCGGACGAACGGTCCGCCTCAACGGATCCAACGGCACGGATCACGGAACAGCAGGTGCCATGGTCATGGCGGGCGGCGCGATTCGGGGGGGGCGGGTGGTGACCGATTGGCCGGGACTGGAGGAAAGCGCGCTATACAAACGGCGGGACCTGATGCCCACCCGCGACGTGCGCGCACATGCCGGATGGCTGATGCGCGAGCTGTTCGGGACGTCGGTCCGTGACTTGGAAAGCACCATATTTCCGGGGCTGGAAATGGGAAACAACCCGCGTCTGGTGCTATGACCCTGCTCCATCAGGATCGTAGCAACGCCAATTCCCAGGTCGCGAAACCCTATGCAGTCAACCAGGTTGGGGCCATTTTATCATGGCAAGTCACATGGTTCTGCGCCAGAAATGCAGAATGTTCCTGATGTCACTTTTCATCGCAAAGGGTCTTGAATGAGCGATCCGTACAGTCGCCGCGAGACCGTCGAAGGCTGGTCGCCGCCCCCGCGCCCCGCGGTCGCGCCGATGAAGGGACGGTATTGCCTGCTCGAGCCGTTGCGCACGGACCGCCACGCAGCCGCGCTGTTTGATGCCTATCACGGGAATGATGCGGTCTGGGACTATCTGCCATACGGGCCATTTTCGTCCCTGGACCACTATGCAGAATGGTTGCGAAGTGTCGAAGGGCTGGACGACCCGGCCTTCTATGCGATCCACGACAATGACACGGGTCGCCGGGGCGGTGTCGCCGCCTATCTGCGGATCACCCCGCAAGCAGGCTCTATCGAAGTCGGACACATCAACCTTGCGCCTGCTCTGCAAGGCACCCGTGCCGGAACCGAGGCGATCTACCTGATGATGCGCCACGCGTTCGACACCGGGTATCGGCGCTTTGAATGGAAGTGTGACGCGCTGAATATGGGGTCGCGCCGCGCGGCGCAGCGGCTGGGTTTCAGCTATGAAGGCGTGTTCAGACAGGCCACTGTGGTCAAAGGCCACAACCGTGATACGGCATGGTTTGCCATGATCGACAAGGAGTGGCCAGCCTTGCAAGCCGCCTTTGACACCTGGCTGGACCCTGACAACTTCGGGTCCGACGGGCAGCAGAAAACACGGCTTGGCGATCTGACGAAACCCGTGCGTTTCGCGGATGATCCCGCATTGGTGCGCTGATCAGATCGCCACCCTTTCAGCCAGCCTTTCCTGTACCAAACCTGCAAGCGATGCCGCCAGCGACTGCACCGGCTGACCTTTTTCGCGTGAGGCGGCCAGAGCATCAGCCGCATCCAGAAGGGTGGAATCCCCGGCGCTGCGCGCGACACCGGACAGGAACTGCACGACATAGTCGATGCTGCGATCATCGCATGCATCGCTCAGCACGTCTGCGGCATGGGCCATATCGTCGCGATAGGCGACCGGATCCGGGACAATGATCTCGTCAGAAACCGTTCGCAGACCCGCCGGCCTGCGCTCGGCTGGAAGGTGAGCCAGTACTGCGGACTGAAACAGTGACACACCGCTAAGAGGCTTGGCCAGGAAACCGTCGGCACCGGCCGCGATTGCGACCGTCTCGGCGAAATCATCGCCGCTGATGGCCAGGATGACATCGACACGCGGCATCGCCCCCGCCATTTCGGCGATCAGATCGGCCCCGGAGCCGTCCGGCAACCCCATATCCACGATTGCCACCGAGGGACGGTAAACCTGAAGGTGCCGACGCGCGGATTTCAGACAATCGGCACGGCGCAAACGCGCCCCGCTACGCAGGCACATCAGGCGCATCGCCTCACACGCATAACGGCTGTCTTCGACCACCAGCACG
Organism: Primorskyibacter marinus; assembly: GCF_003313245.1. GTDB lineage: Bacteria > Pseudomonadota > Alphaproteobacteria > Rhodobacterales > Rhodobacteraceae > Primorskyibacter > Primorskyibacter marinus. The sequence goes on from NZ_QJSD01000010.1 coordinate 107,752, forward strand.
GTCAGACCAAGCAGGGGCCGCGTGGCAGTGGGCAGTCGGCTCAGGTCAATCTTGTCCAGTTCATCCATGGCAACCTCCTATTCGGACCTCGGCACTCTGCCCTGAACAGCCCTAATGAGCGGTTAATGGACGCAGCCTGCTTGCGCGCAACCACCCGCCCCATGCATAAGCGACAAAACAACCACGGAGATTTCCCGATGATCGGTCGCCTGAATCACGTCGCCATTGCCGTCCCGGATCTGGACGCTGCCTGCGCTCAGTATCGTTCGGCGCTGGGTGCATCCGTTGGTGCCCCCCAGGACGAACCCGATCACGGCGTAACGGTCGTGTTCATCGAATTGCCCAACACCAAGATCGAACTGCTTTACCCTTTGGGGGACGACAGCCCGATCAACGGCTTTCTTGAAAAGAACCCCGCAGGCGGCATCCATCACATCTGCTACGAGGTCGATGACATTCTGGCCGCGCGTGACCACCTGAAGGCCACAGGTGCCCGCGTGCTGGGCTCTGGTGAGCCCAAGATCGGCGCGCATGGCAAGCCGGTGCTGTTCCTGCACCCCAAGGATTTCAACGGCTGTCTGGTCGAATTGGAACAGGTCTGACAACCAGGAGCATCGTCAAATGTCCATTGTTTCTGCTGTCGTTCTTTTCGCGGTGATCTGGTTTCTGTGCTTCCTGATCATCATTCCGCTTCGCTTGCAAACCCAGGGCGATGTGAACAAGATCGTGCCCGGCACACATGCAAGTGCGCCAGAGCATCACGGGCTGAAAAAGAAGGCCCTGATCACCACGGGGATCTCCGCGGTCTTGTGGGCCATTATCGCTGGCGTCATCCTGTCTGGGTGGATCACCGTGCGTGATCTGGACATGTTCAACCGGATGGCACCCGAGACTGAAGTTCATGAAACAGATGGGTAAAGGTGGCAGCACCCAAAATCGGGATCAACAGGTTCACCAACGGCACCGATAGCGGCACTGCCATCAGCACGCCGGCCAGCCAGATCGTCGCCATGTGACGCCTGCGCAGACGTTTCGCCTCGGCCCGGCCTACCCGCCGCATCGCCGCAAGCGTGAAGTATTCCCGCCCCAACAGAAACCCGTTCACACCCCAGAAAATAAACGGCCACGCGGGCAGAAAGATCAGCCCCAGTATAAGCGCCATAATATTGGCGAGGATCAGCACCCCGAGAAAATTGACCGTGTCGCGCAGGGCGTCCCCGAAAGGCACTGGGGCTGCGGGAGGCAAATCGGGATAGTGCCGGTCCTCCACCGCCTGCGCCACATCGTCAAGAAACATCGAGGTGATGGCAGAGGCAACCGGCACCATCAGAAAAACCGACAGAACCATCATCAGGCCAATCGCCGCCCAACTGGCGAAATCATCCAATGCGGTGATCTCGCGGCCGAACAGCGTCACGCCGTCGGGGATGATTGCGTCGAGCAGCCACAAGAAACCGGCCGTGGCCCCTATCAGCAATGCGATTGTCAGCCCGATCCCCAGCACCAGAACCTTGCGAAACCGCATATCTCCGATCTGGGCGACAGCCGCCAGAAACGACGACAGGATCATTCTGAAACCCAGCTCGTGATGTCGTCCAGCACCGGCCGCGGACGTTCAGGCGGGGCCGTCGTCTCTGTCCCGATATGGATGTATCCGGCGATACGTTCATGCGATGTCAGGCCAAGCGCCTCTTCCATGAATATTCGATCATGCGCGACCCAGCCAGACAGCCAGTTTGCCCCCCAGCCGGTCGCCAGAGCCGCGTTCAAAAGCGCAAGACACACCGCTCCGGCGGAATAGGTCTGCTCCAGCAACGGCACCTTCTCGGCTTTGCGTTCTACCTGCACGACCGCGACACAAAGCGGACTGTCGGAAAACTGCGACCGCCCCTTGTCAATCTTGCTTTCCTCCAGTCCCAGGCTTTTGCCCCGCCGTTCGGCCGCAGTGGCCAGACGTTGCAACGCCGCCCCCTGAAGGACGATGAACCGCCACGGTTCCAGCTTGCCATGATCGGGCGTCCGCGCCGCTGCGGTCAGGATTTTCTCCAACGCCTGCGTGTCGGGTGCCGGGCCTGTCAGGGTCTTGGCGGGACGCGACCGCCGGCTCAATAGAAATTCCATCGCAGAGGGGTTGGGCGCGGGCATGGGCGGTCTCCTGTTATGACTGCCCCTATGTCTGCCGGGAACCGAAAGGTTTCAAGGGTTTTCAAATGGTTTTAATCAGGTACCCTCCGGAGATCATCATCGGATACCCCCATCAACAGCCGAAAGCTATGCGCGTTTTTGTGGTGCGGTATGATTTACAGCCATATATATCGTGCTCTGCTCCCCAAGGTTGGACCGTTTGAAACTGGAATTTTCCGGCTGTTTCACGATGACGGGCCGGTGACGTCACCAGGATAGCGCATGGGCGTTGTTCCGCAAATCAGGTTCGGGATCGAAAACTTGCCACAACTCATCGAAATGGACCGTGGGCACGCGCGCTGACCTCGTCGCGGCCTACGCCGGATGCGTGCGACCTTCCAATCGGTTGGCCAAGCCAAAATTTTGCTTTGAAGTGACGTTGATTAGCAAGTAGTAGATTATCGCGGACTGTTTTACAGACTGCTTTCAGCGGCTCCGTAGCTCAACTGGATAGAGCAGGAATAACCCCCTACCACCTACCACGTTTTCTTAAGTCACTGATTTATATGTATATATCAGGTAGTATGAATGCCATATTGGCACTTATTCGTCCGTGGGTTGGTTGACATCAAGTGGAACTTGCATAGAAGATCATCAAGTGCGCCCATGTAATTCAACTGGATAGAATATCCGACTTCTAAGCGGAGGGTCTGAGGAGGAAAAGAGGAGCGCAAACAGCCGGTTAGGTTTTCCGGGGCGCGTTGCGAACCGTTTTCCGAACCGTTATCACGGCGTCACGGCCCCGTAGCTCAACTGGATAGAGCAAGCGCCTTCTAAGCGCTAGGTTCCGGGTTCAAGTCCTGGCGGGGTCGCCAACTCCTTTCTTCACTGCCGAGGGGGCATATGAGTGCGCAAAACGCGGCTTTTCATGCAAATCCGTGTCAAGAGTATTCCTGCGAGATCGCGGGAATTCGCGTAGTGGTATGATATCCATATATCTTTTTGAGGTTTCGCTATTTTAGCATTTTCCGCTCGGCCACGCCGAGCTTTCGCATCCAGGATCGCTGGATAGGAGCTACCAAAACGCCCTGACCGCCTCTGCCCGTAAGAAGACTTGGCCGAAGTCCTGGCCACCAGGGGCGAAGGGAGCGACTTCGGAAGCCTCAAGCAGGCTCCTTAAAGTATTGCGATGTTGCCCCGTCTCCCTGGAAAGTGTGGTTAGCGTCACGAAGCGCCCATGAAAGGATGCGATATCTTCAGCCGATAGCCGGTACTGCTGGCGTCCAGTCTTGGGGCTCGTTTCTTGAAAAACCGGAGTATGACCCGCTTCGATCAAGGAGATGAAGTTCCCGTGATTTCGTAGCCCGATGTATCGGCCGAATTCTGCGGCGCTCATCACCCCGCGCGGCTCTGTTTTGACGACAGTTTCATCTTGGAGCTGCGCTGCGAGAAGGCGATCTATTTCGGATTTTTTGACAACCAGTCCATGGAGGCCGCGCACCGCGGCTCGCTTCCCGAGAGTCAGTTGGTTGTCGTGAATGGCATCGATCTGGTCCCGCAAGCTCACCCGGGTCCGTTTGCGGGCGAGCAGGAGTGTTTCCCAATCTGGGTCATGATCTGCAACTGGCTTTGCCCTCTCGCAAAGGCCCGCGACAAAATCAACTCCGTCGGAAATTCGCCACGGGTTTTTGACCCTGGCGACCTGGGTACGCGGAATCAGGAGACCTTCCTTTTCGAAGGCTTCCAATTCCTTTTTTGTCGCGCCGATGGACTTGCGCAGGGCGATCGGCCCGACGAGAGTCGGAATTTCGCTAAGGAGATCGGCGTATTTTCTGGCATCAAACAAGCGGCGACGAGGGGGCCTGTCATCATCGAGGGAAATCGCGCCCGCCTCGACCAGGAAGTGCGCGATGGCTCCGTGTACGATGCCTGCTTCTTGTGATGCTGTGGTTAGCGAGTACAGTCGCCGCTCTTCAACGACCTCCCCCAGAAGTTTCTTCCCGGCGGCAACAGGCCAGTGATCGAGGATTACATCCCGCAACAAATGCCTGTAGGAGGCGAACTCTTCAACTGCAACGTACTCACCATTGAGACGAGAGAACAACAATCCGTAAGCTTTGTTGGGCTCGCCATCGCAGTTGCGACCAATTTTTGCCAAGGATTCCCGCACGGCATTCTCGCCCAATTTGGTGATCTCGAAGCCCGCTGCGCTATCCGCGCCGGGAGGCAGGCCTTCCTCGGCGCCCTCATCTTGAAGAATGGCCTGCCCCATTAGGCGGCAGAAGGTCGTCGCGGCGAACAGGGGATGGCCCGAGAACCACGTCTCGTCCCGGCCATCCTGAAGGCGACCATCAAGCCAGATATCATACGGCGTGGGTTCCACTAACGTCAGGTCATACTTCCCCGCGAGGATGCTGTCTTTAACCTCGGAGAGGCGCGCTGCGATGTCATATCGTTCTCTCGGGCGATCGGATGACCAGAGCTTTACCAGGGGGTGGTTGTGCCGAAGGCAGATATTGGCTTCGCGCATCTGCCAGTCGCCACGCATTACCATGGCGGCGGTCGACGGACCGTCCTTTTGCATGGTGTCTTCTCGCAGGCAGACTGGGCACCCTCGCATGACCGGATTGCGAAGCGCACGCGATACGAAGACCTCGCCACGGAACGTCATACGTACGTTACCCGTCCGAACACCGGTCCAAGAAAGCATTTCCTCCAATTGCCCCGGCTCAAGGTCAGCCCATGCCGCAAGGGCTTCGAACGCTTCGGGCCCTTGCTCGAGAAACCGTTTGAACGAGGTGCCCATATCGTTGGCAACCTCGATGACATCTGTGTCCCACGTGGCAGCGAGGCGAGAAAGATAAGAGAATACAGTCTCGCGCGGCGCCGGCGGAGGGTTGGATACTGGTAGGTGTGTCAGATTTCGAGTGGTATGTTCGGTCACATCTGGACTGGCCTGCCTTGCTGCGTTCGGAATTTTTCTGTTTGAAATTGATACCAGCCGCAGGCCCCACCGCATAGGCTTTCAGATGCGCGAAAATGGCGATGATCCGTACAATGAGCTCGCAATCATTCTGTCTTGACCTCATCGGAATCTATGGGACGCAAAACAGCTAATTTCCCATGCAGGAATGAGGGGGGGTGACCGTCGACCACCGACTTGAGGCGGTCAACGGCTCTTTGTCAGTTGGTCGCCCGCGACGCCTTGACGGCCGCTTCGATCCGTCCATAGGCGCGCAGGGCATCGTGTTTAGAGTGATGACCGAAGCAGGACGGGTGGGCATATGTATCGGTGCCCGTATCTTCGATCCTGTAACCGAGAGCGAGGAAGGCTTCGTGTGCCGCCTCGGTCAACCGCGCGGGATAGCTTGGAGAGGCCACAACGGTCAAGTCAGCAAACTTCCGACCGATTTGCGTGTAATGCCGGTCGATCCATATGCGAACACGAGATAGGCTGTGCTTCTCGATGAGCCATAGCGTCACGTCGCAGATTTCTTGCTCCATCCCGAATTCATCGGGATAGACGCTCAGGCGGCGTGCCCGTGCCACCTGAAGGCCACAGCTTACCCCGGTTTCAGGCGACATGGCGGCACCGTGCGAGAAGCTCGCTGACGCGCGCGCCATGCCACCGCGTCATGTCGGCGGCCGACAGGCACCGCTCATGACCGATCCGATCGAGCGATGACAGTGGCTGTTCGGCCAGGATGCGGTGGATGTCCCGCAGTGCGGACTCGACGGCTTCGACATCCGGGATCGGCTGCCCGTATGCCGCATGCAGATCGCAGAGCGCCGCGAAGCCGCTCGGGTCATCGAGGGCATCGAGCAGGTCGCAGAGACTTGCGCCGTGGCGGCGCAGGTATTGCTCCACCAAGTAGGCAGTGTTGAAACGCGCCTCGTCAATGTCGAGGGTGGTGGTGTTAAGCATGATGATCTCCCTTTTCATGCGGTATCGGTTTGCCTGATTCATCGGCGTCATGTTCCGCGTATCGTGATAGACGGGTTTCGCCTCGCATCGCCGAAGATGACCTACGGCGATGCGGGACTGGGCTCCGGGCTTTAGATTGTATGCTCGTCCGCCACCGCGGCGAGTCCGGCTGAATGCAATGCCTGGTGGAGACCGTCCGCGAGCAGACAGATCTCCGGCACGATGGGATCGTCAGGCGCGATAGTCGCAAGCCGACCTTCAGCCTCCCAGTCATCGCCCGGCGCGTGATCGAGGAACAAGATTCTGCGCAGCTCAAGCAGCAGGCGTTGCACGCGCCGCGTCATCCGTCCGGGCTGGTCGACGCCGTCGCGTATGGCATTGACCAGACGTGCGCCTCGCCGCCCCGCCAGTAGAACCGCAGCATGGCCAAGGGCTTCGTCGTGCCCGGCGAGAAACGCCCGCAGCGCCAATTCGCCGAGCGACATGACACGGCTTTCTGCGCCGTGATCGAATTTTGTGTGAAACATGAGGGATCCTTTGGCTATTTGGTCCCGGGCTTCGTCCCAGGGGTCAGGTCGGATCGGATGTCCATGTTCATTGTCGGCGCACCGTCAGGGCGCCTTCTGAGAAGGCGAGAGATTGGCGCGGGTAGTCTGGCGCAATTCCTTTCGTCGAGCTTGGGGGCTGTTTGTGCCGTCAGATGCAAGTGACATTGGCCGAAGACCTTGAAGGCGAAGCCATTTCCATAAAATTTCCTGAGAAAGATATCCTCGCAGAAGTGCGGGGCCGTTGAATGTCACTGAGTACTCACCCAACCCCCGCAAAAATGGGGGGCCAACTTTCTGGGCCGAGGCTGTGTGAAAACTCGCCCTTGGACTACGACTTCCGGAACGACGTTCTCGTCAGGCCGAGAAGCCGCGCGATCGTTCCGCATGTCGATGACATTGGCTCTCCTATCAGAAATCTGTTCCCGTCTGATGCGGAAAATCTGAGTTTTCACACAGCCTCGGCCGCGGTTGCAGCAGTGGTTGACTATTAGATTTTGAAACGATATCAAATGTCGTGTCGAAATTAAAAATAGTGGGGACAGTATGATTTCGGGTGTCAACGGTACCAACCTCGTACTGGAAGCCATGGTTAAGGCGCGGATCGAGAAAGGGATGATCAATCGAGCAAGCATAGTAAAAGGTGAACACGGCTACACCGTTCAGTTCTATGGGCCTGCTGCTGAGTGGAATGGAGAACCTATTGTCCTTTGTAGCGCGAGGAATCCCTACGAGCCTCGACAATTCAAAAGCTTAGATGGGGCGGCCTCCCAAGTTTCAAAAATTGGTTTTGATGATATTTCTATAACCGCAGTTTCATCGAAAACCTGAAAACTATTCTGGAGCGCTCGAGGCCTCCTCATCCTGGCCGCATGCACAAAGATCTTAGGATGAAATTCCGCTTCACGGGGCTGGGCGGCTCAAGATGAAGGTCTCTGCAGCTTTGAGACCAGGCAAATGCAGTCGCAACGTCGTTCCATCCCGGAGAAGTTGCTCAGGGTGCAGAGCTCAAACCGGTCATGCGGCGGCACAGCAGCGGAACACGCGTGGTCGCCCCCAAGCGCGACATCACTCCCGGCCCTTTGCTGCCTTTCAGCCTTCGCCTCAGGTTCTACATTTGTATCCCGCTCTGAAAACATTGGCTTTCGTGATAGCCTCCCCTATCCCCTGCCGAAGACTAACGAGGTATCCAGATGGTACGTGAACCCAACCTTGTCATATCCAGCGCCTCGCAGCGCATCGTAGAGGGTGAGGTTCCATTCAAGGTGGATATCTACAAACTCGAAAACGGGGACGGCTGGACGCTGGAAGTTGTGACCGAAGACGGCACATCCATTGTTTGGGACGATCTCTTCGACGATGATCGGGCAGCGTTCGACGTGGCGCTCAATACCATCCGCAGAGAAGGTGCCGTGGCGTTCGCCAACGGTGGATCGAACGTCATCCCGTTCAAACAGTAAGTGACGGCCTGAAGCTGCCGTCCAAGTCACATGAATTTGTGTCTGCTTAGAGCCCTCTTGTTGTTGTGTCATAGATCATGAATTATCGGAAAAGTTGAAGTTGGTTGACGAACTGCAATCAACGCAATTTTTTCAGCAGGCGCCCATGCACTTAAAACACGTTGAGATATCAAACTTTCGCAAGCTCCTATCTGTCCGTATCGATTTTGCTGAGCAAACTACTTTGTTTGTTGGTGCCAACAACAGTGGCAAGACATCTGCGATGCAGGCACTGCGACGCTTCCTTTCGGCTCGGAACCAAACCTTTTCCACCCACGACATAACTTTGAGCCATTGGGGCGAGATCAACAATCTGGGGCAGGCTTGGCTGGACTGTCGGGACGGGGCTACGAAGCCTAACCTGTCAATGGGTTTGTGGGCGACGTTCCTGCCGACTCTCGATTTATGGCTGGAAGTCTTGCCGAAGGAACTGCATCTGGTCAGTAAACTTCTGCCAACCCTCGATTGGTCCGGTGGTCTTCTCGGGGTCAGGCTACGCTTGGAGCCCAAAGATACAGAGCATTTATTTAAGGAGTTTGTCGAGGCGATCGGTTCCACCGAGGCATTGTCGAGCGCCATCGCTGAAAAGGATGGTGAAAGCGGCCCACCTGAGAAACTTACGCTTTGGCCCAGCAATATGATGGATTTCTTGTCTCGAAAGCTCGATACCCACTTTCGAGTTCGAGCATATTGTCTCGACCCTGAAAAGTTAACTGAACCCCAGAAGGCGATAGCACAACCACAGGCTCTTTCTGAAGATTCTCTGCCTGTTGAAGGAGACCCTCTTGCGGGGCTTATCCGCGTGAACGAGATCAATGCCCAGCGGGGCTTCGGAGATAGTCAATCCACAGTTTCAGAAGATGACGCCGGAGCTCCTTCCGGAAGCCATCGCCTATCCGATCAATTGCGTGCCTACTACAAAAAACATCTTGATCCGTCCGATCGACCGGGAGTCGACGACCTGGGCGCTCTTCAGGCAATTGAGTATGCTCAGAAGGCATTCGACGAAAGACTTGCAGAAAGTTTCAAAGCCGCCTTTTCTGAAGTGAAAGGAATTGGCTATCCTGGCGTCACCGACCCCAAACCCCACGTGGCAACCAAGCTCCGTACGGTCGATGGTCTTAATCATCAGGCGGCGGTCTCATTCCAAGTCGATATGATTGACTCTGACGAGACCGTTCCGATCATCCGGCTTCCTGAGGACAACAATGGCTTAGGTTATCAGAATCTTATCTCAATGATATTCAGGCTAATGAGCTTCCGCGACGCATGGATGAGGGTCGGGAAGGCCTCCAAGACGACAGAAGACGTAGAGTTCGAGCCGCTTCATCTCGTACTCGTTGAAGAGCCTGAGGCTCACCTCCATGCCCAAGTACAGCAAGTATTTATAAAGAAGGCATACGAGGTTCTGAGGGGGCATCCGGATCTGGGAGAGAAGGTCGGATTGCGAACCCAGTTGGTTGTCAGCACACATTCGAGCCATGTGGCCCATGAAACTCCCTATGCATGTTTGCGGTACTTCCGGCGGCTGCCCGCAGGAATGGACAAGGTCGCCGTTCCGGTTTCGTCGGTGGTAAATCTGACGCGGGCCTTTGGCGAGGAGACTGAGACCTCCCGATTTGTAACCCGATACATCCGAGCGCAACATGCTGATCTGTTCTTCGCAGATGCTGCGATACTTGTGGAGGGTTCAGCAGAGCGGATGATGCTGCCGAACTTCATCAAGAAGGATTTTGAACGCCTCAACCAAGGCTACATTACCATTCTTGAAGTCGGTGGCAGCCATGCACACAAACTCAAGAACCTAATGGATACGTTAGGGCTGACTACACTGGTGATCACAGACCTCGACGCCCAAGAAGAATACACGGTCCACGACGCTAAAAAGGGAAAAGATGTCACGAAACGCAGGGCGACCCAGCCCAAGATCGGGAATGGACAGCTCACCAATAACGATACATTGAAAGTCTGGTGCCCGCAAGAATCCACCGTGGACGCGCTATTGGATGCGTCCTTGAGCAAGGTCATACCGCACGATGCCCTCTACGCTGTTCGGGTAGCCTATCAGACGCCGGTTAAGGTCTGCTGGCTGCCCCACGGCCACTTCGAGCAAACGGCTTTGCCATACACTTTCGAGGACGCGTTGGTTTTCGAGAACTTAGAGTTCTTCTCAACGTTGGACGGCATCGGCTTGGTGAAGAAATTTAGGAACGGCATCGCGGACTCCAACAATGTTTCAGAAATCGCCAAAGACCTATTCGATGCGCTGAGAGAAGGCACCAAGGCTGAATTCGCGTTGCATGTCTTGGGCGCTGAAGGTTTCGAAAAGCTAAAGACTCCTGATTACATCGCCGAAGGCCTGCGCTGGCTGGAGGAACAGCTGACGAAAAAACAGGTCGAGTTCCTCTCATCCGCGGGAGTTCCATCAGAATGAGCCAAATGGAGACAGCGGATGCTGATTTTGATGACGAGGCCGACCGTATTATTCGGGATAGCCTCAATTTGGACAAGCCTGTTAGCTTCTTTCTGTATGCGGGCGCGGGGTCGGGCAAAACGAGATCCCTCGTGGGGGCCATTGCGCACGTTCTGGCGTCTTCGGGAAGGCGACTATTGCTCTCCAGACAGAAAATCGGCGTCATCACCTATACCAATGCTGCTTGCGATGAGATCCGGCACAGGCTCGAGTATGATCCCAGAGTCGACGTATCCACCATCCATGCGTTCGCCTGGTCTCTTATAGATGGGCGTACCGAGGACATTCGCGCATGGGTGCGGCAATCTCTCGAGATATCCATCGCTGAATTGAAAGAACAGATCGACAAAACCAAGAATACCAAGACTCAAGCCTATCAGGATCGTGTTAGATCCCATGAAACCAAAACCCGCAGATTGGAAGGCATCGCATCGGTTAAGAAGTTTATTTACAGCCCAAATGGCGACAATCGCAGTAGGGATTCGCTTAACCATTCCGAGGTCATCGCTATCGTCGCTCAGTACCTTGTCGAAAAGCCAGCCCTGCAGCAGCTTTTAATCTCCCGGTACCCCATCCTCTTGGTCGACGAGAGCCAAGACACCAACAAGGGGCTGATGGAGGCGCTGCTCACAGTTCAAGCGGCCAGATCCGGGGAATTTAGCTTGGGCTTGGTCGGGGATACGATGCAACGAATTTATCTCGATGGCAAATCCGATCTGGGCACCGGTATGCAAGGGTGGGCGCTCCCACGCAAGTTGATGAATCACCGTTCTGACTTGCGCATTATCGAGTTAATCAATCGTGTGCGCGCAGATGCAGACGGTAATGCCCAGGTCGGTCGCACAGGCAAGGATGAGGGATTTGTGCGCCTTTTCGCCTTTGGCAACGATGTCGACAAACAGGAAGCCGAAAGTAAGGTTGCAGCTAAGATGGCTGAAATTACAGGCGACGAGGCATGGGAGGCAGATGGGCGGCAGTTCAAGACGTTGACGCTGGAACATCACATGGCTGCCGCCCGCTTCGGCTTTGACGCAATGTTTGAGCCGCTCTACGCTTCAAAGCGGCTTCAAACCGGTCTACTGGACGGATCTTCTGCGCCGCTTCGTTTTTTCAGTAAGCAGATCCTTCCGACTGTCAAAGCTCTGCTCGCGGAAGACAGATTTGCTGCCACGTCCGTCATTCGGGAGTTTTCCCCGCTGCTCGCCAGTATGAACCTCAAAAATGCGGGCGAGGATCAGATTGAGGCCTTGAGAGAAGCGCAAAAGGCTTGTGAAGAACTGCATTTGATCTTTCAAGATGAGAAAGTCCCTTCATTTTTGGAAGTTCTCGAAGTCGTTGCCAAGTCAGGTCTCTTCGCGGTGCCGGATGCATTGACACCATTCATCCGCTCAGACGTTTCCGAACTTGAATTGGATACCAGTGCTTCTAAGGACGAATTGGACGGCCAAGCCGACAATAATCAGGCTTGGCGCAGCATGCTTTCGACGCCATTCTGGCAAATCGAGGCTTATGATGAGTATGTGAGTGGCCTATCTCCATTTGGCACCCACCAAGGGGTAAAAGGGCTCGAATTTCCACGCGTGATGGTGGTGATAAGCGATGAAGAAGCGCGAGGTTTTCTGTTCAGTTACGACAAGCTATTTGGCCTGAAACCACCCAGTGCCAATGATTTGAAGCGGGAAGCTGAGGGCGAAGATACAGCAGTCGCTCGTACGCGGCGACTATTTTACGTTACCTGTAGTCGAGCGGAAAAAAGCTTGGCAATTGTTTGTTATACTAACGACCCTGACGCACTGGCCTCTTCAGTGGTAGATCGGGGCTGGTTTGACGAGAGCGAAGTGTTGAGATTGCGCTGAAAATTCGGGGGGCATTTAGCTGGTTGCGCGGTTCGAGACCCCTACAGTTGGCAATACAATCGTTCGCGCTCGATACTCGAAGATGCGAAGCTCTAAGCGGTGGACAGAATAGCCATATATTGGTTGCTTTCTCGTGCCATAAAGGTGAACTATTCACCGAATGACCGCAGCGCCGAGGCGGGTTTCCCCGCCTGCCACCCAAGCTGCTCAGAGGCTGAGGGCTGTCTACTTGATACAATCTCAGAATCGCCCCTTGTTCCACTTGTGAATCGGCGTGCGAAATTGACCCACTTGGGTGGGTTATGAGCGAGTAAAATTGACCCACCTGTTTTCGTTAGCATCCGCACAGAAAGTGCGGAGGAAGAGCAGGTGTTATTGATGGAAAGTGTATCGAAGATCCGTCTGTGGGTGCTGGTTGAAGGGCGCAGTATCCGGTCTGTTGCTCGGGCGACGGGATTATCGCGCAATACGATCAAGAAGTATCTGAAGGATGAGAGCCCGCCGAGCTACCAGCGCCAGGCCCCGCCGGTTCGGCACAAACTGTGCAACGGGTTTGATCTTCGGCTTCAGGACCTGTTCGATCAGGACCAGAAGCGACCACGCCGGGAGCGGCGAACGGCCGTGAGGCTTTATGAGCAGCTTGTGTCGGAAGGGTATACCGGTT
>NZ_QJSD01000011.1 GCF_003313245.1 Primorskyibacter marinus
GTAAACCTCCGGCGACGGCCGTCTGATCTCAGGCTCAATCTGATGGTAAGTCCGACCTTATGTCCGACTTTATCAACCGCCCTCAAATCGAAGTTCTGTCTGCTGCCGATGGTGAACGCCGCCGGCATTGGTCGGATGATGACAAACTGCGCATTGTGGAAGAAAGCTTTATTGGCCACCGTCAGGTGACAGCCACGGCGCGGCGACACGGCATTGGCCGGTCGCTTTTGACGACTTGGCGGCGGCAGTATCGAAACGGTGAGCTTGGGTCTTCTGGCTCTGTATCGTTCGCGCCGGTGACTGTGCCGAAGGAAGTTTCCGCGTCGCAGGCAAATCCAATCGATGCCAGTCCACCTCCGGACTGTCGGGTTGAGGTAGCCCTTCCGAATGGGCGTCGTCTCATCGTGCCCATCGGCGTGGAGTCCGAAGCGCTTGCTCGGCTTCTGGCAGTGGTGGATCGGCAATGATCGCGTTTCCGGCGGGCGTGAAGGTGTGGATCGCAGGCGGCGTCACCGATATGCGGCGGGGCATGAACACGCTGGCGCTACAGGTGCAAGAAGGGCTCGGCCGTGATCCCCATGCGGGTGAGATATTTTGCTTCCGAGGTCGTAAGGGCGACCTCGTCAAGATCCTGTGGCATGATGGCGTGGGCATGTCGCTTTATCTAAAGCGCCTGGAGGCAGGCAAGTTCATCTGGCCCGTGAGCCGGTCGGGCGAAGCGGTACAGATATCGGCGGCGCAGTTGGGTTATCTTCTGGAGGGCATCGACTGGCGTAACCCACGCTGGACACAACGCCCTGCAAAGGCTGGTTAATTTGCGCCAGCCAGCCTGTTTTTATTGGTGCTTCGCGGCTTCGGCTGGTAAATATTGGTCATGTCTAATGCCGCCTCTGAACTCGCCAAATTACGCGCTGCCCTGGCCGCCGCAGAGGCCCGTGCAGATGTTGCGGAAAGCGAGCTGGCGCAGGCCCGCGCGGTTGTCTCCTGCTCCGAGGCGATGATCCAAGAGCTCAAGCTCGAGATCGCCAAACTGCGCCGTGACAAATACGGTATCTCGTCAGAACGACGCGCCCGGCTGATCGATCAACTGGAACTGCAGCTTGAAGAGATGGAAGCGGCGGCCACCGAGGATGCCTTAGCCGCAGATCAAGCAAGCGAGAAAGCCAGCACGGTGCGCGCCTTCACGCGCCGCCATCCCGTGCGCAAGCCGTTCCCCGATCACCTGCCGCGCGAGCGAGTTGTTGTTGAGGCACCGGCCGCCTGCACTTGCTGTGGCTCGGACCGGATCGTGAAGATGGGCGAAGATGTCACCGAGACACTGGAGGTGATCCCGCGACAGTGGAAGGTCATACAGACCGTGCGTGAGAAGTTCACCTGCCGGTCTTGCGAAAGGATCAGTCAGCCGCCGGCGCCCTTCCATGCGATTCCGCGCGGATGGGCCGGGCCCAGCTTGATCGCAATGCTAATCTTCGAGAAATATGGTCAGCACCAGCCGTTGAACCGGCAGGCCGAGCGGTTCGCCCGTGAAGGTGTAGAGCTGAGCCTGTCCACCCTGGCGGACCTGGTCGGGCACGCGACTGTTGCCTTGCAGCCGATCCATGCCCTGATCGAAAGCCATGTGCGTGCCGCTCACCGCCTGCATGGCGATGATACCACCGTGCCGCTTCTGGCGCGGGGCGGTGCAAAAAAGGCCCGGCTCTGGACCTATGTGCGTGATGATCGGCCATGGAATGGTGGCGCCCCACCAGCGGCGTTCTTCCGCTTCTCTCGAGATCGCGGCGCAACCAATCCCAATCAGCATCTGGCCGGATGGCAAGGTGTGCTGCAAGCGGACGCCTATGGTGGATACAACGATCTCTATCGCGAAGACCGCGACGCGGGGCCCGTGACCAGTGCGTTGTGTTGGTCACATGCCCGCCGGAAGTTCTTCGAACTGGCCGACATTGCGGGCAACGTCCGCAAGGGCAAACCCGCCCATCAGATCTCGCCGGTCGCACTGGAAGCGGTGAAACGGATCGATGCCATCTTCGACATCGAGCGCGAGATCAATGGGCTGGATGCTGATGCCCGGCTCGTCGCCCGCCAGAACCTGTCCCGTCCCCTGGTGAACGGCCTCCACGACTGGCTGCAGGACGAGCGTGCGAAACTGTCCAGACACAACAAGGTGGCCAAGGCGATCAACTACATGTTTGAGAAGCATGGCCGTTGGCAGGCCTTCACGGCATTCCTCGATGACGGGCATATCTGTCTGACGAATAATGCGGCCGAACGCGCTTTACGTGGCGTGGCACTGGGCAGAAAGTCGTGGCTCTTCGCAGGCTCAGAGCGCGGCGGTGAACGGGCTGCCGCCATGTATACCCTTATCGTCACCGCCAAAATGAACGACATCGATCCGCAGGCCTGGCTCGCCGATGTTCTCGCCCGGCTGCCCGACTTGCCCGTCTCGCGCGTGCATGAACTTCTGCCTTGGAACTGGAAAGCTCTATCCCTTACACAAGCAGCGTAACCATGCAGCTGAACAAGGTGTATTCCGTCAAGACAATCGACCGCGTCGCTGTCGAACTGGGCGAAACCGTCAATCAGATCTTTGATCTCGCCACCGGTATGGAAACCGAAGATGGTATAATCTGGGTCTACGGTCCCAGCGACGACGGTGTCATCGCATTCACTCCATTCGGGATCGAAAACCTGCAAGAGCTCATCGAAATGGACCGTGATCGCGAGCGATGACCTACCTGTGGCCTACGCCGGATGCTTACTCACGAGGCTTCCGACATGCCATTGGATTGCGGGCTAGCTACCGGCGTGAAGCAAGGTTTCAGGCCAAGCTGACGAGCAAAGATGCGCGTTTCCTTCGCCGTATAGGAACTGCCGTTGTCGAACAAAACCTCGATCACCACGGGCGCACGGTCGCTGCCAAATCGTTTTTCGACTGTCTCCAGCAGCAGGTCACGCACGTCCGAACCGCTGATCTCGGCATTTGCCACAGAGATATGCGCAGAAGTTGGTGACGCGTGATCAAGCGGCGGTTTGAAGGTGGCGGAGGCTGTCGCGGAACTCAACCTCTTCGATGATTTCGGGCATGCGGTTAAACCGCGTGACAGGCCCTTGGCGTTCGGACCCGGCAGCGCCTCCAGGGCCTCGATGAAATCGCCCGTAGACACGCCTTTGAGGTAAAGTCACGGCAGCAGTTCCTCGACCGATTTCGCCTTGCACAGGTAGCGCGGCAGGATGCTGGGCGTGAAGTTGATCCTGTCCGCGCCACGCTTTCGATGACGGACACGCGGCACCTTCACTGGCACCGGGCCGATTCCGCTCATCACCTCGCGTTCCGGCAAGTGACCATGACGGACCAGTCGCGCCCATAAATCTTCAAGCTACTCCCCCGAAACGGCGGCCATCAGCGCGGCCAGTCCCGCGTGGATCGCCTGTTCAATCAGTTTGCGCGTCCCGCCGCGGAGGACGTCAGTGAACGGGTCGGAGCCAAATCTCGATGGATCTGGCAACTGGGTGATGGTATTCTCAGACATGTGGCATATCCCTTTCTCGGCAGAGAATTGGCGGCGTCTGAACACCGCCATGATATGCCGCTCCTCAGGGCATCACCAACTTTCGCGCGTTTGTTGTCCCGCAAGCGTCCAGCGCCGACGCTTGACCATCTACCGAACTCTTCGGGCAAGTTACACCACGGGGCTTCGGTGCAGGAAGTCCGGAAAATTCCTTCAGGAACAAAGCGGTGGGAGGTGGGTTTGAGCCCATTCGGCGCACGGGCAGCCTGGATGACGCTTTTAAGGAACCTCCATTCCTCGTCCGGCATAAGGTCTTGTGCCAAGCTGGTCTCCATTGCAGATACCAGCTTGACTCACGATCAGCGCCCGGTGGAAATCCCCTGTGTCAAAACGGCCTAGGGCTGTCAGCTCTTGGCGGCCGGTTCGTTCTCGGGATGGTCGAAGCTTGCCCAGGGGCGCGATGTGCCAGTGGGGGGAAGGGTGCCGGGCGTTTCGTTTCGGTGAATATGGGTCTTGGCGATGAAGTGTCCGGTCACGGGGGCGGTCAGGAAGAGGAACACCGTGATCATCAGCTCATGGAAGGACAGATGCCCCTCGACCAGTCCGAAATAAAGCATCGACGCAATCAGCGCGCCGCCGACGCCCAGCGTGGTTGCCTTGGTGGGCGCGTGCAGGCGCATCATCGGGTCTGGCAGTTTGATCAGGCCGAAAGACCCGACAATGCCAAAGATACCGCTGATCACCAGCCCGGCGGAAATGAGAATTTCTACGATCATGTCCAGCCTCACTCGATAATGTCGCCACGCAGCATGAAGCGCGTGTAGGAAACGGTGGAAACAAAGCCGGTCATTGCGATGATCAGAGCGGCCTCGAAATACATGGTCGTGCTTTGATGGATGCCGAACAGGGTCAACAGGGCGATGGCATTGATCACCAGCGTATCCAGCGCCAGGACCCGGTCGCCGACGCCGGGGGCGATGACGATGCGGTAGATATTCATCAACAGCGCCGCACCATAGCAGGCCAGCGCGAAAAGCAGGGCATATTCGATCATTCGAAAATCTCCTTCAGGCGGCGTTCGTAACGGTCCTTGATCTGGTCCCGCACGGCGTCAGGGTCGGGTGCATCAAGGCAATGGACCAACAAAGCTCTACCATCACCGGACAGATCGCTGGATACGGTGCCCGGTGTCAGGGTGATTGTGCCGGCGAGGACGGTAATCGCCTCGGGTGTGCGCAATTCCAGCGGGATGGTGATCCAGGCGGGGTGGGTGTTGGCGTTGGATTTGAACAGGATGATATAGGCGACCTCGATATTGGCGATGATGATGTCCCAGATCACGATGCAGATATATGCCACGATCCCGACGGGGTTGCGCAGCCGGGCGCGGTTCGGCCAATACGCGGCTGTCATGAAGGGGATTGTCAGGCCAAGGATCAGCCCCAGCAACAGATTGCCCGGTGTCAGCTTGTTGACCAGCATCTGCCAGACCACGATCAGGGTCAGCGTCAACAGCGGGTGGGGCAGGAGTTTGCGCAACATGGCCTAGTGCTCCTTTTCAGCGACGGGCGCGTCGGTGGCCGCTTTGCCGTGCCCATCCGTGTCGCCATAGGCGTCAGCCTCGTGGCCCTTGTCGCCCTTGTCGCCGCCGATCCGGTCCGGTCCTGTCAGCACTGCCGAGATATAGCCTTGCCGTTCGTAAAGCTGCGCGGAGGTGGCATTCAGGTAGCCCATCATCGGTCCGGCAAAGACGGTCAGCAGGATGATGCCGGCAAGCAAGGAAAAGGCTGCGGTAAAGGCCAGGCCCTGCTTCGGTGCGGGGGGTGTCTCTAGGGGGGCATTTTCGTCGGATGGGCCTTCTTCCGCAGGACGGGTCTTCCAGAAGACCGCGCTGCCGCCCTGTGCAAAGCCCACGATCGCCAAAAGCGAGGTGATCAGGATCACGGCCCAGATTGCGGCAGCGCCCGGCAGCGGCCAGACTGCCTTGAGGATCAGCAGTTTGCCGACGAAGCCAGACAGGGGCGGCATACCGACCATGGCGATGGCCGCAGCAAAAAAGAGGGCCGCGATCAGCCCTTGCTGGTGAAATGCGGGCAGGGTGGCGTAGCCGTCGGAACTGCCCTGACGCCGTTCCCGCACCATGTCCACGGTCAGGAACAGTAGCGCGGTCGCCAGCGTCGAATGCAGGATGTAATACAACGTCGCGGAGGTGGTTTCAGGCGTGAAGGAGGACATGGCCACAAAGACCGTGCCCATCGACGCGATCACCGAAAACGCGGCCAGCCGTCCCAACCTGTTGGTTCCCACGACACCGATCATCCCGATGATGATCGTGATCAGGGCCGCCCCCATCAGCAGCGGTGTCACCACATCCGCCGTCGCGTGCAGGTCCGGCCCGAAGATCAGCGTATAGACCCGCAGGATCGAATAAGCGCCCACCTTGGTCATCACCGCAAAAAGCGCGGTCACCGGGGCAGGGGCCTCGGCATAGGTTTCGGGCAGCCAGAAATGCAGCGGCAGAAGGGCTGCCTTGATCGCAAAGACGGTCAGCAAAAGCACGGCTCCGATGCGGATCAGCGCAATGTCGGAGTCCGGGATCTCTGCGACGCGCACGGCCAGATCGGCCATGTTGAGCGTGCCGGTGGTGGCGTAGATCGTCCCCAGCGCAAACAGAAACAGGGTGGAGCCCAGCAGGTTGAACACCACATATTGCAGGCCCGCGCGCAGACGCCGGGTGCCGCCCGCATGGATCATCAGCCCGTAAGAGGCGATCAGAAGAACCTCGAAGAACACGAACAGGTTGAAGATGTCTCCGGTCAGAAAGGCCCCCATGATGCCCATGACCTGAAACTGCATGAGCGCGTGGAAGTGGTTGCCTCGCCTGTCCCAGTCAGTACCCGCTGCGTAAAGCGTGACCACAAGGGCCAGCACTGCCGTCAACAGGATCATCAACGCTGACAGCCGGTCCAGCACCAGAACGATGCCGAAAGGCGCGGGCCAATTGCCAAGGTCGTAGACCTCTATCGTGCCGCTGGAGGCCTGGACCGCCAGCCCGGCAGTGATGGCAATCACTGCGCTTAGCCCCGCAATGCTGAAGATCCTTTGCAGCCGCACATGGTGGCGCATCGACATCACGATAATGGCTGCCAGAACTGCTGGCAGAATGATGGGGGCGATGATCCAATGGGTCATTCGACGGCTCCCGGCTCTGCTTCGGGGACGGGATCGGGGTCGTCTATGTCAACCGCGTCAGTGCGCGAGGACAGGTAGGCACCAAGCGCCAGCATCACCACCACCGCCGACATCCCGAACGAAATCACGATGGCGGTCAGAACCAGCGCCTGTGGCAGCGGATCGGTATAGCCTGTCGCGTCATCGGTCAGGACCGGCGGCATGTTGACCATCAGCCTGCCGGACGAGAACAGGAACAGGTTCACCGCATAGGACAGCAAGGAGACGCCAAGGATCACCGGAAAGCTGCGCAGCCGCAGCACGAGATATAGGCCGCCGGCGGTCAGGACGCCGATTGCACTGGCCATGAGAAGCTCCATCTCAGGACTCCTTTTCGTCGGCGGGCGGGGTTTCGCGGCCCGGATTCACGTCCATCGGGAAGATGTTGACCTGCTCGCCAGTGCGGCGGGACATGCTTGACAGGCTGTGCAGCGCCAGCATGACGGCACCCACAACGGTCAGGAACACACCGGTGTCAAAGGCCATGGCGGTTGCCCATTCGAACTCTTCTATTGGCGGGATATGAATATAGCCGTAGGACGAACTCAGGAACTGCCGACCTGCCAGCCATGAGCCCATGCCGGTGAGCGCCGCGAGCATCACACCCGCCGCAATGACGGCATGATAGTGAAAGCGCTGGCGTTCCTCGGCCCAGGCGAACCCGGATGCCATGTACTGCATCAACAGCGCGATGGCGACGATCAGCCCCGCGATGAACCCGCCGCCGGGCGCGTTGTGGCCCCGCAGGAAGATATAGGCCCCGACCATGATCGCAATCGGCATGATCATCCGGGTGATGACCACCATCATCAGGGGGTGGCGGTCGCCCGCCTCGTCTTCGTCAGGGCCCCAGTTGACCAGCCAGCGCCCACCGGGACCACGCAGCACGCCCATGGTCAGGGCGTAGATGACCAGCGCGGCGATGCCCAGAACGATGATCTCGCCGAATGTATCGAAGCCACGGAAATCAACCAGGATCACGTTGACCACATTCGTGCCGCCGCCGCCCTTGTAGGAGTTGGCAAGATGGAAGGCAGAGATGCTTTCCGCCGCGAAGTCCCGCATCAGGATGGCATAGGTCAGCACCGACACCGCCAGACCGGTGCCGCCTGCAATAACGGCGTCCCGGATACGACGGGGTGCACCGCTTTCGACAGGCGTGCGCCGGGGCAGGAAGTTCAGTGCCAGCAGCAGCAGAATGATCGTGACAACCTCGACAGAGATCTGCGTCAGGGCAAGATCGGGTGCCGAGAAGAAGACAAAGGCCATTGATACGGCCAGACCGATCACACCCAGCAGGACCAGCGCCAGGATGCGGTTGCGGTGGAACGCGATGATACATCCGGTGGAAATCACCAAAAGCACCCAGCCAATCGCCATGATCGGATTGATCGGCAGCGCGTCGCGGGTTGTCGGCCCAATCGGGCTTTCGACCCAGGCGAAGACACCGGCTGCGGTGATGGCGGCGGCGAAGATCGCCCCGTAGCGGGTGATCGACCCGTTATGCAGCGCGTCGGTCAGCCAATGCGACCCCAGTGTCGCCGCGCGTGTGATGGCGTCGAAGATCACTTTCGCCTCGGGGCGCGGGGCGGCATTCCAGCCGCGCGCCAGAAGCCGGTGCTGTGACAGCAGCAGCGCCCCGGCAGCGACCGCAATCACCGACATCCAGAAGGCCGGAACCAGCCCATGCCAATGCGCGATATGCGCGTGAGGATGCCCCCCCGTCACCGCCGCTGCCGTCACATCGACCAGCGGACCGGCGATCAGGTTCGGCATCAGACCGATAAGGACGACCAGAACCACCAGCAGGGCAGGGGCGGCCCACATGCCGAAGCCCGGATCATGCGGCTTCGCGGGATAGTCGTCGCGTTTGGGACCAAGGAAGACATGCACGATCAGCCGCAGCGAATAGGCGACAGAGAATACCGCGCCGAAGGTCGCAAGTGCGGGCAGGATCCACGGGTTGTTCAGCCATGCGGTATGTGCGGCCTCCTCCAGCATCATTTCCTTGGACAGGAAGCCGTTGAGCGGCGGGATGCCGGCCATCGACAGCGCCGCGATGGTCACGATGACAAAGGTCACAGGCATCAGATGCCGCAGCCCGCCCAGACGCTTGATGTCGCGCGTATGGG
This sequence comes from Primorskyibacter marinus, assembly GCF_003313245.1. Lineage (GTDB taxonomy): Bacteria > Pseudomonadota > Alphaproteobacteria > Rhodobacterales > Rhodobacteraceae > Primorskyibacter > Primorskyibacter marinus. The sequence goes on from NZ_QJSD01000011.1 coordinate 8,873, forward strand.
CCTCGTGATCGACGATACCCGCGCACATGAACAGCGACGCCTTGAACGTGGCATGGTTGATGATGTGGAACACGGCGATCAATGCGGCAGCCTCTGTGCCGAACCCCAGAAGCATGGTGATCAGGCCAAGATGACTGACCGTCGAGAACGCCAGAAGCGCCTTGAGATCATCCTTGAACAGCGCGATCACCGCGCCCAGCACCATGGTTATCAGGCCGGTGGTGGCGACGATATAGAACCATTCCGGCGTGCCCGACAGAACCGGCCACATCCGCGCCATCAGGAACAGGCCCGCCTTCACCATCGTGGCGGAATGCAGATAGGCCGAAACGGGCGTCGGTGCGGCCATCGCATGCGGCAGCCAGAAGTGAAACGGGAACTGAGCCGATTTGGTGAAACAGCCGATCAGGATCAGGATCAGCGCGGGCAGGTAGTAGGGGCTGGCTTGAATCAGCTCCTTGTTTTGCAGGATCACCGACAGATCGAAGCTGCCGACGATCTGGCCAAGGATCAGCATGCCCGCAATCATCGCCAGCCCGCCAAGCCCGGTGACGGTCAGCGCCATGCGTGCGCCCTGACGGCCCTCGGGCAGATGCTTCCAATAGCCGATCAACAGAAAAGACGATAGCGAGGTCAGTTCCCAGAAAACCAGCAAAAGCAAGATGTTGTCGGACAGAACAATCCCGACCATCGCGCCCTGAAAAAGCAGCAGGTAGGTGTAGAACTGCCCCATCGGGTCTTCGCGGCTCAGGTAGAACCGGGCATAGAGGATGATCAGCATCCCGATGCCAAGGATCAATCCGGCAAAGAGCAGGCCCAGCCCGTCGAGCATGAAATTGACGTTCAGCCCCAGCATCGGCAGCCATTCGAGCTGGAATTGCAGAACCTCGCCGCGCATTACCGCGGGGGCCGACAGCATCAGCAGGATGAAAGCCAGCGCGCTGGCCATGAATGTGTAAGTGGCGCAGGCCGTGCGTCCCGCATGGATCATCACGCCCGGTATCAGGGCTCCGACAAATGGCAAGGCGGCAATGATGGGAAGAAAAATGCCGCCGGTGTCCATTCAGCCTGTCCTTTCAGTTCTGTGTCGTCTTTCCCGAAGCTCACCTGCCCGGTTTCATACCGATGCCGGTTCGATTCTGGCCCGGATGTTTCCGGGAAATTTCATGGCAACCTCTGCTGCCCGGTCTGGGTCGAGGTCCGCTGCGCGCCCCTCTAAGTGTTCTGTGCCAGCATCGCCGCATTTCCGGCGCTTTTGGCGTAGGTGTGGCGAACCATAGCGGTTGCCCGCTCTTGTGGCCCAAGCGCCGTTTCCGCGCCGCGTCCCATGCGCTTGTTCAACAACGACACCTTTGGCGCAAGACCCTTTTCTGCGGCTAACGCGCAGGCAATGTCCACCTCCTTGCGAAACAGCGACAATTTGAAGCCGGTCGCAAATCCGCTACCCCGTTGGCAGCCGGTGAGCCCCCACGCCCCCAAGTTCCAAGAACGTGAACCGCATTAGTCCTTTTCACCCACTTTCCTGTCCATCCGCAATGCAACACGCCAACGGATACGGCGTCAAGCAGTTGAAACCGCGCCATTGATGCCCGAACGCCGTGTCATAGGGCATTCAGCCAGACGGAGATTGCGAACGGTCTTGCGCGTCAAAATGTTCCACCACCAGATCGGCGCGCCTGCTTTCGCGGATCACTGTCCGCGCATTGGGCAGATCATTGCCTTCCATTTTCGTAATCAGCTCGACCCCTTGCAGCGTATCCCAGCGTTCTGCCAGCCGTCTTTCCAGCTCTGCAAAGGGCACTTCCAGAAAGACGGTCAGGTCAAACTGCGCGGCCAGCTCGCCCCATGGCGCTTGGTTCAAGAGAAGATAATTTCCCTCAGCGATGACGTGGCGCACCGATTGCGGGATCAGCCGGGCACCCGCGCGGGCGATCTCGATAGAGCGGTCAAAGACCGGTACGGCGATTTCCGGATCGCAATTCGCCCGCATCCGCGACAGCATATGCGCAAACCCCGCCACATCGAATGTGTGCGGCGCGCCTTTTCGCGCACGCCAGCCGCGGGCATTCAGAACCGTATCATCATAGTGATACCCATCCATCGGCAGAACGGCGGCGCTTCCCGGCGTCGCGGCATTCAACGCCTCGACCAGCTTATCAGCCAAAGTCGACTTGCCTGATCCCGGCGCGCCCGCGATCGCGGTCAGGTATCTTTCGGTGCCGGGCTGCGCGCGCAGTTTTTCGCACAGCGCGTCGATGGTGATTGTCTGCGGCATGACGGGCCTCCGGTGGGCGGATTGCAATGGGTTGGCGCAGCATGGGCGCATCACCTGCGGGTCGCAAGCGGATCCGTGTCTGGCGCGGGGCAGAGGGGCCGGCGGCCTTGGTCCCTTGCCGGTATTATCTGCTTGTCGCGCCCCGCAATGGTGCAGAGACACCGCAATCAGGACCGGTGGGGTCAGGGCGTTGGGGAAAGATCGGGCGCGCCCTCCAGCCAAGCATACGCGTTCGGCGGAAGGTTCAGCGACGTGCCGTCAAGCGTGGCGGTTGAGGGACCGACGAGTTCAGTCGCGCCGATCTCCAGCCTGTGCGGCTCTGGCGAAAGGTTGAAAATGCAGGTCAGCACCTGTTCCTCAGCCTCTCGTGTGAAGGCAAGGATCGGTTCGGGCAGATCGATGAACCGGGTCTTGCCGACTGCCAAGGCCGGGTTGGCCTTGCGCCATGCGATGATCTGTCGATAGACGTGCAGCACGCTGTCGTTCTGCGCCTCTTGCGCACTGACCGCGCGGGTCTGATGCGGTTCCTTGACCGGCAGCCATGGCTTGGCGGTCGAAAATCCGCCATTGGTGGCCTCTGCGTCCCAGACCATCGGGCTGCGGCAGCCGTCGCGACCCTTGTTTTCGGGCCAGAAGCGCAGGCCGGGCGGGTCGGTCAACTCGCTGTATTCCAGCTCTGCTTGCGGCAGGCCCAGTTCCTCGCCCTGATAGATGCCGATCGTGCCTTCGAAACTGAACAGCAAGGCGGCCATCTGGCGCGCAAGCATGTCCTGGTCCAACGCATGTTCGGCCCAGCGGGTCACATGGCGCGGCACATCGTGGTTGGAGAACGACCAGGACGGCCAGCCATCCGGCGCGCCGTTCTGGAAGCTTTCAATGGTGCGGCGGAAATGCGCGGCGGTGAAGGTCGGGCCCAGCATCTCGAAGCTGTAGCACATGTGCAGCCGGTCGGTGCCGCGCGTGTAATCGGCCATGATGTCAATCGCCGTCTGGCCGCCATCACCGACCTCGCCCACCATCATGCGGGCGTCAAATTCATCCGTCAGCGCGCGCAACCGCTTGAGGAAGGCGATATTTTCGGGCCGGTTCTTGGAATAGATATGTTGCTGCATCCCGTAAGTGTCGGTCGCCATTTCCTGATGCCCGTCCGGGTTGGGCGGGTTGTCGCGCAATTCCTGATCGTGGAAATAGTAGTTCACCGTATCAAGGCGGAAGCCATCGACGCCGCGTTCCAGCCAAAAGCGCATCGTATCCAGCAGCGCGTCCTGCACGGCGGGCATATGCATGTTCAGGTCCGGCTGTTCGATCAGGAAATTATGCAGGTAGTATTGCCTGCGGCGCGGTTCCCACTCCCATGCCGGGCCGCCAAAGACCGACGGCCAGTTGTTGGGCGGGGTGCCGTCAGGGTTCGGATCGGCCCAGACATACCAGTCGGCCTTGGGGTTGGTCCGGTCGGCGCGACTTTCGGCGAACCAGTCATGCTTGTCCGACGTGTGGCTGATGACCTGATCAATAATGACCTTCAGGCCAAGCTTATGCGCGCGGTCTATCAGCGCATCGAAATCCGCAAGACTGCCGAATAACGGGTCGATGTCGGTATAGTCCGACACGTCATAGCCCATATCCTTCATCGGCGAGGTGAAGACCGGACTAAGCCAGATCGCATCGGCACCCAGCCCCGCGATGTGATCCAGCCGCGAGGTGATACCGCGAAGATCACCGATGCCGTTCCCCGTGGCATCCTGATAGGAGCGGGGGTAGATCTGATAAACAATTGCGCCACGCCACCATTCAGCCATCAAAAGAACTCCTTGTGGATCGCGAGGATCTCGCGCTCGGTGCAGGCACCGCTGCGCGATTCGTCCATGTTAGCGATACCAGAGATCGCCTTGAAGCGCATAACGGCGCGACATCGGCTTGCACAAGCATCCGATCAGGAAGGGCCGGTCCCGCGCATCGAAGGCCCTCTATGCGATAATCAAACGCGGCGCTTGCGCGTTATGCTTGCGCGGCGCGCCGTTTTGCCGGTTTCGCTGACGTGCAAACCAGTGGTCGCTGTAGACAACTGACCCGCAGAGGCTAAGGTTCCGCTGGAGATTTCATGACCAGGGAGGATAACATGAGACGGAATTTTCTGACGACGGCCATTGCGGCCACGGTGATCGGTCTTGCGGGCACAACTGCCACGCTTGCACAGGAATACACGTTCAAGCTGCACCATTTTCTGGGGGCCAAGGCACCGGCGCAGACCCAGATGCTGGAGCCGTGGATAAAACAGGTCGAGGAAAACTCTGGCGGTCGGGTCAAGATAGAGATCTTTCCCGCGATGTCGCTTGGCGGCAAGCCGCCAGAGCTGGTTCAGCAGGCCCGCGACGGCGTCGTGGATCTGGTCTGGACGGTCAACGGCTACACGCCGGGCCTGTTCACCCGCACCGAGGTGTTTGAGCTTCCGGGCGTTTACACCAATGACCCCGTCGCCACCAATCTGGCCATGTACGACATGTTCGAAGATGACCTGAAAGAGGAATACAAAGGTCTGGAGGTCATGTGGCTGCATGTCCATGCCGGGCAGGCGATGATGATGGTCGACAAAGAGGTCCGCAGCCCGGCCGATCTGGAGGGGATGAAGATGCGCATCCCCACCCGCACCGGCGCGTGGGTGATCGAGGCGCTGGGCGCGGCCCCGCTGGCGACACCGGTGCCGGAGGTTCCGACGGCGCTGTCCAAGAAGGTGATCGACGGCACGCTGCTGCCATGGGAGATCATCCCGCCGCTGAAGCTTCAGAACCAGATCGAATATTTCATCGAAGGCCATGAAAAGACCCGTCTGGGCACGACCACGTTTCAGGTGTCGATGAACGGTGAACGCTGGAACGGTTTGCCTGACGACATCAAGAAGGCGTTCAGCGACGCGTCGGGCCGTGACTGGTGGGGACAGGTCGGCGAATACTGGCGCGCCTCGGATGACTTTGGCATCAGCCTGGCCGAGAAAGCCGGCAAGCAGCATGTCACGCTGAGCGAAGAGGAAACCGCTGCCTTCATGTCGCAACTTGAACCGGTCGTTCAGAAATGGGTCGATGATGTGACCTCCAAGGGCATCGACGGCGCGGATCTGGTGGAAAAGGCGCGTAGCCTGTCCAAACAGAATGCGATGTAATCCGCATGGCTGACATGCACCTCGCATCGGGAACGGGGCCTTTGGGCCTCGTTTCGCGTCTGATCACGGGCTGGGCGCTGCTGGGCGGTCTTGTCCTGCTGGCGGTCGTTCTGATGAACACATGGTCGGTGATCGGCAATCAGTTCGGCATGCCGTTCCCCGGCGATTTCGAGATGACAGAGGTTGGCATCTGCGTCGCCGCTTTTGCTTTTCTGCCTTACTGCCAACTGTCCGGCGCGAATGTGACCGCCGACATCTTCACCAGCGGGGCAAGCCCTTTCTGGCTGGCGATCTTCTCGCTTGCGGCATCCGTGGTCGCGCTGGCATTCTCGGGGCTGCTGCTGTGGCGGATGTATGCCGGACTGCTTGATCAGAAGAATTACGAATACACGACGGCGATCCTGCAATTCCCGCATTGGCTGGCCTTTATCCCGATCCTCATTTCGCTGGCGCTTCTGGCGGTGGCCTCGATCATGACACTCGCCGCTTCGGCGCGACAACTCTGAAGGCGGCGACATGGATGCATTGATGATCGGGTTTCTGGGCCTCGGCGTGCTCGTTCTGCTGATCGGCCTGCGCATGCCGATCGCCTATTCGATGATTCTGGTGGGCGGGGTGGGCGTGACCATCCTGAACGGCCCGTCGATCTTCTTCTCGCAGCTCAAGACCTTGGCCTACGGCCAATTCTCCATCTATGATCTGTCAGTCGTGCCGATGTTCGTGCTGATGGGCAATTTCTCGACCAAGGCGGGGCTGAGCCGGGCGTTGTTCCGCGCCGCCTCTGTCTGGCTGGGCTGGATGCGCGGCGGCGTCGCGATGGCGGCCATCGCGGCCTGTGCGGGGTTTGGCGCGGTCTGCGGCTCGTCGCTTGCCACCGCGTCCACCATGGGGCAGGTCGCCCTGCCAGAGCTGAAACGCTACAAATATTCCGACGCGCTTGGCACCGGCACGCTGGCGGCAGGCGGCGTGCTTGGCATCCTGATCCCGCCCTCGGTGGTGCTGGTCATCTATGCCGTGATCGTCGAGGCGAATATCGTCACCATGTTCATGGCGGCGATGATCCCCGGCATCATCGCGGTGCTGCTGTTTCTTGTGACCATCGGCATCTATGTGCGCCTCAACCCCAATGCCGGGCCTGCGGGCGAATTGGCCGACCGGGCAGAGTTCATCTCGTCCCTGATTGATGTCATCCCGGTCGTGCTGGTTTTCGGTCTGGTGATCGGCGGCATCTATGGCGGGTTCTTCAACCCTACGCCCGCGGCGGCAGTGGGCTGCGTTCTGGTCTGGCTGTACGGTGCCGTGCGCGGTTTTATCAAGGTGAAAGAGACGCGTGACGCATTGCTGGAGACCGCAAAAACCACCGGCATGATCTACCTGATCCTGCTGGGTGCGGAAATGCTCAAGATCTTCATGTCGCGCGGCGGGGTTCCGCAAGCGGTGGCAGAATGGATGGCCAATTCCGGCCTCGCGCCAATGACGATCCTTGTGATCCTGTTGGTGGCCTTGATCTTTCTGGGCATGCTGATGGACAGCCTGTCGATGATCCTTCTGGCCATTCCGTTCTTCTGGCCGGTGCTGGTGGAAATCAACGGCGGCGATTACGTCATGGCGGCCGAGGCGGGCTTTGGCATGACCTCCGAGGATCTCAAGGTCTGGTTCGGGGTTCTGGCGTTGATCGTGGTGGAGCTGGGGCTGATCACGCCCCCTGTGGGCATGAACGTCTTTGTCATATCGGCCATCGCCAAGGATGTGCCCATGCGCGAGACTTTCGCCGGCGTGATGCCGTTCTTTCTGGCAGAGCTGGTCCGCGTCGCAATCCTGTTGGCCTTTCCGGCGCTGACGCTCTGGCTGCCAACCTATCTCGGAGGATAACCATGGCCCGCATGACAGCAGGTGGCGCGATTTTCCCGCGGTTGAAGGCGCTGGGGGTGGATTATGTGTTCGCCAATTCCGGCACGGATTTCCCGCCGATCATCGAAGGTCTGGCCGAGGCTGCGGCCCAGGGCGAGGAATTGCCGCAAGCCGTGGTGATCCCGCATGAACATGCGGCAATGGGCATGGCGCATGGCTATTACCTGGTCTCGGGGTGCCCGCAAGCGGTGATGATGCACACCAATGTCGGACTCGCCAACGGCTCTATCGGGGCGATCAACGCGGCCTGCGAGAATATCCCCGTGCTGATGATGTCAGGCCGCACACCGGTGACGGAAGCGGACCGTTTCGGTGCCCGGACCGTGCCGATCGGGTGGGGGCAGGAGATGCGCGATCAGACGGCGTTGGTACGCGAAGCGTCGAAATGGGACTATGAGCTGCGCTTTCCCGAACAGATCTCTGGCCTTCTGGATCGTGCTTTTGCCATCGCCAACTCCACCCCCAAAGGGCCGGTCTATCTGTCCCTCCCGCGCGAGGTGCTGTGCGAGGACGTGGACGCAGATGCGCTGTCCGCCCCCGCCACCATCCGCCCCTCTTTGGGCGCGGGCGATCCGGCCGCCATTGCCGAGGCTGCCGCCTTACTGGCCAATGCGCGAAACCCGTTGATCATCGCGCAGCGCGGTGTCGGCACGGATGCGGTGTTTGACGCCTTCGGGGACTGGGTGACACGGCACGGCATCGCGGTCGCATCCTGGTGGGCCACGCATCTGTCGCTGCCCACCGATCATCCATGTCACATCGGCGCCGACCCCGGTGCGGCGATGGCCGAGGCCGATGTGGTGCTTGTGATAAATTCGCTGGCGCCGTGGTGGCCGGACAAACACAAGCTGGCCGACGACACCAAGGTCATCAACATCGGGCCAGATCCGATTTTCAACCGCTTTCCCGTGCGCATGTTCCCGTCGGACGTCACCATTCAGGGCGAGACCGCGCTGATCCTGCCCGCTTTGATGCAGGCGGTGGATGCCGCACCTGACCATCCTGACACCGAAACGCGCCGAGTGGCCTTGGCCGAGGCGTCTGCAACGCGGTTGGCGGCAGAGCGTGCCGCCGCATTGGGCGACACGGCCAAAAGCATCACCAAGGCTCAGGTCAGCCATGCCCTTGGCGAAGCTCTGGCCGGGCACGGGCAGGCTTTCAGCGTCTTTTCGGAACTGGGCGCGCAGCTTGGCCCGCTGGCCTGCCGCGAAAGGCTGAACTGGTTTCAGGAACCGCATTCCGGCGGGCTTGGCTGGTCCTTTCCGGCAGCGCTTGGCGCGCAATTGGCCGCGCCTGACCGGACCTGCGTCGCGACGCTGGGGGATGGCAGTTACATGTTCGCCAATCCCACCGTCTGCCACCAGATCGCCGAGGCTATGGAGCTGCCGATTCTGGTGGTGATCCTGAACAACGCCGAATGGGGGGCGGTGCGCCATTCGGTGGCGCAGCTCTATCCCGACGGCCACGCAGCGCGCGCCAACACCATGCCGCTGACCAGCCTGTCGCCGGTGCCGGATTTCACCCTGACCGGGCAGGCCAGCCGCGCCTGGACGCGCGACGTCACCGATCCCGCCGAGGTCGCCTCTGCCATCGACGATGCCCTGCGCGTGATCCGCGAAGAGCGCCGCCTTGCGCTGCTGAACATCCGCATCCTTCCCTGAAACGCCAGCCAGAACGGATCAAGATGAGCCCTCTGAAACCGCCCTTCCGCGCCGACCATACGGGCAGCCTGCTGCGTTCGCAGGCAATCACGGCCGCTCGCCGACAGCACCTCCAAGGGGACGGACTGTCGGCTGGTGATCTCAAAACGGTCGAGGAGGCCGAGATCCCCGCGCTGATCAAGATGCAAGAAGGGGCGGCCCGAAAGCCGTCACCGATGACGAGGCGCGACGGTCCCTCTGGCATTATGATTTCATGGAAATGCTCGACGGGTTCGATCTGGTCGAACGCGAAGAGGGTGTGCAATTAGCGGGTGTCAAACTGCGACCCATTTTCCCGACGATCTTCGCAAGCTCGGCTTTCCCGAGGACCGCCCGATGCTGGACCATTTCCGCTTTGTGAAGAACGACGACCAGCATCGTGCCCCGGTTCTCGATGCCCGGTCCGTTCTGCTGCCATTTCCGCACCGCGCCTGACGACATTCATCCGACGGAGTATAAGGATGCCGACAAGTTGTTCGTCGACATCGCCGCGACCTACAAGACTGCGCTCGAACAGTTCTACGAGGCCGGGGTCTTTGCTCTTTCCGTATAATCGTGCAACACACCACCAACGGCCACAGGGGGGCGGCGGCGCAGAAAACTGCTGTCTTGTCCTGACACATGCCAAGGCGCGCAAAGGTAGACCGCAAAGTGATAGACAATAGCCTCCTGTTGATCGGACTGGCCTTCGCATTGGGCGGGATTCTGAAAGGGGCGACAGGGGCAGGGGCACCGCTGATTGCCGTGCCGCTGATTGCAATGCTCTATGACGTCCGGCTGGCCGTTGCTGTGTTCGCGATCCCCAATGTCGTGACGAATGCCGTTCAGGTCTGGCAATTCCGTGATGCGCGCGTGCCGAAGTTGTCGTTGCGGTTTGCGCTTGCCGGGGCGGTGGGGACGGGCTTCGGCACTCTGGCTCTGACCGCCCTGAACGCCGCGGCGCTGCTGCTGGTCGTGGCGGCGGTCGTGTTTCTTTATATCGGCTTCCGGATGGCGCGTCCCGGTTGGTCGCTGCCCTTCGCGCTGGTGTCGGTTCTGGCTTGGCCGATGGGGGCTTTGTCAGGCGTCTTGTTCGGGATTTCGGGCCTGTCCGCGCCGGTCAGCCTGACCTATCTCAATGCAACCGGTTTGGATCGTCATAATTTTATTGCGACAGTAACGTCACTATTTCTGGCCTCGGGGCTGGTGCAGATTCCGCTGTTGTTGTGGTACGGCATCATGTCGTCACAGACCATCCTGTTGGGCCTTGCCGCCATTGCGCCGCTGCTTGCCGGGATGCCCGTGGGGGCGTGGCTGGCGCGCCGCATCTCGAAACAGGTTTTCGACAAGACGATCCTGGCGCTGCTCTGCGTTCTGGCGGTCAAGCTGGTCTGGGACGCGCTGATCTGACATGCGGCGGCCCTTGGCCTGGTTCGTCCGCCATTGCGCGCCGCAGCCCCGGGGCGTCAATGGCGGATCTATCCCCCTGACGGCCTGTTAGCGTGCGTCGCCCAGGCACTCTTCGATCGTTGTGGAGAGCGCCTCAAGCAGTCCGGCATAAAGCCCGGCCCCCGCTGGCAGATCTGCGCCCAACGGGTCAAGCACCGCATGCGCTGCGCCGTCCGGGCTAACGGCCCGGATAAGGCCCGTGTTGTATTGCGGTTCCGAGAACACGCACTGCACGCCGGCATCCGTCAGGTGATCGCGCAGCGCTGTCAGACGTGCGGGACCGGGCGCCGATGCGTCGTTCATCGCGATGGCACCCAGAGGCGTCAGACCAAAGCGATGTTCGAAATACTGGAAGGCATCGTGATAGACGGTGAAGGATCGCTTGGACAGCGGTGAAAGCCGGTCTGCGATCTGCTGTTCCTGAACTTTGAGAGCCTCTATCGCCGCCTGCGCGTTCGCGCGGTAGGTGTCGGCATTGTCCGGATCGGCATCACCAAGCGCCTGGGCAATGGCCGCCAGCCAAATCCGTGCATTGGCCGGATCAAGCCAGGCATGCGGATCGGGGCCGGAATGGTTGTGGCCCGACGCCGCGTGATGGTCGTCGTCGCCGTGCGCTTCATGCTCGTGACCGTGATCCGTATGGTCCTGCGCATGTTCCGACGCGGCATGGTCATCGTGGGCATGTCCCTCGTGCGACTTATCTTCGTGCGCGTCCTCTGCGTGAACCTCATCTGCGTGGGCGTCGTCGTCATGAGGATGCTCTGTTTCAAACAACGGCCCTTCGCGTGTCTCCAGAACTTCAGTTCCATCGGTTTCCAGCAGCGCGACATGCAACGCCTCCCCCGACAGCGTTTCCAGCGGACCCGTCAGCCACGGCGTCAACGCGGGGCCGACCCAGAAGACCAGCTCGGCCTCTTGCAGGGCGCGCGCCTCGGTCGGGCGCAGCGCGTATCCGTGTGGAGATGCACCCGGGCGCAGCAGCACATCCGGCGTGCCCAACTCGCCCATGACCTGCGCCGCCAGCGACTGAACAGGCAGGATGTCGGTGACCACATCGGGGGTGTCGGCGTTTGCCGCACCGCAGAAAACTGTGGCGGCCAGAAAGAAAGATCTCATCGTATCGGCTCCGGTTCTTTTGCTGTGAGTCGCCTCTTGTTAAATGTAACAGTATAACATATCAAGCCACTGAAACGCGAAGATGACCGCAAGGGGGCAGCAGATGGCAACACTCGGATTTGAAGCGCATGACCATAAACATTGCATCACGGATGGGCTGGAAGAGCTTCGCACGCAATGCGCTGCGAAGAAGCTGCAACTGACGCCGGTCCGCAAGCGGGTGATGGAACTGCTTCTGGAAAAGCACCGTGCACTTGGGGCGTATGAAATCCTTGACCATCTGCGCGCCGAAGGACTGGGAACACAGCCACCGGTGGCGTATCGGGCGCTGGATTTTCTTGTCACCAACGGGTTTGCTCACCGGATCGAGCGGCTGAATGCCTTTGTGGGCTGCGCCCATCTTGGCAAGCAACACATCCCGGCCTTTCTGATCTGCCGCGGGTGCAACGCCGTGGCAGAAGCGCCCTCGGGGCGGGTCAGCCGGGTGCTGGGACGCGCGGCCCGCGAGATCGGGTTTCAGGTCGAAAAACTGGTGGTCGAGGCTGAAGGCGTCTGCCCGTCCTGCGCCGAAAAGGCCCCCGCATGAGCCTGATCGAGGCGCGAGGGCTGGCCGTTCGTCTGGGCGCGCAAACCGTGCTGAGCGGGGTCGATTTTGACATCTCCGCACGCGAAATCGTCACCGTGGTCGGCCCCAACGGATCGGGCAAGTCGACCTTGCTGCGGGCGCTGATCGGGGCCGTGCCCATTTCGGCGGGCCAGGTGGTGCGGGCATCGGGGCTGCGGCTGGGCTATGTGCCGCAAAAGCTGCAAATCGACCCGACGCTTCCGATGACGGCGCGGCGGTTTCTGAATTTGCCGGTGCGCGCGACGCCACAAAAGACGGCTGCGGCGTTGGAGCGGACCGGTGCGGCCGGGCTTGAGGCCCGGCAATTGGCGGACCTTTCGGGCGGGCAGCTTCAGCGCGTGGTTCTGGCGCGCGCGCTGCTGGCCGATCCGCAGATCCTGCTGCTGGACGAGCCGACTCAGGGGCTGGATCAACTGGGGTCCGCCGCTTTCTACCGGTTGATCGAAGATATCCGCACCGATCTGGGTTGCGCCATTCTGATGGTCAGCCACGAGCTGCATGTGGTGATGAGCGCGAGCGACCGGGTGATTTGCCTTAACGGTCATGTCTGCTGTCACGGCACGCCAGAAGTGGTGGCAAGCGCGCCGGAATACCGCGCGTTGTTCGGCACCGGAACGCAAGGTGCCTTGGCGCTGTACCGGCACGAACATTCGCACCGGCACGATCACGACCATGACCACTCGCAGGAAGAGGCGCATTGATGCTGGATGATTTCATGGTGCGCGCGGCGCTGGCGGGATTGGGGGTGGCCCTGGCCGCGGCACCGCTGGGATGTTTCGTGGTCTGGCGCCGCATGGCCTATTTCGGCGATGCCACGGCCCATGCGGCGATCCTTGGCGTGGCGCTGTCACTGATGCTGTCGATCTCTGTCTTCGCCGGCGCGCTGGCGGTGGCGTTGCTGACGGCGGTGGCGGTCACGGCCCTGTCCGGGCGCGGGCAGGCTGTGGATACATTGCTGGGCGTGGTGGCGCATTCCGCGCTGGCGGTTGGCCTGGTCGCGGTCAGCCTGGTCGGCGGGCGGGTTGAGCTTTCGGCCTATCTGTTCGGTGACATACTGGCAGTGGGGCGCGGCGATCTGGCCGTGATCTGGGGCGGCGCGGTGTTGGTGCTTGGGCTGTTGGCGTGGAAATGGTCTGACCTGCTGACAGCAACCATGGGGGCGGATCTGGCGCGCGCCAGCGGTATAGATCCGGGGCGTATCCATATGGGCATGGCGCTGGCGCTTGCCGTGGTGGTGGCCGTGGCGATCAAGGTCGTGGGCGCGCTTCTGATCGGCGCGCTTCTGATCGTGCCCGCCGCCGCCGCACGACCGCTTGTCCGCACGCCCGAGGGGATGGCCGCCGTGGCGCTGGTGATTGCGGTGCTATCCGTCGCCGGCGGGCTTTGGGGGGCCTACCACGTCGATGCGCCCGCCGGTCCGGCCATTGTCTGCGCGGCGGCGTTGGTCTTTGTTCTGGTCAATCTCGGCAAGCTTTTGTCCCGCAGGTAACGCTGTGGGCAATTGAAGATCGGCGCTGAGCCTGATCTTCGGGCCTGCGTGATCGCCCCTTTGGTTGCGGCCAAAGACAGCGACGGGGTGGTGAACGGCTGAAACATCAGACGCTTCCGTTCAGGACCACACGGCCCGATCAAGATGTCGTTTGCGAGATCCGGCCAGCTGCATTTTCCAAAACGGCACTGTGGCAAATCATGCATGGCTGACAGACCAACAGGGTCGGCGGCTATGCTTTTCCGATTGGAAACACTGTTCCGGGCACGCCCCGGACGGGCGAGGGGGCGATGTGCCCCCTCGCGACCTATCAGGCCGCGTCAGCCTTTGGGCCGAAGCGTCCGTAGAACTCTTGCCCTTTGCTTGCCATCTCGCGCAGCAGGTCGGGGCAGGCGAAACGGTCGCCATGTGCGCTGGACAACTGATCGCAGCGCTCTGCCGCATAGGGCGCGCCGATGATGTCGAGCCAACTGAACGGACCGCCGGACCACGGCGCAAAGCCCCAGCCGAGGATCGCGCCCACATCGCCTTCGCGGATGTCTTCCAGCACACCCTCTTCCAGCGCGCGGACCGCTTCCAGCACCTGCACGAACAGCAGCCTGTGCTGGACCTCGATCAGCGAGGGCTGTTCGTCGGCCTGCGCATAACGTTCGCCCAGCCCGGACCACAGACCCTGCCGCTTGCCCTTGTCATCATAGGCGTAGAACCCCGCTTTGGACTTGCGGCCCAGACGGCCTTCGCCCTCCATCCAGAAGATCACCTCGTCCACCGCACCGTCGGGATAGGCGTCACCCATCGCGGCCTTGGTCGCGCGGGCAATCTTGGCACCCAGATCAATCGAGGTTTCATCGACCAGTTGCAGCGGTCCCAGCGGCATGCCGACCATCTTTGCGGCATTCTCGATCAGCGCAGGTGCGACACCTTCGGCGACCATGCGGATGCCTTCGTTGATATAGGGAATGATGCAGCGGTTGGCGTAGAAGAACCGCGCATCGTTCACCACGATCGGTGTCTTGCGGATCTGGCGCACGAAATCCAGCGCCTTGGCGACGGCGCGCGTGCCGGTCTCGCGGCCCTTGATGATTTCGACCAGCATCATCTTTTCGACTGGGCTGAAGAAATGGATGCCGATATACTGCTCGGGCCGCTTGCTGGCCTTGGCCAGATCGCTGATCGGCAGGGTAGAGGTGTTGGTGGCGAAGATGCAGTCCTCTCCGATCACGGCCTCGACGGCTTGGGTCACCTCTGCCTTGATCCTGGGATCCTCGAACACCGCCTCGACGATCAGATCGCAGCCTTTCAGCGCGTCATAATCGGTGGTGGCGGTGATCCGGCCCAGCACCTCTTCCTTTTTCTCGGGCGTGGCCTTTTTGCGGGCGATGCCCTTGTCCATGTAATCGGCGGTATAGGCGCGGCCCCGGTCGGCAGCGTCCTGTTTCTGGTCCAGCAGCACGACCTCAATCCCGGCTTGGGCCGACACCAGCGCGATGCCTGCGCCCATCATGCCCGCGCCCAGAACGCCGACTTTCTTGACGCGCTCATCCGCCACATCAGGCCGGTTGGCGCCTTTTTCCAGCGCTTCCTTGTTGATGAAAAGCGACCGGATCATCGCGCCGGAGGACGGGTTCAGCAGCACGTTCGTGAACCAGCGCGCCTCGATCTTCAGCGCCGTGTCAAAGGGCACCATCGCGCCTTCATAAACCGCGGACAGCAGCGCCTTGGCGGCCGGATAAACGCCCTTGGTCTTGCCATTGACCATCGCGCTGGCACCCACGAAGGTCATGAAACCAGCAGGGTGGTAGGGCGCGCCACCGGGCATCTTATAACCTTTGGCGTCCCAGGGTTTGACGATGTCGGCATCCTTCGCATCCAGCACCCAGGCTTTTGCCGCGGCCAGCGGATCCTCGACAACCTCGTCGATCAGTCCGGCGGCCTTGGCTTTCTTGGGGTCCAGCAGCTTGCCTTCCAACAGATACGGCGAGGCGGCCATTGCGCCCATCTTGCGCACCAGTCGGGTGGTCCCGCCAAGGCCGGGGAAGATGCCGACCATGATCTCCGGCAGGCCGATCTTGGCCTTGGGATCATCGGCGCAGAAAATGCGGTGACAGACCAGTGGCAGCTCGTACCCGATGCCAAGCGCTGTGCCGGGCAGGGCGGCGGCAATGGGCTTGCCCCCCTTGTTCTTGTCGTCCATGCCCGCACGCTCGATCTTGCGCAGCAGCTTGTGCTTGGCCATCGTGCCTTCGAACAGCCCGCGTGCAGGGTCGTCACCCGCGCTTTGCTTCATCTTGGCGATGATGTTGAGGTCCATGCCGCCCGCGAAGGTGGACTTGCCAGAGGTAATGACGATGCCCTTGACGGCGTCGTCGGCGAGGGCGTCGTCGATCAGGCCGTCAAGCTCGTCAAAGCCTTCCAGCGACATGACGTTCATGGATTTTTCCGGAACGTCCCAAGTGATGACGGCAACGCCGTCGCTGTCAGTGGCCATCGTGAAATCGGTCATGGCAGGTCTCCGTGGATCAGTGTCTATTTGCGTAAGCATGCGTGTAGGGCCGGGCCGCGCCTGTCATCAGACGCGCTCGATGATGGTCGCCGCGCCCATGCCGGAAGCGATGCACAGCGTCGCCAGACCGGTGCTTTTCCCGGTGCGTTCCAGCTCGTCCAGAAGCGTGCCGATGATGATCGCGCCGGTGGCCCCCAAAGGATGGCCCATTGCGATCGACCCGCCATTGACGTTGACGCGATCGTCACTCACATCAAACGCCTGCATGAAACGCAGCACCACGGCCGCAAAGGCCTCGTTCACCTCGAACAGGTCGATGTCCTTGATGCTCATGCCGCTATCGGCGAGGATCTTCTCGGTCACGGGAACCGGACCGGTCAGCATGATGGTCGGATCAGTGCCGATCTTGGCGGTGGCCTTGATGCGGGCGCGGGGCGTCAGCCCGTGCGCCTCGCCAAAGGCCTTGCTGCCGATCAGCACCCCGGCAGAACCATCGACGATGCCGGAAGAGTTGCCCGCATGGTGAATGTGGTTGATCCGCTCCAGATGCGGGTATTTCATCAGCGCCACAGCGTCAAAGCCGGGCATGACCTCGCCCATTTGCTGAAAGCTGGGATTGAGCGCCCCAAGCGATTGCATATCAGTGGCCGGGCGCATGTATTCGTCGCGATCAAGGATCGGCAGGCCGTTCTGGTCGCGCACGGTGATGATCGACTTCGCAAAACGGTCATCCTTCCAGGCCTCTGCGGCGCGGCGCTGCGATTCCACCGCCAGCGCATCGGCCTGCTCGCGGGTGAACCCGTATTCGGTTGCAATGATATCGGCGCTGATGCCTTGCGGGACGAAATAGCTGTCCATGGCAAGGCTGGGATCCACCGCGATGGCAGCCCCGTCAGAGCCCATCGCAACGCGGCCCATCATCTCGACCCCGCCGGCAATATAGCCGTCGCCGGCCCCGCCGCGGATCTGGTTGGCGGCAAGGTTCACCGCCTCCATACCCGATGCGCAAAAGCGGTTGATCGCCAGTCCGGGAATGGATTCGTCCAGATCCGAGGCAAGCACGGCAGACCGCGCCAGACAGCCGCCCTGTTCGCCGACTTGCGTGACATTGCCCCAGATCACGTCCTCGACGGCGTGGCCTTCAAGGCCGTTACGCTCTTTCAAAGCGTTCAAAACCTGTGCGGACAGCCGCAGGCTGGTGACTTCGTGCAAGGCGCCGTCCTTGCGGCCCTTGCCGCGAGGTGTGCGCACCGTGTCGTAGATGAAAGCGTCGGTCATGGGAGTGTCGTCCTTTGCAAGGTCGGTGTCTTTACCTGACTTGGGGGTGTAGGGGGGCGGGGATCAATGGTGACGTGGCGACGTTTTGCGTAAACTACGTTTCGTCACGCCCTGTCGGCGGGAGAACCCGGCATCAGATCATAAGGGTGCTTCCAGCCAGGTTGTTGGCTGAGCCGGGTCAGCCAGGCATCTATGTGTGGCCAGTCCTCGCGAATAAATCCGAAAGGTTCGGGATAATAGAGATAGCCACAGCAGCTGAGATCCGCGTTGGTGAGGCTGTCGCCGACGATCCAATCGCGGCCTTCCAGATGTGTGTCGAGGACGTCGTAGGCCGCTTTGAGCCTGCCTTGCGCGAATGCGATCACCTCGGCGGAGCGTTTGGCTTCGGGCAGGAAGTTCATCAGAAACCGGGTCATGCCAGCCTGACTGGATAGTTTGTGATTGTCCCAGAACATCCAACGCATGACCTCCCGCGAATCTTCGGGTGTGACGCCTCCAAACCTCCCTGATTTTTCTGAGACGTACTGCTGGATCACACCAGATTGCGTGATCGTGACAGAGCCGTCGACCATCACCGGCACCTCGCCCATATTGTTGAGCGTATCGCGATAGTCGCGCGCCCGTGTCGCCCCGCCGAAGAAATCGACATAGACCGGTTCCCAGTCCAATCCGGAAAACTGTAGAGCGAGCGCTGCTTTATAGGCATTCCCGGATTCGCCAAAGCAATGCAGTTGGATGGTCATGGGCCAAGCCCTCCTGTTGTGAATTTGGCAGAGGTTGTAGCGGGGGCTTCGCGCCCCCACACCCCCGCGGAGTATTTGTGCCAAGAAGAAGCGGAATTTGTGAGCTTACGGTAACCGGGCATTAACGTTAACGCACCTATCCTGTTTTTGCGGAACAGGCTGGAGAGCCGATGGCCGCCCGAGGAGAAGCCCCGCCTCGTTCCGGATGCCGCTTGGCCGGTGTTCGAGGTGGGGTGGACCGCCTGCTGCCCACGCCGAAATACGGGTTCGATGTTCGGATCTTCTTCTTGGTAGAAATACTCCACGGGGGTCCGGGGGTGTGAAACCCCCGGCTCTTCATATGCAAGTTGCGATTCCGTCTGTCGTGTCACAGCGTTCTCGCAATCAGCTCTTTCATAATCTCATTTGTGCCCCCGTAGATCCGCTGCACGCGCGCATCTGTCCACATTTCGGCGACAGCGTATTCCTGCATGTAGCCGTAGCCACCATGAAGTTGCAGACAGTCGTCCAATACTTCGCCTTGGGTGTCGGTCAGCCAATATTTTGCCATCGCGGCTTTTTCGACGCTCAACTCGCCGCGCAGGTGGTCCGCTATGCAGGCATCCAGAAAGGCGCGGGCGACCGCGGTCTTTGTCTGGCATTCGGCCAGCTTGAACCGGGTATTTTGAAATTGCGTCAATGGTCCACCAAAGGCTTTGCGCTCTTTGCAATAGGCTATCGTGCGCTCTACTGCGCCTTCCATTGCGCCGACGGCACCGCACCCGATGATCAGCCGTTCCTGTGGCAGCTGCTTCATCATCTGATAAAAGCCACGACCCTCCTCCTGGCCAAGGATGTTTTCCGGCGGGATCTCGATATTGTCGAAGAAAAGCTCTGACGTGTCCGCCGCGTGGCAGCCGATTTTGTCGAGATTGCGCCCGCGTTGAAATCCCTCGGCTCCGTCCGTCTCGACAACAACCAGCGAGACGCCCTTGGCACCTTCGGTAGGATCAGTCTTGGCGGCGACGACGATCAGATTGGCATGTTGGCCATTGGTTATAAATGTCTTCTGCCCGGACAGCCGGTACGCATTGCCGTCGCGGATGGCGCGGGTCTTGATGTTTTGCACGTCGGAACCGGCCGAGGGTTCCGTCATCGCCAAAGCGCCTACAAGCTCTCCGGTGATCATTTTTGGCAGCCAGCGTTTCTTCTGTTCATCGGTGCCATAGGCCAACACATAATGCGCCACGATCCCGGAATGAATGCCGTGTCCCCAACTGGCAAGGTTGGCGCGGCTGCCTTCCATCAGGATCACTGCCTCATGTCCGAAATCGCCGCCGACGCCGCCATATTCTTCGGGGATCGACGGGCAGAGCAGGCCCAGTTCACCGGCCTGCGCCCAGGTTTCGCGGTCCATCTGGCCTTGCTTGCGCCAGCGGTCATACTGCGGCACCCATTCATCGGTGATGAATTTTCGCGTCATCTCGGCGAGCATTCGGTGCTCATCCGTCATCCAGTCCGACGTCATGGGCCTCCCCTCCCTTGTTGTCAGTGTTGTCCGGTCAGCTATTCAGAATAGCGGCGGTCAGCGATTGACAGGCCTTGCCGTCCACCACGTCAGGCCAAAGCGTAGCGGAGGGAACGACAGCCTGTCGTCGCCGTCAAGTCAAACGCGATCAGAAAAGTCGTATTCCAAAGCCAAGGTCTTGGCATGCTTGTGATTTCGGTGCGGATCACAGGAACGAGACGTGGGGCGGAAGAGGGCGAGGCGTTGCCCCACCCCCACCTAGGCTGTCAGAAGTTCGCGGCGTCCAGCGCCATGACAGTGTCGGCACCGCTTTCGATGCGGGCAAGATGCATCTTCGTGGCGGGCAGGTGACGTGCCATGTAATAGCGTCCCGTTGCCAGTTTGGTTTCGTAGAACTCTACGTCGGAGGCACCGCCATCCAGCGCGGCTTTGGCGGCCAGCCCCATGCGTGCCCACATCAGGCCAAGGCAGACATGGCCGAAAAGGTGCATGAAGTCATACGACCCGGCCAGCGCGTTGTTGGGGTTCTTCATGCCTTGCTGCATGAAATACATACCCGCCGCCTGAAGATCTTTTGACGCGGCCTTCAGTGGATCAAGGAAATCCTTGTCGAAGGCTTCATCGCCGCCGTTTTGCTTGATGAAGGTCTTGACCATCTCGAAGAATGCCATGACGTGTTTGCCGCCGTCCTGAGCCAGCTTGCGACCGACCAGATCCAGCGCCTGAATGCCATTGGCACCTTCGTAGATCATCGCAATCCGGGCATCGCGGGCAAATTGCGACATGCCCCATTCTTCGATATAGCCGTGGCCACCATAGACCTGCTGCGCCTGCACGGCCATCTCGAAGCCCTTGTCGGTCTGGAACCCCTTGATGACCGGGGTCAAGAGCGAGACCAGCCCTTCGGCATCCTTATCACCAGAGCGATGCGACTTGTCGATCAGATGCGCGCCCCAGAAGGTGAAGGCCCGCGCCCCTTCGACAAAGCTTTTCTGGTCCATCAGGCTGCGGCGAATGTCGGGATGCACGATCAGCGGATCAGCCGGGCCGTCGGGGTTTTCGGCACCTGTCACGGCACGTCCCTGAAGGCGGTCATTGGCGTAGATCACGGCGTTCTGATAGGCGGCTTCAGCCTGTGCATAGCCTTGCAGGCCGACACCCAGCCGGGCCTCGTTCATCATGGTGAACATGGCGCGCATGCCTTTATGCGCTTCACCCAGCAGGTAGCCCGTGGCACCGTCGTAATTCATTACGCAGGTGGAGTTGCCGTGGATGCCCATCTTTTCTTCGATCTTGCCGCAGGTCACGCCATTGCGCGCGCCAAGACTGCCGTCTTCATTCACCAGGAATTTCGGCACGATGAACAGCGACACGCCCTTGATACCTTCGGGACCGCCCGGAATTTTGGCCAGCACCAGATGGATGATGTTGTCGGCCAGGTCATGCTCGCCCGCGGAGATGAAGATCTTCTGCCCGGTGATCTGATAGCTGCCGTCATCCTGCGGTTCCGCCTTGGTGCGCATCAGGCCCAGATCGGTGCCGCAATGTGGCTCCGTCAGGTTCATGGTGCCGGTCCATTCGCAGGTGACCATCTTGGGCAGATAGGTGGCTTTCTGGTCGTCGGAACCATGGGCGTGGATCGCCGTATAAGCGCCATGCGTCAGTCCCTGATACATGTTGAAGGCCATGTTCGCGCCGACGAAAATCTCGCCGACCGCAGTATGGAGCAGGTAGGGCATGCCCTGACCGCCGAATTCCGGGTCACAGTCCAGCGCGGTCCAGCCACCATCCTGCATCTGCTTGAACGCTTCCTTGAAGCCCTCTGGCGTGCGCACAACGCCGTTTTCCAGCACGCAACCTTCGGTATCGCCCACCGTGTTCAGCGGTGCCAGAACTTCCGCCGCCAGCTTGCCCGCCTCTTCCAGGACGGCCCCGGTGAAATCGGATTCCATCTCGTCATAGCCGGGAATACCGGTCTCTGCGGCGTTGAGCACGTCATGCAGCACAAACTGCATGTCTTTGGTGGGGGCGATATAAATGGGCATTTGCGTCCTCCGGTAACAGTCGGGGCAGTCCCTATTCGGCCGCCCGCTTGGTCTGGTTCATCGAGGTGAGCATCTTTTCACCCCATTTTATCTGGTCGTCGAGTTCGGCGATGGCAGTGTTCAACTCGTCCCTCTGGCGGATCATGTCATCCAACCGGTCTTTTGCTATTTCGACGGTGCGCGTCAGCTGCGTCTGCTGCTGATCGCCAACATGGTAGAGATCAAGAAGCTGTCGAATCTCCTCCAGGCTGAACCCAAAACGCTTGCCGCGCAAAATAAGCTTCAGCCGGGCACGGTCACGATGGGTGAACAGCCGTTTCTGGCCTTCGCGGATCGGAAACAGCAGTTCCTTGGCTTCGTAAAACCGCAGCGCTCTGGGGGTCACGTCGAATGCGTCACACATCTCCCGTATTGTCATCGTCTCATTAACGTCATTCATCACCTGGTCCTCCACTCGTAAGGTTATATGGACTGTAGGTGGCTCTCTGAGAGCATTCATACAATGGGAATTTCGTTTGCGCAGGCGCAACGCTACGTCAAATTGATGTTGACGTAAGATCATGTCGCGTCAGCCGGTTCGGCCCGAAACTATCTTTCAAAGCGCTTTAATTTTACCGCTTGGTAAAATGTTTGAATTGCTTACCCTGGGTCAGAGCGACTCAGTCTTTCAGCGATGCGGCGACCTCATCGCGCAGCGCGCGCAGTTCTGCCTGCGCTTCGTCGAGCTGGCGGCGCTGTTCGTCAAGCTCGCCCAACTGGCGGGTTGCGGCCTCGACCCACAGCCGGTTCTGCGCCTCCGTGCCTTCGTTCTCATAGATCATAAGCCACTGGCGAATCTCTTCCAGCTGAAAACCGAAGCGGCGTCCGCGCATGATCAGCGTCATCCGTGCGCATTCCCTTGGACCATAGAACCGCGAACGGCCATCACGCTCTGGCTGTAGAAGTTCGATATATTCGTAATAGCGCAGGGTGCGCGGCGTGACGTCGAAACGCGCGCACATTTCCTTAAAACTGAGGCGGGTGTCGGACATGCTTTGGATTCTCCTGAGCCCAAGTCTAACGTGGTCTGCGCGAAGGGCAACAGGTGGGGTTGCAGCCCGCGTGCGAAGCGGCCCATAACGGCGGGGCACAAGCAGGACACCCAGACCGATGAGCGATAAGCGAGCCCGCATGGCGCGGGATTTCATTCAGGCGATCCCACATGCCCAGGCACTTGGCATGCAGCTTGGGGATATTGGTGAGGGCACCGCCGAAATCAGCATGGCGTATGATGCAAAGTTTATCGGTGACCCGGTGACCGGGGTGATCCATGGCGGTGCGGTCTCGGCACTGATGGACACCTGTTGCGGCGCGGCGGTGATGAGCCACCCGGACCTGCCATCCGTCACCGCGACCATCGACCTGCGCATCGACTACATGCGTCCGGCAACGCCGGGCCAAGCGATCACGGCGCGCGCGACCTGCTATCACATGACCCGTTCGGTTGCTTTTGTGCGCGCGGTGGCAATGGACGACGATACCGAAAATCCTGTCGCAACGGCCACGGGCGCGTTTACGGTGGAGCCAGCACAACCATGATCCGCAAAACTCCTGAACCTGTCCAGGTCGTCAAACAACGGCGCGATACCGCCCTCAGCGCGCTGGTCGAAGGCGTGCCTTATGCGCAATTCCTTGGCATCAGCTTTGATCGGCGCGGGGACGAACTGACGGCGGTGCTGAGATATGATGAGAAATTGATCGGCAATCCGCGCCTTCCTGCTTTGCATGGCGGGGTGACGGCGGCGTTCCTCGAAGTCACGGCCATCATCGGTCTCAGTTGGGCGATGTTGTGGGAAGGGATCGAGTCCGGGCGTATCGACGTTGCCACGCTGGAAGAGGGTACGCTGCCACGCCTGCCCAAAACCATCGATTTCACCACGGATTTCCTGCGATCCGGCTTGCCGCGTGACGGCTACGCGCGGGCGCATGTCACGCGGTCGGGGCGGCGCTATGCCAGCGTCAATGCCTATGCCTGGCAAGACAATCGCGACAGGCCCATCGCGCAGGCCACGGGGCATTTTTTGATGCCGCGCACCGATGTCTGAGATGTTACAGGATATTTCGCATCGCAGGGTTCTGAAAATAGCGCTGCCGATCGTGCTGGCCAATGCGACCGTGCCAATCCTCGGTGTCGTGGATACCGGCGTTGTTGGACAACTGGGGGAGGCGGCACCGATCGGTGCCGTGGGCATCGGCGCGATCATCCTGACCGCGATCTACTGGATGTTCGGCTTTCTGCGCATGGGCACCGTCGGGCTGACCAGTCAGGCGGCGGGTGCGGGCAATACCGCCGAAGTTGCGGCGTTGCTGACCCGCGTGATCATGATCGGATTGACCGCGGGTGTCGCCCTGATCGCCCTTCAACAGTTGATTTTCGCCGGAGCCTTCTATCTGTCGCCCGCCTCGGCCGAGGTCGAGGGCATGGCCCGCGATTATCTGACCATCCGCGTCTGGTCGGCCCCCGCGGCCATTGCGATCTTCGGTATCAGCGGCTGGCTGATCGCGCAGGAACGCACCCGCGCCGTGCTGGTGCTGCAACTGTGGATGAACGGGCTGAACGTGGTGCTGGACGTTGTTTTCGTCCTTCAGCTTGGGTGGGGCGTGAACGGCGTCGCCATTGCCACGTTCTTCGCGGAATGGAGCGGCCTGGCCCTGGGGCTGTGGCTGTGCCGGGCAGCTTTTCGCGTGCCGGACTGGCGCGATTGGGCGCGGGTGTTCGACAAGGTGCGGCTGAAGCGGATGCTGGGTGTGAACACGGATATTCTGATCCGATCGGCGCTGCTGGAGGTTGGGTTCGTGTCGTTCCTGTTCCTCGGGGCGGATTTCGGCGATGTAACATTGGCGGCCAATCAGGTGTTGCTGCAATTCCTGCACATCACCGCCGCCGCGATGGATGGGTTTGCCTTCTCGGCCGAGGCGCTGGTGGGGCGGGCGTTTGGCGCAGGCGTTGTGGCGCGTGTGCGCCGCAGC
This sequence comes from Primorskyibacter marinus, assembly GCF_003313245.1. Taxonomy (GTDB): domain Bacteria; phylum Pseudomonadota; class Alphaproteobacteria; order Rhodobacterales; family Rhodobacteraceae; genus Primorskyibacter; species Primorskyibacter marinus. The sequence goes on from NZ_QJSD01000011.1 coordinate 33,659, forward strand.
GCCATTGTCACCAGTATCTGGGGGCTGGTCACAAGCCTTGTCATGGTGGTGGCCTTCGCCTTGCTTGGCGGAATCATCATCGACCTGATGGCAGACGCGCCCGAAGTGCGCGCCGAGGCGCGGCTTTATCTGCCTTACATGGTGCTGGCACCACTGGCCGGCACGGCGGCCTGGATGCTGGACGGGATATTCATCGGTGCCACCCGCAGTGCGGATATGCGCAATATGATGGCGCTCAGCTTTGTCGTTTATGTGGGGTCGGTGCTGCTGCTGGTGCCCAGTCTTGGCAATCACGGGCTGTGGCTGGCGCAGTTGATCTTCTTCATCGCACGCGGCGTGTTCCTGTGGTTGCGCTATCCGGCGTTGGAGGCTGCCGCTTCAGAACCCGGAATAGACCAGCAACCCCCAGGGACGCAGGGCACAATCCACCTGTGACCAAAGCGCGCCGGCCTGCATCGGGTCCAGCCGCGCCACGTTGAGGATCTGCGCCACGCTGCGGCGTCCGTCGATGCCTGCGATCAGCGGCGCGGTCTGTTTTGGCAGGTCAAGCCGGGTCTCGACGCCAGAAACGGTCAACTTCGGGCGTTTGCCCTGTGCGATGGCCTGTGCCAACGGTTTTGCCCCGACGCCGCGCAGATGCGGCACGGCACTGCGGTTGCTTCCCGATGCGACGCGGATGCCACGGCCCGCAGGCGCGGCATAGCCCACATGCAGCTTGATCGTGCCGCGCAGTTTCTCGGCGGTGGCCATGGCCGCAGCGCGGTCCAGATGGCCTGGCACATCCGCGATGCGCGACAGATCATACAGCGCGGGTTGGGTGAAATCGGCCAGTTCCCATCCGGTGGATGTGAGCACAGACATCAGAGACGCGACATCGAAGGCGCGATCCTGTGAATGCAGCAGCAGGTCGTAGAAACCCGCGTCGCTTTGCCGGTGATCCACGAGATGCGGGTTCAGCCGGAACGGATGGCCCTCGGGCAATTGTTCAACCAGTTGCCGCGCCTTGGCCAGCCGTTCGGCGGGGGCAAGACCCTCCAGCAATGCGCCGAACGCCTGTTGTAGGGGATAGACGCCCGATCGCCCGTACGGCGCATAGACCATGAAGCCAAGCCCCCCATCCGGGGCGACGGCGGCCCGAAGGGCGGCAAATCCCTGTGCCGGGTCGGGCAGGTGGTGCAACACGCCGCAACAATCAATGTAGTCGAAGGTGCCAAGGTCGGGCGCGTCCAACAGGCTGCCGGTGTGAAAGGTGATGTTGGTCAAGCCACGCGCTGTCGCGCGGGCCTCCGCCACCTGCCGCGATGCGGTGGACAGGTCGAGATAGGTGATCTGATGCGGATGACCCGCATTTGCCAGATGCTGCGCCAACATGATCAGCCCGTCGCCAGTACCGCCGCCTGCGACCAGAACGCGAAAGGGCCGGGACCAATCACGCTGACCGGCAAACAGGAAATGATCGACCTCATGCGGATGGCTGGGCGAGCCTTCGATCAGGCGTTTGGATTCGTCTGCCGGATCGCGTTCGGGATAGGGATAGGCTTCGTATTGTTCGGACACAGTGACCATTGATTGCCTTTCCTGGGGCGGCGGTTGCGCGGGCAATCTGGCACGCGGATGCGGGAAAGACAAAACCTAGCGCGCGGCCTTGCGCGCGATGTCGATCCGCGCCTCCATCATCGACATGTCCTTCATGATCTCGTGTCGTCTGGTGCGGTCGCCTTCTTCGCGCAATTCCGCACGCAGGCGCGCCAATTCGCGCGACAGGGTAACAAATTCGGGGGCCGCGCCGTTTTCCTTCATCAGGCGATTGATCAGCGCATTTTCCGGATCGTCGCAGGGCGGCAGGGGTTTGCCAGCGCCGGGCAGGTTGTCAAAAGCACCTTCCGTCTCCGCTGCGCGGATCCGGGCGTTTACAAGGTCAATAAGCGGGTGGTCCATCAGCGCGTCCCCTTGGCATCGCAGAAGCATAACATCCGCGATTGGCGGTGTCATTTTCGCGCGCGTCCTCAAGAAAGCAACGGTTTTGCACGCGGACGTGTCGTGCATAGCCTGTGCTGAAACGAAACAGGGCTGAAACGAAACAGGCCCCGGCTTGATGCCGGAGCCTGCGCAGAATTTACAAGACGCTCAGGGTTACTTCAACGTGATGCGTCCATCGGTGTAGGGCGTGTAGGGGCCTTGTTCCGCCAGATACTCGGCGGTCACATCGGCCAGGTCCGGGCCGAAGTCATAGGCGTTCTCGGCATTGATGAACATCTTGTAGCCATCACCGCCGTTGCGGACGTAGTTGTTGGAGACAACCCCGTACATTTTCTCGGGCTCGATCGGCGCACCGTCAACCATGACGTCGGACACGCGGCTGCCCGGCTCTGCCGACGGATCGGCTGTGAAGGTCAGGCCGGCCACCTGTGGGAAACGGCCCGCGCCTTCCTCGATCTGGCTGACACCGTTTTCAAGCGCCTCAACCACGGTCGCACCGGATACCTGGAAGGTGGACAGCGTGTTCTGGAACGGCAGCACGGTCAGCACTTCGCCCATGGTCACTTCGCCTGCGTCGATAGAGGCGCGCAGACCGCCGGAGTTGACAATGGCGATCTGCATGCCCTGATCCTTCACCCGTGCCAGAATGGCGTCAGCCACCAGATTGCCCATCGAACATTCCATGGCGCGGCAGACATCGCGGTTGCCTTCGATGGCCTCGGATGTTTCGGCCACGACCTTGTTGCGGATCTCTTCCAGCGGAACTGCGGCTTCGGTGATGCGCGCGACGGTTGCTTCGTCCTCGGTGACCGCACCGTCAAGGATGATCGGCTCGCCCACGGCTTCGGTGATGTTGCCCTCGTCGTCGAAGGTCACGTTCAGCTCGCCCAGAAACTTGCCATAGGCATAGGCCTGCACGATGGCGGTGTTGCCGACCATGATGGGGTAGGGGCCTTTGGCACCTTCGATCGTGTTGGACAGCAAGGAGTTGTCATGCCCGCCCACGATGACATCGACGCCCGTGGTGTTCTCGGCCACGGTCGTATCGACGTTCAGGCCGGAATGCGACAGCACGATAATCTTGTTCACGCCCATTTCGGTCAGCTTGTCGACCTCGCCCTGCACGGCGTCGCTGGGATCGGTGAAGATGATGTTCTTGCCGGGGCTGGCCAGTTCATCCGTGTCTTGCGGTGTCAGGCCGATCAGGCCCAGCTTTTCGCCGCCCCGCTCGATCACCGTGGATTTCATCAGAACATCGGCCAGCAGTTCCTCGCCCGAGACATCGGCATTGGACATCAGCACCGGAAAATCGACCGCATCCATGAAACCGCGCAGAACTTCGGGGCCGTCGTCGAATTCGTGGTTGCCCACGGTCATCGCGTCATAGCCCATCTTGTTCATCATTTCGGCGGCAAGCTTGCCCTTGTAATAGGTATAGAACAGTGTGCCCTGGAACTGGTCGCCGCCATCGACAAGGATCGCGTTGTTGCTGCGCTGGCGCGCTTCCTCGATCGCCGAGACCAGACGCGCGGAACCGCCAAAGCAGTCGCCCGCGGTGTTGTCTTCCGCCGAACAAGGGGAATCATATTTTGAAATCGGTTCGAACCGGGCGTGGAAATCATTGGTATGAAGGATCGTCAGGGAATAATCTGCGGCGGCGGCACCTGCGGTCAATGCAAGGGCGGCGGCACCGGTCAAAAGGCGGATAGACATGTTCAGTTCCTCTCTGTCGGAAGTCTTATGCGCAGGATCGTGCCGCTTCCGTCGGGCTAAGTCAAAGCCCGTCGCAACGTCATCGGCGGTTTTTGTCACAATTGCATGACGCTTGACGATAAGCCGTCCAGAAGGCATCTCAGCGTCATGCTGATCTACAAGATATTGCGCGCCGCCGAATGGCAGGCGCTGGAGGTCTCGGGCGAAACCGCCGGTGCCCCGATCGACGTGGCCGATGGCTACATTCATTTTTCAACCGCGCTGCAAGTCCGCGAGACAGCCGCCAAGCATTTCGCCGGGGAGGACGGGCTGGTTCTGGCCGCGTTCGATACCGAGACAATGGGCGATGCCCTGAAATGGGAGGTCGCGCGCGCAGGTGCCGAGTTTCCGCATCTTTATGGACCGCTGAGGCGCAAGGATATTGTGTGGTCCTGCGCCGTGCCCTTGGTGAACGGGACACATGACTTCCCGCGGGAGATGGCATGAGCAACGTCGCTTGTTACCCAAATCCGGGCGCGCGGATATGAGCTTGCTTGAACAGGCCGGGCTGCGGGTTTTGCGCCATATGGATCCGGAAACCGCGCATGGGCTGGCGCTACGGGCGTTGCAACTGGGCGTCGCACCATCCCCCGGTCTGGTGACGTCAGACAGATTGCGCTGCGAGGTGGCGGGGCTGCACCTGACCAATCCGATCGGGCTGGCGGCGGGGTTCGACAAGAATGCAACAGCACTTCTGGGCCTTGGCCGAGCGGGGTTCGGCTTTGCCGAGGTGGGGGCCGCAACACCGCGCCCGCAGCCGGGCAACCCAAAACCGCGCCTGTTTCGCCTGACCGAAGATGGTGCAGCGATCAACCGGTTCGGGTTCAACAATGACGGGATGGAGACGATTGCCGCAAGGCTGGAAAAACGCCCCCGTGATGCGGTGATCGGCCTGAACCTTGGTGCCAACAAGGATAGCGGGGACCGGGCCGCGGATTTCGCCCGCGTGTTGGACCATTGCGGAAAATGGCTGGATTTTGCCACGGTGAATGTCTCCAGCCCCAATACCGAAAAGCTGCGCGACCTACAGGGCAAGGCAGCCTTGGCCGGATTGCTGGCCGGCGTGATGCAGGTGCGCGACGGAATGGCGCGGCGGGTGCCGGTCTTCCTGAAGATCGCGCCCGATCTGACGCCGGATGAATTGGCGGATGTGGCAGAGGTCGCGCTGTCCTCGGGCGTTGATGCGGTGATCGCCACCAATACGACGCTGGACCGCGCTGGATTGCGCAGCCGCCATGCGCCCGAAAAGGGCGGGTTGTCCGGTGCGCCGTTGTTTGAGAAATCCACCCGCGTTCTGGCGCAACTGTCGGTGCTGACCGAAGGCCGCTTGCCGCTGATCGGGGTGGGGGGGGTCGGCTCTGCCGAACAGGCCTATGCCAAGATCCGCGCCGGGGCGAGCGCCGTGCAGCTTTATACCGCGCTGGTCTATGGCGGGCTGAGCCTTGTGGAAGAGATCGCAAAGGGTCTTGACCGCCTGTTGGCGCGGGATGGGTTCGATAATGTGGCGGATGCCGTCGGCACCGCAAGGGAGGACTGGCTATAATGGAATATTGGCACAACCCACGGTGCAGCAAGTCCCGGCAGGGATTGGCGCTGCTTGAGGAGAACGGCGTGGCACTGACGGTGCGGCGCTATCTTGACGATCCGCCGTCCTTGTCTGAACTGAAAGCCGTGCACGCGGCGCTGGGCCTGCCTGTGCTTGCAATGGCGCGGTCCAACGACCCGTTATTTGCAGAACTGGGCCTGACGAAAGACAGCGATGATGACGCGCTGCTGGCCGCGATGGAAGCGCATCCAAAGCTGATCGAGCGGCCGGTGCTGATCGCTGGCGACCGCGCGGTAATTGGACGCCCGACCGAAAAACTGCTGACCCTCACCTGAAGCCGACAAGGCAGGCCCCTTGGCTTGTGTCCGGACGCGGTGAATTTGAACCATACCGAAGTATCGGTTGTGCAAGAGCACTGCCCGACCTGCCGCGTGTCCGCCGCTTGCCAAAAGGCGGGCAGGGGGGCAAATTGCCCGCCAAGCCCCGCAAGCGGGATCGCCCAACCAATCAAGGACACGCCCTGTGACCACGACCGTCTATATACTCAATGGCCCGAACCTGAACCTTCTGGGCAAACGCCAGCCCGAGATCTACGGCCACGATACGCTTGCCGATGTGGAGGCCACCTGCACCGAGCTGGGCGAGAAAATTGGCATAACGACGCGGCTGTTGCAGTCCAACTGGGAAGGCCAGATCATCGACTGGATTCACGAGGCGCGTGACGCGGCACAGGGCATCATCATCAATCCCGCAGCGCTGACCCATACCTCCGTCGCGGTGCTGGATGCGCTGAACACCTTCGACGGGCCGGTGCTGGAGGTTCATATCTCGAACGTCCACCAGCGCGAAAGCTTTCGCCATCATTCCTATGTCAGCCAGCGGGCTGACGGGGTAGTCGCGGGCTTTGGCATTGAAGGTTACGCGCTGGCGTTGCGGCGCATGGGGCGTCTTCTGGCATGATCGTATGCACCGGGGCCAGCGGCCTTGCGGATGGTCGCAGCGGCCGCGACAGGGCAGAGGGTGATCTTGCGGCAAAGCTGGACCTGCGACGTTTACATCGCGGCGTCTGTGAGGCAGGGACCGGCAAAAGTGCTCAGGCGATAAGGAAGAACAGGACGTGACGGACCGCTACGCCGTATTCGGCAACCCCATCGGGCATTCGAAATCGCCATTCATTCATCGCAGCTTTGCCGCGCAATTTGATGACGACATCTCCTACGAGGCGATTGAGGCACCGCAAGACGGGTTTCGCAACCGGCTGGATCAGTTCATCTCCGAAGGAGGCCGGGGCATCAACATCACCGTCCCGTTCAAGACCGATGCCTTTGCGGCGGCGGATGACCGCCGCGAAGGGGCGGCTCTGACAGGGGCTTCCAACTGTCTGAAATTCGAGGATGGACGCATTATTGCCGAAAATTTCGACGGGGTCGGGTTGTTGCGCGATATCGCGGACAATCTGGGCCAAGCGGTTTCGGGCAAGCGTGTGCTTTTCCTTGGCGCGGGCGGGGCGACACGCGGCGCGGCGCTGCCGATCCTCCGGGCCGGGGCAGCGCAGGTGGTCGTGGCCAACAGGACCGTTGCCAAGGCGCAGGCGATTGCCGATGAATTGGCCCGCTTCGGCGAGATCCGCGCGACAGGCTATGACGCTTTGGGTGCAGGGCATGACATCGTGCTGAATGCCACCTCTGCCAGCCTGTTCAATACGCGCCCACAGGTCGCGGATGCGGTGTTCGAGGGGGCAGGGCTGGCCTATGATCTGGTCTATGCAAAGGGTCTGACAGGGTTCTTGCGACAAGCCCAAGGGACGGGTGTGCCGGTCCTGGCGGATGGCGTCGGTATGCTGGTTGAACAGGCGGCCGAGGCCTATGCCTGGTGGCGTGGTCAACGCCCCGATACAGCCGCGTTGATACGGGATCTGACGGTGCCGCTGGTGTGACCATCCGTCAGGTGGCCGGGTTGCGACCGAAATCGGGCTGACCCGATTTCAGATCCTTCGGGCCTTTGCCGCCGGGCAACGCGCAATCCACGCCGTAGGTGAACCAATCGCCTTTAAAGGGCTATCGGGGAAATCCCGCCCGCAAATGCAGCAAGGATAGGTGCGGTGACGGCAAAGCCTGCACGCAGGTGGTCACTGGTGCTGAATTTCAGGCCGCGCGCCTTCATCCAATCGTCGACATCGGTGCGCTTGCCCCCATCTGAAACTTGGGTCGCGCTTTGTGCGAGCCTGCTGATGCGCCCATCCAGAACGAGCGCGACCGGCAGATAGAAACTTAGGATCAGCAGGCAGAAATATGTGCCGGTGAACAGCGCCGAGGCGAGAATCACGGTGCCGTAAGCGTCCTGCTCTGCCTCCATGACCAGGGGCAGCGGCCAGTACATCCAGCTTGTCGCGAAGAACATGCCGAAGGTCAGGATCAGGCTGGACAGGTAAAGCTGTCGCCGCATGCGGACCAGATTCTGCGCAAGTTGCGCGGCCTCTTCCTCGCGCGTGTTGCCGCTGCTGCGTTCCAGACACAGGATCATGCCAACAATTAGCGCGCCCACGCCAAGCCCTGCCAGCCCGTTGATGATATCCAGCACCCGCTCAAGCAGCGATATGACGGGAATCTCACCGCAACGCCCCAGCAACCACATATCCTGAGGTGCCGAACAGCCGGGCAGGCTGCCGCGGGACAAAGCGGATTTGAACAGGTCCGCGCCCAGCCGGTGATAGACGTGCGGCGCGTCGGGGGATGCGTTTTGCTCGATCGTGGGCGTCATCGCGAGCAAAAGGATGAACAGCAACGTGCCGATTGCCGCGATCCGGGTCGCGCGCGAGATTGGTCCCACGATGTCCCGGATCACCAGCGCAACGGCAAGCAGGGCCAGAGCGCCAAAAAACCATGTTGCGGCAATGAACTTGAACCGGCCCGCCGCTTCCAGCCAATGCCGACCCTCGTGCAGAATGTCGCTTGGAACCGCCAGATCGGTGGCGAAAATATGGTCGGAGATCACCCCATGCGTCCAGAAGATGCTGACCGGCACCAGTGCGATTGTAAAATAGCGCAATTCCACTTTGCGGATGGTCACGACCGATGCCTCGGATTGATGTAGGGTCCTGTTGCGCAGTCTAGCATGAAATCTGTCAGTTGCGCATATGGCTTGGCTATGACGGCATGCGGTGGATTTTGCCCCGCTCAAAACCGCCCGGCGGCGTGGTATTCGTGATACTGCGCGCTGTCGGATGGGTGCGGTTGCGGTACACCTGTTGCCTTTTCGGGGGGGGACGAGGCCGAACATTTGCTGTTTGCTTGGCCCGAAACGCCCGGCGAAAACCCGGAGCGTTTCAATGAAACGACTGCCAGCGCTTGACGCCGGAACAAGGCTGAAATAAGTGAAGAGTCGTTGAGCGGGCGTTGTGTAATGGTAAGACCTCAGCCTTCCAAGCTGATGATACGGGTTCGATTCCCGTCGCCCGCTCCAAATCTTTCAGATATTATAGACGCCCGTGGAAATGCCGTTTGTGGCTTTGAGTGATTGTCACTTGTTGCATAGGACCGGTGGCCGCGCGAGATGGATGTGAAAACATGCGCGTGGCGGTGATGCAGGCCAATGCAGGGCGTTGAGCCTTGGAAAGCGGGGGTGTCGACGCTTTGCAAATCGTGCAAAAACTGGCAATTCTCATCGGCGCTCCGTCCGGCTGTAAATTTCTTTCAATCCGTGTGGAACCAATCAAATGTCGGAAGGTTGGATTTTCAGGCACGAAACTGCTTGTCCAATTTACGGCAGGTAGCCAGGTCGCGGCAATCTTCCTCCCTCAGATTTGCCGCGACCTGACCGGGCGCTGAATGCGCGCCATCGGAACCCTCCCCCCGGTGGCGCGAAGCAGAGAAGAGAGCACCTGCTTACTGGCGCATCTCTGCTATCGACACGCCCATCGGGTGCGGATCCGGTGGGCGTGTCAATTTTCCCCAATACCTCAATATCCGGTCGCCGGACCTCACATGATGGCCGCTGCTTGCACGGCAAGCGGAACCAATGGCGTTCAGCGTGCGTTATTTGCCCGACACAGGCCGAGAATCGGTCGCAACGGAGGACAGTCCATGCCCCGCAAGTTTTTGACCCTGAGCGCAAGCGCTGCAATCATGGCAGGTGTCGTCCTGACCGGAGCCACCGCTGTCGCGGGGTTTTGGGCAGATAACGAGATGTCAACGCCCGCCGCGATCCACGCTGCGACTGACCTGCCAAGCCCCGCGGTCGTGGATTTCGATGTGTTGCACGGACTGCCGGTCTTTGACGAACAATCCGATACGGTTGGCACCGTAGCGGAAGTGCGCGTCGGACCAGATGGCCGCGTAACCGGCGCAATCGTCGAGATCGGCGGCTTTCTGGGTCTGGGCGCGCATCGCGTCGATCTTGGCCTTGATCTGCTGGCGATGCGCGGATTGAACGGAGAAACGCGTGATCCGGCCGTGCAACTTCTGGTCAGCAACGCCGAACTGGACCGCTTGCCGCGGTTCGAAGGCTAAGGGCGAGCACCGCGAATGCATTCCAACATACGCCAGCATTGGCAACTGACAATCCTCGCGGTGGTGGCAATCATTGCCGCGTTGTATTTTGCCAAACCCGTCTTCGCACCTTTTACGCTGGCGTTCGTGTTCGCCATCGTTCTGACGCCGATTTCCGATTTCTGGCAGCGCACCGGCTTGCCCGCAACAGCGTCGAGCCTGATGACACTGTTCTTATGCGTTCTGATGATCGTCGTGCTGGCCGTGTTGCTGGAACCCGTCGCAAACGGGTTGTATGAAAAATGGCCCAGCATACGCGGCGGGATGCGCGAAATGGTATGGAGCCTGCGCGGGCTGTTGCGTGACATTGACGATGTGTCGCGTGAGGTCACAGGTGCCTTGGGGTCCTCCGCAACAGGTGAAGGCGATGGCGGTGTGGTCGATGAAGCCAGCAAATCGTTTCCCAGCCTGACTGAACTGATGTTTCTGGCTCCTGCGCTGTTGGGGCAGGTGATGATTTTCCTTGGGGCGCTGTATTTCCTGTTGCTGTGTCGCAGTGATGTCTATCGCTGGTTGGGCAAGCTTTCGACCGTCAATTCCAAGGCCGCCGCGCTGAAATTCTACGAGGCCGACCGGCTGGTTGCCCGCTACTCGCTGACGATCACGGTCATCAATGTATGCTATGCGGTCTGCGTCGCGCTTGTGTTCAAGCTGATCGGAATGCCGGGGTACATCATCTGGGGTGCGGTTGCAGGCCTGTTGAACTTTGTCGTCTATCTTGGGCCGGCCCTCGTGGCCACTGCTGCGCTCGTTGCAGGTCCGGCGGTCTTTACCGGCGGTATGGCGTTTGTGCCGGCCGCTGCATATGTGGGGCTAAACCTGATCGAGGCACAATTTGTGACGCCCACGCTGGTCGGCCGGCAAATGAATGTGAACCCGCTCTTGGTGTTCTTGTCGCTGTGCCTGTTTCTCTGGCTTTGGGGACCGCTGGGCGGCATCGTCGCGATCCCGCTCCTGGTGTGGTTCATTGCGGTCTATGATGGGCTGACGACGCTGGCCGAGGAAGAGGCGGCGACGGGCACGCCTGCAATCTGAAACGGTCCTGCAACTAAAGTCGCTGGCACATGAGATCGAACACCATGCGCCAGCGGCGTAAACTTGCATCCGGGCGGTATTGCGCTACTTTTCCTTGAACTCGGCTATGGGAAAGTTGATTTCCAGAACGAACATTTCGGTGTCCTCTGTGACGTCCATCGTTCCTTCAAGCTGCGCGACGAACGCCGCGATCAATTGCGATCCCAACCCCCCGCTATCGGCCGATGCACTTGCTTCGGTGACATGTTCGCCAAGCGAATTCGCGACGCGCAGCACCGCGTTGGCATCATCGGTTTCGCGCAGGGTGACTTCCAGCCACGGCTGCTGGCCATCTGCGGGCTTGCCAATATATTTCAATGCATTGCTTGCAGCCTCGGAAACGGCGAGGCTAAGAGGCACGGCCTGGTCGGGATAAAGGATCACACGGTCCGCGCTTTGACGGATCTCGATCCGGCTTTCCGGCAGGCTGCCCGCCGACACCACGCGGTCAACGATGGCCTTCACCAATTCGTCGGCCTGAACCCGGCCCTGAAGCGAGGTTTCGTAGAGGTTGCGGTGAACGGTCGCGAGGCTCATCACGCGACCCTGCACATCGCGCAACGCTACGCGCGCGTCGTCATTGGTGGATTTGCGGATCTTCATGTTGAGGATCGAAGCGATAAGCTGGAGATTGTTTTTGACCCGATGGTGGACTTCTTTCAGCAACACCGTCTTGTCATGGATCATATCCTCCAACTCGGCTTCGTCGCGCAAAACGCTGACGGCCAGCCGGTGCCAGGTCTCATCGATTTCGCGCAGCTCTTTTGGGGTGATAATATCCGGTCGTGGTGTCTGAATCGCGCGTGACCGCATGAACATCAGCATCCGTGCACGCAGGTTCCGAGTGGGGCGGATCACCAGCCGCTCGACCGCCACATAGGCGACGGCAAGGCTTGCCAGCCACATCAGCACCGGGAAGAGCAGCGGAATTGCCAAGCGGATCGCCCCGGCGGTGATCGAGTTCACCTTCGATGGCCAACTGCCAAGCGCGTAAATCAATCCAGGGACAACCGGCACCACGGCAAAGACGCGTTCTTCAGCCATCCGGGTGATGCCGGTAAAGCTTTGCTGGGGCTTGTCAACGAATTTCTGCAAGGGCCGTCCTGCGGGCAAACGTACCTCTACCCCGTTCATGCCGCCACTGGCCGACAGGATCTCGCCGGTGTCGTTGAACAGCACCAGGTCCAGCGGGCTGTCCTTTTTCGCGTCGTTGTCGCGAGAATGCAGGTTGCCGTGGGGCAGAGACACCGAAACATGTCCGTTATATTCACCGTTGTTCCTGATGGGGATCGACACGACGATCACCGGCACACCGCTGACAGATCCTGACGCTGACATGGTGATGCGCGGGCGGGGATCTTCCTTCATCATCAAGTACAGTTTGTTGTCGGACAGGTTCAGTTGCTGCGGCGAAGAAGAACATTCGACAATGCCGTCCGAATTGATGAAGCCCGCAAAACTGTAGGTGCTGGATGTGTCCAGATAGTTCTTCAGGACCGAAGTGCAAAGCGCAGGGTCATCACGAATCAACGGAACAAAGCTGGAGATTGCCTGCGCGGCACCAAAGGCGTTGCGCAGCAGACCTTCTTCACCGCCGGCCGCAGCGGCCGTCAGCGCAAGCAGGTTGGCTTCGGCATTACGGCGGGACTTTTCGACCACCACAGCGGTTTGCGAAACCGATATCAGACCAAGCGGCAACAACGCCGCGGCCAGCATGACACCAAACCTGAAGGCGAGGCCATCGCTCGCGCCGCGCAGTCTGCGTATCACGCCGAAAATCTGCCCGGCGGAATGATGCCATTGACGACGGCCATCGTCGCCTTGTCGGTCATTTCCATGCTGTCGTCACTGTGCAGATTCAGCAGTTCGGCCAATCTGGACCGGCCACGGTTAACACGGCTCTTGATGGTGCCGATGGCGACGCCGCAGGTTTCGGCAGCATCTTCATATGAAAAACCGGATGCGCCCACGAGGATCAGCGCCTCGCGCTGTTCGTCAGCAAGCTTGGCAAAGGCTTCTTCGAAATCGCGCATCGCGAGACGTCCGTCGTGATGTGGCTTCTCGGACAGGGTTTCGGCAAAGGACCCATCGACATCCGCGACTTCGCGGCGGCTTTTGCGACGGTCAGAATAAAAGGTGTTGCGCAGGATGGTGAACAGCCAGGCGCGCATATTCGTGCCGGGTTCGAAATGGTCGATCTTGTTCCACGCCTTGACAACCGTGTCCTGCACCAGATCATCCGCAGCAGACCCGTTTCGCGTCAAACTCAACGCAAAGGCCCGCATGGACGGGAGGTGCTGCACGATCTCATCGCGCGGGTCGGAATGCTCTTCCGAGGCTTCTAAATCGCTCATTTATTGGCTTCCTGTGCCTTAAGCTTTTCCAGCAACGCCTTGAACCTGTCCGGCACATCTTCCTCGACAGTTTTCTGGTAAACCTTGCGAAGATTTTCCTCTATCTGTTCTTCTAAGCCGGACTTTCGGTTTGGTAGAGCCATCCTATTCCCCTGCACCACTTCAATTAGGCAAAAAATTGCACATCACGGGAACCGAACGCCATAGAGGAACGTTAGGTTCCAAGAAAAACACAAGAGGTACGAAAAAATGACGGATGGTCGCTCCGCTGCGGATTTCGCGGAAACAGTTGGCAACCTGTTGCCTTACCTGCGGCGTTACGCCCGCGCATTGACGGGTAGCCAGACCACGGGGGACAACTACGCGCTCGCCACGTTGGAGGCTTTGCTGGAAGATCGGACGATCTTTGACGCGGAGCTTGACCCCAAGGTTGCGTTGTTTCGGGCCTTTCATGTCATCTGGACCAGCGCGGGCGCGCCCGTCGCAGAGGACGAAACGGCGATTGGGCGCCGCGCTCAGGCGCATATGGCCGATCTGACCCCGAACACCCGCGAGGTTTTGTTGCTTTACACGATCGAGAGCTTCTCGCATCGCGACATCGCTTCGATCATGCAGATTTCGGCAGACGAGGCCGAAGAGTTGCTGACGATCGCGCGCCGCGAGATGGAATCCAGCTTGTCGGGTCGTATTCTTGTGATCGAAGACGAGGCCGTGATCGCGCTGGATCTGCAAAGCATCATTGCGGATATGGGCCATGCCATCACCGGTGTCGGGCGGACCCGCGACGGTGCAGTCTCGCTGGCTCAGAAAGAACGCCCTGACCTTATCCTGTCGGACATCCAGCTTGCGGATGGATCTTCGGGGATTGACGCGGTGAATGACATTCTGGCCGCGGCAGGAGAGATCCCGGTGGTTTTCATCACCGCCTTCCCCGAGCGCCTGTTGACCGGCGAGCGACCGGAGCCCGCATTCGTCATCACCAAGCCTTACTCGGAAGAACAGGTGCAATCCGCGATCAGTCAGGCGATGTTCTTTGCGTCGACAGAAACGTTGAACGCCTGAGCTTTTTCACAACGGTTAAACGCGAAAGGTTCACAACGGTTAAACGCGAAAGGGCGGTCACATCGACCGCCCTTTTTCATGTGATCCAAGCCGTGCGGTCAGACCGGCGGTCGTCCTTTGACCGCGCGTACGATCATCGCAATGACGAACAGCACCACGAAGATGAAGAACAGGATCTGTGCGATACCGGCAGACGCGCCGGCGATGCCGCCAAAACCGAACAAGGCGGCGATCAGCGCAACTACAAGAAATGTCAGTGCCCAACCAAGCATAGGGGGCCTCCTTTCAGTGTGTTTTTGGTCGCGTCGTCCTGACGCGTTGTGAGAAGAAAACGCCGTTATCGGCGGTGCGGTTCCAGAGTATCTTTGGCGACCTGATCGGAACAAAATGTCTTTAAAAGCGTTTTGCGAAGTCGGGCTCGGGGCTGTCCTCGACAATGATGCACGAGGTTTGCCGACGCGTACGCGTCCGTGCTAGGAACAAGGCGCAGTGCAGGCACATGTTTCCTAAGGATGTCCAGAAAGTGATCCCGCAGTTTTCTCCTTTGGTGACGTGATGCAGCGGCTTGACGCGCGCGACCTGCAAATCTTGACGGTGCTGAGCCGGCAAGGGCGGATTACAAAGGCCGCCCTTGCCGAGGCGGTCGGACTGTCGCCCACCCCTTGCTGGGAGCGGCTGCGCAAACTGGAACGCGCTGGCCTGATCGAAGGCTACGGCGCGCAGATCAATCTGCGTAAACTTGGCCCTCATGTCTTCGTGTTTGTCGCCGTGGAACTGGCCGATCACACTGCCGCCACCTTCCGCGTGTTCGAGGATGCGTTGCACCGGTATGACGAGGTCACAGCTTGCTGGGCCTTGGGCGGCGGGTTCGACTATCTGATGCAGGTCGTCACCCGCGATATTGACGCTTATCAACGCCTGATCGACAGCATGCTGGAGGCGCGTATCGGGCTGGCGCGCTATTTCACCTATATCGTGACCAAACCGGTGAAGGGGCCAAATCCTCCGCCTCTGGCGTTGCTGGCAGGGCTGGAAGAGTAAGAGGCAGAGGAATCCTCTGCCATGATCGTCTCATGTAGGCGAATTTTCTTCCCATGCAGGTGATTTCAGCCGCAACCGCTGCCAAGCGTGGCCGATACTACAGGCAACAATCCCGGAGGTGTTGCCATGTATGACGTGAAATTGCCTGACGCTCTTGCGCTTGAGGATCCTCGCCTGCAACGCAGCTTTGCCTATGTCGATGGCAAATGGTGTGCTGCGGCATCCGGCGAGGTTGTCGAAGTGACCGATCCTGCAACGGGCCGAGTGATCGGCGAGGTTGCCAGCCTGTCCGCCACCGAAAGCGCCGGGGCGGTGGATGCGGCACAGGCCGCATTTGATGGTTGGGCGGGGCGGTTGCCGCAGGAACGGTCGGCCATCCTGCGCCGCTGGTTCGATCTGATGATTGAGCATCGCGAAGATCTGGCCCGGCTGATGGTGGCCGAACAAGGCAAACCGTTATCCGAGGCGCGCGGCGAGATCGACTATGCCGCGTCCTTCGTGGAGTTTTATGCCGAAGAGGCCAAGCGCCCGAATATCGAGGGTGTCACCAGCCATCTGCCCGATGCAGAGGTGGAATTGTGGCTGGAACCTGTCGGTGTCGTGGCGCTGATCACGCCGTGGAATTTTCCGGCTGCAATGCTGACCCGCAAGGCCGCGGCGGCGCTGGCAGCAGGCTGCACCGTTGTCGCCCATCCCAGCCACGAGACGCCGTTTTCCGCGCTGGCACTGGCGGAACTGGCTGAACGCGCGGGCCTGCCTGCGGGCGTGTTCAATGTCGTCACCGGGCGCGCCTCTACCCTCGTGCCGCCCTGGACGGATGATGCGCGCGTGCGGGCGCTGTCCTTCACCGGCTCGACCGAGGTGGGGCGGCTGCTTTACCGCGCCTCTGCCGACACGATCAAACGGCTGGTCATGGAACTGGGCGGCCACGCGCCTGTGATCGTCTTCAAGAACGCGGATCTCGATAACGCCGTGGCCGAGACGATCAAGGCGAAATTCGCGACCACCGGGCAGGACTGTCTTGGCGCAAATCGTATCTATGTGGAACGCGCCATCTATGCAGAGTTCAGCGCAAGGTTTACCGAAGCGGTGAAGGCGCTGACCATCGGGCCGGGCGCGCAGGATTGTGACCTTGGACCGCTGATGAACGAAGCCGCCATCGCCAAGCAAGAGGCGCATGTCGCGGACGCCTTGGCCAAGGGCGCGAAGCTGGTCACAGGTGGTAAACGCAATGCCCTGGGGCCGCTATTTTATGAACCTACGGTGCTGACGGATGTGCCGGACGACGCTGCCATCATGTCCGAAGAAACCTTTGGCCCGGTGGCCCCGCTGACGCCCTTCGATACCGAAGCAGAGGTTGTGGCCCGTGCCAATGCGGGCGAATTCGGTCTTGTCGCCTATGTCCACAGCCACGATCCACGCCGCATTTACCGGGTCAGCCGGGCGCTGCAATTCGGCATGGTCGCGGTCAACCGCACCAAGGTGACGGGCGCGCCGATCCCCTTCGGCGGCGTCAAGCAGTCGGGTCTGGGTCGCGAAGGGGCGCGTCGGTGCATGGAACAGTTCATGGAAATCAAATACGTCTGTCGTGACTGGGCATGACTTTTGCGGCGTCCGGACCTGGTCAGGGATTTGAACGCCGACGCTACGAAATTACGCAAAGGAACTGACAATGCTGAAGAATGATCAACTCGAAGCCTGGGACCGGGACAACTTTTTCCACCCCTCGACACATCTTGCCGAATTCGCGCGGGGCAACGCGCCGCATCGCGTCATCACCGGCGGCGAGGGCTGTCACATCACCGACCGCGAGGGCACGCGCCTGCTGGATGCGTTTGCGGGGCTCTACTGCGTGAATGTGGGCTACGGACAGCAAAAGATCGCCGAGGCGATTGCCGAGCAGGCGCGCGAATTGGCCTATTATCATGCCTATGTCGGGCACGGCACCGAGGCGTCGATTACCTTGTCCAAGATGATCCTCGATCGCGCCCCCGAACACATGTCCAAGGTCTATTTCGGGCTGTCAGGGTCGGATGCGAACGAAACCAACGTCAAGCTGATCTGGTATTACAACAATATCCTCGGCCGTCCCGAGAAGAAGAAAATCATCAGCCGCTGGCGTGGCTATCACGGGTCCGGGCTGGTGACTGGCTCGCTGACCGGGCTGGAACTGTTTCACAAGAAATTCGATCTGCCACTGGCGCAGGTGATCCATACCGAAGCGCCGTATTACTTCCGCCGCCCCAAGCATGAGATGACCGAAGAGGCATTCTCGGCCCATTGCGCGTCAGAGCTGGAAGAGCTGATCCAGGCCGAAGGACCGGACACGATTGCCGCCTTCATCGGCGAGCCGGTGCTGGGCACAGGTGGCATCGTGCCGCCGCCCGCAGGCTACTGGGAGGCCATCCAGGAAGTGCTGGACCGTCACGACATCCTGCTGGTCGCGGATGAGGTCGTCACCGGCTTCGGACGTCTGGGCAGCATGTTTGGCTCCACGCATTACGGGATGACGCCGGATCTTATCACCATCGCCAAGGGGCTGACCTCTGCCTATGCGCCGCTGTCGGGTTCTATTGTCTCTGACAAGATGTGGAAGGTGTTGGAGCAGGGCACGGATGAAAACGGCCCCATCGGGCATGGCTGGACCTATTCCGCGCATCCCATTGGCGCGGCTGCGGGCGTGGCCAACCTGAAGCTGCTGGACGAGCAGAACCTGATCGAGAATGCCGGCACGGTGGGTGCCTATCTCAACAAGGTCATGGCCGAGGCCGTGGGCGAACATGCCAATGTCGGTGAGGTTCGGGGCGAAGGCATGCTATGCGCTGTGGAATTCGTCAAGGACCGCGAGGCGCGCGAATTTTTCGACCCGTCCGCCAAGGTTGGGCCAAGCATCGCTGCCGCGCTTCTGGAACGCGGCGTGATCGGGCGCGCGATGCCGCAGGGCGACATTCTGGGGCTGGCACCGCCGTTCTGCCTGACTGAAGATCAGGCGGACGAGATCGCGTCCAAGACGGCCGAGGCCGTGGCGCAGGTTCTGGGCTGACACTTTGCGTTTGGGGCGGCACCTGTTTTCGGCATTCAATGGCTGGAACGCAGGCAAGTGCCGCCAGACCGCGGGTCTAGTCTCGGGCGGACCATAACGGCCTCGCATCGACCGGTACAGCAAACGGGGCAGGCCCAACGCTCTGTTCAGATGGTCCGCAAAAGCGACGGGGCAGGTCGATGGACCTGCCCCGTTTTGTGATCGCGCATCACGATGTGTGGCTTTACTCGGCCTCGTCCATTGTCGAAGCGTTGAGTTGCGCGTATTTCTCTTCGCCGATTTTGGTCATCAGATCGAGCTGTGTTTCCAGGAAGTCGACATGGCCTTCTTCGTCGGTGAGAAGTTCTTCGAAGATGTTTTTGGAGACGAAATCACCCACGGACTCGCAATATTTGCGGGCTTCCTTGTACATCGCGACAGAGTCAAGCTCTGCGGCCAGGTCGCATTCCAGTGTTTCCTTGGCGGTCTCGCCAATGCGCAGCGGATCCAGCTTTTGCAGATTCGGATGACCACCCAGAAACAGGATGCGCGCAATCAATTTGTCCGCGTGGTGCATTTCCTCGATGCTTTCCTCGCGGCTTTTCTTGGCCATATGACCCAAGCCCCAGTCCTCTTGCAGACGGTAATGCAGCCAGTATTGGCTGACCGCTGTCAGTTCGGCCCGAAGAGCGTCGTTCAGATATTGGATGACTTTGCTGTCGCCTTGCATGCTTGGTTTTCCTCTGTTTCTCCGGCGCGCAGGCGGCGGAGGTTCATGGGGACTTCCAGATTATCGTTCTTGCGCATCGTCCCAAGAAACAGCGACATGCAGCCGCCACAGTCGGGGGATTTGCCCAATGCGCGATAGACCTTACCCGGAGTGATCAGTGTAGTCTCATCCGCCGCGCGCATCCAGTCAATGGCTACATCAATGTCTTGGTTGGTGATGTTCTGACAATGGCAGACGATCATGCGGCGCTCCTTTCAGTGCAAGGTTTCGGCAGGTTGGCGATGAATGGATGTGGGAACATGACGCGCCATCCTGCGCAGCGCGAGGCCAAGCGATTGGGCAAGTTCGACGATAGAGGGCGCAACGTCCGGCCGAACCAGCAAGGTCGCCATCAACATCGCGTCTTCGCGGGCACCTTCAGTGGCCGCGCCGACAAAATTGGCGAAACACGCCTCGTCCGCGCCAAGACATTTGCAGGTAACATGGTGCCGCATCAACGGTCGGCGGCCGTGATCGGCGCAAAGCTGGCACAGTTCTTCCAGGTTGCGCAGCGCCGAGCGGCCATGATGTGCGCCCAGGCTTGCTGAAAAGTCGTTCCAGACCTGCTGCTGTGCCTCGGCACCGTCGCACCAGAGCCGCAGATAAAGGACGGCCCCAGCCTCGATCGGGCCAAGTTCCGTGAGGTAGCCGACGGGCGCGCCGCCGCGATTATGTGCTGTCTGGGTCATTTGGTCAGGATCAACTTGCCGGCCTTCGTGATGCGAAGACGATAGATCTGGTCGCCAAGGACGATTTCCGCAAGATCGCCGCCACTGGTCAGATCCGTCGCTTCATAGCGGGGCAGGGCAGGGACCGCGGCACTTGGTGTTCTGTTCGGGATCTCGGCTGTCATCTCACGGCCTCCACCCGGTCCGTGAAATGGTCGAGCAACCATTCAAAGCTGACCCCGCCCGATACCCTGTTGATTTCGGCCAGGCTCCATAGCTCTGACCGGCAGGCGGGGGGTTCGGTGCTTTGAGCGTGTTCATAGGCGGGTTCGTCGTAGGATTTCTGCATTGGGATACCTCCACATGATGTGGTCGGGCTTCCCCGGATGCAGGTGGGGTGGCTGGACACCCATTAGGTGACTTATTTAGTCGGATATGTCAATCCGACTCTTTCTGTCGTGTATTAAATTGCTTTGTCGGTCCCGGCCGCAGATCTTATGGACCTGCGCAGACTGTCGAAAGGTCGGTAAGACAGATCATAATGGCCGAACATGCGTGCGGCCAAACAAGCTGGGCGCTCCGTGGTGCTGTCCTGCCGGACGGACACATGGGGTTCTGCAATCCAGTCCCGCAGGAACAGGTCAAAAGGGAATGTCGTCCGCCGCCGAGATATAGCTGGCCACGACCTTCTTGGTCCCGGCTTTCTCGAATGCGATCTCCAGCTTGTCGCCTTCGATCCCGATGATGCTGCCATAGCCGAATTTCTGGTGAAACACGCGCTCGCCGGTCTCGAAACGCGACACGGCTTGCAGGTCGATCACGGTATTTCGGGTCTCGCGCGGTTGGCTGACAGGTCGCTGCGCAGTGCGTTCCTGCAAGCGTCGCCATCCCGGCGAGTTGTAGACATTGGCATCGGCGGCACGCTGTTCGATGCCCGGCGATCCGCCCATACCCGCAGCGCCGTAGCCGCCACCATAAAGGCCCGGCGGGGTCAGCACATCGACATGCTCCTCGGGCAATTCGTCGATGAAGCGCGAGGGCAGGGCCGATTGCCACTGGCCGAAGACACGGCGATTCGCGGCAAAGGAAATGGTGCAGATTTCCTCGGCCCTCGTGATGCCGACATAGGCCAGCCGCCGCTCTTCCTCGAGGCCCTTAACGCCACTTTCATCCATGGATCGTTGCGAGGGAAACAGCCCGTCCTCCCATCCCGGCAGGAAAATGGCAGGGAATTCCAACCCCTTGGCCGCGTGCAGCGTCATGATGCTGACCTTGGCACCGCCATCGTCGGTTTCATTGTCCATGATCAGGCTGACATGTTCGAGAAACCCTTGCAGGTTGTCGAAATTCTCCAGCGCCTTGACCAGTTCCTTGAGGTTTTCCAGCCGGCCCGGTGCCTCTGGCGTCTTGTCGTTCTGCCACATGCCGGTATAGCCGGATTCGTCGAGGATGATCTCGGCCAGTTCCATATGGGTGACGTCGTCGTCGCCCGCCATCCGGCCCCAACGCGCCAGATCCACGACAAGCTTGCCCAGTTCCTTGGCGCCCTTGCCCTTCAGCAAACCCTGTTCGATGGCCAGCGCGGCCCCGTCGATCAGGGACACGCCATTGGCGCGGGCCGTGGTCTGGATCACCTGCTGGGCCTTGTCGCCCAGCCCGCGTTTGGGCGTGTTGACGATGCGTTCGAAGGCCAGATCATCATCCGGGCTGACCACACAGCGGAAATAGGCCATGGCATCGCGGATCTCCAACCGCTCGTAAAAGCGCGGGCCGCCGATCACGCGGTAGGGCAGACCGATGGTCAGGAACCGGTCCTCAAACGCCCGCATCTGGTGCGAGGCGCGGACAAGGATTGCCATCTCGTCCAACCCAAACGTGTTTGGAATGGGGCTGTTTCCAACGCCTCCTGGCGAAAGTGCCTCGCTTCGGCGAAGATTTATCTGATGAATATCACCCTGAGGATTTTCAGATATCTTTCCGCCCTTGGCAAGACGCTCCGATTCTTGTTGAGGCGTTACAGATCGCGTGTTCTTGCGACCAATCGCCAGTCGTGATGTCCCTGAACTTAGAGCCTCGATTTCCTCACCGATCCAGCGGGCCTCTTCCTCGCCATCCCAATGGCCGATCAGGCGGACCTTTTCGCCGTCCTGTGCCTCGGTCCACAGGGTCTTGCCCAGACGTCCGGTATTGCCGTCGATCACGCCGGATGCGGCGGCAAGGATATGCGGGGTAGAGCGGTAATTCTGTTCCAGCCGGACGACATGCGCGCCGGGAAAGTCCTTTTCGAACCGCAGGATATTGCCCACCTCGGCACCGCGCCAGCCATAGATCGACTGATCGTCGTCACCCACGCAGCAGATGTTTTTATGCGACGCCGCCAGCAGCCGCAGCCACATATATTGCGCGACGTTGGTATCCTGATATTCGTCCACAAGGATGTATTTGAACCAGCGTTGATACTGTTCCAGCACGTCTGGATGCGCCTGAAAGATTGTCACGACATGCAGCAGCAGATCACCGAAATCGACCGCGTTCAACTCTCGCAAGCGGGCCTGATATTGGGCGTATAGTTCCGCGCCGCGCTGGTTGTAGGCACCGGCATCGGCGGCGGGCACCTTGGAAGGCGTCAGCGCGCGGTTTTTCCAACCGTCGATGATGCCTGCCAACTGTCGCGCGGGCCAGCGCTTGTCGTCGATGTTGGCGGCGCGGATCAGTTGCTTCAACAGCCGGATCTGGTCGTCGGTGTCCAGGATGGTGAAGTTGGATTTCAACCCGGCCAGTTCGGCATGGCGGCGCAACAGCTTGACGCAGACAGAATGAAACGTGCCAAGCCATGGCATGCCCTCGATCGTTTGTCCCAACATGCCGCCGACGCGATTTTTCATCTCGCGCGCGGCCTTGTTGGTGAAGGTCACGGCGAGGATCTCGTTCGGGCGGGCGCGGCCGGTGTTGAGCAGATGCACGATGCGGGCGGTCAGCGCCTTGGTCTTGCCTGTGCCGGCCCCTGCCAGCATCAAAACGGGGCCATCCAGTGCCTCGACCGCCGCGCGCTGCGCGGGGTTCAGCCCGTCCAGATAGGGGGTGGGCCGCGCAGCCATGGCGCGCGCGGAAAGTGATGCGCCTTCAAAGGCGTCCATTTCGTCGAAACTGCTCATGCGCCAAACCTAGTCGAGGATATGACGAAAGGGAAGGCTCGTTCCTGCTATGTTCGCGGCGCTTTTGCGGGAAATTTCCGGCTTTGATGCTCTGCCGACCCGTGACCTGCTGGACAAGACGCGGCTTCCGTCGCACATAAGCGGCATGGATCTTCACGCTCGCTTTCCGGCAATTGCCGACCTGAAGGACCGCGCGCAGCGGCGAGTGCCGCATTTCGCATGGGAATATCTGGCCAGCGCAACCGGAACCGAAGCCACAAGGGCGCGCAACCGGGCCAAGCTGGATGATGTCCTTTTCATGCCCTCGATTCTTCATGGCGAATTCGTGCCTGACCTGTCCACGAAGCTGTTTGGGCACACCTATCCGTTGCCGTTCGGTGTCAGCCCGGTGGGCATGTCCGGGCTGCTTTGGCCGGATGCGGAACGCAGGCTGGCGACGGCGGCAACGCGTGCAGGACTGCCCTACAGCCTGTCGACCGTCGCCACCCGCACGCCAGAGGATCTGGCACCGCATATCGACGGCAATGGCTGGTTCCAGATGTATCCGCCGCGCGACGAGGCCGTGCGGACCGACATGCTGCGCCGCGCCAAAGATGCGGGCTTTTCGGTTCTGGTGCTGACTGTCGATGTGCCGGTGGCAAGTCGCCGCGAGCGGCAGTTGCGCTCTGGTCTGACCTCACCACCACGCCTGACGCCGCGCGTTCTGGCACAGGTGGCGCGCTGCCCGGCTTGGGCCTTGGGCACCTTGCAGCAGGGCATGCCGAGGATGCGTCTGATTGATGATTACGCCGCCAAGGTGACCGGCCTCAGCAGCACTCAACATGCAGGCTATCTGCTGCGGACGTCGCCGGGATGGGATTATTTGCGGTGGCTGCGCGATGGCTGGGACGGGCCGTTTGTGGTCAAGGGCGTGATGCGCGCCGACGACGCCGAACGGCTGGAGGCAGCGGGCGTCGACGCGCTTTGGGTGTCCAACCATGCCGGGCGCCAGTTCGACGCCGCCCCGGCCAGCATCGAAGTGCTGCCGGAAATCCGCGCCGCGACCAACCTGCCATTGATCTTCGACAGCGGTATCGAGGGCGGTCTGGACATCCTGCGCGCCGTGGCGCTGGGGGCCGATTTCGTAATGATGGGAGGTGCCTGGCATGTCGCGCTTGCGGCATTGGGCGATGATGGGCCTCCGCATCTGATTGACATGCTGACCCGCGATATGGCCGCCAATATGGGGCAAATCGGGGCTAAGAACCTCGCGGACCTTTCAAATTGCTTACGTTAGCGTGACCAGAACCATCAATGCTGCATGTGCAAAAAACTGCTCGCATCTTTGTAATCTGCCGCTACTGTAAGCGCCTAAAATGACATGCCGAACGGACTTTAAGTACAGGACAACGCCACGATGACAGATTTCAACAAGATCCTCATTGCCAATCGCGGAGAAATTGCCATCCGTATCATGCGCGCCGCCAACGAGATGGGCAAGCGCACGGTGGCGGTCTATGCCGAAGAGGACAAGCTGGGTTTGCACCGTTTCAAGGCGGACGAGGCTTACCGCATCGGCGAAGGGATGGGGCCGGTGGCCGCCTATCTCAGCATTGAAGAGATCATCCGCGTGGCGAAGGAATGCGGCGCTGACGCGATTCATCCCGGTTATGGGTTGTTGTCGGAGAACCCGGATTTCGTGGATGCCTGCACCGAGAACGGCATCACCTTCATCGGGCCCAAGGCGAAAACCATGCGTGCCCTGGGCGACAAGGCCAGCGCCCGCAAAGTGGCAATAGAGGCCGGGGTTCCGGTCATCCCCGCGACCGAGGTTCTGGGCGACGATTTCGACGCCATTGCGAAAGAGGCCGAAGCGATCGGCTATCCGCTGATGCTGAAGGCCAGTTGGGGCGGGGGCGGTCGCGGTATGCGTCCGATCAACGGCCCTGACGAGTTGAAGGAAAAGGTCTTGGAAGGGCGCCGCGAGGCCGAGGCGGCCTTTGGCAATGGCGAAGGCTATCTGGAAAAGATGATCATCCGCGCCCGCCATGTCGAGGTGCAGATCCTGGGCGACAGCCACGGCAATATCTACCACCTGTATGAACGCGATTGTTCGGTCCAGCGCCGCAATCAGAAGGTCGTGGAGCGCGCACCCGCACCTTACCTGTCCGAGGCGCAGCGCGAAGAGATTTGCGAGCTTGGCCGCAAAATCTGCGCGCATGTGAATTACGAATGTGCGGGGACGGTCGAATTCCTGATGGATATGGACACCGGCAAGTTCTACTTCATCGAGGTAAATCCCCGCGTGCAGGTTGAACACACCGTCACCGAGGAAGTCACCGGAATCGACATCGTTCAGGCGCAGGTCCTGATTGCCGAGGGCAAATCGCTTGCCGAGGCAACTGGCAAGGCCAGTCAGTATGACATTCGGCTCAACGGTCATGCGCTGCAAACCCGGATCACCACCGAGGATCCGCAGAACAATTTCATCCCCGATTACGGACGGATCGTTGCTTACCGCGTTGCCACCGGTAACGGTGTGCGGCTGGATGGCGGTACGGCCTATTCCGGCGCGGTCATCACGCGGTTTTATGACAGTTTGTTGGAAAAGGTGACGACCTGGGCACAGACGCCGGAAAAGGCGATTTCGCGCATGGACCGTGCCTTGCGTGAATTCCGTATCCGGGGCGTCAGCACCAATATCGCCTTTGTCGAAAACCTGCTGAAGCATCCGACGTTCCTGAACAACCAGTATCACACCAAGTTCATCGACGAGACGCCCGAGCTGTTCGAATTCTCCAAACGGCGCGACCGGGGCACTAAGGTGCTGACCTATATCGCCGACATTTCGGTGAACGGCCATCCCGAGACGGCAGGCCGTGTGCTGCCTGCCTCGGACCTTAAACCGGCGCGTGCTCCGCAAGTGCGTGGTGAGCCTGTGCCGGGCACGCGGAACCTGCTGGAAGAAAAAGGCCCGCAGGCCGTGGCCGACTGGATGGCGGCGCAAAAGCAGGTGCTGATCACCGACACCACCATGCGCGACGGCCACCAGTCGTTGCTGGCCACGCGGATGCGCTCGATCGACATGATCAATGTCGCACCTGCCTATGCGGCCAACCTGCCGCAATTGTTCAGTGTCGAATGCTGGGGCGGTGCCACATTCGACGTGGCCTACCGCTTTTTGCAGGAATGCCCGTGGCAGCGGTTGCGCGATCTGCGCGCGCGTATGCCCAACCTGATGACGCAAATGCTGCTGCGTGCCTCGAACGGGGTGGGCTACACCAATTATCCCGACAATGTGGTGCAGAGTTTTGTCAAACAGGCAGCGGAAACCGGCGTCGACGTGTTCCGCGTCTTCGACAGCCTGAACTGGGTCGAGAACATGCGCGTCGCGATGGACGCGGTTCTGGACAGCGACAAGGTGTGCGAAGGCACGATCTGCTATACCGGCGACATCAACGACCCGGATCGCGCCAAGTATGACCTGAAATACTATGTCGCCATGGGCAAGGAGCTGAAGGCCGCGGGCGCGCATGTGCTGGGGCTGAAGGACATGGCAGGGCTGTTGAAGCCCGCCGCAGCCGGGCCGCTGATCACCGCGCTCAAGGAAGAGGTGGGCCTGCCGATCCATTTCCACACCCATGACACCAGCGGTGCCGCGATCGCCACCGTAATGGCCGCGGCGCAGGCCGGGGTGGATGCGGTGGACGCGGCCATGGACGCGCTGTCTGGCAATACCAGCCAGCCAACGCTCGGCTCTGTGATCGAGGCCTTGCGCTGGACTGAGCGCGACACCGGGCTGGACATTGGCGCGGTGCGCGAAATCTCCAACTACTGGGAGGCCGTGCGCGGCAAATACGCGGCCTTTGAAAGCAGTCTTCAGGCCCCCGCATCCGAGGTCTACCTGCACGAGATGCCCGGCGGCCAGTTCACCAATCTCAAGGCGCAGGCCCGCAGCCTGGGGCTGGAGGAACGCTGGCATGAGGTCGCCCAGACCTATGCCGATGTGAACCGGATGTTCGGCGATATCGTGAAGGTGACGCCGTCCTCGAAAGTGGTGGGCGACATGGCATTGATGATGGTCAGTCAGAACCTGACCCGCGCCGAGGTCGAGGATCCCAAGACCGATGTGGCCTTCCCGGATTCGGTGATCGACATGATGCGCGGCAACCTCGGCCAGCCTCCGGGCGGTTTCCCGGACGGTATCCTCAAGAAGATCCTGAAAGGCGAAAAGCCCAACACAGAGCGTCCCGGCAAACATCTTGTGCCCGTTGATCTGGACGCCAAGCGCAAGGAGCTTTCGGATCTTCTTGATGGGGCAGAGGTGGATGATGAGGATCTGAACGGCTATCTCATGTATCCCAAGGTGTTTCTGGACTACATGGCGCGCCACCAGACCTATGGTCCGGTGCGGTCATTGCCGACGCGGACGTTCTTCTACGGGATGGAGCCGGGCGAAGAAATCTCGGCCGAGATCGATCCCGGCAAGACTATGGAGATCCGCCTTCAGACCCTGGGCGAGACCGACGAAAACGGCGAAGTCAGGGTGTTCTTCGAACTGAACGGCCAACCCCGCGTGATCCGCGTGCCGGACCGCAAGTCCAAGGCCAGCACCGCTGCACGGTCCAAGGCGGAACTGGGCAATGCCAACCATGTCGGAGCCCCGATGCCCGGTGTCGTGGCCTCTGTCGTGGCGCAGGCCGGACGTCCCGTGAAGCAGGGCGACCTGCTGCTGACGATCGAGGCGATGAAGATGGAAACCGGCATCCATGCAGAGCGTGACGCGGTGGTTGCGGCCGTGCATGTCCAACCCGGTGCCCAGATTGATGCCAAGGATCTGCTGGTCGAATACGAAGCCTAGGAAATTCGTCGCCCCGGAACCTTGCCGAACCGGGGCGACGACACAAGTTTACGCGTGTTTGGCAATGCGTGACCCATCGGGCGGTGTCGAAGGGGTGAAGCTGATCCGCGCCAAACACAGGCGCTCGGCGCGGTCGTGACGTTGAGTGCCGCCCGAGGTCAAAGCGGGGCTGGTATCGGCTGGCACTGCATCGCCCCCGGCGAGCCAATGCAAAACGCATTCGTGGAAAGCGGCAATGACCGTCTGCGAGATGCGTGTCTGAATGGGCATATCTTCGGCAACTTTGTCCAAGCCCGAAAGATCGTGAGGCATTGGTCAAATCTGTTTATCAGCGAATATCATGGGAGAGTGGCGGAAGAATTCGCGAAGGGCAGTTCCAGCGGTTGCGCGGTTCGGCTGTCTGCGCCCGACGAGCGGTCATCGAACCCGCATCATATCACCGGTATCCAGCTTCTTGATGTAGTCAACCGCACTGCCATTCCAGTGGTAGGCGAAATGCGCCCCCTGTGCGGGGATCGGAACCACATCGGGCCAGAATGCGGCGATGCAGTTGCCGCCCGCAAACCGGACGCTGGGCCAGGTTATGCCGTTCGAGCCTGCCGCGCGCCGTTCGGCACCGAACACCTGCGACGGTCCGTAATCGTCAGGGTCCAGCAGGTCGCCTAAGCCCGACACGTCGTCCATATCGGCGTTCACCGAACCGATCAACTCGCGAAACTGCGATGTCCAGCCCGGGGCTTCCGCCGTGGCCAGCATGGTTTTCGTGTGGTGATGGATGGTTTCGGCAATCGCGACCTCGGTGCTGTCGCCCGCGTAATACAGGCCAAACGTTCCATCGCTGAACCGCCCCGGCCGCAACGGCGAGCAGTGAACAAAGGGGGCCATGACCCAGCTTGCACCGGTGCCTGTGACGCGTCGGGCCACGGGGACCTTCGCGAGATCGCCGATGCTGTCGCGGATGCGCGGGTTGAACTTGGCCTCGGCCGAGGCCAGCGCCTCCCAATCGGCAGGGTCGGCAATGTCCTCGAACAGATCAATCGGCGGATAGATCGAGCGGATGATCCGGGCTGTGCGCGGCCAGATCACGCGGCGCACCGGTGCGGTCACCACGCCCCGCGCTCGGCATCCAGATAGCTGCGCAGGTCGATCAGGTCGGTGATCTCGCCGCGCATCATGATGTCGAGCGCGCTTTGACCGTTGAAGGCTGCGTTTGGTTTTCTGATCCAGTCATAGCCGCGCGCGGGATCGGTGAACAGATAGCGCAAGCCCTTGTGGATCCCCATCAGGATCGCCATGCGCGCCCGCAGATCGCGGTCGATCCGGCCGATGCTGCCGTCCTTCCAGCGGGCCCAGGTGCGCTGAGCCATGTCGCCCAGCAGCGTGCGGGCCTCAATATCGCTGAGTTGCCAGGCGCGAAACAGGTTGACGGTGGTGCGCGCGAGGGCTGCGGCCTCCTCCTCCGTGATGGCGGGAAGGTCCGGGCGCGACGCGGTGGGTTCAATCGTGGCAAACTGCATGGTCAATCTCCTGTGGCATATATATACATAATAAATGCCATTTGGCAAGGGGCGGCTTGCGATGAGATCGCTGCGCGCGTGCGTCAGCGCCACGGTCGCACTTTCCATTCCGACAACCACGATCAGTTGCGAGCGCACCTCGCCGACGTCATGGCGGCCCACAATTTCGTCTGAAGGCGCAACACATTCAGCGGCATCACGCCCTATGCATACATCTGTAGGATCCGGACGTCAGACCCCGTTCGACTCACCGTCAATGCGATCCACCAGGTGCCGGGACTGAACACTGGGCTATCGTAGGATGGCTCCAAGGCTGACTCCGCCAAGGCTGGCAGCGCGCAGGGCGGGGAGCGGCGCGTTTGTTGTCTTTCTGTCCGGTCTGAACAATCCCATATCGCCCGCGGAATGCGTCAAGCGCGCTGTTTTGGCCTGGTTGAGGACTGATCCGAACCGACTGGCTTTGGGATGTGGTGTGCCATCAACTTGCGGGCCTCGCACGGGTTTGGTCCCCATATGCGTGCTGACAAGAAGAGGGACAGCGGCCGGGTGGCCAGGCAGGTTCGGTCGTGATGGGGCAGGGGGAACCCATTCGACCTGAGGCAGGGCAGCACGAAATCCCTTGTTCATCAATGCCGCGACGCGAGCGGTTCTATCGGCGGAGGAGCGCGCCCCGAATACGGTCACGATCAGACGTTTCTGGCCACGCTGCGCCGAGGCGGTCAGGTTGTATCCGGCGGCGCGCGTGTAGCCGGTCTTGATCCCGTCAGCGCCGGAATAGGCACCCAGAAACCGACGGTTGGTATGCGCGATCTTGCGTCCGCCTGCCGATGCGTGAACCTTGCTGAACAGGTCGAAATATGCCGGATGATCGAAGAACAATTGGCGCGCCAGCAGCGACATGTCCCGCGCGGTCGAAAGATGGCCGTCCGCCGTCAGCCCGTGGGGGTTGCGAAAATGTGTCCGGGTCATGCCGATCCGCGCGGCCGTGGTGTTCATCCGGGCGACGAAATTTTCGGTAGTGCCCGAAATTGCCTCTGCCAGCGCGGTGGCCGCATCATTGGCGGATTTGATTGCGGTGGCGGTTACAAGGTCGCGCAGACTGATCCTTTCGCCTGTTTGCAGATGCAATGACGACCCCGTCACTGCCGCGGCTTTGGCCGATACGGTGACTTGCGCGTCAAGATCAACCTCGCCCGCACCCGCCGCCTGAAACGCGATGTAGAGCGTCATCATCTTGGTCAGAGAGGCGGGATGCAGTTGCTTGTCGGCATCCTCGGCTAGGTAGACCTGACCGTTGCGGGTGTCCATGAGCAACGCGGCTTGGGGGGCGGCACCGGCGGCGAAGGGAAACAACAGGAAAAGCAACGGGATGAGCCGTTTTAATGCCATTCCGAAGCGGAGACATAAACGCTTTGAATATTGGTTTGCACCGCGCATGTTTCGCCCTCAAATGGTTCGGGCGATGACAGATCTGTCCCGCACCCTTCCTGCGACGGTCTTAAGGCGTCAGGGTTTATGGACAGTGAATCTTGTCCGACGCGGTGTCGGATGGGGTGGGTAGATCGTCTATGACAGAGGATCGAAAATGCCGATCCGCTACATGCGACCTCCGCTCGCAACGCCGTGCCAAAAGGCACATCAGATGAGATGCGCTTGCCTCGCTGGCCAAGGGGTCCTTGCGCTCCGGTGGCTTGTTCCACCGGTCCAATTCGCCTATACCGCCAGTTCCGTGCCTGCGTATCGGAAGGCGAAAGACATGCTGCACACACCCTATTATCTGATCGACAAGTCGCGGCTGCTGCCGAACCTCGAAAAGATCGCGTGGCTGCGCGAGGCATCAGGTGCCAAGGCGCTGCTGGCGTTGAAATGTTTCGCAACATGGTCGGTGTTTGATCTGATGAGCGAGTATATGGACGGCACCACCTCCAGTTCACTGTTCGAGGTGAAACTTGGACGCGAAAAGTTTCCGGGTGAGACACATGCCTATTCGGTCGCTTGGGCCGATCACGAGATCGACGAGGTGCTGGCCAATTCCGACAAGGTGATCTTCAACACCGCAGCACAGCTGCGCCGGTTCGAGACCATCAGCCGCGATCATGTTCGCGGGCTGCGCGTCAATCCGGGCGTGTCCACATCCGGTTTTGATCTGGCCGATCCCGCGCGCCCGTTCAGTCGGTTGGGAGAGCATGACCCTGCGGATATCGAACCCGTCGCGGACCTTATCAGCGGCTTCATGTTCCACAACAATTGCGAGAACAGCGACTTTGCCCGGTTCGACGAGATGCTTGACCTGATCGAAGACCGTTTCGGCGCGTTGATCCGTCGGATGGGCTGGATCAGCCTTGGTGGGGGCATCCATTTCACCGGTGAAGGCTATCCGTTGGACAAACTGGCCGAGCGGCTGAAGCGCTTCGCAGGCGAGAACGAGGTGCAGGTCTATCTGGAACCGGGTGAGGCCGCGATCACCAATTCAACCACGCTGGAAGTCACGGTTCTGGACACGCTTTTCAACGGCAAGAACCTTGCCATCGTCGACAGCTCGATCGAGGCACATATGCTTGATCTGTTGATCTACCGCGAAAGCGCCAAGGTGGTGCCGAATGACGGGCCGGAAGAGTGGATGATTTGCGGCAAATCCTGCCTTGCGGGCGATATTTTTGGCGAGTTCCGCTTTCCTGCGCCGCTGAAACCCGGTGACCGGTTGTCGATGCAAGACGCGGGTGGCTATACGATGGTCAAGAAAAACTGGTTCAATGGCGTGAAAATGCCCGCCATCGCGATTCGCGAGATGGACGGGACAGAGCGGCTGGTCCGCGACTTCACATATGGCGATTTTGCGGCGGCCTTGTCGTGACTCTCGCGCATGGGCGTTAAAATTACGCGCCAGGAATACTTGCGAACGAAAAAGGGGTTCTGTCAGTTGAAAAAACACGTTCTCATCATCGGCGCCGGCGGCGTTGCTCAGGTCGTTGCGCATAAATGTGCGCAGAACAATGATGTGTTGGGCGATATTCATATCGCCAGCCGGACCTTGTCCAAATGCGAAGGGATCATCGCTTCGGTCAACGAGAAATCTGCGATGAAGCAGGACGGTGTGCTTGCCGCCCATCAGGTTGACGCGATGGACAGTGCCGCAGTTGCGGCGCTGATCCGCGAGACCGGCGCGCAGATCGTGATCAATGTCGGATCGGCCTTCGTCAACATGACGGTGCTGGATGCCTGTATTGAAACCGGTGCCGCCTATATCGACACGGCGATTCACGAAGACCCTGACAAGATTTGCGAAACGCCGCCCTGGTACGGCAATTACGAATGGAAAAAGCGCGATCTTTGCGCCGAAAAGGGCGTGACCGCGATCCTTGGTGCAGGCTTTGATCCGGGTGTGGTCAACGCCTTTGCCCGGTTTGCCGCCGACCGGATGGACGAGGTGCGCAGCATCGACATCGTTGACATCAACGCAGGCTCACACGGGAAGTATTTCGCCACCAATTTCGACCCCGAGATCAACTTTCGCGAATTCACCGGGACGGTCTATTCCTGGCAGAATGGCGCATGGCAGGAAAACGCCATGTTCGAGGTCGGCCGCGAATGGGATCTGCCGGTTGTCGGCAAACAGATGGCCTATATGTCCGGGCATGACGAGGTGCATTCGCTTTCGGCCAACTATCCGCAAGCAGATGTCCGGTTCTGGATGGGGTTCGGCGAGCATTACATCAATGTCTTTACCGTGTTGCAAAACCTAGGGCTTCTGTCCGAACAACCGGTGACGACCGCCGAGGGGCAGGAGGTTGTTCCGCTGAAAGTGGTCAAGGCGGTGCTGCCGGATCCGGCCTCGCTCGCGCCGGGCTATACCGGAAAAACCTGCATCGGCGATTTTGTCAAAGGCGTGAAAGACGGCAAAGAAGTCGAGCTGTTTGTCTATAACGTCGCCGATCATGCCGAAGCGTATAAGGAAGTGGGTAGTCAGGGTATCAGCTATACCGCCGGTGTGCCGCCGGTTGCTGCGGCCATGCTGGTCGCCTCGGGCGAATGGGATGCCAAGACGATGAAAAATGTCGAGGAACTGGATCCGAAACCGTTCTTCACGCTGCTCGACCGTATGGGGCTGCCGACCATGATCCGGGACGACAGCGGCGATCGGCCGTGGAACGCCTAGGATAGGTCAAAGGTGCTGTAGTGCCTTCCGCATTCTGCTGGTGCTGACTTGCGGAAGGCCAAATCAATGGCTGTGGGCTGTTCATCCGGCCCATAGCCCCGCCCGAACACGCGCTGACAGATCTTTCAACGAGATATGCGGATCCGCTTAAAGACCCCGGCATAACTGCAAACTGCGTATTTTCGCGATGCCCGGTTCTGCACATCTCGGCCCAAACCGCGCGATGTCTTGAGCGCATAACAAAAAAGCCCGGTGCGCAGGGCACCGGGCGAACTCATTAAAAAAACCTTGAACTAGTGGGTAGGCTTGCCAAGCCCCTCATCTTTTGCCGTTGACTTGGCGGCTTGTGCGGCGCGTTTTCCGGTTTCTTCGGCTGCGTCCTTGACGTCCGCTGCCGACGCATCCCCGGTTTTTTCCTTCAGCGTCGCTTTGCCTTCTTCATAAGCGGCGCGCCCGGCGTCCAGCGCCTTGCGGCTTTCCTCTTCGAACACACGCTCTGCCTCGGAGACAAAACGGTCGGAATACCCACCGAAGGCCCGGTTTTCACGGTCGGTGCGTTGCAACAGCGCGCCTACAGCCGCGCCACCGGCGATGGCCAGCGCGCCCACCACCAAGGGGTGTTCCTCATAGAAGCCGCGCGCCTTCGTTGCCCCTTCGCTGGCCGCATCCTGAGCGCGGCGGCTCAGCACATAGGCCTGCTCGCGTGCCTCGACCACCCGGTTGCGGGCCTCGGCGCTCAGATGGTCGGTGCCTTCTGCAAACCTTTCGCGCAACCGTTCGGCCTTTGCGACAAGACGTGCCCGGCGGCTGGCGACCGCGTCGCTGATTTCTTCGCCCTTGGCGCGGGCATTCTCGCGCAGCTCTTCGATGCGGCTTTGCGATACCGCGGGAGTATCATGCATATCGGCCATCCACGCTGGCGACCTTCGGTCGATCATCGGTGTTGCGCGGACTGTATGCCCGGTCACGGCACCGGCTTGAATCGTATCGTCACCATCATCGTCGGACTGGGGCAGACGATCACGCAGGTTGCGCCCCAGATCGCGACCCTTGTCGCCCAGACGCTCACCGCCGCGGCGGATTTGTCCGG
This sequence comes from Primorskyibacter marinus, assembly GCF_003313245.1. GTDB lineage: Bacteria > Pseudomonadota > Alphaproteobacteria > Rhodobacterales > Rhodobacteraceae > Primorskyibacter > Primorskyibacter marinus. The sequence continues at coordinate 68,232 of NZ_QJSD01000011.1, forward strand.
CAGTCGGGCCGGCGTTCGACAAGGCTAGCGCTACACCGGCACCGACAAGGGCCAATGCCAATGGATTGCGCTTGGCAACCTGCACGGCAGAATGGCCCAGATCATTTGCCATTTCCGAAGCGTTTTGCAGGGCCTTTTCGGGCGACAACCTGTCGCCGAGATCTTCCAGAGTCGCACCGAGACGGGCGCGACGACGTTCGAGTTCACGTTCGAGTTCGCTTGAATCAACCGGCATGGGTTTTCTCCTTTATGACATCTGCGTCCTTGCGGACGCTATTCGCGGTACGCTCGGGTGTGAGCGACATGTTTTTCATTCTGGCGACGGCGATCTTCACCATGATCAGCGCGATCAGCGCGAGCACGGCCCCGATCGCCAGCGCGGCAAGGCCGGGATGCAGCCCGTATTCCATCAACCCGAACACGGCGGCGGCGGCGAATGCGTGCAACGCGACCAGCGTCACCACCACACCCGCGACAACCAACCCCAGCGCTCCGCCTAGCGAGGATGCCTTCTCGGACATCTCGGCTTTCAGCAGATCCACCTCGCCTCTGAACAAGCCGGACAGTTGCTCTATGAGCGACTGAAGAAGCGATGCGGTAGAGGTCTTGGGATGGTCGTTTGGCGTCATCAGCTATACTCCGGCCAATCTTCCGACAGGTCGTCGGCGCGCGGCGGCGTGTAGTCCGACGCTTTCAGGAACCGCGCCCCGGCAAAACCCAGCAGCGCCGCGGCCCCCAGAAACGCCACCGGCTGGCGGCGCGCATATCCGGCCATGTCGTCAACACCCTGGCGCAGATCTGCGGTGGCGATGTTGTCGGACAGGTCGGCAATGCCTTCGGCAACGCGCGACATCGCCTGTTCCTGAATCGTGCCGGTTTCAAGGTCGCGGGCCGCCTTGCGAAGTGCGCCCCCAAGACTGCCGACTTCATCGGCAACACGCTGGCGGGCAGCGTTGGCCTGACCCTCGGCAATCTTTTCCGCCTCGGTGCGCATGTGGCGCGCCGCGCCTCGGGCGTCGTCACGCAGATCCTCTGCCGCCGCCTTCACGTCAGCCTTGGCGCTTTCGTAGTCTTTCTGGACGGTGTCATCTTGTGTCATCATATCCATCCTTCTGAACATTCCGCGTTTTGCCTCGCGCGGTGTTTGCAACGGCCATCGCGGCCGCCTGTCGATGAAAGAAGGCGCGACGACGGGCTAAAGTTCCACGATTTGCACCTAAAAAACGAAGAAGCGCATGGATTTCGGGAAAGGTCGCGAAGGCCAGTTTTTGACCGGAACCAAAGCGGATTTCATGCGTTATTTACGGTTGATCTGCACATTTTCCGCTTTCTTGCGGTCAAACTTGGCCCGGTGCCAGACCTTGCGGCCAAGGCTCGCATGTCCGAAATCACTTGCCCTCTGTCGTTGGTGCTTGTCTTGCAGTGCCCCTCTTGCGCGGCATGTGTTTCGGCGCGATTGCCGTGCCCGGATGTTTGGTATACCAAGCCCGCGTAAATGCCCGAAACCTGTTCAAATCAGACATGCGGGACAGGGGCGTTCGCGCTGGTGGCAGTAGGGAGAGCTCAGATGACACAGTTGAAATTTGCCGACTCGCTGGGACGGCTGGGAACGGAATCCGCGTTCGAAGTTCTGGCGCGTGCCGCAAAGCTGTCGGGCGAGGGGCGCGACATCATCAATCTTGGCATCGGCCAACCGGATTTTCGCACGCCGGACCATATCGTCGAGGCAGGCATCAAGGCGCTTCAGGACGGCCATCACGGCTATACCCCAGCCAACGGGCTGTTGCCCTTGCGCGAAGCCGTGGCAGCCGATCTGCACCGCCGCCACGGGGTTGAGGTCAACCCGGACAACGTCGTCGTCGTGCCCGGTGGCAAGCCCACGATGTTCTTTGCGGTGCTGATGTTCGGGCAACCCGGCGTCGAGATCATGTACCCCAATCCCGGCTTTCCGATCTACGAATCCGTGATCCGCTATTCCGGTGCCACGCCGGTGCCGATCGCGCTGGAAGAAAAGAACGGGTTTGCCTTCTCGGCCGAGGCGCTTTTGGCGCAGATCACCGACCGCACCCGGCTGATTATCATCAATTCGCCCGCGAACCCCACCGGCGGCGTCACGCCAAAAGAGGAAATTGACAAGCTGGTGAAAGGGTTGGAGGCGCATCCTCATGTTGCGCTTATGTCCGACGAGATCTACTCCAACATGCTTTATGGCGGGCGTGAACACACCAGCCTGCTGCAATACCCCGAAATCCGCGACCGGCTGATCATGTTGGATGGCTGGTCTAAGACCTATGCGATGACCGGCTGGCGGTTGGGCTATGCGGTCTGGCCGGATGCCTGCGTGGAACATGTCACGCGGCTGTGTATCAACGACCATTCCTGTGTGAACGCCGCCACACAATTCGCCGGGATCGCGGCGCTGAATGGCCCGCAGGACGCGGTGCACGAGATGGTGGCGCAGTTTGACGCTCGCCGTCAGGTGATCGTGGACGCGTTGAACGGCCTGCCGGGCTTTCGTTGCCAGGATGCGGCGGGGGCTTTCTATGCATTCCCCAATATTGAAGGCACCGGAATGACCGCGCGCGAAGCGCAGGACCGGTTCCTGAACGAGGCTGGCGTTGCCACGGTTGCGGGCACCAGTTTTGGGAAATTCGGTGAGGGATATTTGCGTTTCTCCTACGCCAACTCAACCGAGAATATACGCTCCGCGATTGAACGTATCGCCGCAATACTCTGACAATAAGAGGTTATCCATGTCTGACCCCATCCTTCTTATCTCTGGTGACAGCTTTTCCGAACAAGAGCGCACCCGTCTTGAAACTGCGCTGGGATCCGCCTTCGTCGCCGGGCCGTCCGACATGGCTGCCCTGCCGGACGCTGTGCGCAATTCGGTCCGCGCCATAGCCGTGAAAGGACACCACCCGCTTGGCGGCGCGGAAATGGATCTGTTTCCCAACCTTGGCGTGATTGCGAATTACGGCGTGGGGTATGACGCGATTGATGTCGCGGCCGCGACCGAACGTGGCATCAAGGTGACGAACACGCCTGACGTGCTGAACGACGATGTGGCCGATCTGGCCGTCGCGATGTTGATTGCGCAATGTCGCAACATGGTGGCAGGCGATGATCTGGTTCGGTCGGGTCGTTGGTCCGCCGGTGAAAATCTGCCACTGAACCGACAGATGAGCGGGAGCACGGTCGGCATCATCGGGCTGGGACGCATCGGACGCGAGATTGCCGACCGGCTCGCAGCCTTCAAATGCGACATCCATTACACATCACGCAGCCGGAAAGAGACGCCGGGCTGGACCTTCCATGCCTCGCCCGAGGAAATGGCCGAAGCGGTCGACATTCTTGTCGTGGCGCTGGTTGGCGGGGCCGAGACGGAAAAGCACGTTTCCCGGCAGGTGATAGATGCGCTTGGGCCGCGCGGCATTGTCATCAATATTTCGCGCGGAAGCACGATCGACGAGGCCGCATTGCTCGACGCGTTGGAAGAAGGCCGGATCGCCGGTGCGGGACTTGATGTCTTTCTGAACGAACCAAAGATCGATCCGCGCTTTCTGAAACTCGACAATGTTCATCTGCAACCGCATCAAGGCTCCGGCAGCAGCGAGACGCGCGGCCGTATGGCGAAGCTGCAACTGGCAAACATCGAGGCGTTTCTTGCCGGTGATCCTTTGAAAACGCCGGTGAATTAAGCAGCGGCCGGTCTGGAAACCACTTAAAGGGGCGGGAGACCGCGCACCGGTTTGCCGCCTCGGACATGCGTCTTGAGACAAATAACCGTTGCGGCGGAAATCAGGTTCTTCAGCCAGACAGTGTTCCGGCACAGGCGCATGTCGTAAAGATCAGCCCGAATTTCACCGATAGCGGCTTCTCGGACTGTGAGGGTCAGAAAAGACGCGCATTTCATATGTATCTAGCGTCCGGGGGGCGCGGGGTTTAGCCCCGCGCCCCCCGGTCGGATCGGGCGTCAGCCTGATCCGAAACACTCGGACAGATCGTTGGTTATTTTGCGGCGACGGTATCCTGACGCTGCGCGCCAAGCCCTTGCACTTCGATCTCCATCACATCGCCAGGGCGCAGGAAGCGCGGCGGCTTCATGCCCATGCCAACACCGGACGGCGTGCCTGTGGCGATGATGTCGCCTGGCACCAGCTTCATGAATTGCGACATATGCGAGATACACTGCGCAACCGTGAAGATCATGTCGGAGGTGTTGGAATCCTGCACGACGTCGCCGTTCAGGGTCAGTTTCACATCCAGCTTCTGCGGATCGCCGACTTCATCAGCGGTTACCAGCCACGGACCAACCGGGCCGAAGGTCGGGGCCGATTTCCCCTTGATCCACTGGCCGCCACGTTCGATCTGGAAAGAGCGTTCCGACACGTCGTTGATGGTGCAATAACCCGCGACATAGTCCAGCGCCTCGTCTTCGGAAACGTACAGGCAGTCGCGCCCGATCACCACGCCCAACTCGACCTCCCAATCGCCCTTTTCAGAGCCGCGCGGAATGATCACAGGATCAAACGGTCCGGACAAGGCAGAACTGGCCTTGGAAAAGATGATCGGTTCCTTTGGGGGCTTCGATCCGGTTTCTTCGGCATGTTTGGTATAGTTCAACCCGATGCAGAAGAAGTTCGGCACGCTTGCGAGGCAAGATCCGATCCGCCCCGGCTCTGCGACCAATGGCAGATCTGCGGGGTCAAGGGCGCGCAGGGCCTCCAACGCCTCAAGCGCCACGGTCGGCCCGGCAAAATCATCAACATGGGCGGACAGATCGCGGACGTTGCCGTCGCCATCCAGCAAGCCGGGTTTTTCCTGTCCAGCATTGCCGAATCTGAGTAGTTTCATTTTTCTTCCTTTCGGGGTTGGTCGTCTCTGCTGTGTTTCGCGGCGTCGGATGCTTCTTCCGACGCGCGTTCTTCGAAATAAGTTTCGATATTCAACACCAGGTGTTCCAGATGCTGCTCGATTTGGCCGGTGACCCGGATCACGTCTCGCGCCTCCAGTCCGGCGATGATTTCGCCATGCTGTTTCAGGACGCGGTCCCGCGCCCTGCGTCTGCGCGCTGACAGGAATCGTGCCCGCCAGAGACGTTCAAGATAGCTGCGGTGGGTGTCGGCCAACGAAGTATTGTGCGAGGCGCTGGCGATGGCAAGGTGAAATGACATGTCGATCTCGAACAGATCAAGCGTATCGACATGATCGTATGCCTTGACGAAATGCTCGTGGATACCGCGGATGTTTGCGATGTCCTGATCGGTGGCGTTGCGGCAGGCCAGTTTGCCCGACAACGTCTCCAGCGCCGCCAGCACGACGATTGCGTCTGTGACCTCTTTCAAAGACGGATCGGCAACCACAGGGCTGCGCGACGCGCGCAACATTACCAGCCCTTCCTTGGCGAGAATACGGATCGCTTCGCGCATGGGCGTGCGGCTGACGCCCATCCCCTGCGCGCTGTCGCGTTCCTTGATCTGGGCACCGGGTGCGAGGGCACCGCGCAGAATGTCCCGGCGCAGCGAAGTGGCGATTTTTTCGGCCAGGCTGTTGTCCGTCATGGTCTTCGCTTCACCTCCACAGTTTGAAAAGGTCTTATTTTTCAACGTGCTGCCATCTTCGGCCGATATTGTTTTATTTGGTATACCAAAAAAGATTGATTGTCGATAACGACATCGTTAGCGTGCCAATACTGGTGGTATACCACTTGGCACCGCGAACCAAGATCGCAGCATACAGAAGCAGAACATGTCTTTTAGGGAGGAAAACATGAATATTGCTCAGATGATGAAAACGGCCGCAGCGGCAGCATTGCTTGCCGGCACGGCGAGCGCGCAGGATGTGACTCTGCGGATACAGACCCATTATGCGTCCGAACATCCGACCGGCCAGATGCTGGCCACGTTCATTGACGACGTACAGACCATGTCGGGCAACGAAATCGCCATCGAGATGTTCTATTCGTCCTCGGTGGTCGCCACGACCGAAACATTCGACGCGGCAATCAACGGCATCGTCGATTGCGACGCCACAGGCGGGGCCTACCAGACCGGCAAGAACCCGGCCTTCCAGTTCGTCGGGGACATCATGGGCGGCTATGAGACGCCATGGCAGCAGTATTCCTGGCTGTATTATGGCGGTGGTTTCGACGCCGCGCAGGCGCTTTACAACGCCAATGACATGGAGCTGATCGGCTGGTCGCTTTACGGGCAGGAAGCTCTGTCATCGTCAAAGCCGCTGGCCGGATTCGAGGATCTGGAAGGCTGGAAATTCCGTTCGCCTCCGGGGATGGAGACAGAGATTTTCGAGCAATTGGGCGCCACGCCCATCGTCATGGATTTCACCGAGATTTTTACCGCATTGGAAACCGGTATCATCGACGGGGCGGATGCTTCTGGCCTGGCCAACAATGTCGGCCTAGGCATCTATGACATCGTCAAGCATGCAACCTATCCCGGCTTTCATTCGATGCCGTCGGACCATCTGGCCTGCAACAAGGGCATCTGGGACGGGCTGAGCGAGAAGCATCAGCGCATCATCGACACCGCTTGGCAGAAACTGTCTTTCCAGATCGCCTTGATGAACGAGAAGGCCAATGCCGAGGCCGCCGCGTCGCTGCAAGAGCAGGGCGTGACGATCTACGACTGGTCCCCCGAAGACCGGGCAGAGTTCCGCCGCGCCGCTCAGGTGGCTTGGGATGACTGGGGCACCCGCTCGCCAGAGGCCGGTAAGCTTCTGGAAAGTCATAAGGAATACATGACCCAATTGGGCCTGATCGAATAATTCTGCGGGCCTCTGAACAGGGTCCGGAACGGATTTGACATGGCGGGCCTCTCAGCCGGGAGGCTCGCTCTTTTTTACCAGAGACAAAAGGCGGGTGGCTGATTTTGATACAGAACAACAGTCTGTGGTTGGGGCCTTTGCGGCGGCCCATGAAACTGGCGATGATAGGCTTTTCGGTGCTGACGGCACTGTTGTTCGCCTTCCTTGCCGTCAATACGTTGGTATCCGACGACGCAATCGGCATGTACGAAATGATCCGGCCGGCGGGGCGCCCCATGGTCATGCTGATGCTCGCTTTGGTCGCGGCGACCCTGTTGACGGCGTCGCTGTATCTGTCCGACACGAAAGCGGCGATCGAGGCCCGGCCGGACGGTTTCTTCGACATCGTGTCGCTGGTGTGCTCGCGTTTGGCGATGATCGCCGTGGCGTTTATCGTGCTGGTGATGTTCTACGAGGTCGTGTCGCGCTACGTTTTCTCGAAGCCGACGCTTTGGGCCAACGAGCTTTCACTGTGGATCGCGTCCCTTGTGTTCCTGCTTGCCGGGCAATATGCCATGCAGCAGCGCAGCCATATCCGGATCTATGTGATTTACGACATCATGCCGCGCTGGATGCAGAAGACCGCTGACGTGATCTCTGTCGGGCTGATCTGCACATTCACCTTCGCACTGATCTGGGGGGGCTATAACGATGCCCTGCGCCGCTTTCTGCGGATGGAGACATTCGGCACCGCCTGGGATCCGCCCATTCCGGGCACGGTGAAGCCTGCGATCCTGATTATCATCGTGCTGGTGACCATTCAGGCCATATCCAACCTGATTGCCGACTGGAACAAGTCGCCGGAACATCATTCGGCCGCTGACGATATCGACGAGGTGGAGATCGAAAATATCCGCCGCACGCTTGAGGAGAACAAGTAATGGTCGATACCGGAACACTGTCCCTGATCCTGTTACTGGGGATGTTCGCGCTGCTCGCCATCGGGATGCCGCTTGGGTTTGCATCCGCCTTTCTGGCCGTGGTCACACTTGTGCTGAAGTTCGACGTCGACATTCTGTTCCGCACGTTCGGGCAGGGGCCTTTGTCGGTGTTGGGGCAGGCGGTCTATCGGCAGATGACGAATTACGTTCTGATCTCGGTGCCGCTGTTCATCTTCATGGCGGCGCTGCTGGAAAGATCGGGCATCGCGCGGGATATGTATTCCTCGCTTAACGTGTGGTTGTCACGCACCCGTGGCGGCATCGCCTTTGTGACCTCGATCATGGCTGTCATCATGGCGGCAATGTCGGGCATCATCGGCGGCGAGGTCGTTCTGCTGGGCTTGATCGCCCTGCCACAGATGCTGCGCCTTGGCTATAACCAGAACCTTGCGATCGGAACGATCTGTGCAAGCGGGTCACTCGGAACGATGATCCCGCCGTCGATCGTGCTGATTTTCTACGGGCTGGTGACGGAAACCTCGATCAAGGCGCTGTTCACGGCGTCCTTCCTGCCGGGATTCATGCTGGCCTCGTTCTTCATCATCTACATCATCATCCGCACGCAGATGAACCCGAGCCTTGCGCCGCTTCCGCCGGACGATCCCGATGATCCGAAGGGCAAGGAAAAGGGGCTGCTGTTTCTTGGGTTTCTGGCGCGGTTCGGCATGTGGGTCACCGCTGTTCTGATCCTGCGCGCGCTGTTCTTCACTGTCACCAGTGCGAATATCGTCACCGAAGGGGTTGATCCGATCTTCCTTGGCATGGTGTCGGATCTGCCGTGGTTGATCGGGGCGTTTGTCCTGTTCGCGGTGGTTGTCTTTGTCATCGTCGGCAGGGAACGTACCGCCATCGGCTGGGAAATGGGCAAAGGCCTGATCGCGCCCACCGTGGTGATCGGGGTTGTCCTGGGGTCCATCTATGGCGGCATCACCGGCATCACCGAGGCCGCCGGCATGGGGGTTGTCGCGGTCTTTGTCATTGGTGCGCTGCGCCGCGAGATGAGCTTTGACATTGTCTGGGACAGCCTGATCCGCACGCTGAAATCGACCGGCACGATCATCTGGGTGACGATCGGTGCGGCGGCACTGGCCGCGGCCTACACGCTGGCCGGCGGGCCGACCTATGTGGCCAACCTGATCGTCGGGGCCGAGATGCCGACGATGGGGGTTATCCTTGTGATGATGTTCATTTTCCTGATCATGGGGATGTTCATGGATTGGGTGGGCATTGTGCTGCTGATCATGCCGGTTTTCCTGCCCATCGTGGTTCGGCTTCCGGCGGAAGAGATCGGCTTTCTGGGGCATGTCGACGCGCGCTACGTTCCGATCTGGTTCGGCGTGGTGTTCTGCATGAACATGCAGGTCAGCTTTCTGTCGCCGCCCTTTGGTCCGGCAGCGTTCTACCTGAAATCTGTGGCCCCGCCCGAGATTTCTCTGACCGATATCTTCAAAGGGTTCCTGCCGTTCATCGCCATTCAGATGATTGCATTGGCGATCTTGCTGATCTGGCCGCCGATTGTCACACTCTTCTTGTAACGCTTGAAAAACCCGGCCCGGCGGCCACTGCGTCGCTGGGCCGTACAACAGACCTGACGGGCTTTCTTCAGGCCCGATTTCCGTGTGAGGACACACCATGAAAACCGTCCGACTGTCCGCCGAGGACAATGTCGTCACTGCCATTTCGCCGCTTGCTGTCGGGGACGAAGGGGCCACGGCGTTGATCCCGCGTGGCCACAAGATGTCCGCCGTGGCGATCCCCAAGGGCGCGCCGGTGATCAAATATGCGCAAGTCATCGGCTACGCTGCCGAGGATATTGCACAAGGCGCGCATGTTCATACCCACAACCTTGAATTTCGCAATGTGGATACCGAATACGAATTTTCGACCAACCTGCGCCCTGTCGCGCCGGCCAAGACGCGCGACACCTTCATGGGGTATCGCCGCGCCAGCGGTCGTGTGGGGACGCGCAACTACATCGCGGTCCTGACATCGGTGAACTGTTCGGCCACCGCCGCGCGCAAGATCGCCGCCCATTTCACCGATGAGCGTCTGGCCGCGTTCCCCAATGTCGATGGTGTTGTGGCCTTCGTGCATGGCACGGGCTGCGGCATGGCCGGCTCCGGAGATGGGTTCGAGGCGTTGCAACGCGTCATGTGGGGCTATGCCCGCAACCCTAACGTGGCCGCCGTGTTGATGGCGGGGCTGGGCTGCGAGATGAACCAGATCGACTGGTTGATCGAGGCTTACGGTCTGGTGCCGGGGCCACTGTTCCAGTCAATGAACATTCAGGACGTCGGCGGGCTGCGCAAGTCGGTCGAGCTGGGCATCAGGAAGATCGAGTCGATGCTGCCGCTGGTCAATGATGTGCAGCGCGAGAAATGCCCGGCATCAGAACTGATGGTCGCGCTGCAATGCGGCGGGTCAGACGCATGGTCCGGCATCACCGCCAATCCGGCGCTTGGCCATGCGTGCGATCTGCTCGTGGCGCAGGGCGGCACCGGGGTGTTGGCCGAAACCCCCGAGATCTACGGCGCAGAGCATCTGCTGACCGCCCGCGCTGCCGACCGTGAAATCGGCGACAAGCTGATTGGGCTGATCCGCTGGTGGGAGGATTACACCTCCCGCAATCTGGGCAGCATGGATAACAACCCCAGCCCCGGCAACAAGAAGGGCGGTCTGACCACCATCCTTGAAAAGTCACTGGGGGCCGCGGCCAAGGGAGGCACCACGCCGCTGACCGGGGTCTATAAATACGCCGAACCGGTGACAAAACCCGGCTTTGCCTTCATGGACAGCCCCGGCTACGATCCGGCCAGCGTGACAGGGCAAATCGCGTCCGGATGCAATCTTGTGACCTTCACCACCGGTCGCGGATCGGCCTTCGGGGCGAAGCCGTCGCCGTCGCTGAAAATCGCGACCAATACCGAGATGTACAACCGGATGACCGAGGATATGGATATCAACGCAGGCACGATCCTGACCGACGGCATGACTGTGGAGCAGGTGGGCCGCGAGATCTACGAGACGCTCTTGCATGTGGCCAGCGGAGAGAAGACAAAGTCCGAAGCACAGGGTTTGGGCGATTACGAATTTGTGCCGTGGCAGATCGGCGCTGTGATGTAGCGACGGGGCAGGGCGCAGGCCGGGCAGGAATGCGCAACAGGAATTGAAACACATGATTGCGGGGCGGGACGTCGTTCACGCATCAAAAAATGGAGACTCACATGAGCAAACCCAGCATTGGATTTATCGGCCTTGGCCTGATGGGCGCGGCCATGGTCGGCCGGTTGCAGGACAAGGGCTATTCCGTGACGGTGATGGCCAATAAATCGCGTCAGGCGGTCGATGCCGCCGTTGCGCGTGGTGCAGCCGAGGCCGAAACCGCGGCGTCGCTCGCGGCTGTCAGCGACATCGTCATGTTCTGCATGGGCACATCCGAGCATGTCGAAAGCCGCGTTTACGGCGCGGACGGGGTCTTGGAAGGGTTGCGCACCGGATCGGTCGTGATCGACTTCGGCACCTCGCTTCCCGGATCCACCCGCAAGATTGCCGCCGATGTGGCAGAGCGCGGCTCGGCCTATCTTGATGCGCCTCTGGGGCGTACTCCGGCCCATGCCAAGGACGGGTTGCTCAACATCATGTGCGCAGGTGACGAGGCCGCATATGAGCGCGTCAAGCCGGTGCTGGATGATCTGGGCGAGAACGTCTTTCACCTTGGCGAGTCCGGTGCCGGGCACACGATCAAGCTGATCAACAACTTCTTCGCCATGACCACGGCCTGCGCCATGTCCGAAGCGTTTGCCATGTCGGATGCCGCCGGCATCCCCCGCGAGACGATGTATAGTGCCGTGTCCGCAGGGCCGCTGAAGTCGGGCATGATGGAATTCATCCGCAACTACGCCAAGGACGGCGAGATTGACCTGGCCTTCTCGGTCGCGAATGCCAACAAGGACGTGGGCTATTACCGGACCATGGCCAAGGATCTGGGCGTGACCTCGCGCATGTCCGGGGCCGCAGATGCGACGCTGACCGAGGCCGTGGCGGATGGGTTCGGTGACCGCATGGTGCCGGAAATGGTTGATTTTCTACACGGGAAGATGAAAGCGAAATGAGACTTCAGGGAAAACGGGCCTTCATCACGGCCGCAGGGCAAGGTATCGGACGCGCCATCGCAGAAGCGTATCTGCGCGAAGGCGCGGATGTGACCGCGACGGATCTGAACGACGGGCTTCTGGCAGGGCTGGACGGGGCGCGCTGCTTTGCGCTGGACGTCACCGACAAGACGGCACTGCAATCTGCGGTGGCCGACGCGGCCCCGGACATATTGGTGAATTGCGCAGGTGTGGTCCATGCGGGCAGCATCGCCGAGGCGACGGATGACGAATTCGACTTCGCGATGAACCTCAATGTACGGGCGCAGTTCCACTCCATGCAGGCAGCGCTGCCGGGCATGGTCGAACGGGGGGGCGGGTCGATCGTGAACATCGCTTCTGTCGCGTCGACTATCCTGGCCGCGCCCAATCGCTATCTTTACGCGACCTCCAAGGCGGCGGTCATCGCATCGACAAAATCTGTCGCGGTCGACTATGTTAAAAAGGGTGTGCGGGCCAACGCGATCTGTCCCGGCACGGTGGACAGTCCCAGCCTGCATGACCGCTTGCGTGCGACGGGCGATTACGACGCGGCGCTTGAGGCCTTCATCGCCCGTCAAGCCATGGGGCGCATCGGACTGCCAGAAGAGATTGCGCATCTCGCGGTTTACCTTGGCTCTGACGAAAGCGGATTTACCACCGGACAGGCGCATGTGATCGACGGCGGTTGGGCCAACGGTTGACCTTCCGATGTCTGCGCTGAAACCAAAGGAAGACAGGGCCGGCGCTGGGCTGGCCCTGATGGCTTTGGGTGTGCTGGGGTTTACCTGCATCGACACCTCGGCCAAATGGCTGATGCTGTCGGGGCTGGGGGCGTTGCAGGTCGTGTTCATGCGCTATCTGGGGCATTTCGTGCTGGCGCTTGCGGTGTTTCTGCCAACCCAAGGCAAGGAGGCGCTGCGCTCGCAAAGCCCACGCCTGCAACTGGCGCGGTCGGCCTTCCTGCTGGGCAGCACCGGGCTTAATTTCGCGGCGTTGCAATTTTTGCCGATCACCGTGACGACAGCGATCATGTTCAGCATGCCCGTGACGGTGACGCTGCTTTCGGTTCTGCTTTTGGGGGAAACCGTCGGATTGCGTCGGTTTCTGGCGGTGCTTGCGGGATTTAGCGGCGTGCTGGTGGTGGTTCAGCCGTGGGGGGCGGATTTTCATCCCGCGATGTTCCTGTCGCTGGGCGCGCTTTGCTGCGCGTCGCTTTATTTCGTCGTGACCCGGATGCTGGCCGGGCATGAATCCAACGCCACGAGCCAGATCTGGAGCAGCGGCCTGGCGGTGATCTGCATATTGCCATTCGTGATGCAAAGCTGGCAATGGCCTGACAGCCCGATCGGCTGGATCGTGATGGCTGTCATCGGCGCGTTCGGGTTTGGCGGGCATGCGGCAGCGACTGCGGCGCATCGGTTGGCCGATGCGTCCCTGCTGGCACCTATGGCCTATGTCCAGTTGATCTCGGCCACTGCCGCCGGTGTGCTGGTATTCAACAGCTGGCCGACGATCTGGACGCTTGTCGGATCGCTGATCATCGTGGGGTCCGGCATCTATATCTGGTGGCGGGAGCGTCGGCTGGGACATGTTGCGAAGCCCACGCCACCCGTCCGCTAACGCGCCCCCGCGAGGCCCCGGGTCTTACGCCCGGGGCAGGTCGTCCTGCATATAATAGCGTATATTTTCTTCAAAACTCTCATCGGCTGAAAGTCCCAGTGACAGGGCTTTTGCAGGGTTGAGATCAAATTTCCAACCTTTGACGATGGCCTGGATTTCGGGTTGATCCTCGAAGCGGATCAGGCGCGCAGGCTCTGGGCCGGCCACCGCGGTCATGGCATCGATCATCTGACCGATGGTCCAGGTGCGTCCCGGCATCATCATTGTGCGGCTGGTGCCCATCGCATCGCCGTCGATCTCTGCGCCGCGGATCAGGTTGTCCACGCAGCGCCGTGGCGACAGATAAAAATGCGCAAAATCCCTGTCGACCGGGCAGATCGCCTGTTGCCCGTTCAGCGGTTCACGGAAGATCGAGGACATGAAGCTGGATGCGGCAAGGTTCGGTTTGCCGGGCCGGACCGAGATTGTCGGCAGCCGAAAGGCCCGCCCGTCGATAAACCCCTTGCGGGAATAATCGTTGACCAGCAGTTCGCCGATGGCCTTCTGGGTTCCGTAGGACGTTTGCGGATTGGGAATGGTCCAGTCCTCGATCGGGTCCGGCACGTCGCCGCCGAACACCGCCATTGAAGAGGTGAAGACCACCACGGGCGTGGTTTCCAGCGCCCGGCACCGTTCCAGCACGTTCAGCGCGCCATGCAGGTTTACCCGCATCCCGATGTCGAAATCGCTTTCGGCCTGGCCCGACACCACGGCCGCGAGCAGATAGATGACGTCGATGTCCTTGTCGATCAGATTGGCCACAGCCGCAGGCTCGCCGATGTCGCAGCTTGCGGCGCTGATGGGAAACGGCGCGTCGGGCAGGGCCGGATCGACAATGTCGGCCAGCACCATGCCGGTGATTTCCTGCCCGCGCAACTCGCCCTTGTCGATCAGTTTATGCGCCAGTTTCTGGCCGATCAGACCGCCGCCCCCGATGATGAGAATGTTCATGCCTGTGCTCCTTCAATATCCGTCATGTCCAAATCCACCAATGCGCCGCGTGCCTGCACCACCTGTGCTGCAACGGCCATTGCCAGATGCGCCGAGGCTGCGATGCCGCGTTCCATCGCGAGCCCTGCAAGAAAGCCCGCGCCAAAACTGTCGCCCGCGGCGGTGGTGTCGATCACCGGGTCAATCTTGACCGGCTGGAATTCCTGTGTGCCTTCGGTCTTGTCCCAGATGGTCAGCGTGCCCGCGCCATCCTTGACCGCGATGGTCGATGCGCCGCAGTCGCGGTAGCGGGCGATGGTATCCGCCGGTGTGGCGTCACCAAACAGCCCTTCTTCCTCGTCAAAGGAAGGCAGGACCGTATCGGACACTTCGGCCCCCATGCGCAGGCCCGCGCGCATCGTGGCCTCATCTTCCCACAGCCGTGGCCGCAGGTTTGTGTCAAAGGCCACATGCGTTCCGTTTGCGCGCGCGCGGGCCAAAGCGGCGCAGAATGCCTCGCGCCCTTCCGGCGACAGGATCGCCAGTGTGATGCCCGAAAATTGCGCCATGGACGCGCCGTCCAGTTGTGTTTCCAGCCAGTCGGGATCGTCGGCCAACAGCTTGGCCGCTGATTGCCCGCGCCAATAGGAAAAGCTGCGCTCGCCATTTATCAACTGGATCATGTAAAGCCCCAGCGTGCGGTCCGCGACCTTGCGAACGCCGCTGATGTCGATCCCATGGCCGCGCATCAGGTCAAGCATGTCGTCAGAGACCGCATCCTGACCGACGGCGCTGCAATAGCCGACGGTCCAGTCCTGCGGGAGCAGGCGGCGCGCGTAATAGGCGGTGTTGAACGTGTCGCCGGCGAAGCCTTGGTGGTAAAGTTGATCGCCCGCCGGGGCAAGCTCCACCATACACTCGCCAAGTGTCAGAAAACGCTTCATCTTACAGGATCACCTCAAATTCTTGCTGGCCTTCGCCATCGGCCTCGATCTCGAATGTCTGGCCATCCTTGGGACTGGGATCGGACAGGCCTTGCGCGGCACTGGTGATGAACATCCGCGAACTTCCCTTGCCGCCAAAAGCGGGGCAGGTCACCTGACTTGCAGGCATCTGGATCTGCTGGATCAGGTTGCCCGCCTTGTCATGGCAGGTCAGCAGCCCGGTGCCGTAATTGGCACACCACAGGTTGCCTTCCGTGTCGACGACCGCGCCATCGGGGCGGGGCAACAAGGCAAATTTTTCAGGATCGCCCTTTGGCCATCCATCCTTGTGGTTCAACGGCTGCCGCCAGATCTGGCGTGTCGATGTGTCAGCGAAATAGCCGCAGGATCCGTCCGGCGCAAAGCAGATCGCATTGGGAATGGTGATCTTGCCATACATCGCGCGGATCTCGCCGCGATAGAAGCGGTAGATCGTCCCCGCACCCTCTTCGGCGGATTTGCCCATCGTGCCGATCCAGAACCCGCCCCACGGGTCGGCGCGGCCATCGTTGGATCGTGTGACCTCGTTCTCGGCCTCCAGCGCCACAATGTCCTCGCGGTCGCCGGTGGCGGGGTCAAAGGCGAACAGCCCGGTTTCCCCGGCCACGAAAAGCCGGCTTCCCAACCGTCCGAGCGCGGAGACATGTTCACCCATTTGCCAGAATGCAGTGTCTTCCACGCCGCGCGTCAGAATGCGACGATTGTTGATGTCGCACCAGAACAGCGCGGACAGATTCGGATGCCACAGCGGGCCTTCGCCCAAAGAGCAGCGGGTCTCGTCATAGACACCGGTCATAACAGTCCCCTTTCAGAAAGGCTGCGCATCAACGCGCCGGTGCCATAGGTCCATTCGGGACATTCGGTGGACAGGCGCACGGTATTGGTCAAGGCCCCCAGGGACGGTTCGCTGATCGTGACCACATCGCCGGTCTTGTGGGTGAAGCCCTGTCCCGGCGCGTCACGATCCTGTATCGGCGCAAACAGAGTGCCCAGAAACAGCATGAACCCATCCGGATATTGGTGATGCCTGCCGATCGTCTGCGAGACGATATCCTCGGGGCGGCGGCTGATCTTGGTCATGCTGGAATGCCCGTCCATGACAAAGCCGTCACGGCCCTCGACCCGCAGGGTCAGTTCTGCCTTGCGGACGTCTTCCATGCTGTAGCTGTCATCGAACAGCCGCAGGAACGGTCCGATCGAACAGGACGCGTTATTGTCCTTGGCCTTGCCGAGCAGCAGGGCAGAGCGCCCTTCGACATCGCGCAGGTTCACGTCATTGCCAAGCGTCGCGCCCAGAATGCGCCCGCGGCTGTCGATGGCCAGCACGATTTCCGGTTCCGGGTTGTTCCAGTGTGACATCGGGTGCAGCCCGACGCTGGCACCGTATCCGACAGAGGCCATCGGCTGGGCCTTGGTGAAGACCTCGGCATCCGGGCCAATGCCGACCTCCAGATATTGCGACCACAGGCCTTCTTTCTGAAGCACGGCCTTGACCTGCATGGCCTGATCGCTGCCCGGTTCGATCCCCGACAGAGAGTCGCCGATCACCGATAGCACCTTCAGGCGAATTTCCTGCGCGCGGTCGGCATTGCCTGCGGCCTGTTCTTCGATCACGCGCTCGACCATGGATTCCGCGAAGGTGACGCCGCTGGCCTTGATCGCCTGCAAGTCGCAGGGCGGCAGCAGGCGTAGCCCGTCCGCACCCTCGACAGAGCCAGCCACCAGATCCGTCAATGTCGTGACCTTTGCGCCCGGCGCATTGCGCGCATAGGCTGCCGGATCGTCAAGCTCCAGCAGGTCGCGCATGGTCGGTGCCTCGGCGCTGGTAATGTCGATCACGGCGTCACCGTCCAGCCGGATCAGCGCCGGGCCCACGCCCTCGCGCCAGATACGGCCGACCAGTGTGGCGGTTGCGCGATCATTGGTTGCAGGCAACATTCGTGTCTCCATGATGATTGGTCGCTGGCAGGATCTTGCCGGGATTGAGGATATTCTTGGGGTCGAGCGCCATCTTGATCGCACGCATGGCGTCCAAAGCGTCGGGCCCGTGCTCTTTTTGCATGTATTTCATCTTGCCAAGACCGATTCCGTGTTCGCCGGTGACCGTGCCATTCAGGCGCAGCGCCATATCGGCAAGTTCTTCGGCAAAGCCGGTGACGCGTGCCAGTTCCTCGGCATCGGCGGGATCAACCCGGCACCCGCAATGGAAATTGCCGTCGCCCACATGGCCGACGATGGTGCAGGTGATGCCCAGCTCGCGGCTGCGCCTTTGTGCCGTTGTCACGGCCTCTGCCAGTTGCGAGATCGGCACGCAGACATCCGTTGCCAAAGTCTTTTTGCCGGGGTCAAGCGCATTGTTTGCGTAATGCCCGTTATGGCGCATCTTCCACAATTCATTGCGCTCTTCGGCCCGGTCGGTCCAGTTGAATCCATTGCCGCCGAAATCCTCGGCAATGGCGCCAAAGGTTTCCGCCTGCTCGGCGACACTGGCGGGCGAGCCTTGAAATTCGAGGAACAGATGTGGCGCTTCCGGCAGGTCTTTCTTCATATGCAGGTTGAAGCCGCGCACCATCATCTCATCGACCAGTTCGATCCGGGCCATGGGAATGCCGGTCTGGATCGTGGTGATGACACAGTTCACCGCATCCTCGACCGAGGCAAACCGGCAGGTGGCGGCGGATACGGCCTCTGGCTGGCCTTGCAGGCGCAATGTCAGTTCGGTGATGATGCCAAGCGTGCCTTCGGAGCCGACGATCAGCCGCGTCAGGTCATAGCCCGCGCTGGTTTTGCGCGCGCGGGATCCAGTGCGGATCACCCGGCCATCGGCAAGAACGACCTCCAACGCCAGAACATTGTCCTTCATCGTGCCGAATTTCACCGCCGTCGTGCCAGAGGCCCGCGTTGCCGCCATCCCGCCCAGCGAGGCATTGGCGCCGGGGTCGATGGGGAAATACAGGCCCGTCGCGCGCAGATCCACATTCAGCTCTTCGCGGGTCAAGCCAGGCTGGATCACGACATCCAGATCCTCGGCATTGACCTGCAAGACCTTGTTCATCCGGCTCATATCAAGGCTGACGCCGCCCTGAACGGCCAGATGATGACCTTCCAGAGAGGTGCCGGTCCCAAAGGCCACGACCGGGCAGTCATGCGTATTGCACAGGTGCATAAGCTCGGACACTTCCTGCGTGGTCTCGGGAAAGACCACGGCATCCGGAAGGGTCAGCGCGAAATGGCTTTCATTCGTGCCGTGCTGTTCGCGCAGCGCGTCCGACGTGGCCAGCCGGTCGCCGAATATCGGCGTCAATGCGTCGATGGCGGACGCGATGCTCATGCTGTCATTTCCCCCATTTCAGGACCACGGGATCAAGCGGGCGGAGCAGTTCCAGCAACATCGCGCGGGTGTCCGCGTGCAGCGGCGCGACCGGATGGCGGCAGAAGTCGGACGCGATCACGCCACCTTCGAGCATGGCCGCCTTGGCCGCCCGGAAACCGCATTGCCGGTTTTCATGGTTCACAGCTGGCAGCACGCGGGCATAGCCGTCAATGGCCGCCTGTCGGTTTCCGGCAAGGAAATCAGTCAGGATGGGCTTGATCAGGTCTGGGATCATCGCGCTGGTCATCGTGCCCGTGGCACCGGCATCCAGATCGGCCAGCAGGGTGATGGCCTCTTCACCGTCAAACGGGCCTTCGATCGCGGCACCACCTTCGGCGATCAGGCTGCGCAGCTTGGCGGCGGCCTGTGGGCATTCGATCTTGAACAGCTTCAGCATCTCGATCTCGTTTGCCATCCGAACCAGCAGCGGCACAGGCAGATCGACACCGGACAGGGGCGCGTCCTGCAACATGATCGGAATGCCAACCTCGCCCACTGCGGCGAACTGCTCATACGTCTGCTCGGCTGTGCCTTTCAGCAGGGCACCGTGATAGGGCGGCATCATCATGACACTATGCGCGCCCAGATCCTTGGCCAGTTGCGCGCGCTCGACCACAATGGGGGTCGCGTAATGGCTGATGGTCACGATCACCGGCACGCGTCCCGCGACATGCTCCAGACTAAGACGGGTCAGCGTCTCGCGCTCCGCATCGGAAATCAGAAACTGTTCCGAGTAATTCGCCAGGATACAGATGCCGTCGACATGCTGGTCGATCATGCAATCCAGAACGCGGCGCATGCCCGGCAGATCAAGGCTGCCATCGGGGTTGAAAGGGGTCGGCGCGACCGGCCAGATGCCGGAATAGGTTGCATGTGTCATCGTTCGTCTTTCGTTGAAATCCTGCGAGAGGTGTTGAAGGCTTGGTCGAGGTCGGGATTGAGTTCTGTCCCCAGGCCTGGGCCGGGAGGGACGGTGATGGTGCCGCCGGATATATCGGGAAGCGCGGTCAGAAGATCGCGATACCAAGTGCGATAGTAGGCACGCACGCTTTCCTGCACCAAGGCGTTGGACGCAGCCAAGGACAGGTGAGTGGAGGCTGTCAGTACCACAGGCCCGGTGCAATCATGCGGTGCCACGGGCAGGTGCCAGGCTTCGGCCATATGGGCGATTTTACGGGCTTCGGTCAGCCCGCCGCACCAGGCGATGTCCAGCATGATGATGCCCGCAACGCCGGTTTCCAGCAGGTCCCGGAAAGCGCCAAGCTCGCCCAGGGTTTCTGACGCGCAGATTGGCGCTTCGCTGGCCTCGGCATAGCGTTTCAGCAGCGCAAGGCTGTCCATCTTGATCGGGTCTTCGTGCCAATAGGTGCCGTATGGCGCAAGCGCGCGGGCGATTTTCATCGCGGGCAGCAGCTTCCACATCGAGTGGAACTCGACCATGATTTCCATCCTGTCGCCCACGGCTTTGCGGATCTTGTCGAAAGGTTCCAGCGCGGATTTCAGATCCTCGGCCGTGATGTCTTGCCCGCCGGTCTTTTCGGCCGCGAAGTCGAATGGCCAGATCTTCATGGCTGTTATACCATCCTCCAGCAGGGAATGCGCCAGCTCGTCTGCGCGGTGCAAAAATCCGTTCAAGTCGTCATATTCGCCGCCCTTGCTCAGCCCGAAATTGGCAGTCCGCTGCCCGGTATCGGTCTTCATGTATTCGGTGCCGGCACAGGTGTTGTAGGTGCGGATGCGGTCGCGCGTGAACCCGCCCAGAAGCTGCGCCACGGGTTGCCCGGTTGCCTTGCCCCAGAGGTCGTAAAGCGCGATGTCAAAGGCCGAATTGCCGCGCACTTCTACGCCCGAAGACCGGAACCCCAGATAGCCCTTGGCGCGCTGCGACAGATGTTCGATCCGGGCGGGATTTTCGCCCAGCATGCGTGGGGCCAGCGTCTCGTGGATATAGGCCTCGACCGCTGCGGCACCGCGAAAGGTTTCGCCCAGCCCCGTGATGCCTTCGTCCGTATGGACCTGTAACCACAGAAGGTTTGGTCGTTCGGCAATGCGAATGGTTTCCAGCGCGGTGATCTTCATGTTGTTCCCGTGGCAAAAACAATGGCCAGCATGACAACCACCAGCATCGACGTGACCGTTTTATGGTTGATCCGGCATCGCGCTGCGCCGGACAGGTTCACGCCGTAAAGCGCCCCGCCAGCATAGAGCTTTCCGGACGTAACGGACGCCCCGAAACCCGTCTTCCCCCTGACATCGGGTCTTGCGGAGTGGCGCAGGACCAAGAAAGCGGTCACAAAAGTCAGCATGTGGGCGCAACATCCCGTTCGCCAAGCCGTCCCCCGGCCATGTGCCAGCGCGTCCGCTGGGCGGTTGTTGTGAAGCTCACGGTCATTGTTGTCTCCCTGCGTGCCGCCCGGTGGTCCGGTCGTTCGTCGCGGCTTGCATTGCGGTCGAAATGGTATACCATTTTTCGAGATCATCAAGCAGCCTTTTGGCGGTTTCATCAATGCTGTCGGATCCACAGCGAAGGAGACTACATGAAAATTTTCGATCTGACCGGTCGCAGGGCTTTGGTCACCGGGTCATCCATGGGCATTGGCTTTGCGCTGGCGCGTGGATTGGCGCAGGCAGGCGCAAGCGTTGTTCTGAACGCCCGTAACGCCGAACGGCTGGAAGACGCCGCGCAAACCCTGCGCAACGAGGGCTACAGCGTGGATACGCTGGTCTTTGACGTCTGTGACGCCAAGGCGGTGGCAAGCGGGATTGACGGGTTCGAAGCCGAACATGGCGCTTTCGATATTCTGGTGAACAATGCGGGCATGCAACACCGCAGTCCGTTGGAAGATTTCCCACCCGACAGGTTTGATACGCTGATGCAGACGAATGTGAATTCGGTTTTTTATGTCGGGCAGGCGGTGGCGCGGCACATGATCGGGCGCGGGCGCGGCAAGATCGTCAACATCGCCAGCGTTCAAACCGCGCTGGCCCGACCCGGAATCGCGCCCTACACGGCCTCAAAAGGGGCGGTGGCGAACCTGACCAAAGGCATGGCGACCGATTGGGCCAAGCACGGCCTGACCTGCAATGCCATCGCGCCGGGGTATTTCGACACGCCGCTGAATGCGGCGCTTGTCGCGGACCCGGAGTTCAGCGCCTGGCTTGAAAAACGTACCCCCGCCGGCCGATGGGGCCAGATCGACGAGCTGGTGGGCGCGTGTGTGTTCCTGTGTTCGGACGCGTCGACCTTTGTCAACGGGCATACGCTGTTCGTGGATGGCGGCATTTCGGTATCGTTGTGAATTGGGAGGGAAAACAATGAATGACAAACCAGTCATCGGCTTCATCGGCGTGGGCCATATGGGGCACGGCATGGCGGCCAACATCCTGCGAGGCGGCTATCCGCTGGTGGTGAAGGGCAACCGCAACCGCGTGCCGGTCGAAGATCTGCTGTCAAAAGGCGCGACCGAGGTCCAGGCCCCCGCACAGATGGCGGCGCAATGCGACATGATCCATCTGTGCCTGTCCAACTCGCCCCAGGTAGAGGCGATCATTCGCGGCGAAGACGGCATCCTGGCAGGCGGACGCGAGAGGCTGATCGTGCTGGATGCGACCACAGCGGATCCGACCTCGACCACCGCCCTGGCGGCAGACCTGGCCGAGAAGGGCATGACGCTGGTCGATGCCCCGCTGGGCCGCACGCCGAAAGAGGCCGAAGAGGGCACGCTGGACGCGATGATCGGCTGCGATGAGGCGACCTATCGAAAGATCCTGCCGGTCGTCGAATGTTGGGCCGGGAATATCAACCATGTGGGCGAGACCGGGTCAGCGCATCAGATGAAGCTGATCATGAATTTCATCTCGATGGGCTATGCCGCGCTATATGCAGAGGCAGTGACGCTGGGTGCGGGTGTCGGTCTGGCACCGCAGATGATCGAACAGGTGATCGGCTCCAGCCGGTTGAGCAACGGGTTCTTCGACACGTTCATGAAATTTGCCGTGGGCCGGGATCGTGACGCGCATAAGTTCGCCATTTCCAACGCCTCCAAGGATGTGCGCTACGCCGCAAACATGGCCAGCGATGCTGGCGTGGCCAATATCATGGGCGCTGCAATCAAGCACTACTTCACGCTGGCCGAAGGCGCGGGCAAGGGCGATCACTACGTCCCGATGCTTGCGGATCATGTCGCCGAGATGAATGGATTGGATCTGGCAGCAATCGTGGCCAAACACGCCAAGAGTTGATCACAACGCCAAGGGAGGTGAGACCATGCTAAGCGACGCACAGAAATGCGACTACGCCGAGAATGGCTATTTGCTGGTTGAGGATGCCGTCAGTGCAGACCAGTTGGCCGAATTGCGACGCCTGACCTACGACTATATCGAGGGGTCGCGCAACGTGCGCGAAAGCAATGCGCTTTACGATCTGGATCGCGGTCATAGCGCCGAAACACCGCGCCTGACGCGGGTGAAGGTGCCGCATAAACAGAACCCCTATTTCTGGGATGTTCTGCGAAACTCGAAGATGACGCAGGTGCTGAACGATCTTCTGGGACCGGACACGATGATCCTGACCTCCAAGCTGAACACCAAGGCACCGGGCGGTGGGCGCGCGGTGGAATGGCATCAGGATTGGGCCTTTTATCCACACACGAACGACGACCTCTTGGCCTTTGGCCTGATGCTGGAAGACGTGACCGAGGATAACGGGCCGTTGATGGTCATCCCCGGATCACATCGCGGCCCGGTCCTCAGTCACAAGATGAACGACGTGTTCGCGGGGGCGGTCGATCCGGATGATCCGGATTTCCACCGGGATCGCGCCGTCACCCTGACCGGAAAGGCGGGCAGCATGACCGTGCATCACGTCCGCACGCTGCACGGGTCCGCGCCGAACCTCAGTGATCGCAACCGGCTGATCCTGTTTTACGAACTTGCAAGTGCTGACGCATGGCCGCTGCTGGGATCGAATTCCTACTTCCACCGCCTGTCACAGGCCGAATTGTGGCAAGACGTGCAGTCCCGCCTGGTCACAGGAACGCCCTGCCTGACGCCTCGGCTGGAACAGGTGCCGGTCCGCCTGCCATTACCGCCTGCCAGCGATGTGTCCTCGATCTTTCGCACTCAGGAAAGTGCTGGCGCGAAAAGCGCCTTCACCTGACGCGCCTCTTTTGCCGAGTCTGGGTTGTAACGCAGGCCTCGGATCGCAACCCGCCCCGGACCTGATCCGGGGCCTTGTGCCTTGTCTCTAAAACGCTCTTGCAAATGGTATACCAAATTGACAGGGTGGACCTGAAGCCAACGTATACGATCCGCAGGGAGATTCACCGACATGAGCGATACGCGTGCAAACAAGCGATTCCGGTCTCAGGAATGGTTCGATAATCCCAACAATCCCGGCATGACCGCGCTCTATGTCGAGCGGTATCAGAACCAGGCTTTCACCCGCGACGAATTGCAGGGCGAACGTCCCGTGATCGGCATTGCCCAGACCGGCAGTGACCTGACGCCGTGCAACAAGATCCACGTTTTCCTGATGGACCGGGTCAAGGCGGGCATCCGCGACGCAGGCGGCATCCCGATGGAATTTCCGGTGCATCCGATCCAGGAAACCGGCAAACGGCCGACGGCTGCGCTGGACCGCAACCTGCAATATCTCAGCCTTGTCGAGGTGCTGCATGGCTATCCGATTGACGGCGTGGTGCTGACAACCGGCTGTGACAAGACCACGCCGGCCATGCTGATGGGGGCCGCAACGGTAGATCTGCCCGCCATTGCGCTGAACGGTGGCCCGATGCTGGACGGCTGGTGGAACGGCAAACTGGCGGGGTCCGGCACCATCGTCTGGGAAAGCCGCCGCCTGCTGGCCGAAGGCAAGATCGACTACGAAGAATTCATGAGCCGGGTCTGCGCGTCCGCCCCCAGCTTGGGCCATTGCAACACGATGGGCACCGCCAGTACGATGAACGCCATGGCCGAGGCGCTGGGCATGTCGCTCACCACCTGTTCGGCGATCCCCGCACCGTTCCGCGAGCGGATGAACATGGCTTACCAGACCGGTCGCCGCATCGTTGATATGGTCTATGACGACCTCAAACCCTCGGACATCCTGACGCGCGAGGCGTTCGAAAACGCCATTGTCGTGAACTCCGCGATTGGCGGATCGACCAACGCACCGCCGCATTTGCAGGCCGTTGCACGTCATGCCGGGGTGGAACTGGATGTGACCGATTGGCAGAAGATCGGCTTCGATGTGCCGCTGCTGGTCAATATGCAGCCCGCGGGCGAATATCTGGGCGAAAGCTTCTACCGCGCGGGCGGGGTGCCTGCCGTGATGGGAGAGCTGAAAAAGGCGGGCCGCCTGCACGAAGGCGTGATGACCGTCACCGGCAAAGCCATGAGCGAGAACCTGTCCGGCTGGGAAAGCCGCGATACGCGCGTCATCAAGACTTACGATGATCCGATGCGGAAGAATGCAGGCTTTCTTGTGCTGACCGGCAATCTGTTTGACTCAGCGCTGATGAAAACCTCGGTCATTTCGCCGGACTTCCAGAAACGCTTCCTGTCCGACCCCGGCAGCGAAGGCATCTACGAGGCGCGGGCCATCGTCTTTGAAGGCCCCGAAGATTACCACGACCGGTTGAACGACCCGTCGCTGGAGATTGACGAGAACTGCATCCTGTTTATCCGCAACGTTGGCTGTGTGGGCTATCCCGGTTCTGCCGAGGTGGTGAACATGCAGCCGCCGGATGCCGTGATCAAGCGCGGCGTGCAGCACTTGCCCACCGTGGGGGATGGCCGACAGTCAGGCACGTCTGAAAGCCCCTCGATCCTGAATGCCTCGCCCGAGGCGGTGGTGGGCGGCGGTCTGGCCTATCTGAAAACCGGCGACCGTGTACGATTGAACCTCAACGACTCGACGCTGAATGCGCTGGTGGATGACGCTGACTGGCAGGCGCGCATTGACGCGTGGGACGCGCCAGAGATCACCAGCCAAACCCCGTGGCAAGAGATCTACCGCACCCATGTCGGGCAGCTTTCGGATGGCGGCTGTCTGGAACTGGCCACCACCTATCAACGGGTTGTTCGCAACCTGCCACGCGACAACCATTAAAGGGCCTGACACATGAGCGACCCCAAAAGCATCATCATTACCGGCGCGGGCAGCGGTATCGGACAGTCCACCGCGCACACGTTTCTGGACGCGGGCTGGAAGGTCGGCCTTGTCGGTCGCCGCGCGCAGGCGCTGGAAGACACCGCTGGCAACTATGAAAACGCATTGGTGCTGTCAGGTGACGTGACCGTGCCGGATGAGGTCGACGCGATCTTCGCCAAGGCGGCGGGTGAATGGGGGCGGGTGGATGCGCTGTTCAACAATGCCGGCGTCAGCCTGCCAGGCGCGCCCATTGACGAGATCGCCGTCGAGGATTGGATGAACCTGATGAGCGTCAACCTGAATGGGTCGTTCCTGTGCGCCCGTGCGGCCTTTGGCCAGATGCGGCGGCAGGATCCGCAGGGCGGACGGATCATCAATAACGGGTCGATCTCGGCGCATGTGCCGCGCTGGGGCTCGGCGCCCTATACGGCCTCCAAACACGCGATCACCGGGCTGACACGTTCGCTTTCACTGGACGGCCGGGCGTTCAACATCGCCTGCGGTCAGATCGACATTGGCAATGCGCTGACAGAGATGGCGCGCAAGATGACCAAGGGCGTGCCGCAGGCCGATGGGTCCATCGCGGTAGAGCCGGTGATGGATGTGTCCAATGTTGGCAAATCCGTCCTGCATATGGCGTCGCTGCCGTTAGAGGCGAACGTCCAGTTCATGACCGTGATGGCCAGCGCGATGCCCTATATCGGGCGCGGTTGATCGCAGCGCCACGATCGGCGGTTCAAGCCTCGGGCAGATCCCGCCGCGAGAGGACAAAGCAAACGTCGGGGCGGCCCAGTCCGGCCGCCCGTCCCAAGCGTCGCGCCGCATGGCCGGCAGCGCCGAAAACCTCCCTTTTCAACCGATCCAGGCGCGCCGCGATGCGTGCCCAAATGGCCTCGTTTTCTCGGGGCATGAAGCGGCGCGCGGCAGCGAAGACCAAGCCGCGGACCACGCCCAATCCAGAGGACAAGCCAAGACGCTTACCCGTAAAACTTGCAGTGTGCAGGTGAGCGTGCAACTCTGCACCGATAGAAAAAGATACGAGACGGACGTGCAAATGTACGCTGGAAACTGAACACAGCAGGAGACCCCATGGTAGATCCGGCAAGCGACAGTGGCGAAATCGAAACGGATTTTGAGATTGGCCAAGACAATATAGACGGCAATCTTGGACCTCTGGGGTTCGATATTCACAATCCGGTATTTGTCATTTCCGGTCTCACCGCAGTCGTCTTTGTGATCCTCACACTGATCTTTCCGCAGCAGGCGGGGGCCACATTCGCGGCGGTACGCGACTTTTCGATCAGCAAACTTGACTGGTTCTTCATGATCGTCGTGAATTTCTTCGTGATATTCTGTATCGCATTGATCTTTATGCCAATGTCGAAGGTCAAGCTGGGCGGACAGGACGCCGTGCCGGAATATTCCTATCTGGCATGGTTTGCGATGCTTTTCGCGGCCGGTATGGGGATCGGCCTGCTGTTTTTCGGGGTTCTTGAACCTGTCTACCATATGAACGTCTCGGGGCCCTTGGGCGTTGCCTCTCCCATTGCGGAAGATGGCAGCATCATCGCCGAAAACGTCGAGGCCGCGCGCGCCATGGGGCTGGCGGCAACCTTCTACCACTGGGGGCTGCACGGCTGGGCCGTCTATGCCATCATGGCGCTGGCATTGGCGCTTTTCACCTATAACAAGGGTTTGCCGTTCTCTATCCGCTCTTGCTTTTACCCGATCCTGGGTGATCGCGTCTGGGGCTGGTGGGGCCATTGCATCGATATTCTGGCGGTTTTTGCCACGCTGTTCGGGCTGGCGACGTCCCTGGGCCTTGGCGCACAACAGGCCAATGCAGGTTTCAACTTTGCCTTCGGGCTGGAAATCTCGACCAACGCACAGGTAGTCATCATCATTCTGGTGACGGCGGTGGCGCTGGTGTCGGTCTATCGCGGCCTTGATGGCGGCGTGAAAGTTCTTTCTGAGTTCAACATGATCCTTGCGGTCCTGTTCTTTTTCTTTGTCCTCCTCGTTGGTCCGACTCTGGTTGGTCTGAACGGGTTTTGGACAGGGCTGCTTGCCTACACCCGTGAAATCATTCCGCTGTCGAACCCGATTGGTCGCACGGACGATGCGTATCGCGAAAGCTGGACCGCGTTCTATTGGGCGTGGTGGATCTCTTG
Organism: Primorskyibacter marinus; assembly: GCF_003313245.1. Lineage (GTDB taxonomy): Bacteria > Pseudomonadota > Alphaproteobacteria > Rhodobacterales > Rhodobacteraceae > Primorskyibacter > Primorskyibacter marinus. Next base: position 96,400 of record NZ_QJSD01000011.1, read on the forward strand.
GGCACCGTTCGTCGGCATGTTCATCGCCCGCGTTTCCCGAGGCCGCACGGTGCGAGAGTTCATCATCTGCGTCTTGCTGATCCCGTCGCTTATCATCTTCATCTGGATGGGGGTGTTCGGCGGTGTTGCGATTGATCAGATTATTACCAGCCCCGAAACGTCGCTGGTCAAGGCCAATGTGATCGACAGTTATTCGCCCGAGCTTTCGCTCTTTGGCATGCTCAACGAATTGCCATTCACCAAGGTCGCCTCGACGATCGCCATTTTCCTTGCGCTTGTGTTTTTCGTGACATCCTCGGATTCCGGTTCGCTTGTGGTCGATACGATCACGGCGGGTGGCAAGGTCGATGCCCCGGTGCCACAGCGCATCTTCTGGTGTGTCGTCGAAGGGCTGATCGCCATTGTGCTTTTGATCGGTGGTGGTTTGTCAGCCCTACAGGCGGGTGTTACAGCCACCGGCCTGCCATTCTCGGTCCTCATGCTGGTGATGTGCTACACGATCTTCAAGGGCCTTCGCAGCGAACCACGGTAGGCAATATCTGGCGATGGTGCCAAGGCGTCATGCGGCCACGCTACGACAGCAGCCATGCGGTGGGCCGCCTACCGCTTAATTCAGGCTTCGTGTCTGGCCTCTGCTGCCGCGTCCCCTTATCAGGGTGAGTGGCGGTGCGAGGGGCGGAATGCGGAAATCACAGTTGTTCATTGGCGTCGATAGCGGTGGCACATTGTGCCGGGCAGTCATCGAAGGCCCGCGGGGCCGGGTCGAGACCGCCGCACCGGGGTGCAACTGGACCACCGATCCGGCCCGGACCATTGCCGCGATCCGCGCGGTCTTGCGATCATGTGCGGTGAAGGCCGGTCTTGCCGAGGCAGAGCTGCGCCATGCGCGCGCACATATCGGTGCCGCAGGGATTGTCAGCAGCAGTGACGCAACCGCCTTGAGCCGGGCGCTTGACGACCTGCTTGGCGAGGTCACGGCAAGCGAAGATCTTGAGTGCGCCGTCGCGGGGGCTTTGGGGCCATCTGGCGACGGGTTTGTCGCTGGGTTGGGAACAGGCTCTTTCCTCGCTGGCCGTCAGCAAGGCACGGTCCGGCGTGTGGGCGGTTGGGGACTCGTGCTGGGGGATGAAGCGTCGGGGGCTTGGCTTGGCCGGGCGCTGCTGGCGCGTGCCTTGCATGTTCGTGACGGGCTGGCAGAGCCGTCGGCGCTGGTTGCCAAGGTGATGGACAGGTTCGGCAACGATCCGGCCGCGCTTGTGCGGTTCGCGTCAACCGCCACCCCAGCGGATTTTGCGGTATTTGCCCCCTTGATCGCCGAAGCATTGGATGCGGGAGACCCGGCTGCCGCCGATCTGTTGAACACCGGGGCAGGGTGGATCGAGCGCGGACTGCACAGGCTTGGTTGGCGACCCGGTGCGCGGTTATGTCTGTTGGGAGGCTTGGGACCGCTCTATACCCGCGCTTTGCCCGCGCAATTATCAGAGGCAGTCGCGCCGCCGGTCGGCACCGCGCTTGACGGTGCGCTTGCGCTGGCCCGGCAGGCAGGCGCTGCACAGGGCTGAGCGAACCCCGGCGAAGGCGCTATTAATTCATGTCCTGCAACAATCGTCCATGACGGCGCGTCTCTTCGATGACATCGCCAAAGCTGCGCATACCGCAGCCTTCGAGCATCGGCAACATCTGCACCAGCGCCTGGGCCGTGGCAATCGCGTCGCCAAGCGCCGTGTGGCGATGCCTCTCGGGGATCTCTATTTTCAGGCGCTTGCACAGCGCGTCCAGCGTATGCGGCTCGTTTGCCCCGAACAGCACCGCCGACAGCAGCACCGTGTCCAGAATGGGGTGATCCCAGACCAATCCGCATTTCCCGGCATGGCGGCGCAGAAAAGCCATGTCGAAGGGCGCGTTATGCGCCACGATCACCGAATTGCGGGCAAAGTGGTGAAACCGGCCGGCTGCGCGGACAATATCGGGGGCGTCCTGCACCATCCTGTCGGATACGCCATGCACCTGCGTCGTGGATGCAGGGATCGGAATGCCGGGATTGACCAACTGGTTGATCTCTTCGCCGGCAACAATGCGGCCATTGACGATGCGCACGGCACCGATCTGGACGATCTCGTCTTTATGCGGCAACAGGCCGGTCGTTTCGGTATCAAACACCGTATAAACCAAGGACCGCAGCGGCGTTGTGGCCAGATCGCCGGTCGGGCGTTGTCCGAGAAGCTCGAAATCATAGACCAGCGGACGCGCGACGTTGGGGGAGGCGTGCATGGTCTGCCCCTCTATCAGAAGCATGTAGTCGCCATCGTCCAGCGATTTGAGCACGGCTTCGAAGACCAGCCCGTCGTCCAGGCCTTTCAACTCGAATTTCTGTTCCAGCCCGGTCTTGTTCATCCGGTCCAGCCCGGCACGCAGGCTGTTTTCGTCGAAATAGTCAAATAGCGGCGCATTGAGCCGGGGCACCCCGCCCTGGGCCAGAACCTCGGCGGCCTGTCCGTCATACAGCACGATCTGATGCGCGGCATTGGCCAGAATTGTGGCCACGGGAATTTCGGTCAGCAGGGCGGTCAGGCGGGTCTTTTCCTCGGCCAGCCGCGAGGTTTCGTATGTGACGGCGCGCGCGGTCTCCATGGCGCTGTCGGAAATCCGGCGGGTGACCGCGTGAACCGCCGGGGCAAGGTCACCCAGAAATCGCGCCGAATATGTGTCCACGTCGACATCCACGCCGGTATGGGCGCGTGTGCGCATTGAGGCCGCCAGCCGCTGGATCGGCTTCACCACGATTTCGTCAAAGGCCAACCAAGCCGCGACGGTAAGTGCGGTCAGCGCAAAGCTGCCCGAAATACCCGCCAGCACGATTGCGCCGCTCAGATCGTCAGGGTTGCGCGACACGCCAAGCCATAATGCGCCCCACAGGATTGCCAGACCGCTTACCGCGATGAGGCAGAAGAACAGAAAGACCCGCGTTCGCAAAGAAAACATGCGCTACCCCTCTTTACAGATCGACGCGACAAAAGGATCGTCCGCGCCGACCTCTCGCCAGCGCAGGTTTTGCGTTTCCAGCCCGCTTTCGCCTGGATCGGCGCGGGCGTTGCGGTCGCAATCCACCATGATCTGAACGGCTGTGGTGGGCTTCCAGCGACCGTAGAACAACAGATCGGCCAGCCGCATCTGCGGTTGTTCGGCATTGGCCTGCACCCCGGCGCGGTCCAGGGCGATGAAGCGGTTGATATAAGGCACGACATAGGTCCAGGGACGGTATGCAGCACGGCTTTCGACGGTTTCGATCACCTCAAGCCGGTCTGGCATGTTCTGCGTCGTGCGCCCGTACCACGCATATTCGCTGGAGATGGTCATGGTCAGCATCGCCGCCCCTGCCGCGACCGGGACCAGCCAGCGGGGCAAACGGTTTCCGGTTATCCGGTTGAGCAGCATCATTATGCCCGCCCCCGCAATGCCGGCCACGAAGGTGGCGATCAGTTCCAGAAACATCGCTTACTCTTCCCTTTAATGGTCTTTTCCAGCAAGGCCCAAGGCGTAGCATTTCATGGTTGCCGCTCCAAAGCCTGCCCGTATTGATGACTCTCCCCCGAAACGACAGGAAAGCAATGCTATTTTTGGCTGACGTGCCAGCGCTATCCCAGCATTCCGCGGCCATGCCCGATGGCAGATTGCATCGTCTTGACCACGACAAAGGCGTTACGCAGATGGCTGCGTTCAAAATCCGACAGATCCGAAGGCGACAGATAGTTGTTCGGCGCGGACCCTCCGCGAACCCGAGCGGCCTGATGCGCCAAGCGCCGCTCTGCAATCAGATCGTAAGCGTCCAGAAGGTCCTGCCCACCTGATGCCGACAACACCCCCGCCGCGATCGCAGATGCCAATCTCGCGCGGGTATTGACCTGTGTAAGCTGCCCCCGAAGGGCGTAGATCCGCCCAAGATCGACCACCGGCACGACCCCGTTATGCTTCAGATCGACATGGTTCTTGTGCTCGCCCGAACGGATTGTGGCGAAACCGCGCAGCAGCCCCAGGGGTGGCGCATGTTTCAGCGAGTTGGTCACCATATGCGCCACGAAGATCGAGTTGTCGGAGGCGGCTTTCAGCGTCTCGGTTTGCAGCCCGTCAAACAGCGAGGTGGTTCCGCCGATCGGGCGCAGGTCAAACATCACGCTGGCCAGCATCTGTGCCTCTGGATCGGGGCGGTTGATCCAGCCTTGGAAATAGCCCTGCCAGACCTTCAGCGGCTGGCACCAGCGGGGGTTGTTGGCCATCATGTCGCCAGGACAATAGACATAGCCGCAGGTGTTCAGCCCGTCGCAGACAAACTGCGCGAGGTCGTGGAAGTAGGCCATTTGCGCTTCGGTCACGGCATCGTCGATGATCAGGCAATTGTCCTGATCGCTGACGCCGGTCTGTTCCTGACGGCCCTGACTGCCACAGGCCAGCCAAAGATAGGGCACCGGCGCGGGGCCGATGGCTTGCTCGGCCAGCGTCAGCAGGCGCCGTGTGGCGGTATCGGCAATGTCGGTGATCAGCCGAGTTACAACCTCGTGCCGGTTGCCGCCTGCCACCAGTTGCACCAAAAGGCGCGGGATGCGGGCGGTGATCTCGGCCATGCGCGCGGCATCTTCGGCGCTGGAAACCTCGGCCACCAATTCGGCGGAACTGATCGCCTGGAACCGGGTCAGATCGGTCTGGGTGACGATGCCGACCAAAAGACCGGCCTCTGTCACCGGCACATGGCCGATGCGACGTTCAAGCATCATGTGCAGAACGTCCGATCCGATGGAGGAGGGCGACAATGTCACGGGGTCCGGGGTCATCACTTGTGCCACAGGCGTGGTGGCGGGCAACCCCTCGGCCACCACCTTTTCCGCCAGATCGCGCGAGGTGACGATGCCGGTCAATTTGCTGGCGTCGGTGACGCAGACAGACGAGGTGTGTGCCTTGCGCATCTGCCGGGCGACGTCCTGCACCGTGGCGGTGGGGGGGCAGGTGACGGGCTGACGCGCCATCAGTGTGTCGACCATGGTGGTGGCAAGATCATGGCGGCGTGGACGGACCGGACCCTTCCTGTTGAAGAAACGTGCGGCGGTGTCACTGTCGTCGATTAACTGCACCAGAACATCGCGCGGCAGCACCAGAAGCAGGCTGTCCGTGACCGCGCGAGCCTGTGTCACTGCCACCCCGCCACGCAGCAAGCCACGCTCGCCAAAAGAATTTCTTGGGCCGAGCAGGGACACCTGAACGCCATTTGCGTCCTGGATCTCTACCTCGCCCTGATGAATGATATAAAGACCCTGAAGGTCATCGCCCAATTCGTAGATCGAGGTTCCGACCGATGCCGTTTCCTGCCGAATTTCGGGCAGGATCGCCTCAAGCCGGGGGGCGGGCAGGGTGTCATAAGGATGGATGCCATCGAGAAAGCGTTTCAGCTCGTCCGGAGTGAGGGTCATGGGTCTGTCCGTCCCGTCATTTCAAAGAAACTCCTGCCCGAACGTGTCCGGACAGGAGCGAAAGCTTGGGGCGTAGACCGGGACCGGCATGGTCCCGGCCTGTCCACGATCAGTGGTCCTGGGCCGCGCCGGCACCACGGGGGAACCGGACGCTTTCGACCAGGTCCTTGATCTCCTGCGGGGTCTCCTTGGTCATGCCGGCAACGACATAGGCCACGACGAAGTTGATCATGGCCCCAACCGCGCCGAAGGATGTCGACTGGATGGTGCCCAACAGCGGATCAGCATCGGTGAAGCTGTTCGTGTCGGGGATGAAGAACCAACCCTTGTGCAGGAAGATGTAGACCAGCGTCACAACCAGACCTGCCAACATCCCGGCCACGGCACCCACGTTGTTCACCTTCTTCGAGAAGATGCCCATCATCAGCGCCGGGAAGATCGACGCCGCGGCAAGACCAAAGGCGAGCGCCACGGTTTGCGCGGCAAACCCCGGAGGATTGAGACCCAGATAGGTGGCCACAACAATGGCAACCGCCATGGCGATACGCGCCGACAACAGCTCGCCTTTTTCCGAGATCGACGGATTCAGCTGACCCTTGATCAGGTCGTGGCTGACAGCCGAGGAAATTGCCAGAAGCAGACCGGCAGCCGTTGAAAGCGCGGCCGCAAGACCACCCGCCGCAACCAGGCCGATCACCCAACCCGGCAGGTTGGCAATTTCAGGGTTCGCAAGCACCAGAATATCACGGTTGAAGTTGGTCAGCTCATTGCCTTCCCAGCCGTTTTCTGCCGCCTTGGCCTGCATTTCGGGATTGGCATCGTTGTAATACTGGATGCGGCCGTCACCGTTCTTGTCCTCAAAGCCGAGAAGACCGGTTTTCTGCCAGGTGGCCATCCAGTCATACTCGTCATCTTCGGCAATCATCTGCACCGAAACGGCTTCGCCATCCGTGCCGTTGGGCCACATCAGCTCTGTGATGTTCAGGCGAGCCATTGCGCCGACAGCCGGGGCCGTCAGATACAGCAGCGCGATGAACACCAGCGCCCAACCGGCCGACCAGCGGGCGTCGGCCACGCGGGGAACGGTGAAGAAACGCATGATGACATGGGGCAGACCGGCAGTGCCGATCATCAGGCTCAGCGTGAACAGCACCATGTTAAGCGTGTCGGTGTGATGGGCGGTATATTCGCTGAAGCCCAGTTCACGAACGATCTGGTCAAGCTTTGTCAGCAGCGGTTCGCCACTTGCGACGTGATCGCCAAACAGACCCAGCGCCGGGATCGGGTTGCCGGTCAGTTGAAGCGAGATAAAGATCGCCGGGATGGTGTAGGCCAGGATCAGCACACAGTATTGCGCCACCTGCGTGTAGGTCACACCTTTCATGCCGCCGAAAACGGCATAGGCAAACACGATGACCGCTCCGACGAGCAGACCGGTTGTGTTGGACACTTCAAGGAAACGGCCAAAGGCCACGCCCACGCCGGTCATCTGTCCGATCACATAGGTGGTCGAGGCGATGATGAGACAGGCAACCGCAACCATGCGGGCCGTCGGGCTGTAGAATCGGTCGCCGATGAATTCGGAGACGGTGAACTTGCCGAACTTGCGCAGATAGGGTGCCAGAAGCAGCGCCAGAAGCACATAACCGCCGGTCCAGCCCATCAGATAGGTGGAGTTGTCATAGCCCACAAACGCGATAAGACCCGCCATCGAGATGAAAGAGGCCGCCGACATCCAGTCGGCCGCCGTGGCCATGCCGTTGGTGACCGGATGAACGCCGCGGCCCGCTGCATAGAATTCCGAAGTGGACCCGGCGCGGGCCCAGATCGCGATGCCGATGTAAAGCGCGAAGCTTGCGCCCACAAACAGCAGGTTGATGGTAAATTGATCCATGTATTATTCCTCCTCGACGCCGAATTCACGGTCGAGCTTGTTCATGCGCCAGGCGTAGAAGAAGATCAGCGCCAGAAAGACGAGGATCGAGCCTTGTTGCGCGAACCAGAAGCCCAGGTCGGAACCGCCGACCGAGATGCCAGACAGGGCAGGGCGCAGCAGAATGCCGAACCCGAAAGACACGATTGCCCAGATGATCAGGCTGATGATGATGATGCGTACATTCGACGCCCAATAGCCTTTATCGGCTTCGGTCGCTGATGCAGCACTTTGCGGTGTTTTATCCGCCATGATGTGAGACCTCCTCTTTCTCGTTAATGCCCGTTGCCGGGCGCCGTGGTGCCCGCCCGTTTCCGGACGGGGAATTCTGTCGGGCTGACCGGGTGCGGCTCAGCCGGTGGCTTTGGACACGACCTTGGCCAGATCTGCCGAGATTTCGTCGATTGCACCCATCGCCGGAACCCGGTGCAACGCCCCCTTTTCGTCATAATAGGTGATCAGCGGGGCGGTTTGGGCGTGGTAGGCTTCCAGCCGGCTGACAACGGTTTCGGCATTGTCGTCGGCACGACGTTTCATATCCGTGCCGCCGCATTTGTCGCAGGTTTCGGCCTTGGTCGGTGGTTTGAACCTGTCGTGATAGCCCTCGCCGCAAGTGCCGCAGGTGAACCGGCCCGAGATCCGGGTGACCATTTCCGCATCGTCCACCTCCAGGCTGATGGCTGCGTTGATCTGCTGGCCGCTTTCCGCCAGCAACGCATCAAGCGCTTCGGCCTGCACCGTGGTGCGCGGAAAGCCGTCCAGGATGACGCCCTTGGCGCAGTCGGCTTCGGCCAGACGGTCGCGCAGGATCGCAATGACGATGTCATCGCTGACCAGACCGCCCGTTTCCATCACCGCCTTGGCGCGCTTGCCGGCATCGGTGCCAGCGGCGACGGCTGCGCGCAGCAGGTCGCCGGTGGACAGTTGCACAAGACCAAACCTGTCTTCGAGGATCCTGGCCTGGGTGCCCTTTCCGGCTCCCGGAGGGCCAAGCAGGATCAGAACCGGGGCGATTGCGGGGGTGTTCGCGCCATCCATCGCCATCACGCCCGGTTCATTCTGTTATCGATGAGGTCGTTGACGACGGTTGGGTCTGCGAGTGTTGATGTGTCGCCGAGGGATCCGTAGTCGTTTTCGGCGATTTTGCGCAGGATGCGGCGCATGATCTTGCCGGAGCGTGTCTTGGGCAGGCCGGGGGCCCATTGGATGAGGTCGGGGCTGGCGATGGGGCCGATCTCGGTGCGGACCCATGTGCGCAGCTCTTTCATCAGCTCGTCGGACGGCTCGATCCCGTTCATCAGGGTGACATAGCAATAGATGCCCTGGCCCTTGATCGTGTGCGGATAGCCGACCACGGCGGCCTCGGCCACCTTGGCATGGGCGACCAGCGCCGATTCAACCTCTGCCGTGCCCATCCGGTGGCCCGACACGTTGATCACGTCATCGACGCGCCCGGTGATCCAGTAATCGCCATCCGCGTCGCGGCGACAGCCATCGCCCGAGAAATAATAGCCTTTGTAATCCGAGAAATAGGTCTTCTCGAACCGCTCATGGTCACCCCAGATGGTGCGCATCTGGCCCGGCCAGCTGTCTTTCAACGCCAGCACACCTTCGGTCGGGCTGGTATCGATTTCCTCGCCCGTCTGCGGGTCCAGCACCACCGGCACCACGCCGAAAAACGGCTTCATCGCGGCACCCGGTTTGGTCGCATGCGCGCCGGGCAGCGGCGTCAGCAGGTGCCCGCCGGTTTCGGTCTGCCACCAGGTATCGACGATCGGGCAGCGGCCCTGACCCACCACGTCATTATACCAGTTCCAGGCCTCGGGGTTGATCGGTTCGCCCACCGTCCCAAGGATTCGCAGCGACGATAGATCGGCACCGGTTACGAAATCGTTACCCTGTCCCATCAGCGCGCGAATCGCCGTCGGCGCGGTGTAGAACTGGTTCACCTTATGCTTCTCGCAGACCTGCCAGAACCGGCTGGCATCGGGATATGTCGGCACGCCCTCGAACATGACAGTGGTGGCACCATTGGCCAGGGGCCCATAGATGATGTATGAGTGGCCCGTCACCCACCCAACATCTGCCGTGCACCAAAAGACATCGCCCTCGTGGTAATCGAACACGATTTCATGGGTCATGGCGGCGTAAACCAAATATCCACCTGTTGTGTGCACAACTCCTTTCGGCTGACCCGTCGACCCGGAGGTATACAGAATGAACAAAGGATCCTCGGCCCCCATTTCGGCGGGCCGGCTGACATCGGAGGCTTCAAGCGCCATCTCGTTATAGTCAAAGTCACGCTCGTCGATCCAGGTGGTCTGCCCGCCGGTGCGCTTGACCACCAGGCATTTCACACTGTCCTTGCAATGCAGCAGGGCGGCGTCGGCATTGGATTTCAGCGCGGTCTTGCGGCCACCGCGCGGAGCCTCGTCGGCGGTGATGACAAGTTTGGCGTCGCAGCCATTGACGCGTGCGGCCAGCGCATCGGGGGAAAAGCCCGCGAAGACGATGGAATGGATCGCACCGATCCGCGCGCAGGCCAGCATGGCATAGGCGGCCTCGGGGATCATCGGCAGGTAGATCACCACCCGGTCGCCGCGGCGCACGCCCAGCGTTTCAAGGATATTGGCCATGCGGCACACATGCCCGTGCAGCTGGCGATAGGTGATGTGCCTGGCGTCTTCCTCGGGGTTGTCCGGCTCGAAGATGATCGCGGTCTGATCGCCGCGCGTCGCCAGATGCCGATCGACGCAATTGGCCGCCACGTTCAGCGTGCCATCGGCGAACCAGTTGATCGAGACATTGCCAAGCGTGAAATCCGTCTCCTT
>NZ_QJSD01000012.1 GCF_003313245.1 Primorskyibacter marinus
CGGTTCATTCTGTTATCGATGAGGTCGTTGACGACGGTTGGGTCTGCGAGTGTTGATGTGTCGCCGAGGGATCCGTAGTCGTTTTCGGCGATTTTGCGCAGGATGCGGCGCATGATCTTGCCGGAGCGTGTCTTGGGCAGGCCGGGGGCCCATTGGATGAGGTCGGGGCTGGCGATGGGGCCGATCTCGGTGCGGACCCATGTGCGCAGCTCTTTCATCAGCTCGTCGGACGGCTCGATCCCGTTCATCAGGGTGACATAGCAATAGATGCCCTGGCCCTTGATCGTGTGCGGATAGCCGACCACGGCGGCCTCGGCCACCTTGGCATGGGCGACCAGCGCCGATTCAACCTCTGCCGTGCCCATCCGGTGGCCCGACACGTTGATCACGTCATCGACGCGCCCGGTGATCCAGTAATCGCCATCCGCGTCGCGGCGACAGCCATCGCCCGAGAAATAATAGCCTTTGTAATCCGAGAAATAGGTCTTCTCGAACCGCTCATGGTCACCCCAGATGGTGCGCATCTGGCCCGGCCAGCTGTCTTTCAACGCCAGCACACCTTCGGTCGGGCTGGTATCGATTTCCTCGCCCGTCTGCGGGTCCAGCACCACCGGCACCACGCCGAAAAACGGCTTCATCGCGGCACCCGGTTTGGTCGCATGCGCGCCGGGCAGCGGCGTCAGCAGGTGCCCGCCGGTTTCGGTCTGCCACCAGGTATCGACGATCGGGCAGCGGCCCTGACCCACCACGTCATTATACCAGTTCCAGGCCTCGGGGTTGATCGGTTCGCCCACCGTCCCAAGGATTCGCAGCGACGATAGATCGGCACCGGTTACGAAATCGTTACCCTGTCCCATCAGCGCGCGAATCGCCGTCGGCGCGGTGTAGAACTGGTTCACCTTATGCTTCTCGCAGACCTGCCAGAACCGGCTGGCATCGGGATATGTCGGCACGCCCTCGAACATGACAGTGGTGGCACCATTGGCCAGGGGCCCATAGATGATGTATGAGTGGCCCGTCACCCACCCAACATCTGCCGTGCACCAAAAGACATCGCCCTCGTGGTAATCGAACACGATTTCATGGGTCATGGCGGCGTAAACCAAATATCCACCTGTTGTGTGCACAACTCCTTTCGGCTGACCCGTCGACCCGGAGGTATACAGAATGAACAAAGGATCCTCGGCCCCCATTTCGGCGGGCCGGCTGACATCGGAGGCTTCAAGCGCCATCTCGTTATAGTCAAAGTCACGCTCGTCGATCCAGGTGGTCTGCCCGCCGGTGCGCTTGACCACCAGGCATTTCACACTGTCCTTGCAATGCAGCAGGGCGGCGTCGGCATTGGATTTCAGCGCGGTCTTGCGGCCACCGCGCGGAGCCTCGTCGGCGGTGATGACAAGTTTGGCGTCGCAGCCATTGACGCGTGCGGCCAGCGCATCGGGGGAAAAGCCCGCGAAGACGATGGAATGGATCGCACCGATCCGCGCGCAGGCCAGCATGGCATAGGCGGCCTCGGGGATCATCGGCAGGTAGATCACCACCCGGTCGCCGCGGCGCACGCCCAGCGTTTCAAGGATATTGGCCATGCGGCACACATGCCCGTGCAGCTGGCGATAGGTGATGTGCCTGGCGTCTTCCTCGGGGTTGTCCGGCTCGAAGATGATCGCGGTCTGATCGCCGCGCGTCGCCAGATGCCGATCGACGCAATTGGCCGCCACGTTCAGCGTGCCATCGGCGAACCAGTTGATCGAGACATTGCCAAGCGTGAAATCCGTCTCCTTCACCTTGGTATACGGCTTGATCCAGTCAACCCGCTTGCCTTCCTCCGCCCAGAACGCCTCCGGATCCGAAACAGACGCCGCATAACGCCGCTCATACCCCGACGCATCAACATGCGCATTCTCAGACAAATCCATCGACGGAGGATAGGTGGTCGCAGTTTCGGTTGAGGTTTGTTTGGTCATCAGAGGCTCCTCCCTGAGTGAAGCATTTCGTGGCTCGATCCTGGTCAATTTCGCGACTGAAGATCGGGTCTGTCTGTTGCAGTAAATATACCGTGATACGAAAATAATTAAACAAGTATCAGAAAAATAACAGTTTTACTGTAAATTATTTTCACGAAGGCGCGCAAATCTGTAAAAATATTTGCCTGACCTTAAGGAAATCCCTGTGAATCAGCACTCTCTTGATTTTGCGTAGTTCAGTGAAAATTAACGGTAGCGCAATCATCGGGACGGGAGGTCCATCATGGGGTGCGGCAAAATGTTTCAGTATGCTGTTGTATGCCGTCAGCGCCTGCTGATGGACCGCCGCTCAAGACGTTCAACCTAAGCCTGCGTCGCAGGTGATTCTCTCGCTGAGTTCTCTGCACAATCATTGCGATGTGTGTCGACATCGAAAAGACCCAAGAGCCTTCTCGAAAACAATTGTCAAAACGCCTGCGAGGGGCTTTGGGCGTGGTCTGAAAACCGGGAAGGGGCGTCCTAGTCTTCGTGGATGCCCTCAGCGGTGAAGACACCGCCCTGAAACCGCACTTCCGGCGTATCCGGAGCGGGCCGCGCCTTATTGGCATCAATCGTCGGCCTGTAGTCTTCAGAGTTGTCTTGCGGTTTCCAGCCCAGGTAGCCGACTTTGGCGTTATCCCACCAACCGGCGTCATTGTCAGACGCGCCGTAGACTACCGGGCATCCCAGTCTGGAGATCGCAAAGACCCGTTCGATCAGCCGAACGAAATCGTCTTGGCTTAGCCAGGTGGACAGGTGCCTGTGATCGGAAGGTTCGGGCAAGCAGCTTCCGATGCGCAGGATGGCGGTCTCGATCCCGAACTTGTCGTGGTACATATTGGCGAGCGCCTCACCGAACACTTTGGATACACCGTAAAGGCTGTCCGGCCGCGGGTAGGCATCGGAATCAAGTCGCTCATTTTGCGGATAGTACCCGATTGCGTGGTTGGAACTGGCAAAGACGATCCGATTGCAGCCTTGTTTGCGCGCGGCTTCATACAGGTTGAAAACGCCGTCAATATTGGCGGAACTGATCACGTTCCAACTGTCCTCGATAGAACGCCCACCAAGATGCACAATACCGTCACAGCCCTTGACGAGTGCCTCGACTGCGGTCTTGTCACTGAGGTCGCAGGGCATCAATTCTTCATTCGGACCGGCTTTGCCCAGATCCGCGATGTCCGACAGGCGCAGCGTATCGGCCAGATGCGCCAGCTTGCTGCGCAAGACAGATCCCAGCCCTCCTGCCGCGCCGGTGATCAGTAGTCTTTTCATGGCATTGTCCTTCAATTATTTCCGACTGCCCGAAGGCCTGCAACGCAGATCGAAGTTTGCCTGTACGGTTGCGGCGATGCCGCAATCCTTTGAACCTTATCCGGCAAAACGCTTTTGCGGCAGGCCGGTCGCGCCCAGACCAGTGATGGCGAACAGCCCGCCAGCCTGGGGTTGATCTGTCCCTTCGGTCAGGTCTGCGCCGATCGAGGTGACAAAAAGGATGTCCAGATCCTTGCCACCGAACATCGGTTTGGTGGGTTTTTCAACCGGCATGTCTATGGTCAGAAGTATCTCGCCCTCGGGAGAAATCCGGTAGACCTGCCACCCGCTGACGCCAGCCATCCAGTAACAGCCTTCGGAATCGACCGTGCCGCCATCGGGCCGACCGGCAACGTTGCGTGTGTCGAAGAACACGCGCGCCGGGCCGGGCGTTCCGGTCGCGGTGTCGTAGTCGCAGGCCCAGACCGTACGGACCCGCGCATTGCTGTCGGAGAAATACATGGTTTGCCCATCGGGAGAAAAGGCAAGGCCGTTGGTCGTATAAATGCCACTTTTCCAAGGGTGAACGATACGGTCTGCATCCAGACAATAAAACCGACCCATCGGTTGCGGCGCGCCGCCGTCTTTCATCGAACCGGCCCAGAACCTGCCCTGCGCGTCGGTGGCACCGTCGTTGAACCGGTTATCTGGCAGATGCGCTTCGGGGTCAGAGATATGGTCGCGTCGACCGCTATCCGGGTCGTAAAGCCAGAAGCCCGATTTGGTGGCCAGCACAAGCCCGCCTGCCTCCCGGACTGCCAGACAACCAACCGGTTCACCAAATTCCTGCGCGGTGTTTTCGCGCGTCACGGGATCATAGCGGTGGATCAGCCCGGCGGAGATATCCACCCACCACAGCACCTGTGCGCGGTCGTCCCAGACGGCACCTTCGCCAATCATGCTGCGGCTGGGGACTACACATTCAATTTGCATGACAAAGCCTCATTGTGGATACGGTCTTTGGCGAGCAACGCCGCCGGGTAAGAAATCATCGTGCCGGATCGCCGACGTGATCTGGCAGTGTTTCCGACGTGTTTGATCCTTGCGGTTGCCCAGAAATGGCATGCTATACGTCCAAGGACAACTCAGGTTCTCAGCCGTGACGGGCCACCCTGCAAGATGCGCCCACCGCCACCATCCCCAACCGGTGTGCGGGCGGCGCTTGTCTTGACAATTTATCGCATCACGTTCTGCCGGGTGTGGACTCTACCCTCCCTTTGTCGACTATGATGAGGCCGACTTGCATTGGGACTGCGTCGACCGCTGAATGGTGACGTGACTGACTTGCGCCTCTCTGCATATGCTGTGGGGGCGGGGCAGGACCTGAAACATGTAACAAATAGAGGCTCCCTTGACCGACACCCGCATCGCCGACATTCGCGTCACGCCAATTGCCTTTTCCGATCCGCCGCTGCGCAACAACGCTGGCTGCCACCAGCCCTATGCGTTGCGTTCCATCGTCGAGGTGGAGACGGAAGGCGGCATCGTGGGCTTGGGCGAGACGCATGCCGGCAAAGAGCTGCTGGACGGGATGACGGACCTCGCCCCGCGATTGATCGGGATGGATGTGACCGATCTCAACGGGCTATGGGCCCATGCGCGGCGTGCGCTTTGGCCGATGCCCGATCCCCGGGTGCAACTGCGCGTGGTTGCCGGGATCGAGGTTGCGATGTGGGACGCGTATGGCAAGGCCACTGATCGGCGGGTCTGCGACCTGTTGGGCGGACAAATGCGCAAGACCGCCCCATTTTCGGCCTATCTGTTTTACAAGTTCGCCAAACACGCAGGCCGCGACACCGCCGATATGTGGGGCGAGGTGGCCACGCCTGAACAATTGGTCAACGAGGCCCACACCCTTGTCGATCAACACGGGTTCCGGTCCTTCAAGGTCAAGGCCGGCGTTCTGCCCCCCGACGAAGAAATCGCCGGGCTGGAGGCCTTGCGCGAGGCGTTCCCGAATGCGCCGTTACGGCTTGATCCGAATGGTGGCTGGCATCTTCATACCACGTTGGACCTGCTGCCAAGGCTTGATGGGCTGGTGCAGTATCTGGAGGATCCGACGCATGGCATTCCGGCCATGGCAACCGTACAGGCAGCAACGGAAATTCCGCTGGCCACAAGCATGTGCATTACCAGCGACGCGGATTTGCCCGAGGGGATTTCGCGCAAAGCCGCGCAGGTGATCCTGTCTGACCATCATTATTGGGGCGGGCTACAGGCGACACGCGAATTGGCACGGATCTGCGCGATCTGGGGTGTCGGCTTGTCGATGCATTCAAACTCGCATTTGGGTATCAGCCTGGCGGCGATGGCGCATCTTGCCGTGTCCTTGCCGCATCTGAGTTATGACTGCGACACGCATTACCCGTGGCAGACGGATGAGGTGATCGAGGGCGGAAAGCTGCGCTTTGACAAGGGCGCGCTGACGCTGCCCGAAGGGCCGGGGCTGGGGGTGACGCTGGACCGCGATGCCCTGAAACGGTTGCATCAGAATTATCTCGATTGCGGCTATACAGAGCGTGACGATGCAAGCGAGATGCGCAAACACCTTCCCGACTGGCAATACGCGCATCCGCGCTTCTGAACCTCTGATCGAAAAGGCCCGACATGCCAACGGCTTGTAGGCGATATTTGCCGGAACGAAAGACGATACAAATGCAGCACATCACCTATGACGCCGTCAATGCACATCTGTCCTGGCCGGATGCCATTCAGGCGTTGAACGAGGGCCACAAAGCGCCAAAACCAGAGCTTGACGATATGTTCCTTGGCCCGTCAGACGCGACCTTGCTGAACCGGGGGGCCTATATCGAAGGCTTGGGTTATGGCGCGAAGGCAGTGACGGTCTTCGGTGCCAACGCGCGGCGCGGCTTGCCGACAGTACAAGGCGCAATGTTCCTTTTTGCGCCCGAGGACGGTCAGCTGCGCGCCATCATCGAAAGCCGTCTTGTCACCGAATGGAAAACCGCAGCCGACAGCGTTCTGGGTGCGCGGCTTCTGGCCCGGCCGGACGCCAGGCGGTTGCTGATCGTGGGGGCGGGTACGGTCGCGGCCTCGCTGGTGCGCGCCTATTCCGCCGGGTTTTCGGGATTGGACAGTATTCAGGTCTGGGCGCGCCGGGGCGAGCAGGCAGAGGCGCTGGTTGCCAAGATGCAGACGGAAGGATTTGATGTCGAGGCTGTGCAGGACTTGCAGGCGGCGGCCGGGCAGGCCGACATCATCTCGACCGCCACGATGGCACGCGCGCCGATATTGCTGGGCGATTGGATCGCGCCGGGCACACATGTCGATCTGATCGGTGCCTTCAAGGCGGATATGCGCGAGGCGGATGATGCGCTGATGCGCAAGGCAAGCGTGTTTGTCGATAATCGCGACACGACCCTGCACCATATCGGCGAGTTGATCATGCCGCTTGCCTCTGGCGCATTGGCCGAAAGCGATGTTCTGGGCGACTTCTATGATCTTGTGGGCGGCGCGCCGGGGCGCACGAGTAGCGATCAGATCACCGTGTTCAAAAACGGCGGCGGCGCGCATCTTGACCTGATGATGGCGCGCTATATCGCTTCGGTTGTCTGAGGCCGGATCAGAGCGGAATGTACTCCACCGGATCGCCCGCATCGCGCGCCGGATCATGCGGAGGACGCACCAACAACGCGTCTGACAGGCCCAGAACGGACAACAAGGAGCTATCTTGCCGCTGGTCGGGCAGAATGCCGTTTTCTGTCAGCCGCGCCCGCATGTAATGTTCGCGCGGGCCGTTGGCAGGCTGGGATTGGGCCAGAACGGTTTGCTTGCGCAGGGCTTGCGCGCGGGGCAGGCCCAGCATGGCCCGGATCACCGGGGCCACGAAAACATGTCCGCAAACCATGGCCGAGACGGGATTGCCGGGCAGTCCGATCATCATCGCGCCGTTCAATGTCCCTGCCATCAGCGGTTTGCCGGGCCGCATCGCCACTTTGTAAAACGCGCGGTCCATGCCCAGGTCGCCCGCCACCTTGCCAACAAGATCGTGATCACCAACTGACGCACCACCGATCGTCACCACCAGATCCGCGTCTTGGGCAAGATCAAAGGCAGTGCGCAAAGAGGCCTCATCATCGCGGGCCAACGGTAACAGTCGCGGCCGGGCACCCAGATCGCGCAGCAGCGCATGCAGGCCGAACGTATTGGATGCGATGATCTGATCCGGGCCGGGGACTTCGCCGGGCATCACCAACTCGTCGCCCGTGGACAGGACCGCCACCTCTGGCCGACGGGTCACAGGCACCTGCGCCACGTTCATTGAGGCCAGAAAAGCGACAAGAGCGGGCGTCAGCCGCACGGAGGCGTCGATGGTCTGTCCTACTCGAAAGTCATCGCCTTCGGCGCGGATATGCGGTCCCTTGTCCAACCCCTCTGTGACGGTGATGACATCGCCATCGCGCGTCACATCTTCCTGGATCACAATGCGGGTGGCACCTTGGGGGACGGGCGCGCCGGTGAAGATGCGCACAGCCTCGCCCGGCCCAACCGGGCCGTCAAAGCGCGATCCGGCCGCCGCTTCGCCGATCACCGTAAAGCTGTCGCCGGGGGCTGCCGCGACAACCGCATAGCCATCCATCGCAGAGGCTGAAAATGGCGGCTGATTGCGTGTCGCAGAAACCGTACGCGCCAGGACGCGGCCGTTTGCCTCGATCAAGGGGATCTCTTCAACGGGCAGTGTGGGGGCGCGCGAAAACAGCCGGTCAAGCGCTTCTGAAACGGGGATCATGTCGCGTCGTACCGGCCGGATTTTCCGCCGTCTTTCAACACAACGCGAATGCCGCCGATCTGCATCGTCTTGTCCACGGCCTTGGCCATGTCATAGATCGTCAGCGCGGCGGTGCTGACGGCGGTCAGGGCCTCCATCTCCACGCCGGTCTGTCCGGTGGTCTTGACGGTGGCTTCGATCCGCAGGCCGGGCAGGTCCGCATCGGGCGTGATCTCGACCGCGACCTTCGTGACAGGCAGGGGATGGCACAGCGGGATCAGGTCGGGCGTTTTCTTGGCCCCCATGATGCCCGCCAGCCGGGCCACGCCGATCACGTCGCCTTTTTTGGCGCGGCCTTCGGTGATGATGTCAAAGGTCTCGCGCGTCATCAGCACATGGCCCTCTGCCACGGCCACGCGCGCCGTCACGGGTTTGTCCGAGACATCAACCATATGGGCATCGCCCTTGGCGTCGAAATGGGTCAGGCCGCTCATGCCGATACCGGATCTGACAGAAGCTGCCGGGTCGCGGTCGCCACATCCGCCTGCCGCATCAGGCTTTCGCCGATCAGGAAGGTGCGGGCCCCGTAGGAGGCCATGTCGGCCAGATCCTCGCCTGTGTTCAGCCCGGATTCAGAGATCAGCAGGCGGTCCTCCGGCACGCGTTTCGAAAGTGTGCGCGTGGTGTCCAGCGAGGTCTCAAACGTCTTGAGGTTGCGGTTGTTCACCCCGATCAGCGCCGATTTCAGCCGTAGCGCGCGGTCCAGTTCCGGGGCGTCATGCACCTCTATCAGCGCGTCCATGCCCCAGTGATGCGCGGCGTCCTCCAGCTCTGCCGCTTGCGCGTCGGACACGCTGGCCATGATGATCAGGATGCAATCGGCGTGCAGCGCGCGGGCTTCGGCCACCTGATAGGTGTCATACATGAAATCCTTGCGCAGCGCGGGCAGGGCCGTGGCGCGGCGGGCCTCGGTCAGGAAATCCTTGGCACCCTGAAAGCTGGGCGTGTCGGTCAGAACGGACAGGCAGGTGGCACCGCCATCCTCATACGCCTTGGCCAGCGTGGCGGGGTGGAAATCCGCGCGGATCAGGCCTTTGGAGGGCGAGGCTTTCTTGACCTCGGCGATCAGACCGTAGCCGGTTTGCGACGCTTTACGCAGTGCTTCGGCAAAGGGACGCACGGGCGGTGCTGCGCGGGCGGCGTCCTCAACAGCGACAAGCGGCGTGGCGGCTTTGTCGGCGGCGACTTCTTCCAGCTTGTAGGCTTTGATCTTGTCGAGGATGGTCCGGGTCATTGCGTCGTCCAGTTGATCTGTGTCTCACCCCTTGCCTTAAGCCAGTCATTGACTTTGGAAAAGGGGCGCGAGCCGAAAAAGCCGCGTCTGGCCGATAGCGGCGAAGGGTGCGGGCTGCGCAGGATCAGATGTTCCGCACTGGTCAGGGTGTCGGCAAACCCCTGCGCATGCTTGCCCCACAGGATGAAGGCACGGGGCGATTTGTCCAGTTCTGCGAGCACCTGTCGCGTCAGGGTCGACCAACCCAGTTTCGCGTGGCCACCCGCATTGCCCGCAGGCACCGTCAGCGCCGTGTTGAGCAACAGCACGCCCTGCCGCGCCCAGAACCGCAGGTCGCCATCCGAAGGGGATGCATCAAGATCGTCTTGCAACTCTTTGAAAATATTTGAGAGAGATCGAGGCAGCGGTCGTACATCCGGTTCGACCGAGAAAGACAATCCGTGGGCGTGGCCGGGTGTCGGGTACGGATCCTGGCCAAGGATCACCACACGGGTGTCATCGGGCGCGCAGGCGTCAAGCGCGGCAAAGATCAGATCTTCGGGTGGCAGGATCTGCCGGGTCTCTGTTTCCAAAGCGGCGGCAATCCCCGGCGATGTCGTGGTAAAAAATGGCAGATGTGCCCAAGCAGGGGGCGGGTGCAACATCATCAGGTGGCTTGGGTGATGCGGGCGAGCGCCTCAATCCGCGCCTTTGCGGCACCGCTGTCGATACTCTCGCAGGCCATGGCCACGCCTTCGCGCAGATCGCTAGCCTTGCCAGCCACGACCAGTGCTGCGGCGGCGTTCAGCAGCACCGCGTCGCGGTAAGCCGACGGCGCGCCGTCCAGCAGGGCGCGGAACGCCACGCCGTTTTCTTCTGGCGTGCCGCCGATAATGTCGTCGAACGGATGCACGGGCAGGCCCGCATCCTCGGGATGCAGTTCCGATTCGCGGATCGTGCCGTCCTCTTCCAGTGCCGCCACCCAGCTAACACCGGTTATGGTCAACTCATCCGTGCCGTCAGAGCCGTGTACCAGCCAGGCGCGTTCGGAACCCAGCTTGGCCAACGTCTCTGCCATCGGGCGGATCAGGTCGCGGGTGAAAGCCCCGGTCAACTGCCGTTTCACGCTTGCCGGGTTGGTCAACGGCCCGAGAATGTTGAACATCGTGCGGGTGCCAAGCTCGGCCCGCACCGGACCGACATGGGCCATGGCAGGGTGATGCATGGGGGCCATCATAAAACAGATGCCCGCTTCTTTCAGAGCCTTTTCAACGGTTTCCACGCCGATCATCACGTTGACGCCCATCTGGCCCAACGCGTCCGCCGCGCCCGATTTCGACGACAGGTTGCGGTTGCCATGCTTGGCGACCACGACACCCGCACCGGCCACCACAAAGGCCGTCGCGGTCGAAATGTTCAGCGTGCCTTTGCCGTCGCCGCCGGTGCCGACAATGTCTATCGCACCTTCGGGCGCGCGAACCTTGTGACACTTGGCGCGCATGACGCCGGCGGCGGCGGCATATTCCTCGACCGTTTCGCCACGAGTGCGCAGCGCCATCAGCAACCCGCCGATCTGGGCCGGGGTGGCCTCGCCCTCGAACAGGATCTCGAAAGCCTGATGCGCCTCTGTTTCGGTCAGCGCGCGATCCGGGGCGGCCCCGATCAGGGGCTTGAGCGCGTCACTCATGCGGGCACCTTCAGTTCCTTCACGAAATTTTGCAGCAGGGCATGGCCATGTTCGGACGCAATCGATTCCGGATGGAACTGTACGCCGTGGATCGGCAGCGTCTTGTGTTGCAGACCCATGATGGTCCCATCCTCCAACTCAGCCGTGATTTCCAATTCCTCGGGCAGCGTGTCCCGGTCCACCACCAGCGAATGATAGCGCGTCGCGTCAAAGGGCGAGGGCAGGCCTGCGAACACACCTTTGCCCGCATGTTGCATTGCGCCCATCTTGCCATGCACGATCTCGTGGCAGCGCACGACCTGGCCGCCAAAGGCCTGCCCGATGGATTGGTGGCCTAGGCAAACCCCCATCAAGGGTGTGCGGGTTTCCGCCGCCGCCAGCACCATCGACAGGCAGATCCCCGCCTGATCGGGCGTGCCGGGGCCGGGGGACAGCAGGATGCCCGCCGGTTTCAGCGCCATGGCCTGCTGCACATCCAGCGCGTCATTGCGCCAGACCTTCACATCCGCGCCCAATTCGCCCAGATAGTGGACGAGGTTATAGGTGAAGCTGTCGTAGTTATCGATGAGCATCAGCATGGGTCGATTTCCCTGTCTGGGGCTGGTGGCCGGGGCCTTGGTCGCGGTATACATGCTCTGGCTTGGCAGGCAGCGTCAAGGGCTTGGCTACGTCGCAGGCCCATGTGCGGCCATGAAGGACAACGAGAGGGCAGTAAAGTGGCAAAGGGTTTTCTCTCCGGAGCAGTGTTAGGCACCGTGACCGCCGTCGCCGGGGCAGGGGCCTTGTCGTTGGCTGTCGGAATGCCGCAGCCGCAACGCCCAGAGGTTGTCGCCGTCGAGGTTCCTGCCGGGTCCGCCTTTGACGATGTCCGCGATGACCGTGCCGCCACGCGCCCCGCGTCAGAGACAAGTGGCCCGGCCGGAGAAGCCCCCCGGATCACTGCGCCGGTGCCGGATGACCTGGCGCGGCTTGCCGATGCCGACACGATGCCGGTGGCGGCACCTTCGCCGGACATGGGTGCAAATGCGATGACCGCGCCTGATGCCGGGGTATCAAGCGGTGCTGTGACAGTGCAGTCCGAAACGCCGGCCCCGGTCGCCGTGGAGCCATCGGCCGCGCCTGCGACACCTGAGGCAGAGACGCGCCTGACGGTATCCACTGAACCTGCAAATCCTCCGGCATCTCTTGTAGAGGAACGCCTGAACGGTCTTACCCCGCCTGAAGACGCAACTGATGACGGCGTGTTCGTCCAAAGCATGCGGGCCGAAGCGATCAACGGTGGACCGGTGCCACAACCGTGGCGCCCGAACGCCGGTGTCGCGATGTTCGATGCGCCGGCCCAGCCCGCGCCACCTACGGCCGAGGATACCACGCCGCCTGCGGCAATCGACACGCCCCCGGCAGCCACGGTCAGCGGCCTTTCCGAGCCATCTGCCCCGGCACCTTTCGTGAATCAGGACGATCCGGGGTTGGCACAGGATAGCGCCGAAGATGCGCCGACTGCCGGGGGCGTGTCTGATGCGACGGCTGCAACTGATGGCTCCCGGTCCGAAGCTGAAGAGCCTGCGGATGCGCCCGTTCTGACGGACTCGCAGGAAGCTGCTGTCGCAGAAGAGAAAGAAGCATCAGACGTGGTTATTGCCGACGTAGAGACTGCCCGATCTGTTCCCGATGATGGCAACGAACAGCCCGCAGACCGCGAGAACGCTGCCGACACTGTAGCGCCGACAACTGGTGGCGGTGAAGGCGTCGGGTCAGGTTCCGACGATGGTGCGGATGCGGGAGCGGACGAAGCGGGTGACATGGACTCTGTCGAAGCGACCCAGGCGGATGATAGCGACCCATCGGATGAACCACCGGCAATCACGATGTCGGACGCACAGCAAGACGAGGGGCCAGCGCCAGCCGATACCGATCGCGCTGAGGCCAGCGCAGACACCGGCGCTGAGGAAAATGTGAACCTGGGTGCCGAAGAGCCGAGCATGGCACCGCCAGAAGACATGATTGCTGAGAGCGCCCCGGTGATTGGCAGTCAGCCAGTCCAAACCGCCGCGCCCGATGCAAGCGCAGAGTTACCCGGCAACGCGGTGGCTCTGGCGGAACTGTCGCCCCTTGAACGTTTCGGCGCGCCCTTCCAGCCTGCGGGCGAAAAGCCATTATTGTCGGTGATTCTCATCGATGATGGAACAGGCCCGCTTGGGCCGGACGCCATTGACGGCTTTCCCTTTGCGGTGACTTTTGCGCTTGATGCCGCCAGCCCCGATGCGCGGCAGCGGATGACGCTTTACCGAGAAAAGGGCTACGAGGTGATGGCACTTGCAGATCTGCCGCAAGAGGCTGGCGTCAATGCCGCAGAGGGTGCCTTGGACGCGCTGTTGAACGATCTGCCAGAAGTGGTTGCCGTGCTTGAGGGCGATCAGGCCGGCCTTCAGGGGGCGCGTGCAATATCCGATCGCGTGACGCAGACAGTCCTGCAAAGCGGTCACGGGCTGGTCATGCGGCCCAACGGGCAGAACTCCGCACAACTGCTTGCCGTGCAACAGGGCGTGCCCGCCGCAACAGCGTTTCGGGATCTTGACGGGCAGGGACAGGGACAGACCGCGATCCGAAGGTTCCTCGATCAGGCGACAACGCAGGCAACCTCGCGGGCAGGCCGGGAACAGCCGATCATTCTGCTTGGTCGGCTGCGTGCGGAAACGCTGGCATCGCTGATGCTCTGGGGGATGCAGGACCAGACCAAGGATGCCGTCGACATCGTACCGGTGTCGTCTTTTCTGTTGCAGCTGGCGGACTGACCCTCACGCCACAGTGGTGAACTGATCGCGTGAACCCTTTGCCAATGTCATGTTTCGACCGTCCCTTTATGCGCAACACAAGGCCGCCCGGTCAGCTTTGCTGACCGGGCGGCCGGGCGACGCCGAAGGCGGCGCAATTCCTGGCCGAATGGGCCTAGCTATCTGATCAAAGGTTGCCGGACCCGGTAAAGCGCGCGGCATCTTCCGCGGCCATGCGAATGGCGTTGGATTTATGTACCGTCTCCTGATACTCGGCTTCCGGGTCGCTGTCATAGACCACGCCGCCGCCGGCCTGGATATACAGCTTTTCGTCCTTCACCACGGCCGTGCGCAGGGTGATGCACATATCCATGTCGCCGCCCGCGCTGAAATAGCCGACACCACCGCCGTAGACACCGCGTTTTTCCGGTTCCAGCTCGTCGATGATCTCCATCGCGCGCACTTTCGGTGCGCCGGACACCGTGCCCGCGGGCAGTCCCGCCAGCAAGGCCGACAGCGCGTCGTGATCGTCGTCCAATTCACCCACCACGTTCGAGACGATATGCATGACGTGGCTGTAGCGTTCGATGATGAATTGTTCGGTGGGGGTCACGGTGCCGACCTTCGACACGCGGCCGGTATCGTTGCGGCCCAGATCAAGCAGCATCAGATGCTCGGCCAGTTCCTTCTTGTCCGCCAGCAGATCGGCCTCCAGCGCCTTGTCCTCGGCGGGGGTGGCACCGCGTTTGCGTGTCCCCGCGATTGGCCGAATGGTCACTTCACGGCCAAAGACCCGCACAAGGATTTCCGGCGATGCGCCGATCACCTGAAAATCGCCGAAGTTGAAATAGAACATGAAGGGCGACGGATTGGTGCGACGCAGCGACCGGTAAAGCGAGAAGGGCGGAAGCGGGAAATCCTGCGTCCAGCGTTGCGCGGGCACGACCTGAAAAATGTCACCTGCGCGAATGTATTCCTTGGCCTTTTCGACCGCCGCCTTATACGCATCCTTGGTGAAATTCGACACCGGATCGGCGGTTGCGCTGGCCTCGCCCAGATCGCGGCTGGCCTGCGGCATGGCGCGTTCCAGATCGCGCACCGCGTCCATCACCCGCTCTGCGGCCTGTGCATAGGCTGCGCGCGCGGACAGGCCTTCGCGGGTCCAGGCGGGGGCCACGACGGTGACCTCGCCCTTGACGCCATCCAGAACCGCCACGACAGAAGGCCGCATCAGCACCGCATCGGGCAGGCCCAGCGTGTCGGGATTGACGTTCGGCAAATGCTCGACCAGCCGGATCATGTCATAGCCAAGGTACCCAAACAGCCCCGCCGCTGCCTGTGGCAAATCGGCAGGCAGTTCGATCCGGCTTTCGGCGATCAGGGCGCGAAGTGTCTCAAGCGGATGACCCTCCAGCGGGGTAAAGCTCTCGCGGTCAAAGCGTGCCTGCCGGTTGATGCTGCTCTGTTCGCCGTCGCAGCGCCAGATCAGGTCAGGCTTCATGCCGATCATCGAATACCGGCCACGCACCTCGCCGCCGGTCACCGATTCCAGCATGAACGCATCCCGCGCAGCACCTGTCAGCTTCAGCATCAGCGATACCGGCGTGTCCAGATCTGCCGCCAACCGAGCATGCACAATCTGGTTTTGTCCGGCCTGATAGGCGCGGGCAAAAGTTTCATAGTCGGGGGTCAGTTGCACCATTCTCGAACCTTACTGGAATTGCGCGTGAACCGCGTTGATGGCTTGCTGGTTCAGTTCCAGCCCGATGCGGGACTGGATGTCCGTCGCCATGGCGCGGAACAGATCCTGCGAGATTGACGCCCCGGCCTGCTCGCGCAGCGTTGTCACCAGTTCCTGCGCATCGGCGCTGTCGCGATCAGCCGCCGAGATTTGGTCCAGACGTACCAGCAGCACGTTGTTCGATGCCGTGACCGCGCGCGCCTCGCCCGGTGCCATGTCAAACACCGCCAGCAGCACCTCTGGAGGCACGCCGCCTGCGAAATCGCCGCGCGTCGCGCC
The DNA here is from genome assembly GCF_003313245.1 of Primorskyibacter marinus. Taxonomy (GTDB): domain Bacteria; phylum Pseudomonadota; class Alphaproteobacteria; order Rhodobacterales; family Rhodobacteraceae; genus Primorskyibacter; species Primorskyibacter marinus. Next base: position 15,801 of record NZ_QJSD01000012.1, read on the forward strand.
AGCCTCGGATCTGGGATCAAGCCCGAGGGTTTCAAATGTGCTGTCTCCGCCCAGTTGTCCGGCCATCTCTTCGGCCTTTGCTGCCAGCGTTTCCGTCCGGGTTTGCGTCAGCAAATCCTCTGCGACCTGATCGCGGACCTCGTCGAACGGGCGGGCTTGTGCCGGAATGTCCGAGTCGAGCCGCATGGCGTAGATGCCGCCATCGCCCAGCAGATCCATCTGCGGAAAATCCTCGGCGCTAAGCGCGGCTGCGGCGGTGCGGAACGCCTCGTAGCCGGTGATGTCGCCATCGGCTTGCCCGCGCCAGTCAACCTGACCAAGCTGCATATCGGTGGCCTTCGCGACCTGTTCCAGCGTCTCGCCGCCGGCCAGCCGATCATCCAGATCCTGCATCTGCGCTTCGATAGCGCGGCGGGCATTGTCCAGCGCAAGATCGTCGCGCAGCGCGGGCTGCGCATCCTCGAAAGAGGTGACTTGCGCAGGCAGAACGCCGTTTACACGAAACAAGGCCGGGCCGAGATTTGAGGCGAAGGGGCCGACAATGTCGCCGACCTCTGCGCCGAACACGGCCTCGCCGGCGGTGCCCAACTCGTCCTGGGCCACGTCCCCCATATCCACGTCGGCCAGCGCCAGACCGCGATTTTCAACCAGCGTCTCGAATTGCGTGTTGCCTGCATCCAGACTTTCGCGTGCGGCCTGTGCAGCCGCATCATCGGCAAAGACCAGACGTTCGGTCAGGCGACGCTCTGGCTGATTGAATTCAGCGTCGCGACGGTCATAGGCGGCGCGCAGATCGTCTTCGGACACTTCTACGCTGTCGATGATCATTTCGGGCGTCAGCCATGCATAGGTGATCGCCTTGGCCGCCGCGTCCGTGTAAAGCGCGATATTCTCGTCATACCAGGTTTTCAGCTCTTCCTCGGTCGGGTCCGGCAATGCGCCGTCCAGCAGCGCCGGGTCAAGCTGCGCCCATGTGAAATCACGGGTTTCGCCGGCATAGGCGACAATTACGTCGGCATAGGCGTCGGGGATCGTGTTGCCGGACAGCACGGCGGCTTGCAGCATGGTGCGGGCGGTCTCATCGCGCAGTTGTTCTTCGAACTGCGCCTCTGTCAGCCCGGCATTCTGAATGGCAAAGCGGTAGGCTTCGCGGTCAAAATCGCCATCAGCACCCTGAAAGGCGGAAATCTGGCGCAATTGCCGGGCCACAATTTCATCGCTGACAGAGATGCCAAGCCGCGAGGCTTCGGCGTCCAGCGCGCGTTCTGTTACCAGTCGTGACAGCACGGCGCGGTCCACACCCGCCGCCTGGGCATCGGCAAAGGTCAAGGCAGAGCCGCGTTCAGCCTCAATCGCGCGGATCTCGTTTTGCAGCGCGCGGGCATAGGTGTTGGTGTCGATTTCCTTGTCACCGACAGAGCCGACCGATCGCACGGTGCCGCTGAAATTGATCGCGCCAAAGCCCATGAGGCCGACGATCAGCAGACCCATCAGGATCCAGACCAGCGTTTTTCCGACGCTCTTCACCGGTGAAGCCATGATTTTCCCTTGCCTGTTCGTGCCGTGTCATTTGATGCGGTGTCTTTTAAGCGGCCCGGCCGCTGCTGCGGATGTCTACGCTGCACCGCCGTTTGGGGCAAGGGGCAGCGACAGTGCCTCCAGCCGGTCAAAAAGCGCCGCAATCCCCGCCGCATCGACATTGGCAAAGGCCACACGAATATGCCGCGCGCCCATGGGGTCATCGGGCGGCGTGAACATCGTGGCGGGCAGGGCGAGGACATGCGCCTGTCGTACCAGAAGCGGCGCAAGTTCATTGGCGGGCATGGCGAAAGGATGTTCCAGATACGCGAAATAGGCACCGACACCGCGCAAGCGCCAGCCCTGCGGCTCAAGCCGTGGAAAGCCGGTTTCAATCGCCGCACGCCGGGACAGGATCTCTGCCCGTTCGCCCGCCAGCCATTGCGTCAGGTTCTGCAATCCCCAAAGGGCGGCGCGCTGACCAAGTTGCGACGGGCAGATGGTCACCGCGTCGATGAACTTTTCGACCTCTTCCAGACGCGCGGGCGAGGTCATCACCGCCCCCACGCGATGCCCCGTCAGACGGAAGGATTTGGAGAAGGAATAAAGCACAATGACCGTGTCGGCCCAGTCCGGATCATGCAGAAGATCATGCGGCGCGCCACTGCGGCTGTCGAAATCGCGGTAGGTTTCGTCAAGGATCAGCTTAATTCCGGCGGCGCGTGCAAGATCGCGAAAGGCGTGGATCACCTCGGCCGGATATTCGACGCCCGTGGGGTTGTTCGGGCTGACCAGCGCAATCGCCCGCGTGCGGGGCGTAATCAGCGCGGCGGCGGCTTGCGGGTCGGGGATAAGATCCGGTCCGGTGGAAAGCGGCACCGCCCGCACGCCCGACATATCCAGCCACATCTTGTGATTGAAATACCACGGCACCGGCAGGATCACCTCGTCTCCCTCGCTGCAAAGCGAGGCGATCACCGCCGCGAAGGCCTGATTGCAGCCAGAGGTGATGCCCACTTGTTCCGGCAGAACGGTGCCTGCGTACCAGTCCGACCAGCGCGCCGCCAGTTCCGAGCGCAAGGCAGGCAGGCCCAGGTCGGGACCGTAAAGATGGGTGGTCGTATCCTCCAGCGCTTCAGCCATCGCGCGGCGTAGCACTTGCGGCGGCGGGGCCACGGGGGCGGCCTGGCTGACATTGATCAGCGGGCGGTCGGCTGGAAAGCTGACCCCGTTGAGCCATGCCCGCGCCGCCATGATCGGCGGGCGAAAGGTGGCAGCCGTGCGCGGCGTACTCATCTGCGTTCCCTATGGTGAATGGCGGTTGTGGACGACAAGGCTTCCGCGTCGTTCAAGGCTTGCGTGTTGCCGGCGATGCATCGCCTCAATCGGTGCCGCGATAAGGTTCCACATATTGCAGGGCCATGTCCCAGGGGAAGAAGATCCAGGTGTCCTGACTGACCTCGGTGATAAAGCTGTCGACCTGCGGGCGGCCCTGCGGCTTGGCGTAAACGGTGGCGATATGCGCCTTTGGCATGTGCTGGCGCACGACTTCCAGCGTGCGGCCTGTATCGACCAGATCATCCACCACCAGCACACCGGTGCCGTCGCCGATCAGATCCATGTCGGGCGACTTGATGACCTGCGGCTTGCTTTGCGTTTGGTGGTTGTAGCTTTTGATGCTGATCGTATCGACGGTGCGGATGTCCAACTCGCGTGCGACGATCATCGCGGGTGCCATGCCGCCGCGCGTGATTGCCACCACGGCGCGCCACCCCCCGTCCGCAGGGCCGTTGCCATCCAGTCGCCATGCCAGCGCGCGGGCATCGCGGTGAAGCTGGTCCCAGCTGACGTGAAACCCTTTTTCGTGCGGCAGTTGGTTGGTCATTAAGAACTCCTGATTAGCGGCTGAGCAGCAGGCGCAGGCCCAGCAGGCCCATGACACCGGCCGCGATACGGTCGAAAATGAATTTGGCGCGCAGGTAGCCTGCGCTGATGCGGCGGGTGCTGAGCAGCATGACAAGGACAGACCCTACCAGAAACTCCACGCCGAGGTGATTGAACACAATCAGTCCCTTGTCCCCGACGCCAAGCCCGGCGGGGAAGATCACCACCAGAACGGCTGCCGAAAACAGCACCGATTTGGGGTTGGAAAGATTGACCAGCACGCCGCCCAGAAACGCCCGGGCAGGCGGGGTGGGGGCGTCGGCCAACGGGGCGCGCGCATGACGCCATGTCTTCCAGGCGATATGGATCAGGTAGAACGCCCCCACAAGCTTGCAGACCGTATAGGCCCAGGGCACGATCTGGAAAACCGCATCCAGTCCCAACAGCGCCAGCAAGGTCCATGTCGCCGCCATCACCCCCAGACCCCAGGCCGTGAAAAGTCCCACACGCCTGCCATGCGCCAGCGTGTTGCGAATGATATACAACATCGCGGGGCCGGGACTGGCGATTGCCGCCAGCAGGGTCACGTTGAAGGCGATCACATGGGCGAGGTCCATCGCGCCTCAGCCTTTGGTGATGTCAGGCGCATCCACGGCCTTCATGCCCACGACATGATAGCCGGCATCCACATGATGCGTCTCGCCGGTTACGCCAGCGCCCAGATCGGACAGCAGATAAAGCGCCGAGTTGCCGACATCCTGAATGGTCACATTGCGGCGCAACGGCGAGTTATATTCGTTCCACTTCATGATATAGCGGAAATCGCCGATGCCCGACGCCGCCAATGTCTTGATCGGGCCGGCAGAGATCGCGTTGACGCGGATGTTGTCCTTGCCCAGATCTTCGGCCAGATAGCGAACCGATGCCTCAAGCGCGGCCTTGGCCACGCCCATGACATTGTAATGCGGCATCACGCGTTCGGCCCCGTAATAGGTCAGCGTCAGGCAAGACCCGCCGGTTTTCATCATCTTCTCGGCGCGTTTCACCACCGAGGTGAAGGAATAGACGGAGATGTCCATCGTCATCGCAAAGTTGTCGCGGCTGGTGTCCACATAACGCCCGCGCAGCTCTGTCTTGTCGGAAAAGCCGATGGCGTGGACGATGAAGTCCATATTGTCCCAATGCTCTTGCAAACCGCCGAAAAGCGCATCCACCGAGGCCTCGTCGCCGACATCGCAGGGCAGGACGATATTGCTGCCCAAGGACGCTGCCAGAGGATCGACGCGCTTTTTCAGTGCTTCGCCCTGATAGGAAAAGGCAAGCTCTGCGCCTGCATCCCCAAGCGCCTTTGCGATGCCCCATGCGATTGATTTGTCATTGGCCAATCCCATGATCAAACCACGCTTGCCGGCCATTAGTTGATTAGACATAAGGATCCCTTCGCCCGATACTTCTTGGAAAACCGTTTAGGGGATAGGCGGGTTGTCGGCAAGCCTCGGGCGGCGTATGGCGGCTTTGGTGTGCCATGGATCTGCTCACAGACACCGAACTTGCGACCGAAAGGACTCTCATGACCGACCGTAGTGGCATCTTCGCCGGAGACGACCCTTTTGTAATTGCGCAATCCTGGCTCGATGAGGCCCGAACGCAGGAAATCAACGATCCGGATGCCATGGCGCTGGCGACCGTGGATGCGAACGGGCTGCCCAATGTCCGCATGGTCCTGCTGAAAAAGATCGAGGCGGCGGCCTTTGTCTTCTACACCAATTACGAAAGCGCCAAGGCCCGTGAGATTACCGATACGGGCAAGGCGGCCTTTGTCATGCATTGGAAATCCCTGCGCCGGCAGGTTCGTGTGCGTGGGCTGGTCACGCGTGAGGAGGGGCCACAAGCCGATGCCTATTATAGATCCCGCTCGCTCAAAAGCCGCCTTGGTGCCTGGGCGTCGCAGCAATCGCGACCGCTGGACAGTCGTGCAACCCTGATGGCCGAGGTTGCCAAGGTGACTGCCCGCAAAGGCACCAATCCGGATCGCCCGCCATTCTGGGGCGGCTTCCGCATCACGCCGCTGGAGATCGAGTTCTGGGCCGACGGAGCGTTCCGACTGCATGATCGGTTTCGCTGGCATCGCAACGACGTCTCGGATGCATGGCAGGTCGTTCGGCTCAACCCCTGACGCGGATTCGCGATAACTCTGCCAGGCTTTGAAGCGATTGCAGTTCGTGTCACATGAACTGCAATTAGGCGGGATATCCTAGGTTTTTGGTTGCATTGATCAAGCCTGTGTCGCAAGACGTATGTGGGGACAAGGAATGGTTGTTAACTTGGAAATGGATATGGCACCCGGCGAACATGTGCAGGGGAAGGTCAAGTGGTTCGATCCGGCAAAGGGATTCGGCTTCGTTGTTGCTGACGAAGGTGGTCCGGACATACTGCTGCATGCAAACGTGCTTCGCAACTTCGGGCAAAGCTCCGTTGCGGACGGCGCGCGCGTGGAAATCGCCGTGCAGCGCACGGATCGCGGTGTGCAGGCGACGGAAGTGCTGGAGATCGTTCCGCCACTTGGTGCCGAAGGGTTGCCGCTTGCCGATTTCGAAGAGATCGATCCGGAAATCATCGCGAATGCGCCACTTTTGCCCGCGCGGGTCAAATGGTTCGACAAGGCGAAAGGCTTTGGTTTCGCGAATGTCTTTGGTCGGCCCGAGGATGTCTTTATACATGTCGAGGTGCTGAGACGGTCCGGCCTGTCCGACCTTCAGCCGGGCGAGGCGCTGGCAATCCGCATGATCGATGGCAAACGTGGCTTGATGGCGACGGAGGTTTGTTCTTGGGAAACCGCAGTTTAGGTCTGGCTCTGGTTTTTACGATCGCCGCAGGGCAGGCTGGGGCTGCATGCCGTGATGATCGCGTATCGTTGCGCGGTGACTGGGGCAGCGCGCAGTTCTCTGTCGAGGTTGCCGATGATGGCCAAGAGCGTGCGAAAGGCCTGATGCACCGTTCGGAGATGCCCAAAAGCGCGGGCATGCTGTTTGTCTATGACAGGCCGCGATCAGTTGCTTTCTGGATGCGCAACACGCTTATTCCATTGGATATGATTTTTGCGGATGCCAGCGGCGTGGTGCAAAAAGTGCATTCCAACGCCGTGCCTTTGGACGAGACCGCGATTCCCGGCGGCGACAACATCCAGTATGTGCTGGAAATCAATGGCGGACTGGCCGACGCGATGGGCATCACAGCGGGCAGTCAAATGCAGCATCCGGCAGTTGGAGCAGCGGCTGCGTGGCGCTGCGACCGATAAATATCAACTTCCTGCCGAAATGCGTCAGAATGGGCTTTTCAATTGCGGCAGTCACGTCTATTGAAGCCGCTGTTCGGGGCGTAGCGCAGCCTGGTAGCGCGACGGTTTTGGGTACCGTAGGTCGCAAGTTCGAATCTTGCCGTCCCGACCACTTTCCCAGCTTTTCAAGCAATTCCGTATGAAGTGATCCTGCCCCGGGCCGGTCGTTTTGTTCTGTGCAGCGTCACGAACGAGATGCGTAACGGCGGTTCTTTGGGATTCGGCGCTTCGGGACCGTAATCATCTTTTGATTGTCTGCGCGGACCATGACGACCACCACATATATGTAGGGTTGCGATTTCATCGCTATATGCAGGCCTGTCCTGAGGCGGGGACATGGCCGCTTTGCTCCGACGGTCAGCCGTGTTCTTTGCGCCACGCCTATGCGGCTGCGACACGGGGCGATTTTAAATTATTATACGTTAACAAAACCTAAACGATGGATGGGTGTAACTCATTAAGTGACTGTAATTAAATGTATAAGTTCCTTTATAGAGGGTGCTTTTCCTGTGGATATGTCTGGGGGCGACTCGTCGTGTCCGACGCGAAGATGCGTCAACCCAAAAGAAGCCATGAAAAGGCCAATAAATCCGTTGACGAGCTATGCCTAAATACGTCAGATTGTGTAGGTCAGTCGTTGAGCCACAATATGTAGTGGCGGCAGGCGGGGTCAGAAGGCGAAAGCGCCTTTATCGGGACACATGAAACGAACAGCGCGACAGGTTTTCGATTACGCGCCGTTTTCACCGTCCCCTGACCCGGAAAACGGCACAGGTGCCCGGCAAATGGGCGCAAAAATGAAAACGCTGGAAATGGGGCAGCCTGATATGAAGATCGAAAGACAATTCACTCGCGCCGGACAAGATGCTTATGCAGGCATTGATTTCGTCAGCACGACCTCGGAGATCCGCAATCCCGACGGAACCGTTGTGTTCCATCTCGACGAGATCGAGGTTCCCGCGAAGTGGAGCCAGGTTGCCAGCGATGTGATCGCGCAAAAGTACTTTCGCAAGGCCGGCGTTCCTGTGCGCCTGAAGAAGGTCAAGGAAAAGGGCGTGCCCGAGTTCCTGTGGCGCTCTGTTCCGGCCAAGGACGGCGTCGAGAAAACCGGCGAGACTTCGTCCAAGCAGGTATTTGACCGTTTGGCGGGTGCCTGGGCCTATTGGGGCTGGAAGGGTGGCTATTTCACCACCGAGGCCGACGCCCAGGCCTATTACGACGAAATGCGCCACATGCTGGCCACGCAGCGCGCTGCCCCGAACAGCCCGCAATGGTTCAACACCGGCCTGCATTGGGCCTACGGCATCGACGGGCCGGGCCAGGGCCATTACTATGTTGACCACGAAACCGGCGATCTGACCAAGTCCACCTCCGCCTATGAGCATCCGCAGCCCCATGCGTGCTTCATCCAGTCGGTCAAGGATGATCTGGTCAGCGAAGGCGGCATCATGGACCTTTGGGTGCGTGAGGCGCGCCTGTTCAAATACGGTTCCGGCACGGGCACCAATTTTTCCTCGCTGCGCGCCGCGCAAGAGCCGCTGTCGGGTGGCGGTAAATCGTCCGGCCTGATGGGCTTTCTGAAAATCGGTGACCGCGCTGCGGGTGCGATCAAATCGGGTGGCACCACGCGCCGCGCCGCCAAGATGGTGATCTGCGATGCCGACCACCCCGATGTCGAAGAATTCGTGAACTGGAAGGTCAAGGAAGAACAGAAGGTCGCCAGCATCGTTGCCGGATCGAAGATGCACGAGCAGATGCTGAACAATCTGTTCGCCGCGATCAAGGCATGGGACGGTGAGCAGGCGAACGAGGCCGACGCCTACGATCCCAAGGTCAACGATGCGCTGAAGGCCGCCGTGCGCGCCGCAAAGAAGGTCTCGATCCCCGAGACCTATATCAAACGCGTTCTGGATTATGCGCGGCAGGGCTACGCTTCAATCGAGTTTCCGACCTATGACACCGATTGGGACAGCGAAGCCTACGCCTCTGTTTCCGGACAGAATTCCAATAACTCCGTGCGGGTCACGGATGCCTTCCTGACGGCCGTCAAGAACGATGCCGACTGGGAATTGATCCGCCGCACGGATGGTTCGGTCGCGAAAACCGTCAAGGCGCGCGCCTTGTGGGAAGACATCGGGCATGCGGCCTGGGCCTGCGCAGATCCGGGCATCCAGTATCACGACACCGTCAACGACTGGCATACCTGCCCCGAAGACGGCGCGATCCGCGGGTCGAACCCGTGTTCCGAATACATGTTCCTGGACGACACGGCCTGCAACCTGGCGTCGATGAACCTGCTGACCTTCCTCAAGGACGGCGTGTTCCAGTCCGAGGAATACATGCACGCGACACGTCTGTGGACGCTGACGCTGGAAATCTCGGTGATGATGGCGCAGTTCCCGTCCAAGGAAATCGCGCAACTGTCCTATGACTTCCGCACGCTGGGGCTGGGCTATGCCAATATCGGCGGTCTGCTGATGAACATGGGGCTGGGCTACGATTCAGACGAGGGCCGCGCGCTGTGCGGCGCGCTGACTGCGATCATGACCGGCGTGTCCTATGCGACCAGCGCCGAGATCGCGGGTGAGCTGGGTGCCTTCGCCGGCTACAAACGGAATGCCGATCACATGCTGCGGGTCATCCGCAACCACCGCAACGCGGCTTACGGCAAGACCTCGGGCTATGAGGCGCTTGCGACCAAACCTGTCGCGCTGGACCATGCAAATTGCCCCGATGCATCGTTGATCGAGTTGGCGCAATCCAGCTGGGACGAGGCGCTGCGCCTTGGTGAAAAGCACGGCTATCGCAATGCGCAGGTGTCTGTGATCGCGCCCACAGGGACCATCGGTCTGGTGATGGATTGCGACACGACCGGGATCGAGCCGGACTTTGCCCTGGTCAAGTTCAAGAAGCTCGCCGGTGGCGGTTACTTCAAGATCATCAACCAGTCAGTGCCAGCCGCGCTTGAAAAGCTGGGCTATTCCTCCAGCCAGATCGCCGAGATGGTGGCCTATGCTGTCGGTCACGGGTCGCTTGGCAATGCGCCGGGGATCACCCATACCGCATTGATCGGCCACGGCTTTGGTGAGACCGAGATCCAGAAGGTCGAAAGCGCGCTGGCCGCAGCCTTTGACATCCGGTTCGTGTTCAACCAGTGGACACTGGGCGAAGAGTTCTGTCGCGAAACGCTGGGCATCCCGGCTGAAAAGCTGACCGATCCGACCTTCGATCTGCTGCGGCATCTGGGCTTCACACGCGCCGACATTGACGCGGCAAACGATCATGTCTGCGGGACGATGACGCTGGAAGGCGCGCCATTCCTGCGCAAGGAACATTACGCGGTCTTCGATTGCGCCAATGCCTGCGGCAAGAAGGGCAAGCGTTTCCTGTCGGTGGACAGCCACATCTACATGATGGCGGCGGCGCAAAGCTTCATCTCGGGCGCGATCTCCAAGACGATCAACATGCCCAATGATGCAACCATCGAGGATTGCCAGAAGGCGTATGAGCTGAGCTGGTCGCTGGGTGTGAAGGCCAACGCGCTGTATCGTGACGGGTCCAAGCTAAGCCAACCGCTGGCATCGGCGCTGGTCGAGGATGACGAGGACGCACAGGACGTTCTGGAAAGCGGATCCCAGCACGAGAAGGCAACGGTTCTGGCCGAAAAGATCGTTGAAAAGATCATCATCAAGGAGGTTGCGCAGCAGCAACGCGCCAAACTGCCCGACCGGCGCAAGGGCTATACCCAGAAGGCGATTATCGGCGGTCACAAGGTCTATCTGCGCACCGGCGAACATACCGACGGTACGCTGGGCGAAATCTTCATCGACATGCACAAGGAAGGGGCGGGCTTCCGCGCGATGATGAACAACTTCGCCATCGCCGTGTCCGTGGGCCTGCAATACGGTGTGCCGCTGGAAGAGTTCGTCGATGCCTTCACCTTCACCAAGTTCGAACCGGCGGGCATGGTGCAAGGCAATGACAGCATCAAAAACGCAACCTCGATCCTGGATTACATCTTCCGCGAACTGGCCGTGTCCTATCTGGACCGTACCGATCTGGCGCATGTCAAACCCGAAGGTGCGTCCTTTGATGATCTGGGACGCGGCGAAGAGGAAGGCGTGTCCAACATCAAGGAGATGTCGGAAACCGCAGCGTCGCGTTCGCTGGAAGTGCTGAAACAGATCAGCTCGACCGGCTACTTGCGCAAGCGTTTGCCGCAGGAACTGGTGGTGTTGCAGGGCGGTGCCTCTCTTTCCGGGCTCGATACGTCCGGGGCAGTCGAAGCATTGGTGCCCGAAGTGGCCGCAATGGCTGGCGGCGGCGGCGGTGGCTCTACTGCTGTGTCCTCCGGCACGGTCGGGATGGACCAGCGCGTGAAGGCAAAAATGCAGGGCTACGAGGGCGAGGCTTGCGGCGAATGCGGCAACTACACGCTGGTCCGCAACGGCACCTGCATGAAGTGCAACACCTGCGGCGGTACGTCGGGCTGTAGCTGATAAGAATTGGTGCGGGCTGATCCGGCTTCCGGGTCAGTCCGAGATTGAAACAGAGAGACACAGAGCAGCTGCGCCTGCTCTGTGCTCTGGACAGGCCGCAGGTAGAAAGCAAACCGAGCGGTGAACCAACCGAGCCTGTTCCAGAGAACCTAAGGGGTGCCCGCGCGGCACCCTTTTTTCAATCCATCGGTGGCGACTATCCACGAGTCGAATGTCGTAATTGGGCAGAGATCAACCGTCGTGACATGTTGCTTGCAGGGCGCTGCGAAATGATAAACGTCCACCGGGCGTTTTTATGTCGTTCGGTCTTCTGTCCCGTCTGCCTGAAACCAGCGCCGGTCGACATCCGTCCTGAATGTCATCACACGCGTCGCGCTCGTCTGGTTTCGGCTGTGTTTCAAGGATGCTGTTCCGTCTTTCACGTTTTCGAACCTGACCCAGCGATGCAGATTTCAGGAATGGTTGGTTGGTCAAATCCTGGTGTATCTTGACCGTTCTTGATTGCTATTCTTGAATACGCGATCTCGTCCCCCCAGATCGTTGCCAGATATGCGTGACGATGGGGGCGTCAGGAATTGCATCCACATCAGGGCCTGTCAGAAGCAGGCAATCATCCTGAACGCCGGGTTATGAAACCGGGTCGGTAGCAATGTCACCGGCAATAGTTGAGGATGCGGATCATGTTTGACGCAAAGAGCATCCAACTGAACGATGATGTGGCTGTGGCTGTGGCTGTGGCGGCGCGGGGATCGGTTGTGTGATCGCAGAACGTCTTGGGTTTATTATCTCAGGTGAACGGGTATTCTGTGCATGATACGGGTGCTTTGGAGCTGAAAACCGCAGTCGGCGAGACGATCACTGTTCGCCGACACTACGCAAGCGAGAGACGCGCTGAGACGCGTGAAGAAGAAAACAAGAGGCTGGAAATGACTGATAGCACGACAGAACCCGCCGGGAAGCCAGCCTCGAAAGTGGCGATCCTGGTGGTGCTGCTCCTGATTGTGATGGTTGTCCTTTACGCTTTGGCGGATCGCATGGCACCGTCCTCGTCTCGCGGTATTGTTTCCGCCTATGTCGTGCAAATCGCGCCGCGGGTGTCGGGCGAAGTGACCGATGTGCTTGTCGATGACGATGCCATCGTTCAGGCGGGCGATCCGCTGTTTTCTATCGATTCGCGTCCGTTCGAACTGGCGGTCAGGCAGGCAGAGGCCAATCTGGAAACCGCGCTTCAGAACGTCAACGCCTCTGGCGCATCTCTGGTGGCGGCACAGGCTGCCGTCACTCAGGCCCGTTCGGCGCTGGACAACACACGCGCAGAGGCCGAGCGAACCTTTCGACTGGAAGAGCGTGGAATCGCGGCGACAGCACAGGGCGATCAGGCCCGCGCCGGTGTCGCGCAGGCAGAGGCCGCGCTGCAAACCGCCGAGGCAAATCTGGAAAGCGCACGGGCCAAGCTGGGACCGCAAGGCAAGGACAATCCCGCTATTCTTGCGGCAGAGGCGCAGTTGGAAAAGGCGCAATACGATCTTGCCTCCACCACCGTGACCGCACCGCATCTGGGTGTGGTGACGAATGTCACCCTGTCGGAGGGGCAATTCATCGGGGCGGGCAATCCCGCGCTGACCTTCATAGATGCCGAGGCCGCCTGGATCACGGTGGACCTGCGCGAGAACCAGTTGCAGGGCATCGGTGCCGGCGATTCGGCGCATCTGCTTTTCGATGCGCTGCCAGGGCGGATCTTTGAGGGCCGCGTTCAAAGCGTTGCCTGGGGGATCAATCCGGGGCGCAACGTTCAGGGTGGTCTTGTGGTCAATCAACCCTCGAACCGTTGGTTCGAACCGGCCAGACGTATTCCCGTCCGGATAGAGATTGATGGTGGCATGGAAAACTGGCCCCGCGCCGCGCGGGTGGGGGGCAAGGTCCATGCGGTGGTTTTCGCGCAAAGCGACACCGGTCCGATTGCCTTGATCGCAAGGGGCATGCAGCGTCTGCGGTCCTGGTTCAGCTATCTGCACTGAACGCGCCAATGTATGTCACACCTCGCCCCGACCCGATAGAAGATCCGCTTTATGGCATTCGCCTTGGGCTGATGGGCGCGTTGGCATATCTTGCGATCCCGATCCTAAATCCGGCGCTGCCTCCGATCATCGCGGCCCTGCCGGTCGGTCTGATTGCGTCACAACGCCGTGCCTTTGATCCGGGCAAGGCCATCGGCGGCGTGGTTGCGATGATCGTGCTGCCCTGGATCATGACATGGTTTGTTGAATGGCTGCGGCCCATGCCCTTGGTCTATGTCGGGGCCATGTGGCTTGTGTATTTCTCGGGCTTTCTGTTGATCCTGCGGTCCGGTGCGCAGGCAGGCATGCTGATCGTTGTCGTGGCCGTGCTGATGTCCGTGATGGGGATGCATGGCAATGCAACGGTCGAGTTTCTGCGCGACGGGTTTGTGCAGGCCTCGCTGGTGGCATTGGTGGTTGGCCCTCTGGTCTATCTGTTGTTACCACCCCGCACCCGCGAAAAACAGGTGGACGACCCGAAACCCGGCGGCGGAAACACGACCCTTGGGGCGGCGATCCGCGCGACGGTATTGCTGGGGCTGAGCTTCTGGTTATACGCCGTGATGCAACCTTCGGATATGATGATGGCCGTGGTCGCGGCCATGGTTCTGGTATTCCCGACGCGCAACGCTGTGTTCCATGAGGCGCGGCAGCGTGTGCGGGCCACGTTCTACGGCGGGGCGATTGCTGTCGGCGTGCTGGCGCTTTTCACCCTGTCGCCAAACCTGCCGATCCTGCTGGGCCTGATTTTTCTCAGCGGATTATGGCTGGGCCAGAAGATGCTGAACGGCACACGGCCAAGCATGGTCTATCAATATGCCTTCTCCGTCGCGCTGGCCCTGATCGCCGGGGCGCTCAGCACACAGGACCCCGCCTATGCAACGTTTACGCGGATTGTCCTGACATTGACCGGCGCATTCGTGGCTGCCTTCACCGTGGCGCTTCTGGACGCAATGACCGGCTGGCGCAGGTCTGCGGAACATGAGGCTCAGGGGGTCACTGGCACATGATATATATGATAAAACTTCTTGTGAGCCTGTTGGTCTTTGTGGGCGTTGTCGTTCTGATCGCCCGCATGGTCTTTACCGTGCCGACGGTGGAGGACCGGACCGATACGACGGCACTGAAGCCAGCAGTGGATGGCCCACTGGCCGACGCTTTGATCGAGCGTGAGGCTGCCAATGCAGGCTTGACCGGCGTTGCGCCGCTGCAAAACGGTGCCGACGCATTTGCCGCGCGGATGATCCTTGCCGATGCGGCGGTGTCGTCCATAGACGCGCAATATTACATCTGGCATGGCGATCTGACCGGAACTTTGCTGCTTGATGCGCTGGTGCGCGCCGCCGACAGAGGCGTGCGGGTTCGGCTGCTTCTGGATGACAATGGCACTGGCGGGCTGGACCCGGAACTGGCAAAGATGAATGCCCATCCCATGATCGAGGTCCGGCTGTGGAACCCGTTCAACCTGCGCCATTTCAAGCTGCTGTCTTACGGGTTCGATTTTTTTCGGCTGAATCGGCGGATGCACAACAAATCCTTCACCGTGGATGGACGCGCCACCGTTCTGGGCGGGCGCAATATCGGCGACGAATATTTCTCTACCGGGTCTACAGCGCTTTATGTCGATCTGGATGTTCTTGCCGTAGGGGCAATCGTTCCCGAAGTGTCTGCCGATTTCGATAAGTACTGGGCCGCGCCTTCCACGCATCCTGTCGGTCCGATTGTCGGCGCACCGCAGGATGCAGACCCGGTTGCCGATCGTCTCGCCTCGTATCAGGCAGACCCGCAAATGGCGGAATACCGTGCCCTGCTGAAATCTTCGGACATCGTGGCCGCGCTCGCGGCAGGGGAAATGGGGGTGGAGTGGACCAACTCCATGCTGGTCAGCGACGATCCGGTGAAGGGGGAAGGGGCTGTTCCGCGTGAAGACCTGCTGGCGTCGCGGCTTAGAAAGGCCGTGGGCGAAATTGAAAGCAGTTTCGACGGTATTTCGCCCTATTTTGTCCCCGGAAAGGCAGGGGTCAATGCCTTTGCGACACTTGCACGCCATGGGGTTGTGGTGCGGATGCTGACCAATTCGCTGGAGGCGACGGATGTGCTTCCGGTCCATGCGGGTTATGCCAAGCACCGCGAAGATATGCTGAAAGCCGGAGTCGTCCTCTATGAGCTGCGCCAACAGGCAGCGGTTGATGCGCCAATAGATCGCCTGGGCCCGTTCGGGTCGTCCGGTGCCAGTCTCCACGCCAAGACCTTTGCCGTGGACGGGAAACGCATCTTTGTTGGTTCCTTCAACTTCGATCCACGCTCGACCACGCTCAATACCGAAATGGGGCTTTTGATTGACAGCGAACTGTTGGCGCAAGGATTGCACGGTGCTTTTGACAACGATTTACGGGGCCTCGCATGGCGGGTCGAGCGCAAGGATAACGATCTGGTCTGGATCGATCCCGAAGATGGCTCGACAGTGACGGATGAACCGGGGACGACGTTTCTCAAACGTGCCGCGCTGACCGTGATTGGGTGGCTGCCGATCGAGTGGCTGCTTTGACGGATCCATCGGGCAAACCCTCCGGGAGCGGGGCGCTTGAAGGCTGGCGCACCGGATGAGCGGGCGTCCCCTTTGCATCGTAAGCTGGAATATCCGTAAAGCCGTAGGTCTGGACTGGCGGCGTGATCCGGCCCGAGTATTGCGAGTGCTGTCTTCCATGAAGCCGGACATCATATTGCTTCAGGAAGCGGATAAACGGTTGGCACCCCGCCATCCGGCGCTGCCACTGGATCAGGTGGCAAAGGCCGGATGGACGGCTTTGAACGCCGATCCCAGGACACCTTCGATCGGTCATCACGGCAACGCCATACTGTTGCGGAGCGATTTTATTGCAACTCGAATCGAGCCGGTCGATCTGCCCGGTCTGGAGCCGCGCGGCGCGCTGCTCGCCCGCATTGAGGGATCGTTCGGGGCCGTGACGGTTGGCGGGCTGCATCTTGGCCTGCGCCATGCCGACCGCCGACGCCAGATCGCAAACGTCATTGAAGCGGCAGAGCGTATCGGCGGGCGGATCGTTCTGGGAGGCGACCTGAATGAATGGAGAAGGTCCGACGAGGCTTTCGGTTTGCCGGACGGCTGGAGAACATTGGCACCAAGCGCAACATTCCATGCCGCGCGTCCCACGCTGCGGTTCGACCGGTTTCTGGTCGGACCGGGTAATGGCGATCCCGTCGCGGATGTTCCACACAAGGGGGAAAGCCTGCGCGCATCGGATCACCTTCCAATTCGGCTTCTGGTCGAGACGTAGGGCGTTGCAGGGCGCGTTGGTGCAAGGCCGCCGACGAAAACCGCGACGACGCAACCGACTGGTGAAATCGCGTTTTGAAATTGCGACGGTTTTTGCAGAAACGCCCTGAAGGGGGCGGGCTGTACTCGGCGTAGCATTTGTCGGGCGCTGAAAGCCTGACATTGTTAAAACCAATTTCTGCAACCGGCTGCGGGTCCGACAAACGGGAAGGGGCCTCAACGCAAAAAGGCCGCCTTAGGGGCGGCCTTGTCAGAATGGCGAGCGCAAAGGCTTAGCCTTTTTGCGGAGCAGACTGTTGTTGAGGCTGCTGTGCGGCTGCGCGTGGCGCTGCGGCACCCTTGGTTGCCAAGGGATCATCCTGACGCTGCACGGAACCTTCGAAATGCGCACCGCTTTCTATTGCGATGGTCTTGTGGATGATGTCACCCTCGACCCGCGCGGTCGCGGTCAGACGAACCTTCAAGCCGCGCACACGGCCAACGATGCGGCCATTGATCACGACGTCATCCGCCATCACTTCGCCTTTGACGGTTGCGCTTTCGCCGATGGTCAGCAGATGGGCGCGAATGTCGCCTTCGACGGTGCCTTCGATCTGGATATCGCCAGTCGTCTTGACGTTGCCGGAGATGTGAAGATCGGGGCTAAGCACCGACGCAGGCGGCTTGGCCTTGGGCGTCGAGGCTTGAAAATCAGATTGCGGACGGGGAGCGGAGGACGAGGCATCGGCGGTTGCCGATTTCGGCGCATCGTCGGCTTTCGGCCCGGGCTCGTTGATCTTGCTCTTAGAAAACATCGTTTGCAGCCTTGATATAGGTCATAGGATTGACAGCGTTGCCGCCGACTCGGACCTCATAATGTAGATGGGTCCCGGTCGAGCGTCCAGTATTGCCCATATCACCAATGCGACTGCCGCGCGAGACCCTTTGCCCCTTCTTCACGCGAATCTTGGACATATGCGCGTAGCGGGTTTCAATGCCGAATTCGTGCTGGATTTTCACTAGATTGCCGTAGCCCGACTGCCATCCCGCATGGATAACCACGCCATCTGCCGTGGAATAGATCGGGGTGCCGTGTGGCGCTGCAAAGTCGGTGCCGGCGTGCAGACGACCCCAACGGTAACCGAAGCCGCTGGTGAAGCGAAACGAATCCTTCAGCGGGCTGGCAAACGGTGCTTTCTGGGCGGCGATTCGATACAGGTTCAGCCGGTCCATCTGGCCAAGGATGCTGTTGGCGCGCATCGCATCACCGGACGGACCTTCGCCGCGTGTCGACAGGCTGAGCGGCGTCAGCGGACCACCCTGGCCGGAATAGCCCTTGCGGACCTGAGACAGGATACGGTCCGGGTCCATACCCGCGGCGGTGAACATCTTGTCGAGCGGTTTGACCGAGACGGTCATGGCCTCTTCAAGCTGGCGGAAGATGCGGTCGTTTTCATCTTCCATCATGCGGATTTCGCTGGCCATGGCGTCGGCCTGGGTCAGAGCGTGCTGCGCATCGGCGAGGATCTGGTCACGCTCGATCGCTGTGCGTTCCAGTGCTTCGGCCATGAAATCCATGGTGTCGTCGGTGCTGTGGTCGCCTTGCGCCAATTGCACGTCGCCATCGGCAAGCTGGGCCTCGATGGCGGCAAGCTTGCGGGTGATGTCCTTGCGCTGGGTCATCGTGTCGCGAAGCGTCGCCTGAATGACCTCGATGCCGGCTTCCAACTCGCTGCGGCGGGTTTCGGATTGCAACAATTGTGACTGCATCACGGACACCTGCGCCAGCGCGGTGTTGAAGCGTTCCTGCGCGGCCAACGCCTCTTCGGCGCGGATGTCGCGTTCGGTGGACAGGGTGTTGAGGCGCTGCTGATAGGTCGCCTGATCGCGAATGGCCTGCTCGCGGAAATTGCCGGAGCCGATGGAGTCCATCAGCACGATGGCTGTTGCGATGATCGCCCAACCGACGATAACCGCGCTCCCGGTAAAGGCGAGCGCTTGCGTGCCGGGCTTGAGACGAATGAACCGGGTATCGGTTTCAGACCTCAGAAAGAGTCGGCGTTCCGGGAAGAAGCGCTCAAGTAGCGCATGTGTCTTGATCGCGAGTCGCGTTCTCACCTGTCCGTCCTTGTCCAACCCCGTTTATGGCACTTAGGTCAACTGAGACCGCGCACCTTGGCTGATGGCTTATCCAGACGTTGGTATTTTCGCAACGGTTTTGGGTTAGTCGATTCGTCGCAAGGTGGCGTTTTTGTTGAAAGCGGCAAAAAACCGCCGATCTAGAATGGTTTGCGATCCGAGTTGCCCGGCGATCGTCAGGTCAGCGGCCAGTAGAAATCCGGGGGCAACCCCGCTTCGGCACGCTTTTCCTCGTTGAATGGCGGCTTCAAAGAGCTATGGAAATACCGGCCAACAAGATCGTGGAATGCCAGTTTCGGGTCCATTTCATGGCGTCCGCACAGAAAGTGAAACCATTTGGAGCCGTACGCGACGTGATGGACCTCTTCGGCGTAGATCGTTTCAAGCGCCGCCACCGCCTGCGCATCGCCCGCCTTGGTGAACAGCGCGATCATGCCGGGGGTCACGTCCAGTCCGCGCGCCTCCAGAACCATTGGCACAACCGCAAGGCGGCCCATGAAGTCCTCGGCTGTATCTTCTGCGGCGCGCCACATCCCGGCATGGGCGGGCAGGGCACCGTAATGGCTGCCCACATCTTCAAGACAGTCGCACATCAGATTGAAATGTTTTGATTCTTCGTCCGCCGCCTTGACCCAGTCATCATAGTAGCCAACCGGCATCGGAATATCCGCGAAACGCGCGATGATGTCCCAGTGCAGATCCACTGCGTTCAACTCGATATGCGCGACAGCGTGCAGCATCGCGATGCGGCCCTGCGGCGTGCCGGGTTTGCGCTTTGGCATCTGTCTGGGGTCAAGAAGCTCTGGCCGGGCGGGGCGCGACGGTTGCATCGGCGGCACCGCACGTCCGATTTCCGGCGACTCACCTGCTTCGCGGGCGGCGAACCAGTCCGCCGCGTGACGGCGCGATCTGGCGGTTTTCTCACGGCCGTCCGACGTGGTCAGCACGTCCACTGCCATCTCGCTCAAGCTTAACATCGGCACTCTGTTCCTTTGTGGGCAATCATGGGTCACATCTCGTCGCAAGGGATGTGTGAGGTGCCGCTACAGGTCTTTCGCAGCCGCCAGAACCTCTTCTGCATGGCCGGGGACTTTCACCTTGCGCCATTCACGCGCGATGCGTCCGTCGCCGTCGATCAGGAAGGTCGAGCGTTCTATCCCCATGAATGTCTTGCCATACATGGATTTCTCTTTCCACACGCCGTAGCGTTCGCAGGTATCGCCGTTTTCGTCTGACAGAAGCGGTACGGTCAGCCCGTGCTTGGCCACGAATTTTTTATGTTTGGCCACGCTGTCCTTTGAGATGCCGTAGAGGCGCACGCCCAAAGTGGCAAATTCCGGCAGAAGACCCGAAAAGCCGATGGCTTCTTTCGTGCAGCCGGACGTATCATCACGCGGGTAAAAGAACAGCACCACCGGGGCGGGCCGCAGGGCCGATAGGGTCATCTCGTCACCGCCGTCGCGTGGCAGGGTGAAATCCGGTGCCATCTCGGCAGCTTGGTCGGAATCTGTGGACATTTGCGGCTCCTTATCCTTTGCAGGGTCAGAGGTTTCATATCAAACTCGACGCGACAAGCGTAATCGCGAAAGGCACCATGTCCAGTGAGCAACGCAGAAAGACCTGAACAGACTGCAAGATCGCGACGCGGACTGCATCTTGCAGGTTGGCTGCTGGTGGTGGTGCTGTTGCTGGGCGCGCTTGCAGGGGCAGGGGCGCTCTACGTCGTGGGGCGGCCCATTGCCGCGCCGGACTGGCTGCGCGACCGGATAGAGCAGCGCATCGGGCAGACCGTTCCCGGTCTTGCGGTGACTTTCGGCGAGGTCACGTTTCTGATCGAACGTAACGGCGCGCCCAGACTGTCGCTTTATGACGTGGATATCGGCACAATTGACGGGCGCGACCTTGCCTCGCTCAGCGATATCGAGATTGTGCTGTCACGCGCGGCCTTGCTGCGCGGCGAGCCGAAGCTGAAGTCGGTCACGCTTGCCGGGGCTTTTGTCACCATGCGCCGTGATCGAGACGGGCGTTTCGGCCTGTCTTTCGGGGATTCTCTGGCACCCGAAGGACAGGGCCCGGACCTGCCCGCAATCATCACGGCGGTGGACACCGCACTGGCCAATCCCCGCCTTGATGCGTTGGAGGAGATCACGGCCAACGGTTTGACGCTGCGTTATGAGGATGCCCGCGCCCGTCGCGGCTGGACCGCCGATGGTGGGCGGCTTGCGCTGACACGCGGGGACCGCTCGCTGTCCCTGCGCGGCGATTTCGCGGTTCTGGGCGGCGGGACAAATGTGGCCACGATCGCGCTCAACGCCGAAAGTGCCCTGGGGGATCCGGGGCTGGTCTTCGGTGTGACGCTCGCGGATATGCCGTCACGCGATATTGCCACGCAAGGCCCGGCGCTGGCCTGGCTCAAGGGGCTGAGGGCCCCAATCTCGGGGGCGATGCGCGCGCAGATGTTTGCCGATGGCAGCCTTGGTCCGCTGAACGCGACGCTGGCGATCGGCGAAGGTGTGCTGCAACCCACCGATCAGACCAGCCCGGTTCCCTTCACGGGGGCGCGCACCTATTTCACCTATCACCCCGATACCGAGACGCTGGTTTTCGACGAGATTTCGGTCAAGTCCGACTGGGGGCAGGCGCTGGCCGAGGGCCGCGCGACCTTGACGGGTCTGCAAAACGGCTGGCCCAGGGCGATGCTGGGGCAGTTCCGTGTCTCCGACATCCGCACCAATCCCGGCGATTTTTTTGAAACGGATCTTGCCCTGAGAGGGGCCGAGGCTGATTTCCAGCTGGAGCTGGACCCGTTCCGGTTTTCGCTGGGACGGATGCGGCTGGTGGATGAAGACCTACCGCTGCGGATTTCGGGAGAGGCCGCGGCGGGGCAAGAGGGCTGGCACCTGGCGCTGGATGCGCGCGTGGCCAAGGTAGCACCCGCCCGTGTGGAAGAGCTTTGGCCGCCGCATGTCGTGCCCAAGACCCGCAAATGGGTGCGCGAGAATGTGCAGGGCGGGGTTTTGCAGAATGTCCAATTCGCGCTGCGCGTCGAACCCGGAAAGCCACCCGCGACCTATCTGGGTGCCGAATTCGAGGAGGCGCAGGTGCAATACGCGCGGACCCTGCCGCCAGTCACCGGCGGGTCGGGGCAGTTTGTCATCAATGGCAAGCGGTTGATCGCGACCGTTGACAAGGGGCAGGTCGCGGCAAGCGAAGGGCAGCCGCTGGATATTTCAGGTTCTACCTTCACCATTCCGGACATAACCCAGCGCCCCGCCACCGGCAGGTTGGAGTTGAACGCAACGGGCCGGATTCCGGCGGCGCTGGCCTTTCTGAACCGCGAACCGCTATCGGTGATGGATCGCGCCAAACGGCCCGTCGATGTGGCCGAGGGGCGCGCGACTGTGACGGGATGGATGGAACGGCCATTGCGCAAAGGCGTGAAGCTGCCCGACATGACCTTCCGTTTCGACGCGGATCTGACTGATGTGCAAAGTGACAAGCTGATCCCCGGCCGCACCCTGCGCGCGTCGCAACTGAAGGTAGAGGCCACTCAGGAGAGCGTTAGCATCAGCGGACCCGCGCGGCTTGGTGCCGTGCCGTTCAATGGCACATGGGCCATGCCCTTGGGCCAGCCCGGCGCGGCCAGCAAACTGACTGGAAAGCTGGAACTGGGGCAGGCTTTCGCGGACGCGTTCGGCATCGCGCTGCCGCGCGGGATGTTGTCGGGCAAGGCGCAGGCAGATCTGGCACTGACGCTTGAAAAGGACCGCGCGCCAGAGTTTTCCCTGTCGTCAAATCTGGCGGGGCTGGGGGTGCGGCTTGATGCGCTGAAATGGGGGCTGAGCCAGCGCCAGACCGGCAAGCTGGAGGTTGCTGGCCGCCTTTCGCAACCTGTTCAGATCGACCGGCTCAGCCTATCGGGGGCGGGCCTGAACGCCGCTGGCGACGTGCGGCTGAATGCCAATGGCAGCCTTGACAGAATTGCGCTGAACCGAGTGCAGCTGGGCGGTTGGCTGGATGCGCCTGTCGTGCTGACCGGGCGCGGTGCCGGGGTGCCGCTTGCGATCACGTTGCAAGGTGGAACCGTCGATATGCGCAAGGCAAGTATCGGTGGCGGATCAGGTGGCGGTGGGGGCAGCACCGGACCGATCACTCTGGCGCTTGACCGTTTGCAGATCTCTGACGGGATTGCGTTGCAACCGTTCCGGGGAACGTTCACCAGCGGGGGCGGGCTGAATGGCAGGTTTACCGCGCGCATCAATGGCGGTCCGGATATTGCGGGCGTCGTGTCGCCGCAACGGGGCGGGGGCAGTGCCTACCGCATCCAGTCGCAAGAGGCGGGCAAGGTGTTCGCGGCGGCGGGGCTGCTGAAAAACGTCGCCGGCGGCGAGATGGATCTGACCCTGCGCCCGACCGGCCAGACCGGCACGTTTGACGGGATACTGAAAGTGACCAATCCGCGATTGCGCAGTGGCAATGCGTTGGCAGCCCTTCTTGACGGGATCAGCGTCGTCGGGCTGCTGGACCAGATGAACGGGCCCGGCATCTACTTTACGGATGTCGACGCGAAGTTCCGGCTGACGCCTGCGCAGGTGATCCTGTCGCAATCCAGCGCTGTTGGTCCGTCCATGGGCCTGTCGCTGGACGGCTATTACACGCTGGCCAGCAAGGCGATGGATTTTCAGGGGGTGATCTCTCCGATTTATATCCTCAACGGAATAGGGTCGCTGTTCACCCGCAAGGGCGAGGGGCTGATCGGGTTCAACTTTACCATCAAGGGCACGTCGGATACGCCACAGGTCGGCGTGAACCCGCTATCGATTCTGACGCCCGGCATGTTCCGCGAGATTTTTCGCAGGCCACCGCCGACCACCCAGTGATGCACCCAAGCCTGAGATGAAGAGCCCACCATGAAGCTTGCCGATTTTGACTTTGACCTGCCGGATGAACTGATCGCCACGCGCCCTGCGAACCCGCGATCCTCGGCGCGACTGCTGGTGGCACAGGGCGATGAAATCCACGATGCGGTGGTCATGGATCTGTTGGATTGGCTGCGCCCCGGCGACCGGTTGGTGCTGAACGATACGCGGGTAATCCCGGCGCGATTGTCTGGCTTGCGCGAACGTGACGGGGCCGAAGGACTGACGCAGGCCCGGATCGAGGTCACGCTGCTGGATCCGGCGGCGGATGGTTGCTGGATGGCGCTGCTCAAACCGCTGAAGAAAGTGCGAGACGGCGAGGAGATCACCTTTTCGCCTGAGCTGTCGGCGACGGTCGAGGCGCGCGAGGACGGGCAGGCCCGGCTCCGGTTCAATCTGACAGGCAGCGATTTTGATGCGGCTCTGGCAGAGGCGGGGGCGATGCCGCTGCCGCCCTATATTGCCGCGAAACGCCCGGCGGATGAGCGCGACAAGACCGACTATCAGACCGTCTGGGCAAAACGCCCCGGCGCCGTGGCCGCCCCCACGGCGTCGCTGCATTTCGACGCCGCCTTGCTTGCGCGGCTTCACGAAGGCGGCATCCAGTTTACCCATGTGACGCTGCATGTCGGCGCGGGCACCTTCCTGCCCGTCAAGGTCGAGGATGTGACCACCCACCGGATGCATGCCGAATGGGGCGAGGTCACGCAAGACGCCGCCGCCGAGATCGCGGCCACCCGCGCGGCGGGCGGGCGTGTCATCCCGGTGGGGACAACCGCGCTGCGTCTGATCGAAAGTGCGGCCGCAGATGGCGAGATCCGCGCCTGGTCCGGCGATACGGATATATTCATCTATCCGGGCTACGAATTCCGCATCACCGACGCGTTGATGACCAATTTTCACCTGCCCAAATCGACCTTGCTGATGCTGGTCTCTGCATTGATGGGGCAGGACAGAACCCGGCGGATCTATGCGCATGCGGTAGAGGCAGAATACCGCTTCTTTTCCTATGGCGATGCCTCGCTGCTTTTGCCGTCTTGCAAAAGCGACGCCGAAGGATGAAGAGCGTCGCTGCGAAGACAGTTGATTCTCCGCACGTCCGGTAGGCTGAAACAAAGGCCCTGGCGCCAAAACTCTCTTTCGTTCCGCCGGAGGCACGATGCTGTACGTTCTCAAAAACTCATGGGCGCTTTTGCTTGGCATGATGCTGCTTATGCTGGGCAATGGCCTTCAGGGGTCGCTTCTCAGCGTGCGGGGCGACGAGGCGGGGTTTTCCGCTTTCCAGATGTCGATGGTCATGTCGGCCTATTTCCTGGGGTTTCTGTTCGCGTCGCGGATGACGCCCGGATTGATCCGGAGGGTTGGCCATGTCCGTGTCTTCGCAGCACTTGGGTCGTTCATTTCGGCCGTGCTGATCATGTATCCGACGTTTGAACATCCGATGGCCTGGATCATCGGTCGGGTCATCATCGGGTTTTGCTATTGCGGTGTCTATGTCACCGCCGAAAGCTGGTTGAACAATGCCGCCAGCAACGAGACCCGCGGGCAGTCGCTATCGGTTTACATGATTGTGCAAATGGTCGGGATCATCGTGTCCCAGGGCTTGCTTCTGGTGCCGGATCAGTCCGGCTATCTGCTGTATGTGATTCCGTCGGTGCTGGTATCCATCGCCTTCGCCCCGATCCTGCTGTCGATCTCGCCCACACCGGCGTTTGAAACCACCAAACCGATGAAGCTGAGCGTTCTGTTCCATACCTCGCCTTTGGGCTGCGTCGGCATGTTCCTGCTGGGCGGTGTGTTCGCCGCGCAATTCGGCATGGCGGCGGTCTACGGGACACAGGCGGGCATGACGCTGACGCAAATCTCGATGTTCGTGGCGTCGTTCTATATCGGCGCGCTGGTGCTGCAATATCCGCTTGGCTGGCTATCCGACCGGATGGACCGGCGCGAATTGATCACGATCTGCGCCGGTATCGGCGGTGTCGCGGCATCGGTTGCGGTCTTTCTGAACGGAAATTTCGCGCTGATGCTGGTGGCGGCCTTTCTCATCGGTGGCATGTCCAATCCGCTGTATTCGCTGCTGATCGCCTATACAAACGACTTTCTGGGCACCGAAGATATGGCCGCCTCGTCTGGTGGATTGCTGTTCATCAACGGGCTTGGTGCCATTGCAGGCCCGTTGATCACCGGCTGGATGATCGAGATGTTCGGCCCCGGTGGATTCTTCGTGTTTATCGCCGGTCTGATGCTGTCTTTGACGGGCTATGCGCTTTACCGGATGACCCAACGCCCTGCACCTTCGAGCGAAGAAACCGCCGCCTATGCGCCGCTGACTGCCGGTTCCACACCCGTCGCTGTGGAGGTGGCGCAGGAACTGGCCATCGAAAGCGCGCAGGACGACACGCAGGACGCCGCCGCATGATGTGACGGTTTGTCGTAATTTGTTACTGTTTCAAACTGTTAATGAGGTGTTAGCATTCTCGCATCTGCGGGGGGGCAAACCGCAAGGAGTGTGAGCCATGGTGGCACCTGAAGATGTTCTCAAGTTCTGGCTCGATGAAATCGGGCCGAAAGGTTGGTATCAGGGGAGCAAGGAGCTGGACGCGCAGATACGCGACAAGTTTCTTGAGAGCTGGCAAGGAGCAATGGAGGGGCGTCACGCGATGTGGCTGACCTACCCGTCCGGGGCGCTGGCCTATATCATCCTTGTCGACCAGTTTCCCCGCAACATGTTCCGCGGAACAGAGCAGTCCTTCGCGTCTGACAAGATCGGTCTGGCCGCTGCGAAACAAGCGGTCAAACGCGGCTGGGATCTGAAGATCGACGAACCTGCGCGGCAGTTTTTTTACTTGCCGATGATGCATTCGGAAAACCTGTGTGATCAGGACAGGTGCATCCGGCTGATGAGCGACCGGATGAAGGAAACCGGCGCAAGCAACCTTACCCATGCACAGGCGCATCGCGAGATCATTCGCCAGTTTGGACGGTTCCCCTATCGCAATGACGCGCTGGGACGAAAGACAACCGACGCAGAGGCCGCGTTCATGGCCGCGGGCGGTTACGCGAAAATGTTGAAGCAGATCAACGTCCCGGCCTGACAGGTCTTATTCGATAACGGGCGCGGGCGGCCCCGTGTCGCCCCGGTTCCCGTTGATGCCCTTCAGCTCTTCGGCTAGCGTGCTTCGGCATGACAGAACGAACCGGAGGTCCACGCTATGGCGTCGCAAACATTCGACATGATCGTGATCGGAGCGGGGCCGGGCGGCTATGTGGCCGCCATCCGTGGCGCGCAACTCGGTCTCAAGGTCGCCATTGTCGAGCGCGAACATATGGGGGGGATCTGCCTCAACTGGGGCTGCATTCCCACCAAGGCACTGCTGCGCTCGTCCGAGGTTTTTCACCTGATGCAACGTGCCGGTGACTTTGGGCTGAAGGCCGATGGCATCGGTTATGATCTGGATGCGGTGGTGAAACGCTCGCGCGGCGTGGCCAAGCAACTCAATTCCGGCATCGGCCACCTGATGAAGAAAAACAAAATCACAACCTTCATGGGCGAGGCGACGCTGCCTGCCAAAGGCCGGGTCAGAGTGAAGACCGACAACGGTACGCAGGAGCTTGAAGCCGACAATATCGTTCTGGCCACCGGAGCCCGCGCCCGGGAATTGCCGGGGCTTGAGGCGGATGGCAAACATGTCTGGACCTACAAACACGCGCTGCAACCGCCGCATATGCCCAAAAGTCTGCTGGTCATCGGATCCGGCGCCATCGGCATTGAATTTGCCAGCTTCTACAATACGCTGGGCGCGGACACGACCGTTGCCGAAGTCATGGACCGGATCCTGCCGGTCGAAGATGCCGAGATTTCGGCTTTCGCAAAAAAGGCTTTTGTGAAACAGGGCATGACCATCCGCGAAAAAACAAATGTCACGAAGCTCGATCGCGGAAATGCGGGCGTCACGGCCCATATCGAACAGGGCGGCAAGACCGAGACACAGGCTTTCGACACGGTGATCTCTGCCGTGGGGATCGTCGGCAATACCGAAGGTCTGGGGCTGGAAGAACTGGGCGTGAAGGTCGAAAAAACCCATGTGGTGACAGACGAGTATTGCCGTACCGGTGTGTCGGGCCTCTACGCCATCGGAGACCTCGCCGGCGCGCCCTGGCTTGCACACAAGGCCAGCCACGAAGGCGTGATGGTTGCAGAGCTCATCGCAGACGGTCAGCCGCACAGCGTATCACCCGACGCGATTGCCGGCTGCACTTATTGCCAGCCGCAAATCGCCAGCGTCGGCCTGACAGAGGCCCAGGCCAAAGAGAAAGGTTTTGACATCAATGTGGGCCGTTTCCCATTCATCGGAAATGGCAAGGCTATTGCTCTTGGTGAGGCGGAAGGCCTGATAAAGACCATCTTCGACGCCAAGACCGGCGCACTGCTTGGTGCCCATATGGTCGGTGCCGAGGTCACCGAACTGATTCAGGGCTACGTCGTCGCCCGACAGCTTGAAACAACCGAAGAAGACCTGATGCAAACCGTCTTCCCGCATCCGACCCTGTCAGAGATGATGCATGAAAGCGTGCTGGATGCTTACGGTCGCGCAATCCACGTCTGACCGCCGATAAAATGGGCAAAGAAAAACGCGATCACTGCTTCTTCTTGGTGAAAATACTCCGGGGTGTGTGAGGGGCTGGCCCCTCACTCCCGCAATCTCAAACAGACACGTCGGATTTTTCATCCCGCAAAGGGTTAAACACCCGCTTGCCCGTGCTCTACCTGTTCAGCGCGTGTTCTCCGTCAGACGACGCTTCACATAGTCCGAGACATTCCCGATCATTGTGTCCATATGCGGCTCTTCAAAGAAATGGCCCGCGCCGTCGATCTCCTGATGGGTGACGGTGATGCCTTTCTGTTCGTGCAGCTTGCCCACAAGCGTCCGTGTATCCGCAGGTGGCGCAACGCGATCAGTGGTGCCGTTGATCACCAGACCAGAGGATGGGCAGGGGGCCAGGAAGGAAAAATCATACATATTGGCAGGAGGGCTGACCGAGATGAACCCGGTGATCTCGGGGCGGCGCATGAGCAATTGCATGCCGATCCATGCGCCAAAACTGAAACCCGCAACCCAGCAATGCTTGGAGTTGTTGTTCATGGATTGCAGGTAATCGAGGGCCGAGGCCGCATCCGACAGCTCGCCGATGCCCTGATCGTATTCGCCCTGGCTGCGCCCGACACCGCGGAAATTGAACCGCAGGACCGTGAAACCCATGTTGTAAAACGCGTAATGCAGATTGTAGACAACCTTGTTGTTCATTGTCCCGCCAAATTGCGGATGCGGGTGCAACACGATGGCGATCGGCGCGTCGCGTTCCTTTTGCGGGTGGTAGCGGCCTTCGAGGCGGCCTTCGGGTCCGGGAAAAATCACCTCGGGCATGGTCGGGTCTGACTCCTGGTGGGGTGCGGCAATATTCTTGACGAAATCACTCAAGCACCTTAGAATGGTTCTAATCCGGCTTGAGCGCCGGTCAGGCTGCATGGCAGATAAGCCCTGTGGCAGCAGACGTCAATCGTTTCGCGAGGGGAGTTGGGTGCGTTGAAACTAAGCACGAAGGGGCGTTATGCCATGGTGGCACTGGTTGATATTGCTCTTCAGCCGCAAGGCGACCTGGTGACGCTTGGGGATATTGCCAAACGGCAGGATGTTTCGTTGCCTTATCTCGAGCAGCTTTTTGTCAAGCTGCGGCGTTCTGGGCTGGTGGATTCGGTCCGCGGTCCGGGCGGGGGGTATCGTCTGGCGCGTCCAGCGAGCGAGATTCGCGTTGTCGAAGTGTTGGCGGCCGTGGATGAGACAGTTGATGCGATGCATAAGGGTGCGGGTGCGTCAGGTGGGCTGTCGGGCAGTCGCGCGCAATCGCTGACCAACCGTTTGTGGGAGGGATTGAGCGCGCATGTCTATGTGTTCCTGCATCAGACCCGCCTTTCGGATATCGTGGGTAACGGATTGGCACCCTGTCCGGCGGTGCCAACCTTGTTCGCCGTGGTGGATGAAGAATGATATTGCTCCGTAACAGGCCGTTTGCGCGCGTTTCGCGCGCCCGAAGGAGGGGGCCAGCCCCCTCTGCCGCCTGGGGCGGCATTCACCCCCGGAGTATTTTTGCCAAGAAGAAGGGCTGGGTGTGAAGGCGCGCGTTTACCTTGATTATAATGCGACGGCGTTATTGCGGGTCGAGGCGCGTGACGCGATGATTTCGGCGATGGATCTGGTCGGCAATCCGTCATCGGTGCATTCAGAAGGTCGCGACGCAAAAGCGATTGTCGAGAAAGCTCGGGCGCAGGTGGCGGCAGCTTTGGGCGCGGAAGGTGCGGATATTGTTTTTACATCCGGTGCCACCGAGGCGGCGGCTTTGGCCTGTGTCGGCCGGAAGCTGGACGGGGCCGCGATAGAGCATGATGCGGTGAGGGCGTGGGTATCCGATCGGCTTGCAGTCGATGGTGCGGGACGTGTGACCGTTGCGGATCCGTCGGGCAGTGCTTTGCAATTGGCCAATTCCGAAACCGGGGTGGTGCAGGACTTGCCGCAGGGGGTGGCGGTCAGCGACATGACGCAGGCTTTTGGAAAGCTGCCCTTTGCGTTCAACTGGTCGGGCGCGCAGATGGCGCTGATCTCGGCGCATAAGCTGGGCGGCCCAAAAGGTGTGGGTGCGCTGGTGATGAAGCGGGGCACGGATCTGGCTGCACAGATTCGCGGCGGTGGGCAGGAGATGGGGCGTCGGTCCGGTACAGAGAATGTTATCGGGATCGCGGGATTCGGTGCCGCGGCAGAGGCAGCGGCGCGGGATCTTGACGCGGGTATTTGGGATCGGGTCGAAAAACTTAGAAACATTCTAGAAATAGCTATTGAGGCTGACGCAAAAGAGACTATTTTGGTCGGGAAATCAGCGCGACGTCTGCCCAACACTTCTTGCCTTGCGGTGCCGGGCTGGAAGGGGGAGACGCAGGTCATGCAGATGGATCTTGCGGGCTTTGCCATTTCGGCGGGCTCTGCCTGTTCCAGTGGCAAGGTGCGCGCCAGTCGCGTACTGACCGCGATGGGGTATGACGAGGCCGTGGCGGCGAGCGCGATCCGCGTGTCGCTGGGGCCTGCGACGACAGAGGATGAAGTGCTGCGTTTCGCTGAAGCGTGGCTGGAGAAATATCACAGACACCGGGCCCGCGCCGCTTGAGGCCCGGGATTCGAGCGAAGGAGACAGACATGTCGGCATTGGATACCACAAACGTCAAGGAAGGCGTGGACCGCGAGACTGTGGATGCGGTTCGCGAGGTTGGCGGCAAGTACAAGTACGGTTGGGAAACCGAGATCGAGATGGATTATGCCCCCAAAGGGCTGACGCCGGATATCGTGCGGCTGATCTCGGAAAAGAACGGCGAGCCGGACTGGATGACCGACTGGCGGTTGGCGGCTTACGATCGCTGGTTGCAGATGGAAGAGCCGGACTGGGCGATGGTCGATTATCCTGAGATCGACTTTCAGGACCAGTATTACTATGCTCGTCCGAAAAGCATGGCCGAAAAGCCCAAGTCGTTGGATGATGTCGACCCCAAGCTGTTGGAGACCTACAAAAAGCTGGGCATTCCGTTGAAGGAGCAGATGATCCTTGCCGGTGTCGAAGGGGCAGAGGCCGCGCCCGCAGAAGGCCGCAAGGTCGCGGTGGATGCGGTGTTCGATTCCGTCTCGGTTGGCACGACCTTCCAGAAAGAGCTGAAAGCGGCCGGTGTGATCTTCTGTTCGATCTCCGAGGCGATCCGTGACCATCCTGAACTGGTGAAGAAGTATCTCGGCTCTGTTGTACCGGTGTCGGACAACTTCTATGCGACATTGAACAGCGCCGTGTTCAGCGACGGGTCTTTTGTCTATGTGCCGCCGGGCGTGCGTTGCCCGATGGAGCTGTCGACCTATTTCCGGATCAACGCCGAAAACACGGGGCAGTTTGAGCGCACGCTGATCATTGCCGACAAGGGCTCTTACGTCAGCTATCTTGAGGGCTGCACGGCGCCGATGCGCGACACCTCGCAGCTTCATGCCGCGGTGGTGGAGATCATCATCGAGGAAGACGCCGAGGTGAAATATTCCACGGTTCAGAACTGGTATCCGGGCGATGAGAACGGCAAGGGCGGGATCTATAACTTCGTCACCAAGCGCGCCGATTGCCGGGGCGACCGGGCCAAGGTGATGTGGACGCAGGTCGAGACCGGCTCTGCCGTGACGTGGAAATACCCGTCCTGCATCCTGCGCGGCGATGACAGCCAGGGCGAATTCTACTCGATCGCCATCACCAACCACCATCAGCAGGCCGATACCGGCACCAAGATGGTGCATCTGGGCAAGCGCACAAAGTCGCGCATCGTGTCCAAGGGGATTTCGGCGGGCGTGGCGCAGAATACCTATCGCGGGCTTGTCTCGATGCACCCCAAGGCCAAGGAATCGCGTAACTATACGCAATGTGACAGCCTGCTGATCGGCGACAAATGCGGGGCGCATACCGTGCCGTATATCGAGGTGAAGAATAACAGCAGCCGGGTGGAGCATGAGGCGACGACGTCCAAGGTGGATGACGACCAGATGTTCTATTGCCGTCAGCGCGGCATGGACGAGGAAGAGGCCGTCGCCCTGATCGTCAACGGGTTCGCCAAGGAAGTGTTGCAAGCCCTGCCGATGGAGTTTGCCATGGAAGCGCAGCAACTGGTTGCGATCTCGCTGGAAGGCTCGGTGGGTTAAGCGATGAGCGGCGCGATAGAGCTCGGCTGATCAATGAATACCAGTGCCATCACGCAGGTGCCGCCGACGCGCCCGGAATTGACCATGCCCGTGCCGGAGGTGGCACTTTTGCGTGCCGAATACGCGCGGGCAGAGGTCATTCTGGAATATGGCAGTGGTGGATCCACGGTGCTGGGGGCCGACATGCCGGGCAAGACGGTGTTCTCGGTGGAAAGTGACAAGGGCTGGGCGCAGATGATGCGGGGCTGGTTCAAGGACAACCCGCCGCGCGAAGGCACGTCAGTTGATGTGATCTGGTCCGATGTGGGCGAGACAAAGGAATGGGGGCGCCCGGTTGATGACAGTCAGTGGCGGCGCTATCCGCGTTACCCGCTGGAGGTTTGGGGCCTGCCGGAATTTCGTCAGCCCGATGTGGTGCTGGTGGACGGCCGGTTCCGCGAAGGATGCGCATTGGCGGCGGCATTCATGGCACAGCACCCGCTGGTGCTGCTGTTCGATGACTATGCGCAGCGCAAGAATTACCACGCGGTCGAGGAGTTCCTCGGCACGCCGGAGATGACCGGGCGGATGGCCCGGTTTGATGTAACACCGCAACCCGTGCCACCGGCGCAGCTCTTGCGGATCATGCAGTTGATGGTGCGCCCCTGAGTGCGCCAAAAGGGACCACGGAAGGAAAATAAATGCTTGAGATCAAGAACCTGCACGTCGAACTTGAAGAAGAGGATAAGCAGATCCTCAAAGGCGTCAACCTGACCGTTGAAGCAGGCAAGGTACATGCGATCATGGGACCAAACGGATCGGGTAAATCGACCCTGTCCTATGTGCTTGCCGGTCGTGACGGCTATGAGGTGACCGAAGGGTCGGCCACGCTGGAAGGCGAGGATCTGCTGGATCTGGACCCTGAAGAGCGTGCCTCGCTTGGTCTGTTCATGGCGTTTCAATATCCCGTGGAAATTCCGGGCGTCGGCAATATGACGTTTCTGCGCACGGCTGTGAACGCGCAGCGCAAGGCGCGCGGCGAAGACGAAATGTCCGCGACCGAATTTCTCAAGGAAATCAGAGCGAAGGCCAAGGAACTTCAGATCGATGCGGAGATGCTGAAGCGGCCCGTCAATGTCGGGTTCTCGGGGGGCGAGAAAAAGCGCAACGAGATCCTGCAAATGGCGATGCTGGCACCCAAAATGTGCATTCTGGACGAGACCGATTCCGGTCTGGATGTGGATGCGATGAAGCTGGTGGCTGACGGTGTGAACGCGCTGCGTGACGAAGGCCGTGG
The DNA here is from genome assembly GCF_003313245.1 of Primorskyibacter marinus. GTDB lineage: Bacteria > Pseudomonadota > Alphaproteobacteria > Rhodobacterales > Rhodobacteraceae > Primorskyibacter > Primorskyibacter marinus. Next base: position 49,475 of record NZ_QJSD01000012.1, read on the forward strand.
TTTTCTGGTCATCACCCACTATCAACGTCTGCTGAACCACATCAAACCGGACGTGGTGCATATCATGTCGAATGGACGGATCGTGAAAACCGGCGGACCGGAACTGGCGCTTGAGGTCGAAGAGAACGGCTATGGCGGCATTCTGGCGGAGGCAGTGTAATGGCAATGGCACAAGCAAAACTGGACGCGACCGATGCGCGTCTGGCCACGCTCAGCCTGCCGACAGGCGGCTGGGCCGAAGCTGCGCGCCGCGATGCGCTGACCCGTGTGCAGGCAACCGGCCTGCCGGGGCGTCGCGATGAGTATTGGAAATACACCCGGCCTGACATGCTGACCGCAGCAACCGCCGCCGAAGCCGCGATTTTCGACGCTGACGAAGCGCCGGTCTTCGGTGAGGTTGACCAGCTGAAACTGGTATTTGTCGATGGGGTGTTCGACGCCGCAGCCTCTGACGATCTGGCGCTGGATCATGTCCGCATCGAACGTCTGGCAGAGGCCGGCTCGGCCGATATTCATTGGGCGCGCGATCTATACGGCACATTGGAGATCGCTGGGCAAACGCCTGTGGTGCGCCCCCTGGCGGCGCTCAACACGGCGTTTGCCACTGACGGCGTGCTGATCCATGTGACCGGCGCGGCACCCAAGCCCATCGCGCTTGTCTATCATCACAGCGACCCGAAATCGGACGTCATGCTGCACCATGTGATCCGCATGGACGCGGGCGCGGAGCTGACCCTGCTGGAAAGCGGCCCCGTCGCGGCACGGTGCAACATGGTGATGGAGATCGACGTGGCGGACAGTGCCGCGTTCAACCATGTCCGTGTTCAGGGTCGCGACCACGAACGTCAGGCCGCCACGCATATCTTCGCGCGGCTGGGGCAGGAAAGCCGGTTCAAGTCTTTCACCATGACGGCAAACGGTGTGATGACGCGCAATGAATGCGTGATCGAGTTGACCGGCGACGATGCGTCCGCGCATGTTGCAGGGGCCTGCATGGGCGACGGCGATTTTCTGCATGATGACACGGTATTCATCACCCATGACGCGTTGAATTGCGAAAGCCGTCAGGTCTTCAAGAAGGTTCTGCGCAACGGTGCCACCGGTGTTTTTCAGGGCAAGATCCTTGTGAAGGCTGGCGCGCAGAAGACCGATGGCTATCAGATCAGCCAGTCGCTTTTGCTCGACGAGGACAGCCAGTTCCTCGCCAAGCCGGAACTGGAGATCTACGCCGATGACGTGGCCTGTTCGCATGGCTCCACCTCGGGTGCCATCGACGAGGACGCGTTGTTCTACCTGCGCGCGCGTGGTGTTCCGCATGGGATCGCGACGGACCTTCTGACACTGTCTTTCCTTGCCGAAGCGGTGGAAGAAATCGAAGACGCGGGCCTTGCCGAAGAGATCGTGACCCGCATGGAAGCGTGGCTCGCGCGGCGGCGCGGGTAGGGTGCCGGTCACCCAGGACATCGTGGCCACCTATCGGGGGCCGGGGCGCGTGATGCGTCGCCTGTTGTCTATGGGGCAACGAGAGGACCGCGCGATTGCCATTGTAATGGCGGGTTGCGCGGTGATCTTCGTGGCACAGCTGCCGCGTCTGGCGCGCGAGGCGCACCTGACCGGCGAAGAGCTGAACCCGATGCTGGGGGCCTCGCTGCTGGCTTGGGTCTTTATCGCGCCGCTGATGCTCTACGCGCTGGCGGCGCTCAGCCATCTTGTTGCGCGTCTGCTTGGCGGGCGCGGAAGCTGGTTCGATGCGCGTCTGGCATTGTTCTGGGCGGTGCTGGCCTCGTCCCCGCTGATGCTGCTGAACGGGCTGGTTGCCGGGTTCATCGGACCCGGCCCGGCGCTTAGCTTTGTCGGGTTGCTATGGCTGGCCATCTTCGGCTGGTTCTGGGCGCGTTGCCTCTGGGTGGCGGAGCGTCCACAAACATCCGTGGGGGCAGGGGTATGAGCCTGCAAGCCTTCCTTCAGCTTGCCCTGCAAACGGTGTTGGCACCGCGCGATGTTGCCCGGCTGCTGATCTCTGCCCGGTTGGCGCGAGAGGCGTTGCTGACCGCCTTTGCGCTGGTCGTGGCGCTGAACACGCTGGTCTTTGCGGGAATGGCCGCCCTCATGCCGCCTGACCCCTCCGTGGCGATCGGAAATCTTTCGCCTCTGGCATTCATGTTGCTTCTTGGCGGATCTGTGGTCACGGCTGCCGTCGTGATCACCTGGGCCGGGCGCGCGATGGGCGGCACCGCGCAGTTCGAAGACATCGCCCTGCTGCTGATCTGGCTGCAAGCGCTGCGTTTTCTGATGCAAGTGGCGCTGATCCTCATCAGCCTTGTTCTGCCGGGGGCCGGGGTTCTTTTGGTGATCGCGGCGGCTGTCGCGGGACTGTGGATCTTGCTTAACTTCATCGACGCGGCCCATGGGTTTGGCAGCCTTGGAAAATCCGTCTTCGTGCTTTTCATCTCGCTTCTGGGCGCGGTGGTGGGCCTTTCAATTCTGCTGTCCCTTGTCGGGACTTCTACACTGGGACTAAGCGACTATGTATGACGTGACGCAGATCCGAGCCGACTTTCCGATCCTTTCGCGGCAGGTCAATAACAAGCCGCTTGTTTATCTGGACAACGGTGCGTCAGCGCAGAAACCGCAGGTGGTGATTGAGGCGATCACCACGGCCTATGCGCAGGAATATTCCAACGTTCACCGTGGCTTGCACTACCTTTCTAATCTTGCGACAGAGAAATATGAAGCGGTGCGCGGCACCATCGCGCAGTTTCTTGGTGCGGCGGATGAACATGAAATCGTCATGAATTCCGGCACGACCGAAGGTATCAACACCGTCGCCTATGGCTGGGCCATGCCGCGGATGGAACCTGGCGACGAGATCATCCTGTCGGTGATGGAGCATCACGCCAATATCGTGCCCTGGCATTTCCTGCGCGAGCGTCAGGGCATTGTCCTGAAATGGGTCGATGTCGACGAGACGGGCGCGCTCGACCCGCAAAAACTGCTGGATGCGATCACGCCCAAGACCAAGCTGATCGCTGTCACCCATATGTCCAACGTGCTGGGCACCGTGGTGGATGTGAAGGCGATCTGCGAGGGCGCGCGCGAAAAGGGCGTTCCGGTGCTGGTCGATGGCAGTCAGGCGGCGGTGCATATGCCGGTGAACGTGGCCGAGATCGGGTGTGATTTCTACGCGATCACCGGGCATAAACTTTACGGCCCGTCCGGTTCTGGCGCGATTTATATCCGCGCCGACCGCCAGGCCGAAATGCGTCCCTTCATGGGCGGTGGCGACATGATCCGCGAGGTCCACAAGGATGCGATCACCTATAACGACCCGCCGATGCGGTTCGAGGCCGGCACGCCCGGCATCGTGCAGATGATCGGGCTGGGCGCGGCGCTGGATTATATGACCGGCGTCGGCATGGCCAATATCGCCGCACATGAGGCAAGTTTGCGGGACTATGCGCAAGCAAAGCTGGACGGGTTGAACTGGCTTCAGGTGCAGGGCCATGCGAAGGGCAAGGGCGCGATCTTTTCCTTCACGCTGGATGGGGCGGCACATGCGCATGACATCTCGACCATCCTTGACAAAAAGGGCGTGGCGGTACGCGCGGGCCATCACTGCGCAGGCCCGTTGATGGATCATCTGGGCGTTACCGCGACCTGCCGTGCGTCCTTCGGCATGTATAATACCACGCAGGAGGTCGACGCGCTGATCGACGCGCTTGAATTGGCGCATGATCTGTTTGGCTGAGTGATGGACCATATGAAATGTCTGGCGCTTATGCCGGAATTTGCCATTGCAGTCACAAGTCGCGGCGGCTATACGCCGAACTCAGACACTCATAGCTCAACCGGACGAAGCGTCGCCCTCCGAAGGTTTTGGGATATGGGTGCAAGACGTTGAAAGGTAAGATGGAAATCAAACGGTAATCGCGGAATCGTACAGAAACCGCAAAGATACGCCGCTAAAAACGCGGTCCCGTAGCTCAGCTGGATAGAGTGCTCGCCTCCGAAGCGAGAGGTCACAGGTTCGAATCCTGTCGGGACCGCCATCCTTTCACCGAATCGATAACGTTGGATTTCCGGTTCTATCCGCCCAGCCGCCCAGTCAGTCACAGGCAGCGAGTTGGAATGGTGACGCGGGCACAGCCAAGAACTCTCTCGTCTCAGCACGGCAAGCCGTAGATGGCTGACGAGTTGAAGAAGACCGGCTTGAAAACCAGTGTCGTACTGGGTCTTTAATGTGCCAGAATGACATATCCGTGTTGAGAACCCGCAAGCACGCAAGCACAAGGTCACGACAGACGGCACTCTTCCGTTCAGTATCGCACGCGATTTGTCAGAGCGGCATTGTACAGAGGATCAACCGAGCCAGACATGGGCCGACGACGTCAGCTATGCCTGGGCGGAAGAAGGCGTGCCGGGACGCAATTCCGGCACGCTATGCTTATCTCACGAACTTCTTGAACTTCACCCGTTTCGGTTCCAGCGCGTCGACGCCGAGGCGGCGTTTCTTGTCTTCCTCGTAATCCTCGAAGTTGCCTTCGAACCATTCAACATGCGCGTCGCCTTCGAAGGCGAGCATATGCGTGCAGATCCGGTCAAGGAAGAAGCGGTCGTGCGAGATGACCACGGCGCAGCCGGCAAAATCCACCAGCGCGTCTTCGAGCGCGCGCAGGGTCTCGACGTCCAGATCGTTGGTCGGCTCGTCGAGCAGCAGCACGTTGCCGCCCTCTTTCAGAAGGCGGGCCATGTGAACGCGGTTGCGTTCACCGCCTGACAGCAGGCCGACTTTCTTCTGCTGGTCGCCGCCCTTGAAGTTGAAAGAGCCGCAATAGGCGCGGGAGTTGACCTCGGCATCGCCGAGCTTGATGACTTCGGCACCGCCCGAGATTGCCTGCCAGACAGTGTCATCGGCGTTCAGGTCGTCGCGCGACTGGTCGACATAGGACAGCTGCACGGTGTCGCCATAGGACACGGTGCCTTCGTCGGGCTGTTCCTGCCCGGTGAGCATCTTGAACAGCGTTGATTTCCCCGCGCCGTTGGGACCGATCACGCCGACAATCCCGCCGGGGGGCAGGCTGAAGTCAAGATCCTCGATCAACAGCTTGTCGCCCATGGCTTTTTTCAGGTTTTCGACTTCGATCACCTTGGCACCAAGACGCGGCCCGTTGGGGATGACGATCTGGGCTTTGCCGACCTTTTCACGTTCGGACTGCCCGGCGAGTTCCTCATAGGCCTGAATGCGCGCCTTGGACTTGGCCTGACGGGCTTTCTGGCCCTGCCGCATCCATTCCAATTCGCGTTCCAGCGTCTTTTGCTTGGACTTGTCCTCGCGGGCCTCTTGCGCAAGGCGCTTGGCCTTCTGTTCCAGCCAAGAGGAATAGTTGCCCTCATATGGCATGCCGCGACCGCGGTCGAGTTCAAGGATCCAGCCGGTGATGTCATCCAGGAAATAGCGGTCATGGGTGACGATCAGGATGGTGCCCTTATAGGCGATCAGGTGGTTTTGCAGCCAGGCGATGGTTTCGGCGTCAAGGTGGTTGGTCGGTTCGTCCAAGAGCAACATGTCGGGCGCTTCGAGCAGCAGTTTGCACAGCGCGACGCGGCGCTTCTCCCCGCCCGAAAGCGTGGTGACATCGGCATCGTCGGGGGGGCAGCGCAGGGCCTCCATCGCGACGTCGATCTGGCTGTCCAGATCCCACAGGTCGTTGCTGTCGATTTCGTCCTGAAGGGCGGCCATCTCGTCGGCGGTCTCGTCCGAGTAGTTCATTGCCAATTCGTTGAACCGGTCGAGCTTGGCTTGTTTGGAGGCCACGCCCAGCATCACGTTTTCGCGCACGCTTAGGGTTTCGTCCAGCGTGGGTTCCTGCGGCAGATAGCCGACCTTGGCACCCTCGGCGGCCCAGGCCTCGCCGGTGAAATCCTTGTCGAGCCCGGCCATGATCTTCAGCAGCGTGGACTTACCTGCGCCGTTGACGCCGACAACGCCGATCTTCACGCCGGGCAGGAAGCTGAGCCGGATATTTTCGAAACATTTCTTGCCGCCGGGATAGGCCTTGGAGACACCATCCATGTGGTAGACGTACTGATAAGCTGCCATGTCTGAAACGATCCTGCTCTGTCCTGAAAGTGTTGATTGCATATAGACTGCCTGACACTTGGCTGCAACGTGGCTGATACCGCTGATCCTGCTGTATGGCAGGCCGGTCAACAGGGAACGCCATGCCGGAATGAACGTCGGCGGCTTGATGAGATGCGGGGGCTTTTCGCTGTCCAAGTCGCGTTTGCGACTGCGTATTGAGAAAGGGCAAAGGTCGAAAGCCGTTGATCTTCGCACTCAGGAGTAGTTTCTGGTCTGCGGGCCGCAGCTACTATGCGATTTCCGGTCCTGCGAGGGGGAAGATGAAACAGCGAGGGGCATATCTGCGGGCCGGCATGCGCGTGGGACTTCTGGGCGGATCGTTCGATCCGGCCCATACCGGGCATGTCCGGGTGACACTGGAGGCGCTGCGGCGGTTCGGGCTGGATCGGGTCTGGTGGCTGGTCAGTCCGGGCAATCCGCTCAAACCGCGCGGGCCGGCCCCGTTGGCCCAGCGGATGGCGGGCGCGCGGGCGGTCATGCAACATCCCAAAGTGCATGTCAGCGATTTCGAGGCACAGGCAGGCACGCGCTACACCGCCGATACAGTGCAGCGGTTGCGCAAGATCCATCCCGGCGTGCGTTTTGTCTGGTTGATGGGGGCGGATAACCTTGTGCAGTTCAGCCAATGGGACAATTGGCAGCAGATCATGCAGACGGTGCCGGTGGGCGTGCTGGCGCGGCCCGGAGACCGGATTTCGGCGCGCACCTCCGTCGCGGCGCGGGTCTTTCGCCACGCGCGATTGCCCGCAGAGGCCAGCCGACTGTTGCCAAATGCACAGGCCCCGGCATGGTGTTTTGTGAATATGCCGATGGTTGATCTCAGTTCCAGCGCGATCCGGGCTGCCCGCGACAGCGGGACAGGGGTGCATTCAGCAGGTAGTCACGAGAACTCGACTTGTGGCGCGGTGAATGGTGGGGTTAATTCTGGATCATGACAAAACGTATTTCGAGACGGGCATTTCTGGGCGGGACGGCTGCGTTGATGGTGGCCACGCCCGCGCTTGCCAATGCACCAACCCGTTCCTTGCGCCCCGTGGCGCGCGGCGAAGCGCGGCTGGCCGTGGCCCAGACCCCGCCGGAAGAGCTGATCGCCCGCGCCAAGCTGGACGGCCAGGTCAGCTATTGCCTGTCGGACGCCGATACCGGCAAGATCATCGAGCAATACGCCCCGAATGTCGGCCTGCCGCCGGCCTCGGTCGCCAAGGCGATCACGGCAGCATACGCGCTGGAGGTTCTCGGCCCGGAACATCGCTTTCGCACAAGGCTGCTGGGCAGCGGGCCGGTGCAGGAAGGCGTTCTCAAGGGCAATCTGATCCTTGCGGGCGGGGCAGACCCGACGCTGAACACCGACGGGCTTTATGCCCTGTCGGAAGGGCTGAAGGCCGCAGGCATCCATACGGTCGAGGGCGATTTTCAAGTTTATGGCGGCGCAGTGCCCATGGCACCCGTTATCGACATCTCGCAGCCCGATCACGTTGGCTATAACCCGGCCGTGTCGGGGCTGAATCTGAATTTCAACCGCGTGCATTTCGAATGGCACCGCGAGGACAGCGACTATGCCGTGACGATGGAAGCCCGGTCCAGCCAGCACCGCCCGGGGGTGCATTTTGCAAAGATGCAGGTCATCGAACGCAGCATGCCGGTCTACACCTACAAAGACAGTGGCGCTGCCGATGAGTGGACGGTTGCACGCGGCGCGCTTGGCAAAGGCGGGGCGCGGTGGTTGCCGGTGCGCAAGCCCGAACTTTACGCTGGCGAGGTTTTCCAGACTTTCGCACGCGCGCAGGGGATCGCGTTGCGCGCGCCGAAGGTGATCGCAGAATTGCCGAAGGCCGCAGCGGAACTGGCCGGGCAGGACAGTGGGCCGCTCGGCGATATTCTGCGCGACATGCTGAAGTTTTCAACGAACCTGACGGCAGAGGTGGTCGGGCTGGCCACGACGACGGCACGGTCCGGCAAGCCTGTCTCTGTGCGCGCGTCGGCAGAAAAGATGAGTGCATGGGCCAATGCGGCGTTCAAAACCGACGGCATCGCACTGGTCGATCATTCGGGGCTTGGCGATACCAGCCGGGTGGAAGCGCCCGATATGGTGGCCTTGCTTGTGGAGGTGCGCGAACGACTTGGGCTTTTGCCGCTGTTGAAAGAGATCCCGATGCGGGACGCCAACCGGAAGGTTCTCAAGGCCCATCCGGCAACCGTTCGTGCCAAGACCGGGACACTGAATTTCGTCAGCGGGCTTGCGGGCTATGTGGACACGACCGACGGCAAGGCGCTGGCCTTTGCAATATTTGCCGCCGACACGGACCGTCGCGACGGGCTGGAAAAAGCAGAGCGGGAACGCCCGCCGGGGGCGGCCTCGTGGAATGCGCGGGCGAAGATCCTGCAACAGCAGTTGATCGACCGGTGGTATATTCTGCACGCCAGCTAGGGCGCGGCGTCAGCACATGGCGCTGCGGAAACAGCGCCATCTGGGTCGCTTCCAGTTCAGCAGGGCCAGCCGCGGTGCCGCGGCACCGACGATCGGCAGCAGGCAAAGCAGGAACAGGCCCAGAAGGGTCAGCTTTCTGCGGTTCATTCTTCAATCTCCGACAAGAATAATCTCGATCAACGTCATAACGGCGGTAATTGCCTGTTTTATGACATATCAAAAAAGACCCGTTGTCGGCAGTCAGGAATAGCTTACCTGCATCATATTGAGCAGAAAGCCGCCCGGTTAGGCGGCTTTGCGGGGATTTTGGGCAGGTCAGTGTGTGTCAGGCGCGCAGGTGCCGGGCGCGGGCACCACGTTCAATCGCTGCGGCGTGCAGCCGGTCGAGGTTCAGCTCGTAGCGGATCTCCTCCAGCAGGCGCAGTTCCGGTTCGTAAAGCTGACCGTCGGCCGCGGCCACATCGCAGGCAAGCGCATAGGCGGTTTCAAACAGGCGCTCCGGCAGGTTGTCGCGGATAAGACCGAACAGCGCGTCCAGCCCATCCTCTTGTTCAAACAGGTCGAAAACCGTTTGCGAGGTGCTGTTCATGCGGTCGATGTCATATTCGGCAAAGACCGGCAGATTGTTCACCGCCGACTGGATCTTGACCAGCTCCGACGTGCGGATGTTCTCGTCTGAGGCAGAGACCGCGACCATCAGGGCAACAAGGCAGTCCTGCGGCGTCATCGGGTGGGAGGGCGTGTCGTCGTCTTCGGTGCTCACAAGACTGATCCTTGGAATAAGGGAAGGTTGCGTTGCAGATTATTGACCTATCCCGTCCCCCGCAATAGGTAGGCGAGCGCTGCGTGCCCCAAGACGGGGCGTGCGACCCTAGGAGACTTCCGTATGTCCGACACCCGCGACGCTGCCCTTGCCTCGAAAGCCTGGCCCTTCGAAGAAGCGCGCCGGGTGCTCAAACGCTATGAAAAGGCACCGCCCGAGAAGGGTTATGTGCTGTTCGAGACGGGCTATGGCCCCTCGGGGTTGCCGCATATCGGAACATTCGGCGAAGTTGCGCGGACCACGATGATCAAGCGCGCCTTCGAGCTGATTTCGGACATTCCGACGCGGCTGATCTGCTTTTCGGACGATCTGGACGGGATGCGCAAGGTGCCCGGCAATGTGCCCAACCAAGAGGCGTTGCAGGAGCATCTGCAAAAGCCGCTGACCAGCGTGCCGGATCCTTTTGGCGAATACGAGAGCTTTGGCGATCACAACAACGCCATGCTGCGGCGGTTTCTGGACACGTTCGGGTTTGAATACGAATTCATCTCGGCCACGGAGTTCTATCGGTCGGGCAAGTTCGACGAGGTGCTGCTGCGCGCGGCTGAACGCTATGACGACGTGATGAAGATCATGTTGAAATCCCTGCGCGACGAGCGTCAGAAAACCTATTCGATCTTCCTGCCGATCCATCCCGAAACCGGCCGTGTGCTGTATGTGCCGATGAAAGAGGTCAACGCCAAGGATGGCACGATCACCTTTGACGACCCCGATGGCCGGGAATGGACGCTGCCCGTCACCGGCGGCAACGTGAAGCTGCAATGGAAGCCGGATTTCGGTGCGCGTTGGGCCGCCTTGGGTGTCGATTTCGAGATGTATGGCAAGGATCACAGCACCAACACGCCGATCTATGACGGCATTTGCAAGGTGCTGGGCATGCGTCCGCCCGAGCATTTCACCTATGAGCTGTTCCTTGACGATCAGGGGCACAAGATCTCGAAATCGTCGGGCAACGGTGTGTCGATCGACCAGTGGCTGACCTATGCCTCGACGGAATCGCTGTCCTATTTCATGTATCTCAAGCCAAAGACAGCCAAACGGATGCACTTTGACGTGATCCCCAAGGCGGTGGACGAGTACCACCAGCAGTTGCGGGCCTATCCGACGCAGGATCTGAAGGGGCAGTTGAACAACCCGGTCTGGCATATCCACGGCGGCGATGTGCCTGAAAGCCGGATGGTTGTGCCGTTCTCGATGTTGCTGAACCTTGCCAGTGTGGCAGGCGCCGAGGACAAGGAAACCCTGTGGGGGTTCATGCGCCGCTATGCCCCGGAAGCCAGCCCCGAGACGCATCCAGATCTGGATCAGGCAGCAGGTTTTGCCGTGCGCTACTACAATGATTTTGTAAAGCCTGCCAAGGTGTTCCGTGTCGCAACTGATGTAGAACGTGAAGCTCTTCTAGAGTTGCGCGACGGTCTGGCAGCCTGGGACGGGCCTGCGGATGGCGAAGCGTTGCAAGGGCTGGTGTTTTCCTGCGGACGCGAGCGGTTCGACCCGATGCGCGACTGGTTCAAGGCGCTTTACGAAGTACTTCTGGGTGCCAGCCAAGGCCCGCGCTTTGGTGGGTTCATCGCGCTTTACGGTGTCGATGAAACGGTCGCTTTGATCGACAAGGCCCTGGCCGGAGAGTTGCTGGCGTCCTGAGGCACGTTTTGACCGTTGGACAAACTGCGCTATCTCCCTGCCTAGATTGCAGGGAGATGGATTATGCGGAGTTTGATTTTTGGGCTGGTTGCAGCGGTGGCGTTAGCGGGCGGCGTGGCCGCACAGGACACACCTGAAACGGGCATCAAGGATGTGATCTCTTCCCAGTTGGAGGCATTCCGGCAGGACGATTTCGCGCGGGCGTTCTCTTTCGCCAGCCCTTCCATTCAAGGTATGTTCGGATCACCCGAGAATTTCGGCGGGATGGTGCAGAACGGTTATCCGATGGTCTGGCGTCCGGGGCGCGTGGATTTTCTGGAACTTCGCCAGATCGAGGGCAGCCTCTGGCAAAAGGTGCAGATCGTCGACCAGAGCGGTCGGGTACATCTGCTGGACTATCAGATGGTCGAGGGCCGCGACGGCTGGCGCATTGGCGGGGTTCAGATGCTGGAATTGCCCGGCATGGCGGTATGAAAGGCCGGTCGAGTTAATCTAACCGGCTAATCATCTGTAGTGGCGTGGCTAATTGGCCGCGCCGTTTTTGATTCATGACGCATCGAACCGTTGGCGCAACGCCTACCGTCACGGTGCTGTCGGGCGGTGTTAACGCGCCGTTGGTATTTCCCTCAAAGCGGCCGGGTGAGCATCCGGCACTGTTTATCAGCAGGTCGGGAAACCGGCCCTGCGGCGGGTGAGACCCGTTTGCAGGTGGGCTGTGCGCGCGGAAAGGGAATGGAATGAACAAGGCAATCACTGACGGGGTGCAATTCATGCCTGCGGCTTTCGAGGCAGGGTTGGGAAATTGGTCGCGGGGCGATGGCGTGCCGGGATCTGACAGCTACCACAATGTGGCGACGGCGGCCTTTGTGCCTGCGGATCAGGATTTTGGCGGGTGTCTGGAGCTTCAGAAAACCGAAGGCGTGCAGAAATTGCGCTACAAGGGGCAGACGCCTATTCTGCCGGGCTGTTACATTCGGGTGACCGCCCGGATCAAGGCGATGTCGGGCAATCTGCCCTCTGTCCGGATTGCGGGGTGGGCGGGGTCCGCGGGCAGTGTTCATGTAAACGGCTTGCCGGAAACCGATGTCGCGGTGCCGTTGACGGCTTATGGCGATGTTGTCGAGGTTTCGGCCATCATTGGCAGCGGCAATCGGCCAGGGGTCGATCTGGTCTGGGGGACAGAACCGATTTATGGCCATTTCGGCATCGATCTGACGGGCCAGAACGGCGCGGTTGTGCGGATCGACGATATTCAGATCGAGGATGTCACACAGGTCTTTTATCGCGACCTGATGAATTGGGTCGATGTGCGCGACTATGGCGCAGTGGGCGATGGCATTACCGATGACAGCGCGGCGTTCGAGGCTGCTGACGCGGCCGCCGATGGCAAACGCGTGCTGGTCTCGAAAGGAATATACTATCTCGGCAGCAGTGTGACGCTGGAAAATCGGGTTCAGTTCGAAGGCAACGTTATCATGCCCGACAACGCCATCCTGTCGCTGACGCGTGATTTCCATCTGCCCGCCTATATCGACGCTTTCGGCAATGAAGAGCTGGCGTTTCGGAAGGCCGTCCAATCCTTGCTGAACAATTCCGACCACGAAGGTCTGGACCTTGGCGGGCGGCGGGTGTCTGTGACATCGCCGATCGACATGCAGGCGGCGGTCAACAACCGGACGACCTTTGCGCAACGCCGCCATATCCGTAATGGCCAGTTGCGTGCGGAAGGCGGCCTAGCCTGGGAAACCGACGTCGTGACCAGTCAGGCGAGCTACACGGCCTCAAAGCCGTTTACGCTGACCAACGTGGTCAATGTCGCGAACATCCCCGTTGGGTCTTTGGTCGAAGCGAATGGCGTGGGGCGTGAAATCTATGTCCGCGATCGCAATGTCGCCGCGCAGCAGATCACGCTGTCGCAGCCGCTGTCCGACGCGGTCGGCACGCAGAACTATACTTTCACCCGGTTCAAATACCTTCTGGATTTCAGCGGCTTCGACAAGCTGACCTATTTCTCGATGTCGGATATCGAGTTTCAGTGCAACAACAGGGCAAGCGGTGTGCTGATGCCCCCTTTGGGCGGCATCTTTCAGTTCCGCGACTGTTTCTTCAACCGTCCGCAGGATCGCGCCATCACCTCGCACGGGTCGGGTTGCCAGGGCATGCTGGTGGACCGCTGCAATTTTGAAAGCCCCGAAAACGGTCTGGCCGCGCAGGACAGGACGGTTGTGGCCATCACCGCCAACGCAAATGACGTGAAACTGCGCGATAACCGGGCGTCGCAGTTCCGGCATTTTGCGGTCTTGTCCGGGTCGAACAACGTAGTGACCGGCAACCACTTCTTCCAGGGGTCGACGGGCGGCGTGCGCACGGCGGGTCTTGTTCTGGCGCTGCGGGCCTGCAACACCACGATCACCGGCAATTACGTCGATAACTGCTTCATCGAATGGACGAACGAGCGTGAACCGGAACCCGACTATACCGGTGGTTTCGGCTTTGCAGGCGTGTCGATCACCGACAATGTTTTCCTGGCGGGTGGCGTGGCAAGCTGGTTTTCCTTCATCGTGATCAAACCCTATGGCACCGGGCATTTCATCAACGGCTTGAACGTGTCGGGCAATACGTTCCGCTGCGTGGATGCGGTGATGAATCGGATCGAACGTGTGGACACCACCTATGCCAATCTGGAAATCGGGCACATGCGCAAGCTCTACTTCTCTAACAATACGCATCACAACGTGGAGTACCCGACGCATAACCCGCTGACCGTCAAGCATCGTCAGAATACGGCGGCGCAAACCTGGCAGGTCGAATGCGCACCGCATTTGCCGTTCAATGGCTACGCGCAGAATGTCGACGGGGTCGCTTTGCGCGGCAGGATCGCAAACGCGTCCAACGCGGCCCAATATGTCTCGCCGCATGCGTTCGAACAGAAGGGGCCAAACAGATCTCAGGTCCATTTGATCTGGCCGACGCCGGTGACGGGGACTGTTAACGTCCAGGTGCGGATGGACAAGTAGGCCGTCATGGGGCCGGGGTGTGTTGAACGCTCCGGCCCTTTGTTTAGGTTCAGGGGGCAGGATCAGAAATCCTGCCAGAGACCGAATTTGATACCATAATTCCGGCGTTCCAGCAGATCTGTCGAGGCACCGATCTCCAGATGCCGGGACTTGCCGAAAGGGATGACGACCGAGGGGGCTAACTGCGCGGTTGCGGCCTGACCAAACGGTTTTCCGGTTTGCAATTGCAGGATAAGCATTCGTCCACGATCATCTTTCAGGCCCAATGTCAGGTCCAGTTTCAGGTCAGTTGCGCCGGTCATCCGGATCTCTGCCAGCGCATCCGCCGCCATCCAGCCTTTATCCAATCCGCGCCCCCAGGAAATGCCGGGGCGCAGGACGATCTGCGTGTCGATGACGCCCAGCCCAAGCTCTGCCGCGATGGGGCCTCCGGCCTTCGTTGTGGTCAGCGGCTGCCGGACAAAGGCAATGGCGCGGGACGTGCCATCGTTGGAGTATCCCGCATCCAGCCCAAGCGTATGGCGGCCATTCAACCCGTATTCGAGATAGGCCGAACTGTACGAGGTGAGTGTCATAAAGGTGTCGTCAAAGGTCAGACGGGTCGCGACGCTGGCAAATCCTGTGCCTTCCTGCCGTGGCCAGGCACCCGCAGCTGCATGCGTGCCTGCCAGGCAAATCAGAAGGCAAAGACACTTCAGCATCGCAACCCGTCCTTTGCAGCCCCGTGTCCAGCATCGGCAAGGTTGGTTAATCGCCGGTTAATGCGGGGTCAGGACCGGTTTGCACGGGCAGGCGGGCTTGACGTAGCGATTTCTGCACCGCAGCTTGGCGCAAAGCCTGTCACCGCGGCAAGCGAATCAGCGGCCACCGGGCCGCAAGCAGAAAAGGCAGCTTTATGACAGGATGCGTTATCACCGTTGCGCAGCAAAAGGGCGGGTCCGGCAAGACGACTCTGGCGGTCAACCTGGCCGTGGGGTTCGCCCGCGCTGGCAAAAGTGTCGCGGTGGTGGATGTGGACCCGCAGGGCAGTCTGGGCCGCTGGTTCATGGCGCGGCTGGACCGGCTGGAAGAGGCGGGGATCGAATTTGCGACCTCCTCGGCCTGGGGGGTGACGTATGAGTGCCGCAAGCTGGCCGACAGCCATGACATCGTGATCGTGGACACGCCGCCCAAGGCCGACAGCGATCTGCGGCCCGCCTTGCGCGCGGCCGATCTGGTCGTGGTGCCGGTCTCGATGAGCCATGTCGATCTGTGGGCCACCGAAGGTGTGCTAGATCTGGCGCGGCGCGAAAACCGGGTGTCACTGGTGGTGATGAACCGTGCGCGGGCCGGAACGCGGCTGGGCGCAGATGTTGCGGAAGCCGCCTCGCAACTGGAAGCACAGCTTGCCACGGCGCAATTGGCGAACCGTGTTGTTTATGCCGAAACACTGGGGCAGGGGCTTGGCGCCATCGAGGCCCCGCGCGGGCCTGCGCGCGACGAGGTGACAGCTTTGTGCGAAGAGGTGGCGCTTTTGCTGGAGGACGCGTAAGCACAGCCCAGCCGACAGACGGAGCCGCCTGCCATGACCGACCTCGACGCGCTGATTGCGCTGATCAAAGCCGAACCCTCGACCCGAGGGCACACGATTTCCAAGCTCGGATATTTCTGCGCGCCGTTCCGGCCCGTTTCCGGCCCGCTGTCGGACAAGGTGATCAAGGTCTACCGGGGCATGCGGGATGATGCGGCGCTGGACCGGCTCAAATACTGCCACGACGATTATTTCGACGCGCTGCGGCAATGCGATGTGACAATCCCCGACACCGAGATGCATCTGGTGACCATCGACGGTGCGCGCCAGCCGGTGATCGTGCAGGACGCGTTGCCGGAAAACAGCCTGATGCGGCCGTTGATGCAAAGCGCCTCGCTTGAGGATGCGCTGGCGATGATGGAGGCCGCGGGGCAGTGCATTGCCAGCTTCTGGCATGGCGCAGAAAAGATCGACACGCGCATCGGCTTTCACCCCTCGATTCGCAATTTCGCGATCATTGATGGGGGGGCGGTTTTCTTCGACACGTTCCCGCCGCTGATCCACTACTCGCGGGACGAGATGGGACGGATGTTGCTGCAATATTCCGACAAGCGGCTGATGCGGCTGGTGGGACCATTGATGCAGAAACGTGTGACCGGCATTCAGGATGAATGGTATTCGCCGCCCGAAACGCTTGTCGGGCTGGTCGGGTCAGCCTGCCGGTTGCGGCCGCCAGAGGCAGAGGCATTCCTGACCTGGGGGCGCGATTTTGCCAACCGCCGCATGCAGCCCTGGGCCGAAGAGGCCTTGCGCGGGATGCAGGAACCGCCGCGCCTGCCGGGCTATTGGACGGGTTTCCGCAAGATATTGGGTCTTCAGGGCGAACCCAACGTCTGAGGCATGAATACAGGTCTTTGCCTGATCCTCCGAACCTGCCAGACTGGTACAAAACGGAGGATGCCATGCCCACAACCATCAACTTTCCAAGCGAGGTCCAGACGGTCATCACCACATTCGAGATGACGCCCGGCACCTGCCATGATCTGCTGGACGAGCTGACCGAAGCCTATGAGGTCTTTATTTCCAAGCAGCCCGGCTTTGTCTCGGCGGGTTTGCATGTGAATGACGCACAGACCCGGATCGCCAATTATTCACAGTGGAACCGCCGCGAGGATTTTCAGGCGATGCTGCGCACCCCCGAAATGCGCGAGCGGAATCGGCGGATCAACGGGCTGTGTCGCGCGTTCGAGCCGGTGATGTACGAGGTTGCCGGAACTTTCTGACATGTTTGCATCCTATGCCGTCTGTCGCGGCATATCGCTAACTGGCTGTGATTCGGACTTCATATGTGCATTCATGGATGTGCGCGTCATCGTCCGGCATCAATAGAATGAACACGCTTGGCCGTCAGGCTGATGCGGGATTGGCAAAAAGGAGGTCGCAGATGTATCGAAATATTCTGATTCCGGTTTCGTTCGACGAGGATCGGGACGTCAAGGGCGCGCTGGAGGTCGCCCGCGCGCTTTCCATCGAAAGCGCCAAGATCACGCTGTTGCATGTCATGGAGCAGATGCCCACCTATGCGATCAGCTACATTCCAGAGGATTATCTTCAGGAAAGCCGCAAAGCGATCAACACCGAACTGGCCAAAATGGCCTCGACCCTGCCGAATGGCGAGGGGGTGCTGCGCGAAGGGCATTCCGGGCGGACGATTCTGGATTTCGCTTCGGAAATCGGCGCGGATTGCATTGTCATCGCCTCGCACCGGCCGGGGATGCAGGATTATCTTCTGGGCTCGACCGCGCATCAGGTCGTGCGCCATGCGCGCTGTTCGGTCCACGTTCTGCGCTGATCTGAATGAAGTCAGGCTGCGGGTTTGCCCCGCAGCGCATGGCTTGGCGTTGTAGACGTTTCCCGCTCGACAGATGGTTGCGCGGGCGCTGTCACAAGTGCGCCGGGCGCCAAATCCGCGCCTATCCGGCAAAGGTCAGATGTACCTTGACGGCGCGGGTGCGGTCGGCGGCGGTCTCGAATGCGGCCAAGGCGTCCTCGACCGGGAAACTCTGCGAGATCATCGGGCGCACGTCGATGCGCCGGGAAGAGATTGCCTCGGCGGCCTGTTCAAATTCCGGGTGAAAACGGTGCGTGCCCTGAAAGGCGATTTCCTTGCCAACCAGCAGGTTGACGGGCAGCGCCACATCGCCGGTCACGCCGACTTGCACAAGCGTGCCGCGTGGGCGGAGCGCCTCTATCGCGCCACGGATCGCGGGCTGCGCGGCAGAGCATTCAAAGACCACATCGAAATGGCCCTTGTTCTCGGTGAACCGGCTCATGGCGCTTGCGTTTGTGCTCATGTTGATGGTTTGCGTCGCGCCCATCGCCTCGGCCACCTTCAGTGGCACGTCCTGAAGGTCAGTGACGACAATTTCCGACGCGCCGGCCTCGGCCGACACAGCAGCGCACAGCGCGCCGATCGGGCCTGCACCTGTCACCAGCACGCGCTTGCCCGCCAGATCGCCCGCGTTGTTGCGGGCATGCAGGCAGACCGCCAGCGGTTCGGAACAGGCAGCCTCGGCCAGCGAGACATCCGTGGAAACCGGCACACATTGCGCCGCGCCAATCACGATACGGTCGCGAAACAGCCCCTGTTCGTGCGGAAACCGCATGGCAGAGCCGCGAAACCGCATATTGAGGCAATGCTGATGCAACCCTTCGGCGCAGTAGGCGCAGTCATTACAGGGGCGGCTGGGATTGAGCGCAACATGCTGGCCCGGCGTCAGACCGGTCACACCGTCGCCCAGTTCCACGACAACGCCGGCGGCCTCATGGCCCAGAATGATGGGTTCCTTCACCCGGATCGGCCCGAACCCGCCATCCTGAAAGTAATGCAGGTCAGACCCGCAAATCCCGCCTGCGGCCAGCGCGACCAAGACTTCGCCGGGGCCGGGCGCGTCCAGTTCTGCGGTCTCGATACGGATGTCAGCGGTAGCATAAAGACGGCAGACGCGGGTTTGCATGGAAGCTCCAGTCTTGAAGGATGTGTGGGTGGGTGATTGTTATTCGAGTATAGCCCGACAAAAGCGCGCCTGCGAGTGGATAAGACCGCAACCCGATCACGAATCCAGCCGCATCTGTCCCAGCTCCTTGGCCAGCGCGTCGCTCATCAGCATCTTCGCGGGCCCGATGGCCGCCGAGGCAGACACCATGATGCCGATCCGTACCTTCGCCAATGACGCCTGAATCAAAGGTACGAAACAAAGATCGCCGCGCTCTACCTCGTCATAAAAGCCGATCTTGGTGTACAGCCCGATCCCCTGGTTCGACAGGATCATCTCTTTGGCCAGAAACAGCGTATTGGTGTAGACATGCGTGGACAGGGGCGTCACCAGAGTCGAGATTGCCTGATCTATGATCGAGTTGCCGCCGCGCGCATCGCTTGTGCGCACCAGCCTATAGCCGGCGAGGTCGTCGATCTTCACGCTGGGGCGCGTCGAAAGGGGATGGTCGGGGCGCGTGATGACGCCAAAAGGCGCGGACTTTTCCGACAGCACGCGCACATCAGGATGTGGCGCGAAGATGAAGGCGACGCCGATCTCGGCATCGCCCGACGCCACGGTTTGCACCACGTCCTCTGGCTGGGCGGTGGTCACAGAGATCGAAATATCCGGGAATTTGCGCGCGAATTCATTCATCGCGCGGGGCAGCGCGGTGACGGCCATCGAATCCATCGTGTGAATGGTGATGTGGCCGGTTCGCAGGTCGCGCATATCATCCATCAAAACCTTGGCGCGTTCATAATCGTGCAATACTTTTCGGCAGTGTTCCAAGAGAATCGCCCCCATTGCGGTCAGCTCCACGCCTTCGGGGGTTCGGTCGAAAAGCCGCATTCCAAGGCTTTCCTCGACGCTCAGGATCTTGCGATTGACCGATGTGGATGACACGTTCAGCACCAGGGCGGCCTTGCGGATCGACCCTTGGCGCGCCGTTTCGTCAAAGTATTTCAAGAAGATGGAGTGCATGAAATCGCTCGCCATTCGGATGTTGCCAGGGGTGGTGCGCATAATGCATCGCCGTTGGCATATCTTTGTTCTACCTGCATCGCATCAGGAATCATAGGCTTACTGGGACAAGGTCGAACAACAGGCCGGTCCCGAAACCTCAACAGGAGAGTTTGACAATGACGCGAGACACCCAGAACGGACTTACCCGGCGTAAGGCGCTCAAGACTTTTGGCGCGGCGGCAGGTGCTGCCTTTGCAGGCAACCTCGTCGGCATTCAGAAAGCCTGGGCGCAGGATATGCACACGGTATCGCTGCAACTTGGCTGGCTGGCATCGAACGGCATTCTGGGCGAGGTCGCCGCCGCCGATCAGGGTTTTTATGCGGATGAAGGGCTGGAGCTGGATGTCGTGGCCGGTGGCCCGAACATTGATGGCGTCGCTTCTGTCGCCTCTGGCCGTGCCGATATGGGCTCGATCTCTTCCAGCCCGTCACTGATGCTGGCGCGGTCGCAGGGCTTGCCGATCAAGTGTATCGCCGCGGGCTATCAGCAGCACCCGTTCACATATTTTTCGCTGAAAAAGAACCCGGTGCGCGAGCCCAAGGATCTGATCGGCAAGACCGTCGCCACCAATGGCACCGCGCGCATCCTGCTGGAGGCACTGCTGGCCGCGAACGACATCCCCGAGGATGAGGTGAACGTTCTGGTCATGGGGTCTGATATGTCGCCGCTGCTGACGGGGCAGGCGGATGTCGTGACCGGGTGGCGCACCAATACAAGCGCGCTGGCCGTGCTGGGCGATGACCGGGTGGATATGTCGCTGTGGGATGCGGGCGTCAAGCTATACGCAAACCCCTATTACGTCACCGATCAGACACTGGCCGAAAACCCCGAGCAGGTCGAAGGCATGTTGCGTGCCAGCGCCCGCGGATGGGCCTGGGTGCATGAAAACCCCGAAGCGGCGGTGGATATTCTGGTCAAACGCTACCCCAACATGGACCGCGACAATGAATTGGCGACGGTTCAGATGGTGCTGGATTACAGTTTCAACGCCAACACGGCAGAGAATGGCTGGGGCACGATGACCCGTGAAAACTGGCAGGCGCAGATCGACGCCTATGACAATCTTGGTCAGTTCGAAAACGCGGCACCCGCCGTGGATGAAATCATGACGCTCGATGTGCTGGAAAAGACCGCTGCATCGCGTGCCAATTACGGATGACAGGTATGATGGAAGCGAAAAACTCCCTTCAAGGACAAAAGGTAGGTGCCCCTGACAAGGCACTTGCCGCCTCGCTCACCGATGCGACGGTGCGGTTTGGCACTTTCACGGCCATTGACGGGCTGAACCTCGATATCGAAGAGGGTGCCTTTTACACGATCCTCGGCCCCTCGGGCTGTGGCAAGTCGACAATGCTGCGGTTGGTTTCGGACCTGATCCCGGCGGCGGCTGGCGACGTGTCGATCTTTGGCAAGACGACAGAGCAGGCGCGACTGGCGCGAGAGTTTGCCTTTGTCTTTCAGGACGCGACTTTGCTGCCCTGGCGGTCGGCGCTCAAGAATGTCGAACTGCCGCTGGAGATCGGTGCCAAGCGCGGCGTTGACGTGCCCTTGGGCAGCCGCACCCCGCGCGAATTGCTGGAACTGGTCGGCTTGAAAGGGCGCGAGGATGCGCTTCCACACGAGTTGTCCGGCGGGATGCGTCAGCGCGTTGCCATTGCCCGCGCGTTGGTGTGCCAGCCGAAACTGCTGCTGATGGATGAACCTTTCGGCGCGCTGGACGAGATGACCCGCGACCACCTGAACCTGCAACTTCTGGACATCTGGCGCGAGACCGGGACGACGATCCTGTTTGTCACCCATTCCATCGCCGAGGCGGTGTTTCTGGGCCAGAAGGTCATCATGATGCGCGCCCATCCCGGACGTCTGCGCGAAGTGGTGGATATTGATCTGCCGGAACCGCGCACGATCAAGCAACGCGACCAGCAGGAATTCACCGCCTATTGCGGTTACCTGCGTGACCTACTGGAGACATGCTGATGGCTGTGGCAGAAAATATCACCATGCCCGATCTCGAAGCGGCGGAACGCGCAGAGGCGCGGCGTCGCAAGATCGTGTCCACCGCCGTGCCGCTGGGCACCGCGGCGGCCCTGATCCTGCTGTGGCAGCTTGGCGTCAAGGCGTTCGGCGTGCCGACCTATGTCGCCCCCGCGCCGTCGGATGTGGCCGTCGCCTTTGTCGAGAAATTCGACATCCTGCTGATGAACTTCTGGCCGACGCTGATGGAAAGTGTCGCAGGCTTCGCGGTGGGCAATATCGTGGCGATCCTGATTGCCGTGGCCTTTGTGCATTCGCGCCATGTGACCATGGCGTTCTTCCCCATCGCGGTTTTCATCAACACCATCCCGATCCTGGCGATTGCGCCCATTCTGGTGCTGATCTTCGGGCCCGGCATCACGGCCAAGATCGTGATCGCGGCGCTGATCTGTTTCTTCCCGACACTGGTGAACATGGTGCGCGGACTTCAGGCCATCAGCCCGCAAGCGTTGGAACTGTCGCGCATCCTGTCCGCCTCCAAATCCGAGGTGTTCTGGAAGATGCGTCTGCCTGCGTCGTTGCCCTTCCTGTTTTCGGCACTGAAGATCTCGGCCACGACATCTGTCATCGGCGCGATTGTCGGTGAATGGGTCGGCGCGGATCTGGGGCTTGGTGCTTTGATCATCGACGCCACGTTCAACTTCAACTCACCCTTGCTTTACGCGACGGTTTTCA
Source organism: Primorskyibacter marinus (assembly GCF_003313245.1). Lineage (GTDB taxonomy): Bacteria > Pseudomonadota > Alphaproteobacteria > Rhodobacterales > Rhodobacteraceae > Primorskyibacter > Primorskyibacter marinus. Next base: position 71,810 of record NZ_QJSD01000012.1, read on the forward strand.
TGTCCTCGGGCCTGTCGGTGCTGATGTTTGCACTGGTCACACTGGCCGAGAAACTGATCATCCGCTGGTAAAGTAAGTCCCTAAATACACACGAAAAATAGCGCCCGGTTCGGCAAGCGGATCACGGCGCATCAGGAGGAGTTTGTCAAAATGACCGATCGTATCAAGGATCACATCGCCACCCGTTCCGAACAAGTGCCCGTTGTCGCAGACACCGATGTCGTGGTGATCGGCGCCGGTCCCGCAGGCCACGCGGCCGCTGTTTCCGCCGCCCGCAACGGCGCATCCGTCACATTGGTCGAACGCTACCACCACCTTGGCGGCATGGCCTCCGGCGGGATGGTTCTGGTGCTGGACGACATGGTGAACGAGGGCAACGAGGTCGTCACAACCGGTATCGTCAGCGAATTTGTCGACCGGATGGAGCGCCAGAACGGCGCGGTTTATCCGCCCTCCGAGGATTGCCTGACCAACTGGGAGATGTGGAAGAAATGGTCCCGCTGGGGGGCGATTGATTTTCACAAATCCGGCATGCCGCAGCCGATCATTCATGCCGTGGCCTTCGACCCCGACGCCTGGAAGCGCGTCAGCCTTGATATGGTCAGTGACGCCAATATCAACCTGCGCACCCATAGCTGGTTTTCGGAGGCGCTGGTCGAGGATAACCGCATCACCGGCGTGATCGTGCAGACCAAACTGGGCCGTCAGGCGATCCGCGCCAAGATGGTGATCGACGGTTCGGGCGATCTGGATGTCGCGTCGTCGGCGGGGGCATCCTTCATCACCGGACAGTTCATCGTCACCACGGTGTTCCGTCTCATGGATGTGGATACCGCCCGCGCCGAAGCGTTCGAATACGAGAACCCGGAAGAGTATAAAAAGCTTGACCGTCAGGCGCGTCGCGTGATCGGCGGGGCCTGGGGCATGTGGTGGCTGAAAACGCCGCTGCCCGGTGTGGTGTGGTGCAACTGCCCGCATATGCCCGGCTATGACGGGTTGTCGCCCGAACACATGGTCGAGGCGGAATACGAAGGCCGTCGCCGGATGATGGAACTGCTGGAATTTGCCCGCAAGAACCTGCCCGGTTTCGAGAATGCCAAGATGCTGGGTGCCGCCGAGCAGATGGGCATCCGTCAGACGCGGCTGTTGCAGGGCGAATATGTCGTCACCAAGGACGATGTGAAATCGCGCCGTCACTTCGCGGATTCGGTGTGCCGGGGCCGGGACTACTATACGCCGTACCGCGCATTGCTGCCCAAGGGCATCGACAACCTGATCGTCGCGGGGCGTCACTATTCGGTCGAAAGCGAAGCGCAAAAGCAATCGCGCGAGATCCCACCCTGCATGAGCCAGGGCGAGGCCGCAGGCGTCGCCGTCGCCAAGGCGCTGGAGGCAAATTGCGCGCTGCGCGATGTGGATGTCACCTCGATCCAGAAACAGATGCGCGCACAAGGTGCCGATCCGGGCGATGTGCCCTCGGCCAATGCGCTTGTCGAAGAACCCGTTGACGCGTGAAGGAGTTAACCATGTCTGAACAACATCTTCCATTGGAGGGCGTTCGCGTCCTCGACTTCACCCAGGTGATGATGGGCCCCTGCGCCACGCAGATGCTGGCCGATTTCGGCGCCGATGTGATCAAGATCGAACGGCCCGGTGCGGGGGATCTGTCACGCAACTTCTTCGGCGAAACCTCGGAGGAGGCGATGAACAACGCGGTTTTCGCCTCCCTCAACCGCAACAAGCGCTCGGTGGAGATCAACAGCAAATCCGACGAAGGCCGTCAGATGATCTATGATCTGGTGGCGCAGTCCGATGTGGTCGTGGACAATTTCCGCGCCGGTGTGATGAAACGTCTGGGCTTTGATTTCGAGACGCTGAAGAAGATCAATCCACGGATCATCTGCGCCTCGGGCACAGGGTTCGGCGAAGTGGGGCCTTACGCCCACAAGGGCGGGCAGGACGTGCTGGCGCAGGCCATGACCGGCGTGATGGAAAAGACCCAGGATCCCGCGATCCCGAAGTCGATCTACCCCACCACGCTGTGCGACTACACCGCCGGCATGCATATGGTGCAAGGCATTCTTGCAGCCCTTCTGGGGCGCGAGAAAACCGGCCGGGGGCAGAAGGTCGGCGTGTCGCTTTACGATTCGATCATCGCCATGCAGATGCAGGAGGCCGCGCAATGGTCCAAGCATCGCGAGGTGCTGAACTGGGCCGCCATGCCGCTGACCGGCGTGTTCGACACCACCGACGGCGCGGTCGTCGTGGTCGGGGCCTTCAAGGCCAACCCGCTGCAAGACATCTGCAAGGCGCTTGATATCGAGGATCTGTCGCCGGAGTATCCAACGCTGACCGTGCAGCGGCAGAACAAGCCTTATCTGCAAGGTCGGTTCCGCGATGCCTTTGCCACCAACACGACCGCCTATTGGATCGAACGGCTGGAAGAGCAGGATCTGCTTTGCGCGCCGGTAAAGTCGCTGGGCGAGGCGCTGGACGATGAGCAGACCAAGGCAAACGGAATGCTGGTTGATATGGAGCATCCGATCCTGGGGCATCTTACGCTTGTCGGATCGCCCGTGCATCTCAGCGAGGCACCGGTCATCATACGCCATACACCGCCGAAACTGGGCGAACATACCGAAGAAGTGATCCGCGAGCTTGGCCTGACCGCCGAAGCCCGAAAGGAGGCCGTATGAGCGTCCTGTTCGACGTCAAGGATCACGTCGCCTATGTCACCATCGACCGCGCCGACAGGATGAACGCGGTCGATCCCGACACCGATGCGGCGCTCAACGACATCTGGCAGCAGGTCGAGGCCCGCGATGACATCCGCTGCGTCGTGCTGACCGGTGCCGGAGAGCGTGCTTTCAGCGCCGGTGCCGACATGAAGGCCGGCGGGGGGCATAGCGGGCTGGAATACTGGGCCGCGGCCAACCCCAACGGGTTCGGCGGCATTGCCCTGCGGCAAACGCTGAACGTGCCGGTGATCGCGCGCGTGAACGGCCTGGCCCTTGGTGGCGGGTTCGAGATTGTGCTGGGGGCGGATATCGTCATCGCGTCCGAGACCGCGAAATTCGGACTGCCCGAGGCCAAGGTCGGCCGGCTGCCGCTCGATGGTGGCATGGTCGCGCTGCAACGGCTGATCCCGCGCAATATCGCGGCGGGGATCATGCTGACGGGGCGGATGCTGTCGGCTGCGGATGCCGCGCATTACGGGCTGGTCAACGCGGTGGTGCCTGCGGCGGATCTGGATGCCGAGGTTGCGGCCTGGGTCAAGGACATCCTGTCCTGCGCGCCGCTTTCCGTCGCCGCGATCAAGGACACGCTGCGCAACACCGCGCATCTGACACCGGTCGAGGCGCGCGACCTGCGCCGCCCCGCGCTGGTGACGGCCCTGCAATCCGAAGATTCCGAAGAAGGCGTTCGCGCCTTCCGTGAAAAACGCGCCCCTGTCTGGCAGGGCAAATAACCGGAGGAGATATGGCACTCGTCATCCAGAACCAATGCATCGACATCAAGGACGGGATTTGCACCACGTCCTGCCCGGTGGACTGCATCTACGAAGGCGAGCGGATGTATTACATCCATCCGACCGAATGCATCGAATGCGGCATGTGCGAATCCATCTGCCCGGTTGATGCGATCCGCTATGATGACGAGTTGGACGCCGAAAATGCCGTGTTCGCCCAGATCAACCGTGAGGTTTTCGAGGACGAAAACGGCGAGATCGTCGAACCGGGCGGATGGAGCAAAGACGACCCGCCCGTACCCGATCACCCCAAACTTGCAGATTACGCCCGGCGCGAACCTGCCGATCAGGAAAGTTGAGGAGACATTCATGCAAGGTATCATTGCCGCCGTGCCAACCCCCGTCGATGCGGCGGGGGTGCCTTCGGAAACGCTGTTTCTGGAACATGCCCGCTGGGCACTGGACAATGGCTGCGACGGGCTGAACGTGCTGGGCTCGACCGGCGAGGCGAACAGCTTTGACAGTGCCACGCGCCGTCAGATCATGGGCTGGGCGGCGCGCGGGCTGGAACTGGACCGGCTGATGGTCGGCACCGGCACACCGTCGCTGGCCGAGACGATTGCCCTGACCATCCACGCGGATGATCTGGGCTATCCGGTCGCGCTTGTCCTGCCGCCATATTACTACACGCCGCCCTCCGACGACGGGCTGGTGCGCTGGTACACGGCCCTGCACGAGGCGTTGGGCGATCGCCCCATAAAGGTTTGGTTCTACAACTATCCGCAAATGACCGGCTTTGTGATCCCCGAAGAGGTGATCGCCCGGTTACATGCCTTGGCACCGGAGCGGTTCAACGGGATCAAGGATTCCTCGGGTGATCTGGACTATTGTCGCCGGATCGTCGCGGCGCATCCGGGTTTCGCCGTCTTCCCCAGTTCTGAAACCAGCCTGTCGGTTGCGCCTGAGGCGGGCTTTGCCGGCTGCATCTCTGCCACGGTCAACCAGTCCGCACCGCTTTGCGCGCAGGTCTGGAAGGGCGCGGCCACGCCCACGCTGATGGAACGGATCGGCAATATCCGCGCAGCCATCGCAGCCGGTCCGCTGATCCCTTCGGTCAAGCATCTGGTGGCGCGCCGCACCGGCAACCCGCTTTGGGCCAACGTGCTGCCACCTTTCGTTGAACTCAGCGATGCCGAGCGTGTCGCGTTGGATCATATGGTCCCCGAAGAAGAGACGGTCGCCTAGATCGCCCTATAAACAGGAGGCCTTTCCCATGGCAAATGAAGACGTCTGGGCCACACGTTTCGTGGCGCTCGCCCGCGAGATGGCAAGCTGGTCCGAAGATCGCGACCGGCATGTCGGCGCGGTGATCGTGGGGCAGGGCCACGAGGTCCGTGCAAGCGGTTATAACGGCTTGCCGCGCGGGGTTTCCTCGACAGAGGACGCGCGGTTCGACCGGGCCAGTGGCGAGAAATTCCACTGGGTCGAACATGCCGAGCGCAACGCGATCTACAACGCCGCGCGGTCCGGCGCGGCGCTGGAGGGATGCACGATCTATGTCACGCGGTTTCCCTGCGCCGATTGCGCCCGCGCGATTATCCAAAGCGGCATCGCCCGCGTGGTCAGCCCGGCGCGTCCGGAAAACGACGGCGCGCTGGATCATAGCTTTGAGGTGTCCGAGGTCATGCTGGCCGAAGCAGGCATCGCTTTCACGGCCGTCCCTGACCTGCCGTAAGCGGTTGTCGCGCGGCTTCGGAAAACCTGCCTTAGACGGCGGCGCGCCATCAGGTGCGCGGCGCGATTTGGGTTTGATTTTCCTTTAGAACCACTGCCCCGGTTCCATCAGACCGAGATCAAGCAACTGACGCGAATTCCACTGGAATTGCGTCGAATTGTGCCAGCGGAAATTCTGAATATCGAAAGTGGAGCCGGGGTTGCGTTTCAGCGCCTTGGCGGTGCGGAAACTGGCAATGACCGAGGTCAGGTTGTGATGCCACGGACAGGCGAAGGTGTTGAACTCTTCGTCGTTGAACCTGTGGTCGTCGCGCAGCAGCAGCCCCGGCTTGGCGCGAAACAGCGAGATCCGGTCAATGCGGCGACGATCCTGGGGGACATGCTCTTCGTAGCGCCAGCGCAGACCGCCGTAGAAATCGAGCTGCCGCTCCTTGGCTTCATGGCTGATCGGATCCTTGCGCGCCAGGGCGTAATAGCCCGACATGTCGACCCAGGCATCGTCCAGTGACACGGCATCGGGGTTTTGCGTCAGATCGCCGGCATAAAGGTCCAGAACGGTGCTCAGCATCGCGTCGCGCCGTTCCTCGGCATGAAAGCCGAGCATTTCGCCAATCGTGCGGCTTTCGCAGAACGGGAAGAACAGATATTCGGCATTGTAGCAGTAATGCAGCCAGACGCCGGGGGCGGCGGCAATGACGGCATTGACAGCATTGGTCAATGCGCCCTCGGCCCCCATGTCGTAGCTGACCTGATGCACGGTGGTCGCCAGATCGGGCGGCAGCGTTGCCCCCTCTCGCATGAAGGCCACGATTTCCGCGAAACCTGTCTTGTGCTGGTGGCGCAGGGTGCTTTCAATCTCGACATCATCTTCGGAAAAGACCAGCGCGACCGGGCCTTTTGCCAGCGCCGGTTTGCCCTTTTCCAGAAACGCCGCTAGCCCCTTATAGATCATCGTGCCTGTCGCCCCCTGTGAGGTTTGATGCAAAAATCGATGAAATCGGCATGCATTGCAACCCACCACCATTTTGCGATATGCCGCCGCTCTGAGACATGCGAGGATTGCGCCATGACCGCGCCGAAAAAACTGTTCATCAAGACCTATGGCTGCCAGATGAATGTCTATGACAGCGAGCGTATGGCCGAGGCCATGGGCGGGCAGGGCTATGAGCAGACGCAGACGGCCGATGACGCGGACATGATCCTGCTCAACACCTGCCATATTCGTGAAAAGGCGGCGGAAAAAGTCTATTCCGAGCTGGGGCGCTACAAGGGGCTGAAGACGGCCAAGCCTGATCTGAAGATCGGCGTGGCGGGCTGTGTGGCGCAAGCCGAAGGCGAAGAGATCATGCGCCGTCAGCCGATGGTCGATCTGGTCGTCGGCCCGCAAAGCTATCACCGCCTGCCAGAGATGGAGGCGAAGATCCGTGAAGGCAAAAAGGCGCTGGATACGGATTTCCCCGAAGAGGGCAAGTTCGACAAGCTGATCGCGCGGCCCAAGGCCAAGCGCGGCCCGACCGCGTTTCTGACCGTGCAGGAAGGCTGTGACAAGTTCTGCGCCTTCTGCGTTGTGCCCTATACGCGCGGCGCAGAGGTCAGCCGCCCGGTGGACCGCGTGTTGTCTGAGGCGCGCGATCTGGTCGAGCGGGGCGTGCGCGAAATCACCTTGCTGGGTCAGAACGTCAATGCCTATCACGGCGCGGGTCCGAACGGCGATATGGGCCTTGCACAGCTGATCTGGGCGCTCAATGATGTCGATGGGCTGGAACGCATCCGCTTTACCACCAGCCATCCCAACGACATGGACGATGCGCTGATCGAGGCGCATGGCGACTGCCCGAAACTGATGCCGTATCTGCATCTGCCGGTGCAGGCCGGGTCCGACAAGATCCTCAAGCGGATGAACCGCAGCCACACCGCCGCAAGCTATCTGCGCGTAATCGAACGGCTGCGCGAGGTACGTCCCGACATCCACATCTCGGGCGATTTCATCGTCGGCTTCCCCGAAGAGACCGAAGAGGATTTTCAGGCCACGCTCGATCTGATCGAGGCGGTGCGCTACGGCTCTGCCTATTCGTTCAAATATTCGACCCGCCCCGGCACCCCCGCGGCAGAGCGCCCGCAAGTGCCGGAGGATGAAAAGGACGACCGTTTGCAGCGTTTGCAGGCGCTTCTGACGCGTCAGCAACGGCAATTGCAGGACGACATGGTTGGCCGCGACGTCAGCGTGCTGTTCGAAAAGCCCGGTCGCGAGGCAGGGCAGATGGTCGGCAAATCGGAATATCTGCATTCGGTGCATGTCACCGCCGACGGCGTGTCGCCGGGCGACATGGCACGGGTGCATATCCTTGAAAGCCGCACAAATTCCTTGTCCGGGCAGCTGATTTGAGGTTGCTTGCCCCGCCCGGTCCCACCGCTTTGACCGGGCAGGGCGCAGGACGGGTGGCCGACGGCACCTGTCCCGCCTGATGGGCGGCATTTCACCCCAACGGAACAGAGAACCGTCATATCTCTGTCAAAAACATCACATTTTGCGTGTTAGGCTTGCGCTACCCACAAGCTGTTGGCACGATCAAGGTGACTCGCAGCAGTGGAGAATTGCGTGGATACAGGCACATTGACCGAAGTCCTGATTGAATTTCCCGACAATCGATTGCTGATCGACCTGTGCGGCGAATATGACCGCAACCTGGCAGATATCGAAAAACGTCTGGATGTGCAGATCGTGCGCCGTGGCAATCTGCTGGCGATTCTGGGGGAAGAGAGCGCCCAGATCGAGGCGCGAGAGGTGCTCAATGCGCTGTATCAGCGGCTGGAAGCCGGACGCACCGTCGATCCCGGTGATATCGACCGCGAGTTCCGCATGAACGCGCCCGAAGAAACAGCCCCCGGTGCCGATGCACAGATGGAGATGTTCTCGGGCGGCAAGGTCGAGATCAAGACCCGCAAAAAACTGATCGAACCCCGCACCGACGCGCAAAAGGCCTATGTGCGGTCACTCTTCAACAACGAACTGGCTTTCGGGATTGGCCCGGCAGGCACCGGCAAGACCTATCTGGCCGTGGCCGTGGGCGTGAACCTGTTCATCTCGGGGGCGGTTGACCGCATCATCCTGTCGCGTCCCGCTGTCGAGGCGGGTGAAAAGCTGGGCTATCTGCCCGGCGACATGAAGGACAAGGTCGATCCCTACATGCAGCCGCTTTACGACGCGCTGAACGATTTTCTGCCCGGCAAGCAATTGGCGAAGATGATGGAGGAAAAGACGGTCGAGATCGCGCCGCTGGCCTTCATGCGCGGCCGCACGCTGTCCAATGCCTTTGTGGTGCTGGACGAGGCGCAGAACGCCACCACGATGCAGATGAAGATGTTCCTGACCCGTCTGGGCGAGGGCAGCCGCATGGTCATCACCGGCGACCGCACGCAGGTTGACCTGCCGCGCGGTATGCCGTCCGGTCTGGCCGATGCCGAACGTCTGCTAAGCGACATTCCGAAGATCGGCTTCAATTACTTCACCTCTGCGGATGTTGTGCGACACCCGCTGGTGGCCGCGATCATCAGGGCCTATGAGGGCGACACTCAGGGCTAGGGGCGATGCGCCAATCATGGCGCAGATGCCCCGGCTGGATGGACAAGACAATGCTGACCGACACGATTATAGAGGATGACCGCTGGCAGGCGCTCGGGCTTGCTGCGCTGGCCGAGGCGGCGGCGAAGGCAACTCTTGCCCGGCTGGCGCTGGACGCTGCGGAATTCGAGATCGCCTTGCTGGCCACCGATGATGCCCGGATCACCGTGCTCAATGCCGATTTCCGGGACAAGCCGCAGCCGACAAATGTGCTGAGCTGGCCATCGGACGAACGCGGTGCCGAGGCCGACGGCGACGCGCCGGAACTGCCCGACCCGGACCCTGATCCGGAACTTGGCGACATCGCCATCGCCTATGACACCTGCGCACGCGAGGCGTCCGAGGCCGGAAAGCCGCTCAGCGATCATGTGACGCATCTTATCGTTCATGGTGTTTTGCACCTTCTGGGATATGACCATGTGCGTGACCGCGATGCCACGTTGATGGAATCACTGGAACGCGAGATACTTGGCAACATGGGGTTGCCTGACCCATATAGGGAAGATGACAGGGTCTGACGGCCCGCCTCTGGACAGGAATGATGGACGACAACGAAGACGGAAGTTCTAGCGCAGCGCAACGCGCGCAGGACGAAGAACAACAAGATCGGCCGGAAGGCTTATTCCGCCGCATCATCGGGGCGCTCAGCCCCAACGACACAGATGAAGACTCGCCCGACCCCGATCCTGCGGGCAGTGCGGTGCTTTTCTCGCGCGGTATGATCAATCTGCGCCGGATGCGGGTCGAAGACGTAATGGTCCCCAAGGCGGACATCGTTGCTGTTCCCGACACAATTGAGAAAAAGGATCTGGTGCAGGTGTTCCGCGACAGTGGAATGACTCGTCTGCCGGCGTTTTCCGGCACGCTGGATACGCCCGTGGGCATGGTACACCTCAAGGATCTCGCGCTCAGCCACGGGTTCAATGGCAACACCACCGAATTCGATCTCGGCACGATGCTGCGGCCGTTGTTGTTTGTGCCGCCGTCGATGCCGATCGGCGTGCTGCTGACCAAGATGCAGACCGAGCGCAGGCATATGGCGCTGGTGATCGACGAATATGGCGGCGTTGACGGGCTGGTCACGATCGAGGATCTGATCGAACAGGTCATCGGCGAGATCGAGGACGAACACGACATCGACGAGGGGCAGAACTGGACCCGCGAAACGCCGGGCTGTTATCTGGCGCTGGCCAAGACCCCGCTGGAAGAGTTCGAGGCCGAGATCGACCTGCAACTGGCCGATGGCGAAGAGATCGACCGCGAAGAGATCGACACGCTTGGCGGTCTGGTCTTCGTGCTGGCAGGCCATGTGCCCGCGCGGGGCGAGATGGTGCCGCACCCGTCCGGCGCGGAATTCGAGGTCGTCGATGCCGATCCGCGCCGTATCAAGCGTCTGCGCGTGCGTCTGCCGGGCGCGACTGTCGGGCAGGGGGGCAGAGCGGCAGCGCCCTCACAACAGGCTGCAAGTGGCTGATCAGACGGCGCGGGTGGGACGGCAGGATCGTTGGTTCTGGCGCCTGCCGCTTGCCGCCGCTCTTGGGGCCGGGGCCGCGTTGGGGCAGGCCCCTTGGGACATTCTCTTCGTCGCGATCCTGTGCTTTGCGGGTGGGTGTTTTCTGTTTCGGACTGCCCTGACCGCGCGCGTCTCGGGCTGGACCGGATGGGCCTTCGGGACCGGCTATTTCGCGCTCGCCCTTAGCTGGATTCCCGAACCGTTCATGGTGGACGCCGCGCGGGACGGATGGATGGCCCCTTTCGCGCTTGCAGGCATTTCGGGTGGGCTGGCGTTGTTCTGGGCGCTGCCCTTCTGGCTGGCGCATCGGTTGCGCGGCGGGCTGTGGTTGCTGGTCCCGCTTTGGGCGCTGGCAGAGATCGCGCGCGGCACGGTCCTCACCGGGTTTCCCTGGGGGTTGCCGGGATATGCATGGGCCCCCGTGCCTGCTGTACAATGGGCCGCTGTCATAGGCACTTACGGGCTGAGCTTCGTGCTGTTCGCCCTTGCGGCGCTGCTTGCCACCTTGCGCGCCGGCCCGGTGCTGATCGCTGGCGCGGTGACAGCGGCTCTGATCGGAACGGGGGCTTGGATGGGTGGCAGCATCGCGCCGGACGCCGATGCGCCCGTGGTGCGCCTGATCCAGCCCAACGCCGCCCAGCATGAGAAATGGAATCCCGACAAGATCCCGACCTTCTTCAACCGGCAGGTCGATTATACCGCCGCCGCATCCGATCCGCGCCCCGATCTGATTGTCTGGTCCGAAACCGCACTGCCGACTTTGCTGAACCACGCCGAAGAGGCTTTGGCGATCATCTCGGATGCGGCGGGGCCGGTCCCGGTTGTGCTGGGCCTCCAGCGGGAAGAGGATTTCACCTATTATAACTCTGCCATCGTGCTGGATGGCAGCGGCACCGTCACGCAGATCTACGACAAGCATCACCTCGTGCCCTTTGGCGAATACATGCCCTTGCCCGGCCTGTTTCGGTCCCTCGGGATAGAGGCCTTGGCGCAGCGCGTCGATGGCGGGTATGGCTCCGGTCCGGGGCCGCGATTGCTTGATCTTGGCAAACTGGGCCAGGCGCTGCCGCTGATCTGTTACGAGGCGGTGTTTCCGCAGGATCTGCGCGGCACCGACCGTGCGCGCTTTCTGCTGCAACTGACCAATGATGCGTGGTTCGGTCAGTATTCCGGTCCCTATCAACATCTTGCTCAGGCCCGGTTCCGCGCCATCGAGCAGGGTCTGCCATTGCTGCGCGCCGCCAATACCGGTGTGTCTGCCGTGTTCGATGCGCGCGGGCGGATGACGGCCAGCCTGGGATTGGGGCAGGCGGGATATGTCGATGCGGCCTTGCCTGCGGCCTTGCCGCCAACGATTTATTCACGCACTGGCGATAGTCCCCTGCTGGTGTTGTTGGTGTTGCTCAGCCTGGGCGCGATCTGGCGGGCAACCCGCGTTTCGCGTTGACCACCTCCGCCTGCCGACGTATCCCGACCTAACTGAAAATCCCGTCACAACGGCTTCCTGGCGTGACGGCAGACATCAATGGAGCACTTCCCATGTCGCGAAATAACTATATCTTCACCTCCGAGTCCGTCTCGGAGGGCCACCCCGACAAGGTTTGCGACCGGATTTCCGACGCAATCCTGGATGCGTTCCTGACAGCAGAATCCTCGGCGCGGGTCGCCTGCGAAACCTTCGCCACCACCGACCGTGTCATCATCGGCGGCGAGGTCCGCCTGTCCGACGAGGACAAGGCGCGAAAACTGAGCGACGACATGGCCAGCGTCGTGCGCGAATGCGTTCGCGATATCGGCTATGAGCAGGATAAATTCCACTGGAAGACGCTTGAAGTGACGAACCTGCTTCATGCCCAGTCCAAACATATCGCGCAGGGTGTGGATGCCGCCGAAGGCAAGGAAGAGGGCGCCGGCGATCAGGGCATCATGTTCGGCTATGCCACCAACGAAACCGATGCGCTGATGCCCGCGCCGATCCAGTTCAGCCACGCCATCCTGCGGCGGCTGGCAGAGGTTCGCAAGGACCGCACCGAACCCACATTGCGCCCCGATGCCAAATCCCAGATCTCGCTGCGCTATGAGGATGGCAAACCGGTCGAGGTCATGTCGATCGTGCTGTCCACCCAGCATGCCGAAGAAAGCCAGACCAAGGACGATATCCGCGCCATTGTTGAACCTTATATCCGCGAAGTGCTGCCCTCTGGCTGGATCACCGAAAAGACCCAATGGTGGGTCAACCCGACAGGCACTTTCGTCATCGGCGGGCCGGACGGTGATGCGGGCCTGACGGGGCGCAAGATCATCGTGGACACCTATGGCGGGGCCGCACCCCATGGCGGCGGCGCGTTTTCCGGCAAGGATCCGACCAAGGTGGACCGGTCCGCCGCCTATGCCGCGCGTTATCTGGCCAAGAACGTTGTCGCCGCAGGCATGGCCGAACGCTGCACCATACAGCTCAGCTATGCCATTGGTGTTGCCCGGCCGCTGTCGATCTATGCCGACACGCATGGCACCGGCGCGATCGAGCCTGCCGCGATCGAGGCCGCGATCCCCAGGATCATGGATCTCAGCCCGCGCGGCATTCGCGAGCATCTGAAGCTGGATCAAGCAATTTATCAACGCACCGCGGCCTATGGTCACTTTGGCCGCGAGCCTGACGCTAACGGCGGTTTCAGCTGGGAACGCACCGATCTGATCGACGCGCTGAACAAGGCGGTCTGAAACGCAAAGAGATCCGCCTGTCCCGCGAAGCGGGGCAGGTGCCATTCCCGGTTCGTGCCATCGGGAATGGCAATATCTGCGCCGGTTCTGCCCGGCAAAGTCTCCCAAGCCTGCAAGAAATTCGGACAATCGTTTGGGGTTGATCCCCGCAAGGGCCTTCGCCTATCGTACGCCAAATCTTAATATTTGGTTAATTTGGTGTGCGCATGTTGCGAATTTCTGCATTCTCCGCAATTTTTCTAGGCCTTCTGGGCTGTGGCCCGATGCTGACAACAAAAGAACAGCTTGATACCCGGCAGGCGCTTGCGGCGGATCAATGCGAAGGGCCGTCCTCTGACAGTTGCCAGTTCATCAACAGCCCCGTGAAGCTGCAAAACGACAGCGTCCGTATCGGCTCGCGTCTTGCGGATTTCTATCCGACCGCAGAGCGGCTTGAATTCGTTGATGTCGCGCAGCGTCGCTGGGTCGCGCCAGAGCGCACGCTGACGGATGGCGCGTCGATTCCACGGATTTTCGTGCCGATTGTCGGGGCACCCAGGTCGCAGGAATTTGTCAACGCCGCAGCAATCCACGACGCCTATTGCGGCATCGGAAACGAGCAGCTGCCCGAATATCACTCGGCCCCCTGGCAGGAAGTGCACCGCATGTTCTACGATGCCCTGCGCGTCGGCGGCACCGAGGCAGGCCGTGCGAAAGTGATGTTTGCCGCCGTCTATCTGGGCGGTCCGCGCTGGAACAGCCCGAATAAGCGTCTGGATATGGTGCCGGATGCCTATCTCAAGGATGCGATGATCAAGACCCGGACTTACATTGATGAAAACGATCCGACGATGCCAGAGCTGCTTGCCTATCTGAATTGGCTGGAACTTCGGCTGATTGAAGAATGGGTGCCTGCCAACGAGGATGGCGACAACAATAGCCGGAATGACCGCGCCGAAACGGGCGCGGGCGCTCGGGACAGTGGCACTGGCAACGGTGCCGGCATCGCGGGTGACGAACGCATCGACGGGCCTGCTAGACAAGACGGCGGCACCTTGGCGTTGACTGACGCGAATTCTGCCGACGGTCTGGCCACTTCCAGAGATGTGACCCGCGCTGCCCGCTAAGCTGGCCGCTAACTGGGCTGTCAGTGTCAACATTGGGTCGCCCGGCATTGCGCTGCGCGCCGCACCGCGCTAGACGCTCTGCCCATGACCGGACAGGACAGGCGTGATACGCACCCTTCAGGCGCCCCGTGGCGCAACTTTTATGGCCGTTTCAAGGGCAAAGCCCTGCGGCCCAGTCAGGAAGCGTATCTTCAGGAAGACCTTGATGCGCTGTCGCCCGGCGCGGTGGACTGGGAAACCAACCCGGACCGCAACCCTCTGGACCTGCCGGGCCTGTTTGGCGATGCCCCGGTCTGGCTGGAAATCGGCTTTGGCGGTGGCGAGCACATGGTGCATCAGGCCGTGCGCAACCCCGGCACCGGCATCATCGGCTGCGAACCCTATATCAACGGCGTCGCCATGTTGCTGGGCAAGATCCGTGATGCGGGGGCCACCAACCTGCGGGTTCATCCCGGCGATGCGCGCGATATGTTCGACGTGCTGCCAGAGGCCTCCATCGACCGTGCCTTTCTGCTCTATCCCGATCCCTGGCCGAAAAAGCGTCACCACCGCCGCCGGTTCGTGACGCCCGATCACCTCGCACCACTGGCCCGCGTGCTGAAACCCGGTGCGATCTTCCGCGTGGCGACGGATATTCCCGATTATGTACGCCAGACTCTGGAGCAGGTTCCACGCTTTGGTTTCGACTGGCTGGCCGAACGCCCGCAGGACTGGCGCACCCCGTGGGAGGACTGGATTCCCACCCGCTACGAGCAGAAAGCCCTGCGCGAAGGCCGCAAGCCGCATTATCTGACCTTCCGCCGAACGAAAGGCTGACCAAGGGCCGCACGACAGGTGATTTACGCCCCCTTCCGCTTGCGCTATCAGACGACCAACTCGCAGTTCACGCAAAGGTCTTCAGATGTCTGCACATGGCACCCCGATCCCGATGATGTCGCGCAAGTCCGGTCCGCTTGTCGGAGAGGCAAACGTACCGGGGGACAAGTCGATTTCGCATCGTTCGCTGATCCTTGGCGCAATGGCCGTGGGCGAGACGCGCATCACCGGCCTTCTTGAAGGGCAGGACGTGCTGGATACCGGCAAGGCCATGCGCGCCTTCGGGGCCGAGGTCGAGGATCTGGGCGGCGGCAATTGGCGCGTGCAGGGCGTGGGTGCCGGCGGTTTTGCCGAACCGGACAATGTCATTGATTGCGGCAATTCGGGCACCGGTGTGCGCCTGATCATGGGGGCCATGGCCACCACGCCGATCTCTGCCACCTTCACCGGCGATGCCAGCCTCAATTCGCGGCCTATGGCGCGTGTCACCGATCCGCTGGCGCTGTTCGGCGCGCAGGCGGTGGGGCGTGCCGGTGGCCGTCTGCCGATGACAATCGTGGGGGCTGCGGACCCGGTGCCGGTGCGCTATGCCACACCCGTCCCATCCGCGCAGGTGAAATCCGCCGTGCTGCTGGCGGGGCTGAACGCCCCCGGCCAGACCGTCGTGATCGAGAAGGAAGCCACCCGCGATCACACCGAACGGATGCTGGCCGGTTTCGGTGCCGAGATCACCACCGACGTCACCGATGAAGGCCGCGTCATTACCCTGACCGGCCAGCCGGAGCTGAAGCCGCAGGACATCACCGTGCCGCGTGACCCAAGCTCTGCCGCCTTCCCGGTCTGCGCCGCGCTGATTTGCGAAGGCTCGGATGTGCTGGTGCCCAATATCGGGCTGAACCCCACCCGCGCGGGCCTGTTCACCACCCTGCGCGACATGGGCGCTGACCTGACTTACGAGAATGAGCGTGAAGAGGGCGGCGAACCCGTGGCCGATCTGCGTGCGCGCTACTCGCCCGACATGCGTGGCATCGAGGTGCCGACCGACCGGGCCGCCAGCATGATCGACGAATACCCGGTGCTGTCGGTCGTCGCCGCCTTTGCCAAGGGCCGCACGCTGATGGCCGGCGTCAAGGAATTGCGCGTCAAGGAATGTGACCGCATCGATGCGATGGTGACGGGCCTGCAAGCCAATGGTGTGCAGGTTGAGGAAGGCGAAGACTGGTATGCCGTCGAAGGGCAGGGGCCGGGCAGCGCGCCCGGCGGGGCCGAGGTGCAAAGCCATCTTGACCACCGAATCGCCATGGCGTTTCTGGTGATGGGGCTTGCCACGCAAACCCCCGTGCGGGTCGATGATGGCGGGCCGATTGCGACCTCCTTCCCGATATTCGAGCCGTTGATGACGCAGCTCGGGGCGCAGATCGAACGGTCGGGGGCCTGACGCGCGCCGCGCAGGCGGTTTTACAACCTCATTCAGGGGGAATTTTTATTGGCTTTCACCATTGCAATCGACGGGCCGGCAGCCGCAGGCAAGGGCACACTCTCCAAGGCCGTGGCGGCGCATTTCGCCTATGCCCATCTCGATACCGGCCTTCTTTACCGGGCGGTCGGGCGGCGGATGCTGGACGGGGTTGACCCGTTGCAGGCCGCAACCTCTCTGCTGGCCGAGGATCTGGACGCGGATGATCTGCGCACGCCAGACGTCGCACAGGCCGCCAGCCGGGTCGCAGTGATCCCCGAGGTGCGCGCCGCATTGGTCGATTTCCAGCGCGCCTTTGCCCGGCGCGACGGCGGGGCCGTGCTGGACGGGCGCGACATTGGCACGGTGATCTGCCCCGATGCCGAGGCCAAGCTGTTCGTCACCGCCAGCGCCGAGGTGCGCGCCGAACGCCGCTTTCGCGAATTGCTTGACCGGGGGCTGGAGACCACGTTTGAAACCGTCCTTGCCGATGTCCGCGAACGCGATGCGCGCGACATGGACCGGGCGGCGGCACCATTGCTTCCGGCCGAGGATGCCGTGCAAATCGACACATCGAGCATGAGCATCGACGATGCCGTTGCCGCCGCGATTGCCGCTGTGACCCAAAAAGGCGCAACGCAGGCCTAGAGGCACAGGCCTAGTCACCTTGGCCTAGATCCCCCGCACAGCCTTTGCAAACGCCGCGATTTTGGCGGCATCCTTCACGCCCGGCGCGCTTTCCACGCCAGAGGACACATCCACCTGCCGCGCCCCGGTCATCTGAACCGCCAGCGCCACGTTCGCGGGCGTCAGCCCGCCTGCCAGCATCCACGGCACCGGCCAGCGCCGTCCGGCGATCAGCCGCCAGTCAAAGGCAAGCCCGTTGCCGCCCGGCAAATCGGCCCCTTTCGGCGGCTTGGCATCGACCAGAAGCTGGTCGGCCACACGGCCATAGCTGTCCAGCGCGGGCAGATCCTCTTCCGACGCAACCCCGACCGCCTTCATCACCGGCAGGCCGTAACGCGCGCGAATTTCCTGCACTCGTTCAGGCGTCTCGCGACCATGAAGCTGCAACATATCCAGCGGCACCTGATCGGTGATCTCGTCCAGCAGCGCATCCTCGGCGTTGACCACCAGCGCGACCTTCGCCAATCCGGGCGGCGTCAGCAAGGCAAGCGCGCGCGCCTGCGTCACCGTCACGTTGCGCGGGGATTTCGGGAAGAACACGAAACCGGCATAGGCCGCACCCGCATCGGACACGGCCTTGATGTCGGCCTCGGTGCCGAGACCACATATCTTTACACGAATGTCAGGCATGATCGCAGGCTCAGCGCGCCTCGTCGAGAATGGCCAGAACCTCGTCCTTGCCTTCGTCGCGCTGGCCTTTGACACGGCGCAGCTCGCGCTCCAGCTTCTTGACCTCGGACGCTTTGCGGTTGGCCTCTGCACGCACCTTGTGCTCGCGCAGCCACTCCCAGAAGAAACCGATCAGCAGGCCTGCGGCAATCCCGCCGAAAATCACGATGAACAGCGGCAGTTGGATGGAATGGGTCAGACCCAGCAAATCGGCCAGTTCCGCAGGCAAAAGCCGCAGCGTGACAAAGCCGCGATTGGCCAGAGCCACGGCAATCAGCACGATGGCCATAGCGCCCAGGAAGGCATAGCGAATGTAGCGCATGAAGTTTACTTTCCGTTCAGCCTGTCGCGCAGCAGCTTGCCGGTCTTGAAGAAGGGCACATGTTTCTCCTCGACATCGACCGACTCTCCGGTGCGCGGGTTACGTCCCACCCTCGCATCCCTTTTCTTGACGGAAAAGGCACCAAAGCCGCGCAGTTCGACGCGATCTCCGCGTGCCATCGCGTTGGTAATCTCTTCAAAGATCGTATTCACGATCCGCTCTACATCACGTTGATAAAGATGCGGATTATCATCCGCGATCTTCTGGATTAGCTCCGACCGGATCATATATGTTGCCCCCCTCGGGCATGCCCCACCGTTCTCGTTTATCCCGATAACTATAGGATCAAACGCGCAAAAAGGAAATGTTTTCCGGGCGTTGGGGGGCGAATAATTGTCATGTGCCTCACCGCCTACCGCCAGACACGCGTCGGACCGGCCTTGCAAGCGCGATGCTGCATTGCGGCATCGCTGCTGTTGGGCATATAACGCCCTGCGGACAGCACTTGATTCGTATACAATCATGCGACGTTATTTCGGACATAATCCGAGGTCTTATTGTAGCGCAGAAATTTTGCATGGGACCAGTCACCCGTTTCTGAACGACGTTCGTGGACGAACTGGAATCATCGGGGCTGACGGGGGTGTCGCAACGGGGGCACTGCCGGCGCAACGGCGATCAGGCTGCGCAGAAATACTATTCTGATGTGAGGGCCGCCAATGCCCCTGACGGAATTCCGAGACGCTAACGAAAAAGGCCCCGGCGCTGTGCCGGGGCCTTTCGTCATCTTGTGCAACCCTAGGGTTTATTCGTCGCCGGTTTTCAGCGCCGCACCCAGGATGTCGCCAAGCGATGCACCCGAGTCGGAAGAGCCGTACTGCTGCACTGCTTCTTTCTCTTCGGCAATCTCGCGGGCCTTGATCGACAGGCCCAGCTTGCGGGTCTTGGCGTCCACGTTTGTCACGCGCACGTCGATCTTGTTGCCGACCGAGAAACGCTCGGGGCGCTGTTCGGAACGGTCACGCGACAGGTCAGAGCGGCGGATGAAGGATTTCATGCCCTCATATTCCACTTCGATGCCGCCATCTTCGATCGCGGTCACTTCGACAGTCACGATGGATCCGCGCTTCACGCCGCCAACCGCTTCTGCGAACTTGTCGCCACCAAGTGCCTTGATCGACAGCGAGATACGCTCTTTCTCGACATCAACCTCGGACACAACCGCCTGAACGATATCGCCCTTGCGGTATTCCTGAATGGCTTCTTCGCCGCGCTGGTCCCAGCTGAGGTCGGACAGGTGAACCATGCCGTCGATCTCGCCTTCGAGACCGATGAACAAACCGAATTCGGTGATGTTCTTGACCTCGCCCTCGACATGCGTGCCTTCGGGATGGGTTTCGGCAAAGACTTCCCACGGGTTGCGCATGGTCTGCTTGAGACCCAGCGAAACGCGGCGCTTGGCCGGATCGATTTCCAGAACCATGACTTCGACTTCCTGGGAGGTCGAAACGATCTTGCCGGGATGCACGTTCTTCTTGGTCCAGGACATTTCCGAGACGTGAACCAGACCTTCGACACCGGGCTCCAGTTCGACGAACGCACCGTAATCGGTGATGTTGGTCACGCGGCCGGTATGCACGGATTCCAGCGGGAACTTGGCGGCAACCATATCCCACGGATCTTCCTGAAGCTGCTTCATGCCCAGGCTGATACGGTGGGTTTCCTTGTTGATCTTGATGACCTGAACCTTGACGGTTTCGCCGATCGACAGGATCTCGGAAGGGTGGTTGACACGACGCCATGCCATATCGGTGACGTGCAGCAGGCCGTCTACGCCGCCCAGGTCAACAAACGCACCGTATTCGGTGATGTTCTTGACCACGCCGTCCACGGCCTGACCCTCGGTGAGGTTGGCAATGACTTCGGCGCGCTGTTCGGCACGGGATTCTTCCAGGATCGCACGGCGCGAAACAACGATGTTGCCACGACGACGGTCCATTTTCAGGATCTGGAACGGCTGCTTGAGACCCATCAGCGGGCCGGCATCGCGCACGGGGCGCACATCGACCTGAGAACCGGGCAGGAACGCAACCGCGCCGCCAAGATCGACCGTAAAGCCGCCTTTGACACGGCCAAAGATCGCACCTTCGACACGCTCGTCGTCGGCATAGGCCTTTTCCAGACGGTCCCAGGCTTCTTCGCGGCGGGCCATCTCACGGCTGATGACCGCTTCGCCGCGCGAGTTTTCCGCGGACCGCAGGAAAACCTCGACTTCGTCGCCGACATTGATTTCGGGCGCTTCGCCGGGGTTTGCAAATTCTTTAAGATCGACGCGGCCTTCCATCTTGTAGCCTACGTCGATGATGGCCTGGCCTGCCTCTACGGCGATGACCTTGCCCTTGACGACAGTCCCCTCATCGGGTGTGTCCATTTCGAAGCTTTCGTTCAAGAGGGCTTCGAATTCCTCCATAGATGTATTTTCAGCCATGTGGCGCTCAGATCCTTTAAGATGTTTTCTGGCCGAGCGGTTGTCTCCGCCGGTCTTGATGATGTCCGCGCTTGCGGCGGATCGGATTGGTCTACAGACAAACCGCAAAACAAAGAGGGCCGGTGGTTCCGACCCTGCTCGATCTCGATGTTGCGCGGCAATTTCACCTTGTCGACGCGCGCGGTATAACCGGGATGAAGGGGATGCACAACCATGTAGTGCATGGATCGGGGGCGGGGCTGCGGCGGATCGGCGGACAGACGGGCAGGGGAGAGGAAAAACACATCCTGTGGCCATTTCCTTCGCCGGACGGGGACGTTATGTATGGGCACGAATAACACGGGGCGCATCCGATGAACGATCTCTTCAACAGCTTCATGTCCGGGCCCGACGAAAACGGCCGTTTTGGCAAGTTCGGCGGCCGGTTCGTGTCCGAAACCCTGATGCCGCTGATCCTCGAACTTGAGGAACAGTACGAACGGGCGAAAACCGATCAGTCCTTCTGGGACGAGATGAACGATCTCTGGACCCATTATGTCGGCCGTCCCAGCCCGATGTATTTTGCCGAACGCCTGACCAACCATCTGGGCGGTGCCAAGGTCTATTTCAAACGCGACGAGCTGAACCATACCGGCGCGCATAAGATCAACAACGTGCTGGGCCAGATCATTCTGGCGCGGCGCATGGGCAAGACGCGGATCATTGCCGAAACCGGCGCGGGCCAGCACGGCGTGGCCACCGCAACGGTCTGTGCCAAGTTCGGCCTGAAATGCGTGGTCTATATGGGCGCGCATGATGTCGAACGGCAGGCGCCCAACGTGTTCCGGATGCGGCTTCTGGGTGCCGAGGTCGTGCCCGTCACGTCTGGCCGTGGCACGCTGAAGGACGCGATGAACGATGCGCTGCGCGACTGGGTGACCAATGTGCGCGACACGTTCTACTGTATCGGCACGGTGGCAGGCCCGCATCCCTATCCGGCGATGGTCCGCGATTTTCAATCCATCATCGGCAAGGAAGCGCGCGAGCAGTTGCACGAACAAGAGGGCCGCTTGCCCGACACGCTGATCGCCGCCATCGGCGGCGGGTCCAACGCGATGGGCCTGTTCTACCCGTTCCTTGATGAACCATCCGTGAACATCATCGGGGTCGAGGCCGGCGGCAAGGGCGTCAATGACAAGATGGAACATTGCGCCTCGCTGACCGGCGGGCGTCCCGGCGTGCTGCATGGCAACCGGACCTATCTGTTGCAGGACGATGACGGCCAGATCCTCGAAGGCTTCTCGATCTCCGCCGGTCTCGATTATCCCGGCATCGGCCCGGAACACAGCTGGCTGCATGATACGGGTCGCGCGCAATATGTCTCGATCACCGATGCCGAGGCTCTGGAAGCGTTCCAGCTGTCCTGCGAGATGGAGGGCATCATCCCCGCGCTGGAACCGAGCCACGCGCTGGCCCATGTGATGAAGATCGCGCCGGACCTGCCAAAGGATCACATCATCTGCATGAACATGTGCGGGCGCGGCGACAAGGACATCTTCACCGTGGCGCGCCATCTCGGTTTCGACATGAGCGCCGAGCCGTAAGACACCCACCCCGGTCGCTCTGCGAACCGGGGTCTTGTCCCTGAATGTCGGCCTGAATTTCGCCCTCGGGGCCTTTTGTACGTTTGAGGCGTACAAAAGGCACAAAAGGCGTCAAACCGTGTCGGACGAATGCGCCTCCAGCACGCTCAGCGGCACGATGTCCAAGGCCCGGATATGGGTCGCGGTCAGGCGCACCTTGGGCGCGCAGCCCTCGTCATGCGCTTGCAGAAACCGCCCCGCGCACAGGCACCAGCGATCACCGGGCTTCAGGCCTGCGAAGGAAAACTGCGGTTGCGGGGTCGACAGATCGTTGCCGACATATTTCGAATAGGCCAGAAACTCCGCCGTCATCACCGCGCAAACCGTGTGGCTGCCCTGATCCTGCGCGCAGGTATTGCAGGCCCCGTCGCGGAAATACCCCGTCAGCGGCGAGGTCGAACAGCTCTCCAGAACGCCACCCAAGACATTGATTTCAGGATCTTTCTTCATTAGCTATCCTCCGTCCGGGTCTGGCATCTGCCTGTGTGTAAGCTAAACGTGGGGTTGATTGGTTTTGATGTTACACCAATCAGGGTTGATCCGGCCAGAGCCGATGCAGCACTGGGCTGTGTCTTTGCCTTTGACGTGCAACGTCTCCGCGCGCCGCAGCCGACCCCAGCTACCGGAACCGATCCGCCAGTTTTTGCAATGCGCTGCGCCTGTCAGGCGTCTCTGTATTTTCTGTTTTCGCTTCAGAGGCTTGAGCGACCTTCTCAGGTTTCCTTGCCGCTGTCTTTCCGCCATCTGGTCCGGTGCCCGTCGCCTTGCGGGGCGGTGCCATTCGCAACGCGACCGCATTCATGAACCGCCCCGCATCACCTGCCGCCAGCGACGCCGCGCCGTCCGAGATGCCGCGCATCAGATCGTCCAGCCAGCCCGCATCGGCCCGCGCAAAGTCATGCAGCACATAGCCTGAGACCAATTCCTTGCGGCCGGGATGGCCAATACCAAGGCGAACCCGTTGATAAGCCTCGCCAATATGGCCATGCGTCGAGCGCAAACCGTTATGCCCGGCATGCCCGCCACCGGACTTGACCTTCACCCGTCCAGGCGCGAGGTCCAGCTCGTCGTGAAAAACGCAGACATCCGAAGGGTCCAGCTTGTAGAACCGCATCGCCTCGCCCACCGATTGCCCCGACAGGTTCATAAAGGTTTCGGGCTTTAGCAAAAGCACCTTTTCAGTCCCCAGCTTGCCTTCGCTGATCTTGCCCTGAAACTTCGATTTCCACGGTGCAAACCCATGATCCGACTGGATTATATCAACCGCCATAAAGCCGATATTATGCCGTGTGTTGGCATATTTCGTGCCCGGATTGCCCAAGCCGACAAAGAGTTTCATGGGTTTTGTCCCCTGTACTGTGCTCTCATGGCTACATAGGCCGGGACGCGCGCGAAGAAAAGCCGTGCGACAAACGCAAACGGCCCCCGCCACAAGGGCAGGGGCCGCGATACCTGGCTCGTTGAGGCTGGGATCAGCTCTCTTCGACTTCGGTTGCCGGAACCTCGTCGGCTGCGACTTCTTCTTCGTCATCATCGCCAGAGGATTTCAGGCTCGACGGAGCGGACAGGTTGGCAATCACGAAGTTACGATCAACCGTGACCTTCGCACCCTTGGGCAGATCGACCTCGTCGATATGCATCACGTCGCCGATATCCTTGCCGGAAAGATCGACCGTGATGTGGTCGGGAATGTCGCCCGCCTGCACGTTCAGTTCCACTTCCGGGCGAACAGTGGTCAAAACGCCACCTTTGCTCAGGCCGGGGCATTCTTCATGGCCGACGAATTCAACCGGAATGAACAGGTTGAGGCGCGTGGTGCGGCGCAGGCGCAGCAGGTCGAAATGCGTCGGCAAATCCTTGACCACATCGCGCTGCACGTCGCGGCAGATCACGCGGACGTCTTCCTGGCCTTCAACCTTCAGGTTGAACAGCGTGGACTTGAAGCGGCCTGCTTTCAGGCGCTTGAGCAGTTCGTTGAAAGGAACTTGAATTGCCAGGGGCTCTTTGTCGCCACCAAATACGATGCCCGGAACCATTTTTGCACGACGTGCAGCGCGAGCGGCGCCCTTGCCCGTCCCCGTGCGTTCCTGGGCGTGAAGATCAGGGATCTCACCAGCCATTTGTAGTCTCCATAAATAAAGGCGGGGTTCCTCCAAGGCTGTAACCCCGCGTGAAGCCGCGCGTATAGGGCAATTCCCCCAGGTTGGAAAGTCGATTCGAAAGCACGCTTTCCAAAGCGCTTTAATATGTTACTTTGCAGCGCGTGTGCAGCCATGTACCACATGCGGGCAATGTCGGACCAGTCTTGCAGCGACGAGGCGGCAGGCCGGGAAATGCCGTGAAGGGATTCTGATGTCATATAGCAAAGCGATCGCGGTGTCGCGCGCGCCGATGCTTGCGCTGACCGCAGTGGGGACGTTCTGGGGCACGTTTGCAGCCTCTGTTCCCGATCTCAAGCAAGCGGCTGGCCTCAGCGATGCGGATATGGGCCTGGCGCTGTTGTTTTCCGCCCTGGGCGGTTTTGTGGCGATGTATCTCAGCCCGCGGATCGGCGCGCTGCTGGGACGGCGGGTGCTGCCTGTCTCGGGCGCGCTTCTGGTCGGGGGGTATCTGCTGCTAAGTTTGGCGGATGGTTTTGCCTCATTTGCAGCGGCGATGCTGTTTTCGGGGCTGATGGTGGCGTTGCTGGATGTCAGCGCCAATGTCCGCATCTCGGTTCTGGAAGAACGCCACAACATGCCGTTGATGAACGTCAACCACGCGATGTTTTCCTTTGCCTTTGCGGGCGGCGCGCTGGTGACGGGGATTGCACGGCGCGCAGGCTATGGCCCGGACCAGATCCTGCCGGTGATGGCGCTGGCGGGGCTGGCGCTTGCGGTGTTCATGCATGAAGGGCGCGCGTGGCGCGGATCGCCGCCGCCCGACACGTCGCAGCCCGCGCATATGCCCTGGATGCTGATCTTGCTGACCGGCGGCATCCTGTTTGCATCCTTCATCGGCGAGAACGCGACCGAGGCCTGGTCCGCCTTGCTGATCGAGCGCACGCTTGGCGCGGCCGAAGGCACGGGCGGGTTCGGCCCGTCGATGCTGGGGCTGGCGATGGGCGTGATCCGGCTGTTGGGACAGGCGGCCGCGCGCTGGCTGGGCGAGGGGCCGTTGATCCTGTGGTCAGCGATCCTGGGCGTCGTGGGGGCGCTGACGATTGCACTGGCCGTCAATGTGCCGATGGCGATTGCGGGCGTCGCGGTGATGGGGGCAGGCATGGCGGTGATCGTGCCTTGCGCCAATTCTCTGTTGGGCCGGTTGGTGCGGCCCGATCAGCGGTCGCTGGTGATTTCACGCGCCTGGATGGTGGGGTTTGTCGGATTTTTCATCGGGCCGTCGATGATGGGGCTGATTGCCGAGCATCTGGGGTTGCGGATGGCGTTCATCGCCACCGCGATGCTGGTGGCGACGATCATCCCGTCGGTCCTGACCCTGATGCGGGCTTCGACAGCGCGGCCCGTAGCGGCAGAGTAGCGGTCTGGCGCTACTGCCAGCGGCCCTCGAAATCCTCGGGGATCAGCAGAATGTCGCGGTCCAGCTCGTCCATCCGGCGGCGTCCACACAGCGCCATCGAGACATCCAGCTCTTTCTCGATCACTTCCAGCGCCTTGGTCACGCCTTCCTGACCCATGGCCCCCAGACCGTAGACAAAGGCGCGGCCGATATGGGTGCCCTTGGCCCCCATCGCCAGCGCCTTCAGCACGTCCTGACCGGAGCGGATGCCGCTGTCCAGATGCACCTCGGCGTCATCGCCGACGGCTTGCAGGATCGGGTCCAGCATGCGGATGGAGCTGAGCGCGCCGTCCAGTTGCCGCCCGCCGTGGTTTGACACGACAATCGCATCGGCACCGACTTTCAGCGCCATCTTGGCATCTTCGGGATCCAGAATACCCTTGAGGATCACCTTGCCGCCCCATTGTTCCTTGAGCTTGGCCACCTTGTCCCAATCAAGCGCCGGGTCGAATTGTTCCGCCGTGTAAGACGCGAGGCTTGCCAGATCCTTCACGCCATGCACATGGCCGACCAGATTGCCGAAATTGCGGCGTTTTGCGCCCGCCATCCCCATGCACCAGCCCCATTTGGTGCTGAGGTTCAGCATCGTGGTCGGGGTCAGTTTCGGTGGGGCCGACAGGCCGTTTTTCAGATCCTTGTGCCGTTGCCCGAGGATTTGCAGATCCAGCGTGATGACCAGCGCGGAACACCGTGCCGCCCGCGCCCGTTCGATCAGGCGCGAGGTGAAATCGAGGTCCTTCATGGTGTAAAGCTGGAACCAGAACGGCTTGGTCGTCGCTTCGGCCACTTCCTCGATCGAGTTGATCGACATGGTCGACAGGGTGAAGGGCACGCCGAACGCCTCGGCCGCACGGGCGGTCTTGATCTCGCCATCGGCGCATTGCATGCCGGTCGACCCAACCGGGGCGAGCGCCACCGGCATTCTGACCTTCTCGCCGATCATCTCGCTTTGTGTGCTGCGCCCGGTCATGTCGACAGCCACACGTTGCCGCAGGCGGATCTGATCGAAGTCGGAACAGTTGTCGCGGAAGGTCTGCTCTGTCCAGCTGCCCGATTCAGCGTAATCGTAGAACATCTTCGGGACGCGGCGCTTATAGATGCGCTTGAGGTCTTCGATGCTGGTGATGACGGGCATGGCAGAGTCTCCGAAGGATTGGTGAGGTTTTGTTACCAATGCCCGCGCCGACGCGCAATGCGGCATTTGTCATGACGGCCCTTGTCAGGCGCGATGGGCCCCGTCCGACAGTGTTTTCACAAAACTCAGCACATCCTTGACCGGTTTGCCATCGGCCAGCGCGCCCACGATGGCAGAGCCGACAACCGCACCATCGGCGATGCTGGCGATGCTTTCGGCGGCTTCGGGGGTTCTGATGCCAAAGCCCACAATCACCGGCAGGTCGGTCTGCGCCTTGATCCGCGCGACTTCCGGTCCGACATCGCCGGCCTCTGCCGCCGCCGCACCGGTGATGCCGGTGATCGAGACATAATAGACAAAGCCCGAGGTGTTCTGAAGCACTTTGGGCAGGCGTTTGTCATCCGTGGTGGGCGTGGCCAGACGAATGAAGTTCAGCCCGGCGGCCTGCGCAGGGATGCACAGTTCCTCATCCTCTTCGGGGGGCAGATCGACGACGATCAGACCGTCGATGCCCGCAACCTTGGCATCGTCAAGAAACGTGTCCACCCCGTGATTGTAGATCGGGTTGTAATAACCCATCAGCACGATCGGCGTGGTGTCATCGGTCTCGCGGAACGCGCGCGCCATCTGCAAGGTGCGTTTCAGCGTCATGCCGCCTTCAAGCGCGCGCTGGCCCGACAGTTGGATCGTCTCGCCGTCCGCCATTGGGTCGGTGAAGGGCAGCCCCATCTCGATGATATCGACGCCCGCGGCCGGCAGACCCCGGATCAATTCCAGGGATGTGTCGTAATCGGGATCGCCTGCCATGACATAGGCGACAAATGCTTTCTTGCCCTCAACCTTCAGGGCGGCGAATTTGGCGTCGATGCGGGTCATGGGCGGTCCTTTCGGGAAGTTCCTGACCGATGTGCCGAATTGGCGCGAGGAAATCAAGACGCTCTGACGTCTGCACAGGGGGCTTGTGCGGCGGCTTTGGTGCCGGTTGTCATTGCGAATGACAGCAGCATGTGTTGCAGCGCGCCGGGCTTGGTTCTAGAAGGCGCGGGAAACCTAGCTGGGAAAGATATGTCATGGGATTCAAGATGGGAATTGTGGGCCTGCCGAATGTGGGCAAGTCGACCTTGTTCAATGCGTTGACCCGCACCGCTGCGGCGCAGGCGGCGAACTTCCCGTTCTGCACGATCGAGCCCAATGTCGGCGAGGTCGCGGTGCCCGATGCGCGGCTGGACAAGCTTGCCGCGATTGCAGGCAGCCGCCAGATCATTCCCACCCGGATGACCTTTGTCGACATTGCCGGTCTGGTGAAGGGGGCGTCGAAAGGGGAAGGCTTGGGCAACCAGTTCCTTGCCAACATCCGCGAGGTCGATGCCATTGCCCATGTGCTGCGCTGTTTCGAGGATGGTGATGTCACGCATGTCGAGAACCGCGTCGATCCGGTTGCGGATGCCGAGACCATCGAGACAGAGCTGATGCTCGCCGATATCGATTCCATCGAGAAACGCATGCAAAACCTCACGCGCAAGGTGCGCGGCGGCGATAAGGAAGCGGTGCAGCAGGAACGGCTGTTGAAGGCGGCGCTGGCGGTGCTGGAAGACGGCAAACCCGCCCGCACGGTCAATGTGGATGCCGAAGACCAACGGGCCTGGAAAATGTTGCAACTTTTGACCACCAAGCCGGTTTTGTATGTTTGCAACGTGTCCGAGGAAGACGCCGGCGAAGGCAACGCCCATTCCGCGCGCGTGGCCGAGATGGCCGCCGCCGAGGGCAATTCACACGTCATCATCTCGGCGCAGATCGAAGAAGAAATCAGCCAGCTTGAAGATGAGGAAGCCGAGATGTTCCTGTCTGAGATGGGGCTGGAAGAACCGGGGTTGGACCGACTGATCCGCGCGGGCTATGAACTGCTGCATCTTGAGACCTATTTCACCGTCGGCCCAAAGGAAGCACGCGCCTGGACAATCCGTCAGGGGACGTCCGCGCCGCAGGCCGCAGGGGTGATTCACGGCGATTTTGAAAAAGGCTTCATCCGCGCCGAGACCATTGCCTTTGACGATTTCGTCGCCTTGGGAGGTGAACAGCCCGCCAAGGAGGCCGGAAAGATGCGCGCCGAGGGCAAGGCTTATGTGGTCAAGGACGGCGACGTTCTGCACTTCCTCTTCAATACCTGAGTGCTGCCCGGCTGTTTTGGCGCAGCGTGTGCAAGCGGACCTGTGCGCGCTGAGTTGATGCCGTGATGCGCCGGTTTGACCATCGGGAGCGGTGGCGCTAACAGTTGGGGTGAACGACAGGTGCGTCACCTGTCCCGCGAGGCCCCGGCTCGGGGGCCGGGACGGGTATCACTCGTTCGACCCGCAGCGCCGTATCGACCGCCACAAGACAGTCAGGAGATCCACACCCATGTCAAAAGCAGAGATTGGCCTGATCGGCCTGGGAACCATGGGGGCGGCGCTGGCGCTCAATATCGCGGATCACGGCTTTGACATTGCGGTTTGGAACCGCACGACCAGCGTCACGCAGGAGTTTCACGCTTCTGCCGGGCAGCTTGCCGCGCGGATCACGCCGACCGAAACGCTGGAGGCGCTGGTCGAGGCCATTGCAGAGCCACGCGCGATCATTTTGATGGTGCCGGCGGGGCAGGCGGTGGACGACCAGATCGCGGCGCTGAGGCCGCTTCTGGGGCCGGATGATCTGATCATCGATGCGGGCAACGCCAATTTCCACGACACCAATCGCCGGTCGCGCGATGGCTCTGGGCCGTTTCTGGGCATTGGCGTATCGGGCGGAGAAGATGGCGCACGCCACGGGCCGGCGATCATGGGGGGCGGCAAGCGTGCCGACTGGAACCGGGTCGCGCCCATCCTGACCGCCATCGCCGCAAAGTTTGACGGCACGCCTTGCGCCAACTGGATGGGCGAGGAGGGGGCCGGACATTTCGTCAAGGCCGTCCATAACGGTATCGAATATGCCGATATGCAGATGATTGCCGAGATCTACGGCATCTTGCGCGATGGCATGGGCTATGGTCCCGATCAGGTTGCCCGTGTCTTCAACCGCTGGAACGAGGGTCCGTTGCAAAGCTATCTGGTCGAGATCTCGGGCAAGGTCGCAGGGGCCACCGACAAGGAGACCGACAAACCGCTGCTGGAGGTCATCGTCGACGCGGCGGGCCAGAAGGGCACCGGCCGCTGGACCGCGATCGAGGCGCAGCATCTGGCCGCCCCCATTCCCTGCATCGAGGCCGCGGTGGTCGCGCGCAACCTGTCATCCCGCCGCGATGCGCGGGCCGAAGGCGAACGCCTGTTTGGCGCTGGACCGGTGCCAATGGGCGATGCCGCACCGACCGAAGACGCGCTGGAAAACGCGCTCATCTGCGGCAAGATCCTGTGTTACGCGCAAGGCTACGAGATGATCGCGGCGGCGTCAGAGCAATATGGCTGGGCGCTGGACCTGCCAACGATTGCACGGACCTGGCGGGCGGGTTGTATCATCCGTTCGGCGATGCTGGACGATATGGCGACGGCATTGGCAGAGGGGAGCAGCCGCAACCTGATGTTCGCGCCGCATTTCACGAAACGGATCCAGGAAAGCCATGCAGCCTTGCGGCAGGTCGTTGCCACAGGCGTTGCACATGGCGTGGCGCTGCCGGCACTGGGGGCAGGGCTGGCCTATTTCGATGCAATGCGCACGGCGCGTGGCACAGCGAACATGATCCAGGGTCAGCGCGATTTCTTTGGCCTGCATGGGTTCGAGCGTTTTGACGGTCGCAAGGATCAGCACGGACCTTGGGCGGAATAAGCCGGATACGCCTTGGCGCTGCCAGCCCGTCTGCCAAAAGTCAGGAGGCCTTGAGCACCATTTTGACGCTGGGTTCCTTATGCGGCTTCTTGTTTAGCTTGAGCAGAAGCTCTGACAGCTCGGGTTCATGCACCCGTTTGGCGGCCGCTTTAGGGGTGAACCAGTGGCGCTTGCGCTCGTCCCGCTCTTTCCAGTTGCGCTTCAGCTTCTTGACCATCATCGGGTAGACCCGGACCCTGCAACGCAGCGTCTTCTTGTCGTTCAGAACCTTGTCGTAGTGGTAAATGCCCAGCTCTTCGTCGGCGATGAACCCTTCGGCACCTGCCTCTTCCAGCGCTTCAATCTCGGCCGCTGCCCAGGGTTTCTTGTTGTCCATGATCCAGCCCTTGGGCAAAACCCATCGCTTTGTCTCGCGAGAGGTCACCATCAATACGCTGATCTTGCCTTTTTCGTCGCACCTTATGGGCAGCGCGGCGATTTGTTCGCCCCTCCGCTTCATTCTTCTGCTCCTTGGGTCTTTTCCAGACCACTATTTTACGCAACCTGTTGCTTGTCTGGTTCGGCTGCTTGCGCCCTGTCGGGCTTTAACAACTACAATATTTCTTAAGATTTTAGTTTCTACATAGTTAATTATAGGGCTTTGCTAAACAAAAATCCAGCCGGATGAACCACGCCTTGTCTGGCGTGCTGCCACTACGCGGGAAGGTGCGGCCCGTGTCAGCGGGATCAAAACGACCTTCGCGATCAAACAGCCCGAGGCCGCGCCTAGTCGCGCAGCTCGTCCGGTTTTACGCCCCACAGGTCGGCTTTAGGTGCCCAGCCGTTGTAGCCGCCCGCGCTAAGCTGACACCATTTCAGGGTGCATTCGTTGAGCCGCGCGATGACGCCCATTTCCAGCCGGGCCGCGACCTGGGCGTCGTCATCGGGGCGTATGCGCAGATCAAGCATTTCGCGTTCCACCAAAACCGTGCGCACCCCGGACAGAAGCGAATAATGCACCCAACCGCCCGCGCCGTCACGGTCGCGCACCCGGCGCCAATGGCCATATTCGGCGGTGATTTCCAGCGGCATGTCGCGCCGTTTGAACACCCAGTCGATGCGGTGTGTCAGCGATGGACCGCGCCGGACATTGCCTTCGCTTGCCTTCATCGAGACAAATCTCGGCACCGGCAGGTTCGTCACCGGCCCACGCTCTTGCGCATATGCCGAAACCCCCAGCAATACCGCGAGGATAAGCCCTAATCCGATGGGTTTCATTCGACTTGCCCCGGTTGCGCATGTGTTTTTCGCGCAGGGTTCTTGTGCCCCGTCGCTGCTTGCGCCACTGTGCCAAAAGCTACGCGGGTTTGGAAGAAGCAGGAGTGCATGATGCCATCAAAACGCCTGAGTGTTGTCGTGACGCGACGCTTGCCTGAAGTGGTTGAAACCCGGCTCAAAGAACTTTTCGATGTCCGTCTGCGGGACGATGATACGCCTCTGACGCGAGCGGAACTGGTCGCGGCAGTGAAAGAAGCCGATATTCTGGTTCCGACCGTGACCGATCAGATCGACGCCGCGTTGATATCCCAGGCCGGTGACCGGCTGCGCCTGATCGCGAATTACGGTGCCGGTATTGATCATATTGACGTGAACACGGCACGGCAACGCGGCATTCTGGTGTCCAACACGCCCGGCGTCGTGACGGAAGATACCGCGGACATCACGCTTGCCCTGATCCTCGCTGTCACCCGACGTTTGCCCGAAGGGCTGGCGGTAATGCAGACCGGGGACTGGAACGGCTGGGCACCGACCGCCTTTCTTGGCGGACGCCTTGGCGGGCGTCGCCTGGGCATCCTGGGTATGGGGCGGATCGGAATGGCGGTCGCGCGCCGGGCGCAGGCATTCGGCATGCAGATTCATTACCACAATCGCCGCCGTCTGCGTCCCGAAAATGAGCAACAGGTCGAGGCAACATATTGGGAAAGCCTCGATCAGATGGTCGCGCGGATGGATGTCATCAGCGTGAACTGTCCGCACACCCCGTCCACCTTTCACCTGTTGAATGCCCGGCGGCTGAAGCTGCTGAAACCCAGCGCCGTGGTTGTGAACACCTCGCGCGGCGAAGTGATCGACGAGCCGGCCCTGACCCGCATGCTAAAGGCAGGCGAGATCGCGGGCGCAGGGCTTGATGTCTACGAGCAAGGTTCGCAGTCCAACCCCGACCTGCGCAATCTGCCCAATGTGGTGATGCTTCCGCATATGGGGTCCGCCACACAGGAGGGCCGGGTAGAGATGGGCGAAAAGGTCATTATCAATATCAAAACCTTCGCCGACGGTCACCGCCCACCCGATCGGGTCGTGCCCGCCATGCTGTGACCGGCGGTCACTCGGCATCGTATAACCCGGTCCAGTTGTCGATGACGCGTTGACCTGTATTCCTCTGCAATTCGTGCAGGTAGACAGCCTCTTGCCAGAGGGGCCGCCAGAACCGTTCCATGAAGGTATCGCCCTCGTCCATCTATTACCGTCAGGTGTTTGCAAGCAAACACCGAGAGGCATTGAGATCTTGATCTTGGCCTCTGTCAGGGTCGTAATCCAGACCGATCCGGTAAACTACGATCCTTGATCGGTATTCATGGCTTCGGGTTTGCCGTATTTGGCGATGGCCTCTTTCAGCGTCTCAACGCCAAAGCGCGCATCCAGCGCGTTGGAGACCCGCCACGCCAGCACCTTACGCGTCGTCCAGTTCTTGATAGACACCAGATAAAGGAACCCGCGCCGCACCGGGACACAGGTTATGTCGCTACCCCAGACATGGTTCGGGTGCGTTACTGGCAGCTTCCGGAGAAATAGGGATAGTTCGGCTGCTGGGGATGCGTCTTGCGCGTATTTGGGCCTTTGTAGATAGCCTCACTCCCATGATCCCCATCAGACGTCGAACCCGATACCGGCCTGCGTGGACCCATTTCTAGGCGAATATGCGGCGATCTGGCGGCTACCAAGAACGGGTATTTCGTAAAGGCACCGATAATGCGGTAGGCATTGCCAAGACAGTTCGAAAACTGGCGTAGCACGAAATCGGAGCACGTCAGAACTGGGATGAACGCAGCATCTTCGAAGGGAAAAGCCCGGTTTCATCCTTGGAAATGGTTCGATCTCGACCATGGTGGCTTTGTCACGGCTTGCCGTTTTGCGTGCGTTCAACATGTTGGGACACTTGGTTCGTGGTTGGCCGGACGGAAATGACGATCGAACAGCGCCACGGTACGCGTGACCAACTTTGCTGGCCGCTTGGGTGCCAAGCGGAAGTTTTCGCCGCAGCAACCGAACCCTTGCCAAAGCGAAGCCGCTTTTGCTGTAAGGGAAATTGACCAGACCTTGCCCAAAGCGGCACTGTACAGTGCCTCTCAACGCACGTTGAGCAGGTTTCTGACCGTAGGGAGTTTTTTGCAAATAAGGGCAGTTTCGCCTTGTAACCCCCATGTTCCCTTGGCTATACGCGTCGACGGAGACGTGGCCGAGTGGTCGAAGGCGCTCCCCTGCTAAGGGAGTAGGCCCGGAAGGGTCTCGAGGGTTCGAATCCCTTCGTCTCCGCCACCCTTCTTTATTGTATTTTATCTCAATATATTAGACTCTTGGAGTATCTCACGGAGGATACCTTGGAGGATACGAGTGTCGAGCTACCCCGCTACATCACTGGCTTTGAACAAAGGCAAATACTACGTTCTTCTGACAATGTTGCCAGTCTCGATTATGGCACAATGATGGGTTACGCGATCCAGAAGCGCGGTTGTCATTTTGGCATCGCCGAAGACCGAGACCCACTCTCCGAACTCCAGATTGGTGGTTATGATGACGCTGGTCTTCTCATAGAGCTCGCTGATCAGATGGAACAGCAATGCGCCGCCAGACTTTGGGAACGGGATGTAGCCCAACTCGTCGATGATGACGCAGTCCAGGGCCGATAGCTGCCGGATGATCTTCCCGGCATTGCCTTCGGCCTGTTCCTTGATCCGC
>NZ_QJSD01000013.1 GCF_003313245.1 Primorskyibacter marinus
AACACCAGCTATGAAGAGGCAGGTGGACGCCAGTTCCTACACCACCCCCCGGGACACGACCCAGCCAGACCGGCCATCATCCGAGCAAAGATCCCCTTATCGCTCCACCGCTTCCAAGGGTTGTAGAGCGTCTTGTGCGGCCCGTACGCGGCGGGCGCGGCGCACCACCGCAAGTCATTGCGATTGAAGAAAATAACCCCACTCAACACGCGCCTGTCGTCCACGCGTGGCTTGCCATGAGACTTGGGAAGAAAGGGCTCAAGACGCGCCATCTGCGCATCCGTCAGCCAGAAAAGATTAGACATGTTCACCGCTGGTTTTCAGCAAGATGATGCATCCGGCACGGCGGAAATCAATGGGTCCTGACCCTAGGCTTGATGGGGCAGTGACCCAACGTAGTATATACCCTACTCCGACCGGATCATCATCGGACCAGCAAGGATCAACGCAATCAGGTCGGCCTGGCGATTTGTGCCGGTTTTTTGAAAGAGGTTTCGCAGATGGAACGACAAGGTCGTTTGCGTCACGCCCAATTCCTTTGCCACATCGGCAGAGCGGTTTCCGCGGGCTAACGAACCGGCGACACGCGCTTCGGTTGGTGTCAGATCGAAAATTTCCATGAGCAATGCTTCTGGAATCTGTCTTTTCTGATCTGGCGTAGAAATGAACAGTGCAACATGCGGGGAGCCTTCTTGGGCCTCGCCGGACTGGGGCAGGCTGCACAGGACGACCGAAATCACGCCGGTTTCCCCTGATTGCTGCAAATTTATGCCAACAACATTCTCTTTTCCGTTTTTTGCCAACCCTACAGCATCACCAATAGCGCGCTTCAAGTCTCTGTTTGATAGCGGATCGGTCGAGAAAAATCCGTCTTGATCGAGTGCGATGGTATCGGTGTTGGCAACCATGCGCTTGGCGGCGTGATTGCAGTGGACCGGTTTCGCGGCCCCGTCCAGCAACACTGCGCCGAGGGTGATAAGGTTGAGGGCTGCTTCCGCACCGGTGCTGGACAGGCCGGAAAGTGCTTCACGCAAGGCGGTAATTTCGCTCTCATGTTGATTTCGAATACGATCAACCTGACGCACACGCGCGGCGATGGTCGCCAGCATCAGGTCATAATCGACGGGCTTGACCAGATAATCGTCGGCACCCAGCAGCTTTCCTCTGATCATCTCAGAGGGTTCCGACATCGCGGTCAGGAAGACGAAAGGCACCGCGAATAATTCTGGCCGCATGCTTCGGATTTCGTGCAGCACACCGTAGCCGTCCAAACCCGGCATGGTTATATCGCAAAGCAACAGATCAGGTGAAGCACTTGTCAGCAGATCCAACGCTTCGTCGCCCGAGCACGCGGCGAGGGTGCGATACCCGGCTTCCTGCAATTCCTCGACTATGTCATTTCGCAATGCCTTTTCGTCTTCGACGACGAGGATCAGCGCCCGGTCAGCCGTGCGGCTCATGTCTGGCCTCCCTTGAAGCGGAGCAGTGTCATGCGAAACGTCACGCCGGCGACATCCGGCTGCAATGTGACATCGCCCCCCTGCAATCGTGCCAACGCGCGCGCCATGAACAGGCCAATCCCTGTACCAACGACACCGACGCTATTCGCGCCGCGATAGTTGCGATCAAAAATCCGGGCCCGCTCATTTTCGGGAATAGAATGGCCGGTATTGGACACATCGCAAAACAGCCACTGCGCATCTGCGTGCAGAACAACGGATACAGAGGTTTCCGGCGCTGCATACTTGATGCCGTTCGACAGCAGGTTTTCCAAGATGTGTTCGGCATGGGCCGGATCGCAGAACGCCGCAACCGATCCGGCTATATCGAAGCGCAGGTCAATCTTGGACGTGGGCGTCGTTTCACGCTGTCGCGCGCAGACCGTCCGGATGATTTCGCCAAGGTCACATTCTACCCGACGCGCGCCCATTTGGCCCGCATCAAGACGTGCTGCGTCCAGTGTGCTTTCCACCAACCGCGTGAGGCCGGCAATGGCGTTTCTCGCGCGATCCGCGCGTTCGACCACCTCATCCGGTTTCGCATGTAGACCCCTGCGAATGAGACGTTGCAAGGCGGAATCCGCGACTGCGAGAGGCGTGCGGAATTGATGCGAGATCATGGCGGCAAAATTCCGGTAAATTTCGCCAGCCGACCGTTCCCGAAGCAACGCGTCGTCCAATTCACGGGTGCGCTCGGCCACTAAGTACTCCAATCGATCACGGTCTTGCGCATCTTTCTGTTGAACAGCATATCGATCAGAGGCATCATTAATGAAGAGGATCGCCCCGAGGATATCTTCTTCGTTACGCATTGGAAAGAAACGCAAATCCACATAGAGCGGTTCGTCTGCATCCTTGCGAAAAAGCGGCTGAAGCATATGCCGCGAGGTTTCACCTTGCAGCGCGCTCTTGATCCCCTCACGCACCGGCGTTGTGTCGAAAAAGCCGGCGATCCTGTCTAACGGCTGGTTGACAGCGTCTTCACCGCTCGTTTCCAGCAATTGTGTCATTGCGCTATTCCACATGGTGCATCGCGTGGATTGATCTACAGCCAAGATGCCTTCGCCGCTGGACGAAACAAGAAGGGCCGAAAAATCCCTTTCGCGCCGCAACATCCGGTTGCGCTGGCGCGTTTGGCGCAGCGCCAAAACCAGTATCACCGCCAGAATGCCGCCAGCCATCATGATCCCGATCAGCGAGGCAATGATCTGGCGCAACTGGTCGCGATAGGTCTCTAGCCGCCCGCCCAACTCGTCCCATTCAGCCATCATCGCAGCATTTGCTGCCCGCCCGAAAAGGCGCGGAAACGGTGCCAATTCTACGCGCAGCGGCGCACCGTCACCGGGCGCAAACTCCGCAATCATCGGTGCAATTGAATCGAGAGTCGCGGACAAGCGATCCAGATCGTCGCCAAAGCCGGTATGTTCAAGAAACCGGCGCTGTGGCCCGTCATTGAGCAAGACGAACCGGCTGACGAGAAGGTCGAAACGCAGTGAAAGATCGTCACGCGTGGCTTCTCCCAGATCTGCCAGTGCCACTGTCTCGGATAGGCGAAGTGCGGCGACTTCGCTTTGGTGCAGCACCCATAACATGTTCTGCTCGGCGTCCACACGCATGGCGTTCTCGATCTCGAACATCCGGATCAAGGAAAAGGTCAACAGCATCGCAAAAACCACAACGGCCGCGAGTGGCAGGATCAGTCTGAGTGTGGGCGTATGAGAATTTGTCATTGCACGTCGAGTTGATAGAGCTGCCAGACCCAGCGATAATCAAAGCGAATATCCTGCAAGACACGGTGGTCATCGCGCGGATAAACAATCCAGAACGGCCCTTTATCGGCGCGGCGTAGTGCCTTTCCGTCCATATGCGTGGCGACGACCACGTCGTAGTCGTAGAAATCAACCATCGGGATCTCCACTGAGTAATCGTTCAGCGCAACCGCGGTGACACTGGTGCCTGTTGCGCCCAGGTGGTCCAGCAGATCGCGCATCAGGAACCCGGTGAAGCTGTGCGTCCCGTCGGTGATGACCGTCGATGTCTCGATCGTGACCGCCGAAAGGTCGTCCAGGGCTGCGCGATCCAGGGTAACAGGTGCTTTGGCGAACTGCCCTGTCACATGCAAGGATAGCGCGGGTTGATCGGCGGATGTGGCACTACTGGCCAGCATCGAACCACAGGCCAAAGCGGCGACTTTGATAAACATGGTGGCATTCTCCCATTGGCTATTGCTTGATCAGTCGTCTTCGCGTGCCGGTGCAAAGATTTTATGACAGAATTTATTTGACGTCCCCCTCTGAACGAACGGGGTACGACCCGGACAGATCGTGCAAGATTAAAGTGAAATCTTGCAACTTGCGAGCGCACCAACATGGCCGGAGTAGACTTATGCTGAACATCATCCCGCATTTCAGGATTGTTGGGGTCGCTGGGATCGTTTTGCTTTCGAGTTGCGGCACACCAGAATACCGAACTGAAAAAAGTCATTGTGAAGCGGAGTGGTTGCTGAAGATTCCGCCGGTCTATCGACAAGAGATTGTCACCAAATACCGTAACGAAGAACGACCGACCGGCGAAACCGTCTGCGAAACGACCGGGACAACTACCAATTGCAAGCCGGTCCTGAAGACGGTTTCGGTTCCCTACACGGCGGTCGAAACCGTCGATATCAAAAAAGCGCAACGCGGCCCGCAGATATCATCCTGCACCGCGCGGGCGTGCGTGGCAAAATACGGCAATAGCAAGTGCGAGGGGTAATCTCAGCGCATGAAACAGTTTTTCAGGCAGGCAATGTAGCTTTACGCGGGAGAGGGAAATGTGGGATTTTAGTATTGGTGGTGCGCTCGGAATGATGGTGCGCACGATGCCGTTTATCCTGTTGCGCATGGCGGTCTATTTCGGGATTTCGCTGGGCTATATTCTGATCACCGGCGTCGGTGCCGGTGTCGGCTGGGGTGTCGGTGGGTTTGGCGATGAAGAGTTTCGCGCGACGACAACAATGTGGGGCGGCTTTGCGGGCTTTGGAATTTTTGGCGTCTTTATGTATTGGGCGCGCGAATATATTCTCTACATCGTCAAGGCCGGACACATTGCCGTTTTGATTGAATTGATCGACGGCAAACCGATGCCAGATGACCGCAGTCAGATCAAACATGCAACAGCCGTGGTCAAAGAGCGGTTTCCGCAGGCCAGCGTGTTGTTCGCTGTCGATCAGTTGATCAAAGGCGTTGTGCGCGCCATTTCGGGATTGGTGCGCGGCATCCTGACCATTCTGCCGATCCCCGGCGCGCAACAGATTGGCGGTCTTATATCCGCGTTCTTGCGTGTCGCTGTCGGGTTCGTTGACGAAGTGATCCTTGCCTATGCCATCCGCACGAATTCAACAAATGCATGGGGGTCCGCGAAAATGGCGCTCGTGCTCTATGCGCAGAACTACAAACCGATGCTTAAAAATGCTGCATGGCTGGCAATTATCGTCTACGGCCTGAGCTTTATCGTGTTTCTTGTCATGCTCGCGCCAGCGGCGCTGGTGGTTTACCTGATGCCCGGCGCATGGGCGGCAGGCGGCGTGGTATTCGCACTGCTGTTCGCATGGAGCGTGAAGGCGGCCCTGCTAGAACCTTTTGCCATCACCTGCATGATGCAGGTCTATTTCCAGACAATTGAGGGTCAGCAACCGAACCCTGAGTGGGAAGCCAAGCTGGAGCAGATGTCAGGCAAATTCCGCAAGCTGAAGGACCGCACGTTTGGCGCAGATGCAGCGGCAACATGATAAATATCACAGGAACTGACGTCCATAAAATTGCCAATGAAGGTGCGGAATGAATAATTCCACACGGATATCACTGACGCTCGCATTTGTTGCGATCTTACCGCAGGCAGCCTTGGCGAGCATTGTTTGCGAGGGCCCCTATGAATTCTTCAACGGCAAGGACACGCTTAACGCAAATCCCGGTAAAGCCCCAGAAAACGGTGCGCGGACGCGAGGGTGCCGATAAGGCCTATCAGGCCGTCGGCGCGCCGGTCACGGGGTTGCATTGGTCACGTCGCGTTCGACACAAAGCCCGGCAAGACATCACGAGATACAAGAGACTACCTTCAGCAAGGAATGAGCGCATGAAACAAATCGTATCGAGAATTGCGGCGATGGCGATGACGGCCTGCGTTGCCGCGGCTGCCGCTCCCGCGATGGCGCAAGAGGACGTGGTGATCGTCTATGACGCATCCGGCTCGATGTGGGGTCAGATCGACGGCACCAGCAAGATCGAGATCGCGCGGGATGTCCTGGGCAATCTGGTGACGGATTGGGATGACAACACCAATCTGGGTCTTGTTGCTTATGGTCACCGCGCGGAAGGTGACTGCACTGATATCGAAACAATGGTCGCCCCAGGCCCGCTTGACCGCGCAGCCTTTATCGCCAGGGTCAATGCGATTAATCCCGTCGGTAAAACGCCGATTTCCGCCTCTGTCAGCCATGCCGCCGACCTTTTGTCCTACCGTGACAATCCGGCGACGGTGGTTCTGATTTCTGACGGGGTGGAAACCTGCAACGCCGATCCCTGCGCATTATCCGCGCAGCTTGCAAAGCAAGGCGTCGCGTTTACCGTTCATGTGGTGGGCTTTGATCTGGATGACGCGGCCAACGCCAGTCTGTCCTGCATTGCCGAAAATACCGGGGGCGTTTTTCTGCCCGCCAGCAATGCAGCCGAATTGACCGACGCTTTGGCGCAAGTCCAAAGCGCCATGGATCTGAAGCCGGTGACACCCGAGCCCGAACCCGTTGCAGAGGAACCCGCGCTGCCTGAAGTCACGCTAACCGGCCCGGATCAGGTCACGACCGGTGCGGTGTTCGATGTTGCGTGGAGCAAAACCATCAACGCGCGCGACTATATCACCATCGTGCCGATGGGGTCGGATCCGGGCACCTCTACGGGTTACATCCGCGCCAAAACCGACACTGCGGGCAAACTGACCGCACCGGCGGAAACGGGGCTTTACGAGCTGCGCTACGTTCTTGACACCGGGGCTGTGACACTGGCCAGCGCGCCGATCGAGGTCGTCGAGGCAGAGGTCACCGTAACCGGCCCGGACCAGGTCACGACCGGAGCGGTGTTTGACGTTGCGTGGAGCAAAACCATCAACCCGCGCGACTATATCACCATCGTGCCGATGGGGTCGGATCCGGGCACTTCTACGGGTTACATCCGCGCCAAAACCGACACTGCGGGCAAACTGACCGCACCGGCGGAAACGGGGNAACGGGGCTTTACGAGCTGCGCTACGTTCTTGACGCCGGGGCCGTCACATTGGCCAGCGCGCCGATCGAGGTCGTCGAGGCAGAGGTCACCGTAACCGGCCCGGACCAGGTCACGACCGGAGCGGTGTTTGACGTTGCGTGGAGCAAAACCATCAACCCGCGCGACTATATCACCATCGTGCCGATGGGGTCGGATCCGGGCACTTCTACGGGTTACATCCGCGCCAAAACCGACACTGCGGGCAAACTGACCGCACCGGCGGAAACGGGGCTTTACGAGTTGCGCTACGTTCTTGACGCCGGGGCCGTCACATTGGCCAGCGCGCCTATCGAGGTCGTCGAGGCAGAGGTCGGAATTTCTGGCCCAAGGGTGGTGCGTGCGGGGACTGAAATTGACGTTACTTGGTCAAGCAATGTCAGCGCGCGTGATTTCATCACCATTGTGCCGATGGGTGCGGAAGAAGGCAGCTCCGCCGCTTATATTCGCGTGAATTCGGTAACGCAGGGCAAATTGACAGCACCTGACACCACAGGCTTGTATGAATTGCGCTATGTGCTTGATCAGGGCGCGCGCACGTTGGCACGCGCGCCAGTGGAAGTCGTTGGTGCCGACGCGCCGTTAGACAATGGGGCTGGGCTGAGTGTGCCAGCGACGGCCGCGCCGGGTGAAACGATCACGGTGACATGGACTTTGCAAAGCGACAGCGCCGATCAGCGCATAGCACTGGCACGCAAGGACCAACCGGATTTCAGTTGGATTTCGGTGCAATCAATCGGTGACGTGGCTTCCATGCAGGTCACACTGCCCGATGAGGCCGGTCTCTATGAAATCCGGTTTCTGGATGTCTCGGGTGGCGCGCTTTTGGGCCGGTCCGTTGTGGAGGTAAAATGATGTTCTGCAAAATATTAAGCAGCGTCACTCTGGTGCTGGGTTTTGCAGCCACTGCGGCATTTGCGCAGATCGACGGCCACGGACCGGACAGTTGGAAGGTGACCGGCGTTGCCGAAAATGACGTGTTGAACGCCAGGATGGGGCCGGGAACCATGTATCCAGTAATCGAGACCTTCGCACCCGATACGCGCGCGTTGGAACAGATCACCTGCGTGCCTTATTACACATTGCACCATTATAATGCGATGACCGAGGCACAAATCAGCGCATTGCCGCAGCGCTGGTGCCTGATGCGCGACAGCGACATGAGGCGCGCAGGCTGGGTCGCCGGGCAGTTTATCAAGCCAGACGACGAGGATACGACCATTCCACCGTTGGACATGATGAAAAAAACCGGCGATCCGCTGCTGGATGAGGCACAGGCGCTGGTGCGCGAGTTGTATATCGTTTTTGAAATGGGCGGAGAGCCGGGCGACAATCCGTTCTTTCCACCGACAGCCGCGCGGTACTTCTTTGCAGATATGGTGCCTGACCTTTCGGGTCACGGCAGTGACGTTCTCTATGATGCGCAGGACTTTCAGGGTCAGTTGACGCGGATCGCTCCCGATGACGAACAACCAATGTTTCGGGGTATGATCACGATCAATGTCGATTTCACCAATTTCGGACAGCAAAGCCGCGCGGTGTTCAGTTTGCGCGCGGATACATCCCAACCCGGCGCA
Organism: Primorskyibacter marinus; assembly: GCF_003313245.1. Classification (GTDB taxonomy): domain Bacteria; phylum Pseudomonadota; class Alphaproteobacteria; order Rhodobacterales; family Rhodobacteraceae; genus Primorskyibacter; species Primorskyibacter marinus. The sequence goes on from NZ_QJSD01000013.1 coordinate 8,371, forward strand.
CCGTTCCGGATTTTCCGGGTCGAGCATGGAGATTGGAGCTTTCCACAATGACATTTGAAAGACCGGATGTGCAGTGGGTGATGCAAAGTCAGATGGTATCCGGGGCGTCCGGAATCTGAAATATGCTGTCCGGCAGCATCAGGCCGTTCCAGCGGTGTGCCCGATGATAGTCACGCAAAACCTATAGTGGATCATGCCCGAACCGGGAGGGAGGCTATCGTTCAGTCTGCGGTACAGTGCTTATTCAACGGCTGGATCTGTTAATCCCTCTCACAAGAAAAACTCACGAGTTGGGCGGAGACGATCTTGTCTCTTTCCGACCGCACCGGAAAGCTCACACGCACCGATTGTCCCAGTCGATCGTTACGCGCGATACTGTGCCTCTCAAACGCGAGAAGGCGTTGTGAATCATGCCCCTTGTCCGTGCGGTAGGAAATCGCGCCACGACAGGCAATGAAGACGTGGTCACTGCGGTTCGGATCAAACTCTTGCTGGGGCAGTCGCACGCGAACGCTGGCGACACATTTTCTTATGCCGCTGTTGCCGAACAGCGCCGGGCGGCAGTCGAAATCCAGCTTGCTGACCCGCAGTGGCGCAACGGGCTGGTGGGTCTGGGTTTGGTGCTCCGGTCCGGTGCGATGGCGACCCCGAAATATCGGGCGCTTTCTTTCGGCACCAGTCCTTGCACCTTGCCCTAGAAAGCGCGCCGCGACCCAACCATCCGCAGAATTCCCGTCAGCGTCTTGAACGAAAACTTTCGCCCAGCCGTCGCGACGGTCAAGGATGCTGACAGAGGTTCCATAGGGCAGGGCGCGCAGTACGGAAGACCTCGTATCCGGCGCGGTTCGCAGATTCAGCGCGTGGGCCTGAACATGGGCGTAGCTGCCGACCTCTTGCGCAGAGGCCACGCCAGCGCCAAAGCTCAGGCACGTCAGTATCGCGAGCAATGCGAAGAACGCCCTTCCCGTAATAAATTTACCTGTCATTCTCGCGCCCCATAATCTGATCCAACCTTCCGGCGCTTGACGTTAACTGTGTCCAACCTGGCAAGCTCACAAGTGATCGGACACATATCCTCATATCGACACCGAAGCAGTTGGCATCTCGTCTGCGTCCAGATCAAGGTATCCTTCAAGGTCCGCGCGCATTTCGGGTGCCAGATCTTCGGGATGCATGATGCGGGTATAGAAAAGGGTGAAATAAACAACCTTGATCGCGGTCACGGCACGCGCGAACAACGTGTGAAGCAGGACACTGACAGAGACGACGACAAAGACCGGCAGCCAGTTAAAGACGGTGTCCGGACCGATCGGGCCCAGTTGCGGCATGCTGCGAGAAATTTCGGAAAGCGCCCCGGCCGAAAAGGCATCCGGCATACCGCCACCAAAGAGAAGGCCAAGAGCAACCCCCGCAAGGCCACCGAAGAAATAGAGCGGCTTCATCAGCGAGCCGATCACGCCGCCCATAATGTCGATCCCGAACACACCAGCCAGGGTTTCGGGCACATGATCCTTCAACCGTTTCATTTTGGCAATCCCGTCGCCCAGGCTCAGCCGGTCGATCGCGAAAGCCGGAAGCAGGAAGTGGTTTACCAGATCCCAGACTTCGACGATGCTGCCCAGCAACATCGCCATCAGGCCGCCTTCCTTGTTTTTGCGGCTGGCCACCCAGACGGCGGCCATGTCCAGCAGGCCAAGGGTGCGGACCTGTGATCCGAGACCGGTAATTTCGCGTCGTGCCTCACGCCGGGTGGGCGTGCCACCGGTGGCAGTGCCATATGTCAGACGGCTGAGCGTCAGTTCGGCGCGGTTGTAGAAAAAGAACTTGTAGATAAACATCACAGCCCCGCCGAGCAGGAACCATGTGCTGTTGCCGTTTTCGTAAACAGCGAGAGCAAGCCCGGCGAAGAACAGGCCGGTCATCACCGCAGCATAGACCCACATGACAATCAGCGGACCCAACAACGCGCGATTGCGTCCGACAATGGTGAAAGTGTGTCGGACGAGAAAGCCCAGTTGTGCAAAGCGGGCCTTGAGGTCTGGTTTCGTGAAATCCATGGTTTGCTCTCCTCTAATTCTATTGTTTTAGTGGCCCGCCGATGCTGGAGCGGGGTCAGCGCGCCTTACCGTCACGCAGCGGGCCGACCGTAACGTCGTCTTCGGTCAAAGGTTGGCAAAGTCAGCCTGGCGACGCCCCGTCTGTTCGCAGGGGAAAAGCAAATATCTTGAGTTTAAAAGGGCCGCCGTTTCGTTGCGGGCTCGATTGGCTCAAATCCCAGAATGTGTTGCGTCATGGGGGCCGGGCAGGAGAATATTGCGGGGCCTCACTTGGCGGTACGATGTCGCGTTGTTCCATTGCGTGACCTTCCGCGCAGGCGGTCGTTTCAGCGTCCGGGGGAATGTACACCCACAGGCGGCTTGAACCTCGGCACGGCGACTGCTACCTCATAAGCGAATCCGTTGGGGTGTCCCGTGAGGGGCTGAGAGGCGCGAGCCAACCCATCGAACCTGATCCGGACAATACCGGCGGAGGGAACGGAGCACGAGCAGGCCGCAGGGAAACCTGTGCCCGCTTTTTCTTCCTTCTCCCGTCGTCGGTGGAGGAAGTAATGACACCACAGGTCATCAAGATCGGCATGCTTTTCTCGCCCGAGATCGTTGCCGTCCTTGCCGAAGCGGACGCCGATTACAGCGGTCCCGTGATGCGCGATCCGGTGATGGTCGCAAAGACGGTCGATGCGCTGATCACCGCTTCCGGCACCATCGCGTTTGATAAGTCAAGGATCATCACCCGGAATACCCATGGCACCGGATGCGGCCTATCCTCGGCCATCACCGCCGATCTGGCAAAAGGCGCGCCGCTGGAAATTCCGGTCGGGCGCGCGCCGGTCTGGCTGCACGGCGCGATCTGTGCGGCTGATGTCCGGGTTATTGGCAGTCGCCACGGCCCGGTCCACCATTTTCACGGATATTGGCGATGACGCGGGCCACTGTCATCGGCGCTGGCGTCGCCGGGCTCTGCGTGGCCACAGAACTGGTCGCCCGAGGTTGCGCGGTCACTGTCTTCGACCCTGTGTTGCAGCCCGGACCACACCATTGTTCATGGTGGGCGGGCGGCATGCTTGCGCCATTCTGCGAAGGCGAAACGGCAGAAGAGCCGGTGGTTCGGCTGGGTCAGCAGGCGGCTCGCTGGTGGGAACGGCAGGGCGTGGGTGTCACGCAGCGCGGCACTGTCGTCGTGGCCCTCAATCGCGACCGCCGCGAACTCGACCGTTTCGCCCGCCGCATTGAGGGCCACACCCTGCTTGACGGTTCCGCCCTTGCAGCACTGGAACCGGACCTCTCCGGCCGCTTCGATCGCGCGCTGCACGTCACCGCCGAGGCTCACCTTGACCCGCGCGCCGCCCTGCGCCACCTGCGGACGCGGCTTGAGCGCGACGGTGTCACCTTCATCGCAGAGCCGGGCCATGCCGATGGCCTGACCTTCGACTGCCGTGGGCATGCGGCGCGTGATGCGCTTCCCGATCTGCGCGGCGTTAAGGGTGAAATGGTTGTGCTGCGTGCGCCCGACATCCGCCTGACGCGCCCGGTTCGTCTGCTCCACCCGCGCTTTCCGCTTTATGTCGTGCCCCGTGCCGATGGTCATTTCATGCTGGGCGCGACACAGATCGAAAGCGACGATCGCCGCCGGCGTGTTCGCTCTGTGCTGGAACTGCTCTCGGCCGCCTACGCGCTGCATCCCGCCTTTGGCGAGGCCGAACTGGTTGAGATCGGTGCCGATGCACGTCCGGCCTTTCCCGATAACCTGCCGCGCATTGTCCGTCGCGGCGAGACGATCCATGTCAATGGCCTGTTCCGCCACGGTTTCCTGCTCGCGCCTGCGCTTGCACGGATGGCGACTGAACTGGCCTTCGACCACAGCAAACCGGAGTTTTACTATGCAGATCACGGTTAACGGCACCGCAACCGAGGTGCAGGCGCAAACCCTCGCCGGTGCGCTGGACGAATTGGGCTATCGCGATGCCAAGGTCGCCACCGCCGTCAACGAAAGTTTCGTTCCGGCGACGGCGCGCGACGCCCCTCTTTCCCCTGGCGACCGGGTCGAGATCGTCGCCCCGCGGCAGGGAGGCTGAGATGCTGCTTTACGGTACTGCGATCGCTTCGCGCCTGATGCTGGGTACGGCGCAATACCCGTCGCCAGCGGTTCTGGCCGAGGCCTTCCGCCGCTCCGCTGCCGGTATCGCCACTGTCTCTGTGCGGCGTGAGGCGGGTGGCGATCGCGCCGGCGCGGCGTTCTGGGATTTGATCCGTGACCTCGATGTGACACTCCTGCCCAACACCGCAGGCTGCCATTCGGTCCGCGAGGCGGTGACCACGGCGCATATGGCCCGCGAGCTGTTCGACACGCCCTGGATCAAACTCGAGGTGATCGGTCATGCGGACACCCTTCAGCCCGACCCCTTCGGGCTGGTGGAGGCCGCGCGCATTCTGACCGATGAGGGTTTCAAGGTTTTTCCCTATACCACCGAGGACGTGGTTCTTGCCGACCGGCTGCTACAGGCGGGCTGCGAGGTGCTCATGCCATGGGGCGCACCCATCGGCACCGGGCTGGGGCTGACCAACATCTATGGCCTGCGCACCCTGCGCGCCCAGTTTCCCGACGTGCCCATGGTGGTGGATGCGGGCCTCGGTCTGCCGAGCCAGGCCGCCATGGCGATGGAGTTGGGCTATGACGCGGTGCTGCTCAACACCGCCGTCGCCAAAGCGGGCGACCCGGCGACGATGGCGGCAGGTTTCGCCCGCGCGGTCGAGGCCGGGCGGCTCGCCTACGAGGCCGACCCGATGGAGCCACGCGACATGGCGGCCCCTTCGACCCCCGTCATCGGCAGGGCGTTCCTGACATGAGCCTACACCGCTTTTACCCGATCTTCGACAACGCGGACTGGCTGCACCGCACCTTGCCGCTGGGCGTGAAGCTGGTGCAGCTTCGCATCAAGGATATGGACGTGGCCGACCTTTGGGACGCCATCACCCAGGCGAAATCGCTCTGCCGCGCGCATGCGGTGACGCTGGTCGTCAACGACCATTGGCGGATCGCCATCGACGCGGGCTGCGAGTGGGTGCATCTCGGGCAGGAAGATCTCGACACTGCGGATCTTCGGGCCATTCGCCGTGCTGGCCTCAGGCTGGGCATCAGCACCCACGACCACGCCGAACTGGACCGTGCCCTGTCAATCTCGCCTGACTATATTGCGCTCGGCCCAGTCTATCCGACGATCCTGAAAAAGATGAAATGGCACCAGCAGGGTCTGGAGCGTGTCACCGAATGGAAGCGCGCCATTGGCGACCTGCCTCTTGTCGCCATCGGCGGCATGCGCGTCGAGCGGGCAGCGGACGTCTTTGCCGCCGGTGCCGATGTCGTGTCTGTCGTCACCGACATCACCCTCAGTGGCGACCCGGAGACCCGCGTTCGTTCCTGGATCGAGGCGACGCGATGAGCCGCTATGCCCGTCAGATCGCGGTGCCCGAACTTGGGCCTTTGGGCCAGGCCCGCCTGCGCCGGGCGCATGTGCTGGTCGTCGGCGCGGGCGGGCTTGCCGCACCGGTGCTGCAATATCTCGGCGGGGCTGGCGTCGGCCGCATTCGGCTGGTGGATCCGGACCGGGTTGAGGCGACGAACCTGCATCGCCAAACGTTGTTCCGTGACGCTGATATCGGCGTCGCAAAGTCCAGGGCCGCCGCTGCGGCGATCACCGCGCTCAACCCCGATTGCAGGGTCGAGGCGGTCGTGGCCGCGCTTGATCCCGCCAATGTCGACGCGCTCTGCGACAGTACCGATCTTGTGCTCGATTGCGCCGACAGCTTCGCGGCAAGTTACATCCTGTCCGATGCCTGCCGCGCTGCGGACCGCCAGCTGGTCAGCGCCTCGGTGGTTGGACTCGACGGTTATGCCGGGGCCTTCTGCGGCGGCGCGCCCAGCCTGCGCGCCGTGTTTCCCGACCTGCCGCAAAGGCTCGGCTCGTGCGCCGAGGATGGTGTTCTGGGGCCGGTCGTGGGTGTGATCGGCGCGCTTCAGGCGCAGATGGCTCTCGCACTACTCGCAGGGCTCGATCCTTCGCCCCTCGGGCAGCTTGTCACCTTCGACGGGCGCAGCCTTAGATCGGGCAAGTTTCGCTTTGCCGATACGCCCGAACCCGAGCGCGGCCCCCGTTTCCTTGCGCCTTCCGCGATCACTGCCGCTGACTTTCTCGTCGACCTGCGGGCCGAGGACGAAGCCCCCCTGATGCGGCCCTTCGCCCGCCGTCTTCCCGCCACCGCTTTCGGCCCCGGAGGCCCCATTCCCGCCACCGGACAACGCGCCGTGCTTTGTTGTCGCTCGGGTCAGCGCGCCTGGGCGGCTGCTGAAAGGCTCGGGGCGGTCTGGGACGGAAACATATTTCTCGTCGCCCTCGGCGACCCAAACGGAGACATCCCATGAAACCCATGCTGACAGCCCTTGCCCTTGTTCTGGCGACACCCGCCGCCGCGCAGGACGAGATGACCGTTATGCTCGACTGGTTCGTGAACCCCGATCACGGGCCGATCATCATTGCCCAGGAAATGGGTTATTTCGCTGAAGCAGACCTGGCGGTCGAGGTGATCGCCCCGGCTGACCCTTCCGATCCGCCAAAGATGGCTGCCGCGGGTGCGGTCGATCTTGCAATTTCCTACCAGCCGCAACTGCACCTTCAGGTGGCAGAAGGCATGCCGCTGGTGCGCGTCGGCACGCTGGTCGCCACACCGCTCAACTGCCTGCTCGTGCTGGATGACGGACCTGTCGCGCAGATCGCGGATCTCGAAGGTCGCAAGGTGGGCTTTTCTGTCGCCGGCGTGGAGGAGGCGCTGCTTTCGGCCATGCTGGGCGAGACCGGGCTTGGCACCGACGATATCGAGTTGGTCAACGTCAACTGGTCGCTGTCGCCCGCGCTGATGTCGGGGCAGGTCGATGCGGTGATCGGGGCTTTTCGCAATTTTGAGCTGAACCAGATGGAGATAGAGAAGGTCGCCGGCCGGTGCTTCTACCCCGAGGAACACGGCGTGCCGACCTATGACGAACTAATCTACATCGCCAACCCGAAGGCGATGGATGCGGGAATGATCCAGCGTTTCCTCGGGGCGACGGAAAAGGCCACGCAGTACATTGTGAACCACCCGCAGGAGAGCTGGGAGGTGTTCGCGGCCACCTCAACCGAGCTTCAGGACGAGCTGAACAAGAAGGCCTGGGCCGATACGATCCCGCGCTTTGCGTTGCGTCCCGAGGCACTGGATGCCGGCCGCTACGCACGGTTCGAGGATTTCCTGCATCAAGCCAAGCTGATCGAGGGCACACGTTCTGTCACCGCGCTGGCCGTCGACCTGGGGACAGAATGAGCCACGGCACGGCATTGCGTCTTTGGCGCGACGCCGCCGGTACAGCGTGGAACGATCACACCCACCACGCCTTGGTTGAACAGATGGCCGATGGTCCGCTGCGACGCGCGGCATACCTGTTTCGCGACCATTTCTCTTGTGCCTGGACCCTGGCGGTGACCATGGACAAGACGCTGGATGAGATGCGCGCCTGCCGCAAGGTTGGCGCGCTGACCGGCGCGGCGGTCGCGCGCCGCCTCGGTCGCAGAACGAAAACCAGCCCGTGCTGGTTTCGGCTATGCGCGCGCTTCCAGACAGCCACGCGGCTGCATGCCGATTTCTGGGCCAGGGGGCTTTCGGGATGAGCGGCGCGCCTGCGCTTCGATTGACCGGGCGTGTCACGATCGGTGGCACCGCGATCTTCGGCCCCCTGTCGCTGGAGGTCCCGGCGGGGCGGTGGACCTGTCTGCTCGGTCCCTCCGGTGTGGGCAAGTCCACGCTTTTGCGCCTGTTTGCGAGCCTTGGGGACGGGGTCGACTTTGAAGGCACAGTTGGCGCAAGCGATAATATGCCGCTGGCAGGTCGCGTGGCGTTGATGGCGCAGAGCGACCTGTTGATGCCATGGCTTGACGTGACCGCCAATGTCACCCTCGGCGCACGGTTGCGCGGCACGCAGCAGCCGCGTGAAAGGGCGCTCGACATATTGGCGCGCGTTGGCCTTGCGGATCACGGCACCAAACGCCCTGACGCCCTTTCCGGCGGACAGAGGCAGCGGGTGGCGCTTGCCCGGACCCTGATGGAAGACCGGCCTGTCATATTGCTGGATGAACCCTTTTCGGCGCTTGATGCGCAGACACGCGCCCGGATGCAGGAACTTTCGGCCGAACTTCTGGCCGGTCGCACCGTGTTGCATGTGACCCATGACGCCGCCGAGGCCGCCCGGTTGGGTGAGACGGTTTTGCTGATGACCCGCGAGGGGATCACCCCGGTCGCATCACCGCCCGCCCGCGTGCCGCGCCCCTATGATTCGGTTGAGACCCTTGCCTTTCAGGGCCGATTGCTGCGGCAACTTATGGAGACAGTGTGAAAAAGGTCCTGCACTTCGCCAGCGTCGCGCTTCTGGGTCTGTTGGCGTGGCAGGCCGTGGTCACGTTTGGCGATCTGCCGCGCTTCATTCTGCCCGGACCCATGTTGGTCTTTTCCACGCTCTGGACCAGCCGGATGCTGATCGCCGAACATGCGGTCGTGACCATCACAGAAGTGCTGATTGGTCTTGGCCTCGGGGCGACCCTGGGCTTTGCCTCGGCGATCCTTCTTGTCGCTTCGCCGCTTGCGCGCAATCTGCTCCGCCCGATGATCGTCTTCAGCCAGGCCATCCCCGTGTTCGCGCTGGCACCGATCCTGACGCTGTGGCTGGGTTACGGGCTATGGTCGAAGGTCGCGATGGCGCTGCTGATCATCTATTTCCCCGTGACATCGGCCTTTTTCGACGCGCTGATGCGCACACCCGTCGCCTGGGTGGAACTTGCCCGCGTCATGAACGCCACACCCGCGCGCATCCTGTGGTGCATCCGCGTTCCGGCGGCCATGCCCGGCTTTTCTTCGGGGCTTCGGCTGGCGGCGGTCTATGCGCCGATCGGTGCCATCATCGGCGAATGGGTCGGGGCATCGCGGGGGCTTGGCTATTTGATGCTGCTGGCGAACGGCCGCGCGAAGATCGACCTGATGTTCGCCGCGCTGATTGTTCTGGCCGTGCTGACGCTGGTTCTTCATGCGGCGGTCGATGCGGTCTGTCGACGGATATGGGGCGGGTGACTTTTCGGTGACTTCGGCCAGACGGTGGACCACCAGAATTTGCTGGTAGCCCTTCTCGCTAAAGAAGGCCTGGTCCGCATCAGCTTGCGGCAGTAGCTTGGTCACCACGGTGGCCACGCCGGCGAAAAGTCCGGGCGTGTCGCGCCGCAAAGACCATCGGCAACACCGATCAGTAGTTGCGCGTGCATCGCAGTCTATTACGATTTGCGGCGCTGGAAGGTCATTTTCGGCCCTCTCAGAAATCCAGGCCCAGATCCAGCGTCTGTGCCGAATGCGTCAGCGCCCCGGACGAGATGTAGTCGACACCTGTCGCCGCGACCTCGGCGATCCGGTCCAGCCTCATGTTGCCCGAGGCCTCCAGCACCACGCGCCCGGCCGCCATCGCCACCGCCTTGCGCAGGGTCGGCGTGTCCATGTTGTCCAGCAGCACGACGTCGGCGCCGCCCTCGGCCAGCACCTCGGCCAGCTGGTCCAGCCGGTCGACCTCGATCTCGCAGCGGATCATGTGCGAGGCCTGCGCCTTGACCGCGCGCAGAACAGGCCGAATGCCGCCCGCCGCCGCGATGTGGTTGTCCTTGATCAGGATCGCATCCGACAATGAGAAGCGGTGGTTGAACCCGCCGCCATGCAGCACCGCCTGCTTCTCGACCAGCCGCAGGCCGGGCGTCGTCTTTCGGGTGCAGGTCACACGCGTCGCGGTGCCCGAGGTCTGCGCCACGAAGGCCGCCGTCATCGTCGCGATCCCAGACAGCCGCCCGGCAAAGTTCAGCGCGACCCGTTCACCCGACAGGATTGAGGCCGCCGCTCCTTCGATCTCCATCAGCAGGTCACCCGGCCGGATCTCGCCCCCGTCGGCCTTGTGCGCGGTGACAACCAGCGCCGGGTCGACCAGCCGGAAGGCCAGCGCCGCCACCTGAAGCCCCGAGACGACCCCCGCCTCGCGCGCGTTCAGCCGTGCGGTGTAGCGCGTCGTTGCCGGGATCACCGTGCGGGTCGTGATGTCGCCATAGGTGCCCAGATCCTCGAGCAATGCGGCGCGGACCAGCGGTTCCAGGATCAGGTCGGGCAAGGGGGCGGCAGTCATGCGGGTTCCTTTCGGGCCTGGGCGCGGATCTCCTGCGCCTGCGCGAGGGTGAAGAAGGATCTCTGGCCGGTCGCGCCCTGCACATCGGGATGGTCCGAGCGGAAATGCGCGCCCCGGCTCTCTTCCCGGGTCAGCGCGGCGGCGGCGATCAGCGTGGCGGTTGCGGTCATGTTCAGCAGGGCGTCACAGCCGGGCTGCGCCGCCTCGACCGTGGCGATCCTGTCCAGCGTGCGCCGCAAGCCAGCGGCGGTGCGGATCACGCCCGCCCCGTCGGTCATCGCTTGCCGCAGCCGGGCGACCAGCGCCGGATCGGGTGCTTGGTCCGGGCCGAGATCGGGCAGCACGACCGGCGCGGCATCATCACCCGCGCCCAGCCCCCTGGCAATCGCATCCGCACAGCGCCGCCCGTAGACCAGCGCCTCGAGCAGACCGTTCGAGGCCAGCCGGTTCGCGCCATGCAGCCCGGTCGAGGCAACCTCGCCGCAAGCCCAGAGGCCGGGCAGGGTGCTCGCCCCCCCGGCATCCGTCGCGATGCCGCCCATGTGGTAATGCGCGGCGGCGGCGACCGGGATCGGCTGCGTCACCGGATCGAGGCCCGAGGCCCGGCAGGCTGCGGCCACGGCTGGAAACTCGGTCAGGATCCGCGCGCCAAGGGCCGCCCGCGTGTCCAGCGCCGGGGCAAGGCCGGCTTGCGTCTGGGCAAAGACCGCGCGGGCAACGATGTCGCGCGGTGCCAGCTCGGCATCCGGATGCGCCGCCAGCATGAACCGCTCGCCCCGGCTGTTGATCAGCGTCGCGCCTTCGCCGCGCAGCGCCTCGGTCGCCAGTGGCGCGGGGTCCAGGCCATTGGCGATGGCCGTCGGATGGAACTGCACAAACTCCGCATCGGAGATGACCGCCCCGGCCCGCGCCGCCATCCCCAGCACCTGCCCGCAGATGCGCGGCGGATTGGTCGTCTGCGAAAACAGACTGCCCGATCCGCCGCCCGCCAACAGCACCGCCGCACCGCGCAGAGCGACCGATTGCGTCAGGCCGTCGGCGCAGCGCGCGACCCGGGCCCCGCACACGCGGCCGCCCTCGATCACCAACCCGGTGGCCATCACGCCTTCCAGCACCTGCACATGCGGCGCGGCGCGGACCTGCGCGGTCAGTGCCTGCATGATCTCGGCCCCCGCCTGATCGCCGCGCACGCGCACGACACGGGCAAAGCTGTGTGCCGCCTCGCGCGACAGGACATAGCCGCCATCCGCGGTCCGGTCAAAGGGCGTGCCCAGCCCGGTCAGGTCGAGGATATGCGCCCGCGCCTCGGCCGTGACGGCCTCTGCGACCTGCACGTCCACGGTGCCCGCCCCTGCCCGCACGGTATCGCGGGCATGCGCCTCGGCGCTGTCGGAAGGGTCCATCGCCGCCGCAACGCCGCCCTGCGCCCAGGTCGACGACGCCCCGGAGCCGAGAGGTTCGGGCGAGATCATCAGGACCGGATGCGGGGCCAGCCGCAGCGCTGCATATTGCGCCGCCAGCCCGGCCCCGACGATGATCGCGCGGGGCGTGTCGATCGCTGTCATGGGCCTAGCCGTTCAGACGCGCCGATAGGTCGATCATCCGCTGCACGGCGACACGGGCCTTGTCGGCCACCGCGGGGTCAACCTCGACCGCGCCTTCCATGGTGTGCAGCGACCAGAGCACCTTTTCGAGCGTGATCTTCTTCATGTAGGGGCACATGTTGCAGGGCCCGACGAAATCGACATCCGGCAGCGCGTCCGAGATGTTCGAGGCCATCGAGCATTCCGTCACAAGCATCGCCTTCTCGGGCCGCTCGGCCGTGACATAGTCGATGATCCCGCTGGTCGAGCCCGAGAAATCGGCCTCGGCGACCACGTCGGGCGGGCATTCGGGGTGGGCGATGATGCGGGTGCCGGGGTTCCAGTCGCGGAATTCGCGCAGGTCTGTCGCGGTGTACTGCTCGTGCACGATGCACGACCCCTCCCACCAGACGATCTGCTTCTCCGGCACTTGGCTTGCGATGTTCTGCGCCAGATACTTGTCCGGGGTCATGATGACCGTGTCGCTTTCCATTGCGCGGACGATCTGGACGGCATTGGACGAGGTGCAGCAGATGTCAGACGCCGCCTTTACCTCGGCCGTGGTGTTCACATAGGTGACCACGGGCGCGCCGGGATATTTCGCGCGCATCTCGGCGATCCCCGCGGCGGTGATGCTTTCGGCCAGCGAACAGCCTGCGGCCATGTCGGGGATCAGCACCGTCTTGGCCGGATTCAGGATCTTTGAGGTCTCGGCCATGAAATGCACGCCGCACTGAACGATCACATCCGCTTCGACCTTGGTGGCCTCGATCGCCAGTTGCAGGCTGTCGCCCACCACGTCCGCGATCCCGTGATAGATTTCGGGTGTCATGTAGTTATGGGCCAGGATCACCGCGTTCCGCTCGGCCTTCAGCTTCCTGATCGCAGCGACATAGGGTGCGAAGATCGCCCAGTCGGGCGGCGACATGACGCGGTCCATGCGGGCATAGATCCCGGACATCTCGGCGGCGAGGTCGGCGGAGGGGGCGAGATCATAATGATCGGCGAGTTCGGCGCGCAGCGCGATCTGGTCGAGCAAGGTGACGATTCCTCAGGTTATTGCGTGTCGCCGGAGAGGGCGCGGCCGCACGCGGAAGGCGCGGGCTGAAGGCTATCTACGGGTCACATAACGCAAGGGCAAGTTGACGCTGGCGTAATATTTCGATGACATGCGCTAACATATGTCCAAAATTGCCGTTGGGTGGTCGCGGCCTCATGCTTCTTCTCGCGGGTAGACGAGAGTTGGATCCAGCTGGCCACGACGCGGGTCCGCAGTTGTCGGCTGGGGCGGAAGAGTTGGCGTTTCCCCTAGGAGTCGTGGCCGGAAAAACCTGTTGAGTTTAACATGAATAGCTCCACGCACCAAGTTTCTGTCGTCCCACCCCACTGGCCCCCCGTATCGCAAGGCCGTCTGTGATGATGGGACTGCCCCCAAACGGACATTATCCAGTTTTTGGTGCCTGCCAGAATGACCGTTTAGGCCAATCAACTTTACGGTTGTCAGTCTGTCGGACCACAGGGATAAAGGCAGGCACCATTCCCAGAGTGGCCCAGCCTGGGACGTCGAGGGGCTTTGCAGTCCGCCCCATGCCGATGGTGCCGAGTCCGCCCCAATCCTGAAAAGAGTTTCCCATGCTTGATAAGCTCGAAATGTTCATTGCTCTTGCCAAGGCGAAGCATTTTGGCAAGGCCGCCGACGAACTTGGCATCACGCAGCCAACCTTGTCCACGGGGATCAAGAATCTAGAGGATCGGCTTGGAGTCAAACTTGTCTTTCGTGGCTCGAAATTCGGTGGGCTGACGCCCGAGGGGCACAGCGCGCTGGAATGGGCGCGACGGATCGTCAGCGATGCGCGCCAGCTGCGCGAGGAGATGCGATTCACCAGAAATGGCCTGTCGGGCCAGTTGCGCGTCGCGGTCATCCCGACGGCCCTCACCTGGGCCGCGCAGCTCTCGGCGCGGTTCAGCGAGAAGAACCCTAATGTGCGGCTCACGCTCTTGTCGCGCACATCCATTGAAATCCTGTCCATGATCGAGAATTTGGATGTCGATGCGGGCATCACCTATCTGGACAATGAGCCGACGGGCAGGCTGAGTACCGAGCCGCTGTATCGCGAGCGCTATATGCTTGTCTGTAATGAGGCATCGCAATGGTACGGTCGAGATTCGGTCGGTTGGAAGGAGTTGGAGGGCGAGAGACTGGCGCTCTTGACGCCTGAAAACCAGAACCGGCGCATCATCAACGGCCATTTCCGTGATGCGGGCGTGACGCCCGATGCCTGGATCGAGTCCGATTCGGCGGTCGTGCTGGTCGCCAATGTCGAGCGCGGCGACTGGCTGACCATCCTGCCCGCCGATATCGCCACCTTCCTCGCAGCTGGCAAGGCGCTGAAACTGGTGCCGCTGTCGGGCAATATCCGGCATCCTTCGGTTGGCTTGGTCGCCCCATATCGAGAGCCGCACACCCCTACGCTGCAAGCGCTTTTGAAGGAAGCGGCACAACTGGCGGATCAGTGCGATTGAGGTTGTCGATCACTTGACGGTATGTCTATATTGATTCCGTGATAATGCGGCACTTACCCTTGAGGCAACATAGCCAAAAGGTCAGCCATGCCACAGACGACGTCCATCCCGACCGATGCCGAAATCGACGCGATCCTCGCCGAGCACAAACACCGCGAGGGGCCGCTTCTGCCAATGCTGCACGCGCTTCAGGCGGAATTCGGTTACATCCCCACCGCCGCGATCGCGCGGATCTCACATCTGCTGAACATGACAAAAGCCGAGGTGCATGGGGTCGTCTCGTTTTACCATGATTTCCGTGAACGGCCCGCCGGGCACCATGTCGTCAAGATCTGCCGTGCCGAGGCATGTCAGGCCGTCGGCGGCGATGCACTGGCCGAAGAGACTCTGGCCAAGTTGGGCCTCGACTGGCACGCCACCACGCCGAACGGTGCCTTGACGGTCGAGCCGGTTTATTGCCTCGGCATGTGCGCCTGCGGCCCCGCCGCGATGGTCGATGACAAGGTCGTGGGCCGGCTGGATGCGGCCCGGATGGCGCGGATCCTGACGGAGGCGGGCGCATGAAACTCTATATCCCAATGGACAGTGCGGCCAAGGCGCTTGGCGCGGATGACGTGGCCGAAGCGGTCCGCCGCGAGGCAGAGGCACGCGATCTGGATGTCACGATCATCCGCACCGGTACGCGCGGCATGATCTGGCTGGAGCCGCTGGTGGAGATCGACCGCGGCAACGGCCGCGAGGCGTTCGGCCCTGTAACGTCCAAAGATGTGCCGGCGCTGCTGGACGGGACGCTCGACGGGCATGGCCCGGTCGAAAATATTCCCTTCTTCGCGCGCCAGACGCGTCTGACCTTCGCCCGCTGTGGCGTGATCGATCCGCTTGATCTGGCCGATTACGAGAAGCATGGCGGTCTCGTCGGCCTGCGCCGCGCGATTGATCTGAGCAGTGCCGAGATCGTCGCCGAAGTCACCGATAGTGGGCTGCGCGGGCGGGGCGGCGCGGGCTTTCCCACCGGGATCAAGTGGAAAACGGTGATGGAGGCTGAGGCACCGCAGAAATACATCGTCTGCAACGCCGACGAGGGCGACAGCGGCACCTTTGCCGACCGCATGATCATGGAGGGCGATCCCTTCACCCTGATCGAGGGCATGGTGATCGCGGGTCTCGGCGTCGGCGCGACCAAGGGCTATGTCTATCTGCGTTCCGAATACCCCGATGCGATTGCCGTGATGAACGAGGCGATCCGCATCGCGCGCGACAAGGGCGCGCTGGGCGAGGATATTCTCGGCTCAAAGCGCAGCTTTGACATGGAGGTGCGCGTGGGTGCCGGTGCCTATGTCTGCGGCGAGGAAACATCCTTGCTCAACTCGCTCGAAGGCAAGCGCGGCGTCGTGCGGGCCAAGCCGCCCCTGCCGGCGCTGGAAGGTTTCCTTGGACGGCCCACGGTGGTCAACAACGTCATCAGTCTCGCCACTATACCGGTGATCTTCGAGCGGGGCGCGCAGCATTACGCCGATTTCGGCATGGGCCGCTCGCGCGGGACTGTGACCTTGCAGATTGCAGGTAACGTGGCGCGTGGCGGGCTTTTCGAGACCGCCTTCGGGATCACGCTGGGCGAGGTCGTCAACGATCTGGGCGGCGGCACACGCTCGGGCCAGCCGGTCAAGGCCGTGCAGGTGGGTGGCCCTCTGGGTGCCTATATCCCCGTCGCCAATTTCGATGCACCCCTCGGATACGAAGAACTGGACGCCAGGGGCGGGCTGCTGGGCCATGCCGGTCTGACCGTCTTTGACGACAGCGTTGACATGCTGAAGATGGCGCGCTTTGCCATGGAATTCTGCGCGGTGGAATCCTGCGGTAAATGCACGCCCTGCCGCATCGGATCGGTGCGGGGAGTCGAGACGATCGACCGCATCGCGCGCGGCGATGCCGACGCGATCCCGCTCCTGACCGATCTGTGTGAGACGATGACCGACGGATCGCTCTGCGCGCTGGGGGGATTTACGCCCTTCCCGGTCATGTCGGCGCTTAATCATTTTCCGGACGACTTCGCGACCCAGAAGGAGGCAGCGGAATGAAGGACTTCATCATCCCCACATCCATCCACGATGACCGTGACATGGGCACCAAGGCCAAGCAGGGCGCGCCCGTCACACTGACAATCGACGGGTTTGAGGTGACGGTGCCTGAGGGCACATCCGTCATGCGCGCGGCTGCCGAGGCGGGCATTCAGGTGCCCAAGCTCTGCGCGTCGGACAATCTGGAGGCTTGGGGGTCCTGCCGTCTCTGCGTGGTCGAGATCGAGGGTCGCCGCGGTACGCCCGCATCCTGCACGACGCCGGTGGCCGAGGGCATGGCCGTCACGACGCAAGGTGCCAAGGCCAAGAAGATCCGCAAAGGCGTGATGGAGCTTTATATCTCGGATCATCCGCTGGATTGCCTGACCTGTAGCGCCAATGGCGATTGCGAATTGCAGGATATGGCTGGTGCTGTCGGCCTGCGCGATCAGCGGTTTGAGTCGGGGCGCAATCACTACGACCCCTTGGGCATCGGCACACTGGCGGCTGGTGACATCCGCGCGCGCGCACGTCCCGGCGCTGGCGATCTGGGGAACCCCGAATACATCCCCAAGGACCAATCCAATCCCTATTTCACCTATGATCCCAGCAAATGCATCGTGTGTTCGCGCTGCGTGCGGGCCTGCGAGGAAGTGCAGGGAACCTTCGCGCTGACCATCGAGGGACGCGGATTCGAAAGCCGGGTTTCGGCGGGTATGACCGGCGATGATTTCATGGCCTCCGATTGCGTCAGCTGCGGCGCCTGCGTGCAGGCTTGTCCCACGGCGTCACTGCAAGAAAACTCGATCATCGAGTTGGGCACGCCCGAACGTTCGGTCATCACGACCTGCGCATATTGCGGCGTCGGCTGTTCGTTCAAGGCCGAGTTGAATGGAGACGAGCTGGTTCGCATGGTGCCCTACAAGCACGGCAAGGCCAATCGCGGGCATAGCTGCGTCAAGGGCCGCTTTGCCTATGGCTATGCCAATCACAAGGACCGCATCCTGAACCCGATGATCCGCGACTCGATTGAAGAGCCGTGGCAGGAGGTCAGCTGGGACGAGGCGCTGACCTTTGCGGCGCAGCGGATGCGCGGGCTTCAGGACAAGCACGGCAAGAAATCCATCGGCGTCATCACCTCCAGCCGCTGCACCAACGAGGAAACCTATCTGGTGCAGAAACTGACCCGCGCGGTATTTGGCAACAACAATACCGACACCTGCGCGCGTGTGTGCCATTCGCCCACGGGCTATGGCCTTGGCCAGACCTTTGGAACCTCGGCGGGTACGCAGGATTTCGACTCGGTCGAGGATACGGACGTCATCATCCTGATCGGGGCCAACCCGACCGACGCGCATCCCGTCTTTGCCAGTCGGATGAAAAAGCGTTTGCGCGAAGGTGCCAAGATCATCGTGATCGACCCGCGCAAGATTGATCTGGTCCGCTCTGCTCATATCGAGGCATCGCACCACCTGCCATTGCGCCCCGGCACCAACGTTGCCGTCGTCTCGGCCATTGCCCATGTGATCGTGACCGAAGGGCTGATGGATCAGGATTTCATCCGCGGGCGCTGCGACTGGGAGGAGTTCAGCGAATATGCCGAATTCATCAGCGACACGCGCCACAGCCCGGAATCGACCGAATTGCTCACCGGCGTGCCTGCCGCCGACCTGCGCGAGGCCGCGCGCCTCTTTGCCACCGGCGGCAATGGCGCGATCTATTACGGGCTCGGCGTGACCGAACACAGCCAAGGGTCGACCACGGTGATCGGCATTGCCAACCTTGCCATGCTGACCGGCAATGTCGGCCGCAAGGGCGTGGGTGTGAACCCGCTGCGCGGACAGAACAACGTGCAAGGGTCCTGCGACATGGGATCTTTCCCGCATGAGTTGCCCGGTTATCGCCATGTCAAGAATGACGATGTGCGCGATATCTACCAAGAAGTCTGGGGCGTTCAGATCGACAATGAGCCGGGCCTGCGCATCCCCAACATGCTGGATGCCGCCGTGGAGGGTACGTTCAAGGGGCTTTACTGCCAGGGCGAGGATATCCTGCAATCCGACCCCGATACCAAGCATGTCGCCGCCGGCCTTGCCGCGATGGAATGCGTCATCGTGCATGACCTTTTCCTCAATGAGACGGCGAATTATGCGCATGTGTTTCTGCCCGGATCGACCTTCCTCGAAAAGGACGGCACCTTCACGAATGCCGAACGGCGCATCAACCGCGTGCGCGAGGTGATGAAGCCGCTCAATGGCTATGCCGATTGGGAGGTGACGCAGCTCTTGGCCAATGCCATGGGGGCGGGCTGGCACTATACCCATCCCGGCCAGATCATGGACGAGATCGCGCGGACCACCCCCAGCTTTGCCGGCGTGTCCTATGACGTGCTGGAAGAGAAGGGATCGGTCCAGTGGCCCTGCAACGAGGCGCACCCGGATGGCACGCCGCTGATGCATGTCGATGGCTTCATGCGCGGCAAGGGGCGGTTCATCGTCACCGAATATGTCGCGACCGAGGAAAAATCCGGCCCCCGCTTCCCCCTCTTGCTGACCACGGGGCGCATCCTGTCGCAATATAACGTGGGCGCGCAGACGCGGCGCACCGCCAATAGCGAATGGCATCACGAGGATCTGCTGGAGATTCATCCGCATGACGCCGAAGTCAGGGGTATCAAGGACGGGCAGTGGATCAAGCTCGCGTCCCGCTCGGGCGAGACGACGCTGCGGGCGCAGATCTCGGAGCGGATGTCGCCGGGGGTGGTGTACACGACCTTCCACCATCCCGACACGCAGGCCAATGTCATCACCACCGATTACTCGGACTGGGCCACCAACTGCCCCGAATACAAGGTGACGGCGGTGCAGGTCTCGAATTCCAACGGGCCGACCGACTGGCAGGAGGCGTATAACGCGCAGGCGGCAAAATCGCGCCGTATCCTGCCCGCGGCGGAATAGCGCCATGAGCGCGCCGCGACTCAGCTATAGCGTGCCGGGCGTCAACGTCCGGCATGACGGACTGCACGACATACGGCGCAGCCTGCCGGAAGAGACGCCCGTCGCGCTGGTCTTTGACGGGACCACTGCGGCAGTGATGATGGCCAGCCCCGATAATATTCAGGATTTCGCCATGGGATTTGCTCTCACCGAGGGGTTCATCAGCGGCCTCGCGGATGTGACCGACTTTGAAATCGTTGCGCATGAGTTGGGCATCGAGGCGCGGTTCTGGCTGGCGTCCGAGCGGGCCGAGGCGGTGCGCCGGCGCCGACGCAGCATGCTGGGGCCGGTGGGCTGCGGTCTGTGCGGGATTGACAGTCTCGAGCAGGCCATCCGCCCCCTTCCTATCCTTCCTGCCGGGCGAACGCGTCTCTGTCAGGCGGCCATCGCCGGTGCCAGCGAGGCACTGCGCGCGCATCAGCCGCTGCATGATCAGACCCGCGCGGTCCATGCGGCAGGCTTTGTCGGGCCGGAGGGCGATATCGTGCTGATGCGCGAGGATGTCGGGCGGCACAACGCGCTGGACAAACTCATCGGTGCGCTATCGCGCGGCGGGATCGACCCTGCGAGCGGGGCCATCGTGCTGACCTCACGCGTGTCGGTCGAGATGGTGCAAAAAACCGTCATCGCCGGATGCCCCGTGCTGATCGCCGTATCGGCACCTACTGCGCATGCCTTGCGGCTGGCCGAGGGGGCGGGGTTGACGCTGGTCGCCTTCGCGCGCGGCGGCAGTTTCGACATCTACGCGCATCCCGAACGTATCCAGACAGGAGCCTGCCATGCAGCCTGACAAACTCGTCATGATGGTCAACCAGATCGCCACCTATTTCAAGACCCAGCCCGGCACCGATCAGGCCGAGTGTGTCGCCGCCCATATCAATGATTTCTGGGAGCCACGGATGCGAACGACGCTGTCACAATATTACGAGGACGGCGGCACCGGCCTGTCAGACCTTGCGAAAGAAGCGATGGCTTTCCTGCGAGTGCCTGCGGACTGAACTTGCGAGCCCGCCGGATCTGTCCAAACGCTATATCGGTGAAAAATATCGCTCCACAATATCTTGTGTCTGGCGGGCCAGAGCGTTCCCAAGTCTCTATGATCGCATGATGTAGACCGGCGCTCGCTATTGCAGAAGTGGACTTTGCGCCGCAGCGACCAATGGTGCCGCGATTGCCGGGGCCAGAGCCGCCCATAGGCGCGCAGGGCGCAATAACGTCATCAGAAGGGGCGCAAAACGAACTCTACAGTCAGGCCCGTGTCCGTTTCCCGCGTCATCACAGGCCGCAGAAAAGCGTCTCGAAGCCGCCAGTCATGACGTCTCAGCATCCAACACTTTGTGCTCAGGCCAGCCCAATGCATCTGCGGCGATACTCAAACCACAGGCCGTCGGACATCAGCCTTTCAAACAACCAGTATACTGAAGTGCCAGCGCGGCGCTGATGTCTGGACCTGGAGGGTGGATTGCAGGGCAAACAATGCCAAGACTTCAACTTCCCGCCGTCGCATCGAAACGCAAAGCCTGAACCAAGGGTCGGATCATCGGTCGGAAACGTCCGTTCTTGCCGCAATAGGTCTGGGCGATCCGTGCGCGGCTCGAACCGGCACGCAACCTGCACGATCTTGTACTGTTCAACGTCGGCATGAAATGACCGAAATTCGACAGCTAAAGACCGAATGGGACAGTGCCCTATGAAAGCGCCATCCTCGCAAATGCTGATCGTGGATGATGTGCGTGACGACCGCAAGCCGTTTGGTCAGTATCTGGACAAGCCGATAATCGAGGCGATGCCGCGCGCCCCGCTTTGATCGCCGATGCCACACAGCGCAGAAGAAGCCATGCCAGTTTGCGATGAAAGACACTTGAATTGCGATTTATATATCTATACTACATGATATATGGATAAGATTGACGCACTCGACGCCTTTGCCGCCCTCAGCCAGTCCACCCGGCTCGACGCGTTCCGCCTGCTGATCAAGGCCGGCGGCGCGGGCATGTCGGCGGGCGATATCGGCGAGACCCTCGGGGTACGCCAGAACACCATGTCGGCCAATTTGGGTGTTCTTGCCCGGTCCGGTCTGATCCGTAGCGCGCGGGAAGGACGCAGTATCCGCTATTTCGCCGATATGGACGGAATGCGCGGCCTGCTGGCGTTTCTGATGGAGGATTGCTGCGGCGGACGTCCCGAACTGTGCCAGCCGGTCATCAACGAACTCGCCTGCTGTTAGGAGACTTTCATGGCCACCGAGCCCCACAACGTTCTATTTGCCCGCACCCACAATACCGCCCGGTCGATCATTGCGGAAGCGATCATGAACCCGATGGCCGACTGATTCCGAAATCCTGAGAGTTTGACATGACCGATACATCGCTTCCCGCTGCTGCGGGTCTGGGACCCTTCGAGCGTTGGCTGTCCGTCTGGGTGGCGCTTGCCATCGGGGCGGGACTGCTGCTGGGCAATCTTTTTCCGAGCCTCTTCGGTGCCCTGGCCGCACTGGAGGTTGCCTCTGTCAATCTGCCCGTGGCGGTGCTGATCTGGGCGATGGTCTATCCGATGATGGTGAATGTGGATTTCAGCTCCCTCGCCCGCGTCGGGGACAGGCCGAAAGGGCTGGTTGTCACGCTGGTGGTGAACTGGCTGATCAAACCCTTCACTATGGCGGCGCTTGGCGTGCTGTTCTTCGAGCACGTCTTCGCCGGGCTGATCCCGCCGGGCGATGCGCAGGCCTATCTTGCGGGCGTGATCCTGTTGGGGGCCGCGCCCTGCACCGCGATGGTGTTCGTCTGGTCGAACCTGACGCGCGGCGACGCGACCTATACGCTTGTGCAGGTCAGTGTGAACGACGTGGTGATGGTGTTCGCCTTCGCCCCCATCGTGGCCTTTCTGCTGGGAGTGACGGATATTGTCGTGCCTTGGGACACGCTGCTTCTGTCGGTCGGCCTCTACGTCATGCTGCCGCTGCTGGCGGGGTACTTGACCCGCCGGAACATGGTTGCCAAGGGGGGCGAGGCGGCGGTGGATGCGTTCAAGGCCCGTGTGCAGCCTTTCTCGATCTTCGGGCTGCTGGTGACGGTGGTCTTGCTGTTTGGCTTTCAGGGCGAGGTCATCTTGGAGCGCCCGCTTGTCATCGCTCTGATCGCGGTGCCGCTGCTGATCCAGTCCTACAGCATCTTTTTTGTCGCTTACGGTGCGGCGCGGGCGTGGCGCATCCCGTTCAACGTCGCCGCGCCCTGCGCCATGATCGGCACGTCCAACTTCTTCGAACTGGCCGTGGCCGTCGCCATCAGCCTGTTCGGGCTTGGCTCGGGGGCAGCACTGGCCACGGTGGTCGGCGTGCTGGTGGAAGTGCCGGTGATGCTGTCTCTCGTCGCCTTCGCCAACCGGACGAAACACTGGTTTCCTGCGGACGAGGGCGCGTCGTGAGCATCGTCATCCATCACAACCCCGAATGCGGCACCTCGCGCAACGTGCTGGCGATCATCGAGGCGTCGGGCGCAACGCCGGTGGTGATCCCCTATCTTGAAACCGGCTGGACCCGCCCCCAGCTTCTGGGGCTGTTCGCGGCCGCCGGCCTGACACCCCGCACCGCGCTGCGGACAACAAAATCCCCGGCGGCTGAGTTGGGGCTGCTCGATCCGTCGGTCAGCGACGACGCGATCCTTGCCGCGATGCTGGACCACCCCGTTCTGGTCAACCGTCCCATCGTCTGTTCACCCAAGGGCGTGCGCCTGTGCCGTCCGAGCGAGACGGTGCTCGACCTGCTGGGCAACCTGCCGCCGGGCCCAATGGAGAAAGAGGATGGCACGCCACTGATCGACGCGGAAGGAAATCGCCTTGCCTGACACACCGAACCTAGACGAAAGCCATTTCGCGCCAATCGACGCGAAGCGTTTGCTGCCAACGGAACGCGCAACACACGCCCCCCGCATCCTGCTGCTTTACGGCTCCCTGCGGGAGCGTTCCTTCAGTCGGCTGATGACGGAAGAGGCCGCCCGCATCCTGAGGCGGTTCGGGGCTGAAACACGCACCTATCGGCCTTCTGGTCTGCCCTTGCCGGACGACGCGGACGCCGATCATCCCAAGGTGCAGGAGCTGCGGGATCTGGTTGCCTGGTGCGAAGGCATGGTCTGGTGTTCGCCAGAGCGCCACGGCGCGATGACCGGCATCATGAAAACCCAGATAGACTGGATACCGCTTTCTCTCGGCGGCGTACGTCCGACGCAAGGAAAGACGCTGGCTGTCATGCAGGTCAGCGGCGGATCGCAAAGCTTCAACGCCGTGAATCAACTCCGTATCCTTGGCCGCTGGATGCGCCTGCTGACCATCCCGAACCAATCCTCCACCCCGAAGGCGTTTCAGGAGTTCGATGACGCGGGCCGCATGAAGCCCTCGCCGTTCTACGACCGGATGGTCGATGTCATGGAAGAGCTGATGAAGTTCACGCTTCTGACACGCGACGGAAAAACCTACCTGCTCGATCGCTACAGCGAGCGGAAGGAAAGCGCCGCGGACCTGTCAAAGCGGGTGAACCAGAAAGCGATCTGACCGCATTTCAATACGCGGCAGAGCCAGAGCTGCTCTTCAGGGCTGCCGCTCCTCCCCATCGCCCATCTGCCTCTGCCCGTGCCGCTGTATTCAAGACCGGTGGCGTATGCCTTTGGGGGGCAACGGTGAAGGCCTGAACAGATCATCCGGGCCTCGCGCTGACGCCGGGGGTGCGTAACACGCACCTGATTGTCATGTAGAAACTGCATGTAAGTTCCGAGGTCGCATTGAACGGGATCGCGCCCCTTGCCTTGGTGCAGGCAATTGCTGAGATGTTTCCATGACAGTGAAAAGCTCTGGCGTCGATGTTTCTGCCCTCGGATGCCGCCTCGGCCCATCGACCTTACGATATGGATCGGTGCAGTGCTGGCCGTCGTCGTCGGCACCAAGAATTGCAGATGATCGCTTCCACCGGCACCAGCGGGTCTTGCTTCCGTCGGTCATATCGCGGGTTTTCGAGGGGCCCAGCCTTACGCGTCCTGTGCTGTCTCTGAACAAGTCCGATCGCAGCGGTATCGCGCAATACCAGGCGCGGCATTGTGGCGGCGGGGGGCAAAGGCGATCATGTCACCGGACTGATCAAGGAGATTGATGTGCTCGAACGAATTAAAGCGATGCAACAGGCGCTGGCCCGGACGCCGCATCTTGTCAGGCTGGGGCGGCTGTTTTCCGAAACGGTGCTACTCCAGGTGGACGAGGCGGAATACTATCTTCACTTCGACAAGGGCGAGCTTGTCACCATAGAGCCCGGTCCCAGCCGCAAGATAGCATGGTGCTTTGCCATCCGGACCGACGCCGCGGCGCTGCGGGCCTATTGGACAGCGCGGCCAACGCCCGGTTTCCACGACCTGTTCGGTCTGGTCAAGATCGACCGGGCAAGGATCGACGGTGACATTCTGTGCTTGGTCAAGAACCTGCGCTTCTTCAAGGAATTCCTCTCCCTCGGACGCGAGGAGGTGCCGGCATGAGCATTGAACCCATCACCGGACGCTATGCGACCGTCGAGATCGAGGGCCGCGCCCAGCGGATCTATTTCGAAGAGGCCGGTTCGGGCCGCCCCGTGTTGTGCCTGCACACGGCGGGTGCCGACACCCGTCAATGGCGCCACCTGATGAACGATGCCGCGGTGACCCAAGACCATCGGCTGATCGCTTTTGACATGCCTTGGCATGGCAAGTCGCTGCCTCCCCAGGGTTTTGAGCGCGAGGAATACCTGCTGACCACCGAGACCTACATCGCCACGGTGCTGGCCGTTTGCGAGGCGCTTGGGCTGGAGCGTCCCATTCTTGCCGGATGCTCCATGGGCGGGCGGATCGCCTTGCAATTGGCGGCCCTGCATCCCGACCGTTTTGCCGGGTTCATTGCCATTGAGGCATCGGATTTCCAGCCCGCCTGGTATGACATCGACTGGTTCGACCGGCCCGACGCGCATGGCGGGCAGATGGGGGCGGCGCTGGTATCCGCGAATATTTCTCCCTATGCCCCCGACGCCGAGCGCTGGAATACGCTCTGGATGTTCATGGCCAGCGGGCCGGGCGTGTTTCGCGGCGACCTGAGCTTTTACACCCGTGACGACAGCCTGATCGGACGGCTGGCGCGGATCGACACCAGCCAGACCCCGGTGCATCTGCTGGTCGGCGCCTATGACCTGACCTGTACCCCGGAAGACGCGGAACGCACCGCAGCGGCGATCCACGGGGCGACCTGCACCGTCATGGACGAACTCGGCCACTTCCCGATGAGCGAACACCCCGAGGGGTTTCGGCCCTTCTTCATCGACGCCCTCGCGCGGATGACGGCAGGCAAGGAGGTCGCGGCATGAGCAATCCTTGCATCATCTGTGTGGCCATCACCGGGTCATTGCCGCAGAAGTCCGACAATCCGGCGGTGCCTGTCTCGATCGAGGAACAAGTGGAAAGCACGCAGGCGGCGCATGAGGCAGGGGCGAGCATCGTTCATGCCCATGTGCGCAATCCTGACGGCACCCCAAGTTCCGACCCAGAGCGTTTCGCGCGCCTGCTGGAAGGTTTGCGCAAGCATTGCCCGGAAATCTTGGTTCAGTTCTCTACCGGCGGCCGGTCGGGCGCTGGCCACGAACGCGGCGGGATGTTGCGGCTGAAGCCGGACATGGCCTCGCTTTCGGTCGGATCCAACAACTTCCCGACCAGGGTCTACGAAAACCCGCCTCAGTTGGTCGACTGGCTGGCGGCGGAGATGGACGCGCATGGGGTGCGACCCGAGATCGAGGCCTTCGACCTGTCGCATATCCTGATGGCTCATCGCATGTGGCAGGACGGTCGCCTGCGCGACCGCCCTTATGTGCAGTTCGTGATGGGCGTGCAGAACGCCATGCCCGCCGACCGAGAGGTCTTTGACTACTATGTGCGGACGATGCACCGCCTTTTCGGCACCGATGCGCCATGGTGCGCCGCCGGCATCGGACGGCACCAGATCAAGTTGAACGACTGGGCGATCCGGGCGGGGGGCCATGTCCGCACCGGGCTGGAAGACAATGTCAGGCTGGACCGGCATACCCTGGCACCGTCCAATGCGGCGTTGGTGGCCAAGGCGGCGACGCTCTGTCAGCGATACGAACGCCCGGTCGCCACCCCGTACCAGACCCGCGCCATTCTCGGCCTGCACCAGCCGGTCGTGGCTTGAGACTGTTATCCACTCGGCGCGCTGTCACCGGCGCGCCTTTTCCCGGTGATTACCGGCCGTCCTTCTGGATCTTGCGGGCAAAGCTCTTGGCAAGAGTGGCGAAATTCTGGGTATGTATGCCTTGGTTGTCCTGCCGCAGGGCGAGGGAAATCGTCGTCCCCGGATTGTGCCCCTCGTAGTCGCGGTAGACCACCCCATGTCGCGGCGACAGCGAAACCGAGCGCGGCACCAGCGCAATCCCGACCCCGACCGAGACCAGCGAGATCGCGGTCTGGAAGTCTTGGGCCAGGACTTCCTTGGCAGGAATAAAGCCTTCCTTCTTGCACACGTCGAGGATCTGATCGGCAAAGCTGGGCCGGGGGCGACGCGGATAGAGCACGAAAGTCTCACGTTTCAAATCGGCCAGGCGCGGCACCTTGGCGCGGGCCAGATCGGATTCGGCCGGAACGGCCAGGATCAGCGGTTCTTCGTGAAACGGGAAACAGCGGATCTCGTCGTCGATCAGCGCCGGGCGGGCAAAGGCCACATCGATCTGGCGCGCGATCAGGGCGGTCTTCAGTTCGGCATTGTTCATCGCCGACAGCGCCAGTTCGATGTCGGGATAGGCATTGCGAAACTCGCGGATCAGCTCTGGCAGGACGCCGTGGCTGGCGGTGCCGACAAAGGCGATGCGCAACCGGCCCGCCGCGCCTTCACCGATGCGCCGGACCTCACGTTCGGCGCGCTCGACCTGATCCATGATGTCACGCCCACGTTTGAGCAGGGCATCTCCGGCCTGGGTCCGGCGGATCTGGCTGCGGGAGCGGTCGAAAAGCAACACGCCCAGGTCGGATTCTAGCTGCGCGATCTGGCGGCTGAGAGGTGGCTGCGCGATGCCAAGACGCGTCGCCGCGCGGCCGAAATGCAGTTCTTCGGCCACTGCCACGAAATAGCTCAACCGCCTGAAATCCATCGCCGCCCTCCCGTCGGTCATCATCCGACACCCATCCGCATCGAACAAGCCCTACGAGGGTCGTAGGGCATCGCGCAGGCGGTCTTCGTCGAGATGCACGCCAAGGCCCGGCCCCTGCGGCACGCGGAGGTGGAAATCTTCGATCACCAGCGGGTCACGCACGATTTCCGAGACATGCAGGCGCGGGCCGAAATGCTCGCATCCCCAAGGCAGACGTGGCAGGGTGGCGAAGACCGCTAGATGCGCCGCCGCCCCGATCGAACCTTCCAGCAAGCAGCCGCCGTAAAGCTCCATGCCGCTGCTTTCCGCGACCCTTGCCGCCTGGGACAGCGCCATAAGACCGCCGCTCTTGACCAGTTTCAGCGAATAAACGCTGCCGCAGCCCATGGTGCCGGCGCGGGTAATCTCGCGGTGGGAAAAGGCGGCTTCGTCGACCATAAGCGGGATCGGGCTTTGCGCCGCGACCCGTGCCATGCCCTCGAAATCGTCGCCGGGCAGCGGTTGTTCGATCAGGTCGACCTGCAATTCCTTCAAGACAGGCAGGTAGCGGCGGCAGTCGGCCTCGCTCCACGCCTGGTTCACATCGACGATCAGGCGGCGCATTTCCGGCACCTCATCGCGCAATTTTTGCAGGCGGCGCAAGTCGGCCTCGGGACTGGCAAAGCCGAGCTTGATCTTGAAGTCACGGTGTTCACGGGTGGCCAGCTTGGCGCGGGCCTCCTCGACCTCCTGTTCGGCATCGCCAGAGGCCAGCGCCCAGAGCACCGGCACGCTCTCGCGCAATGCCCCGCCGAGGAGAGTCGTCACGGACAGGTCGAGCGACCGCGCGAGCGCATCAAAGGTCGCGGTCTCGATGGCTCCCTTGGCGGAATTATTGCGAAAGGCGGCCCGGGACATGCGCGCTGCCACCTCGGCAGGCCGTGCGGCGGGACAGCCGATCAGCGCGGGCGTCAAGTAGCGCGTCACCACCGCCTGGATCGATTCCACTGATTCTTCGGCCCAGCGGGGCCCGCCAAGCACCGCCGCCTCACCGATGCCTTCGACCCCGTTGGCCAGCCGCACCCGGACCAGCACAAACTCGCGCTTGCTGAACTCGGTGTTGGACAGCCGATGCGCACGAATGCTGGGCAGGGTAACGATCTGGGCCCGGATCTCGCGGATGGCGGTCCGGCTGATGAAGTCCTGGTCCTGCGTCACGGTATCGACGGCCTCGGCGGTGGAATACGCCATTGGGTTCTCCTTGGAATAAAGAAGCGGACGCCCCGAAGGACGCCCGCGAGGCGAGGTTACGGGTTACTCGGCGGCCACCGCCTGGGCCTCGGCATCGCGCTTGAGGCGGAAATCGAAGCGCATCACCAGATCGGTGTCGGCCCCGTCAGGCGCTGGTTTCATGTCACCGATCAGGCTTTCTTTGACGGCAAAGACAGAATCGTTGTCGAGATACTCGGTCTCGCTGTCGTAGATCTGGCTGATCAAGGGCTTGTAGCCTGGCTTCGAGATCATGAAGTGAATGTGGCCGGGGCGCATCGGGTGATGACCCATGTAGTTCAGCAGTTCGCCGGCCGCGCCATCATAGGGGATCGGATAGGGCTCGGGGCGCAGGCCGACGAAATCATAAGAGCCATCGGCCTCGGTCAGGAAGCGGCCGCGCAGGTTGTAATCGGGCTGCTCCGGGTCCTGCTGCTCGTAAAGCCCGTTTGGCGCATCCTCCCAGACGTCGATTTGCACGCCTTCGATGGGGTCGCCCTTCGTATCCACGACACGGCCCGAAACGCGCACGGTTTTCTGACCTTCGAAATCCTTCTGCACGATGCTGGCACCCTTGGGCAGGACTGGCGGGTTCTCGCGGTAGAACGGGCCCAGCACGGTGCTTTCGCTTTCACCGTCGGTGACCTGGTTGTCGAGCATGTCGACCAGAACCTCGACGCCGAGGATATCGCAGATCAGGATGAATTCGTTGCGCGCCTCGCTTGAAATATCGCCCGCGCGGCGCATCCATTCGCAGCCCTCCAGCCATTCGCCGTGGGTCAGGTTCACCTCTTTGACGAAGGCGTGGAAATGCTTCAGCGCCGAGGTCATGATCTCGCGGTTACGGTCTGGAATATCGGGTTTCATCGCGCCGGTGACGGCCTCGGTGATGTTGTCCAGGGTGATGTTTCGCATGGGTTTCTCCTCCTTTGCGTATGTGGTGGGCGTTACCAGATCGCCTCGGCGATCGGATCGCAGAGTTCCGGTGCTGGGGCCTGTCCGCCGATGACGCCGAAGCGGCCCTTGTAGAAGATCAGCGGGCGCGCACCGGGATCGGTGAGCAGCCGACTGACATGGCCGATGAAGATCGTGTGATCGCCGGCCTGCACCTCGTTGACGATGTCGCAGGCATAGGCCGCCAGCGCACCGCGGATCACCGGCAGGCGGTCGAGATCGTCGAACGGATTGGCAAGGCCCTCGACGGGCCGTCCGGCGAAGTGCCAGGCCAACCGCTCGGAGCCTTCGGCGAGCGTGCTGACCGAGAAGCGGCCGGTCTGTCGCAGATGCGGCAGGATTTTCGCGCGCTCCCCGATGGAGATGGAGATCAGTGGCGGATCAAGCGAGATAGACATGAAGGCATTGGCGGTCATGCCGTGGTCGCCATCGGCATGGCGTGTGGCGATGACGTTGACGCCGGTGCCAAACAGGCCGCAGGCATCGCGAAGCTGGCGGGGATCAAGTTGGGTCATGCGGAGGTCTCCGGGTTGAGGCCGGGACGCAGCAGCGTCGCCGCGGCGGCAGTCAGTCCTTGTTCCAGCAGGCCGCGGATGCGGGTCGAGGACACCACCTCGCCAGCGGCGCAGCGCACCGGGGGTTGGACATGAACGTCGAACCGGCGGGCCAGCAGGGATACGTCGCCTTCCTGTTTCGCGCCGAAACGGAAGTCGCCACCAACGCGGATCTCGCGGGGGGCCAGCAGGGCCAGTCTGGCCATGAACGCGGCGGGAGAGAGCGCGCGGAGCGCCTCGTCGAAGGAAAACACCACCACATGGTCGGGCCCCAGCGCCGAGATGCGGGCCAGTTTCGCCGCCAGCGGGCAAAGCTGCGTGGCGCGGCCGAAGAAAACCTTGGGCGGCGGATCGAAGGTGCAGACCACAGAGGGCACGCCCAAGGCGCGCGCTCGTTTCACGGTGCCGGAAATCAGCGTCTGGTGGCCGGAATGCACACCGTCAAACGCCCCCAGCGTGACGACGCTGGCACCAAGCGTTGGCACGTCGCGGTGAAAGTGGGTCAGGTCGGGTTGGTCAAACATGGCGGCCTCCTCTGCCGGTTAGGTCGACATTAGCGGCACCGGGCCTGAGGAGGCGATACCCGGAACGGTATGCTGTCATACCTAGCGGCACGGGCCGTGTCGGACGCAGGGTAAGGGCATATCGTCGGGCGGCACTCAGGCCGTTCCGTCGCTTCATCGGAGGAGAAAGACCATGCCCAAAGACGCCACACCCGGTTCCAAGACCGAGGCTTTCACCGGACAGGAGTTTCTGGAAAGCATTCAGGACAGCCGCGAGATCTATATCTATGGTGAGCGCGTGAAAGACGTGACCAAGCACCCCGCCTTCCGCAATTCCGCTCGGATGGTGGCGCGCTGGTACGACAGGTTCCACGAGCGCAAGGACATAATCGGTGTCGCGGCCGACAATGGTTCTGGCAATATCACGCATCCGTTTTTCCTGGGCTCGAAAACCAGCGAGGACCTGATCAAGAGCCGCGACGCGGTGGCCGACCTGCAGCAGGTCTCTTACGGGTGGATGGGCCGGTCGCCCGACTACAAGGCGGCCTTCCTTGGCACGCTGGGTGCCAATAGCGGGTTCTACGGCGAGTATGCCGGCAATGCGCTGAACTGGTACAAAAAGACCCAGAATCGGCTGGACTACTGGAACCATGCAATCGTCAATCCGCCGATCGACCGCGACCGTGCGATCGAGGAGGTCCGCGACGTCTTCATGCATGTCGAGAAGGAAACCGACGCCGGGCTGATTGTCTCGGGTGCCAAGGTGGTGGCGACCGGATCGGCACTGACCCACTACAATTTCATCGCCCATTACGGCATCCCGGTAAAGGACAAGGAATTCGCCCTGATCTTTACTGCGCCGATGGACGCCGAAGGGGTCAAGCTGATCGCCCGGTCGTCCTATGAGTTCAACGCCGCCGCCACCGGATCGCCGTTCGACTATCCGCTGTCCTCGCGAATGGACGAAAACGATTCCATCCTCGTCTTCGACAAGGTGCTGGTGCCCTGGGAGAACATCTTTGTTTACGGCGACACCGACAAGATCAACCAGTTTTTCCCGGCCTCCGGCTTCGTGCCCCGCTTTACCCTGCACGGGCTGACCCGGTTGTCGGTCAAGCTGGATTTTATCGCCGGCCTGTTCTCGATGGCAGTCGAGGCGACGGGGTCCAAGGATTTCCGCGGCGTGCAGACCGCAGTGGGAGAAGTTCTGGCCTGGCGCAACCTTTTCCATGGTCTATCCGACGCCATGGTGAAATCCCCCGTCCCCTGGGATGGCACGGACGGCTACAACCTGCCCAACACCAATGTCGGCCTTGCCTACCGGGTCTTCGCGCCCATGGCCTATGGCCGGATCAAGGAGTTGATCGAGCGCCATGTTGCATCCGGGCTGATCTATCTGCCCTCCTCGGCGGCCGATTTCGAAAGCGAAGCGATCCGGCCCTATCTCGACCGCTTCGTGCGCGGTTCGAACGGTTATGCGGCCATCGACCGCGTCAAGCTGCTCAAACTGCTCTGGGATGCCATCGGCACCGAATTCGGCGGCCGGCATGAGCTCTACGAGCGTAATTACGCGGGCAACTACGAAAACACCCGCATCGAGACCCTGTTGAACGCCACTGCCAGTGGCGACCTCGCCAACCTGCAAGGTTTCGTGTCCCAGTGCATGGGCGAATACGACCTGTCCGGCTGGACCGGCAAGGACCTGATCAATCCCGATGACATCAACCTCGTCGGACGCGGGATGCTCCAGGGCTTCAGCTGAAGATCAGATATTGGGGGGCCGTCTCACATCAGAGATGGCCCCTTTGTCCATCCGCGAGAGAGATGTGATTCCCGAAAATACCCCCTTTGATCGCGAGAGTTTTTCTCTAGATTTTCCTGAATTGGGACAGGATTGCAAACCCAAGAACGCGTTCATCATCAAACAAGGCGACGATATGGCGGTTCATGGGGCGATGCTTCAGGACGTGTTTCGCCGCCACTCATACCTGACATAGAACTTTTGCAAGACATGTCTATAAGCACAGGACCACGATGCGATCGGCCTTGACCAAGACAAAGGCGTTCCCGCGTATTCGTCCGTTGCCCGATCGAACACCTTGCCTGGTCGGGAAAATGCGCTGAAGAAATGTTTCGTTACAGCAAGGTGATCCATGAATGTGATGTCGTACCGCTCAAGGTGCTGCACCTTCTGGTGAGCACCTTGTCCTGAGGGCTTCGATCCTGGCGATATGCTATGTCGTGTATGGCGCGGGCAGTTCGAAAAGATCGATGAACCGATGGCACAGGTCCGCCCTGCCAATTATCTCAACGCCAACCGTTTCGGGGGCCTCGTTGCCATAAAACACCGCCGCCAAGGGTGGGGCCGCAGGGGCAATGATGCGCAGATCGGGTGCATCCACCTCGCCCCGCGTGACAGGCAAGGCGCTGTTTTCAAGGCGGGCCGTAAACTGCGCCGTGCCAATGGTAAATTGAATCACGGCCGTCCTCCCCTGCGCGGCCTCAACTTTGAACATCGTTCTCAGCGACAGCATGAAGGACACTGGCGAGAGCGGCAGTGTCGGGTCATGCAATGGCGAAGCTGCGGCCCAGCGACCGAGTTCCTGGATGATCGGTTCAGCCGCATAGCCCCAGCCCGTCAGACCGTAGAGCTGCGCCGGCACCGGTTCGGGCGCTGTCGAACGCGCGATCACGCCATGGCCCTCAAGCCCAGCGAGCCGTTCGGTCAGCACCTTGGCGCTGAGCCCCGGCAAGCTGGTGCGAATATCGCTGAAGCGGCGCGGCCCGAACATCAACTCGCGGACAATCAGCATGGACCAGCGTTCGCCCAGCAACTCAAGCCCGAAGGCCGTGCCGCAGGCATCAGCGTACCAGCGTCCGTGGGGGGATTTCGCCATTTTGGTATCTTTTTGTAACTTCATGGTTGCTTTTTATAACTCAAGGAGTTTAGCCTGTCCACGTCCGGACATACGACTCGGGAGGAATGTCATGTCACAACAGGTGCACATTCCCAAGTTCTCAGATGGCGTTGTCGGGGGCCCGTGATCAAAGCCAAGCGATCACCCTGTCGCGATCAATGATTGACGCAAGCCTGGATGCAAAAAGGAGAGACACCATGACCTATGTCGCCGGGTTCCTGACCCCCGTCCCGAATGAAAACAAAGAAGCCTATATCGCAAGTGTCCACAAGGCCTGGCCGCTGTTCAAAGAATACGGTGCCTTGCAGATCGTGGAAAACTGGGGCGACGATGTCCCGGAAGGTAAGCACACCGATTTCAAACGTGCCGTGGCGTTGGAGGATGGCGAAACCGTTTGTTTTTCCTGGATCATCTGGCCCGACAAGGACACGCACGACAAATGCGGTGCCAGCATGCAGAGCGATCCGCGCTGGCAGGAGATGGACATGCCTTTTGACGGCAAGCGGATGATGTGGGGCGGCTTCACGCCCATGGTTGAGGAAAAGGCCTGAGTGGTGATGAAGGACGATACCCCACAGTTGACGATCTGGACCTTTGACTGGGTGCCCGATGGCCCGCGCGGCTACGTTCGGGACCTGCGGTTAAGTTGGGCCTGCGAGGAGGCGGGGTTGGACTATCAGGTCCGCACGGTTCCTTTTGAGGATCGCGGGGCAGAACATCTTGCCCATCAGCCTTTCGGCCAGGTGCCGTTTTTGACAGATGGCGACCTGCGTCTCTTTGAAAGTGGCGCGTGCCTGCTGCATCTTGCCGAGAAGAGCGAGGCCCTGATGCCGCAGAGCCCGGCAGAGAAAGCGGACACGCTGTCCTGGGTCGTTGCGGCATTGAACTCTGTCGAGATGGTCAGCCTGCCGTGGTGGTTCGTAGGATTGTCGAACCCACCCGAGAATCCGCTTGAAGGCTGGCTGCGCACACGTCTTGACGTGCTGGAGGGTCTGTTTGCCGCGCGTGACTGGCTGGCCGCCGGGCGTTTCACCGCCGCCGATCTGATCATGGCGGATGTTCTGCGCCTGCCTTGGGTCCGCGACCTTGGCGGATATCCCGCAACGGACGCTTATGTGGCGCGGATCTGTGCGCGCCCCGCCTTTCAAAAGGCCTATTCCAACCAAATGGCCCACTTCGCCGCAGCAGACGCGGCCCGCGCCGGTGAAACGTAAAATCTCTTGGAAAGAAGTGATATGACCAGCCAAACCAGTACCAATCTCCGCAACTCTCTTTTGCCCGCCGCAGCGCTTTTCTCTGCATTGGCTCTGCCCGCTGTCGCACAGGTCACGACGGGCC
This sequence comes from Primorskyibacter marinus, assembly GCF_003313245.1. Taxonomy (GTDB): domain Bacteria; phylum Pseudomonadota; class Alphaproteobacteria; order Rhodobacterales; family Rhodobacteraceae; genus Primorskyibacter; species Primorskyibacter marinus. The sequence continues at coordinate 43,490 of NZ_QJSD01000013.1, forward strand.
GGGTCATGTCCGGCGATCTGGGCATCTACTACGAGGTTCACGGCGATCTCACATCAGGCGTGACACCATTTCTCGTCCTGCATGGCGGCATGGGGGCAATCAGCGGCGATTTTGGCGATTTGCTGCCCGTTCTGACCGAACAGCGCCCCGTGATAGGGATCGAGCAACAGGGTCACGGCCATACGGGCGGACGTGAGGCCCAAGTCACGCTGGACGTCATGCGCGACGACACGCTGGCGGTACTTGATGCGCTGAAGGTGGAACGTGTGCATGTGGTCGGCTTTTCCATGGGGGGCATGCTGGCGATGGAACTCGGCGTGACCGCGCCGGAGCGGCTTGAAACCCTCTCTGCGATTTCGGTCAGTCAGAACCATGACGGCATGCATCCCGCCATTGTGGAAATGAACCGCAACCCCGGCGCGGCCCCATCACCTGAGGCGCTGGAACTGATGCCAACGCAAGAGGACTTCGCCGGGATGCAGGCGGCATATGCCGACAATCCAGACGGCCCCGAGCAGTTCGAGCGCACGATGCAGCAGCTTCACACACTGATCGTCGGTGATTGGGGCTGGAGCGATGATGAACTGACAGCAATAGAGGTGCCCACGCTGCTGTTGCTGGGTGATACCGATTTCACGCCTGTCGAACACGCCGCACAGATGGCGCAGAAGATCGGGGCACAGCTTGCCGTGCTGCCGGACACGACGCACGTGTCGATCATGTCCCGCGCTGATTGGCTGGCACCTTTGATCGCGAACCGGATCAAAACGGCGCAAGAGTGATGGCGCGAAGCCGGTACTGGACGAAGATATGACAGAGATCATCGGTAGCCCTGATTGCGGCAATTCACCGAAGAACAAATTCGTGCAGGACATCGTTGAATACGGCGCGGGAAAGGCCGAGCAGTTTGGCGCTACGGAAAGCTATCTTGCAGGTAACAACCTGGCCAGCACCTACGATCGCCTGACGGAAAGCGGTGTCAGCTTCACCCAGACCCCGGTAGATGCGGATGCGGTTCACATGGCGTTGCTTGATGACACATGCGGCAACCTGATCCAGCTTGTGCAGATCAAGGATGCGCAAACGCGGTGACGGGCGCTTGCGGTCCAATCCAAATGCCATCACCCGGCAAACAACCGCGTGGTGGCATTAACTTAACCGCTCACCCCATCTGCTCGCGGCGCAGCAGGATCACTGTCCCGGCCGGGTCTGATGTCCAATGGCCAGTGACATTGGTCAGCGGCTCCAGCTCGTCGCGGCAGGGGCTGCCCAGATGCGACAGTGCGGCGTCCGGATCGTCATCGAACAGCTCGATCCAGACATCTGTCTGGCTCTGGTGGGGCACCCGGTCGATCCACAGGGTTAAGCTGCCGAAATTGAAGCCCGTGCTGTTGTCCAACTCGCGGGTGACCGTCAGGCCCACCTTGTCGCGGTAGAAGGCCACAGTCTCTTCCCAGCGGTGCATCGGCACTTTGATGGCGATGTTCTTTCCCGGTTCCATGTGATGTAGTTCCTCTTTCAACGTTGATTTACCTGTAGAAACCGTCACGCAGGTTGATCCCGTGCTCCAGCCAGGCCTTCATCGCGCAGAGCATTGCCGTCCAGCCCTCACAGTTCCCAAAACATGAGGTCAGCCCGGCCTCGGTTTCGGGCCAGCCGTATTCGCTGATCCGCACCAAGGTGCGCCCGCCCTCCAGCGGGCTGAACTCCATGGTCACGGTCGTCCATGTGGAGGTTTTTTGGTCCGCCTCCCACTGCAAGACAATTTTTCTGTTGGGGATCACTTCCAGCACCATCACCGGGAAGGCGCCGGGAAAATCGTGGAAATCCCACGTCACCTCGACGCCGCTTTTCAGCCGCCCCCGCGCCCCGCCGGTGGTGAAGTATTGCGACAGAAGGTCAGGCGAGACCACGGCTTCGAAGACCTCCTCGACCGGCTTGGCGATACGCCCGGCCACTGTAAATTTCAGTTCCACGATACGAATCCTCTTTGCCTCGCTTTTATAATGTTATAATTCTATAACATGTCAATCGAAGATCAATATGATGCCTTGTTCAAAGCCCTCGGGCACCGCGTGCGGCGGCAAATACTGGATCTGATCAAGGACGGCCCGAAGACGACCGGCGTGCTGTGCAAGACGCTGGCAGAGCTTGACCGATGCACGGTGATGCAGCATTTGTCAGTATTGGAAAAAGCCGGGTTGGTCGTAGTCGAACGGCGCGGGCGTGAACGCTGGAACCATCTGGATGCCTTGCCGATCCATGATCTGCAAACCAGGTGGATCGGACCTTACGCCGCGCACGCGATCACGATGCTAGATGATCTAAGTAGGCTGGCCGGAACCGATGCGCCGGCCGCCGACATTGCTGACAAGAGTAATGCCTGAGACGCTTGAGCAGGGCGTTTTGTCCGCTCCTCACTTGTAAGAACAGCCCGCAGCGAGTGGGTCGTTTGAAAATCGTTCCTCCGCTTGGCTTTCGATGACCAGGTCGCCGAGATTCAGCGTCGTGTTACCGGAATGAACGGCTTTGCCGCACTCGGCATACACGTCACGGAGGCCGTCGGATAAGTATGGCCGGGGAAAGGGGACGCATGGCCGCCGCCCGAATTAAGCAAAAAGACGTCCAACATTTCGAAGCAGAGCGTTGACGAAACGAATGGCATCTCATTCTGGGCTCTCGCATGCTTGACGCCGCCGCGAACTGTAATTAGGCAATGCGCTATGGCGGGCCTGTAGCTCAATTGGTTAGAGCAGAGCGCTCATAACGCTTTGGTTGCGGGTTCAAGTCCTGCCGGGCCTACCAGATGCCTCAATAATTTGTTTTATTGCAGGAATGCGTCTTGTCTGGATGAACTTCTCGGGACGGTTCAGTCCGTACAGTTCGGAATGCTAGCCTGATCCCACCATTTACGCATATCGCCGTCCAAGCAATTTTCAGGGCAAGGCTTTCCGTCGCGCGTCTCCAGGAAGATAGCCGGAGGGGACGTTCAGGTCTGCGCGATAGCCAGAAGACCCTCGACGTTCAGATGCGTCTCGAGATGCGCGGCCAGCGCATCCAGTGTTTCCTCGACCACGCCATTGTAGGATTGCGGGCCTGTACTTACGCCAAGTGCGGCAAGCCAGGCGCGGCGAAACGCATCATCGGCGAACATCCCGTGCAGATAGCTGCCGCTGATCCGGCCATCGGGCGACACCGCGCCTTCGGGAGCGTCCGCGACATGGGCAAAGGGCCGCATCCTGTCGGGGCCGTCGCTGGTGCCGATGTGGATTTCATAGCCGCTGAAGGGCAGGCCCGTGGCCACATGACGGCCCGTCACCTCGGTCAGGTGTTTGTCGCCCCCCATTACCGTCGTGGTGTCAAGCAAACCCAGTCCGGGCGTGACGCCCGGCGGACCCTCCAGCCCATCGGGGTCGGCAACGCTTTGCCCCAGCATCTGATAGCCGCCGCATATCCCCAGTATGCGGCCGCCGCGTCGGTGATGTGCGATCAGGTCGATGTCCCAGCCCTGCGCGCGCAAGAATGCCAGATCGCCCCGTGTCGATTTCGATCCGGGCAGGATCACCACATCGGCATCCGCCGGCAGAGGGTGCCCGGCAGCTAGCATCGTTACCCGCACTCCCGGTTCTGCCAGAAGCGGATCGAGATCGTCAAAATTGGCAATGCGTGAGAATTGCAGGCAGACAATATGCAGACGTCCCTTGGAGGGTGCCTGTCGGATATCCAGCGCATCCTCGGCAGGCAGGCGCCAAGCATCGGCGAACCAGGGTGCGACACCAAAGCCGCGCCAGCCCGTGTGCGCCTCGATCATGGCATAGCCATCGTCGAAAAGACGCGGATCCCCGCGAAACTTGTTGATGATAAAGCCGCAGACACGGGCGGCATCCGCCGGGTCCAGCACCGCTTGTGTGCCGACGATCTGTGCGATGACGCCGCCACGGTCGATGTCGCCGCAGAGGATAACGGGCACTCCGGCGGCTTCGGCAAAGCCCATATTGGCGATATCGCCCTTGCGCAGATTGATTTCCGCCGGGCTGCCAGCCCCCTCGACGATCACCAGATCATGCGCGCGGCCCAGCCGACCGAAACTGTCCAGAACCGAAGCCATCAGGGTGGGCTTGATTTTGAAATAATCGCGGGCCTTGGTGGTCGTCAGTCGCTGGCCCTGCACGATCACCTGCGCCCCCGTGTCGGTTTCCGGCTTTAGCAGGACGGGGTTCATGTCGGTATGCGCGCGCAGCCCGCAGGCCTGTGCCTGAAGCGCCTGCGCGCGGCCGATCTCGCCGCCATCGGATGTGACGGCAGCGTTATTCGACATGTTCTGTGGCTTGAACGGGGCCACCGACAACCCGCGATTGCGGGCGGCGCGGCACAGCCCTGCAACCAGCATGGATTTGCCGACATTGGACCCGGTGCCCTGAATCATCAGCGCCCGCGCCATGCCTACATCTCCACACCGTTTTGCGCCTTGATGCCGTCGCGGAACGGATGCTTGACCAGCGTCATTTCGGTAACAAGGTCCGCCGCCTCGATCAGTTCGGGTTTCGCGTTGCGCCCGGTCAGGCAAACATGGGTCATGGGCGGTTTGTGGTGCAGCAGAAAATCGACAACCTCGTCGATATCCAGATAGTCATACCGCAGGGCGATATTGATTTCGTCGAGCAGAACAAAGCGAATATCAGGGTCGAGGATCTGCTCTTTGGCGATCTTCCAGCCGTTTTGCGCGGCCGCTATATCGCGTTCGCGGTCCTGTGTTTCCCATGTGAACCCTTCGCCCGAGACGAAAAACCGGCAGTCATCGGCAAAGCGGTCGCGCAGGAACAGCTTTTCACCGGTCACCCAATCGCCCTTGATGAACTGGACCACAGCGCAGGGCATGCCGTGGGCGATGCAGCGCATGATCATGCCGAACCCTGATGACGATTTGCCCTTGCCCGCGCCGGTATGGACGATGATCAGGCCTTTTTCCTCGGTCTTGGTCTGCATCATCTTGTCACGGGCCTGCTTGATCTTGCGCATTTTATCCGCATGGCGCGTATTAATGTCGTCGGTCATTGTTCATCCCCGTTCTTGACAATCCAATTGGTTTGGGAGCATCTGCACCTGTGTTGGTGCCTGTGTAAACAGGTGAAAAGGGAATGTGCGCCCGGAGGTTTTCCGGTTAAGCACAGCCGCCCCCGCGACCGAGAACGGAAAAAGGTGGATCACCGCCACTGGCCAAAGGCTGGGAAGGCAGATCCACCGCAGGGCACCGCCCCTAAATCCGTGAGCCGGGAGACCTGCCAACACATGTTGCCACGACCGGACGGGGTGTTCCGGTGTCGGGGATTGCTCTGCTGGTCAGTGCCGCCTCGCCATCAGACCCGCGTCCCATTTCTAAATGGGACCGAAGACCATGACAGACAAACGAAACCCTACAAGTCGGGACGGCCCGCTGACGCAGCTTTTGGTCTGCGTCAAATGCCGACGGGGCCAAGACATGCCGCAGGATGCGCGCCGCCCCGGTGAGGCGCTTTATGATGCGATCACCGCGCTGGAGATGCCGCCGGGGGTCAGTATTGCGCCGGTCGAATGTTTGCAGAACTGCGATTACGGCTGCACCGTCGCGCTGCGCGGCGGAGATGACAAATGGACCTATGTCTTCGCCAATGTTGACGAGGTCGATCACGCGCAAATGATCCTGGACGGTGCTGCGCGCTATCACATCACAAATGACGGCTTGATCCCCTGGCGCGAGCGTCCCGAGCATTTCAAGCGCAATTGCGTGGCCCGTATCCCCCCAATAACCCAGCCTCAGGAGGCCCTGAATGACTGATCTTGCGAAACTTCCTGTCACCGTGATCACCGGGTTTCTCGGCTCTGGCAAGACCACACTGATCCGGGGGCTGATGCAGAACCCCGGCGGCAAGCGTCTGGCCGTGATCGTCAACGAATTCGGCGATGTTGGCGTAGACGGAGAAATCCTTAAAAGCTGTGCGATCCCCGATTGCCCGGCCGAGAATATCCTTGAACTGGCCAATGGCTGCATCTGCTGCACCGTGGCCGATGATTTCATTCCCACGATAGAGGCGCTGATGGCGCTGGAGTCGCGCCCCGATCACATCCTGATCGAAACGTCGGGGCTGGCGCTGCCAAAGCCGCTGCTCAAGGCGTTCGATTGGCCCGATATCCGGTCGAAAATCACCGTGGACGGGGTGATTGCCCTTGCCGATGCCGAGGCGGTGGCAGCAGGCCGGTTCGCGCCCAACGTGGCGGCGGTGGATGCGCAGCGCGTGGCCGATGACAGCATCGACCACGAAACACCCTTGTCGGAGGTGTTCGAAGATCAGATTGCCTGCGCCGACATCATCCTGCTGACCAAGCCCGATCTGGCCGGTCCCGAAGGTGTTGCCAAGGCCAAGGCGCTGATCGAGGCCGAGGTGCCGCGCCCCTTGCCGGTGGTCGAGGTTGCCGAGGGCGTGATTGATGCCCGTATCATTCTGGGGCTTGAGGCCGCCGCAGAGGATGACATGGAGGCCCGGCCCAGCCATCACGACGACCACGACGATCACGAACATGACGATTTTGAATCCATCGTCGTGGACATTCCCGATCAGGCCGATCCCGCCACGCTGGTCGCCGCGATCGAGGGTCTGGCGCGTGATCACAACATCCTCCGCATCAAGGGTTATGCTGCGGTGACGGGCAAACCGATGCGCCTTCTGGTGCAGGCGGTGGGCGCGCGCGTGCGCCACCAGTATGACCGCCCGTGGCGCAATGACGAGGCGCGGCAAGGCAGGCTGGTGGTGATCGCCGAGCATGACGACATCAATGCCGACGTGATCCGCGCCGCCCTTGGTGTGGCCTCGGTCCGCGCGGCAGAGTAACTGCCGATGCATGTCGTCTTTCGCGAAAGTCACGGGCTTGAAGAGACCGAGACACCAACCGATCTGGGGCAGGATGCCGCGGATCTGGTAGTGTTGTCGCTGTCTGATTCCGATCTCGGGGCCTTCGCGGAAGGCTGGCACAGGGGCGGTGGGCCCGAGGGGCGTTTGCCCTCGCTCCGGCTGGCGAATATTGCCGCGTTGAAGCATCCTCTGTCGGTCGATACTTATGTCGAGAATACGCTTTCCGGCGCGAAGGGCATCCTGATCCGGTTGATCGGTGGCGTGCCCTATTGGCCGTATGGGCTGCAACATATTCAGGCATTGGCACGCACACACGGGATTGCGCTTGCGGTCCTGCCCGGCGACGGGCGGCCCGACAGCCGGTTGGACGAGATGTCCACCTTGCCGCTTTCTACCCTGCGCAGGTTGGCGCATCTTTGCGATACCGGCGGGACAGTTGCCGCGCAGGCCGCCTTGGCACAAATGGCGTTGGCGGCGGGTCTGTATGCGGGGCCGGTGCAGGGGGCCAAGGGCTTGCCCCCGGTCGGGGCATGGACCCCGGAGGCGGGGCCGGCCTGCCCGGTATCGGCATTGGGCCAGCCAGAGGCGCTGGCGGGGCAGCGCCGCATCGTCCTCGTTTTTTATCGATCCTATCTGGTCGCCGCCGATCTGGCACCGATCAAGGCGCTTTTCTCTGCGTTTCGCGGGCGCGGCTGCGATGTCTTGGCGGTGTTCGTGCCATCGCTCAAGACACCGGAAGTGGCGGGCTGGCTGCGTCGCCAGATCACGCATCTGCGCCCCGATGCCATCGTCAACGCCACCGCCTTTTCCGGCAAGGGCGACGATGGCCGCTCGCCGCTGGATGCGGCCGGGGTGCCGGTGTTCCAGGTGGTGCTTGCCACCGCGGCCCGAGACGCCTGGGCCAAGGCCGAACGTGGTCTTTCGCCCGCCGATCTGGCCATGCATGTCGTCTTGCCAGAGGTGGACGGGCGCATACTGGCCGGGGTCGCCTCGTTCAAGCAAGCCGGCCCGCGCGACAGTCATTTGCAGTTTTCCCGTTTGGCCCATCAGGCCGATGAAGAGCGTATCGGCGCGATCGCCAGCCGCGTCATGGGGTGGCTGGACCTTGCCCAAAAGGCACCGATGGATCGGCGGGTTGCGCTGGTGCTGTCGACCTATCCCGGCAAGGACTGGAATATGGGCCATGCGGTTGGCCTTGATGCGCCGCAATCCGCGCGCACGATCATCGAGGATCTTGCCGCTGCCGGATATGACACCGGGGCAGAGACCCCACTCACCGGAAAAGCGCTTCAGGATATGTTTGCCGCGCGTCAGATGCATTGGCCCCTGACCGACTACAAAACTGCGCTGGCGAGGATGCCAGCCGCCATGCAGGACGACCTTCAAAACGCCTGGGGTGTGCCCGAGGATGACCCCGATGCCCATGACGGCGCGTTTCACTTTGCCGTCACGGCCTGCGGGAAGCTCTGGGTCGCACTGCAACCCGAACGTGGGCTGCAAGACGGGCGCGAAGACAGCTATCACGATCTGTCGCGCGTGCCGCGTCACGCCTATGTCGCCTTCTATCTCTGGCTGCAACAGCACAGCGATGTGCTGGTCCATATCGGCGCGCATGGCACGCTGGAATGGCTGCCGGGCAAATCGGTCGCCCTTTCCGGTGCCTGCTGGCCCGAGGCGCTGACCGGCCCCTTGCCCGTGATCTATCCCTTCATCGTCAACGATCCCGGCGAGGCTGCGCAGGCCAAGCGCCGGATCGGGGCCGTCACCCTTGGCCACATCCCGCCGCCGCTGCGCGAGAGCGGCACGCCGGATCGGCTGGCCCGGCTGGAGGCGCTGCTGGACGAGTTTTCCAACGCTGACGGGCTTGACCCGCGCCGCCGGGACCGGCTTCAGACCGACATCCGGGTGGAGGCGCAGGCGCAAGGGGTCGAGCGCGATCTTGGGCTGGACGGGGCCTCATGCAGCGCCGAGGCGATCACCCGCATCGATCGTTTTGTCTGCGACATCAAGGAAAGCCAGTTTGGCGAAGGGCTGCATATCTGGGGGCGCGCCCCGCGCGGCAAGACGTCTTTTGCCACCGTCGGGTCGGTCGAGGGCGAAAGACAATCGCTTCTGGATGCGCTGGACGGGCGGCGCATTGCGCCCGGACCATCGGGATCGCCCTATCGCGGACGGCGCGACGTGCTGCCCACCGGGCGCAATCTGTTCACCACCGATCCGCGCGCAGTGCCGACACGCGCCGCCTTTGCTCAGGGCGTGCGGCTGGCCGACGAGCTGATCCGCCGCCATCTTCAGGACGAAGGGGATTGGCCGCGCGGCCTGATCGTTGATCTCTGGGGATCGGCCACGATGCGCACGGCGGGTGAGGATTTCGCCATGGCGCTGGATCTTTTGGGCGTTCGCCCCGTCTGGGATGCCGGGTCCGAACGTGTTTCAGGCATCGAGGTGGTGCCGCTGACCGAAATGAAACGCCCGCGCATTGATGTGACCTTGCGGGTGTCGGGCTTGTTTCGCGACGTGTTCCCGACGCTCTCGGCGCTTTTTGCGCAATCCGTCCGCGCCCTCGCCGCGCGCGAGGAGGCGGCGGACTGGAACCCCTATGTCGGGCACGCCGATCTGGCGCGAGTCTATGGCCCCGCACCGGGCGAGTTCGGCCTGGCAATGGGCGCGGCACTGGATGACTACACCGACGCAGGGCGGCGCAAGGCGGGTGAGGCATGGCTGAAGGCCAGCAGTTGGGCGCTGGACGGCGAAGCGGCCTTGCCGGACGCGGCAGGTATCCGGAACCGGGTGGCGCAGGCCGACGGTTTCGTGCATGCGCAGGACCTGCCCGAGACCGATCTCTTGCTGGCCAGTGATTACGCCGCCCACGAAGCGGGCTTTGCCGCCGCGCAACAGATCGCGGGCGGGCGCGCAGCCCTTTATCATCTGGACAATACTGATCCTGCGCGTCCACGAGCGCGTGCATTGTCCGAAGAGATTGCCCGCGTGGTTCATGCGCGCGCCGCCCATCCCGGCTGGATCGCGGGGATGAAACAACACGGCTTTCGCGGTGCGTCCGAGATCGCTGCAACGCTGGATCATATGGCCAGCTTCGCGCATCTGGCCGGTGCGGTCGCGCCCCATCTGTTCGATCTGTACCACGACGCCACGCTGGGAGACCCGGAAACCGATGGCTTTTTGCGCGACGCCAACCCGCAAGCTCATGCGGCGATGCAGGCGCGTTTTGCCGATCTGCTGCGGGCGGGCCTGTGGCAAACCCGGCGCAATTCCGTTGTCGCCGCTCTGGAGGGGCTGCAATGACAACGCCCCCCACCGTCAAAGGCTGGTGCCCCGGTGCTTACCGTCCGATGCTGTCGGCGGATGGTTTGGTGATGCGTGTGCGGCCAAGGCTGGCACGATTGACACCGGACCAGGGCGCAGGGCTGTGCGACATCGCCTTGCGCTACGGGTCGGGATCCATCGACCTGACCAATCGCGCCAATCTACAGATACGCGGCGTGGCCGAGGCGGATCACGATGCCGTTCTGGCAGGGCTGGGCGCATTGGGCCTGCTGGATGAGAACCCAACGACAGAGGAACGCCGCAACATTCTGGTTGCGCCTTTCTGGACCGAGGGCGATCTGACGGCCCGGCTTGCGCGCGCGTTGCTGGACCGCCTTGCTGATCTGCCCGACTTGCCTGCAAAGGTCGGCTTTGCGGTCGATTGCGATCCGGCGGGGCCGCAACTGACCCGCTGTTCCGCCGACATCAGGATCGAGCAGGGTCAGTCGGGCTTGATCCTGCGCGCAGATGGTGCCGCTTGCGGACGCGCCGTGACGGTCGCAACGGCGATACCCGCGCTGATCGAGATGGCAGTATGGCTGGCCGATCATGTCACGCCGCAGGCACGCCGAATGGCGTTGGTATCGGCCCGCGACATCCTGCCCGAAGACTGGTCAAACGCGCCACCGCGCGCAACTGCCGCGCAAGCGGAAATCGGCCTGCATCCCCTTGGGGCACTGGTCGGTGCGCCTTTCGGGCAGATCGACGCGCGCGCCTTGAAGATTGCCCTGAAGGGCGCGGCGGGACTAAGACTGACGCCGTGGCGGACGTTCCTGCTGGAAGGGGCGGGTCTGTCCACCACGACTGCCTTCATCACGGCACCTGACGATCCGCTGATGCGCGTCGATGCCTGCCCCGGCGCGCCGGTTTGCCCATCCGCCAGCGTCGAAACGCGTGATCTGGCGCGGGCACTGGCACCACGGATGCAGGGCAGCCTGCATGTGTCGGGCTGTTCCAAGGGCTGTGCGCGGGCGCGACCCGCCGATGTGACGCTGATCGGGCGGAACGGCGCATTCGATCTGGTGCGGGCGGGCTGCGCCGACAATACACCCCTTACAACCGGGCTACACCCCGACGACCTGATGACTGAAGGATTCTGACCTACGATGCCGTATACCTATGAAACCGATGGTGCGGAGATCTACCGCCAATCCTTTGCCATGATCCGGGCCGAGGCCGATCTGGATCGCTTCTCGCCCTCAGAGGAACCGATTGTGGTGCGCATGATCCATGCCGCCGGGCTGGTCGGTCTGGAACGGGACGTATGGTTGTCGCCGGGATTTGCCGATGCAGCGCGCGCGGCACTGGAAGGCGGCGCGCCGATCCTCTGCGATGCGCGCATGGTATCCGAAGGCGTCACTCGGGCGCGTCTGCCGGCGGACAATCCGGTGATGTGCACCTTGCATGACGCGCGTGTGCGTGACCTTGCGGCGCAGATGGGCAACACCCGGTCCGCTGCCGCGCTGGAGTTGTGGCGCCCGCATCTGGGCGGTGCGCTGGTCGCAATCGGCAACGCGCCCACCGCGCTGTTCCACCTGCTGAACATGCTCGAAGACCCGGAATGTCCGCGCCCCGCCGCGATCATCGGCTGCCCTGTCGGCTTTGTCGGCGCGCGCGAAAGCAAGGATGCGCTTTGGGCAGATCAACCGGTGCCGTGCTGCATCGTGGAGGGGCGTCTGGGCGGCAGCGCCATCACCGTCGCCGCAATCAACGCCATCGCGAGCCGCGCGGAATGAACGTCGGAACGATCCACGGCGTTGGCCTTGGCCCCGGCGATCCAGACCTGATGAGCCTGCGCGCCCACAGGCTGCTGACCGGCGCGCGCCATATCGCCTATTTTCGCAAAGCCGGCCGTACCGGTCAGGCACGCGCGATCATCGAGGGGTTGGTGCGCCCGGATGCTGTTGAATTTGCGATGGAATACCCGATCACAACCGAAATTCCCGTGACCGATCCGCGTTACAACGAAATTCTGTCGCGGTTTTACGCCGAGTGCGCCGCGCATTTGCGCGCCTTGGCCACAAGGGGCGAGGATGTGATTGTCCTAAGCGAGGGCGATCCGTTTTTTTACGGGTCGTTCATGCATCTCTACACACGGCTGAAAGATGACGTTCCGGTGCAGGTCGTGCCGGCGATCACCGGCATGTCGGCGGCATGGACCGCCACAGGCAGTCCGGTCACCTGGGGCGACGATGTCCTGACCGTGCTGATGGGGACGCTAAACGCGGCTGACCTGACGGAGCGGATGAAGACCACCGATGCGCTGGTCGTGATGAAGATCGGGCGCAATATCGAAAAGGTTCGCGCGGCATTGGAGGCGGCGGGAAAATACGAAGATGCCTGGCTGATCGAATATGCCAGCATGCCGGGCCAGACCGTCCAGCGACTGTCGGATGCCGAAGGCCGGATCACGCCCTATTTCTCGATCATTGTCGTGCATGGGCAGGGGCGCAGGCCATGACGGGCTGGGTGAAAATCGCAGGGCTTGGCCCCGGATCAGATGATCTGGTCACGCCGCAGGTGTCTGATGCGCTTGCAGCGGCCAGCGATGTGATCGGCTACATTCCCTATGTTGCCAGAATAGCGCCGCGCGCAGGTTTGACACTGCATCCCAGCGACAACCGGGTCGAGCTTGAGCGGGCGCGCCATGCCCTGTCGCTTGCCGCTGAAGGCTGCAAAGTGGCGGTGGTTTCCTCCGGCGATCCCGGCGTCTTTGCGATGGCCTCGGCCCTGTTCGAGGCGCTGGAGGATGGGCCGGAAATATGGCGCGACCTGGACATAGAGGTTCTGCCGGGAATTACCGCCATGCTGGCCGCTGCCGCCCGGATCGGCGCGCCGCTGGGGCATGATTTTTGCGCCATCAATCTGAGCGATAATCTGAAACCCTGGGCCTTGATCGAAAAACGCCTGCGCCTCGCGGTCGAGGGCGATTTCGCGATGGCATTCTACAATCCCCGCTCGAAATCCCGACCCGAAGGTTTCGCGCGCGCGCTGCACCTTTTGCAAAAGGCTTGCGGTGATGCGCGCCCGGTGATCTTTGCGCGGGCCGTGTCCACGCCCGAGGAGGAGATCCGTGTCATACCCCTGAATGACGCGCTCCCCGAGATGGCGGATATGCGCACAGTGGTCATCGTAGGTGCCTCGAATACACGGGTGATCGAGGGCGCGCCGCGCCCGATCGTCTACACGCCCAGATCGGTCCTGCCATGACCCAGCCAGTCCAGAACCGCTGCGACATCATGCACTTCGCGGCGCGGGGGCAAGGCAGGCCGATCGATCATCACGACCGGAATGCCAAGTGCGCGCGCCGCCAACAGCTTGGCCTGCGCACCGGTGCCGCCCGAATTCTTGGAAACCACAAGGTCGATCCGGTGTGCCAGCATCAGGGCAAGATCGCCTTTGGTCGTGAACGGGCCGCGATCCTGTACGACACGGCAATCGGGAAAGGGCAGCGCGGCCTCCGGCGCGTCGATCAGGCGCAGCAGGTAGAAATGCTGCGGGTTCGGGGCAAATTCGGCCAGATGCATTCGTCCGACGGCCAGCATGACGCGGGCGGCGGGGCGGTTCAGCGCCGCGACCGCGCCCGCAATATCCGGCACATGGGTCCAATTGTCGTCCGGCCCGGCAGACCAGGGCGCGCGGCCAAGTGCGATCAGGGGCACCTGTGCCTCTGCGCAGGCGCGGACCGCGTTGGCGCTTATTTGTGCGGCGAAAGGGTGCGTTGCGTCGATGACATGGCTGATGCGGTGATCTGCCAGGTATCGTACCAGCCCCGCTATGCCCCCAAAGCCGCCGATGCGCTGGGGCAGGGGCTGCCGCACGGGGCGCACCACGCGGCCCGCAAGGGATACGGTGCCGCCCATGCCAGCCGCGCTGAGCGCGAGGCAAAGCGCCGTTGCCTCGGTTGTGCCACCAAGGATGAGGGGGTTTTGCTCCATGTATGAGGCTCCGTGGCTGACCATCATCGGGATTGGCGAAGATGCGCCGGATGGCCTGTCTCGTGCAAGCCTTGACGCGCTTGGATCTGCGGAAATCGTCATGGGGGCGCAGCGTCAGCTGGCGCTTTTGCCGCCGCACGGGGCCGAGCTTGTGACATGGCCGGTGCCTTTCGCGGACGGGGTGGACCTCTTGTTGAAATATCGTGGTCGGCGCGTTGTCATGCTGGCCTCGGGCGATCCATTCTGGTTCGGGGCGGGAACCAGCATGATGGGGCACCTCGCACCGGGGGAATGGCGCGCCTTGCCCGGTGTCTCGACCTTTTCGCTTGCGGCCAATGTCATGGGCTGGGCGTTGGAGAAAACGCGGTGTTTCGGGCTGCACGCAGCGCCTTTGAGCCGGTTGCGACCGGCGCTTGCGACGGGCGTGCGGCTGATCGTGCTGCTGCGCGATGGGGCGGCGGTGGCGACTCTGGCGCAGTATCTGACAGCACAGGGCTGGGGCGCGTCGCGGATCAGCGTACTGGAATCGCTGGGTGGGCCGCAGGCGCGGCGCAGCGATATACGCGCCGCCGACGGGGTCACCGACAACCATGCGCACCCGGTCTGCGCGGCAATAGAGGTTGCGGGCACCGGCGTGGCGCTGCCGCTGGCCAGCGGCCGGCCGGATGCTTTTTTCGACAGCGACGGCACGATGACGAAACGGCCGGTCCGGGCGCTGACCCTGTCCGCGCTGGCCCCGCGCCCGTTCGAGCACCTTTGGGACATCGGCGGCGGCTCGGGGTCGATCGCGATCGAATGGCTTCTGGGCGATCCCAGCCTGAGTGCCACCACGATCGAGCGCAACCCCGCGCGCGCGGCGCGCATCGCGGCGAACGCGGCGGCGCTGGGGGTGGATCGGTTGCAGGTCATCGAAGGCGAGGCCCCCACCGCGCTTGAAGAGTTGCAGACGCCCGATTGCGTCTTTATCGGCGGGGGGCTGTCCGATGATCTTCTGAACTGGCTTGAGGCGACATTACCGGCCGGAACGCGGCTGGTGGCCAATGCCGTGACGCTGGAAAGCGAGGCCTTGCTGACGCAGACACAGGCACGGCGGGGTGGTGATCTGCTTCGCATCGAACTGGCCCGCGCCGCGCCGCTGGGGTCGGGGCGGGGCTGGAAAGCCAACTATCCCATCGTACAATGGAGCGTGACGCTATGATTGTCGCGGGCTTCGGATTTCGCAGCAGGGCGGATATGGGCAGTCTGCGCAGCGCTCTTGAATTGCACGGCGTTGCGCCTGACAGCTTGGCCACAGCATCGGCCAAGGCCAAGGCCGCGCCATTCATCGACCTTGCGCAGGCGCTTGGTCTGCCGGTTGTGGCGGTTCGGGCGGATAAGCTCGTCATACAGCCGGTTCAGACCCACTCGGTCGCATCGCACGACCATTATGGCACCGGCAGCGTGGCCGAAGCGGCAGCACTGGCCGCAGCGGGGCCGGGCGCGCGCCTGCTGGCGGCAAGACTGATTTCACCGGACAGGCTGGCAACCTGCGCAATCGCGATAGGAGACGCGACATGACCGTTCATTTTATCGGAGCCGGACCCGGCGCACCGGACCTTCTGACCCTGCGGGGCAGGGACATCATCGCGGCGTGTCCGGTCTGCCTCTATGCCGGATCTTTGGTGCCCGAGGCAATTCTGGCCCATTGCCCAGCGGAGGCGCACATCATCAACACAGCGGCCTTGGATCTGGATGCCATCATATCGCATATGCAGGCGGCCCACGCGGCAGGTCAGGATGTCGCGCGGCTGCATTCGGGGGATCTTTCGGTCTGGTCCGCGATGGGCGAGCAGATGCGCCGCCTGCGGGCGCTGGACATCCCCGTGTCGGTCACGCCGGGGGTGCCGTCTTTTGCCGCTGCCGCCGCCGCGCTCGGAACCGAGCTGACCTTGCCCGGACTGGCGCAATCGGTTGTTCTGACGCGGACGCCTGGACGCGCCTCCAGCATGCCAACGGGCGAGACGCTGACCAACTTCGCGGCCACGGGGGCGACGCTGGCCATCCACCTTTCGGTGCAGAACATTGCCGCCGTCACCGCTGATCTGACCCCGGCCTACGGGGCTGACTGTCCTGCTGCCGTCGTTTATCGCGCAAGCTGGCCGGATGAACGGATCATTCGCGGCACGCTGGCCGACATTGCCGGACGATTGGACGCCGAGATCACCCGTACTGCCCTGATCCTTGTCGGGCCGGCGCTGGCCGGAGAGGGGTTTGACGAAAGCTGCCTCTATTCGGTGGATTACGACCGGCGCTATCGACCGCAAAGCGCGGACAGCCCCTGGGCGGGTTGGAGCCACGGCGATGGTTGATCCGGCCTTCGTTCCGCCCGGCCTGATGATCTCGGCCCCGTCGTCAGGGACCGGCAAGACCACGGTCATGCTGGGCTTGCTGCGGGTGTTGGCCGAAGAGGGGCTGACCGTGCAGCCCTATAAATCCGGCCCCGATTACATTGATCCCGCGTTTCACCGCGCGGCGTGCGGGCGGGCCTCGTTCAACCTTGATACCTGGGCGATGGGGGCGGATCTTCTTGGCACAGTCACGGCCCAGTCGCAGGGTGCGGATATCTGTATCGCCGAAGGGTCGATGGGTCTTTACGATGGCGTCGCCACACGCGGTCAAAGCGGTTTCGGCAGTTCCGCCGAAACGGCGCGGCACATGGGGTGGCCCGTGGTTCTGGTGGTCGATGTCAGTGGGCAGGCGCAATCCGCCGCTGCGACGGCGCTTGGGTTTCAGGCCTACCAACCCGATCTGCCCTTTGCCGGTGTGATCCTGAACCGCGTGGCCTCACCGCGCCACGAGCGGCTGGCGCGACTGGGGATGGAAAAGGCCGGCGTGACCGTGCTGGGTGCCTTGCCCCGGCGCGGCGATCTCGTCTTGCCCGAGCGGCACCTGGGTCTGATTCAGGCAGCCGAGCATCCTGATCTGGAGGCCGCGATTGCCGCCTATGCCGATTTCCTGCGCGCCCATGTGGATCTGGACGCGCTGCGCAACGCCGCCCGTGGCCAGCGCGGTCAAGACGGCGCGCGACCTTGGCCATCTGCACCGGCGGGGCGGATTGCACTGGCGCAGGACGCGGCGTTTTCCTTTACCTATCCGCACCAGCTGGAGGGCTGGCGCGCGGCAGGTGCGGAAATCCTTCCCTTCTCGCCGTTGGCAGACGAAGCACCCGACGCCAGTGCCGATCTCGTCTGGCTGCCGGGAGGGTATCCAGAACTGCACGCAGGGCGGCTGGCAGCGGCGAGCCGCTTTCGCGCAGGTCTGATCCGGCACGCGCGTTCGCGCCCGGTTCACGGCGAATGCGGCGGCTATATGGCGCTTGGCGCGGCGCTGATCGACAAGGAGGGAACCGCGCATGAAATGGCCGGTCTGCTGGGCCTTGTGACCAGCTATGAGAAACGCAAGTTCCACCTGGGCTATCGACGTGTCGATCTGCTGTCCCCGATGCCGGGACACGCTGCGGGGACGCAGCTTCTGGGGCATGAATTCCACTATTCCACGATCCTTGAACAGCCCGACGCACCGCTGGCGCGGGTGGCGGATGCCGATGGGGCGCCGGTGCCCGAGACCGGATCATGCCGGGGCCATGTCACCGGCACGTTCTTTCATCTGATCACCGCGCAAGAGGCCCCACGATGACCGGTTTTGTCAGTTTCGTGGGCTCCGGCCCCGGTGATCCCGAATTGCTGACGCTCAAGGCGGTGGACCGATTGAAGCGCGCGGATGCGGTGTTGTTCGATGATCTCAGCGCGGGTCCGATCCTCGCCCATACGCGTAGCGGTGCGGATCTGATAGGGGTCGGCAAACGCGCCGGGCGCGCGTCTCCGCAGCAGGACCATGTCAGTCGCCTGCTGGTGGATTACGCGAAGACCGACCAGCGCGTTGTGCGGCTGAAATCCGGCGATGGCGGCCTTTTCGGCCGCCTGGAGGAAGAGTTGGTCGCCCTGCGCGCTGCGGGTATCGCCTATGAGATCATTCCCGGCGTGCCCTCTGCCGTGGCGGCGGCGGCGGCGGCGGGCATACCTCTGACCCGCCGTCTGACAGCGCGCCGGGTGCAATTTGTCACCGGCCATGACGTGACCGGAAAGCTACCTGACGACATCAGCCTGACCGCGCTGGCCGATCCGACAGCCTCGACGGTGATATTCATGGGCAAGCGGACCTTTCCGGGCCTTCTGGCGCGCCTGCTGGCACATGGCCTGCCGCCCGATACGCCCGCCATTCTGGCCGAGGATGTCAGCCGGCCTGAACAGCAGATCACCCGATCGGATGTTACAACTCTGGCCGCACGGCTGTCACAGGAGGTGGGCGACAGCGCGGCGCTGATCCTTTATGGCCCCTTGGCCGAGCCACCGGCATGATTGCCGCATCCTTCGATCTTTGGCTGGTCGGGATAGGCACCGGCAGCCCGGCGCATGTCACCGGCGAGGGAATGCAGGCGCTGCGCGATGCGGCAGTGGTGCTGGTGCCTGACAAGGGCGCGGGCAAGGGCGATCTGGCGGCGTTGCGATACCACATCCTGAATGCCAGCGGCACGCAGGCGCGGGTTGTCACCTTTGACTACCCGGTGCGCGACCCCGCCTTGCCTTATCCCGAAAGAGTCGCGCGCTGGCATGACGAGATTGCCCGCCGCTGGCAGAGCGCGCTGGCCGGGGCAGGGCAGGCCGGGCCGGTGGCGCTGCTGGTCTGGGGCGATCCTTCGCTATACGACAGCACGCTGCGCATTGCCCGGCGGCTGACCCCCGTGCCGCGCCTGCGGGTGGTGCCGGGTATCACTGCCATTCAGGCCCTGACGGCGGCGCATGCGCTGACACTGAACACGCTCAACGGGCCGGTGACGATCACCACAGGGCGGCGGCTGCGCGATCATGGCTGGCCCGAGGACGCAGAGACGTTGGTCGTGATGCTGGATGGCTATTGCACCTTTCAGACCCTGCCCGCCGATACGCGTATCTGGTGGGGGGCCTTTCTGGGAATGCCGGAACAGATTCTGGAGCATGGCCGGATTGGCGATGTCGCGCAACGGATTATCCAAATCCGAGCAGAGACGCGGGCGCGGCATGGCTGGATCATGGATACCTATCTGTTGCGCGCGCGCACCGCCGAGTCTTAGGGCCGTCGCACAGATCTGGTGGCCTGCGGCGCGTATTATGGATTGACGCCACGCATCCTGTTCTGTCAATTAAGCGCCATGACCGGTCCCGTTGTTTTTCGGGCGAAAGAGGGAATGTAGTGCGGTGCCGTTTCGCGCCAAATCTACAGCTGCCCCCGCAACTGTCAGCGGCGAGCAGGGCCAATATGCCACTGGAGCAATCCGGGAAGGCTGGCCCAACGCATTGACCCGCAAGCCAGGAGACCTGCCGGACATGTGCCCCATGGTAAACGGGGCGCATCCACCGGACGCCGGGGTGTGCGTTTGGCCGTGGCATCCGCGCGCCGATCTCTGGTGCACCGTCCCGGTCCGATCCTTCCCCGCCGTTCAAATGAAAAAGGTGCCGGGTGTGGCACCATAGACGGGACGGATTGATGAAAAAGACCCTTATTGCCAGCGCTGTTGCGCTGACCCTGCCTGCGATGGCCTCGGGACATTTCCTGCTGGAATATACCACGGACACGATGATCGAACGCCCCGGCGATGTGCCGGTAAAGCTGATCTTCTGGCATCCGATGGACAACGGTCATGTGATGGACCTGGATCTGCCACAAGACTTCTACATGATCCATAATGGCGAGAAGACTGACCTGCAGGACACGCTGGAGCCCGTGCAATTCACCGGCGGCGAAAACAGCGGTGCCGCCTTCAAGGGAAGCGTGCCGGTCAAACGCTCGGGTGATTACATTCTGGTCACGGTGCCGATCCCTTATTACGAGGAATCCGAGGATATCTATATCCAGCAGATCACCAAGGCGTTCCTGAACCGCAGCGAATTGCCAACTGACTGGATGAACCCGGTCGGCTTGCCCACGGAAATCGTGCCGCTCAACAAGCCTTACAACATCTTGGCCGGGTCGACCTTTACCGGGCAGGTCCTGGCCGAGGGCCAGCCGGTTGCCGGTGCCGAGATCGAAATCGAATACATGGCGGCCGAGCCCGACATGGAAAGTGCTGCCTCAAGCGCGCCGGTCGTGGGCGCGATGCCCGGTGGAACCATTGTCGCCGTTTCCGATAGCAACGGGTATTTCACTTTCGGGGTCCCCAAGGCCGGATATTGGGGCTTTGCCGCGCTCGGCTCTGGCCCTGCGACCGAGCATGACGGCAAGGAACTGAGCCAGGACGCGGTGATCTGGATCCGCGCCTGGGACATGGAGTGATCCGGCCATGCACATCGTAGATGGCGCGCTGTCCAATCCGGTGGTGATCGCCGGGGCGGTTGCGGCAGTGGGCGGCATCGCGCTTGGCCTGCGCAGCCTGACATTGGAACGCATCCCCGCTGCGGGGGTGCTGTCGGCCAGTTTCTTTGTCGCCTCGCTGATCCATGTGCCCATCGGGCCATCCTCGGTGCATCTGATTCTGAACGGTCTGGCCGGGCTTTTGCTTGGCTGCGCCGCTTTTCCGGCGCTGTTTGTCGGCCTGTTGTTGCAGACGGTGTTTTTCGGCTTTGGCGGGTTGACGGTGCTTGGGGTCAATACGGTGAACATCGCGCTGCCCGCCGTGCTGGCCTGGATGGTGTTCGGGCGGCTGATCGGGCGCGGCTCGCCGGTTCAGGGTGCCATCTGGGGCGGTGTCGGCGGGGCCTTTGCCATTGCCGCAACGACGGGGATGGTTGCCGTTTCTCTGGCCATGTCGGGCGATGAATTCCTGCCCGCCGCGAAACTGGTTTTCTTTGCTCATGTTCCGGTCATGGCCATCGAGGCCGTGCTTACCGGCTTTGCCATATTGCTTGCACGCAAGGTCAAACCCGAGCTGTTCGTCAAAGGACTCCCCGCATGAAACATCTGATCCTTGCTCTGGCGGTGATCGTGGCCCCCATGCCTGCGCTGGCACATAAGGTCATCGCGGGGGTGTTCCCCGCCGGTGAAGCCATCGAAGGCGAAATCGGGTTTTCAAACGGTGACATGGCCACAAATGCAGAGGTCGTCGTGACCGGTCCGGATGGTGTCGAACTGGGCCGTGCGATCACCGATGGGGACGGGTTCTTTACCTTTGTCCCCTCTCAGCCCGTGGCGCATGTGTTCAGCGTCAATCTGGGGGCAGGCCATGTCGCCGAGGTAACGATGCCTGCCGATCAGGTGGCCGAGATTCTTGGCGAAGCGGCACCGGAAGGTGCGAAATCCGCCACGACCGAAATACCTCAAGCGACGGGCGGCGTCACGGTCGCGACGTTGACCGGAACAGAGCGGCAGGCCATCGCCGAGGCGGTGCGCGACGAAATCCGCCCCCTTCGCCGTGAGATCGCGGCCTATAAGGAGCATAACGGCTTTCAGACCATCCTTGGCGGCATCGGCTATATCGTGGGGCTGTTCGGGCTGGGCTTTTACCTTGCGGCGCGCCGCAAGCCGGAGGCCTAGGACGTGGCACATGCGCTTGGACAGAATGAAAAGACGCTGACCGAAACCGGCGCGCTGCGCGTGTCGGGCCGGATCGGCAGCGTCGATCCACGGGTGCGTATTCTTGCCGCGATCAGCTTCGGCATCGTGGTGGTGGGGCTGTCGTCGTTGATGACGCTGAGCGTCGCATTGGGTCTGTCGATGGGCCTTCTGTTGCTGTCACGCCTGCCTTTGCGCCCGACCCTGAAACGCATGGCGATGATGGACAGCTTTATCATTTTCATGTTGCTGCTGTTGCCCTTTACAGTGCCGGGCGATCCCATTTTCACGCTTTGGGGCGCGACCGCCAGCTGGCAAGGGCTGTGGCGCGGCGTGGAAATCGCCCTGACGGCTAATGCGGTTATTCTGGCGTTGATGACACTGGTCGGCACGATGGAGCCTGTGACACTGGGCCACGCGCTGCACAAGCTGCGGATGCCCGAAACTCTTGTGCATCTGCTGATGTTCACGATCCGCTATATCGAGGTTCTGCGCGAGGAATACCTGCGGCTGCGCGCGGCCATGAAGGTGCGCGGCTTTCGGCCCGGCACCAACTGGCATACCTATCGCAGCTTCGGGTATCTGGTGGGGATGATGCTCGTGCGCGCAATCGAACGATCTGAAAGGATATTGCAGGCAATGAAATGTCGTGGTTTTTCCGGGCGCATCCATTTGTTGCAGGATTTTGCTCTGACGGTGGCGGACCGGCGGTTTGTTGCCCTGTTCGGTGGCGCGCTGTTGCTGTTGATCTGTCTGGAAATCGCATGGCGTTGATCGAACTGGAAGACATCCATATCAGCTATCCCGGTCAGCCTGCCATCTTGGCGGGTGCGGCGTTGCAATTGCTGCCCGGTCAGCGGCTGTCCCTGACCGGCCCGAACGGGTCGGGCAAATCCACGCTGCTGCGGGTGATCCTTGGCCTTCAGGCACCGCAGCGCGGCACGATCCGCGCCTTTGGCCAGCCCCGCACACAAGAGCCCGATTTTCACGAGGTCCGCCGCCGGATCGGCCTGGTGTTTCAGGATGCTGACGATCAGCTGTTCTGCCCCACCGTCGCCGAGGATATCGCCTTTGGACCGCTGAACCTTGGCAAATCGAAATCCGAGGCGTTGGAGATCGTAGACCGGCTGCTATCGGATCTGCGGCTTACCCATCTGCGCGACCGCATCACCCACAAGCTGTCGGGAGGCGAAAAACGTCTGGTGACGCTGGCAACCGTTCTGGCGATGGAGCCGGAAGTCCTGTTGCTGGACGAGCCGACAAATGCGCTGGATGTGAAAAACGAGGCGCGGTTGATCGAAATCCTGCAAGGTTTGCCGCAGGCGATCCTTCTGGTCAGCCACTCTGCCGCGTTCCGGGCGCAGATCACAACCGCAGAGGTGGAAATCCGCGAGGGACTTGTCCGCCCGGCCGGACCCTAGTTGCTCAGTACGGCAAGCGTTGCCCAGGCAGAAGTTTCCGCAAGGAATTGAACCGCGCCCAGAACATCGCCTGTCTGCCCGCCGACACGCTGTTGCGCGGTCCTTGCAATAACAAGAGTCACCGCCGCGACCACCAGCATCACGATCAGACCATCCAGACCAAGCGCAATGACCGCCCCCAACGCCAGAAACGCCGACACCGTCAGGTTTGCGCGCGTATCGCGCCCGGCCTGCGCGCCTAGCCCATCGTTTCGGGCGGGTGGCATTGTTGCAACGCAGACGGTCATTGCGATGCGGCTCAGCACGCCGATGGCAAGGAATGCGGCCAAATCCGCAGAGCCGGCCAACTGCGCCACCGAGGCGCTCCAGATCGCGCAACACAGTCCGAGCGCCAGAACACCGTAACTGCCGATCCTGCTGTCGCGCATGATCTCCAGCCGGCGCGCCTTGTCGTGGCCACCCCACATCCCATCCGCAAAATCGGCCAGTCCATCCTGATGCAATGCGCCGGTGGACAGGATCATGGCGGAAAGGGACAGGATAGCCGCAAGCGCCGGGCTGGCCCCAAGACCTGTCGCCGCGCCGTGCCCGATCCCGGCGATCAGCCCGACGATCAGTCCGACAAGCGGATAGGCCCATTGTGCCTCCGAGAGCTTTGGCGCGGGATCTTTCAACTGGCCTGCGGGAAGGCGTGTCAGCAGCATGACCGCGAGTTGCAGTTCCGCAATCCGGGCCGTCGCGGGTTTCATCTGTCCGACACTCCGGCCTCGGCAAAAGTGGCCATGCCGTTGTGGCATTCCAGCGCGGCGCGCAAAACGCCAAGCGCCAGCGCCGCGCCCGATCCTTCGCCAAGGGCCATCTGCATTGAGAGGATCGGAGGTTTGTTCATTGCCTCCAGCAGGTGAAGGTGGCCCGGTTCCGCGCTGGCATGGCCGACAAGGCAATGATCCAGCAGCCTTGGGGCGGTATCGAACAGCGGGGCGACCGAGGCGGTGCAGATATAACCATCCAGTATGACCGGCATCAACCGCGCGCGCGCCTCCAGAACCGCGCCGCAGATGGCCGCCTGTTCCCGCCCGCCAAGCGCCGCGAGCATCGCCATGCCCCGCGCCGCCTGATGACGGGCAACGCCCGCTTCGACGACTCGCGCCTTGTGCGCCTGCCCGTCAGTGTCTGACCCGGTTCCCCGCCCGACCCATCCGGTCGCGACACCCCCAAAGGCCGCACAGGCCAGTGCCGCCGCAACAGTCGAATTGCCGATCCCCATTTCACCAAGGACAAGGACCGATGCTTCGGGATCAACGGCGTCTGCACCACGCTGCATTGCCTCGATCGTCTCGGCTGGATCCATCGCGGGGCCTTGCGTGAAATCCCGCGTCGGGCGATCCAGATCCAATGCGACAACAGACAGATCGGCACCGCTGGCGCGACATAACTGGTTGATTGCGGCACCGCCGGCCTGAAAATTGGCCACCATCTGCGCCGTCACCTCTTGGGGAAACGGGTTTACGCCCTGATCACAAATTCCGTGGTTCCCGGCAAAGACAAGCGCCTGGGCGCGGGCAATGTGGGGCCTTTCGCGGCCCTGCCAGCCCGCCATGAAAATCGCCAGCTCTTCAAGACGGCCAAGCGATCCGGGCGGTTTGGTCAGGCTGTCCTGACGCGCTTTGGCAGCGGCGGCCGCCGCGTGATCGCATTCCGGCAGATGCAGTGCCGCGATAGCGTCCAGAGAATGCAGATCAGAGAGAATGGTCATTGGATTTCACTTTCATGGGGTAGCCCGCCACGCAGAACACGACCTCGTCGCAGGCTTGAGCGATGGTCTGGTTGACCCAGCCTGCTGCATCGCGAAAGTCGCGGGCCAGGCGGTTTTCGGGAACGATGCCGGCGCCAACCTCGTTCGTGACAAAGATTACCGGTGCCGTCTGGTCGGCAAGCGCGTCGAGCAGAGTGGCGGTTTCGGCGCGCCAGTCGCCGTCCGACAGGATCAGATTGCTAAGCCACAGCGTCAGGCAGTCTACCAGTCGCGGGTGTCCGCCATCGGACTGCCGCAGCTTATCAGCCAGCGCAAAAGGCGCATGGATATGCGACCATTCCGGGCCGCGCCTGGCCTGATGGGCGGCAATGCGCGCAGCCATTTCGGCGTCATGCACTTCGGCGGTGGAAACATAGATGGCGCGGCCGGTCGCGGCCACGGCGTAACGCTCTGCCAGCGCAGACTTCCCCGACCTTGCACCGCCCGTTATCAGCATCGACTTTTCCATGGGTTTATGGAAAAGCAGGTTTCGAAGTGAAAGGGAACATGCAGGCGTCAACATGGCCGGAAAAAATGCGCCTTTGGCGTCACTTATCCTGATCCGTCACGCGCCGATTGCCGAACAGGGCCGCCTGTTCGGGCGCACCGATGCGCCGGCATGTCTGGATGCGGCTGACATCCCGGGTTTGCGACGGTGCCTTGGCGGCGTCGCACAGGTGATCAGCAGCCCCGCACGCAGGTGCCGCCAAACGGCTGCTGCGATCTGGACCGATGGCCGCGACATACCAGCGGATGCAAGGCTGTGGGAGCAGAGTTTCGGCGACCACGAAGGGCTGGCTTATGCCGAATTGCCCGACCTTGGCCCGCTGGAAGGGGCAGATCTGGCTGCTTACGCGCCACCCAAAGGCGAAAGTTTCAATGCGGTTTGCGCCCGCGCATGGCCTGCCTTGCAGGAACTGGCCGAACGCGCCCATGCCATAGACGGCCCGATTGCGCTTGTTGTTCACGCGGGGATCGTCAGGGCGGCGATTGCTCAGGTTGTCGCAGTCCCCAGCGCCGCGCTTGCATTCGAGGTCGCGCCGCTTTCGCTGAGCAGGTTCAGGGTTGGCCCTTCAGGGCTTGTCGCTATTTCCAGCGTGAACGAGACGGCCCGATGATCCACGCGCCGCGCAGGGTCTTTGGGCATTTTGGGGAATGGATGCAAGGTCGTCTGATGCCGGATGGCGAGGTTGCGTTGATCACCCTGCCGTGTCGCGCCTTGTGGGTGCAGATCGAAACCGACGGGGCCGCGAATGCAGACAGTGCGATGTTCCCGCCCGACCAGCTTGCGCGGTTCCGCCATGCTCTGCGTCTTGGCGCTGCGCCATGGCCGCGACTGTCGTCAAACATACCGCCCGGATGCGGTGCCGGGGCATCCTCT
Organism: Primorskyibacter marinus; assembly: GCF_003313245.1. GTDB lineage: Bacteria > Pseudomonadota > Alphaproteobacteria > Rhodobacterales > Rhodobacteraceae > Primorskyibacter > Primorskyibacter marinus. The sequence goes on from NZ_QJSD01000013.1 coordinate 69,799, forward strand.
GCCACCCTGACGGCACTTGCTTATGGCGCGGGCTTTTCCGGTCCGCCGATGGATCTTGCACAGGCCTGTCTTGACATAGAGGGCGCGACAGATCCTTTGATGTGGCCTGCGCCCGATGCGATGATCTGGGCATCGCGCAGCGGCCGCATCGTGGATACGGTCCCGCCGCCGCCGCCCTGCGTGATTGTCGGAGGCTATTGGGGCGCGCCCGAGCGTACCGATGCTTTCGACACGGCGTTCCCCGATATATCCGACCTGATCACGCCTTGGTGCGCCGCGGCACGTTCCGGGGATCTGTCGAGCCTTGGGCGACTGGCCAGCATATCGGCCAGCCGTTGCACCGCCTTGCGCGGCCCGCGCGATCCCATGGCGGACCTTGCCGAAGATCTGGGTGCTCTCGGCGTCGTGCGGGCGCATACGGGATCGGCCCGAGGTCTGATATTTCGGCCTGACTCTGTTCCGGAAGGTTCGACGGCGGCGCTGGAAATAGCAGGACTGAACGGCGTTTTCCAGTTTGCAACGGGGCTGGCATGAGTTTTGCGTTAATGATCCTGATCGGTACGTTGATCGACATTTGCCTTGGCTGGCCAGCGGCCTTGTATGCGCGCATCGGCCATCCCGTTGGCTGGATTGGAAAGGTAATTTCGGAATGTGATGAAAGGCTGAACCATGGTGGCCGCAACCGGCGCATGTTGGGCGGTCTGTTGACGGTCGCGGTCTGTTTGGCCGTTGCCGTTCTGCCGGCCCTGGCGCTGCAAATGGTTTTGCCCGATGGCGTTCTGGGCCTGTGTCTGGGGGGCCTTCTGGCATGGCCGCTGATCGCGCTGCGGTCTATGCACGATCATGTCCATGCCGTCGCCCGCCCGCTTGTCGCAGGTGATCTTGTCGGCGCGCGTCGGGCGGTGTCGATGATTGTCGGGCGTGATCCAGCCCAGCTTGACCAGCACGGGGTTGCGCGTGCCGCCATCGAAAGCTTGGGCGAAAACACCAGCGACGGCATCGTTGCACCGGTGTTCTGGGGGGTGGTTGCGGGCCTGCCGGGAATTGTCGCGTATAAGGTCATCAATACGCTGGATTCGATGATCGGACATAAATCCGAGCGTTACGAGGCCTTCGGCAAGGTCGCGGCGCGGCTGGATGATGTGGCCAACTGGATTCCGGCGCGCCTGACGGCCGGTATTTTTGCGCTCGCCGCCGGGCGCAACTGGCGCGCTGCGATGCAGGTTGTCCGCCGCGACGCCCACGCGCACAGATCGCCAAATGCCGGCTGGCCCGAAGGTGCCGTTGCAGGTGCCCTGCGCATACGTCTGTCCGGCCCGCGCAGCTATGGCGATATCACCGTCAGCGAACCTTGGCTGAATGCGGGCGCACCGGACCCCACGGCAACAGACCTGATGCGCGCGCTTCATCTTTATCGCAGGGCGATGGCGGGAATGGTTCTTGCGCTCCTGGCAATTGCGGTGTCTTGAGGCCATTATGGCACCGACAGACCAGAAAACACCCCGCGATCACGGCGGCAATCTTGATGCAGCCATCCGACACTATGGCGGGAGGGTCGATCAATGGATCGACCTTTCCACCGGCATCAATCCGATTTCCTATCCCGTGCCGCAGATCTCGCCATCTGCGTGGGAAAACCTTCCCCGCCGCAGCGATATGCAGCGCCTTTCGCGCGCCGCACAAAAGGCCCTTGGGACCAAAGCTGCGCTGACCGCGCTTGCCGGTGCCCAGGGTGCCATACAGATCATGGGCCGTTTACGCAGCGCCGGCGATGCGCGCATTCTGTCTCCGACCTATAACGAGCATGGGGCTGCTTTGCGTGCGGCTGGCTGGCAAGTGACCCAGGTATCATCCCTTGCCGCGTTGCAGGATGCCGATCTGGCCGTTGTCGTGAATCCCAACAATCCCGATGGCAAATGCCACGATCCGGCAAGCCTGCGTAATCTGGCACGCACAGTAGGGATGCTGATCGTCGATGAAAGCTTTGTCGACGTGCAGCCCGAGCTGTCGCTCGCGCCGGTTCTTCACGAGATCGACAATGTTCTGGTCCTGCGGTCCTTCGGAAAGTTCTTTGGGTTGGCCGGGATGCGTCTTGGCTTTGCGTTGGGTCCAGAGCCATGGATCGCACAATTGTCAGACCTTGCCGGTCCATGGCCTGTATCCGGGCCCGCCATCGAGATTGCGATAGATGCTTATGCCAACAGCGCCTGGCAGATCCGGACGACGGAAAGGTTGACCCTTGATGCGCTCCGCCTTGATGCGCTGGCGTCGAAAAGAAGCCTGCCACTTGTCGGGGGAACGCCGCTGTTTCGTACATATGCCGCGCCAGATGCCGCAGCTTTGCAACGCGCACTGGCCCGGCACCACATATGGACCCGCATCTTTCCCTACGACCCGAACTGGATCAGGCTTGGTCTGCCCGGAACGGATGCAGACTGGAAGAGGCTGGAGCGCGCGTTCGGTCATTGAGCTGTGGCCAAGAGCATCCCGCGCCTGCGCAAAGACTATGATCTATGTTCAGGGTTTCGTTTCGGCCAGCCTGTATCTTGGGCCGAAAACAGCGCACGACGCCCGTGAAATACGACTGGCGTCGCTACAAACGCCGCGATCGCCTCTCTCGTGATATGGCTGTGCAATGCACTGTCAGGCGGTGGTCGAAATCATGCCCGGCGGGGTGAAGTGCTGACGACGTGTCGCGTCCCGATATGTCTGTCTTCACGGGTATCTTCTATTGAGGCGGATGCCCCGATTCCAACGTTTCGAATGGCTTAGATTCCACTGCCGGACAGATCTTTATGTGCGCTGGTGACCGTGGTCTTGGTATCTGTCATCGTCACATCCACTGATCGGGTGTTGCTGGGCACCGACAGGCCGACCCGTGGGTTCTCTGACAGCGAGATCGACCCGGTCATGTTCACATAGTCCGCGCCATCCAGCGCGATCTCCACATTTTCGACATAGCGCATCGGGATATAAAGCAGCGAGATCTGATCCATCTGCATCCCCGAATGCGACGGGTGCGAAATATCCACATCCAGCTTGCTGAGCCGTGTCGTCCGGCCAAGATCGAAAGTGTCGGGCAGCATTTGTGTGACCTCCAGTCCCATCTCTCCCAGCGTTGCCAGGGCAAGGTCGGGGTCGGTGCCGGGAGGGGCCGCGCAGGCACCGGAACCAGAGGTCTTGACGAACCCTTCCTTGACCCAAAGCTGCCCATCGGTCGTCTCGACAATGACATGCAGGGGCGTGGGTCCGTTGACCCGCATGGTCAGGTCAAAGAAAAAGCTGGATTGCGGTGCAGTCAGGTCGAACACGGCCGAGACCGGCATCGGGTTTTCGTCCAGGACCAGCGTGACCTTGCCCAGCAGCATCTTTTGCGGGGCGTGGACCATGGCCGCGATTTGTGTGCGGGCGTCATCCGGCGTGCGGTAGGGCGCGTCGATGGAGATCATCTGGCTGCCGTCGTTCAGTATCCGGCCCTGATAAAGCTGCGCTTTCACGGCGTCCCAGCCTTCGCCCGCACGCACGGGCAGCGCGGCGCAAATCAGGGCGGCACACAATACAAAACGTTTCATTCTTCTCCTCCCAGAAGAAACACACCGAAGGCGCGGGGGCCGTCGCATGTGTCCAGTACCTGTGACACGGATAGCGTTTGTGCGTCGATTATCGTGGCCGTGTTGTCGAACCAGTTCGCCACGACGATCCGCGTCCCGTCCGCCGTGGCATCGATCCCTTCGGGGTATTCGCCAACCTCGATACGGGTCTCTTCCCGCAAGGTCTGCATGTCGATCACGCTGACCGTGTCTTCGTATTGGTTGGTGACAAAGGCGCGTCCGGCGGCAAAGGCCACACCATAAGGCCGTTCCCCCACCGGCACCGTGGCCAGAATGGACCCGGTGGCAGGGTCAAGAATGCTGAGGTCATTCGACCCGACATTGCCGACAAACAACCGCCCATCCGATGCAAAGCGTAGCCCGAAGGGACGTGTGCCGACCTTGACCCGGTGCAGCAGCGCCAGCGTTCCGGCATCGAACACCGAAACCTGATCCGCATCGCGATCTGCCGAGGCCAGAAAACGCCCGTCGTCAGACAGGCTCAGGCCCGCAGGGGCCGCGCCGGTTGTCAGTTCTGTTATGGGGGCAAGTGTGTCGTCTGACAGCGCCCAGATGCGCGCATTGTACCAATCCGACACAAAGACCCGACCGCGCGCCATATCATGCGCGATCCCGATAGGGCCGCCATCCAGCACAGTTTCGGCCTGAACGGTGCCAGCCCGGTCGTACCGCCGCACCGTTTTGCTGTCTGGTGAAACGGTAAAGACCGCGCCGTCCTTTGAAACGGCAACGCCAGCGGGCTTGCCGGGGACCGACCAGCGGGCGGTCTCGGCACTGCTTGTCAGGTCGAACACGCTGAGTGCGTCGCCATTCTGGCAGGTTACGAAAGCGGTGTCCGCCGCCGCAGGCAGGCCCGCGACGACGAGCAGCGCGATTGCCTTAGCTGCCCGGCGCACCAAACCGCTCGACCAGCGCATCCAGCCCGGCCTGATAGACGCCGGAAACCGCCGCAATCGCGGCTTCGTCATTCAGGTTTTCAGGCGGATCATTGTTTGGATAGCCGCGATAGAAGGCACCGCGCCATTCAACCTCCGACCCGCCGCCATCCAGCGGTTTCACGGTCAGGTGCGACGAATAATTGGTGACCGGAAGAACCTCTACCGCGACTTCCGTGATCCGGTAGGAATAGCTCATCTTCTCGTCGCTGTATTTATACAGGATCTCCGAAATGGTCGGCCCGCCTTCTTCGCCCAGCGTCAGAACGCGGGTGGCATCAATCTCGTTGCCGCCTTCGCCCGTCGTCGAAAACACGGCCGGGTGCCAGCCCATGTCCTGAAAATTGCCAATGGCCTGCCATACTTCTGCCGGATCGGCGGCAACTTCGGTGGTCAGCGTTATCTTTTGACGGGTTGGCCCATGGGCCGCGGCCAGCCCCGGTAGCATCAGCGCCACCGCAGTCATCGCCATGAATTCGCGTCGTTTCATTTTTCCTCCGAGTTGAAAAAAGCCGTCTTGAGGATGTAGCGCATCCCCCGCAGCCAGGATTCGTCCGTGTTGGAGCGGATGTCGACAACACGCCCCTTGACCGTCTGACCCGTCTTCGGATCACGCAGTTGCAGGTTCATCGAAAGGATCAGGTTGGAGATTTTCTGAACCTCGCCCACCAACGCAAAATCAGCGCCCAGCTTTTTCGCCATCCGGGCATCACACCCGTAACATTTGGCCGGGTTCACAATCCGCTCAAGCTCTTCCTGAACAGGTGCAAGATCAAGAAACCTGTAGCCTTCTTCGGTAAAGCGCTCTGTGATCAGGGCCTCGACCTTCTTCAGACGGGCCATCTCTGCGTGATCCTGGCCCTGCGCCTCTGTCTGCAAGGAATTGTCCAGCAGCGTCACGCCAAAAAAGGCCACGCCATCCTCCGCGAGAGCGGGGAAACCGAAGGCGATCAACAGCAATGCAAATATGCGGCGCATGCGGCCTTTCTTAGAAAATAAGAGTCGCTGAACATGGTGCAGTCGTTACCCTCTTACCTGCAACCTGACAAAAGGTATCGGTTGCAGTTTGGGTCCATTTTGCCTGGGATATCTGCAAGAAGCCCGACATTTCAAAGCGGGCGCAGGGAGGTTATCGTGAGACAGATCATCGCTCCGCTTTTGGCGGTGTTGGTATGTGTCGGTCTGGCTGGTCACGCGTCGGCATTGGACGTGAAAGCAGCCGTTCTACGCATCGACTATCCGCGTTTGCTGCCTATTTCACGCTACGACCTGCGGCCCGACGATCTGGGCTTCGCGGGGGCGATGCTGGCGGATGAGGACAACGGCACAACGGGCACTTTCCTTGGTCATACCTACGAGACGCAGCAGATCGCCGTCCCACCGGAAGAGGCCGACGCGGCGCTGGAGCAAATCCTTGCAGACGGCATTCGTCTGATCGTCGTCATGGCCGAGGGCCGTGACCTGCTGCGCCTGACCGACCGCGCCGCGCAGGATGACGCGCTGATCCTGAACGCGACCGCCCCCGAGGCATCGCTGCGGTCCGAAGAGTGCCGGGCATCGCTTTTGCATATCGCGCCCTCCAACCTGATGCTGGCAGATGCGATCGCGCAATTCTCGGTCTGGAAAAAATGGGACGAATGGTTTCTGGTCTCGGGGTCCAATTTCGCGGATACCAGCTTGGCGGATGCCTACCGGCGCGCAGCGCGCAAATTCGGGTTGAAAATTGTCGAAGAACGCGTCTTTGCCGATACTGGCGGCTCGCGGCGCACGGATAGTGGCCATGTGCTGGTGCAGCGTCAATTGCCGACCTTCACGCAGGGTGCCAAGCGACATGACGTGTTGATTGCCGCCGATGGCACGGATTATTTCGCGCGGTATCTGCCCTATCACCTGTCCTTGCCGCGCCCGGTCATGGGGTCCGCCGGATTGCGCCCTGTGACGTTTCATGCCGCGCATGAGGCATGGGGCACGAGCCAATACCAAAGCCGTTTCGAGGCTTTGTCGGGCCGCTACGCCCATGCCGAGGATTACAACGTCTGGCTGGCGCTGCGCGTCATCGGCGAGGCTGTCACCCGTGCCAGCACCGTAGATGCGCAAGCGATCCGGGACTACGCCCTGTCGGATGCATTCGAACTGGCAGCATTCAAGGGACAAAAGGTGACGTTCCGCGACTGGAATGGCCAGATGCGTCAGCCGATCCTTCTTTATGACGGCATGATCACCGTCAGCGTCAGCCCGCAGGAAGGGTTCCTGCATCAGGTCTCACCGCTGGATACGCTTGGCCTTGATCGTCCCGAAACCGAGTGCACTTCGTTCAACTGACCGGGAGTTCCGCATGAAAACCTTGATCGCGACCTCACTGCTTGCCCTACTGGCAGCGTCTCCGTCCTTGGCCAACAAGGCGTTTGTGTCGAACGAGCGCGGCAATACCATCACCGTGGTCGATACCGATACCTGGGAAGTGATTCAGGAATTTGACGGCGGCAACCGGCCCCGCGGCATCACGCTTAGCCCCGACGGCAGCAAACTGTATGTCTGCGCATCCGACGACAACCTGGTGCGGGTGTTCGATACCGAAACCTACAGAGAGCTGGAAAGCCTGCCTTCTGGCCCGGACCCGGAACTGTTCGTCATCGATCCGACCGGTCGGCATCTCTACATCGCCAATGAAGATGACAACCTTGTCACCGTGACCGATACCGAGACGCGCACCGTTCTGGCAGAGGTGCCCGTCGGCGTGGAACCCGAAGGCATGGCAATCAGCCCCGATGCGAAATGGGTGGTGAACACGTCAGAAACGACGAACATGGCGCATTTCATCTCGACCGAGGATTACAAGATCTACCATAACGTGCTGGTCGATCAACGGCCGCGCTACGCCCAATACACCGATGACGGCACAAGGCTGTTCGTCTCGGCAGAGATTGGCGGCACGGTTTCCGTAATGGATATTGCGCCGGACGGCACGCCGACGCTGGTGGAAAAAATCAGCTTTGAGGTGCCGGGCGTGCTGCCCGAATGGCTGCAACCCGTGGGGATCAAGATCACCAGCGATGGCAGCCGGATATTCGTGGCGCTTGGGCCAGCCAACCGTGTTGCTGTGATCGACGGCGAAACGCTGGAGGTTCTGGACTATATCATCGTCGGCCAACGCGTCTGGCAGCTGGATTTCACCCCGGACGAGGCGTTCCTGCTGACCACCAACGGCAATTCCAATGACATTACCATCATCGACGTCGCCGCTGAAAAGGCGATCAAATCGGTGCAGGTTGGCCAGCAGCCCTGGGGCGTGGTCGTGACCCCTAACTGAAGGAGATCTACATGAAACTTCTGTCTGCCGCCGCCTTGGCCTGCTGCCTTTCGGCACCGGCCATTGCCGCACCGCTTTGTGACGATCTGGGTTTTGCCGGGTTGCTGGCCTCTTGCAACCGTGGCGAGCCGATCGAGCTGACGCTCGCATCCGGGCAACCCCTGGGCGAAGACGTGACCCTGCAATCCGGCGCGTATTACAAGATGAACATCACCGCTGATGGCTCTGCCGAATTGGCACTGACGGGATCAGAGTTTTTCCGCGCGATCTGGATGAACGAGATCGTCATCAACAAGATCGAGATCCGCCCGATGGCGATCGATTCCATCGAGTTTGACGACGAAGGAACTGCCGAGCTGTCCTTTATCGCCATCAAGCCCGGCACTCATATCCTGCGCATTCCCGGATCGACCGGCGAGTCGCAACAAATCCGTATCAGCATCCAGTAATTCAACGAAAGGAACGACCAATGACCCGTATCATCGCACTTGCACTTGCCATAATTATCGGCACATCCTCCCTTGCCGAAAGCCACGAGATCCCGCAGGAAACCGTGGATCAGATCACCGCCATGTTGACAGAAATGAACTGTCAGATGGACCCTGATGACATTGAGATGGAAGATGACGGTTATGAGCTGGACGATGTCATCTGCGAAGGCGGAAATCAGTTCGACATCGAACTGGATGCAGATCTGAACGAGGTCGGACGCCGCGCCGAATAAATGCCGTTTCCGCGACCACGGCCCAATGGTCTTGGTCGCGGAAACGATTAAGATAGGCTAAACGGTCTGATAACCGAAATGCCACTTGGGAGTCTGTCATGTTCCGATCCATCATCCGCAGGGGCGCATGTGCTTTGCTTGCCCTCAGCCTGACGGCCCCTGCCTTCGCACAAGACCTTCCCAAGTTGCGCGCTGCGGTCCTGAAGATCGGAACGGTCAACTGGGAACTGGCGACCATCACCGGAAACGGCTTTGACAAGGCCCACGGCTTTGAGCTGGAGGTCGCCCCCTATGCCGATAACGGTGCCACCCGCGTCGCTGTCGAAGGCGGAGAGGCCGATGTCGCCGTGGCGGATTGGATCTGGGTCGCCCGCCAGCGGGCCGCCGGGAAGGACTATGTGTTCGTGCCATATTCCAAGGCGGTCGGTGGGCTGGTCGCGCCAAAGGACAGCGATGTGACCTCCCTGAAGGATCTGGCTGGCAAGAAGGTCGGCATCGCTGGCGGCCCGCTCGATAAATCCTGGCTGATCCTGCGCGCCTATGCGCAGCAGGAATATGGCATGGACCTGAAGGGCGAAACCGAGCAGGTGTTCGGCGCGCCGCCGCTGATCTTCAAGGCCGGTCTGGGCGGGGAAGTCGCGGGCGCGGTTAACTTCTGGCATTTCCTGGCAAAGATGAAGGCCGCCGGAATGGAAGAGGTGATCTCGGTCGAAGAGGCCGGCAAGGCGTTGGGTCTGAACACTGACACGCCGTTGCTTGGCTACTACATGAAAGAAAGCTATCTGGCGGATAATCCGGGGATCGCGCAGGCGCTTTACGATGCCAGCCGCGATGCCAAGGACCTGCTAGCCAGTGACAATGCCGCGTGGGAGGCCGTGCGCCCCAACATGAATGCCCAGACCGACGCCCAGTTCGACCAGTTGAAGAGCGACTGGCTTGCAGGCACGCCGGCGCGCGGTCCGGTTGACCTTGACGGGGCAAACAAATTGCTGGCGCTGATGAACGATCTTGGCGGTGCCGATCTGGTGGGGGAGGCCACCACCGTTCCCGCTGGCCTGTTCGCAGACCTCGAATAAAACAGATCGCCCGATGAACGACTCGTCTGCGGCCACGTCAATCCTGTCGATCCTCGGGCTTTTCCTGCTTTGGATTGTTTGCGCGGCCCTCACGGCGGACCCCACAATCCTGCCGCAACCATGGACCCTGATCGGCCCGGCGGCACAGCAACTCAAATCCGGAGAGTTGCTCTATCATCTCGGTGCCACTTTGCTGCGGGTGGTCTGGGCATTCGCCCTGGCGATGGGCATCGGTATCGCGCTGGGGCTGGCAATGGGCCGTTCGGACAGGTTGAACCGCTGGCTTGATCCGTGGCTGGTGATCTTTCTGAACCTGCCAGCGCTTGTCCTGATCGTTCTGTGCTATCTCTGGATCGGACTGAACGAAACGGCCGCGATCATTGCCGTCACACTCAACAAAATCCCCAACGTCGCAACTGTTATCCGCGAAGGCGCACGCGCGCTGGACCCGGACCTGGAGGCGATGGCCCGCGTCTACCGGATGAGTTGGACCGCGCGTATGCGCCATGTCACCTTGCCGCAACTGGCCCCGTTCATCACAGCGGCCGCGAGATCCGGTATCGCAGTGATCTGGAAGATCGTGCTGGTGGTCGAATTCCTGGGCCGCTCCAACGGGGTCGGATTTCAGATACACCTTTACTTTCAATTGTTTGATGTGACGATGGTGCTGATCTACGCCCTGTCGTTCATCGCCGTCATGCTTGCGGTCGAGTGGCTTCTGCTTCAACCGTGGGAGCGCCGCATCCGCCGATGGAGAACCGCGTGATCCGGGCTGACATCACATCGAAATTCTTTGGCAAACAGCAGGTGCTGGGTTCAATTGAATTTGCGATCTCTCCGGGTGAAACCGTTGCGCTGGTCGGCCCGTCCGGGATTGGAAAGTCCACGATCTTACGGATCATGGCGGGTATCGACACGCAGTTCGAAGGCACCGTCACACGCCCCGACAACATGGCGATCGTGTTTCAAGAGCCAACCTTGCTGCCATGGCGCAGCGCATTGGACAACCTGCTGATCCCCCGTCCGTCACTGGGGCGCGAGGCCGCGCGCGCCGCAATGGACCGCGTTGCCCTTTCGGGGCGCGAGGATGCCTTCCCCGGCCAGCTTTCGCTTGGGCAGCAACGGCGGCTGGCACTGGCGCGTGCGTTTGCCGGGTCGCCGGAATTCCTGCTGATGGACGAACCTTTCGTGTCATTGGATGCCGAAACGGCGGAACAGATGCTCAGCCTGACCGAAGCGCTGATCGCCGAAGCAAAGCCGGCGACCCTTTTTGTCACCCACGCCCGCTCTGAAGCCGACCGTCTGGCAAGCCGGATCCTTGAGCTAAGCGGAACGCCAGCGAGGCTGCTCTGTCATTAGGCTCTGGCCCAGCCGATTAAAAGACAGCGTTAAAAAGACGCCATTTCCTGCAAAGTTGAGAACGCGAAGATCGACACACTGCTGGCCGAGCAAATGGCGGATATGTCCAAGCAGCGCGCGGATGCCGCGCTGCGTGGTCGTTTGAAGCGCCGACATCCGGGCGGCAACATTCTGGATAGCGTCGGTTGCATTTTCTAATGAAGCGAGAAAGCTGACGGACGACGTCAGTCAATGTCAGGAAGGTAGAACGTCAGCAATCCCAGAAACAAGAGCGCCGAGAGATAGCCGAACACTTGCTGCATGCCGATCTGGTCCGCGAGCGCCCCGAGTGCGGCAGCGCCAAGCGCGCCGATTCCGAAAGCGAAACCGAAGACGAATCCCGAAACCATTCCGACTTTCTGCGGCAGCAGTTCCTGCGCAAAGACGACAATTGCCGAAAAGGCAGAGGCCAGAACCAGCCCGACAATAATGCTTAGCACGACGGTTCCCAGCAGGTTCGCATGCGGCAGCATCAGCGCAAAAGGCAGCGCCCCCAATATCGACCCCCAGATTACCTTTCTGCGTCCAATACGATCACCGACAGGACCGCCAACGAAAGTGCCCACCGCGACCGCCCCCAAAAAGACAAACAGAAGGGTCTGTGCGTATTTGATCTCAAGCCCGAACTTTTCGATGAGAAAGAAAGTATAGTAGCTCTTGTATGTTTCGACATAGACGAACTTGCTCAGCAGCAGGGCACCGATGATCGCGAAGGAAATAATCAGACGCTTTCGGGGGAGTTGTGGAAGCGTGATCTCGGGTGTGCCAGCGGTTCTGACAATCCGCTGATGGTTCGTGAACCACTGGGCGACCCAGATCAGGATGATGACTCCGATTACAGCGAAAAGTCCAAACCAGACGGTACTGACCTGACCCAAGGGGAGAACGAACAAGGCAGCGGCAAGAGGTCCAAGAGCTGTTCCAGTATTGCCCCCGACCTGAAAGCTGGACTGTGCAAATCCGCGTTTGCCACCGGACGCCATGCGACACACCCGCGATGCTTCGGGGTGAAACAGGGCCGACCCGACCCCCAGAACAGTCGCCGCAACCAGCAATAGCATGAACGAGTCCGCCGTCGCGAGCATCACCACACCGAGGGCCACGATCATCATGGACACCGCCAGCGTGTAAGGTTTGGGTTTCAGATCTCCGTACAGGCCCATGACCGGTTGCAATATGCAGGCTGTGATCTGCTGTGCCAGCGTCAGAAGACCCAACTGAAAATAGTTGAGCGAATATTCGGATTTGAGAACCGGATAGAGCGCGGGCAAGAGAAACTGGATCAGGTCATTGATCAGATGCGATCCGCTCACCGCCAGAATGACCGAATACGATGTCGGCATCAAAGTTGTTTTTTGTATGGTCATTCGAACGCTCGGCTGTGTTTAGAGGGCGCGGTCCATGCTGTAGGCTGCGGCCATTGGGTTTGATCTGCATAATGGTGTATCCGACGCAGGCTTTCGCGCCAGAACCAACTCTAGTATACTGTAGAAAATCTACAGGATTGATATGTTGACATCGCGCCGCAACTTGCCTCCGCTCAACGCATTGCGTGCGTTTGAAGCTGCCGGACGGCAATTGAACTTCCGGGCGGCGTCGGATGAGCTAGGTGTCACGCAAGGCGCTGTGGCCCAACAGATACGGTTGCTGGAAGAGCATCTGGGCATTCCTCTATTCCAGCGAATGCCGCGCGGCGTAGCGCTGACGCCGCAGGGGGCGAGCTACCTTTCGGAAATGACCCGTGCTTTTGACACGCTTTGCAAGGCAACAGCTAGGCTTCACAATCGGGCCGATGCCGTGACGATCAGCGTGACCCCGACATTTGCGACTAAAATCTTGATCCCACAGCTTTCGTTGCTGAAATCTGCCTTGCCGGGAGTAGAACTGCGCACAATCGCGACCGAGGCGGTCTCTGATTTTGATCGAGATCAGGTCGATATTGCCGTGCGCCAGACCCGCCCGCCTTTCGGCGCTTCGCAAGAGGCTCATCTGCTCTTTCGCCACGATCTTGTTTTGGTGGCCAGCCCGCATTTGTTGAGCCAACATCAGAATCGGCTGACGCGAGAACAGATCGGCAGCCTGCCATTGCTGCACGATTCGTACAATCATTGGCCACGGTTCTTTGGCATGGTCGAGGCGCTACCCGGTGCGGTATTCAACCAGACAACACTCGCCCTTGATGCGGCTTTGGCAGGTCAGGGGGTGGCTATATCTTGCCGTGCTTTCGTTCAGGCAGATCTTGATGCGGGACGCCTGACCGAAATTTGTCCCGCAGGCTTCTCAGCCGGCTCCGATTTCTATCTTGTTCGAAAACGGTCATCACATCTGCGCGAAACCGTTGATGCCGTTTGGGCATGGGCTGTGAAACATTGGACGGTTTCTGACTCGTTGTCGCTATCCCGGCAGGCCCCGCCGACCCAGCGCGAGGGCCTATCGAAGAAAACGTGAAGACCGCTGGTGCGACGGAAACCGTTATAAATGTCAGTGAAAATCGGGCCCGCAGAGTACGTCCCGTCATAACGACCGTCGTTCTTTACCAGATTCCCTGCCTTTATTCTTCGGCTAGCCGCATAATCCGGATCAAATCCGGCCCGACCTCGAACAAGGGCCAGCGAGAAACGGGATAAGTATCTGCGAATATTGGTCGGAGTGAGAGGATTCGAACCTCCGGCCCCTGCCTCCCGAAGACAGTGCTCTACCAGGCTGAGCTACACTCCGACCGTAGGGCGCGGATTAAAGAAACGCCACGCGTTTGGCAAGGGTTTACCCACGTTGTTTCGCGCGGCGCAGCATATGGGTAATCCGGAACGTCGCGGCTGTGGCCCCGCGCGAACGGGTGCGAAGCACGGGGGTGTTTTCGGATTTCCCGCCGCGGCTTTCCCTGAATACGATGTAAAGCCCCGAGACGATAATGACCGACGTGCCGATGATCGTGGCGCGATCTACCGACTCGCCGAACAGCAGGTATCCAAACAGGGTTGCCCAGATGATCTGCGAGTATTGCATGGGCGCGACGATCGCCGCCTCGGCATTTTTGTAGGCGGCGATCAGGCACAGGCCAGCAACAAAGCCGAACAGAGAAATCACCCCGATGCCCCCAAGGTGCAGCAACGGCATGGGCTGATAGACGAAGGCCAGCAGGACCGCCATCACGATGAAGTTTGCAGCCATCGGATACAGCATCAGCACGACCGAGCGTTCCTCGCGTCCAATCTTGCGCACAATGATAGAGGCCAGAGCACTGAACATAGCCGCGGACATGCCCGCCAAATGGCCCAGCGTCAGTTCCGTCGTGCCGGGCCGCAAAACGATGAAAACACCCGCAAGCCCGATGATCACGGCAGCGCCACGATGCAGTCCGACCTTTTCACCCAATAGCGGTATGGACATCAGCGTGATCAGCAGTGGTGCCGCAAACAGGATCGCATAGGTCTGCGCCAGCGGTAGCACCGAAAACGCATAAAAGGCCGACATGCCGGTGATGACCGTGCAGACCGTGCGCAGGGCGATCCACCAAGGATGCACCGGACGCAGATTGCCGTGGGTTTGATCCCCGATCAGCATGAAGCTGACCAAAGGAAATGACATCAGCGTCGAGAAAAAGATGATCTGGAACGGGGAATAGGTCGCGCCGAGGTATTTGATGACGACGTCATGGGTAGCATAGACCGCAAAGGCAAACAACGCGTAGAGCAGACCTTTCAAGTTCATCGGACCGGCTCTCCTGCAACTGTTCGTTCCCTGGGAGTGTAGTGGCACCTGCGTGCGAAACCGGGTGCCACTCATTTGTTCGTTTTGTCGGGTCGATGCCTAGAGGCTGGCATCCAATGCAGCCAGAATAGCATCACCCATTTCACTTGTCGTGACCGGTGTCACGCCGTCTTCGCCCAAAAGATCGGCAGTCCGAAGACCATCGGCCAGAACCTTTTCGACGGCTTTTTCCAACCGGTCGGCCTCGGCCCCCTTGTCGAAGCTGTAGCGCAGCGCCATCGCGAAACTGAGGATACAGGCGATCGGGTTGGCCTTGCCTTGTCCGGTGATGTCAGGTGCCGATCCGTGCACGGGTTCGTACAAGGCCTTGGGCCGACCGTTTTCCATCGGCGCACCAAGCGACGCAGACGGCAGCATCCCAAGGCTGCCGGTCAGCATGGCCGCGGCATCCGACAGCAGATCGCCGAACAGGTTGTCGGTCACGATCACGTCGAACTGCTTGGGCCAGCGGCAAAGCTGCATGGCACCGGCATCGGCATACATATGGCTAAGCTCGACATCCGGATACTCGGTATCGCCGATCTTCTGGACGACCTCGCGCCACAGCACGCCGGATTCCATGACGTTGGCCTTCTCCATCGAGCAGACCTTGTTGCCGCGCCGCCGGGCCAGTTCGAAGGCAGAGCGCGCGACGCGCTCGATCTCGGATTCGGTGTAACGTTGGGTGTTGATCCCGACCCGCTCGTTACCCTCTTGGATGATGCCGCGGGGTTCGCCGAAATAGATGCCACTGGTCAATTCGCGCACGATCATGATGTCCAGGCCCGCGACCACGTCCCTTTTGAGCGATGAGAAGTCGGCCAGCGCGTCGAAACACTGCGCGGGGCGCAGATTGGCGTAAAGATCCATTTCCTTGCGCAGGCGCAACAGGCCACGTTCGGGCTTTACGCTGAAATCGAGGTTGTCATAGGCGGGGCCGCCGACAGCGCCCAACAGGACAGCGTCCACTTCCTGCGCGCGGGCCATGGTTTCATCGGTCAACGGGGTGCCATGCGCGTCATAGGAACATCCCCCGACCAGACCTTCGCTGACGTCGAAAGGCAGGTCGCGCTTTGCGCCGTACCAGTCGATGATGCGGCGAACCTGGGCCATGACTTCGGGGCCGATGCCGTCGCCGGCGAGGATGAGAAGCGAAGGGGTGCTCATGGGCGTTGTCCTTTGGTCGATGCTTTACCCATCGCCCTACCCATTGCCGTGAGAAGGGTCAAGAAATGAAGGCTGGACGCGGCGCAGGAACTGGCGATTGCCGGCTCTGCGTGACGACCAGGCGCAGGGAACAGAAGCCACTTGTGCAGGCCCGATATGCAACGCGCATTTTGATCCTGTGGGCCAGGACCGTTTCACCGGGAAGGATCAACATCGATCCAGACCAGCTTGTGCGGAATGGGTGCGGCGGTCGTTTCTGGCGGGGGCCAAACAACACCGGAGCCGATGATCTGCATATCAGAGGGCGGCAACACATAGCTGACCCGCATGTCGCCGGGGTCCGGCTCGGGCCAATCGACCGTGTCTGCCGCAGCGTCGCCCTGACGCGATGGATGCGTCGGGCGCGGATCCTGAAAGCGCCGGTCGGCCAGAAGGCGGCGCAATGCGTCCTTGCGACCTGCGCCCTTTGCCGGGTCGGTGTTGGCGTCGCCGATCAGCGCAAAACGCCCCTTTGGTGGCGGGATGGAAAGCAGCCCGTCAAGCCATGCGAGCCAAAGCGCGGTTTCATCATGGTTGCGCCGACCGTTGCGATCCTCTGGACCGTCGAAAACCGGTGTCGTGGCATGATACATGAGAATCCATAATGGGCCGCCGGTAACATCCAGCGGAACGGCCCAGTGACCGACGGAGCTGAGGCGCTGAATGGCGGCGGCCTCTTGCGATAACTCGGCACCGTGGATCTGCGCGTTCGGGACGTCACGCCACAGAAGCGTGCTCAGGTCCAGAGCGCCGTCCAGTATCGGCACACGCGACAGCAACGCCATGCCCCCCTGGCCAGAGAACTCACCGTAACCTTGCGCGTCTCGGGGGCCGCCGAGACGCCGATCGCCATCCAGGTCCAATCCCGTAGCCGTGCCGGAATTGGGGCGCAGCGCAAAGCGATGAGGCATTGCGTGGCCCGCGACGGCCAGCTTTGCCTGAAATGCCGCCAAGGCTGCATGTCCGGCGTCATAGTCGACATCCGTCAGAACCAGAATGTCGGGTCTGGAGGCGACGACACCATCCAGCACTGCGGTGATCTGCGCATCCTGTCCTTTCAGTATGTCGCGCAGCAAAAGACCGGGGCCTTTTCTGGACAGCGGCGCGTGCCAGGTGGCCAGTCGCAGAGGCTCGGCAGAGGCATGGACGCCCGCACAGAGGCCAAGGGCAAGGCACATGCACAGGATGAGGTGAGGTGCGGGCAGAAACGCTTTTGACGCTCGGCGTTGATCGCTCTGCCGATGCGTAAAGCAACGACGCCGTAAAGCGCCATGTTTCGAGGCGGCAAAAGCCATGTGATATGCGCTCGTCAAGATGTGCAAACGGGCAGAGCCGTCCAACGTGAAAGCCATGAGGGCCGATCTACGAAACGACCCAAAGCAGGAATGGCAGAAGGAGCGCTAAGAACAGGTTAATTTCCGTAATCTGGCGTGCTCTTTGACGGTGCCCGAAAAAATGCTGTCTGTAATGGCGACGAAAGCGGGTGCGGACAGAAAAAAGGCACCGCTTACAAAAAGCGGTGCCAGAATTGTCAGGGCGATTGCAGGCCGAGGTTCGGCCTGGAAATCAAACCCAAGGGCGTGCCTGAGACGCAGCGGCCTCAAACGTGTCGATGGCTGCCGCTTTTTCCATGGTCAACCCAATATCGTCCAGCCCTTCGATCAGGCAGTGCTTCTTGAAACTGTCGACTTCAAACGAGAAGCTCTCGCCATCCGAGGTGGTGACGGTCTGGTTTTCCAGATCGACTGTCATCCGCGCGTTAGCCCCCTTCTCGGCATCTTTCATCAGCACATCGACCGCCTCTTGCGGCAGTACGATCGGCAAGATGCCGTTCTTGAAGCAGTTGTTGTAGAAGATATCGGCAAAAGACGTCGCGATGATCGACTTGATGCCGAAATCCTTCAACGCCCATGGCGCATGCTCGCGCGATGACCCGCAGCCGAAATTGTCGCCGGTGACAAGGATTTCTGCGTCGCGATATTGCGGCTTGTTCAGCACAAAATCGGGAATCTCATTGCCTTGCCGATCAAAGCGCATCTCATCAAACAGGTTCACACCCAGACCTGACCGCTTGATCGTCTTCAGGAACACTTTCGGGATGATCATGTCCGTGTCGATATTGACCAGCGGCATGGGCGCCGCGATGCCGGTGATGGTCGAAAATTTTTCCATGTCTAGCTCCTTGGGCGGCGGACGGTTTCCGTGCCCGTTCCGATGTCAGCGTTTCTTGTTCATCCGGGCTTCGATCCGGTCTCTTACGTCACCCTTCACTGTGCGCAGGAAGAAAGCGAGCAGGACCAGGCTGGCACCATTGAACAGCAACTCAATTCCTAGCAGCACCCCCAGAAGCCCAAGAGCCACCGCAAAGAAATTGGCGGTGATGTATCCTGCGAGCAGGACCGAAACAGCGCCCGAAATCAGCATCGGCCAAAAGAACTGCGTCCGGCGCATCTGATAGGCCGTGATCAGGCGGAAGATTCCGCTTGCCGCAAACAGGACGGTGACGAGGATGGATAGTGTGATCGTGCCCTCGAACGGCTGAAACGCCAACGAAAGGCCCAAAAGCAGCATAAGCGCGCCGAGCCCGATGCCCAGCAACTTGCCCCAGATATGTTCCTCGCCGATTCCGGCATATATCTGAAAGCCGCCGGAAAGCACGAACAATATGCCTGCCAAGGTTGTGACCGCGATCGATGCGGCAATCGGATTGGCCAAAACGAATATCCCGAACGCGATTGAGATCACGCCGAAAACGAGCCATTTGACCCAGAGTTTCATCGCCAAGTTTCCTTTTCTATTCCGCCGTAATTTACATCATATCGCGCACATCGGTCAGATGACCGGTGATCGCGGCGGCGGCGGCCATGGCAGGTGACACAAGATGCGTGCGGCCCTTATAGCCTTGGCGCCCCTCGAAGTTGCGGTTCGAGGTCGAGGCACAGCGCTCGCCCTCGGACAGCTGGTCGGGGTTCATCGCAAGACACATCGAACAGCCCGCGAGGCGCCATTCGAAACCGGCCTCTTTGAAGATGTCGGCAAGGCCTTCTTCTTCGGCCTGCGCCCGTACAAGGCCAGAGCCAGGCACGATCATGGCGCGCATGCCGTCCTTGATCTTCTTGCCCTTCAGGATGGCGGCGGCGGCGCGCAGATCCTCGATCCGGCCGTTGGTGCAGGAGCCGATGAAAACCGTGTCGATCTGGATGTCGGTCAGCTTCTGGCCGGGGGTCAGGCCCATATACTCCAGCGCGCGTTTCGCCGCTTCGACCTTCCCGCCCTGGAAATCCTCGGCGGCGGGAACGTTGGCGGAAATCGGCAGAACGTCCTCGGGCGAGGTGCCCCAGGTCACGACAGGCTCGATCTCTTCGCCCTTGAGGGTCACAACCTTGTCCCAATGCGCGTCCTCGTCGGAAAAGAGCGTTTTCCACCAGGTCAGGGCGGCCTCCCACTGCGCGCCCTTGGGGGCGTGGGGGCGGCCTTTGACATAGGCATATGTGGTCTCGTCCGGGGCGATCAGGCCGGCGCGCGCGCCGCCTTCGATGGCCATGTTGCAGACGGTCATGCGGCCTTCCATCGAAAGGTTGCGGATTGCTTCGCCGCAATATTCGATGACGTAGCCGGTGCCACCGGCGGTCCCGGTCTCGCCGATGACGGCGAGGGTGATGTCCTTGGCGGTCACGCCGGGTTTCAGCTTGCCGGTGATCTCGACTTTCATGTTCTTGCCCTTGCGCTGAATCAGCGTCTGGGTGGCCAGAACATGTTCAACCTCGGATGTGCCGATGCCGTGGGCCAGCGCGCCAAAAGCGCCATGCGTGGCGGTATGGCTGTCGCCGCACACCACCGTCATGCCGGGCAGAGTCCAGCCCTGTTCGGGGCCGACGATATGCACGATGCCTTGGCGCACGTCCGACACAGGGTAATAGTGGATGCCGAAATCTCGCGCGTTCTGGTCGAGCGCAGCGACCTGGATGGCGCTGTCTTCGGTCATGTTGGCAGGATCTTCGCGGCCCGCGGTGGTGGGCACGTTATGGTCCGGCACCGCAATGGTCTTGTCCGGCGCGCGGACCTTGCGGTTGGCCATGCGCAGCCCTTCAAAGGCCTGCGGGCTGGTCACCTCGTGTACAAGGTGGCGATCGATATACAAAAGGCAGGTGCCGTCTTCGGCCTCGTGGGCGAGATGGGCATCCCAGATCTTGTCATAGAGGGTCTTGGGGGACATTGGTCCTCTCCGTATTGTCAGGCGGAATGTCGGGTCGAATTCGGGTGCCGTGGCAATGGCCACGGACTCATCGGTCATACAGACCTATAGCCGGGCCAGCACCGTATGTGTGGCACCGAAGAACCGTTCGCGCAGGCGGGCACGGTCGCAGATGTCAAATACCAGTTTCATATGCCGGGAGATACAGGCGCAAGCCGAGTCTATCAAGAGGACATTGCCGGGAAAACCTTGCGTGCCTGCGCACGGAGTGGCAGGCTGACCTACTCTTTACATGTATTCAAGGATCGTGATGGAGCCAGAAATCCCGACCAACACGTCTGACCTGGTGGCACTGGGGCAGACATTGCTGTCCCGGACCGAAGCGCTTTTACACAAACTTCTGCTGCCCTGGAATGTCTACCAGTTGGCAATCGCGGTGGGGCTGTTTCTTCTGGCGACCCTGGCTGCGCGCGTGGCGCGCCCCCGGCTTCACGATTGGATGCGGGCGCGAGAAGGCTGGCCGAAATGGCGCATGCGGCTGCTGGTCATCGCCCATAGACGATTGCGCATGATAATCTTCGTCGCCGCAATCTCGCTTGTGGTTGTGGTGATGAGCGAGGTCACCTGGCCGTCGCGATCTTATCTTCTGAGCATCATTGCCAACCTGTCCGCCGCGTGGCTGTTTATTGTTTTCGCGACGCGGCTTATCGGCAACCCGCTTTTGCGCTCGGTGGTGAGGTATGGTGCCTGGACATGGGTGACGCTAAGCATTCTCGGCCTGACGGACGAGGCCCAGCAGGTCATGGAAGGCGCATCGGTAAACGTCGGAGAGACGCGCCTGTCGCTTTGGTTGCTGGTACAGGCCGTGGTCATGCTTGGCGTGCTGATCACGTTGGCGCGGTTTGCGGCGGCAACCATCACCGCGCGCATCCGGGCGAACGAGGATATTTCGCCGTCCATGCAGGTGCTGGCGGTCAAATTCCTTCAGGTCGTGCTGTTCGGGGCCGCATTCTTCATCGGGCTGCGGCTGGTCGGGGTGGACCTGACCGGCCTTGCGGTCCTGTCCGGTGCAATCGGTGTGGGTCTGGGTTTTGGTCTGCAAAAGGTCGTGTCGAACCTTGTGTCGGGAATAATCATCCTGCTGGACAAGTCGATCAAGCCCGGTGACGTGATCAGCCTTGGGCAGACGTTCGGTTGGATCAACTCGTTGGGAGCACGCTATGTCAGCGTGGTGACGCGGGACGGAAAAGAATACCTGATCCCCAACGAGGACCTGATCACCGGGCAGGTTGTCAACTGGTCCCACACCAATGACTTTGTGCGCCTGGACATATTTTTTGGCACTGCCTATGGCGACGATCCGCACGAAGTACGGAAGCTGGCTATTGCTGCGGCAAAATCAGTCGATCGCGTGTTGAGCAGCAAGCCACCAGTTTGTCACATCGTGGGGTTCGGCGACAGTTCGGTCGATTACATTCTGCGCTTTTGGATTCGTGATCCAAGGATGGGTCTGACCAACATTCGCGGCGACGTCTACTTGGCCTTGTGGGACACGTTTAATGAAAATGGTGTGTCGATACCCTTTCCGCAGCGCGAAGTCAGAATGCTGGAGGATGATGAAACCAACGATGGTTTGGACTTGGACGGTGGTACGGGGTCTGAACCGCACTGACCTTTGCGCGCCGGGTGGTTCGCCTCGTCAGTGGCCTGAAGGCCGCTTCCTCGGCGAAGCCCGCGTGCCCGCGGGCAACGCCGCGCTCCTGACAGGGTTTGGGTTCGCGATGCGTTGCGTCTGTTCTCAGAAAACTTTCGCTGAGGGAGATTCAACAACGGCTGTGTCATTGAGATTTTGCATATGCGGTGCTATCTATGAAAAGAACCCGGCACCGGAGTAAGGCGGTGCACAGACAGCAAGGAGGACGATGTCCTGTCTCTTGGTACTGACGCGGCACATGCCGCCGATCACGCGGCACCCATTGCGGGCAGCCATTCGGCCATGACGAGTGAAGAACTCCTCACTGCCATTCTGGAGTCGCTTGAAAACAGCAAAGCCGAAGAGATCACGCAGATTGATTTGCGCGGCAAGACGGCCATTGGCGACTACATGGTTGTCTGCTCAGGCCGCTCTTCTCGGCAGGTTGCCGCGATTGCGGAACGGTTGATAGACACGCTGAAACAGGATCTTGGTCGGGCGTCCCGTGTCGAGGGCAAGGAAGCCGGGGACTGGGTGTTGATTGATACCGGTGACGTGATCATTCACGTTTTTCGTCCAGAAGTGCGTGAATTCTATCAATTGGAGAAGATGTGGCAAAGCCCCGAGGGCAGTCACACCGCGCGTAGCTGAACCATGCGCGTCCAATTATGCGTGGTGGGTCGGCTCAGGGCCGGTCCCGAACGTGACCTTATCGACGACTATCTGAAACGGTTTGACCGGACAGGGCGAGGGCTTGGGCTTGGTCCAGCCACTGTTTGCGAAGTCGAAGATCGCAAAGGTGGCGGCATGGCGGCCGAGGCGGTTCTTCTGAAGCGGGCAGTGCCCTCTGGCGCGCGGTTGTGCGTGTTGGACGAGCGCGGGAAGATGGTCAGCTCTCCGGCATTTTCCGATATGTTGTGCAACTGGCGTGATCAGGGCGCGCAGGATGTGGCTTTCGTCATCGGTGGCGCGGATGGTGTTGATCCTGCATTGCGCGGATCAGCGGATGCGGTTCTGTCATTGGGAAAAATGGTATGGCCGCATATGTTGGCAAGAGTGATGTTGGCTGAGCAGATTTATCGGGCGGCGGCGATTGCGGCCGGAACGCCATATCACAGAGGCTGAGGTCTTGCGCGCGGTGATCCGCGCGCCAGGGTTCCCTTTGTCAGGGACCTGAAGGCCCCTTCCGCAGAGAAGGCCGTTGGCCGGTGCGTCGAAGCCATGGAGGGTCTTCGAGTTTGCTCAGCTAGAGGCGTAGACCAGCAGAAGCACACCAAGGATGATCCGGTAAATCACATAAGGCGTGAAGCTGACGGACCGCAGGAGGCGCATCATCAGCCAGAGTGCTGCCAGCGCGGCGACGAAGGCCATTGCGGCAGCGATTGCGCCGTCACGGGCGGCGCTAGCGTCAGCGGTGACGGCAACCTCAAGTCCCAGAAGTGTTCCCGACGCGAGGATCGTGGGAATTGACATCAGCATAGCGATCTTTGCGGCATCGAGGCGGGCATAGCCCATCCGTCTGGCGCCTGTGATGGTTATCCCGGAGCGGGAGGTGCCGGGGATCAGCGCAACGGCCTGCCACAGACCCAGTTTAACGGCTTCCATCGGAGTCCAGTCGCCTGTGGTTTTGCGTTCCGCGCCGGTCTTGTCAGCCCACCAAAGAACCAACCCGAAAATCAGCATCGTCCAGGCAATCACCTTTACGGAGCGCAGGAGATCGTCCAGCCCGGTCAGTTTCATTGCCAGCCCGGCGAAGATGACTGGCAGTGTCGCAATCGCAAGGCAGAATGCCAACTGCGCGCCCGGCGTATCAATGCGCCCGCGCAGTAAGCGACCGGTTCCGTAAAGTGCGTCGCGCACATCCGGCCAGAAATACAGAACAACTGCAAAAAGTGTGCCGACATGCACCGCCACGTCGATAACCTGCCCCTGATCCTGCATGCCGGTTAGGCTGGGCAGCAGAATCAAGTGTCCGGAGCTTGAGACCGGCAGAAATTCAGTGACGCCTTGGATCAGCGCCACGAGCATGAGGTGAAAGAGGGGCATTTAGGTGTCTCGTATAAGTTATAATACGACTCGTATAAGGGTTTGCTTTCCCTTGGAAAGTGCGAATTTGGGTCCGGATCGTGACTCATTTATCAGAAAAAATCCTAAAAAAAATGCCCAGAGACAGGAATTTTTGTATATAGGTCAGCAATTGTGCCTTTTATTGCGAAAGAAGCTTGCGTAGAAGGGCGGGGAGGGTGAACTGGGAGTCGGGACATGGCTGAGCAGCCGATGCTGAAATTCGTGAAGATCGACCGGGTGATGCCGGAGAAGCGGGACGCGGAGGCGCGCAACCATGACTTCGACGAGATCTATGCCGAATATGCCGACGCGAAGGCGAAAGAGCAGTCGAGCCGGTGCAGCCAATGCGGCGTGCCCTATTGCCAGAGCCATTGTCCGCTGCACAACAATATTCCGGACTGGCTGCGTCTGACCGCGATGGGCCGTCTGGAAGAGGCCTATGAGGTCAGTCAGGCCACCAATACCTTTCCTGAGATCTGCGGTCGCATCTGCCCGCAGGACCGCTTGTGCGAAGGCAATTGCGTGATCGAGCAGTCGGGCCACGGCACCGTAACCATCGGTGCGGTCGAGAAATATATCACCGACACCGCCTGGGAAAAGGGCTGGGTCAAGCCGATCACACCGGTTGCCGAGCGCGAGGAAAGCGTCGGCATCATCGGCGCGGGCCCCGGTGGGCTGGCCGCGGCGGATGTGCTGCGCCGTGCCGGTGTGCAGGTCACGATATATGACCGCTACGACCGCTCTGGCGGGTTGCTGACCTATGGTATTCCCGGCTTCAAGCTGGAAAAAGACATCGTCATGCGCCGCAACAAGCAGCTTGAGGATGGCGGCGTGACCTTCGTGCTGAACTGCAATGTCGGCGAGGATATTTCCTTCGACGCGATCCGTGGCAAGCATGACGCGGTGATTATCGCCACGGGTGTGTACAAGACACGCGACCTGCAAGGGCCGGGGTCGGGGGCCGAGGGGATCGTGCGGGCGATCGACTATCTGACCGCGTCCAACCGCAAGAGCTTTGGCGATGATGTGCCGGAATTCGACTCGGGCGAGTTGAACGCCCAAGGCAAGAAGGTTGTCGTTATCGGCGGGGGCGACACGGCAATGGACTGTGTGCGTACCGCGATCCGTCAGGGTGCGGAAAGCGTCAAGTGCCTGTATCGGCGTGATAAAATCAATATGCCGGGATCGCAGCGCGAAGTGCAGAACGCCGAAGAAGAGGGCGTTGAGTTTGTCTGGCTGACCGCGCCCAAGGGCTTTAGCGGCGATGCCGTCGAGGGCGTCATGGTGCAGAAGATGCGCCTTGGTGTGCCCGATGCCACCGGCCGTCAGGCCCCCGAGGTGATCGAGGGTGCCGACTATGTCGAGGATGCCGATCTGGTCATCAAGGCGCTGGGCTTTGAACCCGAGGATCTGCCGCAGCTTTGGGGCACAGACGGTCTGGAAGTGACGCGTTGGGGCACGATCAAGGCAGAGTTCACCTCTGGCGCGACCAGCCTGCCGGGCGTCTTTGCGGTGGGTGACATCGTGCGCGGCGCAAGCCTTGTGGTCTGGGCCATCCGCGACGGGCGCGATTGCGCCGGCGCGGTGCTGGAACAGCTTGCAGGCGGCGTGGCCGTCGCGGCCGAGTGACGCCAAGGATTGGGGCCTTTGGGGGCATTTGTACCTGTTATTTGTACAAATGCCCCTGACCACCATGGTGCGCTGTAAAAAGCCACAAAGGTCAGCGTTAGTGACCTATTAGGTCTGGATCGTTACGAAAGGGTAAAGACATGGAAAAGCGAAAAGGTCAGTGCATGTGCGGCGCGGTTCGCTTTTCCGCGCGTGTCGATCCGGCGAAAGTGCATGTCTGCCACTGCGAGCAATGCCGCCGCTGGGCAGGCTCTGCGCTGTTCGCGATCAGCGCCGCCAAGGATGATGTCGTGATCGAGGATACGGGTGCTGTCCGCAGCTTTCGGTCGTCAGACTGGGCCAGCCGCAGCGTGTGCGGCACCTGCGGATCGGCCCTGTGGTATCGTTACGACGAGGGCCAGGACGGCGCGGGCGATTTCGAGATCGCCATTGGCTTGCTGGAGGATGCAAGCGGTCTGGCGCTGGAACAAGAGATTTTTGCCGATCAATGCCCGGATTTCTGGGCGATACGCGGCGATCACGGGCGGCTGACCCGGCAGGAAACACTGGCGCTGTTCGGTGCCGACACGGCTGGCACCTGATTGCGGTGCCTGCGTGAAGATTGAAGCAGGCGGAAACGCGGGCAGCCCCCGCACCGCCTTGGGTATTTGGGAACCGGAACCGGCCGCATGCCGGACTTTCGGTTTTCGCACATTCGCTGGCGCTGGCCGGCCTTTCATGGAGGATCAATACCATGACCAAGTATGACGCAGACTGGGTTGCCGCCGAAGAAGCCAAGCGCAAGTGGATGGCCGAGAATGGCCTGTATGCCGAAGAGGAAGAGCATTCCTCTTGCGGGGTTGGTCTTGTGGTGTCGCTGGATGGCAAGCCGTCACGCGGTGTTGTCGATGCGGGGATCAATGCGCTCAAGGCGATCTGGCATCGCGGCGCGGTGGATGCCGATGGCATGACCGGCGACGGGGCGGGCATTCATGTGCAGATCCCGGTGCCGTTTTTCTACGATCAGATCCGCCGCACCGGGCATGAGCCGCGCCAGGATGAATTGATTGCCGTGGGGCAGGTGTTTCTGCCGCGCACCAATTTCGGCGCGCAGGAAACCTGCCGGACCATCGTGGAAACCGAGGTTCTGCGGATGGGCTATTATATCTATGGCTGGCGGCATGTGCCGGTGGATGTGTCCGTTCTGGGCGAAAAGGCCAACGCCACCCGCCCCGAGATTGAGCAGATCCTGATTTCCAACGCCAAGGGTGTGGATCAGGAAACATTCGAGCGTGAATTGTATGTCATCCGCCGCCGGATCGAAAAGGCGGCTGCGGCGGCGGGCATTGGCCAGTTGTATCTGGCGTCGCTGTCTTGCCGGTCGATCATCTACAAGGGCATGATGCTGGCCGAGCAGGTGGCCGAGTTCTATCCCGATCTCAAGGATGCGCGGTTCGAAAGCGCCTTTGCGATCTATCACCAGCGTTATTCGACCAACACCTTCCCGCAATGGTGGTTGGCGCAGCCGTTCCGCATGTTGGCCCATAACGGCGAGATCAACACGCTGAAAGGCAACGTCAACTGGATGAAAAGCCACGAGATCCGCATGGCCTCGGCGACATTCGGAGAGATGGCCGAGGACATCAAGCCGATCATCGCCAATGGCGCGTCGGATTCGGCCGCGCTGGACGCGGTGTTCGAGGTGCTGGTGCGCGCGGGGCGCAATGCGCCGATGGCCAAGACGATGCTGGTGCCGGAATCCTGGTCCAAGCAGGCGGTGGAATTGCCCGATGCCTGGCGCGACATGTATTCCTACTGCAACTCGGTGATGGAGCCGTGGGACGGCCCGGCCGCCCTGGCGATGACCGATGGGCGCTGGGTCTGCGCCGGTCTGGACCGCAACGGCTTGCGCCCGATGCGCTATGTCGTGACCGGGGACGGTTTGCTGATCGCCGGGTCCGAGGCGGGCATGGTTGCGGTGGACGAAGGCACAGTGCGCGAGAAAGGCGCGCTGGGACCGGGGCAGTTGCTGGCCGTGGACATGAAAGAGGCGCGGCTGTATCACGACACCGAGATCAAGGATCAACTGGCCGCCAGCCAGCCCTTCGGAGACTGGGCCGACAAGATCAACGATCTGGATGCCGAACTGGCCGGAGAAACGGAATACCCGATGGTCGGTGGCGCGGATCTGCGGCGGCGTCAGATCGCGGCGGGCTATACGGTCGAAGAGATCGAACAGATCCTGGCCCCGATGGCCGAGGACGGCAAGGAAACGCTGGCCAGCATGGGCGATGACACGCCCGCGGCGGTGCTGTCGCGCAAATACCGTCCGCTCAGCCATTTTTTCCGGCAGAACTTCAGCCAGGTGACGAACCCGCCGATCGACAGTTTGCGCGAATTCCGGGTGATGAGCCTGAAGACGCGGTTCGGGAACCTCAAGAACGTGCTGGACGAATCCAGCGCGCAGACCGAGATTCTGGTACTGGACAGCCCGTTTGTCGCGGATGCGGAATTTGACGCGCTGTCGCGGCATTTCAAAGCCGCGCAGGTCGTGATCGACTGTACCTTCCCGGTGGGCGGGGGGCGTGACGCCCTGGCCCAGGGGTTGGCGCGGGTCCGGGCCGAGGCCGAGGATGCCGTGCGGTCCGGGGCGGGTCATCTGACGCTGACCGATCAGCACGCGGATGCCGACAAGGTTGCGATGCCGATGATCCTGGCCACCAGCGCGGTGCATAGCCACCTGACGCGCAAGGGTCTGCGGACCTTCTGCTCGCTCAACGTGCGCAGCGCGGAATGCGTCGATCCGCATTACTTTGCGGTGCTGATCGGCGCGGGGGCCACGGTGGTCAATCCGTGGCTGGCGCAATCCACCCTGGCCGACCGGATCGAGCGGGGCCTGATCGAGGGCACGCTGACCGAGGCGATGGCGCGATATCGTGCGGCCATCGACGCCGGGCTGCTGAAGATCATGGCGAAAATGGGCATCAGCGTCATCTCGTCCTATCGCGGTGGTCTGAACTTCGAGGCGGTGGGCCTGTCCCGCGCCATGTGTGCGGAATACTTCCCCGGAATGCTGAGCCGGATCTCGGGCATCGGGGTCAGCGGTATCCAGACCAAGGCCGAGGAAATCCATGCGCTGGGGTTCCGGGGCGGTCAGGACGTTCTGCCCATTGGCGGCTTTTACAAGGCCCGCAAATCGGGCGAGACCCATGCCTGGGGCGCGCAGAACATGCATCTGCTGCAAGCGGCCTGCAACAAGGCGAGCTTTGCGCTGTGGAAGCAATACACCAACGCGATGCAGGCCAATCCGCCGATCCATCTGCGCGACCTTCTGGCGATCAAGCCCATTGGCGACGCGATCCCGCTGGAGCAGGTGGAAAGCATCACCTCGATCCGCAAGCGGTTCGTGACGCCGGGCATGTCGCTGGGCGCTTTGTCGCCCGAGGCGCACAAGACGCTGAACGTCGCGATGAACCGCATCGGTGCCAAATCCGACAGCGGCGAAGGCGGCGAGGATCCGGCGCATTTCGTGCCTGAACCGAATGGCGACAACCCGTCTGCGAAGATCAAGCAGGTGGCGTCTGGCCGGTTCGGCGTGACGGCGGAATACCTCAACCAGTGCGAAGAGCTGGAGATCAAGGTCGCCCAGGGTGCCAAGCCCGGCGAGGGCGGGCAATTGCCCGGCATGAAGGTCACCAAGCTGATCGCGCGTCTGCGCCATTCAACCGAGGGCGTGACGCTTATCAGCCCGCCGCCGCATCACGACATCTACTCGATCGAGGATCTGGCGCAGCTTATCTATGACCTCAAGCAGATCAACCCGCGCGCCAAGGTCACGGTCAAGCTGGTGGCATCGAGCGGGGTCGGGACGATTGCCGCCGGTGTGGCCAAGGCCAAGGCCGATGTGATCCTGATTTCCGGCCACAATGGCGGCACCGGCGCGTCGCCCGCGACCTCGATCAAATATGCGGGTCTGCCATGGGAAATGGGGCTGACCGAAGCGCATCAGGTTCTGTCGATGAACAACCTGCGCACGCGGGTCACGCTGCGCACCGATGGCGGTTTGCGGTCCGGGCGCGATATTGTCATGGCCGCGATGCTGGGGGCCGAGGAATACGGCATCGGCACCGCCGCGCTGATCGCGATGGGCTGTATCATGGTGCGTCAGTGCCAGTCCAACACCTGCCCCGTGGGTGTGTGTACGCAGGACGAAGAGCTGCGCGCCAAGTTTACCGGCAATGCCGACAAGGTTGTGAACCTGATTACTTTCTACGCGCAGGAAGTGCGCGAGATCCTTGCCAGCATCGGGGCGAAATCGCTGGAAGAGGTGATCGGGCGGGCCGATCTGCTGAGCCAGGTCAGCCGGGGCGCGGATCATCTGGACGATCTGGACCTCAACCCGCTGCTGATCCGGGTCGATGGGTCGGATGACATCGTTTATGACCGCGACAAGCCGCGCAATGCGGTGCTGGACACGCTGGATGCAGAAATCGTGCGCGATGCGGCGCGGTTCCTGAAGGATGGCGAAAAGATGCAACTGTCCTATGCGGTTCAAAACACTGACAGGACCGTGGGCACGCGCACCTCCAGCCATATCGTGCAGAATTTTGGGATGCGCAATGCGTTGCAGCCGGACCATCTGACCGTGAAGCTGAGCGGCTCTGCCGGGCAATCGCTGGGTGCGTTTGCCGCGCCGGGGCTGAAGCTGGAAGTGTCGGGCGATGCCAATGACTATGTCGGCAAGGGTCTGTCGGGGGGCACCATCGTGGTGCGTCCGCCGATGCAATCGCCGCTGGTGGCCGCCGAGAACACGATCATCGGCAACACGGTGCTGTATGGCGCGACGGATGGCTATCTGTTCGCCGCCGGGCGCGCGGGCGAACGCTTTGCCGTGCGCAATTCCGGCGCGACGGTGGTGGTCGAGGGCTGCGGGTCGAACGGGTGCGAATACATGACCGGCGGGGTCGCGGTGATTCTGGGGCCGGTCGGGGCCAATTTCGGTGCGGGCATGACCGGCGGCATGGCGTATCTGTATGATCCCGACGGCGATGCCGAACGTCTGATGAACCTGGAAACGCTGGTGACTTGCCCGGTGACGGTCGATCACTGGGTCGATGAGTTGAAACTGCTGGTGCAACGCCACGCGGACGAGACGCAAAGCCGCCGGGCGCTGGATATTCTGCAACATTGGGATGTCGAGTTGGCGAATTTCGTGCAGATCTGCCCGAAGGAGATGCTGAACAAGATCGCCCATCCGCTGAGCACGCAAAGCACGGCCGTCCCGGCAGAATAATCCTGTCGTTCTGGTTTGAATCTGTCGGACATCCGGCCCGGAGGCGCAGCTTTCGGGCCGGTTTCCGTTGGAAAATGGCACCATGCGCGGGCGGGGTGCATGTGCTGGCTTTTCGCGGCACCGATCCCGGCCTATAGCTGACGGCATGGCAGGCAAGAGCAGGACAAAAACGCGCAAGACCGCGCCGCGTGGCAAGACGCGGCCCCAGCCCCTGCGCTGGGTGGTGCGGCGGCTATGCTGGGCGGGGTTGGGTATGGTTGGATTGGCGGTTCTGGCGGTGGTGGGCTACGCGGTGCTGAACCCGCCCACCACGCCTTATATGGTGTCCGAGGGGCGGCGGCTGGGTCAGTCGGTGGACCGGCAATGGGTCAGCGCCGACCGGATGGCCCCGGTGATGCTGCGCGCCGCCGTGGCGGCGGAGGATGCCAATTTCTGCACCCATTGGGGGTTCGACATGAAGGCGATCCGCGCGGCGCTGGAAAACGGTGGCCGGCGGGGGGCATCGACGATCAGCCAGCAGGTGGTGAAGAATGTCTATCTCTGGCACGGTCGAAGCTGGCCGCGCAAGGCGCTGGAGGCTTTGCTGACCCCGGCGGTCGAGGCGGTCTGGTCCAAGCGCCGTATCCTGGAGGTCTATCTGAACGTCGCCGAATTCGACGAGGGCGTGTTCGGGGTCGAGGCCGCGTCGCGTCACTATTTCGGTGTGGGCGCGGACGCGCTGAGCGGCACGCAGGCGGCGCGGCTGGCGGCGGTGCTGCCCGCGCCTCGGGACCGCTCTGCCGCGCGGCCCACCGCCGCTGTCAGCCGCCGTGCCAATTCCATCCGCGACGGCGCGGCGACCATCGCGCGGGACGGCCGGGCGGCCTGTTTCGAGCCGGATTGAAGCGCGATCAGGCACCGAAACGCTGCTCTGATTCGCTGCGTCAGGGGTGCCACCCGGTCTGAAATTCGATCACGAAAACGAGAGGAAGGAGCCGTTTTCGCACATGTCGATCCGGCCCCAAGTCAAGAAAATCTCCAAGATTTTTTTTCGCCGCAACGGTTGCATGGCCGAGGGGTCTGTTTTCGTTTATTTTTTGCCAAGCAGTTTTTTGCTTATGTGTTTGATTTGCAAAATCCAAGGGCTGCGCCCGGCCAGTTTCATTGGCTGCGGCTGCGCCAAGGCGGCTGCGTGTTAGAATTCCTTTACATGCAGAGGGGTTCTGCAACACAGCTACTAAGGATATACACCATGAACACCTCCCTCCGCGCCCTTCTTGGCGCAACAGCCATTGTAACCGCCTTCGCTTCCGTCGCGTCCGCGCAAGGCGCGTTTTCGCGCACCTCTGTCGCTCAGGACATGAACGAAGACCTGATTGATGACATCGAAGACGATGCAGAGCGCGACGTGCGCCGGTTCGGCAATGAAGGACGCCCTCAGGGCTTTTCCGGCAGCTTCGCACTGCGCGGCATTGCGAAATCCGGCAACAGCGACAGCTTTGACTTGGGCATCGGCGCTGACATGACCTATGTTCAGGGTCCCAATGGATATGAGCTTCAGTTGAGCTATGACTACGGTCAGACAGATGGCGTATCCACGGACGAAAGCCTGTTTTACAGCCTTGAATACACGCGTGACTTCAACCCGGTTGTCTTTGGTTTCGCCAAGGTCCAGGGGTCGGTTGACGAGTTTTCCTCGTTTGAGAGCGACACGTTTGTCAGCTTTGGTGCCGGTTACCGGATCTTCAACGATGCAAACCGTCAGTGGTCCGTTCAGGCTGGTCCCGGCTACCGCTATGCCGATCTGAGCGATGCCTCCCTGTCGGATATTGACGAAGGGGCCTTTGGCATTTCGTCCGACTATGCGCAGAAGCTGACAGAAACCGTGTACCTGACCAACGACACCGATGTGGTGTGGTCGGATTCCGACACGGTTGTCTTCAACGACCTGGCGCTGAGCGTTGCGATGTCCAACCAACTGGCACTGCGGACCAGCATCCTGACAGAGTACCATTCCGAGCCGGCAGACGGCTTTGACGAAACCGACAACACCTTCGGTGTGTCGCTGGTTTACTCCTTCAACTAAGGTTTTCGGCCACGGCCGAAACACTGGCAGAGGTCCTCATCCCTCATGTGACATCTGAGAGTTGACCTGGGGCGGCAACGAAAGTTGCCGCCCCGACGCGTTTTGCGGGCCTTCGCGGAACGTCAGATGCCTTTGGCCTTTGCATCAAAATCTGAAAAAACCGTCATGCGGCTCTTCACGCGGATTGCAGCCTTCGCAGGCTCGGCAAAAAACCTTCAACAACCGCTTAGGTTTCGACCGGGTTGGGGGACAGAAGAAATCGGGCACCTTCCAACAGGAACAAAGAGGCGTATTTTAAGACGCCCGTGAAAATATACTCACATCGATTGACTTTCCGTCTGGCCAAACAACCATTGAGTGTCTAGGCAGCACACCCATTAATTCTTGTTTAGGAGCATAAGTTTGTGATTCATTTCGTCTAAACAACGGGCGGGAGGATGGAAGTGGCACGATCAGACATGAGCGATCTGGAATGGGAATTCATCAAAGCTGTCTTACCTAACAAAACGCGCGGCAAGAAGCGGGTGGATGACCGCCGCGTGATCAACGGTATTTTCTACGTCCTGCGCACCGGCATCCCTTGGGCCGATCTGCCCAGCGAATATGGCCCACCGACAACGGTCTATAATCGCTTCAACCGGTGGAGCTATGCGGGCCACTGGGACCGGATCATGGACGCCATCGCCGACGCGCATAACGTGGACACAGTGATGGTCGACGGGACCAGCGTGCGCGCGCATCATTCCGCCACGACTCTCAAAAAAAGACCCGCGCCGCTGTTTAGGTCGCTCACGGGGCGGATTAGGAACGAAAATACATGCACTTACCAATCAGGATGGGCTGCCGATCCGATATGAATTGACACCCGGCCAAGCTCATGACGCGCCGCCGTGCAAGGCGCTACTGGACAATTTGCAACCTGGCCAACATGTGCTCGCGGACAAAGCATATGACGCAGACTGGATCAGAGACTTGATCTGGGAACAGGGCGCTATCGACGTGATCCCTCCCAAGGCCAACCGCAAACTACCCGCCGAATTTGATGCTGCAATCTACCGGGAACGCAACAAAATCGAGCGTTTCTTTGGCAGGCTGAAAGCCTCGTTCCGCCGTATCGCAACCCGATACGAGAAGACGTCACGCAATTTCCTGTCGATGATCAAATTGGCATCGGTCAGGCTGTGGATCGAGTTTTATGAGTCGGCTGCCTA
>NZ_QJSD01000014.1:0-2500 GCF_003313245.1 Primorskyibacter marinus
GGGCTTTAAGCATTTGATATTGTAATTTATGGTTGCGGGAGTAGGATTTGAACCTACGACCTTCAGGTTATGAGCCTGACGAGCTACCGGGCTGCTCCATCCCGCGCCAATCTGTTGCGGTCAGTTGTTTGTTCTGACACGCGATCGTATTGAGAGATATGTTGTTTGCCTGGTTCTTTCTAGGTTTGGCGGCGACCTACTCTCCCACGTCTTGAGACGCAGTACCATTGGCGCGACGGCACTTAACGGCCGGGTTCGGAATGGAGCCGGGTGTTTTGCTCGTGCTATGGCCACCAAACCGAGAAAGAACCAGAACGTTCCGCAGGAATGTCGGTGGGTGGCAGCGTTTTGCAAAGCGATAACGCGTCCCCACACCCATCCATTCGGGCGGAATCAAATCAACATTGTCCAAGTTCTGTACACGTTTGATGTGTATGCTTTCGATCCGTTGAAGCTGGTTTTGCCTGGCTTCTACTGGATCAAATCAAGCCTATCGGGCAATTAGTACCGGTCAACTGAACGCATTGCTGCGCTTACATCTCCGGCCTATCGACGAGGTGGTCTACCTCGGCCCTCAGGGATACCTTGTTTTGAGGGGGGCTTCCCGCTTAGATGCCTTCAGCGGTTATCCTTTCCGATCATAGCTACCCAGCACTGCTCCTGGCGGAACAACTGGTACACCAGTGGATCGTTCACCCCGGTCCTCTCGTACTAGGGGCAACTCCTCTCAAGTATCCTACACCCACGGCAGATAGGGACCGAACTGTCTCACGACGTTCTAAACCCAGCTCACGTACCTCTTTAAACGGCGAACAGCCGTACCCTTGGGACCTGCTCCAGCCCCAGGATGAGATGAGCCGACATCGAGGTGCCAAACACTGCCGTCGATATGGACTCTTGGGCAGTATCAGCCTGTTATCCCCGGCGTACCTTTTATCCGTTGAGCGATGGCCCTCCCACTTGGGACCACCGGATCACTATGGCCGTCTTTCGACTCTGCTCGACTTGTCAGTCTCGCAGTCAGGCTGGCTTCTGCCATTGCACTCAACGAGCGATTTCCGACCGCTCTGAGCCAACCTTCGCGCGCCTCCGTTACTCTTTAGGAGGCGACCGCCCCAGTCAAACTACCCGCCACACAGGGTCCCGGATCCGGATAACGGACCGCGGTTAGACATCAAGCAGAACAAGGGTGGTATCTCAAAGGTGACTCCACAGAAACTGGCGTTCCTGCTTCAAAGTCTACCACCTATTCTGCACATGTTCGGCCTAATGCCAGTGTGAAGCTGTAGTAAAGGTGCACGGGGTCTTTCCGTCTAACCGCGGGAAGCCTGCATCTTGACAGGCAATTCAATTTCGCTGAGTCTATGTTGGAGACAGCGGGGAAGTCGTTACGCCATTCGTGCAGGTCGGAACTTACCCGACAAGGAATTTCGCTACCTTAGGACCGTTATAGTTACGGCCGCCGTTTACCTGGGCTTCAATTCAACGCTCTCACATCTCCTTTTAACCTTCAGGCACCGGGCAGGCGTCAGACCCTATACGTCGTCTTGCGACTTCGCAGAGCCCTGTGTTTTTAGTAAACAGTCGCCACCCCCTGGTTTGTGCCCCCAGCCCCTAGTTGCCTAGGAACCGGGCCTCCTTCTCGCGAACTTACGGAGGTATTTTGCCGAGTTCCTTCAACATAGTTCTCTCAAGCGCCTTGGTATTCTCTACCAGTCCACCTGTGTCGGTTTAGGGTACGATCTAGCGATGGAGCTATTTCCTGGGACCTCTCAACGGCCCCTCCAATCCGATAAGGAGGAACAATCTTCGAGATCCGTCACTTCCATCTGGCCCAGGAATATTAACCTGGTTCCCATCGACTACGCCTTTCGGCCTCGCCTTAGGGGTCGGCTTACCCTGCTCAGATTAG
Organism: Primorskyibacter marinus; assembly: GCF_003313245.1. Taxonomy (GTDB): domain Bacteria; phylum Pseudomonadota; class Alphaproteobacteria; order Rhodobacterales; family Rhodobacteraceae; genus Primorskyibacter; species Primorskyibacter marinus. The sequence goes on from NZ_QJSD01000014.1 coordinate 1,913, forward strand.
CTTTAAGCAGGAACCCTTGGACTTTCGGCGAGAGTGTCTCTCACACTCTTTGTCGCTACTCATGTCATCATTCTCACTAGTGATCTCTCCACCGGATGGCTCGCGCCCCGGCTTCACAGAAAGCTCCGCGTCTCCAATGCGGGCGAACCCGCTAAGGAGACATGGAACTATGTCACACTACGCTCTGCTACCATGCACTATGTGCATCCTAAGCTTCGGCTCATGGCTTGAGCCCCGTTACATCTTCGCCGCAGGACAACTTATTTAGACCAGTGAGCTGTTACGCTATCTTTAAAGGATGGCTGCTTCTAAGCCAACCTCCTGGTTGTTTTGGTCGTCCCACCTGCTTTCCCACTTAGCCATGAATTGGGGGCCTTAGCTGTAGGTTAGGGTTGTTTCCCTCTCCACAACGGACGTTAGCATCCGCTGTGTGTCTGCCATCTAGTACTCCCGGGTATTCGGAGTTTGGTTAGGATCAGTAAGCCTGTGGGGCCCCATTACCCATCCAGTGCTCTACCCCCCGGGGTATTCGGATGACGCTCTACCTAAATAGATTTCGCAGAGAACCAGCTATCTCCGAGTTTGATT
>NZ_QJSD01000014.1:7500-101731 GCF_003313245.1 Primorskyibacter marinus
GCCCAATTTGTCGGCCATGACGGCGGGCCAGCGATGGTTGGGCGCAAACCGCGCGGCGTGCCCCAACTGGTGCAATGGCTTGGTGCCGTGACTGTTGCTGTCGCCATAGACGAGGACGGTGGTCATGCGCTTGCCTCTCTTGCTTTGTCTGCCGCGTGCAGCATTGGCGGCGAAGCGCGTCCTGTCCAGTCAGCAATTTCATCCAGATCTGAAGCCGCTGCATACTAAAAGCGATCTTGTCGCAAATCTGCGGCAGTCTGAAGTTTTAGGCAAATCCCAAGGATTGACCGCCACCATGCGTTCAAAGGGGGTCGGCCTGAAACGTCACAACAGTCTTATGGCGCGGCAAGACGTGGCTGCGGATGCGTGAATGTTGCACGCAAGCCGTACCCAAGCAGGACATGACGAAATATGACTTTGCATGCATTTCGCCGCATTTTGCACGCAGGTTTCAGGCGGCGGCACCTGCAACGCTGCGACGGGCACCGGATCAGTTCTGTTCGCTGCCTCGAAACCCCGTCGCAACCACGAATTTTTCCGAGCTATCCGAGCGTGAAGATGGTGGCTTGACGTTCGCGACTTTGGTGAAGCGCTGCTTGAGCAGCTTCTGAAGGTCGCCCTCTGCCCCGCCAGCCAGAACCTTGGCGACAAACGTGCCGCCCGGCGACAGCACATCAAAAGCGAAATACGCCGCAGCTTCGCACAGGTGTATGATCCGCAAATGATCGGTCTGCTTGTGACCAGAGGAAGACGCCGCCATATCCGACATGACCACATCGGCCGAACCGCCCAGCCACTCGCGCACCTGTGTGTCGGCATTTTCATCAAGAAAGTCGATGACGTGAATTTCCGCACCCGGGATCGGCTCGACCTCTTGAAGGTCGACGCCCAACACCGTGCCAACCGCCTTGCCGGATTTCTCACCCAGCGCGTTCACCCGCTTGACGGCCACCTGACACCAGCCGCCGGGGGCACAGCCCAGATCGACGACCCGCGCGCCGGGCACCAGAAAGCGGTACTTTTCATCAAGCTCAAGGATCTTGAACGCGGCCCGGCCCCGGTATCCTTCGGCGGTCGCTCGCTTGACATAAGGATCGTTCAACTGCCGCTGAAGCCAGCGCGTCGAGGACAGCTTGCGGCCGCGCGCGCTTTTGACTTGGACTTTCAGATCGCGCTGTCCGCGCCCGGAGGTGTTCTTTGCCATGGGATCCGTTTCGTGCCGTTGCTGCGGGCGGCGCCCGTAAGAGGCTCCGGCATCCGGTGACATACTTTAAGAGGGTTGGGGGCGGATTTCAATCCGGCGCAATACGCTTAGACTTTGGATCAACATGCCCCCATCGTTCAAGGGTTTAGCACGCACATAACCTCCCCCCAGCCATGTCCGTCCGACTTGCGCCCGGCGTTCCGGACCGGGAACGGATTTCCGTCAAGCTTATACAAGACATATAAGAGTCCAACCACGCCGTGTCAGTGGCCGTCAGTAAGGTGCGTCTTCAAGCACACCATGACTGCACATCTGCGCGTATAGAAGCCCTTCACGCAGACCTCGGTCCGCGACCGACAGCCTGTCGGTCGGCCAACACCGCAGCAAGGCTTGCAAGATCGCAGAGCCGGACATGATCAGAGCCTGCCTGTCCTGACCGATCCTTGGATCGCGGTAGCGCCCGGCGGGGCCAAGCTCCAGATAGCGGTTGATCACCTTCTCGATCTGGTCAGATGTCATGCGCAGCCCGTCAACCTTTGTCCGGTCATAGCGTTTCAGCCCCAGATGAGAGGCGGCAACCGTGGTGACGGTGCCAGAGGTGCCCACGATCTGAAACCCCTCACGCGCCTGTTCATCTTTGTAGGGGGCAAATTCGGCAAGGTTTTCCTCGAAGAACCAACTCATCAAGGCGTAACGCGCGGCATCATCCTCGACGTCCGAAAATTGGTCGCGCAGGGTGGCCACGCCAAGCGGCACGGATATCCAGTCCACGACCTTGGCGGCCGTAAACGGGCTGACACTGGTGTGAAACCCGGCATGAAGCCGCATGATGGCGCGGGGCCGTTCGCGGTTCGGCACAGAGGACAGGTCAATCCACACCAGTTCTGTCGAGCCGCCCCCGATATCGACCACCAGCAACTGTTCGGTCTTGGTGGACACCAGCGGCGCACAGGAAATCACCGCCAGACGCGCCTCTTCTTCCGGCTGAATGACTTCAAGATCCAAGCCCGTCTCACGTTTGACTTGCCGGATAAAGTCGCGGGCGTTGGCGGCCCGCCGACATGCTTCTGTCGCCACAAGCCGCATGTGGCGCACCTCGTGGCGGGACAGCTTCTGGTGGCAGACGCGCAACGCCTGTATGGTCCGGTTCATGGACGCACGGCTAAGCCGCCCAGATCTTTCCAACCCAGAGCCGAGCTGAACCGACTTGGAAAAACTGTCTACAACGTGAAACTGGCTGCCCTTGGGCTGGGCAATCAGCATTCGACAACTGTTCGTGCCGAGATCCAGCGCGGCGTAAAGCTCGGATGGATCTGGCGGTTTGGGCGCGGACCATTCAACCGGTTTAGGGAATGCGCCCGCACCTTTGGGACGCTTTGGCGCCATGTGATGCGCCTTTCCGATTTTCAACTTGCTGTCACGATACGCAGCAAGCGCATGACCTGCAAGATTGTCGTGGCGCTACTTCAGTGGATTCTCGAAATAGTCGGACAGATGTCTGTATTCATCCTCCAGCAGGGGCCGGATCGCGTCGATGGTTCGCGGTGCCAGATCATCCAGTGTCAGCTTCATCTCGGACGGGTTTTCGCGCCGCATCTCGACCGGCTGCCCGGTGCGATCCGACAGATCACGCGCCAGTTGGCCCATCTCTTCGGTCTTGTAGACGCGGTCATATTGCAGCGGCCGCGGACCGATGAACAGTTCGGTTGCCAGACAGTGATGCTTGATGACCGATGACCCTTTCATGTATTCGGGCAGGTGCTGAAAGAAATAATCCGGGTCCGGATCGCGGCTGAGATGGGCAAATTCGGGACGGTCGCGCAACTTGCGGCTCATATGAAGGTCGCGCAGCTGCACCACCCGATTGGTGTAGACCGACAGCAGCCGTCGGACCGGATCGCGCACCACGGTAAAGCGCCAGTGGTCCGACAGATTGTGCCATGTTCGCCGCCGATAACGCACCGTCGGATAGATCGCATGCCATGTCATCACCGTGATCTCGTCCTCGGGCGGGATCGTGACGCCGGGATCAAGATGCGCAAGTGCTGCCTTGACCGAAGAGCACCCCGCCTTGGGCACAGCCATATAGGCGATCTTGTGCGCTGGAATGGCGATGACCAAAGGGGTGTTCCTGCATGCTGCCTGACGCCACGCCGTTTCCCGACTGTGGCTCTTCGCGCGGCACTATCCGCATATCGCGGTGCAGGGTCAAGCGGTGCCTGACCGCCTAACATGAGCAACGCTCATCATTTGCCCCCGGTTATTTCATCGCCCCGCCACTGGCCCCTGCCCGCCCCCAGCCGTAAGGTGGCGGCGTCGCTCAAAGCGTCACAAATGTCGAAAAACGTCGCCGGGATGCTGCGCCGGTGAATTACAGATGCCTAACTGGTCCGAGGATTCGAAAATGCCCGATGTCACTATCGTCTACTGGCGCGACATTCCTGCGCAAGTCATCGTTGGCAAGGGCCGTCGCGGGGCGAAGGCGCAACTACCCGAACGGTTCGAACAAGCCATTGACCGTGCGGCGATGAAATCCGGCGCAGCAGGAACGGATGACTACCTTGCGGAATGGCGCAAGGCGGCCCCCTATCCTGTCGAGGGCGCATCGGAAGAGGTGCTGGCCGCAGAGGTCGCGCGTCTGGATGCCGAATATGACCGGGACCGCATCAAGCAACTGATCGACAATAATGGTCGGGCATGAGCCCAGCCAAGCTTTGGGAGGCCGCAATGGCGCTATTGAATTTCCGCAAGAAGGCTGACGCACCGCCCGGAGCCTCGCCCGAGGTTCAGGCGTTTCTGCAAGGCTATTCGATCGAGGTGATGCCGCGCACCGCCGAAAAGGTCGAGAATTTCCGCGATCATTTGCCGGAAGGCACGCGCGTCTATATCGCCCATATCGACGGCACGGATATTGCCGACATGGTTGCGACGGCCGCACGGCTGGCGCGCGATGGCTATAACGTCATGCCGCATTTTCCGGCCCGGATCATCAAGGATCAGGCAACGCTTGCAGACTGGATCGCGCGCTATCAGGGCGAGGCGGGCGTCACACAGGCGTTGCTACTGGCTGGCGGTGTCTCGCAGCCTGTGGGATCGTTTGACAGCTCCATGCAGCTTTTGGAAACCGGGCTGTTCGACAAGGCAGGCTTTACCCGTCTGCATGTGGCCGGCCACCCCGAAGGCAACCGCGACATCGATCCCGATGGCAGCATGAGTAACGTTTCCGAAGCGCTTGTCTGGAAACAGAAATTTAGCGAACGGACAGATGCAAAGATGGCTCTCTCCACGCAATTCGCCTTTGACCCCGACCCGATCATCGCCTGGGCCGACGGGCTGAAGGAGGCGGGCATCGACCTGCCCATCCATATCGGCATTGCCGGTCCTGCAAAGCTTCAGACCCTCATCAAATTCGCCATTGCCTGCGGTGTCGGGCCGTCCCTGAAGGTTCTTCAGAAACGCGCCATGGACGTGACGAAATTGCTTCTTCCCTACGAGCCGACCGACGTGATCGCCAAGCTGGCCGCGCACAAGGCCGCACATCCCGATTTCAATATCGAGCAAGTGCATTTCTTCCCGCTGGGCGGGATCAAGGCAAATGCCGACTGGGCCACCCAAAACGGTGGCGACGCCACCAAACCAGCCAATAGCTGAAAGGTTAAGAATGACTCGTACCATCGTTGAATCCAAAACAAAAACCGCCGTCATAGGATTTGACGAACCGTTCTGCGTGATCGGCGAGCGGATCAATCCCACGGGCCGCAAGATCCTGTCCGAAGAGCTTGAGCGCGATGACTTTTCCCGCGTCGAGGCCGATGCGATTGCACAGGCCGCTGCGGGTGCCAACATCCTGGACGTGAACTCGGGGGCCGTCTTTTCCAACAAGATGGCCGACGATCCGCGCTATGCCGACAACAACTTTGTCGAGCCGATGCTGATGCCGGAAATGATCCGCCGCATTCAGGCCGTGACCGATACGCCGCTCTGCATCGACAGCTCGGTGCCCGGTGCATTGAAAGCCGGGCTTGAGGCCTGCGAGGGGCGCCCGCTTCTCAACTCTGTCACCGGCGAGGAAGAGCGCCTGGAAATGGTGCTGCCTCTGGTCAAGCAATACAATGTGCCCGTGGTCGCGATCTCTAACGACGACACCGGCATTTCCGAAGATCCCGACGTGCGCTTTGCCGTGGCCAAGAAGATCGTCGAACGCGCTGCGGATTTCGGCATCCCTGCGCATGACATCGTGGTCGATCCGCTGGTCATGCCGATCGGCGCGATGGCCACCGCGGGCCTTCAGGTCTTTGCGCTGGTGCGGCGCCTGCGTGATGAGCTGGGCGTAAACACCACATGCGGTGCCTCCAATGTCAGCTTTGGCTTGCCCAACCGCCACGGGATCAACAACGCCTTTTTGCCGATGGCGATGGGCGCAGGCATGACCTCCGCGATCATGAACCCGGTGGCCGTGGCGGTGAACCAAACCAAGATCGCCGAGAAAAAGGCGCAGGTCATGGCCGCAGGCATCATTCTGCCCGACGATATTGACGACGAAACCTTCGTGACGCTTTTCGGCCTCGGCTCCACCCTGCCCCGTCCGGGCAAGGAGATGGAGGCAATCCGCGCCGCCAACCTGTTGACCAACAATGATGCGCATGGCGGATCGTGGATCCAGTTCAACAAGGTCGGCGCCAGCGCAGGCGAGGCAACCTCGGGTCGTCGCGGTGGGCGCCGCCGCCGCGCCTGATCGGCAGTCAGGGTCGCAATCAAAGGGTCTGCGGGTGTCGTCTCGCGGGCCTTTTGCCATCACATACCAAACCGACATCCTGCGCCTATTGGACGGAAATCCGTCCCTTCTGACGCGCACCCGACATTGCCCGCAGCCGCCCGCGCTGCTACGGACCTGAGCAGAACACGTTCAGCCGGAGAAAATGGCGCATGCGCACGGCAATTGTCACAGGCGAATATTATATCGGCGGCGAAACCTTCATAAACCGCCACATCCAGCACCTGTTCGGCGGCGATACCGTGGTCGTCTGCGGGCGTTTTCACGGTGAAAACCCCTATGACAAGGCATGGTTTGCGCGGCGCGAAAAACCCACGACCGCGGACCTGCTGACAGCGCCATACTGGATGCTGCACAACCGGATCGTGCACAACACATCGCGCCTGCCCTTCGGCAAGGCCAAGCGTGATCTGGCGGATTTTCTGCGTGCGCAGAAGGTCGAGCTTATCCTTGCAGAATTTGGCACTCAGGCGCTTGCAATGGCGCCGATCGCCAATGAGCTGGGCCTGCCGGTCTTCACTTATTTCCGCGGCACGGATGCGTCCAAGGCGATCCAGACCGAACGCATGCGAGAGGCTTACCGCCGGATGATGCCGCGCCTTGATGGCGTGTTTTCGGTCTCGCAATTTCTGTTGGATAATCTGGCAAAACACAACATTCGCCACCTCAATTCCACGGTGATCCCATCAGGCGTCGATGTCAGGCAATTCGTGCCGGGGCAGAAGCAACCGTTTAGCTGTCTGGCCGTCGGGCGCTTTGTCGAGAAAAAGGCACCGCTGACGACGCTGCGCAGCTTTGCCGAGGCGACGCATGATCTGCCAGATGCGCATCTGGATTTCATCGGCGACGGCCCCCTTCTGGACGATGCAAAAAAGCTGGCCAACGATCTGGACGCAACGCCCCGCGTCAGCTTTCACGGCAGCCAGCCGCATGCGTTTGTGCGGGGCAAACTGGCCACCGCGCAGTTTTTCCTGCAACATTCGATCACGGCGGCCAATGGCAACACCGAAGGCCTGCCGACCGCGATCCAAGAGGCGATGGCCTGTGGATGCGTCACTGTTTCAACCCGCCATGCCGGGATTCCGGAAGCGATTGACGAGGGCAGCACCGGCTGGCTGGTGGAGGAACACGACGCGGCAGGTTTTACCGCCGCCATTCGCCGCGCAATGCAAGCCCCCGACCTGCCACAGATGGCAACCCGCGCCCGCCAAGTGGCCGAGCAGCGCTTTGACAATGATGTGCTGCTCAAGAAACTGGAAACCAGGATTCGCGCAACACTGGCCTGAAAGGTCAGTGCCCTATTCGCGCGACAGGATGTTCAACGTCAGGGGACAAGGTGTCCCGTCGTAGAATGCACGAAGGATGTCATCGAATACTGCGTGCTCTTTGCCTTGCGCTGCAAAGAGCGTCGCCGAGGACCGAAGTTTCAGAGCGTCCACCTTTCCCAGGATCTGGATCGGCGGGGTGCCTTCGTGCTGCAACATCGCGCGTGAAATCTCTATCAGCCGGGCGCTCAACACCGGATGGGCCAGATAGGCCGCAGCTTCGGCACCGTCGCGAATCCCGAAAATTTCCGAAGTTTGCGACCGGCCCAAGGAAGCAAGCTGAGGAAAGATAAACCACATCCAATGCGTCGTCTTCTTGCCGTTGCGAACCTCGGCCAGCGCGACGGGGTAAGTCTGTGCCTGTACTTTCAGGAACCTGTCCAGCGACATTGACGTCTTCCACTATTCCACAATCACCGGTAGAGTAGCGCGATTGGCACCGCTGTGAATGGAAAAAATCGCGACATTTGGCAGATGCTGACCATTAGCATTAGAAAACACCACGAGTGCAGTGAATTTTAAAGGTAAATTGGCGATATTGACGAACACGCATCGGCGGATTCCGACCAATCGGATTAGAATGCAGGATAAATAGCGCGCGAGACCATGTCAGATCGGCTTTGAGCATTCGGTGCGGGCGGAAGTTCGCGGCAGATCGGCCGTCAGGAAAACGGCAGACCCGCATCTTTCGACGTTTGCGCAACGCCCCCGGCGCATCTGGCCTACAGCCACGCTTCACCGTGGGCGCGCCAAAGGCTTGCCAAGCGCAAGCCCGCGCCATAGGTCCAGAACAGTCGCGTCCCTCACCTTAGAAGCGGTTTGATCCTCTGTGTTTTTGTACCGTATCCTCATGGCTCTTGCGTCCGTTGCGCTGTTGGTCCGCCCGTGTCTGCGGGGCGATTGGGCACTTGTGTCCGACCGTCTGGGGCGCGGCCCGGCCACGTCCGGCCCGCACCTGTGGTTGCACGCCGCCTCTAACGGAGAACTGGCATCAGCGCGCGGCTTGATCGAACATGCTCTGACCGTACGGCCCGATATGGGCGTGGTGGTCACATGCAACACCGCCACCGCAGTCACGCTCGCACGGTCCTGGGGGATCAGCAGGCTTCACGTCCGCCTTGCCCCTCTTGATCTTGGCCACATCAACCGGCGCATGCTGCGGCGATGGGACGTTCAGTTGCATATTACAATGGAATCAGAGCTTTGGCCCGACAGGGTGATGCGCTGCGCTGCCGCAGGCATACCAGTGGCGATCTTCGGCGCGCGCCTGACAAAACGCACCGCGCGGGGCTGGGCACGGTTCGGGAGATTGGCCCGCAAGGTGCTGGGGCGTATCAGCTACCTTTCCGCGCAGGACAGCCGGTCCCTGGCACGGCTCCGGGCGTTGGGGTTGCAAGCCTCTGCCGTGGGTCCGGTGCTGGATCTCAAGGCCAGCTACACCCCACCGCAGGATCTGACACCCGACGCCACCCTGCGCGCCAGCTTTCCGCGCGCGCAGACCTGGCTGGCAGCCTCTACCCATCCGGGCGACGAGGCGGTGGTGATCGCAGCCCATCTCGCGGCCCGCGCGGCCCGGCCCGGTCTGCGTCTGATCATAGCACCACGACATCCCGCGCGCGGTGCCGGGATTGCCGAAACCCTGACAGCGGCGGGCCTGAAATTCGCGCAGCGCAGCCGGTCTGACGCAAGCGACAAAGAGGTCTTGCTTGCCGATACGATGGGCGAAATGGCACTGTGGTATGCGGTTGCAGGCACGGTTTTCATCGGCGGCACGCTCAGCGATCGCGGTGGACACACGCCATACGAACCCTCAGCCTTTGGCGCGGCACTGATCCACGGACCGGATGTTGACAACTTTTCGTCGGCCTTCGGTCGGCTGCAACGCGCACGGGCCTCGATCTGCATCGCCAATGCCGAGGAGCTGGCAAAGGCGCTTTGCGATTTGGACACGACCGCCTCACAGGCCGAATTCGGCGCGGCCGCTCAGGCTGCCCTGATGCAGGGCGACGCTTTGAAGCAAGTGAAAGCGGTTCTCGGGCGCTTGTTGACGGGCTGAGCCAAAACGCGGGTTTCGCCAAATATCGGGCGCGGCAAATCTCTGGTCTGGTCAAGTCGGAATTTGACCTCTACCCTTCTTTCAAATGCTGATACGATGGTTCCCGGATGACGCTGATCGGAAAGCCTCAGACAACGCCGCTCCACATTGTCGGTCCCGGCGGACTGCATACACAATGCGCGGCGCTTTGTTATCGGATCCGGAAAGGCAAGCCTCAGATCCTGTTGATCACAACACTTGGGTCCAATCGCTGGATCCTGCCCAAGGGCTGGCCGATTCGCGGGCACACGCCGGGTGAAACCGCCCAGCAGGAAGCCTGGGAAGAAGCCGGTGTTCGGGGTGATCTGCACGATGCGTGTATCGGTATCTTCACCTATTCGAAGGCCGGGATGACCTGCGTCGCCATGGTTCACCCCCTGAAGGTCAAAACCCTGAAGCAAACCTATCCAGAGGCGGGGCAGCGCAGGCGCAAGTGGTTCGGCCGCAAGAAAGCCGCCGCCGCCGTGCGCGAGGCCGATCTGGCACAGTTGTTGTTGCAATTCGACCCCAAAGCGTTGCGGCTCTAGTCCAGCTTGATCTTGTCGGGCCAGTGCTTATCTTTGACGGGCAACGATTTTTTGGTTTCACATGATCCAGTACACACTCAAATGCACCGACGATCACCGCTTTGACAGCTGGTTTCAGTCCGCGTCCGCCTTTGAAAAACTCAAGGCGGCGGGCATGATCGTTTGTGCCGTCTGCGGCTCGTCCAAGGTGGAAAAGGCGATCATGGCACCGCGTGTCAGCCAATCGCGCGAGACCGCACAGTCTTCCAATGACCGCCCACTTTCCAAACCGGCAAACCCTGCCGAACAGGCGCTGGCGAAACTGCGCCAACATGTCGAAGAAAACGCGACCTATGTGGGCCGCGATTTCGCGACTCAGGCCCGCGCGATGCACGATGGCGATGCGCCAGCCCGCCCGATCTGGGGCGAAGCCAGGGGCGAGGACGCCAGGAAGCTGTTGGATGACGGCGTTCTGGTTGCCCCCCTGCCCTTCATGCCCACGCGCAAGACCAACTGATCGCAGCCCGGTCCCAGCAAGAATCCCACCGCGCAAGCCGGGCGACGGGCTTGCGCGTTTGGTTTCCACCTTTATGTGCGTCATGCCCGGTCGGACATAGCCTTACACAACATAATGCGTACGAAAGCGGCGCTTTGGCGCGTCTGTGCGCGCGGGTTGGCCTTGCCTATGGCGCATTGCTTGCGTAAATGGCCCCAGAAGCTGATCCCGAGGGCACAACATGCCAGTTCTTGTGATGAAATTCGGCGGCACGTCCGTCGCCACGCTGGACCGTATTCGGCGCGTCGCGAAACGCGTGGGCGTCGAGGTTGCCAAAGGCTATGATGTGATCGTCATCGTCTCGGCCATGTCGGGCGAAACCAACAAGCTGGTAGGGTTTGTCAACGAAACCTCGCCGCTGTTTGACGCCCGCGAATATGATGCCGTCGTCAGCTCTGGCGAAAATGTCACCGCAGGCCTGATGGCGCTGACGCTTCAGGAAATGGACGTGCCCGCGCGCAGCTGGCAGGGCTGGCAAGTCCCGGTACGCACCACATCGGCCCATTCCGCCGCGCGCATCGAAGAAATTCCCACCGACAATATCAACGCGAAATTTGCCGAAGGCATGCGCGTGGCCGTGGTCGCGGGATTTCAGGGCCTCAGCCACGAGGGCCGCATCACCACGCTGGGGCGTGGCGGGTCTGACACCACCGCCGTGGCCTTTGCCGCCGCGTTTGGTGCAGAACGCTGCGACATCTACACCGATGTCGACGGGGTCTATACCACGGATCCGCGCGTCAGCCCGAAGGCGCGCAAGCTTGACAAGATCGCCTTCGAGGAGATGCTGGAACTGGCCTCTCTGGGGGCCAAGGTGCTTCAAACCCGCTCTGTCGAGCTTGCCATGCGGTACAACGTGAAACTGCGTGTGCTCAGCTCTTTCGGAGAACAATCTGATGACGCAGGAACATTGGTCTGCGACGAGGAGGAAATTATGGAAAATTGCCCTGTCTCTGGTATCGCCTTCTCTCGGGATGAGGCGAAGATGACCCTTGTCTCTGTCGCTGATCGTCCTGGCATTGCTGCGGCGATCTTCGGACCGCTGTCAGAGGCCGGCGTCAATGTGGATATGATCATCCAGAATATCGCCGAGGAAGGCCGCACCGATATGACCTTTTCCTGCCCCACCGATCAGGTGATGCGCGCGGAAAAGGCGTTGAGCGAAGCCAAGACACGCGGCGAGATCAACTTTAATGAGCTGATCGCCGACAAGGATACTGCCAAGATCTCGGCCGTGGGCATCGGGATGCGCAGCCAGTCCGGCGTTGCTGCCAAGATGTTCAAGACGTTGTCGAACGAGGGCATCAACATAAAGGTCATCGCAACGTCTGAGATCAAGATCTCTGTGCTGATTGATCGCAAATACATGGAACTGGCCGTTCAGGCCCTGCATGATGCGTTCGAGTTGGAGAAAGCCTGACCGGAGGGCCTGCACCCGCATAACGTGAATTTCGTGTAACACCGTTGCATTACACGTTTCTCTTCCGGGGTTCATGTGGTCTAAGGTCGAGCGACCGAAGAGATTGGGAACGCCAACCACACGATGGTGCAAACGACTGAATCCGAAAGCCGCAAACTGCTTGGCCGTTTGCGAGACACCATGGCCGAGGACGCCGCCGGGCAGGCGCGCCTCGACAAGATCACGCATCTGACAGCCGATTCGATGAAGACAGAGGTCTGCTCTGTCTACCTGTTCCGCGACGAAGACACGTTGGAGCTTTGTGCGACCGAAGGATTGAAACCAGAAGCCGTTCATCAGACCCGCATGCGCCTTGGCGAAGGTCTGGTCGGACGCGTGGCACGCACCAGCAACGCCATCAATGCGGCCGATGCGCCTTCTGAAAAGGGTTTCCGCTTCATGCCGGAAACCGGCGAGGAAATCTATTCCAGCTTTCTCGGCGTTCCGATCCAACGGTTGGGGGAAACTCTGGGCGTTCTGGTCGTCCAGTCGAAACAGGCGCGGCAGTTCACCGCCGACGAGACCTACGCACTGGAAGTCGTCGCCATGGTGCTGGCCGAGATGACAGAGCTGGGTGCCTTTGCTGGCGAGGGTGCAGCACTGTCTGCTCGCCACCAGCATCAGGTTGTCGTGCGGGGCACCACCGGGCAGGAGGGCTCGGCCGAGGGCCATGTCTGGCTGCACGAACCGCGCGTCGTTGTCACAAATCTGGTCTCCGACGATCCGGAACGCGAATTGGAACGCCTGCACGAAGCCGTCGAACGGCTGCGCGTCGGGGTCGATCAGATGCTGGAAGGCGCGGTCGGCGGCGACAATGATCAGCTTCAGGTGCTCGAAGCCTACCGCATGTTCGCCAATTCCAAAAGCTGGATGCGGCGGATGGAAGAGGACATCCAGCGCGGCCTTTCCGCCGAAGCCGCTGTCGAGAAAGAACAATCCACTGCCCGGTCGCGCATGGCACAGGTGACGGACAACTACCTGCGCGAACGTCTGAGCGACCTTGATGACCTGTCCAATCGCCTGTTGCGCCTGCTGTCGGGACAAGGCAGCGAGACTGGCGCTGACCTGCCGGACGACCCGATTCTGGTCGCGCGCAATATCGGTCCGGCGGAACTGTTGGACTACGGCCGGTCGCTCAAAGGGGTGGTGCTGGAGGAAGGGTCTGTCGGCAGCCATGCGGCCATCGTGGCGCGCGCACTGGCGATTCCACTGGTGGTCCATGCAGGCCGCATCACGACCGAGGCCTTGAACGGCGATCACATCATGGTCGATGGCGATCAGGGTCTGGTGCACTTGCGTCCCGACGACACCGTCGTCACCGCCTTTCGTGACAAGATGGCGATGCAGGCCGAAGCGCAAGAACGCTACGCTTCGATCCGCGACAAACCCGCAGAGACCTTATGCGGCAAGACCATTTCATTGATGATGAATGCAGGGCTGATGGCGGACCTGCCATCGCTTCAGGGGTCCGGTGCCCAGGGCGTGGGACTGTTCCGGACAGAGCTGCAATTTCTGGTGCGCAACAAGATGCCCAAACGATCAGAGCTGTCGGCGCTCTATGCTCGTGTGCTGGATGCTGCGCAGGGTCAGCGTGTGGTGTTCCGCACGCTCGATATCGGGTCGGACAAGGTTCTGCCCTATATGAAACCCAATGACGAACCCAACCCGGCGCTTGGCTGGCGCGCGATCCGGGTCGGACTGGACAAGCCCGGCATGATGCGGATGCAGCTTCAGGCACTTTTGCGCGCCGCCAACGGGCGGCCCCTATCCGTGATGTTCCCGTTCGTCGCCCAATTCGAAGAGTTTCGCGCCGCGCGCGCCGAGATGGACAAGGCCATCGCCCGCGAAGAGAAACTGGGCCATATCCTGCCGGAACGGCTGGAAATCGGCGCGATGCTTGAAACGCCGTCGCTTGCCTACGCACCCGACCAGTTTTTTGACGAGGTCGAGTTCCTGTCGATCGGCGGCAACGATCTTAAACAGTTCTTCTTTGCCGCAGATCGCGAGAACGAACGTGTGCGGCGGCGTTACGACACGCTGAATGTCAGCTTTTTGACCTTTCTCGAACAGATCGTGGCGCGCTGCAAGAATACGAATACCCAACTTTCTTTCTGCGGTGAAGACGCAGGTCGCCCGGTCGAGGCGTTGTGCCTCGCCGCCATCGGTCTGCACTCCCTGTCGATGCGCCCCGCCTCTATCGGGCCAGTCAAACATTTGCTGAGACGGTCGGACCTCAATGCTGTCAAGGCTGCCATAGACGAGGCACGAGAACGCGGCGATCAATCGGTGCGCGGCGCGGTGATGGACTATCTGCGCTCTGCGTGATGCGCGTTACAAACGCCTGCGCAAATCCTCGATCAACTCTACCGGCGCACGCCCGCTGCGCCGTGCAAGCGATTCCAGTCCAAACTGAACATGCGCCATTTCCTGATAATAGCTGGTATAGGCGTAATTTGTCGCGGCCCCGGCCACCGCGCCCAGCACCGGTATGGTCTGCGCGGCCAGCTTCTGGCCCAGCACGGTGGCCAGCCTTGGTGCCACACGGGCGATCACCGAATGCATCGTCGCCCCGGTCAGCGTGACCCGCGCCGACAGAAAGGCCAGATCGGCCCCGTCATCGCGTTCCAACGGGCCCGCGCTGGAAAAAACCGTCAGGCACAGCTTGCGTATGTCGGGATCATTCGGGTCCAGACCATGTTCGGCCGCGATGCCCTGGATCACCCGCAGCAGCACGGTCGTCGTCACCGGAAGCTCTGTCAGGGCCGTGGGCAGGCCGCCAAAGCCCCCCGCAGCGCCCATGGCCGTCGTCACCGCCGTGTTCAGCCAGCCGCGCTGGTCCGGCACCACGCCACGCGACCTTGCAGCCGCGCCCATTGCGACGGTCAACGCGCGCGTTGTCGTGTCCTCCAACCGATCCTTGACGCTGTCAGGCAAGCGTTCCAGCAGGTTTTCCGCCTGCCCACCCAGAAGGTTAAGCACTTGCATGCCCATGCCGCCAGCGGCCTTGTGCCGCCGTGCAAGCCCGTCAAGTTCGGCACCCACATCTGCGGAAATCAACGCGGTTCCGGTCATCCTGCCCTCCTGACATCTCGGGATAACATTGGCCCTCGGGCGTCCTGTTTCAAGCGTCCTTTTCGACCATGCCGGCGACACCTTGCCAGGCATCCGGCACCAAGGACAGCAGCAGCACCCTGTCCGGATTGGTGGGCTGTGGCATCTCGACGCCCTGCCCGTGCTCGAACCCGAACCGGCGGTAATAGGGCAAATCCCCCACCAACAGCACGCGCTCCCAGCCTTCCTCGGCGGCCGCCGCCAGGCTATCACGGATCATCGCTGCCGCCAGCCCTTCGCCTTGTGTAGTCGGATGAACGGCCACCGGTCCAAGCAACAACACGCGTTTCCCCGCGACCCGAACCGGCCAGTAGCGCAACGCCCCGCCCAGAACACCCTGTTCGTCCCTCGCCGTCCGCGACAGCGAAGCGACCGGATCCACATCCTCGCGCAAACGGTACGACGACAGCGCCGTGCGACCGGGCGCAAAGCACAGATCATACAGCGCCTCGACTTCCCACCAGTCGTCTGGCTTCTCTTTCTCAAGATGGTACACGGGCGGCCTTTGGACTTCGCGGTTGACATTGGCCTAGCACGGTCCAAGGTCTCGTTCAAACAGGAGAAAACACATATGTTCTATCGCCCCCAGGATGGCCACGGTCTGCCTCACAACCCGTTCAATGCCATTGTTACGCCCAGACCCATCGGCTGGATCTCGACCCGCGGGGCGGACGGAAGCGATAATCTCGCCCCGTATTCCTTCTTCAACGCCGTGGCGTATGAGCCGCCACAGGTGATGTTCGCCTCCACCTCCGCCAAGCCCGACCGGGACGGCACCAAGGACAGCGTTTCCAATATCCGTGAGACCGGCGTATTCTGCGTAAATATTGTCGAATTCGCCATGAAAGACATGATGAACCAGACCTCCGGCCCGTGGGACCGTGAAATTGATGAATTCGAACTGGCCGGGATCGAAAAAGCGACCTGCGATACCATTGATTGCGCGCGCGTGGCCGCAGCACCCGCCAACCTTGAATGCAAGCTGACACAGATCGTCCAGCTTCCCGGCGAGGCGAACTTCACCGTGTTCGGAGAGGTAACCGGCATCCATCTGCGCGATGATTGCCTGATAGACGGAGAGTTTGACGTGCTCAGGTTCAATCCGCTGACGCGTATGGGATACCGGGATTATTCGGTGGTCCGCGAAAAGTTCAGCCTGAAGCGGCCCGGCGACTAGCCCCTCGCCGGGGCATCGTCAATCATCTCAAAAGGCGCGGCCTTGCCATTTGGCTCGTATCGCTAGCGGTGTTTTAGCACTGCAACTTTGGGTTCAGGCAGCCCCATCGGGCCTGATCTTGCAACGCACATGCAAGGGTGCCCGCAGGGGCACCCTACCACTGACGAGCCGTATCAGTGACCGCCCAAAATGCCGGTGCGCACGTTGTAATCCACCGCGATTTCGTAATCGGGATCATCGTCGCTATCGACCACCAGATGCCCGGCCTTTTTCAGAAGGCGGTGGCAATCGCGGCTGAGATGGCGCAGCTTGATGATCTTGCCTGCGGCCTCATATTTGCCCGCCATGGCCTCGATCGCCTGTAGCGCGGATTGGTCAACAACGCGGCTGTCAGTAAAATCGACGATCACCACCTCCGGGTCGCCCTCGACATCGAAAAGCTCGGCAAAGCCGTCAGCAGACCCAAAAAACAGCGGGCCCTGGATTTCGTAGACTTTCGCGCCGTGATCCGTGACGGATTCGCGGGTTTTGGCGTGGATCCGGCGCGCGTTGTTCCAGGCATAGGCCAGCGCCGAGACGATGACGCCCACGACAACCGCAACGGCAAGGTCGGAATACACCGTCACGACCGTGACCAACACGATCACGAACGCATCCATCATCGGCACTTTGGCGAGGATTTTCAACGAGTTCCAAGCGAACGTCCCGATCACCACCATGAACATCACACCAACCAGCGCCGCCAGCGGGATCACTTCGATGATCGGCGAGGCGAAGAGGATAAAGATCAGCAGAAACAGCGCGGCAGCGATGCCGGCAACGCGGGTCCGGCCACCCGATTTCACGTTGATCATCGACTGACCGATCATCGCGCAGCCGCCCATGCCGCCGAAAAAGCCTGTCACCGTATTGGCAAGCCCCTGCGCCACGCATTCCTGACTGGCGCCGCCGCGCTTGCCGGTCATCTCGCCCACAAGGTTCAGCGTCAGCAAGGATTCGATCAGGCCAATCGCGGCCAGGATCACCGCATAGGGCAGGATGATCTGGAACGTCTCATAGGTCAGCGGCACCATCGGGATGTGGAACGTGGGCAACCCGCCCTGGATCGAGGCCAGATCGCCAACCCGCGGCACATCCAGCCCCAGCACGATCACGATGATCGCAACGATGCCGATACCTGCCAGCGGCGCCGGCAGCGCCTTGGTGATCTTGGGCGTGCCCCAGATAATCGCCATGGTCAGCGCCACCAGGCCCAGCATCATCGCCAGTTGCATGCCCGACAGCCACTCGCCCCCGCTCATGCCGTGACCATTGCTGACAACCGAGCCGGGCACCTTGAACTGCGTCAGTTGCGCAAGGAAAATGACGATCGCCAGACCATTCACAAAGCCCAGCATCACCGGATGCGGCACCAGCCGGATGAACTTGCCCCATTGCATCACGCCCGCGAAAATCTGCAACAGCCCCATCAGAACCACCGTGGCGAACAGATATTCAACGCCGTGCTGCGCCACCAGCGCCACCATCACCACCGCCAGCGCGCCGGTCGCGCCAGAGATCATGCCCGGACGCCCACCGATCAGTGCCGTGATCAACCCGACCAGAAAGGCCGCGTACAGCCCGACCAGCGGATGCACCCCTGCGACAAAGGCAAAGGCCACGGCTTCGGGCACCAGTGCCAGCGCCACCGTCAGACCGGACAGAAGCTCTATCCGCATCCGCGTCGGCGTCAGTTTTTCCTCTGGCAACAAATTCAGATCAGAGGCAGCAATACGACGGGCAAACGAAGCCAGCATGGCTCGGGGCATGGACAATCCTTCGGGAAGATGTTGGCGCTATCGCGCGCTCTTACTGCAATCCTGTGCGATTGGCTACCTCCGCACCCTCAAAAAAACCGGCGGCGTGGCGCGCGCATGTCAGTTGTCCGCCAAGACTGCTAACGGATTATGGCAGGTGGTATCCGGATCACGGCGAGGTGGAATCCCTGACATTGTCGCCAACATGGCAGGAAAATGCCAACAATGCGCGCAAGCAGATCGCGAAATGGCCGCGTTTCACGACAAAGCAAACACCCGGCCTCATGGCAGTGGCCAAGCGTTGGACGTCCCATCCTGACACCCCTCAAAGGCCGGAACAGCCCCCTGCCGGTCAACCACGACGCGGTGGCGGGCGGGTTTCAACTGAAAGCGCGGCACACATGTCGACCCCATGCCCATCCTCGGCAATCTGATGAAGGCCGTTGGCTTGACAGAAGCCGTTATCTTCGTACTAGAGCCGCTGCACAGCGACATCGCTATCTTCGGGTTATCCGGCCTTGTGGACGCAATCTTTTGAAAGCAATCCGCATGAATGTCCATGCCCTCGGCGCTTTCGCCCGGCTCTGACACCATTTCTTCTTGGTCAAAAATACTCCGGGGGAGTCTGCCGCAAGGCAGACGGGGGCAGCGCCCCCATCTGCGTGTACGCAAAACTGAAACGGCGTGCGCGCAACGCGCACCCCGCCAGTTCACGCCTGCAAGATCAGTTGACGATCGTGGCCTCTGTCGCGGCGCGCAGCTCGTCTTCGGTCACACCGTCGGCGGTCTCGACGATCTTCAGACCACCCTCGACAACGTCCAGCACGCCCAGATTGGTGATGATCCGGTTCACCACGTTTTTGCCGGTCAGCGGCAGAGTGCAGGCTTTCAACAGCTTGCTGTCGCCATGCTTGTTGGTGTGATCCATCACCACGACGACCTTCTTGACGCCGGCCACCAGATCCATGGCACCGCCCATACCCTTGACCAGCTTGCCGGGAATCATCCAGTTCGCCAGATCGCCATTCTCGGCCACTTCCATGGCACCCAGAATGGCTGCGGCGATCTTGCCACCCCGGATCATCCCGAACGAAGTCGCACTGTCGAAATAAGAAGTCCGGGCCAGTTCTGTGATCGTCTGCTTGCCCGCATTGATCAGGTCAGGATCCTCCTCACCCTCAACCGGAAACGGCCCCATGCCCAGCATGCCGTTTTCCGACTGTAGCGTGATATCCTTGTCGCCGACATAATTGGCCACCAACGTCGGAATCCCGATGCCAAGGTTCACATACATGCCGTCTTCAAGCTCTTCTGCCGCCCGTGCGGCCATCTGGTTGCGATCCCAAGGCATTATGCGTCCTCCCGCTTGCGCGTGGTGCGCTGTTCGATGCGTTTTTCATGCTCACCCTGTACCAGACGATGAACGTAGATCCCCGGCAGATGAATGTGATCGGGGTCAAGGCTGCCACGCGGCACAATCTCTTCAACCTCGGCCACGCAGACCTTGCCGCTCATGGCGGCCGGCGGATTGAAGTTGCGCGCCGTCTTGCGGAACACCAGATTGCCCGTGTCATCAGCCTTCCACGCCTTCACGATGGACAGATCCGCGAAAATACCACGCTCAAGGATGTAGGTTTCGCCGTCGAAATCCTTGTGTTCCTTGCCCTCGGCGATCTGCGTGCCGACACCTGTCTTGGTGTAGAACCCCGGAATGCCGCTGCCGCCGGCACGCATGCGTTCGGCCAACGTGCCCTGCGGGTTGAATTCCAGTTCCAGTTCGCCGCTCAGATACTGGCGCATGAATTCGGCATTCTCGCCCACATAGGACGAGATCATCTTCTTCACCTGACGGGTTTGCAGCAAAATACCGATCCCGAAGTCATCGACACCCGCGTTGTTGGACGCGAATGTCAGATCTTTCGTGCCGGCCTCCTTGATCGCCTGCAACAACAGCTCGGGAATGCCACAAAGACCGAATCCTCCGGCCGAAATGAACATGCCGTCGAACAGCAGCCCGTCAAGGGCCTCTGCCGCCGATCCGTAGACTTTCTTCATAAGACGCTCCTTGACTGATCGCGTGAGTTGTCGCCCGCAACCCGCAGAGAGTCAACGCGAGCCGCACTGCGACGTCGGAGTTTTCGGCCGGAGTCTGGGTCAGATCAAGCGGACCTGCGTGCCAATCGGCGTGATCGCAAAAAGTTCTTCGACCTTGGCGTTGTAAAGACCGATGCACCCATCAGAGGACCGCCGACCGATCTTGCGCGTGTCTTGCGTGCCGTGGATCAGATAGGCGGGCCAGTCGAAATACAAGGCATGTGTGCCAAGGGGATTGTCTGGCGCTCCGCCAGCCACTGGTCTCCAATCCGGGAAACGTTCCATCTGCGAGGGCGTCGGCGTCCAGGACGGACCAACCTTCTTGCGCACGATTTTCGTGTAGCCGCGCTTGGTCAACTCGTCGGTCTTGGGCACAGAGGTCGGATAGACACGGTAATCGCTGCCATCCGCGTTCCAGTAATGCAGCGCCCGCGAGGCGGTGTCGCAAACGATGGCCCCCTTGCCAAGGGTTTCAAAATGCTCGCGCCAATCCTGCCCCGTGAAACCGGAGATGTTGGAACGCGCGACTTCCGGTGCTGCACGCAGCACGGCGGGCATGCACAGGCTCGCGGCGGCGCTGATCATCAGGGTTCGGCGGTTTATCGGGCTTCGTGACATTTTCTGGCCTCATTCTTTGCTCGTCTCCAGCCTCTTCTGAGGCCAGTCCCGGCATTTGGCCAGTAACATATTCTTGAAATGTGTTATGTTGCGTGCCCCCGCCGAAACAGGGGCATTTGCGACCCTCAGTCGTCCGTTTTTGCCGCAGGCTTCTTGGCTGCGGGTTTCTTTGCAGCGGGTTTCTTTGCAGCGCCTGTCTTGCTGGTCGTTTTCTTGGCGGCAGGCTTTTTGGCGGTGGTCTTCTTGGCAGCAGGCTTCTTGGCAGCAGGTTTTTTCTTGCCCTTCGCCTTTGCAGCGATCAGTTCCAGCGCGGTTTCCATCGTCAGCTGCTCTGGCTCTGTCCCTTTGGGAAGGGTCGCATTGACCTTTTCCCACTTCACATAAGGGCCGTAACGTCCCTCCATGACAGAGATTTTTCCGCCATCTGGGTGATCACCCATTTCGCGCAATGCCTTGGCGGCTGTGCCACGACGCCCCGGATTCGCGCGCTTTTCGGCCAGCAATTCGACCGCACGGTTCATGCCGATTTCAAATACATCCGCCGGATCCTTGAGATTTGCGTAAACCGGCTTTGCTTCATCGGGCAACTGATGCTGAATATACGGACCGAAACGGCCGAAATTCGTCCTGATCTCGCCGCCCTCGGGATGCATGCCGATAGGGCGTGGCAAGGACAGCAGCGTCACCGCCTTTTCCAGCGTCATCTCGTCCTTGTTCCAGCCGCGCGGCAGCGAAGACCGCTTGGGCTTTTTGTTTTCCGGCGTGACTTCTCCGCGCTGGACATAGGGACCGTAGCGGCCGGATTTCAGCCAGATCTCGTCACCCGCATCCTCGCCCAGCAGCTTTTCTTCGCCATCGGCACCTTCGCCTGAAATCGGACGGGTATAGGTACATTCGGGATAGTTGCCACATCCGACAAAGCCACCGGTACGCGACGATTTAAGGTGCAACTGCCCCTGCCCGCATTTGGGACAGATACGCGGATCGGTTCCATCCTCGCGCGGCGGATATAGTTGCGGTGCCAATGCGTCGTCCAACACGTCCAACACCTCGGCAATGCGCAAATCCGACGTCTCGGAAATTGCCGCCGAGAAATCGCGCCAGAATCGCGCCAGCAGTTCCTTGTAGTCCTTTTCGCCTGCGCTCACGTCATCCAGTTCGCCCTCAAGTGCCGCGGTGAAGTCGTATTCCACATAGCGTTTGAAAAAATTCAGCAGGAAGATCGTGACGATCCGGCCCTTGTCTTCGGGGATCAGGCGGTTCTGTTCCTTGCGAACATATTCGCGTTCCTGAATCGTGGTGACAATGCTGGCATAGGTCGAGGGACGCCCGATGCCCAGCTCTTCCATCTTCTTGACCAGTGTCGCCTCGGTATAGCGCGGCGGCGGTTGGGTATGCGATTGCAGCGCCAGAACAGCCTGATTTTCGGCCAGCACGGCGGCACCGTTCTTGAGCATCCCCGCAGAGGTGTCGACCACGCTGTCGTCGCCCTTGTCATATTGCGTCCGAAGCGCGTCGCCGGTGCCGAATTTGGCAGGTTCGCCCTGATGGACCTGCGGCAGCCGCTTGTCGTCATCATCGGCGGCCACATCGTCGCGGCCTTCCTCATAGACGCGCAGAAAGCCGTCAAACAGGACCACTTGTCCGGTGGCGCGCAGTTCGACCTGACCATCCTTGCTGGCGACGATCACGGTCGTGCGCTCCATCCGGGCGCTTTCCATCTGACAGGCCAGCGTGCGTTTCCAGATCAGATCATACAGCTTGCGCTGATCGGAGTCGGTCAATTTCAGCGCCGCCGCGTCCTTGGTCATCTCGGTCGGGCGGATACATTCATGCGCTTCCTGCGCGTTCTTGGCCTTGTTTTTATAGACCCGCGGGCTGGAGGGCACATATTCCGCGCCGTAACGATCCTTGATGGCGTCGCGCGCCTCGGTCACGGCCTCCGGTGCCATATCAATACCGTCGGTCCGCATATAGGTGATGTGCCCGGCCTCATACAGACGCTGCGCCGCGTTCATGCATTGCCGCGCACCCATGCCGAACTTGCGGCTGGCCTCCTGCTGGAGGGTCGAGGTCATGAATGGGGCCGATGGGTTGCGGCTGGCAGGCTTGGCCTCAACCGAGGCGACCGACAGGTCGCGGCTGGTCACGGCCTGCACGGCCAGTTCGGCCTGCGTTTCGTTCTCGATATCGTAACGGTCAAGCTTTTTGCCGGCGAGGGTTGTCAGCCGCGCCTCGTATTCCTGCCCGCGCGGCGTGGTCAGAAGCGCCTTGACGGACCAGTATTCACGCGGGCGGAACGCCTCGATCTCCATTTCGCGTTCGACAATGAGCCGCAGGCAGACCGATTGCACCCGCCCGGCAGAGCGCGCGCCGGGCAGCTTGCGCCACAACACTGGCGACAGGTTGAACCCGACCAGATAGTCCAGCGCGCGGCGGGCGAGATAGGCCTCAACCAGCGGCGCATCGACCTGCCGGGGGTTCTTCATTGCCTCTGTCACGGCCGTTTTGGTGATGGCGTTGAACACGACCCGGCTGACCGGCGTGTCCTTCTTGACGGCACGGCGCTTGCGCAGCGTCTCTTCAAGGTGCCAGCTGATCGCCTCGCCTTCTCGGTCAGGGTCGGTTGCGAGGATCAGGGCGTTGTCCTTGGCAAGCGCGTCGGCAATTGCCTTGACGTGCTTGCGGCTATCGGTGCCGACCTCCCATTTCATTTCGAAATCATGGTCCGTGTCGACCGATCCGTTCTTTGCCGGCAGATCGCGGACGTGTCCGTAAGAGGCAAGAACCGTGTAGTCGGACCCCAGATACTTGTTGATTGTCTTGGCCTTGGCCGGGGATTCGACGACGACGACGGGCATGTTGCGGACAACCTCACTGATTGGTTACTGGGGGCATATGGCGGCGCAACATGTGTCCTGCAAGAAGAAAAAGTCAATGCGTCGGTCCGCGCGTCGCATCGTGGGGGGCTTTAAACTCTCCCTGAAATGGCACCATCCCGCCGACACGACAGGCGGTTTATCCCCGCGACAGCAACCCGCCGGGTTGACGCCGGAGCTTTCCGTCAAGCTCCAGATCAATCAGCACTGGCGTCACGGACTGGACCGGCGCGCCGAGATCACGGATAAGCTGGTCTTCCGCCACCGGGGACGGCCCCAGGCGGTCAAGGATCATTTGGTGCAGCGCCGCGATCTGTTTCAGGCTGCGTTTGGGTTTTGGCATGTCGCTTGGCGGCACTCGCCGTGGGCGGGGCGCTTTCGGCATTGACGCCGGGGCGGCAGGCTGCAAGTCAAGTTCAGCCTGCTGCGGCGCTGCGTCAATCTGCGGCAGCGCCTCGACGATATCCTCGGCAGAGCGTACCAGCGTCGCACCATCGCGGATCAGCATATTACACCCGCCTGCACGCGCATCGAAAGGATGGCCCGGCACCGCCAGCACCTCTCGCCCCTGATCGAGCGCGCACCGCGCGGTGATAAGAGATCCGGATCGGGCCGCAGCCTCGACCACGACAACCGCGCGAACCAGCCCGGAAATGATCCGGTTGCGCGCCGGGAAATGCCGCGCCTGCGGTTGCAGGCCCATCGCCATTTCGGACAGGCGCACCCCGCCATTGGCCAAGATATCTTCGGCCAGACGCGTATTTTCCGCCGGATACATGACATCCACGCCCCCGGCCTGAACCGCGACGGTGCCACCCTGAAGGCTGGCCAGATGCGCCGCAGTATCCACGCCCCGCGCCAGGCCGGACACCACGACATAGCCCAGATCGGACAGATCGCCGGCCAGCTTGCGTGCCATGCGTGTCCCCAAAGACGAAGCGTTGCGCGCGCCGACAAGCGCCACCATCGGACGCGTAAGCAAAGCCGAATCGCCCATCGCCCATAGCAATGGCGGCGCATCAGGCAGATCGCGGAGCGCTTCGGGATAGGCAGCATCGCCCCAGCACAGCAGATGCGCACCAGCCGCCTTGCCTGCGCGATATTCGGCCATGACCACGCCTTCGGGACAGATTGCGTAATCCGTCACACCAGCGGCGGCCGCGATTCTCGGCAGTGCTTCCAGTGACGCGGCGGCAGAGCCATGTTCCTGCATCAGCCGGTGGAATGTGGTCGCGCCAACCCGGCGTGATCGCAAGAGACGGAGACATGACAGCCTTTCGGCTTCCGTGGTGGGTGGGAGTGGGGGGTGAGTGGAAGGTGCGTCCTTGGTCATCATGTCCCCGTCTTCTTGCTGATCCAATTGGTACGCACGGGTGGTTAATGGGGCGTGAACGGTTGGCCGTCTCAGCCCCCAATCTTCAAACTTAAATGCAACCGATTGAAAACAAAGGATAGTCAACTGACCTATGGTGAGGAGCAGACACCTGCCACAGCCCATAGACACACGGCCCCCCGTCCAGGCACCGCGAATCGCCACGCCTCGATCTTTCAGATCGTCCTAGGCCGCAGCGCCACCGACTGTCAGCCCACCGATCATGACCGTCGGCTGCCCCACACCTACCGGCACCCACTGCCCGGCCTTGCCGCAATTGCCCATGCCCGGATCCAGCGCCATGTCGTTGCCAAGCGCCCGGATGTTCATCAGGGCCGTGGCCCCGTCGCCGATCAGCGTCGCGCCCTTGACCGGGGCACCGACCTTGCCGTTCTTGACGCGGTAGGCCTCGGTGCAGGAGAAGACGAACTTGCCGTTGGTGATGTCCACCTGCCCACCGCCAAAGCCCACGGCCCAGATCCCGTCTTTCAGATCGCCGACGATGGCCGAAGGATCGGCCTCGCCCCCCAGCATATATGTGTTGGTCATCCGCGGCATCGGCGCATGGGCATAGCTTTCACGGCGACCGTTCCCGGTGGGAGCCACGCCCATCAGGCGCGCATTCTGCCGGTCCTGCATATAGCCCACAAGGATGCCGTCCTCGATCAGCACATTCTTGGCGGACGGTGTGCCTTCATCGTCAACCGTGATGGACCCGCGCCGGTCAGGGATCGTGCCGTCATCCAGCACCGTCACCCCCGGCGAGGCGATCCGTTGGCCCATCAACCCGGCGAAGGCAGAGCTGCCCTTGCGGTTGAAATCGCCCTCCAGCCCGTGCCCGATGGCCTCGTGCAGCAAAATACCCGGCCAGCCCGGCCCCAGCACGATGTCCATGACCCCAGCAGGTGCAGGCTCTGCCGACAGGTTGACGGTGGCGATGCGCAGGGCCTCGCGGGTTTTGGCCTGCCAGTCCGCCGGATCGAGCATTCCGTCCAGACCAAGCCGCCCACCGCCGCCTGCGGTACCGGCCTCGCGTCGGCCGGCATCCTCGACGATCACGGATACGTTCACGCGGGTCATCGGACGCGTGTCGGACACTGTCCCCCCATCGGGGCGCAGAATGGTGATCTCTTGCAGGGATGCCGCGATCGAGGCCGTAACCTGCACCACGCGCGGATCAAGTTCGCGGGCGAAGGCATCGATCTCGCGCAGCGTGTCCAGCTTCACAGGAAACGACGCGCCCGCTATCGGGTCGGCATCAGTATAAAGCCTGCGGTTGGTGTGTTGGGGCGGTTCGGCCAAAGTGCCGCCGCCATCGCCCACAGCCAGCCGAGCAGTTTCCGATGCCCGCGCAATGGCGGATTCGGAAATCTCTGTCGAATGGGCGTATCCGGCCACTTCGCCACGCACTGCGCGCAGGCCGAACCCTTCGGACGCATCATAGCTGGCGGTTTTGACCCGGCCATCGTCGAACATCAGCATTTCGGATCTGCAACGCTCCAGAAACAGCTCTCCGTCCTCGGCGCCATCAAGCGCTGTCCGCAGTTGCGCCAGCGAACGCCCCTCATCCAGCAGTGTATCAAAAGGGCGAAATGGTGTATCGGACATGGAAACCTCTGGGGAAACTTGATCTAAATCAACGAAAGCGTCTGTTTGCCGCAAGCAACTTTCTTTATCTGTCCCACAGAATATGGTTTTAAGCAGCGACAACACAATGGGGTGCCCCGCGACAGATGTTCGTGGTATCGCCCTGACCGACTAAGACACGCAACCGATCAGGGTGACACATGCGACTGAAATCCACGCTGACTGGCCTCATGGCGGCCTTTTACGCAATGCCTGCCGCCGCGCAGGACGGCCTAGAGATCATTGGCAAACCATTGCCCGGTCAAATGGGCTTTCAGCCCGCGGCGACCGAACTGGCCCGCGACCTGTTTTGGCTGGACGGGATGATTCTGATTATCATCACCGCCATCGTGGTCCTTGTAACCGGCCTGCTGTTCTACATCATTTTCCGCTACAACGAAAAATCCAACCCGACCCCGGCGAAGTTTACCCATAACTCCCCGCTGGAGATCGCCTGGACCGTTGTGCCAATCGTCATTCTGGTTTTCATCGGCGCGTTCTCGCTGCCGGTGCTGTTCAAGCAGCAGGAAATCCCCGAAGGCGACGTCACCATCAAGGTGACCGGCTACCAGTGGTACTGGGGTTATGAATATGTCGATCACGAGTTCGGCTTTGACAGCTACATGATCGGCCAGCCCGCGACCGGCGGCAATTACGTCAAAACCCCCGAGGTCGTGGCGATGCTGGAAGAAGCAGGCTATAGCGCGGATGAATTCCTGCTCGCGACGGATACTGCGGTGGTCGTACCGGTTGGCAAGACCATCGTCATGCAGGTCACCGGCGGTGACGTGATCCA
Source organism: Primorskyibacter marinus (assembly GCF_003313245.1). GTDB lineage: Bacteria > Pseudomonadota > Alphaproteobacteria > Rhodobacterales > Rhodobacteraceae > Primorskyibacter > Primorskyibacter marinus. The sequence continues at coordinate 34,886 of NZ_QJSD01000014.1, forward strand.
TTCCTGGACCATCCCGGCCTTTGGGGTAAAGCAGGACGCCGTTCCCGGCCGTTTGGCCGAACTGTGGTTCACCGCCGAGAAGGAAGGCGTCTATTTCGGCCAGTGTTCCGAGCTTTGCGGCAAGGACCACGCCTATATGCCGATCACCGTGAAGGTCGTCAGCGAAGAAGCCTACGAACAGTGGCTTCAGGGCGCTATCGAAGAATATGCAGGCAAGCCACTGTCTTATGACGTGGCAGCCGCGAACTAAGCCTGACACGGGCGGCGGACATTCCGCCGTCCCGCCCCTGCTTTGCGGACGGGCCTGCCCCCGCCGCACCGGAGACCGAGATGACCGATACGAGCATCGACAACCACGCCTATGAGAACGAAGCACAGTTTGGCGATTACTTCGCCTTGCTGAAGCCGCGCGTGATGTCGCTGGTGGTGTTCACCGCATTTGTCGGCCTGCTGGCCGCCCCCGTTCCGGTGCATCCGTTCATCGGGTTTGTGTCGATCCTTTTCATCGCCATCGGCGGCGGCGCGTCTGGCGCGCTCAACATGTGGTGGGATGCCGATATCGACGCGGTTATGAAACGTACGCGCAACCGTCCGATCCCCGCTGGCCGCGTCAGCGGCGACACGGCGCTGGCCATCGGGGTTGCTTTGGCCGCTTTTGGCGTCATCTTCCTTGGCCTCGCGTCAAACTGGGTCGCGGCGGGCCTTCTGGCCTTCACCATTTTCTTCTACGTCGTCATCTATTCCATCTGGCTGAAGCGTTGGACCCCCCAGAACATCGTGATCGGTGGCGCGGCCGGCGCATTCCCTCCGATGATCGGCTGGGCTGTTGCGACCGGCGGCATTGCGCCCGAATCAATCCTGATGTTCACCCTGATCTTCATGTGGACCCCACCGCATTTCTGGGCGCTGGCACTGTTCATGCGGTCCGATTATGACGATGCCGGCGTGCCGATGCTGACCGTGACCCACGGCCGCCGCGCCACCCGCAACCACATTCTTGGCTATACGATCCTGCTGGCGGCGCTTGCCATCGGCACCGGGTTCACCTCTGTCGGCGGGCCCGTCTATCTGTCCGTGGCCGTGGTGCTGAACGCGCTCTTCCTGAAGGGCGCGGTGGACATCTGGCGCCGCGACGAAGATATGAGCGAGGCCGACAACTTTGCGGCCGAGCGGAAATTCTTCAAGCTGTCCCTGCTGTATCTTTTCGCGCATTTCGGCGCCATTCTGATCGAAGCCGGGCTGTCCCGGTTTGGCCTTGGAGGTTGGGCATGAGCTTTGGTCAACAACATGAAATCCACAAGCGCCGCTTTGGCCGCAACCTTGGTGTGGGTCTGGTGCTGGTCGCAGTGATCGCCATCGTTTTCGGCCTGACCGTGGTCAAGGTGACGCGCGGCGACTACGAAGCGCCTCGTTCGGAAGTACAAAACTGATGACCATGAATCGACAAAACAAGACCGCTGCACAGCTGGTCGGCGTCGTCGTCGTGATGGGCGCGCTGGCTTGGGCATCTGTGCCCTTTTATAACTGGTTCTGTCGCGTCACCGGCTTTGGCGGGGTGACCAATGTCGCCACTGTCGCAGGGGCCGACATTCTCGATCAGACGATCAAGATCCGGTTTGACGCCAGCACCGACCGTGACATGCCGTGGGAATTCAAGCCAATGCAACGCACGATGACGCTGCGCATCGGCGAAGAAGGTCTGGCTTTCTATGAGGCCTACAACCCCACCGACAAGCCCATCGCCGGTCAGGCCAGCTATAACGTGGCCCCCTATTCCGCTGGTAACTTCTTCTACAAGATCGAGTGTTTCTGCTTCACCGAGCAGGTCCTGCAACCCGGCGAACGCGTCGAGATGCCGGTCAATTTCTACGTCGATCCCGAAATCGTCGATGATCGCGACGCGAAGCATACGAACCACATCACCCTTTCCTATACCTTCCACCAGATCGACCTGCCCGAACAGGCGCAGGCCGCGCTGGAAGACGGTCCCGCCAACGAAAAAAACGTAAACTGAGCCAAGCCACGAGGGAAACGCAATGGCCCATGTCAAAAACCACGACTACCACATCCTGAACCCCTCGATCTGGCCCCTTCTGGGCGCCGTCGCGGGATTTGTCATGCTCTTCGGGGCGGTGCTGATGTTCCACGACAATGGCCCTTGGGTCTTTGTGATTGGCGTCGTTGCCACACTTTACGTCATGTTCGGCTGGTGGTCGGATGTCGTGGTCGAAAGCCATGTTGGCGACCACACGCCGGTTGTTGCCATCGGCCTGCGCTACGGTTTCATTTTCTTCATCACCTCCGAAGTGATGTTCTTCGCCGCTTGGTTCTGGTCGATCTTCAAACACGCCATGTACCCGATGGGTCCGCTCAGCCCTGCCGTGGACGGTATCTGGCCTCCCGCCGGGATCGAGACATTCGACCCTTGGCACCTGCCGCTGATCAACACGCTGATCCTGCTGTGTTCGGGTGCCGCGGCGACATGGGCCCACCACGCGCTTGTGCATGAGAACAACCGCGAGGACATGAAATGGGGCCTCGTCATTGCCATCGTTCTGGGCGTGCTGTTCACAATCTTCCAGGCGTACGAGTACAGCCACGCGGCCTTCGGCTTCTCGGGCAACATCTATGGCGCGAACTTCTTCATGGCGACGGGTTTTCACGGCGCGCATGTGGTGATCGGCACCATCTTCCTGTTCATCTGTCTGATACGCTTGTTGAAGGGGCATTTCACCCAGGAAAAGCATCTCGGCTTCGAAATGGCGGCCTGGTACTGGCACTTCGTTGACGTGGTCTGGCTGTTCCTCTTCGCCGTCGTCTACATCTGGGCCGGCTGAGCGTCTCGCCGATTGCGGTTGAATTCAGGCACCGCAAAGGCATAAACCAAGGCGCGTCCATCCGGGCGCGCCTTTTTTCATGGAACGGACCCGTCTTTAGTGAAGCGCCTTTATCTGACCCTGATTTTCGCTGCGGTCTGTGCCGCGATCCTGCTGTCGCTTGGCGTCTGGCAGATGCAGCGTCTGGACTGGAAACGTGGCGTGCTGTCCCGGATTGAATCCACCATTGCGGGCGATCCCATCCCCCTGCCCGTCACCCCCGACCCCAAGGCGCAAAAGTACCGCCCGGTCGATCTGCGCGGCAGTATCGGCGCGGGCGAATTGCATGTGCTGGTATCGGTCAAACGCGTTGGTGCGGGCTACCGGATCATTGCGCCCTTCACCACGGATGCGGGCCGCACCATCCTGTTGGATCGCGGTTTTGTTCCGGTCGAGGAGAAGGATCAGACCCACCGCACCGGCAAGACTCATATCATCGGGAACCTGCACTGGCCCGACGACCGCAACAGCGCAACGCCCGACAATGACATCCCCGGTAATATCTGGTTCGCGCGGGACATCGACGCGATGGCACAACAACTGGACACCGAACCGTTTCTGGTGATCGCGCGCAGCGAAACCCCCGAAGCGCCCGGTTTGACGCCGCTGCCGGTGGACATCAGCGGGATTCCGAACGATCACTTGCAATATGCCATAACGTGGTTTTCGCTGGCCGCGATCTGGCTCATCATGTCTGCCGCCTATGTGCTGCGGCTGCGCAAAGGCAAGGAAGGCCGAAGAACGTGAAATATATCTCGACACGGGGCAGCGCCCCCGCTTTGACATTCGAAGAGGCGATGCTGAGCGGGTTGGCCCGTGACGGCGGGCTATATGTGCCCGAGAGCATCCCACAGATGAGCGCCGCAGATATTCGCGCCCTGAACGGCCTGCCTTACGAGGAAATCGCCTTTCGCGTCATGCGTCCTTTCGTGGGCGACACGTTCAGCGACGAGACGTTCGCCGATCTGATCGCCAAGGCCTATGCCGGGTTCGGGCATAACGCCCGCGCGCCGCTGGTGCAGTTGGCACCCAATCATTTCCTGCTGGAACTGTTCCACGGGCCGACACTGGCCTTCAAGGACTTTGCCATGCAATTGATCGGGCAGTTGTTCGAAGAGGCGCTGACCCGGCGCGGCGAGCGTGTGACCATTGTCGGTGCCACCTCCGGCGATACCGGATCGGCGGCGATCGAAGCGTTCCGTGGCTTGGATGCGGTCGACGTTTTCATCCTGTTCCCGCATGGCCGCGTGTCCGAGGTGCAGCGCCGCCAGATGACCACACCGGCCGAATCCAACGTGCATGCGCTGGCGATGGACGGGCATTTCGATGACTGTCAGGCGCGGCTCAAGGATATGTTCAACGATTTCGACTTTAGGGACGAGGTTCGGCTGGCCGGTGTGAACTCGATCAACTGGGCGCGGGTTCTGGCGCAGGTTGTCTACTACTTCTCTTCCGCTGTCAGCCTTGGCGCGCCTGATCGCAAGATCAGCTTTACCGTGCCGACCGGCAATTTCGGCGACATCTTCGCGGGCTACATTGCCAAGCGCATGGGTCTGCCCATCGACCGGCTGGTGGTCGCGACCAACCAGAACGACATTCTGCATCGGTGTCTGACGGGGGGCGATTACCACACCTCCGAGGTGCGCCCCTCTATCAGCCCGTCGATGGATATTCAGGTATCCTCCAACTTTGAACGCGCGCTGTTTGATGCATATGGGCGCGATGGCAAGGCCGTGGCGCAACTGATGGACGAACTGAAATCGGGCGGGTTCAAAGTCAGCCAGGGCGCGCTTCAGGCGCTCGCGGAAAACTTCGATTCCGGTCGCGTGTCCGAAGAAGAAACCTTGGCCACGATCAAAACCGCCCATGCCAGCATGGGCGAACTGCTATGCCCGCATTCTGCCGTGGGCGTCAAGGTTGCCGAAGCACAGCGCGACCCGTCCACGCCGATGATCACACTGGCCACCGCGCATCCGGCTAAATTCCCTGATGCGGTCGAAAAGGCCAGCGGTATGCGTCCGGGGCTTCCCGAACGCATGGCGGACCTGTATGACCGGCCCGAACGCGTCACCCGGATTGAAAACGATCTTGGGGCCCTCGAAACCCTTATCCGCGAAAGACTTGCCAATTGACCGTCAGAACCACCACGCTTGCCAATGGCTTCCGTATCGTCACCGAACACATGCCCAGCCTGCAATCCGCGGCTATCGGTATCTGGGTGACAGCTGGCGGACGGCATGAGCGACCGGAACAGAACGGTATCGCGCATTTCCTTGAACATATGGCTTTCAAGGGGACCAAGACGCGCAGCGCCTTGAAGATCGCCGAGGAAATCGAGGATGTGGGCGGCTATATCAACGCCTATACCAGCCGCGAGGTTACCGCCTATTACGCGCGTGTGCTGAAGGCCGATGTGCCACTGGCGATGGATGTGATCGCGGATATTCTGCTCAACCCGGTTTTCGATGCCAAGGAAATCGAGATCGAGCGTGGCGTGATCTTGCAGGAAATCGGCCAGTCGCATGACACGCCGGACGATGTGATCTTTGACTGGTTGCAGGAACGGGCCTACCCCGATCAGCCGATGGGCCGCACCATTCTGGGCGAGGTTGACCGCGTCAGCGGGTTCAGCCGGGACGATCTGGCGGGCTTCGTGAACGAACATTACGGCCCCGACCAGATGATCCTGTCCGCCGCCGGTGCCGTGGACCATGACGCCATCGTTGCCATGGCCGAGGATCTTTTTGGCGATCTCAAGCCGCGCAATGCGGCCGTCGCGGTGCCTGCACGCTTCTCGGGGGGGGATTTCCGCCGCGACAAGGATCTGGAACAGGCGCATTTCGCACTGGCATTCGAATCGCCCGGCTACCGCGATGACAGCATCTATACCGCGCAGATCTGGTCTGTGGCGCTTGGCGGCGGCATGTCCTCGCGCCTGTTTCAGGAAATCCGCGAAAAGCGCGGGCTGTGCTACACGATCTTTGCGCAGACCGGTGCCTATGCCGATACCGGCATGACCACGATCTATGCCGGCACCAGTGGCGAACAGTTGGGCGAATTGATCGGGCTGACGATTGACGAATTGAAGCGCGCCGCGGACGACATGACGCAGGCCGAGGTCGAACGTGCCCGCGCGCAGATGAAGGCCGGCATGTTGATGGGGCTGGAAAGCCCGTCCTCACGCGCCGAACGTCATGCACGGATGATCCAGATCTGGGGGCGCATCCCCCCGCTGGAAGAAACCGTGGCGCGGATAGAGGCCGTGACCCTGCCGAATGTGCGCGACTTTGCAGGTGCCATCGCCAGCTCTGCCCCTACCGCGCTGGCGCTTTACGGGCCGATCGGCACCGCGCCGACGATCGATGACTTGCAGGCCCGCCGGGTGGCCTGATGCTGCTGTCCCGGCGCAAGGTCAGGATAGAGACCGAAAGACTGACCCTGCGCCCGCCGCAGCATTCGGATTTCAATGCCTGGACATCCCTGCGCCATGACAGCGCCGATTTCCTGACGCCCTGGGAACCCACCTGGTCCAATGACCATCTCAGCCGCAAGGCATTCACGAACCGTGTCTACTGGGCGTCCCGCTCTGTTTCCGGCGGCACGGCACTGCCGATGTTCCTGATCCGGCGCGAGGATGACATGCTGCTGGGTGCCATAACACTGGACAATATCCGCCGCGGCCCGTCGCAATCGGGCACGCTTGGCTATTGGATCGGCGCACCATTTGCACGGCACGGTTATATGCGAGAGGCGATCCGGGCGATCGAGCATCACGCCTTCACCCGGATGGACCTTAGCCGGTTGGAGGCCGCCTGCCTCCCGGAAAACCTTGCGTCGCGGGCGGTGCTGGAAGGCTGCGGTTTCAAATATGAAGGCGTGGCGCAAAGCTATCTTCAGATCAACGGACGCTGGCGGACGCATGTTCTTTATTCCGCGCTGCGCATGGATCGGCGCGGCCGCACCGAAACCGGCTGACATCTTTCTTCCCGATGCATTTGCCAATAAGCTCTGGCTCTTTGGCATCCGCGATACCGCCCACCCTCTGACGTGTCGTTCGTCACAAATAAGTTCAGCAGACTTCCATTAGCGGTTCAGCGGATCCTCACGGCATGGAAGCGGTCATCCCTGATCACCCGAGCGCCCAAAAGTGCCGTTTTGGCCAGGGCGGAAGCCGTGATTGCAGCGCTATGAAACTCGGTAGATTTTTGGGCTTTGTCACCCTGCACGCGGGGCGACGAGGATCAAGCTGGCACCAATCAGGCACAGGGCTGCGCCTGCAAAATCCCAGAAATCCGGCCGTTGCCCTTCCGCACCCCACATCCAGAGGAGCGAGGCGGCGATATAGACACCCCCATAGGCCGCGAAGGCGCGCCCTGCGAAGCCAGTCTCGACCTGCGCAAGCAACCAGCCGAACAGCGCGAGGCTCGCAATGCCCGGAAGAAGCCAAAGCACGGATGCACCGCTCCGCCACCAAGCCCAGATGGCGAAGCAACCGGCGATTTCGGCCAGCGCAGCGAGCGGGTAGATGAGCGCCGCCAACGTCAGATGCCAGTCCCGTCGTGATTGGACAGGCATTCCTCATGATCGCGCAGCACCTCGAGAATGCGGCAATCGGCAACCCGGTCAGCACTGCATTCGCTGAGCATCCGTTGCAGCTCGATCCGAAGCGCCTTCAGCCGGGTGATGCGGGCCTCGACCTCCTGCAATTGTCTCTGGGCGACCGCGTCGATCTGCGCGCAGGATCGTTCAGGGCTGTCCGAAAGGTCCAGCAACTCCCGAATTGCCTCAAGAGAAAATCCGAGTTCGCGGGAGTGGCGGATGAACGCGAGACGATCAAGCCCCGCGTTGCCGTACCGGCGCTGACCGCCTTCGGTCCGCCCCGGCTCCGGCATCAAGCCGATTTGTTCGTAGTAACGGATCGTCTGTACTTTCGCGCCGGTCCGCTTGGCAAGTGTGCCGATCGACAACATGGGAAGCCTCCTGATTGCTACAGCCATTGTAGATTTCGTCGCTCGGACAGGCAAGGGTTTCACGAACAGGTTATTTGCATGTTTGCGATCAGAAAAGAGCCTGAACCTCAGGCTGCTGTAGCTTCTATGCAAGCGTCAAAATGAGAAACCGCAAAGCATTCTGAGCAGATGACGAGACTTCAGAAAGGTTTATGTGCGGCCGTCGCTGTCGCCGCGCCAGACGCGGCGGGACTGGCCGCCCTCTACCCGAACGAGTGGGGCGATGGATACGCAGCAGGGCGGCACCGATCGATCTTCGGGAGAGGACGGGTCAGGTTATTTATCAAGAAACTGGAATTCTGCCTTGAACCTATAGTTGCTGTAGATCGTATATCGGGTTCCGACGGGAATCACGATGGAGAGATACAATGTCGGACGGCGGGGCAGCACAGCGCGAATGGCGGGTGACGGGCATGGATTGCGGGGCCTGCGCCGCAAAGGTCCGGGGCGCGGTCGAGCGTCTGCCGGGCGTCGAAGGTGTCGATGTCGCGCTTATGGCCGAACGGCTTCGTCTGACACTGGATGCCGATCAGACCTCCCCCGAACGAATTGAGAAGGCGGTGCGTGATGTGGGATTCGGCATCGCGCCCAAGGGTGCGCGGCCGGAGAAACCAAAGGGAGGCTTTGTCCTGCCGGACGGGGCGTTCCCCGGTGCGGAAGAAGACCCGGAGCCGGAGGATGACAACACGGCAGGAACCGAGACCGTCCCGACACCGTCGTGGTATCAGACATCCAAGGGCCGCCTGGTGCTTGGCACCGGCGCATTGCTCGCGGCGGCTTGGGCGTCGCGTCTCGTGGTGCCTGCCGAAATCGCGCATTGGGCCTTCGTTCTTGCCACGCTGATCGGGCTTGTCCCCGTGGCGCAGCGGGCCTTTGCCATGACGCGGGCCGGTATGCCTTTCACCATCGAGATGCTGATGACGATCGCCGCCGGTGGTGCGCTGGTGATCGGCGAGCCGGAAGAAGCCGCGCTCGTCGTCTTTCTCTTCGCTGTCGGGGAACTCCTGGAAGGCGTCTCGGCCGGCAAGGCACGCGACAGCATCCGCGCCTTGTCGAAGCTTGTGCCAAAGACAGCGCGGCTTGAGGTGGGCGGCAAGACGCGGGAGGTATCGGCAGAAAGGCTTCAAGTGGGCCAGATCGTTCAGGTGCGCCCCGGCGACCGCGTGCCCTGCGACGGTGAGGTCATCAACGGAACATCAGGCGTCGACGAAAGCCCGGTGACGGGGGAGAGCGTCCCGATCCTCAAGGAGCCGGGTGCCGAGGTCTATGCCGGGTCGATCAATGCCGAGGCGCTGCTGCGTGTGCGGGTTACAAAAGCGGCCGAAGACAATACCATCGCCCGCATCGTGCGGCTGGTCGAGGAGGCCGAGAGCGCCCGTGCGCCGACCGAGCGTTTCATCGACCGCTTCAGCCGGGTTTACATGCCGGCCGTTGTCGGGGCCGCGCTATTGGTCGCGATCGTCCCGCCGCTGGCTTTCGGGCAAGAGTGGGGCGAGTGGATTTACCGCGCACTTGCGCTTCTGCTGATTGGCTGCCCCTGCGCGCTGGTAATATCAGTGCCGGCTTCTATCACCTCGGCGCTGTCCACCGGGGCACGCAATGGCCTTCTGATGAAGGGCGGCGCGGTGATCGAAGCGGCTGCGCGGATCACCCATGTCGCCTTTGACAAGACCGGAACGTTGACGCATGGCAAGCCTCGGGTGACGGATGTGTCCGTTCTGACCGGGGGCGAAGACGACCTGATGGCCCTTGCGGCCAGTGTCGAGGCCGGCGCGAGCCATCCGCTGGGCCAAGCGATCTGCGCAGAGGCGGAGCGACGAGGCATCGACGTGGCCGCGACCACCGACAGCCGGGCACTGCCCGGAAAGGGCGCGGAAGCGTCGATCGACGGCGTGACCGTCTGCGTGGGGTCGCCGCGGCTTGCAGAGGAGCGCGCTGCGATAGATGACATCCTTCGGCGTCGCGTTGCGGCGCTGGAAGCCGAGGGCAAGACAGTGGTGATCGTGCTGCGGGACAACGTGCCCCAGGGCCTGATCGCGCTGAGGGATGAACCGCGCGCCGATGCGGCGGACGCGGTGGCGCAGCTTCGCAGGCTCGGCATCTCGTCTGTCATGCTGACCGGGGACAATTCCCGCACCGCCCAGGCCATCGCCGAGGGGCTTGGCATCGAACAGCGCTCGGAACTCATGCCAGAGGACAAGGTCACAGCCATCCGCGAGCTGACGTCCGACGCAAGGGTGATGATGATCGGCGACGGGATCAACGACGCGCCTGCGCTGGCCGCCGCCCATGTCGGGGTCGCCATGGGGTCGGGCACCGACGTGGCGCTGGAAACGGCCGATGGCGCGATCCTGCGCAACCGCGTGACGGACGTGCCGGGAAAGATCCGGCTTGCCCGTGCCACCATGTCGAACATCCGCCAGAACATCGCCATAGCCCTTGGGCTGAAGGCGGTCTTCCTCGTGACCACCGTGCTTGGTATAACGGGCCTCTGGATCGCGATCCTCGCCGATACCGGCGCTACGGTTCTGGTGACGATGAACGCCCTGCGACTTTTGTTTTTTCGACCTTCGGACCCGAGAGATATGGTAGGGTCAGCCACAAAACAGACACCGGATACAGATCACAAGACTGCATCCGTAACCACTCCACTTGAAAGGAAAAACACATGACCCTTACCCGTCGCGCCATGATGGCCAGCGCTGCGAGCTTTGCCGCCGCGACAGCAACTGCCGGGCTGGCACAGGACGCGCTGTCGATTCACGTCATGAAGGACCCGAATTGCGGCTGCTGCACGGCATGGATCAAGATCTTGCGCGAAGATGGCTTCACAGTCACCACCGAGCGCAGCTTCGGCACCCTCCTGATCCGGCACAAGCTCGATAGCGGCATCCCCCAGAAGATGACGTCCTGCCATACCGGCGAAATCGAGGGCTACATGATCGAAGGGCACGTCCCGACGGCCGACATTCGCAGGCTTCTTGCAGAGCGCCCCGAAGCCGTCGGTCTTGCAGTGCCGGGCATGCCCTACGGATCGCCGGGCATGGGACCAGAGGATGCGCGCGAAGCCTATGATGTTTTCCTGATCCGCAAAGACGGCAGCACCGAGGTGTTCACCCACTACGAGGCCGCGTGAGAAAACGGCTGTCACCGTTAGGATGCCAGGCCGTTTTGATTGCGTACAATTGCGGCGAAAGACTGGGAGGTTCCGCATCACTGCCGCTGGCCCTGTTAATGTCCACATCCGCCTCGGTGCCTTTGGCCTTCACCCCCGGTAGACGGTCATGCGGAGGGGTACGGTGCATTTCCGGCCCCACATCAATCTGCACGCAGGACGTTCCGGGATTTGCCGCACAGTTCCTGTTTTCCTGCTGACGACCGTGTAGGCGGATGTCCAACCCAGCGGTGGCAAGCGCATCGACTCTGCTTGTAGCACTCGGGCGGTTTGGTAAAGATGACCCAGCAAACACCGGGGGACTATCATGCTGAACGCGGCCGATGCGGAATTTGTCGACCAGCTTGCGCAGGGCTTGCCTGAGGGCACCCTGCGCCCCGCAGAGCCGCGCTATCTGGAAGAGCCGCGCGGTGCTTGGGTGGGCACGTCCGAATGGGTCGCCCTGCCCCGCACCGTCGAAGAGGTCGCGACGATCCTGCGCGCCTGTCAGGCCGCACGGGTGGGCATTGTGCCATACGGCGGCGGCACCGGGCTCGTCGGTGGACAGGTGTCCGGTGACGGTCCGCAAACGCTGGTCCTGTCACTGGAACGCATGTCCGCGATCCGCGCCGTCCACCCACAGGAAAACGTCCTGATCGCCGAAGCTGGCGCGACCTTGGCCGATGTGCAAGCCGCCGCAGAGTCCGGGTCGCGGTTGTTTCCGCTGTCGCTGGCGTCAGAAGGCACCGCGCGGATTGGCGGAAATCTGTCGACCAATGCGGGCGGCGTGAACGTGCTGCGCTATGGCAATGCCCGCGATCTCTGCCTGGGGCTGGAGGCGGTCCTGCCCGACGGTCAAATCTGGCACGGGCTCCGGCGGCTGCGCAAAGACAACACCGGCTATGATCTGCGCCATCTTCTGATCGGGGCCGAAGGCACGTTGGGCATCATCACCGCCGCCGCGCTGAAACTGTCGCCCGTCCCTGCCGGGCGCGGAACCGCGATCATGGCGGTGCGCGATCCCGCATCCGCATTGGCGTTGCTGTCGCTGGCTCGTGACCAGATCGGCGAAGCCGTCAGCGCCTTTGAGCTGATCGACCGCACCGGCACCGATTTCCTTGCCGAAAAGATGCCGGATGTCCGCCTGCCCTTTGACCCGATGCCCGCATGGATGGTCCTGATAGAAGTGGGCCTGCCGCGCGGATTGGTCCCCTCGGAAGCGCTGGAAGAGCTGTTCGTGGCCGCATTCGAGGCCGATCTGGTCACCGATGGGCTGGTCGCGCAGTCGGATACACAACGTGCCGAGTTCTGGACGATGCGCGAATCCATTCCGCTGGCCAACCGGCAGATCGGCGCGATTGCCAGCCACGACATCTCTGTCCCTTTGGGCGCTTTGCCTGAATTTATCACCCGCGGCCGCAAAGCCATTGCCGCCATGGGCGATTTCCGGGTGAATTGCTTTGGCCATGTCGGAGACGGCAATCTGCATTTCAACATCTTCCCGCCAAAAGGCCGAAACAAGGCCGAATTTGCCCATCGGAAACAAGCCTTGACCCGCGCCGTCCATGACCTTGTGCATGACATGGAAGGCTCGGTCAGTGCCGAGCATGGCATCGGGCGTCTGAAGGTCGATGATCTGGCCTGCTACGGCGACCCGGCGAAACTGTCGGCGATGCGCGCCATAAAATCCGCGCTGGACCCGGCAGGTATTCTGAACCCCGGCGCGGTACTGCCAAAGACATGAGACGCGCATCCTTCCAGCAGCTTTGCCACCACACGCACGGCTAGCAGGACGGTTGTTCGCTCTGTTCGCCTTGTATAAGGTTGGGCGTGGATTTAGGAACCGATTAACAGTCGGTTCAATCGTAAGGAACATGGTCATGTTAGCGCGTTTAGGCTTGAAAAAGAGCGTTACGACAGAAGAGCCGAATGACGAATGGTTCGACGCCTTTCAAGTCAATCCTCGGGCCTTGATTTTCAGCAAGCAGCGGGTCGTCGTTTCCTTCTCCCCAAAATCGGCATGCTCGCATGTGGTGACGTGGTTCTTTCTGAAAGAGCGCCTGTTGGCGGCTGCGAACTACTATCATCCCTGGCCGCATAATTTCCGCACCAAGGTCTATTATGACAGTGCGCAATTTAGACGGCGGCGCAATGCACTTCTGGCCAACGGGCAACAGGACTGGACCTTGATCAAGGTCACGCGCGACCCGGTAAAGCGTCTTGTCGCGATTCTAAGACATGCTGTCAGATATCCCATTGCGGACGAAATTGCATTGCAGCACGGGATCAATATCAAGCGTGACGGCCTGTCTTTGCGAGAATTCGGCGGGATCCTGAAAACAGTGGATCTGACGCGGGCGGCGCGACAGGTGGATACTCATCTTTGCTCTCAGATCCATCCGATATGGGACATGCCATTTGGCCGGACAATTACGTTGAACCTGGACGAAGTATCCCTGAACGATGGCTTGAACGACATTGAACGGAGCCTTGGGCTGGAGGTCACGAATTTCTCCGCCCATCCCAAATTCGACGAAATCAGAGAGAGCCATTACGTCAATAATGACCAGGATCTCGATACCGAGCAGCCCCCGGAAGACGTGAAGTTCCGTCGCAATCAGGTAGAGCGCAGGTTCCCGAAAACGGTGCTTCAGAAACTGCCCTATACAAGCGAGCTGGCGCATCATCTCTATCCCGATGACTTTTCGCAGGTCGTCACCAATGACACCAAAGGTGAATTGTTCCGGTCCAGGTAGCCGCAGCCCCATCTCCGGCTGCGATCCACCGATCTGCCCAACAGAATATCCGGTAGATGCCTGGTGCCATGTAACAGCGCCTGTTTATTCTGGTGGACAAGTCCTGATTTCCGAACACCGCCATCGAGCTAATGCGGAAAAACCGGAAAGGCATCCTTGTTTGTCAGGCAGCCCGAGCTTGGTGCGAACCGGGCATCGCATTGATGCCCCGTTCTTTGTCACCTGCGTCGCAATTTGGCTGTCTTTTGCTCGGGCAGAAAAACCCGTCTTGCAGGGCCAAAAAGACGCTTGACGCCCTCCGAGTGCTGCACTACCTAGCGTCCACCGTGGCGGAGTAGCTCAGCCGGTTAGAGCAGCGGAATCATAATCCGCGTGTCGGGGGTTCAAGTCCCTCCTCCGCTACCATTTCATTCTACATCATGGATGTTAACTGCAAAGCTTGCGGGTGGGACACACTTACAAGGACGATCATCCTATTTATCCCTGCCAGACATGGCGGTTACCACTTTCGCTGGCCTCTGCCCTACCCGGTGGACGGCGCACGAGGTTCGGTTCGGGAATCGAATCCCGGACCCAGCCCCATGATGCTGTCACCAATCGCCCCCGCTCAGCCTCTCAATGCCTGACGACGCCCTGTCCATTGCAATGGACAGGGCGATCTTTTGGCACCGCGTACAGGGGTCTTGTCTGAATAGAATTACGTCGGCTCAGTTCACCCGGCTCCAGGTTTGCCCCCGGCAGATGCCCAGAACGCAGCCCTCTACCTTGAGCGAACTGCCATTCAGCTGCATTCTGGAGTTGTAGGTCTTGTCACGGTCAGGTGCCCAGATCTTACCACCGGCATATTTGCCGTTGCCCTTGGCCTGCATCGCCCAGATCATCCGCTTGCCGATATTGGGCGAACTGACTTTCTTGCCCGATTTGTCATAGCCCTGCCCCAACACGCCGCAAATCTCGGTGCCGCAGGTGCTGATCTTGACCAGACCGAAATTACCGTTGTCGTCGGGCTGGGTTTTCCAGGTGCCCTCGACCGGATCTGCCAATGCCGTCCCCGCGACCAGTGCAAGTGCAGCGGCCAATGCCATCGTTCTCATCTCGTGATCCTCCCTGAGTGATGGGACAATCCTGACGTGGCAAAGCGGCGTTGATCAAGTCTGACGTCAGGTCGCGTTGCATTCTGTCCGTCCCCGGTGCAAAAGCCGAACCGGAACAGACAGACAGGAAGACGCAGATGATCCTTTATCCCGCCATCGACCTCAAGGACGGCCAGGCCGTGCGGCTTTTGCGCGGGGATATGGAGAAATCCACCGTTTTCAACGACGACCCCGCCGCGCAGGCGATGGAATTTGTCGAGGCTGGCTGTGAATGGCTGCATCTGGTGGATCTGAACGGTGCCTTCGCGGGCGAGCCGGTGAATGCCGCAGCGGTCGAGGCGATTCTCGCGCGCACCAAGGTGCCAGCACAGCTGGGTGGCGGGATTCGCGACATGGCCACGATCGAGCGTTGGCTGGAACGTGGCCTTGCCCGCGTCATCCTTGGGACGGTCGCCGTGGAAAACCCCGCGCTGGTGCGCGAGGCAGCCGCCGCCTTCCCCGGCAAGGTCGCCGTGGGCATTGATGCGCGCAACGGACGTGTCGCCACCAAGGGCTGGGCCGAGGAAACCGATGTCATGGTCACCGACCTCGCGCGCAGTTTCGAGGACGCCGGCGTCGCCGCGATCATCTACACCGACATCAATCGCGACGGTGCAATGCAGGGCCCGAATATCGAGGCCACTGCGGCACTGGCCCGCGCCGTATCCATCCCGGTGATCGCCAGCGGCGGCGTGTCGTCATTGGAAGATCTTATCGCGCTGCGCGACTGCGGGGCCGATCTGAACGGCGCAATTTCGGGCCGTGCACTTTATGACGGGGCGCTTGACCTGAAAGCAGCCCTCACGGCGCTGAAGGCCTAGTTGCCAGCGGCGGCTGATGTCAGCTTGGCCAGCGCGCCGGTCATCATCTTCACATATTCGGCACCGTCGGGAATGGACAAATCGTCCAGCATTTCGTCGGGATCTTCATAGGCCAGCCAGACCTGGCCTTCGCCGTCCTTGTAGACCAACACCCGCAGCGGCAGATACAGTCCCGCCAACGCGTCATCCTGCATGGCAGGCGTACCAAGCTTGGGATTGCCGAAGATCAGCAGTTGCTCGTCTTCCAGTGCCATGTCGACCGAGGCCGCCCCCGCCGCATGATCCACCCGCGCAAAGACGGTGGCCCCAGCCCCCGTCACCGCCTCTTCCAGCCGGTCCATCGTTGTGGCGACATCCCCGGCCGCCTGCACTTTGATAATATCGTCATCACTGGCGAGGGCGGGAAATGCGACAAGGCAGAAGGCGGCAGCAAGCATGTGTTTCATAAAGCACTCCGATGGCTGTAAAACTTGTCCCTATCGTCGTGTAACCGCAGACACCTGCACAGCAACAATCTCGTGAGACGGCGTTTAAGCGGATTGCCGCTAACGCAACGGCCCCGTCCGAAACAGCCTCACCTTCAGCCCTCCGAACGACACCGGCGCACCCTGCGGTGCGAATGGCAGTCCGGTCGCTTTCGCCAACCCGGCTTCGCTGGTCACGATACCGACGCGCCAGCCCGCGAACCTCTCTTTCAGCACCTGTCCCAAGGAACCGTAAAGCCCGTAAAGCAGCTTTTTATTGCCAATACGTCCACCATAGGGCGGATTGACCATCACCAGCCCCTTTGCCCCCTCGGGCGGCTCCAGCGCGCTGATTGGCTGGCACTTGAACTGCGTCAAGACAGAGACCCCGGCCCGTGCTGCATTGGCCTCGCTCATCCGGATCGCGCCTGCATCCCGGTCGAAGCCGAAATACCGCACCGGCCCGTCAGCGACGTCGCAAGGCCCGCGCATTGCAGCAAATGCCTCGGCGTCAAAGCCTGCGAACTTCTCGAAGGCAAACGCCCGCGAACGGCCAGGCAGCAGACCAGCGGACCATTCTGCCGCCTCAATCGGAAACGTGCCCGATCCGCACATCGGATCAACCACTGGCTCTGTCCCGTCATAGCCGCATTGCCGCAGAAACAGCGCCGCCAATGTCTCGCGCATCGGTGCCTTGCCGACAGCCTCCTTATGGCCACGCTTGTGCAGGGCATCGCCAGAGGTATCGACGGAAAAGCCACAGAAATTATCCTCGATCCGGGCGAGCACCCGCACCGGCGCATCTTCCGTCACCGGCGCGCCAAGCTCTTCGGTGATCGCCCGCACGATCCGTTCGCTGGCCGCCCCTGCATGATAGATCTTCGACCGGCGGCAGGTGACCTCGACCTTCACGGGCACATCCGCGCGCAAGACATCCCCCCAAGGAAATTTGCGCGCCCGCTTGTCCAGTTGTGCCAGATGGAAGACCGGAAACCCGCCAATCCGTGCCAGCACCCGCCCGGCACCCCGCAGCGCAAGATTGGCCCGCCAGACATCGGCCCAGCCACCCTGAAAGCTCACGCCCCCCGGCACGGCCTCCAGCGGACCAAATCCCAGCGCGCCAGCTTCCTCAGCCAGCACCTCTTCCAAACCCGGCGCTGCGGCCAGAAAAATCTCGAACGTGTTTTCCATATCGCTGCCATAGATCAATCGCCCTGCCCCCGCGACAGGTTTTTCACGCGGCGAACCAACACCAGCCGCCTGCAAGGCCGCAGCAGATCGTGGGGCAAGCCGGGCAATCGGCGTGTTTTCCGCGCTTGCCGCCCGCCCTGCCCCCGCGTATGACAACGCCCATGTTGAAGACACGCATCATTCCCTGCCTTGACGTGGCCGACGGCCGTGTGGTCAAAGGCGTCAACTTCGTCGACCTGCGCGACGCCGGAGATCCGGTCGATGCCGCCCGCGCCTATGACGCGGCCGGAGCCGACGAGATCTGCTTTCTTGACATCCACGCCACCCATGAAAACCGCGGCACGATGTTCGACGTGGTTACCCGCACGGCAGAACACTGCTTCATCCCCCTGACGGTCGGCGGTGGCGTCAGGACCGCTGCCGATGTGCGCGCGCTGCTGCTCGCCGGTGCCGACAAGGTCAGCTTCAACTCCGCTGCCGTGGCCGATCCGGATGTCGTGGCCCGCGCGGCGGACCAGTTCGGCAGCCAGTGCATCGTCGTGGCCATCGACGCCAAGACGGTGGCCCCCGGCAAATGGGAGATTTTCACCCATGGCGGCCGCCGCCCCACCGGCATAGATGCCGTGGATTTCGCCCGCACCGTCACCGAAAAAGGCGCGGGTGAGATTCTGCTCACCTCGATGGACCGTGACGGCACCCGTTCGGGTTTCAACCTACCCCTGACGCGCGCCATCTCGGATGCCGTGTCTGTCCCGGTGATCGCCTCGGGCGGCGTCGGCTCGCTCGACCACCTTGTCGAAGGCGTCACATTGGGCGGAGCTTCCGCCGTTCTGGCCGCCTCGATCTTCCATTTCGGCGACTACACGATCGCCGAGGCCAAGGCCCATATGGCCGCAGCCGGTATACCAATGAGGCTGCCATGACCCTCGACGATCTGGCCACGATAATCGCGGCACGCGCCCAAGCGGATCCGGAAAGCTCCTGGACGGCCAGACTGCTCGCCAAAGGGCCTGAAAAATGCGCCGAGAAATTCGGCGAAGAGGCGATAGAGGCCATCATCGAAGCCACCAAGGACGACAAACTGCGCCTCACATCCGAAGCCGCGGATGTCCTCTTTCATCTCCTGGTCATGCTTCAGTCGCGCGACGTGCCGCTCGCGGATGTCATGGCAGAACTGGAGCGGCGGCAAAGCACTTCCGGTATTACCGAAAAAGCGTCGCGGTCCAAGTAACACAAGACGGGACGGCGGGCGGGGCGCCTTCCGGCTTTGCCGGAACAGCGGCGCACGACGTCACGTCAGTTTTGACGACAAAATCCCGGTATTGAACCCGCCCATACGCAACTCACCGAACAATCGCTGGTATTCGATTTTCGGACAACGGTTCATGATCACATCACACCCGGCCGCTCGGGCGGCAGTTGCAGCCTCCGCATGCTGCACACCGATCTGCATCCAGACCGTGCGCAGCGCGGGCAACACCTGAAGCGCCTCTTCAACGATGTCGGGCACCGCCTCTGAACGACGAAATATATCAAACATATCGACTGGTTCTTTGATCTCTGACAGCGATGCCCGCACCGTTGCACCAAAAAGCTGTTTACCAACATGGCCGGGATTCACGGGAATCACCTGAAATCCCTTCAGCGCCAGATAGCGTGCAACATAGTGGCTGGGCCGCACCGGATTGGGCGACACCCCGACCACCGCGATGGTTTTCGTCCGGGTCAGTATCTCTTTCAGAAAGGCGTCGGAATATGTTTCACTCATACGCCCAAGCTACCGTCATCATCGTGCCGACAAAAGTCGAAAAAGAAAAGGCGCTCAAGAACCAGTCTTGAGCGCCAGTAGCGGAACGAGGGACAGTGTAAAAGAGCTTCGGGGTTCCGGCCCGTGCTCTTGATACAGTAGATAGGCAACAGGCTGAAAATTATAAGGACCATTCAAGGAAATGTGATTGACACCTGAATCCCGGCACTTCGCGAACGATCAGATGGCCTGCGCTTCGCCCGGATGCGCAGGATCACCTGGTGCCCCCACCGACTCGTGCAGACGCTCCGAAGCGTCCCGTCCGACCTTGCGCGCCCTGCGGAACCAAAACAGCTTTCCCGTCCCGTTCCATGTCCCGACAGAGGGTGCCGAAGCATCGCATGGAAAACGCGCGCGCCAACCTTCCGGTAATGGCAGACCGCACGCTTCGGCCCGGCCCAACATCCAAACCAGCGGAATATTCGACAAAGGCCGTGACGCGATATGCCCATTCAATTGTCCGCCGACATCGCCATGGGTGCCGCGAAACCAGACCTGTTCGACCTTGCCCGGCCAATCCGGCGGACTTGTCCACAAAACCGGCGCATAGGCATGACGGGTCTCGTTCAGCGCCAGCGCGTGATAGCCATGCCGGATACTCGTGCCCAGTTCATGATTGTGGAACCCGTTCTTATCCTCGATCCAGCGCCACAACACCGGCAACCTCAGGCCAAGCGCCTTGACCGTATCCCACACGCCGATCATCTCGATCGGGGCTTGCGGATGGCAATGGGCCTGACCGAACGACCGGGTGACCGGGCCTGCCGGATCGCTTTCGTAAAGCCTGTAGATCGTGCGGATGTTCCGGACTGTCGCCTCTTCGGCGCGCAGCAAACCAACGCGGTCGATCAGACCCGCCAAAGACCGCACCGCATAGGCACCGCGCGAATAGCCGAACAGAAAGATCCTGTCTCCCGGTCTGTAGCGCGACGCCAGAAACCCGTAAGCCCTTCGGATCTGGCGGTTTATGCCGCGCCCGGTCAGAACATCCGCAGTGCTGCGCCATTCCTGCCACTGAATGCCTGCCTCGTAGTAAAGCGACAGCTGGCCGTTCATCTCTTCCAATAGACGGTAGGTGATGCCGGCATTGGTTTCTGCGCCGGGAACCAAGGACGACATCGTACCGTCCAGAACGATCACATGCGTGCGAATCCCACGCCGGGCGCTCAACGCCGAATGATCGGCCCGGAACGTCCGGCGTAGCCAGGTTACGAATCTGTCACTCAGCCGCGATGGCCACATCGTTCAACATTTCCCATACTCTGTGCGGCGTGAAGGGCATGTCGGCCTGACGTACCCCGCGCTGCCACAATGCATCCTGCACCGCATTGGCCACAGCGGCCATTGCACCGACGGTTCCCGCCTCTCCACATCCTTTCATCCCCATCGGGTTGGCCGTCGATGGCACCGGACGTGTCGAGAAGGAAATCATCGGGACATTGTCGGCCCGTGGCACCGCATAGTCCATGAACGTCGCCGTGAGCAGTTGCCCATCCTCGTCGTAAACGACGCGCTCCGTGATCGCCTGACCAAGCCCCTGAGCCACCCCGCCATGCACTTGCCCTTCGGCCAGCATCGGGTTGATCAGATTGCCGAAATCATCGACCACGGTGTAGTGATCCACCTGCACATCACCGGTTTCGGGGTCAATTTCGACCTCGGCAATATGCGCGCCATTCGGATAGGACCGTCCCGGCAATTCGTCGCGCGCGTCATGCCGCAGCAGATCATCGCGCCCCGCATCGCGCGCCATCCGGGCCACTTCCAGCATGGTCGGCGTCACGTTTGAGCCTTCGGCGCGGAACTGCATATCGTCAAAGCTGACATCCTCCGCATCGACGCCCAGCTTTTCGGCCAGAAACGCGGAAAACTCCGTCACGATCTTTGCAACTGCGGTCAGCGTCACGTTCGCCTGCGTGGTGACAGAGCGTGACCCGCCCGTGCCGCCGCCCTTGGCAATCAGATCACTGTCACCTTGCACAACGCGGATCTGATCGGCCGGAATGCCAGACTGGTCTGACAGAAACTGCGCATAGACAGTTTCATGCCCCTGACCGTTCGACTGGGTTCCGACAAACAGGGTCACGCTGCCATCCTCCTCGAATTCCACTCTGGCGCCTTCGGAAGGATCCCCCAAAATACTTTCGATATAGTAACAGATGCCCATCCCGCGCAGCCGCCCCTTGGCTTCGGACGCGGCCCGGCGCGCGGCAAACCCCGCCTGATCGGCCTCTTCCACGGCTCTGTCCAGAAGCTTGGCAAACTCGCCGACGTCATAAAGTTCGCCGGTGGCGGTCTTGTAGGGAAACGATGCCTCGGGAATGAAATTGCGTCTGCGCAACTCTATCGGGTCAATATCCAGCTCGCGCGCGGCGCGGTCCATCAGACGCTCCAGCAGGTAGATCGCCTCGGGCCGTCCGGCACCGCGATAGGCGTCAACCGGCGCGGTATTGGTGAAATAGCCTTCGGCGCGCAGCCAAGTGTTCTGAACGTCATAGGTGCCCATCAACACGCGGCCGAACAGAAAGGTCTGGATAGCCTGGGCGAATTGCGAATTGTAAGCACCGAGGTTGAATTTGCTATGCACCCGGTAGGCGGTGATCTTGAGATTCTCGTCAAAGGCCAGCTCGCCCAGGCTGACCAGATCGCGACCGCCATTATCCGACAGCATCGCCTCTGTCCGGTCCGACATCCAGCGCACCGGGCGGCCCAGCGTCTTGGCGGCAAAGGCCACGACATGATATTCGGGATAGGCAAACCCCTTCATCCCGAAGCCACCGCCGACATCCGGGTTGGTCACGCGCACCTTGTCCTCGGGCAGGCCAAACGCCTTGGACAGCAGGTCCTTCTGCCCCCAGACGCCCTGCCCGTTGACCGAGACATGGAGCTTGTCATCGTCCCATTCGGCGAAACATCCGCGCGGCTCCATCGAGCAGACCATGATCCGGTTGTCGGGCACCTCAAGACTGACGACATGGGCGGCAGCCTCAAACGCCGCGTTGCAGGCGTCTTCATCGCCCAGCCCGTAATCCAGCGCCCGGTTGTCCGGTGTCTCGTCATGGATCGCCACCTCGCCCGGCGCACAGGCCATCTGGGCGGGCAATTCGTCATAGTCCAATTCGATCAGCTCTGCCGCGTCCTTGGCCTGTTCAAGCGTATCGGCGACCACCATCGCCACGGCCTCGCCGACATGGCGCAGCTTGCCACGCGCCAGCACCGGACGTTCGGGTGCGGCACCGTCCGTACCATCGCGATTGGGCTGCGTGGCACCGGGAATGTGAACATCCAGCCCACCATCCAGCAGATCCTGAACGGTCAGCACCGCATGCACACCATCCGCATTGCGCGCCTCATCCACATTCAACGTGGTGATTGTGGCATGCGCGACGGGCGACCGAAAGACATGCGCAAACAGCGCCCCTTCCGGGGCTATATCATCGACATAGCGGCCCTGCCCTGTCAGGAACCGGACGTCCTCGACACGTTTGACTGGCTGACTCTTGCCAAATTTATCCATATCCCATTCTCCCGATGGCGTCCGTTACTGTTTGTGGGCGAGACTAATCACTGCGCGCAAACTGTCCAGCCCCGCACCGCGGGAAGGCGGTTCCGGGCACCTGCGCGCAGGGATGCAAAGATCGTGAGGTGCCCCGGCATATATCAGTGATCTACCACGAAGCGGGCTGGCAATCGCTTATGCATAGGGGCACCATTGGGCCAATGGGCACCCTTGCTTTCAGGTGTCGTCGTCAATGGCGTAGCGGTTGAACACGCCGCTTTGGGTCATGAAAAATACAAAGATCGCAGCCGTCAGCCCGAATGTCTTGAAATAGACCCAGGTCTCGGTGCTCATCGTGCGCCAGATCACCTCGTTCAGAACGGCCAGCGTCAGGAAAAACGCCGTCAGCCGCCGGGTCAGGATCATCCAGCCCTCTTGTTGCAGCGGCATGACCTCTTCCATCACGAATTTGAGATAGCTTTCGCCGCGCAGCAAGCCGATGCCAAGCGCACCGCCAAACAGCAGGTAGATCATCGTCGGCTTCATCTTGAAAAACTGATCATCGTTGAACCAGACGCTCAGCCCGCCGAACACCACCACCAGAACCAGTGTGGCCACCTGCATCCGCGACAGCTTGCCCGTCAGCTTCCACAGCGCGAGGGTCGAGACGACCATCAGCGGCACAAAACCCGCCGTTGCCAGGATGAACCCGTCATACATGGTTCCGCCGATCTCATAGCTGTTATCCTTCAGCCGTAGAAACGCCACGAAGAACACGACGACGGGGCCAAGCTCCAGCGCCAGTTTCAGTATCGGGTTGATCTTGCGCTCTGCCAAAACAGGCCTCCATTCGGGTGATGCGGGCTCAGCCGCCAAATTCAACTATGACCGCGCCTGCGGCAATCAAGGTCATCAACGCAATCCGGCGCGGTCCGACCGTTTCTTTCAGCACCAGCCAGCCGATCAGCGCCGCAAACACCGTCGAGGTTTCGCGCAGGACCGCTGCCTCGCCAACCTTGTCAAGCCGGGTGGCCAGCATGATCGACCCGAAGCTGAAGAACGCAATAACGCCGCCGACCACACCACGCATCAGAAGCGGCGGCAGCGTCGGACGCTCGGACAGTTTTCGCCAGCGCATCACGCCCAGCACCGGAAATGCCAGCCCATCGATCATGAAAAACCACGCCAGAAAGGTAAACGGATCGGCGGTGGCCCGGATGCCATAGGCATCGTAGGTCGTGTAAAGCGCCACGAAGATCCCGGTGAGAAAGGCCAGCATCAGCGCCGCCCACAAGGTATCACGCGCCTGGGTCAGAAAGATCAGATTGTAGACCGCAAGTCCGAAGATGCCCGCCAGCAGGACACCGACACCCAGCCACTGCGTGACCGAAAACACCTCGCCAAAGATCAGATAGGCCCCGATGACTGCAAAAAGCGGCCCGGTCCCGCGCACGACCGGATAAACCACCGTATAGGCACCCTTGGTATAGGCCTGCGCCTGCAACAGCTTGTAGCCGGTGTGAATCACGAAAGCGCCCGCAAGGATCGGCCACATATGCGGTTCGGGCCAGGGCACGACGAACAGCGCAAAGGGCGCTGCCATCAACCCATAGCTGCCGTCAATCGCCGCGCGGCTGAGCCACGGGTCGTGCCGACCTTTTTGCAATGCGCCGAACACGGCATGCAGAAACGCGGCGAGCAAGGCCAGCACAAGCGCAAGCTGATGCCCCGCTTCGGTGCCTTCCAAAGAGATCAGCCAGGCGCTCATGCAATACCCGACCTTTCGGAACCACAGGCAACGCAACCGAGTTGACTGTCCATGATCCGGCCGGATCGCAATGCGGGGGGAGACATGCTCGACACAATCGTCAGGGAAATGCAGGGCAGCTTTGCCGCCATACCGGCAGAGGTTGCCGCAATCCGACTGCTGGCCGCGATCCTGCTCGGCGGTATGATCGGGTTAGAGCGTGAACGCCGCGAAAAACCGGCCGGGCTGCGGACACATATGCTGGTGTCGATGGCCGCCTGTCTGTTCATCGTCGTCAGCCAGCAGCTTGCTGCAATGTTCGCCGAGACCGACGGCCTGCGCGTTGATCCCCTGCGCCTGATCGAGGCGGTGACCGCAGGTGTCGCATTCCTTGCCGCCGGCATCATCTTCACCTCTGGCGACAAGGTCCGCAACACCACGACAGGCGCATCTATGTGGCTGGCGGGGGCTGTGGGTCTGGCCTGCGGATCAGGACAACTGCCGCTGGCCGCGATGGCGACAGTAATCGTTCTGGCCGTGCTGCTGCTATTGCGTGAGGTCGAGCGCTGGATGGGCACGCGATAGCGCCACGCCGCAAGTGCGAAGCGTTCGCAAGGCAAGATCTGTCCGCGCTTGGTCACGCCCGGTCTAGACCTGTAAGAGCCGCGGCAAAATCCTCTGGGTCAAACGGGGCCAGATCGTCGATCTGCTCGCCGACACCGATGGCATGGATCGGCAGGCCGAACTTATCGGCCAAAGCAACCAAAACGCCGCCTTTTGCGGTCCCGTCAAGTTTTGTCATCACCAGCCCCGACACATCGGCAAGCTTCCGGAAGGTCTCGACCTGGCTTAGCGCGTTCTGGCCGGTCGTCGCATCCAGCACCAGCAGCGTGTTATGTGGCGCGTCGGGGTCTTTCTTGCGGATCACCCGGACGATCTTTGACAGCTCTTCCATCAGGTCGGCGCGGTTTTGCAGGCGCCCCGCCGTGTCGATCATCAGAAGGTCCGCACCATCCGCCTGCGCCTTGGTCATGGCGTCAAAGGCAAGGCTGGCCGGATCAGAGCCTTCGGGCGCGGTCAGCACCGGAACACCCGCGCGGTCCCCCCAGACCTGCAACTGCTCTACCGCGGCTGCGCGGAACGTGTCGCCCGCCGCGATCACGACCGATTTGCCCGCCGCCCGAAACTGGCTGGCCAGTTTGCCGATCGTCGTGGTCTTGCCGGAACCGTTGACGCCGACCACCAGCACCACCTGCGGCTTGGACGGGTAAAGCGGCATCGGGCGGGCCACCGGATCCATGATCCGGGTGATCTCATCCGACAGCAATTGTTTGATTTCCGGCACCGACAGCTTTCGCCCCATGCGCCCCTCGGCCATATTGGCGGTGACCCGAAGCGACGTATCAACGCCCATATCCGAGGCAATCAACAGTTCTTCGAGGCTTTCGAGCATGTCATCATCAAGCGCGCGCCGCACCACAATGCGATCCTCGCGCCGTCCAAGCAGCCGGTTGAGCAAGCCGGTGCTGCGGGCGGGAACCTCCTGGGGTGCCTCAACCGGGATTTCCAGCGGCGCGGGCGTGGGCATCGGGTCAGGGTTGCGCGCAGGCATTTCCTGCGGTGCCTGCTGTGGCATTTCGACCGGGCTGTTGCCGGGAATATCCGGGCCCGGCGTGGGTTCGGGCGCGGGGTTTGGCGGCACTTCCGGCTCTGGCGGGGTCCGCGGCGGCAAATCTGGCTCCGGCACCGGCTGCGGCTCTTGCGGCAGATCAGGTTCCGGTGCGGGCGGCACTTCGGTGGGCGTGTCTGGCGCGGGCGTGTCTGGCGCGGGCGGGGTGGGCGCGGGCGTCTCGCCCGGAGATTCAGGCGCGGTTTGTACCGCCCGCTCCTGTTCCGCGCTGCGCGGAGGCTCGGAAGGCGCTTCGTCTTCTTCGCCGCCCTCGCCAACGATCGCTTCCAGCCCCTCGTCCAGCTTTGACGACGACTTGAACAACCGGTTCTTCATCTTGCCGAAAAAAGACATACCCAACCTCAGCTTGTGATGCTTATCACCTAATACCACACAGGCTGAGATGAAAGTCCCAGTTGTCCAGGCGAATGCTGAATTAGTTGAGCCACTGACCGCGACCCAACGCTGATGAGGCTGCGCCTCAACTACGCCCCACTGTCATCCGGCCCCGTAACCGCCAGTCAATCACCTTGTCGAAGATTGCATAGCGAAGCCGTTATCGGATTTGCAGAAAGCTGAAGGCAAAGCGACAGGGACTGCGCCGCATGGTTGCCTTGGCTTTGCTGCGACAGGCCCACGAAGCGCGGGCCAAACCAACGCGATCCGGCGAGACCAACCTGCATCCGTACCGCGCCCGTTCACTTCAACTGACTGTCTTTCGACCCGCGCCGGTTCATGCCGCCGCGCGCCTTGAACGCGCCGTCGCGCTCCTGTTGGCAGTCGATGCAAAGTTTCACCCCCGGCAAGGCGATACGGCGGGCTTCTGGGATTTCTTCCTCGCACTCGGCACAATGGGTCAGGCTTTCGCCGGTCGGCCCGCGCCGGGCCTTGAGACGTGCCAGCTCGTCATTGATCGACGCCTCGATCTGTTCGCTTACCGCGCCGTCGCGCGCCCATCCGCCTGCCATGGCATCCTCCGTCAATCAGCCTTCCTTGAACATAGGTATGCGCACCCATTCTGCAAAGGGTTTGGCCGCTTGACCTTTCGCCGCTGCCGCTATGTTTCAAACCAAAGGAGATTTTCCGAATGTTTCGTTTTGTCATCGCCCTTTTGTTGGCCGCTTTCACCGCCCTGCCCGGCATCGCTGCACAGGGGGTCACGTTCAAATCCATCGACGGCGGCACGCTGTCGCTGGATCAGTGGAAAGGTCAGCCGGTGCTGGTGGTCAATACCGCGTCGCGCTGCGGGTTCACGCCGCAATTCGACGGGTTGCAGGCGCTTTATGACGCCTACCGCGACCAGGGATTGATCGTTCTGGCCGTGCCCTCCAACGATTTCAAACAAGAGCTGGCCTCGGAAGAAGAGGTCAAGGATTTCTGCGAGTTCAATTTCAATCTCGACATGCCAATGACCACCATCAACCATGTGCGCGGGGCAGATGCGCATCCGTTCTACGCTTGGGTCAAGGCCCGGACAGGCTTTGTCCCGTCATGGAATTTCAACAAGATCCTGATCGGACCCGAGGGCGACGTTCTGGGCACATGGGGCGCGCTGACGAAACCCCAATCCGCGCCCATCACCAACGCCGTGAAAGCTGCGCTGCGTTATTAGCGGTGTTCTTCGGCCGCAGTCGCCGCCAGAGCCCGGTTATAGGCCTTGAGCGCATCGACATGGTAAAGCGCGCCTTGCAGAACCGCCGCTTCACCCTCCAGCTTTACCACCGGCAGGAAGGCGACGCCTGATTTATCAAATACCGGCAGGGCCGTCTCCAACGTCGCACTTTCCTGAACGTACAGGCCCTGTGCGATCATCTCTTGGCAGGTTTCCTCATCCGCGGTGTTTTCGTCCGTGACCCGGCGCATGACCCCTGTGACGCGGAACATCGCCAGAAGATAGGTCTGCGGGCCGGCTGCAAGCCGCACGTTGCGCTGTTCCAGTTGGGTCAGGAAAAACGAACGGTTGACCAGACGTGACGCGAGCGCTGTTGACAGGGAGACCGAGACCATCACAGCCAGCCCCGTCTGCCAGTCGCCTGTCATTTCGAACACGATCAGCGTGGTCGAGATTGGCGCGCCCAGCACCGCCGCTGCCACCGCGCCCATGCCCGCCAGCGCATAAAGCGTGTCGGCACCAGAACTGTCGGGGAAAAGTCCCGTGGCGATCCCGCCGAACGCCAGACCGGTCAATGCGCCAACCATCAGCGAGGGCGAAAAGATGCCCCCCCCCATGCGGCCTGCCAATGTCACCGCCACCGCGATGACCTTGAGAACGGCAAAAACAATCGCCTCATGCATCAACAACTGGCCGGTCAGCGCCGTGCTGGTCGTCTCGTACCCGACACCGATGATATGCGGAAACTTGATCGCCATCACGCCAAGGATCAGCCCTGCGAGCGTCGGCCTGACCCAAACCGGCAGGCCGATGCGGTTTTCCAGCTGGTTTTCAACGTCTTCGGCGTAAAAGATCGCCCGCATCATCACCACTGCGACCAGTCCGCAGACCAGACCCAGCACAAGGAAGGCGGGCAGTTCGAGATAAAATTCCAGTGTCGTGGTTCCGGGCAGGCTGAATTCCGTGACGTCGCCAAAGGCCAGCCGGTTGATCACCGTCCCCGCTGCGCTGGCCACGACAATCGGCGCAAACGCGTGCAGGGAAAAGTGGCGCAGGACAACCTCCAGCGCGAACAATGCGCCGGCAATGGGCGCGTTGAAACTGGCCGACACAGCCGCCGCCACGGCGCAACCCATCAGATCGCGTCCGGTGATCCCGTCGGCCCGGATCAGGTTGCTGATCCAGCTGGAAATCGTCGCCGCGATATGGACCACCGGCCCTTCCCGACCGGACGAGCCGCCGGTTGACAGCGTGATCAGCGACGCCAATGCCGAAACCAGGCCCGCCCTTTTCTGCACCCGTCCGTCATTCAGCGCGGCCCCTTCGATCACATCCGCCACCGCGTGAACGCGCTTGTCGGACGTGAACCAATGCAGCAAGAGGCCCACAGCCAAGCCACCCCCAACTGGCACCAGAAGCACCACATACCAAGGCAATGTCCCGGCAAAACTGTGCAGGCTGTTCACATCTGACGTGCCGTAAAATGCCGTTTGCAGGATGTCGATGCCGCCACGGAACAGCAATGCCGCAAAGCCCGCCGTGATGCCGATCACCAGCGCGATGAACCAGAACTGGATCTGGCTGGGGCCGCGATTGCGCAGCAATTGCCAGCCGTGATCGAACATCCGAGCCATATCCGCCAACTGTTCTTGCAGCGCCGCTACATACCGTCCGCTCAAAGTCTTTGCCTCGCTTCGCCTTTCCCCACAGGCCGGGTCGGGATAGGATACGTCCCGCCCCTACGGAGTGTCCCGCATGAACATCCACGCAGCGCTTGACGCGCTTGAAGCCTTCCTAGGCCAACGGCTCAGCCGGTCCAAGTCCGATCTGTCTCTGCATGGCGAATCAGAGACCCATTTTCCGCAAATGCCTCCCGATGCGGTCGCCTATCCCGAAACCACGGCAGAGGTCAGCCGGATCATGCAAATCTGTGCCAAGCATGGCTGCCCGGTGATCGCCTGGGGCACCGGCACCTCGCTGGAGGGGCACACCGCGGCCGTCAAAGGCGGCGTAACGTTGGATATGGGGCGCATGAACCGCGTGCTCGACATTCAGGCGGCGGATATGGATGTGCGGGTACAGCCGGGTGTGACGCGCGAGGCCCTGAACGCAGAGTTGCGTGCCACAGGTCTGTTTTTCCCGATAGATCCCGGTGCCAATGCAACGCTTGGCGGGATGGCAGCAACACGGGCCAGCGGCACAACAGCGGTGCGCTATGGGACGATGCGGGACAATGTGCTGGCGCTGGAGGTGGTTCTGGCCGATGGCCGTGTGATCCGCACCGGGACACGGGCGCGCAAATCCAGTGCAGGCTATGACCTGACGGCGTTGTTTGTCGGATCGGAAGGCACGCTGGGTATCATCACGGAATTGACCTTGCGGCTGCACGGCCAGCCAGAGGCAATCTCGGCCGGGGTCTGCGCTTTCGAGGATTTTCACGGGGCCGTGAATGCCGTGATCGAGACCATCCAGATGGGCCTGCCATTGGCCCGGATGGAGTTTCTGGACGAGACCAGCGCCGCCGCCGTCAACGCCTATGCGGGCATGGCCTTTCCCGAAAAGCCGCACCTTTTGTTCGAACTTCACGGCAGCCCCGACAGCGTCGCCGAGGATGCACAGCGTTTTGGAGATATTGTCACCGATCACGGCTCAAGCGGCTTTGAGTGGTCCGACCGGATCGAGGACCGAAAAACGCTTTGGGCGATGCGACACAACGCATTCTATGCGATTCTTGCACTGCGGCCCGGAGCGCGGTCTCTGGTGACAGATATTTGCGTGCCGATCTCTCGCCTCGCGCAAGCTGTCGAGGAAACCCGCGCGGATATCGCACGGTCAGGCCTTGCAGGGCCCATTCTTGGACATGTGGGCGACGGCAATTTTCACGCCATCCTGCTGGTTGATCCCGCAAAGCCTTCGGAAATGGCGACGGCGAAAGCAGTGTCACACAGGATGGTCGAACGGTCTCTGGCGCTTGGCGGTACAGCCACAGGCGAGCATGGCGTGGGTCTGGGCAAGCGTGACTATATGGCAAAAGAGCACGGCGATGGCTGGGCGGTCATGGGGCAACTGAAACAGGCGCTGGACCCTTTGGACCTTCTGAATCCTGGGAAACTCGTCCCATAGCGAACAGGGACCAAGCTTGACCTCATTGAGCGCCTTCCGGCGCACAGGTCGGTTTTCTTGCAAGGGGCGTGCCGCCCCCTCTTGGCCTCTCGGCCAATTCACCCCCCACGCGCATGTGGCGCAGCTTGTGCAAGACCTCAGACCTTCAGCAAAACCCGCGCGGCTGCTCGTGCCTCATCGGTGATGGTGTCGCCGGCCAGCATCCGGGCCAGTTCATCAATTCTGTCGGGTGGGGTAAGCGGTATGACAGTCGACGTTGTCATCCCGTCAGCCACCTTTTTTTCCACCCTCCAGTGATGCGCCCCAAGCGCGGCCACCTGCGGCGAGTGCGTGACGACAAGCACCTGCCCGTCTTCGGCCAGCGCCGCCAGCCTGCGCCCGACCGCATCTGCCGTTGCGCCGCCGACGCCTCGGTCAATCTCGTCGAAAATCATCGTGATGCCGGACTGGTGCTGGCTAAGACAGACCTTCAACGCCAGCAGGAACCTGCTCAGCTCCCCCCCGGAGGCAATCTTGTTCAGCGGCCCGGACGGCGCGCCAGGGTTTGTGGCGACTGTGAAAGCCACCGCATCGCGCCCCTCAGGTCCAGCGGAACCCTCGTCGATCTGCGTGGTAAAGACCGCGCGGTCCATCTTCAGCGGTGCCAACTCGGCAGAAACGGCCGCATCAAGGGCGGCAGCGTTCTTGCGCCGGGCGTCTGTCAGGGCGCGGGCTGCCGCATCATATGCGGCATCCGCATCCGCCGCGACAGTTCTGAGATCGGCAAGTCCCGCATCCCCCGCATCCAGCGCTGCCAGCCGGTCCATCAGATCGCGGGCGAGATCCGCCAAACTGTCAGGACTGACCTGATGCTTTCGCGCCGCCCCGCGTATGGCAAACAGCCGCTCTTCGGTGTCTTCCAGCTCTCGCGGATCGAAACTGAGCGCCCGTAACGCATCCTCCACGCCCTGCGCCGCTTCGCCAAGTTCGACCATGGCACGTTCCAGCGCCGCAACCGACCCGTCAAGCCGCCCATCCGTCCGGTCAATCACGCCGTCGATCCAGCGCATTGCATCCCCCATCGACCCTTCGGCCCCTTCGGGACCAAGCGCCGACAGCGCCCGCGAAACGTCCGCACGGGTTCGTTCTGCCCCTTGCATCAAACGACGGCGGGCATCCAGCGCCGCCTCTTCACCGGGCTGCGGGTCCAGCTTTCCCAACTCATCCACGGCATGGCGCAGGAAATCTTCCTCCGCGCGCATCTCGGACAGGTCTGCCTCTGCCTGCACAACAGCCTTGGCCGCCGCCGAGGCCGCACGCCAGGCCTCTCTGACGGTGCTGACCAGACCGTCGTGGCCGCCGAAATCATCCAGCAAAGCCCTGTGGACGCGCGGGTTCAGCAACCCCTTGTCGTCATGCTGACCATGCAGTTCGACCAAGGTTTCAGACAAGGTCCGCAAGACATCGCCAGAAACGCGCCTGTCATTCACCCACGCCGTCTTGCGTCCATCAGGTGTATTTATACGTCGCAGGATCAACTCGTCAGAACTGGGCAAACCAGCCTCGTCAAGCACTGCACGCGCCGCATGCCCTGCCGCCAGATCGAACACCGCGACAACCTCGCCCTGCGCGGCACCGGCACGCACCAATTCTGCGCGTCCCCGCCATCCCAGCACGAAACCCAGCGAGTCCAGCAGAATGGATTTGCCCGCCCCGGTTTCCCCGGTCAGCACGTTGAGGCCCGGCTGAAACGCAAGATCCAGCCGGTCGATGATCAACATGTCACGAATTTCAAGCGCCCGAAGCATGGCCTAATCCCGCCATGACGGCGTCTCAGCCCCGGCAGCCCTCAACGTCATCAGCAACAATCCGTCAGCCGCCACCCCGAAAGCGGGATGGCGGGCGGGGCGTCGCCGAAGGCGCGCGTCGTCCCGGCATCCATGGGTTACAACCACTGGCCTTTGACCATCTGGCGATAGATCTGCGCCAACCAGTTGTCGCCTGCGGCCTTCAACTCAAGCCCCTGACCGGTCAACAGCTTGAAACTGTCCTGATACCAATCGGTGGATTGATAGTTGTAACCAAGGATCGCCCCCGCAGTCTGCGCCTCATCCGTCAGACCCAGCGACAAATACGCCTCGACCAGCCGGTGCAGGGCTTCCGCCGTATGCGTCGTGGTCTGGAAATCCTCGACAACCACCCGGAAACGATTGATCGCTGCGGGGAAATGCTCGCGCCGCAGATAGTAACGGCCAATTTCCATTTCCTTGCCGGCAAGATGGTCAAACGCCAGATCGAACTTCAGAATCGAGCTGCGGGCATATTCGCTGTCAGGATAGCGTTCGATCACGGTCCGCAGGCTTTGCAACGCCTGGAATGTCAGCCCCTGATCACGGCCGACTTCCTCGATCTGATCGTAATAGCTTAGCGCCAGCAGATATTGCGCATAGGCCGCATCGTCATCGGTCGGATAAAAATCGATATAGCGCTGCGCGGCACCCCGGCTGTTTTCGTAGTCCTTGTTCTTGTGATAGGCAAAGGCCTGCATGATCAAGGCCCGCTTGGCCCAATCCGAATAGGGATAAAGCCGCTCTATCTCGGAGAAGTAAAACGCAGCATCTTCCGGCTTTTCACGATTCAGCTCGAATTCGCCACGTTCATAGATTTGCTCGGCGGTATAGCTCTCCAGCGGCGCGCCGCCAGAACGGCCCGGTGCCTTCTGCAAGACGCCGCAGCCGGCTAGAAAAGCCGACACGAGCAATGCTGTGACCACCCCCGTACGCGATCCGACGCCTGCCATGCTTGCTCTTCCTCGTTCGACCTTGTGGGTTTCACCCACTTTCCTGCCCCGCTCCTAGCATAGAAAGTTCCGGTGCAAAACGCCTTTGCAACGATTCATGCACAGGATGTGACCAAGGACACGCGTTGTGTCAGGCGACGGCGGGAATTTCGTGGCGTTCAACGCCCGATCCGGGCAGCCGTGCGGCAGTTTCCGGATCACAAACTGTCATTCGGAATGCCCCCGGCGTTGCGAACAGCGCGTGCAGCAATGTGTTGGTCATCGCGTGACCGGCACGAAAGCCTGTATAACGCCCGAGGATCGGCGCACCGGCAAGGGCCAGATCGCCAAGCGCGTCGAGCATTTTATGGCGCACAGCTTCATCTGCATGCCGGAACCCGCCGGGGCTCAGCACGTCAGCGCCGTCAACGACAACGGCGTTTTCCAGCGTCCCGCCAAGCGCCAGACCATTGGCATGCATCATGTCAACGTCGGCTTTGCGACAAAACGTCCGACAATCGCACAGCTCTCGGACAAACGCCCCGTTTGCCATGTCCAGCGCCATTTCCTGTTCGCCGATCGCCTCATCCGCAAAATCAATGTGGAAATCAATCACCAGACGATCCGCCGGATCAAGCCGCGCCCAGCCGTTCGGCGTGCGCACTTCAACGGGCTTCAGAATCTCAAGCGCACGGATCGGCGCATATTGTTCACGCACACCGCGGGCAAGGATGCCCGACACGAAAGGTTGCGAGCTGCCATCGAGAATCGGAACCTCGGGGCCGTCAATCTCGACCAGTGCGTTGTGAATGCCACAACCGGCAAGGGCTGCCATCACATGTTCGATGGTCGATACGGACACACCCGCCTTGTTGATGATGCGGGTGCAAAGGGGGGATTGCTCGACCACATCCCAACGCGCCGGAATCAACGTATCGCCCAAGCTGATATCGGTCCGTTTGAACCAGATGCCATGCTCTGCGCTTGCAGGGCGCAACGTAAGGCAGGCGGGCTTGCCCGAATGCAGGCCCACACCTTCGAAACTCACTGCTGATCTCAACGTCGTCTGCACGACAAACCCCCAAAAATCTGCGCGCCTGACTTCAACCCAGCGCGTCTTGTGATCGGAAATAGCCTTTGGGGGCGGCGGGCTCAAATCAAACATTGCTACGCTTTGAAACATGCCCGCAACATGATGGGCGGGAACCCGCCAAAACCAGAGACACGCGCCGCAAGCTTCTGTTTCCAAAATAAAAAAGCCCTCCTTATCGGAGGGCTTTTCGTCTCTGGTTATGACTGTTTTCAGTTCGCCTGACGCCTCAGAAACGCCGGGATTTCGATCCGCTCCTGATCGGGATCAGCCTCTGGCTCTGCCATCCGCTCTGGCTGATGGCCATGAACCGGCGGTTGGCGACGGGGCGCAGGGGCTTCGTGGCCATGCGCCTGCCCCTGACCGGTCATCCGATTGATCAGCGAATTGATCCCGAAGCGGGGACGCTCTGCATCTGCGGGTTCCGGATCGGCATCATAGCCTTGCGGCGCGGCTTGCGGACGGGCGCGGGCCGCAGCCTGCTGCAACCTGGCCAGCGCCTCGGGCGACGCTGCACCGGCAGCCGGGGCGCGCGGTGCCACGAAGCTTCCGGCAGCCGGAGTGCGGGTGTCCTGCTTGCGGTGGATATGGGCCACGGGTTCTGCTGCCGGCTGATAGGCCGGCGCGGGCAGGTCGTCAGCGGCACGCACTTCGCGGCGCGGCGCATATTGCGGCTGCGTCTCTTCGAAGACCTCCTCCTGCGCTTCTCCCGCGTCGGCATAGCCGTCATCCAGCGTCTCGAACAGCGAAGGCTCTTCCGCCACGGCAGCAGTTTGAGGCTCTACCGCATCCTCGGTCTGGGCTGCAACGGGCTGCTGTTCCGGCTCGTGATGGGCGAAGTCTTCTTCGACGGAGACCGGGGCGCGCAGCGGCTGTGCCAGCGAACGGCGTGGCACGGGCATTTCCAGGTTCACATCCGTTGCATCGATGCCGGTGGCGACGACGCTGACGCGCATCTTGCCTTCCATGCCATCATCCAGCGTGCTGCCGACGATGATATTGGCCTCCTGGTCGACTTCTTCGCGGATACGGTTGGCTGCCTCGTCCAGTTCGAACAGGGTCAGATCATGCCCACCGGTGATGTTGATCAGAACACCTTTGGCACCGCGCAGGCTGATTTCGTCGAGCAGCGGATTGGCAATGGCCTTTTCCGCGGCCTGGATTGCGCGCTCCTCGCCCTCGGCCTCGCCTGTGCCCATCATCGCCTTGCCCATCTCGTCCATCACGGCACGAACATCGGCAAAGTCGAGGTTGATAAGACCGGGACGCACCATCAGATCGGTCACGCCCTTCACGCCCTGATACAGCACGTCATCCGCCATGCTGAACGCTTCGGTAAAGGTGGTCTTTTCATTGGCCAGCCGGAACAGGTTCTGGTTGGGAATGATGATCAGCGTATCGACGACCTTTTGCAGGTTCTCGACGCCGTCCTCGGCCTGCTTCATCCGCTTGCCGCCCTCGAACTGGAAGGGCTTGGTCACAACGCCAACGGTCAGGACGCCAAGTTCACGCGCCGCCTGTGCGATGATCGGGGCCGCACCTGTCCCGGTGCCGCCGCCCATCCCAGCAGTGATAAAGCACATATGCGCGCCCGCCAGATAATCGACGATCTGCTCGATGCTCTCTTCGGCTGCTGCCGCGCCCACAGAGGCACGCGCACCCGCGCCGAGCCCCTCGGTCACTTTCACACCCAGTTGCACCTTGCTTTCCGACATGGATTGCTGAAGCGCCTGCGCGTCCGTATTGGCAACGACAAAGTCAACGCCGTCCAACTGTTTCTGGATCATGTTGTTGACGGCGTTGCCGCCCGCGCCACCAACGCCGAAAACCGTGATCCGGGGTTTCAGTTCTTCGTGTCCTGGCACCGTTAGGTTCAATGTCATCAATACATCCGCCTGCTGTTTTGGCCCGTTATCGGACCCTTTTTCCGCCTATTCCAGCCAACTTTATCGACCCAAGCGCCTTTCGTCACGCAAAAAGCAGCCGAAAACCACGGAATATGGCCCCATTCCTCACGACATACGCGACATTTTGCCGACACACCCATATGCAGTGTGCGGCAAAAAAAGCACCACTAGAGGAACGCCAAGCATCATGAAGCGCGTGACGAATCAAAAGGCTGCTTCTGTTGGGAGTCTGCCCGACATCCCCAGACCACATCTTGTCGTGCGGTTCGCGTTGAATCTAACAAAGAAATTCGATGCCGTCACCCGCAATTGCACAAAAATGTGACGCCCCGCGCCAATATAATGGCGCGGGTGACGTCCAATCGTGGAGGACGGAACGGTTTTGCGAAATTTGCGTGCCTACCAGTTGTCGCGGAACCATTTCACCGCGCGTTTGAGTGACCGCGCCGGGTATCTTTCGACGGGGATTGCGAAGTCCCACCATTCGTCCTGCGGATGCGCCGCAAACAGGCACAAGCCGACCGCGCTGGCAAAGCCCGGACCGGTGGCGGCCTGCGGCAATCCATGCACCCGCATGGGCCGGCCCAGCCGCACCTGATGACCCAGGATCTTGCTGGCCAGCCCATCCAGACCGGGGATCTGGCTGGCCCCGCCGGTCAGCACGATCTGCTGGCTGGGCAGATGATCGAAGCCCGCCGCATCCAGGCGCGCGCGCACCTCTTCAAGGATTTCCTCGACCCGCGGCCGCATGATGCCGATCAGCTCGGCCCGGCTGACGGTGCGGCGATCATGTTCCCAGTCGCCGGTATCGCCGCCAATGTCGATCTTTTCGCGGTCATCCATGCCCGTCGCGACAACGCCGCCGTAGAACGTCTTGATCCGTTCGGCATTCGCCGTCGGGATCTGAAGCCCCATCGAGATGTCGCCCGTGACGTGATCGCCGCCGATCCGCACCGCATCCGCCGCGATCATGTGCTTTTTCATGAAGATCGACACGCCGGTCGCGCCACCGCCAAAGTCGATACAGGCAGAGCCAAGCTCCTGCTCGTCCTCGACCAGCGCCGAGATGCCCGACACATAGGCAGAGCTTGCCACACCGGCGAGTTCCAGATCGCAACGCTTGACGCAATAGGCAAGGTTCTGCACGGCCAGCGCATCAACCGTCAGCATATGCATATCGGTCGCCAGAACCTGCCCCATCTGTCCACGCGGGTCTTGCAGGCCCGAACGATGGTCCAGCGCAAAATTCACCGGCTGGGCATGCAGCACTTCGCGGCCCTCGCCGAAATCAGGCACGTCGCAGGCCGACAAAACCCGGCCGACATCCTGTTCACTGACGGTCTGGCCTTCCAACTCGACCTTGCCTTCCAGCCCGTAGCTGCGCGGGCCTGCGCCAGAAAAGCAGGCAATCACATGATCGACCCGGATATTCGCCATTTTCTGCGCCGCCTGAATGGCGGTGCGGATCGCGCGCTCGGTCTCGGCCATGGCGCTGATCTCGCCAAATTTCACACCGCGCGACCGCGTGGTCGCGGCACCGATCACCCGGAACCCGGACTGCCCCGCCAAGGAGCCTATGCCGTCAATTTCCCTGGCATGTTCGTTGCCGTCAAAACGCAGCACCAGACAGGCGATCTTGGACGATCCCACGTCCAGAATGGCAATGACCCCCCGCTGCATCGCCGCTTTGCGCATGTTGCGCATCGCGCGCTGGGTTTCATAGAGCTCGATCATGGTTCATTTTTCTCCAAACTCTAATGATTTCATCCGCCACAATTCCTCGACCCCGACGCTGGTCATCCGCACCGTCGGGCGGTTCGAAAGCCGCAGGTCCACCGTCACCAGATCGCGCGACAGCATGTCCACGGCCTGATGCATCGCAATCACCCGCTCCAACGCCTGAACGGCATCGGTTTCCGGCAACAGGATGCGTTGATTGCGGTTCAGCACCATATCCCAGCGACGTTCGCCGACACGCACCAGTCCGCGCAACCGTGATGTCAGCGGCCCGGCCGCGGCCACCAGTTCCTGCGCTTCAGCGACATTCTTATTCGCCCCCGGCCCCGCGATCAGCGGCAGGTCGGGGCGTTTTTCGCGCGCCAGAAGCGGGCCGACCAACACGCCGTCGGCATCCAGCAGTTCCAACCCGTCCTGCGTGCGCCACACCATGACCGGCACGCGTTCTGTCACATCCACCTGCAACACGCCGCCCTGACGGACCCGTAGGCTGGCGCTTTGCACCGCATCCAGCCCCGTGACTGTCGCGCGCATTGCATCCAGATCCAGATCAAAAGAGCTGACCGGGAAATCGAGCGGCAGAATATCGCGAATATCTTCGGAAACCGAATTTGACGCCCCGTCGATCGCCATCAACTTGACCATGAATTCCGGACGTTCCTCAAAAGAGCGTCGATAGTCCTGAATGGTGGTGATGATCGCCTCGCGCCGGTCCTGATCGGCGAGATAGATGCCACCCGCCCCCAGCACTGCGGCCATCGGCAAACCCACCCTCAGAACGACACGAAACAGCGGCGTCAGCATCAGCCGCTGCATCCGGTAGCGCATCCGCGAGGGCGCGGGATCGGGGCGGTTTACCGGTTGCAAGATGCGTCCTCCACCATCCAGCGGCACATCTCGCCAAAGCTGATGCCCGCGACGCCCGCCTGTTCCGGCGAAAGCGATGTGGGTGTCATGCCGGGTTGGGTGTTGGTCTCCAGCAGGATCAGGCCGTCAAGCCCGCGCGCCTCGTCCCAGCGGAAATCGGTGCGGCTGACGCCGCGACAGCCAAGCGCGTCATGGGCGCGCAATGCGTAATCCATGCAGGCATCGAAGATGTCCTTGGGGATGTCGGCGGGGACAACGTGGCGCGATCCGCCTTCCTTGTACTTGGCGTCGTAGTCATACCAGCCGTCGGTCAGAATGTCGGTGACGGTCAGCGCCCTGTCGCCCATCACGGTTGTCGTCAACTCGCGTCCCGGCGCGTAGGTTTCCACCATCACCACTTCGGGCATTTCGTCCGACAGATGCGGTGGGCTGTTGGCGGCGTCATGCACAAGGTAGACGCCGACCGACGACCCTTCATTATAGGGCTTCACCACATAGGGCGGCGGCAGAATATGGCGGGCCATGACCTCTGGCTTCGTCGCAAGGACGCTTTCGACAACCGGCAGGCCGACATCGCGGTAGACCTGCTTGGTCCGCTCCTTGTCCATCGCCATGGCAGAGGCCAGAACGCCGGAATGGGTATAGGGAAGCCGCATCCATTCAAGCATGCCCTGCACGCAGCCATCCTCGCCCCACCGGCCATGCAGCGCGTTGAACACCACGTCGGGCGCGGCGTCAGCCAGTTGCTGCGCCAAATTCGGGCCTGCATCGACCTCGACGACCTGAAATCCCTGATCCCTCAAAGCGGTGGCGCATTCACGCCCTGAACTCAGAGACACCTCGCGCTCTGCGGAGGGGCCACCCATCAGTACCACCACTTTCGGGCTTGTCCTGCTCGACATACCCAAAACTGCCTCGATATACCGGACCTTTGGCCCGTGTTATTGTCGCAACCTGCCTGTGGCTGCGTTTTCACCGCCGTTTTTTCGGCGTTTATTCCGGTGCGGGTTTGCCCACACGCATGATTTCCCACACTAGCTCTATTCCACTGTGTTGGAAAACCTTTTTTCGCACTTCCTCGCCCAAACCTTCCAGATCGGCGGCCGTCGCGCCGCCCGTATTGACCAGAAAGTTGGAGTGCATCGGGCTCATTTGCGCGCCGCCCAGTGTTGCCCCGCGCATGCCCGCGTCGTCAATCACTTTCCAGGCCTTCAGGTCATGCGCGTCATCCGCCCGCCCGGTGCTGGAAAAACCAGCGGGGTTGCGAAACGTGCTGCCTGCCGTGCGGTCCTTGGTGGGCTGGGTCTCGTCGCGTTTTTTTAGCTGGGCGTCCATCCGCGCGGCCAATTCGTCAGGATCGCCCGAGGCACCTTCGAACGTCGCCTGCGTGATCACGCAGCCCTCCGCCAGATCGGTCTGGCGGTAGCGGAAATTGAGGTCATCCGGCCGCAAGGTGACAACCTCGCCCGCCCGCGTCACCGCCTGCGCCTCGATAAAATGATCCGCCACATATGTCCCGTAGCATCCCGCATTCATCCGCACCGCCCCGCCGACAGCGCCGGGGATGGTGCGCAGAAAGGTCAGATCCACGCCCGCCTCTGCCGCGCGTTTGGCGACATGCGCGTCCAGCGCCGCAGCGCCCGCCGTCACCCGGTTGCCCTCGACCGTGATCGCGTTGAACCCGCGTCCCATCCGGATCACCACGGCATTCAGGCCGCCGTCGCGCACGATCAGGTTACTGCCCACACCCATCGGAAAGACCGTCACGGCCGGATCAAGCTCGCGCAGAAAACCGCAAAGATCCTCGACATCCGCAGGCTGGAACAGCCAGGCGGCAGGCCCGCCGACGCGCAGCCATGTCAGATCGGCAAGCGACCGGTCAGCCGTCAGGCGGCCTCGGGGGGTGGGAAATCTCTGTGTCATGCCTGTCCTGCTACAAACTCGGCGCATCAAGGGCAAGCGCCGGAATACTCAATCCACCGTGGCCCCGCGGCGAAACCGCCACCATGCAATCAGCGCGCCCAGGGCGGTTCCAATCACGGCAGGTGCCATCATCAGCACCGCAAAGATCGTATAGCCGATGCCATCCCAGCCGACCTGCTGCCGACCCTGCCAGATGCCCCAGACCATCCCGGTCAGCGCCAGCCCCGCCATGGCCGCCGCGATCCAGCCCCGCCGCCCGCGCACCACGACATGCGCCACGATCAGCGTCGTCATGAGACTGAAAGCCGGGATGAGATAGACCATGCCCGCGATCATGCGCCACGATCCTTCGTCAGTCCACCACGCTGCCAAACAGACGCCGCAGCAGAATGTCGGCAAAGACGACACGCCAGCGCAGAACGCTCATCCCCGCCGCCAGCACCAACAGCCCGACCCATGGGCCGTTCTGCCAGGTGGCAAAACCCAAAAGCGGCACCCCGGTGACGATCAGCAGATAGGCACTGTTCGGATACTCGTCCTCCGACCACACCATGGCAGTCACAGTGGCGGCGATCGCCCAGATACAAGCCAGCAAAAGCGATGTCGTCATCGCACGCACTCCAGTGCTTCGCCACGAAGCCGCTGCCGGATATGGCAGGGCGGATTGCGCAGCATCGTCAAAAAACCGGCCCGTCGGACCCGTGCAAATGTCTGCGACCCATCCCGGCGGACGGCCATCTTGGCCCGGCTCACTTCGACAACCGACCCGGCAGATTGTTGGCCCAGGCGCTGATCGTGCCCGCCCCAAGACAGACGACCATATCGCCCGGCTGGGTCTGTTCCCGCACAAGGCGCTCCAGATCGTCCTCGCTTTGCAAGGCTTGTACGTGCCGGTGCCCGTGGCGGATCAGCCCGGCCACAAGATCGTCCCGCCCTGCGCCTGCGATCGGGTCTTCACCGGCAGCATAAACTTCGGCAATCGCGACCACGTCAGCCTCGTTGAAACAGGCGCAGAAATCGTCGAACAGCGAATGCAGGCGCGAATAGCGATGCGGCTGGTGGACCGCGATCACGCGCCCCTCACAGGCCTGACGCGCAGCCGCCAACACTGCGGCAATCTCGACCGGGTGATGGCCGTAATCGTCGATGATCGCGACGCCGTCCACCTCGCCCACGCGGGTAAAGCGGCGGTTGACGCCCCCGAAGGCCGCCAGTGCTTCGCGGATCTCGTCGCGTTTCATGCCCAGATGGCGCGACACGGCAACTGCCGCCAGCGCATTCGAGACGTTGTGATTGCCCGGCATCGGCAAGGTGCAGCCTTCGATCATCTCGCCCTCGGCCTGCAAGGCGATGTCGAAATGCGCCACGCCGGTCTTGTAGGTCAGATTGACGGCGCGAATATCGGCCTGCGCGTTGAACCCATAGGTCAGCACGCGGCGGTCGGTGATCTTGCCGACCAGCGCCTGCACCTCGGGGTGATCGGTATTGCACACCGCCAACCCGTAGAACGGAATATTCGACACGAAATCCAGAAAGCCCTGCCGCAGCGTGTCGAAATCGCCCCAGTGTTCCATATGCTCTGGGTCGATATTGGTGACGATGGCAATGGTCGCGGGCAGACGGTTGAAGGTGCCGTCGCTTTCATCGGCCTCGACCACCATCCATTCGCCCTGCCCCATCCGGGCATTCGATCCGTAGGCGTGAATGATCCCGCCATTCACCACCGTGGGGTCGATCCCGCCTGCGACAAGCAGTTCCGCAACCAGCGTCGTGGTGGTCGTCTTGCCATGCGTTCCGGCCACCGCAATGTTGGATTTCAGGCGCATCAGCTCGGCCAGCATCTCGGCCCGGCGCACGACGGGCAGGCCGGTGCGGCGCGCCTCGTCCAGTTCCGGGTTGCCGGGCTTGATCGCGGAAGAGATCACCACAACCTCTGCCCCGGCAAGGTTCTCGGCACGCTGACCTTCGAAGATCACCGCGCCCAGATCTTTCAGCCGGTCAGTGATCTTGCTGGCTTTCAGGTCTGACCCCTGCACGGTGTAGCCCAGGTTCAACAACACCT
Source organism: Primorskyibacter marinus (assembly GCF_003313245.1). GTDB lineage: Bacteria > Pseudomonadota > Alphaproteobacteria > Rhodobacterales > Rhodobacteraceae > Primorskyibacter > Primorskyibacter marinus. Next base: position 78,091 of record NZ_QJSD01000014.1, read on the forward strand.
CGGCAATGCCCGACATGCCGATCCCGCCGATCCCCACAAAGTGAATCGCCCCGACATCTCCGGGTAGCTTTGTTGCGCTCGCGTTCATGTCCTGCCCTTTTCCGCCAACTCTTCAACCATCGAAACAAGACGCTCCGTCGCGTCGGGCATCCCGAACCCAAGGGCCGCCCGCACCATCTGCAATGCCCCGTCAGGCTCTGACAGGACCAGCTCTATCTGCGCGGCCAGATCCTCGACCGTCATGCGCGATTCCGGCAGCATGATTGCCCCCCCGGCATCGACCAGCCCCCGCGCATTCGCGGTTTGATGATCACCCGCCGCCGCGGCATAGGGGATCAGGATCGACGGGCGCCCGATCACCGAAAGATCAGCCAGCGAGGACGCACCCGCGCGGCTGATGACAAGCTGCGCCTCTGTCATGCGGCGCGGAATATCATTGAAGAAGGGCTGCACATCGGCATCAATGCCATTTTCGGCATAGTAGGTTGCGACACGCTCTATATCCTCCTCGCGGGCCTGATGACTGACCCGCAGGCTGCGCAGCACCTCCATCGGCAATTGCGCGATTGCCGGCGGCACAACGTCCGACAGGATGCGCGCGCCTTGACTGCCCCCGATCACGAGGACCGACATCGGATAATCGCCCGGTACGATATAGCCAGCGCCGGCACGTTCAATCACAGCGCGGCGCACCGGGTTGCCGACATGATACCCCTCGATCCCCTCGGGCAATTCGGTGGGCCATGTGCCGCAGGCCACCGCATCGACACGGCTGGCGAAGATCTGGTTCACGCGCCCCAACACGCCGTTCTGTTCGTGGATCATGCGCGGACGCTTCAGCAGCGTTGCCGCCGACAGCGCCGGAATGGATGGGTAGCCGCCGAAGCCCACGACGACATCGGGCTTGTCCCGGATCATCCCCGCCACGGCCGAGGTGACGCCGCCCGCAATGCGGAACGGCACGCCCGCCTTGGCGATCAGCCCGCCGCGCGCGAAAGTGGCGCTGGAGATCTGGTCGATCTCAACCGTATGCGGGAAGCCACCGGTATAGCGCGCGCCACGCGCGTCCGTTGACAGCTTCACCCGCCAGCCGCGCCGCAACATCGCCTCGGCCAGCGCCTGAGCGGGAAACATATGCCCGCCGGTCCCCCCCGCGGCCATCACAAGAAGCGGCTGTTTCATGCGTTCGCTCCGCGCGGCAGGACCGAAACGGCACCGGCAACGGCGCACCGGGCGTGTGTGATCACGGTCATCTCAGCCGCCCCCGCAGAATATCGCCAATCTCGCCCTGCGGTCGGTTGCGCGTAAAGGCCAGCAACATGCCAACAGCGATCCCGCCCGCAATCAGCGACGACCCGCCATAGCTGACAAAGGGCAGCGTCATGCCCTTGGCAGGCAGCAGCCGCACGGCCACGCCCATATTGATCATCGCCTGCACGCCGAACATGCAGGCCAGCCCTGTCCCGGCCAGACGGATAAACGGATCGCGTTCCCGCATCAGCCGCACCATCGAACGCACGACAACGGTCGTGTAAAGCGCGATGATGCACAGGACCAGAACCAGACCGTATTCCTCGGCCGCGACGGCGATGATGAAATCCGTATGCGCGTCAGGCAGCGACCACTTCACCTGCCCCTCGCCGACACCCACGCCAAAGAAACCACCCTCGCGGATCGCATTGGTGGCATAGCCCAGCTGCGTCGTCGGATCGACATCGGGGTTGAGAAACCCGTCAATGCGGCGGGCGAAGTGTTCAGAGTTATTATAGGCAAACGATCCGCCCAGCACGACCAGCCCGGCCATGCCGACCAGCAGAAGCATTGGCGCACCGGCGACGAAATACATCACGCCCCAGCCGAAAAGCACCAGACTTGCCTGACCGAAATCCGGCTGCATCGCCAGCATCAGCACAATCGCCACGGCCAGCGCAAAGGACCACAGCCGCCCCGGCGGGCCGTTGATCTCTTGCGCGGCGGCCATCATCCAGGCCGCGACCACGACGAAACCGGGTTTGAGAAACTCTGACGGCTGCAAGCTGGCAAAGCCCAGCGAATACCAGCGCACGGCACCCTTGCCGAAATCCGTGCCGAAAAACGGCAACAAGGCCAGCGCCACGAAGGAAACGAGAAAGCCCAGAACCGCCAGACGTCGCACAAGAATTGGCGACATCATCGAGGTCAGGAACATCGCGGTCAGCGCAAGCCCGCCGAAAAAGGCTTGCCGTTGCACATAGTGGAAAGGATCAAACCCGTTTTTTGCAGCCAGCGGCGGCGATGCTGCCAGCCCCAGCAAAATTCCCACGCCGAACAGCATGAGAATGCAGGATATCGACCACCTGTCGACCGTTCGCCACCATTTTGGCAAAATCGGTTCCCCGTCGCGAACGGGAACCGAGCCATAAACCATCTCCGTCATGGAACACCGCCAATACTGCCTCAAAGCGCCCCTTTTCGGGGTCTGCCTACAAGTGTAACCAATTTTTTATGTCCGGGCCAGTCCAAAGACGGCCCGTTCCGCCTGCCGGGTGGCACAAAATTCACCGCCCGACGCGTCGGCAAGGAAAAGAGGACCGGCCAGTCGCGCCGCAGCGTTTGACCGGATTTGCCAATCGACGTTTGCACTTGCGCCCTTGCGGGACACGGGCGCTGTGTCTAATCCCCCCGGATGGAAATCGATACACTGATCATAGGCGCAGGCGCGGCTGGCTTGATGTGCGCCACGCAGACAGGCGGCCGCACCCTGCTGGTCGATCACGCCAAAAAACCGGGCGAGAAGATCCGCATTTCCGGTGGTGGACGCTGCAACTTCACCAATCTGCATGCTGGCCCGGCCAATTTCCTGTCCGGCAATCCGCATTTCTGCAAATCGGCCCTCAGCCGCTACACCCAATGGGATTTCATCGCGCTGGTCGAAAAGCACGGCATCGCATGGCATGAAAAGACCCTTGGCCAGTTGTTTTGCGACGACAGTGCCAAACAGATCGTCGCGATGCTGACGCGAGAGGCCGCGGCTGCGGGCGCAGACCTGCATCTCGAAACCAGCGTGGAGGCAATACAGCGAGGCCCAGACAGATTCACCGCCACCCTCGCCCCTGCGCGTGGCAAAAAACGCCGGATCAGCGCCCGCAACATCGTGCTGGCAACCGGCGGCAAGTCGATTCCGGCAATGGGGGCCACCGGGTTTGCCTATGATATTGCCCGGCAATTTGGTTTGCCCGTCACCGAAACGCGCGCGGCTCTTGTCCCCTTCACCTTCCCCGAAAAACGCTTTGCGGACCTGTCCGGCACCGCCTTGCCGGTCCGCGCCACCACTGGCAGCACCAGCTTTGACGAGGCGATGCTGTTCACCCATCGCGGCCTGTCAGGCCCGGCCATATTGCAGGCCTCGTCCTACTGGCGCGAGGGGCAGCCGCTGGCGATTGATCTAAGCCCCGGCCTGTCGCTCTACGACCATTTGCGGACCCGCAGGCAGGTGCAGGGCGGGCGCAACCTGACGACCGAGCTGTCCGCCGTCCTGCCCGCGAAACTGGTGCAGCACCTTGCCGGGCGGCTTGCGCTGACCGGCAATCTGGCCGATCAGAATGACGCGCGGCTGGCCGAGATTTGCGACACGCTGCACGCGTGGCCGCTTTTGCCCTCGGGCACCGAGGGCTACCGCACCGCCGAGGTGACGCTGGGCGGGATCGACACCGCCGCCCTGTCCTCACGCACGATGGAGGCGCGCGATGTCCCCGGCCTGTATGTGATCGGCGAGGCGGTTGACGTGACCGGCTGGCTGGGCGGGTACAACTTTCAATGGGCCTGGTCGTCTGGCTGGGCCGCAGGGCAGGCAATCGCAGACACATTGACCAATTGAATCCGCAAACAAGTTGTTACAGAGGTTTTGTCATGCCATCTAAACCCGAACAAAATTCGTTCATGCGGCCCGCTCGGCGGCTTAACCGCGCGCTGGAGGCGCAGGTGCCGCAAAAGGCGTTGCGTGACCTGACCAACCGGTTGCGTTACGGTCCGGATGCCCCCCTCAGCGACGAGACGCTCTATGTCGATCCGCGCGCAATCCTTTCGGCATACAGCCCGAAAAAATCCCCCAAAGCGCCAAACTTCAGACGCCGCCATAGTGGGCAGGTCGTAGGTGGCGACTGGGATCTTGCACGCGCACCGATCGAGGGTAATTTCAAACTGATAAGCTGCCGGATGCATTTCGAGGACGGCGTGCCTTGGGACGACACCCCGCTGCTGCACAGTATGAAAGCGCAGATCGCAGCGGGTAAAGAACCCGATGAATGCAAGACCGTCTACGACCTCGCACGCCGCTATGCAAGGCTGGACCAGATCTTTGCCGAAACGCGTCAGACTGGCCGGCTGAAATCGCGCACCGAAACGTCTGATCATTACCGCCGCGAACATGGCGGGATCTTCGTTCATGTGACGCGGGACGGCACGATGCTGCGGGCCGGTGGCGGCAATCATCGTTTTGCGATTGCCTGGATATTGGGCCTGCCGGAAATCCCCGTGCAATTGGGCGTGATTCACGCCGACGCCGTACGCGAAGGGCTGCACAAGACCCTGCGCTTGCCACTGTCAAAACGCACAGCCCCCGCGTGACATCCGCGTGCCAACTGGCGTGCTCCTCAAAGTATCGCAAACAATCTTCTCGGCAACCTGCCTGTCAGCGTCACGCGCGCCCCGCCTGTTCCAGCACCCTGTGAACCTGCGCTGCAAAATCCTCACCGCGCTGCTCAAAATTGTCATATTGGTCAAAGCTCGCTGCCGCAGGTGCCAGAAGTACAACATCGCCGTCCTCCGCATCCGCCGATGCACGGGCCACGGCCGTGGCCATGTCGCCGCAGATCTCGGTCTCCATCCCGCTTAACTGAACGGCGAAGGCCGCCGCCTCCCGCCCGATCACATAGGCCTTGACCACCGATCCGGCGGCACCCGCCAACGCCTCCAGCCCGCCTTCCTTCTGCAAGCCGCCGCAGATCCAGCGCACCTTGCCAAAAGCCGCAAGCGCCTTGGCCGCGCTGTCGACATTGGTGGCCTTGCTGTCATTGACATAGCGGACCCCACCGGCCTCGGCGACGGTCTGGCTGCGATGCGGCAAACCCTCGAACGCATGGAACGCCGCCTCGATCACGCGCGGCGCGATCCCGAATGTGCGCACCACGGCATAGGCCGCGCAGGCATTCTGATGGTTATGCGCCCCCGGCAGCCCCTGCACCCCGCGCAGGTCGATCGAGGCAATCTGCCGCCCCTTGCGCCATTCCGCCAGAAACCCCTTGCGCGCAAAGACATGCCAGCCCGGCCCGGTCAGCTTCTGGCCTGATGAGACGCGGATCACCCGCGCATCCACCGCCGCCTCGGAAAGCTGATTGGCAAGAAACCGGCCCTCGGCCTCATCCACGCCGATCACCGCGCGCTCCGGACCACCTTCGGCAAACAGTCGGCGCTTGGCGGCGAAATAGCCCCCCAACCCGCCATGCCGATCCAGATGATCGGGCGAAAGATTGGTGAAAACCGCCACATCCGGCGTCAGTGCCCGGGCCAGTTCGGTCTGATACGACGACAGCTCCAGCACCACGATTCCGCCATCGCCCGGCGGATCTATATCCAGCACGCCGCGCCCGATATTGCCCGCAAGCTGCACATCGCGCCCGGCATGGCGCAACACATGATGGATCAACGCCGAGGTGGTGGACTTGCCATTCGACCCGGTGACCGCGATCACGCGTGGCGTGGCTCCGTGATCGTCCCAATCCGCGACGGCGAGCGAGCGAAAAAACAGCCCGATATCATTGTCGACAGGCACCCCCGCGTCCCAGGCGGCCGCCACCACCGGGTTGGGGGCCGGATAAAGATGCGGAATGCCGGGCGAGACGATCAGCCGGGAAATGCCGCGAAACCCGTCGACATGGCCCAGATCACGGCAGACGAACCCTTCGGCTTCGGCAATGCTGCGGGCCGCTGGGTTGTCATCCCAGCACACCGGCTCCGCCCTGCCCGCGCGCAGCGCGCGCGCCGCCGACAGACCGGATCTGCCAAGACCCAGAATCGCAATCTCCTGCCCCTCGAAACCATTCACCGGAATCATCTGCCCATCCTTTTTCTACGATAGCCCTTCCATAGCCCGATGGCGCGCGGCACGCCATGAGCCGCGGCTGCCGACACGCCGCTCCTGCCTTCTTCTCGGCGAAAATACTCTCCGGGGGTGCGGGGGTGGAAAACCCCCGCTGGCACCACCTGAGACAGGCAGCAAATCCGTAAGGCCTCAGCGCACCTTCAGCGTGGCAAGACCCAGCATCGCCAGGATCAGCGAGATGATCCAGAAGCGGATCACGATCTGCGGCTCCGACCAGCCCTTCTTTTCGTAATGGTGATGGATCGGTGCCATCAGGAAAACCCGCTTGCCGGTGCGCTTGAAATACAGCACCTGGATGATCACCGACAACGCCTCGACCACGAACAACCCGCCAACGATGGCCAGCACGATTTCGTGCTTGGTGGCGACCGCGATGGCCCCAAGCGCCCCGCCAAGCGCCAGCGACCCGGTATCGCCCATGAACACGGCCGCAGGCGGCGCGTTATACCACAGGAACCCCAGCCCGCCGCCGATCAGGGCGGCGGCAAAGATCAGGATCTCACCCGTCCCCGGCACATAATGCACGTCCAGATATTCGGTAAAGTCGGTGCGCCCCACCGCATAGGCAATCACCCCCAGCGTTCCGCCCGCGATCATCACCGGCATGATCGCCAGCCCGTCCAGCCCGTCGGTCAGGTTGACCGCATTGGCCGAACCGACAATGACAATCACTGCGAAGGGCACAAACAAATAGCCCAGGTTGATCAGCGTGTCCTTGAACACCGGCAGCGCCAGTTGATTGGTCAGCTCCGCCGGATGATACTGCGCCGCCCAGAACCCCGCTGCCGCCGCGATCAGAAGCCCCAGAAGCAATCTGACGCGTCCGGGCACACCGGCCACGTTCTGCTTGCTGACCTTGGCGTAATCGTCGGCAAAACCGATAAGGCCAAAAGACACGGTCACGAACAGCACCATCCAGATATAGGGATTGTCCAGCCGCGCCCAGATCAGGGTCGAGGTCAAAAGCGCGCCGACAATCAGCAGCCCGCCCATCGTGGGCGTGCCCGCCTTGAGGAAATGCCCTTCGGGGCCATCGTCGCGGATCGGTTGGCCCTTGCCCTGACGCTTGCGCAGCACGTTGATCAACGGCACGCCGAAGATGAACCCGAACAGCAGCGCCGTCAGAAAAGCCCCACCGGCCCGGAAGGTGATATAGCGGAACAGGTTGAAAAAGTCGCCGCCATCAGACAGGGCCGTCAGCCAGTAAAGCATCCGTTCAGTTCTCCGTGGTCTCACTTTGGGCTGGGCCTTGGCGCAATTTGCGCAAGCCGTCAACCACGCGCGCCAACCCCATGCTCAGCGACCCCTTCACCAGAACAACGTCTCCGGCGTCCAGATCGTGGCGCAGCCCCTTGGCCATCTCGGCGCTGGTCTCGGTCCAGCGGCCGCGCTTTTCCTGGGGCAATGCCGCCCATAAATGGTGCATCAGTGGCCCTATCGCGTGAACCCGGTCGATCCGGTCCATCGCCGCCAGATCGGCAAGTGCTGCGTGCAAGGTCGCCTCATCGTCACCCAATTCCTTCATATCGCCCAGATAGGCAATCCGCCGCCCCTGCGCGACACGCCCCAAATCGTGACGTACAGACGCCGCCGCCAGCACTTCCAGCGCCGCCCCGACAGATGCCGGGTTGGCGTTATAGGCGTCATCAATCATCTCGAACGCCACCTGCATGTCCACCGCGTCAAGCCGGATGACCTCGCGCGCGCCGCGCCCCTCGACCGGATGCCAGCGGCCCAGAGCCAGTATTGCAAGCGCACGGTCCAGATGCAGCGCACTGACCACCGCGATCACCGCCATTCCGTTCACCGCAAAATGCCGCCCCGGCACCGCCACCTTGTACAAAAGCGGTGTGCGCCAGGCCCGCCCATGCACCACGGTCGCCTGATCGCCGATCTGCACATTGGTCACGCGGTGGTGACAGGCCGCGCTTTCGCCAAAGGTGATGACCCGCGCGGCACGCGCCTGTGCTGCCGCGATCAATATCTCGGATGTCGCCAGATCGCCGTTGACGATGCCCGTGCCACCCGGTTCCAGCCCCTCGAAAATCGCGGCTTTCTCGCGCGCGATGCCCTGGACGTTCTCAAACGCTGCCAGATGCGCAGGTGCCACGATGGTCACGACGGCGACATGCGGCCGCGCCAGCCGCGCCAGCGGCGCAATCTCTCCGGGGTGGTTCATGCCGATCTCGATCACCGCGAAATCGGTGTCCTTCGGCATTCGCGCCAGCGTCAGCGGCACACCCCAATGGTTGTTATAGCTCTTTTCCGCGGCATGGACCCGGCCCTGCCCGCCCAGCACCTTGCGCAGCATCTCCTTGGTCGAGGTCTTGCCGACAGAGCCCGTCACCGCAACGACCCGCGCCTCTGTCCGCGCCCGCGCCGCGACACCCAGACGTTCCAGCCCGGCCAACACATCGTCTACAATCAGCAAGGGCGCATCCGCAGAAACACCCTCGGGCACATGATCGACCATTGCGGCTGCGGCACCGCCTTGCAACGCCTGGGCCACAAACTCATGCCCGTCGCGCGCCGCTTTCAGCGCCACGAACAGATCGCCCCGGACAATCGTGCGCGTGTCGATGGAAACGCCCGTCGCCGCCCAATCGCCGACAGCCCGCCCGCCGGTGGCGGCGGCCGCCTCGGCGGCGGTCCAAAGCGTCATGGCAACCTCCCGTCCAGCGCCGCCACGGCCACGCTGGCCTGTTCGACATCATCGAACGGGTAGACAATATCGCCGACCGTCTGGCCCGACTCGTGCCCCTTGCCGCAGATCAGCAGCGCATCACCGGGGCCAAGCGCATCGACGCCGCGCAGGATCGCTTCGGCCCGGTCGCCCACCTCTGACGCATCGCCCGCGCCCTCCATGACGGCGGCGCGGATCGCGGCGGGGTTTTCAGAGCGTGGGTTGTCGTCGGTCACGATCACCAGATCGGCATGTTCCGCCGCCGCCTGCCCCATCAAGGGGCGCTTGGCGCGGTCCCGATCGCCGCCCGCGCCGATGATTGCCACAAGGCGCCCCATCACATGCGGGCGCAGCGCCTGAATGGCGGTGGCAATCGCGTCGGGCGTATGGGCGAAATCGACAAACACCGCCGCACCGTTTTCGCGCGTCGCGGCCAGTTGCATCCGGCCCCGCACGGTGCGCAATTGCGGCAGGGCGTCGAACACCTCTTCCGGCTCTGCCCCGCAGGCAATCACCAGACCGGCGGCCAGAAGCACGTTTTCGCCCTGAAAGCCGCCGATCAGCGGCAGGCGCAATTGCCGGGCCACGCCTTCATGCACAATGCGGATTTCCTGCCCGGTGGCATCGAAACGCTGCGCGCTCAGGCAAATATCGGCACCCTCGGCATCGCCAACGGTCAGGACATGCTGGCCGCGCGCGCTGGCAATCGCAGCCATATCCACGCCGCGCGCGTCGTCGATATTGACCACCGCCACACCGTCATCGGGCAGCACGCGGGCGAACAGCCCCGCCTTGGCGTCGAAATATTCCTCAAAGCTGGCGTGGTAATCCAGATGATCCTGACTGAAATTGGTGAATCCCGCCGCGCGCAGATGCACGCCGTCAAGGCGGCGCTGCGCCAGCCCGTGGCTGGACGCCTCCATCGCGGCATGGGTCACACCCGCCCTTGCTGCCTGCGACAGAACCCGGTGCAGGGTGATCGGTTCGGGCGTCGTATGCGCCAGCGGCGCGTCCCAGTCGCCCTCAACACCGGTCGTGCCGACATTGACGGCGCTGTGGCCCAGCTCTTGCCAGATATGACGCACAAATGTGGCGACCGAGGTCTTGCCGTTGGTGCCGGTGATGGCCACCATCACCTCTGGCTGCGCGCCGAACCACAGGGCGGCCGAAAAGGCCAGCGCCTGCCGGGGATCTTCGGCAATCACCAATGCGGCTTCTGACGCGGCCAGTGCCTCCGCGGCAATCCTTGCGCCCTCGGCATCGGTCAGGACAGCGCCCGCGCCCATGCGCAGCGCATATTGGATAAACTCACCGCCATGCACCCGCGTGCCCGGCAAGGCCGCAAACAGATGGCCCTCGCGTACCTCGCGGCTGTCCACGGCAAGGCCCGTCACCTGCGCCTCGCGGCCCCCCCGCGCTGTCAGCCCCAATTCGCTCAGCGTCTTTGCGCCGTTCCCCATACGCTTTATCCCGTCTTTGACCATCGTTCGCAGGTGCCACCGGCAGCCCCGCATGACAAGGGCAAGCCCTGCGTCAATTGGACGTCAGCGTTATACCAGCAAGCTGTCCCGGCTCAACCTCCGGTGCCATGCCCAGAAGCGGCGCGATCCGGCCGATCATCTCGGCCGCGACGGGAACAGCCGTCCAGCCGGCGGTGCGGCGCGGTTTGGTGCCCGAATTCTCGGACGGCTCGTCCAGCGTTACCACCAGGACATATTTCGGATCATGCGCCGGGAACATCGCGGCGAAAGTGGCGATCACCTTGTCCTCGTAATAGCCGCCCCCACGTTCCTTGGGCTTGTCAGCCGTGCCGGTCTTGCCGCCCACGGCATAGCCGGGCACGTCGCCGAAGCTGGCCGTGCCGTCCGTCACCACCCTGCGCAGCATGGCCCGCGACCGTGCGGAAACTTCCGAGCGCATGATCCGCGGGCCAAGCTGCGCGCCGGACTGTTTCAGCAAGGTCGGCGTGATCTGAAAGCCACCATTTGCAATCGCCGCATAGCCTGCGGCCAGATGCAGCGGCGTGGCAGACAGCCCGTGACCATAAGAGATCGTCATCGTGGACAGTTCCGACCATTGCGGCGGAAGCAGCGGCTGGCCGCCTTTGGATTCCACCATTTCCAGACCTGTCGGCTTGAAGAACCCCAGCGCCTCAAGGAACTGCTTCTGGCGTTCTATCCCGATCATCTGGGCAATTCGCGCCGTGCCGATATTCGAAGACTTCACGATCACTTTGGTGACCGACAACTCCTTGCCGTAATTGCGGAAATCACGGATGCGGAACTTTCCCCAGCGCAAGGGGCCACGGATGTCGATCATCGTATCCGGGCGGACAAGGCCAAGCTCCATCGCCTGGGCCGTCGCGAAGATCTTGAAGGTAGAGCCAAGCTCGTACACCCCCTGCACCGCGCGGTTGAACAGCGGACTGTCGGACGGGTTGCCTTCGGTCGGCGGACGCGGGCGGTCATTGGGGTCGAAATCCGGCAGGCTGGCAATCGCGATCACCTCGCCGGTATGCACATCCATCAGAACCGAGGCCGCGCCCTTGGCATTCATCAGCTTCATGCCGCCATAAAGCACACGCTCGGTCGCGGCCTGAACGGTCAGATCCAGGGACAGTTCCAGCGGTGCGCCTTCGCGGGCCGGATCGCGCAGCACATCGTCAAAGTATTTCTCAACCCCGGCGGTGCCGATCACCTCTGCCGAATGCACGCCCTCGCGGCCAAACCCGGCACCCCCCAGAACGTGGCTGGCGATGGAGCCGTTGGGAAACAGCCGCATCTCGCGCGGGCCGAACAGCAGGCCCGGCTCGCCAATATCATGCACGGCCTGTTGTTGTTCGGGGCTGATCTTCTTCTTCACCCAGACGAATTTGCGCTTGCCCGAAAAATCCTTGATCAGGCGCTCTTCCTCCAGGTCCGGAAAGATCCCGGCCAATGCCTTGGCGGCGCGTTCCGGTTCAACCATCTGCTGCGGATGCGCATAGAGCGAGTGGGTGTCCATATTGGTCGCAAGAATGCGGCCACGACGGTCCACAATATCGGCGCGCTGCGCGATGATCGACGCGCCCGCGGCCTGCGCGCGCGGCTCGCTCGCCTCAGAGGCCGACAAGACGCCCATGCGGGCACCGATGACTGAGAAGGCGCAGAAAAACATCACGCCCAGCACCAACAGCCGCCCCTCGGCGCGGATGCGGGACCGGTCGCGCATCTGCTCGTGGCGGATGCGCAGATTCTCGCGTTCGATCGCATCGGGGTTTTCACCGCGGCTGCGGGCTTCGAGAATACGGGCGAGCGGGCGCAGCGCGGTCCGGTTCATTCGTCCTCTCCCGAGCTGGCCACCGTGATCGCCTGTTCGTCAATCACCGCGGCACGCTGCGGATAGGATACCTGATCAACGCGCCCAAACTGATCCGGGCGCAGCGGCAACAGTCCCAAGCTTTCAAAATTGACCTCGGCCAGATCGCGCAGCCGGTCGGGCCGGTTGAGATAGGCCCATTCAGCCTTCAGCACGGCCAGTCGCGCACGCGCAGTGCCGATCTTGTGTTGCAGGCGTTCGGCATTCGACAGCGCCTCCTGCGTCTTGTAATTCTCGTGATAGGCCCAGAAGGCCAATCCGATCACGGAAAGCGCGGTCAGCACAAAAAACAGGCTACGCATCATCTCGCTCCTTTCAGCAATGGCATGGCAATGGCTTTGGCGTCGATCTCGCCCGCCGGTGCGTCCGTCCGGGTGGCCACCCGCAACAAGGCGCTGCGCGCACGCGGATTGACATCCAGCTCTTCGGGATCGGCACCGATGGCCTTGCGGTTGGCAATCTTGAACTGCGGATCCGGCGCTTCGACCTCGGGCGCGAACCGGTTGGCATTGCCCAGCGCCCCGCCGCGCGCCTGAAGGAAACGCTTGACCATGCGGTCCTCGATGGAATGAAAGCTGACAACCGCCAGCCAGCCGCCGGGTTTCAGCACCCGCTCCGCCGCGAGCAACCCCTGATAGAGCGCGCCATATTCATCGTTCACCGCAATGCGCAGCGCCTGAAAGCTGCGCGTGGCGGGATGCGACTGCCCCGGCTTTTGCCGTGGCAGACAGCCCTCGATGATCCCGGCCAGTTGCAGCGTCCGGGTGATCGGCTCTTTCTCGCGTTCGCGAACAATCGCACGGGCGATCCGGCGCGAGGCACGCTCTTCCCCGTAGGTGTACAGAATATCGGCCAGATCGACCTCTTCGGCACTGTTCACCAGATCGGCGGCGCTGTCGCCCGTGGCCCCCATCCGCATGTCCAGAGGCCCGTCGCGCATGAAGGAAAATCCGCGCTCGGCCAGATCCAGCTGCATCGAGGAGACGCCCAGATCCAGCACAACGCCGTCAGCGGCCTCGGCATGTTTGTCCATATCGGCAAAATTCGCCTCGACCAGCCGCAGCTTGTCGCCATATTCCGCCGCCCAGCCCCCGGCCATGTCAAAGACCATCGGGTCGCGGTCGATGCCGATGACCTGATCTGCACCAGCCTCCAGCAACCCGCGCGCATAGCCCCCCGCGCCGAATGTGCCGTCAATCCAGATGCCTTTTACAGGCGAAACCGCCCGCAGAAGCGGGCGCAGCAGGACCGGGATATGCGGGTCAGAAGGCGGGGCGGCGGGTGGCATCTCTTACGCGCCTCCTTCATCTTCCAGGAAACTCAGCGGATCGACATCGTCGGGCAGTTCGTCCAGGAATTCTTCGGTCTTGGCCAGTTCTTCCTTCTCGTAGGTCTCGGGGTTCCAGATCTGAAACGTATCCCCGGCGGCGATGAAAAACGCCTGCCCCTCAAGACCGATCTTCTGGCGCAGCTTGGCAGGCAGGACCAGACGGCCGGTCTCGTCGACATTGGTGGGATGGGACTGGCCCTGGAAAAGCTGTTGCAGAATGCGGCGTTGCCGCGATCCGCGCGGCTTTGCGTCGATCTTGCTGTCCACCTCTTCGATGGCCTCGATCGTGTAGCATTCCAGAAACTTGCGGCGATGGTCGCCATAGACAATCACAAGCTCGGGGTTCAGCCCTTCGGTCCAATTCGGGTCGCACTCTTCCAGTACACGACGAAAAGAGGCCGGGATGGACACCCTGCCTTTCGCATCTACCTTGAGCTGGCTTTCGCCTCTGAACCTGCGACCCACTGCCCTGCCGCTTCCTTCGTTTGCCCCACCCGGTTTTCCCGGTCCCTAAACGCGAAAGGGCGGGCTGATCTGCTGCCACTGATCAACCCGCCACCCTCGTCCCGCTTTGTGCGGATATGTCCAGCTACACGCGCCATCTGGGGGGATGTCTGCTCGCTCGCGCGCCGGATCTTTGGTCACGATGAAAGGCGGAGCCTGTATGAAACCTGCCGTTCTTGTTTTATTTGGGAGAATGTTTCGGGGTTCTTTGTGTGCCCCTTCGTCCCGTCCCTCATCGTGATTACAGGGATACTATGGGAATTGATGGCGATCAATAGGAATTTATGGCCCCAAGCTACTGCATCTGGTTTTCCACACCCCTGAAAAACAACATATCGTTTCCATTCTGCAAAACTGGACGCGATTTGTAGCGGACGAACCCCAACCACACACCAGATATAGCGCCCCAGCCGCGCCATATTTTTTCCCGTGAGTTTGTCGATTTTTCTCGATTGGTGACCACATTCACACAGAACTGGCCCAGAGATCGCCACGAATCGTGGCTGCATCTGTCGCTTTTGCGCAGAATCTCCCTGCCAGCGGTATGAATTCCCATCCGTCCCATGCAATCCCGTCCGACACCCTTCTTTCGCCCCCATAATTCCACTCTTGCCTTGAAAATGCCTGCGCAGTAGAGCGTTCGTATCTCGGTTCGGGCTGTCAAACTCCCGACGAAGAGGGAACGCGGTGCGGGGTATGCCCTTATTCCGCGGCTGCCCCCGCAACTGTGAGCGGCGAGCGCGGCCGGATGATGTCACTGTGGTGTGCGCGCACCCACGGGAAGGCCCGGCCAAGCGACGACCCGCAAGCCAGGAGACCTGCCGGGAAGATCACCCTATTCGGGCGCGGGGGGCGCCGGGATAACGGTTCTCCGTTGCGGTGACAGACCTTCACCGTTCGCGGAAGGGCCCCCTTTCCCGAGCCAGACATAAAGCGCCGGCGCCCGGATTGCGCCGCTTCGATCTGGAAAGGATCGACCATGAAACAAACCCTCGCCCCGGCCTCCCTGCTGGCGGTCGGCCTCGCCCTGCCCGCCATGGCGCAGGACTACACCCTCCTCGACACGATCACGGTTTATGCCAACCAGACCCCGACAGAGTTGTCGAGCAGCGGTGCAACTGTCGATGTAGTGACTCAGGCAGATCTGCGAGCCAGCGGAACATCGCGCCTTGCGGATGCGCTCGACACCCTGCCCGGTGTCGCTGTCAGCAACAGTGGCGGGCTGGGTGGCACCAGCACCGTGCGGGTGCGTGGCCTGTCCGGTGCCTATGTGCCGGTCTATGTGAACGGGATCGACGTGACCGATCCGTCCTCGACGCAGACCCAGTTCGACTGGGCCAATATCTCCATGTCCAACATCTCTCGCGTGGAATTGGTGAAGGGGTCGCAATCCGCCGTACACGGATCCGAGGCGATTGGCGGCGTGATCAACGTCACCACGAAAGGTGCAGACGTCGAAGGCACCCAGATCGATGTCGCGACAGAGGTCGGTGCCTACGACACGATCCGGTCTTCCGTGAATGTTGCCAACCGGAGCGAGAGTGGTGGACTGTATTTCGGGCTCAGCCGCGTGCGGACGGACGGGTTTTCCGCGCGCGAGGGCGCGTTCTTTACCGAAGACGACGCGTTTGAGGGCACGCAACTGACCTTTGGTGCCGATTATGATGTGACCGGCACGCTGCGGGTGGGCCTCGATGCCTTTGCCATCGACAGCACCGCCGATTTCGACACATTCACCGAGGACGGCGTGGCCGAAACCCGGACCCGCGCCCTGCGCGCCTGGGCGGAACTGACGACAGGTGCCGTGGACCACACCCTGTCCGCCTCGCGGTTCGAAATCGACCGCCTGAGCACTGCGGACGGCTTTGCCGACCCGTTCGAAGGCACCCGAGAGCGCATCGACTACATGGCAAGCTGGCAGGCGACCGATGCACTGACGCTAAGTGCCGGCGTAGACTGGACACGAGAAACGTCCTTCTCGACCGGCGGGCTATTTGATCCGATAACCTTCGCGCGCACCGGCAGCATCACTTCCGACAGCGATTCGACGATCAGCGGCATCTTCACCGAGGCGCTCTGGGCACCGCGTGGCGATCTTGATCTGTCATTCTCTGTCCGCCACGACGACCATTCACGCTTTGGCGGGCACACCTCGGCCCGAGCGGCGCTGGCATGGCGGCCGACCGAAGACATCACCGTCCGGGCGCTGGCATCCAACGGCTTTCGTGCGCCGTCGCTTTACGAACTCTTCGATGCGCAGTATGGGAACGCCGATCTGTCCGAGGAAACCAGTCGCAACTACGAACTGGGGATCGAAAAGACCTATGCGGGCGGTGCCTTTGTCGGGGCGGCGGCCTTTTACACTGAAGTCGACGATCTGATCGTCTTTGGCTTTCCAACCTACCAGCAATCAAGCGGCACCAGCGTGACCCGCGGGCTGGAGCTTTCCGGCGGGCTGCCTGTGACAGACAGAATTTTCCTGACTGGCAATTACACGCTGACCGACAGCCGTGACGCCAATGACGACCCGCAATTGCGCGTGCCCCGCCATGATCTGGTGCTCGGGCTTGACGCAGAGATCACGGACAGGCTGTCCGGAGGGCTGACCGTGCAGAAAATTGCCGACCGGCCCAGCGAGTTCGGGACGGAGATGGATGATTACACGCTGATAAATGCAACCCTTGGCTACGTCATCTCCGATACAGCAGAGGCGTATTTGCGGATCGAGAATCTGGGCGATGCCGATTATCAGACGGTCGGTGGCTTCTCGACCTCCGGCCGCGCCGCCTATGTCGGGATCCGTGCGTCCTTCTAGGCTCATATCGTTTGCTGCCGCGCTGGTCCTGTCCGGCGCGGCGGCGCTCGCGGCCCCACAGCGGGTCGTGTCTTTGAACGTCTGCACCGACCAGATGGCGATGCTGCTCTCCGGTCCCGGACAGTTGCTGGCGGTCTCCAAGCTGGCGTCGGACCCGCGCACATCCGCGATGGCCGAACAGGCCGAAGGCTGGCCCGTCACCGATGGCACCGCCGAGGATGTCTTTCTGCGCGCCCCCGATCTGGTGCTGGCCGGCACCTACACCACCCGCGCCACCGTCGAGATGCTGGAACGGCTGGGCGTGCGCGTCGAACGCTTTGCGCCTGCAAACTCGCTTGCCGATGTGCGCGACAATCTTGCGCGGATGGGGGCGCTTCTGGGACGCGAGGTCGCCGCCACCGCCCTGATCGCGGCTTTTGACGCCCGGCTTGCCGCCCTGACCGAAACCCCTGACGCGCGCCCGCGCGTTGTCATGTATCAGGCGCTTGGCACCACGACCGGCGCCGACACGCTTGCAGGCGATGTGCTGCGCGCTGCGGGCTTTGAAAACATCGCCGCCGAGTTGGGCCTGCCTTTCGGTGGTCGCCTGCATCTGGAGGAACTGCTGCTGGCGCAACCCGATCTGATCCTGATCGGTGCGCCCTATGGCGGACATGCGCGCGCCACCGAACTGCTCGACCACCCCGCCCTTGCCGCCACCGGCGCGCTGCGGCGGATCGGCGATGGTGCCAAATGGACCTGCGAGACGCATTATATTCTTGATGCCGTGGCACAGATGCGCGCCCTGCGACTGGAATGGGAGGCCGCGCAATGAGTCCCCGCATCCTTGCCGCCTTGCTCAGCCTGCTTGTGCTGGTGCTGTTTGCGGCCTCGATGTTTCTGGGTCACGCCGCCATCGGCCCGATGGATGCGCTGCGCACGCTTTCCGGTCAGGGCGAGGAGCTGACCACGTTGATCCTGACGCAGATCCGCCTGCCACGCGCGCTTCTGGCGGCGATGGTCGGCGCGTCGCTGGGTCTGGCCGGGGCGGCGATGCAGGGTTATCTGCGCAACCCGCTGGCCGAACCCGGACTGATCGGCGTGTCCGGGTCCGCAGCCCTTGGCGCAGTGATCGCGCTGCAAACCGGGCTGGCGGCGGGTTTTGCGCTGGCCTTGCCACTGATGGCGCTTGGCTTTGCCTTCGCTGCGGTCCTGCTGATCCTCGCCCTCGCCGGGCCGCGCGGGTCGTCGCTGACGCTGATCCTGGCAGGCATCGCGATCTCCGCTCTGGCGGGCGCGTTCACGGCGCTGGTGCTGAACCTGTCGCCCAACCCCTATGCCGCGTCGGAAATCATGTTCTGGATGATGGGCTCTGTCGCTGACCGCTCGATGGCACATGTGGCGCTGGCAGCCCCCCTGATCCTGTTGGGCTGGGCCGCGCTGTTCACGCTGGGCCGGGGGCTGGACGCGTTGACACTGGGCGAGGATGCGGCGCAGGCGATGGGCATCCCGCTGTCGCGTCTGCGCCTGACGCTTCTGGCGGGCACGGCCGCCGCCGTGGGGGCCGCGACGGCCGTGGCAGGCGCTGTGGGTTTTGTCGGCCTGATCGTGCCGCATATCCTGCGCCCGCTGACCGGGGCACGCCCCTCAACGCTGCTCTGGGCCTCGGCGCTTGGCGGGGCGGCGATGGTGCTGGCGGCGGATCTTGCGGTGCGGCTGATCCTGCCCGATCGCGACCTGAAGCTCGGCGTTGTCATGGCGCTGATCGGCGCGCCGCTCTTTCTGCATCTGATCTACAAGACGCGAAGGGAGATGACATGACTCTGCTCGCGCTTCGTGCCCTGACGGTCCGGCGCGGCGACCG
Organism: Primorskyibacter marinus; assembly: GCF_003313245.1. Classification (GTDB taxonomy): domain Bacteria; phylum Pseudomonadota; class Alphaproteobacteria; order Rhodobacterales; family Rhodobacteraceae; genus Primorskyibacter; species Primorskyibacter marinus. Next base: position 96,762 of record NZ_QJSD01000014.1, read on the forward strand.
CCCGGTGGTGGATCGCGTGTCGTTTTCCATCGGCCCCGGCGAATGCGTCGGCCTGATCGGCCCGAACGGTGCGGGCAAGACAACGCTGATGCGCGCCGCCCTTGGGCTGTTGGCACACCAAGGCCATAGCAGCCTTGCCGAGATGCCCGCCCGCGACCGCGCCGCCACCGCCGCATGGCTGCCCCAGAAGCGAGAGATCGCCTGGCCCGTCACGGTCGAGGCGCTGGTGGCCCTTGGCCGCCTGCCGCATCTGCCGCGTGGCACAAGGCTGCGCGAAACCGACCGCGCCGCCGTCGAGGCCGCCTTGTCCCGCATGGGGCTGACCGCCTTCAGGGACCGGCTGGCAACAGAGCTGTCGGGGGGCGAGCAGGCCCGCGTTCTCATCGCCCGCGCGCTGGCGCAGGAAACGCCCCTGCTGATGGCGGACGAACCCTCTGCCGGGCTTGACCCGGCAGCTCAGATCGCCACGCTGCGGGTGTTTCGGCAGTTGACGCGCGAAGGTCGCGCGGTGCTGGCTTCGCTGCACGATCTCAACCTCGCGGCGCGCTATTGCTCGCGCCTGATCCTGCTGGGCGACGGATTGCTGGTGGCCGATGGCCCGCCCGCCGATGTGCTGACGCCCGACAATATCGCCCGCGTCTTTCACCTTGAGGCGCGGATGATCGACACCGATCACGGGCCGCTGTTTCAGGCCCTGGACGTGCTGCCATGACCGCCTTGAAGGAGCCACTGCGATGCTAGGCCAGATCCCCCCCCTGCTGTCACGCGGCGGTCCCGCGCTTTGGGTCATCGCCGCCCTGTCTGTCGTCACGCTGGCCCTGATCCTGTGGAAGCTGTGGCGCCTGTCGGTGCTGGGCGCATGGCGCCGCGCGCGGGTCGAAACTGCGCTGACGCTCTGGTCGGACGGTCAGCGCGACGCCGCCCGCGATCACCTGAAGGCCCGCCCCGGCCTGCGCGCCCGTGTGGCCCATGCCGCGATGCAGGCGCTGACAGGCGGCATCGCCCCCGACCCCGCGCGAGAGGAAACCGCCCGCGTCGCCCGCGCCGCCCTGATCGAGGCGCGCACCGGGTTGCGCGCGCTGGAACTGATCGCCACCATCGCGCCGCTGCTTGGCCTTCTCGGCACGGTTCTGGGCATGATCGAGGCGTTTCAGGCCCTGCAAGACACGGGCAGCCGCGCCGATCCCGCAGCGCTTGCGGGCGGCATATGGGAGGCGCTGCTGACCACCGCCGCGGGCATGGCCGTGGCGATCCCGGCAGGCGTCGCCCTGTCATGGTTCGACAGCATCGCCGAACGCCTGTCGCATGATATGGAGGACGCAGCCACCCGCATCTTCACCACCGGACCCCGCAACTGATGTTGTCCCTCGCCGCCCCTCCACGCCGCCGCAGGCCCAGCCTGACGCCGATGATCGACGTGGTGTTTCTGCTGCTGGTCTTCTTCATGCTGGCCGCGCGGTTTGGCGGCGAAAACGTGGTGCCGCTTGTCATCGGCGGCGCGGGGGACGGCTGGACCGGACCGCCACGGCTGGTCGAGGTCAAAGCCACCGGCCTCACCCTCAACGGCATTCCGGTGGCGCGGGACGCGCTGGCGGATGCCCTCGCCCCGCTGATGCCCACGCCGGATGCGCCGGTCATCCTGCGCGGTGGCGAGGGCGCGTCGGTTCAGGACATGCTGTCCCTGCTGGACCTGCTGCGCGCCGCTGGCCTGACATCGCTGGTGGTGGCGGAATGAACACGCCACCCCCCATAGGCGCGCCATGACCCGCCTGCTGCCCCCAATTCCCAGACGCGCGGCGCGCGAACCCGTGGTGCCGATGATCAACGTGGTGTTCCTGCTGCTGATCTTCTTTCTGATGACCGCCAGCCTGACCCCGCCCGACCCGCTGCCCCTGACCCTGCCGCAAAGCGCCAGCGAGGCGGCGGCGGATCAGGCCAACACGCTCTACCTTGCCAGCGATGGCCGGATCGCCTTTGGCACGTTGCGGGGCGCAGAGGCAGAAACCGCCGCGGCCACGGGCGCATCGGTGCTGCTCAAGGCCGATCGCGACGCACCGGCGCAGGCGCTCGCCGCCTTGCTGACCCGCCTTACCCGGCTTGGCGCCCAGCAGGTTTCCGTCGTCACCGAGGCCGCGCCGTGACCCGGCCCGCCACATGTCCTGACGGCCCAGACCGATGAGAGGCGCGCTGGAAGCCGCAGCCGCTCTGACGCTGGCCACGGCCCTGCATGCGGCGGGGCTTGTCTGGGTCGACGACCACCTGTCACCGCAGGACGCCACCGCAGCGCAGGCGGGCGATCAGGGCAGTGACAGCGTGACGCTTGCCGCCCTGCCTTCCAGCATGGCCGGAATGCTGGAACGCTGGGACGCGCCGCCGCAAACCGCCACGCCAGCGGACCTGCCAGACGCACCGACACCGGAGGCCGCACCGGCTGTGCAACCGGCCGTGCCCGCGCCTGTCATGGCACCGCGCCCGGACGCGCTGATTGACCCTGCCAAGGATACCGCGCCCGCGCTGGACACAAGGTCGCCTGCCCCACGCGCGTTGGAAAGCGCGGCGCCGCAGGCACTGCGCGCGCCCTCCACGCCCGAAATGTCCCTGCCCGACCTGCCGAACACTCCGGCGCAGACCTTGCCAAGGTCATTGCCAATGCCGCGCCCGCCCGACCAACGCGACAGCGCCGCCTTGCCGCAGGTGGACAGTGCAGCGCCGCCGCAACCCAGACGCCATGCGCCCCGCGTGTCAGAGCGGCCGCAAGCGCGCCCAGCGCCCCCCGCGCCCAGGCCCGCCCCGCAAAAGAGCACGACGAAAGCGTCTCCTCGCAAGCCTGCAAGCGCGGCCTCCCAGCAGATACCCTCCGCCGGGCGCAAGGCACAAACTGCCGCCGGGACCGACAACACCGCCCCGCAGCCAAGCCGCAGCAGCGCCGCGCAGATTGCCAGTGCCAAAGCCCGCTGGTCCGCGCAGTTGCGCCAGCGCATCGCCCGCGCCCAGCGCTATCCGCGCGGCACCCGCGCCACTGGCACGGTTGTCGTGAAGCTGAAGGTGACGCGGCAAGGCCGCGTGGTCGGTGCCAGCATCGCGCGCGGCTCCGGCGATGCCACGCTCGATCAGGCAGCCCTGCGCGCTGTCAATCGCGCCCGCCTGCCCGCCGCCCCGTCAGAGCTGACGGATGCGGCGTATTTCTTCCAGATCCCGCTCGCCTTCCGCCGGTAGCACCCGGTTTCGCCGGTAGCGTCCGGTTCCGCGGGCGGCACCCGGTCAGGCAGGTAGCGCCCGGTTCAGGCGATCCCGTCCTTGACCAGACGATCCGCAAGCTGCGCAAAAGCCTGCGCCACCGGCCCGTCGCCTGCGGCAATCGGCGTGCCAGCATCGCCCGACAGGCGCGTCTCCAGATCAACAGGCAGCGATCCGAGCAGCGGCACGCCCAGCTTTTCCGCCTCCGCCGCGACACCGCCCTGACCGAACAGATGCGCCTCGTGCCCGCAAGAGGGGCAGATATAGGTGGACATGTTCTCGATCATCCCGAGAAGCGGCACCTTGAGCGTCTGGAACATGTCGATGGCCTTGCGCGCATCCAGCAGCGCCACGTCCTGCGGCGTGGACACGATCAGCGCGCCGGTCAGATCGGCCTTCTGGCCCAGCGTCAGTTGCACATCCCCGGTGCCGGGCGGCAGATCGACGATCAGCACGTCCAGCTCGCCCCATTGCACCTGTGTCATCATCTGTTGCATCGCGCCCATCAGCATCGGCCCGCGCCAGACAGCGGCCTTGCCTTCCTCCAGCATGAACCCGATGGACATCAGCGTGACGCCATGCGCGTGCAGCGGAATGATCGTCTTGCCATCCGGCGACGCGGGGCGCTTGTTGATCCCCATCATGCGCGGCTGGCTGGGTCCGTATATATCGGCGTCCAGCAACCCCACGCGCCGACCCGAACGCGCCAGCGCCACCGCCAAGTTGGCCGAGACCGTGGATTTGCCCACACCGCCCTTGCCGGAACCGACGACCAGAATGCGGTCCACACCCGGAGGGTTCATCGGCTGTGACTGCGGCTTGGCATGTCCGCCGAATTTCAGACTGGGCGGCGGCGTCTTTTCCGCCGGTCCATGCGCCGTCAACGCAACGCTGGCCGAGGTCACACCCTCGATCCGCGCCACCGCTTCCTCGGCCGCGCGGCGAAGCGGTTCCATGTGACGGGCGACTTCGGGACTTGGTGCCTCGATGACAAACCGCACGGTGCCACCGTCGACACTCAATGCGCGCACCATATCGCTCGAAAAAAGATCGCCGCCATCCGGCAAGGCGAGTCCTGCCAAAACCCGCTCTACTTCATCGCGAATTTCATTCATGCTCAATTCTCCATCTTCGTTGCTGCTGAAGGTGGCAGCTTTGCGAGCGAACACAACCCTAACCCGACAGCCACAAAAAAATTGCAATATTTTATGACGTTACGTCAGCGTCCACTATGCATTCGCTGCATAGCAGCATTGAGTATTGGGGTATTGTGCATCTGCAGCATAAGCCTATTTTGGTGTCAACGAAACGAAACGAACAACATACGAAAATGAGCACCCAAATGGCATACGCAACGCATACATCAAACACTCAAGGCGCTTTCGCTGCACGCGTCGGCGGCGCTCTGGACTCCATCCGCACCCGATTTGCGCGCCGTCGCATCTACAAGCGCACATTGACAGAACTGCAATCGCTGTCCACCCGCGAACTCGAAGATCTGGGCCTGAACCGCAGCTCGCTGAACCGGATCGCCTACCAGGCCGCTTACGAGGTCTGAACAAGTTTCAAGGATCGAAAGGCTTTTCCTCCTCCCTAAGCCTTTCGTAACTGGCGACGGTCTCCATCCTCCCGGAGATCGTCGTCCGAAATTCCGGGCCAAACGGCCCGACACAGTTCGGAAGACGCCTCTCCTCCTCCCTGGCGTCAACCGTAACGAGAGCGGCGGCACTTCT
>NZ_QJSD01000015.1 GCF_003313245.1 Primorskyibacter marinus
ATCTGTCAGCGCCCACCCTCCGAGGCTGACAAGCTGATCCATCACAGCGATCGCGGCAGCCAATACCTGTCGAACAGGTACACCGAAGACTGGCCGAGGCCGGCATCGACACCTCGGTCGGCAGCGTCGGTGACAGTTACGACAACGCCTTGGCTGAAAGCATCATCGGCCTCTTCAAGACTGAGGGCATCAATTTCCTCGGCCCCTGGAAATCGGTTGGTCAGGCCGAATGGGAAACCCTGAAATGGGTCGACTGGTATAACAACACACGCCTGCACAGCGCTATCGGATATGTCACGCCACAAGAAGCAGAGGAGGCTTTCTACGACAGCTTGAACGAGGACGAAAAAGCAGCCCAACTATTGAAACAAACCCTCTCCGGTAAAACCGGGGCGGTTCAGCCAGCCAGCCCAAAGATCATCAGCCACCTCGTCCCAACTTTGCCTCCCGTAAAGCTAAAAGCTTGGATATGTTCTGCCGATGTGTCAATTCAATGGCGACTGAGGAACGAGGAACAGCGCCGGTGAACCTGACACTCCGACAACTCAAAGTCTTCAAAACGATCGCCAAAGTTGGGAGTTACCGAAAAAGCGCGAAAATGTTGAACACATCACAACCGGCGCTGACAAAGACTATCCAGTCGTTGGAATATACGCTTGGCGTCGAGGTATTTCGGCGCAACACACGTTCGGTCACCCTGACCTCCGCTGGTCTTGAGTTGCTGGGCCGGATCGAGGGGATATTCGAACAGCTCGACCAGACCGTAGATTCGGTGCGTGATGTATCATCGGGCCGAGGCGGCAGCATCAATCTGACCTATGTCGACTTCGCAATTCTTGGAACGCTGCCGGACACGCTCGCGCGCTATCGGCGTTATAATCCGCGGATCAAGATCAACGTCCAGTTCGCCTCGACTGCCGATCAGATCGCGCTGGTCAAATCGGGTAAAGCCGACCTTGGGTTTGTCATGGATATTGACCTGAAGTTGCCCAGTTCGTTCTGTCGCAAGCACGTCGTGCAAGAGGGATTGGTTGCCGTGGTGCCGCCCAAGCACCGGTTGGCCGAGCGTGAGACGATCGAGCTTGCCGAACTTGAGTTGGAGTCCTTCATCATGGGGGACACATGGTCACGTTATAACGAATTGATCCGCGATCTGTGTATCGAACGAAACTTTATGCCGCAGGTAACCCACAAGGCTTTCTTGCGGGATGAGATGCTGGCCTTTGTCATGGCCGGCCTTGGGGTTCTTGTTTATCCGAAATGTATCTGCAATGCTGGGTTGCTAGGTCTGAAAGTGGTGCCGATCACCGATGTACCACCGGTCGTTCGGACGACCGCAATCTGGCGGGCCGACGCCAAGAACCCGGTGCTCCCATCCTTTCTGCGTGAGGTCAAGCCGATGTAGGCCGATCATTTTCGGGAGGATAAGATCATGCGATTTGACGCTGGCAAGCACGGCGGTTTTATCATCTTACCATCTCGTCTGGTCGACCAAGTACCGTTACAAGGCCCTGACCGGGGCGCTTCAACTGCGGGTGCGTGACACCTGCCGTCAAATGTGTCGCTAGAACGGGGCAGGCACCTTGCGTGGTGTACTCTCGAGCGACCATGTCCACATGGTCGTGGGCAGAAAGGAACCTTCGCGCCGTTGGTCGGCACCACGTCGTCGTCCATCTGTCACTTGTCTACAGGTTTCGGCCGATCCTTTCGGATGCAGTTGGCAAAATGGGGGCCGAACCGGCTTGCCCACAGTCGAATGCTCTCTCCGCTGACGACCACGCCATGCTCGGCAAGCAGATCCTCGACATCGGCTGTGCCGAGTGCAATCCGATCGTAAGCCCAGACGGCATAGCGTGCCGTTTACTGATGGCTGCATCACGGATCCGTGCCTTGCCTGCGATCCGTGACATTCAGATCATCGGCCGGAACGCAAAGCGGCCCCAACACTTGCAGAATGGGTGGTGGGGACGGTTGATCAAGGTCGAACCCGTCGATGACGTGCAGGATGATCACAGTGCAGATGATGTACGCGGTTATGCTGAGCCGGATGTACCATTCTGACCCCTGCGTCGGATGGGGCGAACCTAAACCACGACAGCAGATGCCACGGCTGCGGGGATTGGTACATTCCATTCTGGGCCGGCTCCGTGCTTTTCCAGAACCTTCGACACCACTGCTGCCCGGATCGCCGTGGCATTTTCAGCCGGTTGGGGGCGCAACAACGCGCCGCCCCTTGCCGTACCTCTTAGGAAGAAATCATAAGGTGCGCCGGGATCATTCACCTGCCACTCGGACGCGACAATAGACTGGTGGCAGTCGGAAACCATACGCGTTCCCTTCAACAAGCGCCTCAAGGCGAACACTCTATCCTCTTCACGGGAACAGGCGTCACGACGTTTCCTGCGGCATCTTTAACCTGAAGTCGAACCGCGCCTGAGCCTGCCCTGATGCACTCGCCAATGAATACATGCGGCGGAGGATTGAGAGGGCCAATCGTACTCGTCGGCGGCCCTGGGAAAACGCCACCGTAGTCTTTGTCGGCGATTGGAACGATCCTGACATCGCCCGAGGCCGCCACCCCAACTATATCGATGCCGCTTGTCCGACCCACAAAGCCAGGGCCGACAAGTCGCCTATCTTCCACGTCAACGACTATGTCGAATGCGCTCCTCACCCTCGCCGCGGCAGGCACGGTAAAGGCCTGAACATCTGGCATTAGCGTCTCTCGTATAATCACCTTCGCGTCGGTGGTCGCAACGGGTCCGCCGCCGGCTGGTTGAAACAAGCACCTGACCAATACATCGCGCGAAGTTCCGGTGTTTCGCGTCGGTCTGTAGGTGGTCTGAGCGCTGAAATTGGGCGGGACGGCAGGGACCGGGCCTGCATTCGATACTAATCCATCGCCAATCACCGAGAAGCTGATAGTGCCGGCACCAGTCGTTTGACATCGAACGAGCGAAGACCCACTGTCCTTTATGTCGCTTGGGGCTGCGGTTGCGCTGGCTGGCGGGGGAGGCGCAAGAAACGCACAACTTCCTGTCAGAAGGACAGTTGCCACAGCTGATGCGTGAATTATTGAAGTTCGAGTTGGACTCCGCATCGTCGGAAACCTCTCTTGAGAAACCGGTCGTGCACTTCTGAAGCGTAATTTTTTATGACCATGATAGCAGAGAATGCGTTCTTTGTCGTGTGGTTGTTTGATCCCACGGTTTGATGGCGCTATTTTTCTCAGACGTGGAAGGCAGCACTACGGGACAAGTCCGTCACGGAAGCGCCACGACCACGCATGCCGTCAGAGGGCTGCAAAAATCGCCAAAGGGACTAAAGTTACTGGAAGTGCCCGTCTTCCAGCGCTTTGGTAGCATTGGTGCAATGACGGGCTTTCTCCTCATCACTGAGAAAGCGCAGGCTTGTACGGTTTGATTGTACGAGCACCGCGCCGATGCTCCGGCGGTTTTCGTCCTGAACGACGAAAAGCCCACGCGCGGGGCCACGGAAACGATGGGTTTCGACAAAGGCGTTCAGCATTTCATGGGCAGGCCATGGCGCGGTCCCGGGGCAGGGCAGGATGTGAGCAAGCGCGGGCGCGTCTTTCTGTAGGGCTGGCCGCAGTGTGGTGTGGCCAACGGTCATAACTCGCGGGTTCAGAAGGTGCCACTGCTCTGGGGCCAGGACGTAGTCTCGACACGGCTCGGCGCGTTGCGTCGCGTGAAAAAATATACGTCGGCCATTTGGGCAGGCCGCAAAGCCCAGCCGGGTCAGCAACTGCTGCGATGCGGTATTGTCGTCGTGGCAGGTGGCAACCATCGGCGGTGCAGGCAAACAGAACCGCGCGCCGATCGCCATCCGCAGTGCTCGTTGCATGAGACCCTGACCCCAGCAATCCGGGGTCAGCCAATACCAAAGCGCGGCACCAATACACAGCCCGCCCACGACCGCGCCATCCTGTTCGATCATGCGCATCATTTCGCCCGGATCGCGGCTGTGTGCCAGGATTTCATCCGCTGCCGCCGCGTCGAAAGGCTGCCGCACGGCGGCGAGCCAACGCGCGACGCGAGCGTCGTCAAGATCACGGGCAATTGTAGGCAGGTCTGCCTGTGTCAGAGGGCGGAGTAACAGGTCATCTTGTTGCAGAATGTCGGCGCAGTTTGTCATCTCTTTTCCCCGAACAATTAGGGATGCGGATCAACTCAGCGTCAAAAGACCACAAATAGCAAACAAATGATTCGACTGATTAACATGCAAATCAAAATCTTCTGTATTGCTGCGAAACCGTCTTTGGAACAGGCCGTTACACGGCGCGATTCAAAACGTAAATTTAGTTTACACTTTATCGGCACCAAGGCGAAATTTCACAGAAAGTCGAAGGATTCTTACAGAAAACGTTGCGTCACCATGTCGCTCGGGTAGCTTTCTCGACGCTTGGTCAATCGAGTGTTCATGGGAGGTGAGGCCAATGTTTGAACCGCGCGCAGAGTATGCCCGCGATCACTGCCGCAACTGGCTAGTTTGGTCTTCGTTTGCTGGGGTCGGCGGCCATGGGCAACGCATCCCAAATCGCCGAGATATCAGTGGCCATGATCAGGTGCGCTTGTTGCAACAGGCGGTCTTTCAAAGCGGCGTCCAATGCGTCCATAGACTGACGTGCGGAAAGCAAGTCCCTAGAATGGCCTGTCTCGACCGCGCGGTCAATCGCCTCGCGGCAGGATTGATCCACGTCGCCGGACTGGCTGCAAATTTGTTTGAGCGCGCGGAAGAAACGGACATCGGCAGGATCGTTCATCGGATGAGCCTTTTGGTTTGCAAGACGCGCTTGATGTATAGGGGGCAACAATGACAGGTCAATTGCGCAGCCTCGAAGAGATCATGAAGGATCGGCTGAAGGCGACGCAGGACATCGCTGCCGCGAATGCCGAACAGATGCGACTGAACCAGAAGTCCAGCGGCCTGCTCGTCCTGGATTTGAAAGTCGAGCGCGACGGCATCGTCGACAGCACCCATGAGAACGAACACGCCCGAACAGAGGCGGCTGTTGAAGACAACTTACGAAAAATCGATCGGTTGGAACGCGAACTTTCCGCATTGGATGAAGAGCTTGAAGCCACTATGAAGAAGGAAGGCTGATGACACAGCACAAGCCGCCACAAGCGATGACGTTATTCGATCTGCTAGCCCGGACCTGGGCACTGCCGGGCGAGGTGCGTGATGTCATTTTCAATGCCACGGGGTCGTCATTGGCCGTCCTGCTGGCCGATGGTCGGCTTGCGTTTATATCGGTCAAGGATGCCGAGCATCCCGAAAGTCGCGTCCGGATAGAGGCCGACACCGGACGGACAAGCATCCGGCCCCGGACAAAGCCTTTGCCTGCGCCAGTGGTCAGCGATGCCGCTGTGGCGCGCGCCGATGTGACGCCGTGTCGACTTGGCGATCAGGGCTTTGCCTTTTCGAATGCCGATACAAATGCCTTGTGGCGCGCCACGGCGCGGGGGCAAACCCTTGCTGTTAACGGGGCACGCAATGAAGAAGCGGTCACGGCGCTGGCGGCGATCCCGCGAACAGGGCGCATCGTGCTGGCCTATGACAACAGGTTGGCATTGGTCGCTGAAGACGGAGGCGCAGAATTTGCCACCGCCGAGTTGAGCCACGGCGTGAGCCGTATCGCGGTGTCTGATGATGGTTGCGTTCTGGGATGTTTGGGCGCGGACCAGATCAGCATCGTCGCGAGTGATGACCTTAAATCAACCAGCACCTTTGCCTGCGAGGGTGAGGTGCTCGACCTTGGCTGGTCGCCCTGCAAACGCTGGTTGGTGGCCGGTTGCGCCAACAAGACCGTGCTGCTGATCGATGTGCAGGCAGGTGTTTCCGACCGGATCGTCGATTTTCCCGATGCCGTACGAACAATCGGTTTCAGCGACAAGGCGCGCGCCATGATCGCGTCTGGGGCCTTCCGCGTCGTCGGGTGGTCACTGCCTGATCTACCCTTCGGTGACGATGAAGGCAGCGCAATCGAAACCGGCAAGCCGGGATTGACGCTTGTCGATCTCGTGGCGGTCCATCCGAAAAGGGATCTCTGTGCGGTCAGCTATGCCAACGGGCTGGTGATGATCTGTCGCATTGGCCATCCGGACGAAATGCTGCTGTGCGAAGGCAGCGGTGCCACCGTCAATTCCCTGACCTGGTCTGACGATGGTGCCCATCTGGCAATCGGGGGCAGGGATGGCAGTGTCTCAATCGCGACATTCCCGAAAAACATGTTCAAATAGAAACCCCAGGGAGGGAAGCCAATGACACAAGTTCTGTCTGACGAAGAAAAAAGCAAAGACAAGTATTTCCAACAAATTGCCAAGGTCGCAGAGGCCATGGTGGAGGAGCACGGCAAGGATTTTGCCGCAGGGGCGCTGGTGTTGGCGGCGCGCTGGGTTTCTGAAAACCGTCTCGGTCGTGCCGAAAACCTCAAGCACTAATGTGGTTTTGCTGGCCGTCTCGATGTTACGGGTTGCGGCGAAAGACTTGAAATTTGATTGACGAGTATTCCGCTCAAGGGACCGGCCAACGCTGCAAGGGCGCTGACGGCAGGATCTGCTGTTGCAGAAACTCGATCAGCCGCAGCCAGTGTCTCCGTCAATTCAGGCTTAAGCATCTGCGCAAAGGCACATAGCTCATGGATACGAAAGGTTGAAAAATGCAGGCTGTCGCCGTTCAGCAATACGGCACCCTGTTGCCGGGTGAGCAGATCCGTTCGAAGAGCATTGCTGTGAACGGCCGCGCCCAAGGTGGACAGCACCGATTTACGCCATTTTGCATATTCCGTATCCGCCGAATGGTCGATCCCTACGGAATACAGCCGTTCGGAAATGCTGCGGAACGCACGCCCGCCCGCGATGTGACGCCGCCAGAAATCGTTTGCCTCTTCGACGCTGCGACATTCGGCAAAGCGCTGTGCCAGTTTGGGGCGGATCAACAGGACCAGTGCCATGTCCACATCCTCGGAAACCGAGCGGGCGATCTGCATTGCAGGCATCGGCAGGTCGGTCAGCGCCAAAAGACGCAAAGCTGCGAGTTGTTCAGTCAATCGCGCCGACAGCGCCGCCAACCCATGCCATTGCGCCGGGCTCAGCCCGTCGATCTGTCGGTCGCGGCCGACATTCGCGGCACTGTGCAGGGCCCGCACCCAAAGCACAGATTGATCGAACAGAAAAACCAGATCCACCTCAGTGCTGGTGGCCGATGCCTCGACCCGTGGCACGGCACGAAAACCCGGCAGAGTGCGGACGCCGATCCGCCAGTGGCGGTCAAAATCCAACCCATTGGCGGACCACAGCAGCTTTACGCGCGCAAGAAGTTGCGGCGACAAGCCGGGGTAGGACATTTCCGGCGGGGCGCGATCAAGCGGAACAATGCCGCCGATTGGGGGGTTCTTGTTCATCACACTGCAATTCAAGGGTTTCTTTCGGCCACGTTAGCCCGGTGCGTACTGTCATGGCCAGTGATTTGTCCCCTGCACATTCTGCCGAGGGCGGTATGTCGCTAGGGTTCAAACTTGGTGTCAAACAGACCCAGGTGTTTCGGCTGGGGCAGGTGGTCAGCGTGTTACAGATGTCGGCTGGCAAATTGGACGACCATTTGAAAGAGGTGGCGGAAGCCAATCCGATGGTCATCCCGCGCCGACGGCCCGGTGCGGGGGCCAGTGCGACAGATGCGCTTGAAATGACTGCGGTCGAGGAAGCGGGAAGCCTATACAGCCATGTTTTCCGCGCGCTCGCCGGACTGATCGCCCAAGGTGGCATGATGGAGCGGGTAATCACCGCCCTGATCGAAGAGTTGGAGCCATCCGGCTGGCTGGGTCGCCCTGTCGACGACATTGCCGACACGCTTGGACTGACGCCGCAACTGATCGAGACGGCGCTGAAGGTCGTTCAAAAACGGGTGGAGCCAACCGGGATTTTTGCACGAAATCTTGAAGAATGCCTGCGTCTACAGCTTGAGGACCGCGATGCGATGACCCCTGCCATGAACACTGTCCTTGCCCGGCTTTCATCGCTGGAAAATGGTGGGCCTTGCGCGCTCGTCGCGGCCACGGGGCTGCCTGAAAACGAGGTAAGCGATTGTCTTGCCGTGATCCGATGCCTTGATCCGAAGCCGGGCGGGGCGTTTGCCACGGATCCCACGCTGATGCGAGAGCCGGATGTTCGAGTTGTTCCTTCCGGCGATGGCTGGGACATCGAATTTATTTCGTCGTTGAAAGACGATATCGACATCGCCAATATGCCCAGATCTCAACAGTCCGACATGACACGCGAGGCGCTGGCCAAGGCGCGGGCGCTGAAACAGGCTTTGGATATAAGGCAATCTGCACTCCGGCAGGTGGTCGGGCAAATTGTCGAACGGCAGGGTGGGTTTTTGCGCACTGGCGCATCAGCATTGACGCCGATGACGATGTCCGAAATCGCGCAAGCCACGGGGTTTCATCTGAGTACCGTCAGCCGCGTGTTGAACGGGTTGCTGATTGAAGGGCCGATCGGCATCGTTGCAGCCCGATCGCTTTTTGTCGGCGCAGCCTCGGCGCAGACGGCGCATTCCAGAACGCAGGTACGGGCACGGATCCAGGCTTTGCTTGCCGATGAAGACCCAAAACGACCGATTTCGGACCGGCGTCTCACCACGCTGTTGCGGTCCGAAGGCATTACAGTGTCACGGCGTATAGTGTCAAAATACCGCCACAATGCCGGTATTTTGGCGGCGGCGCTACGGCGGCGGCAAGGCTGATTGCCCCATCAAACGCGCGGTAGGTTTTAAGGCCGTGGGGCTTGCTCCAGCCTCAAACTTGTCCATGAAATTCCACGATCACGCGGGCCGTAATGCGGGGCCAAGCCGTTGTTTGACGGGTGGAAGCCATGCTTGGCAGCCCCACGCGCACTATGTGCGGGCGCAACCGTGACCCCACGATTTTTCGGGCCGGGGAAATATGTAACGAAGCGTAAAGGCCAGAACGCAACGAGTGTAACGATATGCGACAATGTGCCTCGGGCGTTTGAATGCTTCGCACCGCCGAAAAATTACGCCGCAATTTTTTATAGCTAAAAAAGTACCGTATTTTCAGAGCGTTAAGAATTATTTGGTGACCAAGAGGCGCATTTCTCGAAATCTGGAACATGCCTTGCCACAAGAGAGGCACAAGATGCGAGCGTCCAACCAAACAGGGGCGGCTCAAAGAACGAAGGATAGGGAGAGAGGCATGCGTCCCGGCGCAGGCCGCAAGCGCCAACGGGCGCAGCAGCGGGCATTGTCCATCTTCAAAACCTTTGCCGAGAAACCGGTGCCTGTCCGTCACATAACGGCAGGTGCTCACATGAAACGGCAAAAGCCGCCAACGGGTGGTCGGGCAACCGGCCCCAGAGCTTTAAGGAGGCTCATGGCATGACTTTGACGCTTAACAAGATCACGTCGCAACGTGGTATCTCGGTTGGGGAGGCAACTAAGAAGATTTCCGACTTGGGATGGAATCCTTCCTATGTTCAGGAAGCCAGCACATATCCGACGGACTACAAGATTACCAAAGCCCCGCGCGACCCGATGAAACAGGTTCTGCGGTCCTATTTTCCGATGGAAGAAGAAAAGGACAACCGGGTTTACGGTGCGCTTGATGCCGCGCTTCGCGGCGACATGTTCCGCAATGTGGAGCCGCGCTGGATCGAATGGATGAAGCTGTTCCTCGGGATCATCCCGTTTCCGGAAATTTCGGCTGCGCGTTCGATGGCAATGGTGGCCCGTCTGGCCCCGGGCGAGGATCTGCGCACCGGCTTTACCATGCAGATGGTCGATGAATTCCGTCACTCCACGATTCAGATGAACCTGAAAAAGTGGTATATGGAAAACTACATCGACCCGGCCGGTTTCGACATCACGGAAGAAGCCTTTGGCAAGTGCTATGCCACGACGATCGGACGCCAGTTCGGTGAGGGTTTCATCACCGGCGACACAATGACCGCCGCATGCATGTATTTGACCGTGGTTGCCGAAACCGCGTTTACCAATACGCTGTTTGTGGCCATGCCCTCCGAGGCGGCGCGGAATGGTGACTACGCGCTGCCGACGGTGTTCCTGTCAGTGCAGTCGGACGAAAGCCGCCACATCGGGAACGGCCATTCGCTCTTGATGGCCGCGTTGAAGGAGCCGGAGAACCACCTGCTGCTGGAGCGCGACCTGCGCTATGCCTTCTGGCAGAACCACGCAATCGTTGACGCCGCCGTCGGGACGATCATCGAATACGGCACCACGAACCGCGACAAGGACAAGGAATCCTATGCGGAAATGTGGCATCGCTGGATTTTTGAAGACTACTACCGGACGTATATGCTGCCGCTCGAAAAATACGGCGTGAAGGTGCATCACGACGACGTGCAGGAAGCCTGGAAGCGGATCACCGAGAAGAACTATGTCCATAAGGTTGCACAGTTCTTTGCGGTCGGCTGGCCCGTGAACTTCTGGCGGATCGAAGCCCAGACCGAAAAGGACTTCGAGTGGTTCGAGCACAAGTATCCCGGCTGGTATGCCGAGTTTGGCGACTTCTGGAAATGGTATGGCAAGCTGTCCAAACCGGGCGAGACCATCATCACCTTCAACGAAGACACCGGCTATGTCTATCCGCACCGTTGCTGGTCCTGCCTGGTGCCGTGCCTCATCCGTGAAGATATGGTTGTCGACGAGATCGACGGCGAGTTGCACACCTTTGCGCACGAGTTGGATCGCTGGACTGCGGTCGAGGCCTTCTCGGATGAATTCCAGGGGCGTCCGACACCGGCCATGGGCAAATTCTCGGGCAAGCGTGAGTGGGAAAGCGTCTATGATGGCTGGGATCTGGCAGATGCCATCAAGGATCTCAACTTTGTCCGCGAAGACGGCGAAACACTGGTGCCACAGCCACACCTGCGCTTCGACAACAAGGACATGTGGAAGCTTGAGCATGTTCGCGGTCACACGCTGCGCTCGCCGCTCAACATGCTTCGCGGCATGTCAGAGACAGATCGTGCAGCCCATGTTGCCGAGTATCAGGCGGGTTTCACCATCAATCCATGCAACTGATTGCAGAAAATGCGGGGGCCGTTTGCGCGGCCTCCGTCCCCAGTGCGCATATCTGCGCGCAGCGGCAAGGGAGAGAGAAATGACGGACACTTACAACGTCCGATTGGAGCCGGTCGGCGTGGAATTCGAGGTTGAGGAAGACGAGACAGTCCTCGATGCGGCATTCCGCCAGGGCATCGCGTTGCCCCACGGATGCAAGGAAGGGCAGTGTTCCGCCTGCAAATGCGTTCAGTTGGACGGTGAATCGGAGATGATGAAATACTCCACGTTTGCCCTGAATGACATGGAAAAGGACAGCGGCCACATTCTGATGTGCCGGACCCTGGCATATAGCGATCTCGAAATCGAGCTTTTGAATTTTGACGAGGAACTCCTGTCGAAATCCATTCCAGTGAAGCAGTTTTCCGGCAAGATCGTCGATTTTCACAAACTGACCCATGATATTCGCGGTGTCCAAATCGAACTGGATGCGCCTTTGAAATTCTGGGCGGGTCAATATGTCGACATCACGGTCAAAACAGAAATGGGGGAGGAGATTACGCGCTCGTTCTCCATGGCAAATCCGCCGAGCAAAACCCAAAACCTCGGCTTCATCATCAAAAAATATCCAGACGGGAGGTTTTCAAACGAACTCGACGACGGAGGCATCAAAGTCGGCGTCGACGTCAAAATCGAAGGCCCCTACGGAATGTGCTTCCGAAGAGACAACCGACAAGGACCGGTGATCTTGGTTGGCGCAGGTTCGGGTATGTCGCCGGTTTGGTCGATACTGAACGATCAGATCACCAGCGGCGAAGATCGTCCAATCTACTTCTTCTATGGCGCGCGGTCGCAGGATGACCTGTTCAAGCTGGACGAAATAGATGCGCTGACCACTGCGCATTCCAACGTCGAATTCATTCCGGTGCTCAGCCATGCGGATGATGACGCAAGCTGGACTGGCGAGCGCGGCTTTGTTCACGAATGCGTCGACGCGCGGCTGAAGGCTTTGGGGATCGACGGCGACGGAGATGTGTATGCCTGTGGACCGCCACCGATGATCGATGCGCTGACGCCTGTGCTGTTCATGCATGACTTCGATACCGATCGCATTTTCTACGATAAATTCACGCCCACTTCCGGTTCTTCGGGCCACTGATTTCGGCCTGAACGCTAGTGACGTGATACCAACCAAAGGGAGGCTACAATGGTAGCGACATCCAGCTCTATCAGTTCCGGTGCCGCAGGTTCCGCACAATTCGTCGGCTCGAACAGCCGCAAGTACAACTACTTTGAACCGCGCGGGAAACGCGCGACCCACTACGAAGACGTGACTGTCGACGTGCAACCAGATCCCGAACGCTATTTGATCCAGGATTGGATCATAGAATTCGAAGGTGGCAAGGGCGGCGGCGCATATACCAAAGACAGCACCGCAGCCAAGTCGAGCAACTGGCACGCGTTCCGCGCCCCTGATCAGGAATGGGAGCGGACCCACTATCAGCGTCAGTCCAAGATCGAAACCATGGTGCAGCACGTCATCACCAATGCCCGCAAAGCAGGTGCACACAAGTCCTTTGACAAGGTCTGGCAGGCGGTTCTGCAAAAGCATCTGGGTGCCTGGAAGCATGCGGAATTCGGCCTTGGTACCTCGCTCATGCAGGCGCAGCGCTATGGCTTCACGCAGATGATCAACAACGCCACGTTGACCAACTCGTCCTACAAGATGCGTCTGGCACAGGACATCACGTTGTATCTGGCCGAAATCGGCATGGACATTGATGGCTGGAACGACGACCTGGGAAAAACGACCTGGCTGGAAGATCCGATCTGGCAACCGACGCGCGAGGCGATCGAGACGATCATGGGCTCGGAGGATTACCTCGAGCAGTATTTCGCGATCAACATCGTGTTCGAGCCGCTGGTGGGGGAACTGCTGCGCTCGGGCTTCTTCATGCAGGCGGCAGCGGCAAACAACGACTTCATCACGCCGCCGGTGATTTCGGCTGCCGAGGCGGACTACGAGCGCAATCTCGCGAATACGGTTGACCTGATCTACCTGCTCGCCAACGACGAAGAGTACGGGGCTCAGAACAAGGCCCTGTTCAAGTCATGGCTGAAAAAGCACGGCGATCTCGCGCATAAGGCCGCCGCCGCGTTGCAGCCGATCTGGTCGCAACCGCATTCCAAACCGGTTTCCTTCGAGGACGTCAAAGCCGTCTCGCAAGAGCGTATCGGTCAGATCGTCGCCGAGCTGGGTCTCGAGTAAGCCTCTGAAAAGGAATTAAATTATGTCTAGCATTGCGCGTGACTCATCCAACCAGAACATCTTCAAGTCGATGAAGGACATCGACCTGACCTCGCGCGAGGTCTCTCACCAGTGCGGTGTCACCATGAACGACAGCGTCGAGGCTCGTGCCATCGCCGAGTTCATGGAGGAGAACGATCCCAAGGTGACGATCACCTACAACCCGGCGACCATCCGCATCGACGGCGAGGGCAAGCTGATCTTCAAGATGAGCGAGATCACCGAGTTTCTGGGGCGTGAGATGACAGCCGAGACCTTCGAGGTCAACACCTCGACCCACTATGGCCGGATGGTTCGGGTCGATGACGACACCGTTATCCTGTTCGGCGACATGAACGAGGTCATGGAATACATCTGATCTGCCTCTGAACACGTCCAGGGCCTGCACAGCAAAGGCCCCGGACATCCGACAGGATACTCAGCGAAAAGCAAGGGAGGACACCATGTTCAAAACACCCGATGGAAGAGAGATCTTCGTTCTCGACAGTCATGTCCATTATTGGGACGCCAGCCCGGAAAACCAAACCAACGTACAAGGCAGGCAATTCATTGATTGTTTCTATGCGTATCACACCAACCTCAGCCCCGAAGATCAGCTTTGGGAAAAGGCAAAATTCGAGAAGTACAGCGAAGAGGACATCTACCGCGATCTTTTCGTCGATGGGCCTGACGATATGGCGATCGTCCAGTCGACCTATCTGAAGGAATTCTACAACAACGGCTTTTCGTCGATCGAGCGCAGCACGTCGATGGCCGAACGCCATCCTGAACGTTTCATCGTCAACGGCTCCTTCGATCCCCGCGATGGTGAAAAGGCGCTGGAATACATCCACTACATGAAAGAAACGTTCGATATAAAGGGCGTGAAGATGTACACGGCCGAGTGGAATGGCGACAGTAAAGGTTGGGCGCTGAATGATCCGGCGGCCTACAAATGCTTTGAACTGTGCGAAAAGCTGGGCATCAAGAACGTCCATGTCCACAAAGGCCCAACAATCAGGCCGCTGTCGAAAGATGCGTTTGACGTTCACGATGTGGATCACGCTGCGACTGATTTCGTAAACCTTAACTGGATCATCGAACATTGCGGTCTGCCGCGGCTGGACGATTTCTGCTGGATCGCGACGCAGGAGACGAATGTCTACGCCGGTCTTGCCGTCGCGATGCCGTTCGTCCACTCGCGTCCGCGCTACTTTGGCGAGGTGATGGCCGAATTGTTGTGGTGGGTCGGCGAAGACAAGCTGCTTTTCGGCTCGGATTACGCGATCTGGACCCCGCAATGGCTGGTCGAGCAATTCTGGGACTATCAGATCCCCGAAGACATCGCGGCAGAGCGTGGTGGGGTGCAACTGACAGACGAGGTGAAGGAAAAGATCCTCGGCCTCAATGCAGCAAAGCTCTATGACATTGATGTTGCGCAAAAGCGGGCCCAACTGGCCGGTGTTCCCGTTCAAATTGCGGCGGAGTGATCCGATGTTGGTCGCCAATCTTATGGCGGAACTGGAAATGGATGTCTGGAACCGTCTCGATGCCGTGACCGACCCTGAACTCGACGAACCCATCACCGATATGGGTTTCGTCGAGAGGGTCGAGGTGACGGATGCGAAAATGGTGCGGGTCGAGTTCCGGCTTCCGACCTACTGGTGTTCGCCCAATTTCGCGTTTCTTATGGCGTTTGGAATTCGCCAGGAGGTGATGTCGCTGCCTTGGGTGGTCGAAGCCACGGTGCAACTCAATGATCACTGCTTCAATGACCAGGTCAATGCCGGGGTCAACAGTGGTCGAAGCTACCATGACATCTTTGCCGAAAACTGTGAGGGTGCCGATCTGGATGAGGTGGTGATGAAGTTCCTGGCCAAGGCGTTCGACCGCCGACAGGAAACCGTGCTTCTGGGCTTGCAGGGTCTTGGCCTTGCCCCGGCTGACATCGTTTCAATGACGCTGGGTACGCTTCGGCAGATTCCGTTTCGGGGCGAAGAAGAGCTTCGGCAATTGCCGAGGTATCTTGAGCTGCTTGCGTCGCAAGGCCTTGCGCAAAACTCGGGCGATCTGGCCTTCCCGACTTGGGGCGGGGATCCGCTTAAACCCGGTAACCTGTCGGATCATCTGGCCCGCCTGCGAAGCACCCGGATCAATATGGAGTTCAACGGTGCCCTGTGCCGCGGGCTTGCCAAGACACGCTACAAGGAAGTCGAGATTGGGCCCGACGGACCCACATTGGTTGATTTCATAGCGGGGCATGTGCCGCCAAGGGAAGAGACAACCGCCAACAGTTAAGTAACTGGAAAAGCGAAAATTTTGGGATGACGCCCAGGAAAGTCCCTGGGCCGAAGGAGGAAGATATGGCTAAACTCATGGTACATGGCAATGTTGCCAGAAATTGTCTTGCACGCGGTGTCGCACGACTTTCAGCGGCAGTGGAGCCCACGCTGGGACCGAAGGGCCTGAACGCGATGGTGGACCGCCCGGTGGGCACGCCTTTGGTCACGCGTGACGGGGTCAGCATCGCCTCAGAAATTGAGCTGAACGACCGGTTCGAAAACATGGGCGCACAGGTTGTCCGCGAAGTGTCGATGCAAACCAACGATGTGGCCGGAGACGGGACAACCACGGCAATCGTTCTGGCAAATGCACTGATCCAGCGTGGTGTCGATCTGACCGATAGCGGCGTCAAGCCGGTTGACCTGTGTAAGGGAATAGATCTGGCCGTAAGCCGCGTTGTGGATGCGATCGACGCCTCGTCGCGCAGTTGCGACGACCATCCTGAATACCTTGAGGCAGTGGCGCGCGTGTCGTCGACCGATCCGAAACTGGGCGAGTTGGTGGCAGAGGCCTTCCGTCGCGTTGGTCGGGACGGGGTGATCTCTGCCGATTTTGGCGTCACGATCGAGACGACGATGGAAGTCGTCGAAGGCATGTCATTCGAGCGCGGCTACATCTCGCATCACATGGTCACGGACCGCGAGAACATGGAAGCCATCCTGCGGAAGCCGCTGATCCTTCTGACGGATCAGAAAATCCTCAAGCCGGAGTTGCTCGATAGCGCGGTCGCTATTGCGGAAAGCGAAAATCGCCCTCTGTTGATCGTGGCAGAAGAGATCGCCCCCGAAGTGGTCATCAAGCTTCTGGAAAACGGCGGGGCGGGCAAATATCTGATCGTTCATCCGCCGGAATACGGTCATTGGCGGACTGCAATGATGGACGATCTTGCGATCCTGACCGGCGGCGAAGTCTTGGCCCGCGATCTTGGCAAGAAGATCGAGAATGTCACGAGGGAACAGCTTGGCGGGGCTGAAATGGTTCGCTCGCACGCGTCCGGAACGTCGGTTCTGCGCGGTGAAGGTGAACCGGATGCCATCGTGGCGCGGCGCAATCAGGTGCAGCGACAGCATGATGCGGCACCGCCGAATATCGACAAGGACAAGCTGCGCGAACGGTTGTCCAAACTGACTGGTGGCAGTGCGATCATCTATGCCGGCGGGTTCACCCCGGTGGAACAGAAGCGGACGATCCAGCTGATCGAGGATGCGCTGTGCGCCGTACAAGCAGCGGCAGAGGATGGCGTGGTTGCAGGTGGGGGAACGGCGCTGGCCCAGATCGGATCCTGTCTCGACAACCTTGATGCGTTGGGGGATGTCGCCAAGGGTATCCAGCTTGTCCGGTCTATACTAAGCGAGCCGGTGCGCCGGATTTCGCGGAATGCAGGCGCAGACGTGGCGGCCGTTGCCCAGGCAGTGGCCGCGGGTGCCGCGGGTCACGGGTTCAATGCCGCCACAGGAACATTTGGCGATATGTACGAGGCGGGCATCATCGACCCGGCGCGCGTGCCTGCAAGTGCGTTGGTCAACGCGGCGTCAGTGGCGACGCTGATCCTGACCACCGAGACCCTCGTGGCAGACCTGGATGAAGGCGAGGCCGATCCGACCGAAGGCCCCGCCCGCGGCGGCGGCGCAGAGCTGCTGGGGCGTGCCTGACCCGGTGTTCAACAGTATATTGGTCGGCCTTTCGGGGTCGGCCAGTCCAGACAGCGTGGCCAAGCCGAACAGATAGGCCAGATCAGACGCAGGGAATGAAAAAATGAAAGCAGCCAGATTATACGAATACGATCCCGACATGAATGTGGAGCTGAAGATTGAGAATGTTCCTCCCCCCACAATCACGGCTCCCGATGAAGTGATCGTCAAGGTCGGTGCGGCGGGCCTCTGCCGCACCGATCTGCATATTATCGAAGGTGTCTGGAAAGACATCATGGATACCGAAGGCAACCTGCTCCCCTATGTGATGGGGCATGAAAACGCGGGTTGGATCGAAGATGTCGGCAGCGCCGTAACCTCGGTCAAACCGGGTGATGCGGTGATCTGTCATCCGTTCCGAAGCTGTGGCATCTGCCTGGATTGCCGGTACGGACATGACATGTATTGCGATCACGGACAGTTCCCCGGCCTTGGAATTGACGGTGGTTTTGCCGAGTATTTCAAGACCAACGAAAGCTCGCTCATCAAGCTCAATACCGGGATCACGCCGCTTGAGGTTGCCCCGATGGCCGATGCCGGCATCACGGCATATCGCGCTGCTAAAAAGGCGGCGAAACTGCTGAATCCGGGTGGCTATGTGATGATCCTGGGCGTCGGTGGGCTAGGACATATTGCGCTACAGGTGCTGAAAGAGACCTGTGGGGCGCGGGTCATCGCGGTAGACCGTGAACCTGCGGCTCAGGTGTTGGCCAAGGAGCTTGGTGCCGACATCGTGCTGGACGGCGGTCCCAACCTTATCGAAGAGATCAAGGAACTGACTGGCGGCGGCGTGCATGTTGCGATCGATTTTGTCGGTGAACACGGCACCGAAAATACCTGCTGGAAATTGCTCAGGCAGGGCGGAGAGCTGATCATGGTCGGTTACGGCGGAACCATCGAGGTGCCGACGCTGGAACTGGTTGCCAATGAGATCAAGATCGGCGGCAGCCTCGTGGGTGATTTTGTCGAGCTTGTCGAACTGATGGAGTTGAACGCCGACGGAAAGGTGAAGATGCACCAGACCGAATACAGCCTCGCGAACATAAATCAGGCGATTTCAGACTTTAAAGATCGCAAATTTACCGGACGCGGGGTTATCGTTCCCTAGGATTCCGCTGTGGTCGCGCGGTGCATCGGCGGTCTGTCGACCATGTCTGATGCACACGCCTTGGGGCGGATCTTTTCCAGCGCGCCACAAGGCGCCGATGTCTAAAACTTCAGAGGACCAATATGGCCAAAGCAATTCACTCCATGATCCGTGTGCTTGACGAAGAACGTTCTGTGGCTTTCTACCGCGAGGCTTTTGGCCTCGGGGTTGCCGAACGGATGGATTTCGACGGTTTCACACTGGTCTACCTGTCCAACGACGAAGCCGCGTTCGAACTTGAACTGACGATAAACAAGGACACGACAGAGCCTTATGATCTGGGCAACGGCTACGGGCATCTTGCGTTCTGCGTCGAGGATGTTGACGCCGAACATGCCCGTTTCGAGGCCGCCGGCCTTTCGCCGCGAAAGCTCGTGGACCTCAAGAAGGACGGCAAAACACTTGCCCGCTTTTTCTTTGTGCAAGACCCCGATGGCTACGAAATCGAGGTTTTGCAGCGGGCGGGTCGATACCAGTAAACACTAACCAAAAATAAGGGAGGATATCATGTCAATTCGTAAGCAAGCCATGACGCGACGCCAGCTGCTGTCAAAAAGCGCGATGTTCGGTGCCAGTTTTGCAATCGGTAGCGGCTTCGTGGCGGGCCAAGCCACGGCCGCGAACTGGGCGGTTGAAGTCGAACATCTGAAACCTGAAACGATGGCCACGCTGATCCAGCTGGCGCGGGACATCTATCCCCATGATCAGGTTTCGGATGAATACTATGCCGTTGCCGTCAAAGGATATGACAGCGCCGACGCCGCTGAAGGGATCGAGGTCGGCATCGCCGAGCTGAACGAAGCGGCCAAGGGCATCGGATTTGCCAATTACATTGATGTCGGCTGGGAACGCGACCGCGTTGATCTGCTGCGCGGCATGGAAGACAGCGCGTTCTTCCAGCAAATCCGCGGCGGGCTGGTGACCGGTCTTTATAACCAAAAGGCTATCTGGCCGATTTTTGGCTACGAGGGCGAAAGCTTTTCCAAGGGCGGTTACATCGACCGCGGCTTTGACGACATCAATTGGCTTTGAGGGGGACACGCTATGAGTGCACCATTTGACATGAATGACGACAACGTGGTTGTTATCATCGGAACCGGGGCAGGCGGTGGCGTTCTTGCCAACGAGCTTGCCCAAAAGGGCGTTTCAGTCGTCGCGTTGGAAGCGGGCGGGCGCTATTTGCCCGAGGATTATATCAACGATGAGTGGGACAGTTTCGGCCAGCTTGCCTGGACCGATCCGCGCACCACATCGGGTGATTGGCGCGTGGCCAAGGATTTCTCTGGCCTGCCTGCCTGGATCGTCAAGGCGGTTGGCGGCACCACGACCCATTGGGCGGGCGCGTCGCTGCGGTTTCAGGATCACGAATGGAAACCCCGCACGACGTATGGCGACATAGAAGGCGCGAATCTTCTGGATTGGCCAATCGACCCGCGCGAGATGGACGATTATTATACCAAAGCCGAAAACAAGCTGGGCGTGACCCGGACCGGCGGCCGCGCTGGCCTGCCGGGCAGCAACAACTACAAGGTTTTCGAGAAAGGCGCCAAGGCGCTGGGGTATGAAGAAGTCCATACCGGGCGTATGGCGATCAACTCTGCCGATTTCGATGACCGGTTGGCGTGCCAGCAGACGGGGTTTTGTTTTCAGGGGTGTAAATGGGGTGCCAAGTGGTCCTCAGCCTATACCGACATTCCCCGAGGCGAAGCGACGGGAAATCTGGAAGTGCGGGATCGCTGCCACGTCATGCGGATCGAGCATAACGAGCAGGGCAAGGTCACAAGCGTTGTCTATGTGGATGCAGATGGCAATCAACAAGAGCAACGGGCGCGGGTGGTCTGTGTCGCAGGCAACTCGATTGAAAGCCCACGGCTGCTTTTGAACTCGGCCTCTTCGATGTTCCCTGACGGGCTTGCCAACAGCTCGGGGCAGGTGGGTCGCAACTATATGCGCCATGTGACCGGGTCGGTTTACGCCGTCTTCGATCAGCCGGTGCGTATGTGGCGTGGCACAACGATGGCGGGCATCATTCAGGACGAAGCCAAGAATGATCCATCGCGCGGATTTGTCGGCGGGTACGAGCTTGAAACACTGTCGCTTGGCCTGCCGTTCATGGCGGCGTTCCTTGACCCCGGCGCATGGGGGCGCGAATTTACTACGGCGCTGGATCACTATGAAAACATGGCCGGAATGTGGATCGTCGGTGAAGACATGCCGCAGGAAACCAACCGCATTACGTTGAATCACGATGTGACCGACCAGCACGGGCTGGCCGTCGCAGATGTGCATTTCGACGACCACCCCAACGATGTCGCGATGCGCAATCACGCCTATAAGCAGGGCATCGCGGTCTACGAAGCGGTTGGTGCCACGCGGGTTTTCCCGACGCCGCCCTATCCGTCGACGCATAATCTGGGCACCAATCGGATGTCGGAAGACCCGCGTGACGGGGTGGTCAACCGCCACGGACAAACGCACGATATTTCCAATCTGTTTGTGTCCGATGGCAGCCAGTTCACCAGCGGTGCGTCGGAAAACCCGACGCTGACGATTGTGGCTTTGGCAATCCGGCAGGCTGACTTCATCGCGGCTGAATTAAGCAAGAACACTCTCTGAAAAGAGCGCTTTGACAAGAATTCCGGCACCCCGCGCGGCGGGTTGCCCAGCCCTGCCCGGCAATTGGGCAGGGCCGCGATACCTATTTTCCGAACGAGGGAGCAAAAACAATGGACGGAAATGATTTGCGTGGGATCGGCGGTTGCCCCGTCATGCACGGTGCCACGAATGTTTCGGGGCGCAACAACCGCGATTGGTGGCCAAACCAGTTGAACCTGCGGATCCTGCATCAGCACCCGCCGTCATCCGATCCAATGCCCGCCGGATTTGATTATGCCGAGGCATTCAAAGGGCTGGATCTTGATGCGGTGAAGGCCGACCTGACCGCGCTGATGACGGACAGCAAGGATTGGTGGCCCGCAGATTACGGCCATTACGGGCCGCTTTTCATCCGCATGGCCTGGCACAGCGCAGGCACATATCGCACGGCGGATGGCCGCGGCGGGGCATCAACCGGGAACCAAAGGTTCGCGCCCCTGAATTCCTGGCCGGACAATGGCAACCTTGACAAGGCACGGCGTCTGCTTTGGCCTATCAAGGAAAAATACGGAAACGCGATTTCCTGGGCTGACCTGCTGATTCTTGCGGGCAACGTGGCCATCGAAAGCATGGGCGGCAAGACGTTTGGCTTTGCCGGCGGACGTGCGGATATCTGGGCACCCGAAGAGGACATCTACTGGGGTGCCGAAGTCGAATGGCTGGCCCCATCCGATAACCCGAACAGCCGCTATTCCGGCGACCGTGAGTTGGAAAACCCGTTGGCTGCCGTGCAAATGGGGCTGATCTACGTCAATCCGGAAGGCCCTGACGGCAATCCCGATCCACTGGCATCGGGCCGTGACATCCGCGACACGTTTGGCCGGATGGCGATGAATGACGAAGAGACCGTCGCACTGGTTGCAGGAGGGCATACTTTTGGCAAAGCGCACGGCGCGGGGGATCCCGGACTTGTCGGTGCAGAACCCGAAGCATGCGGACTACAGGACATGGGCTTGGGCTGGACGAACAGTCACAAGTCGGGCAGGGGGGTGGACACCACCACCTCCGGCATAGAAGGCCCGTGGACGGCCAATCCGATCAAGTGGGACAATGGCTATTTCGATTTGCTCTTCGGGTATGACTGGGCGCTGACCAAGAGCCCCGCCGGGGCACATATCTGGCACGCAAAAGGTCTGTCGGACGATGATCATGCGCCGCAGGTAGATGGATCGGCCGAAACCGTGCCGGTGATGATGACCACCGCCGACATGGCGATGAAGATGGACCCGATCTATGGCCCGATCTCCAAACGATTCCATGAAAACCCTGCTGAATTTGCCGACGCGTTTGCAAGGGCATGGTTCAAGCTGACGCATCGCGACATGGGGCCGAAAGACCGCTATTTGGGCAAGGAGGTGCCGAATGAAGACTTGATTTGGCAGGATCCGGTTCCGCCCGTGGATCACCCCTTGATTGACGACAAGGATATCGCCGTTCTGAAGAAGGAGTTGCTTGGCTCGGGCTTATCGGTGGCGGATCTGGTCTGGGTGGCATGGTCGTCGGCCTCAACATACCGGGGGTCGGACAAACGCGGTGGCGCAAACGGCGCGCGCATCCGGCTTGCCCCGCAAAAGGACTGGGAGGCCAATGACCCCACGCGGCTTGCGCGGGTTCTGGACAGGTTGAACGGCATTGCATCGGCGTTCAACGGCGGGGCATCCGGGGGCAAAAAGGTCTCCTTGGCCGACCTGATCGTGCTGGGCGGCAGTGCAGGGATCGAAGAGGCGGCACGGGCGGCCGGACAGGATGTCACTGTGCCTTTCGTGCCCGGACGGACCGACGCCAGCGCCGACCAGACCGATGCGGATTCCTTTGATCCGATGGAACCTTTGGCCGACGGTTTCCGCAACTTCGAAAAGGCGGCCTATACCGTTCCGGCAGAGGCGCTTCTTGTCGATAAAGCGCAGCTTTTGGGACTTAGCGCGCCAGAAATGACGGCTCTTGTCGGTGGGATGCGCAGCATCGGGGCGACCCATGCCCCAACTCAGACCGGAGTTCTGACCGATCGTCCAGGTACGCTTAGCACCGATTTTTTTGTCGAACTCCTTGATATGACAATGGAATGGGTGCCTACGGATGCGGATGAGCGTCTATTCGAAGGTCGTGACCGGGCAACGGGAAA
This sequence comes from Primorskyibacter marinus, assembly GCF_003313245.1. Taxonomy (GTDB): domain Bacteria; phylum Pseudomonadota; class Alphaproteobacteria; order Rhodobacterales; family Rhodobacteraceae; genus Primorskyibacter; species Primorskyibacter marinus. Next base: position 23,307 of record NZ_QJSD01000015.1, read on the forward strand.
CAAAAGATACACCGGATCGCGCGTTGATCTGGTCTTTGGCTCCAACTCACAATTGCGCGCTTTGGCGGAAGTCTATGCCAGCCGTGGAAACGAGCGGCTCTTCATCAATGATTTTATAGCCGCCTGGACCAAGGTGATGAACGCCGATCGGTTTGATCTGCACTGAAACAAGAGCGCATGATGTCTGCGTAGACGCCGTCATCACATTGAATTAATCGTAGGCCGGTTCTCCGGCCTCGATTGCATAGGTTCACCTAATACGCTGAATTATAATAAACAAAATGTGTATGTCGTGGGCTTAACTGGCCTGAGTTCGAAACTTGACACAAAACAGAACAACCTATTCGACCTATTAATAATAGAAATCGAGGGTCTTTATTGGTAGGTTCTGCATCGGGAGGAGATCCAAGTGGACATTTTTTCAAAGCGGGATGGTCCGCGTTTAGAAGACGTGAAGGCCAAACGCATCATGTCTGAAAACGCGGGTACGATCCGTAAACTGGCGGACCAACTTACCAATGGCGGCTATTCAAGAAATCAGGCCGAGCAGGCGCGACGAAAAGAGCCCCCAAAGCCCGATGGCCTGATCATACATGATCTCAAAGCAAGGCCGAGTGTGGACGCGCCAGTGCCCTATGTCAAAATCAGCGTGAACAATCGCGTGGTTCTGGTGGACAAATCTACGGCGCGCCAGCTTGAGATGCTGGGTGAAGTTCGCGGCAATTACCTGACAAAAACATTCGTTCTGGCCACAAAGGAAAACGGTTTTTTTACGCCCGTCAGCGACGAAATTCTTGCTTTGATTGGCCATCTCGATCATCGAGAACTCTCTGCCGAGTTCACGACGGACGATCTTGCGGCGGCTCTGGAGGCTGTGCTTGTTCCGGAGGGTGCTGTCTAGGCACCTCTCTTCACTTTCAATGAAGTGAATCAGAAGGATAATTTTCCTCGGCCAAGGTACAGGACTGGCAGCCTATGTCGAAAAGCAAGAGGGTCAAACATTGTCTAAAAACTCCAGCTATTCGGATTCCTACACACGAGAGGCTTGGGAACGTTTCGTTTCTTCAAGCGAGGAAGGTGACGAACGGCCCACCGCGGTTCGTGATGAAATTCTTGATTCCTGGAAGCGCAGCAGACAGCTGGGTGTCGCTGCCGACGGCTCGGCCTCGCACAAGATCCTGGACGAGAACCAACTTTACCTGCGTCGCGAACGGAACGCCGCGTTGCGACAGGCGGCCTCGGCCGCGTTCAAACGGCTTGAACCGCATCTGACGGAAGCCAGAACCATTCTGATTCTTGCAGATGATCAGGGTGTGATCATTGATGCAATTGGCGACGAAGAGGTGCTGGATGAGGGGCAGGGCATTCACCTGGAAATTGGCGGTGACTGGAATGAGAACATAATCGGAACAAACGGCATTGGCACGGTGCTGAAGACGGGTAAACCGACCTATGTTCATGCGTCCGAACACTTTGTGGCAGGCGTGCAATCGTGGACCTGTGCGGGCGCCCCGATCTACGATCCATTCACGCAAGCGGTTATCGGGGTGGTGGATCTTTCGGGGCCACCGCAGATTTTTAGGCAGCATAACGTGGCCTTGGTGCTGGCGACCGCGCGCGAAATCGAGATCGCGCTGGCTGAACAGAGGCAGGTTGAACGTACGCAGTTGCTCGAAGCCTTTATCATGTCGAACCACAGCCGCGCCCATGACAGCGTCATTCTGGTGGATCAGACCGGACGGGTTCTGTTCCGCCGGGGACTGGAAACCGATGTGCTACGGCGCACCAAAGAACTGTCAGTCGGCCACAAGCTCTTGCCGAAACTAGAAGGATTGTCAGATCAGGAAATTCCGAATTTCCTGCCTCTGAGTATTGAAACGCAGGGCATCGAGAGACTGAACCTCGAAGGTGTTTTTCGGGGGGTGGCTGTCTTCTTGAAAGATGGGGCGAAGCTCCAGAAAGGTCCGAACGAGGCCTACAAGATCAAGCCGCGCATCAACGTTTCAGAAGGTCAGACCCAGATCGTCGGTTCTTCGCCCAAGATGGTCGATGCGATCAGCCTTGCGGAACGTGCTGCGATGGCCAATGTGTCGGTTCTGATCCATGGTGAAACCGGGGTCGGGAAGGAACTGTTTGCCCGTCTGATCCACAGTCAACTTCCGGGGGCGGCTGCCCCCTATGTGCCAGTCAACTGTGCTGCAATTTCAAGCGATCTGATCGGCGCCGAGTTGTTTGGTTATGTTGATGGTGCCTTTACCGGTGCCGCGCGCGGCGGTCGCGCCGGTAAATTCGAACTCGCCGACAAAGGCGTTCTTTGTCTTGACGAAGTTGGCGATATGCCAATCGAGCTTCAGCCCTATCTGCTCCGGGCCTTGGAACAACGCGCGATCTACCGGGTCGGGGACAGTCAAAGGCGGCCGGTCGACGTCCGATTGGTTGCGATGACCAACCGTAACTTGCGCACTGAAATCGAGAAGGGAAATTTTCGGCGCGATCTGTTCTACCGTATAAGCCTGATGACCATCGAAGTGCCTCCCCTTCGTGAACGTGGCAATGATATTCTGGAGCTTGTCCACCACTTTTCAGAGCATTTTTCCGAACAGACTGGACAGCCTCCGATGGTCTTTACCGACAAGGTGCTTGAGTTGCTGGCCGGGTATCAATGGCCCGGCAACGTCCGGGAGTTGCGAAATGTCATGCACCGTTTCTATCTGATTAAGACCGACAACGTCGTGACAGAGCGCGACCTTCCTCCGGAGATCCTCGACGATTTCGAGAACGATGACGAGGACGCATTGGAACACATCCTTCGCGGCCATTCCGGAGATCTGGAGAGCATTGAGGCCAGCGCCATTCGGCGGACGATCATTTCCGAGAATGGCAACCTGACCAAGGTTGCGCATGTCTTGGGAATTTCCCGGCCGACCCTATACCGCAAGATGAAGCGGTATCACATTCGAAAGAACTGAGCTGGATATATTACGAGAGCATCCGGCGTTGGATCATCAAACTCGGCGCGATTAACCTTCAATCAATAAAATAGCTACTGAACACGGTTGCGCCAACAAGAAGGAACAAGGTTTCGGAAATGAGAATGAAGAAAAGATAAGGTTGAACATTCAAGACTGCCCTCAGGTTCGATCGCACGCCAATTGCGGAAATTGCCGCCACCATCATCCATTGTGACATCGCCGACAGAAACTGAACCGCAGATTCGGGTATATCAAAAACCGATCTCACGATTGCCAGAAACACAAAGGCGAGAAGAAACCATGGAAAGGCCAACTTACCGGTCTGGCTGTTACGGAACCAAAAATGAACTGCGATCAGGATCAGGGGCAACATGGCAACGCGCAGCATCTTGACCACGGTGGCGGCGATGCCGACTTCGTCGTTTATGGAGTAGCCCGCACCCACAACCTGCGCGACGTCATGAATCGTTGCTCCAAGGAGAAACCCAGTCTGGACATCGCTGTAGCCGAGAGCCTGAAACAGGACCGGATATAGCACCATGGCCATGGTTGACAGGACGGTGACAGTGATGACCACCAGAACGGTATCCTTATCCCGACTTGGATGCCTCGGTAGAACGGAAGAAAGCGCCAGCGCGGCAGACGCGCCGCAAATTGCTACCGAGCCGCCGGACAGAATGCCAAAGACCGCTTTACGACCGAACAGATATGAAAGCGCCACTCCACACAGGATGGTTGTCATAACTAGCGCGACTATGCCGCCCACTGACGCGATTCCCAGCGCCTGCACCTGACTGAGCCCCAACTGCGCCCCCAAGAGGCCGACCCCGATACGCAGCACGGTCCTCGCCGAGAAGGACAAACCGGGTTCGAGTGCGGGAACGTCCGACAAAAAACCCAACGACAAACCAATAAGCAGGGCGAACAGCATTTTCGGAACACCGTAATGCTCTGACAGGAACGTCGATGCTGCGGCGATCAAAAGGGCGACAGCAATGCCTTTCCATATTTCCGCGGTTGGCAAAACAGCTGTCCAGCCGAACATTCTGTTGGAATCGCGCAGCGAGGGCTGTTGGTTGGTCATATTGGATCCATAGTTCGAGGGCGTACCGTCCACGGCATTCGGGCAGTTGCAGCGGCCTGTTAAGACCGGTCGCGCCGATCCCGGCGCCGACCGTTGTTGACTGGATTATTCACGCAATGTTCTGATCGGCTTTGCATCCGGCCAGTTGTGATATCAGGAAAGAATCGCGCCCGCATTCGGAGCCGTTGGATCTAGCCCAAGCGATTTCAGCATGAAATGCGTCGTACAGGCCGCTGCCGAGACACTGGGCAACCCGTATTTCGCTTCTATTAGCGGCAGCGATGCGAGCGATGGCATCTGAACGCATGCAGACGCCACGATCACATCAACGTTTGCGGTCTTCAGACCTGCCGCGATCTCTGCAGGCGCAGCCGGATCGCGACGGCCGACCTCAATATTATCGGGTATTTCCAGCGCGATGGAATCCTCAACCTCGATACCCTGATCTTCGATGTAGTCGATCACCAATTGTGCCAACGGCTTCATATACGGACAGATAAGCGCAATTTTTTTGGCACCCATCTCATGCAGCCCATCGACGAGCGCCCCAGCGCTGGTAATAACGGGGGCGGGCGCGCCGTTGTCCAAGGCCACCCGGTGGAGCCTGTCCTGCGATGTCAGGTGGTATCCTTTGCCCATCGACATGATCGCCACCAGGCAGGCATATCCCAGCACATCAACCCTGGCATCCGAAAGCTCAAGCGCACAGCGGTCACTGTCGGCATCCATGGCCGCAAGCTCTTCTTTCGTCACTTTTTTCATGCGCATCCGGCTGGAATGAAAGGTAAAACGGTCCGGCAGGATCGCTTCACGCGCGCGCAGCATTGCGGGGATCTCGGTCTCCATCGTGGTGTTTGAGCTGGGCACGATTTGGCCGATGCGGTAAGTGGTCATTGTTATTCTCCAGTGTCATATCTTCAGGGTTTGAGGCCCAATACGTCGAGTATCCATCGTGCATATGCGAACAGCTCTCTGTCCTTCCGTGGGTAACCGATAAGCTGAATTCCAAGCGGCATGCCGTCCGCCTCCAGCACCGGCAGGCTTATGGCCGGAGCCCCGAGGACAGAGGAGGTCACCGCATAAATGGGATCGCCGGTCCAATCGTGGCCCTGGGGTGCCGGGCCGGGGGCAGACAGCGTAATGAGGCCCGTAAACTCGTCGCTGAGCGCCTCATGCGCTGCGCGCATTGCCTGTCGTTTATCCAGAAGTACCGCGTACTGATCGGCGGAAATCTTTTCCCAATCCGATAGCCGCCCCGATATGTTCTGACTTAACGAGTCGGGATCGCGTCTGTGGTAATACTTGAGAGGCCATAGAGATTCATAGCCGCAGATGTCATTCGTCACGTCCAGCGCAGGCGTCATCAGCTGCTCGAAACCTTCCAGCCGAGGGCAGTTCTGGCACCCGGAAATCGGAATGCCGGCGGAGGACAGAATCTGGATAAAGGCATTGAATTTCGCTTGGATGTCTGGCGATGTCTTGTCCCACCCCGCGCTATTGAACCGGGCAAGGTGCCCCGGACGCGTAGGTTCCGGTAAGGCGACGTCACCGGTCAGGCCCACATATCCCGGATCGCCGCCACAGAATTTCGCTGCAACGCGTGCGGCGACCCAAGCATCGGTCAGCGTCGCCGCATGTGTGCCAAGCGCAGTCTGACTGAGATTGGAATAGGCACCTTCACGGTTGATTGCGCCAAAAGAAGGCTTGAAGCCGTAATTTGCGTTGTAGCTGGATGGTCGGATTAGCGAACCTACGACTTGGCTGCCGATGGCCACAGGCACAAACCCCGCACCAACAGCCGCGCCTGATCCACTTGATGAACCGCCCGGAGTGCGGCCGAGATCGAACGGGTTCCGCGTTGGGCCAGGATTATAGAATGCGAATTCAGTGGTAACTGTCTTGCCAAGAATGATCGCCCCCGCCGCTCGCAGGCCCGCGATCAAAGCGCTATCGCGCCCGGTGTGGTTATCCTTGAAGATTGGGCTGCCACATTTGGTCGGCATATCCTCGGTTTCGAACAAGTCCTTGATACCAAGCGGCATTCCGTCGATTTCCGAAAGCGGGGCCCCGGCGGCGTAGCGCGCCGTCGACGCATCAGCCGCCGCCCGCGCCCCATCGATATTCAGCGTCACAAAGGCGCGCACATCGCCCTCGCGCCGATCGATTTCATCAAGACACCGGTCGAGATAGGCGCGCGGCGTATCGCTTCTGTCCAGAAAGCGCTCGACATGCATGTAGAAGCCCCGCAGGCGCGTAGCCTGCGGATTATATGTTTCGGATATCATGAGATACGTCCTTTTGAGGAAGATCAGCCGTAGATCGGAGTTAGCTTCTTGAAGGCTTCAAGCATCTGCGCATTGCCGACGAAGACACCCTCGTCCAGAATTTGTTCGCCATCGATCCAGAGCGATTGCATCCCAATCACAGTGTCGGGGTGGTTTTCGCCGCCGCCGGGTTCCCAGAACGGTACGCCAAGCCCGATCGCGTTGTAGCCAATCACCCGCTGATCCTCGATGAAACACTGGCCGGTGTAGCGCGCTGTGGGGTGAAATCCACAAGTGAAGTGAACCACATGGCCCAGATTGCCGTCGCCAGCCCGTTCCAGAGCCCGCATCATCACCTTGTTTTCGGGGCCGCCGCCAACCACTTCTTTGACATCGCCATCAAGGATCAGCGTCATAGGCTCGAATCCTGTAACATAGTATTCATGGAGCACGTCGCTGGTAACGAACTGCCCCTGTACGGTCTCTATCTCGGGAAGGAACACTACCGTACCGGGTACAAAGTAGCCGCCCGGCTTGTTGGCCTTGGACAGGGCAAACCCGTTGGTCGGTGCCAGCGTAAAGGTCAAGTCCGTGCCAGCCGCCGTCGTCACGCGCCCGGTCTTGCCCACGGACTTTTCGATCAGCCCGGAGAAAATGTCCCCAAATTCAAACAGGGTGTCCAGATCGGCACCGCCGAAGATACGCACGATTTCATCCGCGCCGATATCGGCGGCCAGCACATAGCGTGTACGCCCGTTTTTCATCGCCTCGTCATGAGCATGGCATCCCGCCATGTACGGCATGCACAGGTCGATCCAGGCATCGCAAGTGGTAACCGCGGCCTCAACCGTGTCAGACACGTAGGCATCGGCCAGTCCGCCCTGAAACGGCAAGCGCGGTGCCAGGATCAGTGTCGAGACCTTCGCCCCGATCATATAGGCCGCGTCCTGAATGGCATTCACCGCTGTCAGGTCAGCGCCTGTATTGATGGTGATCAGAACGCTTTCGTCCTTCTTCACGCACATCATGTCACGCACGAATACCATCGCTGCACGGGCGAGTTTGGGTCCGACATCAGTATGAAGCATGGTAGGCTCCTTTCGGTTGAAAATTGGTGGAGGGAAGTATGGACGCTTTGGTCATCGTGCCAATTCAGGCAGGAAAAGCGCCAGTTGCGGAAAAGCGACGATCAGCACCACCAGCAGGATGGAACAGATCAAGAAGGGCAGCCCGGCCATGAAGATTTGCGAAAGGCGCAGCGATCCACCCGTGATCGAATGCATGACGTAAAGCGCCAGCCCCAGCGGCGGCGTCACTGCGCCGATCTCCAGTGAAATCATCATGATCACGCCGAAGGACACTTCGTTGAACCCCAGGTTCTGCACGATGGGCAAAAGAATAGGGATCGTGAGCATCATGGTGGAGATTGCGTCGAGGAACATGCCTGCAACCAGCAAGACAATGAAAATGACCGCAATCATCGTGTAGATGCCGAAATCGAAGCCTGTTGCCCAATTCACAAGCCCATGGGTGGCACCGGAATAGGCGAATACCTGCGAAAAAGTGGAGGCACCGACGATTACAAAGAAGATCATCACCGAAAAGCGCAGAGATTCCTTTACAGAGCAAACCAACACGTCGATTGCGAAACAACGGTAGAACACCATCAGCACCAGGACAGCAAGCACACCGAACGCCGCGGATTCAGAAGGGGTCGCAATACCGGCGATGATGGTGCCGACCACGGCCACGATCACCAGCGACAGCGGCAGAACATCCGTTGTGAAGATGCGGAACTTTCGCCCAATCGAGATTTTCTCAGTAGTGTAGTCCGGTGCACCTTGGGGATCGAGTTTTGTCATGATGAAGATCGTGGCGGCATAGAACGTCGCCAGAAGAAGTCCGGGGATCACCCCCGCAAGCAGAAGCGATCCGACATCGATCCGCGCCAGGCTACCCAGTAGCACCATGAGGATCGACGGCGGGATCAGGATGGCAAGCCCCCCGGCCCCCAGCAACGGTCCGACGATGAACGCACTTTTGTAGCCGCGCCGTTCGCCCTCGGGCACCATGATCGATCCCAGCATCGCGGTGCTGGCCAGACTGGAACCGGACATCGCTGCCGTGACCGTCCCGCCCGCGATGGTGATGTAGGACAGCCGCCCCTTGAAGTTTCCGAACAGTTTGTCGAGCGCGTCAAAAGCGCGTTTCGACAGACCGGATCGAAAGAACAGTTCCCCCATCATGATGAACAGCGGAATTGGCACCAGCAAAAAGCTGTTGACGGAGGTCGCGCCGTTGGCGACCAGCTGCGAGACGCCGCGCTCGCCACCCATGAACAAGTAAACGCCCACAATATTGGTGATCAGAAAGCCTATGGCGACGGGGAAACCAAGCGCCATAAGGAACAGGATCAATCCACACATCAGAAGGGCGGCAGAATACCATTCCATGATTTTAGCCTCCTAGAGCCACGGTATCGTTGGATAGTGCCCCGGCACCGAACGCATCCCGAAGAAACTGGAGAGCGAGCAGAAAGAACCCTATGGGAAGTGGCGCGAAGCGAACCCAGCGCGGAGTCTCGATCGCGGAAACGTCGTAATATCCGATATTGGCATGTACGACGGTTGCGGATCTGTAGCTGAGATAGAGGCACACAATCGCGCAGATCAGTGCCACACACTGTGCCAGCCTGCGACGAGGGACGCCGCGCAGCTGATCGGCGATAACCTCCACATAAATGTGTCCACGCTCGCGTTGCAGCCAAGGAGTAGCAAGAAAGGTCGCATAGACGAGGAAAATTGCACTGTAGTCGTTCACCCAGACCGATGCCCCTATCCGCAGGACACGCAGGGCAGCGTCGTAGAAGATCAAAAGGGGCACCAGGGCGAGCAGAATTCCTGCGATAATCGCCATGGCATTCAACAAGCCATCAAAAAGCCGGATCATGCTCACTATCTTTCGTAAGAGAGTAGGGGAGTTTCAAAGGGACGGGTGAGGCCCGACGGATCAGTCTGGCGGGCCGTCACTCGATGGAAGCGCGTTAACGCGTGAATGCAGCTTCGAGATTATTGCGGTTCTTCGCACCCGAAGATTCTTCCACCAGATCCCACAGTGCCTCGGTCGCTGACGCGAGATAGGCTTCGGCCGCCTCGCCCTGCAATTCGATATCCTGCATACCGGCGTCATGCAGCGCCGCGGTCTCGGTCTCCTGCAAGCCTATCATGTAGTCGTGCGCGATCAGCTCGTATTCTATCGCGATTTCGGTCAGTAGCTCTTGCGCCTCTGGCTCCAGCTTGGTCCAAGCCTCCTTGCCAACCAGCACCGACACATCGCCCTGCCAAAAGTTGGGCGTGATCCGGAAATTGGTATGATCCTGCCAGGAAAAATCCGTCAGCCCGATATCCAGCCAGCCGAACCCGTCCACCCGACCCCGCGACAGAGCCTCGTACAGCTCGGCGACCTCGACATTTATCGGCGTCGCATTCACATGCTTCATGACCGGATGCCACAGAAAAGGTGCCCGAACCCGCATGCCGGTCAGATCAATATCGCCATCCGCTGTCTGGGCGGGTTCCTTGTTAAGATAGACATAAAACGTGTAGCCCGAGCCGAAATAGCCCAGATAATGCAGGCCAATGTTGTCAAAGAACGGGCGCAACAAGTCAAAAGATCCGCGCTCACGAAGCTCCGCCGCCGTGTAATCACTTAGGACCAGCGCGCGAGCCTCGGGAACACGCTGCTGGAACGCCGAGATCGTGCCATACCACATGTCATTCACGCCCAGATCGAGCGATCCAATCTGTTCAGAAAGGGGCGTAACCTCGGGGCCGCCGACTATACGGATCTGGACCAACCCTTCACCGCGCTTGTTCACCTCTTCCACGAAATTCTGAAGCGGAACATGAAAGAATGACGTGGTCGGCCAGCCCGTGATAAGGCGCAGCGTCGTTTCCGCCGTTGCCGGGGTTCCACCGGCGGCGAAGGCCGTCATCGCCAGCGCACTGACCGTAAAAAGCGTTCGAAAAGTGGTCTTGATCGTCATCTGGACTTTCTCCGTGTTGGATGAGGGCCGCACCTTATCTTAGATGCACGCGGTGCTTTTCACCCTTATATCCCTATGTTTTATAAGTATTATTTTGCACCCTGATTTGCATTTTTGGGCGCTGGTACTGACCTATCTAACGAGCCCTCTTCGAAACAGTCCAGAAAATCTTCCTACTGATAACATTTTTATATCAGTGCGATAATTTTCTTGAGTTTGAGCTTTTTCGCCTGCTTCTTCTCGCCACATGCGTTCGCCCAAAGATAGCGGCACACGCGCTCCAATTGCCGGGCTCTGCGCACCGGTATGCGGCTTTTTCAGGCGCAAAACACAAAGAAGAGGTTGAAAAATGTCAAAAGCCAATTTGAAAATCGCGGTCGTAGGGGCCGGCCTTGGCGGTTCAACCGCAGCCGCTCTACTGCAACGACAGGGATTCGACACCACACTGTACGAGCAAGCCCCAGCATTCGGCCGTGTTGGCGCAGCCATCCACTTGGGCCCCAACCTAGTCAAGGTACTTCGGATATTGGGACTGGAACAACAATTCCTGAAAACCAGTGTCGCCATGACAAACTGGGTCAGCCGCAAGTGGGACACGGGGGAAACCCTGTTGGATTATGAGGTCGACGGCGAAAACCGGTTTGGCGCGCATTACCTGCAAGCGCATCGGGGCGACTTTCATGCCGCTGTCACCGGTGCCGTTGATCCTGAGACTGTCGTGTTCAACAAGAAACTCGTGGGCTACGAATTGAAGGGCGGCAAGCCACTGCTGACCTTCGAGGACGGATCGACCGCTACGCACGACATCGTTATCGGTGCCGACGGGGTGAACTCCAAGCTGCGGACGATCCTCGCAGGGGCACCAAAGCCGATCTTCATGAAACAGGTCGCGCACCGGTCGATCTTCCCGACCGAGCTTCTGGGTAAGCAGGGCGACCAAGAAACGGGTCTTTATACCAAGTGGTGGGGAGAGAAAGGCGAACACCGGATGGTGAACCACTATTTCTTCACCCCCGACCGGAAAGAGTTCTTCGTCTATACAAGCACCCCACGCGAAACCTGGGATTTCGAAGGGTCTTCAGCCCCCGCCGATATCGAGGGAATATTGCAGGCCTTCGACGGTGCCCATCCCGATCTTGTTCAGGTCGTCAAAGCCATGCCGCCGGAACGGTCGTCGATGTGGTCTCAGTTCATATGCGAGCCGCTGGAGAAATGGACACATGGTCCAATCGCAATGCTGGGTGACGCGGTTCATCCCATGCCTCCCTATCTGGGCCAGGGAGCGGCTATGGCGGTCGAGGACGGCGCGATGCTGGCCCGGTGCATTGGTGCCTTTCCGGACGATGTCGATCACGCGTTCCGCGTTTACGAGGCCAATCGCATCGCGCGCACGGCAAAGGTGCAATACACGGCGCGGAACCATGACATCTGGCTGCGCGACTTCGCTGATCCGGACTGGATCTTCGGTTACGACGCCTGGGACGGTCCTCTTAAAAAAGCGGTGGCCTGAGCCATGGCCAAAAAAAAATCTGACTTCAACGGCGATACGCTGCGCGGCATGACCGACCTGAGTGGTCAGACGGCTGTGGTCACTGGCGGCAGCGCCGGAATCGGTAAGGCCACGGCGCGGCTTCTGGCCGAAGCCGGCGCGAATGTGGTGATCGTCAATCGCCGCGCCGAGGCAGGGCGCGTGGTGGCTGATGCGCTCGTGGCCGAAGGTCACAGCGCCGTTGCCATGGCCTGCGATGTTGGCGACGAGGAATCGATCCGGCACCTTTTCGAAGACACAGCCGGACGCTTCGGCACGGTGAACATCCTGGTAAACAATGCCGGGATCATGCCCAAGACGCCCTTCACCGAAGTGACCGCCGAGGAATGGGACACGGTCCAGCGCGTCAACCTGCGCGGCACCTTTCTGTGCATGCGCGAAGCCGCGCGCCTGATGCAGGACAACCCAGAGGGCGGGCGAATCGTAAATGTCTCATCCACCAGTTCGATGCATCCGGGTGTTATCGGCAATGCCGCCTATTGCGCATCCAAGGGTGGCGTCAACATGTTGACTAAATCAGCGGCTTTCGACCTTGCGCCGGATAGTATCAACGTCAATGCGGTTCTCCCCGGGGGCACCGAAACCGAAGGCGTCGAGGAATTGCGCAAGGGTTCGACCGTTTTTGTCGGACCGAACACTGAGAAGCAGCGCTACCGCTTCGGTCGCCTGGCTGAACCGTTGGAAGTCGCCGCTGCGATCTTCTTCCTCGCCAGCCCTGCCGCCAATTACATCACCGGCCAGACACTTGTGGTCGATGGCGGTTTTCAAGTCGCGTGACGTAGAAAAAGGATTTTCCATGAATATCATCGATTTCAGGGCACGGCCGACCACCAGGGAATTTGAATATGTCCAGACCAATCCCGCGATGATCGATGAGTTCGAGCGCATGGGTTTCAAACCCAAACCGCTCGGCTCGATCGAGGATTTCATCGCGACACTGGATGCTGCCGGCGTGACCCAGGCTGTCATACCTGCCCGGGATGCTGAAACCAACTGGGGCGAGAAGGTCTCTAACGACTACCTCGCTGAAATCGTGGGTAAGTATCCAGATCGCATTATCGGTTTTGCCGGGACCGATCCGCTCAAGGGGCGGGCCGCGGTCGAAGAAATCGATCGCGCCATTCGCGAACTGGGGCTTTCGGGCGTCTCGCTTGACCCGTGTTTCGCCTTCATGGCACCGAATGATCGGCGTCTCTATCCGCTTTATGAGAAGTGCATCGAGTTGAACGTGCCGGTGATCCTTACCATCGGACCTCTGCCGATAAAGCCGCTGCGAATGGAACATGGTGATCCGATGACCGTGGACGCGCTGGCCACAGATCTTCCGGATCTGGACATTGTCTGTTCCCATGGCGGCTGGCCCTGGACCCAACAGATGATCGCGATCGCTATGCGCCATGACAATGTGTGGTTTGAAAACGCCGGCTATCACACGATGCCGGGGGCCGAGATGATCGTGCAGGCCGCCAATACACTGATCCCCGACAAAGTGCTTTTTGCCACCGCCTATCCCGGTGGGCAGTGCGACAGCCTGAAGGAAGAAGTAGAGCAGTTCAAGAATCTCGGATACGCGCCAGACGTGTTGCAAAAGGTGTTTCACGACAACGCCAAAGCACTGCTAACCCGCGATTAGAGGTTCCGATGAACCCCCATCAAACATTTTGTGTGGCCGATTTCGCGCTGGAATGCGGCACCGTCCTGCCCGAGGCAGTGTTGGCCTACGAAACGATGGGCACACTGGCCCCGGATGGCCGTAATGCCGTGATCTATTGCAGCCATTTCGGGGCCACACATGAGCAGTGCAAGTTTCTAATCGGCGCAGGGGCCCCGCTGGACCCGGCGCGCCACTTCATCGTGCTGACCAATCTCTCCGGCAACGGATTAAGCTCCTCGCCCGACAACACACCAGCTCCGTTCAGCGGGCCAAACTTTCCCTTGATAACGATCCGGGACAATGTGCGCCTGCAACGGGCTTTGGCGGATCATCTAGGCATCAAGCATGTGGCGCTTGTGCTGGGACACTCCATGGGAGCGCTGCAAACCTTCGAATGGGCGGCGTCCTACCCGGATTTCGTGGCGGCCGCCCTGCCTTACTGTGGGGCCGCGCGTGTTTCGGATCACAACAAGGCTTTTCTGGAAGGAATGTTGGCAATCCTCGCCTGCGATCCGGCGTTTCGCGGGGGCTATTATACCAGCCCGCCTACCATGGGGCTGAAGGCAATCGGCCGGGCTTGGTCGGCTTGGGCACCGACGCATGGATTCTACCGGATCCGGGCTTGGGAACAGCTGGGATTTGAAAGCCTCTCGGCCTTTCTTGTTGATTATTGGGAAAAAACCTTCGCCGGGTTTGATGCCAATAACATGCTATCGCAGATCCGTACCTGGCTGACGGCAGATATTGGCACCCATCCTGATCACGCGAGCTTCGAAGCAGCCTTGGCCAGCATAACGGCCCGAACCGTGGTGATGCCCGGCGCGACGGATGCGTATTTTCCAAAGGAAGACGCAGAATTCGAAGTTTCGCAAATGCCAAACGCCGAATGCCGTCCAATCCCGTCGGATTGGGGGCACTGGGCGGGGTCGGGGCGCAATCCAAAGGATAATGATTTTTTAGGCGTGGCTGTGCGCGAGCTACTGAACGACTACCGGCAGGTGCCGCTATGATCTGGACTGTCCCGTTTTCGTGCCGCCCCAAGTGCTCGTTTAAACCACTTTTCTTTCGAATGCGACGAGGGTTTCCCAGCCCAGTGCTGAGTGACGGCGACACGGATAGCCCCCTGATGTAGGCGCTGCTCTCGCAGGGCCTCTTTCGATCAACGCTGCGGTTTTTCAGAACAAATGGGGCGAGATCGGTAGTCGTATATGATGCCTACAATCAACATAAGAGTGATTATCGGCACAAATTTCCGAAGTAGGAGCGCGCTACCCTGAAGTGCGCCTCCTATTAGAAAACAATGAGTTATCTAATAGGAGATCATGGCATGGGAATGGTTTACACGCAACTATCACTGCGAGAACGCCGCAAGATCGAGACCTGGTGGCACGCAAAGGTGCCTGTCAGAGAGATGGCGCGTGTTCTCAAGCGCCACAAATCGACGATCTTTCGTGAGATCAAACGGAATTTCTGAGCGGATGACGCGTTCCCGAAGAAGTACGCAGGTTACTTCGGTCATGCGGCTCAGTTGCAGACAAACAAGCGCCGTTCAGTGCAGCGTAAACTGATCCGGCACCCTGAGCTGTGCCAGACGGTCATCGCACGCATCAAACAAGGCTGGACGCCCGAGCAGATCGGCAATCGCATGATCTACGAAGGTGCTGCGCTGCGTGTCTGTCAGGAGACGATTTATCGCTATATCTATTCCAAGGAAGGCATGGATCAGGAGCTGTGGTGGTATCTGCCTGAGCATCGAAAGGCGCGTCGTCCACGTCGGGCCAGAAAGCGCCAAAAGCCCAAGTTCGCCCGTGATGTCAGCATCCTGTTCCGCCCGGACGATGTCGCACACCGCCGCCAGTTCGAACACTGGGAAGCTGATCTTGTCTTGTTCAAACAACGCTTTGGCCAGTCAAATGTGACCTCTCTCGTGGAGCGCGTGAGCCGCTTCACTGTTTTGTTGAAGAACCCGAACAAACGCACCAAGCCAGTGATGGGTAAAATCATGAAGGCTGTGCGCGACCTGCCCTACATCGCACGCCGCTCAATCACCTTCGACCGGGGCACGGAGTTCGTCAGTTGGCCCCATCTTCAGGCCGAGATCGGAACCCAGACATGGTTCTGCGATCCCTCGAGCCCGTGGCAGAAAGGCACGGTCGAAAACACCAACCGGCGCGCTCGAAGATGGCTGCCCCGCAAGCGCGACATCACGGCGGTCTCAGATCATGAATTGAAAATGATCTGCGACCGCCTCAACGCAACACCCAGAAAATGCCTCGGATGGAAGACACCGGCCGAAGTGTTCCCGGAAAAGATGATGGAAGAGATGGGGCAGTCCCCCTACCCTCAAAAGGAATAGGAGTCGCGGTTCAAGTATCGCTCACACTTTGCACCTAGGTCGGAAATTGCAAGCATCCAAGTATGAAAACGGACGAAACTCTCACTTAAAAACGATAGGCAAATAAGGTCAGTACGGCCGACCTAGTTAACATAATCCGGGCATGCAGGGCTAAAGGGTCCGCAGTCGCATCCGTTCAAGAATACCGGCCAGGACGTCCCGCGCTTCGCGGCGATGCTTGCCGTGGAGACGTCGCGCCCGGGCTGCGTCACCCGCGAGGATCGCAGCATGGACCTCGCGGTGATCCTCGTTGGACCGGACCGGTAGAGGGCGGAGAAAGAGTGTCGAAACCTTTGCGCGGCGCGCCTGGTCGCTCATCATCGCTGCGATCATGGCGACACGCGAATTGCCCCCAGACGCATCAATTCGGCGTGGAACCGTTCGTCCGCCTCGGCCCGGGCTGCCAGGTCCTCGTCTACGATCGCACCATCCATGTCCGCAATGGCCGCAGCCAGATCGGCAAGCTCCGGCTCCTTGTAACCGATCTCTGCCGCCGTTCCGCAGCGAGGCTCTAAAGCCTCTGGGGCTGGAGGCCGAGGCGGTGACGCAGGCTATCGTCACCCATCTGCACTACGATCACGCGGGCGGTCTGCACCTGTTCCTAATGCGGTGCTGCACATGCAGGCAGCAGAGAGGCAATACGCCACCGGACCCTGCATGTGCCACGACATGTTGCGCGCGCCGTTCACGGCGGGGCATGTCTGCGAAGCGGTGAAGCGGCTCTATTCCGGCAAGGTGGTGTTCCACGATGGCACTGGGCCAGCTAGTAGTGCCCGAAAGCTCTCGCAACCAGCGGGTTTCGTCCTCCGGATCGGCGGTGCCGCAATTGGCCTGAACGTGGATGCTGGCCGAGAGCGGCAGGCCTTTGAAAGCCGCGAGGTAATCCGCCGGAAGGAAACCCGGCGGATTGTGGCCTTGTCGCCGAAACGCGCGGGCGGCGCATCGGGGGCGAGCCAGCGGTAGGGAAAGCGCGACAGTTCCCAGAAGTGGTGATGGGGGTCGATCAGCGTGATCCCGTCCAGCCAGTGCGCCATCAGTAGGTCGCCCGGCCGCCCGAGAGATCAAAGACCGAAGCGGTGGTGAAGCTGTTCTCTTTCGAACAAAGCCAGGCGATCATTGCCGCGGCCTCGTCGAGTTCGAGGAACCGACCCCGCGGGATCTTCGACAGCATGTAGTCGATGTGCTCCTGCTTCATCTGGTCGAAGATCCGGGTGCGCGCAGCGGCGGGCGTCACGCAGTTCACCGCGATGTCCTTGTCGGCCAGTTCCTTGCCCAGCGACTTTGTCAGCCCGATCACCCCAGCCTTGGATGCGGAATAGGCGCTGGCCATGGGATTGCCCTCCTTGCCCGCGACCGAGGCGATGTTGACAATGCGGCCATAGGCTTGGTCGGTCATCGCGGATACCACTGCACGGTTGACGTGGAAGGTGCCGAGCAAGTTGATCTCGGTGATCTGGCGGAATTCCTCGACCGGGTAATCGACCAGCGGCCGGTTAGAGCCCGCGATCCCGGCGGAGTTCACCAGGATGTCGGCGCGGCCTGCCGTGTCCAGCGTCGCTTTCATAGCCGCCTCGACGCTGGCCCAGTCCGAGACGTCGACATCGCAGGCGAATGCGCCGCCGCCGATCTCCTCTGCGGCCGTGTCGCCAAGCGCCGTGTCGCGGTCCCAAATGGCGATCCGCGCGCCGCCCTTGGCGAGGCGGTTGGCGACGGCGCGGCCGATGCCCTGTGCGCCCCCGGTGATGATGGCGGTCTGATTTGTGAAATCTGTCATTCTGAGACTGCCTTCTGGTTCTGTTTGATGATTTGTTCCGCCCCCTGGGCCTTGTCCGAGGCGGCGATGGCGTGAAGTGTCTCGGCGGCGCGCAGGTCGGTCAGCCAGTAGAGAATGCCGAGCGCGTGGGAGAGCTGGCCATAGGCGTAGCCGCCGCCTTGATCGGGGGCCTCCCATGTGCTCCGGTCGGGCTGGACGGCGATATGTTTCCAGTTCGACAGGCTGCCGCCGGGGAAAATGCTGCGGGTAAAAGTGGCCAGGTGGCAGACGATGTGCTCGATCTCGCCGATTTGGCTGACCATGTCACGCATTTCGTCGAGGCCCGAGGAAGAAGATCGCGTCGGGCTTATCTTTGCGCGCCATGAGGCGCTGGATCAGCGCGCCCCCGCCCTCGATCGTGGCCGGGCTGTCGTCCTCGACAATCGTGTCTTTGGTGACACTGCACCCTGCCCCGCGCATGGCATCGACAAAACCGGGTGTCCGGTCTTCGGTCTGGTCATTGCGATGGGCCGCGCCCCCGACCATAACGATGTTTTCGGAACCCCGTTCAATCAGGGAGCGGGTCATCTCGACAGAGGCTGCGTAGTTGTCGAAGCCAACGGCACTGTCTATGGCGCTGTCGCGCAGGTTCCAGGCTTCGACGACCGGGCCGGAGAACTTGCCCAAGAGCTTGGCGCGCGTATCGGCATGTACCGCCTTGGGCTGGCGCAGTGCCCGCGACACGGTGGTCAGCGATAGGCCCGAGGCTTTCGAGACGTTCTTGAGCGTCACCTTCCTGTTGTCACCCTGCGCCATTGGCGGACTCCTGTTCGGTATTTTGCCATCGCGTTCCCCGCAGATCCTGCGCAAGCCGGGCAGCGGACGCAATGCTGCAAAATATCCGTTAACATACGAGTATCATTGCCCTTAACGTCCGTCACCATGAAATGATGTTCGTATGCCGTTTACGTTTCCGCACAGCGCGCGTCACGAAAGGGAGGACAAAATGTCGAAATCAATCAGCCGCCGCAGGTTCCTGGGCACCACAGCCGCCGTGAGTGCGGCCACCTTTCTGCCGGGCAGTCCCGGCGTTTGCCGCTAGCGAAGAGATCACTGTGTGAAAGTTCGGTGGAACGCCGCAGGAGGTCGAAGTCTGGGCGCAGCGCAATAACGCCTTTAATGCGGCCAAAGGGGATATCGACCTGAAATACTCCTGCCTCAACGGTCAGATGCGCAATCGGCTCGGGATGCAAAAGGTTCGTGGCAGCGCTCAGCCTGGCGAGATGCGCGTCACGACACGAAGCCGGAAAGTGGAGCTCAAACTCCGGCTGCGCCAGTTTAACCAACGATGAAAAGCGCATCCAAACCTCCCTGTGACGACATGCGTCAGGGACCGATGCGGGACCGGATCCGTGAGATCATTCGGCAGACCTGAGAGGAAATGGGCGTCCACATCGTGCGCGGCGTCCTGGCGCGGGACCACATGTTCCTGTCGATCCAGCCAAAACTCTCGTTGTCGGATGTCAGGCTGCGGATCAAACGGAGGCCGTCCCGGCGCATCCAGATGGAGTTCCCGGAACTGCGCAAGCACTACTGGGGCAGGCGGTTCTGGGCGCGGGCATATTTTTCAACCACCTCGGGCAATGTCACCGACGACATCATCTTGCAGTATCTGGAATTTCATTCCTCCAAATGATGCTATCGGCCTCCGCGGGTAGTCGTTCACTTTATCGGGTAAAAATACGAATGCCCTCCCTGTTCTTGACCGAACGGGAGGGCAATGCGAGTTTTTGACGATTTTGCGCTGTGGCTGTCGCCTGCCTAGATGGACGGAAGCGCGTTCACCATGGCCGCGAGCACGTCGTCAGCCGGCTTTTTCCACCAGTTTTCGGCCGAGAAGATCTCGACCTCGACCAACCCGTCAAAGCCTGCGGCCTCGACCATCTGACGGAAGGCAGGGATGTCGATCACCCCCTCGCCCATCATGCCGCGGTCCGTCAGCATGTCCCTTGTCGGGCTCATCCAGTCGCAGACGTGGAAGGCGTGGATTCGCTCCTTGCCCGCGCGCCTAATCTGGGCGGCAATCTCCGGATCCCACCAGATGTGATAGACATCAAGGGCCACGCCGATGCCGACACCCAGTTTGTCACAAATATCCAGCGCCTGCCCCGTGGTATTCACGCAGGCGCGGTCGGCGGCATACATCGGGTGCAGCGGCTCGATTCCGATCCTGACACCTTGGGTGCGGGCATATTCCAGCGTTTTCGCCAGCCCCTCGGTGACGATCTCGCGCGCCGCCACGATATCCTTGGAGCCTTCCGGCAGCCCACCGACAACCATGACGAGGGTTTCCGCCCCGATGGCCGCCGCCTCGTCCACGGCGCGCTTGTTGTCGTCAATCACGTCTTGCGTCAGCGCACCCTCGGCGGTGTACCAGCCGCCCCGGCAGAGCCCGGACACGCCCAGCCCCGCTTCGCGGATGAGCCTGGCGGCGCGGTCGACACCGCATTCCTGCAACTTGTCGCGCCAGGGAGAAATACCGCCAATGCCGTGACGCTTGCAGCCTTCAATGCACTCTTCAAGCGACCATTGCTTTGACACGGTGGCGGTGTTCAGCGACAGGTCGGCGGCGTTGAGCGTTCTCATGCCCACACCCCCCGTGCCTGAAACACCGGCGTCGCGCGGCGCACCACCTCGTCGGGATCGGTGAAGAGTTGCGCGGCGTTTGCCAGCCGGATCGCCTCGGCCAGGTGCAGGGTCGAGCGGGCACTTTCCTGGCCGCCGACCATGGTGAAATGATCCTGGTGTCCCATCAGGTAGGCCAGGAAAACCACCCCGGTCTTGTAGAACCGTGTCGGTGCCTTGAAAATGTGTCGGCCCAGCGGCACGGTCGGGTCGAAGACGTCGTGGTATTTCGCGTCGTCGCCCGCGGCCAGTGCATTCAGCGCCCGGCAAGCGGCCCCGGCAATCGGGTCGAAGATGCCCAGGAGCGCGTGGGAATAGCCCTGGTCGTCGCCCTTGATCAACTCGGGGTAGTTAAAATCGTCGCCGGTGTACATGAGCACGCCCTCGGGCAGGCGACGGCGCATGGCGATTTCTTTCTCGGCCGAGAGCAGCGAGACCTTGATGCCGTCGATCTTGTCGGCATTGTCGGAGATCACCGAAAGGCAGGTCTCCATCGCCGTCATGTGATCGGCATCGCCCCAGTAGCCCGCCAGCGCCGGGTCGAACATCTCGCCCAGCCAGTGCAGGATTGCGGGTTGCTTGAGCCCCGAGAGAACACGACCATAGACTTTCGCGTAATCCTCCGGCCCCTTCGCCGCCTGCACCAGCGCGCGGCTGGCCATCAGGATCACGCGCGACCCGGTGGCCTCGACCGCCTCGCATTGCATCTCGTAGGCGGCGATCACGTCGTCGAGGGTGACCTCCGGGCCGGGGGCAAGGTGATCGGTCCCCGCGCCGCTGGCGATCAGCGCGCCTTCGGGGGCCACGTCCATGCTGCGCTGGATCAGCTCCAGCGAGGTCGGCCAGTCCAGCCCCATGCCGCGCTGTGCGGTGTCCATTGCCTCGGCCACGCCGAGGCCCAGCGACCACAGGTGCTGGCGGAAGGCCAGCGTGCGGTCCCAGTCGACCGCGACGCCATCGCCGGGATCGACCGCCGCCAACGGGTCAGCGACCACATGGGCCGCGGCATAGGCGGTGCGGGTCCAGTCGCCGCCCGGTGCGGGGACCGGGCCTGCGGTGATCTCGAACGGGGCGGTGCCGCCGCCCGCTGTGGGAAGGATGAGTTGTGCCATGTCCGCCTCCTCAGATGTCCAGCGCCGGCACGTCGAGCCAGCAGCGCTTCTCGGAGCTTTCATAGCCCAGCTCCGCCAGTTGCACGCCCTTGGCACCCTCTTCCAGCGTGTAGGACCACGGCGCATCCTCGACCACATGGCGCAGGAATTGCTCCCATTGCACCTTGAAACCGTTGTCAAAATCCTTGTTGTCAGGCACTTCCACCCAATCATCGAAGAAATTCATCGTCTGCTTCTGATCGGGGTTCCAGACCGGCTTGGGCGTGTTGACGCGCGCCTGAGAATAACAGGTATGCAGCCCGGCCACGGCACTGCCATGGGTGCCGTCGATGTGGAAGGTCACGAGGTCGTCGCGCCGCACCCGGGTGCACCACGAGCTGTTGAGTTGGGCGATGATGTCGCCTTCCAGCTCAAACGTGGCATAGGCCGCGTCGTCGGCGGTGGCGTCATAACGCTCGCCGTTTTCGTCCCAGCGCTCTGGGATGTGGGTCACGGCGGTACAGTTCACCGCCTTCACGGGTGCCACGACGTTGTCGAGCACATAGCGCCAGTGGCAGAGCATGTCCGACACCATGCCGCCGCCGTCCTGCTTGCGGTAGTTCCAGGACGGGCGTTGCGCCTCCATCCAGTCGCCTTCGAAAACCCAATAGCCAAACTCGCCGCGCACCGAGAGGATCTTGCCGAAGAACCCGCTGTCGCGAAGCCGCTTGAGCTTCAGGAGGCCGGGCAGGTCCAGCTTGTCATGGACGATGCCATTCTTCACGCCCTTTGCCTTGGCGTGTTTGGCAATGGCAATCGCCTCATCCAGCCCTTCGGAGACCGGTTTCTCGGAATACACATGCTTGCCCGCGTCGATTGCCTTGCGCAGAAGGCCGGGGCGCATCTGGGTGCTGGCGGCGTCGAAGAAAATGGTGTCGTCGGGATTGGCCAGTGCCGCATCCAGATCGGTCGTATAGCGCTCGACGCCGTGTTTGGCGGCCAGTTCGGCGATCTTCTTTTCGTTGCGACCGACGATGATCACATCCGGAACAAGCCGGTCACCGTTCTTGAGCAGCATGCCGCCCTCGTCGCGGATGGCCAGGACCGAGCGGATCAGGTGCTGGTTCATCCCCATGCGTCCAGTGACGCCGTGCATGATGATGCCGATGCGTTGTGTGGTCATTGTCTTGCTTCCTTTTTCTCGGGGTCTTTCGGGCGCACGCGGCGCTTGGGTGCCGTTAATCTGCACGGGCGAAGACAGGAAAACGCGATGCTGTTCATGTATCCTCCCGCAAGCTTCCACCTGGTAGCCTATAAACTACTAATTAGTAGTTTAAGAGAATCAAGTCAATGATCGATGCTTGAGACACCGCGATATTCGGCTCTGCCGGGGGTCAGTTTTGAATTGTCGGGAGAACCTAGTCGGCGTCCGTCTCGGGCCGCCGCAGATAACCCACGATCATGTCCGCAGCCTTGTCGGCGTGGACCGTCAACCAGTCTTCCGAGATCGGCGCGCGGAAGACCGCGCTGAGCGTGTGCATGTTGGAGATCGGGAACCAGCAGACCGAGGCGATAAAGATATACAGCTCCACCGGGTCGATGGAGGAACGGAACTGACCTGATGTATTGCCGCGCCGCAGGATTTCCTCGACACGGCGCAACAGGACCGACTGGATCTCGGTGGCGTCGTCCAGCGTCCGCACGGTTTCGCCCCCCATCAGGTTCTCGGTGTTCAGCATCCGGATGAACCACGGATTGTTCCAGAAGTGGTTCATGGTGAAATGCACCAGCGCACGCACTGCCTCTTCCGGCTCCAGCGTATCGAGCTCCAGCGTCATTTCGCCTTGACGAATCTGCACATAGGCTTCGCGGAGTGCCGCGGCATAAACCGCGTCCTTGTCGCCGAAATAGTCATAGATCATCGGCTTGCTGACACCGGCCCGAGCGGCGATCCGGTCGACACGCGCGCCGGAATGGCCGACCTCGCTGAACTCCTCCAGGGCGGCATGAAGAATGGCGGCCCGGGTCACTTGCGGGTTGCGCTTGCGGTCCTTGCGGATCGGGGTAACTTGCTTGGCCATGCGTCCTCTCGATGGTCGTGCGATCCCCCGCCCCGGGGCTCTCTTCTCCTTAGCAGCCGAAACCGGGGCGGGCCAGAGAGCCGATTTCGACACTGCCACCGGCAATGCGAAGCGCCACTCCATTGCGATCCTGCATCAGGATATCGTCATGGCGCTCCAGCAGCATCGCGCGTTCTTCTTCCGGCGCGCCTTGCATTCCGCCTGCGAAATGATGGCCGTTGCGTTCAACGTCCCGCACACCGCAGGCCGACATCATCGCCGCGTCCTGAAGCCAGCAGATGCCGGGTTGACAGGTCAGATCCTCGCCCGAGAGGATCGCCCCCGCCACTTCGGCGCGCGCCTTGTTGATCAATGCCCTGAGCACGCCCTTGCAACTCTTGATCGAAGTGCCGGACCAGCCGAGGGCCAGGGCGCGGGCAAAGGCATCCTCTGTGTCGTCGCTTTCGTCGATGATCAGTGGAAGCGAAGCTTCAACGGGCGCGGTCAGGGCGATCTCGCGCGGGAAGGGTTGCTCCACAAAGCGGACCGCTGAGAAGAAACGCTTCAGCGTTGCATCCTTGGCAAGCGCGCTCAGGAAGGCTTCGAAATCCCTGGGCGCATATTGCTCGTTGGCGTCCAGCGTCACCGCATAGTCACCGCCCTTGTCAAGCAGCCCGGCGATGTCGCACAGACGACGATGATCGGCATCCGGGCCGCCTTTGAGCTTGATCTTGAACGCTGACACGCCGGTTTCCTCGATCACTTCGTCCAGCGATACCGGCCGCCCGTCTCCTGGGCGGTCCTGCCCGACATCGGCCTGCCGCAGGGGCGCGTCAAAGCCGACGGTATGGCGCAGGACAAGCGCTTTTGGCGCAGATATAGAATCCAAGGACCGAGACAGATCGGCAGGCAACAGATCGTTGGGACAGCCGCTGACCAGCCCGAAGACATCTTCGCGCGCCGCCTTCCAGAAAGGGAGCCGCAGCGCTGTGCAGATCGCATCGATCACCGCCATCTCGACCAGCGCGGGCCCGAAACAGCGCGCCAGCGGCGGGGTCTGAGGCAAGGCCCGGTCCAGGCCGTCACGCAAGGCGCGCGTCACGTCCAGCGCGGTGCCGCGCAATCCAGGGGCCCCGGCCACCGCGCTGTCCACGACCGCGCGCAATTCATCAATGGTGTCGGCATTGCTCATCTCCGCGCTCTTGTTGAACCAGCGCGGCACCATGAGCTGTGCCGACCGGCCCGTGACCCGAGTGCCGTTTACCTCGATCTCGACGCGGGCATGCGCCTCGGCGGTTTCGCGGACCTCGGTGCTGCCGAACTGGAACGGCAGCCGCATGGTGACGGGGCGTTCCGACCAGGTGGCCGATAGGATCGTGAGTGTTGTCATGCACAGGCCTTTTCACAAGCAAGCAGGGTGGCAATTGCGGTGGCGGCGGTGACGCGCGCGTCGATCAGGGTCCGGAATGGCTCGACGCCGACGGGCCGATTCCAACCCGTGTCGAGCAGTGCGGCGACGATCTCGGGAAACGGGTCATCCCCCATTCCCGGCGCGCCGCGATTGGTGTCGTTGGCGTGGATATGCCCGATCATGCCGGTCGGCACCCATTGGCGGATCAAATCGGCCACCGGCGGCTCGGTCTGACCTGCGGCGCTGATGTCGATCATGGTCTTGAATGCCGGACTGCCGATGGCCCGTGCCAGCGCCGCGCCCTGCGCCACAGTGTTGATGGTATTGTCCTCGGCGCGCGACAGCGGCTCGATGCAATAGATCACGCCCGCCTGCTCTGCCGCCTTTGCCACCGGCGCGAAAAAAGCAGCCAGATGGGCGGTCAGCGCGGCATCTTCCATCCCCTCCGGGCGCAGCCGTTGCTTTGGCGATCCGTGGATCAGGACTTCGCCGCCGAGCGCCGCGCAGAGCTCCACCAGTTTGACGAGAATGTCCTGTGTCCTGCCCTGCCGCGCCGGATCGGTGATCGAAAGGTCGGGATAGCCGCTGAGCAACCAATGCAATCCGGTAACGCGGAGACCCTCGGCCTCGATCACGGCGCGAAGATCGGCAATCACCTGCGCGCTCAGGTCATGCGGCGCGTCGCCTAGCGTGGCGGGTGCCAGTTCCAGCCCGCAATACCCCAGCGCGGCAGCAACACGCGCCTGTTCGGCCAGACTGCGGCCCTCCTTGGCGAGCAGTTCGTTGCACAGGGTATACTCAAGCATTCAGGCGCGCTCCGATCCAGCGGAACGGTGCCAGCGTCACGCGCCGCACCACGGGCATGTTCATCGCGATGGACAGAACGATTACCGCCACGAATGCCGCCGACACCGGCCGCGTGAAGAACGGTGCCAGATCGCCATCGCTCAGCGTCAACCCGCGCCGCAGGCTCTTGTCCAGCAGGTCGCCCAGGATGATGCCCAGCACCAGCGGTGCCATCGGATACTTCATCTGCCGCAGGACGAACCCCACCAGCCCGAAAAACACCATGATCCAGATATCGAAGATCCGCTGGCTCAAAGCGTAGGTGCCAATGACGCAGAGCACAAAGACCACCGGCATCAGATAGCTATAGGGCACGCGCAGCACCTGCACGAAGGCCTTGGTCAGCGTGAGGCCGTAGATCGCCATGAACAGCGTCGCGATCAACACCATGGCACTGATCAGCCCCACGAAATGCGGCTGTTCGATCATGATCAGCGGCCCTGGGCGGATGCCGTGGATAAAGAGCGCCGCGATCAGAACGGCAGACGAGGCCGAGCCGGGCACGGCCAGCGTGATCGCAGGGATCAGCGAACCGGGCACCACGGCGGAATTTCCGGTCTCGGCGGCAATCAACCCCTCGTGGCTGCCGTGGCCGAACTTTTCTTTTTCCTTCGAGGTCTTGCGCGCGGTGGCATAGCTGGCCCAAGCGCCAATATCTTCGCCGACGCCTGGAATGATGCCGACGATGGTGCCGATGATGCCAGAGCGCGCGATGGTGAACTTGTAGCGCCACAGATCGGCAAGGTCAGGGATGGTCCGGTCGCTCTTGTCCTTTTTGGCGACGACTTCGCCGGCCTTGTTCCACATCGCCGTCAAAACCTCTGCAAAGCCAAAGGCACCGACCATTGCCGGAATAAGCGCAATGCCTGCGTTCAGATCCCCTACCCCAAGGTTAAACCGCACATGCGCGTGGATGCCCTCGGAACCGATCATTGCCACCGCCAGCCCCAACAAGCCCGCGATATAGCCCTTGAGCGGCGTGGTGTCGGCGGTCAACTGGCCGGAAATCAGGATACCGAAGACCGCCAGCCAGAAGAACTCGAAACTGCCGAAGTTCAGCGCGGCCTCGGCCAAGGGCGGTGCGATCAGCACCAGCATCAGAACGCCCGCAATCGTCCCCAGCGCCGATCCGGCAGTGGCCAATCCCATCGCGTAGCCCGCCCGCCCCTGCTTGGCCAGAGGATAGCCGTCAAGCGACGTCGCCGCACTGGCCGGCGTGCCGGGAATGTTCAGCAGGATTGCGCTACGCGACCCGCCATAGATCGCGCCGACATACATGCAGATCAGAACAAAGATGGCGGATGTGGAATCCAGCGAATAGGTCAGCGTGGTCATCAACGCCACGCCCATGGTCGCCGTCAGCCCCGGTAGCGAGCCCACCACGATGCCCAGAAGCGTCGCCCAAGCCGCATGAAACAGCATCATCGGTGTGAGCAACGAGCTCAGCCCGGCAATCAGATCGCCCAGCCCGCTCATGGCAGCCGCACCAGGAAAAGTTCTTGAAACAGAAGCGACGAACCCAGCGCCACCCCGACGCCCAGCACCAGTGCCCCGGCGACCGCGATCAGTTGCGTCCGTCTTTCACCATCCAGCGGGAAAGAGAAGATCAGCGTGAAGCAGACGGCAAAGACGAAGGTCGCCCAGAAATACGGCAGCCAGCCGACCAGCCCCAGCGCATAGACCGTGCAGATCACCGTGGTGATCCCCAGTCGCCCCCAGGACCCGCCCGAAAAAACCGGCGCGGCGTTGCGTTCTTCCGGTCTGTAGGACGACCGGTACAGCAGCACCGCGCAGATCGACAGCAGCACGCCAAGGATCATCGGCACCAGGCCCGGGATCGACGCCGGGTGAATCTGCCGGATCTCCAGGCGGTCCATGGTGTAGCCGCCGACCAGAAGCGCCAGACCGAGCATGAGAAACAGGATAGCGGTGAGGCGGTCCGCCAAGGCCATGTGCATGGAATCACCTATCTGTGGATAGAAATTGAAGCGTAACAGCGGGACGTTCGGGCGAAGCCAACAGGCCTCGCCCGAAGTCTGCGATTATTCCGCGGGGCAGTCGATGCCAATTTCAGACGGATCGACGACCGCCTCGCCGCGGGTCACACGGGCGCAGGCCTCGGCGATCACCACCGGCATCGCCTTTTCGAGCGCGGCCTCGCCATAGCTGGGCGCAAAGACCGCGCCGCGGTCGGTGGCATAGGATTTTAGCGCTTCGCTGTTCATGACGTGGTCCTCCCAGACCTGGTCAACGGTGTCATAAACCTCTTGCGGGGCACCCGCGGGGATGAATACGCCGAAGTAATCCGCAGCCACATGGAAGTCGGGCATGAAGTCGGTGATTGGCGGGACCGGGTCGATGCCCTCGACCTCAAGCGCCGTATCAGAGAGCACCGCCAGCGCGCGCAACCGCCCGGCGCGGATCATCTCGGTCTGTTCCACCGCAAGCTGGGTGGTGACCTGCACCTCGCCCGAGGCCGCGGCGATCACGGCCGGGTTGCCACCGTCATAGGTGATCATCCGCGCACCGGACAATTCGCTCTCGGCACCTTCCTTGACGGCCGCAAGCGCCATGCCACCAGAGGAGTTCACGCCGGCGGTGCCGACCGTAACCGAGCCGTTTTTCATGGCTTCCAGAAGTTCCGGGAAGGTCTGATAAGGCGCATCCGCATTGACGCTGACCACCGGCACGTTCGCAACGTGCAGATAGATGCGATAATCCTCGATCGACGTGTCCTCGATCAGCCCGGTCACCGAATAGGTGGCATTGTTGGCAATGGCGTTCGCAGTCCAGGTATAGCCGTCGCGCGGTGCGTCCAGCGCGGCCTTGGTGCCAGTGGAGCCGGACGCACCCGTCTGGTTGACCACCACGACCTCAGTACCCAGAGCCTCTTCGAGGATGGGGGCGACGACGCGGGTGACCTGGTCGGTCGATCCACCTGCCGACCACGGCACGATGATGTTGATCGGACGATCCGGGTTCCAGCTGTAATCCTGCGCTGCAAGCGGGCCGGCAAACGCCGTGGCCGCAGCGACAATGGCGATCCTTGAAAGGGCTGACATGGTTTCTCCTCCGTTATCTACTGAACGGTAGGTTAGGGAGGAGACCTCCGCCTGTCAAACATTTTGGTGAAACCCGTTTCTCAATTTTGTGTCAGGTGGGTAGCCGCGCGGCATGGCGGATCGAGACCGAAGGAACGCACTTGCACCCCCTCGGCGGTGCCGCCGATAAGTCCTCGATTTACACGAGATTCAGTCGCCAACCAGACTGCTGAAATGGGCCGTCAGCGATCCGATACCAGGGCTGGATAGGTATCGATTTCCGAGACCCGCGCAATGTCCGTGGGCTACACGCTGTCGCGCGCCCAAATATTCATCCAACCCAGCGTGTCATCGGTGTTGGTGCCGGGTTTGTATTCCGCGCCAAGCGGGGCGTCATAGCCAAGACCGCCTACGACTTCGAATACATGGTTGTAGTTGATCTCGCCGTGATCGGGTGCGCCGCGATCGGGGACGGAGGCGAACTGGATATGACCGATATACGGCAAGAGCCCCTCGATCCGGTGGCTCAGGTCGCCTTCCATGAGCTGCACATGATAGCAATCGAACATCAATTTAAGGTTCGGGGTGCCGATGGCTTTGATGATCGCCAGCGCCTGATCGGTCGTCGTCAGAAAATAGCCCGGCGCGTCATACTTGTTCAGCGGTTCGATCAGGATGGTGATGCCGTGGGGCACCGCCTGGGCGCAAGCGTAAGTCACGTTGTCGAGAAAGGTCTGATGAGCATCGTCCCCGTCGGCAAACCCTGCCATGACATGAATATTGGGCGTGCCGATGGCCGTGGCATAGGCGATTGCTTCGTCGATGGCGGCCCGCGCTTCGGCCTTGCGACCGGGGATGGCGGACAGGCCATTGTCACCAGCGCCAACATCGCCGCGCCTTGTGTTCAGGCCCAGCATCGTCAGCCCGGTTTCATCGAGCGCCGCTTTCACCGCTTCGGCAGGCACATCGTAGGGCCAATGGCATTCCACGGCGTCAAAACCGGCCACCTTGGCGGCGCGAATTGCCTCCGGCAAGGGGCGGTCATTCCACAGAAACCCCAGATTGGCAGAAAATTTCATACATCCCACTCCACATCGAACTTCGTGATCAGCGCCTGGACCTGCGCGTCAGTCAGGGCGCGCGGGTTCAGGCCGCGCGTCAGCATCGCCAGACGCGCGGTGTCTTCCAGTTCCTCGATGGCGTTGCAGGCCGCCTCGATGTCCTTGCCGGCAACCACCGGACCGTGATTGGCCAGCATCACCGCCGTACGTTTGCCGGCCAGACCGCGCACGGCCGCGCCCATCGCCGGATCGCCGGGCAGGAAAAAGGGCAAGAGCTTGACGCGGCCCAGCTTCATGATGCCGTAGGGTGTGAGCGGCGGCAGGAAATTGTCTTCGTCCGCATCCGGCATCAACGACAGCGCGACCGCGTGACAGGAATGTAGATGCACCACTGCGGCCGCAGAGCTCCGCGTGTCGTAGAAGGCGGTGTGCAGGGGCATTTCCTTGGTCGGCTTGTCTCCGTCCACTTGCCGGCCCCGCGAATCGAAACGGCTCAGCCGACCGGGATCAAGCCGGCCAAAACTGGTGCCAGTGGGCGACACGAGAAGGCCGCCATCCTCTGTCCGGGCCGAAATATTGCCGGTGCTGCCGCCGGTCAGGCCGCGGTCGAACATGGACTTGGCCAAAAGGCAGATCTGTTCGCGTAAACGGGCTTCCTCGCTCATGACATCAGCCTATCCTGTGCGTCTGTAAAGAAGGTCTCGGTCCCGAAGTTGCCGGATTTCAACGTAAGCGCAATCTGGTGCCCGCCGGACTCGCAATAGGTCCAGGGCACGCCCGGCGCAATCTCGGAACCAATGTCGAGCTGGCTGACGCCAAGCGCCTTGGTGACCGCGCCGGAGGTTTCCCCACCCGCGACGATCACCCGCCGCGCGCCCGCATCCCGCGCCGCCACCGCACAGGCCGATAGAGTTGCCTCGACGATTTCTCCGGCCCCGGCGACGCCCAGCCTTTCCTGCGCAGTCCGCACGCTTTCCGGATTGGCGGTGGCATAGATCAGGGGGGCGGCACCGAGATCCTGCACCGCCAGCCATTCGAGAACCGTGCGCGGCCCGTTTTCGGCCAGCGTCAGTGGATCGAGCTGAAAGGAAGGAACGCCGCGAGCTAGGTAATTGGAAACTTGCCGGTTGGTCATGGCAGAGCAACTGCCCGAAAGCACGATTGTCTTGGCATCAAACTGCGGCCTTTGCGTTTTGGGAACATCGGCGGCAAGCGTACCGTCGGCAAGATAAAGCGCAGGTAGGGGCATCGCCACGGCGCTGCCCCCCGTCAAAAGCGGCATGTCGCGGCAGGCCTCGGCGATCACCGCCAGATCTTCGTTGGCCACAGCATCGACCACGACATGGGCCACGCCTTGCGTCCTCAGGGCATCCATTTCCGCCCGCAACGCCTGCGGCCCCTTTGCGACCGTCAACCGGTTGGCCAGCCCAACAGCTTTGGTCACCTGTGGCTCCAGAAGCCGCATCAGATTACTGTCGCGCATCGGGGTCAGCGGGTGATCCTTCATCGAGCTTTCCGCCAAAGGCTGTTCGCCGACGAAGAGATTGCCCATAAAAATGCTGCGGCCGTTTTCGGGAAACGCCGGACAATAGATCGTCTGGTCGGTGCCCAGATCGGCCATCAGTGCCTCGGCCACTGGACCAATATTGCCTTGTGGCGTGGAATCGAAGGTCGAACAATACTTCCAGAAGAACCGCTGCGCCCCGGCGCGGCGTAGCCAGTCCAGCGCAGCTCGTGCTTCTGCCACCGCTTCCTCTACCGGCGCGGTTCGGCATTTCAGGGCGATGATTTCAAACGGTGCGGAACCTTTCGGTGCCGTGTCTGGAATGCCGATGCGCAGCGATAACGCCAGCCCAGAGCGTGCAAGCAATCCGGCCAGATCCGTGGCTCCGGTAAAATCGTCGGCAATGCAGCCAAATACGGTCGTCATTCGTTCAATCCCCAAAAAAATGTCGCCCGTCCGTTGCAACGGGCATTGACGGCACGCCATGCGCGGGTCAGGTCCGCGCATCCTCGAAGACGGTCGAAAGCCGCTCAAATTCCGCCACGTCGGCGGAACCTGCCTGAACTGGCTTGGTCACGTTGCTTTCGCTGCCAATGAGCGTTTTCAAAGCGTCATGGAGCGACGGCAGACCCACCTGCGGAATAATCGCGGCACCATGCCTGTCAGCGTGGACAAAAACTCCCTGCGCCACCCGCATACCGAAAACTTCGACTGGCGGACCTATCTCTCGCACATGGACGAAACCGTGACTAGGGTCGATCCCGCCGACCATTATGGGAAATCCGTCAGGCAAATCGGCCATGTCGCGGACAATGCCATTGGTCTACGCCTCCGGCGCGCGGATCACCGGGGGACAGCGTCACGGAAAGCGACGATGCCAAGCATCACGCCGCCCGCCAAGCCGTTACCGAGCAAACAGAACCAGGGCTTGCTGGTGCCCCCTGCCCGGCCCGCCAGAGGCGCTCCAAATGAACGCCGCGCGACATGTCACCGCGTCAACTTAGGTCACGCGGCTGGGCAACGCCGTGCCCCCAAAGAACGCGTCGAGATTGTCGGCGGCGAGGTGCCCCATGGCTTCGCGCACCTCGCGGGTCGCCGATCCGAGATGCGGCAGCAGTGTCACGTTCTCCAACGCCCGCAGCGCCTCTGGCACCTCCGGCTCATTGGCAAAGACGTCGAGCCCGGCCCCGGCAATCCGCCCCTCGGCCAGGGCCGCGACCAGCGCCGCCTGGTCGAGACTGTCGCCCCGCGCGGTGTTGATCAGGTAGGCCTCGGGCTTCATCAGCCCGATGTGATCCGCCGTCACCAAGGGCGCCGCACCGCCGCCGGGCACATGGATCGACACCACATCCGCCGCCGCCATCACCGCGCCGATGCTCTCGAGCCTCTGCGCCGCAAAGGGCAGATCGTCGATCTCCGAGCGGTTGTAATAGACGATCTCCATCCCGAACCCTGCTGCCGCCCGCGCGGCGGTGGCGCGACCGATCCGGCCCATGCCGATGATCCCGAGCACCTTGCCCTGGATGCTGCGACCGAGGCCGCCGACAATGGAAAACCCGTTCCAACGCCCCTCACGCAGTCGCTTTTCCGCCGCATAGGTCCGCCGGGTGGCCGCCAGAATGAGCAGCAGCGCGAGATCGGCGGTGGCATCGGTCAGCACATTCGGCGTGTTCGACACAACGACCCCCGTCTGCGTCGCCGCGTCCACATCGATGTTGGAATACCCGACACCCACATTGGCAACGATCTGCACCCTCCGCCCTTCGGCCTGAAGCATCTCGGCCGTGATCCTGTCGCTGACCGTCGGCATCACGGCGTCATGTTTGCAAAACGCCGCCGCCAGCGCCTCGGGCGAGAGCGGCCGGTCATCCGGGTTGAAGGTGGCGTCATAGGTCTTGTCCAGCCGCGCCTCGACCGGTGCCGGTAGACGCCGCGTCACCAGGAGGCTCGGCCGCGCACCGCCGCTCATGTCCGGGCCGCCTCGAACTGCGCCCAGACCTCCTCCAGCCGGTCGATGTCGAAACCGGGCGCACGCGCCGGGCCGAGCACGATGTTCTCGCTGGCGATCACCGTCTCGATCGCCTGTTTCAAATCCGGGATAACCTCTGCGGGGATCACCAGCGCGCCGTGCCGGTCGGCGTGGATCAACTCACCCTGGGCCACCCGCATCCCCATGATGCTGACCTCTTTGCCGATATCGACCACATGCACATAGCCGTGGCTTGGCCCGATAGATCCGGCCAGTATGGGAAATCCGTCATCGATTACGTCGAGATCGCGCAGCACGCCGTTGGTGACCGCGCCGGCCAGCCCCAGCCCCTTGTGTACCGCCACATGCACCTCGCCCCACCAACCGGCGATGCAATTGGGGTAATCGACATCCTCGACGACCGCAGCCGTCGGACCCTCGCCCCCTGCCATGGCGCGGAAATAGTCCATCCGTCGCGCACGGATCACCTCGGGTGCCTCGGTGGGCGGTGCCAGACCCGAGATCCGCGCGGTGCGGGCGAAACCCACGGTCGCCGGATCGCCGGGTTTGGAATGCTGCATGGTGCCGCGCGTAAAGCGGTTGAAGCCACGTTTGCCCTGCGCCACTTCGATGGCATTGCAGACCGTGGGCGTATCGACCTTGCGCAAAAGTGCCAGCAAGCCGTCGGGAAGTGCTGTGTCAGTCATGCGTTCTCCTCCAATTGAATGTCTGTCTCGCGGCCGGCTCAATCCGCCGTCCAGCCGCCATCGATCAGCAGCGAAGTGCCGGTGATCAGCGCTGCCGCGTCGGAGGCGAGGTAGAGCACCGCCCCCATGATATCCTCGACCTCGCCGATCCGCCCGAGCTTGATCTTTTCTTGCACCCAGGCGGCGCGCTCGGGGTTGTCGAAAGTCTGGACCGTAAGCGGCGTGCGGATGAAGGTCGGGCAGATTGAATTGATGCGAATTTGCTGCGGCCCCCATTCCACCGCCATCGCCTTGATCATCCCTTCGAGCCCGTGCTTGCTGGCGCAATAGACTGCCCGGTCGATGCCGCCCACATGGCCCATCTGACTGCTGATGTGGATGATCGAGCCGCCGGTGCCAGCCATGGCTTTTGCCGCAGCGGCCGAAAGGAAGTAAGCCGCCCGCAGGTTGACTGCCATGACCGCGTCGAAATCCTGGGGAGTGGTCGCCAGCGCCGGACCGTGGCGGGCGAGACCGGCGGAATTGACCACCACGTCGAACCGCTGGCCCTGCAAGGCCGCCGACATCGCATCCAGATCAGCAATGTCGAGCACCAACGCCTCGGCCGACCAGCCCTCGGCCTGCATCTGCGTCACGGTCTCATCCAGTCGGTCGCGCCCGCGGGCGGCACAGACCACATGCGCTCCGGCCTCGGCCAGCGCCACCGCGCAGGCCTGGCCGATACCAGAGGAGGCACCCGTCACCAGCGCACGCTTGCCAACGAGACGGAAGGAAGGGGTGCGTGGCAGGCTCACTCCGCTGCCTCCGGCAGAACGGCCGGTTCGCCATAGGGCACGTTCACCCCGCCGTAGCGACGCACCCGGATGTTGCATTGCTCGGCATGGCCGACAAAGCCTTCGAGCAGGCAAAGCCGCGAGCCGTAGGCGCCAATCCGGGCCGCGGCGTCGTCGGTGGTGACCTTCTGGTAGCTGTGGGTTTTCAGGTACTTGCCCACCCAGAGACCGCCGGTATAGCGCCCCGCCTTCTTGGTGGGCAGCGTGTGATTGGTGCCGATCACCTTGTCACCATTGGCCACGTTGGTGCGCGGCCCGAGGAACAGCGCGCCATAGCAGGTCATGTGCTCCAGGAACCAGTCATCTCGGTCGGTCATCACCTGCACATGCTCAGATGCGATGTCGTCGGCAACCTCGAGCATTTCTTCATAAGTATCGCAAACGATGACCTCGCCATAGTCCTGCCAACTTACCCGCGCAGTATCGGCGGTAGGCAGGATCGACAGTAGTCGATCGATCTCGGACAGTGTATTCCGTGCCAGCTTCTCGGAATTGGTGAGCAGCACACAAGGTGAGTTGTAGCCATGTTCCGCCTGCCCAAGCAGATCGGTGGCACAGAGCTCGGAATCGGCGGCGGTCTCATCCGCAATCACCATTGTCTCGGTCGGGCCTGCGAATAGATCGATGCCGACGCGACCGAAAAGCTGACGTTTGGCTTCGGCCACGAAGGCGTTGCCCGGACCGACCAGCAGATGCACCGGCGCGATGCTTTCGGTGCCAATGGCCATCGCGCCCACGGCTTGGATACCGCCGAGAACGTAAATCTCGTCCGCGCCGCCGAGATGCATCGCGGCGATTACGCCAGGATTCGGTTCGCCGTTGAACGGCGGGGTGCAGGCGACGATGCGTGGCACACCCGCCACCTTGGCCGTGACCACGGACATATGCGCCGATGCCACCATCGGGAACTTGCCGCCGGGGACATAGCAGCCCACCGATTGGACGGGAATGTTCTTGTGACCCAAGATGACGCCAGGCAAGGTTTCGACCTCGATATCCAACATGGAATCGCGCTGCGCCTGGGCAAAAGTCCTGACCTGCTCCTGTGCGAACTTGATATCGGCCAGATCGCGCGGCGAGACCTTGGCGATAATCGTCTCGATTTCCGTCAACGACAGGCGATAGTTGTCGCGGTCGTAACCGTCGAATTTCACCGCCAACTCGCGCACCGCTGCGTCGCCGCGCGCTTCGATGTCCTTGAGCGTGGCGGCGACCACGGCCGCAGTCTTCGCATCGTCCTGGGCCCGATCAGCCTCGGGTTTGCCGCGCTTGAGATAGGTGATGGTCATGTCGGAATCTCCCCTCGTGTGGTTTCTAGAGATTAGGTGTCAGGGATGTGGCCTTGTGATGCACTCAGGCATCACAAGGCCACCCTATGGCTTCGCACGATCAGGCTGCTTGCGAGCTGCGGGCTTGGTGCGCCCCGGTCGCCTGCCGCGACAGCACCACCAGCCCGCCGAAGACCAGCGCTGCGGTGAGTGTCGCCCACCAGGGCGGCATCAGCGCCAAGACGACAGGAACCGCCCAGAGCAGCCGTGAAAGCCCGCCCCAGGGCAGCCGGGCCCCGCCCAGCAGATGCGCGACACCCAGGGCAAAGACCGCGCCCGATAGCACTGCACGGGCAATATCCTCGGCCCCGCCGCCGCCCAGCATGCCAGGATAGGCAAGGAACAGCATCGGCAGCGCATAAGCCGTGGCTCCGAGCCGCAAAGTCTCCATCGCAACCTTCATCCAGGGAGCCTGGGCAATGGTGGCGGCTACGAACACCCCGAGGCATACCGGCGGCGTGATCACCGAAAGCGCGGCGTAGTAGAGCACAAACATATGCACCACCAGTGGGTCGATGCCCTGCTGGATCAGCGCCGGGGCAAAGACCGCAGCGACCATCACATACGCCGCCGAGGTCGGCAGCCCCATGCCGGCGATCAGGCAGACCACTGCCATCAGACCGGCAATCAGCCAGATCTGCCCCTGCCCGATGGCCAGAACTGCCGAGGTGACCGCCACGCCGAAGCCAGTCAAGTTGATCATCGCCACGAAGACCTGGGCACCGACCAACAGGATGCCAACGATGACAACGCCCTTCCCGCCCGCCTCCAGCGCGCGCAGAATGATGCCAAAGACGGCGCGCGGGTCCTCGCCGGCAGCGATCCGTGCCACCAGCACCGCCACCAGCATGGCGATCATGCCATAACACGCCGTCAGCTCGACAGAATTGCCGTTGATGACGCCAAATCCTAGCCCTCCCAATGCTGCCGCGATCGGGGCCAGCCGGGTAAAGCTCATCGCCCCGCGCCAGTCCGGCAGGTCTTCGGCACTGACCGCGCGAAAACTCTGGCGGCGGGCGATCACATGCACTGTGGCATAGATTCCAAGATAGAAGAGCAACGCAGGCACCACGCCGGCCAGCGCAATCGACCAGTAGTTTACGCCGACCAGCTCTGCCATGACAAAGGCGGCAGTGCCCATGATCGGTGGCGCCAGTTGGCCCCCTGTCGAGGCAATGGCCTCCACCGCGCCGGCGTAAGCGGGCGGGTATTTCAGTCGCTTCATCAACGGAATGGTGAAATTTCCGGTGGTTGCCACATTGGCCACAGTCGAGCCGTTAATAGCGCCGAAGAAGCCCGAGGCAAATGTCGCGATCTTGGCCGCGCCGCCGGGCCGTGCCCCGCCGAGACGGGCCGAGAGGTCAAAGAAGGTCTCGCCCGCGCCGGTGTGCAGCAGGATCGCACCAAAGAGCACGAAGGCCGCCAGCGTCGTCGAGGCCACATTGACCAACATCCCCCACAAACCGCGGTCCGACAGGAAGATGATCTCGGTCAGATAGCCAGCATCAAAGCCGCGATGGCCGAACTGCCCAGGGATCAGGTAGCCAAAGAAAGCATAGCCCACCGCGCTCAGCACGATCAGCGGAAACACCCAGTTCGAGGTCCGTCGCGCCAGCTCCAGCACGCAGATCAGCGTGCCGAACCCCATCACCATGTCACGGGTCGTGGCCCAGGGCAGATCGGTCATGATGGTTTCGTAATTGCCGATGATATAGACGCCCGAGACCGTCACCATCGCGACGATCGCGGCATCGATTGCCATGCCGAGCGGCCGCCAGCGGCTGCCCTCGAACAGCGGGTTCATCAGCACCGCGAGTGCGACGATGGTCATCACGAAGAGCGACCGCTGCACCAGCGACTCGAACGGGCCGTTGAAAGAGGTGTAGAACACGAAGGCACCGAGCAGCACGGCGAGCCCGGCGATGCTCACCTGACGGAGCTTGGTGAAAGACGGGAGTTTGGGCATCTCGGCACCTTTGGGCAAAGGACGGTCCAAGCGGGGCAGCAGCACGCCACCCCGCCCGCATCGGTCGGTCGCGTTACTTGAGGTGGTCCGGCACAGTCAGGCCGATTTCCTCGTAGTAGCGGATTGCGCCGGGGTGCAACGGGCTGGTGGCATATTGCAACGTCAGCTCTGGCAGGTTCTTGCCCTTGACCGCCGGAAAGGCCGCCTCCTGCTCGGCCATGTTCTCCATCACCGCGCGGGTGATGTCATAGGCGGTCTGATCATCCATGCCCGGGCGCGCCGAGACGCCGATCATGAAGCCCCAGACGGTATAGGGGCCGGAGTTTTCCATGTCACCGCCCGGCATCTCGACGATCGATAGTTCCGGCAGGGTTTCGCGGATCTTGGCTTCTTGCGCGTCGCCGATACCCAGCACCTGCAACGGCGTGAAGGCTGCGATATCGGTGGTCAGCGCGTCAAAGGAGGTGCCAACCGCGCTTTTGACAAAGCCCTCGGACCGGTCATCCTTGATTGCATTGGCTTGTTCGCCGTTGGTCCCGCGCACCCAGTCCGGCGTGATCTCTAGCAGATCGAAGACCTCAAGCGTGGTCGCCTCGGTTGAAGAGCCGCGCATTCCAGGGCCGAACTTCTGACCATCCAACGCTGCAAGCTCGGTGATCTCTGAATCGCGGCGCACCACGACGTTCTGCGGTGCCAGCGAATAGGCCCAGAGCAGCTTTGACTCAACCGGCCGGCCATCAAAGGATTTGACGCCGTTATAGGCGTGATAAAGCGTCGAGGTGGTGATCAATCCGATGTCAAGCTGGTCACGGGCCATCCGCTTGAGGTTGTCGACCGTGGCGCCGGTTTCCACCACCGAGGCCTGGTAGCCGTCGGGATAGGCGTTGTTCACGATCTTCGCCAAAGAGGCAAAATATGCGTAATGCGCGCTTTGCGAATTGGTCGCGCCAAAGGCGAGCCGGGTTTCCGCGGCCGCCGGCAGGCTGGCGGCCAGCCCGGCCACCGTGATCGCTGTGGCCGAGATCAATGTCGTAAATTTCATGTCAAACCTCCCTTGAACAGGAATCGCCCAACAATCGGGCGTCTGTCAGCGGAGGGGCCATGAAACCCGGCATCAGTGCAAGGCCTGCCAGGTTTCATGAAATTTTTTCATCAGCCGCTTTCGCGTTCCTGCATCGCCCCCTGAAGTACCCGGATATCCCCCGTTGCGAGCGTCGCCTCGGTGCTGGTGAGGATGTCGACCGCCTGCCGCAGCATCCGTCTCAGCGGCTGGCGCACGGTGGTCAGCCGGTAGGCCTCCCATGAGGCCATGGGGATGTCGTCAAAGCCAATCACGGCAATATCCTCCGGCACCGAGACCCGCTTGATCCGCGCCGCGTCAAGCAGCGCGATGGCCATGATGTCATTGGCACAAAACACCGCGTCCGGCAGCGGGCGCCGGGCCAGAAGCTCCTGCCCGACGCGAAACGCCTGCTGGTAGTCGAAACCGCCATCGTATTGTTCGACAATGGCCGTGCCGGCCTCTTCAAGGTGGTCACGAAAGCCGCGCATCCGCTCAAGATGCGTCGAGGTATCACGCCGCCCGCCGACAAAGGCGACCCGTTGCCGCCCTTGGGCTAAAAATCGCTTCGCGATCTGCCTGGCGCCGCCGTAGTTGTCGCAACAAACCGCCATCATGCGGCTGTCGGACTGCACGCGGTTGAGCAGCACCGCCGGCATGCCATTCGCTCGGCACGAGCGCGCCAGCTGCGAGGTCATCGTCGAGCTTGCCAGGATCACGCCTTCGGTGCGGAAATCCAGCACCTGCCGCATGATCGTGTCGACCTCATCGGCGGACGAGACCACATGCACGATGGCGCGCAGCCCGCGCTCCGGCAATTGCCGCATCAACTCGTCCACCGTGCCGGGGTAGAACGGATTATGCAGTTCGCTGACCACCAGCGCGATGGTATTGGTCGATTGTTGCGAGAGCACCTTGTCGACGCTGCTGACAAAGCCCAGCTCGCCTGCGGCGGCAAAGATCGCCTTGCGCTTGGCCTCGGTGATCGAGGCATCCGCCCGATAGGCCCGCGACACTGCCGAAACCGACACCCCGGCCCGTGCGGCCACATCTTTGGCAGTGACTTTTTTCATGCGTCCATCAGTAACCTGATTTCAGATGAGTGTGAAATATTTTCATCTGTGAACGTGATCCGGATTTGTGCGATATACACCATGTCCCTCTGTCGCGTTGCCCTTAAATCTGAGACGCGAGGCGTATGGCGGCTCTTTTTGCCCTTAATTTCAGGATTCTGGTGCCATTGGGCCTGTGTTTTCCGCACGTCGTAGCGCGATGTGATCAACCGCGGCAAACAGTCGAGGTTCCTTCCCGAAGGCGCGCAACATTGCAACACTTGCATGGTCGCCGATGCCGAAGCTGAAGATAGCTGCTTTGGCTAAGCGCCCCGCACGACCTGCATCACCGCAGCGGCTTGCATCATGTCATAACCCATGCCCCCGCACCCAGGTGCCGCTGGCATCGTTGCCGCCGAAACATTCGCGCATGATCCGGACGAGCGAGGAACGTCGGAGCGGTCGATCTTCGATCTCCGCGCCGATTTGCGACAGAACTTGCTGAAGGTGACTTTTTGATGGGATGTGGTGCGTGGGATTCCGGCAGTGACCGCGTCGACTCCTTCCAAGTCAGATTACGGATTCGACAGCACAGAAAGCCCCCTCTCCACTTTCAAGATGCAATGGAGGCTTGCACGGTTGGTAGGGGAAATGGCCGGGTTCGACCGACTGTCCGGGGTCCGGCAGAAGGATTAGGGCCTTAGAGGCACGCTTGGGGGCTTTGCCCCACATAGGGTGGGTCAAAATCAAACGCTGAAACCGGGTCAGTTTTGAACGCTCAGTGACAATATTGGCAATCTGGCCGGGTGAACAAAGCCATCAATCCGGTGCCGAGCGCCAGAAGCGGCTGCCCCGGTTCCGACTGGATGAAAGCGTTCAGTGCAGATTCCGGGAGCACAACTGGGCAGCGAGAGAACGGGCTATTTCTTGACGAACCGGAATACCGCTTCGACGATTTCAGCCTTGCGCCGGTCAAGTTCCTTGCGCTCGAGAATGTCGATTTCGAAGGTGATGCTGAAGGTATGCGCCGTCGCCACGGTGAACCAGCACAGGCCCGATATCATCAGGTAGAGACTGTCTTCTCGAAGATCCTCTCTGAACAGGTCACGCTCTATTCCGCGGGAGATAATATCGCCAAGAATTCTCCGCAGGCTCGAGATCTTTAATACCTCGGTATCGATCTGCGCCAAATGCCTGCCATGGTTCAGGTTTTCCACTCCGACCAAGGCCAGGAAGTCGGGATTCCTGACGTAGTATTCAAAGGTGAACGCCACCAGTTGTTCCAACGCCTCGCATGGATCCTCGGCGAGTTTCAGCTTGGCCTCGGCGGCGCGAACCTTGTGATAGGCCTCTTCCAGTACCGCACGGTACAGGTTCTCGCGGTCGCCGAAATGGCGATAGATCAGCGCCTTGTTGACGCCGGCGCGGGTCGCAATCGTTTCGATGCGTGTCCCTTCGAGGCCGTTCTTCACGAACTGCTCATGCGCCGCCGACTTTATCCGACGCATGGTCTCTTGTGTTCTGGATCGGTGATCGCGCGACGCCTGTCGCGGGATCATTCGTGACTCCTTGGGCAAGAATTTGCTCCTGTTTTTACTGTTAGCCCGAAGGTGATTCTATCCGAGACCGTCCGAACCATTTCCTCGCATAACGGCTAATAACCTAACTTTACGCACAAATCCCGCCAAGAAACAAAATGGTTGACAGGGGTGCTCGCTCCGTTCCTTATAACTGAAACGTTATCGTTACAGAAGGGAAGTTTCCGTATGACACCGCAGTTCAGGGTTTCTTCGGATGTGGGTGGCACCTTTACCGACAGCGTCGCCTACAATGCGCGCACCCATCGAATAACGGTGTCTAAGGTGCCCACGACGCCGTTGAATCGGGCCCTCGGCACGGCCGCCGGCCTGAAAAAAGCATTAGCGATTCAGAACGCTGACGGGTCGGATGTCGCATATATCGGGCATGGCATGACGACAGCGACCAATGCCGTGATCCAGCGCAACGGGGCCAGGACCGCATTTCTGACGACCGAAGGGTTCCGCGACATTCTGGAAATCGGCCGCCAGAACCGTCCGACCTTGTTCGATATCGACATTGTCCGCCCGACCGAACTTGTCCCGCGTTCGCTGAGCTTCACTGCCGAGGGTCGACTGGATGCCTCCGGTGCCGAGCTGGTCCCGCTCAACGAATCCGATGTTCGCGAAGCGGCGCGGCGTATGATCGAGGAAGGCGTCGAGGCAGTGGCCGTGCTGTTCCTGCATTCCTACGTCAATCCGAGCCACGAACGGCGCGCCAGGGAAATCCTCTCGGAAATGATGCCGAAAGCGGCAATCTGCATCTCGACCGACCTGATGTCCGAATTTCGCGAGTACGAACGGGCTTCCACGACCGTTCTCAATGCCTACCTGCGCCCGGTGATGGAACTGTATCTCGAATCCCTGGCCACGGTCCTGCGCGATCCCGCGCAGGGCCTCGGGCTTGGCAAGGAGCAGGAGGTGATGGTGATGGACGCCGCCGGCGGGCTGATGAACCTGATCTCGGCCCGCGAGAAGCCGGTGCATACTGTGCTATCCGGACCGGCGGGCGGCGTTGTCGCGGCCGCACATATCTCTCAGATGTCGGGCGTAAGCGACATCATCACCATGGATATTGGCGGCACCTCGACCGATATCAGCCTGATCCGGGACGGCGAGCCGCAGATCACGCGTTCAGCAACCCTGCAAACAGTGCCGATCCAGATGCCGGTCATCGACATCAACGCAATCGGTGCCGGCGGAGGTTCGATCGCCTGGATAGATGATGGCGGCGCGCTGCGGGTCGGCCCATTCAGCGCCGAGGCCATCCCCGGCCCCGTTTGCTACGGCAAGGGCGGCG
Organism: Primorskyibacter marinus; assembly: GCF_003313245.1. Lineage (GTDB taxonomy): Bacteria > Pseudomonadota > Alphaproteobacteria > Rhodobacterales > Rhodobacteraceae > Primorskyibacter > Primorskyibacter marinus. The sequence continues at coordinate 66,514 of NZ_QJSD01000015.1, forward strand.
ACCGCCCGACCGTGTCCGATGCCAACCTTGTCCTCGGCCGGTTTGACGCGCAATCGCGGCTGGGCGGCGACATGGCGCTGGACATCGAAGGCGCGCGCCGGGTCATCCAGCGCGACATCGCCGAACCGCTGGGCGTTTCGCTGGAAGAGGCTGCCGCCGGCATTCTGCGCGTCGCTCATGCCAATATCGTGCGCGGGATTCGCGTCGTCTCGGTCGAACGCGGACATGACCCCAGGGATTTCGCGCTGGTCCCCTTTGGCGGTGCCGGACCGATGCACGGCTCGCCCGTGGCGCGAGAGCTGAGCATACGCAAGGTCATCGTGCCGCCTGATCCCGGCACGCTGAGCGCGCTGGGGCAGTTGATCTCAGACCTGCGCCACGACCTGATCGAAACCCATGTTGCGCCCTTCGCCGACTTCGACCAGGCGCGCGCCGAAGAGGTGATCGGAAAAATGCGCGACAGGGGTGTCGCCCTCCTCACCCGCGACGGCATCCCGCAGGACCGGCAGGACATGCAGATCGCCGCCGATCTGCGCTATCGTGGACAGAGCTTCGCCTTGACGGTGCCCTGCAACATGGCGCTGGAGAACTGGTGGGACGGGCTGCCACGGGGGTTCAACGATCTTCACCAGGATCGCTTCGGCCATGCCGACCGGACCGCGCCGCTCGAGGTCGTCGGGTTCAGTGTCACCGCCTTCGGGCGGATCGACAAGCCACAGTTGCCGGAAATTCCGCAGGGTGGCTATGCACCGCAGGCCGAGGCCCTGACCGGAACGCGGCAAATCTACATCGAAGGTGATTTTGACAGCGCGGCGGTGGGCTGGGTCGAGGCTCCGGTCTACGATCGCGGGTTGCTCTTGGCAGGGAACCGGATCGACGGTCCCGCCGCCATTGTCGAGATCTCCGCCACCACGATCATCTATCCCGGTGACGTGCTGACCGTGGATGCGTCCGGAAGTCTGATTATGGAAGTGGCACAATGAGCAGCTTTGATCCCATTCATCTCGAGGTTCTGCGCAACGCACTCGAGGCGACGGCCCAGGAAATGGGCGCGGTTCTGAAACACACGTCGTTTTCACCCAACATCAAGGAGCGCATGGATGCCTCCTGCGCCATCTTTACCGCCGATGCGGAGCTGGTGGCCCAAGCTGAACATGTGCCGGTCCATCTCGGTTCGATGCTGCGCGCTATCGGCGAGACGCTGGATGTAACCGGCCCCCTCGATGAGGGCGACGTGGTCATCGTCAACGACCCCTTCGTCGCTGGCGCACATCTGCCGGATATCACCCTGGTCTCGCCGGTATTCAGTGCCGGCGAGCGGATCGCCTATGTCGCCAGTCGCGCGCATCACTCGGATGTCGGCGGGATGGAGCCCGGCTCCATGCCCGGACGTTCGACCGAGATCTACCAGGAAGGAATCATCATTCCGCCGATCCGTCTTTACCGCGACGGGGTAGAGCAGCATGACGTGATGACGATGATCCTCGGCAACGTGCGCACCCCGGCGGAACGGCGTGGCGACCTGAACGCCCAGCTTGCCGCCCTGCGGGTGGCGGAGCGACGGTTGCAGGAACTGGCCGGGCGCATCGGGGTCGCCGACCTGAAGGCCGGGCTGAACGAGATCCTCGATTACACCGAGCGTCGCATGCGGGGGCAGTTGGCCGATCTCCCGCGCGGGGTCTGGACCTGCGAAGACTTTCTGGACAGCGACGGCTTTGCGGATGAGCCGGTGCGGATCAACCTGCGGATCGAACTGACCGACGACAGGTTTATCTTCGATTTCGCAGGCACATCGACGCAACGGCGCGGCAACGTCAATGCAGTGGCTCCGATGGTCTGGTCGGCGATTTTCTATTGTCTCAAGCTGCTGACCGACGCCACGCTGCCGCCGAACTCGGGCGTCCTGCGCCCGGTCGAGGTGCGGATACCCGAGGGTTCGTTCCTCAACTGCACCCGGCCGGCTGCGGTCTGTGCGGGGAATACCGAGACAACGCAGCGTTTGGCCGACACCATCCTGCGGGGATTTGCCCAGATCGCGCCGGATCGGATCGCGGCGGCTTCGAACGGGACGATGAACCTGATCGGCATCGGCGGTATCGATCCGCGCAACGGCCAGCCCTATACCTACATCGAGACTTCGGGCGGCGGCCAGGGTGGCCGGCCCATGGGGCCGGGCATGTCCGGCGTTCACGCCAACATGTCGAACACGCTGAACACGCCGGTCGAGGCGCTGGAAATCAGCTATCCCTTGCGGATCACGCGATACGAGTTGCGCGACGGCTCCGGCGGCGGGGGCAGGAACCCCGGCGGCGAAGGCATCGTGCGCGCCGTCCAGATCGTGGGCCATGAAGCGCGGGTTTCGCTGCAAACCGACAGGCGCATCTTCGCGCCCTACGGTCTGCATGGCGGTGCGAACGGACAAAGCGGCCAGAACTGGACGGTAGACGCCAGCGGCAGGCACCATTCGCAGCCTGGAAAATGCTCCATTTCGCTGCGGGACGGCGAATCCGTGATCATGGAAACGCCGGGCGGCGGCGGCTGGGGCACGACAGGCACGGCCTGAACTGCCGGTACATCACGCATAGACTACCAAACAGAGAGGAGACCAACATGACGATCAATCTCAACAGGGCGATGCTGCGGGCAACGGTCACGGCCTGCGCGCTTGCGGTGACAGCCGGACTCGCATCGGCCGAGACATGGCGCTTCGCCTCCAAGATGCCGGCCGACAGCCCCGAAGGGCAGGTCTACCAGTATTTCGCCGACCGGGTCAGTGAGCTGACCGACGGAGAACTGGACATCCAGGTCTATCCGTCTGAACAACTGGGCAAGGAAAGCTCGGTCCTCGAACAGCTGGAGCTTGGCACCATCAACTTCTATGCGGAAGACGCGTTCTTTCTTCAGAAATGGGTGCCGGAGATCAAGTGGATCGCACCGCACTTCCTGTTCCAGACGCGTGAGGACTGGGTGAAGTTCACCCAATCCGATCTTGTCAAAAGCTGGTTCGACAAAGCCGAAGACGAGGCCGGCGTACGCGTCCTGGGCGAGCCGATGGGGGTGGTTCGCGGGCCGTTCCGAGTCCTGATCTCCGAGCGTCCCATCGAAACCTACGAGGACATCAAGGCGCTGAAACTGCGGATGTATCCCGACCAGCTGGCCATCGACGTCTGGACCCATCTCGGGACCGATCTGCAGATGCTGGCATGGACGGAAACCTATCAGGCGCTTCAGTCGGGGATCGCACAGGCGGTGACCAGCCCGGCCGCGCTGGTGGAATCCATGGGCTTCTATGAACAGGCCCCCTACATGACGCGCACCAACGAATACTGGCAGGGCCTGCCGTTCATGATGAACGCCGCAGCCTTCGACGCCCTGTCCGAGGACAAGCAGGCCGCGCTGTTGCAGGCGCATGAGGAAACCGCGGAATATTCGGCCAAGTTCATGGCGGATATCGCGGAAAAGATGCGCGCCAATGTCGAGGCCAAGGGCGTCACCTTTACCGACATGCCGCTCGAGCCACTATTCGAGCACATGGCCGACTGGTACCGCGAGCTGGATGCGCAGGGCAAATTGCCCGAAGGCCTGCTCGAGGCGGCGCTAGGCGACAAGAAGTGACCGGGGCCAAGCAGGAAGGAATGGGCAGGTGAGCGTTCGCGTTCCAGAATGGTTCCGCGGTACGGATCGGGCTCTCGATCTGATCGCGAGCCTGTTCCAGATCCTCGCCGAGGGGTTGCTGGCGACAATGCTCGCCTGCAACCTGCTCAACCTCGTCATGCGCAATTCCGGAGCGGGCAGCCTGCTCTGGGTCGGGCCCTGGACAGGGGTGATGATGGTCTGGGCCGTGTTCTTCGGCTTCTATGTGATCTACCGCCGTCAACTCGACATCGCGCTCAGCTTTGCCGTCGCGAGGTTCAGCCCGCGGATACGCCGGGCGATGCGCGTGCTGACCGGGATCTGCGCGATCATCGTCGCGGGGGTGATCGTTCTCGAAACGCCGCAGATCCTGGCGCGTCAGCGTGGAACGATCGAGATCGTCGACATCACACGTTACTGGCTTTCGGTTCCGATGATCGTCTCGTCAGCCTTTATCGTCCTGCATTTCGCCTTTGATATCGTGGCGGTCCTGTTCGGCTGGCACGAGGTAAACCCGGAAGAAGATCTGGAGAATCTGCAATGGTAGCCGTCAGCATATTTGCGATCTTTCTCGTGCTGATGCTTCTGGGTGTGCCGGTCGTCATCGCACTGGCCACCGGAACGCTCGTCGGGTTCTGGCAGATCGGCCTCGCCGCAAGTCTCAAGATTCTCTATACTTTTCCGCTCAACATCCTGGAGGGGATCGACAGCCCCATCCTGATGGCCATTCCTTTCTTCATCCTTGCCGGCCACCTGATGACGATCATCGGGCTGACCGATCGCATCTTCCTTCTCGCCGACGGGATCGTCGGCCACCTTCGCGCGGGCCTGGCGCAGGTCAACGTCGTCTGTTCGCTGCTGTTCGGCGGTGTGACAGGTTCCGCGCTGGCAGATGTCGCAGGGATCGGCAACCTCGTGATCGCGCAGATGGAAAAACACGGCTATCCGCGCGCCTTTGCCTCTGCGCTGACCGTCGCCAGCTCGGTTATCGGGCCGACGATGTGGCCCTCGGTGCCGCTGCTGATCTACGCATTCGGCGCGCAGGTATCGGTCGAGCGCATGTTCCTGTCCGGGATCGGGCCGGGAATCGTGCTGGTCATCGTGCTGATGCTCTACAACCGCTATGTCGCCGTCCGCTTTGACGTACCGCTGACCAAACGTCCGCCGATACGCAAGCTGCTGGGCGAGTTCTCACGCTCGGGCTGGGCATTGCTGGCACCACTGATCATCATCGGATCGGTCATCACCGGCGTTGCCACGCCGGTCGAAGCCGGCGCGATCGCCTGCGGCTACACCCTCATTCTCGGCCTGGCCTATAGGACGCTGTCACTTGGCAGGCTGCGCACGGCCCTAGGCGAGACGATCATCCTTTTCGCCACCATCATGATGGTGATCGGTGTCAGCCACGCGATGAGCTTTGTGCTGACCTATGATCAGGTACCCCAGAGACTTGCGCAGAGCGTGCTGAGCCTGACCGAGAACAAGTACCTCTTCCTGTTCCTCGTGATTATCTTTTTCCTCGTCGTCGGCATGATCCTCGAAAACATCCCGGCGATGATCATCCTGATCCCGATCATGATGCCGCTTGTGGACCACTTCGGAATCGATCGCGTGCACTTCGGCCTGATCATGGTCTACGGCCTGCTGATCGGGATCGTCACGCCCCCCATCGGTGTCGCCCTGTTCGTGGTGACGAAGATCGCCGATGTCTCCTTCGAGGAAGTCTGCAAGGCCGCACTTCCGTTCCTGGTGCCGCTGATCGGCGTCCTTTTCATCATAACCTACCTACCTGGGGTGGTCCTGTACCTGCCCAACCTGCTCTTGGGAGTTTGACACATGACTGGTTCTCTAAGAATTGCCGCCGATATCGGCGGCACCTTTACCGATGTCGCGATGATCCGCGGCAATGAAACGATCGCGACCCGCAAGGTCGCGTCGACCCCGGACGATTATGCCCGCGGGGTCGCCGAAGGCATACTGGAACTCATCGAGGTCGAAGAGCTCAAGCCTTCGGATGTGGGCGAGGTCATGCACGCCTGCACTGTCGCGACAAACGCCATCCTCGAAGCCAAGGGCGCGCGCACGGCCCTCGTCACGACCGAAGGCTTCCGCGATGTGCTGGAGATGCGCCGCATCCGGGTGCCGCGTCTCTACGACCCGCTCTATGAAAAACCCCCCGCCCTCAGCCCGAGGAAATGGCGTTTCGAGGTGACCGAGCGGCTGGACTGGCAGGGTCAGATCATCACCCCGCTGGATGAACAAAGCGTCGAGCGCGTGATCGAGCAGATACGCGCCGCCAAGGTCGATGCGGTTGCCGTCTGCCTGCTGCATTCCTACGCAAACCCCGCGCATGAAGTGCGGATCGGCGAGATGCTCAAGGCGGCGCTGCCGAATATCTTTGTGTCCCTGTCGGTCGATATTCTGCCCGAGTTGCGTGAGTACGAACGTACCTCGACCACGGTCATCAACTCCTATGTCGGCCCGCCGGTAAAGCGCTATCTGGATTCGTTGCGCGCCCGGCTGGCAAACGCCGGGTTGCCCGAGCGTTTCTTCATGATGCACTCGGCCGGTGGCATCATCGATTCTCGCACCGTGATCCGCAAACCTGCCCAGATCGTGGAATGCGGCCCCGCTGCCGGGGTGATCGGTGCCCGCGCCATCGTGACCGAGGCCGGCTTTCCCGACGCGATTGCCTTCGACATGGGCGGCACGACGGCCAAGGCATCGCTGATCGTGAACGGCGAATTGCTCCGCGCCGACGACTACGAGGTGGGCGGAGGCATCTCGTTGTCGTCCAAGCTCGCCAAGGGAGGCGGCTATGCCCTGAAACTGCCGGTCATCGACATTTCCGAGGTCGGTGCCGGTGGCGGCTCCATCGTCTGGCGCGATCGGGCCGGGGCGCTCAAGGTCGGCCCGCACAGCGCCGGGGCGGCACCGGGCCCCGCGTGCTATGACGCGGGAGGCACCGAGCCGACCGTGACCGACGCCAACATGGTGCTAGGCTACCTCAACCCGGTCGCGCTTGCCGGCGGGGCCGTCACCGTCAACCCGCAGCCGAGCCAGGACGCCCTGAACCGCGTCGTGGCAGAGCCACTGGGCATCTCGCTGGACGAAGCCGCCTTTGGGGTGCACGAGCTTGTCTCCACGATCATGACCCGCGCGGTGAAATCGGTGACGACATTCCGCGGTCACGATCCGCGTGACTTTGCGATGATCGCCTTCGGCGGCAATGGCGGCGTCCATTCCGTCTCACTGGCGCGTTCGCTCCAGGTGCCCACCGTGATCGTGCCACCCGCTGCCGGGGTGCTGTCCGCGCTCGGCCTGCTTTATGCCGATATCGAAACCTCGGCCTCCGGCAGTCTGCTTGCACCGCTCGAGGGCGTCGATGCGACCCGTGTCCTGGCAAGCTATGGCGCGTTGATCGATCAGACGGCCAACGAACTCGGTTTGCCCCGCAGCAGCCTGAAATTCGTGCAGGAGATCGACCTGCGCTACAAGGGTCAGGCATTCGAACTGACCTTGCCCCTGCCCGCCGGTTCGCAATTCACCGAGTCCGACACCGAGCAGTTGGTGAATATCTTCCACGACGAGCACCAGCGCGCCTACGGCTACCGGCTGAAAGACACGCCGGTCGAAATCGTGACGCTGCGGGTGACGGCCAGGGTTCCCAGGACGGAAACCGGGATGGCGAGCTACGAAGGCACCGGCAAGGCCAGGGAGATGACCACCAGGATGGTGTACTTCGGCCCGCAGTGGGGTCGGCTGGAAACCCCGATCATGGAGCGCGCTGCGCTGACGGCGAAAGCGCAGTCCGGCCCGCTGATCATCGAGGAATACGAAGGCACGACCATCGTGCCCCCCGATTGCAAGGTGCATATCGACCAAACCGGAAACATCATCATCGCCCTGCCCCGGCAGGTGCGGCTTACCCAGAGTGCGGAGGCAGCAGAATGACCAATCGACACGCTCAGGATATCGACCCGATCCGCCTCGAGGTGATGAAGAACGCCTTCGACGCAATTGCCGACGAGATGGCCTTGATGCTGATGCGGGCGGCCTATTCGCCCATCGTTCGCGACAGCATGGATTACTCGACCGCCATCTGCGATGCCAACGGCCAGACCCTGGCCCAGGGGGTGACGACGCCTATGCATCTCGGCAGCTTCTATGACGCGATGCAGTATCTCATCACGACATTCGAAAACGACATCCACCCGGGCGACACGTTCATCGCGAACGACCCCTACGCGGCAGCCGGGCAGCACTTGCCGGACATCTATATCATCGAGCCGATCTTCCATGACGACGTGCTCGTAGGCTGGACAACGACGCTGGCGCATCACGCGGATGTTGGCGGCATCGTTCCAGGGTCGAACGCGATGGGGGCGGTCGAAATCTACCAGGAAGGCCTGCGTCTGCCATTCCTCAAGCTGGTCGAACGCGGCAAACCGAACGAGGCGATCTGGTCGATCATCCGGCTGAACGTCCGCATTCCCGAGATGGTCGAAGGCGACCTGCGGGCGCAAATGGCCGCCAGCCATGCCGGGCGGCGATCATTCCTGGACCTGGTGGAACGCTACGGGATCGACGACGTTCTGGCCTGCGCCGAGGAGCTGCACAATTACGCCGAACGTCTGGGCCGCGCCGAAATTCGCGATTTGCCCAAGGGCACCTACCGGTTTACCGACCATCTGGACGGGCTGGGCGAAACCCCCGAGACCATCACCATCCAGCTTGCCGTCACCATCCACGAGGAAACCATATCGGTCGATTTCGAAGGGACTTCGCCACAAGTCGCCGGTGGTCTCAACACGCCGCTGCCCTTTACCAAGGCGTCGGTCTATACGGCGCTTCGCTCCATCATGCAGTCGGAGATCCCCAACTGCCACGGGTTCGAGCGGGTGGTCGAAGTCACGGCCCCCAAGGGAACACTGGTCAACTCGGTGCACCCCGCCCCCTGCGGCGCGCGCGGCATTACCGGCTATCGCACCATCGACGCGATGTTCGGCGCGCTTGCACAGGCGGTGCCCGACCGCGTGACGGCGGACGGCATGGGCGGATCGACGATCCCCACATTCTCGGGCGTGCACGAGGGCAAGGCATTCGTCTTTTCCGAGACCGCCATGGGGACGTGGGGGGCGACCTCGGCCCATGACGGACAGGTCGGCGTGCCGCACATGGGTGCCAACCAGGCCAACGTTCCGATCGAGATGATCGAGGCAAACTATCCGCTGCGCATCAGGCAATACGGAATTGCCCCGGATACCGGCGGCGCGGGAAAATTCCGGGGCGGGAACGCCTTCATTCGCGAGTACGAGTATATCGGCGAAACCGACGGCCTCTTTTCGCTGCGGTCGGACAAGCGCAAGCATCTGCCGCATGGCCTGTTCGGCGGCGAGAACGGAACCGCTCCGGTCAATCTGCTGATTACCGAGCAGGGCGAGCAGGAATTGCCGGTCATGGTGACAAATCCCCATGTCATCCGCAAAGGTGATGTCTTCCGCCATATATCGCCATCCGGTGGAGGGTTCGGCCCGGCCGAAGAGCGGGACCCGTCGCTGATCGAAGCGGATATGGAAGCGGGGCTGATTACCTCAGACGCCAGGTGACCGGTCGAAAAATCTTTCGCGAAAGCCCGAGCTCTGGCTTTCGCGAAACACCCCGATCAGGCCGTGGGAGATTGTTGGGTTAACTTCCGGCTTCGGCACTTGACCAGGCCTTTGATAAAGGAGTGTCCGATGCCAGCACCAAAGAACCGGTTCAAACCTCACCGCGTTCCAAACGAAGTCATTCTGTAAGGTGTTCGCTGGCACTGTCGGTTCGCGTTGTCCTATCGCGATGTGAAGGATCTGCTCAAGGAGCGCGGTGTCCATGTCGATACCGCAACGATCTATCGGTGGGTTCGCAAGTTCGGCCCTGAGTTCGCCAAAGGCTCATTCAAGCACAAGACTTGCCGCAGCCCAACATGGCACATGGACGAATCCCATATTCACGTCGGTGGCAAGTGGCATTACCTGTGGCAAGCCGTTGACCAGCCAGCGACTATTGTCACGGACAAGGCTCATAGCTACGCCAAGGTGATCAGCAAGACAAACCGCTGGTCATTCCCCGGCGAAGAGATCCACCAAGTCGACCGGAAATGAAAAATAACCGGATCAAAAGTGATCATGCCTCATCTTGGACAAAAACCAGCGCAACACCCCCTCTTAGCCTTCGTAACCAAACAGACGCGGTAGCCAGAGCACGATGCCGGGGAAAAGGATCATCGCCAAAAGCGCGAGGATCAGCACCCCGAGGAACACCCAGATTTCGCGGATGATCTCGCCCAGCGGAATGCGCGTCACCGCGTTGATAACGAACAACAGCACGCCGTAGGGCGGCGTGATCAGGCCGATCATGGTATTGACGATGGCGACAACGCCAAAGTGAACCAGATCAATCTCCAACGCGCGGCAGACCGGAATAAAGAGTGGCAGGATCACGAGGATGATCGTGGTCGCGTCCAGCAAACAGCCCAGCAAGAGCAGCAGAATATTCACACCAATCAGGAACGTCAGTGGGCTGATATCAATATCTGACAGGCGGGCGGCGAGCAGATTGGGGATGTTTTCGGACGCAACAACATAGTTCAGGATCAATGCGCCGCCGATCAGCAAGCCGACCGCAGCCGAGGATCGCGCGCTTTCGATCAGGATATCGACAAAAGCACCCCCTGTCAGAGCGCGGTAAAAGACCGCCGCGAGGATCAACGCATAGAGCGCCGCGACCGCCGCTGCTTCGGTCGGCGTGGTCAGACCGCCGTAAATCCCGTAAAGCAAGATTGCGGGCATCAGCAGGGCGGGGAAGGCCTGCACCGTGCGCCGTGGCAGTTCTGACAGCGCCACCGGCTCTTCAATGCCAAAGCCACGCGCGCTGGCGAGGACGTAATTCATCACCATCAAAACCGCGCCCATGATCAATCCGGGCAGGATGCCACCCAGAAACAGATAGCCGATAGAGGTGTTGGAGATCAGCGCGTACAGAACCATCGGGATGGATGGTGGAATGATCGGCCCGATAGTGGCTGATGCTGCGGTGATCGCGGCGGCATAGCCGCGTGTGTATTGGCCGGACTTTGTCATCATCTCAATGATGATCTTTCCGATTCCTGCGGCATCGGCCACGGCGGACCCGGACATGCCCGAAAAGATCAGCGATGCGACCACGTTCACATGCCCCATGCCGCCCCGGAAACGTCCAACCAGCGCGACACAGAACTGCAAAAGCCTATCGCTGATTGTACCCGCGTTCATGATGTTGGCCGCGACGATGAACAGGGGAACAGCCAGCAAGATAAAGCTGCTGTACATCCCATCCATCAGCACCTTGCCCGCAAGGCCGATTCCCGCGCCAGAAATTGCGAGATATCCCAAGGAGCCGACAATCACCGCATAGGCAATCGGCGCGCCAATGCCTGCAAGCAGCAGAATGAGGCCCAGACAGGCTAGAAGTGCAATGCTCATTTAATGGCCCTTTCAGGAGGTCGGGGCGTCAGTACCGCCCCGTATGGTCCGCCATGCTGACCAAGCAAATCGCAGGGACACGGCCACAAGAAAGAGAATGTAGACTGAGTAGATGTCTCGCACCCTGATCCAGTCGCCAAAGAGGCCCGAAAGGGATGCGGTCTTTTTCAGTCGCAGGATATGGAATTTCTCCCATGTCGGGAGAATGGATGCGCCAAGCGCGATCACGATGGCAAGAGCGCCAAGAATGATCAGCACGCGCCGAACCTTTGGACTGACAAGGTCATAGACAAGATCAAAGGTCACATGATCCTGACGACGCACGACAAAGGCGCAACCACAAAAGACGATCCAGATCCACAAAAGCCCACTGAATTCCAGCGTCCAGCTATAGTGCGACGGATCAAGAAGCGGCACTGCTTCGGCGACCCAACCCAGCCTTGCTGTGTAGCGAATGAAGATCTGAACAAGGAAGGTCAGGAACATCAGGCCCATCATCAGGCCCAGAAACAGTTCCGCGGCGCGCTGTAGTCTTGCCGCTATGCGGGAAACCATGATGTTACCTCCCTCGTCAGACAAAGCGGCAGGCGGCAATGGTGCCGCCTGCCCTCTTGATGTCAGGTCTTAGTTGCCCAGAGCGTTGATTTTGTCCAACGTGCCTTCGGGCCATGTCGCGGCAAGGTCGGACGACAGGTATGCGGCCTGAACCGCTTCACGGAAGGCTGCGACGTCGGGTTCATAGATTTTCATGCCTTGCTCAGTCAGGAAAGCGACAAGCTGTTCTTCTTTCTCGAGCTGGGCCTGACGCGCGGATGCCGCAGCGGCGTCTGCTGCTTCTTGCAACGCTGTTTGCTGTTCTTCGGTCAGCTCGTCCCATACCGCTTTGGAGAAGGCGACATAGTTGAGGTCAACAAGGTGAGACGTCAGAGCGATCTGGCAAGTGACTTCGTAGAACTTTGCGTCAACCACTGTCGGCAGCGGATTGTCCTGACCATCGACGGAACCGGTCTGAAGCGCGGTGTAAACTTCGGTAAAGGCCATCGGTGTCGGGTTCGCGCCAAGCGCCTTGCCAAGGAACTGCCAGGATTCAGAACCGGGCATACGCAGGTTCACACCAGCCAGATCCGCCGGAGTTTTGACGGTCAGTTCATCGGGGCATTGGCGCAGGTTCACTTGACGTTGGCCCAGATACATGACCGTCAACAGTTTGACGCCAAGTTCTTCTTCGACCTTAGCCTTGAAGGGGTCCATCAGTTCGTCGTTGAAAACGGCAACCTGATGCTCTGCACTTTGGTGGACGTAGCCCGCCGTGAAGATAGAGAATTCAGGGAAGAACTGCGCCAGTTCTTGCGCTGATGCGATGGACATTTCCAGATCGCCGGATGCAATGGCTTCAAGCTCGGCACCCTGTTGGATAAGCGAGGCGTTGTAATGCGGTTCGTAGGTGATGAAATCGGCGACCGCAGGGGCAAAAACTTCGCTCAAAGCAATGGCGCGTTGGTCAGTATCCGTGGCCGGCGTCGACATGCGGACCGTTACGGTCTCGGCAAGCGTCGGCGTCGCCAATATGGCTGTCGTGATCAGCGCAATTGCGCTGCTTTTAAGGGATAATGTCATGGAACCTCCTCCTTCTTGATTCGTAACAGGGGTTGCCCCCTAGTGATGCAAGGCTCTCCGCCTTGCGCTCTCGATATGCGCGACCAGCGCAGCCAAAGCCGTGGTTTCGTCACGGCGTGACAGTGCTTCGATGATGGGTAGATGTTCTTGCATCACCGCAGTCACCCGGTCGGGCGTAATTCTGGCTTTCTCATTGACGATGAGCCGGATCTTGATGGCGTTCACCCGGTAGACTTCTGCAACAATCTGGTTGCCCAGCTTCTCTACCATTCGATCATGGAAGCGCCAATCAACATCCTGAGCGCGCTGCAACAGCGCCTCATCCACACCGCTTTGGGCTGCGTTCAGGATCCTTTCATGTTCCGCCAGAAGCTCTGCGATTTCAGTGTCTTCGGCCTGTTGACAAAAAACGCTTAAGGCCTCGGTTTCGATCATCCGGCGCAGCTGAAACGCATCACGCACAAGGTTCAGGTCGATGGCCACAACCTGCAAGCCACGCTTGGGCGCGGTGCGGATCAGGCCATCAGCCTCAAGCCGTGGGATCGCCTCGCGAATGGCACCAAGGGGCATGCCCGTCAAAGCCACCAACTCGCGTTGCGACATGATTTGTCCCGGCGTGATCTCCTTCGCCAGCAGTTTTTCAGTAAAGCTGGAGTAAGCGTGATCACGCAGGGGGACGGACGCGCCAGCCATGTATCAGGCTGGCTCATCTACTGCGGGCGCTTCGATGGCAGAAAACAGCCCGGCGCGCGCCGTTTCTGACAGGGGGCGCTGTGGGTTTCGCACGCGATCCCATCCGGCTTCACCGCGTTGCTTGGCAATCAGCGCTTTCAGTGCGGGGACCACAGGCCCACTGACAATCGCTGTGACCCGTGCGGAAAGCTCTTTGTCCTCGGTCTGGGTCTCGAACAGTTTGACCAGACGTTCGGGGTAAAGGTTCGCAACACCGCAGATCGAGCCTGCCGCGCCAAGCGCCGCAGCCCGGTGCAATTGGCGTTCATCCCCGACAAGCACGGGCAGCAGTCCTTGCTGCAACAGTGCCTCGGTATTTTCCCAACTGCCAGAGCTGTCCTTGATCGCGATAATCCGCTTTGGCGCGGCAGTGGCCAGACGGCCAATCAGATCGACGGAAAGCGGAACATATGTGACCTGCGGGATATGGTACAGGATAAGTTGTGCGGCATCGTCGGTTTGGGCCAGCAGATCCATGTGCCAGTCAAACAGCCCGTCATCTTCGTTGTTCTTGAAGTAGTACGGAGGAAGCACCAGAAAGCGCGTCACGCCAAGGGCCAGCCCTTCGGCAATTCGCGCGGCTGCGTCACCTAGCGAGGTTTCAGCAACACCCAGAACCAATTGATCTGGCGAAAGACCCGCATCAAGCACGGCCTTGACGGCCGCATCACGTTCGGATGCGGCAATGGATGCGCCCTCGCCCGTGGTGCCGAAAAGAGTAACGCCCGACGCGCCTGCCTGAACCATGCGGCTTGCATGAGCGCCGATTTCAGCCAGATCAATCGCACCGGTTTCGGTGAATGGCGTCAGTAGCGCCACAGAGATGCCAAATTTAGCCAATGATTCCCTCCTACGGTTGAGTCTGTCTACAATCTGCAAAAACATTGTTCAACTGACATGTTACGAATATGTGCGCCGAACAGGCGCTACATCTGCTAAGATAAGCATAAAAATCGCATATCCCTGCTTCTCTTCTAAAAAACCCCAGTAGAATACGTTAAGATATTCCAAGCACATTGTCATTCTGATTGTATCAGATATACTTCTTGGCAAACGCTGCGAAGCGCGGGCGTTCGGCGAGGGAGGGTGGTGTGATTTGAGCGCGATGATCTTACATGGGGCAGGATCAGGCACCGCCGCGAGTGCGATAGAGGTTGGCTATCAGACGTTTCAGGCCGCGCTTCTTGATGGCAGGCTGCGACCGGGGCAATTCGTAAGCCAGAAAGAACTGGGTGCGATGCTGTCGCTTTCCATTGGGGCCTTGCGTGAAATCCTGCCGCGCCTTCAGTCCGAAGGTTTGCTGTTGGTGCAACCAAAGCGCGGATTGCAAATTCCGGCGATCGACCTGCCGATGATCCGCGATGCCTTCCAAATGCGCGCGGCTTTGGAACGTGAGGCGGTGCTGCAAGCGATCCGAAAAATATCCGACGATGTTCTGGAAGGTCAACGCGCCCAGCACCTTGCAGTGCTTGATGCGCTGGAAAAGTCGACCGATCACAATGTCCCGCCCGAGGGGCAAGAGGTGGATGCCAAGTTGCATAGCCTGCTGATCGAAACCACGGACAACAACCTGCTTCGCCAAAGCTATCACATCAACAGTATCCGTATCCGTCTGATCCGCACGGACCGGATCAAGCTGACCCGTGCGACCTTGCCAGCGGCCTTTGCCGACCACCTTGAAATCATAGATGCGATACTCATGCGCGACCGTCACCGTGCGGTTGATGCAATGGATGCGCATATTGCCAATGCACGCGACCGGGCGATGGAGTTGTAAAATGAGCCTCTTTCTTGGAATTGACGTTGGAACCGGAAGCGCTCGCGCTGGCGTCTTCGACCGTACCGGACGGTTACTGGGCCATGATGCGAAAGGGATCGAAACCTACCGCCCTGCCCCCGATTTCGTACAGCAAAGCAGCGCCGAGATTTGGAGCGCGGTTTGCGCCGCCATACGCGGTGCGCTGGACAATGCCGGAACTGATCCGGCGCAAATCATCGGGATGGGCTTTGACGCGACGTGTTCGCTTGCCGTCGCGGGGGCGAATGGCACGCCTGTTACCATCAGCCCGAATGGTGAGCCTGATCAGGATGTGATCTTGTGGATGGATCACCGCGCAATGGATGACGCATATGAGATCAACGCACTGGGCGGGGCACCGCTAGAGTATGTCGGTGGTGAGATCTCGCCCGAGATGCAGCTGCCCAAGTTACGCTGGCTGAAACGTGAACTGCCGCAAAGTTGGGCGGCGGTTGAGCGGTTTTGGGATTTGCCGGATTGGCTGGTGCATCGTGCCACGGGTGGGGAAACCCGTTCGCTTTGCTCGACTGTCTGCAAATGGACCTATCTGGGCCATAAGGGGCAGGCTGGCGAAGGCTGGGACGATGCGTTTCTGGCCAAGATCGGCCTGGCGGAACTCTCCGAAAACGATCACGCCGCCATCGGTCACACGCTTGCCCCACCCGGAACCAATTGCGGCGGGCTTAGCGAAACGGCTGCGAAAGAGCTTGGGCTGCTTCCCGGCACGGCGGTTGCGGCGAGCATGATCGACGCCCATGCCGGTGCGCTTGGCACTTTGGGTATGGAACTGGGAGATGATAATATCACCCAGAGACTGGCAATGATTGCAGGCACGTCGACCTGCCACATTGGCCTGACCCGTGATCCGGTTTTTGTGCCGGGTGTCTGGGGGCCGTATTACGGCGTTGTCCTGCCCGACGCTTGGGCATTGGAAGGCGGTCAATCTGCCGCTGGCGCGCTGCTCGACGCAGTGATCGCCCGCCACGGCGCAACGGCGGAATTAACGGCGCAAGCCAAATCACGGGGCAAACGCATCACCGATCTGCTGGAGGCGCTCTTGGCCGCCAAAGGCGATGATATTTCGCAACTCGCAGCACACCGCCATATCCAACCGGATTTCCATGGAAACCGCTCTCCATTGGCCCAGCCGTGGCGGCATGGGGGTATCGATGGCCTGACACTCGATACCGGGCCGGATGATCTCGCGCTGGATTACCTCGCCACGGTGCAGGGCCTCGCCTATGGCACGCGTCAGATCATGGAGGCAATGACAGCCGCCGGAGCCAGCTTTGACACACTGGTCCTGAGCGGCGGTTTGGCGAAGAACAAGCTCTATCTTCAAGAACACGCCGACGCGACTGGCTGCACGCTGCTTGTGCCCCATCAGGCAGAGCCAGTCCTTGCAGGCAGCGCCATGTTGGGCGCGGTGGCAGCGGGAGCATTCGACACCCTGCCCGCTGCTATGGCCGCCATGTCCGGCACTGGTACAACCATCACGCCACGCGGCAGCAAGGCGGCAGATTTCCACAACAGGAAATACCGTGTTTTCCAGAAAATGCAGGCCGATCACGCCGCCTATCGCGACATCATGAACGAAAAGGACACGACCCAATGACCCAAATCGCACTCGTAGCCAGCGGCGACCTGCGGGAAAGCGCAAACGTAATGTGCTGGCCCGCGCAAAAGGCCATGGAAGACAAGCTGATCGAAGTGCTTGCGGGCCTCGGCCACGACCTGAAGCGCGCTCATCCGGTCAAACCGGAAGGACACGGCTTTATCGCCAGCCAACGCGAGGGCATGGACATTTTCGCCACCATTGACCCCGACATGCCGCTGATTGTGGCAGAGGCAGTCTGGCAATACTCGCACCATGTGCTGGCTGGCTTGACCACGCATCGCGGTCCGATCCTGACCGTGGCCAATTGGTCGGGCCAATGGCCCGGGCTGGTTGGGCTTTTGAACCTCAACGGGTCACTAACCAAGGCGGGTGTCAAATTCTCTTCGATCTGGAGCGTTGATTTCGAAGACAGGTTTTTCCTTGAAGGTCTGAAGTCCTGGCTGGCGACCGGAACGATTGACCACGACTTAACGCATGTGACCGCCTTCGATGCTTCAAGCGTTTCGGGTGAAGATGGCACCCTTGCCCGACAGATTGCCGGTAGCCTGCGGCAGGATAAATCCATCATGGGTGTCTTCGACGAAGGCTGTATGGGCATGTATAACGCCATCATCCCAGACGAACTTCTCATGCCGATGGGTGTGTTCAAAGAGCGCCTGTCGCAATCGGCGCTCTACCACGCAACAACCGAAATCCCGGAAGAAGAGGCACGCGCGGCTTATGACTGGATGGTCGAACGGGGCATGACCTTTCATCTCGGTCAGGACCACGACACCGAACTGACCGAAGCGCAGGTTATCCGCCAGTGCCAGATGTACATCGCTGCCGTACGCCTTGCTGACAGCTTTGGGTGTGAAAGCATCGGCATTCAGTACCAGCAGGGGCTCAAAGACCTGTTGCCAGCCTCTGATCTGGTCGAAGGCATGCTCAACAATGACGACCGCCCCGATGTGACCCGTGCCGATGGCTCGGTGATCCGTCAGGGTCAGGCGATTGTGCATTTTAACGAAGTGGACGAATGCGCTGGTCTTGATGCGCTGCTGATCAACCGTGTGCACCGAGCCCTGGGGCAGCCGGTTGAAAACACCCTTCACGATCTTCGTTGGGGCGATACGGACCAATCAGGCACGCTGGACGATTTCGTCTGGGTTTTCGAAATCTCGGGTGCAGCCCCACCTGCTCACCACCCCGGCGGCTGGGCTGGCACCGAAAGCCACCGTCAGCCGCCCATGTTCTTTCCCAACGGCGGTGGCACAGTGAAAGGTATTGCCCGTGCGGGAGAGATCATCTGGTCGCGCATCTTCGTCGAAAGCGGCGCGCTGCATATGGACATCGGGCGTGGGCGTGCGGTTGACCTGCCAGAAGAAGAAACCAAGCGGCGCAGCGAGGGAACAACGCCCGAATGGCCGATCATGCATGGCGTGCTTGATGGCGTAACCCGCGACCAAATGATGGCGCGGCACCGGGCCAACCACATTCAGGTGGTCTATGCGACCGATGCGGAAGCTGCTGATCGTGCGTTAAAAGTGCGCGCAGCCCTTGCGGCGGAATTGGGGATCAAAGTGAACCTCTGCGGTATCTCCGCTTAGGGTCGGGACTCATAGCCAGTAAATGACGAGTGCGGCGAGGGCGATGGCTGACAGGAAGACCTTTGGGCATCTACCGTAGCGGGTTGCGACGCGCTGCCAATCCTTCAGCCTGCCGAACATGATCTCGATGCGGTTGCGGCGTTTGTACCGGCGCTTGTTGTATTTGACGGTCTTCTTGCGCTGTTTCCGGGCAGGGATGCAGGCGTGTATCCCTTTGTCTTTCAAAGCTTCTCTGAACCAAACGGCGTCATAGCCACGATCTCCAAGCATCCAGTCCACCTTGGGCAAACTGCTCACCAATGCCCACGCTCCGATGTAATCGCTTCTGTGGTTGCCGCGCGTAGTGCAAGAAGCTTTTGACCCTATTAGCGCGTGATCAAGTGCGGATTTCTGTCAGGCCTTCATGATGCGGCGTTTCCAGAAGCCGCGGGCCGGGATGGTGATCAGCAGATTGGGGCCAAATCTGACTTTCGAGCTCAATGCTCGTAGCGACTAACTGGTTTTCCCAATCCAGATCTGTTCGATCATTTTGCCCATTCAGGTCGTCGTCTTCTCACACTCCCCTCGGCACCGGCCCTAGCGGTTCGACATGAGCATCATGCCACGACCGCCATTGCCGGATCTCTGTAATCTTTATTCTTTGTCAGCATCGCCCAGATCTGGCGGGCCATCTTATTGGCGAGCGCGATCGCGACCAGCATCTTGGGTTTGCGCATCAACATGCGTGATAGCCAGCTACCCTCTACAATGGTGCGCTGTCCAAGCCAGTTCAGTCGCGACATTGCGCCAATGATCAACAGGCGCCGGATATCGGCCTGACCAGCCTTGGTCATGCGACCAAGGCGCTCCTTGCCTCCGGAAGAATGTTGCCGAGGCACAAGGCCCAACCAAGCCGCAAAGTTGCGCCCAGTTTTGAAGTCCGCCATGTCGGGACCGAACGCTTCGACTGCAACAGCCGTCAGCGGTCCAACACCCGGCATCGTCTGGAGCCGGCGTGCTCTGTCTGATTGGGCGGCCAGCGTCTTGAGCTTCGTGGTGCGCTCAATGATACGCGCGGTTTTCTCTGCGATCTGCACGAGTAAGTCCAAGCACTCTTCCCGGATCAGTGCATGCAAGTCGCCGGTCTCATCCCGCACAAACGCCGTCATACGAGCGAGGTGGGACATGCCGACTGGAAACACATGGCCGTGCTCATAGAGCAGCGCCCGCAACGCATTCACATCTGCGGTCCGCTGATGCACCAGGCGTTCCCGGGCACGGAACACGGCAGCGCAGGACTGCTGCTCGACTGTCTTGGGCTCCACGAAACGCATCTCGGGCTGACGTGCCGCAATGACAATCGCCTCGGCA
>NZ_QJSD01000016.1 GCF_003313245.1 Primorskyibacter marinus
ACCCACAACCTATTCTGGCACCCCTCCGGAAGGCGCTGACACAACAATATCAGCGCACGAACGCCAATGCTGCTGCCAATCCACATCTGAAGGTACGTGCCGATGGCACCTTCCACATCGCTACCCCGGCAGCCGGGGCGGATGGTTCCAGCCCAACCAATGAACTGTTTCCTCAACGGCACGATGTACCGCTGGCACAGGTGCTTGAGACGATCAATAATCACTGCGCGATGCTCGGCGCTTTCGAACACTGGCAGCAGACCCACATTCGTCAGGCGGTCTCCCGCCCCGCACTCCTGGCTGGGATCATGGGCCTTGGATGTGGAATCGGCGTGCGCAAAATGGCAAGGATCTCGTCTCGCGTGACCGAGGGCGAACTGGAACACATCGTTAATTGGCGGTTTTCTCTCGACAATATCCGCGCCGCGAACGACGCTGTGGTCAAAGCTATGGATGAGATGGACCTGCCCAATATCTATCGGAACAAGGCGGACAAGCTGCACACCGCCAGTGATGGGCAAAAGTTCGAGGTTCGCGGCGAAAGCCTCGCTGCCAGCCGTTCGTTCAAGTATTTTGGCCAGGGACAAGGCGTCAGCGCCTACACATTCGTTGATGAACGCCACATCCTCTGGCATTCCCTTATGATCAGCGCTGCTGATCGGGAAAGCGCGTTCGTAATCGATGGCCTCATGTGCAATGACGTCGTCAAAAGTGACATCCATTCCACCGACAGCCACGGCTACACCGAAGCCATCTTCGGGATGACGCACCTGCTGGGCTTTTCCTTCGCCCCACGGATCAAAGGCATTGGAAAACAGACCCTCTACATCTTCAAGCCGGACCGCCCAAGGGATCATGATTGGATCATCGCGCCGGACAAAACCATCAATGAGACCCTGATCCGCGAAAACTGGGATGCTCTGTTACGTCTGGTCGCCACCATCAAGCTCAAGGAAAACACCGCGTCCGACATCTTCCGGCGGCTCAATTCCTATTCCCGGCAGCACGCGCTCTATCAGACTCTGAAAGCCTTCGGGCAGATCATCAAATCGCTGTTCATCCTGCGCTATGTCGATGACCTGAGCCTGCGGCAGGCCATCGAACGTCAGCTCAACAAGGTCGAACTCGCCAACCGCTTCACCCGCGCTGTCGCCGTTGGCAATCCCCGCGAGTTCACCCAAGCCGAAAAAGAGGAACAGGAGATCGCCGAGGCCTGCAACCGCCTCATCAAAAACAGCATCATCTGTTGGAACTACCTCTACCTCGCCCACCAACTCGAAAGGGCCCCGGATGAGGAAACCAAAGAAAACCTGCGTCGCACGATCGCCGCACACGCCCCAATGGCCTGGGCACACATCAACATGCTCGGCGAATACGACTTCTCTGATGATAAACTCCGCGACGCGCTCGGAATCCTCCCCCTGAAATCAGCCGCCTGACACACCCTCCAGATCAGGGGGAGATAAAACAGGAAAAATCACAACGAATTAACCGCTTACAGAGATCCCTGTGGGACCAAACGTTCCTTTATGCCGACGGACCCAACCCTCGGGGTCGGACAGGAAGGAAACAAGTGCATCGCGTGTCCACGTTCCGCCGGTCCGTTGCAGCGCGCCGGAATACCCGGCAAAGGCGGTTCCGGCGATGGGCCGCCCCATGACACCGTATAGCGACGGCCCCGCCCCGTGAATGAGCTCTTCGTAAGAGTGGCATTCGTTGCAGCTGACAAGCGTGCCTTGAACGGCATCGGCGCGGGCCTGCGTCATGCCGTCCGCGACCAACCCGGCGACCAGCCCTTCAAGCGGGTCCGTGCGCTCTTCGATGGTGAAGATCACCAACTCGTTCGAATCCAGCATCACGGCAAGCTTTTCCGGCCCCACCTGCAACACATCGCGAATGCGTTCCCCGATCGGGATCGGTTCCAGCAGCATGACTCTGTCATCCCGGATCCGGGCCCGGAACAGGGTTCGGCCCTTCAGGGACCCGATCAGCAGGTCGCCATCCCAGGTTTCGTGGAAACCTTCCACCCGCGCCAGCGAGGAGACCGCCGCAGATGGCGTCCAGGCATAGACCGGCGCTTTATAAACCTCATGCCGCCCCGGGGCACCCACCGTCGGGGCCGGCAGGCCGTTATAGAGCGTGCCGAGGTTTTCCAAAGGCCAGCCGTAATTTTCACCGTCGACGATCAGGTTGAGCTCGTCGCCCCCCTTCATGCCATGTTCGGTGGTCCAGAGCCGCCCTTGCCGATCAAGCTCTATCCCTTGCAGGTTCCTGTGCCCCTTGGAGTAGTGACGGCTTTCTCCTGTGGCCAGGTTGATCTCGATCGTCTTGCCGTAATCGCTGTCATCGGACTGAATTCCGGCATCCTTGCGATAGAACCCCTCGCGGTGATACTCGCCGCTTCCCATGTAGAGCAGGTTCGGCGCTTTGAACGCCACACGCCCCCCGCCCATATAGCCCACGATCAGCTCGCGGCTGGGATTGAATTCGAGACAGGGCGAGGTTTCGAACACGATCTCCCAGTCATCCGGCCCGGCCTGCACATCCTTGATCGAGCTGACGTCAGCCGCGATCCGCAATCCGGCCAGACGGGACCGGTAACATTCATTCGCGACATCAATGTAGGTATAGGACGAAATCAGCCCCCGGAAGGCTTCGCTGTCGATGAACTCGATATCCATGAAGCGCAGCGCGTCTTCTTTTGCCCATTGATCGGGGTATTTTTCCGCCGCCAGCGCGACATATCCGGCTATTCCCGTCTCGGGCGGGCGGATCCCGCTCTCGATCAGCCCGTTGCCTTCTTCAAGGTAGTAGATGGTGCCGTGATGGTTGATCATCAGGACATCCTCACCCCATTGGGTCAACCCGCCGCCATTGAGGAAATCGTTGTCATCCCTGGTGTATGTGGTGCCCAAGAGGGTCAGAAAGGCGGTTTCGACGCGCTGAACCCGTACGGCGGTTTCGCTGGGCATCCCGATTTCGCGGCGGACCTTGCGGATGACACGTTCAGCCAAACCATAAAGGGGGGCGATCTGTTCGCGGTGGGAAAAATAACCCAAGGCACCGACGCCCGCAGCGACTGCTGCCAGAACGCATGAGCAAAGGACAACACCGGCAAGCCAGCGTTTCATGGGAAAACCTCGGTTGGCCTTCTGTTTGTATATTGATATTTGTTTGAAAAGTCACGAAAGGTTGCAACCTCTCTGTGGACGATTCTGCACATGTCTGGTCCGGATACGACTTGTCACATAAACATCGCCGTGCTGCGGGCCTTTCAGGCCAAGGTCAATTTACCAAATGACACAAATGTCTGACATCAGAGCCAATGGGTCAGTTTAGGGTAATTTGATAAGAGAGGATTCCTGTCTCATCGTAACCACCAAGGGGTGAAGATGAGACAGCAATCCGGAACACGCAAAAGCCACGGCAACGCAGGCCGTCACGAACTTTTGGGCAGTTTCGGGCAGCCTGATCCCCTCAAGGATATCAAAACCCCACCTGATATGCGCGATGGGTCGTCAGGGTTGGAATTGCTTGCTGCTTTGCAGCTTTTGACGTAGTGATCTGCGTGAAAAATCTATTGAAATTCGAATATTCCGGCGTGGCATGGTAAACAAGATGAACTCTGTAGTGATCGTGGGAACCGGGTTCGTCGCCGACCTTTACATGCGATCCCAGGAGCTGCATCCGGACGTGGAGATTATTGGCGCTTTCGATATTCGACCTGACCGTCTTGCGGAATTTTGCAACCACTGGAAGGTGCAAGAGTTTGACAGTTTGGAAGCACTTTTAGACAGGCTGCCAGAAAACGGATTGGTGTTGAACCTGACAACGCCATCAGCACACTACCAGGTCACTCGCGACTGCCTTCTGGCAGGAAAACACGTTTATTCAGAAAAGCCGCTGGCGACTGATTTGAAACATGCCGAGGAACTTGTCGATCTGGCCAGGTCTCGAGGGTTGCAGCTAGGTGGGGCGCCCTGCTCCTATCTGTCCGAGGCGGCCATGTCGCTTGCAGAGGCGGTACAGGAAGACATATGTGGTCCGGTTCGGCTGATATATGCGGAAATGGATGACGGGTTCATCCCACAGGCCCCTCACGAAAAGTGGTTCAGCGAAAGCGGGGCGCCCTGGCCCTATGAGGATGAAATGCGGACCGGCTGTACGCTGGAGCATGCCGGTTATGTGCTCACATGGATGATTGCAATTTTCGGATCGATCCGATCGATAACGGCTTTCTCAGCACCGACGATCGACAAAGGGCTTGATCCGGCATGTCATACACCTGACATGTCGGTGGGCATATTGCGATTTGAGTCCGGTCCCATTCTGCGTCTGACCATTACCGTCGTTGCACCGCACAACCACGAACTGCTTGTGACCGGCGACAAGGGCATCCTGCAGATGAAGGATACATGGAACAATTATGCCAAGCTCTTGTACCGCCGACGCTTTCAGATCCGGAGGCGTCTCATGGAGTCGCCGCTACCCAAGCGATTGCGTTTTGGCAGGCGGCAGAGTGGCGCGCGCGCCTCGCGGCGGGGATCGTCGACCATGGATTACTTTCTAGGGCCGGTTGACCTTTTCCACTCCATTTCCAGGGGTGACGTGGATACGCGCGCAACGGAACTGGCCTTGCATACAACGGAAGCCACACTGGCCCTCCAGAATGCAGGCGAAGAGGGTGCCGTCTATCACATGCAATCAAGATGTGACCCGCTGCCGATCCTGGATCAGAAGGCCGCCGCGCCTTGAGCAGAGTATCCGCCCAAGAGAGTGTCCGCCTGGGAATTGTCGGGACCGGCGCAATGGCGTCCGAGATGGCGCGGGCGACAGCGACCATCCCGCAACTTGCGGTCACTGCAGTGCTTTCCCGAAGCGCCGACCGGGCGGATGCATTCTGCAAACTCCACTCGCTTGATGCCATAGGTTGCAGCGACATTGGTGACTTTTTCGACCAGACAGACGCCGTCTATATAGCGACCCCGCCGGGACAGCATGCGGCCCTGCTGGACAATGCGATTGATGCGGGTAAACCCGCTTTGTGTGAAAAGCCTCTGACCGGGTCACCGGAGGAGACAGGGAGAGTGCTGTCCAAGGCCCGGGCGCAGGGGGTCCTGGTCATGGAAGCGATCTGGACACTGGCCTTGCCTGCGTATCGCGCCCTGAAAACCAGAACGGCGCATTCTCGGCCGGGTTTTTTACAGTTTGATTTTTCTTATCCCCTGAACGCCAGCGATAAATCCCATTATCTAGATCCCGAAAATGGCGGCGTTCTGTTAGACCGGGCCGTCTACGGCTATGCAGCGGCCATCCACCTCCTGGGAGACGTGGTGAGCCAATCGGTCTTCGTAACCCGCAACGCGGATGGGCTTGATACCAGCGCAGAATTGCGTCTGGAACATGAAGGGCACGCACGATCTTTGATTACACTGGCTTTTGACCGGGTTGGCCCCAATCTCCTCCATCTCTCAAACGAATTCGGGTTACTGACCCTCGGGCCAAGCTCTCTGGCGGGCGAAACGCTTGTGCACAGGCCCTACCCCAAGCTTGCGCCATCTCAGGATGGACCAAAGCGGATAGGGCTCAAAGACAGGCTGAAATCCATGCCGGCCCTGCGCCGCCTGAAGGCGCGTGTGCCAACCCAGCCGGAATTCTTTGGTTTCGGCGCTTCAAGTTATGCACCGATACTTCAGGAATTTCAGACCACAATCGCGCAAGGCAAAATACAAAGCAACATTGTCCCGCATGATCTCAGCGAACGGGTTTCCCGGCTAACCCACGAAGCCCGATCACAGTAACAGGATTGACGGCATGAATTTTGCCTATCTCATGAATGCGTACCCCATGACCAGCACGACCTTTATCCGGCGTGAGATCGAGGCACATGAGCGAGCCGGTTTCAAGGTAAAGCGCTTTGCAATTCGTCCTTGGGATCAAAATCTCGTTGACCCAAAGGATATCGAGGAACAGAAAAGGACTTACTACCTTCTTGGGCAAGGGTTTTTCACCCTTGTGATGGCCTTCTTACGGGAATCTTTCACCAACCCCGCGGGGCTGTTGCGTGCGTTCCGCGCAACGCTGCAGATGATGGCAAACACGAATGCCAAGAAGTGGAAACAATTCGCCTATCTTCTGGAAGCCGTCCTGCTGAAACAGCAGACCGTTGCGCAGGGCATTCAACACCTGCATGTGCATTTTTCCACCAATTCCGCAAGCGTGGCACTGCTGTCCTTTTTACTGGGCGGACCATCTTACAGCGTAACCGTACATGGCCCCGACGAATTATTCGAGATGACGGAAAATTCTCTGTCGTTGAAAGTCGAGCACGCAACATTTATCGCGGCAATTACGGATTACTGCCGCAGAATGGTTGATTCCCATACGGGTGGACACAACACTGACAAAATCCACATTGTCCGTTGCGGTCTGGATCTTGCTGAATTTGCAGGGGCCACGGATGTCCCCCGGAATTTGAACCTTGTCTGCGTAGGGCGTCTTTGCACAGCGAAAGCACAGCATCTTCTTGTCGAAGCTGTCGGCGAGATCGCAGCCCGATATCCGGAGATGAAATTGGTCCTCATCGGTGATGGGGATCAACGCCCTCTGGTTGAGGCAACAATTGATCGGCTCGGGCTACAGCACCATGTGGAATTGGCGGGCTGGAAGACAAATGAAGAGGTGCGGGATGCTCTGCGCAAGTCACGGGCGCTGCTTTTGCCAAGCCTCGCGGAAGGTCTTCCCATCGTGATCATGGAGAGTTTCGCGTTGGGCCGCCCGGTCCTGACGACCCGAATCAATGGTATCCCGGAACTTGTCGACGCATCCTGCGGATGGTTGGCGCAGCCTGGTGATAAAGAGACACTGGTTGAATGCCTCGACGCGTTGTTATCAAAACAAACCGATGATCTGACGCGGATGGGTCAAACAGGACGAAAGCGTGTTCTTGATTTTCATGACCAGGATACAAACGCTGGACAACTTCGAGAACTGCTTGTGGCTCACCAATCCGAATGAAGCTGTGAAGCGGGCACAGAAAACCGGATAGTTGGCTAGGGCCATGACACAGAAGGGACCGGCCGGGGCGGGCTTGCGCTTTGGCCGGGATCGATCCGCGCGTAATATCCGGCGGGACCGCCGCTCGTGGTGCTACCGGGCAGCACGCCTGCGAGCGGCCCCCGCGCCCATCAACCCAAAGGCAGACGCGAACAACAACAGCGACGCTGGAAGCGGGACCGACGAAAGGTCACCCGATATTGACAGGCTGTCTAGGTCCGTGCGGAATTGCAAACCGTTGGACAGCCCGCCGCCACTCAGCCCACTGAAGTCGATTGACATAAGTGTGTACGCATCCGTCGCGCGCTCATGGCCAGCAAGCTTGAACCCTTTGGAATAGGTCACATCGATTACGCCTTCCGGATCATCGTCTCCGGCCACTTCAAAGGCGTAACCGCCCTTCGTCCCATAGGTGTCTTCGCCGGGCTGTGTGGACCTGCTGATGTCGAAGACAGCGTTAGCAGCGCGGACGTCCAGGGACAAAGACAAAAGCGACTTTGTCACGGACAATTCGAATGGCCGCCACCCATAAATCAAGCTAAATCCGGATCCAACAGACTGGCCAAAAGAATTCCTTGTCGGGCTCCAAGTAACCACCTCGGTTGTACCGTCAACATAAGACGCGGTCACAACCATTCCCGTCAGGTCGCGGCCTTGCGTGACCGTATTGTCTCTAATTCCATGGAAACTTTGGTACTGCTCTCCGATGGACTTATGCGTGACATTCACGGTTGACGCCATCGCAGCGCAAGGAATTGCAAGAAAAATCAACGGCAAAAGGAATTTTTTGAACACAAAAAAATACTCCGTAAACAACAAAAAATTATTTCTAAATCTGCGATAATGTAGCCTACACCGGCTTGTCAAGGAGCCTGTGTAGGCTCTGCCTCCGGAAAACTGGACTGTTGGGATCTGGGGTTGCCCGGGCCCGCTCACGATGACGGACCGGACGCGTCATGCCGTAAAAGAGCCACGGCGCATAACATTGCCCCAAGATCAGGATCCACAAAGTTTGGCATGCATCATATTTTACCATGGCCGCATAAATCCTGCCGCGCGGTTGTAATTTGCGCTATTGGACTTGCAACTTGCGTGGCGAGGAAGAATGCCCGATACACCGGGCGATTTCATCAAGGTCTGGTCTCTGTGACCGGCTGACATTTTTTACAAGAGGTTGAGGGCAGGATCGTGGAAAAACTGAAAGTCGGCGTTGTGGGGCTCGGAAAGATGGGCCTCAGCCACTTCGCCATGGTCAATGCGCATCCGGATGTGAAGACCATCGCCTGTGACGGTGCGGGGTTCATGGTCGATGTGCTCAGCAAGAACATCGATACGCCCATCTACCGTGATTATGACGAGATGCTGGCGAAGGAACCGCTCGACGCGGTGGTGATTGCCACGCCTTCGCGGCTGCATGCGCCGATGGTGACGGCGGCGCTCGACAAGGGGCTCCATGTCTTTTGTGAAAAACCCTTCTGCCTTGACTGGGCCGACAGCCAGCGGTTGACCGATGCGGCGACCCAGAAAAATCTGGTGGCGCAGGTGGGCTATCACTACCGCTATGTCGGTGCTTTCCGCGAAATGAAGCGGCTGATCGACGCCGGGGCCATCGGGCGCATCACCCATGTTCTGGCCGAGGCTTATGGCCCGGTCGTGCTGCGCCCCAAGCGCACAACCTGGCGCACCGACAAGGCCGAGGGGGGCGGTTGTCTTTACGACTACGCCGCCCATCCGCTGAACCTGCTGAACTGGTTCTTCGGCGCGCCCGACCGGGTGATGGGATCGCATCTGGGGCAGGTCTTTTCCGAAGGCACCGATGACGAGGTGTTCTCGACCTTGCGCTGGAACGAAGGCCCCACCGCGCAGCTTTCGGTAAACTGGTCGGACGAGAGCCACCGCAAGATGTCCACCAAGATCAGCCTTATCGGCACCAATGGCCGGCTGTATGCCGACCGGCAGGAATGCCAGGCCTATCTGCGCAAGCCCGTCGACGGGCTGGAGGGCTACGATGAAGGCTGGACGGTGAAATACACCACTGAACTGACCGAGGATCGCTGGTTCTATCTGCGCGGCGAGGAATATTCCGGCCAGCTTGACGATTTCATCTGCGCGGCGCGGGACGGCAAGGCACAGGCGTTGGAAAACGGCTTTGCCTCGGCCACCGAAACCGACCGCACGATGGCGATGATCATCGAGAACGCCGAAACCGGCAACGCTGTGGGCGAGGCCCGTACCGGTGCACCCCAGCCCGCGAAAAAGCGCGGCTGGTTCGGTCGCTGAGGAGGAAAAGAGATGGACAAGCTTCTGTTCGGCGACAATCAGTTCTTCGGCATCAACCACATGTCCGAGGAAAAGGCCCGCGCCCAGGCCATGCGGTTCCAGAAAACCCAAGCCATCATGGATGTGCTCGACGTGGCCTATGATGCGGGCATCAACACCTTCATGTGCACCACCCATGACCGCATCGCAGAAATTGCAAAGCGCGTGAAGGCCGACCCGGTGCGCTACGCCGATTTCCAGTTCTACCCCTGCATGCCCTATGCCCATAAATACGCCAACGCGGTGACGGAACATGGCATGGTGGGCGCGCTTCGCGAATTCATGCCCAAGGACGGGCTGCTGGCAACCGCGCTGACAGGCACCAAGGCGCTCGCGACGAAAGAGGTCGACGGCATCGCCAAGGTGCTGATCGACATGGAGATGAAGATGTTCGAAGGCACGAAGACGCCTGTCGTCTTCATCCAGAACGTCTTTACCGACCTGCTTCTGGGGATGGGGTTCACCCGCGCCCTGCGGATCTTTGACGATCACATCCGCGAGAAATGGGGCGCAGAGCCTGCCTATATCACCATGAACATGCCGATGCTGCTTGATGCGCTGGAAAAGGAAGGGATCGAACGCCCGATCATCTGTTCCAACATCAACAAGATCGGGTTCCGCATGTCGGGCGGGTTCGATGCCTATCTCGACGCGCTGAAGTCGGGCCGCGTGCGGGCGGTGGCAATGTCGGTCTATGCCTCCGGCGCGATCCCGGCGGATGAAGCCATTCACTGGATTTCGGAACTGCCCGGCGTGGAAAGCATCGTCTTCGGGGCCTCTTCGGCCGGCAATATCCACGGAACGAAGGCGCTGGTGGACAAATATATGGGGCAACCTGCGTGATGGCGGATGCAAGCAATACGGAGACAGCCGCGGGACTGGGTGAAATGAAGCGTGTGCAGATGCTGAACGCTTATGTCCATGACGTCTCCATGGACGATATCGTGGAGCATTTCCGCGAGGGGGTGATGCTCACGCTGCATGTGGACATGATCATGAAACTCCAGAAGGACCGGGAGTTCTACGACCTGCTGGAGCAGTTCGACGTGATCACCTGCGACAGCCAGATCATGTATTTCGCGACCAAATGGCTGGGCACGCCGGTACAGGAGCGGGTTTCTGGCAGCGACTATTTCCCGAAATTCTACATGCGATATGCGAATGACCCCTCCATGACGGTCTTCCTGAGCGGCGGCAAACCGGGCGTGGCAGATCTGGCCGCCAGGAATATCAACGCGAAAGTCGGCCGCGAGATGATCGTGGGCACAGACAGCCCGTCCTTCGATTTTGATCGCGATCCGGCCGAGATCGAGCGCATGATTGCCGCGATCAACGACAGCGGCGCAACGGTCTGCCTTGTCGGGCTCGCCGGCGGGCGGCAGGAAAAGTTCATCATGAAATACCGCGACCGGATGCCGGGCGTGAAGCTTTGGCTGCCTTTGGGGGGCACCATCGATTACGAAAGCGGCACGTTTGATCGCCCACCGGTCTGGATCACCGAATGGGGGTTCGAATGGCTCTACCGGCTGATCAAGGAACCCCGCGCGCGATTCCATCGTTATGTGATTCACGAACCACCCTTCCTCTGGGCCGTGCTCAAGCAGAAGCTAGGCCGTTACAAGGATCCCTTCGCCTGACCGGGTGCCGGATCCTTTCTGCACCATTCGACCTGAACCGTGACGTAACGGAACTCTGTGTCGGATTGCCGGGACAAATTTGAACAGGACATTCCGTGACACCAGCAGCCGAGACGTCTCCACGGCCCTCAGCTGCGCGGCCTTCGGGATGTCCATTGTCACACCCACGAGGCTAACGTCCCGAAATACAACAATTTAGCCCGTTTCAAACCAGCCTGTCAGCAACCCGACCTGTGTCCGCTACCAAGCAAAAATTGCGCCGCGAGGAAGGGATGCGCTCTGCACAAACATGCGGCAGCGGAGTGCGTTCCACGGGAATTCTGGGCCATCTTTCATTTGCAATTTTCTAAATATCTCGTTAATTTACAGAAATCATTTTGATAGTGTTGTGCCATTTACTGCGACGGATTTTTTTATTACCGAGCGTTTTCAGGAGTTAAGATATAATGACGATGTATTATCCGGATGTTTCCGCGGATGCGGAGGCTGTCCAATTTGGGATAGGCCAGTCGGATCGCGCTGCTAGCTTCTACCATCAAAACACGAAACGCTGGATCGATTTCGTTCTTGTGTTGCTGACCCTGCCTGTCGTGGCCCCCCTGATTGCACTGATGTGCCTGCTCGTCATGCTCGACGGGCATAACCCGTTCTATTCGCAACAGCGTATCGGCCGTGGCGGACGGGTATTTCGCATGTGGAAGATGCGCACCATGGTGCCCGGCGCAGGTGCCGCGCTTCAGACATATCTGGATTCCAATCCCAAAGCCCAGGCAGAGTGGAACGCCACCCAGAAGCTGCGCAACGACCCCCGGATCACCCTTGTCGGCCGCGTACTGCGCAAGACCTCTCTGGATGAGCTGCCGCAATTGTGGAACGTGCTGAATGGCACCATGTCTTTGGTCGGGCCGCGCCCGATGATGGTCTGTCAGCAGGACCTCTATCCCGGCCGTGCCTATTATGCGCTGCGCCCGGGCATCACCGGTTTGTGGCAGGTCTCTGATCGCAATGACAGCACCTTTGCCGGGCGTGCGGTGTTTGACGACCGCTACTCGCGCAGCGTGTCTTTCGGCACCGATCTGCGGGTGCTGGGTCAGACCGTTGGCGTCGTGCTGCGCGCGACCGGACACTGAACCAGCCACAGCTTTCAGACACGGCTGTCCAGCCCGTCTCAAAACCCGATCCGGAACGTTCATGACGTTTGCGGTTCGGGTTGTTTTTCTTGAACACCAGCATGTATATGAAGCACCATTCATCCTGAGCGCGCGCCCTCAGGGGGTGTACTCAATTAACAAGGTATTTCTGGAGGCCCTGCCATGTATATCCGCCCTCTTCGCAAAGCCTTGTTGATCTGTGGCGTCTGTCTGGCGCTCACTGCCTGCAAATCCGAGGAAGAAAAGGCTCAGGCCCATTTCGAGACGGCGCAGGAATTGATTGCCGCCAATGATCCCGACAGGGCGATTGTCGCATTGCGCAATGTCTTCGAACTGGCCCCCAACCATGAAGAGGCCCGGCGGACCATGGCCCGGCTGATGGTGGACACCGGCAATATCCCGGGTGCCTATAATCAATATCTGCGTCTGGTCGAACAATTGCCCGACGATGTCGAGGGGCGCACGGTGATGGCGGAACTCGCTTTTGAGGCCCGCAATTGGGAAGAATTCACCCGCCACGGCACGCGCGCCGTCGAACTGGCCCCCGACGCGCCGCGCAGCAAGGCGATTGAACTGGCGCTGCAATACCGTGCCGCAGTCCTGGAAGACGATGCCCCCGCCGCCGAGGCTCTGTTCACCCGCGCCGAGGACCTGGCGGCACAAATGCCCGAGAATGGCCTGCTGGAACAGATCCTGTTCGACAGCTACCTGCGCGCCGCCGACACCGAAAAGGCGCTTGCCCAGCTGGATGCGATGATCGCCCGCAAGCCCGAGACGCGCCGCTATTACAATCAGCGGCTGATGCTTTTGCGCCAGACCGGCGACCGGGCAGAGATGGAGGCGCATCTGCGCAACGTCATCGAGCGCTTCCCTGATGATGTCGATGCCAAGGGCACGCTGGTGCAATACCTGATGGCAACCGGTGATAACGAGGGTGCCGAGGCGTTCCTGCGCGATATCAGCAATCCCGCCGATGCCGATCCGGTCTTCTTCATCAGCCTTGTTCAATTCCTCAAGGATGAACGCGGCATCGAGGCCGCCCAGGCAGAACTTGACGCCGCAATCGATGTCAATTCAGAACCGAACCGGCTGCGGATACTTCGCGCTGCGCTGGATTTCGAGGATGGAAAACAGGACAAGGCCATCGCCGACCTGCAAGCGATCCTCGACAGTGTCGAGGATACGACCGAACCGTCGGATGTGAACAACGAGGTCCGGATCGCATTGGCACGCATGCTGGTCTCCACCGGCAATGACGTGGGGGCCCAACGGCTGGTGGACGAGGTGCTGGAGGCCGACAGCGACAATGTATCGGCATTGAAGATGCGCGCCGCGCGCCAGATCGCGGCCGATGACACGGATGGGGCCATCGCCAATCTGCGCCGGGTGCTCAATACCTCCGCCGACGACGTGCAGGCGCTTTCGCTGATGGCCAATGCCTATACCCGCGCGGGCAGTTCCGATCTGGCCCGCGATTTCCTCGCACAGGCGGCGGATGTGTCGGGCAATGCGCCAGAGCCCTCACTGCGCTATGCACAGATGCTGTTGGCCTCTGAAAGCTACGATTCCGCCGAAGAAGTGCTGCTGTCAGCCCTGCGACGCGCGCCCACGAACGAGGATATCCTGACCCTGCTGGGCGACATCTACCTGACGACAGAAGATTTCGGCCGGGCAGAGATGGCGGTGACAGAGCTGCGCAAGGCCGGCTCGCAGAGCAGCCAGGCGGCGGCCAACCGTCTTCAGGTTCAACTGCTTGCGCGGCAGGAGGGCACGGACAAGGCGTTGTCCTACCTCGAAGAGATGGCCCAGGGTGCCGAGGCCGGGCTTGAGGAAAAGATCAACCTGCTGCGTGCGCGCCTGTCTTCGGGCCAGCGCGACGAAGCCCTGAACATGGCCGAGGAGCTGGCCGCTGAATTCCCCGAAAGATCGGAACTGCGCTTCCTGCTGGCAACCACCCGGGCGGCCACGGGCGATCTGGAAACCGCCCGCGCGGAGATGCGCGCGCTTCTGGACGAAGACCCCACCCGTGTCAGCATCTGGCAACAGCTTATCCGCATCGCCCAGGTCCAGGGCGATGCAGAGGCCGCCGGTGCCCTTCTGGATGAAGCGCTGGCCGCGGTGCCGGACGCCCCGGCCCTGCTTTGGGCCAAGGCCGCGGAACACGAAACGGCCGGTGACATTGATGCGGCCATCGCGATCTACGACACGCTTTATGCCCGCGATACCGGGTCGGTGATCTTCGCCAACAACCTCGCCAGCCTTCTGGTCACCTACAAGGATGACACCGAGAGCCTTGACCGCGCCTGGGAAATCGCCCGGCGGCTGCGCGACACCGATGTGCCGGCCTTTCAGGACACCTATGGCTGGCTGGCATTCCGGCGCGGCGATACCGAAACCGCCCTGCCCTATCTGGAGAGCGCCGCAACCGGCCTGCCAGACGATCCGATCGTGCAGTATCATCTGGCCGAGGCCTATGCCGCGCTTGACCAGTCGCAGGACGCGATCACGGCATATCAGAATACGCTGGACGTGGCAGGAACAGACGATGCCCGGCCCCAGATCGCCCGCGCGCGAGAGGCCCTGGCGAAACTGCAAGAGGCGGCGCCAGATCCTGAGAACCAGTAAGATCAACGCGACAGCGGGCCCGGCCCTGACGCGCCCCATATGCCTGAAGGCCATGTCGACGGGAAAGAACGCATGAGTCTCGCTGTCGTCATCATCGGACGCAATGAAGGGGCGCGGCTGATCCGGGGGCTTGCCTCCGTGGCAACGGCCGACCGCGTGATCTATGTGGACAGCGGCTCGACCGATGGGTCGCAGCAGGCCGCAACAAAGGCGGGCGCAGAGGTTGTCGCGCTCGACATGTCGCAGCCATTCACGGCCGCGCGGGCGCGCAATGCGGGGCTGGAACGTCTGCGCCTGCATGGCCCGCGCCCGACCCTGGTGCAGTTCATGGATGGCGATTGCGAATTGCAGCCGGAATGGCTGCCCGCGGCCCGGACGTTTCTGGACAGTCACCCGGAGGTGGGCGTGGTTTTCGGCCGTCGCCGGGAACGCTTTCCCGATGCAACGATCTACAACCGGATGTGCGACTGGGAATGGGATGTGCCCTTGGGCGAGCAGCGTGCCTGCGGCGGCGACGCCTTGATGCGGATGGACGCGCTTGATGAGGTGGGCGGCTACAACCCCGCGCTGATCGCGGGAGAAGAGCCTGAAATGTGCGTGCGGCTCCGCGCAGCGGGCTGGAAGATCTGGCGCATAGACACGGAAATGACCCTGCATGACGCGGCCATGACCCGGCTGGGGCAGTTCTGGTCGCGGGCGCGCCGGGCGGGCCATGCCTGGGCCGAAGGTGCCGTGCTGCACGGTGCCCCCCCCGAACGCCACTGCGTGGATCAGGTGCGCCGCGCCTTGCTCTGGGGTGCCGTCGTGCCCTGTGCGATCATCTTGCTGGCGATCGGGCTGCACCCCTGGGCATTGGCGCTCTTTGTCCTCTACCCCCTGCGCGCCCTGCGTTTCGCCCTGCGCGAAGGGGCCACACGCGCCGCCTGGGAACGGGCCTGGCTGCTCAGTATCGGCAAATTCCCCGAAGCCATGGGCGTGATCGAATACCACCTGCGCCGCCTCGCAGGCAGGCCCCGCGGGCTTATCGAATACAAGTGATCCCGAAACCCGGGATACATCGGCTCTGACGTCACAGAAATCCGGCGAAAAAACCATACTGCATCTGATTTGTCCCAGCGGAATTGTCGGGAATAACCTTCGTCATCTGCGCGGCATCAAACATACGCCCTATGAAAAATATATTGTGATCTTCCCGAAATAAGTCAGAATACTAGGCTCATACTATATTTATTCTGCTTCTATTTTCCGGTTGGCGGCACCACAGGGTGGGGTTTTAAATGCCCGAAAACATTATCTACGTTACCTGTCCGACATTGCCCCCGCGCGCGGACGTGATCTCGTTACTGGACGAGATATGGGACCGGCGTTTTGTGACCAATTTTGGCCCTGTTCACCAGCGCTTTGAGGCTGCTCTGGCCGCCTATCTGGACGTGCCCTATGTCACCGTGACGGCAAATGCGACCCTGGGATGCATGCTGGCCTTGCGGCATCTGGGTGTGTCCGGCGAGGTGATCACCCCCGCCTTTTCCTTCGTGGCGACGGCCCATGCTGCACGTTGGGTCGGGGCCGATCTGGTCTTTGCCGATATCGACCCCGAAACGCTGAGCGTCGATCCCGAGGATGTCGAGCGGCGCATCACGCCAAAGACCCGCGCCATTTTCGCGGTGCATTGCTATGCCAATCCCTGCGATACGCGGGCTTTGGCGGATATTGCCGAACGCCACGGGCTGGCCCTGATCTATGACGCGGCGCATTGTTTCGCAGCGAAGGACGAGGGCGGCAGCCTGCTGCGCCATGGCGACCTGTCGGTGGTCAGCTTTCACGCCACGAAGGTCTTCAACACGCTTGAGGGCGGTGCGATCATCTCGCATGATCCTGAAACGAAACAGGCGCTCGACCGGCTGTGCAATTACGGAATCCTCGACGAAAACAACATCGAGAGCATTGGACTGAATGCCAAGATGAGCGAGATGCACGCCGCGGTGGGCCTGGCGCAGCTTCCGCATGTTGAACACGACATCGCGCGGCGCGGGCAGGTGGTTCAGCGCTACTGGGACCGGCTGAAGGATATGGACGGGATCCGCTGTATCTGCCCGCCCGACCGGCCGGGTCGGAACAACTATGCTTTCCCGATATTGATAGGGCCGGACTACCCGCTGCCCTGTATGGCACTGCATGAGAGGCTGAAGGCGGCTGGAATCCATGCGCGGCGCTATTTCCATCCTCCGCTTTCGCAGCTTCTCCTGTATCGCGATCTGCCTTCGGCAGATCCGCAGGGCCTGCCCTGTGCCATCGAAGCGTCCGAGCAGGTCCTGTGTCTGCCGCTCTATCCCGATCTCGCACCGCAGGATCAGGACCGTGTTCTTGATGTCATCTGCAATCCGGCAGGCCTTGCGCAGGAGGCTCAGGATCGCGTGACTTGCAATCCATGCAGCTGAACACCCCCTTTCTGGCTTGGGGAATGCGCCGTCTTATTGCGGGCCGCGCACCGAACATGGCCGACATGGCCACCCGGAGCTGGGAGATCTGCCCCGCAGAGTCGCATACTTGCCCGCCCGCGATCCACCTGCCCGACGCGCTCGACCGTGTCACCGCCCTGTCGCCCTGGCGGGATTGGCAGACCGAGCGGCGGTTCATCGAGGGCAGCATGATCGAACATGCCGCAACATGCGCCCATCTGATCGAGGATGTCGATATCGCCGGGGCTTACCTCTATCGCGGGACGGCCAGGATGCAGGCGGGCTTCGGCGCGCAGCAGGTGCTTCGCAGGGGGCGTGGTGCCACACAGCGACTTGCCGAGGCGCATCTTGTCTCCAACTGGGCCGGAAGCCAGTATTTCGGCATTTTTCTGCGCGCCGTGCTGCCGATGGAATTGCTGCCTGAAGTCGGCGCTCCGGCAATCTCAGTCGTCACCAAACCCTATGAGCACGAAGAGGGCTATCGCGAGGTCCTGTCCATGCCGCGTCCGTCTTGCGTGACGGCGGCGCGGGTCAAGCGGCTGACCCTTTATACGGATTTCGGGCAAAACGCGTCCAAGGCCGCACGCTATGCCGAACTGCGCGCGCGCCTGCGCCATACGCTTGGAACACCCCTGCCCGGCACGCGACCTGCGGGGGTCTATCTCAAGCGCGGGAACACCGGCGAACGCCGCCACCTTGTCAACGAGGCGCAGATCGAGGCCGTGTTGACGGCGCTTGGCTTCGATATTGTCGAACCGGCTGCCCTTGAGGCCCGGACGATTGCGCAGCGCCTGCTTGATGCGCCGGTGGTGGTCAGCGTGGAGGGCAGCCACCTGGCCCATGCGATCTACCCGATCGCCGAAAACGGTGCCTTGGTGGTGCTGCAACCGCCCGACCGGTTTGCCATGGCCTTCAAAGAGTTCACCGACCGGGCGGACCTGCGCTTTGCCTTCACGGTCGGCCACCCTGCCCCCGACGGGTTTTCCGTGGCTATCGATGATCTGAAACAGACGCTGGATATGGTCTCATGAAAGCGGACGCCCCCCGGGAACTTATCCTCCTCCCTAGTCTCAAGGCACGGAAAGGGTCGGAGGGTCGTCTGGTCCTGACGCAGAAATACCTCGACGGCGCGGGCGAATACGCCCGAACATGGCCGGGTCCGGTTACCTCGCTTGTGAACCTGGAGACACGCCCGGGCATCGACATGGACCAGGTCGAAACAGAACTTGAGCACCCGACATCCAAGCTGGAATTACGTCCGGGAGACATCGGAACATTGACCACCCGCCTTGAGCAAGCCGCCATTGTGCTGGCGCATCTGTCATCTTACGAAGCCGAGACCGCAGCGCTTTGCCACCGGACCGGCGTTCCCATCGTATTCACCAGCGAATACACGCCCCGGACCGAGATCCAGATCATCAATGCGTCGACACCCAATCCGTTGCGCAGGCTGCGACGCAAATTTTATATCCAAGGGGTTGAGCGACGGCGCCGCCAGATGCTGCGCGATCATGCCACCGGGCTGCAATGCAGCGGCACGCCGACTTACGATCTCTACAATTCGATCGCACCCAATCCAATGCTGTTCTTCGACAACCGGGTGCCGGCAGCGGATATCATCGACGACGGTGCCCTGAAGGCGAAATGTGCGCAGATGGCCTCGGGCGCGCCTCTGCGGCTGGTCTTCGGCGGACGGATCACGGCCATGAAGGGCGTGCTTGAATTGCCGCGCGTGGCCAAGGCGCTTGACCGGCACGGCGTACCCTACCAGATGGATATCTACGGCAGCGGCGACCTGGAAAAGGCGCTGCGCCGCGAGATCGCCCAGGCCGCGCTGTCAGACCGGGTGGCCTTGCATCCCCCGATGGATTTCCGCAGCGGCTGGATCCCCCTGCTGAAACGGCAGGCCGATCTCTTCGTGTGCTGCCACCCCCAGGGCGATCCCTCAAGCACCTATCCCGAAGTCATGTCCTGCGGCGTCCCGATCGCCGGATATGCCAACGAGGCCTTTGCCGGCATCGTGCGCGAATCCGGTGCCGGCTGGAGCGTGCCGATGCGTGACGCAACCGCGCTTGCCGCCCAGATCGCCCGGCTTCACGGTGATCGCGGCGCGTTGCAGGACATGGCCCGGCTGGGGCGCGGGTTTGCGCAAGACCATTGCTTCGAGGCCACTTTCGAAAAACGCACCCGGCACCTGATCAGGGCTTCTCGGCTGGCCGAGGCCGAGAAACCCTTGCACATCGCGTAACCCGCAGGAGACCCGCATGATCAGATCCCTTCTGGTGTTCATGACGACCCCCTCGAATTTCCTGATCCTGCTGGTCGTGGCGGGGTTGGCCCTGTTCCTGCTCCGCCTGCGCCACCTGGGCCTTTCTGCCATCGGGTTGGGCGCAGCGGGGCTGCTGGTCTTCGGCTATAGCTCGGCAAACGAATTACTTCTGGCTCCGCTGGTGTCACGCTTTCCGGCCATGACCGTGGCAGAGGCGCCAGAACCTTTCGGCATCGTGCTCGTGGGCGGCGGCGTCAACGAGGTGCATGCGCAACGCACCGGTGCGCTGATGGAGCTGACGGAGGACGGCGATGCGATCCCCATCGCGGCCCTGCTGGCCCGCCGCTTTCCCGATGCGCGGATCATCGTGAGTTCCGGCAGCGGTGCCGGCGGCCCCCCTGCCCCGCTGCGCCAGGCCGACGGGATGCGGCGCATCCTGCTGGAATTCGGCGTTGCCGATGACAGGATCGACGTCGAGGGCGCATCCAGCAGCACCTTCGAACGCGTGCGCAATTCCATCGCGCTGATCGGGGATGACAAGGACAAAACATGGTGGGTTCTGAGTTCCGCCCACCGGATGCCCCGCGTGATCGGGACCTTCAGAAAGCTTGGGATGGATCCGGTGCCCTACCCGGTCGATTTCCGGTGGATTCCGCCATTCGATCCCTTCTACACCTATCACTTCACCGACGGGCTGCGGCTGACGGATCTCGCAGTCAAGGAATGGCTGGGGCTGGCATCCTACTGGCATCAGGGCAGGACCGCGTCCTATTTTCCCGCCCCCTGACCCAGTGAGATCGTCAATCCGCCCAGCCAAACCGGGCGATAGGTTCGGTTTGGCCACGAAAAAAGCGCTCCGATAAGCGCCCGTATTCACGCCTCCATATTGCCACCCTGGCCTTGCGTCTTTTTGCACCACTCGCGCAAGCCAGTGTAGGACGAAGCGTTTCGCATGCGAAACGGCCATCTACAAGGCCCTGATATTGCGCTTTATTTTTAGTTTCTTGGTGGAAACCTTCCAGCGCAAGTCAGAGTTCAGCCCGCACTGCCACGCTTTTTCACCCAGCCCAGAAAGGCGCGGTCGGGGGATTTCAGGCGGGGGGCGCCGGAGGCGATCCAGACGGCCTGCCATTGGGCCTCAAGCGCATAGACATCAAGACCGGGCATCAGGGTGCGGGCGGCGGCAAACGTCTCGGGGGCAAGCTGTGGGGCGTGGGCGGTGGGCTCTATCACGGCGGCGATGGGCCGCACGCAGATCATATCCCCCTCTTCTTCGGTCAGCGTGTAATCGGGCAGGTGCGCATCGCGGATGATCTCGCGCAGCATCGCACGGAACACCCGGCGCGGGCTGGCAGAGCCGGATTTCTTGCACAATGTCTCGACCGACACCCGCCATTCCGGCTGCCGTCCGCAATGCTTGCGGCACAGTTCGTAGATCCGACGTTCCAGCGGCCGGCGCAGGGTGAAATAGTCCCGGCTGAGCGTCAGCACGGATTTCGACAGCACCGCGCGGTAAAGCCATTCCGACAGCGTCACCGCCACGCTGACCATGCGGCCCCCACGGGTGCGGCGGACGATCTCCCAGCTTTCGATCAGGCCAAAACCGGTGGTGACCTCGAAAGGGTCCGTCTTTGGGCCGGTGGTGATATTGGTGGTGACGCGCGTGCCGGCCAGCCGCTCGAACGCATCGCGCAGCCGCCGGTAGCCATCGCCGGAGGTCTCGCGTCCCGTGGCCAACAACAGATCATGCGCGGTCAGCGTCAGCGTGCGATGGGTGGCCCGGCCGGCATTGAGCGCCGCCATAAGCTGGGAGATACAGAAAATCAGGATATCGGCATCAAAGATCGTCGCCCGGCCCTTGACCGAGGGCGTGACCGTCACCTCGATATCGTTGTGGCGGTATTCGATGATCCGGCGATCGGGCCGCGTGGACAGCGAGAACAGCGGATGTTCCATCGAGGCAAGGTCGTGCTTGGGGACCGCCGCGAAAAAATCGCATACGAAAAAGTCACCCGCCGCCTGCGGGGACCCGGTGTTCACCGCCGCCTTGTCGCGCAG
Organism: Primorskyibacter marinus; assembly: GCF_003313245.1. Classification (GTDB taxonomy): domain Bacteria; phylum Pseudomonadota; class Alphaproteobacteria; order Rhodobacterales; family Rhodobacteraceae; genus Primorskyibacter; species Primorskyibacter marinus. The sequence continues at coordinate 21,575 of NZ_QJSD01000016.1, forward strand.
CCGCGACTCCGGTCTTCATCTGCCATGCTCTGCTCGCTCTCGTACCTGGCGCTTTTTTTTTCCCGTGGTCCGAAAACCCAGGGGCGCTCTTCGGTGTTTCAGTGACACCCACATTAGAAAGGCCGCACGATTCTGTCCACAAGCACGTCCGCTGAAATCGTGGGACCGGAGTCACCTGAGCGTGGGATCAGAGTCGCCTTTTCGTGGCATCAGAGTCACAGGAACTTTGTTAGAGAGGCAAAACCATTTTGAATACAGGGCTTTACGGGAAAGCCTCTGATCCTGTAACTAATTAATAACCAAATAATAACTAAGCAGCACTTTGAAGCTGCGCTTCTCGTCGTCGCAGTACATGCTGGCAAGCCATTGGATTTGCATAGAACCCCCATAGATGAGCAATGTTTTCTTGCATGTAGCGTGTTTTGCGGTATCTTGCAGAAAACACGGCATATCGAGAGGGTCATGAGCAGTACATCCTCCCCCCCACCCTATTTCAGAATCGCCCCCGATGCGGCGATGTCGGCAATGGAGGATCCGGTCAGAACGACGGATTTCGCCGAAATCGCCGAGGCCTGCCTGCGTGGCCGCAGCGACCTGGCCGGGCGCGGCATGAATCCGGATGGCTCCAAGACGCTGCGGCTGTTTTCCACTTGGGAGATCACCAAATATCTCATCCCCGTGGCGCCCGCACATTTCCGGCGCGTGCTGCGCGCCCATCCCGAATTGCCGCAAGGCCAGTCGGAAACCGATGGCGGTGCCAAATGGTTCACCTTCAGCGAAGTATTGCAGCTTCGGACGCATTTCGGGACGGAAGGCTCCAAGGCCAAGGAATACCTGCCCTACCGACCCAAAGGATTGCCGGCCAAGACCGTTGCAGTGGCGAATTTCAAGGGCGGCGTCGGCAAGACATCCACCGCCGCGCATCTGGCCATGTCGGCCGCGCTGGACGGGTACAAGGTGCTGGTGATCGATCTGGACAGTCAGGGGTCCATGACCTCGATCCTGAACGGGCAGGTGGCCGATGAATGGCAGACCGTCTTTCCGATGATTGCCAGGCATTACGCGGAATACCTGCGGGCCGAGAACCAGCGGCGCCTTGACCGCGGAGAAGCCCCCCTGCCCCTGGACGACACGCTGAGCGAGGCGCTGGAGATCAATCCTGCCGATCTTGTCCGGCCCACGCATTGGCCGAATATCGACCTGATCGGCGCGCAGCTCAATCTCTATTGGTCAGAGTTCCAGATCCCGGTCTGGCGCATGGCCGGGCGCAGCTGGAAGCTTTGGGATGCGCTGAGCGAGGCGCTGGAGAGCGGCGGGCTGCTCGACAGTTACGATCTTGTGGTGCTCGATACCCCCCCTGCCCTTGGCTATCTGACGATCAACGGTCTGGCAGCGGCGGATATCCTGATCGTGCCCACCGGTGCCTCTTTCGTTGAATTTGACAGCACCGGACGGTTCTTCGACATGCTGCATGCCGCCTTTCAATCGATCGAGGAAGGCGAGAACATGGCCGCCCGTGCCCTGGGGCGCCCTGAACTGCGTTTCGAATGGGATGCGGTGCAAACCGTGATCACCCGCTTCGATTCCAGCCAGCAGGCGGAAATGGCCGGGCTGATGCAGACCTATCTGGGCCACCGCCTGTCGCCTTTCCGGCAGGATTACACGGCACTGATCGGACAGGCCGGAGAGCGCGTCCACGGCATCTACGAGGCCGATTACCGCGATTTCAACCGTGACACCTATGCGCGCGGGCGCGCGGCCTTTGACGAGACCTATGCCGCGTTCAAGCGGCTTCTCGTGGGCAGTTGGCGCCGGGACGAACTGGCCCGGGAGAAAGAGGGCAGGGCGTCGCGGGATGCGGCTCTGAACGCGGGTTAGGGCCTGCATATACAGGAGGAACGGGATCATGGCGAAACGCAGGCGGCTGGAACCGGCAAACCCGGCAAGCGGGCAGCAGGGGCTGGAGACAAAGGGCTATGTGAACGGCTGGGCCGGGTCGCCACGCCGGGCCGCCCCGATTGCCGATATTGCGGATGATGCGGCGGGGCAGGCGGCCTTCGAGGAGGTCGCAGGCGCGCTGCAATCGGCCCGCGAAGAGGGGCGGCTGATCCAGCGCATTTCTCTGGACGAGATCCGGCGCGATCATCTGCTGCGCGACCGGCTTACGCTGGACGAAGAAGAAATGGCTGCGCTGGAGGCGAGCATCGCGAGCCGGGGCCAGCAAACCCCGGTGGAGCTGGTGGCGCTGCCTGCGGGGGGATACGGGTTGATCTCGGGGTTGCGGCGGGTCGAGGCGCTGCGCAGGCTGGGGCAGGGGACGGTGCTGGCGCTGGTGCGTGCGCCCGAAAGCTCCGAAGCTGCGTATCTGGCCATGGTCGAGGAAAACGAGATCCGGGCCAACCTGTCCTTTTACGAACGCGCCCGGGTCGCGGCAGAGGCTGCGGGCATCGGGGTCTACCCCTCGCCAAAGGTCGCTGTACAGGCGCTTTTTGCGCATGCCAGTGCCTCGAAACGCTCCAAGATCCAGTCTTTCGTGACACTGCATGAGGCGCTTGGATCCGCTTTGCATTTCCCGGAGAGCATCCCCGAAAAGCTGGGCCTGGCGCTGGTGAAGGCCATCGACACAGTGCCTGCCTTCGGGGTGCGGTTGCGCGACAGTTTGCGCAAGACCCCCGCAACGGATGCTGCGGCGGAACGGGCGGCGCTGGAACGCGCGCTGGCGCGGGCCGAAAGCAAGGCGACAGACAGGAAGGTTGCTTCCGGACCCCGTGGCGAAGAGGTGGCGCAGGGTCTGTTTCTGGAAACTGCGCGCGGAAAGATCGTGCTGCGGGGGCAGAGGCTTGATGCCGGGTTGGTGGAAGACCTGCGGCGTTGGCTGGCTGGACGCGACGCCTGATTTTCCCGAATTATTTCAGGAAAATTAAGTAAAAACAATATTTTGGAATATGGCGTTTCGCACGCGAAACGAAAAACAACCCGGCCGCCGCAACGAAGCGGCGGCCGGGTCAGACGATCAGACGAGGAAATCGGCGAACCGATCGTAGATCAGATCCGAGGCAGTGCCGAAGATATCGCCAACATTCTGTTCGACCTCTGCCATGGTGACGTCGCGAAGCAGGATGTAATTTCCATTGTAGGAAATAACGGCATCGTTGTTGCTTTCGGACAGGGTGATGCCTTTGAAGCCCCGGAAGCCGTTATCCACATCGCCAAGGACAAGCTTGTCCGTGCCAACCTGGAAGTCGGTGATGACATCGCCCCAGTCGCGCCCGTCAACGGCGAAGACGAAGACATCGGCCCCCGCGCCACCGGTCAGGGTGTCGTTGCCCCATCCACCTTCGATCTGGTCACTGTCTTGCTCACCATAGAGGACGTCATCGTCACTGCCGCCTCTGAGCCAATCCTGGCCGGCTCCGCCCAGGATCGTGTCGTTTCCAAGCCCGCCATATGCCAGGTCCCGGTCTGCGCCGGTATTGATGAAGTCGTTGCCTGCATGGCCGCAGGCGATGTCGATGCCAAAGCCGGACCGGATGATATCATCCCCGCCATAGCCTTTGATCAGGTCATGGCTCGCGCCGGTGATGATTTCTTCGCCTATATTCGTGCCATTTATCTGGTTAACACTGTTGTTGCCCACCGCTTCTATGGAAGTGCCTCTGCCGTTCTCGATCTGAAGCTCCACCACGTCGGTGGTGTGATTGATGGTCAGGGTGGCGCTGCGATTGGCGGAAAGTCCAATGACGTCGAAGGAATCGATGTTGCCGGTGATTTCATCCGCGCTCATCAGAGTGTATGTGCCATTGGCCAGGCCGGAGGTCGCGGACAGGTCGACGACGATATCCGTCAGGGAGAGTTCGATATGGGAGTTGACCCGCGGTGCGTCCCCATAGGCACCGGAGCGGAACTCGGAAATCGATCCGAGGCCGGTGCCGTCGCTCATGAAGACCACTTCGGAGCCGGCATCGAAACAGATGACGCCCAACTGATTGTTATAGCCGTCAAAGCCGACCTGGGCATCGGCCCCGCGCACCACAAGGCTCTCTCCGGCACCCAGAGTGAAGTCGCCCCCATCAGCGCTGAGAAGGGCCTGACCGTCATCCACGAACAGGTCGACATTTCCGGTAATGACGCCAGTATTGGCAAAGCGCCCGCCATCCAGAGACACGTTCAGGGTCGCGGCTCCGATATGGCCTGTGCCGAGCCAGAATTGGCCTGCGGAGCTCAGATTTACGAAGCCGCCATCACCCTCTGCGTATGTGCGTGCAGTGACGTCGAGACGCCCATGCGAGATGTCGAGCTGTCCGCCGTCGCCAAAGCCAAGCGCGCGGATTGTGTTGGTGCCACCATAGACCACCCAGTTGCCGCCCAGATCCACGCCGTCGCCCGCCACTGTGCCGGGCAGATCTTCGGTGCTCCAGTTGATGCGGTTGTCCCAACGCACCCCGTCGCCAATTTCGTTGGGGATGAAGCGGATCTCTTCAGCGCTGGTGCGCGTGCCTTGCAAAACACCGAAAGCCTCTTGGAAATAGGCGTTGAGCTCGTCGGCTGATACGTCGTTCTCCGTAATCCAGTCGGCCAAGTCTCCGGCATCGGCGCGCGGATCGTTCAGCAGGGTCCGTGCAAGATTGGTGATGGTTGTGTCGTTGAGCAGATCGATGTCCAGCCCGCCGATGTTTTGCTGCAAGTCGTCAACCATCCCCCAATCAACAGCGTTTGAACCATACCAGTTATGGACGATGGTGTCGTTGTAGAAAGGGTCAAAGCTGTTGTTCAGGCCCCCGTGGCTCGAAGGCTGGTCCTCCAGCGCTCCGGGGTCGTTGGGATCCGTTTGATGGGCCACGATATTGTCGACCAGCGTTGTATCTAGGGCGTTGTTGGTGATTCCCAAGGCGAGTGCGCCAATACTGTTGGCGTCCTTGTAGCCGGCTGAGGTTATGACATTGCCCGAGAGCAGGGAGAAATTGCCGACTTGCCCGCTCCCTTGCCAATCGCCGCCACTGGTGACCACGCTAGCATTGTTCTCGTAGAAAAGATTGTCTTCGACAAAGCCGCCGCTTCGAAGGTTGGCACCGAAGGATGAGGCTTCGGCAGAGATGTTGTCCCGAAAGGTCAGGTCCCGTACCGAATGCTGCATGTAGACGTTGTGGGTGAGCATGCTTGGGGGTTGCGGGAAGTCCCCATCTCCGTTCGGATCATACCCGTCGCCCCAGCCGATGTGAACGAATTTGTTGTTCTCGATCAAGACGCCTGATGCACTGCTGGAGTAGATGCCATAGTCGCGATCAGGGCTCGGTTGCCAGTTGTTGCCATTTACCGGCGTGTCCTCACCGGTATTCGCGATGGTTGAATTGCGGAGCGTGATGCCATCCATTTTCTGCGCCGAGATTTCGCCATCTTCGGAAAAGGTCAGAGAATCGAAGATAACGTTCTTGCTATCGGTGCCATCTGGACCCACCAAATCAATCCGGTCAGTGAAATGCAGATCGTGGACAACAATATTTGAGAACTCATCACGAATAGCAGTTTGGCCGTTTTCGAGGACCGGCTGCTCGCCCTGCCCATAAGAGGTGATGACAATGGGGTGCAGCTCATCCTCGCCCGTTATGCCGTGCGGGAACAGGCCGGCGTTGCTCCCACCAAAGCCATCATAGCTGTAGCCTTTTTCGAAGCGCAGCCAGTGCGAGCCGGGCTCGGCCCCCAGATCTGCACGGGTCAGCTGGGTCCAGAGCATCGCGCCCGCGTCCTGCGCCAGCGCCATATCGGGATTGGAGCCATATTCAGGATGGGCCGCCAGCCATTCGCCATCTACAGCAGAGCGCGAGATGCCTTCACGCGCGGCAATATCGGCGACCGTCAGGGCATCAGCCGATGCGGAGACATAGACTTCGCGGTGATTGTCGCCGGTTTCGACGACCAAGTTGTCATTGGCATCGGTTTCCAGCATGTACTGGTCGGCACCGGTTCCCCAGCCAGCGGATTGAGACGGTGACGTGACTTCCAGGTTCACGGTCTGGCGTGATGTGGCACCGTTTGCCGCGGTGATTTCGACGGTGAAGGAGAGCGAGCCGGTATAATCGCTTCCGGTCATCACCAACGCCAGGGAGTTGTCGGGGTTGACGGTCAGGCGCCCCTCGTCCGGGGCGTCGATCACGCTGACATTGCGTGCGGTTTCGTAATTTCCGGGCAGAAGTGTTGTGGCCCGTCCCCCAGAGATTTGGGCATTTCCGAGATTGAGTAGCGAAAGTGGCATGTGAGCAAGCCCCTAGGTTTTCATCTTGCGACAGATATCTGTCGACAAATCTGTTTAAGGGGTCTGCAGGGCATACCCCATTCGGCGCGCGAATGGCCTGTGCCAGAGCGCGGATGTAAACTTCAAACGGAGATATGCTCTCCTGTTCCCTCGTGACTTTTACCGTCGGACAATGACCGGTGAGTGGCCGGTGAGTGTCCGCTTTAAGGCCTTTTAGGGAAATAATGGTTGCAGACAAGTTAACGGCGTACGCAAAGCGGCTGGTTTCCGCTGTGTGGCGGGAACCAGCCGACTAGGTTGCCGTGTAAGTGCGTAATTCCGCCAAGAACGCCCAAAACTTGGCTATCATCTCACTTGCTCAGGGTCTGCAGCCAGGCTTGGATCATCAGGACATTCCACAATTGCGGGCCCCAGTTGAAACGTTCCGAGAGATGCTGTTGCCAGAGGCGGTCGATCAGGTCGGCGTCGAAATTTCCTTCCCGGCGCAGGCGCACGGGATCGAGAAGCGCCGCAGCCCAGTCCTTCAGCCCGCTGCGCAGCCACAGGCCGATAGGCACTTCGAAGCCCATCTTGGGACGCTCTATGAGTTCTTTGGGCACATGACGGTAGAGAACCTGCCGCAGCGCCCATTTGGTGACGTCCCCCCGCAGTTTCTGATCTTCGGGCAGGCCGAGCGCGAATTCCACCACGCGGTGATCCAAAAGCGGTGCCCGGCTTTCGAGGGCCACGGCCATTGTCGCGCGGTCCACCTTGGCGAGGATGTCATCGACCATGTAGGTCAGCATATCGAGCTGCATCATCCGCTCGATATCGCTGAGATCCCCGCGTGGCGGCAGATGATCTGACAGCATCGAGGGAGGATGCGTCGCCCCTGGCACGGCGGCCTCTGGAAAGCGCCAAACTGACATCATGGTGCGGTGCAGTGTCTCCAGATCGGGCTGGCGTGCGTAATTGGCGAGGCGGTGCAATCGCTGGCCGATAGGCTCTTTGCCCTGCGGGGTAGGGATGATCGGTGCCAAGGCCGCGGTCAGTGCACCAGCAGGAATGGCCCGGATTGCACCAGCGCCCAAGGACCGCAAGGGGGCAGGCATCGCCGCCAGTTTTGCCCGCAGCTTGCTGGCATGGGCATATCGACCATAGCCGCAAAACAGTTCATCCCCGCCATCGCCCGAAAGTGACACGGTGACGTGCTCTCGAGCGAGTTTTGACACGAGAAAAGTCGGGATTTGCGAACTATCAGCGAAGGGCTCATCATACATGGTCGGCAGCATCGGGACGACGTCACGCAACTCCTGATCGGTCACATAAAGGTCGGTGTGATGCGTGCCCAAATGGTTCGCTACGGAGCGGGCGAATTCCGCCTCGTTGTAACGCGCTTCGTGAAAGCCGATGGAAAAGGTGTGGATCGGACGGTCCGAAAGATGCTGCATCAGCCCAACGATGGCCGAACTGTCGATGCCGCCCGACAGGAATGCCCCCAACGGGACGTCTGACATCATCTGCTGCCCCACAGCATCCAGCAGCAACGTCTCGAGGTCGTCCACCACCTGTGCATCGTCACGACGCGGCGGTTTGGGCGCGGCGGCGATCTCGGCACCGTTCCAGTAGAAATCATTCTCTATCTTGCCGGATTGAACCTCGATCGTGACGATCTCGCCTGGGCGCACCTTGCCGATACCTTCGTAAACCGACCGGTTCTCGCCGACATTGCCGTGACGGAGCACCTCCACCAGACTTGAGCGCGCGATGTCGCCCTCGAAAACCGGGTGGGCGCGCAAAGCCTTGAGTTCCGAGCCGAAGAGAAGCGAGCGCGCCTCGCCTTTGCCCTGCCAGCCATAATAGAGCGGCTTCTCTCCCATCCGGTCGCGCACCAGATACAAAACGCGGTTCTCGCGGTCCCAAAGCGAGATCGCGAACATGCCGATGACCTTCTCCAGGGTCTCGCGCAAGCCCCAGACATCGATGCCTGCAAGGAAGGTTTCGGTGTCCGAGGTTCCGCGCCAGCGAGGGGCGCGGCCCGTGGCCTCTATCTCGGCTCGGATCTGGCGATGATTGTAGAACTCGCCGTTGAAACACAGCACCCAGCGACCAGAGGCCGAGACCATGGGTTGCGCGCCAGCGGGGCTCAGATCGACGATGGCGAGGCGAAGGTGGCCCAGTGCGAGCCCGACCTCGGGATCATACCAATGGCCGCGACTGTCCGGGCCGCGATGAGATATGGCCTGCATCATGGGTGCGAGGATCTCTTCGCAAGCAAGCGCCGGGGCCGTGGTGGACAGATAACCGGTAATGCCGCACATCAGGAAATGACCCGCGCAGGATCGGCAAAATTAATGTTCTGGTCATTGACGTTGCACACCGGAACCAGCGTTTTGGCGAAAGAAGAGGTTTTCTTCAACGTCCCTTTCAGGCCCGAAGTAGCTGCGCGAAACGCAAGCCTGAGCGTCTCGACGAGGTGTCTCGGACGCGCTCGCTCTGCCGCAAGCATAATGACCATGAATGCAGGGCTCTTGCCTTTCTCCATCAAATGGAAAGTCGAGGCGCAGACTGCCTCCTCTTCCGGCCCGATTAGATGTACGTCTTTCGGTTGCCGGGCGGCGCTGATCCTTACAGCGAGGCTGGGTAGACGCAACTCGGTGACTGTACGCAGGATAAAGGTTTGGAATGCCACAGGACGAAGAGATGTCAAATAAGAGAGGCGAGGTAAGGCTGGCATCAAAAAGTCCTTCACTTGTGCGAAAATCTTATGCCGAAGGCTTGCAAATGAGTAAAGTCGGCTTGAACGCGTTCCGGGCGTCCATCGCGCGACTGTCAGCCGGTTGGAGCGGCCGCGGATCGCGTTGACCGACGAGAGCCGGGCAGGGCCTTCGGTGAGTGTACGCGTCTCGGAGAAGGAGCTGCTTGAGATGCCAGCATGTCTAGGAGCGCTCAGTTCCAGACAAGCTGTCTTTGCAGCCCGATGAAGACCGTGTTGGAATCGCGGTCGGCTGTGCCGTCCTCTTCGACGCGCACCATGGAGATGCCGCCGGTGAAGTCCCAGTCTTCTGTCACGGCGTGCCGGTAGGTCAGGCCGAGATTGTAGCTGCGGGAGTCGGTGCCGCTATCGGCGCGCTCGTCGCTGTCGCGCATGACGAATTGCACATCGAACCCGCTTCGGGTTGTCAGGTCCTGCTGGTAGCTCAACGACAGCTGGCTGTTGACGACTTCTGCGTCATCGCTATCCGTCGTGGCGACCTGTTCCAGGTCGACAGAGACCGCTCCGCGCGGCAACTCACGGCGCCAGGACAGCCCGAAAAGGGGCGCGGGGTCCAGATCTTCTGTCTGAGAGACGCCCAGCGAGTAGCGCAGGCTTCCAAGGGGCTGTTCAAGGCTGTGGATGAAGCGCAATTCGTTGCGCCGCCCGTTGGAGGTGATGCGCGACTGTGTCCGCAATTCCATGGTGGACCGGGGCAGTGCCTGGGTCAGGGACGCATCAAGAACCAGCCCGTCCCGGGTAAGGTCGCTGGTGCCGCTTTGAACGATTTCCTGCCATCCCAGCCCGATACGGCTGGACAATCGCGGCGTGATGTCCATGTCGAGATAGCTTTCGAGCCTGGAGGTGACGGTGTCGAGATCGTCCGGGCCTTCCTCGTCGAAATCCGTGTAGGCTGCGGTCAGGCCAAGGGTGATCCGCGGATCGAGTTCGAAATGCAGGTCGCCATCGAAGGACAGGCGGTCGGCATCCTGTAGGCTGGTGTCGGATGTCTCGATATAGCGGACCTGCCGTTGCGACAGCCGGTAGCTGCCGCCGAACGGTTCCTCGATGCCGAAAGCGCCGGTCAGCGACAGGTTGGCGGTCTGGCGCGCGCCACTGTCCACGGTGATGAAATCGGTGCTCTGGGTGTCTTCGTCGAAAGTTGTGCTTGTGGTGTTGCCAAGATCGACTTCACTGAAATCGAAGGCGGCCCCGATCCGGGAATGGCCGACATCACGCTGCCAGGCCAGGGACAGGCTGGGGCGCTCGAAGCCCGTGGCGTCGTCATTGGACACTTCCAGATCGCCACCCAGCGAGAACGAAAGCCGGTCGATCCGGGTGCGGCGTTCCAGCCCGAAGCGCAGGCTGGTGCGTGCCAGCAGGCGGTCCTCGCCGTCAATCGCGAGATCGGGGTTGTCGCTCCATTCGAGGCGTTGTGCGACATCGAGAGTGAACTGTCGGGCGCTGGCAGGGGTCTCCTGAGCCAGCGGCGTGCTGACACTCATCAGCACAGCCAGACCGGCGCCTCCTGCTTTGTGACAAGCCCGCCAGTTGCCCGGGCGCCGACGAGGTTTACTCGAACAGGCGGCGTTCTGGAACAAGAATAACATCGCCATCCCTAAGTATGATATCCTGGCGCAGGCCCGCGCCCTGCGACATGGCCCGGTAATTGATCGTGCTCACGCCTTGGCGGCCGGACCGCGGATCGGTGCGGCGCAGCTGAATGCGCTTGGTGGCGGCAAAGCGCGATGGCCCGCCGCCTATGGCGATCGCATGCAGGATGGTGCTGCCGGGTTCCAGTTCGACAAGGCCCGGCGCGCCGACCTCACCCAGAAGATAGACCTTGATCATTTCGGGTTCTTCGGGCGCGGCCGGCTCACGTTCGAGCGGCTGAACCGAGACGAAAACGGTCGGCGGGTTGGCGAAATTGCTGGCAATGGCGCTGCGGATGGCGGATTCGATCTGCGAGACGGTGCGCCCCCCCGCCCGCAGCGTGCCGGCATAGGGAAAGCTGAAATTGCCATCGGGCAGGACCGCGGTCGAGCGGTTCAGGCCGGGATCCTCAAGCACCTCGATCACCAGCATGTCGCCCTGCTGTACCCGGTAGCTGGATTGTGCGTTTGCAACCGTAGCCACGATGAACAGGCAGGCGGCGCACAGGCCGGATAGAATAAGACGTATCATGCTGGAAAAGACCCATGGTGACCGAGTTTCGATAACTGTCTAAAAGACGTTGACCTTATCGGTAAACAAACAAACACCCGAAGATGTCAACTTTCTGGTGGCTTGTTCTGTATTTGACACGCGCTGGTGGCGGAGTGATCCGTGACGCAACAGCCGCTCCGGGCTGTGTCCTGTCACGGTTTGTTCAAAAAAATTGTGGTCATGCCCTTTTCCTGGGCAGGTATGACCTGTCGCAATAATAAGATTATGACATATTTGCTGTCGGAAGGTATAATTCCGGTACGTTTTTTTGGGGTATCTGTCATTTTAAGCAAGCGGCCAGTTACCCTATGAAAAGCATATGTAGATGGTGTAAGGCCTGTAACCTGTGGCGTTCCGGAACAAACGGGCCGTCAGTGTGAACTTCGAGTGTGTGTTTTGAAACAAGATCTGTACCTGCAACATTTCGGTTTTTCGGAGCGGCCCTTCACGCTGTTGCCGGACCCGGATTTCATGTTCTGGTCCAAGGCACACAAGCGGGCGTTCTCTGTGCTTGAATACGGGTTGATGACCCGCGCGCCCCTGACGGTCGTGACCGGCGAGGTCGGCACCGGCAAGACGACGCTTTTGCAGGCGATGCTTGCCGATATGAGCGAGGATGCCGTGGTCGGGCTGATCTCGAACGCGCAAGGGGGGCGGGGCGATCTGCTGTGCTGGGTGCTCAACGCCTTCGATCTCGCTGTTGCGCCGGGCGCCGATTATGTGACCATGTTCCAGCAGTTTGTCGATTTTGTTCTGGAGCAATACGCGCACGGACATTTCGTGGTGCTGGTGATCGACGAGGCGCAGAACCTGACGCCGGAAACACTGGAAGAGCTGCGGATGCTGACCAATGTCAATTCCAACAAGGATGAGCTTTTGCAATTCGTGCTTCTGGGCCAGCCGGAACTGCGCGAGATGATCTCGCAGCCAGAGCTGCGCCAATTCGCGCAGCGGGTCAGCGTGAGCTATCATCTGACGCCGATGGACCGCGCCAATACAGGCGACTATATCCGGTTTCGTCTGCGCAGCGTGGACGGCACCGGAGAGGAGATTTCCGGGGAGGCCACCGACATCATCCACGAGATCAGCGGCGGGGTGCCGCGGATGATCAACAAGATCTGCGATCTGGCGCTGGTCTATGCGGCCAGCGCGGAGATGGAGCAGGTGGGGGGCGACATCGTCCGGGAACTGATGGAGGATGGCGTCATCCTGATTTCGCGCCCTGATCCGCTGGTCCTGTCCAAATCCTTCTGTATTCCCTCGTCGGAGGCTGCCGAGTAATATGTTGCCGATACGGTTTTACTGGATGCTCGTGCGGCGGCGGATGCCGCTCATGGTTGGCTTGGCGATGGTCTGCTCCGCGATCGCGGTTTATGCGGCGTTGACGTTGCCACCGGTCTATTCGGCCACGGCCCGCCTACAGGTGGAGGCACCGCAGATTCCCGACGACATGGTGGCCTCCATCGTGCGCACCGAAGCGTCCGAGCAGCTTCAGCTGATCCAGGAACAGCTGATGACGCGGGCGAACCTGCTCGAGATTGCCCGCAAGTACCGGGTGTTCGATAACATGAACGCGATGACGCCCGACAGCATCGTCGATGCGATGCAGCAGAATACGCGTATCCGCCGGTCAAGCGGACGCAACGAAGCCACGCTGATGTCGATCACCTTCACCGCCGCGCGGGGGCAGGTCGCCGCGGATGTGGTCAACGATTACACGACGCTGGTGCTGGAGGCCAACGCCACTTTCCGGCGCGACCGGGCGCAGAACACGCTGACCTTCTTTCAGCAGGAAACCGAGCGTCTGGCCGACGAGATCGACACCCAGAGCAACCGGATCATCGCCTTCAAGAACGAGAATGTGGACGCGCTTCCCGAAGACCTGAGTTACCGCCAGAACCGACAATCGGTGTTGCAGGAACGTCTGGGCCGGCTGGAGCAGGAACGGGCCGGGGTGATCAACCAGCGCAACGAAATGGTGTCCCTTTTCGAGGCCACCGGGCGGCTTGACCGGCCGGTGGCAGAGCTCTCTCCCGAAGAGCGCCGCCTTGAAGAGCTCAAGCAGCAGTTGCGTGAGCTTCTGGCGGTTTATTCCCAGACCAATCCGAGGGTCGTGCTGGTGCAGAACCAGATTGCCCGGCTGGAAGACAGCCTGACCGAGACGGCGGCCACCACCCCGGGGGAGGGCGGCGCGCCCGCGCAGGAGGCGTCGATCATCGACGTCACGCTGGCCGAACTGGATCAGCGGGTGGTCGAGATCGATCAGGAAATCACCCGCGTCAACGACGAACTTGAACGGCTGGCCCGCGCCATCGCGGCGACGTCCACCAACTCGATCACGCTGGAACGTCTGGACCGCGACCTTGAGAGCATCCGGGCGCGCTATAACACCACGCTCAACAATCTCAACCAGGCCCGCATGGCCGAGCGGGTCGAGGTCAACGCGCAGGGCCAGCGCATCAGCCTGATCGAGGGGGCTGTCGTGCCGCAGGATCCGTCCGGGCCGCCGCGCAAGAAGATTGCTGCGGCCGGCGTGGGCGGCGGGCTGATGCTGGCCATCGGTGTCTTCGTGCTGTTCGAGCTTTTGAACCAGAGGGTGCGCCACCCCGCCGAGATCAAGGCGCGCTTCAATATCGTGCCGATCGGGGTACTTCCCTATCTGGAGACCCGGGGCGAGCGCTTGCGGCGGCGCAGCCTGCAGGTTCTGACGCTGGTGGCGGTGCTCACGCTCGTGCCGGCAGGGCTTTATTATGTGCACACAGAGTTCATGCCGCTCGAAATCCTCGCCGATCGTGTCCTGCAAAAGCTGGGATTGACCTGATGATGCGGGTTGGCGGACTTCCGGAAGGACGGATGTAGAATGGAAAAACTTCAGGCCGCTCTGGCCAGGGCCCGAAATCAGCGCGACGGGCGCGCGGATCAGACCAAAGCCCCCCGGCGGCACCAGGCAGGGCTGCCACAGACCGTGCCAGAGCCCTGGGAGGCGCTGGAAAAGGTCGATCTGTCCCATGTGGGTCTGCGCCAGCACCGGATCGTGGCGCATGATGCCGGTCGCGGGGCGACGAATTTTGACATTCTGCGGACCAAGATCCTGATGCAGATGCAGCAGAACGGCTGGACCCGCCTGGCGATCACTTCGCCGGTCTCCTCAAGTGGCAAGACGACCGTCGCCTGCAACCTCGCGCTTGGTCTTGGACGCCAGGGCAATCTGCGCACGATGCTGTTCGATTTCGATCTGGGCGATCCTTCGGTCCATGAGTTTCTGGGCATTGAAAGGTCGCAACGGCTCTCGGATGTGCTGTCCGGGCGGGTGTCTTTGGGCGACCATGCGATACGCGTGCGTGACAATGTGGCGGTCGTGACGTCACCAGAGCCGGAGCCCGATCCCACGCAGTTCATCCTGTCGGATCGGATGGAGACGTTTCTCAATATCACACAGGAAAACTACCAACCCGACATCATGATCTTCGACCTGCCCGCCATTCTCAGCGGTGACCGGGCGCGGGCATTTCTCAATACGGTCGATTGTGCCCTGATCGTGGCGCTGGCGGGCCGGACCAAGTTCAGCGATCTCGATGCCTGCGAGCGCGAAGTGGCCGAAAGCACGAATGTGCTGGGTGTGGTGATGAATGGCTGCCACCCCAGCGCCATGCCCCGCGAGGACCTGTGATCCGTCACGATCCCGCCAACGCCGCGTCGATTCAAACGTGGACAACCACACCTCCGCGATCCTAAACAAAACCCATTCAAAGAAAGGTCTTTCATGGTGAAAATGACTCCGGTGCTTTTGTGTGGTGGGTCCGGTACGCGGCTCTGGCCACTGTCGCGCAAATCCTATCCCAAGCAGTTCTCCTCGCTCATGGGCGCGCAGAGTCTGTTTCAGGCCTCCACGCACCGGTTGTCAGGCGATGCGTTCGCGGCACCCCTGATCGTCACGGGCGAGGATTTCCGTTTCATCGTGTCCGAACAGCTTGCTGCCATTCATCAGCAGGCACAGACCATCCTGATCGAACCCGAAGGGCGCAACACCGCCCCCGCCGTGCTGGCCGCGGCGCTGTGGCTGGCAGAACATGACCCCGATGGGCTGATGCTTGTCGCGCCCTCCGATCACGTCATTCCCGATGCGGAAGCTTTTGGCGCGGCCATCGCCGCTGCCGTGCCGCGGGCCGAGGCCGGCGATCTGGTGACCTTTGGCATCGCACCCACCCGGCCCGAAACGGGATATGGCTATCTGGAGCTTGCGCCCGGTGCCGATATGTCGGTTTCCACGCCGCAACCATTGGCCCGCTTCGTCGAAAAACCCGATGCGGGGCGCGCGGCGGAAATGCTTGGCGCAGGTAATTTTCTCTGGAACGCGGGCATCTTCCTGTTCTCGACCAGGGCCATCCTCACGGCCTATGAGGCGCATGCCCCCGAACTGGTGGCGGGCGTCCGCGCCGCGGTGGCCGGATCGGCGCGGGATCTGGGTTTCACCCGCCTGGCCGCAGAGCCCTGGGCAGAGCTTGCCGAAATCTCGATCGACTATGCGATCATGGAAAAGGCCGACAATCTCGTGGTGATGCCCTATGGCGGCGACTGGTCGGATCTGGGCGGCTGGGACGCAGTCTGGCAGGAAAGCGGGCCCGACGATGCGGGCAACGTTGCCTCGACGAACGCCACCGCCATTGATTGCCGCAACACGCTTTTGCGCAGTGAGGCCGAGGGGCTGGAACTGGTCGGCATCGGGCTGGATGACATGATCGCCGTGGCCATGCCGGATGCGGTGCTGGTGGCCCATAAATCCGACAGCCAGCGCGTGAAAGAGGCCGTCGCGACCCTGAAGGAGAAAGGCGCCAAACAGGCAACCACCTTCCCCGTGGATCATCGCCCCTGGGGCTGGTTCGAAAGTCTCGTTCTCGGCGATCGCTTTCAGGTCAAGCGCATCGTGGTGCATCCCGGCGCGGCCCTCAGCCTGCAAAGCCACCATCACCGTTCCGAGCATTGGATCGTGGTGCAGGGCACCGCCAGGGTCACGGTGGATGACGAGGTGAAGCTGGTGACCGAGAACCAGTCGGTCTACATCCCGCTGGGCGGTGTTCACCGGATGGAAAACCCCGGCAAAGTCGACATGGTATTGATCGAAGTGCAGACCGGTTCCTATCTGGGTGAGGACGACATCATCCGCTACGAAGACGTCTATGCGCGCAATTGAAAGTGACTTCGGATGATCAAGTGCGGATTTGCCGTGACCGAGAAGGTTTTCCTGCGCGATCTGTTAGTGGCACGCAAATGATGTGCATCATACGGGTTTGCCGCGTCGCCTGCACTGAGCATGTGCCATGCTAGGGGTCATCCGAACCAAACTGTCGGGCGACGGCTTGGGCGCGCGGGTCATGCGCGGCTCGGCCCTGACATTCATGGGCTTCGGCACCAGCCAGTTTCTGCGGCTGGGATCGAACCTGATCCTGACGCGGCTGCTGTTTCCCGAAGCCTTCGGTCTGATGGCGATCGTGACGCTGTTCATGACCGGGCTGCAGATGATTTCGGATATCGGTCTGGCCACCTGCATCGTGCGCTCGAAACGGGGTGATGAGCCGGTCTTTCTTAATACGGCCTGGACGTTGCAGATCATCCGCCACACGGTTCTCGCGCTCATTTGTTGCGCCGTGGCCGGGCCTGTCGCGGATTTCTACGATGAACCGATCCTGCATGGGCTGATGTACGGGATCGCTTTGTCCGTCTTCGTGATGGGGCTGCGCTCGACCCGCATCGCCACGGCGAACAAGAAGATCCTTCTGGGGCGGCTGACGCTGATGGATCTGAGCAGCCAACTGCTGATGATCTTGACCATGGTTGTGCTGGCACTGGTCTGGGAATCGGTCTGGGCGCTGATGATCGGGATGATCGTGTCAAATCTGTCGACGGCGATCCTGTCGCATATCATGCTACCGGGCCATCCCAGCCGGTTGCAATTCGAACGCGCGGCATTTCTTGAACAGTTCCATTTCGGGAAATATCTCTTCGTCAGTTCCGGCGTGACATTCGTGGTCGAGAATGGTGACCGGATCCTGCTGTCGAAATTTCTCAGCCTTGCCTATCTGGGCTTTTACAATATCGCCTTCTTCTTTGCGTCTGTTCCGATGACGCTCATGGGGAGTTTCGTGAGCCGGGTGGTCTTTCCGCTCTACAGTGCCCGCCCGCCAGCAGAGTCCGCCGCCAACCGGCGCGCTATTTCCAAGACGCGTTTTGGCCTGACGGGGGGCATGTTCACGCTGCTTTTCGTGCTGGGGCTGATGGGGCAATGGCTGACGGATTTACTCTATACTGAGGAATATCAGGATTCCGGCCCAATTCTGGTTCTTCTGGCCGTGTTTCTGATGCCCAGCCTGATCATCCACAGCTATCCCAATCTGCTGCTATCGGTTGGAAAATCCAAGACCTATATGGGCTTTCAGGTCTTTCGTTTGGTCATGCAGGTAACGCTTCTTGTGTTTGGTCTGACGCAATTTGGCTTGATCGGTGCAATGATAGCACAGCCCATCGCAGCACTGCTGATCTATCCGGTGCTGATTTACCTGATCCGTCCCTACCGGGGAGAGGATTTCCTGCATGACAGTGTTTTTTCAGCGCTTGCAGTGATTTGCACGGCAATTGTCTTCTGGGTCAATGGTGACGCGCTGGACCGCGTGCTTGCCATCTCGGTCGAAGGGGCTGCGGAGGTAACCGTTCAATCCTCGGCGACGCCGCTTGGGGAATAGGCCGTCACGACCTGCCAGACGGTTTCCTGCATCGCGCGGGCAGCCTCTGGTCCGGGATCGGCGGCGGGCGTGCCGTTGGCCTTGTCCAGCGCGTGCGCCAACCCTGCCGGAGAGCGGCCATAGAGCACCGCGTAATGGGTCAGCGCCATCAGATAGGCACCGTAATCGTTGAAGTGGATCTGGTCCTTGAACAGGTCGTTGCGGCTCTGGATCGGGCCGATCCCGCCCGCAGCCTCAACCTGGCGCACGAAGGCCGCCATGACCTGCCCGCCGGGGATCACATAGATCGGCCGGGTGACGTCGTCATGGGCCAGCGTGCGGCGCAGGATCTCGCCCTCCCAATAAAGACCCAGATCGCGGTCGAGCCGGGCCAGCCAACCCTCTTCATCATCAAGATTGTGCCAGGTTTCATAGAGATAAACCCGTGCTTCGGGGTTTCCGTCCCGGGCGGCCCTGGCCCATTTGCGCAAGTATTCCTGCGAATCTTGATACTTGATACTGTCGCGGATCTCGACGGTTTCGGTCAGCACCACCACGTCATATTCACCCGAGGCCAGCGCCTCATGTGGATCGCGGAATTGCGCATGGGTGTTTTCCTGTTCGAATCCTTTCACGGGAATATCCGGTTCCCAGTGCTCGCGCAGATTGGCCCCCCAGCCCAGTTGGCTGTTGAAGCTGTGACCGTCCTCCGCCAGTTGCGCCAGCATCACCGGCATGTCCCTGCCCACAAGGCTGTGCCCCAGATGATAGACCCGGAGCGGGGCCTCCGCAGACGCCAGAGGCGTTTCATACAGCGCCTCGAATGCCCCCTGATCGAGCGGCGCGGGCACGCAACCGCGTGTCGCAAGCCCACAGGCTGACAAAAACAGCAGGGCCAATGCGGAACTCTTGCGTTTGAACTTTTGCAGCACGGAGGTGACCGTCGTTTACAATCCGGTGGATTTTATGGTAGCGGACAGGGTAATGATTTCAATAGTATATGGGCCAATATGGCCAAAAATATCTTGATTTTGCAAGGATTTGAGGCAGCGGTGGACCTATCCTGGATCGATAGCTTGGCTGGGCGATACGCAACCCGGCGTAACCTCTCCGGGCCCGCCGCGCGCGCCCTGGGCCGTCCGTTCTCGCGGCGTGCGCCGCTGCGCATGGCGATCTATTACGAGCCGAACGCGATCAGTTTTACCCAGATCTTTCCGTTTCTCTACCATTCCCGGCAATTGCGCGACCGCTACGGCGTGGAACTGCGCTGTTACCCCTCGACGGATCTGGTCGCAGGGAAAGCCCCTCGGGCGGACGGGGCCGATATTGTCTTGCTTCAGGTCTGGTTCACGGCCACGCCGGAAACGCTGGAACGCGTGTTCGGTCTTCTTGCCAAGGCGCATCCCGGGGCTCGCATTGCCTTTGTCGATTCATTTGCTCACAGCGATATCCGGATGGCAGCCCAGCTGGAGCCCGAGATCGGTTTCTATCTCAAGAAGAGCCTCTTTCGCGACCGTGAAAACTTTTTCCGCCCCTTCAGGGGCGATACCAACCTGACCGAGTTTTATGGTGATCTCTATGGAATTTCCGCCGAGCCGGTGGATTGGAACGTGCCGCGCGCGATCCTGCCCAAACTGCGCCTCAGCCCCAATTTCTTCACGGCGCCGCGGTTCCTGCGAACCTTTGCCGCCCAGGAGATGCCTTCGCTGGAAGATCGGCCTCTGGATATCCAGACCCGCTTCGGCAAACGTGGTTCGCCGTGGTATCAGGCAATGCGCGAGGATGCCTTGGCCCGGGTAAGAGCAATTGAGGGGCTGTCGCTGTCGCCGACAGAGCGGGTGTCCTATCCCCAATACATGCAGGAGATGCGGCAGTCGAAGCTCTGTTTCAGCCCGCATGGCTACGGTGAATTATGCTGGCGCGATGTTGAGGGCGTGCTGTCGGGTGCAGTGCTGATCAAGCCCGACATGAGCCATCTTGAAAGCCTGCCCGACATTTACCAGCCGGGCGTGACCTATCTGCCGGTGAAATGGGATTTCTCGGATCTCGAGGAAGTGGTGCGCCGGGCGCTGGCCGATCCGGACCTGCGGGCCGAGATTGCGGGCAATGCCTACCGGATGATCGCGGATTATGTGCGCCAGGCCCGGTTTGTCGAGGATATGGGATTTCTGTTCCAAGAGGCCCAATAACGCGCGGCACACCCTGATGTTATCGGTTTTATACGGGTGCCGTTCCCGGCAAACCTTGCCGTGGAAGCCCTGTTGAAGTCATGCGTTCGATAAAGGTCAGCCGGTTTCAAGCCAGCCGTACGCAGCTCAGGATCACCCCTTCAGCGACCCGGTGAAGGCCGGTGACATGTCGATCAGGCAGGTCGGCTGAAAATGCCTCTGATCCTGCGTGAATAACAACGTCGTGGAACCGCAGCATCCGCCCGGTCAGCGGGTATTGGGCTTTGTAGACGGCCTCCTTGGCGGAGAAGATTGCCTTGGCGTGGCGTCCGCGGGTTGGTTCGGGCTGGCGCATCAGCCAGTCCACTTCTTGCGGCGTCAGAATGTCGGGCCAGAGATCGGCGTCCAGCGGTGTGTCGTCCTCGATGTCGATGCCAAGGGCTGTTGCCGTGTCGTGGTGGGCGACAACCGCGACGGCCGCCCCGGCGCAATGGGAGATTGATCCGCACAGGCCTTCTGGCCAGACGGGCGCGCGATCATGGCCCATGGGGATGGCCACAGGCGGCAGGCTCAGTTCCGCCATGGCGGCGCGTGCGGCGGCGCGGCCGGCGGCGAATTCCCTGTGGCGTTTTTCGACCATTTTCCGGGTTGCCGCAGTTTCTTCCGCAAATAGCGGGTCGGATATGCCACGGGGGTCGGCGACCCCCACGCCGATACCGGGGCCCGCGCAGGCGCGCAAGGCAGCGGCCAGCGCGGGCAGGTCGGTCATTCGGGCTGCCGGGACCGGCGGGCGCGCATTTCCCGGCGCCGCGCCATGGCATCGGCGCGGGCATTGCCGGTTGCAGGGGCAGAGCCCGCTGTCGCACTGGGCGGGGTTTGCGCCACGGGACTGGCCGATTTGGCAGGTGCCGCGCCACCGCCAAGCTTGCCGTGCACCGCCTCGGCAAGGTCACCCAGAACGGGAAACCGGAAAATATCGGTGATCGACAGTTTGGTGACACCCAGACGGGTGCGGATTTCCCGGTGCGTCTGCACCGCCAGAAGCGAGTGCCCGCCCATATCGAAGAAATTGTCCCGCGCCGAGATATCGCCCACGCCAAGCGTTGCCGCCCAGATGGCCGCGATTTCGGCGGTGACCTCTTCCAGATTGCGGGTTTCGCCTGCTGGCGGCGCAGCACCGTTTCCGGCGGGGGCAGGTTGCGGCGCGGGCCGGGGCGCGGCGGTGCGAACCGGGGCCGGGGGCACGGGCAGTGCCTTGCGGTCCACCTTCTTGTTGGGGGTCAGCGGGAAGGCGTCGAGCGCCACGAAACGCGCCGGGATCATATGCGCGGGCAGATGCTCGGCCAGCGCGGATTTGAGCTTGGCTTCCTCCACCGGATTATCGGTCAGCAGATAGGCCACCAGTTGCTGCATGCCGGGTTGATCCTCGCGCGCGACCACCACCGACTGGCGCACCCCGTCCAGCGTGTCGATGACGCTTTCGATCTCGCCCAGTTCAATCCGGTAACCGCGCAGCTTGACCTGGAAATCCGTCCGGCCAAGGAAATCGAGCGTGCCGTCCATGCGCCAGCGCATCAGATCGCCCGTGCGGTAAAGCCGCGCGCCGTCCCGGTCCGAGAAGGGATCGGGGATGAAACGGTCCGCCGTCAGGTCGGGCCGTTCCCAATAGCCGCGTGTCACCCCGTCGCCGCCGATGAACAGCTCGCCCGCAGCGCCGATGGGCAGGGGTTGCAGCTTGTCATCCAGCACATAGACCTGCGTATTGGCGATGGGGGTGCCGATGCCCACCACGCCAGCGCCGGGCGCGGCCGTCTGGGTGGAGGACCAGATCGTGGTCTCTGTGGGCCCGTACATGTTTTCGATATGGGCGCGGGTCAACCCGCCCAACTCGCCCACCAACGCGCCGGGCAGCGCCTCTCCGCCCACTATCAGATGTTTGACATGGGCCAGCGCGTCACTGGCTTCATCGTTCATCACCAGCATCCGTGCCATCGACGGTGTGCATTGCATATGGGTCACGCCATGCCGGACGATCTGGGCGGCGATGGAATAGTCATCCTCGGCCGGACCTGCGCCTTCATTGGCGATGCGCAGCACCTCTGCCAGCGGTTCCAGCCCGGCAAGGATCGTGTCCACATCGATGCCGTAATCGATCAGGCAGGCAATCTCGGTCACGCCGAAGCTCTTGACCTGCGCAACCCGCGCCAGCGCGTCCTCGACCGTGCCAAACAGCCCGCTATCGTTGAAATAACGCTCAAAAGCGAAATCGAGGATACCTTCCAGTTCCTCTTCGGTCAGCGAACCCAGATCCAGCTGGAAAGCATTGTCCACGCCTTTGGGTTTCTTGAAGGCGGGGAAGGCCCAGGCATATTGCTTGATAAGCCCCGCAGCCGAGCGCAGGTAATCCTTCATCGGCTCGCGCGCGATTTCGCGGGCCTCGTCGCGGGTGTCTGCCAGGAAGCTGTGCAACATCAGCGTCACCTTGAAGCGGGCCGGATCATGCCCGGCTTCGCGCAGCGCCTCGTGGTAAAGCTTGATCTTCTCGCCGACCTCTTCGACGGATTGGCCCAACAGGTGGGTCAGCACATTGCAGCCGTTGCGCCCGGCTTCTTTCCAGGTCTCGGGGTTGCCCGCCGTGGTCACCCACAGATCCGGGGTTTTCGAGATCGGCCGCGGCTGGGTGATGACCGCATGCATCTGCCCGTCCTTGCGGGCAAATTCCACCGGCTCGCCCGCCCATAGCTTGCGCAGATCGGCGATCTGGCGGAACATCGCGGGCTTGTTCTCGGGCGGGGTGTTTTCGGGGCGCAGTACGAAATCATCCGGCTGCCATCCGCTGGCAATGGCCAGACCCGCGCGCCCGTTGGTCAGGTTGTCGATCACCGCCCATTCCTCGGCGATGCGCGCGGTATGGTGCAGCGGCGCCACGCAGGACCCGGCCCGCACGCCGATATTCTTTGTCAGCCCGGCCACTGCCGCGCCGGTGACCGAGGGGTTGGGATAGGGGCCGCCAAAGGCGTGGAAATGCCGCTCGGGTGTCCAGACTGCGCAGAAGCCGTTTTCATCGGCGAATTTCGCGCCTTCCAGAAGCGAGCGATACTTGTCCCGGCCCACGCCATCGTCATTGCCCCAGTAATAGAGACTGAATTCCATACCGCCGAGCCCTGCACCCGAGGGCGCATCGCCGGACACCAATGCGCGGCTTTCATCGCCCGAAAGCACCAGCTTGAAGCCGCGCGCCAGCGTCCAGAAAATCTCCAACACCGAAATGTCGAAGGACAGCGAGGTGACAGCGAGCCAGACCCCGCCGGGCTTGTGATCAATCCGGTCATCCATCCCGGCAAAGAAATTGGCCACGTTGCGATGTTCGACCATCACCCCCTTGGGCCGCCCGGTCGAGCCGGATGTGTAGATCATATAGGCCAGATCCGCGCCCGTAACGCCGCTGTCGGGGGCGGTTTCCGGCTGGGCGCTCAGGTCGGTGGCGATGTCGAGGATTTGCGCGGCGCTTTGCGGCAGGGTGGCGGCCAGTTCGGCATTGGTCACGATCACCGCGGCGTGGCTGTCCTCGATATACAGGGCCGTTCGGTCGGCGGGGTAGGCGGGATCCATCGGCAGGTAGGCCCCGCCGGCCTTCAGGATGGCAAAGGCGGCAACAACCAGCTCTGCCGAGCGCGGCAGGTGCAGCCCGACGATGCTGCCGGGTTTCACCCCCATCGCGATCAGTTGGTGGCCCATGCGGTTGGCTGCCGCGTCAAGCGCGGCATAGGTCAGGCTTTTGCCCTCGAAGGCCAGCGCTTCGGCCTGCGGGCTGCGTGCCGCCTGTGCTTCAAAGGCCTGATGTACGCAGAGATCGGCCTCATAGGGCTTGTCGGTGGCGTTCCAGTCCATGACGACCTGCTGGCGTTCGGCATCGGGCAGGATCGGCAGGGTTGCCGGATCGTCGCTGTCCTCCAGATGCGCCAGAAGATGTGTCAGCCGCGCGGCATAAAGATCAAGCGCCGCGTCGCTGATCCGGGACTTGTCGGCAAAAAGCATCGCCGCTCCGGACCCTATCGCGAAGGTCAGCGCGGTTTGGGCCACGAGGCCTGCTTCGGGATCTTCGGACAGGCCCAGAACTGGCAGGGCGGGGGGCTCGGCACCGGGCAGGCGGGCGATCAGGTCGGCGGCAAAGGGTCCGCGGGCGCGGGCCTCGGCCATGGCGGTGTCCAGCGCAGAGGCCATTTTGGCAAAGCTGTCGCCCTGATCGACGCGCAGCGGCAGCCAGTCGGCAATATAGGCTGCGCCGGGGCCTTGCGGGGCTGGTGCATGCAGCGCCAGATCGACGCGAAACGCCCCGGATAGCCGCGCGCCCAGAAGGGCAAAGGCGGCACGAGCCTTGTCCTGCGGCAACCCTTCGGGCAGAGCCACGGGGCGCGCGATAGGCTGGTGCGGACCGTCAGCGGGCTGCAAGAGGGGCAGGTCGAGCGGGTGTATACCCTCAAGCGTGGCGCGCCATGCGGGATCGGTGGCCGCAAGTGGTGCCAGGGCTTCTGTCAGGGCCGTTTTGGTCTGGGCCGCAAGCGCGGGCAGGATCGCCCCAACGCGAGTGATGTCCTGCGGCGCGGCAGGCGCGCCGTTGCAATCGGTGATCCGGGTCAGGACCAGATCGCCCGCGCCGGTGGCGACGGACAGCATATCGGCATCGGCGGCCAGCACCGCGCCGGGGGCAGCGCCGGATGTGCTGGTGGCCACATGCGCCTCATGTGCCAGCCAGACCCGCCCTCCGGCCTCGAACTTGGAGATGCAGAGCGGATTCCAGTAATCGCCATGATCCAGCGCCCGCACCATCCGCGCCAGATCGGCGGCGGGCCGGGTGAAATCAAGCCGCGCGCCCGCCTCGGGCCGGTCATCGCGGGCGAAATAGCTGCGCCGGGACAGATCCTGAGCCTGCCTTGCAGGATCCGGTTTTGCCAGTTCCGCCACCACGTTGGGGAAGCTGTCGATGGCTGCGGCATAGCATTTGGTGTTGAGCGTCAGCGCCGTATCCGCGTCAGAGACGGGGAAGCGCGCGGTTGCGATCAGGTCGCCCTCGTCCAAGCCGCCCTCGATCATGTGCCAGCTGATGCCGTGTTCGGCCTCGCCTGCCAGCGCCGCCCAGACCGGCGCATTCAGCCCCGCATAGGCAGGCAGCGGCCCGTCATGGAAATTCACCGCGCCGCGTTTGGGCATTGCCAGCACCGCCTGCGGGATGATGTCGAGATTGGCGATCGACAACAGCCAGTCGAAGTCTTGCCCCGCCAGCCGGTCAGCCAGACCCGGCCCGGTCGCCACCACATTCAGACCATGCCCTTCGGCCCAGGCGTGCACATCGGCGTTGCGGGTGATGACGGCGCGGATCGGGTGATCCCCTTCCAGAAGCAGTTCACCGCATTGAATGACAAGGCTTTCGTTGCCGATAATGACAGAGCTAAATTGGGACATGAAAAACAGGCTGCCTTTTGAGAGTCAGGACTGGGAAATGGTATCGCGGCTTTCCTGCACTTGGGACGCGGCGGGCCGCCGCATGAGGGCCCGCATGTCGTGAACGACCATCGTGGTCAGGAAGCCGGGCGTCACTTTGCGTTCGCGACGGGTGACAAGGCAGCGCAGATAATGCAGCCCGCCGCCCAGAAGATGCATGGCGGTGGCACTGGCGGCATAGGCGCGGCCGTAATTCTTGGAAAAATAATGCCAGCGGCTGTCATACCAGTAGGAAGGCATGCGTTTCCACTCTTTCATCCCGGTGGAAACCGATCCGATATGGGTCACCTTGCTGGCGGGAAGGTAATCGGTCCTGTATCCGGCGCGTGCCGCGCGCAGGCAGAGGTCGGTTTCCTCGAAATAGAGAAAAAAGGTTTCGTCGAAGAGACCGATTTCATCCAGCACGCTTTGACGCATCATCATGCTCGCGCCGGCCAACCAGTCCACAGTTTGCGTCTGGGTCGGCGTCTTCACCGGCACCCGGTAGTTTTTCAGAAACCGGCTGACCGGGCCAAAGCGGATCGACCCCTCGAATTCGCTGGCGATCGAGGGAAAGCGAAAGCTCGTCAGATGGGTGTCGCCCTCGGGGCCGTGGATGTAGCTGCCGGCAAAGCCTGCCTTTGGCGTGGCCTCCAGGTGGTTTAGCAGAACGCGGATCGCGTCCGGGGCAGGGAAGGCATCGGAGTTCAGCACATAGACGTAATCAGGGGAGGATCCGTCCGGCAGCCCTGCGCGAATGCCGACGTTATTGCCGGCCCCGAAACCGCCATTGAGACCCGCCTGGATCACCCGGACCCGGGCACCAGCATCCCAGCCCTCGCTGGCGACATGCGCCGAGATCGCCTCGAACGAGCCGTCCTGGCTGTCATTGTCGACGATGATGATCCCGCCGGCGATGCCCTCCATCGCGATGCGCGCTGCGGCGACGGATTTCAGGGTCATTTCGGCGGTCTTGTAGTTCAGCACGATGGTCAGAACCGTCGGCGCTGAAGGGGCGGCAGGCGTCGTCATTCGGCGGCTTCCTTGTAATGCGGCGCTGCCCCCGGTCGGGCGGTTGCCTCGGCCCGTTCCAGAACGCGTTTGATCCGGTTTGCCAGAACCCGCACATTCGGTTCCAGCACCATGGAATCGTGATCGCCCGGCACTTCGAAAATCTCGATGCCAGGGACGTAGCGCGTCCAGTCATTATCGGGGAACATGTAATGCTTGTGCTTGTCCACAAGCCGTCCCGGTGCCACTTCCCAGCGGGCCAGAAGCGGCGGGCGGAAAAGCGTGAGCGGCGCGTCCGAAGACGTGACCTCGTAGCTGCCCACGCTTTGCAGGAAGGCAGCCTCGATCGCGGCGTCGTGGAATTGCGGACCCGTGTTGTCTTCCTCATCCGCCTCGCCGCGGCGCTTTTTCAGCTCCCACGCGATGCGGTTCTTCGCCCAGGTGGTGATATAGCCCAGCCCTTCCTCGCGGAAATTGAGCCAGTTGATCATGATCCGGTCCCGACGCGTCAGAGGTGGGCGCACCGGCAGCGGGGTATCCAGCAGCACGATGGCGGCCACCTCCTCGCCCGCGTCCCGAAGCTGGCGCGCAATCTCGTAGGCGGTGATCCCGCCGCCAGAGAATCCGCCGACCATATAGGGGCCCTTGGGCTGGACCTGCCGCATCTCGGCGATATAGTCGCGTGCGGCCTCGGGAATGTTCCGGTGCGGGTCTTCATCGCCGTAAAGCCCGCGCGCCTGTAGCCCGTAGAAAGGCCGGTCCGTGCCCAGAAGATGGGCCAGATGCCGCAGGTTGAGAACATTTCCGAACATGCCCGCCACCAGGAAGAAGGGCGTACGCGGCCCCCCTTCGCCGGAATGCATCGGCACCAGATGGGTGAACCGGCGTTCGGGCGTTGCGGTCTCCGCGGCAGAAGTAGCACCCTCCTGCCCGGACTCCGCGACGACACCGCGTTCGGCGATCAGGGCTGCGACCTTGCGGATCGTGGGGGCCTCGAACAGGACCGAAATCGGGAATTCCACGTTCCATATCTTGCGGATCTGCGCAAACAGCCGCACCGCGATCAGGGAATGCCCGCCCAGATCGAAAAAACTGTCCTCTGCCCCGATCTGATCGACACCCAGAAGCTCGCGCCAGAAACCGGCAAGCGTGGTCTCGATCGCGCCTTCGGGTTCGACATAATCGCTGTCGAGATCGGGGCGTTCGAAGGTCTGGCCACCGCCGCCGACCTCTTCGGTTTCGCCCGCCTGCGCGATAAGATCCGGCAGGTTCAGGGAACTGACAATGACCTGCGGCGTGTCAAGCGCCAATGCGCGCAGGAACAGATCGCCCCCTTCCTCGGCGCGTATGCCCTGCGAAAGATTGTGGCGCAGCCGTTCCTCGGCAGGTGAAAGCGGGCGCGGTGCCTCTGACGTGGTGGCGGCCCCCGCCTGCATATCCTCGGGCGCGGCGGCAAAGCCTGCGCTGCTTTCCATGCGGCGGATCGAGAAGCCGGTGATCTCGACGCAGATCTCGCCTTCGGGGGTGGCAAGGGTGACGTCGAAACTGGCGATCTCGCCATCGGCGCGGTTCTCGCCCGCGTTGCGCACCCAGCTCAGGACCCGAGGGGGCAGATCGCGATAGACCCGCACCGACCGATAGGACACCGGCACCCACAGATGGGACGGGGTGTAGCCCTCGATCAACTCCATCGCCCAGCCGGTGGCCAGATCCATCAGCCCGGGATGCAGCCGGTAGCCTGCTTCCGGGTCCCCCTCTGCCGCCTCCGGCAGGGCCAGTTCCGCAAGCCCTTCGCCTGACCCCAGCGCTGTCGATTGCAGCACCCGCCAGCGCGGGCCGAATTTCAGATGCGCCTCTTGTGCGCCGCGGATCCAGCCCCCCGGTGCCGCCTGTTTGGGGGTGCCGCAGCGCGCGGCGATGGCTCCGGGATCGATCGGCGCGGGGGCCGCCATGGGCAGAAGCGACAGGCTGGCCTGCGCGTTCATCTCGCGCGCGCCTTCCGGGCCGCTTTCGATCACCATGTCATAGCCGGTGCGGCTGCGCGGCAGGCGCAGATGCACCTCGCGCGTTTCGACCTCGCTTACCGCCAGAGGGCGCAGGAAATAGAGATCGCGGATTTCGAAACCGGCGGTTTCCCCCTGCGCGGCGAGCGCCTCTGCGGCCAGTTCCAGATAGCCCGTCCCCGGCAGAAGCGCATCCCCCGCCCCGGTGCGGTGGTCCCCCAGCACCCAGCGATCGGCCACGCGATACTGCGCCGTGAACAGCCGGTTGCCATCCGCGTCGAAGGTCTTGTCATCCAGAAGGGGCACTTCGGCGGGCAGAACAGGTGCGGCGTCGCGCGCGCCGGTGCGCATGGCCATGGCATCGGCGGCCATGCCCGTATCGGCCCAGATGCCCCAGCCCGTGGCCAGAACCTTTGTCTTGCCGCCCGCGCGGGATTTCGCATAGGCGTTGAGATATTCGTTGGCCGCCACATAATCCACCTGTCCCGCAGGTGCGGTGGCGGTGGAACTGGAGGAAAACAGCACCAGCCAGTCGAGCGTACCGTCGGGGAAGACCTCTTCGAGCACCTTGGTGCCATGCAGCTTGGGGGCGAACACATCCTCGATCTCGGTCATGCTCTTGGTCTGGATCAACCCGTCCTCGATCACGCCAGCGGCATGGATGACACCGTTTACCGGGCCAAGGCGGGTTTCGACCTCGGTGCGCAGCTCGCGCATATCCTCGACATTGCTGACATCGCCTGCAAGGCACAGAACCTCGCCGCCCGCGGCCTCAAGCGCGCGCACGGCAGAAATCCGGCGTTCCAGCGGGTCGCCCGGCGCGGTATTCTCCAGCACCTTGTCCCACTCGGCGCGGTCAGGCAGACCCCCGCGCGCGACCAGCACGATCCGCGCGCCCACCTCGTCGATCAGGCGGCGCGCCAGCGTCAGTCCGATGCCGCCGAACCCGCCGGTGATCAGGTAGATCCCGGCATCCTTCAGCATCGGTTGCGCGGCCTCGGGGGCGGGCAGGGGCTGCGCCCGGTAGCTCATCTCAAATCGTTTCGGACCACGCAGCGCCGCGGTAAGGGCCGCAGGCGGTGCCAGGATCTCTTCCAGCACCGGCGTGACAAAGCCGGACAGATCCACCTTTGCCCGCGCCCCACGCCCCTTGGTCTGCGGCAGGTCAAGGTCCAGCGTGGAAACGGTGACATTGGGGAATTCGCGCCCGATGACACGGGCCGGGCCGATCAGGGTCGCCTTTTCGGGATAGGGCAGCGCCTCGTCCGTCACCTGCGCCGCGCCCGAGCTTAGCACCGTCAGGTGCATCGGATGGCTCAGCCCTTCGTCGCCCATGGCCTGCATCAGGAAGAGCAGACTGAAGAACCCCTGTTCCAGATTGCGGTGAAAGAAGCTTGATCCGGGGCGGAAGCTTTCACGCGAGGTGGCCAGCCAGCCATGCAGGATGCGGGTGGGAAGGATCTCGCGTGCGACCAGATCGGCGATCAACGCATCATAGCTGTCGCGGCCGCGTTCGGGCGACAGGATATAGCCGGTCTCGCCGTCGCGGGCGAAGGTGTCGCCCGAGCGCACGGTCAGCACCGTGTGGCCCGCACCCCGAAGTCGCGTGGCAACCTGATCGGTCAGCCCCGCTTCGTCGGCGAAGACCAGCCAGGTTTCCGGTGTGATTGCGGAAAGATCGCCCGTCACATCGATATCACAGGCGGCATAGCTGGGACGCCACGCCGGACGCCAGCCCCAGTGATCGGGATCCTCGTCGCGCATCAGCCACTGGCTGGTGGTGTCGGTCTGCGTCTTGGTCGCCGGTTCGATGAAATAGGCGCTTTTCTGGAATGCATAGGTTGGCAGCGGCACCCGCAGACGCCGGGCCTCACCCCAGTATTGCGACCAGTCGAAATCGCCGCCAAGCGCCCAGACCCGGCCCAGCATGGCCAGAAAATAGGCATCGTCGGCGGTAGTGTCATCGGGATGGCGCAGCGATCCGATGACCTGGTTGGCGTCCACATCCGGGTGCTGGCCCGCCAGCGAGGCCATTGCCTTGCCCGGCCCCACCTCGATGAAAATGCGGTTCTTGTCGGCCAGCGTGCCGATGCAATCGGCGAAATGCACGGTGCCGCGTAGATGGCTGACCCAATATTCGGGATCGACCGCCTGTTCGGGCGTGATCATCTGACCTGTGCGGTTGGAGGTGAAGGGGATTTGCGGCGCGCTCAGTTGGATGGACCGCAGGTAATCGCCGAATTCCTTCAGGATCGGCTCCAGCATCCGCGAATGTGCGGCAATGTCGATCTGGATGCGCTGGCAATCGATGTCGCGCGTGTTCAGCTCTGCCTCCAGCGCGTCGAGCGCCGCCTGCGGCCCGGTGGCCACCGACAGGCCCGGCGCATTGACAGCCCCCAGATCCAGATCCTCGCCCAGAAGCGGGGTCAGTTCCTCTGCCGAAAGTGCCACGGACAGCATGCCCCCGGCAGGCACCGTGTCGAAAAGGCGCCCGCGCAGATGCACCAGCCCGATGCAATCCTCGAAGGACATCACCCCCGCCACGCAGGCGGCGGTATTCTCGCCCATGGAATGCCCGACCAGCGCTGTGGGTTGCACCCCCCAGCTTATCCAGAGCTGCGCCAGCGCGTATTCGCAGATCATGATCAGCGGGAGTTGTACCGAAGGTTTCTGAAGCCGCACATTGGCCGCGCTTTCCGTGCCCTTCTCCGGCAGCCAGAGGGTGCGGATATCGTAGTCAAGCCGGGGCGCGAGAATTTCCAGCCCCCGGTCCATCCATTCGGCGAAGACCGGCTCTGTCTCATAAAGATCGCGCGCCATGCCGGCATATTGCGCGCCGCCGCCGGGGAACATGAACACCGTATCGGGCCGGTCAAGCGCCACATGGGAAAACACCCGGCGCGGATCGTTCTCTTCCAGCAGGGCCGCGGCCTCTGTATGGGTTTCCGCCACGGCGACGCGTCTGCGTTCAAACGCATGGCGGCCTTCCTTCAGCGTCCAGGCCATATCAGCCAGGTCCTGATCGGGATGCGCGCGCAAATGGGCCGCAAGATTGGCGGCATTGCCTTCCAGCGCAGCCTTTGACCGGGCCGACACGGTCAAAAGCTGGAACGGCCAGTCAGAGGGTTCGGATGCCGCGCGTTCAGGCGCTTCCTCCAGCACGGCATGGGCATTGGTGCCGCCCACGCCCAGAGAGTTGATGCCGGCACGGCGTGGGCCCTTGTGGCTTGTCCAGTCCGACAGTGTGTCATTCACCCGAAAGGGGGAGTGTTCGAAATCGATGGCGGGGTTGGGGGCCTCATAGCCCAGCGAAGGCGGGATCTGCCGGTGATGCAGCGCCAGCGAGGTCTTGATGAGGCTCGCCACGCCCGCCGCGGTATCCAGATGCCCGATATTGGTCTTGACCGAACCCAGCTTGCAAAAGCCGGTCTCCTCGGTGGTCTCGGAAAAGGCCTGGGTCAGGGCGGCAACCTCGATCGGGTCGCCCAGATAGGTGCCGGTGCCGTGGCATTCCACGTAATCGATCGTGTCGGCGCTGACATCCGCCATTTGCAGCGCCTCGGCGATGGCGCCTGCCTGGCCGTCGACGGATGGTGCAAGATATCCCGCCTTGGCCGCCCCGTCATTGTTGATGGCCGTGCCCTTGATGACTGCCCAGATATGATCGCCGTCGCGGATCGCATCCTCCAGCCTGCGCAGCACCACCGCCCCCGCGCCGGAACCGAAAACCGTGCCTTGCGCGCGGTGGTCAAAGGCGTGGCAATGCCCGTCGGGCGACAGCACCTCGCCCTCCTTGTAGATATAGCCACGGTTCTGGGGCAGCTCGATCGTCACCCCGCCGGCGATGGCGGTGTCACACTCGCCGGTCATCAGCGCCTGACAAGCATAATGGGTTGCCACCAAGGAGGTCGAACAGGCGGTCTGCACGTTCACGCTGGGCCCGGTCATGTCGAAGATATGGCTGACCCGGGTGGCAAGGAAATCCTTGTCATTGCCGGTATGGCGCAGCAGGAACATGCCCACATCATCGACAAGATCGCGGTTCGAGCAGATGTTGAAATAGAAATAGCTGCCCATGCCGCAGCCGGCATAGACCCCGATCGGGCCTGCGGCTTTCTTCGGCGGATGGCCGGCGTTTTCCAGCGCCTCCCAGGCAACCTCCAGAAACTGGCGGTGCTGCGGATCCATGATGGCGGCTTCTTTGGGCGACATGCCGAAGAACTCGGCATCGAATGTCTCGAACCTGTCGAGCGGTGCGGCCGCAGGCACGTAATCGGGCCGCTCCAGAAGATGCGGCTGCTCGCCTGCGGCAAGCAACTCTTCACGACTGTAGTGACGGATGGATTCAATGCCGTCGCGAAGATTGGTCCAGTAAGCTTCAGGCCCATCCGCGCCCGGCAGATGCGCGGCCAATCCTATGATCGCAATATCATTCATGAACTACGGCTCGCTTGTAACAATACCAAACTAGGGCATCAATATCGTAAATTATACACTTATGAGCCCTCATGATGAATGTCCCCGGACGGCACCCCGGATCTCGATTGCTCGGTTCTGTACTATCATGCTGCACCAATTGTGCCACTGGCTAACGTCAAAGCGAGGTAACTTCGCGCTGGACATGTACATAAAACGATCACGGCACTGCGGGCAGGTCAGTTAGGCCCGATCATGTGCGAGTATCGGGGGCGTGCCCATCGAAATCAATCAGCGGCCTCCATGTTTCGTCGATGTGGTATACTCACTGAAGATTGCACTGACGCCGAAGATGCAAGCTTGATCTGTGCCAGACGTCTTTGTAGGGATCGGAGATTGGAATTTTTGAAGATTATGGGTTTCAGGTATGTCATTTTCAGATAGTGCAGCAGATTCCAAAATCAGGCTCGGAAGTCTCGTGAATTGGGGCATGTTCTGGCTGATCGTGGCCACGCTTGCCGCCCTGGTCTTTTTTGACGATGGGGTCAGGGCGCTTCTCGAGGCCTGGAAACTGCCCGAATACAGCCATGGCCCGCTTATTCCCGTCCTGTCCGCGTTGCTGTTTTTGCGCCAATTGAAGACAGTTCCGGAAAATCACGGCGATGCGGACCGGCGCTGGATCGGTGTTGTCCTCGTCGTGATCGCACTGCTGTTCGGGCTTCTGGGCAAGCTCGCCACGATTTCCGACATAGTGGCCTATGCGATGATCCTGTGGGTGGGCGGTGTGCTGCTGATCAGCTTTGGCTGGTCCACGGGCAAGCATTTCTGGCCGCCGGTCCTGCATCTGGTCTACATGCTGCCGCTGCCGGGGGTTCTTTACTACAAGCTGACCACCTGGCTGCAATTCGTGTCCTCGGAGTTGGGGGTCTGGTTTCTCAAACTTCTGGCGATTCCGGTCTTCCTCGACGGCAATATCATCGATCTGGGCGTCACCAAGTTGCATGTGGCCGAAGCCTGTTCTGGACTGCGCTACCTGTTTCCGATCCTCAGTTTCTCCTACGTCTTTGCGGTGCTCTACCGGGGCCCCACCTGGCACAAGGCGATCCTGCTGATCTCTGCCGCGCCGATCACGGTGCTGATGAATTCCGTCCGGATCGCGGTGGCCGGGTATATCGTGAACACCTGGGGCCTGGAATGGGTGGACGGGTTCAGCCATTTCTTCGAAGGCTGGGTGATCTTCCTGATCTGCATCCTACTTCTGTTCGGGCTGGCGCGGATCATGCTGCTGTTCAACCGCAAAAAAATGACGCTTGTCGATGCGCTTGATCTCGACACCCACGGATTGGGCACGCAGGCCATGCGGCTGCGTCTGGTGCAACCCTCTGCCGCGCTGATTTCGGCGGCGCTGATTTTCCTGGTCGCGGCCGGTGCCTGGCAGGTGCTGCCGTCGCGCGGAGAACAGCTTGCCGCGCGTGACAGTTTCGCCGTGTTTCCCCGTCAACTGGGAGACTGGCACCAGCAGGGCCCGCGGCAGTTCCTGTCTCCGGGGGTCGAGCAGGCCTTGGCGGCGGATGATTACCTGCAGATCGACCTGGTGCGTGACGATGCGACCCCGCCAATCGGGCTGTTCATGGCCTGGTACAACGACCAGAGCCAAAATGGCGTGCATTCCCCCGAGATCTGCTTGCCGGGGGCAGGCTGGGAAATCGCCTGGCTGGAACGGACAGACATCACCGCACAAATGAACAGCGCGATGCCGTTCAACATCAACCGGGCGATCATCCAGAAGGGTGAGCTGCGCATGATGGTCTATTACTGGTTCGAACAGAAAGGCCGACGCATCGCCTGGGACTTCGCCGCGAAATACTGGCTGATGGTGGACGGCATCCGCACGGGCCGAACCGACGGCGCGTTGGTGCGTCTGACGACCGTCATTTCGTCGGGCGAACCCGATGCCGCGGCAGAGGAGCGTCTGCAGGATGCCCTAGAGGACCTTCAAGGCGTCTTGCCTCGGTTTGTCCCGCTCTGACCTAGGGGTTAGCCCCCAACTGGGCCGTTTCTCGCCGACACCTGACCCATTTTTGTTGGAACGTAATTGACAGCGGGAGGCTCGACCAGCGACGAATATCGTTAGAAACGTTTCGGAGGTGAACACTCGCAACGATTATGGTGGAGGCCGACCCGTTGCAATGGCCGCTCTCTTCAGCAGCATAAGGTAAATCATGACGCCCATCACTTCCAAAAGCTTCGGAAACGGATCGACCGTCGCGACTGACGACATGATCATCAAGGCCTGGGGGCTGATGTCCGATGGCGGCACGATTTGGGACGAAGACCCGACACCAGAGGTGAGTGTCACGATCAACATGACCCGCAGCGATCACCGTGTCGCGCCAGAGGCCGTTTTCTTCGATACGGACCTTTCCGGTTTCGACACGAATACCGCATCAGGGATTGAGGATTACGATCCCAGCTATCACGACAAGGTATATCTCTGGGACTATGGCGAGAGCTACCGCTACACCGCCCCCACGCAGGTGATTGCGATGGATGCCGCAGATGGCGGCAACCGCACCGACAGCCGCTACAGCCGCGGTCCCCTTGGGGCGCATGTCTTCAGGACACCGGGACAACACACGGTTCGTCTGGTCGTGATCGAACCATCATCTGGCAAGGTCGGTTTCGGAACAATCCAAATTTCCGTCGGAGATCCCGATGCGTTCCACGCAGGGCGCAGCACGCTTTTCGTGGATACGACTGGCGGCTTCAGAAATGCTCCGGACGGAGCGCAGAGGTTCAAAAGCCTCACATCTGCCTTTGCGGCCCTCAATGCGGCAGTGACACCGCACCGGATCGTCATGGAGCGAGGACAGACACATACGATCAGCGAGCCGTTGGTCTTCCGCCCTCCTGCCAACGCAGCCGGCGTCAGTCTTCGCATCGAGGCACTTGCGGGCACCGACGCGCGGCCCGCCATCAAGGCCAGCGACAATTTTTCTGGTGACCAGCTTATCCTGGACCGGACCTATTTCGACGGAAGCGGATTCGATGCCGGTTCCACCTTCAAGGGGCTCGAACTTCGTGGCACCTGGGATGTGACAACCGAGACCGGGGATTGGGGAATAAACGGCATAACCTTCGGGGATTTCAAGGCAAATCATTGCTTGATGGATGATTGCGTGATTATGAATGTAAATACGGGCGTTCGCACCCTCAACCTAAGGGCGGCTATACGAAACAACAGAATAATCTGTGTCAACGACACGATTGTTTCGGATTGGTCGAATTACGGGTGGTTGGACGGTGAGCATTCCCACACATGCATCTTGGGGTCACGGTTTGCGCAAAATCCCGATGCCATTTCTGGGGGAGATCAAGGTGGCGGGCACAATAATCACGGTCCTTACCGTGTCGGTGCGCCAAATACCACGATACTTCTGGCTAGTGACTTTTTTTCCGCAACCGGATGGAGTTTGATCCGTTCAATCCGGGCAGTTCAACCCGCCATTCGCTGGAATACATCGCCTGCCAAGGGGCTAAGTTCTCAGCTGAACATGCAAAACTGCGCAGCTGAAAGTGCCGACGCACCTATTGTGATCTCCGCAGCATCTGCGAATGAGAGCAGTCGCGTGGTCAACGCAATCATTGAAGGCACGCTCGTAATCGGGGGCTTCAATGCCAGAAGATTGATCGGTGTGACACACGGTGGCTTAACCATTCGCAACAACGTGCTTGTGTTTTCAAACACTGAATATGACGCGACGCCAATTGGGGGGCAGTCACGACGCCCAGACGCTTTTGTGAGAACGCCAACAAACGGTGTCGGTGGCGGCACCGATACTGTAAATCTGACTGCCCCGATGAACATCTACAACAACACGCTCATCAACCTGTCGGATGCTGGCACTGCGGATGTGTATCAAGACGTCAAGATGGGTTTTGAGACGTGGAACGTCGTCAATAACCTCATTCACGAGCCAAATGCCGGGACGCCCAACACGCCATATACGCCTTTGACTTCAAGCGTGGCGTTCACTCCACGATACAAAGGCTACCGGCCAGATGCTTCCACACTTTACACTGCATATGCAAATCCAACAGACAGCGCCTCGATCTGGGCACCTGAAATCGGTTCACCAGCGCTCGGCGCAGCTCTGAAGGATCCCAACGCTTGCACTGACTTTCGGGGGAACCTGCGGCCGGAACCGCCTTCAATCGGGGCAGTGGAGGCCGACTGACTCATATTGTTTGAACAATAGATCGAATAGGGCCCGAACAGGCCACCCCATCCGCGCTGCCACTGTAAGCGGCGAGAGACCTGGACCACACGACACATTTTTGAGGTTATGGCCACGCGCACAGCCCCCGAATAGCGCAGCGGGTGGCCATAACCGGGTCTCAGGTCTCAACAGTGGCCTTCTTCCCAGCTTCCTGTTCCTTGATCATCGCAATGATCTGTTCATCCGTGAACCGTGCTTTCATTTGTCCGTTCTTTTGTTGGGGGAACGCTACACAAATCTGGAGGAGTTCTAGGGGCCGAGGTCACCGGCTGCACAGAGTGTTCGTGTAATAGACGTTATGTTATTTATGAGAGGCCGCTACCCGCGGGCACTCCGTCAGGATCCAGCCTCCAGGGTCAACACCACCCGGCGTGCGGCGGTCATGCTGATATGGGAACCGTTAAAGTACAGCACCTCATCATCACTGACGATCGGACAGATCTCCGGCCCACACAGGATCGGGGTCAGGACAATCCGGGTCACGGTGTCGTCGGCCAACAGGGCGTCAAGAATATCCTTGTTAGCCGCCTGACATCTCGGGCGGCTTTGCAGGTATACACCGGGTGTTGGCGGGCAAGCCGAGCCCGTGATCTGCCGTACGGCACGCCCAGATAGGGCTGCGCGCTCGCTCCAGGCATAGGTCAGTTCGACTCCATGGCTGTCTCCCCAGATAACCGTATCGGGTGCTACGCCCGCAGCGCCCAGAACACAGGTTGCGTCATAGCGCATGTCCTGCGCGGCAGCGCAGCGGGGAAGGCGTGAAAAATGACGATGGCCCCAACAGCCACGGCCCGCAGCCCCTAATGTCCTGACGATATCGGCTACCCTGGTGCGCCATATGGCCCCCGCCTCACTCTATAGCATCTCACCTATAACACCTCTATCGCTTCTCACGGACCTGCCCGTATTGACTTGCGTCGGGCCCGCCGTCCCGAAGCGGGCGTCCGGTTGCTGGCAAAGCGCGTATAATGCGAGACCGGAGCATCCGGCGCGACCACGTCGGCTTCGGCCTTGTTGGCCTCAGTCCGTGTCAACATGAATCCAGCCAGCGCCCCGAACATCACCCAGCCTGCTGGCGTCAGGCATGTCGTCGGGATCATGTAGATCAGGTTCCCGGTGGTGATGGCCATCAGAGCAAAGGTTTCGGGAGGTATTTCTTTCCGGCGCCAGACGCCGATCACAAACATGGCGGGCAAGGTCAGGACAGAAAACAGGCCCAGATAGCCGTACCACCCGTTTTCGGTGATCGCCTGGATCCACACGCCCTCCTGGATGGTGATCATTTCCCCGCGTTCGTTATAAACATGGTTGCGGCCCCATTGGCCCCATCCGGTCACCGGCTTTTCCAGCGCACGAGCCAGAGATATATCTTCGTTGCGCAGACGATAGTTCAACGATCTTGACCGCTCCTCGGACACTGCCGCTGCGGCTGCGGATATCTGTTCGACCGGGACAAGACCTGTGCCTCGGAAAATGGGAAACAGAAAGACCATGAATCCGATACACATGGCAAACAGGATCTGTATCCATCGCCCCGTCCCTAAATAGACCACCACCACAAGCACGCAGATTGCCGTGGCACCCAGATTGTTGCTCATGAACAAGATGAGTGTCAGCCATATCGCTGCAATCAGCCATTTGACTCCCTGCCCCGCCTTCCACAAGCCTAGCGCTGCAATGACGCAGACACAGACGAAGAAGCCTACGAAGAGTCCATGATACAGAAACATCATCGGACGGTAACCATCGCGAATATGCTGCAGGAAAGAATGTTGATGGAAACCGTAGATCCAGCGGTGCAATTGCGGGCTCAACCGCATTTCGACCAGCATCAGCACGGAATAGATCAGGCCCATGATCACAAAGGCCACGAGAATCTTCCGATGTGTCTCCGGGCTCGCCAGATAGCGCCGCGCAAAATAGTAGGGTACGAATGCCAGTAAAGCGCTCAACGTCTGGCTCACACCGTCCTTTATCTGCAAGCCCGGAAGCGAGGTGGGACCAAACTGCAAGGGTTCTTGATTGTTCAGAACAGTCAGAAATGGCGCACTGAACATCATGATGATCCCCACGCGTAGCAGCAATCGCAGTAGCGGGGCCTCGGTTTCTGCGGGCGCGGACTTCAGAGACGACCGGTTGATTGCAAAAATGATCAGCACACCGATCGAGATGGCCACTGTCTTATCCAGATCAGGCAAGGCAGGAAGTTTGATCGCGAAGGCTTCGGGCAGGAACAGGTAAGGCACAAGGACGCCCCAGATCAACGCCTGCTGAAATGGCAGCTTCCGTCCGACAAAGAACGCGCACAGGGGCCAAATCAAAAGAGCAAACGTCGGCACAGACCAAACCTATAATTTTCAGACCCCACCCCCAATACCAGACAATTTCGGGAGACGTATACCCTTCTTCACGACGCCCCCTGATGGGTTGGATCTGCCACTG
The DNA here is from genome assembly GCF_003313245.1 of Primorskyibacter marinus. Taxonomy (GTDB): domain Bacteria; phylum Pseudomonadota; class Alphaproteobacteria; order Rhodobacterales; family Rhodobacteraceae; genus Primorskyibacter; species Primorskyibacter marinus. Next base: position 61,281 of record NZ_QJSD01000016.1, read on the forward strand.
CATTAACCACTCGGCCACAAAAGCGACGGTCGCGCGGGCATCGCGGCGTTGACGCAGCCACCGCCCTTGCGACGTACCGATGATTTAAGGCACAACACACGGGAATGTCCCGGCAATAGCAAAGCAGTCAGATCATGCCCGACCCCCGAAGCTACGTCTTGATCTCTCCCTGCCGGAACGAGGCAGACTACATGCGCCGTACGCTTGACAGCGTCGTGGCCCAGACCGCCCGGCCGACGCGCTGGATCATCGTGGATGACGGCTCTACCGATGCGACGCCGCAGATCCTTGCGGAATATGCTGCGCAGCATGACTGGATCACCGTGGTTCCCAAGCCCGACCGCGGCCACCGCGCCGTAGGTCCCGGCGTGATCGAGGCGTTCTACGCGGGCTATGACACGATCACACCTGCGGATTATACCTATCTGTGCAAGCTCGATCTCGATCTCGATCTGCCACATGGCTATTTCGAGGGGCTGATGGAACGCATGGAGGCTGATCCGCGCATCGCCTCTTGCTCTGGCAAGGCCTATTTCGAGGATGAAGACGGGCAGATGGTGTCGGAAAACATCTCAGACGACATGTCCCTGGGGATGACCAAGTTCTACCGCGTTACCGCTTTCGAGGCATTGGGCGGCTTCGTGCGCGAAGTGATGTGGGACGGGATCGACTGTCACAAGGCGCGGATGCTGGGCTGGAAGGCCGTCAGCTGGGACGTGCCGGAACTGCGCTTCAACCACCTGCGCCCCATGGGATCAAGCCAGACCGGCATATATACCGGGCGGCGGCGGCACGGGTTCGGACAGTATTACATGGGAACGGGACCGCTGTTCCTGCTGGCCTCGGCGGTCAACAAGATGCGCCAGAAACCCTATGTGCTGGGCGGGCTGGCCATCGTTCAGGGCTACCTTGGCGCCCTGCTGCGCAGAGAGGAACGTCACGGCGATGCCGAGCTACGCGCCTTTATCCGGGCCTATCAACGCCGGGCGCTGATGGTGGGCAAAGCGCGCGCCGTGGCCGAGGTCGAAGAGGCCCGCGCGCCGCTCTGGACCGCCTGATCCGTCCGGGCGGGCCCGTTTGTTTCGGCTTGCCAAGCCACCGGAAACAAGGTCTTTCTTTTGCATGTTATGGCCAGAACGCCTTTACCAGAGCCGGATACGGAACCTGTGGTTCCCTGTTACGATCATCGTACTGTGCTGCGGCGTTGAGGCCACCCTGCAAATCGCAGACTGGCTCGATCTTGGCCCCCGCCTGCGCGCGACGGCTTATGAGAACGGCGGGTTCTGGGCAGGCCTTCTCAGGAATTGGCAGGCCAATTACGCCGCGCAGCCCTATACGATGTTTCTCACCCACGGGTTCCTGCATGGCGGCCTGATACATCTGGCGGTCAACATGGTTACGCTGTGGTCTTTGGGCCGCGAGGTCATTGCACGGGTCGGAAACTGGGGCTGCGCGCTTCTCTATTTCGGCGCGATGATCGGAGGCGGCGCGGGGTTTGCGGCACTGGCCACCGGGCCGGCCCCCATGGTCGGTGCCTCGGGCGCGCTGTTCGGGCTGGCCGGCGGGTTGCTCGCCTGGGCCTATGTGGATCGCTACACGTTGCAGGAAACGCTCTGGCCGGTGCTGCGCGCCGCGGCAATGCTGGCGACGCTGAACCTGGTGCTGTGGTGGGCCATGGACGGACAACTGGCCTGGCAGACCCATCTCGGCGGCTTCGTGATCGGCTGGGTGCTGGCTTTGCTGATTGATCCGCGTCCGCGGACGGACTGAACCGGCAGGACGATCCTCAAGATCGGTCGAGGTCTGCGATATTTGGTCCTTCTGCCATTGTGCCAATCATGCTATCCGCGCTGCGGCGCTGCAGAAAGGAAAGACCCGTGACACAGGACCAGACCGATCATGCTTTGGCGTCTCGGCCACGCGTTCTCGTGATTGCCGAGGCGGCAAACCCCGAATGGGTCAGCGTTCCGCTGGTGGGTTGGTCCCTCAGCCACGCGCTGCGTGAGGTTGCCGATGTGCATCTGGTTACGCAGATCCGCAACCGCGAGGCCATCCTCAGGGCCGGCTATGTCGAGGGAACGGATTTCACCGCGATCGACTCCGAAGCGATCTCGCGCCCCATGTACCGGATCGCGCAGGTTCTGCGGATGGGCAAGGGCAAGGGCTGGACGATGGTCACGGCCATCAATGCCCTCAGCTATCCCTATTTCGAACGCCTGGTCTGGAAGCGTTTCGGCCCGGATATTCGCGCCGGGCGCTACGACATCGTCCACCGGGTCACGCCCCTTTCGCCGACCACCGTTTCGTCCATCGCTGCGAAATGTGCCGCCGCCGGCGTGCCCTTCATGGTGGGGCCCCTCAATGGCGGTGTGCCCTGGCCCAAGGGCTTTGATGCGGAACGCCGCCAGGAACGGGAATGGTTGTCCTATGTCCGGAACACCTACAAGCTGCTGCCGGGGCGGCGGCGGATGCTGAAGGCCACGACGGCCTTCCTTGCGGGTTCGCGTCATACCGCGAGCGAGATCCCTGACAGCTATCAAGACAGGGTGTTTTACCTTCCCGAGAATGCCATCGACACCAAACGGTTCACCCGTACTGCCGAACAGAACACCGATGGCCCGCTGCGTGCGGTCTTTATCGGGCGGCTTGTGCCCTACAAGGGTCTCGACATGGGGATCGAGGCAGCCCGTGCGCATCTGGCCAGCGGGGCCATGCGGCTCGACGTGATCGGGGATGGCCCGATGCGCCAGAAACTCGAAGCCCAGGTCCGCAAAGCAGGGCTTGAGGCGGCGGTGACCTTCCATGGGCAGATCTCGCACGAGAGCGTCCAGGACATCGCGGTGCAGTCCAATATCCTGCTCTTCCCGTCGATCCGGGAATTCGGCGGCGGCGTCGTGCTTGAAGCGATGTCACTGGGCGTGGTTCCGGTGATTGTCGACTATGCGGGCCCGTCCGAACTTGTCACCCCCGAAACCGGCTTTGCCGTGCCGATCGGCTCACGGGCAGAGATCATCGCCGCGTTGCGAAAGACGCTGGATCAAGTGCTGGGGGATCGCAGCCTTTTGCCCGCCATGGCAGAACGCGCGCGCAAGCGGATTTTCGACGAATTCACCTGGCCTGCAAAAGCCCGCAAGGTCGCCCATGTCTACGCCCGGGTTCTGGCAAACAGAAAGATCTGACCCGACGCCGTGGGCACATCAAGAGCGCATCACAATAGTATGGGGTGATGCCGTGTCATGGTGCCGATCACGGCAAGACCCCGCGCCGGATCAGTCCCCTGTCTGTGCCTGCAACCATTCAAAGCCTGTGACGATATCGTCTGCAAGTTCGGCGTCGCCGACGCCCTGACCTGTCATCCCCGTTCCTGGCGCAAAACCCTGGGTCCATCGGCATAAAGGTACGCGAGGTCCCACAGGAATGTTCGTGTTTTCAGTCCCTTTGGATTTAGCCTGGCTGGCCCGAAGCTGCGTATTTGGGCTTTTGAGAGAACATGTTGAGAACAAAAGGCTGATTGACGGTCAGAGCTGATGTTGGATGATGCTTGCGTCTGGAGGTGTCATGACAGAGCAAGCATTTGCCTCGGTGTGGGGGCTTTCGTATTCTGATTTTGAATTTCTCAATCGGTTCGGGGCGAAGTCTCGGGTAGCGATTGCATGCCAGCTCCTCTTTTTTCGCCAACATGCAAGGTTTCCTGCCGACCGCAGTGATCTTGACCCTGATGTGATCGCGTACGTTGCGGATCAGATTGGGGCGACAGACGATCTTTCCTACTCATTTTCCAGTGATACCGCGCGACGGCAACGTGCGGGCATTCTCGATTTTCTTGGATTTCGTCGAGCTTCTGATCGTGACCGCGCCAATCTCCAGGCCTGGATGATTGAGCAGCTTGGTGGGCAGGACCTGACCTTGGCAGACTGGATCGAACGTGGTTTTGACCAGGCGCGGCAGCTGGGCGTTTTTATCCCGTCAGACAAGCTCATGGAACGCCTTGCCCGCGCTGCCCGCCGGGATTTTCGCGATGGTTTTCTGATGCGTGTAGGTGCGCTGCTCCACGCCGAAACCATTGAGCAACTAGAATGGGCGCTCTCGGAGCCTTTGGCCGATACGGGGTTTCAGCGACTGAAGGATGATGTGGGCGCGGCAACGCTGGAAAGCGTGTTGCTGGCAGCTAGGAAGGTGTCCTTTGTCGATGGTCTCGATCTACCAATGGCTGTTCTTGATAGGGTCGAGCGGGGATGGATTGCGCGGCTTGCGCGTCAGGTAGAAGGTGAAACCGCCTCGGAAATGCGCCGTCATGCCCCCGAGAAGCGCCTCGGACTTCTTGCGGTCTACCTGATGCATCGCCGCTCGCAGCTGATCGACGGCCTCATTGATTTGCTGTTAGAGGTGGTTCATCGTCTGGGAACACGATCGCGCCGCAAGGTCATTCAGGGCATTGCGGCCGATATAGGCGCGGTTCACGGCAAGGAGCGGTTGCTTGTCGAGATCGCCATGGCCGCGTTGGATCATCCCGAGGGCCGGATTGAAGACGTTATCTTCCCTATCGCTGGAGCGGGTAAGCTCCGGGCAGTCATTGACGAACATCGCGCCAAGGGTACCTTGGACACGCGCATCCAACAAACCATGCGCAACTCATATGCCAGTCACTACCGCCGCATGTTGCCACCGTTGCTCCGGGCTTTGCGATTTCGGTCGAACAACGCAATGTGGCATCCAATAATATCCGCCTTGGATCAGATTATCCGGTTTGCCGAGGCTGGTCGCCGGGTGGTTTCTGAAGATGATACTCCAGCAGGGATTATCCCCGGGAAATGGCGCAACACAGTCATTGACGAGAACGGCCGGGTCAATGTTGTGTCCTTTGAGCTCTGTGTGCTGACGCAACTGCGGGAACGCATCCGTGCCAAAGAAATCTGGATTGAGGGCGCGGACCGGTACCGCAATCCGGATGATGATCTGCCGGGGGACTTTGCCGCGCGCCGAGACGCCTACTATGCCGATCTGGGGCTGTCACGTGACGCGCAGAGCTTTATCGCGGGCGTGAAGGCGGACCTGGAACAGGAGCTTCACCTGCTGAGTGCAACCTTGCCTGACAATGACAAAGTGCGCCTGCGGTGGGGCGGGGAGAACCGGATTTCCGTAACGCCGCTGGCGCCGGCTCCAGAGCCGGCTGGTCTGGCGACGCTGAAAGCCGAGGTTGCCCGGGCTTGGCCGATGACCGGGCTTTTGGATGTTCTCAAGGAAACCGCCCTCAACACAGGGTTTCTGAACAGCTTTCAGACCTCGGCCAGCCGGGAGGCTTTGCCAGCTGTCGTGCGAGATCTACGCTTGCTACTCTGCCTTTACGGCTTGGGAACCAACGCGGGCTTGAAACGCGTGGCCGCCGGTTCTCCCGATGTCAGTTATGACGAACTCTTGCATATCCGGCGGCGCTATATTGACCCTGCTTCCCTCAAGGCGGCATGCGCGCAGGTTGCCAATGCGACGCTGGAAATCCGCAACCCGGAAGTTTGGGGTGCGCCGGGCACGACCTGTGCTGGGGATTCCACCAAGTTCGGAGCGTGGGACCGCAACCTGATGACGGAATGGCATGCGCGCTATGGTGGACGCGGCGTCATGATTTACTGGCATGTCGAGCGGCAGGCAACTTGCATTTATTCGCAGCTGAAACGCTGTTCGTCTTCCGAAGTGGCCGCCATGATTGAGGGCGTCTTGCGGCACTGCACTGATATGGAAATCCAGCGGCAGTATGTAGACAGCCACGGACAAAGCGCTGTCGGCTTTGCTTTTTGCCATCTTCTGGGATTTGAGCTTGCGCCACGTCTCAAAGCTATCGCGCGCCAAAAACTCGCCCTTCCGAGTGCGGGAATGCGAGAGCAACTGCCTAATCTGTTGCCAATTCTGTCAGGCGTGATCGATTGGGGTGAGATCGAACGCCAGTATGATGAAATGGTCAAATACGCAGCCGCCATGCGGCATGGAACGGCTGACCCGGAGGCCATCCTGCGCCGGTTTGCGCGATCGGATGTGATGCACCCCACCTACAAGGCGCTCGCCGAGCTTGGCCGCGCCATCAAGACGATATTCCTGTGCCGATACCTTCGGTCCGAGGCGTTCCGCCGGGAAATTCACGAAGGGCTGAACGTCGTGGAAAACTGGAACAGCGCCAACAGCTTCGTGTTCTTCGGCAAGGGCGGCGAAATCGCAACCAACCGTGTGCGGGACCAGGAAACCGCCGCGCATGCGCTGCACCTGTTACAGTCGTCATTGGTCTACGTGAACACGCGAATGGTGCAATCCGTCCTGCGTAACCCCAATGTGGTCGCACGCTTGTCCCCAGAGGACTATCGCGGCCTGTCACCGCTCATCTATCTACACATCAACCCTTATGGCCGCTTCGAGGTCGATCTGGATAAGCGGATCGATTTTGGACCCTTGGCCGCATAGAGGCGCTCATGGCTAAGAAAGAACCCCAGGTCCTACGGCTGAAAGTCACCCTTGAAGATCTCGATCCCACCCCGTGGCGGGAGATCGAGATCAGGTCGGACAAGACCCTCCCACACTTGCACGATGCCATTCAGGCGGCTTTCCTGTGGTACGATATGCACCTGTGGGATTTCGAGATTGGTGACCGTAAATACCAGATGAAAAACGAGGACTTCTGGATCGAGCCGATGTTCGGCCCGCCGGTGATGGAGGTCACCACAAAGAAGCTGGAGTTCTTTTTGAACAAGAAGGTCCCGTCCGTGATCTACACCTACGATTTTGGAGATGACTGGGTGCATCGCGTTGAACTGGTCTCAAAGCGTCCAGTCGTGCCAAATGAACCTTTGCCGCGTTTTGTGGGTGGTCAGTGGGCAACCCCGCCAGAAGATATCGGAGGCCCGCCCATGTACGAAGTCTTCAAGGAAGCGCGTGGGGATGCGAAGCACCCAGAACATGATTGGGCGAAGGAAGCTGGATACGTTGACTGGGCTCATGATGAAATCCACGCCGATGCTGTCAGTGAGCAGTTCACGAAACTGCAAAGGCAAAAGACACGGCGGACATCACGTTGGGTTATGGAGGGCTAGAAGCGTCACTTAGAGCATACTCATAGTGACAACGCGCATGAACAGTGAAAGCAGCCGTTTTCCTATTCACTTTGGGTCTTTTTTAGATAATGAACAGATCACGTCAGAGGCACACCCATAATGAACACTTATCAGGCCAAAATCGGATATGCGCGCACTTCGACCGTCGAACAGAACCTCGATGCGCAGATTGCTGTCTTGAAAGAGGCCGGGTGCGGCATGGTCCGCACCGAGCAAAAGAGCGGGACCAGCCTGGAGGGACGACCCGAACTCAAGACGATCCTCGACTTCATCCACCCAGGAGAAACGCTGGTCGTCACGCGCATTGACCGGCTGGCCCGCAGTCTCAGTGATCTGCAGGCTATCGTCACTCACCTGAAATCCAAGGGCGCGCACCTGGCGGCCACCGAGCAGCCTGTGGATACATCCACGGCAACCGGAAAAGCCTTTTTCGATATGCTTGGCGTTTTCGCTGAGTTCGAAACCAACCTGCGCCGGGAGCGCCAGGCCGAAGGCATTGCCTCAGCAAAGCAGCGCGGTGTCTATCGCGGGCGCAAACCCAAAATCGATCTCGAGGCCATTCAGGCGAAGCTGATCGACGGCTGCTCGCCCACCGAAATCGCGCGAGAGATGCGGATATCGCGCGGAACCGTCTATAAAGCAAAGGCCCAAATGACCTTGAACCACAATGGCAACGGGACGGCTGCGTCATGAAAAAGAACACCCGCAAGCCAAAGGCCCCCGCGAAAAAAACGTCGGTCCAGACAAGTTCCAAAGTTTCCCCGCCGCGCAATCTGACACCAGAGCTGTGCGATCGCCTACGCCGAGACATGATGAAGGCCTGCCTCGCCGTGGCTGAAACACATGGGTTGACGGTCGAAGGCGGCGAGTTGAGCGATATCGATCTGCGTCATAGCTTCAACATCGGCTTCCGCGTCGGCATTCCGATGGAAGACGGCGCGATCTACTCGCCGGACAAAGCCATGTTCGAAGTGCTCGCACCGCATTTCGGGCTGGAGCCATCTGATTATCGCCGAACGTTTAAAACCGGTGGAGACCTTCACCGGATCGTTGGGATCAACCCCAACAGACCCAAATACCCTATCAGCACTGAACGGGTCTCCGACGGTCGAGGCTTCAAGATGCCAGCCGAGAACGTCACTTTGTATCTGCAGCGGTCAGACTGATAGAGAGTACTTTCTTTGTTCTCTCAAAAGCCCAAATATGCAGCTTCGGGCCAGCTAGGCCTACCTCGCCCACCAACTCGAAAGGGCCCCGGATGAGGAAACCAAAGAAAACCTGCGTCGCACGATCGCCGCACACGCCCCAATGGCCTGGGCACACATCAACATGCTCGGCGAATACGACTTCTCTGATGATAAACTCCGCGACGCGCTCGGAATCCTCCCCCTGAAATCAGCCGCCTGACACACCCTCCAGATCAGGGGGAGATAAAACAGGAAAAATCACAACGAATTAACCGCTTACAGAGATCCCTGTGGGACCAAACGTTCCTTTATGCCGACGGACCCTATAATGGTTGGGTGCATGCGGACGGATATTCGGGCTTCAACGGCGTGTTTGGCGACGGCAAAGCCAGTGAGATGGCCTGCATGGCGCATGCCAGGCGCAAGTTCGTCGACATCTTTACCGCGCAAGGGTCGGCTATCGCTGAAGAAGCCATCAAACGGATCGCCAAACTCTATGCGGTTGAGAACGAGGCGCGGGGCAAATCGCCAGAAGAACGGGCTACACATCGTCAAGCGGCTGCAAAACCGGTCTTCGATGACCTGGAACAATGGCTGCACGCGCAACTGCCCAAGATATCGGGCAAGTCACCACTAGCAAAGGCAATCCGCTATGCTCTGGCTCGCATGCCGAAGGCGCGTCCGTATCTTGAGAATGGCTTCCTAGAGCTCGACAACAACGCAGCCGAACGAGCCGTCAAGCCAGTGGCAATCGGGCGCAAAAACTGGATGTTTGCAGGATCTCAAGGCGGCGGTAAGGCCATGGCTATCGCATATACCCTGATCGAAACCGCCAAACTGAACAAAGTCGATCCGCAGGCTTGGTTAACGTGGGTCCTCGGCCAAATCGCCGACCACAAGATCACACGCCTCGACGAGCTGACACCCTGGCGTTATGCTGCTCAAGCAGCATAACCGCGATTGAAGGCAACGTGCTAGAGCCCCTTCACCGGTCGGGCACCATCAAACTGATCAAGGCGGCGGAGCTTTTTGTTGCTGCGGCAATGTGCCAGAGTGCGGATCGCCCGCCGAACATTTGAAAGCCGACCTTAAGAGAGGAAAATTGATGAGTACGTTTGCAGTTAGCGGTTACTATGCGTCGAGCGCAACGGCTTTTGAAACCTTTTCACATGACGGTCCACTAACAGCCATAATTTCTGGCGATGCCGACCCACTGTCGATCAGAACGGATAATAGTATCGATCAGGCCATTACGGGGAATGTTTCGGCTTTCATAACGCTTGAAGACCGGCGCGCTGCCTATGAGGGCGTGTTTAAGGCTGAGTTTTTCCTTCCCTTCCAAGGTCTCTTCGACCTTGAGGAATTCAGAAGCGCAGAGGTTGTTCAGGTGCGGTGGGGCGACAGTAAAGTCACTTATTTGCTGCACATTGACGATGATTTTGCAGACACCAGCGGAACAGGACAAGGACAGACCGACCTCTATTTTCATATATCCGGCGATTCAATTGATGAAGCGATGCAGGCATATAACGGTCAAGGATTCAACATCTGGCGCGGCATAAACTATTTCCTAAGCGTGAACAGCACTTCGGTGGTCAAAAATGGGACATACGCGGCAAACACGGACTTTTCATTCTCACCTGAAGCGTTCCTTTGGCACGCCGATTGGACTATTACAGACTTGGACGACTCCATCGTCGCAGGTGCCTCGGGTGACACAATCCTGTCACTCGGCGGAAACGATTTGATTGACGGATCGGGCGGCGATGATCTGATTCTGGGGGGGGACGGGCGCGATACCCTAATTGGGGGACCCGGCAATGACTATCTGGACGGACAAGGCTGGGGAAACCGCATTCTCGGAGGTGATGGAAATGATACCATTTTAGGGGGAAAAAACTCCAGTTTCCTAAACGGGAACGCGGGCGATGACAGCATCCTGGGCAGCTATCAAGATGATACGATCTATGGCGGCGGTGGCGATGATACTATCGACGCCGGATCAGGAGACGATCAAATCACCGGTGGCACGGGAATTGATTCAATCGAGACTGGATCGGGCAATGATGCGGCCTATGGGTTGGACGGTAATGATCGTCTCGACGGAGAAAGAGGTAATGACTTTCTTCAAGGCGGAGAAGGCAACGACAGCCTTTTAGGCGGTGACGATGATGACATTCTGGATGGTGGGACGGGAACGAATTTGATCGACGGAGGTGAAGGCAATGATACCGTTGCCTTTTCCGATGCAGAGATTACAGCCGGGGTGGCCGTTTGGCTGAACGGCTTTTCCCAGATCAATTCCGCAGAAGTTAGCACCAACTTGCTGAATGTCGAAAACGTTTGGGGATCCAGTTTTGACGACCGGCTTTTTGGCGATGCAGGCGACAATCTGTTGGCCGGTGGTGCAGGCGATGACTGGCTTGCCGGTGGCGCAGGCGATGACCGGATCGACGGTGGAAACAGCGGTTTCGACACCGCAAACTATTTCTGGGCCGGGTCGTCCGGGGTGACCGTCGCGTTGTATCTGAACGGCAGCTCCCAAAACATCGGCGGCGAGCAGGGTTTGGACAACCTCGAGAGGATTGACGGTGTTTTTGGTAGCGACGCAGGAGCGGATGTTATTGACGGCAATGATGGCGACAACGCCTTCAACGGCTTTGGTGGCGACGATCTACTGCGCGGGCATGATGGCGACGACACCATGTGGGGAGGCACCGGTGTCGATACGCTGGAGGGCGGCGCGGGTGCCGATTGGTTCATCTTCAGCAAGCTCGAGCATTCCACTACCGCCGATCGCGATGTGATCACCGACTTCACCCCAGGCATCGACAAGATTGGTCTGGCCGCCATTGATGCCAACATGTCGCTTGCGGGAGATCAGGCGTTCACATGGGTGGCTGTTTTTGACGGCACCGCAGGCCAGTTGCGCTTTGTCAGCGATGGGACCGACGGTTTCCTGCTGGGGGATATCGACGGTGATGGTGCTGCCGATCTGAACATTCGAACGCAGGATGTCACAAATGTCATGGCGGATGATGTTGTTTTGTAGCGTAATCTCCGGGACTTGACGCTCCGTTATCGGCTCACCAGTTCCGCCACCAATACCCGTATTTCGGTAAGCATCCGGCGTAGGCCACAGGTAGGTCATCGCTCGCGATCACGGTCCATTTCGATGAGCTCTTGCAGGTTTTCGATCCCGAATGGAGTGAATGCGATGACACCGTCGTCGCTGGGACCGTAGACCCAGATTATACCATCTTCGGTTTCCATACCGGTGGCGAGATCAAAGATCTGATTGACGGTTTCGCCCAGTTCGACAGCGACGCGGTCGATTGTCTTGACGGAATACACCTTGTTCAGCTGCATGGTTACGCTGCTTGTGTAAGGGATAGAGCTTTCCAGTTCCAAGGCAGAAGTTCATGCACGCGCGAGACGGGCAAGTCGGGCAGCCGGGCGAGAACATCGGCGAGCCAGGCCTGCGGATCGATGTCGTTCATTTTGGCGGTGACGATAAGGGTATACATGGCGGCAGCCCGTTCACCGCCGCGCTCTGAGCCTGCGAAGAGCCACGACTTTCTGCCCAGTGCCACGCCACGTAAAGCGCGTTCGGCCGCATTATTCGTCAGACAGATATGCCCGTCATCGAGGAATGCCGTGAAGGCCTGCCAACGGCCATGCTTCTCAAACATGTAGTTGATCGCCTTGGCCACCTTGTTGTGTCTGGACAGTTTCGCACGCTCGTCCTGCAGCCAGTCGTGGAGGCCGTTCACCAGGGGACGGGACAGGTTCTGGCGGGCGACGAGCCGGGCATCAGCATCCAGCCCATTGATCTCGCGCTCGATGTCGAAGATGGCATCGATCCGTTTCACCGCTTCCAGTGCGACCGGCGAGATCTGATGGGCGGGTTTGCCCTTGCGGACGTTGCCCGCAATGTCGGCCAGTTCGAAGAACTTCCGGCGGGCATGTGACCAACACAACGCACTGGTCACGGGCCCCGCGTCGCGGTCTTCGCGATAGAGATCGTTGTATCCACCATAGGCGTCCGCTTGCAGCACACCTTGCCATCCGGCCAGATGCTGATTGGGATTGGTTGCGCCGCGATCTCGAGAGAAGCGGAAGAACGCCGCTGGTGGGGCGCCACCATTCCATGGCCGATCATCACGCACATAGGTCCAGAGCCGGGCCTTTTTTGCACCGCCCCGCGCCAGAAGCGGCACGGTGGTATCATCGCCATGCAGGCGGTGAGCGGCACGCACATGGCTTTCGATCAGGGCATGGATCGGCTGCAAGGCAACAGTCGCGTGCCCGACCAGGTCCGCCAGGGTGGACAGGCTCAGCTCTACACCTTCACGGGCGAACCGCTCGGCCTGCCGGTTCAACGGCTGGTGCTGACCATATTTCTCGAAGATTAGCATTGCGATCAAGCTGGGCCCGGCCCATCCGCGCGGAATCGCATGGAAGGGCGCCGGCGGCTGACTGATCCTTTCGCAAGACCGGCAGGTGAACTTCTCACGCACGGTCTGTATGACCTTCCACTGTCGCGGGATCACCTCCAGTGTCTCGGTGACATCTTCGCCCATCTTCACGATCCGGTCCGAGCCACAGCAAGTGCAGGCGGCCGGTGCCTCAACAACAACTCGCTCGCGCGGCAGGTGATCGGGGAACGGCTTGCGCACGGGATGGCGGCGCGTGAAGGCGCGCACCGTGCTGGCTTTCTCGCTTGCTTGATCTGCGGCTAAGGCATCCTCGGTGGCCGCCGCTTCCATCTCTTCAAGCTGCAGTTCCAGTTGATCGATCAGCCGGGCGCGTCGTTCTGACGAGATACCGTATTTGTCACGGCGCAGTTTGGCGATCTCGAGCTTGAGCTCTTGGATCATCGCCTCGGAGCAGGAGACAACCGCGCGGGCCTGCGCCAGCTCGCTTTCCGCAACATCTGCACGGGCCTCTGCGGCGGCCAGGGCAGCGCGTAATTTGGCGAGTTCAGAGGCGGCATTAGACATGACCAATATTTACCAGCCGAAGCCGCGAAGCACCAATAAAAACAGGCTGGCTGGCGCAAATTAACCAGCCTTTGCAGGGCGTTGTGTCCAGCGTGGGTTACGCCAGTCGATGCCCTCCAGAAGATAACCCAACTGCGCCGCCGATATCTGTACCGCTTCGCCCGACCGGCTCACGGGCCAGATGAACTTGCCTGCCTCCAGGCGCTTTAGATAAAGCGACATGCCCACGCCATCATGCCACAGGATCTTGACGAGGTCGCCCTTACGACCTCGGAAGCAAAATATCTCACCCGCATGGGGATCACGGCCGAGCCCTTCTTGCACCTGTAGCGCCAGCGTGTTCATGCCCCGCCGCATATCGGTGACGCCGCCTGCGATCCACACCTTCACGCCCGCCGGAAACGCGATCATTGCCGATCCACCACTGCCAGAAGCCGAGCAAGCGCTTCGGACTCCACGCCGATGGGCACGATGAGACGACGCCCATTCGGAAGGGCTACCTCAACCCGACAGTCCGGAGGTGGACTGGCATCGATTGGATTTGCCTGCGACGCGGAAACTTCCTTCGGCACAGTCACCGGCGCGAACGATACAGAGCCAGAAGACCCAAGCTCACCGTTTCGATACTGCCGCCGCCAAGTCGTCAAAAGCGACCGGCCAATGCCGTGTCGCCGCGCCGTGGCTGTCACCTGACGGTGGCCAATAAAGCTTTCTTCCACAATGCGCAGTTTGTCATCATCCGACCAATGCCGGCGGCGTTCACCATCGGCAGCAGACAGAACTTCGATTTGAGGGCGGTTGATAAAGTCGGACATAAGGTCGGACTTACCATCAGATTGAGCCTGAGATCAGACGGCCGTCGCCGGAGGTTTAC
>NZ_QJSD01000017.1 GCF_003313245.1 Primorskyibacter marinus
TAGGCAGCACACCCATTAATTCTTGTTTAGGAGCATAAGTTTGTGATTCATTTCGTCTAAACAACGGGCGGGAGGATGGAAGTGGCACGATCAGACATGAGCGATCTGGAATGGGAATTCATCAAAGCTGTCTTACCTAACAAAACGCGCGGCAAGAAGCGGGTGGATGACCGCCGCGTGATCAACGGTATTTTCTACGTCCTGCGCACCGGCATCCCTTGGGCCGATCTGCCCAGCGAATATGGCCCACCGACAACGGTCTATAATCGCTTCAACCGGTGGAGCTATGCGGGCCACTGGGACCGGATCATGGACGCCATCGCCGACGCGCATAACGTGGACACAGTGATGGTCGACGGGACCAGCGTGCGCGCGCATCATTCCGCCACGACTCTCAAAAAAAGACCCGCGCCGCTGTTTAGGTCGCTCACGGGGCGGATTAGGAACGAAAATACATGCACTTACCAATCAGGATGGGCTGCCGATCCGATATGAATTGACACCCGGCCAAGCTCATGACGCGCCGCCGTGCAAGGCGCTACTGGACAATTTGCAACCTGGCCAACATGTGCTCGCGGACAAAGCATATGACGCAGACTGGATCAGAGACTTGATCTGGGAACAGGGCGCTATCGACGTGATCCCTCCCAAGGCCAACCGCAAACTACCCGCCGAATTTGATGCTGCAATCTACCGGGAACGCAACAAAATCGAGCGTTTCTTTGGCAGGCTGAAAGCCTCGTTCCGCCGTATCGCAACCCGATACGAGAAGACGTCACGCAATTTCCTGTCGATGATCAAATTGGCATCGGTCAGGCTGTGGATCGAGTTTTATGAGTCGGCTGCCTAATGAAGAAGCAGAAAAACGCTTTGTTGCTTTTGTCACCGGGAAAACGATCCGCACGAATGAAAAGCTGGACGCTTGGATTTCAACGTTAACTGGACAGAAGCAAAAGACCTTAGACATGAAACGGTCTGACGTGGCCCGGTTTGCCAAGCGCTTTCCCTACAGCAGTGATGTAACAAGAAAAGGTAGCCGACTGTGGGTCGATCAACTCCAACAGAGTGAAGGGCTGTCGGCTGCAACTGTTCGGCGTATCATTTCCGCTTGCAAAGGCTACTGGGAATATCTCCAGACCCTTCAAATCGTGGCCGACGAAATTGACCCCTTCGCCGGAGTAAGTCCGACCAAGAAGCAGGCGACAAGGAACTCTGCCCACACGAGAAGAGCGCCGTTTACCGCTGCACAGGCAGTACGCACTTGGAGGGCAGCTTACGATAAGGGTGACACTCAATTAGGTGATCTGATCTGGTGTGCAATGTGGACTGGATGCCGCATCGAAGAACTGTGCTCTCTGAAATTGGGTGATATTTCGGATGATCGTTTTCAGATAAGGGATGGCAAGACCAATGCCGGATGGCGCGAAATTCCAATACATCCACAGCTATCTGATGCCTTCAAGCGCTTAAGTAGCCAAGGGGGCGACAACTTTCTTCTTTCGGATCTACCAAGCAATAAATATGGCAATCGTTCTGACGCCATAGGTAAGCGGTTTGGACGGTTGAAGACTTCGCTGGGGTTCGGCCCGCAACTGGTGTTCCACAGCATCAGAAAAACTGTCGTGACTCAGCTTGAGCAAGCAGGTGCACCAGAAAACGTGGTTGCCGATATTGTAGGACATGAAAAAAAGACCATGACCTACGGTCTCTATTCCGGTGGTTCTAGCTTTGAAAACAAGCGGACAACGATCTTGAAGTTGTCCTATCCTGTTTAATGCTACCGGCTACTGACAAGGTTTGTACTCCATAGGATGAAGGGAACGTTCTGCTTCTGCCTTACCTTGGGTCAGTCGGAGCAAACGAAATTCCGCTTTACCTAAACAGGTAACTCCCTGCCCAACCGGCTTTGAAGAGCGGGACCAAGTCTCAATGCCTTCTGTGAGCCAATATGCGAAGGGCTGAGGTGGGGTCTTTTATCTTGATGAAGTGACCCTGCCAAACATCTGCAATCGAACTACAGCCAAGCGGAAATCCTGCCTTTCGGATCCAAGGGTTTCTAACACTGACACTCCAAAAACCAATCAACCCACAAGGGCAGTCTCCACATCTGGGGCTGCCTTTTTCTGTTTTCGTACAAGGAGAAAGAGACACATGCCGTTTGACCAAAGCAACCACGACATGGGAAAGGTCTTAAGAAAAGCCGGAAAAGCCCACTTGTCTTGGACCGTGATATCTGAGGAAGCCGAACAGTTCGTTCAGGACCTCTTCGATCTGACCCAAAGCCATGAGATGGTAAAGGGCAACAGGAAGAGACCAAGAAACAGGGATCAAATCAAGATCTTCAAAGCCTGTCTTGCCACATGGGCTGCTGCCTTGATCCGCCACAGTCAAAATGCAGATGCACAGGGATATCTCTTCAGCCCAAGTTGTCAGGATAACACCAAAGGGACCTGCATGACTGACCGAGGGTTCCGAAGCATCTGTGAAACTTGGAGGGATCTGGGCCTTCACCAAGACCGGAAAGCATTTCAACAAGCCGAAGTTTTCGAAGGTGACAAGATCAAAGGCAAGCGCTGGGCGAAAAGATACCGAGCAACACCCAAACTTCTGGACATGGCCGCAATTTACAGCATTCACCCAGACACCTTGGATCAGCATTTCTGTACCAATCTGGAACGCTTCAAACCTCTCAGGCTCAGAGCAAGAAGGTCCGGTTGGGGTGAACGCCAAAAGGGTAAGATCATGGCGTTTCCCAACACGGCCAAGGTACAAAAGCTGTCCGAAGAAATCCGGCAGTTCAACGCGTACTTGGCAGCGCAGGAATTCGAAGGGATGCCCCAACCCCTGCTATCGCGATGCTTCAACAATGGCGATGATACGGATTTCCGCTGGAACAAGGGTGGGAGGTTTTATGCCAACGGTTCGAACAATTACCAGAGCATGAAATCGGCGGGGCGGAGGAAGATCACCATAAACGGTCAGGCCACAGTAGAACTTGACGTAAGGGCAAGCCACCTCACTTTGGCCTACGGATTGCTGCGTGAGTATCTGGATGTGGATCAAGACCCCTACATCATGCCGGGTCTGGATAGATGGTTGGCGAAGAAGGTGGTGGTGGCCTTTTTGGGGAGTGGCAAGCCGCTGGCAAGGTGGCCCAGAGGCACCAAAGCAGACTATGAGGCCGAAACCGGCAAGCCCTTTCCAGATTTAACGGGCATAGAGGCCAACCAAATCGTGCTGAAGCATCACCCTTGCCTTGCACGGCTTTCCAATGCTGCTTTGGATTGGTCCAAGCTACAGTTCAAAGAATCCGAAGCCCTCTTTCGGGCGATGCGCATCCTGAGAGATAATCTGGATACACCTTCCTTGCCAGTTCACGACAGTCTGATTGTTCCTGCAAACAAAGCGTCAGAGGCAACCGAGATCTTGGAGCAAGCATTCTGGTATCAGTGCGGAATCTATCCCAGAATCGAAGAAAAATAGCAGAACAGGCCAACTGCTTATTCTGACACGACCTGAACAGGGCTGATTTCCTGCTTGGGTATCAGACACGTAGGAATATCAATCATAAGGAGTTCTGCTATAGGTAAATACCTTGGGGCTTAGGGTTATCCTAGGGAGTATTCTTATGCTTTATAGAGATAAATCATCTCATCTTGGTAGTCCCTTCAGTGGGTCCTCAGTGGGTCTTTGGTTATATCAAACCTTCCCTGAAGCATTACCTTGTACGCTAGGATTCTTTCCCTTTGTCGGTCCAGATCACTCCTGAGCGTCAGCATCCCCAAAACAACCAGCACACAATTCAATCAACAACCAAAACCGCAATCTAGGCCGGGGAATCTTCTCTCCGGTCTTTTTTACATTCAACAGGAGACCAATATGAACCAGATCACCCCTAAGAGCCAATACACCGAGGGCACAGAGCCATCCCAGCACTTCACGACCCGACACCCCCGAAAAGCCAAAGCCCCCACTCAGCCCACAAGAAAATGGACTACCGAATGGCATGGGTTAGAAGACGCCCAAGGCATCCTAGCCCAACACGGCAGGATCAGGGTTCAACTCTGGCCGGACCAATGGGTCATTGCAGTCAGGAAAAGCAACCGGGACAAATGGGATGCAGTGTCCTTCCATCGGAAATGCCGTGGGGTGCTGGAGGTGCTGAAAGAAAAGCAGAACACGACGAAGGTTGAGCAGTTGGCGGAGGACTATGAGACGGTCAGACAGGCCTTGATGCGTCTGTAGAGCCGATGTACAGGGGTTGAGTGGGGCTGAGAGATTGTTCTAGGAAGCCCCTCCCATCCATCACTCGCAAGCACTCAGCCCCTGAAAAAGTCCTTAGGACATAGGCTTTCCTACCCACAAGAAAGGGCGGAGAGCCAACCTTCGCTACATGCGCGAAAAGACCAGCAACAAAGATGGAAACGGACGTTCCAAATCAGCGAGCGCAGCTACAACAAAAAATTCAGGTGTCCATTCTAGGGTAGGTTTGTTTCGGCTCAAAAAGCTGGGCCTACATTCAACGGATAACCCTAGGAGACCAATATGTAATGGAATTTTCTAATTTAGAGCAAAAGATGACTGCTTTTCGATCAGTTGATCTTTTGTTTCAAGAGCAGGGGCGAACGCGGGATTCAACACGAAATTCGCCTCCGCGCCAAGACGTTTCACCCTAATAAGTATTTGTTTCAAGTCATACCCAACATCAAAAATATACTGATCCTTATCGTCCAAATGTAGGCCAATAACCCCATGGTAAAGCAAGAAGTCTCGTAAAGTTTCTTGTCTATTTTCCGGAATGGCCGCCTCTGACATGACTCTATAAAGTCGATCCAAAGTGACGACGGATGGGCTGTCGATAAAATAGTAGAGCAGGTCCTGTGCATCTGGGAAAACGTCGCTCAACTCTCTATCCAATTCAACGAGCAAATCCTGCGAATAGGCCTTTAGCCCCTTGTAGAAATCTTCTTGGTCGATTTTCTCTTTCCGAAAATTCACAGCAAATGCCCGAGCGTGACCAAATAACTTTAGTACATTTCGAGGCCTCATAAGTGATCGATCAATGATAAAACTAGAGGTTTCTTCGCCAAAGACGTGAGATTCCGAAATCCCTGCCCAAATATCATGGAAGCTGGCCTCTTCAAACTCTTCGCCCAAGCTTGAAATCAATCTTAGTCGCAACAATTCTCTTAGTAAATCGGCGTCACTCCAATCAAGAGTCGCCCGCATTTCCTTCCCATAGTCTGGTGAATTTGCCATCAAATGCTGATAAACATCGTTCCTAACAAACACGATGCATCGGAACGTGTGGCCCCGTCTTTGCATATCTCGTTCAACCTTCCGGCTGGCGTCAATCAAACACCTAAGCGTAGTCGCATCGGTCCTATCCACCCCAATTGTGGACCAACTCTTGTCCAAGTTGTCGAATAGAACTAGAACGTTGTGTTTGTGTTCCAAATACTGCGACAAGACTTCTTTGAGTGATTTCAGATCATGGGAGTAAAGCAACTCGGTCAGATTTTGCCCGGTGATTTTGGTCGCATTCTCGTGAACCTTAGAAGAGTAATTTTCAGACAAACGTTGGGAAAGCTGCATAATACGCTCGGAAAAATCCCCTTCTGCAATCCCCTCGCTGCCTGCATAAATGCCCTCTAGCTTCTCGTATAGATCATGGATGTTGTGGTTGAACCTATGAGTATTTCGATCCTTTTCGAGAAGTTTGTGGGTGACTTCCAAGAGGATTAGGTATTCCCAAAATGCAGTTATTAGATGCTGTTTTGACCCTTCCGCCAAATGCTCTAAGATCTCATCTTTAAGCTTGAGGAGTTGGTAACTTTCGGGCTTCAAGTCAACGACAATATTCCTCTTGTCTGCCCGGGTCGTATCCCGCAAACGAATGAAAAGTGCAGTTTTTCCAGCGCCCTTTCGTCCGACCACAAGATTGACCTCGCCTCTGGAGGCTCTGAGGTATTGATCTGTTTGCAGATAGTAGTTCTCCAGAGTTGTCATCTCATTCTCGGCTGTGGGATCTCCAACGGAAATCCGCCCTAGCAAGTTCGGGGCGATGATTGGGGGGGGCGATGACTCTTGGAGTTTAGCATTAATTTCGGGACAAAAAGCGGCAACAATATCCGCTATATCGTTCGGATCTTTATATGGTTTTGCCCTATCCCTAACGTCTACCGGAGTTTCCGCCATATACGGCGACAGAAGGAGGGATGGCTTATTCATTCCATCGGCTAGACCGGCTATGAATAGTGCACGAACTGTCTGCTCGACATTATCAACATCCAGCATCGAAATTACGCCAGCCGATTGAGCCACTTGCGCAATAGCGTCAGTTGCAGAAAGTCGCACATCCTCTGTCGACGAGAATGATCTGTAACGGTACCGCGCTTTCTTTACGCGGCTAATTAAATGTGTAGAAGCTGCAGACTTTTCATTGTTAGGCATTACATAAACAGGAGCCTTGCTGTTAACTGTAACTTCAAATGGTAAAGGATGGATGGAAACATGGCTGGTCAATCTATTGCGCAGATCATCCTCAGTCCGATAGCTTGAATACCCTATTGTATCGAAGATACCCACGGTCTTTGAGAGATCTCCGTCTCCTTCGTATGCGCTATTTCTGATCAGAAGGACCTTCTTCTTCCGACCGATTGCAAAGCCAATTTCGTAGACCACGTTCGGGTTCAAATAGGTAATGTCGGCAACAACGAAAGGGGATGCATCAATTCCTTCAAGAATGGGCGACAATATATGAGTTCCCGCAATGTCATTGTATTTCCAGGGTTCATATCGCGTGGGGCAAGCATCGACCGAATTTGCCTTGCTAATTCCGTTAAAAATAAGTTGGGATAGTTCTTTGTCTCGGCCAGTGTAGGCTACAAAAGCGGACGGCTTCGACGCGTTCATGATACGTGCTCATTTTATGTTTATCTTGGATACCAAGACCATGGCAAAGTTGAGTTCGTATGGCAAGCTATCAAAGGCAGAGTGCGCCAACTGGTGGGCCTCAGTGGAGCAGGATACGAAGCGAATGCCCTACATAACGTGTATTCGGACAGATTGTATACTGTCCAGATACTGCGAATTTCGGCAATACGGGCTGCGGATGCAGCATTCGGATGAGGGGCTGAGCGACCGCTGTGAACCGTTTGATTTACTGCCCGTCTTGCCTAACCCAGCCTATGCCATGCGTCCCTGAATCTGTCTTGGTCGTAGGCTTTAGGTTGCAACCAGTGCGATTTCAAACCTGTCTTGCTTTTCACTGGATCGCTGTGGAAACAGAGTTCCTTGACCTCATTCAACGACAAGATGAAACAAATGGGGTTGTCTTGCTTTGCATTGATCGTGATGATCCACCATTCGGAACGCAAGTTCTCTAAGTTTGCCCCTAAACCCACGGGAGCGCGTCTTGAAAGTCCTTTGCTCTGCACACCAAAAATGACGGATTCATCGTCGTTAGCACAGAATAGATCACTGCCCTTTGCGTTTCGGGCCGTTGGCATTACGTTCCAACCCTTGCGCGAGAGTTGCCAAGCAGCATAGTGCATCGCTGCATTACCGGTTGCTTGTGATGATTTTACGTCCATTTTGCTTCCAAGTTTCGATTGTACTACGTTTCGAGACTATAGAGTTCCATTCGAACGGCAATTAGCCAAGAGGCGACTCCGAAATTGACTGGAGACAACTATGAACGGCTATCTTGTGAAGCTGCGCCGCAGATTCGTGAACCAGTGGAAAGGTCCTTGGGCCCCTAGTCAGGCTTAGGTGCCCCTAGATTTCCCGGCCACTTGGCGTCTCCATGACTGCGGCCCATTCTCTACGTCGTCACCATTCTGAAAAACCCAAATAATAAAAACAGTAAAGCCCCCTCGTTTTTGAAATCACTTTGAAAACACCCCCGCCGCCTCTTCGGACCAGAAAAACCTACAACATCCCAACCCCTTACCCCTCTGCCAATAGACCTTGCCCGTGTGTCAGCCCTCCAATGTAGTGCGTTGGAAGGACAGTGAAGTCGGTTTCGGCTTTTGGCAGACACCCTGCCGCAAACCCTTACACATCATTGGCAGAGAAGGAGGCCGACAAATGCTGATCGGTTACGCAAGAACCTCAACCCTCGAGCAACTGGCAGGGCTGGAGGTACAACAGAAAGAACTAGAAGCGACGGGATGCGAGAAGATCTGGAGCGAGCAGACCAGTTCCGTGTCCAAGCGTGACAAGCTGGCTGAGGCTATGACCTTTTGTCGGCAAGGTGACGTGTTCGTCGTTACCAAGCTGGACAGGTTGGCTAGATCTGTTCGGCACCTTGGCGAGATCATAGAAGCGTTGGAGGCTCAGGGAGTCGGGCTGAGGGTCCTTAGCCTTGGTCTGGACACCACCACCGCCACGGGCAAGCTGATGCTCAACGTCCTTGGCTCAGTCGCTCAGTTCGAACGAGAGATGATGCTGGAACGACAGAAGGAAGGCATCGCTAAGGCGAAGGCTGAGGGCAAGTACAAAGGCAGGAAGCCCACGGCACGGCAAAAGAGCGACCAAGTGGTTGCCCTCTTAGCTGAGGGACAAAGCAAGAGAGGTGTCGCCCGTGAGTTGGGTATCTCGGAGAGGTCTGTGCATCGGATTGTCCAAAACAGAATCTAGCATCTCTTCATCACTCGCTGGGGCTACGTTCGATGGCCCTAGCGCAATAACCGGCCGACATGTGTGGTAATCGCCAGCCAACATGTGTGGTAAACATATGTGGTAAGATCGAAACTCACCGACCTATAATCATTTAAAATCAACAATTTAACGGCAACTTATAAGGTTGGCGGAGGAGGTGGGATTCGAACCCACGGTACGCTTTCACGCACGCCGGTTTTCAAGACCGGTGCATTCGACCACTCTGCCACTCCTCCGGCGCGTGGTGGAGTGTCGTCTAGACCGGTCTGAATGATTCTGAAAGCAAACTTTGCGGGCGGGTTTTTCCGCCGACAGCGCCGGGTGGACTTTCCATGCGCGGAATGACGCTGTAGGCTTTGGCCGTTGGCGCTTTCCCGCGCCTGTTGAGCATGGGACCGGCACAACCGGCGCGATCTCAAGGTCCGAGCAGGCAAAGGGTGACGCATGACAATATCTTGTGCAGCGGGCCTCTGGCGTGACCGATGCCGATGTGGCAATCAACTGCACTCGCAACTGACTGGAGAACGCGCCGCAATGCTGCCAAAACTCTGCCGATTGATCCCTGCCCTTGCCGCCGCAATGCTGTTTGCACTGCCTGCGGACGCATTCGACACCCGGGCCCGCGCGGCCTATGTGCTGGACCAGACCACCGGAACGGTGCTGCTGGCCAAGAATGCCGACCAACCCCTGCCGCCCGCGTCAATGTCCAAGCTGATGACGCTTTATATGGCGTTCGAAGCGATCCGCGACGGCAGGCTCAGCCTTGACGAACGCCTGCCCGTCTCCAGCCACGCCATGTCCTATGGCGGCTCGACCATGTTTCTGGACACCACGGACCGCGTCCGGGTCGAGGATCTGTTGCGCGGGATCATCGTCCTGTCGGGAAATGATGCCTGCGCGGTGATCGCCGAAGCGCTGAGCCCGGATGGCACGGAACGCGGCTTTGCCCGCCACATGACCCAGCGCGCGCGGCAAATGGGCATGACCAACTCGGTGTTCGCCAACTCCAACGGCTGGCCCGCGCCGGAACACAAGATGTCGATGCGTGACCTTGGTCTGCTGGCCACGCGGCTGATCGCCGATTTTCCGAAATTCTACCCGATGTTCGCGGAAGAACGGTACGAGTTCGATGGCCGCGCGCCGCAGAACGTGCGCAACCGCAACCCGCTTCTGACTTTGGGGATCGGTGCAGACGGGCTGAAGACCGGCCACACGACAGAGGCCGGATACGGTCTGGTCGGGTCGGCAATCCAGGGCGACCGGCGCGTTGTCGTGGTGATTTCGGGGCTGGATACGGAGCGGTCTCGCGCCGAAGAGGCCGAGGCGATCATCAACTGGGCCTTTCGGCAATTCGCCAGCAAGTCGGTTGCACGCGCCGGCACCGTGATCGCCGAAGCCGACGTCTGGATGGGCGATACGGCCAAGGTCGGCCTGACCGTGGCCGAGGATCTTGATCTGCTTTTGCCGGTACTGGGCGGTGACGAGGTCAAGGGCGAGGTTGTCTATACAGGCCCGATCACCGCGCCTGTGCAGCAGGGACAGGAGCTTGCCGAACTGATCATCAAACCCGAAGGCCTGCCGGAACATCGGCTGTCCCTTGTGGCGGATCGTGATGTGGCGCGCGGCGGCTTTGTCAACCGCATGATGACGGTCAGCCAGGTGTTGATCAAACGCCTGAACGAAGGTCCCGAGGGGGCGCTGTGACCCCTAAGGGCCTGTTCGTCAGTTTCGAGGGTATCGACGGATCCGGCAAATCGACACAGGCAAGACGCCTTGCCGAAACGCTCAACGCGCGGGGGCATGAAACAGTGCTGACGCGCGAACCCGGCGGCAGTCCGGGGGCCGAGGAAATCCGCGCGCTTGTTCTGCAAGGCGACCCTGACCGCTGGTCGGCAGAGACAGAACTGTTGCTGTTCACCGCGGCCCGCCGCGACCACCTGGAACGCACCATCCGTCCGGCACTGGACGCGCACCGCATTGTCATCTGCGACCGTTTTGCCGATTCCACCCGCATGTATCAGGGTCTCAGCCGTGGCGATCTGCGCGGTGCGGTGGACCAGTTGCACGACCTGATGATCGGGCAGGAACCGAATGTGACGATCCTGATCGACATGGACCCCGCCGCCGGTCTGGCCCGCGCGAAAGCGCGCCAGACCGCCGAGGAACGGTTCGAGGATTTTGGCGTGGCACTTCAGGAAGACATGCGCGCGGGCTTTCTGGCGCTGGCACAGGAATTTCCGGATCGCATCCGCGTCATTGACGGCAATCGCTCGGAAGAAGCGGTGGCACAGGACGTTCTGGATGCGGTAGAAACCTGTCTGCCATGAGTGACGACACCCTACCCGAATCCGATCGTGCCCCCGGCGCGCCCCACCCGCGCGAAACGCCCAAGGTGATCGGACAGGATGCGGCCAAAGCGGCCTTTCTTGAAGCTTTCAACAGCGGACGGCTACACCACGCATGGCTGATCACCGGGCCGCGCGGGGTTGGCAAGGCGACGCTTGCATGGACCATCGCGCGCTTTCTTCTGGCCACGCCGATGCCGCAATCCGAAGGGGGTGCGGGCCTGTTTGGCGACGCCCTGCCCGATGCCGCGCCGCAAACGCTCGACATTGGTCCCGAACATCCGGTCTCGCGGCGCATTCTGGCCATGTCCGAACCCGGTCTCTTTCTTCTGCGTCGCCCCTATGACGAAAAGTCGAAACGGCTCAAGACCCAGATCACCGTGGACGAGGTGCGGCGGCTCAAGGGGTTCTTCTCGCTCTCGGCGGTCGATGGCGGACGCCGCGTGGTGATTATCGACACGGCCGACGAGATGAACGTCTCTGCTGCAAACGCGGTTTTGAAACTGCTTGAGGAACCGCCCGCCGACACCACGCTTCTACTGATCAGCCATCAACCGTCGCACTTGCTGCCAACCATCCGTTCGCGGTGCCGCGAATTGCGGCTGGGCAGTCTGGACACGCAGGGCATGGCGCACGCCCTTGCGCTTGCCGGGATCGAGACGGAGACAGCCAACACCGCCGCCCTTGCCGAACTGTCCGCCGGCTCCGTGGGCGAGGCGATCCGGCTGGTCAACCTCAACGGGCTGGCGCTGTATGACGAGATCATCTCGCTTCTGGGCAGCCTGCCCGATCTTGACCGGACGCGCGCCATCCGTCTGGGCGAAAGCGCCGCTGGCCGCACCGCAGAGGATCGCTATGCGCTGATGCTGGGGCTGCTGGATCTGGCGCTTGCCCGTGTCGCACGCACCGGTGCCACCGGCCAGCCACCGGTGATCGAGGCTGCACCGAACGAGGCGGGCATCCTGACACGGCTGGCCCCCTCACCCCGTGCCGCCCGCGCTTGGGCCGAGAGCGCCCAGACCGTTGGCGCACGGCTGCGCCATGGTCGGGCGGTCAACCTTGACCCCGCCGCGCTGATCCTTGATACCCTGCTTAAACTACGCAGTACCGCCGCCGATCTGGCGCGGCAGCACGGATGACCATGACACAGATCCCACGCATCACCGACAGCCATTGCCATCTCGACTTTCCCGATTTCGACGAGGAACGCGACGCGGTCATTGCCCGTGCGCTGGAGGCAGGCGTTCACCGCATGGTGACAATCTGCACGCGGCTGCGGAACGAACCGCAGGTGCGCGCCATTGCCGAGGCGCACGCGCCGGTTTTCTACGCCGCTGGCACACACCCGATGAGCGCAGCGGAAGAGCCTCTTGCATCGCTCGACGACCTTGTCACCCTGTCCCAGCATCCCAAATTCGTCGGTATCGGCGAGACCGGGCTTGACTATCACTACACGTCGGAAAGCGCCGATGTTCAGAAAAAGTCCCTGCGCGTCCATATCGAGGCGGCGCAGGAAACCGGCCTTCCCCTTATCATCCACGCGCGCGCGGCGGACGATGACATGGCCCGCATCCTGACCGACACCTACCGAAATCAGCCCTATTCCTGCGTGATGCACTGCTTTTCCTCCAGCGCCGAACTGGCCAAGGCAGCGCTTGATCTGGGTTTCTACCTTTCGATGTCCGGCATTGCCGCTTTTCCCAAAAGCCAGGATTTGCGCGATATTTTCGCCGCCGCCCCGGTCGACCGTATCCTTGTCGAAACCGATAGCCCTTACCTCGCCCCCCCGCCCCATCGCGGGCGGCGAAACGAACCGGGCTATACCACCCACACCGCGCGCGTCGGCGCAGAGGTCTTCGGTCTAGACTATGCCGCGTTTGCCCAACAGACAGAGATGAATTTCGACCGCCTCTTTGCTAAGGCCGCCAGCGACCGGGCCGCGCCATGACCCGGGAACTTCGCTTCACCATCCTTGGCTGCGGATCCTCGGGCGGCGTGCCCCGCCTTGGCGGACAGTGGGGCGAATGCGACCCCGACGATCCCAGGAACACCCGCCGCCGCTGCTCTATGCTGGTCGAGCGCGAGACCCCGGACGGCACCACCCGCGTGCTGATCGACACCTCACCAGACCTCCGCCAGCAATTGCTGGACGCAGGTGTCGGCGAACTTGACGCAGTGGCCTACACGCATGGTCATGCCGACCATGTTCACGGCATCGACGATCTGCGGATGATCGTTTTCAACATTCGCAATCGCTTGCCGGTCTGGGCCGATGGCGACACGCAAAACGGCCTCTATTCACGGTTTGGCTATGCTTTTGTCCAGCCGAAAGACAGCCCCTACCCGCCAATCCTTGACATGCATACGATCAACGGTCCCTTTACTGTCGACGGCGCGGGCGGCCCGATTACCCTGACTCCGTTTCAGGTCAATCACGGCTCAATCGACGCTTTGGGCTTTCGCATTGAAAACCTCGCCTACCTGCCCGATGTCGCAGAAATGACCGATGAGGCCTGGACGCAGGTCGAAAACCTCGACTGCTGGGTGCTGGACGCGCTGCGCCGCAAGCCGCATCCGACCCATTCGCATCTTGCGCAATCGCTGGACTGGATCGCCCGTGCGGCGCCCCACCGTGCAGTCCTGACAAACATGCATAACGACCTCGACTATGCGACCATTGAAGCTGAAACCCCCGACCATATCACCCCCGCATTCGACGGTATGGTGATCCGCTACAAGCTGTGATCGGAAAGATGGTGCCGCATGTTTCGGCCCGCTGTGTTCTCTCAACAAGCTCCCCTTCGGCTTTCGAAATCAGACCACATCCATGCAGGCGCTGATCGACGTCATCCTGCCGGTCTTTCTGGTGATCGGAGCAGGCTATGCTGCGGTCTGGCGCGGCTGGTTCAGCAATGACGCCGTAGATGGATTGATGAAGTTCACCCAGAACTTTGCCCTTCCCTGCCTGCTGTTCCGCGCGATCTGGCAGCTTGACCTTGGCCAAAGCTTCGATATCGCCCTCTTGGGCAGCTTCTACGCTGGCGCGCTGGCCGGTTTCTGCGCTGGCTATCTTGGCGCGCGCTACCTGTTCGGCCGGGACATCGAAGATTCGATTGCCATCGGGTTCTGCGGCCTGTTTTCCAATTCGCTGATGCTGGGGCTGGCCATCACCGAACGCGCCTACGGGGCTTCGGCGCTGGAAGCCAACTATGCGATTGTCGCGGTGCACGCCCCGTTCTGCTACGCCGTCGGCATCACCGCGATGGAGGTCGCCCGCGCGCGTGGGCGGGGCGAAGGATTGGCACGGCTGCCAATGACCGTCGGCCGTGCCATGTTCAGCAACGCTCTTATTCTCGGGATCGCACTGGGGTTTGCGTTCAATCTGGGCGGCATCGGCCTGCCTGGTCCTGCGGCAGAGGCGATCGACATGATGGTCCGAACCGCCCTGCCCTGCGCGCTGTTCGGTCTGGGCGGCATCCTCTACCGCTATCGCCCCGAAGGCGACCTGCGCGTTATCGCCTTTGTCTGCGCGCTGTCGCTGATCCTGCATCCGGCCATTACTTACCTGCTGGGCCGCAGCACAGGCCTTACATCTGCGGAAATGCGCTCAGCCGTGCTGACCGCCAGCATGGCCCCCGGCGTCAATACCTACCTCTTTGCCAACATGTACGGACGGGCCAAACGCGTCGCCGCGTCTGCGGTGCTTATCTCAACCGCACTGTCCATCGTGACGATCTGGGGCTGGCTTCACCTGCTGCCATGACCTTGGCGCCGCGCTCTCGTAAATGCGTCACCTCACCTTTGGCCGCATCCCGAGGAAAAGGCCGCAAGGCCTTTGACGAGACATAAAGCGCGCCGAAGGCGCTCCGCCAGGTCAAGCCCGGCTATGCGATCAGATCCGGCGCAGCGCCAGAACCGCGTTGAACCCGCCAAACGCAAAAGCATTGGACAGCGCCACCTTGACATCGGCATCGCGCGCCTCATTCGGCACCACGTCCAGCGCGCATTCCGGGTCAGGTTCCTGATAGCCGATGGTGGGCGCAATCACCCCGTCGCGCAGCGCCATGATACAGGCCAACAGCTCCACCGCGCCGGTGCCACCAATCAGGTGGCCATGCATCGATTTCGTGGAAGAGATCATCAGCGTATCGGCATACGGTCCGAAGACATCCGCGACAGCCGCACATTCGGTCTTGTCATTCGCGGCCGTTCCGGTGCCATGCGCGTTGATATAGCCTACCTCGCTTCGCGACACCTGCGCATCCTCCAGCGCGCCCGCAATCGCGCGTGCGGCACCCTGCTTGGACGGCATCACGATATCGGCCGCGTCCGAACTCATCGCATAGCCGATCACTTCGGCCAGGATCTCGGCACCGCGGGCGCGTGCATGTTCATATTCCTCGAAGACAAAAACGCCTGCGCCCTCGCCCTGCACCATGCCGTTGCGATTGGCGCTGAAGGGCCGGCAGGCATCGCGGCTCATTACGCGCAACCCTTCCCAGGCCTTCACCCCGCCAAAGCACAGCATGGATTCCGATCCCCCCGTCACCATCGCCTTCGACATGCCCGACCGGACCATCTGAAACGCCTGCGCCATGGCATGGTTCGACGACGCACAGGCCGTGGACACCGTGTAGCTTGGCCCTTTCAGATTGTACTGCATGGAGACATGGCTGGCGGCGGCGTTGTTCATCAACTTTGGCACGACAAAGGGATGCACGCGGTTTTTTCCGTCCTCATAGACAGAACGGTAATTGTCATCCCAAGTAGACACGCCGCCCCCCGCCGTGCCCAGAATGACGCCCGCTGTCGCAGCCAGCTCGCCGGTAAATTCCAATCCGCATTGGGCGATTGCTTCAGCTGCGGCCACCAAGGTGAATTGCGTGAAGCGGTCATAGAGCGTCAGCTGCTGACGGTTGAAGACGTTTTCGGCCTCGAACTCGCGGACCTGACCACCGATGCGGACGGCCAGACGGTCCACATCCCGGATGTCCAATTCGCCAATACCGCAGCGCCCCTCGCGCATCGCTTCCAGCGTCGCGGGCACATCACCGCCCAACGCATTGATCGTTCCCGCGCCGGTTATGACGACACGTTTCACGGCTTTTGGTCTCGCACCAGCTTTTCGATTCCGGCGACGATGGTGCGCACGGTCGAGATATCGAATTCGCTTTCGGTCGGATTGTTGGCATTGAACGGTACCGAAATGTCGAACGCCTCTTCGATCGCAAAGATGCTTTCAACCAGCCCCAGACTGTCGATCCCCAGTTCCTCCAGCGTGCTGTCCATCGTCACGTCCGAAGGCTCCAGAACAGCCTGTTCGGCCACTATTTCGATCACTTTTTCCCTGATCTCCATGGCACCGCTCCTGTTGTCACGTTCTGTGCGAGGCTTTAGCCGTTCTGGTCGGGCTTTGAAACCGATTTCTGCAAAGCAGCGACGTCACGAAACAGCCGTGGCAACCGGCGCATGGCCTTGTAGATTTCGATGTGTTTCTGCATCTGAATGGCCGGATAACCCAGCATCACACGCCCCCCCGGCACATTGGCCAGCACCTTGGTGCCGCCACCGGTGATCACATGGTCCCCGATGAAAAGGTTATCACCAACACCGGTCTGTCCGCCCAGCACGACGTGATTGCCCAGTCGAGTGGACCCCGCCACACCAACCTGTGCGCATAACAGGCAATGGTCGCCGATCACAACATTATGGCCGATCTGCACAAGATTATCGAGCTTCGTGCCATTGCCCACCCGCGTATCGCGCACAGTGCCGCGGTCAATGCAGGAATTGGCACCTATTTCGCAATCGTCACCGATATTGACCGCGCCGAGCGAATGGATCCGCGCCCAGGGTTGCGCGGCAATCTCGCCCTGATCGCCCAGGGTGCCACGCGCGCGCTCCACAGCGGATTGTTCGGGCGTGACGAATGAAAACCCGTCGCCGCCGATTACCGCGCCTGACTGACAGATGAACCGCGCCCCGATGATAACGCGCGCCCCGATGCGAACCCCGTCGCGCAGCTCCGCACGTTCGCCCAGGACCGCGCTTTCGCCGATATGACATTGCGGGCCAATGACAGACCCCGCGCCGATTTGCACATTCCGTCCGATCACCGTGAACGGTCCCACGGATACATCGGTGCCCAGAACGGCGGTGTCGTCTATGCATGCCGTGGGGTGAATACCCTGCGCAAAACCCGGTCCGGGGTCCAGCATGCTGGACAGGCCCGAAAGCGCGTGGCGCGGCCGCGCCGCAAGAATGGCACCCTGAAGCCCCATTGCTTGCCAGTCCGCATCCTCCCACAGCATCGCGGCACGCGCTTGTCCTTTGCCAATATCCGCTGCGAAAACCGGCTTCATCGCAAGCGCCAGGTCTTCGGCGCGCGCATCGGCAGGTTCTGCAACAGCCGTTATCCGGATGCTCGCGTCACCTGCAACCTTCAGACCAAGCGCACCTGCTATCTCACCGATGGTGTGGCTCATCGCATCCTCCGGACCATTGCGCGGAGTGGTTTATCCCTGAACCGCCCGCAGGGCCACCCCTGCATTGCGCAGCGCCCCCCAGATCCGGGCATCACGGCCATAGACATCACGACGAAATTCCAACCCGCCCTTCGCCTTGGTGATCGCCGTCCGGTAGATCAAATGCACCGGCACCGGTTCGTCCAGCGTCACGCGCTGTTCCTTGCCGCCGTTCAGCCGGGAATGGAAAAGCCCCTGCGGATCCGAAGTCTGCTTGGCCAGCAACGCATAGGCAAATTCAAAGGGCTGTTGCAGGCGTATACACCCATGGCTGAACGCGCGCGATTCGCGATCGAACAGACTTTTTGACGGGGTGTCGTGCAAATAGATGTTGTATTTGTTCGGGAACATGAACTTCACCAGACCCAATGCATTGGTGGGACTCGGCGGTTGGCGCATCGAGAACGGGAAATTCCGGGCGTTGTAGGCCGAAAAATTCACCGAGCCACGGTTGATCCGTCGGCCATTCCGGTCGGTGATAATCAGATGGCTGACCGCATTGCGGTTGGATTTCAGCTTTGGCAAATATTCCTTGGTCACGATCGAGCGCGGGACGTACCAGCTTGGATTGATGACCATGAACTCCATCACGTCGGAAAATTCGGGGCTGCGCCGGTCGCCCTGATCGGCACCGATCACCGAACGCGTTTCAAAGGTCAGTTTGTCATCATCGTATATCTTGGCGGAAAAATCGGTGAGGTTAACCTTGATATGCCGTTCACCCAGGCCTTCGGGCAGGTTTAACCAGCGCTCACGTTCCATCGCCACAATGACAGAGGCCAGCCGGTCCTCGACGTCGCGATTTATCTCGGCCATTGTGACGGCCCCGGCCACACCATCGGCCGACAACCCGTTGTCCTGCTGAAATGATTGCACGGCCGCCTGCATCTGCCCATCAAAACCGGCCTGAGCCGTCCGGCCAAGATATCCCATCAATATCAACCTGTTGCGCAATGCAACCACCGCATTGCCCGTTTGACCGGGCTTCAAACTGTCAGCATTCACTTTTGGCCCCCAGCCGCCCTGTGCGAGCCGCATTTCTAGCACACGCTTCTCTTTCATCAGACGCGCATATTCGGGCGATTGCGGCGGCAAGGTTTTGAAAAACGCGGCGGGGCGGCTTGTTGTAAGGGCGGCAAGATAGGACGTTCCATTGCGCAGTGGAACAGTGCGCTTGATCTCACTGTCAATGCGCGAGGGGGTCAGAATCCCGCTCTGGATATCACGGGCGAATTGCAAAAAGACCTTGCTGAGTTCGACCTCGACGTGACCGCGGGCACGCGGATCGGTCGCCTCCTGCATCTTGGACTTCAGCATCGTCGCGTCATAACGGCCCGCAGGTAGCCCATGGGCGTTCGCCGTCACGACAGCATCCAGCAATGCCTGTCGTCGCGCCTTATCGTCAGAGGAGCTTCCGGTCCAGATCGGATCGAAATCGTTGGCCCGATAAAAGGCAGCGATATCAGTATCCTGCGCAGCAGCTTCGGCCACGGCCTGTTTGAACGCCGTTACCTGCGCCGTCGCGGCAAAAGGCCATGTCAATGCAAGCATGGTGACGACCGAGATGACCCGCAGGTGCAGTTTGAGATTGACCGACAAACGTTGGCTCATACGAACCCCCTTACAACAACTGATATCTCCATCTAAACGCATCTCGCCCAAATCTGCCCACAAGTCTATTCACAAACGGTAAACTTCTTCCCAAACAGATCTTCGTGGTGCAGCCCCGCACCTGTTTGCGGACACATTAGCCACATCTTTACCAATTTCAGCAAAAAGTTGCT
Source organism: Primorskyibacter marinus (assembly GCF_003313245.1). GTDB lineage: Bacteria > Pseudomonadota > Alphaproteobacteria > Rhodobacterales > Rhodobacteraceae > Primorskyibacter > Primorskyibacter marinus. The sequence continues at coordinate 19,318 of NZ_QJSD01000017.1, forward strand.
CAAACCTCTTGATCCTTCGCAGGGACACCGAAAACGGCCTTGGTCGTCGAATCGGAATATGCAATAACTCCAGCGGGGATGTTACATCACGCCCGTGCAACGACACGGGCATCACGAAACCGAGCGACGGGACAGGCGCTAATAACATGACTGACATACGCACTCGCGGAGTATCGCGGCGGCACCTGCTTGGTGCATTCGCTGCAACCATGGTCACGGCGACACCAACCTTCAGCAACGCAGCCGGCTTTTTGCGCGGCGGTGGCGACATCCGACGGATCCGCATGTATTCCGGGCGAACCGGCGAACGGCTTGACATGATCTATTGGATCGAAGGTAACTATATCGCCGATGCCGTGAAAGAAGTTCACCACTTCATGCGCGACTGGCGCACGAATGACGTTAAGCAGATCGACTTGCGCACTATCGACATCATGGCAGCCGCGCATAACCTTATGGATGTCAGCGAGCCTTACATGCTGCTGTCCGGGTATCGCAGCCCCAAAACCAATGCGATGTTGCGCGCGCGCTCGTCGGGTGTTGCGAAAAATTCCTTGCATCTCAAGGGGCAGGCTGCGGATCTGCGACTGGGATCGCGCTCGGTGAACCAGATGGCAAGGGCGGCAACCGCCTGTCGTGCAGGTGGCGTCGGACGCTATTCGCGGTCCGATTTCGTGCATATGGATTGCGGTCCGGTCCGCAGCTGGGGCCGTTAGCGCGATCTTTGCAGAACAGACTTCTGCCCTTTCAGTTCTTCCGTCAAGGCGTCCTTCAGGGCGCCTTTTTTCGTCGGGCCACCCTGGGACCATCGGCGTGGTCTTCTGGCAGTCAAATGGCTGCGATTTCCTGAAAACGTCCATCATGCAGGATCAACCCGCCGCGGGCTTGCAAGTTCCCGAGATCCAACAAAAATTATGATTTCATATAGAAGTGGCGCGGTTGACGGGGCTCGAACCCGCGACCCCCGGCGTGACAGGCCGGTACTCTAACCATCTGAGCTACAACCGCGCATCTGTATCGGATCGCGAACACGACGTTCGACTGTGATCCTGACCCTGGTTCGAAATTGGCAGCGGTGGCGCGGTTGACGGGGCTCGAACCCGCGACCCCCGGCGTGACAGGCCGGTACTCTAACCATCTGAGCTACAACCGCCCGCTGCACACCCGAACCTTGGGCGTGAGCGGTCTTCTATGGCGCTGTCTGCCGACCGTCAAGCAGTTTCCGCAGCCTGCACGGCGCATTTTTTCCACTTCGCGGAAATGCGCCTTGCCGACCTCTTAATCCGACGCCTGCGCGAACAAAGCCAAGGCGCAGGCCGGGGGCAAAACAAAGTGACGCGAAATAGCGACAGTCCCCTGTAAACACAGGCCGTCAAGCATGGGAACCATTCGCGCCCACCGACAGAGACGATAGACTCAATTCGTATCGCCTCGATGGCTTGGATTTGGCGCGTGACAAAAAAATAGGCAATTTCGAACCGGATATACGTCTCGTCGATATTCTTGGCAGATCTGTCAACGTTCGGCTGGAAGATGTGCCTGATTATTTATTGCATCGTAAAACCTTGCTGTTTTACGCGCTGAGCATCGTCGTGTTGCTGGCAGCCGATCCGTCCAAAATCAGCGTCCATTATGCTTTTCCGGTCACTGCCGGCTATTGGGTAGCGGGCTTCGTTGTCTATCTTGCGCTCTATACTCCGGCACTGTTGGTTGTTGCTCTGCTGCAAACCAGCTTTCCACGTCTTCTTGTGCCGCTGCCGCTGCTCAGCATTCTGGTGCTGATACCGGCACTTTCTCTGACAACGGCGCTTGCCGATTCATTCACCGGGACAGATCTTCGCATCTTCGCTCCGAAAAGGTTCCTGCCACTATTTCTGACCGTTCAGGTGCTGGAAACGGTGTTCTCCCGCTATGTCCTGCCCGAGGTCATAAGGAAAACGCGGTCGGTGAAGATCCGTACGCTGGAGCGAAAGCCGCGCCACATTGCAGTTGGGCACCATCGCCTTCCGATAGATCGCTCCATCACGTTTGCGCACAGGAACATTTTATCCGCATCCAACTGCAAGACAGCCATATCCGGCACCGCGCCCGTCTGAGTGATCTGATTGCCCAGACCGCGCCAGAGGATGGCATTCAGCCGCATCGCTCCTGGTGGGTGTCGCGGAACGCCAAGCCGCGTCTGGATCGCGAAGGCAGTCGGCATGTCTTGGTGCTGGAGGACAAGACTGTGGTTCCGGTTGCGCGGACGCGCCTTCGCGACATTGAAGACTGGTTGGATCGCCGAAGTTGACGCTCCTGCCAAGGCGCACTGCCGGGCTGCAAGATCAGGCGTGAACAATTCCGTTCAAGACGCTTCCCCTTGCGATTGCGCGGCGAGAGTCCGACAATACCTGCTATCAAGTGCGGCTCGACACATCGCCAGTGAGGAACTGCGGCAAAATAACTGAACCGATCAGTTTGCATTTTTCCAACTTTGGCATATTTGTGCAGCGAATCGCGGAACCACACAAAAGGGACATGCCGTGCGCTTTTTTCTTCCATTTCTCGGAGTCCTCGCTCTGGCCGCCTCTTCGCTTACCGCACAAGAGGTGGTGAAACCCGTAAAATTGATAGAGCTACGTTCTGGCCCCGTCGTCCTGCAACGTCAGTTTTTCGGGCAAGTGCAGGCACGCCAGACCGTCGACCTAGCGTTTCAGGTGGGTGGACAGATTGTGGACTTGAACGCCGATGAAGGCAGCAAAAAGGCCAGCGGTGCCCTGATTGCCCGGCTTGATCTGGACGGGTACGAACGTGCCCTTGCGCAGGCCCAAGCGAATTACGACAAAGCCCAGCGAGATGCGGATCGCCTGAAATCGCTGCGTGGTCAGGCCGTATCAGAAGTGCAGGTCCGCGACGCTGAAACCCAGCTTCAGCTGGCCGATATCGCACTTGCCGGCGCGCAGGACAATCTGGAACATGCCACCCTGCACGCCCCTTTCGATGCCTTGGTGGCGCGACGGCTGGTGGCGAATTACACCACTGTGGCAGCCGGTACGCCGGTTGTGCGCCTGCATGACGTTTCGGAAATCCGCGTCGACATCGAAGTGCCGGAGGTCCTGTTCCGGCAGGCCGGGGCTGGCGGCGGTGTCACATTTGCGGCAGAGCTGCCCGGCGACGACACACGCTTTGCGCTCGCCATGCGCGAATTCGAAGCAGAGACATCTTCGGTCGGGCAGACCTACACGATCACCCTCGCCTTCACCGAAAACCCCGGAGACTACGTTCTTCCCGGCGCGTCGGTGACGGTCTACGCCTCGGCCGAAGGCACCCAACCCGACGGCATCATCCTGCCAGAAACAGCCCTGATCTATGACGCAGCGGGTGCCCCGTCGGTCATGGTGTTCGAGGATGGCAAGGTCCGAAATGCCCCGGTTGAGATCGAGTTGCAGGAAGACGGACAGCTCCACATGATCAGCGGCCCAAAGGACGGCACGCAGATCGTCCTGACCGGTGCTTCACAGCTTACGGATGGCCAGGCCGTTCGCCCCTTCACCCGCGTCGGAGAATAAGCCCATGTCCATCGCGCGCGCGTCCATCGACAAGGCGCTGATCACCTGGATTCTGATGCTGGCATGTTTGCTGGGCGGGATCTGGGGCTTCGCCACAATCGGCCGCCTCGAAGATCCGGCCTTTACGATCAAGAACGCCATCATCTTCACGCAATACCCCGGTGCGACCGCAGAACAGGTGGCGCGCGAAGTCACGGAACCCATCGAATCCGAGATCCAGAAAATGGGTGAGATCGACTTTATCACCTCGTCCAACAAACCCGGCGTCAGCCGCATCTCGGTCAATATCGAATCGACCTATGACGGCACCGAACTGCCGGCGATCTGGACGAAACTGCGCAACCGCGTCGCGGACTCGCAACGCAGCCTGCCGCCTGAGGCTGGCACACCCATCGTCAATGACAATTTCGGCGACGTATACGGTGTGTTCTATGCGGTGACAGCACCCGGTTTTTCCGATGCAGAGCGTCATGAAATCGCGGACTACCTGCGGCGCGAACTTTTGGCGGTGGACGGCGTGGCGGATGTCGCCGTGGCCGGCCTGCCCGAAGAAGCGGTCTATGTCGATGCCAGCACCTCGATCATCACCAATCTGGGGATTGCACCAGACGCAATTGCAGGTGCGCTGTCGAATACCGACACACGCACAGAAGCAGGCAGCGTCACCCAAGGTGGGCAGCAGATCCGCATTCAGGCCCCCGAGGGCACGGAAACCGTCGAGGAAATCGCCAACCTGACCATCGGTGTCGGTGGCGAGGTCATCGACATGCTGGATCTTGCGACAGTTTCGCGCAGCCGGGTGACAGAACCCACCGAAATCATCCGGTTTCAGGGCCAGGAGGCCTTTACCCTGGGTGTCGCGGGCAAGACCGCCTTGAACATCGTCGATGTTGGCAAACGGGTGGATGTACGCTTGGCCGAAATCATGCGCGACGTGCCGGCAGGGGTCGAACTGCACCCGGTCTACCAGCAACATGTGGTGGTGGATGAAGCGTCGAATGCCTTTTTGCTGAATCTGGCGATGTCGGTGGGGATCGTCGTGCTGGTGCTGGCGCTGTTCATGGGGTGGCGCGCGGCTGTGGTTGTGGGCGCAACGCTGTTGCTGACGGTGGTTGGCACGATCTTTCTGATGGCCCTTTTCGGCATCGAGATGGAACGGATCTCGCTTGGCGCGCTGATCATCGCCATGGGCATGCTGGTGGACAATGCCATTGTTGTGGCCGAGGGCATGCAGGGCGACATGGCGCAAGGCAAGACTGCCCGCGATGCCGCAGAGGATGTCGCCGCCAAGACGCAAACCCCGCTTCTGGGTGCCACGGTGATCGGCATCATGGCCTTTGCAGGGATCGGCCTGTCACCGGACGCGACGGGCGAATTCCTGTTCTCGCTCTTTGCGGTGATCGGGATTTCGCTTCTGCTGTCCTGGATTCTGGCGATCACCGCAACGCCGCTTCTGGCGCATTATTTCTTCAAGACCGGCAGCGGAGAGGTGAGCGACCAATATGGCGGGCCGCTGTTCCGGACCTACCGCGCGGTGCTGTCCGCGGCGCTGCGCTTGCGCTATCTGGTCATCCTTGCGCTGATCGGCATCACGGCCGCCTGCTATATCGGCTTCGGGCAGGTCAAGCAGCAGTTCTTTCCAGACAGCAACACGCCGCTCTTCTATGTCCATTACAAGCTGCCACAGGGCACCAGTATTCACCGTGTTTCCGATGATATGGCGCAGCTTGAGGATTGGCTGGCGGACCGCGACGAGGTTGTCACTGTCTCGACCTTCATCGGCGGCGGTGCCACGCGTTTCATGCTGACCTACGCGCCGGAAGAAGCGCTTCCGACCTACGGGCACCTGATCATCCGCACCGACACGCTGGAACAGATCCCGGACTTGCGCGAGGATCTGGAGGCTTTCGGCCGCAGCACTTTGACCTCCGGGGAATTCCGGACCGAGCGGCTGGCCTTCGGGCCGGGTGGCGGCTCGCCCATCGCGGCGCGATTCTCCGGCCCCGATCCGGTTGTGCTGCGCCGTCTGGCACAAGAGGCAACCGCCGTGCTGACCGAAACCTCCGATCAGTTGCAGGATCTGCGCACCGATTGGCGGGAACGTGAATTGGTGATCGTACCGCGTTTCGCCGACGAACGGGCAAAAGCCGCCGGCGTCAGCCGTGAGGATGTCGCGCAATCGCTGCAACTGGGGTCCGAAGGCATTCGTGTCGGCGTCTACCGCGAACGTGACCGGTTGATCCCGATTGTTCTGCGCACTGACAGCGCCGCGTCTGAAGGCAGCGCGCATTTGTCGGATCTGCCGGTCTATTCGGCGGCAGCCAAATCCTACATCCCGGTATCACAGATCACCAACGGCTTCGCTTGGGAGGCGCAGAATACACTTCTGATGCGCCGTGACCGGGTGGAGACGATCACCGTTCAGGCCGGCGTTCCGGCGGGCGTGAATGCCGCGACGGTCTTTTCCCAGATCCGCGGAGCGGTCGAAGGGATTGAATTGCCCGAAGGCTACAAGATGGAATGGGGTGGCGAGTATGAAAACTCGACCGAAGCGCAGGCATCGCTGGGCAAGCAATTGCCGCTGTCGTTGATCACCATGGTGCTGATCTCTGTCCTGCTGTTCGGAAAGATCCGGCAACCGGTTATCATTTGGCTGCTTGTCCCGATGAGCGTGAACGGCGTGGCGCTGGGTCTGTTGGGCACCGGCCTGCCCTTCTCTTTCACCGCGTTGCTGGGCCTGCTCAGTCTCTCGGGGATGCTGATCAAGAACGGCATCGTTCTGGTCGAAGAGATCGATCTGGTCCGTGCCGAAGGCGTCGGCTTCCGCAAGGCGATCCTGGACGCGTCAACCTCGCGTCTGCGCCCTGTCGTTCTGGCGGCAGCCACGACGATCCTGGGGATGATCCCGCTTCTGTCCGACGCGTTCTTTGCGTCTATGGCGGTGACCATCATGGGCGGGCTGGGATTCGCCTCTGTCCTGACCCTGATCGCGGCACCGGTCTTCTATTACAGCTTCTTTCCGAAAGAACGTCGGGCAGATGCGAAGGCCAACGCCTGAAAGCAAACACCTCGACCCAAAGCGCTCATCCGCTTTGGGTCGTGAAAGCGTTCCCAACTCGCTAGCCACCTTGCGGCGATTGCCCTGTTGTGCCTGTTTGCGGAACGGGCAATCCTGTGGCCTGAAATCGTGATGGGAGCCACATTGTGAGCATCTTTGCCGATCTGTTAAGCAACATTTTCGACCGTCGCTACCGCTTTGGTCTCGCGCGCGAGGACGACCGCACCTTGTCAGAGCTGACGGACGATCTTGTCAGCGCCTCGGGCGATGTCACCGGGCAGGCCGTCGCGCGCCAGATCCTTGACCGCTACGCCAAATGGGGTGACGCCGAAAAGCTGGATTTCTTCCGACATATGGCGCTTGGGATGGATCTGGACCCCCAGGCGGTGCGCGTGGCACTGGATGCCTATGAGGCATCGCCGGGCAAGACCAGCTATCGCGCCTTCATGGCCGCTGCCGAGCCGCCCCGGCAAGAACTTGTCCGCCGCCTGAATCAAGTCCCCGGAGCCACGCATCTTTTGGTGTCGATGCGGTCCGATCTTCTGCGGCTGGGACAGGAGGACAACGCGCTGATGGCACTGGATCTCGACCTTCGTCACCTTTTTGCGTCATGGTTCAATCGCGGCTTTCTGGTGTTGCGGCCGATCAGCTGGGAAAGCCCTGCGCATATTCTGGAAAAGATCATCGCCTATGAGGCCGTGCATGCCATCGACAGTTGGAATGAGCTGCGCCGCCGCCTGCAACCTGCCGACAGACGGTGCTTTGCCTTCTTTCACCCGGCCATGCCGGACGATCCGCTGATCTTCGTCGAGGTCGCGCTGACCAAAGGCGTGCCCGGTTCTATCCAGAAACTGTTGGCCGAGGGCCGCAGCGCGCTTGCGCCTGAACAGGCCGACACGGCGGTGTTCTATTCGATCTCCAACTGCCAGTCCGGGCTGGCCGGAATCAGTTTCGGCAATTCACTGATCAAACAAGTGGCTGCGGATCTGTCTGCGCAACTGCCGGGATTGAAAACCTTCGTCACGCTGTCACCGATCCCCGGCTTTGTGCGCTGGTTGGCCGACCAGAATCTGCCCGACAGCCCCCAGGACGACACAACCCTGCGCCAATTGGCAGCCTACTATCTGACCCGCGCCAAGCGCGAGAACGGCAAGCCGCTGGACCCGGTGGCGCGGTTTCATCTGGGCAACGGCGCGGTGGTACATGCCCTGCATGCCGGGGCGGACACCTCGCCCAAGGGGCGCGCCCAATCTGAGGGCGTGATGGTCAATTATCTTTACGATCTGGCCCGCGTGTCGCAAAACCACGAAAAATTTGCCTCTGACGGCACCATTGCCACCTCGCCGGATCTGCGAAGCCTGGCCCAGGCCGGTGAGGCGAGATTGAAGGAAACCGCACCATGAACCCGCTTTATGATCGTCTTTTCGGGGCTCACGAAGGCAAGTCCACGCCGTTCTTGCTGCTGCCTTCCGGCGACGTGTTGCATCACGGCGATTTCCTGAAAATGGCGGCGCAATTCGCCCATGTCGTGACACATGCAGGCTTGCAGCCCGGCGACAGGCTGGCCGCGCAGGTCGAAAAATCGCCGCAGGCGCTGGCGCTTTACGCGGCCTGTGTGCAGGCGGGCGTTGTCTTTTTACCGCTGAACACCGCCTATACCCGTGACGAACTGAAATATTTCGTCGAAAATTCGGGCGCAAGGCTGATGGTATGCGACGGTGCCGATGAGGACGATCTGCGCCCGATGGCCCAAAGCTTGGCCGCTCAGTTGGTGACGTTGAATGGCGACGGCACGGGCAGTCTGCCGCACGCCGCGCAAACGCAGCCTGAGACCTTCCAGACCGCAGACCGCACAGAGGATGATCTGGCCGCCTTTCTCTACACGTCCGGCACGACCGGGCGATCAAAAGGGGCGATGCTGACCCAGGCCAACCTTTTGTCCAATGCCGAGACGCTGGTGGAGCACTGGCGCTTCACGGCACAGGACGTCCTGATACATGCGTTGCCGATCTTCCACACGCACGGGCTGTTTGTGGCGACCAATGTGACGCTGCTGGCAGGCGGGGCGATGATCTTTCTGCCGAAATTCGACCCGGACATGATAATTGCGCGCATGCCCGAAGCCACCACGATGATGGGGGTGCCAACCTTCTACACCCGGCTGCTGGAGGAGGCGCGCTTTGACCGCGATCTTGCCCGGCATATGCGGCTGTTCATATCCGGCTCTGCGCCGCTATTGGCCGAAACGCATATCCGGTTCGAGGACCGCACCGGCCACCGCATTCTGGAACGCTACGGGATGACGGAAACGAACATGAGTACCTCCAACCCCTATGAGGGCGAGCGCCGGGCGGGCACTGTCGGCTTCCCCCTGCCCGGCGTCGAATTGAAGGTGACCGATCCCGACACGGGCAAGGAACTGCCGCGCGGCGAGGTCGGACAGATCGAGGTGCGCGGCGCCAACGTCTTTAAAGGCTATTGGCAAATGCCCGAAAAGACCGCCGCAGAGCTGCGCGCCGACGGGTTTTTCATCACCGGTGATCTGGGCATTCAGGACGCAGATGGCTACGTCACCATTGTCGGGCGCAACAAGGATCTGATCATTTCCGGTGGCTACAACATCTATCCCAAAGAAATAGAAATGGTGTTGGACGCTCAGCCCGCTGTTTCCGAGAGCGCCGTGATCGGCGTTCCGCACAAGGATTATGGCGAAACCGTGGTTGCGGTGATCGTGCCCCAGAAAGACCAGACAGCCGCCACCGATCAGCTTTTATCGGCCTGCGCCGAGCAATTGGCCCGTTTCAAGCACCCGCGCAAGATCGTCACGGTGGATGCCCTGCCCCGCAACACGATGGGCAAGGTCCAGAAAAACCTGCTGCGCGAGACCTACAAGGATCTTTTCGTCACGGCGTGACTCCGGCGCAGACCAACCTGTCCGCAGAGTTGTCAGCGGTCGATCCGCAGTTCAGTGCTTTGCGTAAATCAGGCGCTGTCGCGAATGATCAGCTGCCCCGAGAACCGGCAAAGATCCGTCGTGTCGGATTCACCTTTCAAAACCTGCACCAACCCTTCGGCCATCGCGGAAATCGGTTGCCGATAGGTGGTCAGCAAATAATGCGGGCTGGCCGCTTGGGGGACGTCGTCAAAGCCGGTCACGGCAATGTCCTGGGGGACTTTCAGGCCCAGCTCATAGCGGATCGCGTCCACGGCCCCCATCGCCAGCGCATCGTTTTCGCAAACGACGACGTCGGGCCTGGCGTCAGCCGTGCTGTTTCGCAGGCGATCCGCAACAGCTTGGTAGGCCAGCGCCGGATCGTAACTGCCGACGGAGATGAAATCCGGCCTGTCCCCATTGGCCTCATGCCAAAGTCTGACAAAGGTTTCCTTCCGCATCAGGTGGGCGGATTGAGTCTGCGGACCGGCCAGAAACAATGGTCGCCGATAGCCCTTGCGGATGACGTGGCCGGTGATCTCTGCCATTGCTGACCGATCATCGCAGCAGATCGAAATCGTATCGGGATTTTCAGAGCTGCGCGCAAACACGATCAGCTTTTTGACACGGCGCGCGCCAAGCGCCGCAGCCAGTTCCTGATCGTTGAAATTCACACCGATCAGCACGGCCGCGTCCACTCTGCGCTGGCTGGCATTCATCAAAGCCGCAGAGGCATCGTTTTCGTCCAGAGTGTTCACCAGCAACGTATCCCAGCCATTCTTGCGCAGGATGCGTGTCAGCCGCTCCATCATCACCAGCTTGTGCGGATTGGCAAAATCATCGACCAGAAGTGCAACAAGGTTGCTTTTGTCCGACGCGAGGCTCGCCGCCAACAGATCCGGCGCATAGCCAAGCTCTGTCGCGGCTTCGAGAACCTTCTTTCGGGACTTGGCAGAGATCGAGGCGTCTTTCTTGAACGCCCTGCTTACAGTCCAACGGGACACGCCTGCCAGTTCCGCGACATCGTCGGCAGTGATGCTGTCTTGTTCGACATTTGATGGCATGTTCCGCGCCTCCTTATTGTCAGGCTAGCTGATTAAGCAACCAGCCTCCAGAACATTTGCACCCGCGTGCAGTTTTTTGTTGCACGCGTGTGCAAACGTTGCCACGATGGCCCGCAACAACAGGATTCGGGGGAAACATGCTGAATATTGGGCTTCTGGGCGCGGGCCGCATCGGCAACGTACACGCACGGGCCATTTCGGCACACTCGGGTAGCCGCTTGGTGGCCGTGTCTGATGTGACTGCGGAAAACGCGGACAGACTGGCGACGAAATTCAGCGCAAAGACGCAAAGCTCGGATGAGATCATTGCAGATCCGACAATCGACGCGATCCTGATTGCCACCTCCACGGACACCCATTCGGATCTGATGGAAGCAGCAACCGCCGCCGGAAAGGCCGTGCTTTGCGAAAAGCCCGTTGATCTAAGTCTGGAACGTGCGCAAGCCTGCCAACGGGCCGTCGCAAAGACCGGCATGCCGGTGATGATCGGCTTCAACCGCCGGTTCGATCCCAGTTTCGGGGCGCTCAAGTCGGCGCTGGATGCGGGCGAGATCGGCAAGGCCGAGCTTTTGTCGATCACCTCATTCGATCCCGCACCGCCGCCAGTCAGCTATATCAAAGTGTCGGGCGGGTTGTTCCGGGACATGATGATCCACGATTTCGACATGGCAAATTTCATAATGGGCGACGCACCGGTTTCGATCAGCGCGGTGGGCAGTTCGGTCGTCGATGCGGCGATCGGCGCGGCTGGGGATGTCGATACAGCCGTGGTCACGCTGAGCTACGCCGATGGCCGGATCGCCGTTATCAAGAACTCGCGCCGCGCCGTTTACGGCTACGATCAACGGGTGGAATTACTGGGATCCGAAGGCTTGTTACAGGCGCAGAATATGCTGGAAAACACGGTGGTTAAATCGACAAGTTCAGGCGTTACCGGAGCAAAGCCCACCTACTTTTTCCTGGCGCGCTACATGCCCGCCTACATTGCCGAATGGTCGGCATTTGTCGAGGCGGTCACGACCCGATCCCCCATGCCTGTCACGTTGGATGACGGCGTCACCGCACTGGCGATGGCAGAGGCCGCCACGCGTTCCGCCAGAACCGGCGCGCCGGTCAAGCTGTCGGAATATTGTTGAAACCGGTTGCAATGTGGCCGAAGTTCGGGATCAGAAGGAGGTAGATCAGCGTTTCAAGCCAAACATAATCCGGCAAAAGCCGGATAAGCCGGGGACTGCTTGCGGGCTTCGGCTTGGGGTCGGGATGGCCCACATTACCATAACTCATTGGGAGGAAGACAATGAACACTCTATTGAAAGGCGCACTGGCAGCCAGCGCGATTGCACTGACAACACCGGCATTCGCTCAAGACATCGTTGTGGTGTCACACGGTCAGGCAAATGACGCGTTCTGGAATGTCGTCAAGAACGGCGTCGAGCAGGCCGGCAAGGATACCGGCATCAACGTCGATTACCGCGCACCGGAAACCTTTGACATGGTGGCCATGTCCCAGCTGATCGACGCGGCGGTAAATCAGGAACCTGACGGGCTGATCGTCTCGATCCCCGACGCGGATGCGCTGGGGCCATCGATCGAACGTGCGGTTGCGGCAGGTATTCCGGTGATCTCGATCAATTCCGGCTCTGATGTCTCCAAAGAACTTGGGGCCCTTCTGCATGTCGGTCAGGACGAATTCGACGCAGGCAAGGCCGCCGGCGAAAAGTTGGCCGAGATGGGCGGCACAAACGGCATCTGTGTGAACCACGAAGTCGGCAACGTTTCGCTTGACCAACGCTGCGACGGGTTCGCCGAAGGTTTTGGCGGTAATGTCACCGTTCTGCCCACCTCCAACGACCCGACTGAAATCGAGTCGAAAGTCAGCGCCGCGCTGGCATCGGACGAAAGCGTCGACACCGTGATGGCACTGGGTGCCGGCACCGCGGGCGAGCCATCGGTTGCCGCGGCCAAAGCATCGGGTCGCGACGTCAATGTCGCGTCGTTCGACCTGTCCGCCAACTTCCTGCAATCCGTGGTGGATGGCGACGCGGCCTTCGCGGTCGACCAGCAGCAGTTTCTGCAAGGCTATCTTTCGGTCAATTTCATGGCGCTGAATGCCAAATATGGCCTGATGCCGGGCGGCAACGTGCCATCGGGTCCAAACCTGGTCACGTCCGACAAGGCCGCACAGGTCGTAGAACTGTCGGCTCAGGGCATTCGTTGATCCAAAGCTGACTGAGTAGACCAAAGGGTTCGGCATTTCGATGCCGACCCCGTGGAACCCAAGAGGATCACATGGAAAATTCATCTACCCCACCTGTCGATGAAAGGGTGAAATCCCAGCCCTTTTTCGCAAAACTGATGCAACGGCCAGAGTTGGGCGCGATTGCAGGTGTCATTCTGGTTGTCATCTTTTTCTCGATCACGGCGGATGGCTCCATGTTCAGCCTGTCGGGTTTCATGAATTTCATGTCTCCGGCCTCTCAACTGGGTATTCTGGCAATCGGTGCCGCCCTGTTGATGATTGGCGGTGAATTTGACCTGTCCATCGGATCCATGGTCGCTTTTGCGGGCCTGTTCTTTGCCGTCTGCGTGATAAACTGGGGCCTGCCACTGGCCGTCGCGATCCCGCTGACATTTGTCTTCGCGGGCTGTGTGGGCGCGATCAACGGAACCATCGTGATCCGGTCCGGACTGCCATCCTTTATCGTGACGCTGGCGTTTCTTTTCATCCTGCGCGGCCTGTCGCTTGTCGGGCTGAAGGCGGCAACCGGCGGGTCCACCCAGCTGCGCGGCGTGCGTGACGCGACCGAGACCGACTGGCTGACGCCGTTCTTCTCGGGCGATGCCTTTCCCGGCCTTTTCGCCTGGCTGGCCGAAAACGGGTGGGTCGAAACCTTCAAGAACGGCACCCCCAAAGTGCCCGGCATCCCGGTGGAAATCCTGTGGTTCGTCGTGATCACCCTGCTGGCCACCTATGTTCTGCTGCGCACGCCCGCGGGCAACTGGGTCTTCGCGGCCGGCGGCGACACCACTGCGGCGTCCAATTCCGGCGTCCCTGTCACGCGGGTCAAGATTTCGTTGTTCATGCTGACGGCCTGTTGTGCGGCGCTGGTGGCCATCATCACGGTGATCGATGCAGGCTCGACCGATGCCCGCCGTGGGTTCCAGAAGGAATTTGAGGCGATCATCGCGGCCGTGATCGGGGGCTGCCTGCTGACCGGCGGCTACGGGTCGGCCATCGGCGCGTTTTTCGGGGCGATCATCTTCGGCATGGTGGTGATTGGCCTGACCTACACGGATTTCGATCAGGATTGGTTCCAGGTTTTCCTTGGGGGCATGTTGCTGATCGCGGTCCTGTTCAACAACGCGATCCGCAAGCGCGTCACGGGGGAGCGTTGATATGACTGATGACGGCACATTCCATCACGGCGACGCTACGGGTGCAGCACCCATTGTCGAGATGAAGAATATCGAAAAACATTTCGGCAATATTATCGCCCTTGCCGGGGTCAGCTTTGATGTCCGGCCCGGTGAATGCCACTGCCTTCTGGGCGATAACGGCGCTGGCAAATCGACCTTCATCAAGACGATGTCGGGCGTTCACAAGCCCACGAAAGGCGAGATCCTGTTCGAAGGCAAACCGATGAGCTTTTCCACCCCGCGCGATGCGATGGAGGCGGGGATCGCCACGGTGTTCCAGGATCTTGCCATGATCCCGCTGATGAGCGTGACGCGCAACTTCTTCATGGGGCGCGAACCCACCAAGGGCAAAGGTCTGCTGAAACGGTTTGATATCGACTATGCAAACGAAGTCACGATGGTCGAGATGCGCAAGATGGGCATCAATCTGCGCGGTCCCGATCAGGCCGTGGGCACCCTGTCGGGTGGCGAGCGTCAGACCGTTGCCATTGCCCGCGCCGTGCATTTCGGTGCCAAGGTTCTGATCCTGGATGAGCCGACCTCGGCGCTGGGGGTAAGGCAAACGTCGAACGTGCTGGCGACCATCGACAAGGTGCGCAACCAGGGCATCGGCGTGGTCTTCATCAGCCACAACGTGCGCCATGCGCTGGCGGTGGGGGATCGGTTTACCGTGCTCAACCGGGGCCAGACGCTAGGCACCGCGAAACGCGGCGATATCTCTCCCGAAGAGCTTCAGGATCTGATGGCCGGTGGACAAGAGATGGCGGCGCTTGAAGGGTCGCTTGGCGGTACGGTCTGACCTACCACTGACAAGGATGAACCCGTTCGCCCTTCCGCATCCGGGGTTGGCGCACGGGCCGCGAGGTGGCCGTCCTGACTGCCCCTCGCGCCGCGGTTCGCACCGCTCCAAGACACCGCTCGGCTGATGCGTCTGCATCCGGGTCGAGCATCTGAGTTTCCGCGCTTGGGCGTTTGAATGCGCTTGACCGTTTTGAAAGGCAAAGACTGTGAAAACACTTGATCTGATCACGATTGGCCGGTCATCGGTGGATCTTTACGGTGGCCAGGTGGGTGGCCGGTTGGAGGATATGCGCTCCTTTGACAAATATATCGGCGGCAGCCCTACGAACATTGCTTGCGGCACGGCGCGGCTGGGGTTGAAATCCGCCGTCATCACCGGCGTGGGCGACGAGCATATGGGCCGGTTCATCCGCGAGGAACTGGAACGCGAAGGCGTAGATACAACGGGCGTCAAGACCGATCCGGACCGGCTGACCGCGCTGGTGCTGCTGGGAATCCGCGATTCCGACAGCTTTCCGCTGATCTTCTATCGCGAAAACTGCGCCGATATGGGGCTGACGGTCGATGATATTGATCCGGATTTCATTACCTCGGCGCGGGCTGTCGTGGCCACCGGCACCCATCTGAGCCACCCGAAGGTAGAGGCCGCGACGCTGAAGGCGTTGGAAATCGCCCGTGCGAACGGCATGCAGACCGCGCTGGATATCGACTACCGGCCCAATCTGTGGGGCGTGGCCGGGCATGGTGATGGCGAAAGCCGCTTTGTCGCCAGTGAAATGGTCACGGCCAAGTTACAATCGACACTGCATCTGTTCGATCTGATCGTGGGCACGGAAGAAGAGTTCCACATCGCAGGCGGCACCACGGATACTGTCGCGGCCCTGCGCGCCGTGCGCGAGGTGTCCGCCGCCACGCTGGTCTGCAAACGCGGCGCCGCCGGTGCCGTGGCCTTTACTGGCGCGATCCCCGACAGCCTTGACGATGGCGAGGCCGGGCCCGGCTTCCCGATCGAGGTGTTCAACGTGCTGGGCGCGGGCGACGGGTTCATGTCGGGCCTTCTCAAAGGTTGGCTTGATGGCGAGGATTGGCCCACCGCGCTGAAATACGCCAATGTTTGCGGTGCCTTTGCGGTCAGCCGCCATGGGTGCACCCCCGCCTATCCGTCCTGGGACGAGATGCAGTTTTTCCTGAAACGCGGCATCCTGCGACCCGATCTGCGCAACGATGCGGAACTGGAACAGGTCCACTGGTCCACCAACCGTCGAGGGGATTGGTCGACGATGCGGGTCTTTGCGTTCGACCACCGAATGCAGCTTGAGGACATCGATGGATACACGAAGGAAAAGGGCGGCGCGTTCAAAACCCTGTGTCTTGAGGCAGCACGACAGGTCCAGAACGACAAGCCGGGATACGGCATCTTGTGTGACGACCGGATCGGCCGGGACGCGTTGCACGCGGCCAGCGGGTCGGGGCTTTGGGTCGGACGACCGACCGAATGGCCCGGATCGCGCCCCCTGACGCTGGAGGCAGAGCTTGGCCCCGATCTGGGCGGGCTGGGCGAATGGCCCCGCGATCAGGTGGTCAAGGTGCTGTGTTTCTGCCACCCCGATGATGATGCGACCATCTGGGCCGACCAAGAGGCGACGATCCTGCGCCTGTTCCATGCCTGCCGCCGCAATCATCTGGAATTTCTGCTCGAAGTGATCCCGTCGAAAGTGGCGCCGATCGACGACGACACGACCGCGACGTTGATCCAGCACTTCTACGATCTTGGCGTCTATCCCGACTGGTGGAAGCTGGAGCCTTTGAAGACCGAAGCCGCCTGGACCAGAACGGTCGAGACCATCACCCACAATGACCCCCACACCCGCGGCATCGTGGTGCTGGGCCTTGATGCGCCAGAGGACGCGTTGGCGGCAAGCTTCAAACTGGCCGCGCAGCACGATCTGGTCAAAGGCTTCGCGGTGGGACGGACCATATTTGGCACAGTCGCGCGCCGCTGGATGGCGGGCGAAATGGCGGATGCGGATGCGATAGAGGAAATGGCCCAGCGCTACGCCCGGCTTTGCGACATCTGGGATGCGGCACGCATCGCAGCAAGAGGATAAGAACGATGAGCAAGACAATCAGACTGACCGCGGCGCAGGCGATGGTGCGCTATCTGACCGCACAAATGACCGAGACGGGCGAGCCGTTCATCGCCGGTGTCTGGGCGATCTTCGGTCATGGCAATGTGGCGGGGATTGGCGAGGCACTGCACGGCGCGCGCGACCAGATGCCTACCTGGCGGGGCCATAACGAACAGACCATGGCGCATGCGGCGATTGCCTATGCCAAGCAGTCGGGGCGCAAGCGGGCAATGGCTGTGACCACCTCGATCGGGCCGGGCGGGACAAACATGGTCACCGCCGCCGCCCTGGCGCATGTGAACCGTCTACCCGTGCTGTTGATCCCCGGCGACGTGTTCGCGCATCGCGGCCCCGATCCGGTGCTGCAACAGATCGAAAGCTTCGGCGATGGCACCGTCACGGCCACTGACACGTTCAAACCCGTCAGCCGCTATTTCGACCGGATCTCGCGGCCCGAACATCTGCTGACCGCCCTGCCCCGCGCCTTTCGCACCATGACCGACCCGGCAGATTGTGGCCCGGTCACGCTGGCCTTCTGTCAGGACGTGCAGGCAGAGGCTTATGACTATCCCGTCAGCTTCTTCGAGCCGAAAGTCTGGTATCAGCGCCGCATCCGTCCCGATGCAGGCGAGTTGGCCCGCGCGGTTGACGCCATCAAGGCGGCGAAAAACCCGGTGATCGTTGCAGGCGGCGGCGTGCATTATTCCGGCGCGACCGAGGCGCTGCAAGCCTTTGCCGAGGCGCATAACATCCCCGTGGCCGAAACGCAGGCCGGGAAATCCGCGCTGGCCTGGGACCACCCGCTGAACCTTGGCCCGATTGGTGTCACCGGTGGCGATCCGGCCAACAAGATCTGCGAAACGGCCGATCTGGTGCTGGGTGTCGGCACGCGGTTTCAGGACTTCACCACCGGATCATGGGGGCTGTTCGCCAACCCTGCCCGTGTGCTGATCAGCCTGAACACCGCCGCCTATGACGCTGAAAAACACGGCGCTATGCCCGTGCAATCGGACGCTCGGGTAGGGCTTTCGGAACTGACATCCGCGCTTGGCGCTTACAAGGCCGACGCGCCTGCCCCCAGACTGAAGGCCGATTGGTTTTCGGCGGTGGATGCGCTGACAGATGCGCCCACAGACAGCAATGCGCTGCCCACGGATATGCAGGTCATCGGCGCAGTGCAACGCGCCGCCAATGACAATACCGTCGCGATGTGCGCGGCGGGCACGATGCCGGGCGAATTGCACAAGCTGTGGAAAGCCCCCCGCCCCGGTGCCTATCACATGGAATACGGCTTTAGCTGCATGGGCTATGAGATCGCAGGCGCGATGGGCATCAAGATGGCACAGCCCGACCGCGACGTGATCTGCTTTACCGGCGACGGCACCTATATGATGGCCAATTCCGAACTTGCGACCGCCGCGATGATGGGGATCGGCTTTACTGTCGTGGTGACGGACAATCGCGGCTTTGGCTGCATCAACCGGCTGCAAATGGGCACCGGCGGGGCAGAGTTCAACAACCTGCTGGACCACACAATCCACGAGACCCCCGCAGCCATCGACTTTGCGGCGCATTCCCGCGCGATGGGCGCGACCTCGGTCAAGGTCGCCTCGATTGCGGAACTGGAGGACGCGCTGGCCAAGCGCGGCGACATCACCGGGCCTTATGTCATCGTGATCGACACCGATCCCTACCCCTCCACGCCCAATGGCGGCACATGGTGGGAGGTTGCCGTGCCCGAGGTCAGCACCCGGCCCGAGGTCAATGAAAAACGCGCGGCCTATGAGGCGGCCCTTGAGAAAAGAAAAACCCAATGAGCGTCCGGATCGGCATCTCGCCAATCGCGTGGCAGAACGATGACCTGCCGGATCTGACGGCACGCTTCACGATGCAGCAGGCCCTGCAAGAGGCACGGCAGATCGGCTATACCGGTGTCGAACGGGGCCGCCGGATGCCGCCGGATACCGACGGGCTGCGCCAATATCTGAACGCGAATGACATCGCACTATGCGGCGGTTGGTGTTCAGGCAATCTGATGGGGACCAGCGTGGCCGAGGAAATCGACGCGGTGCGCCAGCAGGTTGCGCAATTCGTGGCACTCGACGCGCCCTGCCTTGTCTATGCGGAATGTTCCAACACCGTGCAGGGCCAGATAGACACGCCTGTGAACAACCGCCCCAAACTGTCGCGGGACGACATCACGGGCTATGCTGCCAAGCTGTCTGAGCTTGCGAAATGGATGGCGGATCAGGGCATGGTGCTGGCCTATCATCATCACATGGGCTCGATGATCGAAGATCAGGACGACATCGACTGGCTGATGGAGGGCAGTTCGGACGCGGTGACGTTGCTGTTCGATACCGGCCATCTGCATTTTGGCGGGGCCGATGTGATGGCGACGCTGGATAAATGGGGGCATCGCGTCCGGCATGTCCACTTCAAGGATGTGCGCGCGGATGTGACCGCCGGGATCCGCGCCGAGAACCGCAGCTTTCTGGACGGCGTGATTGCGGGTGCTTTCACCGTACCGGGCGACCCGCAGGGCTGCATCGACTTCCAGGCCGTCACCGACGCGCTGGCAAAGCTGGATTATGCGGGCTGGATCGTGGTCGAGGCGGAACAGGATCCGGGCAAGGCCAATCCCTATGCCTATTCAAAACTGGGCTACGATCATATCGTCGAGATTTGCGGTAAATCCGGCCTGACCATCGACACCAGAACCTGAAGGAGCCTCCAATGGCGGACCTGCAACGAAAACCCTTCGGCACGCGCGGCAAGGTGCATGCGATCACCCCTGAAAGCGCGGGCTGGCGCTATGTCGGCTTTTCGCTTTACCGGCTGAAACCGGGGGACACCGCCGCAGAGGCGACCGGCGACAATGAGGTGATCCTTGTCATGGTCGAGGGCAAGGCCAGGATCACCGGCGCGGATCAGGATTGGGGCGAGCTGGGCGACCGGATGAACGTGTTCGAGAAATCCCCGCCGCATTGCCTGTACCTGCCCAACGGCACCGACTGGCAGGCCGAGGCGACAACCGATTGCGTGATCGCGGTCTGCGCCGCCCCCGGCAAAGGCGGCCACGCGGCGCGCCGCATCGGCCCGGACGGCATCACCCTGACCGAACGCGGCAAGGGCACGAATACGCGGCACATCAACAATATCGCCATGGAGAATGAGGATTACTGCGACAGCCTGCTGGTGACAGAGGTATTCACGCCTGCGGGCCATTGGTCCTCTTACCCCAGCCACCGGCACGATGAAGACGACTTTCCGCGCATCACCTATCTCGAAGAGACCTATTACCACCGCCTGAACCCCGCAGACGGGTTCGGCATCCAGCGCGTTTATACCGACGACCTGCACCTGAACGAAACCATGGCCGTGGCCGATGGCGATGTGGTGCTGGTGCCGCGCGGCCACCACCCGTGCGGCGCGCCCTACGGCTTCGAGATGTATTACCTCAACGTCATGGCCGGCCCCTTGCGCAAATGGCGCTTTGTTCCGGCCCCACCGGTCGCATGGATCATGGAACGCGACGCGTGACAGCAGATCAACCGATGTGCCAACCGTTCCAGCTTGCGGCCTGCGCCGAGATGCTGTGGCAGGACAGACCGATGGAGTGGCGCGCGGCGCGCCTGACCGAGATGGGCTTTGGCGTCGGCCTTTGGAACTGGCCCGCCTGGGATCTGGACGCGCTGGAAAGGACCGGTGCAAACTTCACCATTATGAACGGCTATCTTGAAGGTCGGCTGGCCGATGAGGAAGGCGCAACCATGCTGCTGGCCTCTGCGCGCGAGGCCGCGCAGGTCGGCAAACGTCTGGGCGTGGATCGGCTGAACCTGCATGGCACGGGATTGGGCGATGGCGGCATCCCGATCCGGCAACAGGAAACTGTCAGTGGCGCGATGTGGCTGAAGGCTAGGGATACGCTGCACCGTCTATGCGATCTGGCAGAGAAAGAAGGCGTCGTTTTCACACTGGAAAACCTCAACTCTCTGGATCACCCCGGTTGCCCGTTCGCCAGCACGGCGGACGTGCTGGCGCTGGTCTCTGCGGTGGACCGACCGCAATTGCGGATCAATCTTGACCTCTACCACACGCAGATCGGCGAAGGGGATCTGATCCGCTGGTGTGAAAAATGCCTGCCATGGATCGGCGAGATACAGGTCGCTGACAATCCGGGCCGTTGTGAACCGGGCACCGGAGAGATCAACTTTGCCGTGGTTGCACGGGCACTGATCGAGTTGAGGTATCATGGCCCGGTCGGGATGGAAGCCTTTGCCGCAGGTGACCCTGAAACCGCGCTGGAAGCTTTCCGGCTCGCATTTTCAGCAGGGCCGTCAGATGACCAGGCGGGAAACCGTACGCGCCGTGCCCACTGCTACCCCGAGGCCGCGCGCGACGCGATGAACCGCTTGCCCAACTCCAGCGTGTAGCTCTCAAGCTCTGACAGCACGGTATCGGCGCCAATCGCGTCGCGGGCCTCTACCGCATCCGTCAGCCTTGTATGCAGGCGAACGATCTGACCCCGCGACCGGGCGCTGAAGGTGATCATGTTCATCAAGGGCTGCATTGCCTCGACCGCACCGGCAAGCTGATAGGACAGGATCGGATTGGCCGCCGCATCCACCAGCGCGCGGTGCAGGGCGACATCCGACGCACAGAACGCCTCGTCGCTGAGATCGGGTTGGCTTTGGCGGTGAATCTCGGCCCGCATCGCCGCCAGATCATCCCCTGTCCTGCGAAGCGCAGCCAGTGCCGTGCAGGATTTCTCCATCGCGAAACGTGCCTCACAGGCGATGTCGAAATCGACCTCGTTGATCGACAAGAGCAAGGTCGAGGCCGTCGCGTGCAGCCTTTGCGCTTCCTCGTAGGACAGGCGTCGGACGAAAGCCCCGCCAAAGGCCCCCCGTTCCGTGCGAATAAGCGATTGCGCGGCGAGCCGTTTCAGCGCCTCGCGCACTGTCGGGCGCGACACTGCGAATGTCTCGGCCAGATCTGCCTCTGACGGCAGACGGTCGTCGGCCATCAAATCACCGGCCAGAATGGAATCGCGAATTGCCTTGGCAATCTGCGCGGGCAGATCTGGTGTTTGATTTCGCTTGTTTCTTTTCATTTGTCTTACATTTAAATGTCAGGCATTTTGATTTCAAGCTTCATCGTCGGATGCAGGACAGGAAGGAGGGGCCATGCTCGCATTGCGTATCAGATCCCTGCGCGGGGCCCATTGGCTTGCCTTCTTTGCCGGCACATTGCTGTGCTGGGCGGTGCTGTTCCGCATGGCAATCCCGGCAGATTTGCGAAGCCTTGAGGCCACATACGGCGCGTCATTTATCGACTTGCTGTGTAGCGGCGGGTTCGGCGCGTCCGGTTTTGCATCTGCGTTCGCGATGTGGGCATTGATGAGCGCCGCGATGATGGCCCCCACCGCCCTGCCCGCCTTTGCCACCTATGACGATCTCGGTCACGTCACCCCAACAGGCTTTGGCAAGTTGATGGGGGGCTACCTGACAGCATGGTTCGGATTTTCCGCGATCGCCGCGCTCGCTCAGGTCAGCCTGTTCGAGCTGGGCCTGATCGGCGGCCTTGGACAAAGCGTGTCCGTCCCGCTGACGATGGCCCTGCTGATCGGCGCGGGCCTCTATCAATTCAGCGCACTGAAAGACGCCTGCCTGTCGCGCTGCCGTGCACCGCTGACATTCTTCATGCAGTATTGGGACGAAGGCCCCTTCCGCAACGGATTGCGATTGGGGCTGGATTGCGTCGGGTGCTGCTGGGCGCTGATGCTGCTGGGATTTGTCGGCGGCACCATGAACCTGGCCTTCATGGGCTTGGCCATGGTTCTGATGACGCTGGAGAAACTGCCCGAACTTGGGCGCTACCTGACCAAACCGCTTGGCGTCGCCCTGATCGTCGCCGGGCTTGCAATACCGTTATTCTGAAAGGGAGGAGCCCCGCAATGGCATTGGACGCCACCACCATTCCCGACTGGACGCTCAAGGGAGAGCTGATCCTGAACTGCAACTGCACGGTGTTCTGCCCCTGCGTCGTCAGCCTTGGCAAACACCCTCCGACCGAAGGTTACTGTCAGGCCTGGGTCGGCATCCGCATCGACGAAGGTGCGTTCGGCGACGAGGTGCTGTCAGGTCTCAGTGTCGGGCTGATCATGGACATCCCCGGCAATATGGGCCGTGGCAACTGGAAGGCAGCCGCCTATATCGACGAGAGGGCAAGCGAGGCCGCCTATGATGCGCTGGTCGCAATTTTCAGCGGCGCGGCGCGCGGCACGACGGGCCTGTTCGGCATGTTGGTCTCTGAGTTTCTGGGGGCCGAACGCGCGCCTGTATCCTTCGAGACCGAAGGAACCACTCGGCGGCTGATGGTAGGCAAGAAAATCCAGGGCGAGGTCGTTCCCGTCACCGGAAATGGCGGCAAAGAGATCGTGATCTCCAACACCGATTACTGGATGGGGCCAGACATCACCGTCGCCACAGCCACAAAAGCGCGCGTCCGCGCCCATGGCCGGGTCTGGGATTTCGAAGGCCGCTCGGCCGAGATCTGCCAGATTGACTGGCACGGGCCACGCTGAACCAGCGACAGCAGTCGCACGCGACAAGACCACATATACGGCCGGGGCGCCCGATGGCCTGCGCCCCGGACCCGTTCACGAGAAGACTGGCTTTCAGGAAAGGACACCATGTTCAAGGCTCTGCTTGTTGAAAAGAATGACGAGGGCAAGACTTCTGCCTCGGTTCAGGACATCAGCGAAGATCAAATGCCCGAGGGCGATGTCACCGTTGCGGTCGAATACTCCACCATGAACTACAAGGACGGGCTGTGCATCGGCCCCGGTGGCGGGCTGGTGCGCACCTACCCCCATGTGCCCGGCATCGACTTTTCCGGAACGGTGGAGGCGTCGGAGGACGACCGCTACAAGCCCGGCGACAAGGTCGTGCTGACCGGATGGCGTGTCGGCGAAAACCGCTGGGGCGGCTATGCCGAAAAGGCGCGCGTCAAGGCCGACATGCTGGTGCCGCTGCCCGACGGCCTGACCACCCGTCAGGCCATGGCCGTGGGCACCGCCGGTCTGACCGCGATGCTGGCCGTGATGGCGCTGGAGGATCAGGGGCTGAAGGATGGCCCGGTGCTTGTCACCGGTGCTGCGGGCGGTGTGGGGTCGGTCGCGACCGCGATCCTTGCCCATCTGGGTCACGAGGTCGCCGCCGTTACCGGACGCCCCGAGCAGGAGGACTACCTCAAAAGCCTTGGCGCCACGCAGATCGTCGCGCGGGAGGACTTGACGGAGGTCACCCGCAAACCGCTGGAGGCAGAGCTTTGGGGCGGCTGCGTCGATGCCGTCGCTGGTGCCATGCTGGGTCGTGTGCTGAAGCAGATGACATATGGAAGCTCCGTCGCTGCGATTGGCCTGGCGGGCGGCGCAGCGATTGAGGGCGCATTGATCACGCCCTTCATCCTGCGCGGCGTCAATCTGTTGGGCATCGACAGCGTGATGCAACCGTATAAGAACCGCGTCCGCGCGTGGGGCCGGATCGCCAGGGATCTGCCGATGGACAAGCTGGAGGCGATGGTACAGACCGCCACGCTTGCGGACCTGCCCGGTCTGGGCCGCGACATCCTGAAAGGTCAGGTCAAGGGCCGGGTCGTCGTCGATGTAACCGCCTGACGCGCGACGCCGGATTGAACTTGTCGGGCGGCGTCATACGCCGTCCGCAAGCGCCTTTGGATCATCGCGCGAACGGTCGCCACTCCAAACCGGGCAGATTTGGCCTTTGGCACCACCCTGCAAGAACTACTGGATGCCCCCGCCGGGGGTGTCCGGCCCGGTCAGCCAGAAACGCCCAGCAGCCGCATCGCGTTTTCCTTCAGGATCAGCGGGCGCACCTCGTCCTTGAAATCCGCCTTCTCAAAAGCATTCAGCCATTTCTCGGGCGAGATCATCGGCCAGTCAGATCCGAACAGCATCTTCTTCTTCAGCAGGCTGTTGGCATAGCGCACCAGGATCGGCGGGAAGTATTTCGGAGACCAGCCCGACAGGTCGATATAGACGTTGGGCTTGTGCTGGGCGACGGCCAGCGCCTCTTCCTGCCAGGGAAAGCTGGGATGGGCGGCGATGATGTTCATGTCGGGGAAATCCACCGCCACATCATCCAGATACATCGGGTTGGAATATTTCAGCCGCATTCCGTTGCCACCGCGCATCCCCGATCCAACGCCTGTCTGCCCGGTGTGAAACAGCGCCACGCAGTTATGCTCTGCCAGCACCTCGTAGAACGGATAGGCCATCCGGTCATTGGGATAGAACCCCTGCAAGGTCGGATGGAACTTGAAGCCCCTGACGCCATGATCCTCAACCAGCCGCCGTGCCTCGCGCACCGCCATCTTGCCCTTCCACGGGTCGATGGAGGCAAAGGGGATCAGGATGTCGTCATTCTGTTTGACCAGGTCCAGAACCTCGTCGTTGGAATAGCGCCGGTAGCCGGTCTCACGCTCGGAATCGACGGGAAAGATCACCGCCGCGATGTTCTGTTCGCGGTAATGTGCGGCGGTCTCGGGGATGGTCGGGGGATGTTCCCACGGTGCACCGAAATACCCCGCCATCGTGCGCTGCAACTCGTCATATCCGTCATCGGCATGGCAACCGCAGGGTTCTTCTGCATGGGTGTGAATGTCGATCGCGCGGACCTTGGAAAAATCGACCATGGTTGCCTCCTTCAGACGCGGATCAGCGCCGGGTCTTCGTTGTCATAAAGCCGCTCAAGCAAATTGGCACGGCGCGTGATGATCTTGCGCACGTTGAGCGAGCCTTTGTCGGTAATCTCGCCATCTTTGAGCGAGGGCGGTTCGGCCAGAATGATCGCGCGGCTGATGCGCCTGGCCGATCCGGTGGCGGCGCGGGCCATCTCGCGCAGACGCTCTTCGATCCGGGCCTGAAGCGCAGCATCGATCACCGCCCCTTCAGAAATGTTGCCGCCGCGCGGTTGATCGGGTTGCGGGATGATGAACAGACCAATTGCGCCGCGGTCATGGCCGCAGATCACCACATCCTGCGCCAGCCCGCGCAGCCCTTCCAGCGCGTCAATCCGCAGCTTGCCCGCCTGAACCCATGTCCCGGTCAGCAGTTTGAAATCTTCGGACACGCGCCCGTCAAAACTCAGCCCGCGATCCGGGTCGCCGGGATCGACAAAGCGGACAGCATCGCCGGTGATCAGGAATCCCTCGTCGTCAAAAGCCTGCGTCGTCTTGTCAGGATCGCCGTAATATCCCGGCATGATGTTGGGGCCTTTCACGCGCAGCTCGCAGCGCATTTCAGCGTCGGGAGTCAGCTTGATCTCGGTCCCCGGAAGCGGCACGCCGATCACGCCCGACCGTCCGATAGGTTCGTGCAACATCACCGTTGCGGGCGCGGTTTCGGTCATGCCCCAGCTGGAAATCATCAGGGGCAGCTTGCCGCGCACCTCGCGCGCCATGTCCTCTAGCCCGGTCCAGACTTCTTGCGGAAGCGAGGCACCGGCATAGAAGATCAGATCGAGATCGCGGAAATATGCCTCGCGCAGCGCGGCGTTGGTTTTCATTTCCTGCACCAGCAAGGAAAATCCCACGGGCACGTTGAAAGACAAAGTTCCGGGTTTTTCGATGATGTTGCGCACGGTATCGGCAAAAAGGTCTTTGGTCGGCTTGCCGCTGTCGATCACCAATGTGCCGCCATGGGCGAGCATCATGTTGACGTTATGCGACCCGCCAAAGACGTGGTTCCACGGCAGCCAGTCGCAAATCCGCGGTGGACGATCCTTGAGGAACGGCAGAACAGACGCCATCTGCGCCTGATTGGTGCACATCATCGCTTGCGTGGTCAGCACGCCTTTGGGATCGGAGGTCGACCCAGAGGTGAAAAGGATCTTGGCGACGGTATCAGCCCCTACCGTGGCATGGCGGGTGCCCAGATCGACGGTCGCATCGCCATCCAGCAAATCGGCAAAGGCTGTCACGTCGCGCGGCGCGCCGGTGGGGTTCGAGGCCACAACTTCTACCCCGTCGAACTGCGGCAGCATCAGGGCAGTGGCATAGCGCCCGACATCGTCTGTAAAGGCCATCGCCGGATTGACCTTGTCCAGAACATAAGTCAGCCGTCCATGTGCCTCGGGGATCAGCGAATATTGCTCGGCCAGTGGCACGGTCGGAACGCCGACATATTGCGCCCCGAAAGACAGCAGCGCGTGATCGATGGAATTGCCTGACAGGATGACGATGGGCGTATCCTGCGTCAGCCCGCGCGCCACCAGTGACGCCGCGACGGCGCGCACCTGCCGCAGTGCCTGCGCATAGGTAACCTCGCGCCAGCTATCGCCTGCCCGCTCGGACAGAAACACACGGTCGGGTGCCGCACGCGCCCAGTGATGCAGCCAATCAGATGTACGGTCCACGACGGCGTCCAGAGGCACCTTCGACGTCAGAAAGATATGGGGCCCTTCGTGCTGCGTTTCGACGGAATGGGGCACCAGCCTCAGACCTGTGACCGGGTCTTTCATTCGCCCGCTTCCTGTCGTTTCCGTGTCGCGCTGCGCGTCGCACGCACAAGCAATTCCCGAAGCGTGCGGATGTCCTCGACCGCAAGCTTGTCAAACAGCGCATCCTCATGCAATTGCACGGCACGCTCCGCATTTTGCCAAAGATGCCAACCCTTTGCTGTCACCCGCAACGCGTAGGCGCGGCGATCGGTTTCGACGGGCTTGCGGTCAATTGCGCCCAGATTCTCCAGTTCGTCGACCAACACCACGACACCTGACCGCTTGATATTCAGCACCTCCGAAAGCTGTGTCTGAGAAATGCCTTCGCTGCCCACCACAACTGCAAGCGCCGAAAATGTGCCGATCCGCAGGCCAAAAGGTGCCAGCGTTTGGGTCAAATCGCCCTGTAATTGTATATAGGCCCGTTTTATGTTGTAGCCGACGAACTGACGCAACAACCTGTCAGACGGCTGGGCCGAGTTGTCTTCGTCAGTGTCATTCGCTAAAGTCATACGGTCCCTCGCCGGATTTTCAGATGTCACCGGCAGAATGCCGGACGCAGACAGGGCGCGCGGTCTGGATCGGTGCCTGCACCTGTGGCCGTCGTTTCATCGGTCGCCACGAAATCCCACCGGAACTCAATTAGTATTCAACTATATTGTTATGTCAGTGAACATATTTAATCAATCTTCCAAGTAGTATCGGGCAACTCTGCGGGTGACCCGCCAAGCGTCGGCAGGTCCGCTGGCAACTTGTTGCGAGCTACGCCAACAGACCGAAACCTGCTGATCATGCGTTGCAACTGACGAAAGGTTTTTCTTCGCGACATTGGGAGCGACGGTCACATATTCGGGCGGCCCAACGACCACACAGTATGACCATCCAGCCCCCTCACAACCCCAAGTGTTATGAGACTCGCAATATTCGCCGCGATAGTTCATAATTTATGGGGGATTAACATAAACCGCTATGTATATAGATTCTTTCAATCTTCAGAGTCGCCCATTCGCGATTGTGCCGGATCCAGATTTTCTGGTTTGGACAACGCAGCATAAAACTGTCTACCAAAAACTAGTGCGAAACGTCCTGACCGGAGCGAACATGACCTTGTTCACCGGTGAGGTCGGCTGTGGAAAAAGCACCATCCTTCAGGCACTTATGAAGGCGAGAGAGATTGAGCAAGGGCGTCGCGTCATCCTGATTTCAAGCCGCCTGAATTCAGCCAGAGAGGTCCCTCAACAAATCCTGTTGAGCCTGGGAAGGCCATTCGCGAACCGCCCGACCGAAGAACTGGCGGCATTTGCGATAGCCGAGATGGCCAGAACGGCTGCGGAACAAATGCCGCCGCTGCTGATTATCGACGAAGCCCAAACCCTGGCTGACGATGCGGCACTCTTGTTGGCTCATATTGCATGGGACGAGCCACAAGCAGACTTGCGCTGCTCGATCATTCTTGCCGGACAACCCGAACTTCGGAAGCTTGTCGCACGGGCGTCGATGAAACCCCTTGCCGACATGATCGACGATCGGATTCAGGTGCAACAACTGCCTGGGGACGAAATTGCGGCCTATGTCGAGGGGCGGCTTGCATTGGCTGGCTATGCAGGCAATCGTCTGTTCGAAGGCGATGCGCTCGACGAGATATATGCATATTCGCGAGGCACGCCACGCTTGATAAACAAGCTGTGTGATCTGGCGCTTTTCTGTGCGGCGAAGCAGGGCCGCAAAACAATTGACGCGGCCTTTATCCGTGAAGTGCAGGAGGAGTGGAACCCACCCGGCGGTGCCCCGATCACCTTGGATCATTCGCCCCCTTCACCGGATTTCAAACCGCTGTCGTCACCGCCCTCGTCAATTGCGCGGGAGGGTTCGACAGCTGCACCTCGTCAGCCAGACGCACCACCAACGCTGCCGAAAAAGATTGCGGCAGCCGCACCGAGTACAAACGAACGGCCGTCCGAAAACACTTTGCCCTCTGACCCCAAGACGCCGCGAGGTTGGGTGGTAGAAAGATCGCCCGCCCCTGAAGCCCAAACGCCGTCTGAAAACTCCGATCCGCCGCCCCTGCCCCGTCGTCGCAGGACACGGCTGGTTCTGGGTGGATTGGCTGCGGCGGCCTGCGCCGTTCCCGCCCTTCTTGTTCTGAACCTGATAAATGAGCCGGTACAAGAGCCACCGACCGGATCGATCCAGCAGGCCGGCGATGCGTCGCGGTCACCGACCACCACCAAAGAGTCCGTTTCGGTGCCCGCTCAAACAGCTATTGCGCCTGCACCCGACACGGGCGCTCAGCCGACGGCGCAGGAGTTGAACATCCTGAAACAAGCCATCGCTGCGGCCAAGGCAGAACAGCAGGCGTTAGAGGCTGAACTTGCGCGGCAATTACAAAATCTTCAGGCAACACCTTCGGCAGCCGGCAGCGACAGCGAGGAGGTCACAAACCGCATAGCACAGACCCCGGACAAGGGTCGCGAGACGGACACGCAGCAAGACAGACCCGACGCCGGAGGCGCAGAGACACCCGATCCGGCATCCGATCTGGCCGCCGTGTTCGAACAAAAAAGACCACCAGTTGGCAGGATCGATGTCACGCAAGCAGTGTCCAGATCCGCGATCCAGCCGCTCGGGCCGCATGGCCTGTCAAAGACCGAGCCACCGAAACCCGCGCGGCTTGAACCTGTGCGCCTGACCACGAATGACGAAGAGCGGCTGGGTTATTTCCACGCCGGGCTGGACAGCGCCACCCCCAGGGACAGCGCGATCAACTATACGCGTGCGGCGTTGCGGGGACATCCGCGCGCCGCCGAATATCTCGGTCAGTTGTTCGATACCGGCGATGGTGTGGCGCTTGCCTCGGGGATTGCGCAACGCTGGTACGCGGTTGCCGATGACGCCGACATGGTGTTTCAGACAGAGATCGCGCCGGGCAGCGTCGCCGCCGGGCAGCAAAGCGTTCGGCCGCTGACAGTTTTCGTGACGGACGGGACCGCCGAATTTATCTGGGATGGCAATGCCGACGTGTTTTCAGTCGAATTGGCCAATCAGGATAAAACACCCATCGGTGTTGCAGCCTCGTCATTGACTGCTCTTAGCGTGAAGCTGCCGGAACAGGCTGCGTTCTGGCGTGTAACAACAGGATCCGGAGCGTCCTTCGACTGGCAAGCCATCCCATTCCGGAACGACTAAGCCCCCCGTGAAAGGGGGCTGAACATGGGGTGCGGAAAGTGTCTGACTAGCAGCCGATGACAGAACAGATGCGCTGACGGTAGGCGCTATTCGCTTCGCTATCCGGAACCGCCTCCATCCCACCAGAGGAGCAGCTTAGCGGATAGTTTGCCGCGAGGCCCGCATTCGCGCATTCGGCGACATCCCATCCCGGAGGAATGTCCGTCAGGTCGACTTGTTTCCATTTGGGATGCCCGTTTTTCTGCAAATCGCCAAATCTGGTGAAAATCAGATGCGAGACATCGGACACGGCCTTGCAGCTTGCAGCATGATAGGAATTTCGGCGCGGCGCGTACTCATAGGTCATCAGAACGGCCTTTACCGCCACGACCGGAACAACATCGGCCTGAAACGGATAGGTCGATGCCGGGATCTGTGTCGGGACGTAAACCGCTTGCAGAAGCGGGTCTTCGAACGGCACGAGATGAAAACGCTCCGCGTCGATCCTTGTATCCTGAAACAGTTTGGTCGGCGCGCCCGCGACATAGAAAAAGCCGTCAAGCTCGCCCGCCAGCAGTTGATCCATCGATTCTTGCGGGCCGATAGTATGCACCTCTGCGGGCGTGATGCCCAGAAGGTCCAGTATCAACGAAGCGGTCAGGAAGGTGCCGCTGTCCTCGACGCCGATGGCCACGCGCTTGCCGTTCAGATCCGCCGGGTTTGCGATACCCTTGGACGCCAGCAAATGCACTTCTTCATTGTAGAGCGGAAAGGAAATCCGCACCCCTGCAATCGCGCGGGCAATTGCCGGATCATTCGCCGAATAGGTCTTGAGATATTCGAGCACATCGCTTTGCACGATCCCGAATTGCGTCGCCCGCCGTTTGCGCACCCCAAGGAAATTTTCAAGCGAGCCGGCGCTTTCCACGACATTCAGCGTCTGGTCACATTCGGCCATCAGATTGGCAATATCGTTTCCGAACTGAATATATGTCCCCGTTGGCGATCCGGTCAGAATATTCTTCTCGAATTCCTGAGCCTGCGCAGAGGAGACCCCCAATAACAGAACAAGGCCCGTCGCAAAAACATGCAGCATGCATCTGTGCAAGACGTCCATTGCCATCCCCTTTTCTCGTTTCATGCTAATCATCAACAACGTCCCAGATCCTGAAGCAGGAACAGCAGCGTCTGACGGTTCACGGTTCCAAAGACACTGGCAAGTGCTTCATGGGTACATGCGCCCTCGCTCAACAAGGTGGACAATTGCTGGGTTTGTTCTTGTGTTGCGGTTGCCAGACCGGGGGCGTTCGACACAGTGCTTGCCACCAGTCCGAAAGGCCGAGGATTGCCGCGAGGTGCTGCCATGGGTTGCGCCGCAGCGGGCGTGCTTGTGGGCGCTTCTTCTGTGCTTTCAAGTGCCGCACGCTGAGTGGCAAGCATGTCGCGCGCTTCGATCAACTCCGATTGCAACGCGGCCAGACGTTCCTCGCCCGACGCAACCTGAGCATTCAAGGAAGACAGGGCAGCTTCAGCTTGCCGCGCTTGTGCATCCAGTTCCGCTTGCCGTGTCGAAACGGTCTGCTCAATCTCGGCCAGACGGGTCTGCGCTTCCGCGTCCAACTGTGCCGCACGCTCCTGCGCATCGGCTTCCATCTGGGCAATCCGTTCCTGTGCAGCGGCTTCCATCTGCGCGACCCGCGCCCGCGTTTCTTCCTGAACCTGTGCCAAACGCTGATTGGCGGTATCCACCTGAGCCGCCAGATCCTGTGCTTCCGCCTCTAGCCGCGCCCTGTTCGCTTGCGCTTCTTCCTCAAGCCCTGCGATTCTGGCCGCCACTTCAGCTTCCAATTCTGCTTCGCGGGCCTGCGCGTCGGCTTCGACCTGCGCCATCCGCTCTTGCGCGGAAGCCTCAATCCGGGCCGCGCGGTCTTCAGCCTCTGCCTCCAACCGGGCGTTGCGCTCTTGCGCGGCGGCATCCAGTTGGTCCTTGCTCTGCTGACTGGCGGCTTCGGCGGTCTTGATTTCCTGCGCCAACTCACCCGCGCGCTCTTCGGCCTTGGCAACGTCGGTTTGTACCGTTTCAAGCTGCGCGGTGACCGCCTCCAGCTCTTTTCTGCGCGCGTCTCTTTCGGCAATCGCCGTTGCTGTCTCTGTCCGCGCTGTTTCAGCATCTGCCTGGGCGGTTTCGACCGCGACAAGGGCACCCTCACGCGCTGTCTGCGCCTCTTGCAGTGCGGTCGTCTTGGTGCTTTCCGCGGCATCAATTTCGGCCTGAAGATCGCTCAGCTGTGCTTCGGCCGCCTGAATGTTGTCTGCCAGTTTGTCAGCCTGCGCGCGCGCCTTGGCGCGTTCGGCTTCGGCGGTTTTCTGTTGCTCTTGCAGCGCCGCAGCGCGCTCTTGTGCCGCCAAAGCATCGGCTTTTTGCGCCTCCAGCGTGGATGTTGCGGTCGCAATCTCGCCATCAAGCGCGTCCGCCTGCGCGGTCAGTTCAGCGTTCCTGGCTTCAAGCGCGGCTTTGGTCTCTTCAGCCTTGGCGATGTCGGCCTGCACCGCTTGAAGCCGCTCGGCGACAGCACCTGCACGAGCTTGCGCGTCGGACTCAAGCTCCGCCAATTCCGACTGCTTTTCGGCAAGGCTGGTCGTGAGGGCATCCACCTCTGATCGCGCGGCGACGAGGGTTTCCTGAACCTCACCGACTTGCGCCCGCGATGTTTCGATCTGGCTTTCCAGATCGCTGAGCACGGCCTTTTTCTCTTCCAGTGCGGCCTCGATCCCGGCGGACTCGCTTTCAAGAGTCGCGATGATCTTTCTGAACGCTGACGCTTTCTGAGAAAGCTGGTTTACATTCTCCGTCGCGGCCGGTTCCGTTCCCTGACCGACAGCCGGCAGGGCGACGTTCAGCAGGACGATGATTTGAGACGCCAAGACAATCGAACGAAACAACTTCCCCACCCCAGATAAAAATAAAAGATTGATAGAAGATTGTTGGCGCAGTCTCGTTAAAAAATCAAGAACTGCGTCGATTCGACGGATTTTTCTTAAAGTTGAGCCATCACTCTCTCGCGCGATGATGGGCTGAATTCTCCGGCTCCCGCCGGTGCGCAATATACCGGTTGGCAACCGTATTGGCCGCAACAATTTGCCGGCCAAAGAGCCGCCCCCACCGACCCTGCGGCCTGGCTTTGATGCTATCGTCGGGATCCGCGCCGCGTTGCCCGGATTTGTCGCGGCCTATCGCCGGAGGCCATTACTGCCGAATGTCGACCGGACACCCGTCACGCGACGACCTTTCGATGGCGTCGATCAGCCGGTGACACGCCAGCGCCGCGCGCCCGGTGACCACGGGCGGCCGGTTTTCCTGGATCGCGTCGACAAAATCCTCGATCATGCCCTGATGCCATTCGTGGTTGTTCACAATCGGACCAGTGTCGCCCGCGCTGCCGGTTGCAAGGGGTTCGTCGTCAATGCGACCATCACGCCAGAGAACCTCCAGCATATCCGTGCCAAGACGCAGAGACGCATGTTCGAAATGAAGTGTAATCCTCTCTTTTCGCTGTGGAAAACTGGCGGTGCTGGCAACAAGCGAGCCGATTGCCCCCGACGCAAAGCGCAAGCCCGCCACGGCGAAATCCTCGGCTTCCATCCGGTGCAGAGGCGTCGTTGCGGTCATCGCCTGCACTGACGCGACAGGTCCGGTCAGACTAAGCGCAAGGTCGATCGTGTGGATCGCCTGTGTCAACAATACCCCGCCGCCGTCGCGCGCGTAGGTGCCGCGCCCAAGCTCTTCGTAATAGGACTGATCCCGCCACAGCGGTGCGGCGATCTCGACATGTCCAAGCTTGCCGAACGCACCGCTTGCAATGCGCTGTGCTGCCGCCTTGGACGGCGAGCGCACGCGATGCTGGAACAGAACGCCCAGCGTGACACCCGCGCTTTCGCAAATCTCGACAACCTGCACAGCCTCGTCCAGCGTCCGCGCGACCGGCTTTTCCAACAGAATATGCTTGCCTGCCTTGGCGAGCGTTTCAATCAACGGGATCCGCACACTGGGCGGCGTCGCGACGATAACCATCCGGATCGACGGATCATCCGTCACTTTCGACAGGTCCGAGGTGAACAGTGGTGCCGCACCGTCGTATTGCGCAGCCAAGTGCTCGGCCCGTTCCGGTCGGGTAGAGACAACGGCCACCAACCGAACCCGGTCGCCCGCTGCGGAAAGCGCGGCAACATGGGTCTTGGCGATCATGCCCGCGCCGATCAACGCAACCCCAATCCGTTGTTCATCATCCATTGCTGCACTCCTTTGTTTCCACGTCCCAGAAAGCAGACACTGTCACCGCCGTCTACACCGCTTGTCGGACATTGTACCGTGCGGAGTTTCTTCGGACGACAAGCGTTTGCCGGTTGTCGTGCGCGTCGCTGTCTGGTTCCGATGCCTTCCTTCGGCAAAGTGGTCATCGTAGCGATGACGTTTTGACCATCCGCTTTCGGTCAATATGACACAACAAATCTGCCTCTGGCTTGGGCTATATGCTTGCAAGATAGATACGGTGGCAAGGCAAGCCGATGCGAGATGTGCTGACCCTGACAAGACCTCAAGCCGACAGATTGCGGATCTGCGCGATCCTGCGCATCTGTGCCGATTTGCTGTGGGTGGTTCAGGCTTATGCAGTTGCCGAAGTGATCGCCGGCTGGCTAAGGGATGGTGACCATGGGGTCGCCCTTGTCATCCTCTTTGCCGCAACCGGTGTTCTGCGCGCCCTGCTGTCATATGGCGCAGGACGACTTGTCTTCGATCTTGGACAGCGGGTGGTGCAAGACACGCGGCGCAGGTTGCTTGATGCGCAGACGGTACGGATTGACGCAGCCCTGTCTTCGGCAGAAATCGCCGCGCTTGTCTGTGACAAAATCCCGCTTCTGGCCCCCTATTTCACACGATTTCGGTTGGCGATGATCCGAGTGCGGGTGGTGCCTGTGGCGTTTGTGCTGATTGCGCTGACCCAATCCTGGGCGGTCGCGATTGTGCTTTTGGTAACAGGTCCACTTATCCCCGTTTTCATGGCGTTGATAGGCTTGGCCGCCCGCGATGCCAGCGCCCGCCAGATGGTCGAGATTGGGACCGTGAACCGCCTTCTCGTGGACCGGATCGCCGCCTTGCCGGACATCCTGTTGCTTGGGGGTTTCGACAGATCGCGCGCCCTGTTTGTCACCCGCGTGGACGCATTGCGTGAAAAGACCATGGCGGTTCTGCGCATCGCCTTTCTGTCTTCGACGGTGCTGGAGCTGTTTTCGGCCATCGGCGTGGCGATGGTTGCGCTTTATGTCGGGTTCTCGCTTCTGGGCGAAATCACATTTGGCACATGGGGGGCACCGTTGAGCATTTCTCAGGGTGTGTTTCTGCTGCTTCTTGCGCCCGATTTCTTCCAGCCCCTTCGTGATCTGGCAGCCGCCTGGCATGACAAGGCCGCGGCAGAGGCCGTCGCGGACGAGCTTGCGGGACTGAACACCGCCCCGGCCCTGCCGATCCTTGGGCTGGGTGCAAAAGCAACCCCGCTGCCCGGCCCGGTGTCGATTTGCGTTGAGCAGGCCGACACCGTCACCCGTGTCCGCATGCCCGATTTCGCCATTGGACCCGGCGAAAGCGTGGCCCTGACAGGTGCCAGCGGATCGGGGAAATCGACTTGTTTGATTGCTTTGGCCGGACTGCTGCCCCTGTCTTGCGGACGCATCACCGTGATGGATCAGACCCTGGATGCCCAAAACGCCGACGCGTGGCGCGCGCGCCTGACCCTGATGCCGCAGCACATCCATATTCCCGACACCACCCTGAGCGACTTTCTTGACCCGCACGGCACCAAAGGCGATCCCGGCCCCGCGTTGAGGATCGCCCATGCAAGCGACATCGTCGCCGCCCTGCCGCACGGGCTTGATACCCGATTGGGAGAACTTGGCGCAGGCGTTTCAGGTGGCGAGGCGCGGCGGTTGCTTCTGGCGCGCGCTTTCTTCAGCGGGGCGGACGTTATCCTTGCCGATGAACCTACAGCGGATCTTGACGCGGTCACGGCTGGTCTGATCATCGATGCGCTGCGCCGCGCGCAGGACAGCGGCAAGACCGTCATCGTCGCATCGCATGACCCGCTTTTGATAGATGCGATGGACCGCGCCGTGGCATTGCCGGAGGTACAGGCATGAGGCGGCTCTGGCGTGTCGCAGGCTTGCTTTGGCAGGCGTCCCCTTGGGCGATGTGGCGCGGCGCTGCGGCGGCGCTGACGGTGCTGGTCATGGGGGCCGCTTTGCTGGGCCTGTCGGGCTGGTTCATCACGGCGACGGGGGCTGCCGGGCTGGCCGGGATCGGCATTGCCTTCGACGTCTTCCGCCCCAGTGCCGGGGTCCGGTTTCTGGCATTGGGACGCGCCGGCGCGCGCTATGCCGAGAGGTTGCTGACGCATGACACCACGCTGCGTGCGCTGGCGAAGCTGCGTCTGGCACTGCTCGACCGGTTGCGGCACTGGCCGATTGACCAACTGCGACGTCTGCGCAGCGCTGCCGAACTGACCCGGATCACGGCAGATGTCGATGCGCTTGACGGGCTGGTGCTGCGCCTGATCCTGCCGCTTCTTGCCGGGCTGCTGACCCATATCGCGGCCTTTGCGATGCTCTGGTGGCTGACCGTGCCAAGCGTGGCGCTGTCGATTGCGGGCGGCTACATCTTCGGTGGCGGGCTTGTCCTGTGGCTGACGGCGCGCGCCGCGCTTGTGCCCTCCAAAACCGCCGAACGCAGCCGCCAGACCCTGCGCCGTCAAGTGATCGGCCTGTTTCGAGGCCAGCGCGAGACGATCCAGCAAGGCTTGCTACCGCGGCGACGGGATGAACTGACCCGAAGCGAGCGCACGGAACAAAATGCCGAGAGCCGCCTCAATGTGATCGACGAACGCGCCGGGTTGGCGCTGAACCTTATTGTCACCCTGACCGCCGCCGCCGCCCTTCTCGCCGGTGATATTGCTGTCGGGCTGAGCACGCTAAGCCCCGCCGCAGCGGCCATCGGATTTTTCGCGGCACTTGGCCTTGCCGAAACCCTGCTGCCCTTGCGGCGCGGTTTGGCAGAACTGGGGCGGATGCACGATGCCGCCGGTCGCATATTGCCATCTGAAACGCCAAAGCCCGCAGCCCTGCCCCTGCCCGAGGTGTCGCCAGACCATCAGACGGCCCTTGTTCTTGATGGTGTCACGGTTGCGGCACCCGGTCGCCAAACTCCGCTTATGACGGCGCTGTCGCTGACCCTGCGCCCCGGCGAAACGGCGGCGCTGACGGGGCACAGCGGACTGGGCAAAAGCACGCTACTGGATGCCATCGCCGCTGTGAGTGCGCCGCTATCGGGTACGGTCACGCTGCTCGGCACCTCCATTTCGGATTGGCCAGATGAGCAATTGCGCAGGCATCTGACGCTGGTGCCGCAACGCGCGCGGCCCGTCGGCGGCTCGATCCGCGAAAACCTTGCCATCGCCAGCGACGACCTGAACGACAGCGCCGCGTGGGAGGCGTTAACCACAGTCGAATTGCACA
Source organism: Primorskyibacter marinus (assembly GCF_003313245.1). Lineage (GTDB taxonomy): Bacteria > Pseudomonadota > Alphaproteobacteria > Rhodobacterales > Rhodobacteraceae > Primorskyibacter > Primorskyibacter marinus. The sequence goes on from NZ_QJSD01000017.1 coordinate 57,521, forward strand.
GCGTGGTCCAACGCATTGGCGGGCTGGACGCCACGCTTGGCGAAAGCGGAACTGGTCTTTCGGGTGGCGAGGCGCGGCGGCTGGCCCTTGCCCGCGCGGTGTTGCGCCGCCCCTCCGTCTTGCTGCTGGACGAGCCGACCGAAGGGCTTGAAGGTCCGCTTGCACGACGGGTTCTGGCGAACCTGAAACACGCCCTGCCTGCTACCGCCATCCTGATCGCCTCGCATCGGCGGGCAGAACAGGAAATGGCCGATTATCTGATCACTTTGCAGTCAACACATGCCAGAAAATGAATGCTTTTGATCCACATCAATTTGCCTCTTGGCGCGCGGGTGTTAGGTTTCGTGCTAAAGCTGACTCTGCGGCGCAGGTTTTTCTGTACCCCGGCGACGTTCCGCCCATAATGATTTTCGTTGCGGCTAAGAAAGGAAGACAGAACCATGGAACTTGATGTCGTCGAGCTGTCACGCCTGCAATTCGCGCTGACGGCGATGTATCACTTCCTCTTTGTGCCACTGACGCTGGGATTGTCGATCCTCGTCGCGATCATGGAAACCGTCTATGTGATGACGAACCGGCCAATCTGGCGACAGATGACCAAATTCTGGGGCCTACTTTTCGGCATCAACTTTGCGCTTGGCGTGGCCACGGGCATCACGATGGAATTCCAGTTCGGCATGAACTGGGCCTATTACAGCCATTATGTCGGCGACATTTTCGGCGCGCCGCTCGCGCTGGAAGGCATGATGGCCTTCTTTCTGGAAGCAACCTTTGTCGGGCTGTTCTTCTTTGGCTGGGACAAGCTGAGCAAACTTGCGCATCTCGCCGTGGCCTGGCTGGTCGCCATCGGGTCCAACTTCTCGGCCCTGTGGATCCTGATTGCAAATGGCTGGATGCAAAACCCGGTGGGCGCAGAGTTCAACCCCGAGACGATGCGCATGGAGATGACCAACTTTTTCGATGTGATCTTCAACATCGTCGGGCAGGCCAAGTTCGTCCACACCGTATCCGCAGGCTATGTCACGGCCTCGGTCTTCGTGCTGGGCGTGTCGGCATGGTATCTGCTGAAGGGCCGCCATATAGAGCTTGCCCGGCGCTCCATCGCCGTGGCCTCTGCCTTCGGGCTGGCCTCTGCGCTGTCGGTGGTCGTGCTGGGCGACGAATCCGGTTATTCCGCCAGCCACACCCAAAAGATGAAGCTGGCCGCGATCGAGGCAATGTGGGACACCCATTCTGCCCCCGCCCCTTTCACCGCCATCGGCTTTCCGAACCGCGAAGCACGCGAGACGCATTACGCGGTCGAAATCCCGTGGGTCATGGGCCTTATCGGCACACGGTCGTTGACCGAAGAAATCCCCGGCATCAACGAGTTGGTCGAAGAGGCAGAGGTCAAAATCCGGTCCGGTCTGATCGCCTATGACGCCCTGATGACGATCCGGACAGAGCGTGATGAGACGCCCGCCGATATTCGCGCCAAATTCGAAGAGCATTCCGACAATCTTGGTTTCGCGCTCTTGCTGAAACGCTATGTGGACGACCCACGAGACGCCACCGAGCAGCAGATCGCACAAGCTTCCGACGATACTGTGCCGGGGGTCGCACCGGTCTTCTGGGCGTTCCGCATCATGGTGGGGCTGGGTTTCACCTTCATCGCGGTGATGCTGTATTTCTTTTATCGCGCCAGTTTCCGCGGCATGCAGTTTCCCCGATGGGCGCTTTATGGCGCGGTGGCCATTATCCCTGCCCCCTGGATCGCGGCAGAGCTGGGCTGGTTCGTGTCCGAATACGGGCGGCAACCGTGGACAGTGGACGGCGTGCTGCCAACGGCGCTGTCGGCCTCGCATCTCAGCGTGATGGATCTGCTGATCACGCTGGCCGGGTTTGCCGCTTTCTACTCCGTCCTTTTCATCATCGAGATGGCGCTGATGCTGAAATACATCCGCAAGGGTCCATTCGAGGATGTCGAGGAAACCGACGCCTGGACCATCCGTCACGAACACCGGCTGCGCACCCATGACGGCAAAGACCCGTTCGCCTCGGATACCGCTGAACCGGGATCCGCCCCCTCAAGCAACACGCGCCACCCCGGCGCAACACCTGCGGAGTAACGGATATGATCCTTTCCGACCTGATGGAATTTGAGACGTTGCGCGTGATCTGGTGGGCGCTGATGGGTGTGTTGCTGATCGCCTTCGCCCTGACCGACGGTTTCGATATGGGCGTGGGTACGTTGCTGCCCTTCGTTGCCAAAACCGATGTTGAGCGCCGCATCGTGATCAATACGGTCGGCCCGGTCTGGGAGGGCAACCAAGTTTGGTTCATCCTGGGCGGCGGCGCGATCTTCGCGGCCTGGCCACCGCTTTACGCGGCCAGTTTCTCGGGCTTCTATCTGGCCATGTTCGCGCTGTTGGCCGCCCTGATCCTGCGGCCCGTGGCATTCAAATACCGGTCCAAACGCGAAAGCGCGGCATGGCGGGCCGGTTGGGACAGGGCATTGTTCGTCGGCAGCTCCGTGCCCGCACTGCTGTTCGGCGTGGCGGTGGGCAATGTGCTTCTGGGCATCCCCTTCTACCTGACCGATGACCTGATGCCGATGTATGACGGCAATTTCGCAATGAAGTTTCTGGGGCTGCTGCGCCCCTTCGCGCTGCTGGCCGGCGTGGTGTCGCTGTCCATGCTGGTGATGCATGGTGCCGCCTGGCTGTCTTTGAAGGCCGAAGGTCCGCTGGCTGCGCGCGCGCGCAGCATCGGCACCTATGCGGGCATGATCGCCGCTGGGAGCTATGCGCTGGCGGGTCTGTGGCTGGCCATCGGCATTGACGGTTTCGCCATTCAAGGAGAGGTCGTGCGCGACGGTCCGTCCAACCCGCTATACAGCACTGTCATTCATGGCGGCAGTTGGCTGTCGGCTTATGCCGCGCGGCCCTGGATCGCCGTCGCGCCGCTGATGGGCTTTGTCGGGATCGCACTGGCAGTGCTCGGCCTGCGGGCGGGGCGCGAGGTCTCGACCCTGCTGTGGTCAAAGCTGGCGATTATCGGCATCATCTCTTCGGTGGGTCTGACGATGTTTCCATTCATCCTGCCCTCGACCGTCCGGCCCGACAGTTCGTTGACGGTCTGGGACGCGTCCTCATCCCACCTGACGCTTTTCGTGATGCTGGTGGCGGGCGCGATCTTCTTGCCGATCATCATGGCCTACACGGCCTGGGTATACAAAGTTCTGTGGGGCAAGGTCACCGAGGACGACGTTACCGAGCACAGTTACTGAAGAAAGGACAGAGTAATGTGGTATTTCGCCTGGCTTTTGGGCCTTCCGCTGGCGGCGATGTTCGCGGTTCTGAACGCGATCTGGCTGGAAATGCGCGAAGACGCGCGCCTGATCAGAGAAGCCGACGAGAAGGATCCGACCATCAAATCCAAATGACGTGCCACCCTTGCCTGAGCGGTAATTGGCAGGGTCGGCGTGCCGGAGTTTGGCGTTGCGACCGCCAGACTAATTGGAGAACGGGCTAAACACGAAGCTGTGCTGACGCGCATAGACCCCGAAGCTTTCTCAGAATGCTTCCGGGCGCGCCTCACGTGCCATGTGGTCCAGCACGGCATTGACGAAACTGGCCTCTTTGCCTTCGGGAAAGAAGGCCCGCGCCACATCGACAAATTCCACGATCACCACCTTGGGCGGGGTATCGGCCAACACCAGTTCCGCACCGGCCGCACGGAACAGCGCCCGCAACGTCGGATCAATGCGCGCAATCGGCCATTTTGCCACCAGCGCCCGGTCGGTCATCTGGTCGATCCGCGCCTGATTGTTCACCGCCTCGTCCAGCAGCGCCCGGAAAAGGTCCGGATCACCTTCGGCCATTTCGTCGCCGTCATAGACCGCACCAAACCGGTGGTCGAGGAATTCAACGCGCACCTGATTCGTCGTCTGGCCGGAATGTTCCATCTGGAACAGCGCCTGCACCGCATAAAGGCGGCTGGCGGATTTCATCTTGCGGCGCTGGTTGCCCGAAAGGGGCGCGGTTTCAGAGGTCATGCGGTCGACGGGCCCTTGGTTTGACCAGCGATCTGATATTCGTCAGAGGCCGGACGAAACCCGACCCCCTTGCGCTGGCCGCCCCACTTACGAGCGAGCGCGATCAGATGCAAGGCCGCAGCAGCGGCACCCCCGCCCTTGTTCTGGTCTGCCGGGTCCGCGCGCACAGCGGCCTGTTGGTGATTTTCGACCGTCAGGATGCCGTTGCCGATGCAAAGCCCTTGCAGACCAAGCAGTTGCAGCGCACGGCTGCTATCGTTGCAGACCGTATCGTAATGCGTCGTCTCGCCGCGGATCACGCAACCGAGTGCGACATAGCCGTCAAAGTTGCTTTGACGGTCGGCGATGCCGATGGCTGTTGGAATTTCCAGCGCGCCGGGAACCTCAACCGTCTCATGCGTGCCGCCGCAGGCCTCGATCTCGGCCCGTGCGCCTGTCAGCATGCCGTCAGCGATGTCGCGATAATACGGCGCGACCACGATCAGCAGCTTCACCGGGCGGTCAAATTTGGGCCGTGGCAGCGTGTAATGCGATTGCCCGGCCATCAGCCCAACTCCGATATCTTGCGCGTGCCTGCGATCTCCAGCCCGTAGCTTTCCAGACCGACGACCTTGGGCTGCGGTGAGTTCGTCAGCAGCGTAAGACGCGACAGACCCAACGAGGACAGGATCTGCGCGCCCAGCCCGTATTGGCGCAGTGTCTTTGGCGACACCTCGTCATGGACGTCCAGCTTCATCGAGGTGTCGCGCAGCAGTACGACAACGCCGCGGCCTTCATCGGACACGGCCTGCATGGCTGCGCGGAACTCATCTGACCGCCCACGCGGACCGGTGCCGATCACATCCAGCATCGGGTCCATCGCATGCATCCGGACCAGAACAGGATCGTCTCCGGTGATGTCGCCCTTGATCAGCACGATATGTTCGTCGCCATGGGTGCTGTCTGAATAGATCTTCATCGTCCATTCGCCACCGAATTCGCTGGTGATGACCTCTTCCTTCTGCACGCGCACAAGGTTGTCGTGGCGGCGACGATAGGCAATCAGATCGCTGATCGTGCCGATCTTCAGCCCGTGACGCTGCGCGAATGCCACCAGTTCCGGCAGCCGCGACATGGAGCCATCTTCGCTCATGATCTCGCAGATCACGCCCGAAGGATTCAGGCCGGCAAGGCGGCTGACATCCACCGCGGCCTCTGTATGGCCTGCACGCACCAGCACGCCGCCCTCGCGGGCACGCAACGGGAACACATGCCCCGGCGTCGCAATGTCCTGCGCGCCCTTGGAGCCGTCAATCGCCACGGAAATCGTCCGCGCGCGGTCGGCGGCGGAAATGCCGGTTGTCACGCCTTCGCGGGCCTCGATCGAGATGGTGAACGCCGTCTCGTGGCGCGAGGAATTGTTGGTGCTCATCAATTGCAGACCAAGCTCTTCGATCCGGTGCGATGACAGCGACAGGCAGATCAGCCCGCGCCCATGCGTCGCCATGAAGTTGATCGCATCCGGGGTGGCCATCTGCGCGGGGATAACCAGGTCGCCCTCGTTCTCACGGTCCTCATGGTCGACCAGAATGAACATACGGCCATTGCGGGCGTCCTCGACAATCTCTTCGATCGACGAAATCGCATCGCTCCAGTTTTCTTCGACGGGTCCGGGTTCGTTATAACTCATGGGCAATCCCTTTGCGTGTTACCCCGCAGATAATTGACCGCGACGGTTTTGACCAGAGCCTGCCTGTGCAAACCTCAAGACACGACATCAACCCGCTCTGCCGCCCCACGACCCCAATGATGTGCAAAATCGCCGTCAGCATTTACCTTCCGGGGGCTGTCCGTCCGCGAGACGCGGTCAATCAAACAGATCCTCGATGACGTCAAATGCCTCTTCGACGAAACGCTGCGCCAAGCCTTTCCGCTTTTTATAGCGCGCTTTTTTGGGTTTGCGGGACGGCCTGTCCGTCTTCGCCATGACCGGTTTGCCCCGCCGCATGGTCTTGCCCTGTGCCCCCTTGACTGCCGCCGTAGCATCCGTGCGCAACATTTTCAGATTGTGCAGGGGTGCACCGCAAGAGGTGCAGGCCAATTCGTGCCGAACGTCCCCTCTCAGTTCAAGCGCCGCGCGGGTTCCGCAGTAACAGCAGGTGGCAATCTTGGTATTGGCGGTCATTCGCAATCTCCGGTCACGTCTCCGGTCGTCCGCCTGAAATATTGAGGGCCGCCCCTCGCGTTACAAGCCCCCGCGCTCACGGACGCGCTGCATAAAGCGACACCGCGGCGGCATTGGAGACGTTCAGCGACCCGAAATCCCGCGCGAAGGGGATCTTGACCAGTTGATCGCAGGTATCCTTGGTCTTGGGCCGCAGCCCCGGCCCTTCGGCCCCCAGAACCAAGGCCACCGGACGATCGCGACGACCATCCAAAGCGGTCTCCAGTTCGACCTCGGCCTCGCCATCAAGACCCAGAAGCACATAGCCCATGTCGCGCAGCTTGTTCATCCCCTCGGCAAGGTTGCGGATGCGCAGATAGGGCTGACGCTCCAGTGCGCCCGATGCGGTCTTGGCAAGCGCGCCGGTTTCGGGGGCCGAGTGGTGGATTGTCCCGATCACTGCCGCCGCGCCAAATACCTCGGCAGAGCGCAGGATGGCCCCTACATTGTGCGGATCGGTCACACGATCAAGCAGAACAAGGCGCGGCGGCGCGGTGCCGTCCCCCAGGCACACATCCTCCAGCCGCCCCCAGTTCAGCGGCTTGACCTCCATCGCCGCCCCCTGATGCACGGATTGCGGGTCAAGCGGTGCCGAAAACCTGCGCGGATCGCTCATCTCGGGGTCGATCCCGGCAGCGGTAATGGCCGGTGCCAGCTTATCGGCTGCGTTCCGAGTCACGATCAGGCGCAATTTTTCGCGTGCGGGATTTTCCAGCGCATCGCGCACGGCATGCAGTCCGAACAGCCACACGGTCTCTGACCCGGCAGCCTTTTTCGCCTGTTCCTTCTCGACCACCCATTTTGGTTTTTTCATCTGCCCGTTTCCCCATTCGCCGCGGCCCGCGACAATGCGACGACGCTTTGCCCGGCGCAAGGGATTTTCCTGTTGACGCCAGTTTGGGGCAAATGTAATCACCCCCTCACACCGGGCATGCCCGGTCGTGGGCGACAGGCCGCAAGGTGTGGCAGGGGACTGTAACTCCCTCGCGGAGACGCACGCCTGGTTCGATTCCAGGGTCGCCCACCAAATTTAGCAAAAATTTTGCCTTTCACTGACGGTGCGTTTCGCGCAAGCTAAGGCAATGATTTTTTTCAACAACTTACAAGGCAAGTTTGCCAAGGTCGCAGTTGTCTTTTGGCTTAGACAGGCACGCCGGACCAGATTTGACCTTTATAAATGACGTGGCAAAGAAGCCCGTTTTCGGATCGACCAGAGAGGCCACATGTGGTCACGCATGGACGAGTCAGCACATTGCGGCGATTTTATACCCCAACACCCCAACGCCTTGTGAATCCGATGCATCACTTTTGACCTCAAAAACCAGTTTTAGTGATTTTTGTGGCCATTTTTACATTGGCCATGATCTCTCAGCCTAGGCTTCCAGTTCTGCATCCCAGTAAAGGAAATCCAGCCAGCTTTTGTGCAGGTGGTTGGGCGGAAAGCGGCGGCCCATGTTGCGCAATTCTTCCGCGCCCGGCTGGCGTGGTGGTTTGCGCAGCGACAGTCCGGCGTTGCGCAGGGATTTCGATCCTTTGCGAAGGTTGCAAGGCGCGCAGGCAGCGACCACGTTTTCCCAACTGGTGATTCCACCCGCAGCGCGGGGCACCACATGATCGAACGTCAGATCGCCCTTCGATCCGCAATACTGACAGAGAAATTCATCCCTCAAGAAAAGATTAAAGCGCGTGAAGGCCACGCGCTTTCTGGGTTTCACATAATCTTTCAGGACGACGACGCTGGGAATTTTCAGGGACATCGACGGGCTTCGGACAACCTCGTCATATTCGGCGATAATATCGACCCTGTCCAGAAACGCCGCCTTGATCGCGTCCTGCCAAGGCCACAGCGACAGGGGGTAATAAGACAGCGGCCGATAATCCGCGTTCAGGACCAAGGCTGGATGTTGTCGTAAGGCACCGGATTCCCGGACAAAATTCGTTCTGAAATCGGCTTGCATCTGCGACACGTCCCCTGCCCTGCCTGACGTTTTCCAAGCACCGGAGCAGGCCATCCCGCTCTAGCCTGCGGCCACTATATATCGTGGATGGCTTGGCGCAAGCCCCCGCTAGTTGAGGTGCTTGACGTCAGCATATCGACTGGATTTGACAGAGTTGTGACAATGGCGAGATCAGCCGCCGCCAGTGACGGCGTTCAGCGGGTTTAATACCTGCTGAAAAATAGCGCGTATTTTCGTAAGCGGTGTTCCGGTCACACGGTTTTGGCCTAGGGTCAGGACCCATTGATTTCCGCCGTGCCGGATGCATCATCTTGCTGAAAACCAGCGGTGAACATGTCTGATCTTCTCTGGCTGACGGATGCGCAGATGGCGCGTCTTGAGCGCTTTCTCCCCAAGTCTCATGGCAAGCCACGCGTGGTCGACAGGCGCGTGTTGAGTGGGATTATCTTCATCAACCGCAATGGCTTGCGGTGGTGCGCCGCGCCCGCCGCGTACGGGCCGCACAAGACGCTCTACAACCCTTGGAAGCGGTGGAGCGATAAGGGGATCTTTGCTCGGATGATGGCCGGTCTGGCTGCCGAACACGGCGAAAAGAGGACTGTGATGATCGACGCCACGTACCTGAAGGCACACCGTACAGCGAGCAGCATGACTGCGAAAAAGGGGGCGTGGACGCCTGATTGGCCGGACCAAGGGCGGCATGAACACGAAACTGCACGCCATCT
>NZ_QJSD01000018.1 GCF_003313245.1 Primorskyibacter marinus
GTGTGATCTTCCGCGATGTTTGGCGCACTTTCTTTATGGCCAAGTGGCGTAGGCTGGTGCTGGAAGCAGCGTAGCTGTCATCCGCGCTTTGCGCGGCAAAAGTCCGGTTTGAGCCCAAAGGAGAAGTTTGCAAATCTCGCAGCGTGCGCTCGCAGCACTAATATTTCCGCGGCTGCGTATTTCTCAGTGCTGCAAGGCAACATAAAAGATCGGCCATCCATGTAGACCGAAACGAGAATCATTACGCAGGCTCACAGATCACCGGTCAAGACGTAGCTGCAAGCTCACCAACCGCTGGATTTGACGTTTACCGCCGGAACTTGGATGGTGTGCACCTGTATTCTCTTTTGAATTGTTTTGAGAAATTCCCGAACGATCGGAATCCGCTGGCGATGGAAACTTCTCTTAGAGGCAAGTTGGTCTGAGACATCAGCTCGTAAGCGCGCTCTAGTTTCAGGCTTGTATAGAATTGCATTGGCGATTTGCCGAGATGCACTTCAAACTGCCGTTCAATGCTTCTTACGGACGTCCCACACGTATTTGCTATTTCCTCTTTTGAGAGTGGTTCCTCAATGTTTTGTGACATTAGCCTGACTGCAGCCCTCAGAGCTTCAGGGACATGCCGAAGCCTGTCGACCTGAGATCCAGGCTGACGGATGTCAGGGTCGCGCGGATAGGAAATCAGCAGTTGATTGCATACGTATTGCGCGGCTTCTCGCGAGATCTTGGCAATAGAGTGGATGATCATGTCCAGGGCCGCCAATTCACCGGCACATGTTGTCGTCGATCCGTTGGAGACAAATAGAACGTTCCTGGCGGACACATCAGAAAAGCTTTCAGAGAACGCAACCAGCGAGGACCAATGCGTGGTAGCCTTGTGCCCATCCAATAGCCCCATTTTCGCGAATATCCACGACGCGCGCCCGATCCCATAAAGCGCCATACCAGACCGTTTGGACCGCCTTAGCAGGCTCAGGATATCAGAACTTTCCTCCAACCGCTGGTAAGAATCACAGCAAAAGCAGATGGCTAACACCCCGTTTCTCTTGCTCAATCGGAGAGAAAACTCAGCAAGCGTTTCATCGCAAAAAAACGCAACGCCGCTTTGCGATCTGACGGCTTTATCGCGCCCGCCGACTAGTAGAAACTTGGGCGCGATACTGGGGAATTTTTTCCTGAAAAAATGAAGCGGTTCGACAATTGCACCCAGACTCAGTGTAGAAAACCCATCGAGAACAACAATCGCAATTGTGCTGTCGCTCTGCGCCCCCCCTGTCTCTTGCGTTATTGAAAAGTCGTGAGTTGTGTGCTTCATCTTTTTTACCGTTCAAAGCGACGCTTCGTCCCGCTTCTGTCAAAGCGTTGGTCGGCGCGGAAGACCTTTGATCGGTACATCAATCTATCAGCGTGCCAATTGAGATGATCTTCGGCAAAGGAGGCGACGAAATAGTAGCTGTGGTTGTAGCCAGCTGCCTCGCGATAAGTGACCGGCACGCCTGCTGCTTCGGCGGCTGCTGTTAGTGTTTTAGGTTTCAGCAGGGCGTAAAACTGATCGTCAGCGCCCTGATCCACCAGGATGTCTTTCGACCAGCCCCTGTCTGCCAAAAGAAGGCTGGCATCGTGGTCAGCCCAGAGTTTCTTATCATCCCCCAAATAGCTTGCCAGTTGTTTGCTGCCCCAGTCTGAGGCCGTCGGGTTGGCAATCGGTGCAAACGCCGAAACGGATTGATATTTCCTGGGGTTGAGCATCGCCAGTGTCAGCGCGCCGTGTCCGCCCATGGAGTGGCCGGTGATCCCGTGTCTTTCGGTGACAGGGAAGCGGCTGCAGATAATCTGGAACAGTTCCTTGACGACATAGTCATACATTCGGAAATGCGAGGCCCAGGGCTTTTGGGTGGCATTCACATAAAACCCGGCGCCCTTGCCCAGATCATAGGCCTCGTCATCGGCTACATGCTCGCCGCGCGGAGAGGTGTCTGGAAAGACCAGCGCTACCCCGCGCCGGGCAGCAAATTGCTGCAACCCAGCTTTGGACATCGCGTTTTCGTGGGTGCAGGTCAGACCCGACAGGTACCAGAGTACCGGCACTGAAGATGTCTCGGCCTGTGGAGGCAGGTAGATGCCAAAAGTCATGTCACAGCCACAGGCATCAGATGGATGCCTGTAGACCGCGTTCTTTCCGCCGAAGCATGTCGTACTTTCGATCAGTTCCATCGATCAGAATTCCACGACGGCGCGGATGCTTTCGCCCTTGTGCATCAGCTCGAAGCCTTCGTTGATCTGGTCGAGTGTCAGCTTATGGGTGATCATTGGGTCGATCTCGATCTTGCCGTCCATGTACCAGTCGACGATCTTGGGCACATCCGTCCGCCCCGACGCGCCGCCGAAGGCTGTGCCGCGCCAGACCCGACCGGTGACCAGCTGAAACGGGCGAGTGGCAATTTCGGCGCCGGCAGGGGCCACGCCGATGATGACACTTTCGCCCCAGCCCTTGTGGGCGGCTTCCAGCGCAGTGCGCATGACGTTTACGTTGCCAGTGGCATCGAACGTGTAATCCGCTCCGCCTCCGGTCAGTTCGACCAAGTGCGTGACCATGTCACCATCGACCTTCGACGGGTTCACGAAATCGGTCAGGCCAAACTGGCGGGCCATTACTTCCTTGTCGTCATTCAGGTCCACGCCAACGATCTGGTCGGCGCCTGCCATGCGCAGGCCTTGGATCACGTTGAGCCCGATGCCGCCCAGGCCAAAGACGACAGCGCGGCTGCCGATCTCGACCTTAGCGGTATTAATCACCGCGCCGATGCCGGTGGTCACGCCGCAGCCGATGTAGCAGACCTTGTCGAAAGGCGCGTCCTTACGGATCTTGGCCAGGGCGATCTCGGGCACGACCGTGTGGTTGGCGAAGGTCGAACACCCCATGTAATGGTGAATCGGCGTGCCGTCGAGCATCGAGAACCGGGTCGAGCCATCGGGCAGCAGCCCGGCGCCTTGCGTCGCGCGGATCGACTGGCAGAGATTGGTTTTGGGGTTTAGGCAGTAATCGCATTCACGGCATTCGGGCGTGTAGAGAGGAATCACGTGATCACCGACCTCAAGGCTGGTGACACCTTCACCCACCTCGACGACAACACCCGCGCCCTCATGGCCCAGGATCGCTGGGAAGATCCCCTCGGGGTCATCACCCGAGCGGGTGAATTCGTCGGTGTGACAAAGACCGGTCGCCTTGATCTCGACCAAAACCTCGCCCGTCCTGGGGCCGTCGAGGTTCACTTCCATAACTTCCAGCGGTTTGCCCGCCTCAACGGCAACTGCCGCACGTGTTCGCATAGCGATTCTCCTGCTAATTAAGTTCATTGATTTAGTGATCTCAGGCCGCGTGGCTTGTCGTGAAAATGCCGGACATGCCGACAAAGCCCTGTATCCGTTTCACCCGGTCGCACCAGCGCCGGATTGCAGGGTAACCCTGTCTGTAAATACCCCCTTCCTCCGAGAGCGCCACGTAGGGGAAACAAGCAATGTCCGCGATCGTGGGATGGTCGCCAGGCACAAGCCAATCGCGGCCGACCCGTTCGGCAAACCACAAATGTTCGTCAAGGATGCGGAACAAACGATGGGCACCGGCGCGCGCGGCTTCGACATCCAGTTCATAGAACAGCCCATCATGCAGTCGCGCAGCCGAAGCCGTTCCGGTGATGCCGTCGGCAAAGGCGAGCCATTGCGCAACCTCTCCCAAGCGGCCAGGGTCAGAGACGGGATACCATAGGCCGCTCGCATCATATTTTACCGCCAGATAGGTCAGTATGGCCTGGGCATCGCGCAGGACCTTGCCCTCATCCTCGATGACCGGCAATTGTCCTAGTGGATTCAACTGGAGAAACTCGGGCGATTTATGCTCAAGCCCCGGATAGAAATCGACGGTTTGGCTTTCATATTCGATACCAAGAATGTTCAGGAACAATCTGATCTTGAAGCAATTCCCCGAAAGCTCGTAGTCATAGAGTTTCATTTCGGCCTCCTCAGATATCCAGCACAAGCCGCTTTGACTTGGCTCGTGACACGCAGGTGATGATTTTCTGGTTCGACGCCTTCTCGCTGTCGGAAAGATAGACGTCCTGATGATCGGGCTCGCCTTCGATTACCGTTGTCAGGCAGGTGCCGCACGCCCCCTGCTCGCAGGAACTGGGTGCCTCGATCCCGTTTTCCTGAAGAATTTCAAGAATGGTCCTGCCTGCTGGCACTTGCAGCGTGAGTGCCGACCGTGCAAGCGCCACTTCGAAAGTGGAACTGTCGTCTATTTCCTTGGTGTTCTTGAAGTATTCGAAATGCACCGCGTCTTCGGGCCAACCGGCTTCGGCAGCGATTTTTCGGGTGGCTTCAAGCATTGGGCCGGGGCCGCAAATGTACAGGTGGTGCGCGTAGTCGTAGCCGGACAGCAATTCCTTCAGCGCGCCGCCCGTCGATGCCGGATCAAGTCCAATATGTGGGATCAGATTGCTGCCAAATGTTTTCAGCACATCCGGGAAGGACAAATGCGCCTCGGATTGCGCGAAATAATGCAGCTCATAGCCCAACCCCTGAACGTGAAGGGTTTGGGCCATGGCCAGCATCGGCGTGATCCCGATGCCGCCGGCAACAAGAATTGTTTTCAATGCATCGCGCCGAAGCGGGAAATTGTTGCGGGGCGCAGAGATTGCAAGCACATCTCCTGCCTGAACAGCATTGTGCATGCATTCCGAACCGCCGCGTGAGTCCGGTTCCCGCTTGACGCCAATCCGATAAAAATCGGTTTCGCCAGGTGCATTGGTCAGAGAATATTGGCGTGACATCCCGTTGGGCATATGCAGGTCGATATGCGCTCCGGGTTGGAAAGTGGGCAGCTGTCCATTCAGCGCCTCCAGCCGAAAACCCGCGACACCTTCAGAGGCATCCCATTTATGCGCCACAGAGACACGCAATTCAGCTTTTGGACCAGATTTCGCGCGGGCTGGCATTTTGGCTAGTTCTTCGTCGACCTTCGAAAACTGAACTTCAATTGGTTCCGGGACCGGCAGCATTGTGGCTTCCGCCTCGATGACATCGCGCAGCGCTTGCATCCTGCGATTATGATGGCGCAAAATGTTGCCGGCGTCGGCTGGCTGGTCTGTTAACACGCCACGCAAGATGGATCGCCCGGCATCCACCGGCTGGACAAACAGCAGAAGCGTTGCTTTTGACTGGTCTTGCTTAGCGTGCAATTGGACGTGATTATCAGTTTCTTCAACCAAAGTGACATCGGCGCACCCCTCGCCAATTGGAGAAAAGCGATAAGACTTAGCATGTTTCAAAGCAATGTCAGGGGCGGCTTTTACCGGTATTGGTCGAAGCGCCAAAACGTCATTGCCATTCAACACAGCTGGCGCTTCGAATTCTCCGATCGGATCAACGGCAGACCAAACCAAACCATGTGATTCCACTGCTGAATACGTGTTGTTACAGATTGTCCGCGCTGGTGCATCAGCCGGGTGCGCAGGGATGTAAGTGCAGCCAGCCGTCCGGTTGGCGTAGCGCCAGCCGTGATAGAGACACCTCAGCTCACGACCTTCGTTCAGGCCGACCGTCAGGCGCACGCCCCGGTGCAAACACCGGTTTTCCCAGACATTGACGTGGCCGTCGTCGGCCCGCCACACTGCCATTTCGCGCCCCCAAAGCTGTCCATGATAAATGTGCCGCATCGGGAGATCAGTGCTTGATGCAATCGGGTGCCAAGTAGTCAGATCTGTCGTCATGACATACCCTCTTTCTATGCTGCTGCAGGGATCACGCCGTAGCGCAGACCCTTCCGACTCAACCAGCGTCGAAACGCGATGGCCGTTTTGTCGGCTCGAATTGGAGTTTCGGATCTGGGATCCAGCGGAAGCCGCTTCGGATACTGGTTTTCCAATATCGGCTTGTCCTGCCCGAAGATCACCTGCTGGAAATACCGAATACTCTCGTAGGTGTTGTCTTCATCGATGACGCACATCCCTGTATGCGCGCGCACCCAATCCTGGCTCATGGGTTGCAGGAACATATAGATCACGTCACTGCGTGACGCATCGTTGGGGCTGGATTTGTAGAGCAATGCGCAGTTTACGTGCGGCACCCGATACGTGTAATCGACCATCGCACCGCCTTCAGAAGCTAGCGCGGCCTTTGGTTGATAGAATTGGCACTGTGTAGCCAACACTTCGTCACGAGTTTCTGAAACCTCAACTGCATACTCCTTAACCTCGGTATGCGGCTCTTCCCCAAGAATGCCGGTATGAACATAAGGAAAGTGACTCATGTCCAAAAAGTTCTCGACGGCACGGCCAGCGGAAACATTCACGCCAAACACACCCGTCGGCACATTTATACGATCGGCCTCGTAATATTCCTCAAATGAGAACAGCGTTTCAGGCGGCTCTCCAAGCGACGTCCAGACGTAGCCGTGCGCGATATGTATGGGTAGCGGATTGCGGACCGTTTTCGAGGTTAACCGGCTCCGCGTTGGAAGTTGGTTATCAAATGGCCAAGCATAAGCATTTCCGTCTGTGTCCATGCCATAGGAAATATTTTCTTCCAGAAGCATGGTCGAATGGATTAAGCCCGGCGTGATTTCGTCGATTGAACTAAGCGGATGCCACTGGTTCAGGATCACTGGGTCTGTACATTTCAATTCGGTCATGTCGTGGGCTCCATTCATTGCTCAACGGAAATAGGGAATGCCTAAGCGCAAGGGTTGGCTGGATTTTCTGCGCAACCCCATCAACAGCAGGATCGAGGCAAGATACGGCATCGCCAGGAAGATCTGGTGCGGCACATTGAGCCCCAGTACTTGGACATGTGTCGCAATGCTTTCGAGCAGCGCAAAGACAAGCACGGCGGCAAGAACGCCACGAGGCAGCCAGTTTCCGGCAATGATGGCTACGATGGCCAACCAACCACGTCCTGCCGTGATATCTGCTAGGTAACGGTCGGAGAAGCCCAGCATCAGAAACCCGCCGCCCAATCCTGTCATTACACTCCCGATCAGCACGGCAATGTATTGACGCCCGGTGACGCTGAGTCCTTTAATATCCAGTGCCTTGGGGTTTTCGCCGAGGCAGCGCAGTTCAAGCCCCCAACGTGTCCGATAGAGTAGGAACCAGATGGCAGGCACCGCGGCAAATGCAACATAAGTCAGCAACCGCTGCGAAAAGAGAATTTCCCCCAGCCAAGGGATCGAAGAAAGGACCGGAATGGGAACATTCTCGAAACCGTCAAAGGTCGGTTGCGCCCGCCCCTTGATATAGATGCGGAACCAGTAAAGCGTCAGGCCGGCGACCAGCAGGTTAATCCCCAGACCCGTGATGAAATGGTCTACGCGCATCGTTGCCGTCATAAACGCGGTCAGAAGACCAACGAGGCCTCCAACGACCATTGAGGCAAGGACAGCGAGCCATATCGAGCCGGTTGCCGTTGCAACGATGTAGGCGGTAAACGCTCCCATCAGCATGGTGCCTTCGACGCCCATGTTCCAGATACCTGCGCGTTGCGTGACCAACTCGCCAATGGCAGCAAACAGAATGGGCGTCATGATGCGCACTGTTCCGGCCAGAATGCTGACAAGAATGGCTTCCTGAAACAACTCAGACATCTTTCTCGGTCCTCACGAGTTTGTAGCGTGCTGCAACTCCCGCGCAGAGGAAGGCGAGCAGCAGGATGCCTTGCATGGCCGGGACCAATGCATCCGGCACTTGAGCCAGCAGCTTCATGTAGAGACCCCCGCTGGCAAGCCCGCCGAAGACGATGCCCGCCACGACCGTGCCAAGCGGACGCAATCCTCCGATCATGCCGATGATGATGCCGGTATAGCCCAGGCCATAAAGCGTATCGGCGCGGAGGCGGTGGGCAGTTCCAAAGATTTCAGACACCCCGGCCAGTCCCGCAATCGCACCGCTTACTGCCATAACGATGATGATGGTCCGGCCAATATTCGTGCCGCGATAGGCCAGGGCGATCGGATTGAACCCCATCGCGCGGATTTCGTATCCCAAGGGGGTTTTTTCCAGAAGGACGTAGCAAACCAATGCTGCGGTCAACGCAAGGATAAATCCCAAATGCAGTTTCGTGCTGCCCAGCAGATAGGGGAGTTCCGACGCGGCCGGAATCGGGCCGGTTTGCTGATAGACGACTGTCGTGGAAACCTCGGTCCAGGGGCCGCCTCCGATCAGATACGACAACAGGAACACGATCAGGTAATTCATCATGACGGTCGAAATGATTTCGTTTACGTCGAACCGGTCTTTCAGAATCGCTGCGGTTGTTCCTAGCAGCGCGCCGCCGATCATGCCGCTGAGGATGATAAGACAGACATAAAGCCATGCCGGCAGCCCAATGAATACAAGGCAACCAAGATAGGCGCCCATCGCCCCGGCATAGACCTGACCCTCCTGGCCAATGCTCCAGACCTGGGCGCGAAAGGCGACAACGGTCGCCAACCCGGTCAGGATCAGCGGTGTTGCCTTCGCCATCGTGGCATAAAGGGCTTTCTCACTACCGAAGGCGCCCTTCAGAAGCGCGGAATAGGCTTTGAAAACATCCGCCCCGCTCGTCAAAAGCAGCAATGCGGATAGGAACAATCCGAAGAGTGTCGCCAGCGCATACATGGCAAAAGTCCAGGACCGCTTGGGATTTACCCGACGCTCGATCCGCCATTTCGGCACCGGCTCCGGGAAAAGGTTTTCAGCCGGTTCATTGATGCTGGTCATGCTGCGACCCCCTGTTGCCCGCCTGCCATCAAGAGGCCAATTTCTTCTATCGTGGTTGATTGCGGATCGACCACGCCGGTTATCCGTCCGCTTGATATCACGGCAATCCGGTCCGATAGATTAAGGAGGTCTTCAAGTTCTTCTGAGGCCAATAGAACGGCATAGCCTTCGTCGCGCTTGACAATGATCTGCTTGTAGACATACTCGATAACCCCGAGATCGAGGCCACGTGTCGGTTGGTTGGCCAGCAGCAGCTTTCTGGAATGCACAAATTCTCTTGCTAGAATTACCTTTTGCGCATTTCCACCCGACAGGTGATTGACTGGCGTCAATCCGGATGGTGTCGTAATCTGGAACTCATCGATCAGGCCATCAGCGATCGTGCCGATCTGCTTGTGATCCAGGAATGGACCCTTGGTATAGTCATCGTGGCGCTGCCACCCTAGGATCATGTTTTCGCGAATATTGAACTCCGGGATCAGGCCTTCGCGAAACCTGTCATCGGGCACCAGTCCCACACCTCGATCCATGTAGTGGCGCGAGGGCAGGCCTTTGATCTGTTCACCACCCAATATGATGCTGCCGCTGTCAGGGATCAGGACACCTGAAAGTGATTCAAACAGCTCTTTCTGCCCATTGCCCGACACGCCTGCCAGACCCAATATCTCCCCTTTCCTGATTGCCAGGCTGACATCGTCAAGCGCCAGTTTTCCCCGCCCGTCGCGATAGACAAGATTTTCCACGATCAGAACCGGCGGCTCTGTTCGGTCGCGGTCATCAGAGCGGTCGCGCGCGACCCGTAAATCCACGTCCCGCCCCACCATCATGCGTGTCAATTCGTCCGGGGTAACATCCGACGGCTTTACCGTTCCCACGACCTTTCCCTTGCGCAGGACCGTGACCCGATCCGACCGCATGACTTCGACCATCTTGTGGCTGATGAGCAGGATCGACAGGCCCAACTCGCACATATGATCGATGATCCGAAAAAGTTTTCGCGACTCTTCCGGTGTGAGCACCGCCGTCGGTTCATCCAGAATCAAAACCCGGGCGTCGAGATAGAGCGCCTTGAGCATCTCAACCCACTGCTGCTGACCGACGGCCAGATCACGCACGTTGGCATCAATATCCAGATCGATTTCGTATTCCCGGCAAAGCTCCTCGACCCTTGCCCTGGCTTCTTGCATCTGTAGTTTCCATCCCGCCTCGTGTGTGCCCACAACAATGTTTTCGAGAACGGTGAACTCGCTAACCAGCACAAAATGCTGATGGACCATTCCGATACCGATATGAATGGCGTCGCGTGGCGACCGAAAGGCCACGGGCTTGCCATTAAATTCGATGTGGCCGCCTTCTGGCTGGTAGAAGCCAAACAGACATGACGAAAGTGTGGATTTTCCCGCACCATTTTCACCGAAGAGGCAGTGTACCTCACCCGGCTTCAGCTCAAAGTTCACGTCCTCGTTGGCGATGACACCTGGGAAGCGTTTTGTTAGATTTACGGCTTTCAGAAGTGTGGACATGATGACTCGGTTCCGATGGCTTTTCGATAAGTTGCGCCCGCCCAGGGAGGAGGAGGTTATGAGCGGGCGCGAGATCGGCAGGGAGTGCCGATCAGTTTGAAACCGGATTTTTGACGTTGACGTCGACGACGAGCGATCCGGATTTTATTTCGGCGATCGTCGCATCGACCAAGGCCTTCACGTCGTCCGGCACCTTATCTGCAAGCGCCTGATAAGGGGCGATACCAGCTCCACCATCAGCCATGCCACGCCAGATGATGTCGGTGTTCCCGTCGTAGGGTTCGCCGTTCACCTGTTTGTCCCACCATTCGTCGATGATCCAGTTCACGTCAGGGTCCCAGAATGCAAGCGCGCTGGATACGATCGTTTCAGGTGAATAGCTGTGTTGGTCCCCGAAATTGGCAAAGCACAAAATTTCCGCCTCTTCACAGGGTTTGAAATTGGCCGCGAGAGAAAAGATGATATCAGCCCCCGTTGATATCTGGGCGGAGGTCATTTCTGCCGCTTTACCCGGATCATACCAGCTCTCGATGAAGGCGACTTTCTGGACAATGTTTTCGTTGACCGACCGAGCTCCCGCAAAGAACGAGTTGATCTCATCGTTCACGTCGTCTGCCGGGAATGTCCCCACGACACCGAGCGTGTTGCTTTCGGTCAGTTTGCCGGCCATGACACCCAGAACATAGGAGGCTTCGTGAATACGCTTATACACCCAGTATTGGTTGCCGCCCAATCCCTCGTTGCCCGAGCCAACCACGACGAAAAGAATATCCGGAAACTCGTCCTTCAGCTTTTTGACTTGGTCGGAATATGTCGAATGGGCCCAGATGACGTCGAACTCACCCGATTCAGCGAAGAGGCGCATCGCTTCACCCGCGTCGTCACCCCATAGCGGATCGGTATATTGCCAGTTCATGTCAAGCCCATGGGGTTTTTCCGCCTTCACGCGTTCAAGCGAGTCAATCAGAGTGCCGTCCCAGGGGGATTCGATCCCCGCCGATAGGATGATCGCGATGTTAAGATCCGTCGGATCGTCAGCGGCGGCCGTTTGTGCCGAAACGAAGACCGAGGACAGTGCGATGGCACTGGCGCCGGCTATCGACAAGAATTTACGTTTTTTCATTTTTTCCTCCCGTTTAGGTTTCTCACAGGTCCAAAACCAGCAGATCGGTCAACGCACGCGAGCAGCAAAGCGTCATTTGATCGTTGTCGGCATGTTCCTCTTCTGTCAGCACTAGATCACGGTGATCCGGTGTGCCTTGCAGAACCGGCGTCAGGCAGGTTCCGCAAATTCCCTGTTCGCATGATGTGGGAATCTCTATACCGGCGTCAGCCAGCACTTCTACGATTGTCCGGTCGGCGGGTACGTCGAGTACATCTCCGGTGGAATCCAGCTTGATCTGAAAGGGCCGGTCCTCGCCGTCGACAGCCTGCAGGTCTGCGGTAAAATACTCGCGATGAAGGCTGGAGGCAGGCCAGGCATCACTTGCCGATGCCAGTACGGCATCCATGAACCCGGTGGGTCCGCAGACATATAGGTGCGTCCCTTCTTCGGGCGGCTGCCTAAGCGCATCGATATCGAATTTTTGCTTGGCGGGACCGTTGTCAAAATGCAGATGGGCGTTTTCTGCAAACCCGGACAATTTGACCATGCCTTTGAATGCCATACGTTCGGGCGAACGGGCGCAATAGTGCAACGCAAAGCTTTCGCCCCGTTCATGCAGCGCCTGCGCCATGCCGAGGATAGGCGTAATCCCGATACCCCCAGCCAGGAGCAGTGAGTGCTTGGCGGAATCGTTCAGTTCGAAATTGTTGCGCGGCACGCTTATCGAAAGCGTTGCGCCCACGGTCAGTTCATGCATGGCCGCCGAACCGCCGCGACCGGCTTCTTCCTTCAGAACGCCCAGACAGTAGCGATGTGATTCCGATGGATCATTCCACAATGAGTATTGCCGGATGAGGCCATCACCCAAATGCACATCTATATGAGAACCCGCCGTAAATCCGGGCAGGGAGGAACCGTCTGCATGAACAAGCTCGAACCCGGCGATATCCTTTGCGAGCATCGTTTTCGCAGCAACTTTTACCTCGAGCAAACCGCTGTTCATCTTTCGGACCTCCAACCGTCTTCAGCTTGCCATCGGCGCGCCCAGGCCAAGCTTGGCCAAGGTTCGGCGGTATTCGACAGACATCCGGTCCGCCGGAATGTGGATTTCCTCGGTCAGATCCAGCGGCAAATCCTCTGGCCGCTGGCCTTCGACCATCGGCTTGTCTTCGTCGTTGATCAACAAGGACTCTTTCACAAGGAAATCGGCATCCGGATCGCTTGTCGTATCGGTGCAGACCTGGAAAATACGAGTTTCATGCGCAGAGACAGGGCAGACCGTGTCCGCAAAATACTGACGGTAATCGCTGTCATTTGGCGCGATGATGATGATGGTCGAGAATGGCAGCGTCAGCTGATAAGTATAAGTCACTTGGCGCTCACTCCCCTCGACATCATCCGGAAAACGATTGCCTCCTTCCAGATAAGGCAACTGAAAGCTGAGGCCGTAATCCGTCTTTTCGACTTTATAAGGAGGGATTGGATCTGCCGTCTTGCCGCCGAAAGTACCCTGATGTACCCACGGGAAATGGGCGACATCGTTGAAATTCTCGACATGTCGGCTTGCCGCGGCATGCCAAGTACCGCTTGGAATGTAGAGATTTTTCAGGCTCTCGTCTTCAATCCCGGGCCAGACAGGCAACGGATGTGCGGGTTCGTCCGAAAGGCAGGCAAAGACGATACCATAGCGCACTTCGGATTTCAGCGACATCAGGCGCATCTTTGGCGGAATTTTTGCATTCGGATCGGCTATGGACGGAATTTTGGTGCATTGACCCGAATGATCGAAACACAACCCATGCATGGGGCATACCAGGGTGTCGCCATCCATCCAGCCACCGCTTAGCCGTGTGCCGCGGTGAGGACAGATGTCACGTGCAACCGAGATACCTTCCGACGTCCTGTAGATCACCAGATCAACATCCAACAGCCGCGCATTGACCGGTTTGTCCTCGATCTCATGAGCAAAAGCCACGGGATGCCAGAACGATGCCAAAATCCGCCAATCGCTCTCATCAAAGGTACAGTTTCGTGGCAGATCACCTGCGTACTTTGAGTGATTTGTGGCTTGGAACATCCGTTATTCTCCATACTGGCGAAATTGGCTGGCAGCCCCTTGGAGGCTTGAAGAGGCTATTGATGCCCACAATGTTGTTGACCTAAATCAACTTTAAAATGACTGAATCGCGACTTTTGTTGCCTGAAATTAATATCCAGTGCATATTAATCTTTGCCACCACCCATCTCTGTGTCTGAATGGTGATCACTTGCGTCGCCATGTCACAGAACCACTATTCGGCATTTTGATCTTTGATTGATTTTATGGACCAGCTACTCAACTACGTTCGCGGATATTCCTTCGGCAAAATGACTTACCCTAACGGAGGTGTCTTCGGCCCTATCTTGCGCCCGTACCTGTCACTATTAACGGTTGAACAAGGTTGCTGCATCATGCGTACGGAAGACGCCGAAATTCTAGTCGCGGCAGGACAAACTGGCGTTGCCGTTGCAAATGAAAAGTTTGAATTTCACTATCGCAAGGGCGAGTGCACGACTGCGATTTGGTGCGAAGGGTTTTTACCGCGCCTGCAGAAACTTGAATTTCGCCAGATGTGTCACGGCTACGAGACGGTGTCGACAACTCAAAGGCTAGCTCAATTGCAGGAGATCGGACTAGAAGCAGGTCATTCTTCTGGACCAGAACTTAATGCAATGCGAGATGCGATTGGTCACGCTGCCCTTCGTGCATTTCTGGTTGAAGCTCATCAATCCGAGGCAGACAGAAAAATTCCCAAAGCGATCCTTATTGCTCGTCGATTTATAAAGGAGAATATTTCTGACGAAAAACTAGATATGCCGACAATCGCCCGTAATTCAGGTATTACGCAGCAATATCTGATCAGCGCCTTTAAAAAGCATATAGGAATTACGCCCTCGCGCTATTTATGGCGAGTGCGGGCTTCAACCGCGCGACAACTCCTAATTCAATCTGGTCTCGCGCAATCCGAAATCGCCTTCAAATGTGGGTTCAAAAGTATGCCTCACTTTTCCAGAACGATAAAAAAACTCTTCGGAATGTCACCTGCAGAACTACGCAAGGACTTGGGATTCACTCAGCCAAGCGATACTGAGGACTCTGTTGTAGATACTTTGTTCTGACTGTGTGTTGGATCGTCCTGCAGGTCAGCAGGTTTAGATATCAGCGAGTTCTGTGTCTCGAAACACTTTTCATCACAACACTAAATCAGCTCACGAGAGACATCGAGGAAATTGAGCTCGCATTGAGCCCTGTTACAGAGCCCATAGATACATGCTGCAGCAAATGTGAACTTCCAAAAGCGGTCTTAGGAGAGGTGCCGTGAACGGCGAGTTTGATTTCGCTCGGTTCCAACGCATCGCAAGACCGGTTTGGTGAAATCCACCGCATCGCCGCACCCATGTCGCTGCAAGCGCGACAATATTCTGCGTGAGCAATATCTGCAGCCGCACAATTCCGGTTTGTCCGCAGAGCAGTTGTTGATGTAGAGCGCGGCGAAGGTCAGCTAGCGCGCTTCGATGGATACTTCGGCGCTCGGCGTCCGTTGTAGGACGCGATAGACTGTCGGCCGCGAAACATCGAACAGTTCTGCCAGATCGCTGATGGAGTAGTCGCCCGTGTCATACATGCGCCGCAACTCTGTCTGGCGGCGATCCGACAGCTTGGGCTTCTTGCCCTTCAGCTTCCCCTTAGCGCGGGCGACTGCCATGCCCTCTTTGGTGCGCATGCGGATCAGGTCAGCCTCGAACTCGGCGAAGGTGGCAAGAATGTTAAAGAACATCTTTCCCATCGGATCGTGCGGATCATAGACCGACGCCCCTAAGGCAAGCCTAACCCCGCGCTTTGCCAACTCGTCTGCGATGGAGCGAGCGTCCGGAACCGACCTTGCCAGCCGGTCGAGTTTTGGGACCACCAGCGTGTCGCCGGCTCTTACGGCGGCCAAGGCCTGCGCCAGTCCTGGCCGCTCGCGGTTCGTTCCGGTCAAGCCATGGTCAGTATAGGTGCGGTCCTCAGCCACACCGAGATGCAGGAGGGTTGCCTTCTGAGCGGCAAGGTCCTGTTTATCGGTCGAGCATCGGGCGTATCCAATACGAGTTTCAGACATGGGGGCGTCCTTCGGAAAAATTATTCTGGAGCCATGTAGAATTGTAACGAAAAAGGCCCGTTAAATGATACTATCACCGTACCAGCTAAATGAGAATCGATTTTCCCCTTAAATATAAGGTGTGGGCCCGAGGCGAGACGGCGTCCGCTCAGCGTTCCCCTTTCGGACAGATTGGAGATGCAGAATGGACGAAGCGATGCGCCGGTTCGCCGCTCTGCGACCCCATCTGGAAGAGGGCGTTTCTCTGACCACTGCCGCCCGCGCGGCCGATGTGCCGATCCGGACGGCGCAACGCTGGTTGTCGCGATACAGGCTGGAAGGTCTGGACGGATTGAAGGTCAGAGCGCGATCTGATCGCGGCACTCGCAAGCTACCCGGGCCACTGATCACTTTGATCGAGGGGCTCGCGCTTCGCAAGCCCCGGCTGTCCTGTGCCGCAATCTATCGACGCGCTGAAACTGTTGCCAAAAGCAGGGATTGGTCAGTTCCATCCTATGGCACCGTTCATTCCATCGTACAGGCACTCGGTCCTGCGATGGTCACGCTAGCGCAGGATGGGGCGTGCGCCTATCGAGACCGCTTCGAGCTGATCCACCGACACAGAGCGAGCGCACCGAATGCGCTCTGGCAAGCGGATCATACGATGCTGGATATATTGATCATCGACGCGAACGGAAAATCGGTGCGGCCTTGGCTGACTGCGATTATGGACGACTATTCCCGCGCAATCGCTGGATACCTAGTATTTCTCGGCGCACCGTCGGCTCTGCAAACGTCCTTGGCGCTTCGACAGGCCATCTGGCGCAAGCTGAATCCGGACTGGCCGATCTGCGGGATTCCAGAAATTCTCTATGTCGATCACGGGAGCGACTTCACATCAGAACATCTCGAACAGGCAGCTGCCAGCCTGCGGTTCCAGATCATCCATTCCGCCGTAGCGCGACCGCAGGGGCGCGGAAAAATTGAGCGTTTTTTCGGCACATTGAACACCGAACTGCTTCCGGAGCTCTCCGGCAACGTCGTGAACGGGAAACCAGCAACATCGCCGAAACTGTCGCTGGCCGATCTCAATGCCGTCATCGGCGCGTGGATCACGGAGACCTACAATTCTCGCACTCATCGCGAAACGGGGCTGCCGCCGCTGACGTCGTGGTGCGCCGACGGTTGGCTTCCTCAAATGCCCAACACTATTGACGACCTCGACCTGTTACTCGTCATGGTCGCAAAGCCTCGGCTCGTGCGCCGCGACGGTGTGCATTTTCAAGGGCTGCGCTTCATGAGCACGATCCTTGCTCCCTATGTCGGCGAAAGCGTCACGATCCGATATGATCCGCGCGACCTTGGTGAGATCCGCGTCTTCCACAAGAACCGCTTCCTGTGCCGCGCCATCAGCCCGAAACATGCCCATGAGACGATCACGCTGAAAGACATACAGACAGCCCGTGCGGCGCAGCGGCGGGCCCTGCGCCAGCAGGTTAATGAACGGGTCGGCGTCGTTGCGGAATATTTCCCGGAGGGAACAGCCCGCAGGACGACCGAGACCGCGCCTCGACCGCAACGCAAGTCGAAACTCCGAACCTATCAGTCTGATGATTGACAATGACGGGACAGCGCAATGGCACATTCATCGCCACGAAAGAGCATCGCCGCTTTGTCGAGTTCGCAGCTGCGGTGCAGAAACACCGGTATATCGGAATCTGCTTCGGCACGGCTGGTGTCGGAAAAACGATGTCGGCGCGGCGTTTCGCCCGGTGGGACAAGGCCGAAGCGCTCCTGACGGAGTGGGGGCCACGCGACGCATCGGACGCCATCGCCTATGAGGCATTGGCCAAGTCACGCACAGTTTTCTACACACCGACAGTCGGCGGCCCGGTTCGGGAGGTTCGGGAAGATTTACGCCGTCTTATAACCCGCGCAGAAGGTTCCATCGATCTGGCGCTCAATCCGAGCATGGTTATTCCGGAACGCCATGCTCAAGGGTCTATAGAAGTTCTGGTAGTCGATGAGGCCGAACGACTTTCGACGCAAAGTCTTGAACATGTGCGCGATATCTTCGACCGGACCGGTATCGGCGTTATCCTGATCGGAATGCCCGGCCTGGAACGAAAACTGGAACGCTATCCGCAGCTCTACAGCCGGATCGGCTTCGCACACCACTATCGCGCGCTGAAGGGGGATGAACTGACCTTCGTCCTCACCCGCCACTGGCGAAAACTCGGCCTGCAACTGGACGCCGCCGACTTTACTGATCACCAAGCGATCGCATCCATTGCCCGCATCACCGGCGGGAACTTCCGGCTGCTGCATCGCCTCTTTGTCCAAATAGAACGCATCCTAAAGATCAACGAGCTATCACTCGTTACTGACGACGTCGTCGAGGCCGCACGCTCCACGCTGGTAATTGGCGCCACTTAGCGCTGAAGGAACACCGCCAGATAACGCTGGGGATCACAGCGCCGATTTTCGCCAAATGTCTCAAACGATCGTTTGCGACACATGCTGATCGGCTACGCGCGGGTCTCCAAGGCCGACGGAAGCCAGTCGCTCGACCTGCAGAGGGACGCCCTGATCGCAGCGGGCGTTGGCGAAGATCAGATCTACTCGGACAGAGCTTCCGGGAAGAAGGACGAGCGGCCCGGTCTCGAGGCGTGCCTGAAGGCCCTGCGGGACGGCGACGTGCTGGTGATCTGGAAGCTCGACCGGATGGGCCGCAGCCTGCATCACTTGGTGAAGACGGTCGCCGGTCTCTCCGAGCGCGGCATCGGGTTGAAGGTGCTGACTGGACAGGGCGCCCAGATCGACACGACTACCGCCCACGGGCGGCTGTCCTTCGGTATCTTCGCCTCACTCGCCGAGTTCGAGAGCGAACTTATCCGGGAACGGACGATGGCGGGCCTCGCCGCTGCACGGGCCCGGGGACGAAAGGGAGGCCGCAAATTCGCGCTGACCAAGGCCCAGCTGCGCATGGCGCAGGCCGCGATGGCCAACCGCGATACCTCCGTCTCCGAGCTGTGCAAGGAGCTGAAGATCAGACCGGTAACGCTCTATCGGTATGTCGACCCAGAGGGAAACCTGCGCGAGAATGGGAAACGGCTGCTCGGCGCTTAGCGTAGGATTTCACACTCTCCCGCAAACGACCCCATTGCTGGGCGCATGCCCGCCGCAAGCTGAAAGAAATCTTCGACCGCGATGGGTCTGAGATCGCGGCCGAGGGCTTGCGCCAGATCGCCGAAATCTACGCCATCGAGAAAGACATCCGCGGCACATCCCCCGGCCAGCGCTTGTCCGCCCGACAAGCCCGCTCCGCCCTGCTGGTCGCGGCCTTCGGCACCTGGCTGCAAGCAGAGCGCCTGCGCGTCTCGGCCAAGTCACGGCTCGGCGAAAAGCTGGCCTACATCGCAAACAACTGGGACGGATTGCAAACTTTCCTGACCGATGGCCGCGTCGAGATCGACTCGAACAACGTGGAAAATCTGGTTCGCCCAATTGCCCTGAATCGCAAGAACGCATTGTTCGCCGGTCACGATGAAGGCGGAGCCGCCTGGGCCGTATTGACGAAAGGCGAGCGATATCGCCCCGCGGCGCTTGTGGGCGCATAGACACGCAACCGCGCAACAAATAGGAATCTGCGAGCGAGGAGGAGATGGACCAACGACCAATCGGCGTCTTGTCAGTCTGACGGGGAGCATGGCCCCCCAAGAGTGCCGATGAGCTAACGAGACACAGGACGCGCGACTTCCCATCTTGGTCAGGGGCAAATCGAATGGCCCCATTGAAAGACCGAATACATAGAAGCAGGGTCAAAGGGACATCAACAAAACGCTTGCAGGGGAAGGCAGTTCATACATACCCCCCGAAATTCGGACACAGACATAAGCTACGATTTGCAGTCTGCTGATCTTCGACGAGAAGGAGATCAGAGATGTCAAAACGCAAGCAGAACGCGCCGGCGTTCAAGGCGAAGGTTGCGCTGGAGGCCCTGAAGGGCGAGGAAACCGCAGCCGAGCTGGCGAGCCGGTTCGGGGTGCATCCGACGATGATCCATCAATGGAAGCGGGCATTGCTCGAAGGCGCCTCCGGTGTGTTCGAGCGCGGCGCTCGGCCATTCCGACCTGTGTCAGACCTGCTGCTTTTCGAGCATTGATCAGCGCCTTGCAAAAACGATGTGACCTGTGCTTCTGATCGTCTTTGTCATGCCGCCGGGTCACCTCTTTCGGCGCAAGCGGTAATCCCCGAAACCGTGCCGATGCTGCTTTGGGCGCTGCTGGTGCCCGGCGGCAAGGTCGATGGCTGGGAGACACCTTCTCGGTCGCTCGAGCCAATGCCCCTTGGCCTTGTCGCCTGAGATGATGAACCTTCACATGCTCGGACCGCGCCGCCAGGGAATTTCCACAGCATTCGCGATACGCCCCCATTGATGCGATCTAACGCTGGCGCACTTCGAGGTCTTCGTAGTTCTGTTCGATGAGCCGCGTTTCAAGCAGTTGGCCTCCACGATGGAGCAGCGGATAGGCTGCCGAAGACAGGTGGCTGTTGAAGTCCCTGATGCCGCCCGCCGTTTCGAGATGAATATCGCTGGAGGCAAAGCTGATCTGGACACCTTCGCTTAACCGTTTCAGATGTCGCTTGCGGCTCTTGCGTTCCAGGCGCGTCATTTCCTGTTTTTCCTCCAGAAGCAGCCGGGCGCTTTCTAGATCATCCGACACCAGCAGATTAGACGCAAGGACGATGTTGGCCAGCGCATGATCGTGCATCCGGTTCAGCTCGCCCGCGCCGTCCTCGGAAAAGCGCACGCCTTTTTCGGATCTCTCCCGGGCCAACGGGACCAGCCGTTTCGCCACGATATCACCCGCGGCTTCCACGGCGATGGCGTATTCGGTCAACTCGCGCACTGTCTTGGTGTCAGATTTGTTCAGGGAAACGCGCTGCAGGGCAGCGGCGTAGCGGCGGATCTCGTCGAGGGCGGCGTTCACGTGAGTGTCCTTGGCAATCACGCTACGCGCCGTATCAGCATTGAACTTGCTGTAGAGATCCATGACTGGCCGCATCATCGTCTCGACCAGTTGCACCATGCGCAGAACCTCGCGGCGCAGGCTGGCAATCGCGACATGCGGCCTGTCGAAAACCGTGTCGTCCAGCACGCTGCGATAGAGCGGCGACTGATCGTCGATGCTTGGCGGATCGTCCGGCAATAACGCCCTGAACGGCACCTCGAGCCAGTTGGAAAAGACGATCAGCGTAAGCAGCAGCGCATTGAACAGGATATGCGTGTTGATCAGCGTCTGCGCCGAATCCAGCGAGCCGATATAGGGCAGGATACTGGTCTCGTTCAGAACGAAGAGAGCCATGATCGCGCCGCTGCCCCGGACGACGATATTGGCCAGAGGCACGCGCCGTGCCCGGTTCTCCATGGATCGGGTCAACCACACGGGGATCAGGGCGCTGCCGAGATTGGCCCCCAGAACCAGCGAGACTCCGGCCGGCACAGGAATCGCTCCGATCGAGACCATCGTCACGCACATCAGGATCACTGCGACGCTCGAATGCATAGCAAAGGCCAGGCTGACGCCGACAATGAAGGCCGTCACGAAATCGCGCGCTAAGTAGTCGGCAATTGCCGGCAGGAAAGAGCTGTCGCGTATCGGATCCATGGTCTCGCGCAGGAACCTTAGCGAAATCAGAATGAAGGCGATGCCCAAGATGATGCGCCCGGCCTGGCGCAGGGGCCTGCGTTCCGATTTCACGAACAGACCGCCCCCCAATGCCAGCAAGACAGGCACCAGCCAGCTCAGATCGAAGGAGAACACCTGGATCAGCAAGGCGGAGCCCAGGTCCGCCCCCAATACCACCGACAGTCCCGCGCCGAAGGATATGGCGCTGACCGCCGTGAAACCGGAGACGAGAAGCGCAACCGCGGCCGAGCTTTGCAAGATGATCGCGAGCACCAGCCCCGATGCGGCGGCACTCACCCGGTTGCGGCTTGCGGTCAGGGCGCGTTTGAAGGACGGTCCGAAGGCGCGTTCTATCCCGGTCCGGACCATGCGCACCGCATAGAGTAGCAGCATCGTCGCGCCCATCAGCTCGATGACGAAGGCTAGGATCTGCATGATCAGACCCTTGCGCCGACCGAAAGGGCCACGCCCGCAGCCACGACCACGGCAGCTATGATCCGGCTGCCCCGCGGTCCCTCGGCAAACCACAGAACACCAATCAAGGCAGCGAAGATGACCGAGGTTTCGCGCAGGGCCGACACGATGCCGAGCGGGGCCGTCGTCTTGGCCAGCAGAACCAGCCCGTAGGCCGCGCCCGAGACGATGCCGCCGGTCAGCCCGATCCAGATCGCCTTGGACGACATGGCGCGAAACCTCGACCAACGCGTGCCAAAGACGTAGAGCACCACAAAAATCTCGGCGGCGAAAATCCAGCCGATATAGCTGCCCGGATTGTTCGAGACCCGGATCCCGATGCCATCGACGATCGAATAGCTTGCGATCACCGCGGCAAGACCCACTGCCGCCACCAGTCCGCTGCGGGCCGCTCGACTGGCGAAAGCTTCGCTCGCAAGCAGCATGATCCCGCCGGACACCGCGAAGACTCCGATCCAAGCCGTCAACGGCAGGTATTCGTCGGCCCAGATCACCGCCCCCAGCGCGATCAGGACCGGGGCGAACCCGCGCGCGATCGGGTAGACGACGCTCAGGTCTCCGGTGCGATAGGCCATGTTCAGTAAGATGTAGTACCCCCAGTGGATGACGGTGGTCGCCACGATATACGGGAAGGCCGCGCGGTCGGGCATGCCGTAGAGGTAGATCAGCACGCACCCCGGCACGACATGGCCCGAGGCGACGAGGCCCAAGACCAGCGTCCTGTCGCCGGCACCCTTGACGATGGCATTCCACAAGGCGTGCAGGAAGGCCGCGAAGACCACGATGAAAAAGGTTTCGCCGCTCATGTCGCGGTCTTCGTTCGCATGGCCGTTTCGGGCCGGCCGGCATGTGGCAGGAAAGAACGGGGGGCCGTGAGGGCCGTGGGCAAGGCACGGGTCGCGGGGGCCCGGCCTGTCAGCTCGATATTCACGCTATTCGGGCCATGGAAGGGAGTAGGTCTTGACGTTGGTGAAGAATTTCATCGCTTCGATGACACCTTCCTTGACCCCGTTTCCGCTGTCCTTGATGCCGCCGAAGGGTGACATCTCGATCCGGTAGCCGGGCTGTTCCCAGATATTGCAGGTGCCGACCTCAAGCCCGTTGATATAGGAAATAGCCCGGTTCAGGTCGTTGGTGCAAACGCCCGAGGACAAGCCGAAATCCGTCGAGTTCGAGATCGCCATAACCTCTTCATCGATATCGGAAACGCGTACGATCGGGATGATCGGCCCGAAGGTCTCTTCCATGACGAGCTCACTGTCGTGGGGCACATGATCCACGACGATCGGCGGCAGGAGAGCGCCGCGGCGTTCCGGGTGATAAAGGATCTTCGCGCCGTCCTTCTCGGCCTGCAGCACCC
The DNA here is from genome assembly GCF_003313245.1 of Primorskyibacter marinus. GTDB lineage: Bacteria > Pseudomonadota > Alphaproteobacteria > Rhodobacterales > Rhodobacteraceae > Primorskyibacter > Primorskyibacter marinus. Next base: position 23,030 of record NZ_QJSD01000018.1, read on the forward strand.
TGTTCTCGAACAGTTCGGCCGCCTGGGAATGGATCACGCAGCCCAGCTCCGTCTCGGGATCGCGCGGATCGCCGAACTTGATCCTCCTGGCCTTCTCCAGCACCAGCGGCACGAACTTCTCGGCCACACTCTCCTGCACCAGAATGCGCTTGATGGCGGTGCAGCGCTGGCCGGAGTTGCCGGTGGCACCGGCCACGGCGATAGTGGCAGCTTCCTCAAGGTCGGCGTCGGACAGATCGTTGCAGATGATCAACGGATCATTCCCACCCAACTCAAGCGCCTGACGCTTGTAGCCTGCCTTGGCAGCGATAATCTTGCCGACCGGCACCCCGCCAGTGAAGGTGATGATGTCGATGTTCTCGTTGGTGATCATCTCGTCGCCAATGTCCTGAGGCATGCCGGTCACCACTTGGAACATTTCCGGCGGCAGGCCCGCCTCGTAGAGGATGTCCGCCAGCGCAATGCAGGTCAGCGGCGTCAGTTCCGTCGGCTTGCAGACCATGCAGTTGTTGGTTGCAATCGACGGCGCGATCTTGTGGCTGACCATATTCAGCGGGTGATTGAAGGGCGTGATCGCCGAAATCGCGCGGACTGGCTCGCGCTTGGTGAAGATCTTGCGCGCCTTGCCGTTGTGCGTGAGATCGCAGGAAAAGATCTCGCCATTGTCCTTCATCGCCTCGGCGGCGGCGAATTGATAGACGTCCTGGGCCCGCTTGGTTTCATAGATCGCATGCTGGTGGCAGATACCCAGCTCCAGCGTCAGCCATTTTGCCAGTTCGTCGCGTCGCTCGCCGATCAACTCCCGTGCCCGTTGCAGGATCTGGCTACGCTCATAACGGCTCAGCCGGGGCCGGTAGTTCGCCGCGATCTCGAACGCGCGGCGGGCGTGTTCGGCGGTCCCGGCGGGCACGGTGCCTATCACCTCGTCGGTATAGGGAAAGAGCACCTCGACCACGTCGTCGGTAAAGACGACTTCGCCACCGATGCGCATGCCTTCGCTGCGGATGCGCGGATTCGTCATCGTGTTCATGCCGTGACATCTTCGAATGCGGCGGCCTTCGTTGCATAGTAAAAAGCATCGAAGTTGCGAAGCACCGGGGTCGAGGGCAAGTCCAGAACCCGGTTGCAGATGAACGGAACCTCCTGCTCGGTAAGCCCGCCGTGGCTACGCAGAGGCTCGTTCAGGGCGGCCAGATCGTGACGGTGCTCGGAGGTGCCGACGGTCATGTTTTCGGTCGAGATCATCACGATGTCACCGATCCGGTCCGCAGGCAGCTCGAAACGCTCGACTGCCTCGCTGCGGGTCATGGCCTCAAGGATCTCGGGCCGGGCCGCGAGCTTGGCGATGATCTCGGACACATTGGTGCCCTCTGGCAGGTAGGCGGTGGCAAATCCTCCGAGCGCGCCATGGTGCACCACATAAGGATCGGTGATCGGAAGAATGACACGCGCCGCCGCCTCGCCCAGCCACGCGTCAAGCAAATCCTGGACATAGATCACCTGGGGGTCGCCGTTGGCGTCGTGCTTGGGCTTCATGCCGTGATCGGCGGTCACGACAATGGCCGCTCCCAGCGCGTCGAGCTGCCCAAGATACTTATCGAACATCTCGTAGAACGCCTTGGCCTCAGCCTGGTCGGGGGCGTACTTGTGCTGCACGTAATCCGTGGTGGTCAGATACATCACGTCGGGCTTCCACTCTTCCAGAAGTTTCACGCCGGCGGCGAACACAAACTCCGAAAGCTCTGCCGAATAGACCTCGGGTTGCGCTATGCCCAGCCACTTGCTGGCCTGATCCTGACCGTGCTCGGCGCGTGTTGAGCTGTCAGATTTCTCGGCCGAGAAACATCTGGCGCGGTCTTCGTCGAACTTCAGACCGGCGCCCAGCAGCGCCCGCAGCTTGTCCTTGGCGGTGACGACGGCCACCCGGGCCCCGGCCTCATAGAATCTGGCGAAGATTGTCGGTGCGCGCAGGAAGCGCACGTCATTCATCATTACTTCCTCGCCGGTGTCGGGTTCGAAGAGATAGTTGCCGCAGATACCGTGAACGGCGGGCGGTCGCCCGGTGGCAATCGACAGGTTGTTGGGGTTGGTGAAGGAGGGAATGACCGAATGTGCCAACCGATCCGTGCCATGCTCCTTCATCCGCTTGAGCGTCGGCATCAAGCCGTCGGCGATCGCTTTATCAAGGTACTCTGGTTCGCAGCCGTCAAGACAGATCGCGATCGCACAGGTGCCGGGTGCCGAATAGGTGCGGTCGTTCGCCTCGACCGTGGAGGTGATGGTCATATCGATATCCTTGTAAGTACTATGCTGCGAGTTTCTTGCGCTCATCCAGCGCGGCCTGCGACGGGGCCGCGGTCGCCACGCCCATTTCCTCGAGCGTCTGCTTCGCGGCGGTCACGACCTGGCGCATGACATGCTCGTCCATTTGCCCGATACAGCCGACGCGGAAACTGTCCACCACGGTCAGCTTGCCGGGATAGATGATGAAGCCCTTGTCCTTCATACTCTGGTAAAAGCGCACGAAATCGAATTTCGGATCTGCCGGACAAAAGAATGTCACGATGATCGGGCTGAGCCAGCGGTCGACCAGAAGGGTCTCGAACCCGATCCGGCGCATGCCTTCGACCAGCACGTCGCGGTTGAGGGTATAGCGCGCGCCGCGACCTTCAACGCCGCCCTCCTCGCGATGCGCCTCAAGCGCCTTGAGAAAGGCCGCGACCACATGGGTAGGCGGGGTGAATCGCCACTGACCGGTCTTCTCCATCGTCGCCCATTGCGCATATACGTCCAGAGAAAGCGAATGACTGTTGCCCTTGGCGGCTTCGATCTCGTCTTTGCGGGCAATCACGAAGCCGAAGCCCGGGACACCCTCGATGCACTTGTTGGCCGAACTGACCATTGACGTGTATTTGACGCGCGAGGTATCCAGCGGCACGGCACCGAAGGCGGACATGCTGTCGATCAGCACCTTGCGTCCCGCGGCATGCGCAGCGTCGGCCAACTCTTCGACCGGGTTCAGAATGCCGGAGCTGGTTTCACAGTGGATGATCAACACATGCGTGATGTCCGGATCCCGCTTCAGAATCGCGGTGACCTCATCACCGCGCGGCGGCAGGTAGTCGCCCTTGTTGACCAAGTGAAAATCCCGGCCTAGGTACTCCATCGTCTGGGCCGCCCGCAGACCGTAGGCACCGTTCGCAAGAACCAGCACCTTGCCGTCCTCAGGAACGAAAGACCCCAGCATCGCCTCGACGCAGTAGGACCCAGAGCCCTGGATAGGCACGCAGTCGTACTCCGCCCGCTCCTCTCCGAGCAGCGCGAGCAACCGGCTACGCATCTCGCGGGTCATGGCCCGGAAATCGTCATCCCAGCTGCCCCAGTCGCGAAGCATAGCCTCCTTGACTTCGAAAGACGTCGTCAACGGCCCGGGCGTGAGCAGATATGGCTCGCCCAGCTTGGGTGCATTTATCTTCGCCACGGCAGTACACATGACAGGTTCCTTGATCTGACGATGTTTCTCACAAGGTCTATGTCCGGCCGAAGTATTTGAAAAATTGTTAATAGCAATGGTATAAAAGGCTGACCCTATATAACAAGGGCGTACATCATAGGGAAGGTCAGCGAGTGAATTACAGCCAGATCAGGGCATTCCATTATGTCGCGGTGAGCGGCGGCTTTTCCCGCGCCGCCGAACGCCTCTCGCTCACCCAACCGGCGGTGTCGGAACAAGTGCGCAAGCTCGAGAGCGATCACGACGTCCTGCTCTTCAACCGCGAACGCAAGCAGATCACCCTGACACCTCTGGCCGAGCAGCTGTTGTTGACAACAAAACAGCTATTCGAAGTCGAGGAACGCATAAATGACCTGCTCTCGGAACGCCGGGCGGCGCTGAAGGGTCATCTCAGGATCATGGTGGATAGCGCCTTTCACCTCACCGACCGCCTGGTGCGGTTTCGAGAGAAATACCCAGAGGTCTCCATCTCGGTGCTGACCGGAAACAGTGAGGACGTGGTGGAAAGCCTGAGAAACTATGACGCAGAGATCGGGGTCGTGGGTAGCCAAGACCCAGGCTCCGACATGCACATGGTAAGCTTGGGCAATTCGGCGATCGTGGCGGTGGCGGCCAAGGCATTTCTGAGCGACCGGATCGATCAGATCCGGCTTTCGGATCTGAAGAGATACCCGCTGATCCTGCGCGAAAAGGGCTCGAAAACCCGACAGAAGCTGGACAGGGAGGCTTTACAAAAAGGTATCACCCTCGTGCCGACTGTGGTCGCTGAGGGGCGCGAAGCGATGCTTGAGATCGTAGGATCCGGACTCGGCATTGGTTTCGTATCTGAAGCTGAATTCGGCAGCGACCCAAGGCTGATCAAGATCGCCCTGACAAATACTGACTTGGCGATGTCAGAGACGCTGATCCACCTAAAGCAGCGAAAGAACCTGCGGATTATCAGGTCCTTCATGAACTGTTGAGTGGTCTACGGAAGAGAGGGAGGAATCAGATTGGCTATCTTGTCGTGAAGTGGGCCCCGCGAGAGCCCTAAACCCACGGCAGCGACGTAAGGAAGTCCAGATGAACCGCGCCGGGTTTGCCGGATGGTTACAAACCCTTAGCTACGGCTCCTGATCTGGCTCGGAGTAAGGCTGGTCTCCGCCTTCATCACCGAATAAAACTGGCTGAGGGAGCCAAATCCAGCCTCATGCGCGATCTGGGTTGCGCTCAAGTCGGTATCAAGCAGAAGAGCCCGTGCGGCAGCCACCTTGGAGCGCCGGATGTAGGACCCCAGTGTGACACCGGTATTGGATTTGAATTTTGTGGTCAGGTATTTGGGATTCATGCCTAGCGCATCGGAGATAGATTGGACCGACACGTTGGCACCATCATCCTGTTGCATCTGTTCGATCACCCGACGCATCAGTTCGCCGAACTGCCGCGATGCCGAGCGTTTGTAGCCGTACGACTCGGTGTTATCGCTCGCCTCGAAATCCAACCGTCGGATAAAGGAAAGCAGCTCGAGCTGAACGATTTGCAGGAGTTCGTCCTCTCCAGAGTTGATGTCCTTGAACCATCGATGGAAGGTCGATTTTCCATAGTTCTCAGGAGGAAATGCGACCTTGGCTTGTCCTTCCAAGTAGTCGGATATCTGTTGGACCGGGAAATTCCACTGGAACGCGCTTTCCAGTGGGATATTGACCACATAGACCTCACCGTGGATGTCGCTTTCCGCGACACGATGCGGAAAGGCCGCCCAGAAGACCGCGACTTGCCCGGTATCCACCGCGATCATGTCACTGGTCATTTCATATGTGATGGGAGTGCCGGCACAAAACACGATTTCAAGGTGCATGTGCCAATGGGATCGCGGCATCACCGTGGGCACGCGTCGAATGGCGCGAAATTGGCCGGTCTGGTCCCCGGGTGAAAGAAACATCGCTTTATCCTAGCGGCTGCGCCGGACACACCGCAGGCAAGGATGCAGATCGCCCGCGTCAATCATTGTACCGACATATCGATGTGACCATCCCAGCCTCAACTGCCCCGCTGCATCATTTATCCTTGAACGCCGAGTCAGCCAATTTTTGAACCTCTTCAAAAACGCCCGGCGCGGCTACAACTATCCGGCCGCCATCTCTTAATATATCAGCCGTGCTTTGATGTTCGATCCGACCGCCCGCTTCAGAGATCAATAACTGCCCAGCCAAGCAATCCCAAGCATTCATATGTTCTTCGATGTAGCCAAGAAAGCGCCCGGAGGCGACATAAGCTAGGGACAGAGCCCCGGACGCGTTGCGGACGAATACGCCGCCCCGTGCCAGGAGCAATTCGATGAGACGAACAACGCCGCGTGCATCGCGACGGTTCGAATATCCAAGTCCAAGGCTGCCACTGAGGAGATCCGTTCCTCTACCGATCTGTAAAATCTCTCGGTTCATCCAAGCACCTTTCCCCTCCATCGCAACAAACAGCTCGTCGTGACAGGGGTCGTAGATCACGCCGCAAACCGTTCTGCCGTCCTGAACTCCAGCCAGCACCACCGTCCAGGCCGGAATGCCCGAGACGAAGTTCGTCGTGCCGTCGATTGGGTCAATCACCCAGGTGAAGCCAGACGTGCCTTCGATCGGGTCGTGTTCTTCACCGATCACCGCGTCGTCTGGAAATTCAGAGCGCAAACGCTCGCGCATGAGCAGTTCCACCGCGTGGTCGGCGGCGCTGACGAAATCCTGGTGACCCTTGCGGGACACGCAAAGATTTCCAAGGTCGGCGAAATAGGCCCTGGCGAGGCGTCCAGCAGCACAAGTGATTTCGGCCGCCATTTCACTGCGAATCTCGGGAGTCACATCGGGTCTCCACGACTAACAAATCTGTCGGGCCGGTCGGTGTTTATCAGATCGATGCCCCAGGAGTTCAGTGTGTAGACCTCCTGATCGGTACCGTATTGGGCATAGACCATGGGACTGGCCCCGGCGTTACGTGCCTCGTCTGCAAGGACGCGGTCGTGCAAATCCGTTTCGAACTCGATGACATCAGCCGCATAGGCTGCCAAAGCCTGATCGACCGAGGCATGGTCTCGGGCCCGGACCATTAACCGCAGTTCTGGATGGGTTTTCTTGAGCCAGGTCAATACAGATGGATCAAAAGACCAGAAAAAACATCTGGGTGTCAGGCCAAACCGATCTACGGCTGCCGCCACCAGCCCGGGATCGGCCTGCTTGATCTCGACCATGAACCCGTATCCTGGTCCGGCCATGGAGAGCATCTCGTTTAGCGTTGGAATGCGTTCGTCGGACGTCTCGCCGGAGGCATCGGTGAGCCAAAGCCGTTTCAACTCAGCCAAAGGCATGTCCGCCACAGCGCCCTGTCCGTCGGTCATCCGGTCCACCGTGGTGTCATGCAGGATTACCGGCTGCCCGTCGGCCGAGGTCTGGATATCAATCTCGACGTAGTCGTATCCGTTTCGAAAACAGCCCGCCGCCGAGCGCAGAGAATTCTCCGGCCCGAACAGCGTGCTGCCGCGATGGCATACCAGTGCCCGTGGTTGCGCGGGACTACGCATTCACGACCAGACCTTCTGTGTCCGAAGCCGCCAGCGCCGAGTTTTCTGCCTCGCTCCACCCATGGGGCAAGTACCCTTCGTGCGCCGCCAGAAGGCTGTCGGTCAGCGCCCAGATCTGCTCAAGGGACAACTCTGCGCCGGTATGCGGATCGAGGGCCAGCGCCTGGTGGATATACTCGCGTTTGCCTGAGACCAGCGCCTCGACCGCGCAGGTCTGCGGCGCGATATTGGTTAGCATCATCGCGGCAAGATGCGCGGGCAGGGCCCCTACCCGTATCGGCTGCACCCCGTTGCGATCGACCAGACAGGGCACCTCGACGCAGGTACCGGCGGGCAGGTTGTCGATCAGGTTGCGGTTGGGCACGTTGCCGTGAATCACCACCGGCTCGCCTGTGACCGACGCGCGGATGATCTGGCCGGCATATTCCTCGCTCTGCTCGACCGCGATGGTGTCTGCGGCAATGAGGTCTTTTTCCATGTTGGCCCAGCGCGCGATCTGTTTCTCACAGCGGCGCGGATAGTCGTTCAGCGGGATATTGAACCTTTCAATCAGCTCTGGCGCATTGGACTTGATGTACCACGGAACATATTCCGAGAAATGCTCGGACGATTCCGTGACGAAATAGCCAAACCGCCGCAGGATATCATATCGCACGCGTTCATCGTCGGGCACCGCATCCGAATGGGCAAAGGCCTGCATCTCAGGGTAGAGGTCCTTGTACCCGGTTGCGTCGCGCAGCTCGAACCGGGTGAAGAACGCCATGTGGTTGATGCCTGCGCATTCAAAGCGGATATCAGCAATGTCCTTGCCGAGGTGCTCGGCCAGCATGGCCGAGGTTTTCTGAACCGAGTGGCACAGCCCGACGACCTTGATGTCGGGTGCTAGGCGGCTCAGCGCCCAGCAGTTGATCGCCATTGGGTTGACGTATTGCAGCATCAGCGCATCCGGGCAGTAGCGGCGCATGTCATTTGCGATGTCCAGTAGCACCGGAACCGTGCGCAGCCCTCGCATGATGCCGCCCGCCCCGAGCGTGTCGGCGATGGTCTGGCGCAGGCCGACTCTGTCGGGCACGTCAAAGTCGATCACCGTAGACGGGCGATAGCCCCCGACCTGGATCATCACAATCACGAAATGCGCTCCCTCCAGCGCCGCCTGTCGATTTGTCGTCGCCGAGATACGGGCATCCGCGCCGACGGATTTCGCGATCTTGCTGGCCACCATTTCCGAGGTCCGCAGCCGCCCTTCGTCGATATCCATCAGCGCGATGTCGAGTTGGCCCAGTTCGGGCATCAGCATCACGTCACCGAGAATCTTCTTGACGAATACGGTGCTGCCGGCACCGATAAATGCAATCTTGGTCATAGCTATCTTCCTTTGTTCACTTCGGTGCCGGCGGAGGCGGCAGGATTCTGTCACTGTGCCGGATGCGGTTGCGCATCTGCCGGGCAAGGTATCTGCGTTCCACGGCGGCGTATTCCGGGTCCGAGGCGATGTTGCGCAGCTCATGCTGATCGCTCTCGAGGTCGATCAGCACCGGGTCGGACCCGGGAAAGAACGCATGTTTGAAGCGCTTGTCGCGGATCACGGTCATCACGCAGTCATCGTCATCCAGTCCGTGCGCACTCAGGTATTCGGACGTCACCGCGTTGCGGTAGGTGAATTCCCAGACCACGTGATCGCGCCAGTCTGCGGGGCTTTCGCCCTTGAGGAAGGGCAGCAGCGACCGGCCATCAAGGTGACCGGGCACCTCGCAACCCAGCCAGTCGAGCAGCGTTGGAATGGTATCGACCGCCTCGCTCAACGCCTCGACGGCATGGCCCGCGCTGGCGCGGAACTGTGCACCCGGGGCGCGGATTATCAGCGGCACATGGGTACATTGATCGTGCCAGGACGCCTGCTGACACAGGTAATGGTCGAACATCATTTCGCCGTGATCGCTGGAGAATAGGATCAGCGTGTCCTCCCATTGTCCGGTCTGTTTCAGCTGATCGAAAAGGCGTCCAAGGTTCGCGTCGATCTCTGCCATCAGGGCCAGGTGGATGGCGCGGATCGACCGCCAGTCCTGTTCGTCAACCTCGGCAATGCGCCCTGCCAAATCCTGATGCACGCTGGCACCCGCGTCACCCTGCGCGATCTGGTGGGCCAGGTAGGGATGCGCCGCGGCTTCCTCGGCGGCGTCCTCGGCGCGGATCGGCGGGGCAAGGTCCGCAGGATTGACCAGACTGTTGTATGGTTCCGGCGCGATCGTGGGGTTGTGCGGGCGGAGGTAGCACAGCGCCGCGCACCACCCCTCGGCCTGCTCGCGTTGCCAGCTCATCAGTCGATCAGTCAGATAGGCCGTATCGCTGTCCTCGGCGCGGTACTTGGCAGGGTAACCCGCTGCGCCGCCGGTAGCATTGGCGCGCGTCCGGTCCGGGTCGTAGACATCAGAATGGTCGGTGTACTCAACACCCTCGGCGCGAAGGTGGGCCAACCATTCATGCGGATTGTTGTCGGGCTGGTGACAGCCGACTTCGAACCCGGGAAGCGGTTGGTAGCCGGGGCCTCGGCGCGGGTCGCCCTCAGAAAACTCACGCGGGTCCAGCGTGGTGTCGGTATAGCCGAACAACGTCGGTGCGTAGCCGCTGTCACGCAGGTAGTGTGCAATCGTCTTGTGCCGCGCGTTCAAGGGCGTGCGGTTCTTGAGGACGCGGTGGGTCTGGGCATAAAGCCCTGTGAACAGGCTCGCCCGCGACGGCGCACAGGGCAGAACCTGCGTGAAATGCTGACGAAAGGACACCGCCTCTCGTGCCAAGGCATCGAGGTTGGGTGTGTAAGATCGTTTTGATCCGAACTGATCGTGACGCCATTGGTCGGCATAGATCAGCAGGATGTTCTTCTTTCTGATGCTCAATTTGCAGTCTCGCTTGCAGGTGTTTCGTAGGGGTTCAGCCGCGGCACGGCAGCAATCAGGTTGGCCGTGTACCTGGCCTTGGGACTCACAAATATTTCCGGGCTTCTGCCGTGTTCGACCACCTTGCCGTGCTCCATCACCACCACTTCGTCACACAGGCTGGAGGTCACGGCCAGGTCGTGGGAGATCAGCAGGATCGACAGGTCCAATTCCGCCCGGAGCTGTTTCAGAAGAGCTATGATGCGCGCCTGTGTCGACACGTCGAGCGCCGAAAACGGCTCATCACAGACCACGAGTTCCGGTGCGACGACAAGGGCGCGGGCAATGGCGATCCGCTGGCGCTGACCGCCGCTGAAGGCATGCGGGAAACGGCCCATCGCGTCGCCCGGCATTTCGCATTTTTCCAGCATGGCGCGGGCCCGGTCGCGGGCCTGGGCCCCGCGAGCCAACCCGTGCTGAACAATCGGTTCGACCAGTGTCTCCTCGATCGTCTGCCAGGGGTTGAGCGATGCATAGGGGTTTTGAAACACCATCTGCGCCTTGCACCAATATTGCTTCAAAGCGCGCGGTCGGAGGCCGGTGATTGTCTGGGTCTCGCCCTGACTAGGGTGAAACTCGATCTCACCTTTCGTGGTGGGCACCAATCCCAAGACGGCACGCGCCAAGGTGGTCTTGCCCGACCCGCTTTCACCGACCAGCCCCATAATGCTGCCGCGCTGCATGGTCACGGAGACATTCGAGAGTACGCGTTTCGGAAACGCCTTCTTGCCGGTAAAGGACGAGGCCCCGGGGTATTTCACCTCGACGTCGCGGACCGTCAGGATCGGATCGTGTGACGTGGTTTCGTCGCGCGCCACGCGCCCCGGCACGGCCATGTGGGGCACGGCCGCGACCAGGGCTTTTGTATAGTCATGGCGCGGGTTTCGCAGCGTACTGCGGGTGGTCCCGGCTTCCACCAGCCTTCCGTTCTGCATGACCAGAACGCGATCCGATACCTGAGCGGCCACGGCCAGGTCATGGGTGACAAAAAGCATGCCTGCCCCGACCCTTTCCTGCACCTGTGACAACAGCCTCAAGACCTGCGCCTGGATTGTCACGTCGAGCGCGGTCGTGGGTTCGTCCGCAATGATCAGTTTCGGGCTGCAGGCGATGGCACGGGCGATCATCGCACGTTGCAACATGCCGCCTGAAAACTCGAATGGATAACGTTCAACGGCAATCTCTGGCTCACGGATGCCGACCTGGTCCAACAGTTCCGCTGCCTTCGCCATGACGGCCGGTTTTTTCATCCGGAAGTGCTGTGTCAACGGTTCCCCGACCTGTTCCCCGATCTTGTGGACCATCGAGAAGGCGCTCATCGGTTCCTGGAACACCATGCCCAGTTCGCGACCGCGCAGCTTATTCATGCGACGCGCAGGTACTTGCGATAGATCCAACTGGCCGAACTGTTCGGAGGCGAATGCAATCTCTCCGCTTTTTATCGCCGTCGATGGAGGCAGAAGTCCTAGCACGGCGAGCGACGTCATGCTCTTGCCCGAGCCGCTTTCGCCGACAAGGGCCACGGTTTCTCCCCGGGCAATGGTCAGGTTGATGTCGCTGACCAACTGGAATTCGGGCCTTCCCGCAAGCGAGATGGTCAGGTCTTTTATGTTGAGTACGTGTGTCATGATGGCGTCAGTAATTTGCTGGGTCGGCTGCGTCTCTGACGCCGTCGCCAATGAAGTTCAGAAGCAGTACGACCACGACGACAAACAGGCCGGGGATCAGATACCAGGGCGTGAGCATGATGGCGGAAATTGACTGGGCGGGCAGAAGCATCACTCCGAGGCTAACCACCGGTTCCCGCAGGCCAAGGCCAAGGAAACTCAGCGATGTTTCCGCGATCATGATGGTGGAAAATGCGAGGGTGAGATCGACGATCAGATATCCTGTGAAGGCGGGCAACATGTGGCGCAGGAAAAGCCGCGTTGACGAACATCCCGCCAGCTTGCCGGCGAGGACGTGCTCATCGGTGTGCATCGAAATCACCCGCGATCGCACCCTGCGCGCCAGCGTCGTCCAACCGATCAGCGCGAGGATGACGGTCATTACCAGATAGACCTGCATCGCCGTCCAGTCGCGCGGCACGGCGGCGGCAACGGTGAGCCAAAGGGGCAATGTCGGGATCGACTGAATAAATTCGATGATCCGCATGATGACAGTGTCAAACCAGCCGCGCAGATAGCCCGCCATACCGCCGATCGCGACCCCAAGGACGAATGCCGTGAGGACCGCGGCAACCCCGATAGACAAGCTGGTGCGGAAAGCAAACAGGGTTCGGGAAAAGATGTCGCGGCCTAGGCGGTCCGTGCCGAACAGGTGCAGGTATCCGTCGCCGGAGACACCGAACAGGTGCAAATCGCTTTGGAAAAGGCCAAGAAGCTCATAGTTCGAACCGCGTACGAAGAACTTAAGGTTCCAACGTTCGGTGTCATCGGTACGCACCACGCGTTTCAATGTGACTGGATCACGGCTGGTGATCCGTGCCGGCACTAGGGGCCAGGGTTGCAGCCTTCCTTCCTCGTTGACGAAAGTGATGCCCATCGGCGCGCCGTCGCTGTAAGCGCGGTTGCGCTCTTGTGGGGAATAGGGCGCGATGAATTCCGCGAAGACCGCCAGGGCAATCAGCAGAGCAAACAGTTTCAGACTGATCGAGGCGAGGCGATTGCCGTGAAAAACGCGCCTGGCCAGCTGGAGTCGCGACAGCTCGGTCGGGTTCATGTCGATAGCGGTCATCGTGCGCTCTCCACGCTTTGCCGGATCCGGGGGTCCAGTGCGAACAAAAGCAGGTCAGAGATGAGCGTGCCAATCACGACGAGCAAGTAGTAGATCAGCAGGATCGATCCGGCCAAGGGCATATCCTGGTTGACGAGTGATTGGAGGAAAACCGGCCCCATATCTGGCAGGGACAGCACGATACCGACAATCGGCGCGCCAGAAATTACGCTGGTCAATTCCCATCCGATGGTCGCCACGATTGGGATCAGGGCAACGCGCGTTGGGTACTTAAGAACGGCGCGGCGCATGGGCAGCCCCGTAGCCCGGGCCGAAGTCACATAAGGCCGGTTGAGCTCATCCAGCATGGTGGATCGCATGGTGCGCACCTGAGCGGCGGTACCGGCCGTACCCAGAACGAGGACCGGGATGATCAGATGTGTCAGGAAATCGACGACTTTCGCAGTGGTCCAGGGTTCGCCCAAGAATTCGGGCGACAGGACACCACCGGCGGAAAGGCCGAACCACCTCTGCCCAAAATAAACCAGGATCAGGGCCAACAGGAAATTCGGGGTGGCGAGGCCGATATAGCCGATGAAGGTTGCGGAATAATCGACCACCGATTGCCGCCGCACCGCGCTGTAGATACCGAGCGGGATGCCCACAGCATACACGACAAAGAGGGCACCGAAAGAAATCGCCAGGGTCAGGGGAAGCCGTTCGGACAGCACGTGGGAAACGGGCTTCTGGAACTCGAAGGAATATCCCAGGTCACCGGTCAGGACGCTACCGATCCAGGAGACGTACTGCACGAGGAAGGGGCGGTCGAGGCCATAGGTTTGACGGATGTTCTCGACTTCGTCGGGGGTGACCCGGTCGCCTGCGGCGGCCCGTGCCGCGGCCCAGGCGTCAGCGTAGTCGCCCGGCGGAAGTTGAACCAGATAGAAGACGACAAAGGAGAATGCAAAGAGCACCACCACTGCTGACTGGAGTCTTTTGTATAGGAAAAACAACATTATCCCTGCTGCCTCGCGTTTTCAGGTGTTGGCGGTGCCACCTTGTGGACCGCCAGCAGGTCTTTGTCAGCACATGGGATCAATCAGCAGGGTAATACCACTGATCCACGCGCCACGGTTGAAGGTACCCGGTGTAGGACGTGTTCCCGATGGTCGTGATTTCGGGCACGTTCTTCAGGTCCTTGTTGATCACGCTGACCCGCGGCAGCGATGAAAAGATCCCGATGATCGGCATCTGCTCGCGGTGAATGTCCGTGATCTTGTCGAGCGCGGCGTTCCAGGCCTCGGAACCGGGGGCTTCCCTTGCCATCTCCGGGCCGAGCGCGACCAGATCATTGATCCAGGCCGGGGGCTCTTCGCCCTGGGAGCCGTTCGTGTTGATCCAGTCCATCCACGGCACGCCCATCAACGGGTCGTTGATGTGGAACGGCGGGACAAGGGTGTCGACCCCGCCGGCCAGCACCGGGTAGGTCGGCTGATCGTAGATCATGGTGATGTCCAGCGCGTTGGCACGACCCTTGTCGCCCAGGTCGACCGACGAGATCTCGCGCAGTTGGGTGTCAATCCCGACCGAGCGCCACATCTCGGCAACCAGCGTCGGAAAGTCCGGAGCGCCGGTGAACTGGGTCGAATACTCCCAGATGATCGAGAAGGGCTCGCCATCGGGGCGCAGGCGGAATCCGTCCGGCCCCATCTTCATCCCCATCTCGTCAAGCAGCTGGCCGGCGGCCTCGGGGTCGAACCCGGAAAAATGCATCTGGTCGCCGGGCTTCTCGGTGGGCGTGCCATGAGGCAGGGCGCTGCCGGGTGTGCCCAGCCCCAGGAACAGCGTCTCGCTGACCTCGTCGCGGTCGATTGCCATGCTCATCGCCTGGCGGAACCGCACGTCGGCGTAGATCGCGCGCACGGCCGGGTCCTGGTGGGTCTGGTTGAAGGCGATATAGGGTCCCTTGTTCCCCTCAGGCAGGATTACCTTGTAGATGCCACCGGCTTCGTTTTCCTTGAGCGCCGAGTAAGATTCGATCGGACCCAGGGATTTCTGGTCGACGTTGCCGTTGATGATCTCGATCACATAGAGGCTCGGGTCGATGAACCGTTCCCGGTGACGGTCGACATAGGGCAGCTGCTGACCCGCGCTGTCAACGTGGTGGTAGTAGGGGTTTGGCACAAAGTCGCGGTGCGTCTCCTCCGGGGCGGTGACCATGATATGGCTTTCCAGCGTCGGCACCTCCAGCCCGAGCGCGGAATGCGTCGTGCGGTCCATCCAGTGGCCCCAGCGCAGCCGGAACCAATCCGCCCATGTGTTATGCCCGGCGGCCTGTGCCTTGGCATCCGCATCCTCGGCGAAATCCCCGTGGAAAGGGATCAGCGCGTGTTTTGGCGCAAAGGCGGCATAGAATTGGCCCTGCGTGACCAGATGCTCCAGCAAATTCGGTTGCGGGACATCGAAAACGAACTTGACCGTCACCTCATCGATTACCTCCGCACGAGATCCGACACTCCAAGGCGCGCGCGTCGTGGGATAGAGCTCTTCGTTGTTGATCAGGTCGTTCAGCCAGAACGCGACATCGTGTGCAGTGAAGGGCGTGCCATCCGACCACTTGTGCCCCTTCCGCAGGGTAAAGGTAATTTCGGTGTAATCGTGGTTCCACGCCCACGATTTGGCGACGTCGGGCTTGATAGTGCGCAGGTCATCGTCGACCCGTACCAGCTGAACCTGACGCCAAGACAGACCCTCTGACGTATTCGATTCCAGCTTGCGCGCCAGGTAGCGCATTTCGCCGCCATAGGTCCCGCAATCTTCATAGGGCAGGATGACCAAGGGCTCCGCAGGCAGACGTTCCGATACAGGCGGCAGAGGGCCGCGATTTACCAGTTTCTCCAAATTAGGGTTGTCGTGAAAAGTAAGGCTGTCTCCTGTCTGCGCCTCAAAGGCCGAAAGTTCCACCTGATCAAGTCCGTGATGGGCGATGCCGCTGGGCGATGCCACGGTCGGGCATTGGTCGGACATTGCAGTCGTTGCCAGAAGTGATGCGGTAAACACAGTAGAATAAGAAAGCTTGGGCATTGTTTCTCCTCCCTGATGGGGCCTTAGCGCGATGCAATAATGTTCTGTCTTCGAGTGCGGAACTTGACATGAGTTTGCGAGTCTTTTGTGACCCTGGCATCTATGTTCGAGAGAAATTGATCCGGAAAAGTTAGATTCCCTGCCAGGGTGCTCGTGAGATATGGGCCGAGCATCTGCGATGTGCCGTGTGGGGCAGCCCGCACGGCAGTGCTTGTCTCGCCGAGCAGACCTGCTAGTAAACATTCCCTTTTCCTCTGAGTGACCTTCCGGCTGCCGACATACGACAGGCGCCGTTCCGACAGACCTCGCTCGCCCATTGCGCGGCGCAGAAACAGGCACCAAGGGTGCGCTACGTACCCCGCGCTCCGGATGTTGAGATTCAGGCTGCAGTCAGGACACGCACCATCGGAAAATTCTTGGTCAGAGTGTCGCGCACGTCGCCCAGCCTTTCTGCGGCCACCAGCACCACGATCGAGCCACCGAAACCGCCCCCCGTCAACCGCGCGCCGATCGCTCCCGCCGCCAGAGCGCCATCGACCAGCCTGTCGATTTCGGGCAGGGATACGGCGTAATCGGCGCTTTGCGAGTGGTGACTGGCGATCATCAAATTCGCAAATGCCGCCGCATCGCCCGCCTCCAGTGTCTTTGCGCCGCGCTTCACGCGGTCGTTCTCGGTCACGATATGACGTGCGCGCCGGTTCAGCGGTTCGTCCAGCGCCTCGATCCGCTCCATGTCGTCGAGATCGAGATTGCTCAGCGCCTCCACCCCCAACGCCTTGCAGGCGGCCTGACATTCGGCGACGCGGGTGGCATAGCCACCGTCGGTCAGCTTGTGCGACGCGCCGGAATGCACCACGAGGAACGAGTAGCCCTCAGGTAATGGCACCGGTTCGTGGTGCAGTGTCCTCGTGTCGAGAAAGACCGCTTGGGCGACCTCACCTACCGAAACAGCGAATTGGTCCATGATGCCGCAGGGCATGCCGACAAATTCGTTCTCGACCTTGCGGGCCAGCTTCGCCACGGTGACCGGGTCGGTCTCCGTGCCAAACAGAATGTCAGCGGTGCGCAGAGTGCAGACCTCGATCGCCGCGGAACTGGACAGGCCCGCGCCCATCGGCAGGTTGCTGACGACCATCGCGGTGAGGCCGGAGCCTTCCTTCAGACCGGGCGCGTTGCGGAAGCTGCCAAGCACGTAGTCCGACCAGGCATCGCTGGCGTTCTCGCACAAATCGCGGACCTCTTCGCTCTCGAAATCCGCGCTGGCCACGCGCAGCTTGCCGGCCGTGCCGCCCTGGCCCGCCGCCATCGCAGTGCCCAGCCGGAGCGGCATCGGCAGGACGAGGCCGCCGTTGTAATCTGTGTGCTCGCCCAGCAGGTTGACCCGGCCCGGCGCAAAAGCCACCGCCTCGGGCGGAATGCCGAAATGCGCCTTGTAGGCCTCGGCCACCCGCGCCAGCAGGATGTTGGCGGCGTTATCGATCATGTGTTGTCCCCGACTTGTAATGCACTTCGGATTGCTCCCGCAGGCGCGCAGCGGCGGTCTCGGCGGTCAGGTCGCGCTGCGCCTCGGACAGCATTTCGTAGCCGACCATGAACTTGCGCACCGTGGCCGAGCGCAGCAGCGGCGGATAGAAATGTGCGTGCAACTGCCAATGGCCGTGATCGCCCTCCGTCAAGGGCGCACCGTGCCAGCCCATGGTGTAGGGAAACTCGGTCTTGAACAGATTATCGCAACGGGTGCAGAGGCGCTTGAGCACATCGGCCAGCGCGTCGCGCTCGTCGGTGTCGAGGTCCGTCAGCCGCAGCACGTGGCGCTTGGGCATCACCATGGTCTCGAACGGCCAGATCGCCCAATATGGCACGACAGCGATCCAATGCTCATTCTCGACTACGGTCCGGGTGCCGTCGGCGGCCTCGCGCGCGGCATAGGCGACCAGCAGGGTCTCGCCGGTGTCCTCGGCATGTTGCCGCTGGCACTGGTCCTCACAGGCGACCTCGTTGGGAATGAAGTCGCTGGCCCAGATCTGGCCGTGCGGATGCGGGTTGGAACAGCCCATAACCGCGCCCTTATTCTCGAAGATCGCCACCCAGTCGTGGTCCTTGCCCAGGTCCTCCAGCTGTTCGGCCCAGAGATCGACCACCCGGCGAATGCAAGCAACTGACAGTTCCGGCAGCGTCAGGTCGTGACGCTCGGAGAAACAGATCACCCGCGCAGTGCCGCGCACCGTCTCGGCGCGGAACAGCGGATCGTCGTCCTGCACGGCCTTGGGCTTGTCGCTCAGCAGCGCGGGAAAATCGTTGTCGAAGACGAAGGGGCCGTCGTAGGTCGGGTTGACCACGCCGTTGACCCGCGTGTTGCCGGAACAGAGGAAGCACGTGGGATCATGCGCAGGCTTGTCGTCGCCCGCGGCTGCCTCGACCTGGCCCTGCCAAGGCCGCGTGTTGCGATGCGGCGACACCAGCACCCATTCACCCTTGAGCGGGTTGTAGCGGCGGTGCGGATCTTCGGTGAATTCGGGCTCTGCCATGGCACCCTCCCTTTCCTCTATTTCGCGAACGGCCCGAATTTTGGGGCGCGGTGCCAGTTCCAGGCGGTCTCGATGATGGTCTCAATGTCGGGGGTCTGCGGAGACCAGCCCAGCTCTTCCCGTGCGCGGCGGCTGTCGGCTACCAGAACCGCGGCGTCTCCCGCACGGCGCGGCGCAATCCGGTAGGGGATCTTGTGGTTCTTGCCGATCACCTTTTCGGCGGCGTTAATCACCTCCTTGTTGGAAAAGCCGTTGCCATTGCCGAGGTTGAAGGCATGGGTGCCGGGGTTCTTCTCCATGTAGTCGAGCGCGGTGAGGTGCGCCGAGGCGATATCGTCGATATGGATGTAGTCGCGAATGTTGGTGCCGTCGCGGGTGTCGTAATCGTCACCGAAGATCTCCAGCCCGTCGCGTTCGCCCATGGCTGCCAGCAGCACATTGGGCACCAAGTGGGTCTCCGGATCGTGCGCCTCGCCGATCTCCCCAGAGGTATGGGCACCGGCGGCATTGAAGTAGCGGAAAAAGACCGAACGGATGCCGAAAGCATGGCCGTAATCCGCCAGCACCTGCTCGATCATCAGCTTGGACCGGCCATAGGGATTGAGCGGCACCTTGGGGTGGCCTTCGTCGATCAACTCGGCCTGCGGATTGCCGAAGATCGCCGCGGTCGAGGAGAACACAAACTTGTCCACCCTGGCCACCCGCATTGCGTCCAGCAGGTTCAATGTGCCGGTGACGTTGTTTCGGTAGTAGATGTCGGGTGCCGCCACAGACTCGCCCACCGCAATCAGCGCCGCGAAGTGGTAGACCGCATCGAAATCGTGCTCGGCAAACACGGCGTCAAGCGCGTCGCGGTTCAGCAGGTCGCCCTGCACCAGCGGCACGTCGCCCACCGCGTCGGCGTTGCCTTGCGACAGGTTGTCGAAGACCACGACATCGTAGTTGTTCTGCACAAGCTGGCGCACCATGTGCGAGCCGATATAGCCGGCACCGCCACAGACAAGTATCTTGGCCAAGTGAGCATCCTATGGATTTCGCGCGATGCGCCGTTGTGATGTCAGCGAGTACGCGCTTCGGTCTCGGCGTCAAACAGGTAGGCGCGGGCCGGATCGAAGCTGAGCAATACGCGCGCGTCGGGCGCTGAGCGATGAGCGCAGCGTTTCTCTGCGATTCGCCGCTCGTCGATGTGGTCTTGGGTTTTTTCGTAGGAAACGCCGTCGAGTGCCTCGAATCTGCATTCTCTGGTGTAGTTCATGTTAGTTCCCTGTCCTCCGTTTCGCAGGCTGGATTTCTAGCAGTGGCGACGGCTTCGCTCGGAAGCGTTCCGAAAACCGTGACGCCACTATTTGCGCTCACGCTCAAATACCGATTCAGCTGCAGAGTATCCATGGACACGAAAAAATTGAAAATCTAATATCCCTATATTAGAATAAGCCTAATCTATACACGTCACAGATTGACCAGCGGGGCGGATTCTCGCGACATGCTGCTCGAAGCTGTGAAGCGACGGACAAGCGCCCTCAGTCCAACGGGACATCCGAGGCCTTCGTGAAGGCATTTAAGTGCGCCTAGGCCCTCGCGGACCTGCCCGCTGATTGATCACCTATCGCCGACCGGTCTGCTGATTGCCTTGGCAGGCGCGCCATTAGCGCTTCCGGGGTTTGATCAACAGCGTGGCGCTCCCTTTTCAAATGAGAGGCCGCCCTGCCCCGCTCCAGCCTTCGGCGTCGCCCGCGCGACGCGTCAAATGATCTGTTCTGGCAACCCCTCGGGGATCAGGACCAGAAGTCGCGCACCTTGGTAAACACTGCCCGCGCGGGCCAGCTGTAACGGCAAAATTGGTCGAGCTCGAAGTCGCCCTCCAGTTGGCGCTCGAAACGATCCCGCACCGCTTTGCGGTTGGCTTGAGACCGCTTCTCAAGGTTGGCCTCGATCACCTCGAGACAGATCTGCCGCCAAGCTGTAAAGTGCACCTTCCCGGCGCTGCGCTCGATTTAGGCAACGCCCGATGATCAATGGCTCGGACCGTGATCTCCACCCCCTCAGACAATTAATGCAACATGTATAACCGCCCCTTGCGCAAGAGGTAATTTCGGAGCTGATAGTGACGCGTTATCGGGTGCTGACATGTATCCGGCCTCTGATGCAGCGCACTACATGCTGCGGGCCCGTATGGTGTTCGAAGTTCAAGGTCAGATCAGTCCCGCGTGCTCATTGGCACATGTTGCATACTGACTTGTTGAACCTGTCTCACGACTATTGCGCCAAACTACTCCTTGCCCTCTTACGCTCCGACGTTCTCGCAGCCACGGCAGCCTTATGCTGCCGCTACCGGAGACTGGTAGACACCACCACGGGCCATCAAGGCCCAGACGATGCGCGCCATTTTGTTTGCGAGTGCCACCCGAACTAACATCGGTGGCTTGCGTAGCAGCAGATTACCCAACCACGTTCCTGGCTGAGCCTCTTGATGGATGTGTCGTTTGATTATGACACTGTTCGCACCAATAATTAGCAATCGTCTCAGAGTTCGCTCTCCCATCTTAGTCGTTGCCCCAAGCCTTTGCTTGCCGCCCGTCGAATGTTGACGCGGCACCAGCCCAAGCCAGGCCGCAAAATCACGCGCCCTCCGGAAGTTTTCTGGTGGCGGAGCAAGAGTAGCAATTGCAGTGGCAATCAGCGGGCCGATACCTGGTACTGTCATCAGGCGCCGCGCAAGATCGTCTTCTTTGGCCCGGCGGGTGATCTCGGCATCAAGCTTGGCAATTTCAGTTTCAAAATGCCCGAGTGTTGCAATGAGGGCTTGAAACGTTGCAATGGCTTCCATTGGCAGTTCACACTCTGAACACTCGACGAGTGCCACGAGCTTCGAGGCATTTGCTACGCCTTGGGGTACGATTTGCCCGAATTCATTCAAGTGCCCTCGCAAGGCATTGATGGTTTGGGTCCGCTGCCGGATGAGAAGTTCCCGGACGCGGAAAACCATTGCCGCGCCTTGCGTTTCTTCGCTCTTCACGGAAACAAACCGCATTGTCGGGCGCACCGCAGCCTCACAAATCGCCTCGGCATCTGCCGCATCGTTCTTTTGCCTCTTCACGAACGGCTTAACATAGGAGGGCGGGATCAGCCGCACCTCGTGCCCCAACTTGCCGATTTCGCGGCCCCAAAAGTGGGCACCCCCACAAGCCTCCATTGCAATCACACAAGCTGGTAACTCATTGAAGAACTCCAAAACCTGACCGCGTCGCAGCTTTTTTCGAAACAATACCTTGCCAGATGCATCGGCACCGTGAACTTGGAACACATCCTTTGCGAGATCGAGACCAACAATAACAAGCGTTGACATAACCGTCCTCCTAATTGGATCAAACATGACCCACCTTGACACAAGAGTGACGTCGGGGGGGCGGTTACAGCATCAGTCCCTCCCCGATATGTTGGGGGTGGGACCCTTTGGGTGAAATGATGGGAAACTTCCTAGTGTTAAATATGTGTTATATAGAGTGTTACGCTGTGGATAAGTGTTCGTAGGCCTATGAGCTTATTAGGCTTTTAGAAGTAGTCTGTGTGTAGAGTCACGATAAATCGTGTGTAAAGACACGAAAGAACGTGTGTAAAGACACGAAAGATTTGTGTTTGTGTGTGAAATCACGAAAGAGCTTGACCGCGTGTGTGAAATCACGAACCATAGGCCATGGTGTGTGAAATCACGAAAGACAGCGACCGCTCTCCCTTGCTGCCAGATCGGCAGGAACAAGGCGACTTTTTTGTATGCGATATTTTTGATGCCGCACCCAAGGGTGACATGGCTTCGATGGCGCATCCGATTTTCTCGCTTTCGACAAAACCAGATCACCGAGTGCGGCGATACGAGGATGGGACGGGGCGAAACTATCTCGAAGTGAAACCTTCGTCCGATGGTCTGGCAACGATCCACGATCGCGATGTGCTTATCTACTGCATCAGTCAAATCATGGGAGCTATCAACAAGGGTCAGAAGGTTTCGAAAATAGTTCGCTTGAAAGCGTTCGACCTTTTGAAAGCAACAAACCGACCATCTGATGGGCGCGGTTATATTGGTCTACGGAGCGCCCTCGCCCGCCTTCAAGGAACACAGATTGAGACGAACATCGTGACCGGCGATGTCGAGCAATTGGATATTTTCAGCATCATCGACCGCGCTCGTATCGTACGTGAAACCCGTGATGGTCGGATGCAGGAAATCGAGGTGCAGCTCTCTGATTGGGTGTTCAACGCGATCCAAGCACACGAAGTGCTTACCCTCCACCGGAATTATTTCCGGCTGCGCAAGCCCTTAGAGCGACGCATATATGAGATCGCCCGCAAACACTGTGGCTCTAAGAAAGATTGGAAAATCAGTCTGTCTGCTTTGCAAGACAAGTGTGGATCGGCCTCGACCCCGCGCGAATTTAAGCGGCTGGTTGGCAACATCGTTGCTCAAGATGAGGCGTACAATCACATGCCGGATTATTCAGTCCGATTAGACGAAAACATGGTCGTATTTGCAAACCGTCACGCGGAAAATCCGCAGGCTCTTGCTGCAGCATCCGGGGCAATCCGTTTGAGCCCTGACGTGTATCAGGAGGCTCGCAAGGTTGCGCCGGGATGGGATATCTACACGTTAGAGCAAGAATGGCGCGAATGGATGGCAGACGGTGGCCTCGATGCACCGGCCAACCCAGACAGGGCGTTCCTAGGGTTCTGCCGGAAAATCTTTGAGAAACGCGGCAACCCTTAGCCGCTTCTTCCCTTCTGTTCTTTAAGCAACAGCTCTAGACCCTGCCACAGGGTAAGATCGCGCGTTGAACAAAAAGCCCGGAAATCATCTACTACGCGCTTCGGGCCAGGTATCGAAACTTTGTCCTGGGCCTCTTTGCGTTTGGGGCCAGGTTTAAGGCGCGTCGCGGGCTCCCTGCTGATGAAGCCAAGATCGGCCCCGGCCTTCACAGCCTCGCTTAATGAGCTGTCATCGAGCTTTGGCCGAGGCTTAGGCGCTGGCGTCGTCTTGGGCAGGTCGATCCCGCCGGAGAAACCGTATTTCCCACTCATGCCTGCTCCTTCGTGAGAGTTGCAATGACTGTTTGTGCGTAGTCGCGGGCATTCTCGATGGCTCCGGCCACCTGTTTCATGGCCTTATCGGTCACAGACGCGGTTTTGCCCTGCATTTCGTGTGTCACGATGCCCGGCAGTTCCGACAAGAGCACACCGTCCCGGAAGATGCGTGTGTAAGGCGCGCGCTTGGCTATCCGAACTGGCAGCGTCGGAATGTTGTTGAGCTGCATTTCTTGCCGCACGTCACGCTCATCCGTGGTCTGGAATGCGGCGTTGGTGCGTGTGAACAACAGAGCGTAGTGGATTTGCGCGCGGATCATGTTTGCTGTGGTTTGCACTAAGCGAACCGCTTGCGCTGCCTGTCGGGCTTCCATGGGGGCACCATCGAGGGGGATGATACACAAATCTGTCCGCGAAAGCGCAAACGTGACGATCTGATCCTTCGATCCCTCAAGGTCGATGATGAGATAGTCGGCCTCGTTGGATAGGCTGTCGATGAGCTCGACGGTCTCTTCAACCTGCGGTCGTGCATGAACAGTGAAAGGAACGTCCCTACCTTCGGCTTCGCGGGTCTGCGACCAGGCAAGGATGTTTGCGTTTGGGTCCAGATCAAGAATAGCAACACGACCGCCAGAAATAGCGATCTGTTCGGCCAATAGCATGGCGGACGTGGTTTTCCCCGAACCGCCTTTCGGGTTTGCGAAGGTGATTACATACATGGGGGGAGAATGCTTTTGTTTAACTCTAACGTCAACACTATAGTTGACTATAGCTATAGATTTAAAGTTATAGTTATAGTTATAGTTATAAATGATTCGATAAGTTCGACCTCGTCACATCGTGGTCGTTCAACCCTACGGGTTTTCAGTAATGAAATCGCAGTTGCGCAATCTTTAGGCTCTGGCTGTCGCCAGTACCACTGACCCGGTAGACTATTCGATCTTCCCGAGAAATCCGCCGTGACCACCAGCCGGTGAGATCTCCTTTCAAAGGTTCCGGCTTTCCGGTTCCTTTGAAAGGGGTTCGCGTGCATTGCTTGATCAGCTCGTTGATCCGATCACGTACCTTGTCGTTGGCGCTGACCCAGTACTGATAGTCTTCCCAGGCCTGATCGGAAAAAACCAGCCTCACTCGGTCAGCTCATGCTCTTCGCCAGTTCCAGAATCGAGTTGCGCGATCGACGCGCGCAAGCGAGATGCGTTTTTCGGTGTGGACAAGAGGTGCAACGTCTCATTGACGGCGTTCCAGGTGTCCAAGGATACGACGACAACGGACTCGCCCTTCTTGCGCGTCACGACAACTTCCTGCTTGTCATGAATAGCTCGATCCATGAGGCTCTTCAGTTGAGCACGTGCGTCTGAGTAGGTCATAACATCCATGTCGAATTTCCTTCGCCCCTCTATCTGTACAAGATTGAGTACAAGTAAAGAGGTCAAGCGCAGAAGGTGCGTAAAACTCACGAGAACGGAAGGATTCACACCGACGACATCGTCAAGGGGTTCATTTTTTGTAGGAAGGGTATCCGCGATGGTGTCGGCTTCCATGCCGACACTGTAAAAGGGCTGACGGATGCCTTTCACGAAGCGGTCGAGGATTACATTGAAACCTGCGAGAAGATCGACAAGGAGCCGCAGAAGGCTTATTCTGGTCAGGTGATGTTCCGGGTCGATCCTGAAGTGTACCGCAAGGCCGCGCTCGCGGCCTAGTTCTCCGGCAAGAGTCTGAACCAGTGGGTCAAGAGATCATGGGTCGCGCGGCAGGGTAGGGAGCCGCGCAGCGGAGGCGCTCACATAAAGCGCAATTAGATCGGATCGAACCTCAGAGGATAACCATAGATGCGCGTTCCGCAATCGTCCGCTGCGCACCGCGCATTCCAGCTGATTTCGCGCGAGTTCGGAGCGCAGCTGGACCAGTTCCGCCTTGCGCGAATAATACTCTTCTGCATTGTCGAGAAGTTCCGAGAGCTGCCGTGTGCCAAGCCGTGGATCAGCATGCAACATTGACCTCTGTATTGGGGTGATCGGCGTCCAAAAGTGGCTCTGACTCAGTTTTGGTGCAACTTCGGCCCCTCTCAGATCAGGTCGCTTGAACGAGCCGCGCTTTGAGCAGGTTGATGTTCGCCCTTCCATACATCTGGCGTTTGAGCGTCTTGAGGCGGTTAATCTGCCCTTCGGTCTGGCCATTCGACCATCGCTCCCTCAGCGCTGCGGCGACCGCGGCTTGATCGCACCGGAGCCCACGAGCGAAGGCACCGAGCAGCCCGTCCTCCGCTTCTTTCAGCCATCCTTCCAGCGCGCCTTCGCGAGCATTGCGTACCATGTCGGTAAACCGGTCGGTCAGTCTTCGGGCTTCAGCGAGGGCCGCCGTGGCTTTGGCGGAACGCGAGTGGATCCGAACCGTGTTCCCGACAAGCTCAACCTGGTTGGCTTTGAGACCTGCTGGCAGGAAATCCCGCCGTGAAAACTGTGACGCTATCGGCAACCTCCTGAAGAACCTGCCGATATATAGCGCTTAGCAGGTTGGGCTGCACCAAATCTGCTTCAGATCCAACATTGGATGCCGATTGACAGCCCTCCGGCGGAGTTGATAGCACAGGCTGTTTCTACCGCGCACAGGCGGCTCCAAACCGGCCGGTTTTTTTAGCACTACCCTCTTCTCTCGCAGCAGGCAGACTTCCTTGCGAAGGCGGACGTTCTCCCGTTCCACTTCACCCAAAACTGTCAGGTTGACTTGATTCACTTCCGTTTCGGTTTCTTGCGAGCAATGCTTGCCATAGAGGAAACCGGATATGGCACCTAAACATAGTGAAGATTTCAAACGCGAAGCGGTCTCGAGAGGCACATGGTCCATCTTGTGCCAGCGTGACCATCGCAGGATCGAGCGCCTGCACGATGGAATGAACGGTGCCATAGGATGGGACAGGCCACCCCCGACTCTTGGCAACGGCGTCAACACGCCGACAGATTGCGGCAGAGGATGGTCGGGGTTTGTGAAGCGCCAGCCCTCGATCAGAGCAACCAGATTTTCGGGTAGTTTGCGTATGTCTCGGTCCGATCGTGTTTTGCTCTCCAGCCCACCCAGACCTTCCAGTCCGTAGCGCACCAGCCACCGTTGTGCCGTCCGGATCGGAATATCGGCCGCGCGGGCGACGACAACAAGAGATGCGTCTTCTTCCAGATGAGGCCGCAGAACGGCGAACCGGCGTATTGCTTCCTCCACTGTGCTTCACTGATCTGTCCGAAAGGGGATCGATCACCGGACGGCTTCTCGCCGCCGGCCTCTCATCAGCATCTATTGGGAAAAGAGAGTCTCATTTGATTGGTACGATTATTATATCATTGAAGGGGCCCTTTGCGTTACACTCATTGCATGGCCAGACAATCTTCGGCCATTTCTGGCCCAAGGACGTACACATGACTGAAACCCGCATCGGTTACGCACGCTGCTCGACCGACAAACAAGACCTCGCCGCACAGCGTGCGGCGCTTCTCGATCTTAATGTGCCGGAAGATCGCATTTACACCGATCACGGCCTAACTGGCAAAAACCGGGAGCGCTCCGGTCTGGCCCAAGCTCTGGCAGCGGTGCGCGAAGGGGATACGTTCGTGGTGCCAAAACTTGATCGACTGGCGCGTTCCGTCCCTGACGCCCGTGCGATTGCGGATCAGCTTGAAAAGACTGGCGTCAAACTCGCCATCGGAGCTAGTATCCATGACCCGACTGATCCGATGGGAAAGATGTTCTTTAACATCCTTGCCACCTTCGCCGAGTTCGAGGTCGACCTGATCCGCATGCGTACCCGCGAAGGCATGGCCATCGCCCGCGCCAAGGGAAAGCTTAAGGGTAAGAAACCGAAGCTGTCCGACAAACAACACAAGGAACTGCGCCGCATGCACGACACCGGCGACTATTCAATCAGCGACCTCGCCGAGCTATTCGCCGTCTCAAGGCCAACCGTTTACAGGGCGCTCAATCGAACAGCGAGCGTCGTTTAACGACGAAAAAATGCCCAAATAGCGGTAGAGGTCATAAAAGCAGATCTGTTTCCAAAGCATCTCAAAAGAACGTTTGTGAAACATGCTGATCGGCTATGCACGCGTTCTCAAAAGTCGACGGCAGCCAATCCCTCGACTTGCAACGGGATGCCCTGATCGCATCAGGTGTCGAAGAGAACCAGATTTACTCGGATCTGGCATCCGGAAAGAAAGATGACCGCTCCGGTCTGGACGCCTGCCTCAAGGCATTGCGTGAGGGCGATGTTCTGGTTGTGTGGAATGTGAACGCCTCTGTGACGAGCACGACAGGTTCGAACACGCGGTGAACTGGTCCTTCATCGACCGCTTCGGGCCGATGTTAAAAAGGGGGTTTTGATGGGTGTGAAGATGGCAAGAAATAGGAACATTACCTTCGTACCCTAAACTGTCTCCTTTCCCCTGTTTTGCAAGGGGTTAAAATCGAAACCGTGTGAAGTTACGGCGGCTTACCCGGCGGCCCGATTGAGCACTTCTTCGGCCCATTGGTTCAGGCTCTTGCCCGACAGCTCGGCAGCCAAAGCAGCCTTGCGATGAACATCGGGGCTGACCCGGAACATGACCTGTCCCGAATAGGCTTTCTGCGGCTCCTTGCCGATCTTGGCGCAGGTTTCGATATAGTCTTCGACAGCCTCGTGGAAGGCTTCGCGCAACCCTTCCACGGTATCGGAATGAAAACCTACCCCGTCGCGAATACCGGCAATCCGGCCCGTAAAAATCCCGTCTTCGTCGTCATATTCAATCCGGGCAGCATAGCCCTTGTAGGTCATTGTGTTGCTCATGGTCTTACCCCGATCCGTTCCAGAAAGTCGCGGGCATCGCGCACCTGGTATCGTTTCGCTTCCTTGGCAGGGTGCGGACGGTGAAACGCCCCTACCTCGCCATCCTTCTCGAACCGCACCCGTGATCCGCGCCCTTCGATCAGTCGTGCCCCTGCGGCCAGCAGCAGGTTTTCGACTGCCGCCCATTCGATGGTGCCAGACACCGGATCGGTGAAGACGGCGGCAAGGGTTTTCCGGTGCTTGCTGTTCATCGCTATAAGATAGGCTTCGCTAGCGAAAAATGCAAGCGTTCCACGTGGTGCGCTGCACCAGTCAGCTCTAATCTCGTCCAAAGTGGAGCGATATAAAGGGTGTCCGGGGTCAGACCACGTTTGTTGCATTAATGACTAACCTCGCCAGTTTCGGGGTTTTGAGGTGAGGTATACCGCGCAAAATTCCGTTCAAACACCACCGCTTCCCTTGTGACATCACCCTTTACGCGGTACGTTGGTATTTGCGCTATCCGCCGTCTTATCAAGACGTGGTCGAGCTACTCTCCGAACGCTGTATCAGGGTTGACCGATCAACGGTTTATAGATGGGTGCAGCAATTTGGTCTCGAATGAACAAAACGAACCGGGAAACATCTGCGTCGTGCGAGCACCGATTGGCACGTGGACGCGACCTACGTCCGCGTCGGTGGCAAATGGCGCGGTTCTTTTCGGTTATCGCCAGAGTTTTCGATCCTTACGATCAACCTAAGCGACTTTGAGCGGGATCGAAACAATCCGAACCATCAAGCGGGGTCACATCTACAACAAGCAGCCGGGCGTCCTTGGCGAAATCCAGTTCATCGGGTCCGTCGGCATAAAGGAACGTTTGGTCCCACAGGGATCTCTGTAAGCGGTTAATTCGTTGTGATTTTTCCTGTTTTATCTCCCCCTGATCTGGAGGGTGTGTCAGGCGGCTGATTTCAGGGGGAGGATTCCGAGCGCGTCGCGGAGTTTATCATCAGAGAAGTCGTATTCGCCGAGCATGTTGATGTGTGCCCAGGCCATTGGGGCGTGTGCGGCGATCGTGCGACGCAGGTTTTCTTTGGTTTCCTCATCCGGGGCCCTTTCGAGTTGGTGGGCGAGGTAGAGGTAGTTCCAACAGATGATGCTGTTTTTGATGAGGCGGTTGCAGGCCTCGGCGATCTCCTGTTCCTCTTTTTCGGCTTGGGTGAACTCGCGGGGATTGCCAACGGCGACAGCGCGGGTGAAGCGGTTGGCGAGTTCGACCTTGTTGAGCTGACGTTCGATGGCCTGCCGCAGGCTCAGGTCATCGACATAGCGCAGGATGAACAGCGATTTGATGATCTGCCCGAAGGCTTTCAGAGTCTGATAGAGCGCGTGCTGCCGGGAATAGGAATTGAGCCGCCGGAAGATGTCGGACGCGGTGTTTTCCTTGAGCTTGATGGTGGCGACCAGACGTAACAGAGCATCCCAGTTTTCGCGGATCAGGGTCTCATTGATGGTTTTGTCCGGCGCGATGATCCAATCATGATCCCTTGGGCGGTCCGGCTTGAAGATGTAGAGGGTCTGTTTTCCAATGCCTTTGATCCGTGGGGCGAAGGAAAAGCCCAGCAGGTGCGTCATCCCGAAGATGGCTTCGGTGTAGCCGTGGCTGTCGGTGGAATGGATGTCACTTTTGACGACGTCATTGCACATGAGGCCATCGATTACGAACGCGCTTTCCCGATCAGCAGCGCTGATCATAAGGGAATGCCAGAGGATGTGGCGTTCATCAACGAATGTGTAGGCGCTGACGCCTTGTCCCTGGCCAAAATACTTGAACGAACGGCTGGCAGCGAGGCTTTCGCCGCGAACCTCGAACTTTTGCCCATCACTGGCGGTGTGCAGCTTGTCCGCCTTGTTCCGATAGATATTGGGCAGGTCCATCTCATCCATAGCTTTGACCACAGCGTCGTTCGCGGCGCGGATATTGTCGAGAGAAAACCGCCAATTAACGATGTGTTCCAGTTCGCCCTCGGTCACGCGAGACGAGATCCTTGCCATTTTGCGCACGCCGATTCCACATCCAAGGCCCATGATCCCAGCCAGGAGTGCGGGGCGGGAGACCGCCTGACGAATGTGGGTCTGCTGCCAGTGTTCGAAAGCGCCGAGCATCGCGCAGTGATTATTGATCGTCTCAAGCACCTGTGCCAGCGGTACATCGTGCCGTTGAGGAAACAGTTCATTGGTTGGGCTGGAACCATCCGCCCCGGCTGCCGGGGTAGCGATGTGGAAGGTGCCATCGGCACGTACCTTCAGATGTGGATTGGCAGCAGCATTGGCGTTCGTGCGCTGATATTGTTGTGTCAGCGCCTTCCGGAGGGGTGCCAGAATAGGTTGTGGGT
>NZ_QJSD01000019.1 GCF_003313245.1 Primorskyibacter marinus
GAGTGAGGGGCCAGCCCCTCACACTCCCCGGAGTATTTTTGCCAATGAGAATTTGAAAGAGGGGCTGGCGAGAGAAGGCGGGGTTCGGGATGACGGAGGCTGGAATATGGTTTTCTAGCCTCGGTCGACTGGTTCTGGACGGCCCGTCTCTGCATCGTTTCCTGTCAGAATGTCCGCCGGAAAGTTATGCCCCGCCCCCGGTGCCTGTCTGGGGGCAGGTGCTGGATGCCGCTTCAGATGTCCGGGTAGATCGGGAAGCGTTTGCACAGCGCTTCGACTTCGGCGCGGATCTTGACTTCGACCTCTGTGTTGCCGTCTTCGCCGTTGGCTGCGAGGCCGTCGACCACCTGGATGATCCAGTCGGCGATCTGGCGGAATTCGGCCTCACCGAAGCCGCGTGTGGTACCGGCGGGGCTGCCCAGCCGGATGCCGCTGGTCACGGTCGGCTTTTCGGGATCGAATGGCACGCCGTTCTTGTTGCAGGTGATATGCGCCCGCCCCAGGGCCTTTTCCGTGGCGTTGCCTTTCACGCCTTTGGGCCGCAGGTCGACCAGCACCACATGCGTGTCGGTGCCGTGGGTGACCGTGTCCAGCCCGCCCTTGATCAGCTGGTCGCTCAGCGCCTGCGCGTTGGCGATGACCTGTTTGGCATAGGTCTTGAAGGAGGGGTCCAGCGCCTCGCCGAAAGCCACCGCCTTGGCCGCGATCACATGCATCAGCGGGCCGCCCTGGATGCCGGGGAAGATCGCCGAGTTGACCTTTTTGGCGATCTCCTCGTCATTGGTCAGGATCATGCCGCCGCGGGGCCCGCGCAGGGTTTTATGCGTCGTCGTGGTGGCGACATGCGCATGCGGGAAGGGGCTGGGATGTTCGCCCGCGGCCACGAGACCGGCGAAATGCGCCATGTCGACCAGCAGATAGGCACCCACGCTGTCGGCGATCTCGCGCATCCGGGCAAAGTCGATCCGGCGCGGAATCGCCGACCCACCGGCGATCAGCAGCTTGGGCTTATGTTCCGCCGCCAGCGCCGCAACCTGATCGTAATCCAGCATATTGTCCTGCTCGCGCACGCCGTATTGGACCGAGTTGAACCATTTGCCCGACTGGTTGGGCCGCGCGCCATGGGTCAGGTGACCGCCCGCATCGAGGCTCATGCCCAGGATGGTGTCGCCGGGTTTGATCAGCGCCTGGAACACGCCCTGATTGGCCTGGCTGCCGGAATTGGGCTGCACATTGGCAAAGCCGCAGCCAAACAGCTGGCAGGCGCGGTCGATGGCAAGGTTTTCGGCCACATCGACCCAGTCACAGCCACCGTAATAGCGCCGGCCCGGATAGCCTTCGGCATATTTGTTGGTCAGCACAGAGCCCTGCGCCTGCATCACCGCCCGGCTGACGATGTTCTCGGAGGCGATCAACTCGATCTCGTCGCGCTGGCGGCCAAGCTCGCCCGTGATCGCGGCAAATACATCCGCGTCACGATCAGAAAGCGGTTCAGTGAAAAATCCTGTGGCGCGGTGGGGGGCATTCATGTCTGCATTTCCTTCGATATTGGGGCTATCCGGTCCAACCAAGTGCGGCGGCAACACAATTCATGGATTGCATCAGCGGCACACTTCCCGGACCATCTGTCTTCGAACGGCTGTCTTTCAGCAACGCGATCTGCATATCGTGCACGCGGTCCAGTTCGCCCCGAATGCGCGCAAAGCGGCTGCTCATCATGGGGAAACGGGCACCGATCTGGCCGGCACCGGTGATCGTGCGCAGGCATTGGCAGCTTGCCTCGTATTCGCGTTGGATCATTCCGAAAATGTTGTCGCGAATATCGGTATCGGCAACCAGTTCGGCATAGCGCGCCGCCACATCCATATCCGTATGGAACAGCGATTTTTCCACTTCGTCCACGATCAGCCGAAAAAGCGGCGATTGCGCGAACATGGTCCGCAGCAGCACATCGCCCTCTTCCTTGCGGAACCGTCGAAAAGAGGTGATCGCCGATCCGAACCCATACCAGCCCGTGATAAGGTGGCGGTTCTGCGACCAGGCAAAAACCCACGGGATCGCGCGCAGATCATCAAGGCTTTCGGCCCCGAAACGCCGCGCCGGGCGTGACCCCATCTTGAGCATCGCCAATTCCTCGACCGGGCTGGCATATTGGAAATAGCTCACGAATCCGGGCTGGTGCAGCAAAGTGCTGTAGGCGGTCTGCGACATTCCCGACAGCGCCTCCAGCGCGTCGTGATGGTCTGGCCTGTTTTCGGGCGCGACTTTGCTTAAGGACCGCGCAAGAACCGAAGACGCGAGCAGTTCCAGTTCATGTTGAGCAGTGCCGCGATTGGCAAATTTGGACGAGACGACCTCGCCCTGTTCGGTGGTCCGCAGCTTGCCGTGCACAGTGCCATGCGGCTGGGCCGCGATGGCACGTTCCGTTGGCGCGCCACCCCGGCTGACCGACCCGCCGCGCCCGTGGAAAAAGACCGGGCGGCAATCATGTGCCTGAAGGCTGCGGGTGATGTTGCGCTGCGCTTTTTCCAATTCCCAGGTGGAACAGATGAATCCGCCATCCTTGTTGCTGTCGGAATAGCCCAGCATCACCTCGATCTGGCTGTCGCGGCCGACAAGGCTGCGCCGGGCCAGCGGCACCTTAAGCAACTGGTCCAGGATCTGTGGTGCAGCGCGCAGGTCGTCTATCGTTTCAAAAAGCGGCACAACAGACAGGTCCAGCTTTTCAGCCCCAAAGCCAGCGTATCGCGCCAGCAAATAGACCCCAAGCAGATCGTCACAAGACCGCGTCATCGACAGGATAAACGGGCCCATCGCCTGCGGATCGCCGCCCAGAGATGCCTGTCGCATCAGTGTCAGCAACGCCATCATTTCGCGGGCTTCGTCGCCCAGCTTGTCATGATCGACCCATCGCAGATCGGCGCTGCCTAGATCCCGGCGCAACCGCGCTGACCATTCGGGTGTTCCATATTCGGGCGGGGTTTCGGTCAGTGCCCAGATTTCGGTGATCACGCGCGTGGTCACGGAAGAGTTCTGCCGGACGTCCAGCGTAACGGTCCGAAATCCGAACACTTCCGCCTGCCAGCGGATCGGCTGGATGTGTCGGGCCGCCAACCGGGCGGCACCGATTGCGACAAGGCCGTCCTCGATCCGGCGCAGATCCTGAATAAAGTCCCGAACCTGTCGATACGTCCCTGCCCCACCTGATTGCGTGGTTTTTATGCGCCGCGCCATCGCGCTCAGCGCCTGTCGAAAATGCTCGCCGGGATTGGGATGGATGGCGCTGTCGGCAGGTGGCGCTGCATCTATGATCTTTGTCAGCACTTCAAGCGTCTCGGGCGGCAGTCCGGCAATCGCGGTGCTGACGCTGATGTGTCTGGCAGCATCGGTCAATTCGGTCACATACCGCGCGAGGATGGTTGCCCGGTTCCTCTTCAGTGCGGCCTGCGTGGTTTGCGTGGTGACATTGGGGTTGCCGTCGCGATCCCCACCGATCCAGGAATGGAAATGCACACAGGGCGACGTATCGCCCCCGATACCGAAGCGGCTTTGCGCAGCATCATGGAACCTGTGATAAAGTTCGGGCACCGCGTCGAAAAGCGCGTCGCGGAAAAACTGCAAGCCCCATTCGATTTCATCTTCGGGCGTGGGGCGCTGCAAACGCAACTCACCGGTCAACCACAGCAGGTCGATCTCACTTTCCAGATCCCGCATGAGGTCACGGCGTTCGCGCGGCGTCCAGCGCCGTGTCTCAAGCTTCACCAGTCCGCGGTAGATGCGGCGATGGATCTCAAGAACGGTAACGCGCTTTGCTTCCGTGGGGTGCGCCGTCAATGTCGGGCCAACCGACAGGCGCTGCGCGGCATCATCGAAGTCCGCCCGCGAGACATCTCCCGCGTCAGCCAGTGCTCTGGCGAAACTGCCACTCACCGCATCGGCTCCGTCTTTGGTCTCTGCTTCGCGCCGGGCCCGCATCGCGGCGTTTTCTTCCACGATCTTCAGAAGTTGAAACCAGATATTCAACGCCTGAAGATAGCTGGCCTGATCCTTGCCTTGCGGCAGGGAGCCATCAGAGCTGTCGAGCAATGGCAGGACTTGCGGCGCACGATGTGCAATCACATTGCGCCACAGTTCCTGCACCTCGGTCCGCAGGGTGTCGGCATAGGCATCGGATACTGCAAGAGCGTGCTCCGGCCCGGTGGACGCCTCGGCTTGTGCCATCAGTTGACCCTGTCCCTCGGTTCGCGCCCTTCAAAGAAATCGCGCAGGTTATCAATGACCCTGAAGCCCATCGCCTCGCGGGATTCGTGGGTGGCGCTGCCCAGATGCGGCAGCATCACCAGACGGTCACAATCCAGAAGCGCCGGATTGATCCGTGGTTCACCCACGAACACATCAAGTGCTGCCCCTCCGATCGTGTTGAACCAAAGCGCCTGCGACAGCGCCAGTTCGTCTATCACCTCGCCACGGGCCGTGTTGATCAAGAAGGCGTCCGGCTTCATCAGTTCCAGCCGGGCAGAGTTGATCATGTTCCGATTTTCGGCACCGCCCGGACAATGCAGCGAAACAAAATCGCAAAGCGGCATCAGCGTTTCGATGTCATCGACCTGGGTGGCGTTGCATTGTGCCAGCACTTCGGGCGCAACCTTGCTGCGGTTCTGCACCACGATCTTCATGCCGAAACCATGATGCGCCCGGCGGGCGACCTCCTGACCGATCCTGCCGAACCCGATGATCCCGAGCGTCTTGCCCGAGACCTTGGTTCCAACCAGATGCGTCGGCCGCCAACCCGTCCAGCGGCCTTCGCGGATCTCACGTTCCCCTTCGCCTGCCCGCCTTGCAACCATCAGCAAAAGCGTCATGGCAAGATCGGCGGTACATTCGCTGAGAACATCCGGTGTGTTCGTGACGGTGATGCCAAGATCATTCGCGGCGGCGATGTCGATATGGGTATAACCGACCCCGTAATTGGCGATGATCCTGGTCTGTACAGACTTCATCTGCATCGCCTCGCCACCGATTGAATCGGTCACGGTCGGCAGCACGGCGTCACACGAAGACAGCGCCGCCCGAAAGTCCTCCGGGCCAAGCGGTTTGTCCGATGTGTTGAGGACCGTATCGAAACTTTCGGAAAGTTGCGCTTCGACCGCTGCGGGCCAACGACGCGTGACCAGAACCTTGGGCTTCACCATTGAAACAACCTCCTATTGCATGACACGTTCGATGGTTTCACCGATCACCGCAGGGTTTTCGGCAACGGTCACGCCCGCGGCGGTCAGAATTTCCACCTTTTCGCTGGCGCTTTCCCCGAAGGCCGAGATGATCGCCCCGGCATGTCCCATCGTGCGGCCCTTCGGTGCGGTCAGACCGGCCACATAGGCGACCACTGGCTTGCTGACGTGATCGCGGATATATTCGGCGGCTTCGGCTTCCTGTGGTCCGCCGATCTCGCCGATCATGCAGATGGTATGCGTGTCCGGGTCATTCTCGAACTGTTCAAGGATATCGCGGAAGGAGGACCCGTTGATCGGATCGCCGCCAATCCCCACCGAGGTGGATATCCCGATCCCACGCTCCTTGAGCTGTGCCGCGGCCTCATACCCCAACGTCCCGGACCGCCCGACGATCCCCACATTGCCTTGCAGATAGATATGTCCGGGCATGATCCCCAGAAGCGCCTTGCCGGGGCTGATCGTTCCGGCGCAGTTCGGGCCGGTCAACACCATGCGCCGCTCTTTCGGATAGCGGTACATGTAGCGTTTCACCCGGATCATGTCCTGCGCGGGAATGCCGTCGGTGATGCAGACGCAATACCGGACACCAGCATCGGCTGCTTCCATGATGCTGTCGGCCGCAAAGGGGGGCGGAACAAAGACAAGGGTCGCCTCGGCACCCGTTTCAGCGACGGCTTCCTTCATCGTGTTGAAGACGGGAACGCCTTCGACGGTTTCGCCGCCCTTGCCGGGAACGACACCGCCCACGACATTGGTGCCGTATTCAATCATGTCCTTGGTATGGAACCGGGCCATCTTGCCAGTAATCCCCTGCACAAGCACTTTCGTATCGCGGTCCAGATAGATGCTCATTACACGGCCCTCACTTTGGTGCTTTGATCAAGATCGCTCTGCCACGCGCCGACGGCGCGTTCAGCGGCTTCGACAAGGGTCGTTGCCCTGATAAGTGGCAGACCGCTTTCCGCGAGGATCTTCTGACCCTCCTCGACATTGGTTCCGGCAAGGCGCACGATCACCGGCACGTTTACTTCGACTTCGCGCAGCGCCTTCACCACGCCTTCTGCCACCCAGTCACACCGGTTGATGCCGGCAAAGATATTGACAAGGATCGCTTCGACCTTGGTGTCGGACAAAACCAGACGGAATGCCTTGGCTACCCGTTCAGGCGTGGCACCACCCCCGATATCCAGGAAATTCGCGGGTTCGCCCCCGGCAAGCATGATTGTGTCCATCGTGGCCATCGCAAGCCCGGCACCGTTGACGATGCAGCCGATATTGCCATCCAGACCGACATAAGACAGTCCGCGGTCGGCCGCGCGGCTCTCGCGCGGATCTTCCTGCGATTTGTCGCGCAGTTCGGAAATCTGCGGATGCCGGAACAGCGCATTGTCGTCGAAGGTCATCTTGGCGTCGAGCGCCAGAATACGATTGTCCCCAGTTATGACCAGCGGATTGATTTCAACCATAGTGGCGTCAAGCTCGGTGAAAGCTCGGAAACATCCCTGAAGGGTGCGCACCATCTGCTGCACCATCCCTGCGTCGATCCCCAGCTTGAACGCGATCTCGCGACACTGGAATTCCTGCAAACCCACAGCCGGTTCGACGGTGGCGCGCACGATACTATCGGGCCGGTCAGCCGAGATATCCTCGATCTCCATTCCGCCTTCGGCGCTCGCCACGATCATCACGCGCTGGCTTGTCCGGTCCAGAACGAAGCCCAGATAGATCTCGCGGTCGATCGGCACGGCTGCCTCGACATAGACACGGTAGATGCCTTTGCCCTCGGGGCCGGTCTGATGCGTGACCAGCCTGCGGCCAAACATGTTTTCCGTGACTTCCTGAATTTCGACGTCGCTGTTGCAAACCTTGACGCCACCGGCCAAGCCTCGTCCGCCGGCGTGGATCTGCGCCTTGACCACCCAACGCTCGCCACCCATTTCGCGGGCGCGATATGCGGCCTGTTCAGGACTGTAGGCCAGTGCCCCAGCGGGCACCTCTACGCCAAAGTTACTCAGCACTTCCTTGGCCTGATACTCGTGAATATCCATAGTTCTGTTCCTCCCGGTGACAGATTATTCCGCTGCGATATCGGTGTCGTAATGCCGGTTCAGCCCATCACGGACCGCATCGGTGTCGATCTTGGCACCCAATTCGCGCATTGCGTCACCGAACCGGGTCGCGATCTCAAGGATTGCGTCCTGCGTCAGCAGGTTGAGAATGCCGATACGGATCTGCACCGGTTGCGACAGCGTCGGCCAGATACCGAAACCATTTGCCCGGCAATTCTGAACCAGCTCCATTTCGCGGCCTGCCAATTCCTCGGGCAGGTTCAGCACCACCAGCGACGTCATGTTCGACGACACCTTGCACCCCATTGTCGTCACGGCTTCGCGCAGGGCTGCCTCGTGGAAAGCATAGTCCCGCGCGCGCTGTGCGACGCCATGTTGAAGGGTGATCCGCAGCGCCTCGTGGAAGGCGGCGACCGCATAGGGGCTGTGCGTGCGGTGATACACTCCCTTCTCGGCATCCTTGCCGTCGATAATCCCCCAGTGACGCGCTTCGAGGATCGGATGATGCACGAAGCTGCGGCAGCCTGTGGATTTCAGAACGTCGATATAGCGATCCGTGAACGATACCGGGGCGTAGGTCAGCGGCAGGCAGCAGATGCCTTTCTGCGGGCAAGAGGCCCAGCCGTGCACGCCGGGGAAATCGTCAATCCGGAAATCCTCGACGCCCAGCGACGACACAGCGTCGATCAGGCCCATGACATCATGGCGTTCGCAGGCATCCGAGAACCCGCGCAGATCGTTGATCCGGCCTGAACCGGTTTCCCAATGCGCCATCGCGGCCCATTTCGGCTTATGCTCTGACAGGGCTTTTTCAACGATTTCGCCGCTGACCGACTCACCATGCGGCACGTCGATGATGGTGACAGAGGCAGGCTTGGGGTCCAGTGGATTGGCTGCCAGTTCCTCGGCGGTCGCTGCCTTCATGCGGACAGTCAGGCCATCGATTCCCGAAAACGTGCCGTTATTGAACACGACGACCTTGTCGCCCGGCATCACCGCGTTGAACATTACGTCCAGGCCGCTCCAGCCCGTACCGGCAACGCCGAAAGTATGAACGTTGAGCGTACCCATTACATCGCGCAACATGTGTTTTGCCTCGACCATGCCGCGCAACACATCGGGTTGCATATGATCCGCGACCCCCGCAGCGGTGAAACGCTGCAACACACGAGGATCGGTATTGCCGGGCCCAGGCCCTGCGGCAAGAGTTTGCGGAATGTCGAGCTGCGGGAAGATCTCAGTGTCGGTCATGCTGATATTTTTCCTATCAGTTAATTTCCAGTCCCCATCAGGAAACACTCACTCGACAAATCGCGCAACATCCGTCATTACTGCTTTTGGGTATCTAAATGGGTGGGGAAATCACTATCCTTTCAGGCAAATATGCCATGGTATACTGTTTTAGACCCTACCCAAACGTATAGTTTATGCAAATAAAGGCTATGATTTGATATGGTTAACGAAATCGCACCCCCGATCAGCATCATGTTGGCCGACAGCA
The DNA here is from genome assembly GCF_003313245.1 of Primorskyibacter marinus. Lineage (GTDB taxonomy): Bacteria > Pseudomonadota > Alphaproteobacteria > Rhodobacterales > Rhodobacteraceae > Primorskyibacter > Primorskyibacter marinus. Next base: position 8,805 of record NZ_QJSD01000019.1, read on the forward strand.
ATCCGCTCGTTCTGTCGGCAATGTCCGCCTATTTTGAGCGCGACAAGCGATTCTCGTTGATTGCCACCTCCGGCACCGCCGAAGGTTTTCTTGGAACGGTCATGCGGGTGCCGGTGCAGGTCGGTGTCATCGACTGGAATCTGCCCGTGCTGGGCGGTGCCAGGCTGCTGGAAGTGCTGCGCGAGCACGAAAAAGCACCGCGGCTGGTCGTCTATGCGGATGAGAACAGCGATGCGCATCGCGGCGCAATGGCGGCAGGTGCGGCCGGTTTTGTGGCGCGGAACGGCCCTGTCGAGGGGTTGCTTGACACCTGCATCGCGGTCGCGGCGGGGCAGATGGTCTTTCCGTTTCTCGATGTGCGCGACCTTCAGAAGGATCCGATCCATTCCCTGTCGCGGCGCGAGCGGATCATGCTTGAGGCGCTGTCGAAAGGTCTGACCAATCGCGAGCTTTCGAAGGAATTGGATATTTCGATAAACACCGTGAAATTCCACCTCTCGAACCTGTTCGAAAAACTCTCGGTCAGGAACCGGGCGCAAGCGATCGCCTTCTACTACAGCAGCCGCTTGCCCGGAGAACGAGCCTCGCGTGAGCAAGCCGAAGAATGACCCGGTTTGACAGGCTCGGAATTATTTTCTTGACAGGAAACTATTCTTCCTACTTGCATAGGGGCTGCCAGAGCAATGACCGCCAAGGAGCATAGAACATGAGTTTCCATCCAATCGAACAGGCCCCCGGACGCCTGAACAGAAGCGAGTTGGCCGTTCCCGGAAGTCAGCCACAAATGTTTGAAAAAGCAGCTGATTCTGACGCCGACGTGATCTTTCTGGATCTCGAAGATGCCGTCGCTCCCGACGAAAAATTGCAAGCCCGAAAGAACATCATCAAGGCGCTGAATGAGATCGACTGGGGCAAAAAATCCATGTCGATTCGGATCAACGGGCTTGATACGCACTACATGTATCGCGACGTTGTGGACATTGTTGAACAGGCCGGCGAACGTCTGGATCTGATCATGATCCCCAAAGTAGGCACTGCCGCAGATGTCTATGCCGTGGACATGCTGCTGACCCAGGTCGAGGATGCCACAGGTCTCAAAAAGCGCATCGGCTTCGAACATATCATCGAAACAGCCCTTGGCATGCAAAACGTCCACGAGATCGCCGCCGCGTCCAAACGCAACGAAAGCCTGCATTTCGGTGTCGCGGACTACGCCGCAAGCATGCGTGCACGCACCACCGTTATCGGTGGTGTCAACGAGCATTATTCCGTGCTGACGGATCCAGACGGTGACGGCAATCGCCAAACTCACTGGGGCGACATGTGGCACTACGCCATTTCGCGCATGGTCGTCGCCGCCCGCGCCAACGGTCTGCGCCCACTGGACGGCCCGTTCGGCGATTTTTCCGATCCCGACGGGTTCAAGGCAGCCGCCTACCGTGCTGCCGTCATCGGCTGCGAGGGGAAATGGGCCATCCATCCCAGCCAGATCGCCCTTGCAAACGAGGTGATGAGCCCTTCCAAAGACGAGGTGGATCGGGCCGAACGTATCCTCAAGGCGATGGCCGAAGCCGAAGCGGCAGGCAAAGGTGCTGTATCGCTTGATGGCCGTCTGATCGACTATGCCTCCATCCGCCAGGCCGAAGTCCTGGTGGAAAAGGCCAAGCAGATCAGCGCTGGCTAGCATCACGGCTGACGCGTATTCTGGCGCGTCAGCCGTCTATCCATCCCGTGAATGTCGCCGCTGCTGCCTTGCAGTAGCAGGACAGTACCGGGCGCACCCGTCGGCACACCCCTCCCGGCCGACGGGTGCCATTTTCCATTCGACGCTCGATAAAATCGCGCTTGCAGTGCTTCGTCGGCTGAATGCAAAAAAGGCGCGTCTGACCCGACAGACGCGCTTGCAATGCGATCACTCAGAAAGTGCCAAGTAGATTATCAGCTTGTCTGCGGTCCCTCGGTCGCTGGCACACCCCAAGCGCCCAAATCGTTGACCAGAAGCATCGCCACACGCCGCAGCACGCCGCGCAATCGCTCGATTTCAGGTCCGGCAAGTCCGTTGACTTCCAGTGCCTTATCCATACAGGTCAACCAGTTTTCGGCTTCCGCTTCTGAAATCGGCACATGCTCATGCATCAATTTCACGTCCATATGGCCGAATTTCTCTTCGTAGTAACGCCGACCGCCCAGAAAACCGGACATGAAGTTGAACTGTTCCAGCCGGACATGCGCCAACCCATGGCCCCGGTCATGCATCTTCTTGATCTCGGCACCTTCGGGCATCGTCTCGATGAGGTCGTAAAAGTCATTCACCAGTTTGCGCAGCGCGTCTTCGCCGCCAATCTGTTCCAGCATGCTCTGCTTCATGTTCGTCCTCCTCTCAAAAAGAGACCCGCCAAGATGCAGTCAGCCTCAGCAGATCCAGCCGACCTCCCTCTGGCGCTGGTGTGCGATCATCGCGTTGCGCATCAGAATGGCGACCGTCACCGGCCCCACCCCGCCCGGCACAGGCGTCACCCAACCGGCGACCTCCTTGACCGCAGCAGTATCAACATCTCCGACGATCTGGGTTTTACCGGCCGCATCCGTGATCTGGTTGATGCCAATATCGATCACAACCGCGCCCGGCTTGACCATATCCGCCCCGATCAGATGCGGTTTCCCCACCGCAACCACCAGCACATCCGCGCGGCGTGAATGCATCGCAAGCGCCCTGGTCATGTGATGGCAGACGGTGACGGTCGCACCCTCCGCCATCAATAACAAAGCAGCCGGTTTGCCGACGATCTCCGAATGACCGACCATGACAACTTCGAGCCCCTTGAGCTCCAGTCCGGTTTCCCTGATCAATTCAACCGCCGCCGCCGCCGTACAGGGTGCCAGCGCCATGTCTGAATAGACGATATTCCCGATGGAGGCGGGGTTCATACCCTCCACATCCTTCAACGGGTGAATAGCCGACTGCAACGAACGGACATTGATATGATCCGGAACAGGGCGTTGCAGAATGATGCCCACAATGCTGGGATCGTCATTCATCTCGACGATCAGTTGCTTGCATTCTTCCTGGCTGACCTCATCGCTCCAGAGCTCTTGATAGAAACGCAGGCCGGCCTTTTGCGCGGCCAGCGCCTGATTGCGCACATAGACCGCGACTTCGGGGCTGTCGCCGATACTCACGGACACCAGCCGAGCGCCCTTCTGGCCGACATCTGCACCCGCAAAATAGGCGGATACATCATCCAGAATACGCGCCATGACGGCCTTGCCGTCGATCAGCCGATGGTCTTGCGGCGCATCCTTCACGCCGTGAGTCCCTCAGGTTCAGCAAGCCCATTCGCCCGGCAACAGGCCGTCACGGTGTTCGCCAGCAAACAGGCGATGGTCATTGGCCCCACGCCGCCTGGCACCGGGGTGATCGCACCGGCAACGGCGGCGCAGCTGTCGAAATCGGCATCGCCCACCAGCTTGTTCTTGCCATCGCGCTCGATGCGGTTGATGCCGACATCGATCACGGTCGCGCCGGGTTTGATCCAGTCGCCCGGCACCATCTCGGGCCGCCCCACCGCAGCAACGACGATATCGGCGCGGCGCACCACGTCGGCAAGATCCTTCGTACGGCTATGCGCGATGGTCACGGTGCAGCTGTCTCCCAGCAACAATTGCGCCATCGGCTTGCCCACGATATTGGACCGTCCAATGACAACCGCGTCCATTCCAGACAGGCTGCCATGGTGGTCGCGCAGCATCATAAGGCAGCCCAGCGGCGTGCAGGGCACCATGCTTTTCTGTCCGGTGCCCAAGAGTCCGACGTTGGAAATGTGAAACCCGTCGACATCCTTTTCAGGCGCGACCGAATTGATCACCAGATCTTCATCCAGATGCTTCGGCAAAGGCAGTTGCACCAGAATGCCGTGGATCTCTGGATCATTGTTCAACTGGTCGATCAGAGACAGCAGATCGGCTTCTGACGTATCGGCATCCAGCTTGTGCTCGACCGAATTCATCCCGACCTCGACAGTCATCTTGCCCTTGGAACGGACATAAACCTGCGATGCCGGATCTTCGCCGACAAGCACAACCGCCAGACCCGGCTTGAGGTCATGGTCTGTCTTCAATCGCGTCACATGCTCAGCCACCTGTTCGCGCACGCGTGCCGCGAATGCCTTGCCGTCGATGATTGTCGCTGTCATCGGATTACCTTCTTGTTTGTCTGGTCGAAATATCCACCACCACAAGTCAGAACCAGGCGGCAGATGGGAGGGTGGGCGGGGCGTCGGCGCAGCCGCGCGACGTCCCGCCCGTCAAGTCAAAACAACCCTTCGACGTCGCCGTCTGCGTTGAGCCTGATATTCTCCGCCGAAGGCACGCGCGGCAAGCCCGGCATGGTCATGATCTCACCGCAGATCACCACCACGAAACCCGCCCCCGCACTCAGGCGAACCTCACGGACCGGCACGCTGAACCCGGTGGGCGCTCCGCGACGGTCGGGATCGGTGGTAAAGCTGTATTGGGTCTTGGCCATGCAAATTGGCAGATTGCCATATCCCTGCGATTCCCATTCCTTGAGCTGGTTGCGAACCTTCTGATCCGCCAGCACTTCATCGGCCCGGTAGATGCGCTTGGCCACGGTTTCGATCTTCTGCATCAACGGCATTTCGTCGGGATAGATTGGCGAGAAATTGGCGCTTTCGCCATCGGCGATTTCGGCCACACGCGTCGCCAGATCGGCAGACCCTTCGGACCCCAACTCCCAATGCCGCGACAGGATCGCCTCAGAGCCTTGCCCCTTGACATATTCCTTGACCGCATCAACCTCGGCATCGGTATCCGTCACGAAATGGTTGATCGCAACGACCACCGGCACACCGAAGGATTTGACGTTCTCGATATGACGTCCCAGGTTTGCGCAGCCCTTCTTGACCGCGTCCACGTTCTCGGCCCCCAAATCCGCCTTGGCAACGCCGCCGTTCATCTTCATCGCCCGCACCGTGGCGACCAGCACCACACAGGACGGTGCCAGACCGGCCTTGCGACACTTGATGTTCATGAACTTCTCGGCCCCCAGATCAGCACCGAAACCGGCTTCGGTCACGACATAATCCGCAAGCTTCAGAGCGGTGGTTGTGGCGATGACCGAGTTACAGCCATGCGCGATATTGGCGAAGGGTCCGCCATGCACGAAGGCCGGGTTGTTTTCCAGGGTCTGCACCAGGTTGGGCTGCATCGCGTCCTTGAGCAGAACGGTCATCGCGCCGTCGGCCTTGATGTCGCGGGCAAAGACCGGAGTCTTGTCGCGGCGATAGGCCACGATCATATCGCCAAGTCGTTGTTGCAGGTCTTCCAGATTCTTGGCCAGACACAGGATCGCCATGACCTCGGACGCGACGGTGATGTCGAACCCGGTTTCGCGCGGGAAGCCGTTGGCCACGCCGCCCAGGCTGGCCGTGATCTGGCGCAACGCGCGGTCGTTCATGTCGACGATGCGGCGCCAAACGACGCGGCGCGTGTCGATCTCAAGCTCATTACCCCAGTAGATGTGGTTGTCGATCATCGCTGACAGCAACGAATGGGCAGAGGTGATCGCATGGAAGTCGCCGGTGAAATGCAGGTTCATTTCTTCCATCGGAACGATCTGTGCATAGCCGCCACCCGCAGCGCCACCCTTCATGCCGAAGTTCGGCCCAAGCGAGGCTTCGCGGATACAAACGGCCGCTTTCTTGCCGATCCGGTTCAGTCCGTCACCCAGACCCACGGTTGTTGTCGTCTTGCCTTCACCGGCAGGTGTCGGGTTGATCGCGGTGACAAGGATCAGCTTGCCGTTGTTATTTTTCTGCACCCCGTCGATGAAGGACTGGCTGACCTTCGCCTTGTCGTGGCCGTAGGGCAGCAGATCGTCGCTGCCGATGCCCAATTTGTCGCCGATCTCCTGGATGGGTCGTTTCTTCGCTTCGCGGGCGATTTGGATGTCGGTCTTGAAGGCCATTTGGTCGTGCTCCCTGTCAGGATTGAGTGCTGTGGTCTGTTGGATTGCCGATCATTCGGCAACCAATGCGCTGTCCGGTGCCTTTTCCACCCGGACAGCGGCGAACTTGAATTCCGGAATCTTGCCATAAGGGTCAATCGCCGGGTTGGTGAGGATGTTGGCCGCGGCCTCGACATAGGCGAAGGGCAGGAACACCATGTCTTCGGAAATGGCACGATCCGCGCGCGCCATGATCGTGATCGTACCCCGCCTCGTGCTCAGGTGGATCATGCCGCCCGGCACCACGCCCAGCTTGCGCAAGGTTTTCGGATGCAGCGACGCGTTGGCCTCTGGCTCGACCGAATCGAGCACCTTGGCGCGGCGCGTCATGGAGCCGGTATGCCAGTGTTCAAGCTGGCGACCCGTGGTCAGGATCATCGGATACTCGGCATCGGGCACCTCGTCAGGCGCGATCACGCTGGCAGGGGTGAACTTCGCACGACCATCAGGGCGCGGGAATCCATCCCCGAACACAACGGGCTGGCCGGGATCTTCGGGCGACAGCGACGGGTAGGTCACTGCCTCTGTTTTCAGGCGGTCCCATGTGATGTTGTCGAGAGAGCGCATATTCACTGCCATCTCTTCGAAGACCTGACCGGGGTCGGTATAGGTCCAGCCCAGGCCAAGACGCTTGGCCAATTCAACCTCGATCCACCAATCCTCTTTCGCGTCGCCCGGCGGTGACACCGCCTGACGGACCATCTGCACCTGACGGTTGGTATTGCTGACCGTGCCGGATTTCTCATAGAGGGTCGAGGCAGGCAGAAGGACATCGGCATAGTTCGCCGTTTCGGTCAGGAAGATGTCCTGAACCACCAGATGTTCCAGCTTGGCAAACGCCTCTCGGGCGTGATCCACATCCGGGTCCGACATTGCCGGGTTCTCGCCCAGAATATACATCGACCGGGTGTTGCCCGCATGAATGTCATCGACGATCTCGGTGACGGTCAGTCCCTTCTCGTTGCTGAAATCCTCGCTGCCCCAAACGTCCGTGAACGCTTTGCGGACATTGTCATCCGTGACGGACTGGTAATCCGGCAGGAACATCGGGACCAGACCCGCATCGGACGCGCCCTGCACGTTGTTCTGTCCGCGCAATGGATGCAGTCCGGTGCCCGGTCGTCCGATCTGGCCGGTCATCAGCGCCAGCGAAATCAGGCAACGCGAATTGTCGGTGCCGTGGATATGCTGGGAAACGCCCATGCCCCAGAAGATCATCGCGGATTTGGCCCCGGCAAAGGTCCGCGCCACGTCGCGCAGCACATCTGCCTCGATGCCACAAATCTCGGCCATCTTTTCGGGGCTGAAGTCTTTCAGATGCGCCTTTTCGGCGTCCCAGTTCTCGGTATAGGCGTCGATATATTGCTGATCGTAAAGCTTTTCCTCGACGATCACATGCATGATCGCGTTCAGCATCGACACGTCCGCGCCGGGGCGGAACTGCAACATATGGCTGGCGAAACGACGCAAGCCAACGCCGCGCGGGTCCATGACGATCAGCTTGCCACCGCGCTTGGTGAACTGCTTGAAGAACGTGGCGGCGACGGGATGGTTTTCCACCGGGTTGGCGCCGATGATGATCGCCACATCGGCATTTTCGATCTCGTTGAACGTCGCCGTGACAGCGCCGGACCCGACGTTTTCGATCAGCGCGGTTACCGAGGACGCGTGGCACAGGCGCGTGCAGTGATCGACGTTGTTGTGCTTGAACCCTTCGCGGATCAGCTTCTGGAACAGATAGGCTTCCTCGTTCGTGCATTTGGCAGAGCCGAAGCCCGCGACAGCCTTGCCGCCATGCGCCTGCGCGATCCGCGCCATGCCACCGGCCGCGAAATCAAGCGCCTCGTCCCAGCTGGCTTCGCGGAAATGCGTGGACAGATTGCCCGGATCGACGTTCAGCCCCTTGGGGGGCGCGTCCTCGCGGCGGATCATCGGTTTGGTCAGGCGGTGGGGGTGATGGATATAGTCGAAACCGAACCGCCCCTTGACGCAAAGCCGTCCTTCATTCGCGGGACCATTGATCCCGTCGACATATTTGACGCGGCCATCCTTGACCTTGAGGCTGACCTGACAGCCCACACCGCAGAACGGGCAGACGGATTCAACCTCTTCGTCGAAATCGGCACTGTCCCCGACCTGTGCGTCGTCAACGACCGTGGCGGGCATCAAGGCCCCTGTCGGGCAGGCCTGCACACATTCGCCGCAGGCGACACAGGTACTGTCGCCCATCGGGTCGGCCAGATCGAATGTCGGATAGGCATCATGCCCGCGACCGGACATGCCGATCACGTCATTCACCTGCACCTCGCGGCACGCCCGGACGCAGAGCCCGCATTGAATGCAGGCGTCCAGATTGACCGACATCGCAACATGGCTGTCGTCGAGCAGCGGGATGCGGCCTTCCTCCAGCTTGGGAAAGCGGCTTTCGCTGACGCCCTGCATGTCCGCCATGTCCCAGAAATGGCTGGATTTGTCATGGGCGACGTCTTGTTCAGGCTGATCGGCCAGCAGCATCTCGACCACCATCTTGCGGGCATTCGTGGCACGCGCATTGTTGGTGGTGACAACCATTCCCTCGGACGGCTCGCGGATGCAGGAGGCGGCCAGTACGCGTTCGCCTTCGATCTCGACCATGCAGGCGCGGCAGTTGCCGTCAGGCCGGTATCCCGGCGCGGGCTTGTGGCACAGGTTGGGAATTATCAGGCCGCGGCCATTGGCCACTTCCCAGATTGTCAGACCCGCCTTTGCTTCTACGGTCTCACCATCGAGGGTGAATGTGACTGTGTCGCTCATTGCGGTTGCTCCTTGTTTTCAAGGCTTTTCGCGGCACCGCCCGGATCGGCGGTGACTTCATCGGCGAAGTGTTTCATCACCAGCCGGATCGGGTTGGGTGCGGCCTGCCCCAGCCCGCAGATCGACGCATCGACCATGGCGGTGCTCAACTCCTCAAGCAAGCCCTGGTCCCAGCTGTCGGCCTGCATCAGCTTGACCGCCTTTTCGCAGCCCACCCGGCACGGCGTACACTGGCCACAGCTTTCATCCTCGAAGAACCGCAGCATGTTCAGGGCCGCCGCCTTTGCACTATCCGCCTCGGACAGCACCACAACGGCAGCCGAGCCGATGAAGCTTCCATGCGGTTGCAACGTGTCAAAGTCCAGCGGCACGTCATCAAGCGACGCAGGCAGCAATCCCGAGGAAGGGCCGCCCGGCTGGTAGGCTTTGAAGACATGACCATCCGCCATGCCGCCGCAAGCCTCGATGATGTCCAGAATGGTGGAGCCTGCTGGCAAAAGGTAAACGCCCGGCTTGGCCACCCGGCCCGATACCGAATAGCTGCGCAGCCCCTTGCGACCGTTCTTTTCCGTCGCGTTCAGGCATTCCGGCCCCTCACGACAGACGCGCGCGATCCACAGCAGAGTCTCGACGTTATGCACCAGCGTGGGGCGTCCGAAGACGCCGACCGCAGCCACATAGGGCGGACGGTGACGGGGCATGCCGCGCTTGCCCTCGATGCTTTCGATCATCGCGGATTCTTCGCCGCAGATATAGGCACCGGCACCGCGCCGCAGCTCGATAAAGCCAGGCTTCACGATACCCGCCTGTTCCAGCGCCGCGATTTCGCGCGCCAGAATCTCCAGCACGGCGGGATATTCGTCACGCATGTAGATAAAGCAGGTGTCGGCCTCGACCGCCCAGGCGGCAATCAACATGCCTTCGAGGAACAGATGCGGCGTGCGCTCAAGATAGTAGCGGTCCTTGAATGTGCCCGGCTCGCCCTCATCGCCATTGACGGCCAGATAGCGCGGGCCGGCATTGCCACGCACGAAACCCCATTTCGTGCCCGATGGGAAACCGGCCCCACCAAGACCGCGCAGGCCGGATTCCTTGACGGTGGCCTGCACCTTTTCCCAGTCGCCATTCTTGCGCAGGGATTTCAGCGACTCGTAACCGCCGTCGCTGACATAAGCGTCGAATTGCTCATATTCGGGCAGATGTGCGTGGGTATCCTGCGCTTCGATGGCTTCACGCACCTTTTCGGGCGTCGCGTGGTCGATATGGTTATGACCCAGTTCCAGCACCGGGGCCGTATCGCAGCGCCCCATGCAGGGTGCCCGCAACACGCGAACCTCGCTGGCGTCCAGCCCGTCCTCCAGCGCCGCCTTCAATTGCTGCGCGCCGGCCAGTTCGCATGACAGCGAATCGCATACGCGAATGGTCAGCGCGGGCGGGGGTGTCTCGCCTTCCTTGACCACATCGAAATGCGCGTAGAAGGTCGCGACTTCGTAGACCTCTGCCATGCTCACACGCAATTCCTCGGCCAAAGCGCGAAGATGTGCGGCGGACAGATGTCCGTATTTGTCCTGAATCAGGTGGAGATATTCGATCAACAGGTCACGGCGGCGCGGCCCAGCACCCAAAAGGCTACGGACCTCGTCCCAGGCTTGATCCTGTAACTGACGTCCCTTGGGCGTATGCCGCCCCTTGCCCTTGCCTGATTTCCAAACGCCTTTTTGCTGATCCAAAGCCATCGGTGCAAGTCTCCCTGTTATTCCCATTGTTTAACTAATTTTCCTTTAGGTCAACATGTTTTGGCTTCACATTCTGCGAGTCTGGGCAGCCATATCGAGGATTTGTTCATAAAATCGTCATAACCGACTATCCGAAAAGTTATTATAGATACATAAGGTTAGGTCGCGGCTTCACAAACCGCGCGCCAGAACCATTAAAATTAGAGCGCAATTTTTCGAGGCAAACCATTTGCAGAGCGTTGCGTGACCACGACGCGCGAAATAACCGCTATCGACCCGCTCGAAGGGTAAAAGTATCGGCTGCGTCGTTTGTCACGCTCATCGCAATATCATGCCGTTTCGGAAAGATCGAGGACACGGCAGACCAATCACAGCCGACACCGGCGCGGCAGGTGTCGCCCCAGGGTCGTCAGGTCAATGGCTGTGGCAATTGCTGACGCTAATGTTGTCATCCGGCCCCCAGATCACATCACTCTTCTCGTGCTAGAACAGAATAGCCCGCACCGCCGGGGTCCAACCGCGCAGCAGCCGAGCTTGCAGATGTCAAAGACGGACAGAAATAGCGGGCTACGGGTCGTTGGCATAGATCGGATGCGCGGCACACAGCGCGCGGACGTCATCCAGCACTGCCGCCTCGACCTCTCCATCGCCTTCGGCGTTGTCTGCAAGTGCGTCGATCACCTTCAGGATCAGTGCGCCCACCTTGCGAAACTCTGCCTCGCCAAAGCCGCGCGTGGTGCCTGCGGAGGTGCCAAGACGCACGCCGGAGGTCACAAACGGCTTTTCGGGGTCGAAGGGGATGGCGTTCTTGTTGCAGGTCAGTCCGGCGCGTTCCAGTGCAATTTCTGCCGCCTTGCCGGTCACACCCTTGGGGCGCAGATCGACCAGAACCATGTGGCAATCGGTGCCGCCGGACACGACACCCAGACCGCCCGCAACCAGAACCTCGGACAGCGCACGCGCATTGGCGATCACGTCTTTGGCGTATTGCGTGAACGAAGGCTCCAGCGCCTCGCCGAAGGCCACGGCCTTGGCTGCGATGACATGCATCAGCGGGCCGCCCTGATTTCCGGGGAACACGGCGGAATTGAACTTCTTGGCCAGCGCCTCGTCATTGCTGAGGATCATGCCACCGCGCGGGCCGCGCAGGGTCTTGTGGGTGGTGGTGGTCACCGCATGGGCATGCGGCAGCGGATCGGGATATTCGCCCGCCGCGACCAGGCCCGCATAATGCGCCATATCGACCATCAGATAGGCACCCACCTCGTCCGCGATTTCGCGGAACGCGGCAAAATCCATATGGCGCGGATAGGCAGAAGCGCCCGCCACGATCAGCTTGGGCTTCGTCTCCAACGCGGTCTTGCGCACATTGGCCATGTCTATCAGGTGATCGCCCCTGGACACCTCATAGCTGACCACATCGAACCATTTGCCCGACATGGTGACGGGCGAGCCATGCGTCAGGTGCCCGCCATGCGCAAGATCGAGCCCCATGATGCGATCGCCCGGTTGCAGCAGCGCCAGAAACACCGCTTGGTTGGCCTGAGCGCCGGAATGCGGCTGGACGTTGGCAAAGCCCGCGCCGAACAGTTCGCGCGCCCGGTCAATGGCGATCTGCTCGACGGTATCGACATGCTCGCAGCCGCCATAGTAGCGCTTGCCCGGATAGCCTTCGGCGTATTTGTTCGTCAGCACCGACCCTTGCGCTTTCAACACATCGGCGCTGACGATATTTTCCGATGCAATCAACTCGATCTGGTTCTGCTGGCGGTCAAGTTCATGGCTGACGGCATCAGCAATGGCAGTGTCGGTGATGCCGGTGGTTTTAGCGGAATCGAGCATGGGAAGGATCCTTTCAGACATAAGGAAGGGCGCGCGCCCTTTGTCAGGGCGCGTCAATTTTACGGTTGAGGTCGGGCGTCAAAGGCCGACGGCCAATTCGCGCACGCCGATTTCCAGCAGGCCGTGCACATGCGGGAAAAAGGACCGCCAGACCTCAAGACGGAACGCGTCGTCACCGTCACGGATCAGCACGATCTGTGCATAGTCAAAGACCGTGCGTTTCGCGCCCCCCACAGCCATGCACGACAGGTCCAGCGGGCAGCAGGTCGATAGCAGGTCAATCGCCGCCGGCCCGGTGATCCCGATGATGATTTCCCGGTCGGACAGCACCGTTATGCTATGCGGGGTGTCGGCGCGGGCGGCATCGAAACTGGACATGATGGCGGTCTGGTCGGCCTCGGCCGCATGCAGCAACCATTCGTCGGGACCGATACAATAGGCCGCGCGATCACCGTTCCGCACCCCCGCCCCGATCTTCGTCGGAAGGGTCAGGCCAAAGACCTTGGAGGCAACCGCCAGGTCGGCGGGCGCGATGCGCAGATTGAACCGCGCCACCGGCGACAGAACCGCGACGGATACCGCGTCAAAGGATGTAACAGGAGCATTCATCGGATCGTCCTCCTTATTCGACCGTCAGGCGTTCGCCTGCGGGATCATAAAACTGGGTTCCGGTCACCTTGGCCGTCACCGTGCCACCCGTTTCCGTGGGGATGTGCAACCTGTCGTCCATCCGGTCAAAACCACCTTCGACCAGCGCCATCGCGATAGAGCGGCCCAGCACCTCCGACCAGTAGGACGAGGTCACATGCCCGATCATCTTCATCGGTTTGGGCTGGTTCGGATCGGCCACGATCTGCGCGCCTTCGGTCAGCACGGTCTTGGGATCGTCCGTCAGAAGGCCCACCAGTTGCTTGCGCCCCTTCGCCACGATGTCAGGCCGGTCAAGCGAGCGTTTGCCGACAAAGTCGAGCTTCTTCTTGCCGATAGCCCAGCCGATGCCCGCATCTTCGGGCGTCACGGTGCCGTCGGTGTCCTGACCCACGATGATAAAGCCCTTTTCGGCCCGCAAGACGTGCATCGTTTCGGTGCCATAGGGGCAGATGTCATATTGCTGACCGGCCTCCCACAGCTTTTCCCAAAGCGCCCTGCCATGGCGGGCGGGCACGTTGATCTCGAACCCCAATTCGCCGGTAAAGCTGATCCGGAAAAGCCGTGACGGAAAGCCCGCGACCGTGCATTCCACCACCGACATATGCGGCATGGCATCGGCAGAGATGTCCGCGCCATCGACGAAGGGTTGCAACAGCTTGCGCGCGTTGGGGCCGTTCAGGGCAATGGTGGCCCATTCCTCGGTGGTGGAGGTCAGCCAGACCTTGAGATCGGGCCATTCGGTCTGAAGGTAATCCTCCATCATGTTCAGAACCTGCGCGGCACCGCCGGTCGTGGTGGTGACATGGAACAGATCATCGCGCATCCGGCCAATCACGCCATCGTCGCGGATGAACCCGTCTTCGCCCAGAAGCAGGCCATAGCGCGCGCGCCCCACCCCCAGCTTGGTCCAGGGGTTTGTGTACATGCGGTTCATGAACTCGGTCGCATCGGGGCCGGACACTTCGATCTTGCCCAGGGTGGACGCGTCGAAAATGCCCACGCTTTCGCGTGTGGCCTTGCACTCGCGCGCGACGGCCTTGTGCATATCCTCGCCCGCTTGCGGAAAGTACCAGGCACGCCGCCACAGCGCGACCGGTTCATACTCTGCGCCGTTTTCCTCGGCCCAGTCGTCGATCGGCGTCTTGCGCGTAACCTCGAAATGCGCGCCCTTGTGATAGCCCGCGAAAGCCCCGAACGTGGTCGGCGTATAGGGCGGGCGGAAGGTCGTCAGACCAACCTGGGGTGCCTCTTTCCCCAGCGCATCGGCAGCAATGGTCAGACCGTTCATGTTGGACAGCTTGCCCTGATCGGTGGCCATGCCGTTGGTGGTATAGCGCTTGACGTGTTCGATGGATTTCATGCCCTCGCGCACGGCCAGCCGGATGTCCTTGGCGGTCACATCGTTCTGGAAATCGACGAAAGCCTTGGCCTTGCCGGGGCTGCGATCGGTGGGCAGTTCCTTCTGCGTGATCCCGGACCCTGTGCGGTCATCGGCAACCTCGAACGTCGCCGCACCGGCAGAGCCGCCAAGCGACTGGACGGCATCCGCGCCCGCCTTGGTGCCATCCTCAAGTGCGGCGGCAATGCCCCAAAGCCCGCGTCCCGCGCCGGCGATATGCACGTCTTCGGTCTTGTGGCCGGGCAGATAGGCCTTGGCCTCGGCGTCCCAGTCAAGCGTTCCCTTGGTATGCGAGAACAGATGCAGCGACGGCGTCCAGCCACCGCAGACCAGAACCGCATCGCAGGGCAGCACGCGGCCGGCACCGACCTTGCCGTTGAGAACCGGGTTGATCCGCAGCGCCTCGACCCGAAGACGGCCCTTGGTGGCCGTGGCGGTTTGGCCCAGATGGATCGGGATGCCGCGCGCGCGGGCGTCGTTCTGCAAGGCTTGCGGCACGGACTCGCGGGTATCGACAATCGCCACGACCTTGGCACCGGCGTCCGCCATGTCGAAGGCGCTGTACCACGCGCTGTCATGGCTGGTCAGCACCACGGGCTGCTTGCCCACCAGCACCCCAAAGCGGTTGAGGAAAGTCTGCGCCGCCCCCGCCAGCATCACGCCGGGACAATCATTGCCGTCGAACACCATCGGCCGTTCAATGGCTCCCTGGGCCAGCACCACCTCCTTGGCGCGCACCCGCCACATCCGTTCGCGCGGGGCACCTTCGGGAACGTCACCCATGTGATCGGTCAGCTTTTGCACCATGCCGATCATGTTCTGATGGTAATACCCTGTCGCCGTGGTGCGCGTCATGCGGCGGACATTGGGCATGGCGTCAAGCTCTGCCATCGCGCTCGCCAGCCAATCCCACGCGGGCTGGCCGTCAATCGACACCGACGGTTCGGACAAGAGCGTGCCACCCATTTCGGCGGCCTCGTCCACCAGCACCACCTTGGAGCCGGCTCGCCCGGCGGTCAACGCCGCGGCAATACCCGACGGACCAGAGCCGATGACCAGAACATCGCAATGCAGATAGCGGCTGGCATAGTGATCCGGGTCCACCTCGGTCGGGGCCTTGCCCAGACCGGCGGCCTTGCGGATCAGCGGCTCGTACACGCTGTCCCAGAAACTGCGCGGCCACATGAAGGTCTTGTAATAGAAGCCCGCCGAAAACAGCATGTAGAGACGGTCGTTGATCGCCCCCAGATCGAATTTGAGGCTGGGCCACTTGTTCTGGCTTTCGGTCGTCAGGCCGGTATAGATTTCCTGGATCGTGGCGCGGGTGTTCGGCTCGAACCGGCCCTTGCCCCGCGTCGTGCCGACCAGCGCGTTCGGCTCGTCAGAGCCTGCCGTGACCACGCCGCGCGGACGGTGATACTTGAAGCTGCGCCCCATCAGATGCACGCCATTGGCCAGCAGCGCGGAGGCGACGGTATCGCCTTCAAAGCCCCGATAGGTCTCGCCATCGAAGGTGAAGCTCACCGGCTTGGCGCGGTTGACGCGGCCCCGGCCTTCTACACGAAAATCGGTCATTGTGCGGGCTCCTTGCCGGAGAGGTCGGGGCGTGGCTCGCCTGCCTTGTAGGTGGTGACGAAACGGTCACTGACCGTATCGCGCAGCGCGTTGAAGAAGCGCCCGCATCCATTGATATGCCGCCAACGTTCGGCATGGACGCCCTTGACGTTGCTGCGGATGAACAGGAAGTCGCGCCATTCCTCATCGCTCAGCGCCGAGGGGTCTTTCGGGCGATCAATATGCGCCTCGCCCGCATAGGCAAATTCCAGTTCGGGCAGCGCGTCGTCGCAATAGGGGCATTGAATCAAAAGCATGTGGGTCTCCCTTAATGCGCCACGGCGGCGGCGGCGGCTTCGTCAATCAGACGGCCGGTGGTGAAGCGTTCCAGCGTGAAAGGTGCGTTGATCGGATGCGGTTCGTCCTTGGCCACGGTCCATGCCAGCGTGTGCGCGGCCCCCGGCGTCGCCTTGAACCCACCGGTGCCCCAGCCGCAATTGACGTACAGCCCCTTGACCGGCGTCTTGCCCAGAATGGCCGACCGGTCGGGCGTCACATCGACGATACCGCCCCATTTGCGCAGCATCCGCATACGGTTGAAGATCGGGAAGACCTCGCAGATCGCGGCCACGGTATGTTCGATCAGTGGCAGACCGCCGCGCTGCGAATAGCTGGTATATTGGTCGGTGCCCGACCCGATCACAAGCTCGCCCTTGTCGGACTGGCTGATATAGGCATGCACGGTGTTCGACATCACCACGCAGGGAAAGACCGGCTTGATCGGCTCGGATACCAGCGCCTGAAGCGGATAGCTTTCCAGTGGCATACGCACGCCTGCGCTGTCCATCACGACGCTGGTGTGACCGGCAGCGGACACCGCGACCTTCTTGGCCTTGATAAAGCCCTTCGCGGTCTCGACGCCTTCGACGGCACCATTCGCCCCGCGCCGGATCGAGATCACCGGGCAATTCTGGATAATATCAACGCCGCGTTTGGCGGCGGCACGGGCATAGCCCCAAGCCACGGCATCATGGCGCGCGGTGCCAGCGCGCTGCTGCAACGCGGCCCCCATCACGGGATAGCGCGCATCCGGCGAGACGTTCAGCGGCGGGCAAAAGGCCTTTGCCTCTTTCGGTGTCAGCCAGCGGTTATCGACACCATTCAGGCGGTTGGCGTGGATATGCCGCTGAAAGGACTGTACGTCATGCACGTTATGCGCCAGCATCATCACGCCGCGCTTGGAATACATGACGTTGTAGTTCAGCTCGGTGCTCAGGTTCTCCCACAGATCAAGCGCATGATCGAACAGCCGCGCGCTTTCGTCATACAGATAGTTCGACCGGATGATCGTGGTGTTCCGGCCCGTGTTGCCGCCGCCCAGCCAGCCCTTCTCGATCACCGCGACATTGGTGATGCCATGTTCCTTGGCCAGATAGTAAGCCGCCCCAAGGCCATGCCCGCCCGCACCGACGATGATCACGTCATACTCATCTTTGGGCTGCTTGTCGGGCCATTGCTCGGGCCAGTTCTTGTGGCCCGATATTGCATTCTTGAGAAGCGACATCGCAGAGAAATGGGTCATGGTGCAGTCTTTCCGAGCGGACAAATTTGAACCTTGTGAAGATTTGCACACTCGCCCGATACAAGACTGTATAATTCCGTCATCCTTGCGTTAATATAACGCCATGACACGATCCGAATTCACGCCCCGAACAGACCGTGCCCGCCTGCGGGTAGGCTTTATCCTGACCAGGCGTTTCACGATCTGCGCCTTTGCCAATTTTGTCGATGTCCTGCGTCTGGCCTCGGACGAGGGCGACCGCTCGCGCCCGATCCTGTGTAACTGGCGCGTGCTGTCCGCCGACATGAACCCCGTCAAATCATCAAGCGGGGTCAGCGTGCAACCTGACGAACGTCTGGGTGATCCGACGCGCTTTGATTATATCGTGGTCATCGGTGGCCTGATGAGAGAACTGGAGCAGCTTGAACCGGACTATTCGGCCTTTCTGCACCGCGCCGCCGCCGCGCGTGTGCCGCTTGTCGGGGTCTGCACGGGGTCGTTCGTTCTTCATGGCGCGGGGCTTTTGGAAGGATACCGCTGCTGCGTAAGCTGGTTCCACCACAATGACTTTCTGGAACAGTTTGACGGGTTGGTGCCGGTCTCCGACCAGATTTTTGTTGTCGACCGCGATCGGCTGACATGTTCGGGCGGGACAAGTTCCGCGCATCTGGCCGCCTATCTGGTAGAGCGTCACATCAGCCGTAGTGCGGCACGCAAAAGCCTGTCGATCATGATGATCGACGAAGCCATGGAAGCAGATCGTCCGCAACCGGGCCTGCCCCTTGATCTTACGACAAGCGACCCGGTGGTGCGGCGCGCCTTGCTGCTGTTGCAACAGTCGCTGGAAGCGCCCCCCACCGTTTCAACCCTGGCGGCACGATTGAAAATAAGCCCGCGCACATTGGAACGACACTTTCATTCCGCCCTCAAGATCACGCCGTTCGAGGCGGGCAAGAGGATACGTCTGGCACATGCCGAACGGCTTTTGCAGCGCACCCAACGCTCTGTCACCCAGATTGCACAGGAAACAGGGTTCTCGGATGTGTCCCATTTCATTCGCGTCTTCAAAACCGCCTACAAGACCACACCCGAAGCCTGGCGCGCCCAGCAAGAACAGCACATCGTCGCGCAGGCATGAACGGACCGGATCTGTCACAGCTTGGTGCGTTTACGGTCGCGAATGCCGCATCAGTGACCGATGCGACATCTCCGTCAATATGCTGAACATCAAGCGCATGACCAACCGCTATAAGAGCAGCATATTCGTGCCAGATGAAATCGGACATCCAGACGGCGAATGTCGGCAAGCTTCGGTTCGGCGGCATGAGTGTTGGCCCAGCGGTTCTTGACGTCACATACCCGTTTGCGGTCGCTTTGCACGCCAAGCCAGTCGCGCCCTTGCCGCGCAACAAACACCTGCTTCAGATTGACGGCACATCCTGATAGGGCTGACCTGCTGCACCTTTCCGCACAGAAAGTCGTCAAGATGGATAAGCTGGACACGAACGGGACAAATTCCGCGACACCCCAAGGCGGCTTCGCGCCGGACCCGGTCCGATGGCGCGTTCTGTTCGTGCTTCTGGTCACGATTTTCATGACGCTTATCAGCGTGAGCATCGTCAATGTCGCCCTACCAGCCGTCGGGCATGGATTAGGGGCGACCCAATCCGATCTGCAATGGGTGCTGTCGGGCTATGCGCTGACCTTCGGCGTGGTGCTTGTCGCGGCGGGGCGCGCGGGCGACATCATGGGACGTGGCGGCTTGTTTCTGATCGGCGTGGCGATTTTCACCATTTCATCGATTGCTGCGGGGATGGCACCCGATGCGACATGGCTCAATATCGCGCGGTTCGTGCAAGGGATCGGATCGGGGTTGGTCAACCCTCAGGGGCTTGGCATGATCCAGCACTATTTCCGCGGCGAGGAACGGGGCCGCGCCTTCGGCTATCTGGGCACGGCGATCGGATTTTCCGTTGCTATCGGGCCGGTATTGGGCGGGCTGTTGATCGAACTGGGCGGACCTGACATCGGATGGCGACTGACCTTTCTGGTCAACGTACCGATTGGCGTCATCGCGATCATCTTCGGGCTGATGTGGTTCCCGCGCCCTCTGATCCGCCGCCTTCCCGGCGTGGGCACCGGACTGCGTTCGCTGGATCCTGTGGGTGCGGTTCTTCTGGGGCTGGCCGTGCTGGCAATCCTGTTTCCCTTTGTCGAGGCGCGCGACACCCCTGCCCTTTGGTCCTTGCTGCCAGCCGGGCTGCTTCTGCTCTGGCTCTGGCTGGTTTGGGAAAAGCGCTATCTCCGCCTTGGTCACAGCCCGATGGTGGATCTCGAAATATTCAAGCTCCACAGTTATACTAGGGGTATTTCGATCATGTCATTCTACTTCATGGGCTTGCCCGGTATTTGGGTACTGGTGGCCCTTTATGTACAAGAGGGCGATGGCAGAACGGCGCTTGAAGCCGGGTTTTTCGGCGCACCCGCAGCACTTCTTGGCGCGTACACAGCCCACTGGGCCGGAAGCAGGGTAGCACGCTACGGGCACAAGATGATTGTTTTCGGCCTGTGCCTGACCCTGATCGGCCTGGCCCTCAGCATGATTGTCGTCATACTGCATGAGGCGGGTCATCTGGACGTCTGGTGGCTTATGGCGTCGCTCTGTGCGGTCGGCGTGGCGCAGGGGCTTGTCATCAGCCCCAACCAGACGCTGACATTGGAAGAGGTGCCGCTGGATTATGCGGGCAGTTCGGGTGCCATCATGCAAACCGGTCAACGCATCGGCACCGCCATCGGCTTTGCCCTTATCACCGCGGCGACCTTCGCCACCCTCGCGATGACGTCATGGGCCGTGGCAGTCACAGTCGGATTCGGATTGATCTCACTCATGGTGTTGGCGTCTCTGCTGGTCGCTGCCAGAGACCTGCGCACATAGGGCTGACTTCGCAAACAGCTTGAGCAAGCGCGACAGTGCCTCGCGCAAGCCCGCGGCACCCGATTAGCGTGGCATCAGATTTTCTCTTGACTAGAACTGGAACGTTCCACTAACGTTATGGAACGTTCCAAACTGCGGGAGGCTATCGTGAACTGGGGACTCATCGGCGCAAGCACCATTGCACGCGACTACATGATAGGTGCCATCCGCGCGCAG
Source organism: Primorskyibacter marinus (assembly GCF_003313245.1). Classification (GTDB taxonomy): domain Bacteria; phylum Pseudomonadota; class Alphaproteobacteria; order Rhodobacterales; family Rhodobacteraceae; genus Primorskyibacter; species Primorskyibacter marinus. The sequence goes on from NZ_QJSD01000019.1 coordinate 29,517, forward strand.
GGCGCGGGTCGGGTATCCTGGGTTGTCAGCGGCTCGCAGGAGCGCGCGGCGGAATATGCACGACAGAACGACATCCCCGGCGCCACGTCGGATTTGGCTGAGACATTGGGCGACCCGTCGGTGACTGCAGTCTACATTTCGTCCACGAACGAGAAACACCAGTCGCAAGCGCTCGCTGCCATTGCCGCTGGCAAGCATGTCTTGTGTGAAAAGCCCCTGTCCACCACCATTGAGGGCGCAACTGCGATGGTGCGCGCGGCCAAGGCTGCCGGTGTCGTCTTTGCGACCAACCATCATCTGCGCTGCGCCGGAAGCCACCGGGCCATCCGGTCCCTGATCCGCGACGATGCCATCGGTCGGGTTCTGTCCATGCGCGTGTTTCATGCCGTCCATCTGCCCGAAGGTCTGCGCGGCTGGCGGCTGGACAATCCGGACGCAGGCGGTGGGGTGATCCCCGATATTACCGTGCATAATGCCGACCTCGTGCGTTTCATCCTCGGCGAAGACCCGCAGGATGTCGCGGCCCAGATGGGCGTGTCCGGTATGGGCAAGGGGGTCGAGGATTCAGCAATGTCGGTCTGGACCATGCCATCGGGCGCGATGGTGATGAGCCACGAAAGCTTCACCCATCCCTACGCCGGATCGGGCATCGAAATACACGGAACGGGCGGGTCGATCTTTGCCAAGGGCGTCATGGGTCAGGACCCGGACGGCGAGATCGAACTGGTCACAGCCGCCGGGCGCAAACCCGTCCCGTTTGACGACCACAACCTTTACGGCGAGTCCGTGCGCCAGTTTGCCGAGGCCGTGGCAGGCAATGGCGCGCCTGCGGCCACCGGGCTGGACGGGATCAAATCGCTACAGGTCGCCATGGCCGTTCGCACCTCTGCCCGCACCGGCCAACGTCAGACGCTGAAATACGAGGAAATCGCATGACAAAGGTCACCAGCGCAGAACATGCCGCCGCTCAAATCCCCGACAATGCCACGCTGACAGTATCGTCCTCCTCCGCGCTTGGATGCCCGGATCTGGTGTTGAAGGCGCTCGGCGAACGTTTCGACGCCAAAGGCCACCCGACAAACCTGACCAGCATACATCCGATTGCTGCCGGCGACATGTACGGGGTGAAAGGCGTCGATCATATTGCCAAGGATGGGCTTCTGGCGCGCATTCTGGGCGGCTCTTATCCGTCCGGCCCGTCGTCAAAGCCGATGCCAGAGATCTGGCGCATGGTGGTCGAAAACCGCGTTGCCGCCTATAACGTGCCTTCCGGTATCCTTTTCGACATGACCCGCGAGGCCGCCGCCAACCGGCCCGGCGTGCTGACCAAGGTGGGGATGGACACGTTTGTCGATCCGGTCCGCGAAGGCTGTGCGATGAACGACCGCGGGGCCGAAGCCGCTATTGTCAAACGGGTCGAATTCGATGGCGACACATGGCTGCACTTCCCGAATATCGTGCCGAATGTGGCCATCCTGCGCGCCACCACGGCGGATGAACATGGCAACCTGACCTATGAACACGAAGGCGCGTATCTGGGCGGGCTGGAACAGGCGATCTGCGTGCGCAATCATGGCGGGTTGGTCATCGCTCAGGTCAGCCAAGTGACCAAGCGCGGGTCACTGCGTCCGCATGACGTGCGGGTGCCGGGGCATCTGGTGGATCTGGTGGTCATCGACCCCGATCAGAAACAGACCTGCGAAACGCCCTATGATCCGGCAATTTCCGGTCATGTCATGCGCCCGTGGGACAGTTTTGCACATGCCGAACCAGGCGTCGAAAAGGTCATCGCCCGCCGCGCCGCGATGGAGCTGAAGCCGGGCATGACCGCAAATCTCGGCTTCGGGATCAGCGCCATGGTGCCGCGCATCCTGCTGGAAGAAGGCCATCCCGACGCGGTGACATGGGCGGTGGAACAAGGTGCCGTGGGGGGCGTGCCCCTGACCGGATTTGCCTTTGGCTGTGCATCGAATGCCGACGCTTTCGTGCCCTCGCCGCAGCAATTCATCTATTTTCAGGGCGGCGGCTTTGACGTGTCCTTCCTGTCTTTCCTGGAGGTCGATGTCGAAGGCAATGTCAACGTCTCGAAACTGGGCAAGAAACCCTACCTCACCGCAGGGTGCGGCGGCTTTGTCGATATAACCTCCGGCGCGAAGAAAATCGTGTTCTCTGGCTGGTTCGAGGCCGGAGCGCAGATCGCGCTGTCCGCACAAGGCATCGAGGTCAAGACACCGGGCAAGTTCACCAAGATGGTCGAAGCGGTGGAGCATGTGACCTTTTCGGGCGCGCGCGCCCGCAAGCTGGGGCAAGAGGTTCTCTATATCACAGAGCGTTGCGTCATGCGCCTGGGTGACACCGGCCTGATCGCCACCGAAATCATGCCCGGCATTGATCCGGTGCGCGACATTGTCGAAGCGTCCGGCGGCCGCGTGACACTGGCAGAGGATGCGATCACCCTGCCGCTCTCGCTGCTGGCGGATGCGCCGATGGGATGGGGGCAATGAGCACCGTTCATCTCATCCAACACGGCGCAATCGCAGAGCTGCGCTTGGACAATCCCGCCAAGATGAACGCCTTTACTGTCCAGATGCTGGACCAAATGGCCGCGCATCTTGAGGTGATCGAACGCGACACCACGATTGCCGCCGTGATCCTGACCGCCGAGGGCGACCGCGCCTTCTGCACCGGTGCCGACATCAACGGCTGGGGCGATCTTGGCCCCGCCGAATTTGCCCGCCACTGGGTACGCGACGGCCACCGGATATTCGACCGGCTGGCACGCCTGTCAAAACCCACCGTCGCGGCCATGCAAGGCCATGCCTTTGGCGGCGGGCTGGAACTTGCCGCCGCCTGCGACATCCGCGTGATGGCCCCCAATGCGGCTTTGGCCCTGCCCGAAGCGGGCGTCGGAATCGTCCCCGGATGGTCAGGCACGCAACGTCTGTTGCGCCTGCTGCCGGAACCGATGGTCAAGGAAATGGCGCTGTTCGGCAACCGCATCAAGGCGGACCGTGCGCTGGCCTGCGGCTTTGTCGCGGCTGTGGACCCTGGTCCCCGCACGGTGGCGGACACGCTGCTGGAACGCGCGATCACCCTGTCGCCCCGCGCCGTCGAGATCGCCAAGTCGATGATCCATGCCGCGCAGGACGAGGACAGGGCCGCCATGGTCGAAGCCCTGGGAAGCGCCGCAAGCGCCGCGACGGATGACCGCGCGGAGGGCGTCGCCGCCTTTCGCGACAAACGCAAACCAGACTTCTCGGGAAGATAACGCATGCTGGATCTCAATATTCTTTCGGAACAGACCGTCGACATGCCGCAAACGCCCTATCAGGCCCGGCATTTCATCAACGGCGCGCACACCGACAGCGCCGATGGCCGGAAATCGGAGCGCGTCTCACCCTCGCATGGCATTGTTGTCAGCCAAGCCGCACTTGGGTCAGAGGCCGAGGCCGAAGCCGCGATCAACGCCGCCCGCACGGCGTTTGACGATGGTCGCTGGAGCGGCCTGTCGGCCAAGGATCGTGCGGCGGTTCTGAACAAGGTCGCCGATCTGATCGAACAGAACGAAGAACGGCTTGCCGTGATCGAAACGCTGGAAAGCGGCAAGCCGATTTCCCAGGCGCGCGGTGAATGCGGTGGCGCGGCGGATCTGTGGCGCTATGCGGCCTCGCTGGCCCGCACGTCGCATGGCGACAGCCACAATTCGCTGGGCGAGGACATTCTGGGGATGGTCCTCAAAGAGCCTGTCGGCGTTGTCTCGATCATCACGCCGTGGAATTTCCCGTTCTGGATTCTCAGCCAGAAACTGCCCTTCGCGCTGGCCGCCGGATGTACCTGCGTGGTCAAACCGTCAGAAATGACCCCCTCGACCACGGCCATGCTGGGCGAGATGCTGCAAGAGGCAGGTCTGCCCGCCGGTGTCTGCAACATCGTTCTGGGCTACGGCACGCCGGTCGGCAGCCTGCTCAGCACCCACCGGGAAGTGGATATGGTGACGTTCACCGGATCGACCGCCGTCGGCAAGTGTGATCTTCCGCGATGTTTGGCGCACTTTCTTTATGGCCAAGTGGCGTAGGCTGGTGCTGGAAGCAGCGTAGCTGTCATCCGCGCTTTGCGCGGCAAAAGTCCGGTTTGAGCCCAAAGGAGAAGTTTGCAAATCTCGCAGCGTGCGCTCGCAGCACTAATATTTCCGCGGCTGCGTATTTCTCAGTGCTGCAAGGCAACATAAAAGATCGGCCATCCATGTAGACCGAAACGAGAATCATTACGCAGGCTCACAGATCACCGGTCAAGACGTAGCTGCAAGCTCACCAACCGCTGGATTTGACGTTTACCGCCGGAACTTGGATGGTGTGCACCTGTATTCTCTTTTGAATTGTTTTGAGAAATTCCCGAACGATCGGAATCCGCTGGCGATGGAAACTTCTCTTAGAGGCAAGTTGGTCTGAGACATCAGCTCGTAAGCGCGCTCTAGTTTCAGGCTTGTATAGAATTGCATTGGCGATTTGCCGAGATGCACTTCAAACTGCCGTTCAATGCTTCTTACGGACGTCCCACACGTATTTGCTATTTCCTCTTTTGAGAGTGGTTCCTCAATGTTTTGTGACATTAGCCTGACTGCAGCCCTCAGAGCTTCAGGGACATGCCGAAGCCTGTCGACCTGAGATCCAGGCTGACGGATGTCAGGGTCGCGCGGATAGGAAATCAGCAGTTGATTGCATACGTATTGCGCGGCTTCTCGCGAGATCTTGGCAATAGAGTGGATGATCATGTCCAGGGCCGCCAATTCACCGGCACATGTTGTCGTCGATCCGTTGGAGACAAATAGAACGTTCCTGGCGGACACATCAGAAAAGCTTTCAGAGAACGCAACCAGCGAGGACCAATGCGTGGTAGCCTTGTGCCCATCCAATAGCCCCATTTTCGCGAATATCCACGACGCGCGCCCGATCCCATAAAGCGCCATACCAGACCGTTTGGACCGCCTTAGCAGGCTCAGGATATCAGAACTTTCCTCCAACCGCTGGTAAGAATCACAGCAAAAGCAGATGGCTAACACCCCGTTTCTCTTGCTCAATCGGAGAGAAAACTCAGCAAGCGTTTCATCGCAAAAAAACGCAACGCCGCTTTGCGATCTGACGGCTTTATCGCGCCCGCCGACTAGTAGAAACTTGGGCGCGATACTGGGGAATTTTTTCCTGAAAAAATGAAGCGGTTCGACAATTGCACCCAGACTCAGTGTAGAAAACCCATCGAGAACAACAATCGCAATTGTGCTGTCGCTCTGCGCCCCCCCTGTCTCTTGCGTTATTGAAAAGTCGTGAGTTGTGTGCTTCATCTTTTTTACCGTTCAAAGCGACGCTTCGTCCCGCTTCTGTCAAAGCGTTGGTCGGCGCGGAAGACCTTTGATCGGTACATCAATCTATCAGCGTGCCAATTGAGATGATCTTCGGCAAAGGAGGCGACGAAATAGTAGCTGTGGTTGTAGCCAGCTGCCTCGCGATAAGTGACCGGCACGCCTGCTGCTTCGGCGGCTGCTGTTAGTGTTTTAGGTTTCAGCAGGGCGTAAAACTGATCGTCAGCGCCCTGATCCACCAGGATGTCTTTCGACCAGCCCCTGTCTGCCAAAAGAAGGCTGGCATCGTGGTCAGCCCAGAGTTTCTTATCATCCCCCAAATAGCTTGCCAGTTGTTTGCTGCCCCAGTCTGAGGCCGTCGGGTTGGCAATCGGTGCAAACGCCGAAACGGATTGATATTTCCTGGGGTTGAGCATCGCCAGTGTCAGCGCGCCGTGTCCGCCCATGGAGTGGCCGGTGATCCCGTGTCTTTCGGTGACAGGGAAGCGGCTGCAGATAATCTGGAACAGTTCCTTGACGACATAGTCATACATTCGGAAATGCGAGGCCCAGGGCTTTTGGGTGGCATTCACATAAAACCCGGCGCCCTTGCCCAGATCATAGGCCTCGTCATCGGCTACATGCTCGCCGCGCGGAGAGGTGTCTGGAAAGACCAGCGCTACCCCGCGCCGGGCAGCAAATTGCTGCAACCCAGCTTTGGACATCGCGTTTTCGTGGGTGCAGGTCAGACCCGACAGGTACCAGAGTACCGGCACTGAAGATGTCTCGGCCTGTGGAGGCAGGTAGATGCCAAAAGTCATGTCACAGCCACAGGCATCAGATGGATGCCTGTAGACCGCGTTCTTTCCGCCGAAGCATGTCGTACTTTCGATCAGTTCCATCGATCAGAATTCCACGACGGCGCGGATGCTTTCGCCCTTGTGCATCAGCTCGAAGCCTTCGTTGATCTGGTCGAGTGTCAGCTTATGGGTGATCATTGGGTCGATCTCGATCTTGCCGTCCATGTACCAGTCGACGATCTTGGGCACATCCGTCCGCCCCGACGCGCCGCCGAAGGCTGTGCCGCGCCAGACCCGACCGGTGACCAGCTGAAACGGGCGAGTGGCAATTTCGGCGCCGGCAGGGGCCACGCCGATGATGACACTTTCGCCCCAGCCCTTGTGGGCGGCTTCCAGCGCAGTGCGCATGACGTTTACGTTGCCAGTGGCATCGAACGTGTAATCCGCTCCGCCTCCGGTCAGTTCGACCAAGTGCGTGACCATGTCACCATCGACCTTCGACGGGTTCACGAAATCGGTCAGGCCAAACTGGCGGGCCATTACTTCCTTGTCGTCATTCAGGTCCACGCCAACGATCTGGTCGGCGCCTGCCATGCGCAGGCCTTGGATCACGTTGAGCCCGATGCCGCCCAGGCCAAAGACGACAGCGCGGCTGCCGATCTCGACCTTAGCGGTATTAATCACCGCGCCGATGCCGGTGGTCACGCCGCAGCCGATGTAGCAGACCTTGTCGAAAGGCGCGTCCTTACGGATCTTGGCCAGGGCGATCTCGGGCACGACCGTGTGGTTGGCGAAGGTCGAACACCCCATGTAATGGTGAATCGGCGTGCCGTCGAGCATCGAGAACCGGGTCGAGCCATCGGGCAGCAGCCCGGCGCCTTGCGTCGCGCGGATCGACTGGCAGAGATTGGTTTTGGGGTTTAGGCAGTAATCGCATTCACGGCATTCGGGCGTGTAGAGAGGAATCACGTGATCACCGACCTCAAGGCTGGTGACACCTTCACCCACCTCGACGACAACACCCGCGCCCTCATGGCCCAGGATCGCTGGGAAGATCCCCTCGGGGTCATCACCCGAGCGGGTGAATTCGTCGGTGTGACAAAGACCGGTCGCCTTGATCTCGACCAAAACCTCGCCCGTCCTGGGGCCGTCGAGGTTCACTTCCATAACTTCCAGCGGTTTGCCCGCCTCAACGGCAACTGCCGCACGTGTTCGCATAGCGATTCTCCTGCTAATTAAGTTCATTGATTTAGTGATCTCAGGCCGCGTGGCTTGTCGTGAAAATGCCGGACATGCCGACAAAGCCCTGTATCCGTTTCACCCGGTCGCACCAGCGCCGGATTGCAGGGTAACCCTGTCTGTAAATACCCCCTTCCTCCGAGAGCGCCACGTAGGGGAAACAAGCAATGTCCGCGATCGTGGGATGGTCGCCAGGCACAAGCCAATCGCGGCCGACCCGTTCGGCAAACCACAAATGTTCGTCAAGGATGCGGAACAAACGATGGGCACCGGCGCGCGCGGCTTCGACATCCAGTTCATAGAACAGCCCATCATGCAGTCGCGCAGCCGAAGCCGTTCCGGTGATGCCGTCGGCAAAGGCGAGCCATTGCGCAACCTCTCCCAAGCGGCCAGGGTCAGAGACGGGATACCATAGGCCGCTCGCATCATATTTTACCGCCAGATAGGTCAGTATGGCCTGGGCATCGCGCAGGACCTTGCCCTCATCCTCGATGACCGGCAATTGTCCTAGTGGATTCAACTGGAGAAACTCGGGCGATTTATGCTCAAGCCCCGGATAGAAATCGACGGTTTGGCTTTCATATTCGATACCAAGAATGTTCAGGAACAATCTGATCTTGAAGCAATTCCCCGAAAGCTCGTAGTCATAGAGTTTCATTTCGGCCTCCTCAGATATCCAGCACAAGCCGCTTTGACTTGGCTCGTGACACGCAGGTGATGATTTTCTGGTTCGACGCCTTCTCGCTGTCGGAAAGATAGACGTCCTGATGATCGGGCTCGCCTTCGATTACCGTTGTCAGGCAGGTGCCGCACGCCCCCTGCTCGCAGGAACTGGGTGCCTCGATCCCGTTTTCCTGAAGAATTTCAAGAATGGTCCTGCCTGCTGGCACTTGCAGCGTGAGTGCCGACCGTGCAAGCGCCACTTCGAAAGTGGAACTGTCGTCTATTTCCTTGGTGTTCTTGAAGTATTCGAAATGCACCGCGTCTTCGGGCCAACCGGCTTCGGCAGCGATTTTTCGGGTGGCTTCAAGCATTGGGCCGGGGCCGCAAATGTACAGGTGGTGCGCGTAGTCGTAGCCGGACAGCAATTCCTTCAGCGCGCCGCCCGTCGATGCCGGATCAAGTCCAATATGTGGGATCAGATTGCTGCCAAATGTTTTCAGCACATCCGGGAAGGACAAATGCGCCTCGGATTGCGCGAAATAATGCAGCTCATAGCCCAACCCCTGAACGTGAAGGGTTTGGGCCATGGCCAGCATCGGCGTGATCCCGATGCCGCCGGCAACAAGAATTGTTTTCAATGCATCGCGCCGAAGCGGGAAATTGTTGCGGGGCGCAGAGATTGCAAGCACATCTCCTGCCTGAACAGCATTGTGCATGCATTCCGAACCGCCGCGTGAGTCCGGTTCCCGCTTGACGCCAATCCGATAAAAATCGGTTTCGCCAGGTGCATTGGTCAGAGAATATTGGCGTGACATCCCGTTGGGCATATGCAGGTCGATATGCGCTCCGGGTTGGAAAGTGGGCAGCTGTCCATTCAGCGCCTCCAGCCGAAAACCCGCGACACCTTCAGAGGCATCCCATTTATGCGCCACAGAGACACGCAATTCAGCTTTTGGACCAGATTTCGCGCGGGCTGGCATTTTGGCTAGTTCTTCGTCGACCTTCGAAAACTGAACTTCAATTGGTTCCGGGACCGGCAGCATTGTGGCTTCCGCCTCGATGACATCGCGCAGCGCTTGCATCCTGCGATTATGATGGCGCAAAATGTTGCCGGCGTCGGCTGGCTGGTCTGTTAACACGCCACGCAAGATGGATCGCCCGGCATCCACCGGCTGGACAAACAGCAGAAGCGTTGCTTTTGACTGGTCTTGCTTAGCGTGCAATTGGACGTGATTATCAGTTTCTTCAACCAAAGTGACATCGGCGCACCCCTCGCCAATTGGAGAAAAGCGATAAGACTTAGCATGTTTCAAAGCAATGTCAGGGGCGGCTTTTACCGGTATTGGTCGAAGCGCCAAAACGTCATTGCCATTCAACACAGCTGGCGCTTCGAATTCTCCGATCGGATCAACGGCAGACCAAACCAAACCATGTGATTCCACTGCTGAATACGTGTTGTTACAGATTGTCCGCGCTGGTGCATCAGCCGGGTGCGCAGGGATGTAAGTGCAGCCAGCCGTCCGGTTGGCGTAGCGCCAGCCGTGATAGAGACACCTCAGCTCACGACCTTCGTTCAGGCCGACCGTCAGGCGCACGCCCCGGTGCAAACACCGGTTTTCCCAGACATTGACGTGGCCGTCGTCGGCCCGCCACACTGCCATTTCGCGCCCCCAAAGCTGTCCATGATAAATGTGCCGCATCGGGAGATCAGTGCTTGATGCAATCGGGTGCCAAGTAGTCAGATCTGTCGTCATGACATACCCTCTTTCTATGCTGCTGCAGGGATCACGCCGTAGCGCAGACCCTTCCGACTCAACCAGCGTCGAAACGCGATGGCCGTTTTGTCGGCTCGAATTGGAGTTTCGGATCTGGGATCCAGCGGAAGCCGCTTCGGATACTGGTTTTCCAATATCGGCTTGTCCTGCCCGAAGATCACCTGCTGGAAATACCGAATACTCTCGTAGGTGTTGTCTTCATCGATGACGCACATCCCTGTATGCGCGCGCACCCAATCCTGGCTCATGGGTTGCAGGAACATATAGATCACGTCACTGCGTGACGCATCGTTGGGGCTGGATTTGTAGAGCAATGCGCAGTTTACGTGCGGCACCCGATACGTGTAATCGACCATCGCACCGCCTTCAGAAGCTAGCGCGGCCTTTGGTTGATAGAATTGGCACTGTGTAGCCAACACTTCGTCACGAGTTTCTGAAACCTCAACTGCATACTCCTTAACCTCGGTATGCGGCTCTTCCCCAAGAATGCCGGTATGAACATAAGGAAAGTGACTCATGTCCAAAAAGTTCTCGACGGCACGGCCAGCGGAAACATTCACGCCAAACACACCCGTCGGCACATTTATACGATCGGCCTCGTAATATTCCTCAAATGAGAACAGCGTTTCAGGCGGCTCTCCAAGCGACGTCCAGACGTAGCCGTGCGCGATATGTATGGGTAGCGGATTGCGGACCGTTTTCGAGGTTAACCGGCTCCGCGTTGGAAGTTGGTTATCAAATGGCCAAGCATAAGCATTTCCGTCTGTGTCCATGCCATAGGAAATATTTTCTTCCAGAAGCATGGTCGAATGGATTAAGCCCGGCGTGATTTCGTCGATTGAACTAAGCGGATGCCACTGGTTCAGGATCACTGGGTCTGTACATTTCAATTCGGTCATGTCGTGGGCTCCATTCATTGCTCAACGGAAATAGGGAATGCCTAAGCGCAAGGGTTGGCTGGATTTTCTGCGCAACCCCATCAACAGCAGGATCGAGGCAAGATACGGCATCGCCAGGAAGATCTGGTGCGGCACATTGAGCCCCAGTACTTGGACATGTGTCGCAATGCTTTCGAGCAGCGCAAAGACAAGCACGGCGGCAAGAACGCCACGAGGCAGCCAGTTTCCGGCAATGATGGCTACGATGGCCAACCAACCACGTCCTGCCGTGATATCTGCTAGGTAACGGTCGGAGAAGCCCAGCATCAGAAACCCGCCGCCCAATCCTGTCATTACACTCCCGATCAGCACGGCAATGTATTGACGCCCGGTGACGCTGAGTCCTTTAATATCCAGTGCCTTGGGGTTTTCGCCGAGGCAGCGCAGTTCAAGCCCCCAACGTGTCCGATAGAGTAGGAACCAGATGGCAGGCACCGCGGCAAATGCAACATAAGTCAGCAACCGCTGCGAAAAGAGAATTTCCCCCAGCCAAGGGATCGAAGAAAGGACCGGAATGGGAACATTCTCGAAACCGTCAAAGGTCGGTTGCGCCCGCCCCTTGATATAGATGCGGAACCAGTAAAGCGTCAGGCCGGCGACCAGCAGGTTAATCCCCAGACCCGTGATGAAATGGTCTACGCGCATCGTTGCCGTCATAAACGCGGTCAGAAGACCAACGAGGCCTCCAACGACCATTGAGGCAAGGACAGCGAGCCATATCGAGCCGGTTGCCGTTGCAACGATGTAGGCGGTAAACGCTCCCATCAGCATGGTGCCTTCGACGCCCATGTTCCAGATACCTGCGCGTTGCGTGACCAACTCGCCAATGGCAGCAAACAGAATGGGCGTCATGATGCGCACTGTTCCGGCCAGAATGCTGACAAGAATGGCTTCCTGAAACAACTCAGACATCTTTCTCGGTCCTCACGAGTTTGTAGCGTGCTGCAACTCCCGCGCAGAGGAAGGCGAGCAGCAGGATGCCTTGCATGGCCGGGACCAATGCATCCGGCACTTGAGCCAGCAGCTTCATGTAGAGACCCCCGCTGGCAAGCCCGCCGAAGACGATGCCCGCCACGACCGTGCCAAGCGGACGCAATCCTCCGATCATGCCGATGATGATGCCGGTATAGCCCAGGCCATAAAGCGTATCGGCGCGGAGGCGGTGGGCAGTTCCAAAGATTTCAGACACCCCGGCCAGTCCCGCAATCGCACCGCTTACTGCCATAACGATGATGATGGTCCGGCCAATATTCGTGCCGCGATAGGCCAGGGCGATCGGATTGAACCCCATCGCGCGGATTTCGTATCCCAAGGGGGTTTTTTCCAGAAGGACGTAGCAAACCAATGCTGCGGTCAACGCAAGGATAAATCCCAAATGCAGTTTCGTGCTGCCCAGCAGATAGGGGAGTTCCGACGCGGCCGGAATCGGGCCGGTTTGCTGATAGACGACTGTCGTGGAAACCTCGGTCCAGGGGCCGCCTCCGATCAGATACGACAACAGGAACACGATCAGGTAATTCATCATGACGGTCGAAATGATTTCGTTTACGTCGAACCGGTCTTTCAGAATCGCTGCGGTTGTTCCTAGCAGCGCGCCGCCGATCATGCCGCTGAGGATGATAAGACAGACATAAAGCCATGCCGGCAGCCCAATGAATACAAGGCAACCAAGATAGGCGCCCATCGCCCCGGCATAGACCTGACCCTCCTGGCCAATGCTCCAGACCTGGGCGCGAAAGGCGACAACGGTCGCCAACCCGGTCAGGATCAGCGGTGTTGCCTTCGCCATCGTGGCATAAAGGGCTTTCTCACTACCGAAGGCGCCCTTCAGAAGCGCGGAATAGGCTTTGAAAACATCCGCCCCGCTCGTCAAAAGCAGCAATGCGGATAGGAACAATCCGAAGAGTGTCGCCAGCGCATACATGGCAAAAGTCCAGGACCGCTTGGGATTTACCCGACGCTCGATCCGCCATTTCGGCACCGGCTCCGGGAAAAGGTTTTCAGCCGGTTCATTGATGCTGGTCATGCTGCGACCCCCTGTTGCCCGCCTGCCATCAAGAGGCCAATTTCTTCTATCGTGGTTGATTGCGGATCGACCACGCCGGTTATCCGTCCGCTTGATATCACGGCAATCCGGTCCGATAGATTAAGGAGGTCTTCAAGTTCTTCTGAGGCCAATAGAACGGCATAGCCTTCGTCGCGCTTGACAATGATCTGCTTGTAGACATACTCGATAACCCCGAGATCGAGGCCACGTGTCGGTTGGTTGGCCAGCAGCAGCTTTCTGGAATGCACAAATTCTCTTGCTAGAATTACCTTTTGCGCATTTCCACCCGACAGGTGATTGACTGGCGTCAATCCGGATGGTGTCGTAATCTGGAACTCATCGATCAGGCCATCAGCGATCGTGCCGATCTGCTTGTGATCCAGGAATGGACCCTTGGTATAGTCATCGTGGCGCTGCCACCCTAGGATCATGTTTTCGCGAATATTGAACTCCGGGATCAGGCCTTCGCGAAACCTGTCATCGGGCACCAGTCCCACACCTCGATCCATGTAGTGGCGCGAGGGCAGGCCTTTGATCTGTTCACCACCCAATATGATGCTGCCGCTGTCAGGGATCAGGACACCTGAAAGTGATTCAAACAGCTCTTTCTGCCCATTGCCCGACACGCCTGCCAGACCCAATATCTCCCCTTTCCTGATTGCCAGGCTGACATCGTCAAGCGCCAGTTTTCCCCGCCCGTCGCGATAGACAAGATTTTCCACGATCAGAACCGGCGGCTCTGTTCGGTCGCGGTCATCAGAGCGGTCGCGCGCGACCCGTAAATCCACGTCCCGCCCCACCATCATGCGTGTCAATTCGTCCGGGGTAACATCCGACGGCTTTACCGTTCCCACGACCTTTCCCTTGCGCAGGACCGTGACCCGATCCGACCGCATGACTTCGACCATCTTGTGGCTGATGAGCAGGATCGACAGGCCCAACTCGCACATATGATCGATGATCCGAAAAAGTTTTCGCGACTCTTCCGGTGTGAGCACCGCCGTCGGTTCATCCAGAATCAAAACCCGGGCGTCGAGATAGAGCGCCTTGAGCATCTCAACCCACTGCTGCTGACCGACGGCCAGATCACGCACGTTGGCATCAATATCCAGATCGATTTCGTATTCCCGGCAAAGCTCCTCGACCCTTGCCCTGGCTTCTTGCATCTGTAGTTTCCATCCCGCCTCGTGTGTGCCCACAACAATGTTTTCGAGAACGGTGAACTCGCTAACCAGCACAAAATGCTGATGGACCATTCCGATACCGATATGAATGGCGTCGCGTGGCGACCGAAAGGCCACGGGCTTGCCATTAAATTCGATGTGGCCGCCTTCTGGCTGGTAGAAGCCAAACAGACATGACGAAAGTGTGGATTTTCCCGCACCATTTTCACCGAAGAGGCAGTGTACCTCACCCGGCTTCAGCTCAAAGTTCACGTCCTCGTTGGCGATGACACCTGGGAAGCGTTTTGTTAGATTTACGGCTTTCAGAAGTGTGGACATGATGACTCGGTTCCGATGGCTTTTCGATAAGTTGCGCCCGCCCAGGGAGGAGGAGGTTATGAGCGGGCGCGAGATCGGCAGGGAGTGCCGATCAGTTTGAAACCGGATTTTTGACGTTGACGTCGACGACGAGCGATCCGGATTTTATTTCGGCGATCGTCGCATCGACCAAGGCCTTCACGTCGTCCGGCACCTTATCTGCAAGCGCCTGATAAGGGGCGATACCAGCTCCACCATCAGCCATGCCACGCCAGATGATGTCGGTGTTCCCGTCGTAGGGTTCGCCGTTCACCTGTTTGTCCCACCATTCGTCGATGATCCAGTTCACGTCAGGGTCCCAGAATGCAAGCGCGCTGGATACGATCGTTTCAGGTGAATAGCTGTGTTGGTCCCCGAAATTGGCAAAGCACAAAATTTCCGCCTCTTCACAGGGTTTGAAATTGGCCGCGAGAGAAAAGATGATATCAGCCCCCGTTGATATCTGGGCGGAGGTCATTTCTGCCGCTTTACCCGGATCATACCAGCTCTCGATGAAGGCGACTTTCTGGACAATGTTTTCGTTGACCGACCGAGCTCCCGCAAAGAACGAGTTGATCTCATCGTTCACGTCGTCTGCCGGGAATGTCCCCACGACACCGAGCGTGTTGCTTTCGGTCAGTTTGCCGGCCATGACACCCAGAACATAGGAGGCTTCGTGAATACGCTTATACACCCAGTATTGGTTGCCGCCCAATCCCTCGTTGCCCGAGCCAACCACGACGAAAAGAATATCCGGAAACTCGTCCTTCAGCTTTTTGACTTGGTCGGAATATGTCGAATGGGCCCAGATGACGTCGAACTCACCCGATTCAGCGAAGAGGCGCATCGCTTCACCCGCGTCGTCACCCCATAGCGGATCGGTATATTGCCAGTTCATGTCAAGCCCATGGGGTTTTTCCGCCTTCACGCGTTCAAGCGAGTCAATCAGAGTGCCGTCCCAGGGGGATTCGATCCCCGCCGATAGGATGATCGCGATGTTAAGATCCGTCGGATCGTCAGCGGCGGCCGTTTGTGCCGAAACGAAGACCGAGGACAGTGCGATGGCACTGGCGCCGGCTATCGACAAGAATTTACGTTTTTTCATTTTTTC
Source organism: Primorskyibacter marinus (assembly GCF_003313245.1). GTDB lineage: Bacteria > Pseudomonadota > Alphaproteobacteria > Rhodobacterales > Rhodobacteraceae > Primorskyibacter > Primorskyibacter marinus. Next base: position 44,945 of record NZ_QJSD01000019.1, read on the forward strand.
CTCCCGTTTAGGTTTCTCACAGGTCCAAAACCAGCAGATCGGTCAACGCACGCGAGCAGCAAAGCGTCATTTGATCGTTGTCGGCATGTTCCTCTTCTGTCAGCACTAGATCACGGTGATCCGGTGTGCCTTGCAGAACCGGCGTCAGGCAGGTTCCGCAAATTCCCTGTTCGCATGATGTGGGAATCTCTATACCGGCGTCAGCCAGCACTTCTACGATTGTCCGGTCGGCGGGTACGTCGAGTACATCTCCGGTGGAATCCAGCTTGATCTGAAAGGGCCGGTCCTCGCCGTCGACAGCCTGCAGGTCTGCGGTAAAATACTCGCGATGAAGGCTGGAGGCAGGCCAGGCATCACTTGCCGATGCCAGTACGGCATCCATGAACCCGGTGGGTCCGCAGACATATAGGTGCGTCCCTTCTTCGGGCGGCTGCCTAAGCGCATCGATATCGAATTTTTGCTTGGCGGGACCGTTGTCAAAATGCAGATGGGCGTTTTCTGCAAACCCGGACAATTTGACCATGCCTTTGAATGCCATACGTTCGGGCGAACGGGCGCAATAGTGCAACGCAAAGCTTTCGCCCCGTTCATGCAGCGCCTGCGCCATGCCGAGGATAGGCGTAATCCCGATACCCCCAGCCAGGAGCAGTGAGTGCTTGGCGGAATCGTTCAGTTCGAAATTGTTGCGCGGCACGCTTATCGAAAGCGTTGCGCCCACGGTCAGTTCATGCATGGCCGCCGAACCGCCGCGACCGGCTTCTTCCTTCAGAACGCCCAGACAGTAGCGATGTGATTCCGATGGATCATTCCACAATGAGTATTGCCGGATGAGGCCATCACCCAAATGCACATCTATATGAGAACCCGCCGTAAATCCGGGCAGGGAGGAACCGTCTGCATGAACAAGCTCGAACCCGGCGATATCCTTTGCGAGCATCGTTTTCGCAGCAACTTTTACCTCGAGCAAACCGCTGTTCATCTTTCGGACCTCCAACCGTCTTCAGCTTGCCATCGGCGCGCCCAGGCCAAGCTTGGCCAAGGTTCGGCGGTATTCGACAGACATCCGGTCCGCCGGAATGTGGATTTCCTCGGTCAGATCCAGCGGCAAATCCTCTGGCCGCTGGCCTTCGACCATCGGCTTGTCTTCGTCGTTGATCAACAAGGACTCTTTCACAAGGAAATCGGCATCCGGATCGCTTGTCGTATCGGTGCAGACCTGGAAAATACGAGTTTCATGCGCAGAGACAGGGCAGACCGTGTCCGCAAAATACTGACGGTAATCGCTGTCATTTGGCGCGATGATGATGATGGTCGAGAATGGCAGCGTCAGCTGATAAGTATAAGTCACTTGGCGCTCACTCCCCTCGACATCATCCGGAAAACGATTGCCTCCTTCCAGATAAGGCAACTGAAAGCTGAGGCCGTAATCCGTCTTTTCGACTTTATAAGGAGGGATTGGATCTGCCGTCTTGCCGCCGAAAGTACCCTGATGTACCCACGGGAAATGGGCGACATCGTTGAAATTCTCGACATGTCGGCTTGCCGCGGCATGCCAAGTACCGCTTGGAATGTAGAGATTTTTCAGGCTCTCGTCTTCAATCCCGGGCCAGACAGGCAACGGATGTGCGGGTTCGTCCGAAAGGCAGGCAAAGACGATACCATAGCGCACTTCGGATTTCAGCGACATCAGGCGCATCTTTGGCGGAATTTTTGCATTCGGATCGGCTATGGACGGAATTTTGGTGCATTGACCCGAATGATCGAAACACAACCCATGCATGGGGCATACCAGGGTGTCGCCATCCATCCAGCCACCGCTTAGCCGTGTGCCGCGGTGAGGACAGATGTCACGTGCAACCGAGATACCTTCCGACGTCCTGTAGATCACCAGATCAACATCCAACAGCCGCGCATTGACCGGTTTGTCCTCGATCTCATGAGCAAAAGCCACGGGATGCCAGAACGATGCCAAAATCCGCCAATCGCTCTCATCAAAGGTACAGTTTCGTGGCAGATCACCTGCGTACTTTGAGTGATTTGTGGCTTGGAACATCCGTTATTCTCCATACTGGCGAAATTGGCTGGCAGCCCCTTGGAGGCTTGAAGAGGCTATTGATGCCCACAATGTTGTTGACCTAAATCAACTTTAAAATGACTGAATCGCGACTTTTGTTGCCTGAAATTAATATCCAGTGCATATTAATCTTTGCCACCACCCATCTCTGTGTCTGAATGGTGATCACTTGCGTCGCCATGTCACAGAACCACTATTCGGCATTTTGATCTTTGATTGATTTTATGGACCAGCTACTCAACTACGTTCGCGGATATTCCTTCGGCAAAATGACTTACCCTAACGGAGGTGTCTTCGGCCCTATCTTGCGCCCGTACCTGTCACTATTAACGGTTGAACAAGGTTGCTGCATCATGCGTACGGAAGACGCCGAAATTCTAGTCGCGGCAGGACAAACTGGCGTTGCCGTTGCAAATGAAAAGTTTGAATTTCACTATCGCAAGGGCGAGTGCACGACTGCGATTTGGTGCGAAGGGTTTTTACCGCGCCTGCAGAAACTTGAATTTCGCCAGATGTGTCACGGCTACGAGACGGTGTCGACAACTCAAAGGCTAGCTCAATTGCAGGAGATCGGACTAGAAGCAGGTCATTCTTCTGGACCAGAACTTAATGCAATGCGAGATGCGATTGGTCACGCTGCCCTTCGTGCATTTCTGGTTGAAGCTCATCAATCCGAGGCAGACAGAAAAATTCCCAAAGCGATCCTTATTGCTCGTCGATTTATAAAGGAGAATATTTCTGACGAAAAACTAGATATGCCGACAATCGCCCGTAATTCAGGTATTACGCAGCAATATCTGATCAGCGCCTTTAAAAAGCATATAGGAATTACGCCCTCGCGCTATTTATGGCGAGTGCGGGCTTCAACCGCGCGACAACTCCTAATTCAATCTGGTCTCGCGCAATCCGAAATCGCCTTCAAATGTGGGTTCAAAAGTATGCCTCACTTTTCCAGAACGATAAAAAAACTCTTCGGAATGTCACCTGCAGAACTACGCAAGGACTTGGGATTCACTCAGCCAAGCGATACTGAGGACTCTGTTGTAGATACTTTGTTCTGACTGTGTGTTGGATCGTCCTGCAGGTCAGCAGGTTTAGATATCAGCGAGTTCTGTGTCTCGAAACACTTTTCATCACAACACTAAATCAGCTCACGAGAGACATCGAGGAAATTGAGCTCGCATTGAGCCCTGTTACAGAGCCCATAGATACATGCTGCAGCAAATGTGAACTTCCAAAAGCGGTCTTAGGAGAGGTGCCGTGAACGGCGAGTTTGATTTCGCTCGGTTCCAACGCATCGCAAGACCGGTTTGGTGAAATCCACCGCATCGCCGCACCCATGTCGCTGCAAGCGCGACAATATTCTGCGTGAGCAATATCTGCAGCCGCACAATTCCGGTTTGTCCGCAGAGCAGTTGTTGATGTAGAGCGCGGCGAAGGTCAGCTAGCGCGCTTCGATGGATACTTCGGCGCTCGGCGTCCGTTGTAGGACGCGATAGACTGTCGGCCGCGAAACATCGAACAGTTCTGCCAGATCGCTGATGGAGTAGTCGCCCGTGTCATACATGCGCCGCAACTCTGTCTGGCGGCGATCCGACAGCTTGGGCTTCTTGCCCTTCAGCTTCCCCTTAGCGCGGGCGACTGCCATGCCCTCTTTGGTGCGCATGCGGATCAGGTCAGCCTCGAACTCGGCGAAGGTGGCAAGAATGTTAAAGAACATCTTTCCCATCGGATCGTGCGGATCATAGACCGACGCCCCTAAGGCAAGCCTAACCCCGCGCTTTGCCAACTCGTCTGCGATGGAGCGAGCGTCCGGAACCGACCTTGCCAGCCGGTCGAGTTTTGGGACCACCAGCGTGTCGCCGGCTCTTACGGCGGCCAAGGCCTGCGCCAGTCCTGGCCGCTCGCGGTTCGTTCCGGTCAAGCCATGGTCAGTATAGGTGCGGTCCTCAGCCACACCGAGATGCAGGAGGGTTGCCTTCTGAGCGGCAAGGTCCTGTTTATCGGTCGAGCATCGGGCGTATCCAATACGAGTTTCAGACATGGGGGCGTCCTTCGGAAAAATTATTCTGGAGCCATGTAGAATTGTAACGAAAAAGGCCCGTTAAATGATACTATCACCGTACCAGCTAAATGAGAATCGATTTTCCCCTTAAATATAAGGTGTGGGCCCGAGGCGAGACGGCGTCCGCTCAGCGTTCCCCTTTCGGACAGATTGGAGATGCAGAATGGACGAAGCGATGCGCCGGTTCGCCGCTCTGCGACCCCATCTGGAAGAGGGCGTTTCTCTGACCACTGCCGCCCGCGCGGCCGATGTGCCGATCCGGACGGCGCAACGCTGGTTGTCGCGATACAGGCTGGAAGGTCTGGACGGATTGAAGGTCAGAGCGCGATCTGATCGCGGCACTCGCAAGCTACCCGGGCCACTGATCACTTTGATCGAGGGGCTCGCGCTTCGCAAGCCCCGGCTGTCCTGTGCCGCAATCTATCGACGCGCTGAAACTGTTGCCAAAAGCAGGGATTGGTCAGTTCCATCCTATGGCACCGTTCATTCCATCGTACAGGCACTCGGTCCTGCGATGGTCACGCTAGCGCAGGATGGGGCGTGCGCCTATCGAGACCGCTTCGAGCTGATCCACCGACACAGAGCGAGCGCACCGAATGCGCTCTGGCAAGCGGATCATACGATGCTGGATATATTGATCATCGACGCGAACGGAAAATCGGTGCGGCCTTGGCTGACTGCGATTATGGACGACTATTCCCGCGCAATCGCTGGATACCTAGTATTTCTCGGCGCACCGTCGGCTCTGCAAACGTCCTTGGCGCTTCGACAGGCCATCTGGCGCAAGCTGAATCCGGACTGGCCGATCTGCGGGATTCCAGAAATTCTCTATGTCGATCACGGGAGCGACTTCACATCAGAACATCTCGAACAGGCAGCTGCCAGCCTGCGGTTCCAGATCATCCATTCCGCCGTAGCGCGACCGCAGGGGCGCGGAAAAATTGAGCGTTTTTTCGGCACATTGAACACCGAACTGCTTCCGGAGCTCTCCGGCAACGTCGTGAACGGGAAACCAGCAACATCGCCGAAACTGTCGCTGGCCGATCTCAATGCCGTCATCGGCGCGTGGATCACGGAGACCTACAATTCTCGCACTCATCGCGAAACGGGGCTGCCGCCGCTGACGTCGTGGTGCGCCGACGGTTGGCTTCCTCAAATGCCCAACACTATTGACGACCTCGACCTGTTACTCGTCATGGTCGCAAAGCCTCGGCTCGTGCGCCGCGACGGTGTGCATTTTCAAGGGCTGCGCTTCATGAGCACGATCCTTGCTCCCTATGTCGGCGAAAGCGTCACGATCCGATATGATCCGCGCGACCTTGGTGAGATCCGCGTCTTCCACAAGAACCGCTTCCTGTGCCGCGCCATCAGCCCGAAACATGCCCATGAGACGATCACGCTGAAAGACATACAGACAGCCCGTGCGGCGCAGCGGCGGGCCCTGCGCCAGCAGGTTAATGAACGGGTCGGCGTCGTTGCGGAATATTTCCCGGAGGGAACAGCCCGCAGGACGACCGAGACCGCGCCTCGACCGCAACGCAAGTCGAAACTCCGAACCTATCAGTCTGATGATTGACAATGACGGGACAGCGCAATGGCACATTCATCGCCACGAAAGAGCATCGCCGCTTTGTCGAGTTCGCAGCTGCGGTGCAGAAACACCGGTATATCGGAATCTGCTTCGGCACGGCTGGTGTCGGAAAAACGATGTCGGCGCGGCGTTTCGCCCGGTGGGACAAGGCCGAAGCGCTCCTGACGGAGTGGGGGCCACGCGACGCATCGGACGCCATCGCCTATGAGGCATTGGCCAAGTCACGCACAGTTTTCTACACACCGACAGTCGGCGGCCCGGTTCGGGAGGTTCGGGAAGATTTACGCCGTCTTATAACCCGCGCAGAAGGTTCCATCGATCTGGCGCTCAATCCGAGCATGGTTATTCCGGAACGCCATGCTCAAGGGTCTATAGAAGTTCTGGTAGTCGATGAGGCCGAACGACTTTCGACGCAAAGTCTTGAACATGTGCGCGATATCTTCGACCGGACCGGTATCGGCGTTATCCTGATCGGAATGCCCGGCCTGGAACGAAAACTGGAACGCTATCCGCAGCTCTACAGCCGGATCGGCTTCGCACACCACTATCGCGCGCTGAAGGGGGATGAACTGACCTTCGTCCTCACCCGCCACTGGCGAAAACTCGGCCTGCAACTGGACGCCGCCGACTTTACTGATCACCAAGCGATCGCATCCATTGCCCGCATCACCGGCGGGAACTTCCGGCTGCTGCATCGCCTCTTTGTCCAAATAGAACGCATCCTAAAGATCAACGAGCTATCACTCGTTACTGACGACGTCGTCGAGGCCGCACGCTCCACGCTGGTAATTGGCGCCACTTAGCGCTGAAGGAACACCGCCAGATAACGCTGGGGATCACAGC
>NZ_QJSD01000002.1 GCF_003313245.1 Primorskyibacter marinus
CTACATCCCCTTCCCGAAATCCGGCGGCGCACTGCTGTTCCACCTGATCAGCAAGCTCTACGAAAAAACCAGCGTCATCATCACCACCAACCTGGAGTTCGGGGAATGGGTCGCTGTCTTCGGCGATGCCAAAATGACAACCGCGCTGTTGGATCGCGTCACGCACCACTGCGCCATCATCGAGACCGGTAATAGATCCTACCGCTTCGCACAGAGCAAAAGTTTCGCACAGAGCAAAAGTCGCACAGAAAAATAACCATGCCGCAAGCAAAGCCCCCAGACGGACTCGCTATATGAGGGCGGCCCGCCTGGGGGCTTTGCCTTCCGATAGGCGGGTCAAAATCAAATGCTGAAACCGGGTCAGTTTTGAACGCTCATTGACACTTGAATTGCAGGCCCCTTTCGTCCACGAACTTCGCCTATCTGATTCTCAACTTCCTTGAACTGACCTGAGCCTTGGTATTCGCGGCCGAGGCGAGGATTGTCCTGCCGTGCGCCGAACAGACAAATTGTCGCGAACGACAATGCGAGCCAAGTCTACTCGCGATGCGGCGGAATGACTTTGCGCCCTGGGTCAAACGTCCATGCTGGTTAGCCAGAACCGGGCACCTGCTGCGACGAAGGCTATGGACTGTTCCGGTCCAAACCAGTTATTTGTGTAAGACGCCGCAGATGGCTGGGCCCAACTCCCAACCAACATTGATCTCAAGGAGTTACCGGACAGCAGCCCCACCGCTGAAGCGGTGGCGTAGGAAGGAAAAGGCAGCACGGTCGAACACTTCCCAGATGCGTATTGCAGGGTTAAGGTGCGCAGCCCGCATCCCTGACACCAGTAGCGTTGAATGCCGGTGCGCGTTCGTCCCTACTTCTGTCGGTGTTCGATACCGCAGGACGGGCACGGTTTCTCGTGGCTTGCGCGCGCTTCGATCTCGGAGATCGCCTACGATTTTTTCGAAGATCCATGATCACTACCTGGGCATGCTCGATCTGAGCATGGGTTCAGATCGCCGAGTTCATCCAAGAGGCGTCGAAAGTCGTGGTGTAGCAGAGGGTGTCCCCATGTTGTTCACGGAAGAATGTTGGTCGTTTTTTATAAAGCGATACGCGCCAACTCCTTTTGCGAACACCCCCAAATACTTCAGTCGCTGTCGGTAGTTTCATCCACGACCAATTGTTGCATAAATTGCCCGAGAGTGGAGAGGATCGCGTTCGGCTCACGAGCAACATGAAGATTATCTCTTTGCGCCAGCATCGGGCGAGGCTCTCCAAAGAACCAGTCCACGACAGCGCCATTTCTCTTCCTTTTTCCTTTCCTGAATATTTCGGCATACCGTTTTGGAGAGATCCCTTCAAAATGTTGGAACTTAACTCGTCCCTTTTCGGCCCCGTCTATTGATATCGAATCAAAGTGAGAGCTCGACGCCTTGCTTTTGGGATAGGGCTCAATAAAAACCACTCTCTTTATACCAGACGCTACAATGTGTTTGGCACAATTGTGGCATGGAAAAGTAGTTACATAGATTGTTGCACCTTGAAGGGATCGTCCCAGCCTGGCCGCATCGCAGATGGCTGTCATCTCAGCATGGGTCATTCTCCCATACTCAGTTATGTCCGAAATCAATGCGTTCTCAGCAGCGCTCGATAGCTTATCAAGAACTTCAGTGGCTGTCAGATCGAGCGAGCTTTCGACCACTCCTTCACGCTGCAACTGGGTGAGGAAATCTACAATTATACGCTTCTTTTCAATACTGTTCTGTTCGTTGCCCCGCTCAATGTCACGGGCTTTGTCTGGATCGGTAAACCAGTAGTTTCCGCCGCCAGCCTTCGGAACCTCGTTACATCCTACAGATATAATGTCCCCTTGGGGGGTGGTGATAGCCGCCCCTACCTGTCGAGACAAATCAACTGATCTCAAAGATGCGGACGACGCCATAAACGCTCCGAACTCGTCGCAATCCGGAGATTTCGCATTGTCTCCGAAGAGCGCCCGGACGAAGTGTATTGTCTTGGATGCAAGCTGCGCCTTATCGCCGCCGTCGACGAAGTAGTCGCCAAGATGAAAGATATCCCCCACCTGCTGTCCGAAGTCTTGCCCTTCTTCGAACTCGTCAATGTCTATGAGCTCGATAGCTTCTTTCTGACATTGATGATGTTTCAAGTCCGGCCGAGTAGCTGCAATTCTGGTTTCCAGGTTTCGAATTCTGGATTCCTTTTCTAAAAAAACGGATACCTGAATAAATTTATCCCCATACAGCGTCCGCAGCAACTCCACTTCGTCGCGCCTCTTTAGTTGCCTTATGATGTAGGCTCGCTTAGGGATGGCCGGAACCACGCTGTCCTCATCATCCCCTGAGGCAACCATTTGCTTGCTACGGCGATATTCTGAAATTTCTTTTATTGCCAATCCGGCTAATGCAGCTCCATTATTTGCCGTCTTGCAGAAGGCGTTAGCCTCAGAAATCTTTTCCTTGAGGTCACTGTTTGGCTTCCCGTTCTCGCTTTCCTTCCTATACCGATCAATCAGTTTTGTTATATGAACCAAATATGAATCGTAATTTACGTGTTTCAAAGCGTTGAAAAGCGCCTCTTGCACGTTGTCCATATCCACGCCGATCGGACCGACCAACCCGATAACCAGTTCGGGGTGCTTAACGTCGTCGTAAACAGTGCTGGAGCTCATCGAATATCTCACTAAGAACCGTTTGGAATTTTCAACGAAGATGCGTGCAGTTGAATAAAGGGTCAACCTTAGTTTGTCGAACTGCGACGCGTTGGGAAAGGAAGGAACCAAATGTGGGGCACATGAGTAGCTATCAGGAGAATTCTGTGAGCGCGGCTCTGCCGAACAGGACAGAGTTGGCCCATTGTCGTTAGATAGCCGTTGACCTCGTCGGTGTGCCGGTCGATTAGAACTTGATCCGATTCAGTGAGTGATTCATTGTGAACGAAACCAGGGAGAACGATATGCAGGCAGCAACTTCAGAGGTCCAAGTTCCACAAGATCGGTCGAAGCCGTTCGAGCCAAACGATAGTTTTATCAAATCACTTCAGAGGCTTGCGGAGGAAGTTGCTTCTCAAAACGAATACGTTCGGCACCAGCTGGAAGCAGTGTTTCAGCCTCGCTGATACTGTTCCCATCTTTGGGCGCCAATCCATTAGAGCATAACGGTGCGGCGCCCGCATGGCGCAGCTGCAAGTCCACCTTTGGCCTTCTTGCTCCAATCGTATTCTGACCTTCGCGTTTGGTCTGGTGTCCGAACCGTGACGGATCTCCCTCTTGTGCTACCCATAGTTGTGTGATGGCTCGGATAAATTCTTCGCTTTCCGAGCTGAACTGGCCACTGCGAACGAGTTTGATGGGCAATGGGTCTTCCAGAGGGCACAACAGGGCGCACTTCTGAGAAGATGCAGGTGGTCGGCCACCGAACGGGCCAACCATACTATAGTATCCGTTTCGAACACAGCTCTGTTTAAGCGGTTGAATTTATGAAGAAGTCTTATTGCGTCGTCGTATCGCCGCGCGAAAAAATATGCGCGCCGCGAAAAAATACGCGCTCACCTACAAAGGCTCAGAAATCAAGGTTTTCAACGCTCAATGCGTTCTGCTGGATGAACTCGCGGCGGGGCTCGACGACGTCGCCCATCAGTTTTGTGAACAGGTCGTCGGCCTCGGCCATGTCATCGACCTTGACCTGAAGCAGCGTTCTCGCGTCGGGATCAAGCGTGGTTTCCCAAAGTTGGCTTGGGTTCATTTCGCCAAGCCCCTTGTAGCGCTGCAAGGAGAGACCTTTTTCGCCCTCGTCCAAAATCGCTTTCAACAGATCAAGCGGGCCATGGATCAGTTGACGCCGATCTTTGCGTTCCAGTGTGGCAGGCAGATTATAAACAGCTTGCAGACTTTGCGTGAGGCTACCGGTCTTGCGCGCCTCACCGGATCGCAGCATGGGACCGTCGAGTGTACGGACCTCTTCGACACCGCGCAGGATGCGCGCCAGACGGATGCCCCGATCCTGCGTGATGCGTCCTTGCCAGCCTTGTTCGTATTCCACGGCGATCAGGTCCAGCCGCTTTGCCACTGTATCCGCCACGCCTTGAAGATCAGCTTCGACGGCACCCGGCACGAAGGCGCCCGCGATGGCCGCCTGTTCAAGGATGTGGCGCGGGTAATGTGTCGGGAAAGCATCAAGCACGCGCTTCAATTGGCGCGCCTCGTCGATCACCCGAATGAGGTCCTGACCGGCAATTTCTTCGCCATTGCCTTGCCGCAACAGCGCACCATCGACGCCTTGCTGGATCAGGTATTCCTCCATCGCGGCCTGGTCCTTAAGGTAGACCTCGGATTTGCCACGCGCCACTTTGTATAGCGGCGGCTGGGCGATGTAGAGGTACCCCCCCTCGATCAGTTCCGGCATCTGCCGATAGAAGAACGTCAGAAGAAGCGTCCGGATATGCGCCCCGTCAACGTCAGCGTCGGTCATGATGACAATCTTGTGGTAACGCAGCTTCGAGATGTCGAATTCATCCCGCCCGATCCCGGTGCCAAGCGCCATGACGAGGTTGCCGATTTCCTGACTGCCCAGCATCCGATCAAATCGCGCGCGTTCGACGTTCAGGATCTTGCCTTTGAGGGGCAGGATCGCCTGTGTGCGCCGGTCACGCCCGGTTTGGGCGGACCCGCCGGCCGAGTCCCCCTCGACCAGGAAAACTTCGGTCTTGGAGGGGTCTTTTTCGGAACAATCCTTGAGCTTGCCGGCAAGGAAATTCACATCCATCGCCGTCTTGCGCCGTGTCAGTTCCCGCGCCTTTCGGGCGGCTTCGCGGGCCATTGCGGCCTCGACGATCTTGCCAACGATCTGCTTGGCCTGGTTCGGGTTTTCCTCGAACCACTCGGCAAGCTTTTCGTTGACCAGACCCTCAACGGCTGGACGCACCTCGGACGACACAAGCTTGTCCTTGGTCTGGCTGGAAAATTTGGGGTCGGGCACCTTGACCGACAGCACACAGGTCAGCCCCTCGCGGGCATCGTCGCCAGTAAAGCTGATCTTTTCGCGTTTGGCGATGCCAGAGGATTGCGCATAGTTGTTGATTGTCCGCGTCAGCGCCCCGCGAAAGCCCGCCATATGGGTGCCGCCGTCGCGCTGCGGAATGTTGTTGGTAAAGGGCAGAACGGTTTCGTGGTAGCTGTCATTCCACCACATCGCCACCTCAACGCCGATGCCATCCCGTTCTCCGGTCATGTAGATCGGATCCGGCATGACGGGCGACTTGGACCGGTCGATATATTTGACGAACTCGCGCACGCCGCCTTCGAAAAAAAGCTCGCTGCGCAGAGGTTCGGCGGGGCGTTCATCCTCCAACACGATCCGCACACCAGAGTTCAGAAAGGCCAACTCGCGCAGGCGTTTTTCCAACGTGTCGAACTGGAAATCATGGTTTGAGAATGTGGCGAGCGACGCGAAAAAGCGGACCTCGGTCCCCTTTTCGCCATTCGCATCCCCGACAACGCGCAGATGTTCGACCGTATCGCCACGTTCGAACCTTGCGTAATGTTCTTTGCCGTTGCGCCAGATGCGCAGTTCCAGCCAATCGCTAAGAGCGTTCACGACCGAGACACCAACCCCGTGCAGGCCGCCCGACACCTTGTAGGAGTTCTGGTCGAATTTACCGCCCGCATGAAGCTGGGTCATAATGACCTCGGCCGCGGACACGCCTTCTTCGTCGTGAATATCAACCGGGATGCCGCGCCCGTTGTCGCGCACCGAAACCGAGCTATCGGCGTGAATTTTTACCGAAACCTTGGTCGCGTGACCGGCGAGCGCCTCGTCAATCCCATTGTCCACCACTTCGTAGACCATGTGATGCAGGCCAGAGCCGTCATCGGTGTCGCCGATATACATGCCAGGACGTTTGCGCACCGCCTCCAAGCCCCTGAGAACCTTGATAGAATCTGCGCCATAGACTGTTTTCTCTTGCTCGGTATCGGACATGCCAGCCTTCCTTGGTATTTTGCGCATTTTATACCCATCATTGGGGGCATTGTCACGCGATTGACACATGATTTGGTGGTTTGACGGCGTCAAATGACACGTCACAACCGGTGCGTGTGCGGCACCCTCAATCGCCGTGGCGCAAGACCTGTGAAACGCCATCAGTTTCGCTGACCTCCAGGCGCTGCGCACGAGATCCCAATTCGGCAAAAAGCTCTGCCCCGGTGCCGGTCATCCAGGCCTGTGCCCCAAGCGCACAGACCTCGTCATACAGCGCCGAACGGCGGTTCGCATCCAGATGTGCCGCAACTTCATCAAGCAGCAAAAGCGGCGGCGCACCGAAACTGCGGGCAAGCGCGCGGGAATTGGCAAGGATCAGCGAAATCAGCAACGCCTTCTGTTCACCTGTCGAACAATCGCGGGCCGGAACGCCCTTGGCCGCGAAGGTTGCTGCCATATCGGCGCGATGTGGCCCGATCAGTGTCCGCCCTGCTGCCATGTCGCGCTGCCGTCCTGTAGCCAGCGCATCACGCAAGTCAGCAGCCGTTTCCGGCATGCCCCCCTCCGGCTGGATCAGGTCCAGATCCGCAGTTGGGAAGGCGGTTTGTGCTTGGTCCTGCGCCGTCTGCAATTCCGCCAGCGCGGCCATACGGTTCGCGTGGATCGCAGCACCGGCATCGGCCATCTGGACCTCCAGCGCGGCATACCAGGATGCGTCCCGCACCATGTCCTTGAGCAGGCGATTGCGTTCCCGCATGGCCTTTTCATAGTCCAGCGAAGCTTCGGCGTGGCCTGGGAAAAATGACAGCGTCATCCGGTCTAGAAACCGCCTGCGTCCTTCGGCGCCTTCAATCCAAAGCCGGTCCATCGACGGCACCAGCCAAAGCACCCGTCCAATGCGCCCCAATGCCGGTTGCGTCGCGGCCTTTTCGTCAACGCGGACCTGTCGGGGGTTTCCGCCTTGCGACTGAAACGCGACCTCATGGACATTGCCCAAACTGTGCAGCAGGCCTGTGACCTTCCAGCCAAGCGCTTCCGGCCGTCGCGTCATCTCTTCGGCAGAGGCGCGTCGCAATCCACGTCCGGGCGAGAACAGAGAGATCGCTTCGAGGATATTGGTCTTGCCCGCCCCATTCGCCCCAAATAACGCCACAGGACGCGCATCGACCTCCAGCACCGCGCGCTTGTGCGAGCGGAAATGCGAGAGTGAAAGCTTTTCTAGATAGAGACCCGTCATGGATGGCGCGCTGCACCATTGGCAGTCCCGGCTTCAGGCAAAAATCGTGCGCGCCCTGCCGTCAAACGCGCATGGGCATGACCACATAAACGGCGCTGGTGTCGTTGCCTTCCCGCATCAATGTGGGATCCCCGGAGGAATTGAACAAGAAAACGGCATTCTCGCGATCCACCTGGCTGGCGATCTCCAGAAGATATTTGGCGTTGAACCCGATCTCCAGCCGTTCGTCCGCGTAGGCCACGACCAATTCTTCCTCGGCGGCACCGCTGTCGGGGGCATTCACCGACAGGATCAGCCGGTCCTCGTCCAGCGCCAGTTTCACAGCCCGCGACCGTTCCGAAGAGACGGTCGCAACACGATCCACAGCACGGGCGAAATCAGAGGCGTCAACCTCCATCCGGCGGGTATTTCCTTGCGGAATCACGCGAGTGTAATCGGGGAATGTCCCGTCGATCACCTTGGAGGTCAGCGTGATTTCCGGCGTGGCAAACCGCACCTTGGTTTCGGAAACCGACACGGCGATCTGCATCTCGTCGTCTTCCAGAAGTTTTCGCATCTCGCCCACGGTCTTGCGCGGGACGATCACGCCCGGCATATCCTCGGCACCCTTGGGAAGCGGCGCGTCGATCCGGGCCAGGCGGTGGCCATCGGTCGCGACGCAGCGCAGAACCTTGCCCTCCTCGCCATCGGCGACATGCATATAGACACCGTTGAGGTAATACCGCGTTTCTTCGGTGGAGATCGCGAATTTCGACTTGTCGAACAGACGCCGCAACACCTGCGCCTCTGCCGAGAAGTTAGCCGTATATTCCGACGTCGCCATTACCGGGAAATCTTCCTTGGGCAGTGTGGCAAGACTGAAATTCGACCGTCCCGCCTCGACCGTGAGCCGCCCGCTGGCACCCTCTTCGGTCAGTGAAACCAGTGCGCCGTCCGGCAGCTTGCGGACAATCTCATGCAGGGTGACGGCAGACACGGTTGTTGCGCCTGCGCGTTCGACCTGGGCAGAAGCCTTGTCGACGACCTCGATGTCCAGATCGGTGGCGCGGAACGACACTGTGTCGCCCTCGGCCTCTATCAACACATTCGCCAGGATCGGAATGGTGTTTCGGCGTTCGACCACCGATTGTGCCTGCGCCACTGCCTTTAGCAATGTGGCGCGTTCCATGCTGAACTTCATTCCTCGACCCTCCGCGTTACCGGGACGCACACGGTAGCCGCAGCCACAGGTGGTTCCAAGCGCTTTGTTGGTTTGTCCATTGGATTTTCCGGGCCGTCAAGGGTGCCTTCCGGTACGCGGCACCCTTTGATGCAGATGTGCTGCGATTTCAGGCCTCAAGAGCGCGGCGCAGCAGTTCCAGATCCTCCGCGATCTGACCATCCTGAACCTTCAGCTCCTCGATACGCTTGACCCCGTGCATGACGGTGGTGTGGTCGCGCCCGCCAAACCGACGCCCGATTTCGGGCAACGATCTGCTGGTCATCTGCTTGCACAGATACATCGCCACCTGCCGCGGACGCGCAAAGCTGCGCACACGCTTTGGGCCGATCATGTCGCTGAGCCGGATGTTGTAATGTTCGGACACTTTGCGCTGAATCTCTTCGATGGTGATTTTACGCTCCGAAGCGCGCAACACGTCGGACAGACAATCCTGGGTCAGGTCCATCGTGATCGGCCGCCCCACCAGCGATGCAAAGGCAAACAACCGCGTCAGCGCCCCTTCGAGCACGCGCACATTGGTCGAGATCCGCAGCGCGAGAAATTCCAGCACGCCGGATTCAAGCTCCAAATCCGGATATTGGAGACGATGGCCGTCGACCTTGGTTTGCAGAATCCCAAGACGCAGCTCGTAGTCAGTGGGGTGCAGATCAACCACGAGGCCGCTTTGCAGACGCGACTTGATGCGGTTTTCCAGATCCTTGATCTCGCCCGGTGCCCGATCTGCGGAAATGATGATCTGCTTGTTCTGATCCACCAGCGCGTTGAATGTGTGAAAGAACTCTTCCTGCGTGGAATCCTTGCCGGCGATGAACTGAACGTCATCGACCATCAATACATCGACTGACCTGAACATCTCTTTGAAGTCCATCATCTTGCGGTCGCGCAGAGCCTGAACAAAGCGATACATGAATTGTTCGGCAGAAAGATAAAGTACGTTCATCTCGGGACTGCGAAGGCGAAGTTCCCAACTGATGGCATGCATCAAGTGCGTCTTACCAAGCCCGACCCCGCCATAAAGGAACAGCGGATTGAAGGTCACCGGACCGCCTTCTGCAACCCGGCGCGCGGCGGCATGGGCCAATTCGTTGGGCTTGCCCACAACGAATGTATCGAACGTAAACCGTGCATCAAGCGGCGCGCCCGGCAATGTGTCGCCTCCGCCAGCCGCCACGGCGTCATTGGGCTGCGCGGCCAGTTCCGGCCGTGCCGTAGCGGTCTGGCGCGGCGCGTTTTGTGCTCCCTGCGGCGCCACCTCGAATTGCAAGCGCCGGATACCGCTCGACTCGGTCGAAAGTTTGGCCAGAATAAGTTCACCAAAGTTCTGTGAAACGTAGCTGCCCAGAAAGTTGGTGGGTACATGGAACTTTGCCACGCCATCCTGCACCCCGGAGAATTTCAGCGGCTTTAGCCAGTTCGTATAGTTATTTTTTCCCACAGTCTGGCAAAGACTGTCCTGCAACGCGCCCCATTGTTCCAGTGTCATTTATACCGGCCCCATTTCATGCCATCTCCCAACGTCGACCAACCGCGGCAGCGGCGGACGGCCATATCATCCGGGAAAACAGTTCCTGTCCCCATTGCCGCAACAGCAACGGAACACGAACTGTTTTCACACGCATGAAACAGCCATGACAAGCATCGCCAGAGTCCCAAATCCGGCAAGGCAGTACATTCATGACCGCGACACGCGCGCAATTACTGGACTGGCTTGAGGGGTAATACCCCCTAGCTCTACGCCACCTTTTTGGCAGCTGACGTAGGAACGCAGAATACAAGAGCCTTAAACTCGACCCTTGGCATGTTCTGCCTTCGCCTGTCCCCCCAGCGATGTGACTCGCAAGAACAAACTACCAATTGCGCACCGTCAGCGGCAACCGCTCTTCGATCTTGACTCTCATTAAACACGAAAAGAATCTCTGACCCCTATGCAGGCGGGCCACAACACGAAAAAAGGCACCGCGCAGCGGTGCCTTCATCATCAAAAACTAGATCCGTTTACGCTAGCGATTTGATCCGCGCGCTCAGGCGCGACATTTTGCGCGACGCGGTATTCTTGTGGAACACGCCCTTGGTGACGCCACGCATCAATTCCGGCTGTGCTGCACGCAATGCAGTTGCTGCTGCGTCCTTGTCACCAGAGGCGATCGCCTCTTCGACTTTGCGCAGATAGGTCCGGATGCGCGACCGGCGGGCTTTGTTGACCGCAAAGCGCTTTTCGTTCTGCTTTGCGCGTTTCTTCGACTGAGGCGAATTGGCCATTTGAGTATTCCCAGCTTGCAGGTTCCAAAAAATCTTCGCGTCATGAAACCCACATCACGGCACAGCCGACCGGATCGATTCTTGCCAGAGCGGGCATCACGCGCATGTAGCGGTGCCCTATAGACCGTTTGAACGGCGTTGAAAACCCCATTCCATCCATAGCGGCAACATGGCCACAATCTGCCTGTTTGGGTATGATTGCCCGACAGGTCAAAATGGCGACCGGCCCACGTTCCGTACCAGGCCCATGGCAGCAAGGCCGCAAAACGTTTTCGTCAAAGTGAAGAAACCGACAATCGTGAAGAGGCTGAAACCTGGCAGAGCAATCCGACGGGCAATCTCGCAATTGCGCGGCCCCGGCCAAGCTTGACTCGCCGCCAACGGGATGGCGGGCGGGGCGTCTTTCGGCGTAGCCGAAACAGCGTCCGACGCCCTCCCGCACTTACAAACGCGACCGACCAATCGGTTTTTCAGAGCAACCGATCACCTGTCCCGGAATTGCGCTGCACGCTTTTCTAAGAACGCCGCCATACCTTCTGTCTGATCTTCTGTGGCAAACATGGACTGGAACAGACGACGTTCGTACAAAATACCCTCTGCAAGCGACGTCTCATAGCTGCGGTTGACCGATTCTTTCACCGCCATTGAGGTCAGAACCGATTTTTCAGCGATCTTGGCGGCACTCGCCTGAGCTTCTTCCATAAGTTTCTTGGCTGGAACCACCCGGCTTACCAACCCAGAGCGTTCGGCCTCGTCAGCATCCATGAAGCGGCCGGTCAGATGCATGTCCATTGACTTTGACTTGCCCACGAACCGCGTCAGACGCTGCGTGCCGCCAAGGCCCGCCACCACGCCAAGGTTGATCTCGGGCTGGCCGAATTTCGCGTTATCTGCCGCGATGATGAAATCACACATCATCGCCAATTCGCACCCGCCGCCCAACGCATAACCGGCGACCGCCGCGATGATCGGCTTGCGGATTCGCATCATCTGCTCATGTTCATTTCCGAAGTAATCGGTCAGGAACATGTCGACATAGGATTTCTCCGACATTTCCTTGATATCCGCGCCCGCCGCAAATGCCTTGGCAGAGCCGGTCAGGATGATGCACCGCACCTTTTCATTGCCGTCAGCCTCTTTCAGGGCCTTCACCAATTCCTTCAGCAAATGCGAGTTCAAAGCGTTCAGCGCATCCGGTCGGTTCAGCTTGATAGTGGCAATGTGGTCTTCTACCTCGACGATGATCGTCTCATAGGCCATGAAAACTGCTTTCGGTTGTTCCGTTCAGACCCGATTTCTTACCACTTGCCGCCGGTCAATCAAGTTATCTTTGGCATTGCCCGCAGAAGAAAGAGGATCGCCCCGACTGAACGATTCGCTTGACGGACCCTTCACAGCCTTCGGTTCGGCACATCAAACCTTCGCGTCCGTAGACATCGAAACGGTGTTGAAAATACCCCAGCTCACCATCCGCCTGTCGGAAATCGCGCAAGGATGAGCCGCCCGCCTCGATCGCTTCTGACAACACATCGCGGATGATCGGAACCAGACGTGCGGCACGCTTTTCCGCGATCCTGCCCGCCTTGCGCATTGGCGAGATTCCCGCCCGAAACAGCGCTTCGCAAACGTAAATATTGCCAAGCCCCGCAACGATCTTCTGATCGAGTAGCGCGGATTTCACTGGCATGTTCCGCCCCCGAAACGCCCCGATCAGGTGATTTTCAGAGAATTGGTTTCCCAACGGCTCCGGTCCGATTTTGGCCAACAAGGGATGCAGATTCGCCGTGGCGGTTGGCATCAGGTCCATCGCACCAAAGCGCCGTGGATCGTTGAAGGTGATGCGCGCACCATTTTCCATGTCGAACACGACATGGTCATGTTTTTCCGCCGCCGGATGCTCATGCGCGAATGTTCCCAACGGGTCGCCCGAGATCAACATCCGGCCCGACATGCCCAAGTGGATCAACAGCGACTCGCCGGTATCCAGATCCGCAAGAATGTATTTCGAACGCCGCCACAACCGCTCGACCCGGGCGCCGGTCAACCGGGCGGACATATCCGGCGGAAACGGCCAGCGAAGATCCGGCCGGTTGACCCGCGCCCTTGTGATCCGCGTACCTTCCATAGCTGGGGACAGGCCGCGACGGACTGTCTCGACTTCGGGCAATTCGGGCATCGGGGTGTCTCCTGTCGGCTGGGTCGCATTGTAACGGCGGAGCGGCGCTCTATAAGAAGGGTCACACACGAGGATCACAAGGCCCGATGACCCAGGACACTCAGAAAACCACGCATTTCGGATTTGAAACCGTTCCCGAAGGCGAAAAGGCCGGACGCGTTCAGGGCGTCTTCAATTCGGTTGCGTCGAAATATGACGTGATGAACGACGCCATGTCGATGGGCATCCACCGGGTCTGGAAAGACGCGATGATGGATTGGCTGGCACCAAGGCCCGGTCAACAGTTGCTGGACGTTGCCGGCGGCACCGGGGATATTGCCTTTCGGTTTCTCAAACGCGCTGGCCATGGGCAGGCGACCGTTCTGGACCTGACCGAGCCCATGCTTATCGAAGGCCGCAAACGCGCCGAGGCCGAAGCGATGGCTGATAGCCTCGATTGGATTGTGGGCGACGCGATGTCCCTGCCCTTCCCCGACAATAGTTTTGACGTCTACACAATCTCTTTCGGCATCCGGAACGTGACCCGCCCGCAAGACGCCCTGGCCGAAGCGTTCCGCGTCCTGCGTCCCGGCGGACGCCTGATGGTGCTGGAATTCAGCCAAATACCCAATGACATGATGCAAAAGGTGTACGATCTCTACTCGTTCAACATCATACCGCGTCTGGGCCAGATGATCGCCGGAGATCGCGACAGCTATCAGTATCTGGTGGAATCGATTCGGCGCTTTCCCGATCAAGAGAGTTTTCTGAGCATGGTGAAGGATGCGGGTTTCGAACAGGCAAAATACCGCAATCTGACAATGGGCGTGGCCTGCCTGCATTCCGGCTGGAAAATCTAGACCATGCGCGGACCCCATAACATCTGGCGCCTGATCCGAACCGGCGCCACCCTGGAACGCACGGGCGCAATGGGCGTCGTGCTTGACGCGTTCGACGCACCGCGCCCGTTGCGAATTGCTGCGCGCGCCTTGGGTTGGCCATTCAAGTGGCTGGGCTACAAGGGCGATCCGTCCATGCCGCCCGCCACCCGCGCGCTGACCGCTCTTGGTCCTGCCTACATCAAGTTCGGGCAGGTTCTTTCCACGCGGCCGGATGTCGTTGGCGATGAGCTTGCTGTTCAACTGCGCGTCCTGCAAGACAAGCTGCCGCCCTTCTCGACCGCTTTGGCGAAGGCCGAGATTGAGCGGGAGCTGGAAATCCCCGCCGACACCATCTTTTCAGAATTTGGCGAGCCGGTGGCGGCGGCGTCAATTGCGCAGGTTCACAAGGCCCGCATCGCTGAAACCGGCGAAACCGTCGCCGTAAAGGTTCTGCGTCCGGGCATCGAGAAAGCCTTTCGCAAGGACATCGATGCCTTCTATTTTGCGGCGCGCATGGTCGAACTGCTGTCTCCGTCGTCGCGACGCCTGCGCCCGATGGAGGTCATCACCCATTTTGAAGGCGTGGTTCTGGGCGAGCTTGATCTGCGCCTGGAATCGGCGTCCGCTTCCGAATTTGCTGCCAATACGGTGGACGATGATGGCTTTGAATTGCCGCAGGTCAAGTGGTCTCTGTC
The DNA here is from genome assembly GCF_003313245.1 of Primorskyibacter marinus. Classification (GTDB taxonomy): domain Bacteria; phylum Pseudomonadota; class Alphaproteobacteria; order Rhodobacterales; family Rhodobacteraceae; genus Primorskyibacter; species Primorskyibacter marinus. Next base: position 14,437 of record NZ_QJSD01000002.1, read on the forward strand.
AGCCCGTCGCGTGATGACACTGGGCTGGGCAGAAGGCGTCCCGATGGGCGACAATGCGGCCATTGACGCCGCCGGACATGACCGCCGCGCGATCAGCGAAAGAGCGCTGCAACTCTTCCTGAAACACGCATTGCGCGATGGTTTTTTTCATGCGGACATGCATCAAGGCAACCTGAAGGTGTCCTCCAACGGAAATATCATCGCATACGATTTCGGCATCATGGGTCATATCGACGAATATACCCGCCGGGTCTATGCAGAGATCCTGTTCGGTTTCATTCGTCGCGATTATAAACGTGTCGCCGAGGTGCATTTTGAGGCTGGCTATGTCCCCGCGGACCGCGATGTGGACGAGTTCGCCCGCGCCCTGCGCGCCGTTGGCGAGCCGATTTTCGGCATGGATGCAACGCGGATCTCGATGGGTCGGCTGCTGTCCTATCTGTTCGAGGTGACCGAGCGTTTCGGGATGGAAACCCGCACGGAATTGATTCTTCTGCAACGCACAATGGTCGTCGTCGAAGGCGTTGCGCGCTCACTCGATCCGCAGATGAACATTTGGGAGGTCGCAAAACCCGTTGTCGAGGATTACATCAAACAATCCATCGGGCCTCGTGCAGTGGCGCGCGATCTGGCCCGGACGGCGAAGGTCATGGCCCGCTTTGGGCCCCGGCTGCCAGGATTGGTTGAAGCAGCGCTTATCCGTCAGTCAGAGCCGACACCTGTCGAAAAACCTCAGACCGGGCGCATGCGGTCAATTTGGATGGTGCTGGGATTGACCATCGGTGTCGGAACCACCTTGGTCATCCAAGCCGTATTCTGATCGCGTTTCAGGATGTTTACCCTAAGTTACGGGCCCATGGTTGTCCGACAAAATGAAAGCGGCGACCCATGGGCCGCCGCTTTCACATTCAGATCCGGTCGAAGGGCTTAGGTGCCCGATGAGGATGCTGCAATCACCACGATCGCGGCGACACCGGCAACGATGCCGAGAGCCGGAACGGCCGACAAACCTTGGGTGGCGACGAAGGGATCGCTGTCGACGGCTGCGGGTTCAGCAGCCAGCGGAGCAGCGGTCGAAACGGCAACAGCAGCGGCTGCGGCGATCATCGAAAACTTTTTCATAATTCTCTCCAGACTGTACTTTTAGGGGCGCAAAACACCTCATGCTTTCATCTTATACATGATGTGATCGTCGTTCAAACCTGTTTCTATAGTCGATCAGACATGTTTTCTCTGGATTGCAGCATCGCGACATTCAGGCAACACCACAAGGTTACGTTGAATGGTAAAAGATTTATACACCCAAGACGGAAGCCAACCCGTTTGCTCGCGTGGCCAGTCACTTGTGTTTTTCGGCATGGGCAATGGCGGGTGAAGCAAAGGCTCTGCAAGGTTGCCGGAGCAATCGGCCAGAAAAGTCATGCAGAACTTCGATGCCAAATTCACAGATGGATCGCGCTTACAAGGAGCGGCGGTAATCTACCGAGCTTCAGGCTGACCGTAACGCAATGACTTCATCAGATGCTATTTCTGTACCGCCCTCCAACCCAAGAACGATGCCACCAGAAACTGTCCGCGCTTCGACGATTCGCGCATAGACTGAAACTGGAAGCGTGTCAGTTTCGCCGTCTGCTCCGGTTGCGATCGCCTCGAACTCGTAATTGCCTCTAGGCAAAACTTGTCCTGACTCAGTTTCACCCGTCCACTCAATAATCCCTTCTTCGCCGGTAATGTCTTGCCGCGCAACGACTGCGCCGGCGTCATCCTTGACGATCAGCTCTACCTTGCTGGCGTCCTCCGGCATCTCTGGCCGCACGGAAACGGGTGTGCCCGTAAAATAGGCAGGTGCCTCCGACAATGCGTCCATTCCGACCCAGCCCGACAGTTGAGACAGCCCCCCTACATTAAGGGCAGACGATATGTTGCGCAGAAGATCATTAGACAGCACCTGCTGTTCAACTGACGAAAAAGTCGCCAATTGTGTGGCGTAATCTGTCGAATCGACCGGGTTCAGCGGATCCTGATTTTGCATTTGTGCGGTCAGCATGCGCAGGAATGTCTCAAAATCTGAACTGAGGGTTGGCTTACTCGCTGTTGCTTGTGCAGTGTCAGATGATGCTGAATATGCGGGCGGAAGCGTTGTAACTGTGTCCATCGGGGTTCCTTTAAATCCTTATATCTATCCCAGTGAGGGCGATTGTCGTCGCTTCCTGGGATTCTTGATTCTGCATGGTGTTTGTTTGACTTTCGGCAGGGCTTGCGTGATTCGGCCTGCTATGCTGCTCGCGGCTTGCGCCCTCATCGTTGAATGTGAATTCCATTTCTGAATATCCCATTCCCTCGAACTCTTGCGCGAGCAAATCGATATGGCGCCGCAACAGTTCTGTCGTCTCTGGGCGTTCAGAGATTACAGACATTACGATGCCCGCTTCCGTCGTCGTCATCTGGATCTGCACACGCCCCAACTCATCCGGGTTCAAGCGGATCTCAACCCGGTTGTCGGCGGCTCGATGGATCGCCTCAACGATTTGCCGTGTAATATTTTCCGGACGATACATGGCTTGGGTCGCTGCCTTCCGACCCAATTCCTGAATTGACGTGGTGTAAGGGCCCTCACCTGATTGCTGTTTAATCTCCGCATCAAACTCGACTTCCAGCATTGATTCAGTGACCTTCAAAGCAGAATCAGATCTTTCTTGCGCCATGGTCATGACAGACGAATAGCCTGCTGTACCATGTTGAGATACCACAGCGTCCGAGGCCGCATGACGGATCGAACTGTCAACGCGCGATGCCGCTGGATGGACCCTAACATCGTCTTCTTCGGCAATCTTAACCTGCTCTTTTGTGGCAATCAGGGTTTTCACATCAGATTCGGTACCGCTTGGCACCTTCGACCCATTGGTCGTCTGGCCGACCAGACCTGGCCTTCCAGGAAGCGGCTGCAATGATCCAGAGCTGACAGGCATCGCAGACAGCATCTCGGCGGCGATTGGCGCATCGATTCTGTTTGTTGGGTTTTGGCCGGACACTTTTGGCGACGAAATCAAACCGTCGGCAGAGGTGCCGCTGTTTAACGCCACCCAACTCTTACCATCTGTCCTCAAGGCCGCATTTGTATCTGATTTTCCGTCTTTTCCTGCATTTTGGCTCTGGGCCTCTTTTTCCCCGCCTAGCGGTTTCGAACTGCTGTCACGAGATGCCAAGGACGCCCCCAGCCGCTGGGCATTCTCCACGCCTTTAGCCGCTGAAAAACCAGCACCGACCGCATCATCTGTAGAAAGTTCTTCGGAAGCAGTGCTGTCCTCCGTCAGGCCACCTTGTACACCAGCACTATCTTCGTCGTTCGTTTCTTCGTCATTGGGCAGGTCTCCCTTCGTTTCAGAGCTTTTGACATCTGAAGATGAAGTCTCATCGGGTCTACGTTCCGCTTTGTTGACGGTTGTTTCCAGAAACGTGCTGAAATCAGACTTGGGCACCTCCTGCTTCTGTTTGACCAAATGATTGTCAGCTGTAGCGCCATTAAAGCGCGAAAACGGGTGTTCTAACATTCCTGAGCTCCCGGCGGGTTCTATCACCGCACCACTATTACGAAGTTTAGTTACCGCATCTTTACCGCTGTCAGATCAAATCGAAGTTAATCAGACCATACTTAGGAACTTTAGATGCTGATTCAGTCAATTCACCCACCCAGTACCCCACCCTCGTCCGGCGACAGCGCCTTGATGGCCGCATCCCGCGAGTTGGAAGCTCAGTTTCTGTCCGAGATGTTGAAAGCCGCCAGCTTGGGAGACGCCCCAGAAGGCTTTGGAGGAGGCGCTGGAGAAGAACAGTTTTCATCCTTTCTGAGGATGGAGCAGGCCAGAGCCATTACGCAATCGGGCGGCATCGGCCTGGCCGAAACGATTTTCCACGCATTGAAGGAGCGTCAAGATGGCTGAACAAAATATAGACGATGTGCGGGATGCGCTGGATGATCTGCTGAATGCAGAGCGAGAGGCCTTGTTGTCCGGAGATCTGGATCAGATTGGCAGAATGGTGTCGCAGAAAGAAACGTTGGTGGCAGATTTAAGTGGGGCTGACGTTTCAGACATCTCTAGACTACAACAGAAATTGGCAAGAAACCAAATCCTGCTCGACCGTGCTCTTTTGGGGATTCGTTCAGTTGCCAATCGGTTGGGCAGCCTCCGCAGGATTCGCCGATCGCTTGAAACCTACGATCAAACTGGTCGCAAGTCCGCTCTCGAAAGCACGAATCAAAACCGTGTCGAGAAACGCGCGTAATTTCAATAAAATCATACATAAGTGGCTTGACGTTATTAGCGCTCCATTAGGGATCATTCGCACAAGATAGCCGGGCATCCAATGAGATGGCGCAGTGACCGGAACAACCGGGCTGTAATAGTCAGAATGGCGCTTTCGACGCGGATAACCGCGACATGTTTGAACGGGTTAAATACCCATTTGAGAAAAAGGAAATGCTATGTCGAGCATTCTGACAAATAACAGCGCAATGGTCGCGCTGCAAACTCTGAAATCCATCAATTCCGGCCTGTCCCAGACACAAAGCCAGATTTCAACGGGCAAGAACGTTGCGAGCGCCAAGGACAATTCGGCAGTTTGGGCGATCTCGAAAGTCATGGAGTCGGATGTCAAGGGCTTCAAGGCCATCTCTGACAGTCTGTCACTTGGCGAATCTACTGTTGCAGTAGCACGGCAGGCATCTGAAACGATCACTGATCTGTTGACCCAGATGAAGGGCAAGATCGTCGCCGCACAAGAAGACAACGTTGATCGAGATAAGATCAACGACGACGTTACAGCACTTAAAAATCAGATTGCATCCGTCGTGGGTGCGGCGCAGTTCAATGGTTTGAACCTCGTTAATGGCGGCGGCGGTGCTTCGATCTTGTCTTCGCTTGATCGCGACAGCGCTGGCAATGTTACTGCCTCTTCAATCACAGTAGCTGCACAGGACCTGTCGCAGGGCGGCTATACCGCCAATGATATTTTCTCGGGTAGTTCGACTGGTTCATCCGGTAACGGTGATGCAGTTGCCTTCGCATTGGACGCGGGGGGCGGCAACGAACAGATTGAAATTGCTGAGAACGGTACGCCTTTTGCAGCTGGTGATAAGGTTGCACTGACTGTCGGCGGTGAAACAGTCTCCTACACGGTTACCGCTGACGACGCCGCATCGACAACGACTGCTGATGTGGTCGCTGTTGCGCTAAAGTCAAAGATCGACAATCTGAATATTGCTGGTTTGACTGTCGATTACGACAGCGGCACCCCGGGAACGCTTGACTTCACCAATGCCGGCGCTGTCGACCTGTCTGTCAGCGGCCAGTTTACCAACGCAGGTTCGGGCGGTCTTGGTGCGATGGCAGGTATCGACGTTTCAACCGCAGGGGGCGCGACCGCTGCCCTTGCAGCTGTCGAAACTCTCATTGACACGTCAATTGAAGCTGCTGCTGCCTTCGGCTCGGTAGAAGGGCGGATTTCTACCCAGGCTGATTTCATCTCGAATCTTACAGATTCTCTGACATCCGGCATCGGTGCGATGGTAGATGCGGATATGGAAGAGGCGTCCGCGCGACTGCAAGCCCTACAGGTACAGCAGCAACTTGGTGTTCAAGCGCTTTCGATTGCCAATCAAGCACCGCAGTCTTTGCTGTCGCTTTTCCGTTAAACTGATTTGCGGGGGCCGTTTCAACGGCCTCCGCACCCCAATGACCCCCTACATTGCAACTTTCGGAAGGATGTGACGTGAACGCTCACATGTTGGCCCAACGCGCCTACTCAAACTCGGAATCCTCGACACGTACCGCCCGTAGCACTGAATATGAGATTATCGCGAAAGTGACGCACCGAATTCGCGCAACAGCGCTTAAGGGCACTTCGGGCTTTGCGGAACTGGCATCGGCGCTGCACGACAATCGAAAACTATGGACGGCACTGGCGGTCGATGTGGCTGGAGACGGGAATCAGCTGCCTCGATCTCTGCGCGCCCAGATCGTGTATCTTGCTGAATTTACACAGCGCCACACCGGTGAGGTGCTTAAAGGTAGCGCTGGTGTTGCGCCACTGTTGCAAATCAACGCTGCGATCTTGAAGGGCCTTAGCAATGGAGGAGCACAGCGATGACCGGACTGGTGCTAAAACTTGGACCCAAGGAAAGGTTGCTTATTAATGGCGCTGTTGTCGAAAATGGCGACCGACGAAGCCGATTTACCATCCTGTCACCGAATGCCAATATCCTTAGGCTTCGCGATGCGATACATCCCGACGACGCAACAACGCCCGTGCGTCGAATTTGCTATTCCGCGCAATTGGTTTTGACTGGTGATGCGGCACCTGAAGTGGTCAAACACCAACTCTTACGAAGGATTGAAGAGCTCAGCCAAATATTGACTGACGGCGATAGTCGCAAAATTCTCAGTCAAGCAACTGACGCGCTGGTGCGTCAGCAGTTCTATCAGTGCCTTCGCGCCTTGAAAGCACTTATTCCGCGAGAGGACCGACTGCTTGCGGCACATCGACCATGACCTACCAACCCGTCATTCCTACCACAGGCCTATCCGGCTGGAAGTTTCTGGATAGAACTTTAGCGGTGCAGAAGAACACCCATGCCAACTCTGTCACGATCCGGCGGGACACAGACTACTTTAAAGAACACATCGGAAAGATTGATACGGCAGAGCAGCTGGTTTCCGATAGACGACTTCTAAGAATTGCCTTGGGGGCGTTTGGGCTTTCCAACGACATCGACAGCAAGTTTTTAATTCGAAAAGTCTTGGAAGAGGGCACCTTGGACCCATCATCCTTGGCGAACAAACTGTCGGACTCACGGTATTCAGCATTTGCAAAGGCATTTGGCTTCGGGAAGCTTGATGCGCCGCGAACGAAGTTGTCTGACTTTCCTCAAGAGATCGTACAGAAATACCAAAGCCAGACTTTTGAAGTTGCCGTTGGCGAACAAGATGATGACATGCGATTGGCTTTGAACTTTTCCCGTGGGTTGCCGGGAATAACCAATTCTACGTCGGGTAACGATACAAAATGGTTCCAAATAATGGGGACGACGGCCCTTCGAGTGGTGTTTGAGACCGCACTTGGTTTGCCAAGCGATTTTGGTTCTCTGGATATCGACAAGCAGCTTGAGACGTTTAAAGAAAAGACAGAACGTTCTTTCGGGACGTCAAACCTAAAGGATTTGTCTGACGCTGATAGCATCAACAAAATCGTCGAAACATTTCTTTTACGTGCACAAATTAAGAGCCAGCCCGTAAATCAAGCTGGAACGATAGCGCTTTCCTTGCTTCAATCTTTCCGTATTTACTAGTTACTCAGGCCTGACATCTGATTGATCGAATTGCCGGTGAGTCGAATTGGTTCTGAAGTCCGGTTTCAGCATATGTATTCGTAGGGCCTGTGACCGCTGAATATCTTGAGCTTTCCGGCGAAATAGTAGGCCGCTATGACGTCGGCGAGATGCACTCACAACTGATCGTGGTTGTCGTTACGGAGCCGCTGCACGGATGGTTCGGTTGCCGGGCTGCTCGGCGAACTGGATGCCGTTGTCCATGGCCCGGCACTTGATTACGGAGCAGCCAATGAGAGGAGGTCAGGATCGCGTGAATGCGGTAGCGGACGGCCTTGAGCAGATATTCGAGGGATCCCACGCGGCCTTGCGATCGGTCTTTTCCACGAGTTGCATGATCGTAAACTTTCTGGCTCGGTCAATGCCAACAAGGAGCTAGGGCTTGCCCTCCACAGTTTGAACCTCGGCTATGTCGATCTGAAAGAAACCTCTCTCGGCAGCTTGCTGCGCATGCGCCTGCCGGGTGACAGTATATCACGCCCCCGTGACGAACTTGGCCCGCATTGCTTCCTTCCGAGTCAGGGAAAAACGTACCGTCAAACTGTGGAATCTAACACCTAGGCTCACCTCATCCCGAAACTTGACCCGGGACATGCGGTGCCGCTGTGACCGCATTTGTTGCGACAGGAACAATCTGCACACCGGATTTACGCAGAATTAGATGCAGCCGCGAAAAGCTGTCTCGGGAACTGCCAGGCTCGGAAAGTGAAAGAAAGCCGTCCAGTTCCGGCCAAGCGCGAATAGCCTGGTCCAGTGCGGGATCTGTGCCGTCTTTATACAACCCCGCGCGAACCATCATTTCAGATTCCGAATATGTTCCCATTAACTTGCGTGCAGCAAGGAGCAATTGATTCTCGTCTTCGCTGGCGCATCCGGGCAGACTTCGTGAAACGGACCTCAGCAAATCTATTGCCGGATATCGTCCACGTTCGGCAATTTTACGGTCCATCACGACATGGCCATCAAGAACGCCGCGCAGAATATCTGCGACAGGTTCTTCCATGTCTGATCCCGCGACAAGAACTGAGAAGATGGCCGTAATGTCACCTGCCGCGGCAGATCCCGGCCCGGCACGTTCGCACAGCGACATAATCTGATGCGCTGTGGAGGGCGGATACCCGCGCAACGCTGGAAGCTCGCCAGCCGCGATTGCAACCTCCCGATGCGCTTCGGCAAATCGCGTGATTGAATCCACGAGTAATAAGACATGCGCGCCCTGATCCCGAAAATGTTCGGCAACTGCCATCGCAGCCAATGGACAACGCCGTCGGACAAGTGGTGATCGATCAGACGTTGCGGCGACGACAACTGACCGCTTCATGCCATCCTCACCAAGTGTGGTATCGACAAACTCCCGAAGCTCGCGGCCGCGTTCGCCAACAAGCGACACAACAACAACGTCGGCGTCGATCTGGCGTGCAAGGCTGGCCAGCAAGCTAGATTTGCCAACGCCCGACCCCGCAAAAAGCCCAAGCCGTTGACCGCGTGCAATCGGGAGGAACGTATTGAAAACAACGTGCCCGGTCTCCAGGCGCTTGCCCAAAGGCCTCCGGCTTGCTGGGTCCGGAGGATCACATCGCAATTCCCGCCTTCCGCTTCCTGCCGACAATGGCAAACCATCCAGCGCCTTTCCGAACGGATCAATCACGCGCCCGATCCATTCATCTGAAGGTGCCAGAGTATTCCGACCCAAGACTGCGACCCGGTCTTCCAGAGTCACGCCTTCTACGTTGCCCTCTGGCAACATCGCGACCATAGCGTTGCGAATCATCAAAGCTTCACCGCCAAGCGGCACGTTATCCCGACGGAACAGGCTTAATCTGTCGCCGATCCGTGCATCACCGGCGATGCCACGCACCCAGATCAGCGCGCCCTCGACCTCAGCCACACGACCCACCGCCCGAACAGGTTCCAGACTGGTGATTTTATTCCTCAGATCGGCAATCCCTCGATTTTGCATCGAACGCTCCTGAAATGTTCCACAAACCTTTTCTAAAGGAATCAGGGTTAAGCCTTGGTTGAAGCCAATCGAGGGAGAAACCCCGGTGTATCAGAACCTAGAGATTTTCCGGACCGCCATTTCGCTGGCACAACACGCAGGAACGCGGCAAGCCGTCATTTCGCAGAACATCGCGAATGCCGATACGCCGGACTATCTTGCGCGACAGGTCGGTGATTTCGCCAACTTCGCCAGTCAATCCGGCGGGACGGCAGCCGTCCAAAAAGCAACCCGCGCCGGACATTTGAACGGGAACGTTTCCTCGGCCACGCCTGAAATCAGCATCGCAGAGAGCGCGTCGGATAGTCCGAACGGCAATGGTGTTTCGGTCGAGATGGAAATGGTCAAGGCCGTAGAAGCAAAACGCAATCACGATCAGGCCCTCGCCGTTTACAAATCCAGCCTCAATATCCTGCGTGCCAGCCTTGGCCGCGGTTGATCTAGGAAGGACGCTGAATGAGTGCATTTTCCGAATCCTTATTTGTTTCTGCCAGCGGCTTGCAGGCCCAGGCCAAACGGTTACGGCTGGTGTCAGAAAACATCGCCAATGCAGATACGCCCGGCTATCGCCGTAAGCTTGTGCCGTTCGAGACGGAAATGAACCGTGCGACTGGCGTTGGCAGCGTGGCGACCGGTCGGGTGACGCTCGACAGGACGGAACTCGACAAAATCCACGACCCTTCGCATCCGATGGCAGACCAAACCGGTCATTACGAAGCCTCCAATGTGGATTTGATAATCGAGATGGCAGACGCCCGTGAAGCCCAGCGCAGCTACGAGGCCAACCTGAAAATGTTCGATCAGGCCCGGCAAATGTCGAGCGGGTTGCTTGAACTTCTAAGACGCTAATTACAAACGGAGACCAGAATGGATATCCAATCGCTTTTCGCGGCCCAAAGCTACACCAGCAGCAAACCGGCACTTCAGCCCGCGCCAGAAACAGCCGAAAACACCAAAGACACCTTCGTCAATATGGCAGAAGATTTCGCCCAGACCGTTCAGGCCGGCGAGGAAACTGCGAAGGCCGCGATGGTAGGACAGGCAGATCCCCACGCCTTGGTTCAAGCGCTAGCGCAATCGGAGCTTGCAGTCGAAACCGCTGTGACCGTCCGCAACAAGGTGGTTGAGGCGTATCAGGAAATCCTTCGGATGCCGGTCTGAGGCGACATCATGCTCAGCGAAGCGGTTTTCTATGACACGTTGCGACAGGGTTTGTGGGTGGCGGTCATCACCTCGGTCCCGATCCTGACCGCCGCCTTGATTGCCGGCGTCGGCATCGGCTTGTTTCAGGCGCTGACCTCAGTGCAAGAGATGACCCTGACTTTCGTGCCGAAAATGATCGCGATCGTGGTCGTTTTCTGGCTCTCGATGAGCTTCATGACACAAACCCTGGTGGCCTTCTTTCATGACCACCTCATGCCTTTGATAATCGGAGGATAGAATGGAAAACGCAGGGTACACGACGCTCACCCGACAATCCGGCCTGAAACGCGAGATGCAGGTGGTTGCCAACAATATCGCCAACGCGGCGACCACCGGCTTCAAGCAGGAAGGATTGCTTTTTTCAGAATATATCATGCGTTCAAAAGGCGGAGACAGCCTGTCCATGGCGTCGGCCCGCGTTGCCGAAACCTCGCTTTCACAAGGCGAGTTGACCAAGACCGGCAATGCATTTGACCTGGCAATCGAAGGCGATGGTTTCTTCATGGTGCAAACGCCGGACGGAAACCGGCTGACTCGCGCGGGCATGTTCACACCTGACGCGCAGGGAAATCTGGTCACTGCGGACGGGCATCCGGTGTTGGATCTCGGCGAGGCGCCTGTGTTTGTGCCCGCCGGGGACGGACCTGTCAGCATCGCACCGGATGGCACAATCAGTGCCAATGGTCAGCCCATGGGACAGGTCGGGATCTTCGCGCCTGTGAACCCGCGCGAGATGATCCGTGAAGGCAGCGTGCTTTTCCGCAGCGAGGCCGGGGCAGAACCGGTTGAAGATGCGCGTGTCATCCAGGGGTTTCTTGAAGCGTCGAATGTCGATCCGATCAGCCAGCTTGCCCGCATGATCGAGGTTCAGCGCGCCTACGAGATGGGCCAAAGCTTTATGGATGCCGAAGACGAACGCATCCGCACGGCTATGAAAACACTAATCAAATAGATCAATACAGGAGAGCAGAATGCGTGCCCTGAAGATTGCCGCCACCGGGATGAGCGCTCAGCAGATGCGGGTCGAGGTTATCTCGAACAACCTGTCGAACATGAGCACAACCGGATATAATGCACGCCGCGCGGAGTTTGCCGACCTGCACTACCAGCAAGTCAGCCGCGCCGGGTCAATCAATGCGTCTGATGGCACCGTTTTGCCGACGGGCGTTCAACTTGGTCTGGGTGTCCGACCCGCTGCCGTGTCAGTGCAACTACAACAAGGGGCACTGTCGGCAACCGGTGGCGATCTGGATATCGCGATTGATGGCCAAGGCTATCTGGAGGTCACGCTGCCGTCTGGCCGCGCCGCCTATACCCGGGATGGCGGGCTGAAACGCAGCGCAGACGGATTGATCGTCACGTCAGAGGGGTTTCCCGTCGCGCCGGACATCGTGATCCCATCTGATGCCCGCTCGATCTCGATCAATGGTGATGGAGAGGTCTACGCCTATTTCAACGACACCACCGAAGCGCAGGTTCTGGGCCAGTTCAATCTAGCCGGGTTCACCAACCCCAAGGGACTAGAGGCAATGGGCAGCAACCTGTTTGTGGAAACCGAAGCCTCCGGTCCTGCGCTGACGGCATCACCCGGCGAAGACGGGCTTGGCACCTTGCGACAGGGTTATCTTGAGGACAGTTCTGTCGATGCGGTTCGTGAAGTCACCGAACTGATCGAGGCACAACGAGGGTATGAGCTGAACGCCAAGGTCATTTCCGCCGCGGACCAGATGCTGGGCGCAACGACGCAGGTCAGGTGATGAAAACAATCCTCGCCTCCCTTTTCTGCCTGCTCGCGGTGCCCGCTGTTGCCGAAACATTGATCGCCGCGCGGACGATCCGTGCGCAGTCACTCCTGTCTGCACAGGATCTGGTGGTTTCCGACACCATAATCCCCGGCGCTTTGACTGTCCTCGACGACGCAATCGGACAGGAAGCCCGGGTGACGATCTATGCAGGCAGGCCGGTTCGGGCAGGCGACGTCGGACCGCCGGCGATTGTCGACAGAAACGACATCGTCACGCTGATTTTCGAACAGGGCGGCCTGCGGATAACTTCGGACGGCAGATCACTGGGACGCGGCGGTGAAGGTGACCGTATCCGCGTCATGAACCTAAGTTCCCGAACCAGCGTGTTCGGGCAGATCGATCCTCAAGGGCAGGTGGTTGTATCACAATGAAAAAGACGACGCTTATCATCGCCGGCCTATGCGCCGGCCTCGCGGGATGCGGCCGGATGGATCACATTGGAAAGGCTCCGGATTTCACGCCGGCCAACCGGGGCCCGGAACATCAAGCCATGGTATTTGCCGGTTTGCCGGAAACCACGACGCGACTTGCGCCGCATGACGAGGCATCTTTGTGGAGCGGAAGTCGGCGTTCCTTGCTGGGCGACCGGCGCGCCGAGAAGCGCGGCGATATAATGACCGTTGTAATCGAAATAGATGAAAAGGCCGAAATCTCCAATGCCACATCCCGGTCGCGCAGCGGATCTGAAAGCCTTGGCCTTCCACAGCTTTTTGGCCTGCCACAAAGGGTAAACGAAAAAATGCCGGAAGGTAGCAGCCTTGACGACGCCGTTTCGATCAGCAGTGCCAGCGATTCAAAGGGAGATGGGTCCGTGCGGCGCAATGAAAAGCTGACTTTGCGTGTTGCGGCGACGGTGACGGATGTCCTGCCCAATGGCGTCCTTTCCATCGAGGGCCTGCAAGAAGTCCGCGTCAACTACGAGATCCGCGAGTTGGTTGTTTCCGGTTATGTTCGCCCGGAGGACATCTCGCGGATGAATGAAATTACTTATGACAAAATTGCGTCGGCGCGCATCTCTTACGGTGGCCGCGGGCAGATCTCCGACATGCAACAACCCAGAGTCGGTCAACAAGTCCTGGATGCAGTTCTTCCTTTCTGAGGTACCACATGATCAAGCTCATAATTCCCCTCACTCTGGCAGCGATCGGAACCGGATCTGGTATCGGTGCGGCAATTTTTCTGGCACCACCAACTGAAGAGGCGAATACAGCAAACGTCTCTCTCTGTGGTCCTGATGCCGTGCAACTCTCAGCAGAGAGAAAAGCGCATGAGCCAGACGTCGGTTCCGAATACGAATTCGTCAAGCTCAACAATCAGTTTGTGGTTCCGGTCGTTCATGATGAACGCGTAAAATCCTTGGTGGTGGTTTCGCTTACGCTCGAAATTGCGCCCGAAAGTAAGGACTTGGTGTTCGCCAAAGAACCGAAGCTACGAGGCGCCTTTCTTCAATCCATGTTCGACCATGCGAATCTTGGTGGTTTTGACGGCAATTTCACGGGATCAAATCAACTAAATATACTGCGACAAGATCTTTATCAGGACGGTCGTGCGGTGCTGGGCCCCGCGCTGAAAAGCGTACTTATTGTTGAAATTGCCAGACAGGACGCCTGAACAAACCAGTATCATGTCCCAGAAAACCCTGAACCATGCCAACCTTGAAAAGCCGGGCGCGTTGACGAGGCCTTCGCAATCGTCACCAGGGTCCGGGCTGCCGAAGACGACAGCTCCCTCCGGATGTTCTGCTATAATCTCGACGCTGTTTATGAAGAATGTCCTGAAATGCAGGGCAAGTCGGATGAATTGAAGGCACATCTGTAGAATACGTTCAAGCAGACCCTCAAGGCGGCCAGTCTTCGAAAGTATCTGGAACTGCTTCGGGATTTTGACGACATCGAGGCCGATGAGGCGGCCCTGGACTTCGCGGAAACCTATCCGCATCTGGGGACGGCGATCAGCTTCCATACCGGCTGACCATCCGGCTTGGTTTATGCTGCGTTGCAGCTTCACAAGACCTGCCGATCATTCCCCTTGTTACGACTTTCCGTCACTGGACGTCTGCATATCTGATTTCTCAGCCACTCCCAGTAACCGCTGCTTGGCAACATTTAGCGGGGTACCTATGGTGCAAACACTAGATCATCCAACGATTGCTCTTGGATTTCGTAACGGAATGTGAAATCTATTGCCGCGTCACGGTTCCGCATCCGCGGATGAAAAGGGAATGCAGGACGGGATTCTTCCCTATCTGCGACTGCCCTCGCAACTGTAGGCGGCGAGTTTGATGTCATGCCACTGGCAGTAACGCTGGGAAGGGATCATCACACATTTGAGCCGCGAGTCAGGAGACCTGCCTTGACGAACGCAAACGCCGACGAGGTGATCGGCAAGAGGTTGTGATGGCTGGATTGAAACTACTGGGGCATTGCGCCCGCAGGTTCATCAAAGCTGCGGACATCTTCGCTCACCTTTGGCACCTTTATTGATCGAGGTGATCTATGTTCTTCAAATCAATCCTGTCCACCGCATGTGTGTTGGTGGCGTGCTCTTCGGCTGTCGTCGCTGAAACCATCATAGACGATGTTGGCCGCTCGGTAGAGGTTGACCTGCCCATTGAACGGGCTGTGATTTTCAATCGCTATTCAGTCGAATTCGCACGCGCAATCGGTGCCATCGATCAGGTGGTCGGGACCGGTGCCAGCACCTATCGCGATCCGGATTATTGGCCGCAGTTCACCGAAGCCAACGTCGTGGGACAGGGCCAGAACGATCTGAACTACGAAGCGATCATTGCCAAAAGCCCTGATCTGGTGATCCTTCCCCGTAACGGCGTCTACGAGGAAGCCGCGCGGCAGCTGGAACCGTTTGGAATACCCGTAATGGTGATTACCGCGTGGGACACGCTGAAACACGTCGAAAATGTAGAGCTGATGGGCCGCTTGTTCGGGCATGAAGAACAGGCCGAAAATCTGGTCGATTACTACATCGGGTATAAAAAGCTGTTGGCAGATCGGCTTGAGGGTGTGTCGACTGTACCCGTATATTTTGAAGAGACGCGCCCGCTTGTGACTGTCACGCCGGGGTCCGGCTGGCATGACATGATTGCTGCGGGCGGCGGCGAAAATGTTTTTGGCGATATCGTGATCGCGGACGAAGCAGCCGCGCGCGGCAATCCCAACGCCTTTACGATCGACCCCGAAGAGATCGTGCTGCGGGCACCTGCCGTCGTCGTTAAACTTGAACCCGGTTCTTACACCGCAATCCCTGAGGATCAGTTTTCCCGCACTTGGGTAGACCTTATCGGACGGGAAGAGGTCAGGTCGACACCGGCAGTTCAATCGAACAACGTCCATGTCATCAATTACTATCTGGCGGGAGGGTCCTCAAAAATCACCGGGGCGCTTCAGATCGCTAAATGGGCGCATCCTGACCTGTTCGCGGACATCGATCCCGAAGAGGCGATGCGCCAGTGGATCGAGGATTTCCAAGGTCTGCCATATCAACCCGGCATGACGTACCAGGGCGGTTTTTGAGAAGAAACATGGTTTCCATCACTGGACACGGGGCTGCGGTGACAGCCCCCACCTCGCTATATGGAGCCTTGGGCACCAAGTATCTGGTCTCGGGGCGGCACCGCGCCATAATCGTGGCGTTATCATTTGCCTTGCTGATTGTGACTGCGGCCGCCGCCACTGTGCAGGGCATCAACGAAACAAGCATTGGCACGCTCGCGCTGTTGCTGATCGAGAAAGCCAGCTTTGGGCAGCTTGATCTGGTTACGGATGACCAATCAGCGCGCGTTCTTGTGTACTTGCGGTTGCCGCGTGTGGTTATGGCCATGATCGCGGGTGCCGCTTTGTCGGTTTCGGGCGTCTTGATGCAGGCGATCACTCGGAACCCGCTGGTCAGCCCTTATACTATCGGCGTGTCTTCGGCGGCGGGGTTCGGTGCCTCCATTGCCATCATGTTTGGCGTTGGTCTGCAGTCTGCGGGCATCTATTTTGTCCCGCTCTCGGCCTTTGCCTTCGCGCTTCTTTGCGCGGTCTGTGTGTTTTCGCTGGCGTGGTGGCGTGGCATGGGCGCTCAGGCGATGATCTTGACGGGTATTGCGCTTATGTATCTGTTCAGCGCCATGACCGCTGCCGTGCAGTTCGTCGCGACCGAAGAACAATTGGCCCGCGTTGTTCATTGGACTTTCGGCAGTCTGAACGGCGTGCAATGGGATGCGGTCGGGTTATGTGCTGTCGTTTTGATGATTGTGCTGCCGGTCATGCAGGCCAAGGCATGGCAGCTCAATGCCTTGACAGTGGCGGGCGATGATGTCGCGCAGTCATTGGGGATGAACGTCCGCCGGATCCGTGGCACGGCCATTTTATTGTCGGTCGTTGCGGCGGCGGCAGTCATCAGTTTTGTGGGGGTGATCGGCTTTGTCGGCCTGATCGGACCGCACCTTGCCCGCATGATTATTGGCGGCGATCATCGCTTTTTGTTGCCTTTCTCAGCCATCTGCGGCGCGGTGATGCTGCTTGCGGCGGACACGCTCGGGCGGCTCGCATTTAGTCCGACGGTTCTGCCTGTCGGGATCGTAGTGGCCTTTGTCGGTGTGCCGGTCTTCTTGCATCTGATCGTTTCACGCAAGCGGGAGACCTTCGCATGAGCTCATTACACGCCCTTAATCTGCGTCAGATGGTCGATGGGCGTGCCGTGCTCGATGATATTACTATGTCGGTCGCGCCAGGAGAGATCGTCGGTCTTGTCGGGCCAAACGGCGCGGGCAAATCAACGCTGGTCCGTGCAATGCTGGGCCAATCGCGCCCCACGCGCGGCGAGGTGCGGCTGGACGTGCGCAATATCCTTTCGATGTCTGTCCGCGAACGCGCGCGACACATTGCCTATGTGCCCCAACGCGCGCCAGAGGGGTTTCCTGTGAGCGTTTTCGACACCTGCCTGTTGGGGCGTGCGCCCTACATGCGGACAAGACCATCGGGCCACGACATCTCTATCGTGGAGCAGGTCTTGGACCAGTTGCAGCTTACCCATCTGGCCTTTCGCACCATGGATGCCCTAAGCGGAGGCGAACGCCAGCGTGTGATGCTGGCACGGGCGCTTGCGCAACAAACGCCGCTTATCGTGTTGGACGAACCCACGAGCGCGCTCGATATCGGTAACCAGCTTTTTACTCTGCGTCTCTTGGCCGAACAGGTGCGCGAGCGCGGTATCGGTGTGATGATCGCGATCCACGATCTGTCACTTGCCGCACGGTTCGCGACGCGGATTATCCTTCTTGATCGCGGCAAAATGCTCGCCGAAGGCGCGTGGCACGATACCCTAACAGCCGAAACGATCCAACGGTCCTATGGCGTGGAGGTCGAATTCGGACAATTGCGCAACGCGCCGATCATCGCGCCGTTCGAGATGGGTGAGCCGTGAGACTTGATATTGCTGGCTTTGGGCGCGGTGGGCGGGATTTGCCTCATGATAGGTTCATGGAGATATGCGATCTGGCCGATGATTTGGGTTTTGGTGGTATCTGGTTTAACGAGTTTCACTTTCATTCAGAACCGCAAGCCTACCCATCGACGCTGCTTCTGGCCTCTGCCGTGCTGGCACGCACCCGTCGTCTTCGCGTTGGCACATCTCTTGTGGTTCTGCCGCTCTATCATCCGTTGTTGCTTGCCGAGATGATTGCACAGTTGCACTGGCAAAGCGGCGGGCGTTTCGATCTTGGTATCGGGCGTGGAACACACCCTGATACCTTGGCCCGGTTGGGTATCAGCCCTTCCGAGACTCGGACGCGTTTCGAAGAGGCCTTCGCGATCCTGACGAATGCGCTTTACGGCACTGTCACAATCGGCTCCGGAAAGCCCTGGCCACCGTCCAGCGCCCCCGTTGGCCCGCTGCTCAAGGATCAGCGTATTCCGATCTATATTGGCGGGTCAACCGACGAAACCATTGGCTTTGCAGCCAGAAACACGCTGCCGCTGCTTCTCAGCCTGGAGCCCCCCGAAGCTGCACAATGCGCAACCTACCGCCGGATTATTACAACTGAAGGACTGACAGACCGCAGCGCCGAGTCTTCCTTGTCGCGTTTCGTGTTCGTCGCTCGAACGCGATCGGAGGCGCAACGCTTATTGGCAGACCGGTACGCCGCACTGCATCAGCGCCGAATAGACGCCGCCCGGCGCGCAGGTCGGGATCTCAGCCGCATCGGCCCGCCAGATCTGCATAGTTTCCGCGAAGCGCAGGCGATCGTTGGAACGCCGGTCGACTGCGTCAGCCAAATTGCATCCCTGAAAGCGCGTTCTGGGGTCGGGTCTCTAAGGCTTGTTTTCAACGGAAACGGGGCGTTCGACACAGAGGAGGCGGTAGACGAGATGCGCCTATTTGGCGAAGCAGCATTTACATAGTTCTGCCACGCCGGTCTTTGGCATTGAATCCTTAGGATTATGGAACCGGTTTATTTTGGCGATACATGCGGTGGGTGTAAAACTCTGTACGATGTGCCCGAATGCTGCTCGAATCCACAAATCGGTCAATCGAGCGCAGCAGATGGTCTGAGACTGTGCGGAATTTTGTGAACCCTGTAGGGCACTGCCGCCAGAAGTTGCTCTGGGAACTCCCCCGCCGTCTTCCTGCCAGCCTTGTCGACGAGGTGGGTGACAGCAAACTTGCTTGTGCGGTCAATGCCAAAGAGAAGATAGAGCTTTCCCTCGCCGGCCCGCACCTCAGCGCAGTCTTGGGATTGATGCCAGGTTCTTGGCTCAGGGCCGCGAGCGAAGCTTGCGATCGCTGTGTGCTGCTCTGACGGCGTGCGTGCCCTCTCGGCAGATTTGCCAGGCAAATCGCCTGCCGGGTGACAGTACATGGCGCTGCCATGACGAACGTCCCATAATGCTTCCTTCCATTCCAACGAAAGGATCACGCCATCAAAACGTGGGATCAAACACCTAGTAAACGCGAACTCTACAGGGAGCAGGTCACACTACAATCACCATGGCACGCATCAGGGCAGAATGTGTTGCGTCAGAACACCCATCAGAACTATGGTCGGCCGGAATGAAATCTGGAGAGAAAAGTTCGTGAACTTGACCTGACAGACGTCGCCGGGAAAAATGGCCAACTGTCAGGTCACATCTGAATCACTACACCTTACTTGACCATTACCACCCCGATTTCATGATCACCAACTCCAACAACCTGTCTGCTTCACGAGCGATCCGCTCTCTGCCATGTTGTTGCGTCGCGTTTGACACCAGCCCCTCGGCAGCCTGATTTCGCGCAAAAGCCCGACGGACGTCTTCCAACTGTGTCAGTTTCCGCGCTGTCAACAAAGCCAATTGTCCATTAAGCTGCGTTTGCCTTTGTGTGGCCCAGCTTCGCCAAGCAGAATCCGCGCCCGCGATGGCCCGCGCCTGTAGCTCCGATGCGCCACTAAATCGGGACTTCCCAAGCGTTGCCAATTCCGACAATTCATTCCGGATCTGTTTCTGTTGCAACTCAATTTTTTGGAGTTGAGACATCTGCTGTTTGAGTTGCATGTCCACAATCTCTGCAAGAGCCATCAGCTTGCCGGTCATCGTCTAAACCCTTTCGCGCGCTGCCGCATGTCTTCAGCAAACCTGATAGCTGCGGCGACTGGTTTGTAATGCTCCGGCGCGATCATCTGCCCGACTTCAGTGGATGCGAACAAAGCTCGTGTTGCCGGGGGATCAGAATGCATGGGCACACCATTTTCTTGTGCAACTTCGCGAATGCGCCGGGCGATTTCATCCACGCCTTTTGCCACGCAAACCGGTGCCTCGCCCGCCGCTCGACTCCACTTCAATGCCACCGCGTAATGCGTCGGGTTCACAAGAACGACATCAGCCTGAGCGACATCAGAAACCATCTGTTTTCCGACGATTTCCTGCGCTTTGGCACGGCGGGCCTGACGCATATACGGGTCGCCTTCAGACTCCTTGTGCTCGTCACGCATCTCTTTATGTGACATCCGGTTCTTGCGCATCAACTCTGCATGTTGCCAGAAAAAATCCAGCGCCCCAATGACGGCCGAGATTATCACGACGATTATCAGGAACTGCATTGACAGCTTGGCGAGCAGCATAATCGCAGTTGCGGGATCCGACCGGACCGACCCCATAATTTCGTCCATTCGAGCACGGATTAGAAGCGCCAGGCAGATTGAATATATGAGAAGTTTCGCAAAACTCTTGCCAAACTCAAAAAACCCGTTGCGGCCGAATTTGTTCTTGGCGTTTGCGATAAGGGAAATCCGGGAGAGTTTCGGTTGCAGTTTGGTCGGCGCAAAAACAAGGGAGCGTTGGGCAATCAGGCTTAGCACAACCAATACTGCCGGAAACACGAACAAGGGCATGATGCTTGTCAAAATTCCACTGCTTAAGCCGACAACTGGCTTGGTGGCACCGGGCCTGAGAAAAATCAGCGCCAAATCGTCAGGCCGGTCGAGAAATCCACCCAGCAACGACCCAAATTTTGACGCGGCTGTGGCTCCGACAGCATAGAATGCCAAAAGCAGCCCCAAATAGGACGCCCAAGTCGAGATGTCGGTGGATTTTGCAACCTCGCCCTTTTTGCGGGCCTGATCCAGCTTTCGCTGGGATGGTTCGTGACTTTTGTCACTGTCATCGTCACCCTGCGACATGCGTCAGGGTGCCAACGGCGCGGACAGAAACGTATCAAAGCCTTGAACCCAAACGGCGAGCAGCGTGGGTGCCAGAACGAACATCATCGCCAAAGACCCCAGCGTTATGACCGGTGCCCCGACGAACGCGACCATGAGCTGCGGCATGGCTCTATTAATGACGCCAAGCGTCAGATTGTATAATACTGACAGAATTATAAAAGGTGCCGCAAGCGTAAAGGCCGTGGAAAAAGCCTTAGCCGTACGGGCAATCCCCAAAGAAGCCAGAGAACTTGGGTCGGGAAACGCACCAAACGGTAAAATCAGGTACGAATTCGCCAAGAATAATACAATCTTGACCTGATATCCGGTGGTGAAAAGCAATGCGAGACCTGCGACAGTCAGCAGGTTTCCAATCGCCGGCATCGGCTCTGCTCCTGTATTGCCGGCGATCTGCGAAAGGGATGTCGACTGCGCCGCAATGGATCCCGCGATCTGAAGCCCCAGAATCAAAAGCCGCAAAAACAGCCCGATCGCCAGACCGTTCGTGCTCTCGCTTGCTGCAAGCGGCGCAAAACTCGCCAGCCCGCCTTTCATTTCCGGCAGGTTCGACCAGATGGACGGCGCAACGGCAAGACTGAGCGCAACGGCGATTGCCAGTTTGACGCGGACCGGAATGCTCCGCTCGCCAACGCCGGGCAGAACAAGAACCGCCGTGCCGACCCGCAAGAACACAACAAAAAGCGCCCAGAGCCAAATTGAGCTTTGTTGCAGAGCGTCTTCCATTGCGGTCATGCTGCAACCACTCCAACAAGTGCCGGCCGGGCTTCGATACCTATCTCTTCGAAAGACAGGACCGGGGTGTTAATCCCCTTCGCGGCCAAAACGGTTCGGATGAACCTGCGGCGGCGGCCGGATGTAACGACGGCGGGGCTGACACCGCGCTCTCCGGCCTTGGAGATCTGCTCTGCCACGCGCGACGTCAGCCGTTCAAAATCGTCCGGCGGCAGAGCGACATCCAGCCCGCCCTTGTCACTGTCAATCTGAAACCGGCTGAACGTGTCTTCCCATTCGGGGGCCAGCTGGATCAGCGGAATGGAACCGTCATCGCGCGAAACCGTCGAAACCAACTGGAACCCGAGCCTCTGCCGGACGTGCTCACAGATGCCATCCGGGTTCGCGTGAAGGCGACGCGCCTCTGCGATGGCTTCAAGGATCAGCGGCATGTTTCGGATCGACACCTGCTCTTCCAGCAGCAGCCGCAGTACCGAATGTAGAAGGTCGACGGGCACACGATCCGGAATAAGTTCATCCAGCAATTTGCGGTTTGCATCTGCACGCGTTTCGTTTGAAAGGGCGGTCATCTCATCAAGCAGACGCCTTAGGGCTTTCAGCGTCAGCAGGCGCGAGAAGTTTCGCTTGATGGTTTCCAGAAGATGCGTGGCAAGGATTTCCGCCGGGGTGACAATAGTCGCGCCGGTCAGTGCAGCCTTTTCCTGATCCGCAGGCTTGATCCACCGCGCCGGCGCGCCGTAAACAGGTTCGGTTACAGTCGCACCTGGCGGTAGATTGTCGGACGCGTCCGGGACCAGCGCAAGAACCATATCGGGATTGAGTTCGGCTTTCGCGGTCTCGACTCCCTGGATCCTGATGACATAGGTGCCACTCGACAGGCTCGCATCGTCGGTCAACCGGATTTCCGGCATGATAAGACCATAAGCGCTCGCAATATGGCTCCGCATATTGGTGATCCGCACATCAAGCCCGGATCCGGGGTCGAGCACCATATTCACCAGATCCGGCGCGAATTGCACATGAATGTCGTCGAGATCAAGAACATCGCCTATCAGAGGCGCTTTGGGCATGATCTCTGTCTCAGCGTCGTCATTCGTATTTTTTGCTTCCTCGGTCTGTTTCCGAAAGACCATAAAGGCGGCACAACCCAACCCAAGCGCGCCCATAATGAACGGAATGAAAGGCAATCCGGGAACAAGAGCGAACATCGCCATGAACACAGCAACCGTCCCCAAAGCCGTTGGGTGTTTCCCAATCTGGGTCATAAGGGCAACGTCTGTCGCGCCAATGGCACCGCCGCGTGCCAACAAAAGTGCTGCTGCGACCGAGATGATGACGGCAGGAATCTGCGTCACCAACCCATCGCCAACTGTGAGAATTGCGTAGGTCTCAAACGCACTGCCCAAAGGCATCCCCTGCACGGCAACGCCCATAATCAGGCCCATAACAAGGTTAAGCAGCGTTATCAGAAGACCTGCGACAGCATCACCCTTCACAAATTTTGACGCGCCATCCAGTGATCCGAAAAAAGTCGTTTCCTGCTGTTCTTTTTCTCGACGCGCACGCGCCTCTTCGTGCGTGATTGCGCCTGCGCTGAGATCGCTGTCAATTGCAAGCTGTTTGCCGGGCATTCCGTCCAGCGCAAATCGCGCACCGACTTCAGCCATACGCGCGGCACCTTTGGTGATCACCATGAAGTTCACGATAAGAAGCACGCCAAAAACCACAAGCCCAAGAAAAACGCTGCCGCTCATCACGAAACTGGCGAAACTCTCAATAACATTGCCGGCTGCATGCGTCCCTTCATGCCCTTGACCAATGATCAGTTTGGTCGACGACACGTTAAGGGACAATCGCAGCATCAACGAGGCCAAAAGCACAGTCGGGAAGGCTGCAAAATCCAACGGTTTTTCGATAAAAAGCGTAACTGTGAAGATTAACACGGCCAAGGCAAACGACGCCGCAAGGCCGACATCCAGCAGAAAGGCCGGTACCGGCAAGATCATCATCACAATCGTCGCCATCAGCGCGATCGTTAGAATGATCTTCGATTGCGAGAGCCCGCTGAACTGAAATGCCACGTCTCGACTCCAATAAGATAGCTACAGCGCGGTGGTCCTAGACAGTGCTGAAGCAACCCTTTTTGTGTTAAGGCCGATAGATTTCCGCAAAGTTAATCAAATTTGCGAGATCTGGGATTCACGCGCGATTTTACGATCGCGCCGTCAGCGTACGACAAATTCAGCATGAAGCGCGCCGGCGGCTTTTATGCTCTTGAGAATATCAATCATGTCGCGCGGATTGACGCCAAGGGCGTTCAGACCAGCGATGACTTCTGATAGGGATGTGCCGCCGGGCACCTCGGCAAGACTTGGGCCGGGTTCTTCGGTAATTTCGGCCTGACTGCGCGGTACGACAACCGTTTCACCATCGCTGAACGGACTGGGTTGAACGGCAACAGGCTGCTCCGCAATCCTGAGCGTTAAGTTTCCCTGAGAAACGGCAACACGAGAAATTCGGACATCGGACCCCATGACAATGGTGCCAGAGCGCTGATCGACAACGACGCGGGCACGACGTTCGGGTTCGATCACCAGATTTTCCACTCGAACGAGCGCGTGGGCCGGTGACGACGCGCCGGTCCGTTCAATATTCAGTTCAACGGTGCCGGAATCCAACATGCGCGCGACCGACCCCCGAAAATTATTGTTCAGCGCCGTTTCTATCCGCGCCGCAGTTGTGAAATCTGGCTCGCGCAACGCGAGTCGCAGCGTTGACAACGAAGAAAAATCGAAGTCGACTTCGCGCTCGACACGGGCCCCGGACGGAATAACACCCGAAGTGGGCACGCCTTGTATCACAGATGCGGCCTCGCCTTCTGCGGACGCGCCGCCGGCAATCACCGTACCTTGGGCCACAGCGTAGATTTCGCCATCAGCAGCATTGAGCGGCGTCATAACCAATGTACCACCAAGCAGGCTTTTTGCGTCACCGATGGCCGACACTGTTACATCAACCTGCCCCCCCGCACGGGCGAAGGGCGGCAAGACGGACGTCACAAAGACCGCAGCCACGTTTTTCGGCCTGAACTGTTCTCCCGAGACATTGACGCCAAGTCTTTCGAGGATATTGCTCATGATCTCTTCGGTGAAGGGCGCGTTTCGAAGGCCGTCGCCCGTTCCGTTCAAGCCAACAACCAAGCCGTAGCCAACCAGATCATTGCCGCGCACACCGTCGAATTCGACCAGGTCTTTGATCCGGATGGATTGCGCCTGCGCGGGTAGCGAGATCAACAAGAAAATTCCCAATGCGAACCATTTCATCACAGTTTTCACCGGAGATACTCCAACAAGGACAGGCGAGCGGAACGCGCCGTCAGGGCATAAACCGTTTCCAGCTGATACTGCACTTCTTCAAGTCGGCTGGCTGTTTCGTAGGGATCTACCTCCAACAATGAATTGCGAGCCTGTGAAAGACTGGAAACCTCGGCCGCATTGCGTATCGACGTCTCTTCAATCCGCGCCTCAAGGGTTCCGATCTTGGCGCGTAGATCGGTTATGTCGTCGTTGACCGTCAGCAAGGCTTCGCCGGCGTGGTTTTGCAAATCGACCTGAATACCCATTGGCAAACCAACGGATGCATCGGTCGCCAGCGCGGCAAGTGCAGTGTTCTTGAGGATGTTTCGGAAGGTTTCATCGTCAGCGCGAAGTGCAATATCGGCAGTTTCCGTTTCGCCCAATCGAAGAGATGCAAGATCCTGGGTTCCGCCCTGATACATTACAGCGTCAAACCCGGCCGGCGCGGTGAACCAATTGTCAAGCGCTGTAATCACCCCCAAGGTTGTGGTCTGCCCTGAAATCGCGCCCCGAAGGGCCGTCATCAGGGTCGAAACATCTGCCAGCGGAGTTTGGTCCGTTGAAGTACCGGAAAGATAACTGCGACCGGCAGTTTGGGTGTTGAGCGCGCCGATCATCGCACCCAAACGATCGAGCGCTTCTGTCGCCAGCGTTTCACGCATGACCGGCAGAGTATTCATTCCGACACCTGTCAAGGGGGCAGCCAACGCCTGAGCCTCATCCTGAACCTTGCCAAGAATAGTTTGTAACGTACCGGCAATCTGGCTCGCTTCAGCTGTTGCGATGCTGTAGCCTTCCAGCCTGGTCAGATTATGCTGAATACCCGCCAGCTGACGGAAATCACCGCCGACGCGCTCTGCCTTGTCGCGGGCTTGCCCTGTCGCGATTTCAGAGTTTAACTGGCCCATTTCGGATTTTATACGGCTTTGGTGGAACCGCAGGGTCATACCCTGCGCAAGATCGCCAAGTGTCTGCATGGTCGCTCCTAAATGTTGAGAATGGCCTGTAGCATTTCATCCACGGTCTGAATGACACGAGCGTTCGCGGCATAACTGTTCTCGAACTCCATGAGTTTCTGAAGCTCGTAATCGGTGTCAACGCCTTGGCCGCGTTCCAATTCTTTCAAGGTGTTCTGGGCGCTGGAGGCATAGGCAAGCGTATCATCAGCCCCCAATCGCAAGGATGACACCTGCGACAAGAGACCGGCCGCCAGGATATCCGGGGTGGACAAGACGCCTGGCAGCGCGGATGAAGACGGCAAAGCGTTGGTTGAAAGCGCCTGTTTCAGCCCGTTGAGCAGCCCTGAATCCCCGACAACGCCTGGGGTCGTGGCACCGATACCTGCCCGCCATTTCCATAAACTGCCGCCGTCCTGCGCAAGAGATGAGTTTAGCTCCATCCGGCTGGCGAAGCCGGTTTCAAAACTCGGGTCGAACGGAGACCCCCAATCGGTGAACATGCCCGCACTGCCAGCCGTGATCGTACTATCGGCATTACCGGGTCCAAACCGTTCCGCAAGGTCGCGCGCCAACCCGTCGAGAGTCGCCTGCATCGCGGGTGCCGTTTCATCGCGGATCTGTAACTGGGCCCCCAACCTTCCGCCGCGCAGCGCGCCGCTGTCGGCGGATGCATCAACCGCACGTCCGTTCAATGTAAGGCCAGATAAATGACCGCCAGCCAACGTCATTTGTGGTTCGATCTTACCAGTCGTGGCAAAGCCGACGTCAATTGCCGTACCTTCCAGCAGGATTGCCCCGCCCGTCGAATAAATTGCAATCGCTCCGCGCTCTCGTGCGACCGTGTGAACCGGGATCATTTCGCTGATTTCATCAACAGTTCTTTGGCGAGCGTCGAGAAAGCCTGACGTATCCTGCCCCTTATGGATTGCGCTGGAAATTTTCTTGTTCAGATCAACCACTCTGTTCAATGACGTGTTGAGTTGATCAACCATTTCGCCGATTTTTGCATCGGCGTCTTCGCGAGCGCTGCTGATACCGTCAGCTATTGTGTTGATCGTGTTGACCAGCACCTCTGCGCTGCGCGCGACGGCACCCAGCCGTTCCTCTGAATCCGGTCGAGAAGCTGCGGTGACAAGCGCACTGTCAAAATCCGCAATGACCTGTGACAGGGACCCTGCTTCGCCGGGCAGGCCGATACCCGTCTCCATCCGCGCGGCGAAGCTGGCCAGATCACTTGCGTTGCCAAGCTCTGCGTCGGCCAAACGACGGTCCGCCAGAATCACTGGATCGACATGACGCAGGGTGCCGGTGATCGCGACGCCGCCAAAACTGCCCGTTATCCGGCTTTCGACGGTTAATTCGCGGCGTCCATATCCATCGGTCAGGGCGTTCGCGATATTGGATGACACGTTGATCGTGGCCCGGGCAGAGGCGTTCAGCCCGCTCAGCGCATTGGAGAGTGCTCCATTCAGGGTCATCGTCTTCTCCTTGGATCAACCTGCATTTCAGCGTTTGATATTGGTGGTTTCCTGAAGCATTTCGTCAACGGTTTGGATAACCTTTGCGTTGGACGAATAGGCCCTTTGGGTTTGGATCATGTCCGTCAGTTCATTTGCCACGTCAGTCGTCGATTCCTCACGAGCAAATGTCGCGATTTCGCCCGTGGGCCCGTCGCCGGAGTTCCACAGAAAATACGAACCGCTTTCAGGCGAATGGCTGTAAGTTTGCTTGTCCATGGCCTTGAGTCCGTTCGGGTTCGGCACATCAACAAGCGGCACCTGATATATTGTGCGCGTGATGCCAGTATCGAAATAGGCGTGAACCATGCCCGTTTCATCGACCTCCACCGACGTCATGTTGCCGACCGGCGAACCGTCCTTGGAAACATCCAGCGGTGCGAACGTGTCGCCTAGCTGGGTCAGGCCGTCATTCTGGTTGAGCCTTCCGATATTGATTTCCATGGGGCCGCCATTCACATTGACAATCGCGGTGCCGGTTGTGCCATCATAAGTGCCGCCGGAGACCGTCGTCACGCTTGCGAGGCTGCCGCCAGAGCCGCGGCTGTCGTCGAATGTCAGTGTATATTCGCCAATCACAGTGCCGCCCGACGCACTGTCGCGCAGCACCATGGTCCATTCATTCGAAGTTCCCGAAGCCGGCACCGTAGGTGTAAAGCTTGCCTCTATATTCTCCGAACGGCCCATATTGTCGAAATACTCAACCGAAAGAGGCTGCGCGGTTCCAGCCGATCCCGCATCCGTCATGGTCGCCGGAAGATTGACACCCAGAGACATCCGCGTTGTCGGTTCAGCGGAAAACTGATTCAGATTGACCCGCACAGGTTCAAGCCCGTCGCTGGAATCGCGGGAAAAAGTCCCGATGCTACCGTCTGAATTCGCCGGCCAGCCGAGCAGCATCAAATCGTTCGTACTGCGCAGATACCCTTCTGAATCTGTCCGAAAAGACCCTGTCGTGGTCAGCAACATCTTTGGATTACCGTTTCCCGCCTCCACATCCGTGGCCCGTGCCACCGGCAGAAACCCGCGATTTCGGACAGCCAAATCGTTGGCATTGGAGGTCGAAATGAGCGGACCGTCCTGGCCAATCAACCGCTGCGTCGTCGCCCTGACTCCGCCGGCGGAATATGTCCCACCGCCTGACGCCAACACCATCGACTGGAAATCCGTTTCCACCCGCTTGTATCCGTAGGTGGAAGAATTTGAAATGTTGTCGGAAATTGTACCAAGCCGTGTGGCATTGCTTGCAAGCCCGGCAACACCTGCATTTAGCGAACTGGAAATGGTCATACGCGAGCCCTTCTGCTGCATCGAGTCGATCTCTGAACAACAGATACGCTCGCTCGCTTAACAGCCCGCTAATGACCTTGAATTTCCTTCATCAAGTTTCTCTTCATGTTCAGATATTGGTGCGCAGAAAGATAACCTCGACACGGTTATTGCGTACGGACATCGGATTGAAGTTTGCCAGATCCCTATCGGCATGTCCCGTCAATCTCGCAAAGCGTTCCGGCATAAGCCCCTCTGATTCAAGGAGCTTTCTGACAGCATCAGCGCGCGCGGATGACTGGTCCCACATTGGCCGGGATGTCATCACGACCGGGACTGACCGGACATGGCCCTCGATCGCTACCGGGTTGGTGACAATTTTAGACGCCTCGGCGAGAGCCGCAACAATCGACTCCAACATTGCGGTCGGCTCCATGTCATCCGTAAACAAAGGTGTTTCTTCGAGGTCGTGCATCTCGATCACAAGCCCTTCATCCGTCACTTTGGTCACGATGTGCCGAAGCATCTCATCCGCCAGCATACTTTCGCCACTTCGACCCAATAGCGCTTCTTCCACAGCGGCGAGCTGTTCATCCTGGGCATCGCCCTTATCCTCATCCGAGCCAGCATCCGACCATCCACGCGCTTGATTGGATTCTGTCGGTCGCAGGCTGGTTGACCCGGTTCCGGTCTGCGGCAACGCATCTTCCGTGAAGATGCTGTTTCCACCGAAATTTCCATCCCCGCCACCGGCAATCCTACTGATCGCGATGGTCGGACTGAAATAATCCGCGATGCCCTGACGTTGTTTTTCCGTTGTCGCGTTCAGAAGCCACATCAACATGAAGAAGGCCATCATTGCGGTCACGAAGTCCGCATATGCAACCTTCCAGGCACCACCATGGTGTCCGTCGGCCGCAACAACCTTTTTCCGTTTGATGATGACAACCGGCGACGCATTTGTTTGCGCAACCATATCTACCACCTTTTCTCACCCGACTTCAGACCTATCAAGGCAACCGTTACGTCCCCCTTAACAATTAAAAATGAGCAGTTAATTGCCGTCGCCGCCGCCAGAGACCGCCAGACGTGCCGATTATCCCACAAACATTTCGCTGTGATCGTTCAGGCAATAGACTTGCGTGCGCCATTGGCTTAGCAAAAGAAAGATGCGCCTACACGACGAACGGATCCAGACATGACGCAAACCGGCCTGACAAGATACACTGGCTCTTGGCGTGGCCGAGCATTGTGCGCCGCGGGCATTCTTGCACTGATCACAGCGCTGCCAAGTACACTGGCGCTTGCACAAGGCTTGCCCGGATACAACCTATATGGCAGCCCCGGACTGATCGACATGCCAACCGCAGGCCCCGCCCCGGATGCGACACTGGCAACCACCGTTTCGCGGTTTGGCGACACCACGCGCGCGACTTTGAGTTTCCAGATCACGCCCCGCCTGTCCGGCAGCTTCCGCTACTCGGCAATCGAGAACTTTCCGGCACCGGGCAACGTCGACGGACGCTATTTCGACCGCAGTTTCGACCTACGCTACGAACTTCTGACCGAAACCAATGCACTTCCGGCGATCACCGTAGGGCTTCAGGATTTCATCGGGACCGGGCTTTACGGCGGCGAATACCTTGTCGCCACAAAAGAGCTGATGCCGGGATTGCGCGTCACCGGCGGTTTGGGCTGGGGTCGGTTGGGCAGCTATGGTGCCATCGGCGACACGGGTGACCGCCCGGCAGAGCTTTTGGGTCAGGGTGGCGTGCCGACCTACGATCGCTGGTTCCGGGGTGATGTTGCGCCTTTCGGCGGGGTCAGCTATTCGCCGAACAAGAACCTGACATTCAAGCTGGAATACTCTTCGGACGACTACGTTCAGGAAAGCACCACCGGACAATTTGAACGGGAATCTCCCTGGAACTATGGGATTGATTATCGCTTCAACAATGGCAACCAGTTGTCCTTGTATCATGTATACGGGACCGAAGTCGGCGCACAGTTCACGCTCTTTACCAACCCCAAGCGTGCCCAGGTCCCCGGCGGCACCGAAACTGCACCGCTTCCGGTTGCAGTTCGAAGCCCGGCCGCGGCGCAGGATCTGGGATGGACAACGGACTCTGCCGCGACATCGGCCAATGCAAAATCTGCCTTGAGATCATCCCTGGAACGCGAGGGCCTCGTTTTAGAAGGGCTGAAGCTTGAACCACGCCGCGCAACCCTTCGTTTACGCAATCCACGTTACGGTGCCGCGCCGCAAGCAATTGGTCGCACGGCACGCGCCATGAGTCGCGTCCTGCCCGCTTCGGTGGAAGAATTCGTCATCGTCCCGGTTGTCAACGGAATGTCCATGTCTGCCGTATCAATCCAGCGAAGCGATCTTGAGGCGCTTGAAAATGATGCCGCGACAGAAATGCTGGCGAAGACGCGCATTCTGGATGGCTATAACATGGCCCCTGCCCCCGAAGCCGGACTTTATCCGCGCTTCACCTGGGCGTTCAATCCGTATATCGCGCTCAGCGCATTTGATCCGGACAACCCGGTGCGCGCCGACGCGGGCGTCCGTCTGAAAGCTGATTACCGGGTTTTGCCAAATCTCGTGCTGTCCGGTGCCGTGACTAAGAAAATCGGCGGCAATCTGGATGATGTAACGCGCAATGACCCATCAGGGCTGCCTCGCGTGCGAACCGACTATGCGAAATATTCCAAAGAGGGTGATCCGGCGATCGAACATCTGACGCTTGCCGCCTATGGACGTCCCGGCAAGAACCTCTACAGCCGCGTGACGTTGGGCTACCTTGAAGAAATGTACGCGGGCGCCTCGGGAGAGTTGCTTTGGAAGCAGGTCGGCAGTCCACTGGCCTTGGGGGTCGAGCTGAACTTCGTCAAGCAGCGCGATTATGATCAGATGCTGGGCCTTCGGGACTATGAGGTTCTGACTGGCCACGCCTCGGCCTATTACGATTTCGGTAACGGTTTTCATGGGCAGTTGGACGTCGGCCGCTATCTTGCCGGCGATTATGGTGCCACTGTCGCGCTGGACCGTGAATTTGCCAACGGCTGGCGTGTCGGGGCTTTTGCGACCTTTACTGATGTTTCTTATGACGATTTTGGCGAAGGCTCTTTCGACAAGGGCATACGGCTGTCGATCCCGCTGGGCTGGGTTCTGGGACAGCCCTCTCGGCAGGCCAACAACGCCGAGATCAAATCTCTGACCCGCGATGGCGGCGCACGGCTGAATGTTGATGGGCGGCTGTACGAACAGGTCCGTGATTACCACCGGCCGGAATTGGCCAAGACCTGGGGAAAGTTCTGGAGATGATCATGCCACGCATTTCAAGCGTCCTCCTCGCCCTTGCTGCACTGATCGGGCTGGCATCCTGTGGCAACGACACAGCCCAAGAGCAGCGCACGGAAGTGTTTAAACAGTTGGTGAACGGCACGGTGGCGCGATCGCGCAAGACCGAACCGCCGCAGGTCACGGTCGCACAGATCAATCAGGCTCTCGCGACAAAGGCCGGCCCGCTGGCGCTGGTAACGGTTGAATCCCGCAAGGCAAGCGCGCTGGTCATTCAGATTGGTCAAAACGGACACTACCGGACCTACGCAACCGAACAGCGGCAAACGCTGAATTTCCGCGGCGGCATGATTACGTCGACCCGCGGGCTTGGTGGCGATCTGATGTCATCCGAAGAAACTGCGTTGCTGTCTCTGGTCTCGCGCAAATCCGGCGGTTCAGCGCCGTACACGATGCGCTTTTTGACTGGCGAGGATGTCACGGCAACGTCACAATATACCTGCGCAGTCTCGCGTGACGGTACGGCACCGGTGAAACTGGGTGCGATCAACACTGTAACCCAGAAAATGACGGCGCAATGCACCGGGCCGGACGGGTCGTTCAGCAATACCTACCTCGTGGATGGTGCCGGCGACATCGTCAGCACAAGACAATGGCTTGGAACGTTCACAGGGTATGTTGCGGCGCAGCAGCTTCGGAAATAGCCGTGCCCGTGACCTTAATGAAGTGAGATCCGCCGGAAGACCGTCGCCAGCATCAGCTTCAGGTCGCCACACACCGTCCTGCGCTGCGCGTATATCAGATCCAAGCGCGCCTTTCTGGGTATACAGCGCTTGGTATAGACGGCCTCGGTTTCCTCTGCCGTCTGGCAAGGTGCCAACAACTGTTCTTCGGTACGATGATAAGCCAAAGTCGCCATCCCGGTGATGCCGGGGCGCGATTTCAGAACTTCGCGGTAAATATCCGGAAACTGCTCGACATAGCGCCGCAAAGGCGGGCGCGGTCCGACAAAACTTATATCGCCACGCAAAACGTTCCAAAGCTGCGGAATTTCATCGAGCCTGTGCCGACGCAGGAATTGCCCCGCTGGCGTGATCCGCGACGACTTGTCCCCGCCCGACACGCCGCTATCGGCGGGGTCAACGCTCATGGTCCGAAACTTCCAAAGCTGAAACCCTTCATCCACAGATTTCATCCGCTCCGAAATGTAGAAGATCGGACGGCCCTCCGTGATCAGCAAAACCGCAGCAATCAGTAGCCCAACAGGCAGCAGAACGACTGCCAGAAAGGCAGCGCAGATCAGATCGGTAACGCGTTTTGCCGAGGTCATTACGTCTCTACCCTACTGCGCCAAGTCTCTAACAGCCGGTCGGGGTCCGCTGAAGACATGGGCAAAGGGGCAACCTTCTGCAAGCGCGACGTGTCCAGTTCCACCAGGGCATTGGCATTATCAGACGCATCCTTCCACGCGACATCGCAACCGGCGGCTTCTGCTATCGCCTGCATCGACGTCGCTTTCGGCGCGGATATGTTGACCAGAAAAGGCGTGCTATTCAAAGGGCACCGAAGCAGCCCGACAAGG
Organism: Primorskyibacter marinus; assembly: GCF_003313245.1. Classification (GTDB taxonomy): domain Bacteria; phylum Pseudomonadota; class Alphaproteobacteria; order Rhodobacterales; family Rhodobacteraceae; genus Primorskyibacter; species Primorskyibacter marinus. Next base: position 48,248 of record NZ_QJSD01000002.1, read on the forward strand.
GCATGCAGCAGATCTTGCGGTGCGATGTAGCTTCTGCGCGGCCCCTGCCCGTCTGCAAATCTATCCAGAATGACATGTGGCCCGGCGCGCATCGTGGCAAACAGACTATCCGCACCAGCAACATTGCCGATCCGCATCAGGCAAGGCTTCGGCCCGTGTGGATGCGCCGCGTACCAGTCCGCAACCGCGTGCTCCATCTCCAGTTTGGCGCGGCCGTAATCATTCTGCGGAGCGGCTGGAATGTCCTCTGACATCGGATGTGGTGACGGCTTATAGATTGCGGCGGACGAGCAGTGCAGCACACGTTCTGCGTTTAGTTGATGAGCAAGGGTTTGAGCCTCGATCGCCAATATTCCATTGTCACTCAGATCGGCTCCCTGCCCCGGCGTTACGCCCCAAAGTGCAATCACCGCATGTACCGGACCGACTTGCAGCGGCCCGTCGCCCGGCTGCCACCGCACGCCACCTTCCGGAATGACAGGGTTGCGAAAAATTGAGACAAGCTCAAAGCCCGGCGGTGGCGCGTTTTTCCAGGCAGCCCGGAACATCGTCCCCAGCTTGCCACCTGCACCAAGAAGCAGCACCCGCTTTATTTGCGTCATTCCGGTCACACCTTCCAGAACCGACCCTCTCGATCTCGCCGACAAGCTGACAAGAAAGCATGCGCATCGCAGCTGCGCAGGTCTGACCATTTCAACCGAGCCGACCAAGACCGTTCGTCATGCGCACCGCTTCCCAATGCCCGCCAGGAAATATGTCCGATGTTGTACCGGACATATGATTGTTCAGCGCGTATAGCCCTCGCGACCAATGCTTTCATACGCCACAAAGCCTGCGCGTTCTGCGTCCGTCGGTGAGTAGACGTTGCGCAGATCCGCCAAACGAGCGGTCGTCATGCTCTCCGCGATCCGCTTCAGATCCAGCGCGCGAAATTCGTTCCATTCGGTCAGAACCACAACCAGATCGGCCTTGTCAGCGGCTTCATAGGGATCCTCGATCCAAGTGACACCCGGCAAAAGCGCCTCACCTTCGTGGCGTCCTTGCGGGTCACAAGCCTTAACCTTCGCCCCACCGCCAACAAGCGCGGGCACGATGGTCAGGGAAGGCGCGTCGCGCATATCATCGGTGTTGGGCTTGAATGTCACACCCAGTACAGCGACCGTCTTGCCATTGAACGAACCGCCGCAGAGATCAAGCAGCTTGTCGATCATCCGGCGCTTGATCTCTTCATTGACCTTGATGACCGTCTCGGTGATCTGCATCGGGACCGCATGTTCCTGGCCTATCCGTGCCAACGCCTTGGTGTCTTTAGGGAAACATGATCCACCATAGCCCGGACCTGCATGCAGGAACTTGTTGCCGATCCGGTTGTCCATGCCGACGCCCTTTGACACCTGCTTTACATCCGCGCCGACCTTTTCGCACAAAGCGGCGATCTCGTTGATAAAGGTGATCTTGGTGGCGAGAAAGGCGTTCGCGGCATATTTGATCATCTCGGCGGATTCCAGATCGGTGGTCACGATCGGGAAGTCGCGCAGATACAGGGGCCGATAAATATCGGCCATCACTTCTGCCGCACGATCGGTCTGAACACCGACAACCACGCGGTCCGGCTTCATGAAATCGTCAATCGCCGCGCCTTCGCGCAGAAATTCGGGGTTCGAAGCAACATCGAAATCCAGTGACGGGTTGGCCTTTTTGACGACCTCGCCGACCTGACGGTTTGTCCCGACAGGCACGGTCGATTTGGTGACGATCACCACATATTCCTTGGCAACGCGGGCAATCTCTTCCGCGGCGGCCATTACATAGGTCAGGTCCGCGTGACCATCACCGCGGCGCGTGGGTGTGCCAACCGCGATGAAAACCGCATCGGCACCGGTCACTGCCTTCTCCAGATCCATGGTAAAGGCCAGACGGCCGGCTTCGACGTTCTTGTTCATAAGCAGGTCAAGACCCGGCTCAAAAATCGGAACTTCGCCATTTTCCAGCCGCTCGATCTTGCGGGGATCCTTGTCCACACAAACTACTTCGTGGCCGAAATCAGAGAAACAGACCCCTGAAACCAGCCCAACATAACCCGTCCCGATCATTGCGATCTTCATGGGAGCTTCCTTTCACATTCAATTGGCGGAGTTTTTGCGGTCTTTGCGGCCTTTCGTCAACAACCACGGTCGGCAGAGGGTAAATCTTGCAGAAATTCGTGTATTTGTAACGCAAGATACGACGCGGCCCAAACTGAACGACCCTACTATACCAACGGTAACAGATAGTCGCACCTTCGGACCAAGGCTGAAGAAATGGGCCTCGCAGATGTTTGTCTTTATGCTGTTAACCTATAGAGACGACACAAGAAACGACACAGAGTCACACCATGAGAATTCCCCGTTTTGTTACACAAAATGCGCCTTGGTTGCTGGCTGGTGGTTTCTTGGCTTTCTTGTCGGGCTTTGGGCAAACATACTTCATTTCGATCTTTGCGGGCGAGATCCGGGCAGAATTCAATCTTTCACATGGTCAATGGGGCGGGATCTATACGCTCGGCACGTCGATCTCTGCCCTGGTCATGGTCTGGGCCGGCGGGCTGACCGATATTTTCCGGGCACGGTCACTGGGTTCGGTTGTTCTGATCATTCTGGCGCTGGCCTGCGTGAGCATGTCATTGGCTCAGGCCAGTTGGGTACTGGTTGGCGTCATTTTCTTTCTGCGTCTGCTTGGTCAGGGCATGCTAAGCCATATCGCCGTAGTGTCCGTGTCCCGTTGGTTTGTCGCGACGCGTGGCAAAGCCTTGATGTGCGTAGGCCTTGGGTTTTCAATCGGCGAAGCCACGCTACCAGTGAGTTTTGTCGCGGCCATGAAGGTGCTGGGATGGCGAGAGCTTTGGCTGGTGGCCGCGGGCATCTCGATTCTGGCAATTCCCTTGCTTTGGACATTGCTTAAAACCGAAAGAACACCGCAATCCATGGCCGATACGGGTGTGTCCTTAGGCATGGCCGGCCGCCATTGGAGCAGGCCACAAGCGTTCAAACATTGGTTGTTCTGGTTCATGGTGCCCGCTCTTTTGGGTCCAGCCGCCTTTTCAACCGCATTTTTCTTCAATCAGGTCTATTTCGCCAGTGTGAAGGGCATTGAACACATTCAATTGGTCGCGTTCTTTCCGCTGTTCACTGCGGTATCCGTGATTTCGATGATCATATCCGGCTGGCTGCTGGACAAATTTGGCACAGCACGGCTGATCCCATGGTTTCAACTGCCGATGGTGATCGCGTTTGGTTTGTTCGGAACCGGCCAATCGCCGCTCCTGATTGCCTTGGGGCTGGTATTTATGGGGATGACCGCCGGCGCCAACACCACGTTGCCCAACGCGTTCTGGGCAGAGTTTTATGGCACACGCTGCCTTGGGTCGATCAAGGCGATGGCTGCGGCTGTCATGGTGTTGGGATCGGCCTTGGGGCCGGGCCTGACAGGCGTCTTGATTGACCTCGATGTGGGAATTCAAACCCAATATCTTGGCGCCGCAGGATATTTTCTGTTTACCAGTGCGCTAATGGCGATTGGCGTCGGTCGCGCCCGTCCACTTCTTGCCATGAACAGTTAACGGTTCTTTCGGAGGTAGACATAGTAAGCGCCGGTGCCACCGTGACGAATATGTGCTTCAGAGATTTGCATCACCACCTGACCCAGCGGACCCATCCGCAACCACATGGGCACCTGTTGCTTCAGCACCCCACGCCTATGCGGCGCGGGATCGTGTGGATCATGCCGCGCGCCTTTGCCGGTGATGATCAGAACCAGCCTATGCCCCCTGGATTGCGCCCGCAAGATAAAGCCTGTCAGCGCACCATGCGCCTGATCCAGAGTCATGCCATGCAGGTCCAGACGCGCATCGGGCAGAAGTTTGCCGCGCTTGAGGCGGATAAAGGCTTTTTTGTCCATCTGGACCGGATCGGTGCTTAACCGATCCTTGATGCTTGGGGGCAGGGCGGCCTGACTGTCTCGTTTACGGCTGCGTTCGCCGACCTCAAAGCGGGTCAGTGGCTGCGGTGGGTTTGGTTCCGGCTGGACATCGGGCTTTTGTGCAGGTTTTGTCGGTTTCGGCTGAAAGACCTTACGCACATCAAGCCGTTCCGTATTTTTTGTTACTTGCCGCCAGAGATCAAGCTCGTCAGGGCGCACGCGCCGCTTGCTCATTGGACAGCCTCGGGCAAGGTGTCGGGGACGTGCTGCACCGGCATCAACACGACCATCCGGCCGGTATCTTTCAGCTTGCCGGCCGCCCGTCCTGCCTTGTCGCCCGTTCCAAAAAAGATATCGGCCCGTTGCGCCCCTTTAATGGCGGATCCGGTATCCTGCGCGACCATAAGTCGGCGGATCGGATCTTTGCCATCTTTTTCAACCCAAACAGGCGCGCCCAGCGGTGTAAAAACCGGGTCCACGGCGATGGATCGTCCGGCTGTGACAGACCGGTTCATTGCGCCCAGAGGACCAAAATGCGCCGGTATCTCACTGACCTCGCGGAAAAAAACGTAAGATGGGTTGTGATAAAGCAGATCTTCCCCTTCTCGCGGATTGCGCCGGATCCAGTTCTTGATGACCTGGGCGGACACTTGATGCGCGTCATACACGCCGCGGCGCACCAGCTCTTTGCCAATGCTGCGATACGGGTGGCCATTGCCGCCGCCATACCCAACACGCAGGAACCCTCCGTCCGGTAGGCGAACCCTGCCAGAGCCTTGGACTTGCAGGAAAAAAAGTTCTACGGGATCATCCACCCACGCGATTTCCAATCCGCGATCCTGCAAATAGCCGCCACTTAGAATGTCGCGTCGCGTCAACCAAGGCGACACCTCGCGCGCCTCAGGCGGCAACGTGTGAATGGGAAAGCGATAGGTTTCGGTCTGAACCCGAGAGCCATGCAACTCCGGCTCGAAATAGCCAGTGAACAGCGCGTCAGTGCCATCCTCGATCAACACAGGCCGAAAAAACAACTCGAAAAACGCTTTGGCGTCAGTCTGCTCCGCAGCGAGCGTACCAAGCGCGCGCCAAACGGGGTCTTTCATATCGCTGCATGTGGTCAAAAACACATCAAGCGCAGCCTGATGATCATCAGTTCCCCATCCGTCAAGATGTTGAAAATCCAGCAACTTCTGGACCGGCTTTCTCTGCGCTGCGGTTTCGTTTCCGGACATAACCACCCCCGCAAACACTGCTGACCGCAGCGTTTCGATCATTCGCCGGTTGCGACCAGTTGCCAGTTCGGGTCGTCTGCACCCATCGCGCGGGCAAAGGTCCACACATCTTTCTGGCGTTTAATCTGGGTCGCACTGCCTTCGATAATTTCGCCGGCCCGATCGCGTACCACTGAGGTAAGTTCGCCCACGAACCTCACCGTGATTTCAGCCATCCGGGTCTCGTCATGGAACTCGGCATCGCTAAGTGACAGTTCGCGTACGCCGACAAACTCCGCTTCGATGGTCAAGCCCTGAGCTTCGCGGGATTCAACAACTTCGGCGAAGGACTGATAGACGTCATCGGCGAGGAATGGTTTGATCTCGGCCAAATCGCCACGCTCGAACCCCATAAGGATCATCTCATAGGCACCACGCGCACCTTGCAAGAAATCAGCGACACCAAATTCCGGTTCCGCAGCTTTCATTTTTGTCAATGCCTTGGCTGCCGACGAACCATCGGGCACATGATCAATGATGTCACGATCCGGTCCGCCTTCTATCACCGAAAGATCGGGCTTGCGCCGAGCCGAACTGGCCTTCGGAGTTTTTTGCGTCGGCTCAAAGCCATCACGGGTTCCAAGAACGCTCCTCAAGCGCAGGATCAGAAAAATCACGATGCCTGCAAGCACCAGAAGTTGTAAAATAGGAGAGCTCATTCGGTCCTCTTTTCTGGCACGCATGGAAACAGCCGATTAGGTTTCTTATGTAGGGGCTGAGGTGGAGCAAGTCCACCATGCCCGCCCTGAAAGGAGCATTGCAGATGTGGCTGTTTTTAGCATTCCTGTCGATCCCGCTGATCGAAATCGCATTATTCATCCAAGTCGGTGGATTGATCGGGCTTTGGCCGACACTCGCGATTGTGATCTTGACGGCGATCCTGGGCACATGGCTCGTACGCTCGCAAGGGGCATTGGCAATTGCCAACCTACGGGAATCATTCTCGGATTTGAGGGATCCGACTGAACATCTGGCGCATGGAGCCATGATATTGTTCTCTGGTGCGCTGCTGTTGACACCCGGCTTTTTCACGGATGCTGCCGGGTTTGCCCTTCTGGCACCGCCGGTGCGAAGTGCGGTCTACCGTTGGGCGCGCAAACGTGTAAAGGTTCAAAAGTTCGAAATGGGAGCGCAACCGGGGCACCGCGCTCCTCCCAATTCCGGACGGGCAGGTCGAAATGACGTGATAGACGGCGAATATACAGAGGTTGATCCGACCAAACGCCCGACGCATGAGCCGCCGTCAGGTTGGACAAAGCACTGATCTGAGGATTGAGACCGCTGCCTGTACCTGTTAATCCGGTGGAGACAGCATTTATGCCATTGGGAGAGACGACGTATGGCCGAAGAGAATGGGGCCCAGGCCCCCGAAGCTACCGCAGCAGCGCAAAACATGAAAATGAACATTCTTGCGCAGTTTGTGCGCGATATGTCGTTTGAAAACATCCTGTCGCAGAAAGGCGCGACTGGCGAAGTACAACCTGACGTCACCGTACAGGTTAACCTTGATGCGAAGAAGCGCAGCGCGGACAACCAGTACGAGGTCGTCCTGAAACTCAAGGTCGACAGCAAGGCCAAGGAAAGCGGCGAGCATCTGTTCCTGTTGGAGCTGGATTATGCCGGCGTTTTCCAGATCGAAGGTGTTCCGGAAGAGCAGCTGCATCCGTTTCTGCTGATCGAATGCCCGCGGATGCTGTTTCCCTTCGTGCGCCGCATCGTATCAGATGTGACCCGCGACGGTGGATTCCCACCGCTAAACCTCGAGAACATTGATTTCCTTCAGCTTTACCGTGCGGAAATTCAACGTCGTCAGGCCGAAAAGCCAAAGGCTGACGCCTGACGTTCTGATACGAGCCAAGCGCGCTAGGCCTTGAGCCAAAGCGCGCCATCCCCCAGTTTTTCGACAAAGGCGGCATGTGCCGCCTTTTCCTGTTCTGTGAGATGCGAGGGCAGGGGCGTCGGCCTACGCGATGGACGCCAATCGTCATTTTCGCCTCCGGACTTTGCATCGCGGATCGGTGCGAGCGCAAAATCCGGCTGCTTGCCCCCGATGAGTTCCAGATAGACCTCTGCCAGGATCTCGCTGTCCAGCAACGCGCCGTGAAGCGTACGGCTGGCATTGTCGATGCCAAACCGCCGACAAAGGGCATCCAGCGACGCCGGCGAGCCTGGGAATTTCTTTCGAGCAATCGCCAGCGTGTCTATCGCCTGCTCCCAGGGAAGCTGTGGCTTCTTGAGCCAGCGAAGCTCTGCGTTGAGAAACTTCATGTCAAAGCTGGCATTGTGGATCACCAGTTTGGAATCGCCCACAAATTCCAGAAACTCGTCTGCAATCTTCGCGAAGACCGGTTTGTCCCGCAAAAATTCGTCGCCAAGCCCATGCACTTCGAACGCGTCTTGCGGCATGCCCCGTTCGGGATTGATATACTGGTGATAGGTCCGTCCCGTTGGAACATGGTTCAACAGCTCCACGCCGCCAATCTCGACAATGCGGTCGCCGGTTTCGGGATCGAAACCGGTGGTTTCAGTGTCCATCACGATTTCACGCATCACGCATCCGCCTTTTGATGTCAGTGACCACATGCTGCACGTCCGCGCGAGCCTGGTCCATGGTCATCGTATCAACGACATAATCCGCGCGCGCAAGCTTGTCAGCGATCGGCAACTGTTGTGCCAGGATCATCTCAAACTGGCTGACGCTCATCGTCCCTCTGTCCAGCACACGCTGCCGCTGGGTCTCTGGCGAAACAGTCACGCAAGCCACGGCGTCAAATTCCGCCTGGCTGTTCGTTTCAAACAGCAAAGGGATGTCGAACACGCAAATCGTCGCTTTCGTGTCGGTGGAAAATTGTAACCGGTCTTCGCGCACAAGCGGATGGATGATGGATTCGATGCGTTTCAGCGCGGTGTTGTCGGCCGAGATAATCCGTTTCAACGCCTCTCGGGAAACTTCGCCGTTGATGATCGCATCAGGGAATTCTGCTTGCATCAACGGGACGGCCGCACCGGAATAGAGACGATGTACGGCAGCGTCGGCGTCCCATATATCACAGCCTTCCTCCGCGAACAGTCGCGCGGTGGTGGATTTACCCATCCCGATTGAGCCTGTCAGGCCAAGCCGAAAGGTCATGACCTGCCCAAAGTTTCACATGCGATCATTCTTCCACGACCCCGCTGATCGTCAGATACCCCAACAATTCCAGCAGCGGCAGCCCAAGGATCGTGAAATAGTCGCCCTCGACCCGCGCAAACAGACGTACCCCTTCTTCTTCCAACTTATATCCCCCTACGGAATGCTGAATGCTCTGCCAGTTTCGGTCGATGTAGCCATCAATATAGCTTTCGGAAAATGCGCGCATCGTCAGCCGGGCGGTCGATACATGACGCCATGTCGGCTTTCCGTCCTTATATATGACCGCCGCAGACAAAAGCTGATGCTTGCGATCCCGCAACAACATCAACTGGTCGCGCGCCTCCTGGGGTGTTGCGGGCTTGGAGATGATCTTTCGATCAACCGCCAGGACTTGATCACATCCCAGAACAAGGTGGTCAGGCGCCTTGCTGCTGGCTTTCTTTGCTTTCATTTCTGCCAAGGTATCCGCGACATCGCGTGGTGGCGCGCCTTCGGCCTCCAACGCGCGTCGTACGGAAATTTCATCAATTACCGCTGGCGCCACACGGATCTGTACGCCCGCGTTGCGTAAAAGCTGTGCCCGGATCGCAGAGCCTGACGCAAGAACCAGCTCAGTAGTCATGTGGATAAATCCGTGGGTTTGTTACGGGGTTTGTTAAGGAACATTACTGGGGAAAATCGATCCGCATTGCAAGCTGGGGAGATCTAGCAAGGTTTGGGATCTACGCAGCACAGTTGCACACGGTGGAAAAGCATAAGCGGCGCCTTGTGGATGCTCATGCCTGGTAAAGTACATGCCAGAACAATACCGAGTTTATCCACTTCTCGTAAATTTCTTAAATCATTGATTAATAATGATTAAGTTTCGCATAGGCATGTTCTTCCAACATCAATTGGGTCTCGTGACGACGACACTTATCCCATGCGGATAACTGCCGGCACAGATCATTGATCCACAGCAAAACGTGGCCCTACTTCTTAATCATCTTTTCTATATCTCTTTATTTAATTAAGAACTCTGCACCGTCCGAAGGAGATTGAGATGTCTGATATGCTCAGCTTGGCCTACCCATGGATCAAAGCCATTCATATCATGGCCGTGATCTCCTGGATGGCTGGTCTGTTCTACCTGCCCAGGTTGTTCGTCTATCACGCCGAGCGGACCAAGACAGGTGACGCGACAGACGCCACCTTTCAGATCATGGAGGTGAAGCTACTTCGCGCGATCATGCTGCCGTCAATGATCACGACATGGCTTTTTGGACTTGCGTTGGTTTTGACGCCTGGAATCGTCGACTGGACACAGGTTTGGCCGTGGAGCAAAGCGGCTGCTGTGCTTGGGATGACGTGGTTTCATCATTGGCTGGGTATGCGCCGCAAGAACTTCATGCGCGGCGAGAATGTTCTGTCCGGTCGACAATTTCGATTGATGAACGAGGTTCCCACGCTTTTGATGATCGTGATTGTGTTCTCCGTCGTAGTGAAATTCTGACGGGAATTGACTTCAATGTATAGTCTGCCTATGTAGCGTCAAACCGCCTCGTCCGAGGTGCGTATTCTCTGACACATTGCAGGATCGGTCGCTCGTTGGGGCGCGATCAAGGATATTCCCATGACCCAAGAATCACTGAACCTCGCGGATCTTAAAGCCAAGAGCCCCAAGGATCTTCTGGCGATGGCCGAAGAACTGGAGATCGAAAACGCCTCGACCATGCGGAAAGGTGAAATGATGTTCCAGATCTTGCGCGAGCGCGCGGATGAAGGGTGGGAAATCAGCGGTGATGGCGTCCTCGAAGTACTCCAGGACGGTTTTGGTTTCTTGCGCTCGCCAGAGGCGAACTATCTGCCGGGTCCGGACGACATCTATGTATCGCCAGATATGACCCGCAAGTTTTCTTTGCGTACAGGGGATACGATCGAAGGTACGATCAAGGCGCCCGAGGATTCCGAACGTTACTTTGCGTTGATGGATGTCTTGAAAATTAACTTTCAAGAACCGGAGAAGGCGCGACATAAAATTGCGTTTGATAACCTCACTCCGTTATATCCTGATGAACGGATGAAGATGGAAGTTGAAGATCCGACCATCAAGGACAAGTCTGCACGGATCATCGACCTTGTGGCGCCGATCGGCAAAGGTCAGAGATCTCTCATCGTCGCGCCGCCACGGACAGGTAAAACGGTTCTGTTGCAGAACATTGCCCGCTCGATCGAAGTGAATCATCCCGACGCTTACTTGATTGTTCTGCTGATCGACGAACGGCCCGAGGAGGTCACCGACATGCAGCGTTCCGTGAAAGGCGAGGTTATTTCTTCGACCTTTGATGAGCCTGCAACCCGGCACGTTGCCGTGTCCGAAATGGTGATTGAGAAAGCCAAGCGTCTGGTCGAGCATAAACGAGATGTTGTTATACTTCTTGACTCGATCACAAGACTTGGTAGGGCGTTCAACACCGTGGTGCCGTCGTCTGGTAAAGTCCTAACGGGTGGTGTGGATGCAAACGCCTTGCAACGGCCTAAGCGTTTCTTTGGCGCCGCGCGTAATATTGAAGAGGGCGGGTCCTTGACGATTATCGCCACGGCCCTGATCGACACAGGAAGTCGGATGGACGAAGTGATTTTTGAGGAATTCAAAGGAACAGGGAATTCCGAAATCGTCCTTGATCGGAAAGTTGCCGACAAACGTGTTTTCCCGTCTATGGATATCCTCAAGTCCGGAACCCGGAAAGAAGAGCTTCTGGTGGACAAGATTGATCTGCAAAAGACGTTTGTTCTGCGCCGTATCTTGAACCCGATGGGAACGACCGACGCGATTGAATTTCTGATTTCGAAGTTGAAGCAAACCAAGAGTAATTCAGAGTTCTTCGATTCCATGAACACCTGACGTTCCAGCTGAGAGGGTGTGTCATGGATACGATTTACGCTCTGGCCTCGGCTCAGGGAAAAGCGGGCGTCGCCGTTGTAAGAATTTCCGGTCCAGAAGCATTTGATGCTGCCACATCCCTGTGTGGTAGTTTGCCAGCCCCGCGACAGCACGCTGTTCGACGCATAAAGACCGCGTCTGGTGAATATCTCGACGAGGCGCTGGTTTTGGTTTTTCCAGAAGGCGCCAGCTTTACCGGCGAAGCCGTTGTTGAGCTTCATCTACATGGTAGTATTGCCGTGGTTTCAGCAGTGTTGCGGGAACTGTCCGAACTTCGTGGGCTGCGCTTGGCTGACCCAGGTGAGTTCACGCGGCGGGCGTTGGAAAACGGTCGCTTGGATTTAGCCCAGGTCGAAGGACTTGCAGATCTGATCGAAGCGGAAACCGAGGCGCAACGCGTTCAGGCGTTGAAGTCACTCTCGGGGGATCTTGGGCAGGTAGTTTCGGATTGGAGAACAAAGCTTATCCGAGCTTCAGCATTGCTCGAAGCTGTTATTGATTTTGCTGATGAAGACGTGCCCGAAGATGTCGGACCTGAAGTTCTAAGCTTGATAGCCGATATTACTCATTCACTCCAGATACAATTGGATGGCTTCAAATCAGCAGAACGCATTAGATCGGGCTTTGAGGTTGCAATAATTGGGGCGCCAAACGTCGGAAAGTCGACGCTTCTTAATGCCCTTGCCGGCCGAGACGCTGCAATTACATCAGAAGTCGCAGGCACAACGCGTGATGTTATTGAAGTTAGAATGGAGCTCGACGGGCTGCCTGTGACGCTATTGGACACAGCTGGTTTGCGCGAAACTGATGACATTGTCGAAAGCTTGGGAATTGAGCGTGCAATTCAAAGGGCCAGCGCCGCAGATCTGCGTGTTCTTTTGTTTGAAGACAGTGAGCCTTCGGATGTTGCGCTGAAAGATGATGATATTTCTGTTGCCTCTAAGGCTGACCACGATGGAGTCGGCGTTTCTGGACTCACGGGGCGTGGCGTTGATGCTCTTATCAAACGAATAACATCTATTTTGACGTTGCGCTCTAAGAGTGCTGGCCTTGCGACACGGGAACGACATCGCGTGGCAATGCGAGAGACGCTATCGGCTTTGAATTATGCTGAAACTCTGGTTAGCCAAAATAGTGAGCAATATGATATTGCAGCAGAAGAACTTCGTGTAGCGATTCGACATCTCGAAAAACTAATAGGTCGCGTTGATGTCGAAATGCTGCTAGACGAAATTTTCTCAAGTTTCTGCCTTGGTAAGTAGCGGAGTGTTTCACGTGAAACATCGGACCTTTGATGTTATTGTCATCGGCGGCGGGCATGCTGGAACAGAAGCCGCGCATGTGTCAGCCCGAATGGGTGCAAAAACTGCGCTCGTCACGTTAAAGCGTGAGGGAATCGGGGTGATGTCCTGTAATCCAGCGATCGGAGGGCTTGGAAAAGGCCATCTTGTTCGTGAAATTGATGCCTTTGATGGCGTCATGGGGCGTGTTGCCGACAAAGCGGGAATTCAATTCAGGCTATTGAACAAACGTAAGGGACCGGCGGTTCAAGGTCCTCGCGCACAAGCCGATCGTAAAGTCTACCGTCTTGCGATGCTTCAAGAAATGGAATTGGCCGAGAATCTCCAAATTATCGAAGGAGAAGCAACGGACTTTGTTATGCATTCCGGCGCAGTTCAAGGTATCACTCTTGAGGATGGATCAAAACTTTCCGCGGCGTCTGTTATCCTTACAACTGGAACGTTTTTGCGCGGCGTAATCCATATAGGCGATACTTCGCATCCCGGCGGCAGGATGGGGGATAAGCCTTCAGTACGACTTGCTGAACGCATTGATGAGTTTAATTTGCCGTTGGGGAGGTTGAAGACCGGAACTCCACCACGGCTGGATGCGCGGAGCATAAATTGGGATATTCTGGACGCCCAACTGGGGGATGAAGACCCGACGCTATTTTCGTTCATGTCTAAATCCGCTTCGTTGCGGCAAGTGACATGTGGCATTACGCATACGAACGCTGAAACTCACGAGATTATTCGAGATAATCTTGATAAATCTGCGATGTACGGCGGACGGATTGATGGCGTTGGTCCTCGCTATTGCCCTTCAATCGAAGACAAGGTTGTACGGTTTGCGGACAAGGAATCTCATCAAATATTTCTTGAGCCAGAAGGCCTTGATTCTAATACTATATATCCGAACGGTATATCGACATCTATGCCGCGCAAGGTACAGAACAGATATGTAAATTCCATTGTTGGCCTTGAGGCTGCGGAGATCGTACAGCCAGGTTACGCCATAGAATATGATTATGTAGATCCTCGATCTCTAAGCTCTACATTGCAGGTGAAAACTGTACCTGGTTTGTATTTGGCTGGTCAAATCAACGGGACCACGGGCTATGAAGAAGCTGCCGCGCAAGGATTGGTAGCCGGACTTAACGCCGCTGCCGCTTGTCGAGGTCAAGATCCAGTACATTTCAGTCGGTCTAATAGTTATATTGGGGTAATGATTGATGATTTAACGTCGAAGGGCGTGCAAGAGCCCTACCGCATGTTCACATCAAGGGCGGAGTTCAGGCTTTCCTTGAGGGCTGATAATGCGGATCAAAGATTAACACCGAAGGCGATCGATCTTGGGTGTGTTTCCGAAAAGCGAAAGCAGGCGTTTGAAACCAAATTGGACCGGCTCACATCCGCCAAGACATCTCTGTCGTCAAAAACTTTTACAACCCGTGATGTTGAAGCGGTTGGGATCACCATCAACCATGACGGTGCGCGCAGGACGGGTTACGAATTGCTCGCATTTGCAAATATAGATTTCGAGACGCTGATTAAGCTTGCTCCGGAATTTTCGATAATTGACAGGGTTTCTCGCGAACAGTTGGCGCGCGACGCGCTATATGTGCACTACATTGAACGACAAAAGCGAGATGTGGAGATGGTTCGGCGCGATGAAGCTCAGGTTATTCCTGAAGATTTTGCCTATGTAGACATTGATGGCCTTTCAAATGAGCTAAAATCAAAACTCTCTGCGGCGCGGCCTAAAAATCTTGCTGAAGCTGCAAAAATCGAAAGCATGACCCCCGCCGCACTTGTTCTGCTATTGGCAAAAATTCGTCAGTTAAAGCGGAGATCAGCTTGACTATGATGCGAGGCTTGAATGTTTCACGTGAAACATATGAAAAGCTGCAACGATACGTCGATCTCTTGTTGGTATGGACAACAAAGATCAACTTGATTTCGAAGAAATCTGTATCAGATGTATGGAACCGCCATATCATTGATTCAATACAGGTTTTTCAATCAATTGACCATCCTAACCGAACTTGGCTTGATCTGGGTAGCGGGGGCGGCCTTCCTGGTCTTGTCGTAGCGATTCTTGCTACGGAAGCGTCGCCTGAAATGAAGACAGTGCTTGTCGAATCTGATCTAAGAAAGGCCGCATTTCTCAGAACTATCATTCGAGAGCTTGATCTGCATGCGACCGTAATTTCAGCGCGAATTGAAAACTTGGATCCTTTGAATGCAGATATCATCAGCGCCAGGGCTCTTGCAGATCTGGATACGTTGCTGTCCTTCGCAGATTTGCATCTCGCATACCACGGCACTGCCATCTTTTCCAAAGGTGGAAACTGGCAAAAAGAGGTGGATAAGGCACGCGAGTCATGGCGATTTGATCTGGATGTGATACAAAGCAAAACAGACCCTATGGCCGCTATACTAAAAATCGGAGGCATCTCTCGTGTCTGATCTTGCCAGACCCGCTGGTCCAAAAATCATAGCCGTCGCCAATCAAAAGGGCGGGGTAGGGAAGACCACCACCACGATCAATCTGGGTGCCGCTCTGGCAGAACTTGGCTGTCGTGTGCTGGTCGTTGATCTCGATCCGCAGGGGAATGCGTCTACGGGGCTGGGAATAGAACCCGAAGACCGTGACCTCACCACCTACGAATTGCTTCTGGATGATACAGAGCTTCATGCAGTCGTTCAGAAAACCAGTGTCGAGCGCTTGATGATCATTCCTGCGACTGTAGATCTAAGCTCTGCCGATATAGAACTTATTGCTAACGAAAAACGTAGTTATTTGCTGCATGACGCTCTGCGGCAAGCTGCGATGGACGATTTTGCGCTGGACTTTATCCTGATTGATTGTCCTCCGTCGTTGAATCTTCTTACCGTAAACGCAATGGTCGCATCGCATTCAGTGCTGGTGCCACTCCAAAGTGAATTTTTTGCGCTCGAAGGCCTAAGCCAACTAATGCTTACAATTCGTGAGGTTCGTCAGACGGCAAACCCACATCTACGGATCGAAGGTGTGGTCATGACAATGTATGACGCACGAAATAACCTCTCACAGCAGGTGGAAAGTGACGCACGGGACAATCTTGGCGAACTGGTGTTCAACGCCGTCATACCGCGAAATGTTAGGGTCAGCGAAGCACCGTCCTATGCTCTGCCAGTCCTACAATATGATGGAAGTTCCAAAGGCGCTGCGGCCTATCGAGAGCTTGCGCGGGAACTGTTACATAAAAACGCAAAGATGGCCGCTTAAGCTATCGGAGGAAAGAAATGACAGAGAGTAAAGAGCGTCGTCGCGGATTGGGCCGTGGCCTGACCGCCCTGATGGCAGATGTGGACCCAACAGGGGAGCAGGGTGCCGACACATCGCCCAGGGCGGATCGCTCTATTCCGATTGAGCGGATTGTCCCAAATCCTGACCAGCCAAGGCGGCACTTTACGCCGGAACAGTTGGACGAGTTGGCGGCGTCCATACGAACGCGCGGCGTTATCCAGCCTTTGATCGTTCGTCCGAAACCTGGAGATAGCAATCTATACGAGATCGTTGCGGGGGAGCGGCGTTGGCGGGCTGCACAAATGGCCCAGCTTCACGAATTGCCGGTATTGGTGCGTGAGTTTTCCGACATCGAGGTGTTGGAAGTTGCGATTATCGAAAACATTCAACGCGCCGATCTCAATGCGATCGAAGAAGCTGCGGGATATCGGCAGCTGATGGACCGCTTTGGCCATACCCAGGAAAAGATGGCAGAGGCCCTTGGCAAAAGTCGCAGCCATATCGCCAATCTTCTCAGGCTTCTGAATTTGCCGGACGATGTGCAGAAGATGGTTGTGGGTGGCGATCTTTCAGCCGGGCATGCAAGGGCGCTTATTACCTCCGATAAATCTCTGGAGTTGGCCAAGCAGGCTGTTTCGGCCGGATGGTCGGTTCGTGATATTGAAAAAGCCGTCAAGAAAGCTGCACAGACTGATACTGCGTCCACTTCGGGGGCGAAGCCGAAGGGAGGTCGGGCTGAAAAGGACGCGGATACAAAAGCCCTTGAAGGCGATATTTCTGCTGCTCTGGGAATGTCGGTGAGTGTGGATCACAAGGCAGGCGGGGAATCCGGCCAATTGGTTATCCGCTACACGAATCTGGAGCAGTTGGACGATTTGTGCCGGATTTTAAGCGGCAATTGATCAGCCCAGTGGCATCAGCTCTTCAATAACGGCATTCAGGACAAGGCGCCCCCGCGCAGTGGCCCGCAACTTATGACCTCGGCGTTCAACCATGCCGAGGTCAATTAACCCGTCGATTTTAGCTTGATCAACAAATGATCCACCAAATCTAGCTAACCGATCAATACCTATACCTTCGTCTATTCGTAGACCCAACAGAAGGTATTCCTGCGCCTGTTCGAGCGCAGGCAAAACGTCCCGCTCTTTTGTTCCGTTGCCTTGCTCCGCAGTCGAAAGCCATTTGTCTGGCATTGACCATGCAACCGTTGCGTGACGGCGCCCATCCAGCGTCACGCGGCCATGAGCGCCAGGGCCAATTCCGATATAGTCACCGTATCTCCAGTAGATCAAGTTATGCCGTGATTCAGAACCTGCCCGGGCGTGGTTTGACACTTCGTAGGCGGCCATGCCGTACTCGCCACAAACGTCTTGGGTAATCTGGTACATATCCGCCGACAGGTCATCATTGGGTAGCCCGCGCAGGCCCCCTGCATTGAAGCGGTCGCCAAAAGCGGTCCCATTCTCGATGGTGAGTTGATAGAGTGACAAGTGATCCACGCTCATATCCAGCGCTTCGCGTAATTCGGCCTTCCACGCATTCAGTTGCTGATCCTGTCTTGCGTAGATCAAGTCAAAACTGACGCGGTCAAATTGATTTCGGGCAATATCGAAGGCCGCGCGGGCCTCCTTGACCGTGTGAATGCGGCCGAGCCGGCGCAGGTCCACATCGTTCAGCGCCTGAATGCCCATCGAGATGCGGTTTACGCCGGCCTGTGCATAGGCCTTGAAGTTCCCGGCATCGACAGAGCCGGGATTCGCTTCCAGGGTGATCTCAGGATCGTTCACCATCGGCCATGTGGCGCGTACACGGTCAAGAATTGCTGCGACGGTGTCCGGCGCCATCAGGGACGGCGTGCCGCCGCCAAAAAACACCGTATTCAGGATGCGGCCCTGCGTTTGCGCACCGGCGCGGTCGATCTCTGACAGGTAAGCGCGCGCCCAGCGGGCGTGGTCGATCTGCCGCGAGACATGGCTGTTGAAGTCGCAATAGGGGCATTTGGCGGCGCAGAACGGCCAATGGATATAAAGGCCGAAGCCGCCGTTCTGCCAGTCTTCAGTCAAAGCAGGCCGTGACAAACTTCCGGAAGGCATCTGCACGATGGCTTATCCTGTTCTTTTCCCAGCGATCCATCTCACCAAACGTGATCTCGTAGCCGTTAGGCTGAAAAATCGGGTCGTATCCATGACCTTGATCGCCACGCATTGGCCAAACGACCTGGCCGGGCATTTCGCCGGGGAATACCTCGTCATGTCCGTCGGGCCAGGCAAGGACCAGCGTGCAACAAAAACGGGCGGTGCGCGGGTAGGGCGCATTCCGCGCCTCAAGCGCGTCGTGGGCCTTGGTCATGGCCATAACAAAGTCCCGACCAGTCTCTGTTTCTGCCCAATCCGCGGTGTAGACGCCGGGCGCGCCATCCAATGCGTCAATCTCGATACCGCTGTCATCTGACAGGGCGGGCAACCCGGTCGCCTTAGCGGCTGCGTGGGCTTTGATACGGGCATTGCCTGCGAAAGTGGTCTCGGTTTCCTCCGGTTCAGGCAGATTCATCTCGGCGGCACCGACAACCTTTACGCCAAAGGGCGCGAGAAGATTTGTGATCTCCTCGAGTTTGCCTTTGTTGTGGGTGGCGACCAAAAGAGTGTCGCCAGAGAATTTACGGATCATGTGGTTGCGGCCTTTTGTGCTGCCATCAACTCGGCCGTGCCTTTTTCGGCAAGATCCATGAGTTGGTTCATCTGATCACGCGAGAATGTGGCACCTTCGGCCGACATCTGCACCTCGATGAGCCGACCATCGCCATGGATGATAAAGTTGCCGTCGACTCCGGCCTCGCTATCCTCGGGGTAATCCAGATCAAGAACGGCCTGACCTGCATAGATGCCGCAGGATACAGCGGCCACAGGGTCAACAAGCGGATCAGAGGTGACGTCACCCGCCTTCATCAGTTTGTTGACAGCCAAACGCAGCGCGACCCAGCCGCCGGTGATGGATGCGCAGCGCGTACCGCCGTCAGCCTGAATAACGTCACAATCAACGGTGATCTGTCGTTCGCCCAGTGCAACGCGGTCCACGCCGGCGCGCAGGCTGCGTCCGATCAAACGCTGAATCTCGACTGTGCGGCCGCCCTGTTTGCCGGCAGTCGCTTCACGACGCATCCGCGTGTTGGTTGCACGCGGCAGCATACCGTATTCGGCAGTGACCCAGCCCAACCCGGACCCCTTGATGAACGGTGGCACGCGGTCTTCGATGGTGGCCGTACATAACACATGAGTGTTGCCCATACGGATCAGGCACGATCCTTCTGCATGCATTGTGACGCCGGTTTCGATTGAAACTGTGCGCATTTCGCTTAGATCTCGTCCTGACGGTCGCATTCTGTATCCTTCCCAGATTTGCAGTCGGGATACAGGGCCAAAAGGGGCATGCGCAAGTCCGATTGACCTTTCCGCCCCAGCGTCTTTAATGGCCGTCCGCAGAATAGGTGCTGATCATGAATGACGGTCAGAAAATTCTAGGTGAGATGAATGAACGCTCGCGGGAGGTGTTCCGACGGGTTGTCGAAGGCTATCTGGACAGCGGAGAGCCTGTCGGCTCGCGCACCTTGACGCGCACGCTCAGTGAAAAGGTCAGCGCCGCGACAATCCGCAACGTCATGCAGGATCTCGAATTCCTTGGCCTTCTGGACAGTCCGCATGTCAGCGCCGGAAGAATCCCGACGCAAATCGGGTTAAGGATGTTCGTCGATGGCCTTTTGGAGGTCGGCGATCTTGGTGACGATGATCGTCAAAAACTGGACGCCACACTCACCAGTAACACCGATGATGTATCGAACGCGCTGGACCGCGTCAGCGCGGCCTTGTCCGGTGTAACGCGCGGCGCTTCGCTGGTCCTGACGCCGAAGCACGAAGCGCCGATCAAGCATATAGAGTTTGTCAGCCTTGGCCATGACCGCGCTTTGGTTGTTCTGGTTTTTGGCGATGGTCATGTCGAAAACCGCCTGTTCAGCCCGCCGCCGGGGCAAACGCCAAGCTCGATGCGCGAGGCGGCGAATTTCCTTAACGCCCTGATCGAAGGCAGAACGCTGTCGGATTTGCAGCGTGAAATGAAAACCGAAATTGATGCCCGCAGACAAGAGATTGATTCCCTTGCCCGTGAAATGGTCGATAGCGGTATCGCCGTCTGGACAGATGAGGGCCATCACCATGAACGTTTGATCGTCCGCGGGCGATCAAACCTGCTGGGCGGCGAGGCTGACGAAGCCGAACTTGATCGCATCCGATCGCTTTTCGATGATCTGGAACGCAAGCGTGACATCGCAGAGTTTCTGGAATTGGCAGAAGCGGGCGATGGTGTGCGTATTTTTATTGGCTCAGAGAACAAACTTTTCTCACTTTCGGGTTCCTCTCTGGTGGTCTCTCCATATATGAACTCGGATCGAAAGATAATTGGTGCGGTTGGCGTCATCGGACCCACGCGCCTGAACTATGGACGGATTGTCCCGATTGTGGACTACACGGCACAACTGGTCGGGAAGTTGATCTCGGACCGGAGCTAGAGGTGAAGAATGGCAGACCCGAAGGAAGAAGACTTCCTGGATGACATCGATTCGACTGAAGAAGACGAATATGCAGATGTGATGGCGGAAGATGATGACGAGGCGATAGAGCTGGACGCATTGCGGGCCGAGCGCGATGAGTTGCGCGACCGGTTCATGCGTGCGTTGGCCGATGCTGAAAATTCGCGCAAACGCTCCGAAAAGGACCGGCGCGAGGCAGAGCGGTACGGTGGCTCGAAACTGGCGCGCGACTTGTTGTCGGTTTACGACAACCTTCAGCGGGCCTTGGGCACATCCGAAGAGACGGCGGAAAAAAACACCGCTCTGATCGAAGGTGTTGAATTGACGCTCCGAGAGCTTCGCAACGTGTTCAAGAAGCACGGAATAGAGGTTGTCTCGCCAGAGGTTGGCGAGAAATTCGATCCCAAACTGCATGAGGCGATGTTTGAAGCACCTCTGCCGGGCACAAAATCCGGCGAGATCATTCAGGTCTCCGCAGAAGGGTTCCTTCTATACGACCGGCTATTGCGGCCGGCTCAGGTCGGCGTGTCGTCCTTCGCTGGATAACAGCGCCATGTGATAAAAAATGCCCCCGGATTGCCGGGGGCATTTTTCGTTCGGGGCATGACTGATATGGTTCAGTCCTTCTCCAGAAGATCCCGAAGTTCGTACAGAGCTTGCAGCGCGTCTCGTGGGCTTAACTCGTCTGGCATGATCTCTGCCAAACGCGCCTCGACCGCAGAGGTTTTTGTAACCTGTCTGGGGGCGGGCGATGCGGCGGCAAATAGTGGAAGATCGTCGATCAACGCTTTGGGGGAACTGCGTTCCCGCTCGCCTTTTTCCAAAGCGTCAAGAACTGTCCGCGCCCGGTCGATCACAGCACCCGGCAAACCCGCAAGCTGCGCAACCTGCACGCCGTAAGATCTGTCAGCGGCACCTTTGCGCACCTCGTGCAGGAAGATCACATCGCCTTTCCATTCCCTGACGGCAACGGTCGTGTTTCCCACGCCGGGAAGTTTTCCCGCCAACGCCGTAAGCTCGTGGTAATGCGTTGCGAACAGGGCACGCACTCGGTTCACGTCATGCAGGTATTCCAGCGTCGCCCAGGCAATGGACAGCCCGTCATAGGTCGCAGTCCCGCGCCCGATCTCGTCGAGGATCACCAGCGCCCGGTCGTCAGCCTGATTGAGGATTGCGGCCGTTTCGACCATCTCGACCATAAAGGTTGACCGTCCGCGCGCCAGATCATCCGAAGCACCCACCCGACTGAATATTTGGCTGACGATGCCAATTTGCGCCCGTTCCGCCGGAACATAGCTGCCCATCTGTGCGATAAGCGCGATCAGTGCATTTTGTCGTAGATAGGTGGATTTACCTGCCATGTTGGGGCCGGTCAGCAATTGGATCGACGGTGCCTCTGCCTCTGCCAGTAGCGCACAGTCATTGGCAACAAACGTATCGCCTTGCCGCGCGAGCGCGGCCTCCACCACCGGATGCCGGCCGCCGTCTATTTCAAACAGTCTTGAATTATCGACCGTTGGCCGGGTCCAGTTCTGCGCGGTTGCCAGATCGGCAAGTCCACAGGCCAGATCGAATTCTGCCAACGCCCGCGCGGTTGCGCTGATCTGTGCGGCACGCCCAAGAATTGCCTGTTTCAGGGTTTCATAGAGCCGCTTTTCAATCTCGATCGCCTGCCCGCCGGCGTTCAGAATGCGCGTTTCCAACTCGCTCAATTCGACCGTGGTGAAACGCACCTGATTTGCCGTGGTCTGGCGATGGATGAACTTATCCGACAGCGGGGCGGATAGCATCTTTTCTGCATGCGTTGCGGGTGTTTCAATGAAATAGCCAAGCACGTTGTTATGCTTGATCTTCAGGGCAGTAATGCCGGTCTGGGTCGCGTATTCCTGTTGCATGGCGGCAATCACGCTGCGCCCTTCGTCGCGCAGGGTGCGGGCCTCGTCCAGCTCTGGCGCATAGCCTTCTGCGATGAATCCGCCGTCACGAGACAGCAGCGGCGGTTCTGCGATCAATGCCTCATCAAGCAACTGCAAAAGATCCTGGTGGCCACCCAGATCACGCGCAGCATCGGTCAGTAGGTCAGGCAAACCGGCGGCCAAACTGTCTGCAATGGTATCGGCTTGCGTAAGGCCGTTTCGAATGGCGGCCAGATCTCTTGGGCCACCACGATCCAGCGCAAGCCGCGAAAGTGCGCGGTCCAGATCCGGAACACTCCGAAGCGTTTCGCGCAGGAACAGTCTCTGTTCTTCTGCTTCAACCGCCCAATCGACAGCATCCAGCCGATTGTGGATCGAGGTCAGGTCGCGCGAGGGGCTGGAGATCCGCCGTTCCAGCAATCGCGCCCCCGCAGCGGTCACAGTGCGGTCCATCACAGACAACAATGATCCGGCGCGCCCGCCAGACAGGGCATGGGTCAATTCCAGATTGCGGCGCGTGGCGGCATCAATCTGCATCAGGCCGGACAGGGCCTCGCGTTGTGGTGGCCGCAGCAGTGGCAGCCGACCCTTCTGGGTAATATCCAGATAATCGACCAGCGCCCCCATCGCTGACAGTTCCGCACGATCGAAATTGCCATAGGATTCCAGCGTTTTCACACCGAACAGTGCGCAAAGACGGCTTTCGGCCCCGGTGCTGTCAAAGCTGGCGCGCGACAGTTCTGTCGCGGGGATGCCAAGATCCTCGAACACAGACAGATCAGCACCGTCGCTCACCAACACCTCGGACGGCAACAGGCGCGCCATTTCAGGACCAATGCGGCTCTGTTCCAGCGGCATTACGTTAAACGCGCCGGTGGAAATGTCCGCCCAGGCCAAAGCCGCGCTTTCACGGATGATCGCCACGGCTGCGAGGTAATTGTGCCGCCGCGCCTCCAGCAGGCTTTCTTCGGTCAGCGTTCCGGGCGTCACAAGCCGCACGACATCGCGTTTGACCACCGATTTATAGCCGCGTTTCTTTGCCTCTGCCGGGCTTTCCATCTGCTCGCAAACGGCGACGCGAAACCCCTTGCGGATCAGCGTCAGCAAATAGCCTTCGGCGGCATGGACCGGAACGCCGCACATGGGGATGTCGTCACCCGCGTGCTTGCCGCGTTTGGTCAGCGCAATATCCAGTGCTTCGGCCGCCTGCTTGGCGTCCTCGAAGAACATCTCGTAAAAGTCGCCCATCCTGTAGAACAGCAGCGCATCCGGATATTGCGCCTTGATCTCCAGAAACTGTGCCATCATTGGCGTGACGGTGGCTTCGGCCGCACCCATGCGAACCCCCTTGATTTGAGACCGCGACCTTACAAAGCACGCCTTGCGGGTAAAAGCCGAAAACGAGGACAGTTGAGGCATGCTGCATGCTGCGTTAAGCACGAATAATCGTCCAGCAGGAGAGACAGGCGCATGGCCAAACAGAAATACACCCGCGAAGAGGCACTTGCATTCCATCTGGAACCCTCGCCCGGCAAGTTTGAGATCACTGCGACCGTACCGATGACCACGCAGCGTGACCTCAGCCTTGCCTATTCGCCGGGCGTCGCCGTTCCCTGTCTGGAAATCGCCGCCAATCCCGAAACGGCCTATGATTACACCAACAAGGGCAATCTGGTTGCCGTGATCTCCAACGGTACGGCGGTTCTGGGGCTGGGCAATCTTGGCGCGCTTGGTTCCAAGCCGGTGATGGAAGGCAAGGCGGTGCTGTTCAAGCGCTTCGCTGATGTCAATTCCATCGACATCGAGCTGGATACCGAAGACGCAGACGCGTTTTGCAATGCTGTTCGGCTGATGGGGCCGACATTTGGCGGCATCAACCTTGAGGACATAAAGGCGCCCGAATGTTTCATCATCGAGCAGCGCCTCAAGGAAGAAATGGACATCCCCGTCTTCCATGACGACCAACACGGGACTGCGGTGATCTGCGCGGCAGGCTTGATCAACGCGCTGCATATTTCCGGCAAGAAGATCGAAGACTGCAAGATCGTTTTGAACGGCGCCGGTGCTGCGGGGATTGCCTGCCTGGAGCTGGTCAAGTCGATGGGTGCCAAACACGAAAACTGCATCATGTGCGACACCAAGGGCGTGATCTATCAGGGCCGCACCGAAGGCATGAACCAGTGGAAATCTGCTCATGCGGTCAAGACAGAGGCGCGGTCTCTGGAAGAGGCGATGAAAGGCGCGGATGTGTTTCTCGGCGTGTCCGCCAAGGGTGCTGTAACGCAGGATATGGTTGCCGCGATGGCCGATGATCCGGTGATCTTTGCGATGGCCAACCCTGACCCAGAAATCACCCCCGAAGAGGCGCATGAGGTCCGTGCCGATGCCATCGTGGCAACGGGCCGGTCGGACTATCCCAATCAGGTGAACAATGTCCTGGGCTTTCCGTATCTGTTTCGCGGGGCGCTGGACATCCATGCGCGTGCGATCAATGACGAGATGAAGATCGCCTGCGCGCAGGCATTGGCCGAACTGGCCCGCGAGGATGTGCCCGACGAGGTCGCGATGGCCTATGGGCGCAACCTGTCTTTCGGGCGGGATTATATCATCCCGACGCCGTTCGATCCCCGGTTGATCCACCGGATTCCCCCTGCCGTTGCGCGTGCCGGAATGGACACCGGTGCCGCGCGGCGCCCCATTATCGACATGGATGCCTACGAGGCGTCGCTCAAGGCGCGGATGGATCCGACCTCTAACATCTTGCGGGGCATCAATGCGCGCGCCCGCGCCGCTCAGGCCCGTATGATCTTTGCCGAAGGGGATGATCCGCGCGTTTTGCGTGCTGCGGTCATGTATCAACGCAATGGGCTGGGCAAGGCGCTGGTTGTCGGCAGGCAAGATGACGTCAAGGCCAAGCTGGAGGCCGCCGGAATGGGCGACGCGGTGCGCGAGCTGGAAATCGTCAACGCGGCGAACACGCGCCACTTGCAGGCCTATAAGGAGTTTCTTTACGACAGGCTGCAACGCAAAGGCCATGACCGGCAGGACATACACCGCCTTGCCACGCGCGACCGGCATGTCTTTGCCGCGCTGATGCTGGCACATGGCCACGGCGACGGGCTGATCACCGGCGCGACCCGCAAATCTGCGCATGTGATGGAGTTGATAAACCACGTCTTTGACGCGGACGCACAGCACGGTGCGGTTGGCGTGACCGCGCTGCTTCACAAGGGCCGGATCGTGATGATCTCTGACACGTTGGTGCATGAATGGCCGGATGAAGAGGATCTTGCCACGATTGCCGAACGCAGTGCCGATGTTGCCCGGCATCTGGGGCTGGAGCCGCGCGTGGCATTTGTCAGCTTCTCGACCTTTGGCTATCCGGTGTCCGAGCGTGCCGAAAAGATGCATAAGGCGCCCAAAGTGCTTGATCGGCGCGGCGTCAGCTTTGAATACGAAGGCGAGATGACCGTGGATGTGGCGCTTAATACCCGGTCGCAAGAGAATTACCCGTTCTCGCGGCTGACCGGCCCTGCCAATATTCTGATCGTTCCGGCGCGGCACTCGGCGTCGATCTCGACAAAACTGATGCAGGAAATGGCGGGTGCCACTGTCATCGGGCCAATTCTGGCAGGGATCGGCGAGTCGATTCAGATCTGTTCGTCAGTATCAACCGCCAACGACATCTTGAACATGGCTGTACTGGCCGCCTGCAAAGTCGGATGAACCGCGCAGGTCTGACGACCAAAGCAGAAGGAGCGCGCCTGTGACGATTTTCAACTTGGGTTCTATCAACGCCGATATTGTCTATCGTGTGCCGCATCTGCCCAGCCCCGGCGAAACGCTGTCCTGCGGTTCGATGAGCCGCGGCCTGGGCGGCAAGGGCACGAACATGTCGGTGGCCGCGGCCCGCGCGGCGGCGCATGTGGTGCATATCGGTGCTGTCGGTCAGGATGGGGTCTGGGCGCGGGATCGCTTGCTGGAATACGGCGTCGACACGCGGGGCATTTCGGTTCTGGATCAGGACGCATCGGGCCACGCGATCATCTATGTCGATGATGCCGGCGAGAACACGATCATTCTGTATGCAGGCACAAACCGGCTGATTTCGACGCAGATGTTGGCGGACTCACTGGCCAAGGCAGGCCCCGACGACACGCTGTTGATGCAGAATGAAACCAATGCCCAGGTAGAGGCCGCAAGGCTTGCTGCGGACAAGGGCATGAAGGTCGCCTATGCCGCAGCGCCTTTTCAGGCGGAGGCGGTCGAAGCAGTGCTGAGCTTTTGTGACTTTCTCATTCTGAACGAGGTAGAGGCCGCCCAACTGCAAGACGCCACCGGGCTTGCCCCGGAAAGCTTGCCCGTGCGCGATGTGATCGTGACATTGGGTGCCAAGGGCAGCCGATGGCACCAGACCGAAACCGGCGAGTGCCGGGACTTTCCGGCGCTGCCCGTCGAGGTCGTCGATACAACAGGCGCTGGCGATACGTTTACCGGCTATGTTCTGGCGGGGCTGGACCGTGGCTTGCCAATGGCGCAGGCCATTTCTCAGGCAACCCGCGCCGCCGCGCTGCAAGTCACAAGGCTTGGCGCGGCGGATGTCATTCCAGACCTGAAGGATATTCAGGACGACGTGTCCTAGCGGCTATCCTGCAAATGGCGCAGCATCGCCCCAAAGCTGTTTGACACGCTCATCGCGCCCGCAGGCGTCGCGGTAGCGCTTATATGCCTTGGCTTGGCTCAACGGACCAAAGCGGGTCAGAACCAGGCTGGTCCCTTCGTAATAGCCCTGATGATAATCCTCGGCCTTGTAGAACGGCTTTGCATTCAGGATCGGCGTCACGATCTTCTTGCCAAGGACTGCCTGTGCGTCTGATTTAGCCTTTTTGGCAGCCGTGTTTTCGGCCTTGTCAGAGACGAAAATCGCGGTGCGATAGCTTTCGCCCCGGTCACAGAACTGCCCGCCTGCATCGGTGGGATCGATGCTGCGGAAGAACGCGGAAAGCAGGCTGTCCAGACTGACGCGGCCCGCATCATAGGTGATCTGCACGGCCTCGTAATGGCCGGTGCCACCGCGTGTGACCTGCTTGTAGGTCGGGTTTTTCACCGTACCGCCGGTATAGCCGGACACGGCGGAAATCACGCCGGGCACTTTTTCGAAATCAGCCTCGACGCACCAGAAGCAACCTCCGGCAAGGGTGATCGTCTTGTTCGGGCCAGCCTGCGCCTCTTGGCTTTGCAGGGTCAGGCCCGCAATGATCAGGATGGACAATAGCAAGGGTTTGAATTTTAAAAATAGGCTCATGGCAACGTACCTCCGTTGCACATAACCGTGCCAGCAGGGTGCCCCTCGCGTCCAGTCATTGTCATGGCTTGTCACGCATTGGTGACGCGACTTTACTGTCTTGGCTTTGCGCCCGCCCGCATCTAGCGTGGCCGCAAACAGCCGTTGGAGGTGTCATGAAAATTGCAATGTGGTCGGGGCCGCGCAACCTGTCGACGGCGATGATGTATGCGTTCGGGAACCGGTCCGATTTTGCCGCGGTGGACGAGCCGTTTTATGCGGCCTATCTGGCGCAGACCGGTCTGGCCCATCCGATGCGCGAGCATATCATCGCGTCGCAATCGACAGATCCGGCCAATGTCGTGCAGGGCTTGCTTGGGCCGAACCCGCACCATGCCCCTCATGTCTATCACAAGCATATGGCCCAGCACATGATTGAAGGCGTGCCGCGTGACTGGCTGGGCAAGGTCGCCAATGTCTTTCTGATCCGCCATCCGGCACGCGTTGTTGCCAGTTTTGCCGCGAAATACGAAAATCCAACTCTGGATGACATCGGTTTTGTCCAGCAGGCAGAATTGTTCGACGAAATCACCGCCATTGGACATCAGCCGCTGGTTTTGGACAGTGCCGATATTCGGGACAATCCCGAAGGCATGTTGCGCAAGCTTTGCGCCGAACTGGGGCTGAGCTTTGACCCCGCGATGCTGGAATGGCCGGCCGGGGCAAAACCCTTTGACGGCGTCTGGGCACCGGTCTGGTACGGCGCGGTACATGAATCAGTCGGTTTCGCGGGGCCCGAAGGGCCGCTTCCAGAGGTCACAGGCAGATTGGCCGCTTTGGTCGAGGCCGCCTTGCCCGCCTATGAAAAGATGCGCCGATACGCTTTGTAGGGATTTTTTTCAGCGGCGTGAAACTAATTGCGTGTCTGTCCGTGTCTAAGCCATACGCCGCAGCGTATTGCGGCGAAAACCAGACACGGAGTTAAAAATGAACAAGTTTCTGATCCTCGCCCCTGCCGCTATGCTTGCCGCCAGCACAGCCTTTGCCGCGTCGCATTCCATGGCGCCAATGGTTGAAGCGTCTGACCAAAGCGTTGCCAACGGCATCGTAAGCGCCGATATGGTTCAGGCCGCCGAAAACGGATGGCTGGTTGTTCACCGCACCGATGCCGACATGAAGCCCGGTCCGGTTGTGGGCCATGCGCCCCTGCGTGGCGGCGAGAATGTCGATGTGGCCGCGATTCTGACAGAGGACGTCAAATCAGGCGAGATGTTGATGCTTATGGTCCATTCCGAAGCGGGCGGAATGTCGACTGGCGTTTTTGAATACACTTTGGGCGCGACGGAAGATGGACCGATCAAGCCGGACGGAAACTTGGTAATGACGGTCGTCACGGCCGAATAAGCCAAATCGCGTTGATAACGAGTACACTTTGTAACCAGTAGAAACGAAGATGGCCGGCCCCGAAAGGGTCGGCCATGCTCGTTTCAACATGCGGGCTTTGTTAGCCCTTAAATCGCTTGTTCCGCGCCGCGAGCAGTTTCAGGCGCAGCGCATTCAGTTGAATGAACCCGGCCGCGTCCTTTTGATCGTAGGCTCCGGCATCATCCTCGAATGTCACATGCGCCTCGGAATACAGCGAATGATCGGACCAGCGGCCAACCGTGCGCGCAAGACCCTTGTACAGCTTCAGCCGGACGGTGCCGGTGACATGTTCCTGGCTCTTGTCGATCAGCGCCTGCAGCATTTCGCGTTCGGGCGAGAACCAGAAACCGTTATAGATGATCTCGGCATAGCGCGGCATCAACTCGTCTTTCAGATGCGCCGCGCCGCGGTCCAGCGTGATCTGTTCGATGCCGCGATGCGCCTCCAGCAGGATAGTGCCGCCGGGCGTTTCGTAGATGCCGCGCGACTTCATGCCCACGAAACGACCCTCGACCAGATCAAGACGGCCAATGCCATACTTGCCGCCATATTCGTTCAGCTTCGTCAGGATGGTCGCGGGCGACATCGCCTCACCATTGATCGCAACCGGATCGCCCTTTTCGAAGGTGATTTCGATGAATTCGGGCGTGTTGGGCGCATCCTCTGGATTGACGGTGCGCTGGTAGACGTAATCGGGCGCGTCCTGCGCGGGATCTTCCAGCACCTTGCCTTCGGACGAGGTGTGCAGCAGGTTCGCATCAACCGAGAACGGCGCCTCGCCGCGCTTGTCCTTGGCGATCGGGATTTGGTTTTCCTCGGCAAAGGCCAGCAGCTTGGTGCGCGAGCTGAGGTCCCATTCCCGCCAGGGTGCAATCACCTTGATGTCGGGGTTCAGCGCATAGGCGCAAAGCTCGAACCGGACCTGGTCGTTGCCCTTGCCGGTCGCACCATGGGCCACCGCATCGGCACCGGTGGCTTCTGCAATCTCGACCAGCCGCTTGGAAATCAGCGGCCGCGCAATCGACGTGCCCAGCAGGTACAGACCCTCATAAACCGCGTTGGCGCGGAACATCGGGAAGACGAAATCGCGCACGAATTCCTCGCGCACATCCTCGATAAAGATGTTTTCGGGCTTGATGCCCATCATCTCGGCCTTCTTGCGGGCGGGTTCCAGCTCTTCTCCCTGACCCAGATCGGCGGTGAAGGTGACAACCTCGCAGCCGTATTCGGTCTGCAACCATTTCAGGATGATCGAGGTATCGAGGCCACCGGAATAGGCCAGAACAACTTTCTTGGGCGCGGACATGGGCAGCACTTCCTTGTTCAGTATCGCGGGGCGGATAGCGGGTTTTGTTGCGCAGCACAAGATGGTGGCATTGGCGGCGGCAGGCTCGCGTGCTAGCACAAGCGCAAATGGTGCAGGAGTTTTCGATGTTGGGTTGGCAGATTTTCGTCCATTCGGTCCGCTTGGTGTTCAACAACCTTGGCGCAGCGTTCCGAATTTCCATGGTTCTGTACCTCGTGTCGGTCGCGGCCCAGGTGTATGGCTATCTCAATGCCGATATGGCCAGCGCGATCAACGACGGCACTTTCCCGACCGGGGCGGGGCAATTTGCTGTGATGACGATGGTCCTCAACATGCTCGGCCTCGTGGCAAGTCTTTGGATCGCTGTCGCCTGGCACCGTTTTGTCCTGGCAGAGGACTATCCCGAGGGGTATCTGCCCCGGATGCATGGCGGCAAGATGCTTGGCTATTTCGGGCGTTCGATATTGATCGGGATCATCGTCGCCGTCGGGGTTCTCATTGCCTCGATGCCACTTGCCATGATCGGTGCCATCGCACCGCCATTGACGGTGCTGATTATTCCGGTGGCCATTGGTCTTGCTTCGGTCCTGTTTTTCCGGTTCGGGTCGATCCTGCCGGCCTGCGCAATCGGCAAAAACCTGACCCTGGGCGAGGCATGGGCCGCGACGCGGGATCAGGCCCCGACCTTCGTGGTTCTGGGCGTTGTCGTCAGCGTCGCAACGCTGATCGTGGTGCTGCCAAGCCTGCTGAACAGTGATCCGGGGTCGACCATCAATTTGATCTATATTCTGGTGGTGAACTGGTTTGTGACAATCATCGGTATCTCGCTGCTGACCACAGTCTACGGTCATTTCATCGAAGGCCGCAGCATCGACTAGGCTTGCCTCGTTTGCCATCATGGGACACTGAACGAAGATGACTGATTTCATCAAAAAGGCGCGTGACGCCACCAGCGCAATGCGCGATGTCTTTCCGCCAACCCCGTTGTTGCTGAACGCGCATCTGTCGGAAACCTACGGGTGCGAGGTCTGGCTGAAACGCGAGGATCTGTCGCCGGTGCGCAGCTACAAGTTGCGCGGGGCGTTCAACGCGATGCGCAAGCAACCCGATGCGCCGGTTTTTGTCTGCGCCAGTGCCGGCAATCATGCGCAGGGTGTCGCGTTCATGTGTCGCCACTTTGGCAAGCGCGGTGTGATCTTCATGCCGGTGACGACGCCGCAACAGAAGATCCAGAAGACGCGGATGTTTGGTGGCGAAAACATCGAGATCCAGTTGACCGGCGATTATTTCGACGACACGCTTCGCGCCGCGCAAACCTATTGCACGGAGACCAACGGTCATTTCCTGTCGCCGTTTGACGATGAGGACGTGATCGAGGGTCAGGCCTCTGTCGCCGTCGAGATCGAGGAGCAGTTAGGCGGCAAGCCCGATCATCTGATGTTGCCGGTTGGCGGCGGCGGGCTGTCTTCCGGCGTGCTCAGCTATTTCGGAACGGATGTGCAATATACGTTTGTGGAACCGGCGGGCGGTGCCTGTTTGCATGCGGCCTTGCAGATGGGGCGGCCGGTAAAGCTCGACTCCGTCAATACCTTTGCAGATGGTGCCGCTGTCGGACAGATTGGCGAACGGACATTCGCCCGCCTGAAGGGTGTCGGTCTGGCCAATTCGCTGACCATCCCGGAAGACCGGCTTTGCGTCACCATGTTGGAAATGCTGAACGTCGAGGGGATCGTGCTGGAACCGGCAGGCGCTTTGGCCGTCGATGCGTTGCGCGATCTGGGCCATGCAATCCGCGGGCGTCGCGTGGTGTGCGTCACCTCCGGCGGAAATTTCGATTTCGAGCGTCTGCCCGAGGTCAAGGAGCGGGCACAGCGCCATCAGGGGTTGAAGAAATACTTTATCCTGCGCATGCCACAACGGCCCGGAGCGTTGAAAGAATTTCTGAACTTCCTTGGTCCCGAAGATGACATTGCCCGGTTCGAATATCTCAAGAAGTCTGCGCGGAATTTCGGCTCCGTTCTGATCGGGATCGAAACTCGCGATGCATCGAGTTTTGGCGCCTTTCTGGCCAAGCTGGACGCCGCAGGCTTCACCTATACGGACATCACCAACGACGAGACATTGGCACAATTCGTCATTTGATCCTGCGTTGAGCGGGCCGGATGCGATGGCGAAGGCAGCAAGCGGGCAGAGGTCACAGCAGATCAGGCCGTGACCTGTTGCAGAAACGCGTGGCGCGAGGCGTCATATAGCTGTCTGATCGCGTCGCGGTCTATCTCTTCCGGCCTGTCGGCGCGCGCTGCGGCTTCGCCTTCAAGACACCGGGTCGCAAATGCCTGAAACCCCAGGTTCAACGCGCTCCCCTTGAGCAGATGCAACATGGCCTCAAGCTCGGAATTTTGTGCGTTTGGCAAAGCCTCAAGCGTCTCTTCTACCTCTGCCAGAAACAGGTCGACCACCTCATCGAAATCGTCTGCGCCGATTTCGTCGCGTAGCTCAGATATGCGTTGCCAATCTATCATCGCGGCCTCCTGCCAGAACGGTATCGGACAAATACTAAGAAATTGTTGCGGGTTTTTAGGGGTGGGGATTCACTAAAGTTTAATCAGCGCTGGCCTAAACCCGAACGAATGAAATCGAACACGCAGATGAAGGGCGCTCCTGTGACCACGGCGGTGGATAATTCACTCAAGGCAATGGTGGGCAGTGCAACGCTGCGCATGGCTTTGGTGGTCGATGACAGCAGGCTCCAGCGAAAAATTATCACCAGCCTGTTGCGAAAATGGGGGCTGGAGGTGATCGAGGCCGCATCGGGGGATGAGGCAATCGTCCTGTGCGAGAACCACCAGCCAGACCTTGTATTGTCCGACTGGATGATGCCCGGCATGGATGGGCTGGAATTTTGTCGTCGATTCAGACAGATGGCGCGCGACAGCTATGGGTATTTCATCCTTCTGACATCCAAGGGCGAAAAAGATGAAATCGCACGGGGGCTGGATGCTGGTGCCGACGATTTTCTGACCAAGCCCGTGAATGCGGCAGAGTTTCGCGCCCGGATCACCGCCGGCGCGCGGATTATGCAGATGGAACGCGAGTTGAACCAGAAGAACCGCGTGATTTCGGAAACATTGGGGACATTGCAGACCCTGTATGACGCCATCGACAAGGATCTCAAACAGGCCCGCAAGATCCAGGACTCTCTGATGCCGGAAACCGTGCGCGATTTCGGGGCGTCGCGTGTCAGCCTTCTGCTCAAACCCTGTGGACATGTGGGCGGCGATCTTGTCGGCATGTTCAGCCCCGATGACATGCAGTTGGGATTCTACAGTATCGATGTGTCCGGTCACGGCATTACCTCTGCGATGATGACGGCGCGGGTGGCGGGCTATCTCAACAGTTCCTTTCCGGACCAGAACATCGCCATGGAGCGCGATACCGATGGCCATCTTAAACTGCGCCCACCCGAGGTTGTCGCCCGCATGTTGAACGACCGATTGAATGCGGATGCGGGCGTCGAGGAATATCTGACACTTCTCTACGTCGTGGTCGACCTTCGCACAGGTGTCGCGAAACTTGTTCAGGCCGGACATCCGCACCCATTGGTCATGCGGGCGGATGGCAGTGCTGAATTCATCGG
Organism: Primorskyibacter marinus; assembly: GCF_003313245.1. Lineage (GTDB taxonomy): Bacteria > Pseudomonadota > Alphaproteobacteria > Rhodobacterales > Rhodobacteraceae > Primorskyibacter > Primorskyibacter marinus. The sequence continues at coordinate 82,251 of NZ_QJSD01000002.1, forward strand.
ATGCGGTGGTGTGCCCGTGGGGCTCGTAAATAACGTGACATATGACCAATCCGAGATCCGGCTTGCCCCCGGTGATCGGCTATTGCTTTATTCTGACGGGTTTTCGGAATGCGTGATGAAAAACGGGCAGATGCTGGATGATGACGGGCTGCACCGACTGGCAACTTCGACGCCGCACACTGGCAGTGGCGCCGACTATTTGCAGGATATGTTCTGGCGGCTTGCCGAAGATATGGCAACGCCGGGGCAGTTGACTGACGACGTGTCAGCCGCATTGCTTGAATTTGGATGCCCAGAGGTCAATCAGATCTCAGCGCAATCCTAGCATCCGGCGGACAAAATGCCGATCTCCGGCATTTGCCAGCTCGACCATCGCATCGCGTGGTTTCATCCAACAGGCCGTGTGATCCGGCTCTACAGGGTTCCCGCAACTGCGAACCGGGATCGCGAGATAGACGGTGCAGATCTTCTCTGCCCAGATATCGTAGTCCGGCATGAAGGTAAAACGCCGGAATACGCCCAGCCTGCGGGGCCGTGCAATCGTCCAGCCAGTCTCTTCCCAAACCTCGCGATGCAGCGCGCGCAATGGCGATTCGCCCGGATCAATGCCACCACCGGGCAGCTGAAACTCTGGTTCCGGTTGCGATTGAAAGGTCAATAACAAGCCGCGCTTGCCGGGCAGGATGGCGTAGACTCCGGGCCGGGCTACATAGTTTTGACCGGGCAGGGGGCTGTTGCCAAACCGTCTTGTCATTTGCCGCCCCCTTGGCCGATTGCTTGCCGTCCCTATATTGTCGCTGTATGCCAAGACGCCACGGCCAAGGAAACCCCCATGACACTCGGTTCTAAACTCGCCTGGGACGACACCGTCCTGCCCTTTCAACTTGACCGCTCGGATATTCGCGGCCGGGTCGCGCGGCTGGACGGCGTTCTGGACGGCATCCTGAAACAGCATGACTACCCGCCCCAGGTCGAGGCACTGGTGGCGGAGATGGCGTTGTTGACCGCGCTGATCGGGCAGACGATCAAGCTGCGCTGGAAACTGTCCTTGCAGGTTCAGTCCAAAGGCCCGGTGCGCATGATCGCGACCGATTTCTACGGCCCCACGAAAGAAGGCGAACCTGCCAAGATCCGCGCCTATGCCAGCTATGATGCCGACCGCCTGACAGACGGCCCGGCGCGTGACAATGTGGGCGAAGGCTATTTCGCGATCATGATCGACCAGGGCAAGGGCATGACGCCGTATCAGGGCATCACGCCGCTGACAGATGCCACGCTTTCCAACTGCGCAGAGACGTATTTCGCCCAGTCAGAGCAGTTGCCGACCCGGTTCGCGCTCAGCTTCGGACGGTCCACCGAACCGGGCGTGCCGGAACATTGGCGTGCCGGCGGGATCATGTTGCAGACGATGCCAAAGGCGTCCCCGGCAGCGGGCGGCGAAGGCGGCTCCGGCGAGGGTGGCCTGTTGGCGGCGGACGATATTCTGGATGACGACGCCAGCGAAAACTGGAACCGCGCCAATCTGCTGCTGGATACGGTTGAGGACATCGAACTGATCGGCCCCAGCCTGCCTGCGACCGATCTGCTGGTGCGGCTGTTTCACGAAGAAAACCCGCGCGTGTTCGATACACAGCCGGTTCGGTTCGGCTGCACCTGCTCGGAGGACCGCGTGCGTCAAAGCCTGTCGATCTATTCCGCCAGGGATATTGAGAAGATGACGACGGATCAGGGGACGGTCACGGCAGATTGCCAATTCTGTGGCGCGCATTATGTGCTCGATCCGTCGACTGTCGGTTTTGAAGCAAAGGGTGACGAGGGTGACAACTGACACCCTCAAACTGCTGCGTCGCGCGGTTGAGCCGTCGGGATCCGCTTCCTCGGATTTCGACCTCAATCCCGGCGTGGTTCTGCCTGAGGGCCGAAGGCTGCGGCCTGCCGGCGTACTTGTCCCGGTGCTTGAGGGGCCGGACGGGCCAGAAGTCATCCTTACGAAACGGTCCTCGGCGCTGAAGCATCATCCGGGTCAGATTTCCTTTCCCGGTGGCAAGCAGGATGACACCGATGCCGATGTCATCGCCGCCGCCCTGCGCGAGGCGCGCGAAGAGATCGGGCTGCCAACCGAACTGGTTGATGTGGTCGGCACATTGCCCACGCACGAAACAGTCACGTCCTTCACCATTACGCCGGTCATCGGGATCATTTCCCGACCCTTCGATCTGATCCCGGAACCCGGCGAGGTCGCCGAAGTCTTTCGCGTGCCGTTGCACCACCTTTTGGTGCCGGAAAACTACACTATTCAGGGGCGCCGCTGGCGCGGCCAGACCCGTCATTATTATATCGTGCCATTCGGACCCTACTATATCTGGGGGGCCACCGCGCGCATCCTGCGAGGTCTGGCAGAGCGGTTGTCGCGATGACCCGCCTCATCGGCACCTGGTTTCTTGCGCCCGAAACGCAGGCAGTCATGCAGATGCTGGAGGCAGGTGGCTATCTGGCCTATTTCGTTGGCGGTTGCGTGCGCAATGACCTGCTGGGCGTGGCGGTCAGTGATATGGATATTTCCACCAATGCCCTGCCACAGCAGGTGATGGCCCTCGCCGAAGGCGCTGGGCTGAAGACGGTCCCCACCGGCATTGAACATGGCACAGTTACGGTCATCTCGAACGGCGTCCCGCATGAAATCACCACGTTTCGCGCTGATGTAGAGACGGATGGCCGCCGCGCCGTGGTCGCCTTTTCGGGCGATATTGCCGAAGACGCCGTGCGCCGCGACCTGACGATGAACGCGCTTTATGCGGACCGGACCGGAGAAGTCATTGATCCGCTGGGCGGCCTGCCGGATTTACGCGCGCGGCGCGTCCGGTTCATCCTGAATGCGACTGACCGGATCCGCGAGGATTATCTGCGGTCGCTGCGCTTTTTCCGCTTTGCGGCATGGTATGGTGATCCCGATCAGGGCTTTGACGCCGAGGCGCTCTCGGCGATCGCGACAAATCTGGACGGTCTGCAAACATTGTCGAAAGAGCGTGTCGGGTCGGAAATGCTCAAGCTGCTGGCGGCCCCGGACCCGGCCCCGGCGATTGCGGCAATGGACCATACGGGCGTTTTGCGGGTGATCCTTCCCGGCGCGGTCTCAACGGCGCTGGCACCGCTTGTGCATCACGAAGACAGCCTGAACATTCCACCCGATCCTCTGCGCCGCCTCGCCGTTCTGGGGGTCCGCGACGGTGAATCCCTGCGCCTGTCAAAGGCACAACAAAAGCAACTTACGTTGCTGGGGGATCTGATCGGCAACATGGATAGCCCCGAAGCCCTGGGCTACCTTTATGGCGCCGACACTGCCCTTTCGGTTCTGATCTTGCGGGCGGCGTTGTTTGACTCTGTCCTTGACCCGCAATGGCTGCACACCGTCCCCGATGCAGCCGCCCAGAAATTTCCTATCAATGCCAGGGACTTGATGCCGGAATTGACCGGCCCTGCGCTGGGCGAAAAGCTGAAGGCGCTTGAAACGAAATGGATCGCATCTGGCTTCACCCTTGACCGCGATGCCCTGCTTGGCGACACCTGACTGGCCACAGAACCCAAGGCATGGTCTTTGGGCGTGAAATCGGTGACAGTGCGCCAACCCGATCAGATCAGAGCCTCGCCCGTGTTTCGTTTTTTTGAACGCCTTGTAGATCCCTATTGCGACTATCCGCGTCAGGACAGGCCGCCGACGAAGCTGTGGCCGTTCCTGCGCGGCTATTCCGTGCCGTTCAAACGCGTCTTTGCACTGACCGCGCTGGCTTCGGTCGTCGTGGCCACGGTCGAGATCGCATTGATCTGGGCGATGGGCTGGATTGTCGATGTGCTGAACGGCGACCCCGCGCAGGTCTGGGCGGACCATGGGACAAAGTTCATCCTGCTCGCGCTGTTCATCCTGTTCCTGCGGCCCGTGTTGCAGATGCTGGATGTGTTGTTGCTGAACAACGCGATCATGCCGAATTTCGGGACATTGATCCGCTGGCGCGCGCATGGGCATGTGCTGCGCCAGTCGGTCGGCTGGTTCGAGAATGACTTTGCCGGGCGCATCGCCAACCGCATCATGCAGACACCCCCCGCGGCGGGCGAGGCGGTGTTTCAGGTCTTTGACGCGATCACCTTTGCGCTTGCCTATGCTGTCGGCGCGCTGGTCATGCTGGGGCAGGGCGATGTGCGCCTGATGATCCCGCTGGTTCTGTGGCTTGCGCTATATGCCCTGCTGATGCGGTGGACCATCAAACGCGTCGGCCCCGCGTCCAAGGCGGCGTCGGACGCGCGCAGCCTTGTCACCGGGCGCGTCGTGGACAGCTATTCCAACATCCATTCGGTCAAGATGTTCGCCCATCACGACCGCGAGTTGGAGTTTGCCCGCGAAGCGATTGAAAAAGCGCGCCAAACTTTTGCCGCCGAGATGCGGATCTTCACGATCATGGATGTGACGCTTGTGGCGCTGAATGGTCTGCTGATCGTCGGGGTTGTTGGCTGGGGCTTGCTGCTCTGGACGCAGGGGCAGGCCTCGGTTGGTGTCGTGGCGGCCGCGACCGCGCTGACCTTGCGGCTGAACGCGATGACAGGCTGGATCATGTGGGCGCTGACCAGCCTGTTCCGAGAGCTTGGCGTCGTTGCCGAAGGGATGGAGACGATTGCCCAGCCGATTGATCTGGTGGATGGCCCGGATGCGCCGCCGCTTGTGCTGTCGGATGGGCGCATCTCGATTCAAAACTTGTCGCATCATTACGGCCGCGACGCTGGCGGGCTGGACGGGGTCACGCTGGACATCCGGCCGGGCGAAAAGGTCGGGCTTATCGGTCGTTCCGGCGCGGGCAAATCCACCCTGGTCAAGCTGCTCTTGCGGTTTTACGACGTCGAACAGGGCCGCATCCTGATCGACGGGCAGGACATCTGTGCCGTGACGCAGGACAGCCTGCGCAGCCAGATCGGGATGGTGCAGCAGGACAGCGCCTTGTTGCATCGCTCGGTCCGCGACAACATCCTCTACGGGCGGCCCGACGCAAGTGAGGCAGAGATGATCGCCGCCGCGCAAAAGGCCGAGGCGCATGAATTTATTCTCGATCTCAGGGATCCGCAGGGGCGCACGGGCTATGACGTGCAGGTCGGCGAACGCGGGGTGAAGCTGTCGGGTGGCCAGCGCCAGCGCGTCACACTGGCCCGCGTCATTCTGAAGGACGCGCCCATCCTGCTGCTGGACGAAGCGACAAGCGCCCTGGATTCCGAGGTCGAGGCCGCGATCCAGACAACCCTTTATGGCATGATGGAGGGCAAAACCGTGATCGCCATTGCGCATCGGCTGTCCACCATCGCGCATATGGACCGGATTCTGGTGATGGATCAGGGCCGGATTGTCGAGGAAGGCACCCATGACGCGCTTTTGGCGCAAGGCGGACTATATGCCGGGTTCTGGGCGCGCCAATCCGGCGGCTTCCTGACAACCGACGATGCTGACGAAACCGAGGCGACCGCATGAAACTTGCCGACTGGATCAACCATTTCGCACCCGCCGATGGCCCGCCGCCACGCACCCTGCTGGCGTTCTTTCGCTGGGGTCTGCGCGGGACCGGACGGGTGTTGGCTCTTGCCGGGGCGGTTTCCATCATCGCCGGCATAACCGAGGTGATCGCCGCATTGCTGCTGGGCCGGGTGATTGACGCGGCGCTGTCCTCGGACGCGCAATCGGTCTTTGCCGACCAAAGCGGCATCCTTTTATGGTCGCTCTTGTTCTTCATCCTTCTGCGCCCGGCTATTCTGGGCGTCGCGTCGGTGACGCAATCGGTCATGGTGCAGCCCAACGTGCTGAACCTGATCCTGTCGCGCCTGCACCGCTATACGCTGGGGCACGCCGTTACGTTCTTCGACAACGATTTTGCGGGCCGTATCGCGCAAAAGGAATGGCAAACCGCCCGCGCGATGAACGATTCCGTGGTCGAGATCCTGCATACGGTGCTGTTTGCGCTCGCCTCGGTGGTGGGCGCGGTGCTGATGCTGGGCACGGTGGATCTGCGCATCGCCGCCGGACTGGTGGTGTGGATGCTGGGCTATGGTTTTCTGATCCGTCATTTCATGCCCCGCATCCGCCAGCGGTCCAAGGCGCGGGCCGGCGCGCGGGCAATGACCACCGGCCAGATCGTCGATACCGTCACCAATATCAAAACCGTCAAGCTGTTCGCCCATGCCGATTACGAGGATCGCGCGGCTTTGGGCGCGATGCAGACCTATCGCGACCGGTCGGTGGAGTTTGGCTACATCTCTGTGGCGTTCCGGTTCTGGCTGATGGCGCTGGCGGGCATTCTGCCGGTGCTTCTGGTGGGCGGCGCGCTGTTTTACTGGAACCTTGGCCTTGTAAGCGCAGGCGACATCGCCGCAACGGGCGCCGTGGCGCTGCGGCTGGCGCAAATGACCGGCTGGGTCAGCTTCACCCTGATGGCGCTTTACGCCAATATCGGCGAGGTCGAGGACGGGATGCGCACGCTTACCCCGCCTCATACGCTGGTGGACAAGCCGGATGCGCAGGATCTGCAAGTGACGGATGCGCAGGTCGATTTCAAGGATGTCAGCTTTGCCTATGGGCGGCGCACTGGCGGGATCGAGAACGTGTCCCTGACCATTCATCCGGACGAAAAGCTGGGCATTGTCGGCGCGTCCGGGGCCGGCAAATCGACCCTCGTGGCGCTGCTCTTGCGGCTCTATGACACCGAAGGCGGCACCATCCGGATTGACGGGCAGGACATTGGCGGCGTGACGCAGGAATCCTTGCGGCGAAAAATCGGCATGGTCACGCAGGAAACCGCCATGTTCAACCGCTCGGCGCTGGACAACATTCGCTATGGCAGGCCCGAAGCCACCAAGGAAGAGGTGATTGCCGCCGCCAAACAGGCCGAGGCGCATGAGTTCATCCTGAAGATGCAGGACCATATGGGCCGCGAAGGCTATGGCGCGCATCTGGGCGAGCGTGGCGTCAAGCTGTCCGGCGGTCAGCGTCAACGGATCGCCCTGGCCCGTGCCATTCTGAAAGATGCGCCGATTCTGGTGTTGGACGAGGCGACAAGCGCGCTGGATTCCGAGGTCGAAGCCTCGATTCAAGAGGCGCTGGACCGGGTGATGCAAGGCAAGACCGTGCTGGCCATCGCGCACCGCCTGTCCACGATCTCCAGCATGGACCGGATCATCGTCATGGATGACGGTCGCATCGTCGAGACCGGCACGCATACGCAGCTTCTGGCGCGGGGTGGGCTTTACGCGCGCTACTGGGACCGGCAGTCGGGCGGCTTTATCGGATCGCAGGATGCCGCCGAATAGGCTGGATCGCGGCGCAGACTCGGGGTAGGGCCAGCCCATGACAATAGTGACAATAGAACGGCTGGGACATCACGGCGACGGCATTGCAGCCGGTCCGATCTACGTCCCGCGCACTCTGCCCGGCGAGGTGGTCGAAGGCGAGATCACGGGCGACGCAATGCCATTGCCCAGAATCGTGACGCCCTCGCCTGACCGGGTAAAAGCGCCCTGTCGGCATGCCGCGTCCTGTGGCGGGTGTCAGTTGCAGCATGTGTCGGACAGGTTTGTCGCGTATTGGAAGCTGGGCATCGTGACACACGCGCTGGCTGCACACGGGTTGGAGGTTCAGCCCCGCCGGATCCTGACCTCTCCGCCCTCTACCCGCCGCCGTGCCGGGTTTTCCGCGCGCCGCACCAAGAAGGGGGCGATGGCCGGGTTCCACAAACGCGGCGCCGATGTGATCGTCGAGGTGCCGGATTGCCTGTTGGTCGATCCCGCGATTGCCGCCGCCCTGCCCATGGTCGAGGCGCTGGCGATTGCCGGCACCAGCCGCAAGGCAGAGCTTTCGGTCATGGTCACCACCTCGCTTGGCGGGCTGGATGTCGCCGTGTCGGGCGGCAAGGAGGTCGATCCGCAACTGCAAATGCAGCTTGCCGCGATTGCCGAAAAGTTCGATCTGGCGCGCCTGACCTGGGAGGCGGACCTTGCCTTGACCCGCCGCATGCCGGAACAGCAGTTCGGGCTTGCGCGCGTAACGCCCCCCGCCGGTGCGTTCCTGCAAGCCACGCCCGAAGGCGAAGCGGCGCTTTTGTCTGCCGTGACCGAAGCCGTCGGAAGTGCTAGCCGCATCGTGGATCTTTTTGCCGGATGCGGCACGTTCGCCTTGCCGCTTGCGCAGGCGGCGGCGGTGCATGCGGTCGAAGGGGATGCGGCGATGATGCAGGCACTGGATGCCGGTTGGCGCAAGACGCCGCTGCTGCACGCCGTTACCCATGCCACGCGCGACCTGTTCCGCGCGCCGCTGGATGTCTCTGACCTGAAGGGGTTTGACGCCGCAGTGATCGACCCGCCCCGTGCCGGGGCACAGGCGCAGATCGCCGAGCTTGCCAAAAGCGGCATTCCGGTCATCGCGCATGTGTCATGCAATCCGGTGACATTTGCGCGGGATGCAAAGGTGCTGGTCGATGCCGGATACAGGATTGACTGGATTGACGTTGTCGATCAGTTCCGCTGGTCCACGCATGTCGAACTGGTCGCGGGCTTCACGTTGAACGCCTGAGGCGGATCGCCGCCGCAATCGGCGGTTCGTGTTGATAATCCCCCTACCTTCGTTGCCCGAAAAAATGTACCCTGTCACCTGAGGCAAATACAAAAACAGGCAGAAAAATGCGGGTATTCAGGTTTCTTGCAGTCGCCATGCTGATGATCGGCGTGTCGGGCTGCGCGAGCAAGTTCAAGACATATAATGGCCCCGAAGTGACTCAGGTGATCGTCAACAAGGGCGAGCGGCGGATGTATCTGCTGCACAACACCGAAGTGCTGGAGGCCTACGATATTGGCCTTGGCTTTGCGCCATCCGGTGACAAGAAGATCAGCGGCGACGGGCGCACACCCGAGGGCAACTATCTGATCGACCGGCGCAATCCGAACAGCGAATTCCACTTGTCGGTCGGAATCGATTATCCCAATGAGGCCGATCTCGCCGAGGCGATCGCGATGGGTGAATCGCCCGGAGGCGACATCTTCATTCACGGCAGGCCGCGGAAATACCGGGACGGCAAGCGTGACTGGACAGCAGGGTGCATCGCCGTGACGGACCGCGAGATCGAACAGATCTACGCCATGGTGAAAAACGGGACACCGATTTCAATCCAGCCTTAGGCGTGAGCGCAAGGCCCCGGATCAAGTCCGGGGCAGGTTGTGGTGGGGCGGGCCTAGTTGCCCATCACCATGGTCCACCAGATTTTGCCATTGTTTTCCTGGTGCCACGAAAACCCCATATTGCGGGCTTCGGCGCCGACGATCACGTTGCGGGTGGCGGGCGTTTCCATCCATGCGGCCAGGGTTTCGAGCTCTGTCTCGTAGGTTTCCGAGATGTTTTCGCCCATGAGTTCACCCGAATACCCGGCGCGGCGGACCCGGTCCAGCGGCGAAGAACCGTCGGACCCGAAATGCCACGGACGGTTCTGCGCCGCCATATCGCGCGAATGCGTGGCCGCCGCTGCGGTAAGCTGCGCATTCAGCTGGACCGGGGACACGCCTGCGGCCTGGCGCAGCGCGTTGACCGAATCGAGCATTCTGAACTGGATGCGCGACTCAGAGCCCGCGCTGATTCGGTAGACCTTTGGCGCCGGCCTGCCATCTGCCAGAACCGGGGTTGTGACCACGGGTGCAGGCGCACATGCCGAAAGCGCCAGCAGGGTCGAAATGGTCAAGAATATGGCACGCATCATGTGTCTGTCATCCGTTCATTGCACTGCATCAGGCATAACGGTGCTTAGGTTGCTATTCAAACCCACATCCGCGTGAGTCGGCCCAATGACGCCGGATTGAATTGCGACTGAGGCATTCCCGCAATAAATATGTTACCATAATTTCTGTTTTCATTATGGAGTTCCAAGATGACAAAGCCGATACCTCGGATTTTTGACCGTCGTGGCTTTTTGGCTGCTGGCGCTGCGTTCGCTGCAACGCCCGCCTTGGCACAGGATGTCAACGGTGCCGACACGGTCGAGATTGAACGTGACCTGTCGCAGGTTGTCCGCCGCAATATCTCCAGCTTTCGGGCGCTGGACTGGCAACCCTATTTCAGCTCTCTGGCCAATGGTGCGGTCCTCGTCGACATCACGTCGCGGGCCTTGCATTACTGGTCAGAGGATGGCGCGACCTACAAGCTTTATCCGTCCTCGGTGCCTTTGACAGAGGATCTGACCCGCCGTGGCCGCACCAGCGTGATCCGCAAGGTCGAGGGCCCCAGCTGGGCACCGACGCCCGCGATGAAAAAGCGCAATCCGGAATGGCCGGACTTTGTTGGTCCCGGCCCGGACAACCCGCTTGGCACGCATGCGCTGTATCTCAGCTGGCAGTATTACCGCATCCACGGCACCCATGACACCCGCAAGATCGGCCGTCGTTCTTCCAATGGTTGCATCGGTTTGTACAACGAACACATCCAGGAGCTGTTCAGGCTGACGAAGGTCGGAACACAAGTGTTGCTAATTTGACGACATTGGATCGGGGCTGCCTCGAAAGCGTCAAGGTTGCGTTTGCATTAGGCGAAAATAGCTGCTTAGAAAGAGTTACGAGGTAAGTCTTGGGTGCTTGCTGTTAGCCCTGCGTGGGAAACTGCAAGCGTATTACTGGAGGTATACAATGAAGAAACTCGCACTCGCCGCTGTCCTGACAGCCGCCGCTTCGACCGCAATGGCCGGTTCGTATGCAAAAGACGACGTAGTAATGGAGCCGGTTGTGGTTGTTGAAGAAGCAGCGACAAGCTCTTCTTCCGCTGGCCTGATCATTCCGCTGGTTCTGCTGGCAGTTATCGCAGCAGCCGCGTCCAACTAATTCCCCTACGGAATTAAAGAATTCGAAAAGGGCGGTGCGAAAGCGCCGCCCTTTTTACATGCGTGCTGGGTTTACACGCGTGCCGGCCGGGCCGGGGTCAGACCCAGCCCTGAAGATTCTGGTCAATGACGCCTGCCAGCGCCGCCACATGCGCCGGATCGTCGTTCAGGCAGGGGATATAGGTGAACTGTTCGCCGCCCGCCTCTTCAAAGCTTTCGCGGATCTCTTCGTTGATTTCTTCCAGCGTTTCGATGCAATCGGCGGAAAACGCGGGCGCAATCACCGCGATCTTCTTCTTGCCTTCTTCCTTTGCAAGCCGGGCGACCTCTTCCACCGTATAGGGTTTCAGCCATTCCTCGGGGCCAAAGACCGACTGGAACGTGGTGCGAATCTCTGTGTCGGCCCAGCCCAGCCGTTCCGTCAGCAGCCGGGTCGTTTTCTGGCATTGGCAATGATAGGGATCGCCCTGCATCAGATAGCGTTTCGGCATCCCGTGATAGGAACAGACCAGAATATCGGGCTTCTCGCTTAGCGCCGCATAGCCACGTTCCACCGATTGCGCCAACGCCTCGATATAAAGCGGCTGGTCGAAATACGGGTCGACCACACGCGCGGTAGGTTGCCAGGTTTCCTTCATCAGCGCGCGGAAGAACTGATCGTTCGCGGTGGCAGAGGTGGCACCGGCGTAATGCGGATAAAGCGGAAAAAACAGGATCTTGCGGCACCCGGCCTCGACCATCGCGCGGAGTTTCGATTCGGTTGAAGGGTTGCCGTAGCGCATACAGAAATCGACCATCACCTGATCGCCATGCCGCGCCTGCACCTCTGCCGCGATTGCCGCGGTCTGGTCGCGGGTGATCGTCATCAGCGGGCTTTCGTCCTTTTGTGTGTTCCAGATCGACCGATAGGCCGCGCCGGAACTGAAGGGACGCTTGCTCAGGATGATAAGCTGCAACAGCGGCTGCCATTTCCAGCGCGGGTAGTCGATCACCCGCTTGTCGGACAGAAATTCGTTCAGATAGCGCCGCATCGACCAGTAATCATGCCCGTCGGGCGTGCCCAGATTGGCAAGCAGTACGCCGATCTTCGGTTTGGCGATTTCCGGGTGGTCAGCAGGCGCATTTTCGGGACGGCTGGCAGAATGAGAAGCATCAAGCATGGGCGGGCATCCGTTCAGTAAGGTTAGATCCGACATATCGTGAATGACGCATAGGTCAATCTTTCAGCGGGGTTTCGCGCGTGCCAAGCGCGTCGGCAAGACGATGCGCCGCAGATCCGGGGCGCAAAGGTTTGGGCTGGCTGTCATGGGCCGCCCATCCGGTCAGAAAGATCATCTCGAATGTCGCGGGGATGCGCCCGTCGGCAGCGCCCCAGGTCTCGACATAGATCCGCGCGGCTTCTGCGATCACGTCGCGCCGGGTGAAACGGCGTAGGCGCGCGTCCAATGCGTTGCCCTCGCCCATCGCACGCAGGTCCTGCATCAGATGCAGCGGCGTGGCATAGCTGACCGTCAGGGGCAGGCTGTCCGCGACCGGCAGCGCAAACCCCGCCCGCTGTAACAGCGCCCCCAGATCGCGGATTTCGGCCATGGGCGCGACACGCGGCGACAGCCCGCCGGTGACGCTGCTTTCCGCCTGTGCCAGCGCGCTGCGCAACTGGTGCAGCGTCTGCCCGCCAAATGCCACCGACAGGTGCAGCCCGTCGGGGCGCAATGCGTGGCGACACTGGATCAACTGCCCCACCGGATCATTCGCCCAATGCAGGGCAAGCGCGTGGATCACCAGATCATGCGCGCCTTCGTTCAGCGCCAGCACATCGGTATCGGCCACGATCTTCGCACCGGGCAGGACATTTTCCCAGATTTCGGGGAAAGGCGTGACAATGGCGGGGTTGGTAAACTGCCTGTTAACCATCGAGAGACGATCCTCGACCTCGTCCCGCGCCGACTGGTGCAGGAACAGGGCAGGCGCACGGGTCGCACGGGCGCGGTTGCGGGCAAGCGCCGCAAGATCGGTCAGGGGCACAGCAGTCATGGGGCAGAGACATAAGGTGGCTTGGGCAGGTTTGCAAACGGCGCTCCAGTTGATCTATCCGCCGCGCTGCCTGACCTGCGGGGGCATGGTCGAAAGCGATTTCGGCCTTTGCGGACCTTGCTGGCGCGACACGCCTTTCATCGGCGGTCTGGTTTGCGATCTCTGCGGCACGCCTTTGCCGGGCGTGGATGACGGCGTGCCGGTACATTGCGATGATTGCATGACCACCGAACGCCCGTGGCAACAGGGGCGCGCCGCGCTGATCTACCGCGATGCCGGGCGCAGGCTGGTGCTGTCGCTCAAGCATGGGGACCGGCATGATGTGGTCCGCCCTGCCGCAAAGTGGATGGCGCAGGCCGCCAGACCCATGCTGCGCGAGGACTCGCTGATCGCCCCGGTGCCGCTGCATTGGTCGCGCATGGCGCGGCGCCGCTTCAACCAATCTGCCCTGCTGGCCGCCGCTTTGGCGCGTGAAACGGGGCGCAGGACCTGCCCGGACCTGTTGCTGCGGAGCACCCGGACCCGCTCGCTGGACGGGCTGACCCGCGACGCGCGCTTTGCCATGCTGAGCGGCAGCATCCGCGCCCACCCCCAGCGCACCGCCTTGATGGAGGGGCGCTCGGTGCTGCTGGTCGATGACGTGATGACCTCTGGTGCGACCTTGGCGGCGGCGGCAGAGGCCTGCCATGCGTCGCGGGCGCGTGAAGTTTGTGTCATCGCACTGGCGCGCGTTGCAAACCAGCCTTAAATCCCTGACAAACACGCCTGTCAGAAGGGACCAGACATGCAAGACGTTGAAATCTACACCTCGCCGCTTTGCGGCTTTTGTCACGCGGCCAAGCGGTTGCTGACCGAGAAAAATGTCACATTCACCGAGATTGACGTGCTGGCCAATCCAGCCCGCAAGCCGGAAATGATCCAACGCGCCAGTGGCGGACGTACCGTGCCACAGATCTTTGTCGGCGAAACCCATGTCGGCGGCTGTGACGAGCTTTATGCATTGGAGCGCGCCGGCAAGCTGGATCCGCTTTTGGCCGGCTGATGCGCACCGCCCTGCTGCAAATGACCTCGTCGGACGATCCGGTGCAGAACCTCGGCCATGTCCGGGGTCTTCTGCACGAGGCTGCCGCAGCAGGCGCAGGCTTTGCCTTGACGCCCGAGGTTACCAATTGCGTGTCGCTCAGCAGGACGCATCAGGCACAGGTGCTGCGCAATGAGGCACAGGATGCAACCCTCGCGGGCCTGCGCGACACCGCGGCAAAGCTTGGTATCTGGCTGCTGATCGGATCGCTTGCCGTAAAGTCCGACCCGCCGGAGGACCGCTTTGCCAACCGGTCTTTCCTGATTGCACCGGATGGCGAGATCCGCGCGCGTTATGACAAGATCCACATGTTCGACGTGGATGTGTCAGAAACCGAAAGCTACCGCGAATCCTCGGGCTACGCACCCGGAGACCGCGCCGTGGTCGCGCCGACGCCCTTCGGCACGCTTGGCCTCAGCATCTGCTACGACATCCGCTTCCCGCATCTTTACCGGGCATTGGCGCAGGCGGGCGCGCAAATCCTGACGGTGCCCTCGGCCTTTTCGCCTGTCACGGGGGCGGCCCATTGGGAAAGCCTGCTGCGCGCCCGCGCGATCGAGACCGGTGCCTGGGTCCTGGCCCCTGCGCAAACCGGCACGCACCCCGCCAGCACCGGCAAAAGCCGCAGCACCTACGGGCATTCGATGGTCATCTCACCCTGGGGAGAGGTCATCGCAGATGCGGGCACCGAACCGGGGCTGACCCTTGTCGATCTTGACCTGAATGCCGTAAGCAAAGCGCGGGCGCGGATTCCGTCCCTGACCCATACGCGCAGCTTTGAAAGCCCCTGATGTCGGATTCGATCAACGCCACCGCCGCCTTGTTGTTCAGCGAATTGCTGACCGCCGATCAGCTATTGCGCAACCGGTTGAACAAGGTGCTGCCGAACAAGATGGAGATTTCGCATTTCTCGGTGCTGAACCACCTTGCGCGTGCGACGGGCGAACGCAGCCCCGCGCAGCTTGCCCGCGCGTTTCACCTGACACGCGGTGCGATGACAAACACCCTGACCAAGCTGGAGAATGCGGGCTATGTCCATATCCGCCCGGATTGGGAGGATGCCCGCCGCAAGATGGTCGCGATCAGCCCCGCAGGCCTTGCCGCGCGCAACGCCGCCGTTGCAGCCATCACCCCGATGATCGCCGACCTTGTCGTCGATCTCGGCGATACCCGCGTCAAATCCGTCCTGCCGGTCCTGCGCGAACTGCGGCTGAAGCTGGAAACCGATCCTTAGCACGGGCCAGGGGCAGCAGTCCGACGCAACGCAGCTATCCCGCCACGCGACACATATCTGCTGACCCGGCCTATCGATAAAACAGGCACGGCTTGCCAGATTCGGATCGCGTCAGGACGCCCCCATGACCACCGTGATCAGGAACAGGATCGTTCCCGACAATATGGCAGCGGCCGGAACGGTGATGACCCAGGCCGCAATGATCGTCATGAAATGGGACCGGCGCACCAGCTTTCGCCGCCGCCGTTCAGCGGCGGGGTATGTGGGGCGGTCGGGCATGGTCAGGCGCGCCTTCTTGATGCGCCTTTCCGTATCCCATTCCCTGAAAAACCCAACGCCGAACACGCCGCCCACCGCGATATGGGTGGAACTGACCGGAATCCCCAGCCAGCTTGCCAGAATGACCGTGATGGCCGCGGACAGGGCAACGCAATAGGCCCGCATCGGGTTCAGCTTGGTGATCTGGCTTCCGACCATCCGGATCAGCTTTGGTCCGAACAGAAGCAGCCCGAAGGAAATGCCGAACGCCCCCAGCACCATGACCCAGAACGGAATGCTGACAGCATCGGTGAAGTTGCCCGATTGCGAGGCCTGCACGATCGCCGCAAGCGGTCCAACCGCGTTTGCGACATCATTCGCACCATGCGCAAAACTCAGCAGCGCGGCGGACACGACCAGCGGGATGCCGAACAGGGTCTTGAGCGATTTGTTGCGGTTCTCCAGCCCTTCGGATTTTCGCCGGATCACCGGGATCATCACGATCCAGGACAGGACACCCGCCACCGCACCGATCAGCAAGGTGGTTGTCAGATCGAACTGGATAACCTTCTTGAAGCCTTTCAGTGCCAGATAGGCAGAAAAGGCACCGGCCATGATGCCCACAAGAACCGGCACCCATTTGCGCGCGGCCGCGATCTTGTCGTCCCGGTAGATGATCCTGGATTTGATGAACCACAGGAACAGCGCCGCAATCGCACCGCCAAGAATCGGGGAAATCACCCAACTGGCGGCGATCTTGCTCATGGTGATCCAGTTCACGGCACCGAACCCTGCGGCGACGATGCCTGCGCCCATGACGCCGCCCACAACCGAATGCGTTGTCGATACCGGTGCCCCGACCCATGTCGCCAGATTGACCCAAAGTGCAGCGGACAAAAGCGCGGCCATCATTGCCCAGATGAACATTTCCGCCGTGGCCATGCTTTCCGGCGCGATGATCCCCTTGGCAATGGTCGAGACGACATCGCCCCCCGCAAGCAACGCACCCGCGCTTTCAAAGATGACAGCGATGGCAATCGCGCCGCCCATGCTCAGCGCGTTGGCCCCGACCGCCGGACCCATATTGTTGGCAACATCATTCGCGCCGATATTCAGCGCCATATAGGCACCAAGACAGGCGGCCACGATCACGATCAGCGAATTGTTGGTCTGTCCGAAGAAAAGTGCTGCGGTCAGGCCCGCCATAACGACAAAGACCAGCGAAATTGCGGGTCCGACCATCGGGCGCCCGACATAGCTTGTTGCGATCTCCAGACTGGAGAACCGCGCCAGATCGCGATCCAGAGTCTCAAGGTGGCGGGGATCGCCGTGCTCTTGTGTCATGTTATTCCCTCGGGACATTTGCCCCTCTCTAGACTCCAACTGCGGGAAAGATCAATCGGCGCATTGTCAGGATTGCGGGGTCGCCCCGACGGCAGAGGGCTTATGTACCGATCATCGGCACAAAAAGCACAAAAGGCCTCAAACGGACGGCCCCGGTTTCAGGCTGGCGGTGACGTAGTTCACGCTCAGGTCGCGGTCGGACAGGCGCCATTGCCAGGTGATCGGGTTGAAGACGAACCCCTTGCGATCCACCGGATCAAGCCCCGCCTTGCGCAACAGCTCGAACAGCTCTTCCGGTGTGATGAACTTGGCCCATTCATGCGTCCCCTTCGGCAGCCAGCGCATCACATATTCCGCGCCGACAATCGCCATGGCAAAGCTTTTGGGGTTGCGGTTGATCGTCGAACAGATGTGTAACCCGTTGGGTTTCAACAAGTCTTTGCAGGCCGTGAGATAGGCAAGCGGGTCGGCCACATGCTCGACCACTTCCATGTTCAGCACCACGTCGAACTGTTCTTCGGCTGCTGCCATCGCCTCGGCCGTGGTGTGGCGATAATCGATCTCCAGTCCCGATTGCTGCGCGTGAACCTGCGCGACGGGGATGTTACCTTCTGCCGCATCCGCACCGACCACCGTTGCGCCCAGCCGTGCCATCGGTTCGCATAAAAGCCCGCCACCACAGCCGATGTCCAGAATGCGCAGGCCTTCAAACGGCCTCAAGTCATTGAGATCGCGATCAAATTCTCCCGCGATCTGGTTGGTGATGTAATCCAGCCTGCACGGATTAAGCATGTGCAGCGGTTTGAATTTGCCGTTCGGATCCCACCATTCGGCGGCCATCGCTTCGAATTTGGCAATTTCCGACGGGTCGACCGTGGTCTGAGTTGCCTGCATCGCGAAGTTCCTGTGTTTTTTGTCAGCTTGTCCATATATAGATCGGTCATGGACAAATTCTCGGGCCAAAAGCGCGCAGTGCAGCATCTTTATCCACCCCTCGATCCGTTCGACCAACGCATGATGGAGGTCGGAGGCGGACACACGATCTATGTCGAGCAATGCGGCAATCCGGACGGGATTCCGGTGATCGTGCTGCATGGCGGTCCCGGCGGCGGGTGCAGCCCGACGATGCGGCGTTATTTCGACCCCAGGGTCTATCGTGTGGTGCTTTTCGATCAGCGCGGATGTGGTCGGTCGCGGCCTCATGCCAGCGTCATCAACAACACGACATGGGATCTGGTCGCCGATATTGAACAGATCCGCGAGGATTTGGGGGTCGAGAAATTCATCGTCTTCGGCGGCAGCTGGGGCGCGACGCTGGCGCTGATCTATGCCGAAACGCATCCCCGGCATGTCAGCAATCTGGTGCTGCGCGGCGTCTTCATGATGACGCAGGCGGAACTGGACTGGTTCTATGGTGGCGGTGCGGGATTGTTCTGGCCCGAACCCTGGGCGCGCTTCTCTGACCTGATCCCGGAAGAAGAACGGCACGACATGATCGGCGCCTATCACAAGCGATTGTTTTCGAATGATCTGCGGATCGAGACGCAATATGCAAAGGCTTGGTCTGCATGGGAAAATGCGTTGGCTTCGGTCTATTCCAGCGGATCGGGTGGCGATGCGCCGGGGGAATATGCGCGGGCCTTTGCGCGGTTGGAAAACCACTATTTCACCAATGCGGGCTTTCTGGATTTTGACGGTCAGATCCTCGCCCATGTTGACCGGATCGCGCATATTCCCGGCGTGATCGTGCAGGGCCGCTACGATATGATCTGCCCGCCGGAACGTGCCTGGCAACTGGCGAATGCGTGGCCAAATGCGGAACTGCGCATGATCCGCAACGCTGGTCACGCGTTGTCCGAACCCGGCATCAGCGCAGAGCTGGTCAAAATCATGGATCAACTCACCGGCCGCTAAAGCCGGACGCAACGTTCCTCGGCGCAGGGGTTTACTTAGATCCGTCAGCGGGTACGCTTAGCGCCGCCAGCAGAAACAACTGAAAGAGGTCAGGTGTCATCAGTCTTTCGCATCATCTTGCAGCGCATTGCGCTGGGTGTGCTGACCCTGTTCATCGTATCAATTGTTATCTTCACGGCGGTAAACATGCTGCCCGGCGATTTTGCGCAGGCGATCCTGGGGCAGGCCGCCACACCAGAGGCGATCGCCGCGATCCGGCAGGACCTTGGATTGGATCAACCTCCGGTAAGCCGCTATATCACCTGGCTTGCTGGCGCGGTGCAGGGGGATCTGGGGTCGTCCTTCGCGCAGGCAAACTTTGCCAGCTTCGTCGGCGAAAGCACCGGTGGCGGCGAAGTCACGGTTGCCACGCAGATCGCGCCACGATTTGCCAACACGATGTTTCTTGCCGGCGTCACGGCCTGCATTGCGGTGCCGTTTTCGATCTTTCTGGGCGTTCTGGCGGCGCTTTATCGCAATTCGGCTTTCGACAAGGCGGCGAATGTCTTCACGCTCAGTTCAATTTCCAGCCCCGAGTTTTTTCTGGCCTATGTGCTGATCCTGTTCCTTGCTGTGCTCAACCCGGTGCTGCCGTCCCTGTCAAATATCTATGAGGGCATGGGCTTTGGTGAACGTCTGCAAAAGACGCTGTTGCCCGCGTTGACGCTGACGCTGGTGGTCACGGCGCATATGATGCGCATGACGCGCGCGGCCATCATCAACCTGCTCGCCTCGCCCTATATCGAGATGGCGCGGCTGAAGGGCATCTCGCCCCTGCGGGTGATCGTCAGGCACGCTTTGCCCAATGCGCTGGCGCCGATCATCAACGTCGTCGCGCTGAACCTTGCCTATCTCATCACTGGCGTGGTCGTGGTGGAGGTGGTCTTTGTCTATCCCGGCATTGGGCAGTTGTTCGTGGACGGGGTCAAGAACCGCGACATCCCGCTTGTGCAGGCCTGCTGCCTGATTTTCGCGGCGGCCTATATCCTGCTGAACCTGACGGCGGATATCATGTCGCTCCTGTCCAATCCGCGCCTGAGGCACCCCAAATGAGCGTGATACCTTGGATCCTGCTGGTGGTGCTGGCGCTTGGATTTGCCGGGTGGGTATTCCGTCTGGCCGGGCAGCGGGTCACGCACAACAAGCCCGATTTCCGCGACATGCCGTTCGGCGTCGCTTTTGGCTATGCTCTGGCGGCAGGGGCGTTGCTTGGCGGGATTTGGCTGTGGTTTCAGCCCGGCGCGGCGTTCTTTCGCTGGGCGATCCAGGGTGTCGTGGCCCTCGCAATCGTCGCTTGGCTTTTCCGCCTGCTGGGCCGCGCGGTGGGGACGTTCGGCACACGCAAGCTGTTTCGCGAGATGCCTTTGACCGCCAGTTTCGGTATCCTCGTCATCCTGATCTATGCGGTCCTTGCGATTTTTGCCGGGGCCATCGCGCCGCATGGGCAGGAAGAGGTCTTCGCCCGCGTCAATATCCTGCCCGGTGGCAACCCTGAAACCGGGGGCGATCCGGCCTTTCCGCTTGGCACCGATCAGATCGGACGCGACCTGCTGTCCCGCCTGATTTACGGCGCGCAGAATACCGTGGGCATTGCGTTCGTCACGACCTGCCTTGCGTTCCTGCTTGGCGGGACGCTGGGGTTTTTGGCGGCGACTTTGCAAGGTTGGCTGGATCAGGTGCTCAGCCGCGCGGTGGATGTGCTGATGGCGATCCCATCGCTGATCTTTGCGTTGCTTCTGATGACCATTGCCAGCGCATGGGCGGGGTCCGAGAAATGGCTGCTGACCGTCTATATGATCGTCATCATTGCGGTGATCGATTCCACCCGCGTGTTCCGTCTGGCGCGCGCTGTCGGGCTGAACATCGTGGTGATGGATTACATCGAAGCGGCGAAACTGCGCGGCGAGGGGCTGGGATACCTGATCTTCAAGGAGATCCTGCCAAACGCCTACGCGCCCTTGCTGGCAGAGTTCGGGCTGCGGTTCTGTTTCGTCTTCCTGACCATTGCCTCGCTCAGCTTTCTGGGCGTCGGGATCCAGCCGCCGCTTGCAGATTGGGGCACAATGGTGCGGGATCTGTCGCAGTTCATCAATTTCGCCGCATTTTCGCCGCTGACTGCCGCGCTGCCGCTTCTGGCCGCGGGTGCGATTGCGCTGCTGACGGTCGCGGTGAACTTCGTGGTGGACTGGATGCTGCACCGGACCTCGGGGCTGAAGGATTGAACCGATGACAGACCTTCTGTTGAAAATTCGCGGCTTGAAGATCGAAGGCCGGGCGGACGAGATGTGGCAGCCGATCATCAACGGCGTGGATCTGGACCTGCACAAGGGCGAGGTTCTGGGCCTGATCGGTGAAAGCGGCGCGGGCAAATCCACCATCGGACTGGCCGGGATGGGCTTTACCCGCGACGGCGTGCGCATTTCCAGTGGTTCGGTTGAATTTGACGGCATTGATCTGGTCAAGGCGTCCGCCGAGACCAAGCGCAAGCTGCGGGGCACCCGCATCGCCTATGTCGCGCAATCGGCGGCTGCCAGCTTTAACCCCGCGCATAAGCTGATCGACCAACATACAGAGGCTCCGGTTCAGCATGGCGTCATGTCGCGCGGCGAAGGCGCTGCCGACGCGGTGGATCTGTATCGTCGCTTGCGTCTGCCCAACCCCGAGGAAATCGGCTTTCGCTACCCGCATCAGGTGTCCGGCGGACAGTTGCAGCGCGCGATGACGGCGATGGCGATGTCCTGCCGCCCGGATCTGATCATCTTTGACGAGCCGACGACAGCGCTGGATGTCACAACCCAGATCGAGGTTCTGGCTGCGATCCGAGATATCGTCGAGCAATTCGATACTGCCGCGATCTACATCACCCATGATCTGGCGGTGGTGGCGCAGATGGCCGACCGCATCAAGGTGCTGTTGCAGGGGGACGAGGTCGAAGAGGCCGAAACCCGCGAGATGCTGTCCCACCCGAAAGAGGACTACACCAAAAGCCTTTGGGCAGTGCGCGAATTCAAGCGCCCGCAAAAGCCTGCGGTGGATTCCGGCGCTGTGCCGGTTGTCTCTGTCCGCAAGGTGACCGCCGCTTACGGGCCAGTAAAGGTGCTGCGGAACGTCAGTTTCGACATCCATGAGGGGCGCACCGTGGCAGTTGTGGGCGAAAGCGGCTCTGGCAAATCCACTGCGGCGCGCTGCATCACCGGGTTGCTGCCGCCGCTGGCTGGGTCGATCATGGTCGACGGGGTCGAGATGCCCGCCGATTACCGTAAACGCAGCAAGGATCAGTTGCGTCAGGTGCAGATGATCTACCAGATGGCGGACACCGCGCTGAACCCGCGCAAGACCATCGGCGAGATCATCGGCCGGCCCGTGCAATTCTACATGGGTCTGCGCGGGCGTGATCGGCGCCGCCGCGTCGAACAGTTGCTGGATGAGATTGAACTGCCCGCCGATCAGTATTTCGACCGCCTGCCGTCAGAACTGTCTGGCGGTCAAAAGCAACGCATCGGCATTGCTCGTGCGCTTGCCGCCGAACCGCGGTTCATCATTTGTGACGAGGTCACGAGCGCGCTGGATCAATTGGTTGCCGAAGGCATCCTTAAACTGCTGGCGCGCCTTCAGGACGAATTGAAACTCAGCTATATGTTCATAACCCATGATCTTGCGACGGTGCGATCCATCGCCGACGAGGTGGTTGTGATGAAAGAGGGGCAGGTGATCGAACAGGGGCCAAAGGACGAGATGTTCCGCCCGCCGCATCACGCCTATACCGATCTGCTGCTCAGTTCCGTGCCGGAAATGGACCCGGATTGGCTGACAAACCTTCTTGCGGAACGTGGAGTTGATAACGTTGGCGACGCCGCAGTTGATAAGATGGGATGAGAATCACCAACGCCTCGGGGAGGGGTGAGGTGCAGGATTTGCGGAAGTTCCGCAAAAAACAAAAGTACAGGGAGACGACAAAATGGTACAGATTAGCAGACGAAGCCTGCTGAAAACCGGTGCAGCCGCCAGCGTTCTTGCAGCGACGGGCCTGCCTTTGCGCGCCGAGGCCAAGCGCGGCGGAACGCTGCGTCTGGGACTTGCGGGTGCCAACACATCTGACACCTGGGACGGCCGGACGCATTCAGATACCTACATGATCATGTGTGCCTTCGGTGCCGTGTTTGATTGCATGACCGAAGTGTCGGCCAGCGGTGAATTGATCGGCGAACTGGCCGAAAGCTGGGAAGCGTCGGCAGATGCAAAGACCTGGACGTTCAAGCTGCGTCAGGGCGTGACCTTCCACAACGGCAAGGCCTTTGGCGCAGATGACGTGATTGAATCGCTGAACATGCACACGGCAGAAGGGTCTAAATCAGCGGCCAAGCCGATTGTAGCGGCGATTTCGGAAATCAAGAAGGTCAGCGATCACGAGGTTGTCTTCACGCTTGAATCGGGCAATGCCGACTTCCCGTTCCTCTTGGCGGATTACCACCTGCTGATGTACCCGGCGGGCCAGATCGACGAAGCCATTGCCAAAGGCATCGGGACCGGCATGTATAAGGTCGAAGCGTTCGATCCGGGCGTGCGGACATTGCTGAGCCGCGTTGACAGCCATTACAAGGACGGCAAGGCGGGATGGTTCGACCAGATCGAAGTTATTGCGATCAATGATGCGTCGGCCCGAATGAACGCGCTGATGACGGGCCAGGTCGATGCCGTCAACCGTGTCGATTACAAGACCGAAGCGCTGCTGAAGGCAAATCCCAACGTCAACATCTTCGAGGTGACAGGCAACCGGCACTTCACCTTCCCGATGCTGACGGCGCTGGATCCGTTCAGCAATCTCAAGGTGCGGCAGGCGCTGAAACACGCGATCAACCGCGAAGAGATGGTCCAGAAAATCCTGTTGGGTCACGGGTCTGTTGCGAATGACCACCCGATCGGTCCCGCAAATCAGTATTATGCAGCCGATCTGCCGCAGAACAGCTATGATCCGGACAAGGCAAAGGCGCTGTTGAAAGAGGCGGGGCTTGAGGGGCTGAGCGTTGACTTGTCGGCCTCCAGCGCGGCATTTGCCGGTGCGGTTGACGCTGCACAGCTTTATCAGGCATCGGCCAAGGCCGCGGGCGTAAACATCAACGTGGTACAGGAGCCTGCGGATGGCTACTGGTCCAATGTCTGGCTGAAAAAACCGTGGTGCGCGTCCTATTGGTCGGGTCGTGCGACCGAGGACTGGATGTTCTCATCGGCTTACGCGTCCGGCGCGCCGTGGAACGACACTGGCTGGGAAAATGCCCGTTTTCAGGAATTGCTTCTGACCGCACGGGCAGAGTTGGACAGCAGCAAGCGTCGCGACATGTATACCGAGATGCAGATGCTGTGTTCGACGAATGGCGGCTCTGTCATTCCGATGTATGCCAACTATGTTGACGCACATTCCACCAAGTTGACGAATTCGGGAACGATCGGCAATTCCTTCCAGATGGACGGCAGCCGCTTTATCGAACGGTGGTGGTTCGCGTAATCTTCGTCATATCCAAACGACAAAAGCCCCGCAATTTGCGGGGCTTTTTATTGGCGAGAGCGCGGAAATGGTCGCGCCCACAGGTCGGTCAGGATTTCCCGAGCGTCACAGGACGTAGCGGCTGAGGTCGGTGGATTTTGTCAACTCACCCAGATGCTTGTCTACAAACTCCGCGTCAACGGTGACATCACTTCCGGATTGATCGGGGGCGTCAAAGCTGAGATCTTCGAAAACGCGTTCCATCACCGTGTACAGACGCCGCGCGCCGATATTTTCAACCGATTGGTTCACGTCGGCGGCAATCTTGGCCAAGGCCGCGATGCCGTCCTCGGTAAAGGTCACTTTGACCTCTTCGGTGGCCATCAGGGCGGTGTATTGCAGGGTCAGCGCATTGTCCGTCTCGGTGAGGATCCGCACGAAATCCGCCTCTGTCAGCGCGCGCAGGTTCACGCGGATCGGCAAGCGGCCCTGAAGTTCCGGCAACAGGTCCGAGGGTTTGGCAATGTGAAACGCGCCGCTCGCGATAAACAGGATATGGTCGGTCTTCACCGGGCCATGTTTGGTGCTGACGGTCGTACCCTCAATTAGCGGCAACAGATCGCGCTGCACGCCTTCGCGGCTGACATCGCCGCCGCGCGCATCGCTGCGGGCACAAACCTTGTCAATCTCGTCAAGGAACACGATGCCGTTCTGCTCTACCGCCTCGATCGCAGCGGTTTTTACGGTTTCGTCGTCCAAAAGCTTGTCCGCCTCTTCCGAGATCAGCGCCTCGTAGCTTTCGGCCACGGTCATGCGCTTGCGGGTCGTGCGGCCCTGAAATGCCTTTCCGAACAGATCGCCCAGATTCATCATGCCCATATTCGCACCCGGCTGTCCGGGAATGTCGAATGTCGGCATCGGGTTGGAGGTGTCGGCCAGGTCCAGTTCAATCTCCGTGCTGTCCAACTCTCCGGCCTTCAACTTCTTGCGGAACATCTCGCGCGTGCCTGCGCGGGCATCCTCGCCGGCGATGGCGGTGATGACGCGTTCCTCTGCGGCATGGTGCGCTGCGGATTTCACGTCCTCACGCATGTATTCGCGGGTCATGACGATGGCGGCATCGACAAGGTCACGCACGATCTGTTCCACATCGCGACCGACATAGCCGACTTCGGTGAATTTCGTGGCTTCCACCTTGATGAAGGGTGCGCGGGCAAGCTTGGCCAGACGGCGGCTGATCTCGGTCTTGCCGACACCTGTCGGGCCGATCATCAGAATGTTCTTGGGGTAAACCTCGTCGCGCAGATCATCTGCCAGTTGCTTGCGGCGCCAGCGGTTGCGCAGGGCAACGGCGACAGCACGTTTGGCATCTTTCTGGCCGATAATGAACCGGTCAAGCTCTGATACGATCTCGCGGGGGGTCAGGTCAGTCATAGCGGGTCCTTATGCAACGGTCACGTCGGGCGCACATCTTGAGGAAAAAGTTGGCAAGCCACTCAGGAGGCGTCGTTGCCGTCGATGGTTTCGACCGTGAGGTTTCCATTGGTGTAGACGCAAATATCCGCAGCAATGGCCATTGCCCGGCGCGCAATACTTTCAGCGTCAAGTTCGGTATCCATCAGCGCCCGGCCAGCGGCGAGCGCGTAATTGCCGCCAGAGCCGATCGCCGTGACATCATGTTCGGGCTCCAGCACGTCGCCCGCGCCGGTGATCACATACAGATCCGTGCCGTCGGTGACGATCAGCATCGCTTCGAGTTTTTGCAGGTATTTGTCGGTGCGCCAATCCTTGGCAAGTTCGACACTGGCGCGCTGAAGCTGGCCGGGCGTTGCCTCAAGTTTGGTTTCCAGTCGTTCCAGCAGCGTAAAGGCGTCGGCGGTGGATCCGGCAAAGCCGGCAACCACATCGTAGCCGCCCGGCGAAATCCGGCGCACCTTGCGGGCGGTGCCCTTGATCACTGTCTGGCCCAGGCTGACCTGTCCGTCGCCTGCAATCACCACGCGGCCGCCTTTGCGCACACCGATAATTGTGGTGCCGTGCCAACCGGGAAAGTCGTTTTCTGCCATGTGGTGCCTCCGTTTCCTTCCCGGCGTATATGGCGGGCGGGGTGGCGGGGTGCAAGGGCAGGCGCGTTTGCGCAGCTTGCAACCCCCAGCAAAAAGGGCACCGCGAGGGGTGCCCTTTCGATGTCTGTGGGTCGGACCGGCGCTTAGATCGATTCCTTGATCCAGCTTTCCAGCGCAGCTT
Source organism: Primorskyibacter marinus (assembly GCF_003313245.1). Classification (GTDB taxonomy): domain Bacteria; phylum Pseudomonadota; class Alphaproteobacteria; order Rhodobacterales; family Rhodobacteraceae; genus Primorskyibacter; species Primorskyibacter marinus. The sequence goes on from NZ_QJSD01000002.1 coordinate 108,761, forward strand.
TCGGCGCGGCACCTGCGCGGTTGGACACCACCTGACCGTCCTTGAAAATGAACAGCGCAGGGATGCCGCGCACGCCCATCGCTGCTGCGGAATTGGGGTTCTGGTCGACATCGACCTTGGCCACCTTGATCTGTCCATCCATCTCGGCGGACAGCTCTTCAAGGGCCGGGCCGATCTGCTTGCAAGGACCGCACCATTCGGCCCAGAAATCGACCACAACGGGGATATTGGAATTTTTCACTTCGGCGTCGAACGTGTCGTCGGTCACTGCCACGGTAGCCATTGGGGTTCTCCTAAAGAGATTCGAGGGGGGTTCATCTTGGGCATGAAACCTAGGAAGCCCGGCGCACGCCGTCAAGATGTGGCGGTCATGGACAGGGCGACACTCACCATATCGTTAGGTAACGCCATGTAGTGGGGCACCGCCGTCCATAATATGCCGGTTTCAATCTGGTGGTTGGGGTAGATCTCTTCAAGGGCTGCCGCGTAGGCACCCATCTGTCGTAGCAGGCCATCGGGGCAGTTTTCCGGGCTGTCGGGAACGGTGCGGTTGGTCTTGAAATCCACGGCGGTGATCTTTTGCGGGGTGATAATCAGCCTGTCGATGACTCCGTGGATGCGCCGACCGCCAAGCGCGTGCAGGGTTGCGGTGATCGGCACTTCGGCAAGCGTGCCCTCGCCGAAAAAATGCGCCAGTTCGGGGGTGTCCAGCAGGTACAGCGCCTCTTGCACCAGCCGACTGCGCTGTTCGGGCAAGAGAACCTCACCGGTGCGCGCCAGCAACCTGTCGGCGCGGGCAGCACGAAGATCCCTAGCCACGACCGGCAGGTGTTCCAGCAACAAATGCAAGGCGGACCCCAGCGCCTTGGCCGTTTCCTCGTCCAGCCCAGCCTCACCGGGCAGCGCCTTGGCACCGCCCAGATCAGACGGGCTAAGGGTTTCGGCGGGGGGGGTGACCAGCGGGGCCGGCTGGGACATGAATGAAGGCAGTGCCGCCGTTTCACTGACGGCGGGTGCCGGCGAAATCGGCGGAGGGCTTTCCCAATCGCCGGTCTGCATGCGCAATCCCGGTCCGGAGCCCAGTTCGCCAAAATCAAACCCGTGCGGGTCTGCGCCTGCATTCTCCATGCCGACGCGCACCCGGTCATGCCACGCTTCGCCATCCTTGCCCAATGCGCCGGCCGCAGCGACGATCAGCCACTTTTCGGCACGGGTCATGGCGACATACAGCAACCGGTCGCGTTCGTTGCGTTGCGCGGCGCGCTCTGCCTCCTGCGCTTCGGATTGCACGGCCGGGCTTTGTGCCGCAATCGCGGGCCAGATCACCGTATCGGCACATTTCAGCAAGCCTCGGGATGCTTTCTGGATACGCTGGCCGCTATCGGGCAGCATCACTATGGGGGCTTCCAGCCCTTTTGCGCCATGCACGGTCATCACCCGGATGCGTTTGCCCGCGCTGTCGGCCTGCCGCTTGATGACGAAATCGTCGGTCTGCATCCATTGCAGGAACCCGGTCAGGCTGGGAATATCCGACTGCTCATAGCCAAGCGCCTGGGACAGCAGCGCGTTGATACCATCCTCGGCCTCTTCCCCCAGCCGGGCCAAAAGTTTGCGGCGGCCGTCATGCCGGGTCAGGATACGTTCGATAAGGTCGTAGGGCCGCAGGAAATCGGTCTTGCCCATAAGGTCGTTCAGAACGGTCCAGACCTGCGGGAATTCATCACGGCGCTTGCGCAATGCGGCCCACAGAAACGGGCCGTCGCGACGATGCGCCAGATCAAAGACCTGCTGTTCCGTCCAGCCGAACAGCGGGGATTTCAGCGCCTCTGCAAGCGATAGGCTGTCCTCGGGCGTTGCCAGAACCTTGAGCACGGCCGCCAGATCGCGCACCGCCAATTCCGCCCCGACCTTGAGCCTGTCGGCACCGGCAATCGGCAGACCGCCGGCCTTGCAGGCGCGGATGATCTCCTGGAACAACGGCCCGCGCCGCTGCACAAGGATCAGAAAGTCGCCGGCATGGATCTGGCGCGTCTGATATTGCCCGGTATTGCCGATTTCTTCCGCGATGGGCTGGCCGATCTGGTCACGGATGAAGCCGGCAATGCGCCCTGCCAGCGTTACGGTGTGGTGCCGCGTGCCGGGACGGTCCAGCGGTTCATACCAAGGCGTTTCGTCCTTTTCGCTGTTGCGTTCGACCACCGGCCACAAATCCACCCGCCCTGGCATGTTGGACTTGAACGCGCGGTGCGCGGCCTCTTCGTCAAAGCCTGCGTCGTTGCGAGTTTCGAAGGTTTTGTCCACCAACTCAAGCACCGGGGTGGCGGAGCGGAAAGAGTATTGCAGGGTCAGGTTTTGCAGCGGCGTGGGCGACGTGGCAAGGCGCTCTTCGAACTCGTCGCGCATCCGGTCGAATTCGCGCGGGTCAGCGCCCTGGAACGAATAGATGGATTGCTTGCGATCGCCCACCACGAAAACGGTGCGGATGTGATCCGACCGCGCGCTGACGCCTGCGGTAAATTCCTGTGCCAATCGTTCGATGATCTGCCACTGCACCGGGCTGGTATCCTGCGCCTCATCGACAAGGATATGGTCGATGCCGCCATCCAGCTTGTACAGCACCCATGCCGCTACTTTCGGGTCGTTCAGAAGGGCACGGGCCTTGAAGATCAGATCGTCAAAGTCGAGCCAGCCCTTGCGTTGTTTTGCAGCGTCGAATTTGGGCAGGAACAGTGCCGCAAACCGGTGCAATGCATGCGTTTTTTCCGCTGCGAGCAGGGCAAGACGTTCTTCGCGGGCGCTTTCGACCCGGCGCATCAGATCCTCCAGCCAGGGCATCAGATGAGGGATGGATTTTTGCAGCCCCTTGGTCGGAAAGGTGCCGATCTTTGCCGTGAAGGGTTCTTTGGCTGTGGCACCGGTCAGGAACGCCGATTCCAGTGCCGGCAATGCGTCAAATTCCGGACGGTCGATCGCGGCAAGCGGCCCGACGGCCCGAAGATCCTGCGGGCCGCTGCCCCGGAGTGCAGGCACCAGTTCCGCCAGCAATTCCACCTCGCCGCCCAGAAAAACCGTTTGCGCGATACTACTGCGCGACGTTTCGGGAACAAGACCGTAAAGCGCCTTGATCTCGGGTTCGGCAAGTGGGTGCGACAAGGCCGTTCGGTGCTGCAAAATGTCCTTTGTCAGACTTTCCAGATCATCATCGGAGGAAAAATGCCAGGCGGCGGCGGTGACTTCGGCAGGATGAGAAAGCGCCAGCGCATCGACCACTTCGGCCTGAAGCAGGACGGCGGCGCGATCCTCCATTTCCTTGAATTGCGGGCTGATGCCGGCCTCCAGCGGGAACCGCCGCAAAAGCGCCGCGCAGAAGGAATGAATGGTCTGGATGCGCAACCCACCCGGCGTTTCGATCGCGCGGGCAAACAAGGTCCGCGCCTGTTGCAGAAACTCTTCGTCCAGCGCGGATTCGACGCCAAGCTGGTCCAGTTCGGAACTTAGCGCCGCATCGTCCAGCATCGCCCATTCACCCAGCCGCCGAAACAGCCGGTTCTGCATCTCGCTTGCGGCCGCTTTGGTGTAGGTCAGGCACAGAATATGCGAGGGCGACACTTTGTTGAGCAGCAACCGTGCTACACGGTCGGTCAGCACGCGGGTCTTGCCCGACCCTGCATTGGCCGAAAGCCAGGTGGATTGCGAAGGATGCGCGGCGCGGACCTGCGCCTCTGTCGCGTCGTCCCGGATCATTCCAGCACCTCGCGGGCGGCATCATCCGCGCCGTCCCATTCGCCAAACCGCGAAAGCTGATCATAGTTTGAAACGTGCTTGTCCTCCTGCATCGCGCGGCGGGCGGTAAATCCTTGCTCGGCCTGCTGATATGCGGCGATAAGCGCGGTGAACTCCTCCCAAATCTTTTCGGGCGGTTCCTTGTCCAGTGGGGCGGGAACCTCTTTGGGTGGGGCGGTCAGCCCGATATAAAGCGCCTGCGCGACCTCTGCGGCGGGCAGGCCCTCGAACGCGCCCTGAGTGGCCATCGCGGCCTCCAGCAGCAGTTGTTTGTCGAATTTCGCCTGTTCAGACGGGCTGGGCGGCGTGCCGGTCTTATAGTCGAAAATGTGCAATCTTCCCTCATCGTCGCGATCAATGCGGTCGGCCATGGCCGTCAGGGTGAACCCCAGCATCGGGATCTCTGCCCGCGCACGCGTCTCATGCGCGACCGGCGTTGCGGCACCTTGCCTGAGTGCCTCATTCGACACGAAACCACCTGCGGCCTTGTCAAGCCGCGCCTGCCAGATCCGTCTGGTCGAGGGCCAGGGCACATCGCCATCCAGCCTTTCGCGCGCAATGGCGGACAGGTGCTGCGGGGTCAGCAGCGACGGGTTCGCGGTGACGTCGCGCACAAAATGTTCGATCACGCTGTGTAACAGGATGCCGCGCAGCAAAGCATCCGGCGCGCGCTGCAAAGGATCAAGCGGTCGCAGCCGCAAGACATGACGGGCATAGATCGCATAAGGATCGCGGATAAGCCGTTTGATCTCGGTGACGGAGAGCTGTTTCGGGCGCGCCTCAACCGGAGGGCAGGGCGACGGGCGCAGGGCCGGGGCAACGGGTTCGGTCGCCTCCAATGCGCGCGCATGGGCCAGCCATTCTGCGCCACGGCCCTGCATTTGGCGCAGCGCTTTTGGCCCGTTGCGGCCCGGCAGGCCGTTCATCAGGTTGGTCAGTCGGTTCAGCCATCGACCGGCCACCGTTTCGGCGTCATCCGATCGCAAGGAGCGGGTCATCCAGACCTCGGGTGCGGCAACAGCCTGCTGGAAATCATGCGCGGCAAGGCCGATCCGCCTTTCGGGCAGCAACAGTCCCGCATCATGCCGCATCTTGCGGTTCAGCCACGGATCAGCGCCGGGCAGTTCCGGCCAACTGCCTTCGTTCAGCCCGCCAAGGATCATCAGATCCGCGCCTTGCACCCGCGCCTCCAGCGTGCCCCAGATCAGGATATGCGGATGCGGCGCATCCCGATCGCGCAACGGTTCCGCCGAAACCAGCACGCCGGAAACAAGCGAGTCGTAATCGGCCGCGTCCATCTCGCCGCCATGGGTCGCCTCGGCGGCGATCTGCTGCATCGCGGCTTTTGCAGAACGGCCGGCCGCCTGATCCCACAGGATGCCGCTGCCGGTGACGTTCGGCCCGGCACAGATCGCCTCGGCCCGCGCGAGATGGGTGTCTGCCCAGTCCGACAGGGGGCGCTTACCCTTTAGTGGATCGACCATGAAGCAGGCAGCCATCCAGCCAAGCCATTCCGCAGCGTCCTGTTTGTCTGCCCAACCCTGCAATGCCTCGACCGTCGGGAAAGGGATGCCCTGCCGACGGATGTAAAGCTCCAGCTCGCGGGTCAGGATCAGGTGCCGATTGCGGTCCTGCCCGCTATGGGTCAGCGGATGTTTCAGAAGTGTCAAAAGAGTTTCGGCGGTGCAGGGACGCTGAAAAAGGTCCAGCACATGCCGCAGGAAGCGGCCCGGCGGGGTCAGTTGCAAAGGCGTGCCCGCGCTGTCATCCGGCACGATGTCCCAGCGATCCAAGGCCGAAGTCACTTGACGGGTCAGCATCCGATCCGGCGTGATCAGTGCTGCGGTTTGACCGTCCTCTGCTGCCCTTCGCAGACGCATGGCGATGGCCAGCGCCTCATCGCGGCGGGTTGGTGCCTCCAGCAAGGTCACATCTTTGGTGGCGACCGTAAGATCCGGCAGGTTCGGCCCGTCCGTCAGCCATTGATCGGTGACCGGCGCAGGCCGCAGCGCAAGCGATACCAGACGATTTCGGTCCGTTGAGGGGGGCGGCGTGTCCGACCAGGGCTGCACTTGCGCGGGGTGCAGCTCCATCTGCTGCATCAACCGGGCGAAGCGATATTGGGGGTGATCCTCGCTGGTCAGCCCGTCGGTCAGCGCGTCCCAGACATGATCCGGCGTGTCATAGTCGAAGCCCGGCAGAACCACCGCGCCTTGCGGGAGCCGCGCCACGGCCCGCATCAACAGTGCCGTGGTGCCACGCGACCCGGTGGAGCCTGCAAGGATCACCGGATGATCGGGCGGCGACAGTTCCCAATCGCGGATCAGCCGAAGCGTTGCCAGCCGTTGCCAGGCCGCAGTGTCTGGCGACTCTGCATCCTCGTCGAAATAGGCTTGCACGATGCTGATAAAGCTTTGCGCGCGCTCCCAATGGCCGCTGAGATCAGACACATCCAGCGCGGAGATGGCGGATGGTGGCACGCCCTCGCCCTGCATCTCATCCATCAGCGCGGCAAGGCTGTCGGCAAGGTCGAACAGGGCCGTGCGCGGCGCAAGATCGGGTTGCTGGTCCAGCAGTCGGGCGATGAGTTGCGACAGCTCCAGCCTGCGCCGCAGGGCGGGCACTGGATCGGGCAGGTCGGGCATGTCCGCGGCGCTTGCCAGCGATGTCAGAAGACGCACGCGCGGCAAAAGCCGTGGGGGACCAGCATCAAAAATATCCCGGATCCGGCGGGACATGCGGCGGGTGTTTACGATCAGCTCGACCTGCGCCCAAGCCTCTGGCGGGGCATCAGCCATCCGCGTGCTCAGCCCGTCGATCAGGGCCGCCGGGAAGTCCACGCCGGGCGCAAGGCCAAAGAGACGTGGGGCAGGTGTGTCGCTAAACATGCAGCATATCCTCGGCCAGGGTGATGCCTTCGGGGTGGCCGACATCGCACCATTTACCATCATAGGGCAGCCCGTAAAGCCGCCCGTCAGCCGCGATCCGGTTCCACAGAAGGTTCAGCGAAAAGGCCGGATCTGGAATGTCCTGAAGCCCGTCCGTCCGGATAATCTGTACCCCGCTATAGACCAGCCCCGGACCGCGTTGCAGGCGGCCATCCGGTGCAATTGTGAAATCTCCATCGCCCTTGTGCCCGACAGCATTTTGCAATGGCACACACAGCAGCAGCGCATCCATGACCTTGGGTCGCCAGGCGTTTGCCAGCAACTGAAACGGATTCGGGCCGCGCCAGACCGCATCGGTATTCGTGGTGAAAACCGGATTGGATTGCAGCAACGGCAGCGCCTGCCGCAACCCGCCGCCCGTGTCGAGGATAGCGGGCGTCTCTTCGCTGAACAGAACATCGGTTGATGCCAGATGCGCGCGCAGAAGCTCTGACAGGTAGTGCAGGTTGACGACGCGGCGCAGATCCGGAAACGGCTTGGTCAGGTCCAGCGCATGGTCGATCAGCGCGCGACCTGCGACCTTGATCAGCGGTTTCGGGCGGTTTCGGGTCAAGTCCTTCATCCGCGTGCCAAAGCCCGCGGCGAAGATCATCACGGCTTGCGGGTCGGACACTGCGATTTCAGCCTTTCCAGAACGGCGGTTTCAGGAGGCGGCAGAAGCGGCGCAAGATGCCGCGCCAGATCTGCAAGCGCCGGATGCGCGAGGTTGGTTTGCAAATGTCCCCAGACGCGGGGGATCAGGTCGATGTAATGCGGCTTGCCCGTACCGATGCAAAGCCTCGTAAACACGCCAAGAATACGCAGGTTTCTTTGCGCACCCAGAACAGCGGCGGCGGCGGTGAATTGATCCGGGTCATGGCCGGTAAGTTCTAGGAAATAGGTTGTCGTGTCAGCGACGACAGAGGCAGGCACATCCCGGCGCGCGTCCTGTAAAAGTGACATGAGATCATAGGGTGCATGGCCCAGCATGGCGTCCTGAAAATCCAGAAGGCCGGCGCGTGCGCTACCCATGCGGTCCGGCAACCAAAGCAGATTTTCGGCGTGATAGTCCCGCAGGATCATCGCCGAGGGTGCGCCTGCATGGGCGTGCAACGCCTCCCTCATGGCATTGATCGCCGCAGATTTCGCATCAACCGCCACGGCTCGACCCGCATGTGCGGCATACCAATCGAAGGCGAGGTCGGTGGCCTGCGCCAGCATATCCGGCGTGGCGCCCGGCAGGTTGGCCGGAGGGGACAGGCGGTGGATCTGTGCCAAGACTTCGGCGGCGGTGCGGTATAGAAGCGGTTCCAGCGATGGGTTGTCTTCTGCCAGACGCGCAAACAGCGCATCGCCGAGATCTTCCAGCAGAAGCAAACCATTATCCGTGTCGGCGGCCAAGATGCGCGGTGCGCTCAGACCATTTTCGACCAGAAATTCCGAGAGGGTCTGAAACAGCAGCGTGTCACCCGCCGGGTCAATCATCAAGACTGCACTGCGCGCGCCATCGGTCAGACGCATGTAAGTGCGCGACGAGGCGTCACCGGCCAGCGGCACCCGGTCAGCGTCAGCCCAGCCCGACCGTGACAGAAAGTCATCCGGCGAAGTCATCCGGCTATTCCCTCAAGCCGGGATTGCCATTTCGCGTCGTGCCAATTCAATGACACTTCGCGGGCGTCTTCCAGAGCGGATTCGGAGAACCGGATGGTCAGCGCGTTTTCCGGCGTCAGCGAACCAAGCCTGTCGGGCCATTCGATCAGGCAGATCGCGGTTTCAAAAGCCTCTTCAAGACCCAGCTCGATGCTCTGCGCGGGGTCGGATAGACGGTACAGGTCGCAGTGCCAGATTTCGCCGGACATGCTGTCATAAACCTGCACAAGCGTGAATGTGGGCGAGGGAATGTCTTCAGGCTCTGTCAGCAACGACTGGATCAGCTGGCGCGCGAAAAAGGTCTTGCCTGCGCCGATACCACCTTCCAGCAGCACGCTGTCACCGGGTTGCAGCCGGGTGCCAAGAGCCTGCGCAAAGGCACAGGTCGCCTGTTCAGAATTTATGTGAAAGGTCGTTGATCCGCGTGACATGCGGCGACATTAACGCCCGTGCCTGCGGCTGCAAGCTGGTTCAGGCGCTCTGGGTGTCCAATTGCCGTATGGGCAGCGTCGGCGTTTCGCAGGCAAAGCTGACAAGCGTTGATCCGCCCGATACAGGGGTTATCTGACAAAGAATCTGACCGCCATTCCTGTGCGTTACTCGCATTTCCCAGGCCGCCCTGTCATGGCCCTGCACCACAAAATCCCTCAATTCGCCCCACATGGGTGATGGTTGACAAAGCTCTTGCCAATGACGCGTAGCATCGACGACCGTCATCTCGGCAAAGCTGCTATCGGGATCGGATTGCCAAAGCGTTCGGTACGCAGCATTGGAGAAGGTCAGGACGCCATTTTGTGAAAAGATCGCGATCGCGTCGTCCAGCGTGTCGATCACACATTGGCTGAGCTCAAGCTCTGACCGGAACCGGCGCGTCAACGAAATCTCGGCACTGATATCTTCGAACAAAAAGGCAATCGCGCCGTCGGGATGCGGCCGTCCGGTGACTTTGTAGGTCAGCCCCGAGGCAAGCGACCAGGTTTCGGAATAGCGGTCATCACTGGCGGCTGCGACAAGGTCCGCCATCTGCTCGCGCCAGCTGTTGTAGTTCTTGGGCTCCGGCATCATCCGGCCTTCGCGAAGCCGGTCGAAGAACGACAGCAGGTTTGGTCGGCCGGAAAGAAATTCTGCCGAAAGCTGCGTCAGGTCGATCAATGCCGGGTTGAAAAGCGCAAGCTGGCGATTGCGGTCGAAAATGGCGAGACCGATGGGCAGGTAGGCAAAGGTCTTTGTCAGGGTCTGGACAAAGTTGCGCTGTGCGATCTCTGCGCGCACCACAGCCGTTACGTCGATCCCGAAATGCAGCCATGACGCCCCGTGCTGCGCAGATGTGATATCGAACCACCGTTGTGCATCGCCGCGCGCGGATGTCAGGCAGGTGCGCCGGGTGCGCATATGCTCTAACCCGTTGGACGGCATCTCGAAAATAGGCGCGCCGGGCTGATAGCTTTCGACGCTCGCGGTCAGGGTGTCATAGGCTTTGTTGCTCCAGTCCGTGCGATTGGTGCTGTCGCTTTTCCAAATTGGATTGGGTGCCGTCCCCAAGGCGACACGCAGCAGGTCCAGTTCGGACTGAGCGCTGCGTAATTGATGCAGATCGGCCGAGCTGGCCGGTCGGTCGCACAGCGTCAGGCGCATCCGGCTGCCGATTTTATCAACCTCGATATAGCCGTCATCGTCGGGCTTGGCTGAGGAAAAAAGCTGCCGTTCACGGGGTACATGATCGGGCAGCGAAGGAAAGCGTGCCCGCAAACTGGCGACAAGACCCTGCCAAGTGACGTTTTTGCCCGCCATCAGATCTCGAGTCTCGGCCGTTGCGTCGACGATCATGCCGTCTTTGAGCAAGACCGAAATGGCGGGTTCAACATCCTGACGGGGATGGGGTCGTCCAGCCGGGCGATCGCTGCCGCGCGCCAAAACGAATAGCAGAATGATCGCGGCAATCGCTGCGGCAGTACACACCACCAGGAAGTCATACGTTTCGATCATGCCGGTCCAGCTTTGCTGTCAGATTCGGATATGCCGAGATTTCCTTAACAGCGTTAATAACCCCTTAATCGGAACAGTGCCCTAAACTTCAATCAAGGTGTTTTCGCCGATCGGGTGTCCTGACTTTCCCAGTTCCGTGACAATCTTGTTGCGGGGCCAAACCACCTCGACGATGGCACCGCACCTTTCGGACGTCATTGATTTCGGTAAAAACCCGTCCGACCCGTTGGCAAAATTCAGCTGCGCGCCGGTACGCTCCAGCAGAGTCTTGGCGATGAACAAGCCCAACCCCATGCCTTCGTATTCCGGACGCGCCTTGCGGTCACGATCCGTCCGGCGGTTGCGCACAAAAGGATCACCGATCCGCCCGAGTAGGTTCGGAGGATACCCGCGCCCGTCGTCGATGATCCGAATGGTGATTTTTGCTTCCGTCCATGTCGACTCGATCCAGACGGTAGTGCGGGAAAAATCCACGGCGTTCTGCACGAGGTTGCGCAGCCCGTGAATGATTTCCGGACGGCGCAGGATGTTGGGTTGTTCCGCCTCGCCACCCGGTCCGGGGCCTTCCTCGACAATGATTTTCTTACCGCGGTTTTCATGCGGTTCTGCCGCTTCCATGATGACCTGCACCAGCGGTGCCTGGCGCATGTGCAAATCTTCTTTGCCAGCGCGTCCCATCGAACGAAGGATGTCGCGACAGCGGTCGGCCTGCTCGCGGATCAGGCGGGCGTCTTCCTGCAACTCGGGTTGGTCATGCAGGTCTTCCATCAGCTCTGCCGAGGTCAGTTTTATCGTGGCCAGCGGTGTGCCAAGCTCATGCGCGGCCGCCGCGACCACGCCGCCAAGGTCGTTCAATTTCTGCGCGCGGGACAAGGCCATTTGCGTCGCGGCCAAAGCGTCGTCCATGGAGTGCATTTCGTTGGCGATACGGCGGGAATAGATCGACAGAAACAGCAGCGCGATGGTGATTGCGACCCAGTTTCCGTACAGAAACGTGTCCGGAACGCGCAGGATGAAGCCTTCTTCGGTCCGCAGCGGCAGGTGAAACCGGATCAGCAGCGACATCAGCACAAACGCGGTGATCCCCAGCAATGCAGTGGATCGCAGAGTCAGCACGGAGGCCGAAACCGTGACCGGCCCCAACACAAGCAGGGAGAACGGATTGTTCAGTCCGCCGGTCAGATACAGCAGAAAGGACAGTTGCAGCACATCAAACAGCACCATCAGAAAGTTCTCGGTCTCGCTGAGGCGCTTGTTTTCCGGAAAGACAAAAACCGCGATCAGGTTGCCGATAACAGAGACACCGACCGCCATAAAGCACAGGCCAAGCTCCAGCGTCAGATTGAACATGCGCTGGGCCACGAAGATCGCCACCAACTGCCCGATAATGGCAATCCAGCGGATCAGGATCATCGTGCGCAGACGGATCCAGTTGCCCCGGTTGCGGCCGCCGGCAAAAGGGGATTCAGAGGTGTTCATCTGCGGCCATTCGTTCCCTTGCAATCAATAAGCCAATTGTTAGGTGTGACCGGGTTCCGGATCAACTGGGTTCGGCGTAAAACACCTTGGTCCCCGGAGTACATAAAATGAAGAAGACCACTGTCCTTGCCGCTACTGCCGTAGGCGTCTTGTTGCTTGCCGGCGGGGTTTATTTCGCGACTACCAGCGGGTCTGATGATCGCTTTGCGCAGTGCCGTGCCTCCCAGGTTGCCGGCGGCGCGGGTCAGCTTGGCGGTCCGTTCACTCTGGTCGACGACACGGGCGCAACAGTCAGCGACACGGATGTGATCACAGAGCCGTCCTTGCTGTATTTCGGATATACATTCTGCCCGGATGTCTGTCCGCTGGATGTTGCGCGTAACGCCGAAGCGGTGGATATCCTGCAAGAACGTGGCGAGTCTGTGACGCCGGTCTTCATCTCGATTGACCCCAAGCGCGACACACCCGAAGTCGTTGGCGAGTTCGCGTCGAACATGCATGAGCGGATGATCGGGCTGACGGGATCCGAAGAGCAGGTCAAAGCCGCAAGCCAAGCCTACCGCACTTACTACAAGGCGCATGAGGACGGCAGCGACTATTACCTCGTGGATCACTCCACCTTCAGCTACCTGGTCTTGCCGGAATATGGATTTGTCGAATATTTCCGCCGCGATCTTGGCCCCGAGGATATGGCCGACCGGATTGCCTGCTTTGTGAACAACGCGTAATTGCATATGGTTTGACCGCCCCTTGACCTCGGGATAGGTATATTCGGACAACCGCACATCGTCCGAAGGAGAGTCGAGTGGCAGAACGCAAGCTACAGGATTTGGGAGAGGACAAGAGCCTCCTTCTTCTGGATGATGACGAGGCGTTTCTCAGGCGTCTGGCAAAGGCGATGGAAAAACGCGGGTTCGAGGTTGAGATCGCCGGTTCTGTAGCAGCGGGCAAGGCCATCGCGACGGCCCGCCCGCCCGCCTATGCGGTTTGCGATCTGCGGCTTGAGGACGGCAACGGGCTGGACGTGGTCGAGGTGCTGCGCGAGAAGCGGCCCGATTGCAAGGTCGTGGTGTTGACCGGCTATGGCGCGATTGCGACGGCGGTGGCCGCGGTGAAGATCGGGGCGACGGACTATCTGTCAAAGCCCGCCGATGCGACCGACATCACAAATGCACTGCTGGCCAATGACGACGACCTGCCACCCCCACCGGAAAACCCGATGAGCGCGGACCGGGTGCGTTGGGAGCATATCCAGCGTGTCTATGAGCTGTGCGACCGAAATGTTTCTGAAACGGCGCGCCGGTTGAACATGCACCGCCGGACTTTGCAGCGGATCCTTGCAAAGCGGTCCCCACGCTGAACCGGGTGTGGTCTGCCGCGTACGGTTGCGGCCCGACTGATCAGAGCGTGAAGCGTTTCATAATGCGCGGCGCGACGGGCGCGTCGTCCCAGGTTTTCCAATCCTCGAAACCCCGACTGCCGTAATAGGCCAATCCGCCAGTATTGTCGGCGCGAATGACCGCCGCGATATAGCGGTATCCCAGACCCCGCGCCGCGTGTTCGGTTGCGGAAAACAGCGCCGAACCGATGCCTGTGCCGCTCAGGCCTGTGCGAACAAAGGTGGCAATGTCGCAGGTGTCGGCCGGAAGCCCTGAATGCGGCTCGATCCACTGAAAGCCAAGCAGGCCGGTGTCATCTTCTGCGACGTGCCATGCATTGCGCCCGATATGCCGCGACCGCCAGTCGCACAGATCGCGCGAGGTCACTTCGGTGGTCAAGGCCGTGCTGTCGCCGGCGTGGATCAAAGGGTTGAGAATGGCGACCATTCCGGCCTCGTCCCCGTCGCGGGCGGCGCGAACAGCCGTCATGTCATCGCCCCGAGCAACGTCGCATGGCGATGCATGAACTCTGCCCGCGTCACTGCCGGTGGACGCAGCCGAATGGACAGATCGCGGATCAACCCCGGCTCAGGAGCGCCGAACAGGCGGTCCGCCTCGCTGCGCGAGAACCCGGCAATCTGAATGGCCTCCATCCACGCGCTGACCTTGTCGGCCTTCTTGATCAGTTTCTTGACCTTCACCGGGATCGTGGCGGGCAGGCCAAAGCGGATATGGATAGCCCCGGCCAACCGTTCGTCCAACGCACCGTAGCCCGGCCCGACCGCAGCCTTTACCGGCGAGATCATGTCCCCGATTACATATTCCGGCGCATCATGCAGCAGCGCGGCAAGCTGCCATTTCGCAGGCTCGTCCGGACAGATGCGGGTGAACAGCGTCTCGACCAGCAGCGAATGTTCGGCGACCGAATAGGCATGATCGCCACGCGTCTGGCCGTTCCAGCGGGCAACAAAGGCAAGCCCGTGTGCGATGTCCTCGATCTCGATATCGACGGGGGTGGGGTCCAGCAAGTCGAGCCTGCGCCCCGATAGCATTCGTTGCCATGCGCGTGGTTGTTTGGCCATCTCGCTTTCCTGATAAATCTGTGGCCCCTGAGTATGACGTCCGGTTTTCTGTGTAAATGCCGGGAACGTCGCGCAGGCCGCCGGAGTTTCCGGGGCCAGAGCCTAATTCAGGGTGACCGGTGTTGTCGCGTAGACAAAATTGCCGTGCAACTTTCCGATCTGTGTATAGTTCAAACCGCGAAATGTTCGGCTGATCCACTGCGCTTGGCCAAGATATTCGAGGATCAGGATCGGTTGCCAGCGGTGGATCAGGTGCCACGCGCCTTTCAGCGCCTGTTTCTCATGACCTTCGACATCCAGTTGCAGGATCGACAGCTTGCGGTCCAGCGGCACGACGTAGTCCAGCATCACCGCCTTGACCGGCTCGACGCCCGGACCATCCTCGGTCACGCATTTGCTCATCCCGCCCAATGAGCGCCCGTCCGCATCGCAGGTCTGAAACAAGACTTCGCCGTCACGACTGGAAAGTGCGGCATTGGTCAGCGTGACATTCGACAATCCGTTCATCGCCACGGTCTGGCGGGCGCAATGATGGTTGGCAGGGTTGGGTTCAAACGCCCATAGCCGCGATTCAGGGGCCAGAGCGGTGGACAGCGCCGGAATGAAGTCGCCGAAAAACGCGCCGGCATGGATGATGTCGCCATCACCTGCATGTTTGCGCATGAAGCGCAGCGTGTCGGGCTCATACAACTCGCCGGACAGGACGGCGCGTGATGCGGGGCGATGCTCCAGCCCGTCGGGGACGCAATAACAGCCAAATTCATTCCGGGGGACATCATTGACAGAGGCCGAAGCCTGATCGTTTGACATGTTTGAATTCCTGCCCTGACGTGGCCGCGTCACGCGGGCCTTGATCGTCGGAACCCTGATCTACGTTGCCCGAGAAATCAAGGGATGCTAGGGGCGTGGCAAACCTATCGGGAATTTCTGGAGAGCTGGCATGGCCACCGACTATATTGTCAAAGACATCAATCTTGCTGACTACGGGCGCAAGGAACTGAACATCGCCGAGACCGAGATGCCGGGCCTGATGGCGTTGCGCAAGGAATATGGCGAGTCCAAGCCGCTGAAAGGCGCGCGGATTGCCGGCAGCCTGCACATGACCATCCAGACCGCTGTACTGATCGAAACGCTGGTGGCGCTGGGCGCGGATGTGCGCTGGGCGTCCTGCAACATCTTCTCGACGCAGGATCACGCGGCAGCCGCCATTGCGCAAACCGGCACGCCGGTATTCGCCATCAAGGGCGAAACGCTGGAGGAATACTGGGACTACGCCGATCGCATCTTTATGTTCGAAGAGGGCGGGGCCAACCTGATCCTCGACGATGGCGGCGATGCCACGTTGTATATCCTGATCGGTGCGCGTGTCGAAGAAGGCGAAGAAGACCTGATCGCGACCCCGACATCCGAGGAAGAAGTCGCGCTGTTTGCCCAGATCCGCAAGCGGATCAAGGAAAGCCCCGGCTGGTTCGTCAAGCAGCGCCACATGTTGAAAGGTGTCAGCGAAGAGACCACAACAGGCGTGCATCGTCTGTACAAGATGATGGAGAAGGGTCACCTGCCTTTCCCGGCGATCAACGTCAATGACAGCGTTACAAAGTCGAAATTCGACAACAAATATGGCTGCAAGGAATCGCTGGTTGACGGTATCCGCCGCGCCACCGACACGATGATGGCCGGCAAGGTTGCCGTGGTCTGCGGCTACGGCGATGTGGGCAAAGGCTCTGCCGCCAGCCTGCGCGGCGCGGGCGCGCGCGTGAAGGTGACCGAGGTAGACCCGATCTGCGCGCTTCAGGCCGCGATGGACGGGTTCGAGGTTGTGTTGCTGGAAGACGAGGTCGCCAAGGCCGATATTTTCATCACCACCACCGGCAACAAGGACGTGATCCGCATCGAGCATATGCGCGAGATGAAGGACATGGCGATCGTCGGCAACATCGGCCATTTCGACAACGAGATCCAGATTGCCAACCTGAAAAACCACAAATGGACCAACATCAAGGATCAGGTCGATATGATCGAGATGCCCTCGGGCAACCGCATCATCCTGCTGTCCGAAGGCCGTTTGCTGAACCTTGGCAACGCCACCGGCCACCCGTCCTTCGTGATGTCGGCAAGCTTCACCAATCAGGTTCTGGCGCAGATCGAATTGTGGACCAGGGGCGACGCCTACAAGAACGAAGTCTATGTACTGCCCAAGCATCTGGACGAAAAGGTGGCGCGTCTGCATCTCGACCGGATTGGCGTGAAGCTGACAAAGCTGGATGACGAGCAGGCCGCCTATATCGGTGTAGGAGCTGACGGTCCGTTCAAGCCCGACCATTACCGCTACTGATCCGGAGCCGCGCCTTGTCGCAATTGGGGGATGTTCGGCCTTCGATTTGCGGAGCAAGAATTGCGGGCATTGCCCGTGGCGCACGGTTGCAGGCCATCGACCAGGGTGGCCTGCTACTGTTGTCCCTGCATGGGAATTCGGCTGTTTCGGTGGTCCGGCGTGGTGCCAGCCGAAGCCTGTTGTCCTATTGGCGGGGTCGTCTATCGCCGTTGCTTGCTTGGGGCCTCGTGTCTTTGAGCATCAGCGCGCGACAACAAGCGTGTAAAGGCGCAAAGCCGTGGCAAATGTCGCCGGATCATCTGACGCGGCCCCGTTTACCTGCGAGGTGACGCAAGGGTGACTTTCCGCTCAGGGGAAAATCCGTCCGGCTTTGCCATTGTCATACCAACATTTCCCGTTAACCTGTCGCCTGTGCTGAAACTGGGACAAGTCAAGCCAGGCACGAGACCTGACATTATTGGGAGAATACTATGGGACGACGCGACGAATTGATCGAGAAATATGCTGACGATCTGAGGACCAAATGCGGCATGGATCCTGATATGGACCTGCTTCGCAAAGTGACGATTGCCTGCGGACCGGCCATTTACAACGCCGACGCGTCGACAGTGGCGGGAAGCCAGCCAGACGAGCTTGAGACCGTCAAGAAGAATTTTCTGATGAAGAAGTTGGGCTTGCCTGATGGGGCGGAACTGGACGATGCGATCAAGTCTGTGATTGAGACGTACGGGCAGTCCGAGCGCAACAAGTATCGCGCCGTGATTTATTACATGCTGACCAAACATTTCCGCAAGGAATCCGTTTACGGCTGAGGCCGACTGGGGGCATGGCATCATGTCCCCGACTGATAAAGTACGCCAAAACGAGCTAAATTTTAGCTACAAGACGTTTGCCCCAAGCCGACGCTTGGGGTAGTCTCTATTTGTCTGGCTAGTATGGCTGGAACCTAATTCAGTTCGCGTGTGGTGTGTAGGGAGCACGTGGGGTGACGGAGGGTTCTGGCGCTATGTCCTGAACCCTCCGTTTTTATTTGTGGTACATCTTTTGGTGTCCGTCGCCTGTTGCATGCGTCATCGGAGTCACCACTTGCGTTGCCCGATCTAAAGTCGCGAAATGACCGTGTTGCATCCGCGCTGGGGACCGTTGACGCCGAAGCCTCCGATACCCGGTGCCGGTGAACATTATTGCCACAGAGCGGCTGGGTTCCCTCATGTGGCGACATGACATCTTTAAATTTGCCTCACTGGCGGCAGAAATATCCCTTATCCTGTTGTCGCGGCTTTGGTCGCCGCGCTGCGTTTTCCTTAAAAGGCCCCTGTCATGAGCCAGACCCGAAGCCACATTTTTCCCCGCCATTGCCACGCCAGCCTGCCAACGGCCGTAGGAGGTGACGGATGTTATCTGATCGACGCTGACGGCAAGCGTTACTTTGACGGGTCGGGTGGCGCGGCGGTGTCCTGTCTCGGCCACTCAAACGCGCGGGTGCGCGACGCGATCAAGGCGCAGGTCGATCAGTTGGCTTTTGCGCATACCGGCTTTTTCACCTCTGATCCGGCAGAGCAGTTGGCCGACCTGTTGATCGCAAACGCGCCGGGCGAGTTGGACCGGGTCTATTTCGTCTCGGGCGGTTCGGAGGCCGTGGAAAGTGCGATCAAGTTGGCCCGGCAGTATCATGTCGAGAATGGCGAACCTCAGCGGCGGCACCTGATTGCCCGGCGGCAAAGCTATCACGGCAATACCATTGGCGCGCTCTCCGCCGGCGGCAACGCGTGGCGGCGTCAGCAGTTTGCGCCGCTGCTGCTTGATATGAGCCATATCGCGCCCTGCTACGAATATGCCGAAGCCGCCGAAGGCGAAACGCCCGAGGCCTACGGCCAGCGCGTCGCCAACGAGCTTGAGGCCGAGATCCAGCGGCTTGGCGAAGACAGTGTCATTGCTTTCATCGCCGAACCGGTCGTCGGCGCGACGCTGGGCGCGGTGCCGTCGGTGCCGGGCTATTTCAAACGGGTGAGAGAGATTTGTGACCGCTATGGCGTCTTGCTGATCCTGGACGAGGTGATGTGCGGCATGGGCCGCACCGGGCATCTTTTTGCCTGTGATGCAGATGATGTTGCGCCCGATATTCTGTGTATCGCCAAAGGGCTGGGCGCGGGGTATCAGCCGATCGGCGCGATGCTGTGCTCTCGCGAGATCTACGACACGATCGCGCAAGGCACGGGGTTTTTCCAGCACGGACACACTTATATCGGTCATCCGGTCGCGGCAGCGGCGGGGCTTGCGGTTGTCTCGGAGCTGCTGGAGCGTGACTTGGTGCCACAGGTGCAGGCACGCGGCGCTTATCTGCAATCCGCGCTGACAGCGCGGTTCGCCCAACACGTCCATATTGGTGACATTCGCGGTCGTGGGCTGTTTCGGGGGCTGGAATTTGTCGCGGAGCGAGAGACAAAGGCACCTTTTGATCCGGCCTTGGGCCTCGCGGGCAAGCTCAAGAAAGCGGCCTTTGCCGAAGGTCTGATCTGCTATCCGATGCCGGGCACGCGGGACGGACGCCATGGCGATCACGTCCTTCTTGCGCCTCCCTTCATCGCGACCGAGGCCGAGCTGGACGAAATGGTGGATCGCCTGTCGCGTGCCGTTGACACAGTGATGGCTGACATTTGATCTGCGATGATGCGGCGGTGTGGCGTGAGGTCAGCGGAGGGACGACGTACGCCGCTCGGGCTGTCGCCCATCGCCCCGCCCGCCATCCCGCAAAAGGGCGCGCAGATTGAAGAATACCATGAGGGGGCCGCTTGGGCCCAGGGCACTTTGGCCGGGTTGAGCTGATTTTGAGTGCCGAATCGTTCGAGTGACCACGGTCGCTCTGCGGTAGAAGGCATGCCCGGTTTTTCGTATTGTGCGCGCCGCAGGCTGTATGGAAGGCAGTGTTGAGGAGAGGGGGGTTCAAAACTCCGAATCCGCGGTTTTGGCTGCAAGCCGATGATACAATTAATAAAATTTATAGACCTTAGATGATTGTCACGAAAACTTGAGTGCGATGCGCCGTTTCTATTGACTGGCGTCACCGCATCGCGTGGTTTTGTGAGGCTATAAAAAAAGAAAATCAGCATCTCGGGAGGAGACCACATGAAAAGATTTCTGGTGAGCGCGGCGATTGCGACCGCTTTGACAGCCACGGCGCAAACAGCGGTTGCAGCCTGTGATGATGGCGAGATTGTCATCAAGTTCAGCCATGTCACCAATTCTGACAAGCACCCCAAGGGGATTGCAGCCAGTCTGTTGATGGAGCGCGTGAACGAAGAGATGGATGGCAAGGCCTGCATGGAGGTCTTCCCGAACTCGACGCTTTATAATGACGATCAGGTGCTTGAGGCGATGCTTCAGGGCGACGTGCAGTTGGCCGCACCGTCGCTGTCGAAATTCGAACAGTTCACCAAAGTGTTCCGGATTTTCGATCTGCCTTTCATGTTCAAGAACATCAACGCCGTGGACGAGTTTCAGAACTCTGAAACAGGGCAGGCGATGAAGGAATCGATGTCTCGTCGTGGGTTGGTGGGTCTTGGATTCTGGCATAACGGCATGAAGCAGATGTCTGCGAGCAAGCCTTTGATCTTGCCCGGCGATGCGGCCGGGCTGAAATTCCGCGTGCAGCAATCGGACGTGTTGAAGGCGCAATTCGAGGCGCTGGACGCCAGCCCGCAACCGATGGCGTTTTCCGAAGTGTATGGTGCGCTGCAAACCGGTGTTGTCGATGGGCAGGAAAACACCTGGTCGAATATCTATGGGCAGAAGTTCTTTGAGGTACAGGACGGCACCACCGAGACCAATCACGGAGTGCTTGACTATATGCTCGTGACATCCATCGATTGGTGGGAAAGCCTGCCGGATGACGTCCGTGATCAGCTTGCGACCATCGTTGATGAGGTAACAACGGAACGGAACGCGGCCGTGAACGAAGTCGACATGGAGGCCCGTCAGGCCGTGGTTGATGCGGGCGGTGTCATCCGCGAGTTGGATGAGGATCAGCGCCAGGCCTGGGTCGATGCGATGAAGCCGGTCTGGGAGCAGTTCACAGCCGATGTCGGGCAGGAGAACATCGACGCTGCGCAAGAGATCAACGCCAAGCATTGATCCATCGTCACGACCTGTCCCCGCATATGACGTGCAGGGGCAGGCACCTTCAAGCGATAGGGGCGGAAAGGGCAGCTTTCCGGTCTGCGGCCCTTCAGGGGTGGTGGAGCCCGACTCCAACCAGACATATTTCGGAAGGGGAAACATGTCCGCTCACTATCAACCGCAAACGGCGCTTGGCC
Source organism: Primorskyibacter marinus (assembly GCF_003313245.1). Taxonomy (GTDB): domain Bacteria; phylum Pseudomonadota; class Alphaproteobacteria; order Rhodobacterales; family Rhodobacteraceae; genus Primorskyibacter; species Primorskyibacter marinus. Next base: position 129,695 of record NZ_QJSD01000002.1, read on the forward strand.
GTTTCGTGAACGAGATCGAGGAGACCGCGATTGCGCTTATCCTTGGCATAATGACGATCATCACATTCGTTAACGTCGTGCTGCGCTACGGCTTCAACACCGGGTTGGTCTGGGGGTTGGAGGCCGTGACGTTCCTGTTTGCATGGCTGGTGCTTTTCGGGGTCAGTTACGCCGTGAAGGTGACGGCCCATCTGGGCGTGGATGCGGTGATTAACCTGTTATCGCCCGCCACCCGCCTTGTTCTGGCGCTGCTCGCTGGTGCGCTTTGTGTTATCTACGCGGCGCTGCTGATGAAAGGTGCCTGGGATTACTGGGCCAATTTTGCCAACCTGCCACAGACCACGGGGCGCTGGTTCCCGACCGGGCTGGAGGAAATGAAGCGCACATCCTATCGCGGCTGGTACGAGGTGGTGGACATACGCTTTCCCGAATGGCTTCGCTGGATTGAGCCGATCATGAACGAGGGGGAGCATTACGAGAAACTGCCCCGCTTCATCCCCTATGTCATGCTGCCCTTCGGCATGGCGCTGCTGTTGTTTCGGTACATACAAGCCACCATTCGCCTTGCGACCGGCCGCTCCAAAAGCCTGATTGTCAGCCATGAGGCCGAAGACGCCATCGACGACGTCGCCCACATGAACCGCGAGGGCTGATCGCCATGGAAGTTATCTCACTTTTTGTCATGGTTATCGGTCTGATGCTGATCGGCGTGCCGATTGCCGTCAGTCTCGGCCTGTCATCCATCGTCTTCCTGCTGGTATTAAGCGATACGTCGCTGGCGTCCATCGCACAGACCTTCTTTCAGGCGATGGCCGGGCATTACACCCTGCTGGCGATCCCGTTTTTTATTCTTGCCTCCAGCTTCATGTCCACTGGCGGCGTGGCGAAGCGCATCATCCGGTTTTCCATTGCAATCGTCGGGCATCTGCCCGGCGGTCTGGCCATCGCCGGGGTTTTTGCCTGCATGCTTTTCGCGGCTTTGTCGGGGTCTTCGCCGGCGACGGTTGTGGCCATCGGGTCGATCGTGATCGCGGGCATGCGGCAGGTGGGCTATTCCAAGGACTTTGCCGCCGGTGTCATCGCCAATGCGGGCACGCTGGGCATCCTGATTCCGCCCTCCATCGTGATGGTGGTTTATGCGTCGGCCACGGATGTCTCTGTCGGGCGCATGTTTCTGGCCGGGGTGATACCGGGGCTGATGGCGGGCACGATGCTGATGCTGACGATTTTCATCATCGCGGTCGTCAGGAAACTGCCGAAAGGCGAATGGAAAGGCTGGGGAGAGGTGTTCCGCGCGGGTCGCGAAGCAGGCTGGGGTCTGTTCCTGATCGTCATCATCCTTGGCGGCATCTATGGGGGTATCTTCACCCCGACCGAGGCGGCGGCGGTGGCGGCCGTTTATGCGTTCTTCATTGCCAGTTTCGTTTACCGGGACATGGGGCCGCTGTCGCGCCCCGAGGGTCAGCGCAACCTGACCCTATTGGACAGGCCGATTGCGCTGATCACAGTGTTCTTCCACCGCGACACCCGTGATACGCTGTTCGAGGCTGGCAAACTGACGGTGATGTTGATGTTCATCATCGCCAACGCCCTGATCCTGAAACACGTCCTGACCGACGAGCAGATTCCGCAACAAATTGCCGGGGCGATGCTGTCTGCGGGCTTCGGCGCGGTGATGTTTCTGGTGATCGTGAACGTGATCCTGCTGATTGGCGGCCAGTTCATGGAGCCGTCGGGCCTGATCGTCATCGTCGCCCCGCTGGTCTTTCCCATTGCGATTCAGTTGGGCATCGACCCGATCCATCTGGGCATCATCATGGTGGTCAACATGGAGATCGGGATGATCACGCCGCCTGTCGGTCTGAACCTGTTCGTCACATCCGGCGTGGCCGGGATGCCGATGATGCGGGTCGTGCGTGCGTCGCTTCCGTTTCTGGCGGTGCTGTTCGTCTTCCTGATCATGGTGACCTACATCCCGATCCTGTCGACTTGGTTGCCGACAACCTTCATGGGGCCGGAGATCATCACCAACTAGATGCGACAAACCCGAACGCATCATTCGGTTTAAGAAGCATATCGGCCTTCCGGCTTTTCGAGCCGAGAGGGGCCGGACGCCAACGCAGATATATCGTGTCAAAACTGGCTGCATTTCATCGTCTGCTTGGACGAAACTTGTTTTGGAGTGCATGTTGAGCGGCGTGATGCTGAAAGGCCTTAACGGACTGACGGTTGTGCATCTCACTGGAAGGTGAGGAACTGTGTCAGAAAGGCGTGCCCCCTGGACCAGATACTGGCAATGTCCGAAGGCAGTGCCACCTGCGAACAAAGCTCTGCCATGGATTTCCCGGCTGCGTTCGTAGTGGGATTTTGTGCGATCATTTTGTCAGCGCATATCAACAATTCCTGCGGATCAAGGTAATATTCGAACAAGTTGTCCGCCGCGATCGCCAGCTTGCTGGATGTGCCGGGGCTGAACGCAACACCCTCGGCATTGCCCGAATAGCCTGTGATCGATTGTCGAACCCCGCCTTCATGTGCGTCCTGAACCTGTACGCCGCTTTGGGTGATGACAGCTATCCATTTCTCATTGGTTGCGCCGCGGTTGAACTGCCGTACGTCCAGCCCGCTTTTCCAGTCATATTGGTCAGTCCGGTCGGTCAGTTTGGACAGCTTGATCGTGGAATCGTCGCTGGCGCTGGCAAGTCGGCTGGCATCCTCGTTGAAGCTCAGGGCATTCACCGGCTGTTGGTGATGGGCCACGATCTTTGAGGTCGCGGTCGTCTTTGCGCCCTTGTCCAGCGTCCAAAGATAGACCCGGCCACTCCAATCACCGGTGGCAATACGAAGCGCGCCTGTCTTCGGGACACTGGCCGATTTGGGCGCGACTGCAAGCGACACGACAGGAGCGGTGTGTTCCAGCGTGTGCAGCGCACGTCCCATGGTGACGTCCCATAGCCGAACGGTCTTGTCCCAACTGGCGCTTGCCAAGATGTAATCGCCGTCGCTATCGGGTACAAATGCGAGGGCAGAGATGGCCGCATCATGTGCGTAGCGATGTATCAGCTTGCCCGACGATACGTCCCAGATCTTGACCATCTTGTCCCATCCGCCGCTGGCCAGCATGCCATCCTTGAACGCGAGCGCCGTGACGCCTTCGGTGTGACTTTCAAGCCGGTGAAGCAGCACGCCAGTGGCGGCATCCCAAAGCGCAAGCGTGCCGTCCCAACCCGCCGTAGCAAGCACGCGGGCATCCTCGCTGAAGGCAAGCTGAGTGACGCGACCATCTTGCCGTGGCAAGGCAATCCCGTTTGCCGTCCAGGACTTTCCAGAAATCGGTGTGACCACCACGGACCCATCGCGGCCCGCAACCGCTGTGCGGCTGCCATCGGGGGCCACGGAAATGGCCGTCACTTCGACCTGTTGTGGCATGACCGCTGACAGTTTCGGGCGGCCCGCAGGATTGGATATGTCATATAGGTCGACATTGCCGCCGGCCACCGCCGCGATGAAAAAGCCGCCGGACGGGCTGACTGCAAACTGCCGGACCCTGTCAGAAGCCAAATTGGGTGCGGGTGTTGCGCTGCACTGGCGCGTTGTGTCGTCCGGCACATTCCACGTCAGCACCGAGCGGTTTCGATCCCGCGAGATCATGCGCTGCATTGCGGTGTCGCCGTCGCCTGGCGGCGGAAGGAAGTGAACGTCGGTCACGGCATGTTTGTGACCTTTCAAGGTTTGCTGCCTCTGCGCAGCCTGCACCGCGCGGTTCAGCGCGCTCTGCGCGGCGGGCAGCACCAGCCCATCATGGGTTTGGGTCACGCAAACGGCTGTGCGCGCCGTGACCATGCTTTGCACCGGGTCCGTGCCCAGCTGGCCAAGCGCAGTCAGCGCCTGCTGCCGTGCCCAAGACATGCGTTCGGACATCTTGGCCTCGTGTTCCTTGACCAAAGCATATCCGAGAAACCCCAGAAGCACCGCAGTGACTGCCATCACGATATTGCGGCGCCTGCGGCCTTGGCGTTTTCGCATCGCCTCGCTTGCCTGCACAAACGCTTTGCCGGTCTTGTGTTCCGGCGTTCGCCCGTCAAAACCGCCGCGTTTGAGAAGTTCGACCGCCTGTTCGAGCCGTGACCCACGCCAGAGATGATCGGCGGGACGCCCGGCCTTGTCCCATGCGACAGAGGCTTGCCTGACCTGTTGTCGCAGCAGAAATTCCGCCCGGTGATCCTCGATCCAACTGCGCAGCGGTTTCCAAGTCCGAAACAGCGATTCATGCGCGACCTCCAGCACGCGTGTGCCACCCTCGGCGCGCGAAACCAGTAGCCGTCGCTCGACAAAACTATCAAGCAGGTCTTCCACGGGCCGCAAGTCCGGCGCATCCCAAGGCACGGGCTGGCGTGCAAACTGGCCGTCATCCGCAAGTCGCACCATTTGCAGAAACGCGCGGCGCAAGGCGGGTTCCTGATCGTTTTGGCGGGCGCGGGCAAGGATGGCGTCCGCCTCGCCTGCGATGGCACCGTCAAGACCGCCCAACGCCTTGTAGGCGTCCAGCGTCATTATCCCGGACTGATGACAATCGCGCCACATCAGCCAAAGGGTGAAGGACAGAAGCGGCAGCGCATCGGCCGTGCTGGCATCCTCAAGCAGCCGGTCGGCCAGTCCGGGCTCCAACTCTATCGCGCCCAGCTTGGCCGGCGCTTCGATCACCTGCCGCATGCCTTCCACCGCCATGGGACCAAGCGACAGCGTCTCGAAATCCATGCCAAGCTGCGCGTTCGCGTGCTGAAAGGATTCCAGAAAATCCGACCGCATCGTGACAAGCACGGTAATCGGTGAATCCTCGACATCCAGCGACGCGGCCAGAAGGTTCAGGAAATGCGCGGTCTGAGCATTGGTCCCGAGTTGGCCAAGAAGTTCCTCGAACTGGTCGATAACCACCAGCAGCTGCGCTTCGGGTTGACCAGCGCCGCGACGCAACTGATAGGCAAAATCAACGAGAGGGGTGGATCCGGGACGCATCGGCGCATCCTCGGGCTCTTGATTGCAGATCCGACGGAGGTCATCGAGGCTCCAGTCCAGAAATTCAAGCAGCGAGGCGTTTGCGTCGGAGGGCGGTTCGTGGCGCAGGGCCTCAAGCCTTGCCAGAAGATTGTGAAGACGTTCGTCTTCCTGTGGCTTTGTCTCTGCTGTCGGGGAATTTGGCTCCATTTGATGCGTCAGCAGCAGGGGCGGGGCTTCATGCCATGCCTGCAACCGGCGCTGGATGTTTTCGGGCTTGCGCGCATCGGGTGGTGCGTTGGGGGCGTAGCGCCGGAACGAATTACTGAGCGATTGCGCCAGTTCCGCAAACGGGTCGCGACCGGGGCGAAACGGATCGACGATCACCCAGTGTTTCGGTTCGCGTCGCAAGCGCGGCAGAATACCGGCGCGCGCGAGCGAGGATTTGCCGCTGCCGGATGCGCCCAGCACCATGATCAGCCCTGGTGCGCCACGGTCCAGCAATTCAACGCCTGCGCGCACCTCGTTTCCGCGGCCGAAAAATACCGGCGCATGTTCTTCGTGATACGCGTTCAGTCCAAGATAGGGCGATGATCTGGGGTCCCAATCGCCAACCGCGCCCAGCAGATCAAGCTCTGACAGCCCGTGCCACAGCCGCCTGTATCCGTCCTCCGGGTTCGCGCGCAGGTCAATGAATTGTTTTTCGGTGATGATCGAGGGCAGCTTGGCATCCGGCGCCAACGGATCGGCCAGAAGCGCCATGATCGGCTTGCCTTCCATCCGGGCCAGGGCAATTTCGGCAAAGCACCAATGCGATTGCAGATAGGATTCCGTGCAGATCGCAATCACAACCCGGCAGGCCCGTAATTTGCGGTAGAGTGTCCTTTCCCAACTGCGCCCCGCAACGATGCCCTTGGTCGGATCAAGATCAAGAAACACGCAGACATGGTTCTGCTGCCGCAGCCGCGCTTCAAGCTGCTTGGCCAGCGCGTTGTCGGCAGAACTGTGACTGATGAAGATCGTGCTCATACGGCGTCTGTTTCAATTTGCCGCCAGCTGCGTTTTGCCGGGACGGCCACGTTAACAATCTCCCGTGTAGAAGTTGCCTGTGGCGCGGGCAAAGGCCTCGTGGATGAAGGGGACGATCAGGCCGCGCCGCTCCAGCGCCGGTTGACATATATGGACCAGAAACTGCTTTGACGTCATCGTGCCCATCGGCGCGGCCCCGTCCAGGACCGACAAGGCTTCGCGGGCTGCGACCTCGCCCTGTTCGTAGGGTGACGCCGATACGCTGAGCATCGCGCCGTCCTGGCTGTTGGTCCAGCCCATGCCGACGATCGGCACGGTGGCGTTTGCCTCGGCCCATTTCATGACCTGACTGGCCGGACGAATGAAGGGTCCGCCCTCGCCGCCGCGGATCTGTTGATAGTTGGTCACGAGGATGAGGTCCGCATCCTGCCCGGCGCGCTGCACCGCCTGTTTCCATTCGTCGAACGTGTCCACTTGTACCGGGTCCAGCCACTCGAACGGTGCCCAGTCGATGCTGGTAAAATGCGGAATGTCGGCAGTGATGGATGCCGACCTGTCACCGATGAACACGATGCGCGGCTTGGCGATTGGTGCCTCGCCCTCGGCGACCTGCACCTGAAGTAGTGTAAGCGAAATGTCGCGGATCACCTCCATCGGTTTGCGTTCGAGGATGCCGCTGACATTTTCGCTATCGCCGTAATAGGCGGTGGGATCGCCATTGACCCCGCCAAACACCACTTTGATCGCCGGCTGCCCGTCATCGCGGTCCTTGAAAAACTTCTGACCCACCAACGTTTGCGCGGGGTCGTCGAACAGGATCAGCACGTCTGGCTGGGATTCCTCGACCACCCTGTTGGCCAGCTTTGCGGCTGTGCGCCGAAAGTCCTCACCCGTGTGGTTCTTCAGGTCCATGTAATGATAGCGGACCAAGATGCCGGGATGATCCTCTGTCGCGCGTTCGATGCCTTCGTTGATCGCCTCCACCCATGAGTAATCCGTATTGTAGCTGTGGATAATCAGGATCTGCTGGGCGCGGCTTTTCTGCCAGTAGACCAGCGCAAAAAACAGCCCCATGAAGACCAGCATGACAGCGATGCGCAGAGAGTTTCTGTTCATCAGATCAAGTCCAGCTTTTGCCAGTATATCAGCGAGCCGTAAATCGCGCCGATCCGCAGGGCCAGCATGACAATATTCGCGGTGATGATGCGCTGCTCGTCACAAACTTCGGCCATGCCGCGCGCTGCAAGATCGTTGCGAAGCTTCAGGAAATACGAGCTTTGATACGGAAAGATGAACGTATCGGCGACGGCAAGGATGACAAAGCCAATCAACCACAGTGACGTGCCCTGCGCGATGGCCAGCGGAAACAGCGCGGTCGCGAACAGCACCACGGTGACCCCGGTGGGCAAAGCCAGCCGGACCAGCAGGATCATGGCCGATAACATCAGGATAAAGAGCGGGAAGTCACTGCGCATATAGGCACCGAGCCATCCCAGATGGCTGACAATGAACGTGTCCAGCCCGATGCTGGCGGCGATGGGCACCCAGCCCACGATCGCCCCGATATAGACCAGCACCGGCCAGTCGATCTGGTTGCGCAACGCTTCGCGCTGAAGCGAACCGAACAGCATGAGCGTCACGAAAATGGCCAGCGCAACCCATGGCACGTCGATCCCGTGCAGTGCCTCTGTCAGGATGCCGAGGGTCATGGCGGATACCGCCAGAATTGCGATCCATTCCAGCCGTGCGATCGGGCCGAGGATGCGGCGTTGTTCCAGGATGGTCTGCCGCGGGATGGAGAACTGTCGGGCACCGCGGAAAAGCACCACAGAGACTGCGAAGTAGGACACCAGCACAAGCAGACCGAAAACCGAGGCTGCGTTGAACCATGACAGCCAGTCAAACGCGAATTGCGTTTGCGGATCAAGAAGTCCGTAGATCACCAGGTTGGGCACCGATGCCGTCAGAAACAGCGGCACGAAAATCGACACACCCGCCGTCAGGCTAAAGATCAGCCGGTTAGCAAAAACGTCTTTACGCCCGGCCTTGGAGATCTCGACCAGATCGACGAGAAAGGGCGAGATGATGGTCATGCGCCCCACCACCGACGGGATGATCGGCGACAGCAGCGATCCAAGGCCAAACAGGCTGAGGCTGTAACCCAAAGGTGTCGAAGGGACACGCGACAAGACCCACAATGAAAATCGGTAGGTCACGCCCGATGCAACCATCAACGCCCCGATGCCGAAGATGCTGAGACAGATGAAGAAGCTTTCGGAACGAAAGCCGGACAGCGCCTGTTCGGGCGGTGCGACATCCAACAAGATCACCGCAAGCGCGGCAAATAGCGGCGGCACATATTCCGGCACCAAGCCGAACAGCCACATGCAGACAGTGACAGAGATTATGGCAAGGAAATCGGTCGCGGCGTCGCTTAGGCCGATGGCGGGGCCGATGAAATACACCGCAACCGGCCAGACGATGGCTTGAAGCCAGCCGGCAATTGCAAGGAGTGTTGCATCGCCTGTTAGCGTCGTGGGGATCTGCGACGTCGCGGCATTGCCCGGATCATCGTAGCGGCTGGCGTAGGATTTGAAGAAAAGCTCACGCAGGGATCGGCTGATCGCGGCAATGTCTGCCAGGGCTACGGCCGGGATCGCCAGCACGTCGGAATCTTCCACCGCGATGGCGGCATCCGTATGGGTATCGATGCCCAGCAAGGCCTCTTCGCCAGCATAGCCTTCACTCCGCGTGACAAAGCGGCCGCTCGCGCATTCCAGGCGGATCGTGCCGCGCTGGATCATATAGACGGTCCGGGCGGCGTCGCCGGTCTGGTACAGATAAGCCCCCGCCGAGATCACGCGCGTCTCGATATGCGGCAACAGTTTTGATAGCTGGATCGCCGATAATTGCCCGAGGATCGGGTCGGACAGCAAACTGTCAGCAGAGAGGGCATTGGTCGCCATTGCTCAGGATGTCCCGCCGCCATTTTTGCGCGAAACGCGGTACAGCGGCCGGGGAAGCGGCCCGACATGAGTGACGAAGTGGCCAATCAGCTGAATATCAAGCGCGCCACAGGTCTCAAAAATTGCCAACTCTTCGTCCGGCAGATAAGTGTCCCATGTATAGCCGGGGGGCGGGATTTCGGATTTCAGCGCCAATTCGACAAACAGAACCGGAATGCGCTCCGTCAGCATCTGCATCATGCCCTGAACATGCTTTAACCCCTTGTTCTGCACGATGTGGTGGAGAATGCTGAAGAAAAACGCATAGTCGAAGTCTCCGGGCGCTATTTGCGCGCAGGTTTCAGCCGACAGCTCTTCTTGCGCGAATGTGGCGCTGCCGGGCGTGTAGCGCTGGATTTCCTGACACAGGCTGACATTGCGCGGGTCAATATCGGTGCCGTGCCCGATCATGCCGCGATCCACGAAATACAGCGTGTTATAGCCCAGTGAACAGCCCGCATCCCACAGCTTGCGTCCCTCTATATTGTCACGCATCGCCGCCTCGACCGCGCGGCAACGGTCCAAGCAGGGGCGCAGCGGCCCAATCGCGGGCTTGTGGGGGTAGTTGTAAAGCGGCTGATACACGTTTTTGCCTTGCACCAGCAGGGCGTCTACGCGCGCCTGTTTCTCTGCCTCGTTTGTCACGGTCATATAGTCTCTGCCTCTGTTCTGGCCTGCGATTGTGGCCGACGGACCCCCAGAAGATTTCTGTCAGGCCCGATTTCCAGCACCACATCGGCGATGCGTGCATTTGGCATGACCCATTGGGTGATGCTGGGTTGCAGGGCTTCGTTCCAGAACGCTTGCATTTGCTCTTCGGTGAACCCGGCCTGCCCATGTGTCTGCTTGCGGATTTTGCGCTCTCGGCCAAAACGCCATTGTTGCAATTGGGCTATCGGAGCGTCGAGGTAGATGAAGAAATCGCACCGATCTGCCAGTGTGTCATAGCCGGGGCAGCGCGCGCCGACCATCGCCCCGTCGAAAATGCAGATGTCGGGCGTGTCCGGCAGAACCTCGTCCGCCGCTGGCGTGTCGCGGCCCAGATCGTAGCGTGGAACGGTCAACGTCCCGCCCCGGCGATCAAGTGCCGAGACAAACGCGCAAAGCCGTTCGGTGTCATGTGATCCAGGCAGGGTCCGCCATTTGTGTCCCCGGCGCAAACGTTCTTCTTTCGGGAAATAGAAGTCGTCCAGCGAGAGGCTGAGACAGCGTTGCTTGGCAGACGCCATCATCGGCAGGCAGGCGGACAGGATCTTGGATTGCGTCGTTTTGCCCACCCCCGGCCCCCCGCCGATGCCAACCAGAAAGGTGCCAGCCGTTTCGGTCGCGCGTTGGCCCAGATACTGCGTAAGCGGCACGATGATCTCGAACAGGAAAGTCGCGCTGGGGTCAGGAATGCCCAAGCCTGCCATCGCCCGTTCATATTCCGGCGTCAGATCGCGGAACAGTCGCAAGCGGCGCTCGACGTGTTCTCCGTTCCATTTACCGCCGAACAAGGCAGTCTCCAGCGGGTTTCGGGACAGACGTTTCGCGATCAAGCGATACGCCTCTGTATCGCTTTGCAACGCGGCGGTTGCCAGCCGATCGACAGTCGGGTCGTTCAATTCGCGCGCCTCCATTCATCGAGTATTGTCAGGGCCGGGCGCGTCCAAACACTCTTTGAAATGGCTGATACTATCGAAAAAGAACGCTTCTGCCTGTTTTCTGGAGCAGTAGCTGCTGATGATGTCCGGGTCAGTATACAGGACATCCATATAGTGTGTGCGATTGAATTTCTGGAAACTCTCGGAATTGAAGGCTTGCTGGAACAACCAGTCCAGAAACTGTCGTCGTTCGGGCGGTATGCCCTGCTGCACGAAAAAACCCCGGAACCGGTAATAGGCGTGGCATTGTTCCCGGTCTGGCGTGGCGAAAGACGTGGTCGGCCCAAGGCGCGTGGTCAGCGCCTGGGTGACGTCCTCCTTTGGCAGCAACGTGAATATCGGCTTCAGAAAGCCGCCTTCGATCAGCCGCGCGATGTCGCCAGGCTGTTCGATCAGGGCATCGGCATAGCCATCCTTTCTGTCCGTCTTGTTGAACAGCGAAAAGTACCTTTCGGACCCGCTTTCATAGGCTTGGGACACAAAGGCGGGCGGGGTGGCAGGATCGTTGGGCGTGGTCGAAACCTCTTCGATCGCCGGTGCTTCGGCAGTCGTGTCGAGCGGGATCAAAAAGGTCTGCTCGAACTTCTCCAACAGGAAATTCTCAAGCCCAAGGTCGGTGTCATCGCCGCCGAAAATCGCGATTTTCAAGATCGAGGTGTCACCCGACGATGCGTGATCGACAAACCCGCCAAGATCCGAAAACCGGGCATCGTCCGTGCGGATGTAAAGCTGACTGAAGGTGATCTGCGCAATGTTCAGGGGGGTCAGGAATACGTCCTGATCGGGGGATGTGGCAAGCAGGCTGGCATAGGTGTCGTTAAGCTGTATGACGTTATAGCCGTTTGGCGGCAGCTCCGAGAAATACTCCAGCGCGACGTCCAGATTGCCACCGAACTTGAACAGAAGGTTCACCTCGATGTTCAGATCGTTGCCATCGGCGTCCTTGAGATTGCGGATGGCTTTTGCGATCTCGTCACTCAGCGGCAGCGATCCGGATGCGGTGCTGCGCGGAATGAAGATATTGATCGGCTGGTCCGGGAAGCCGGCGGGCATCGGCACAGGGTCAACATCACAGGTCTGGGCCAATGCGGGCATTGTTGCAATGACACCCATTATGGCCAGAAAAACCCATGCACGCAGACAACCAAAGACCGAACCCGCGGCGTGAAGAATGGTTCTGGCCAAGGTAATGCGTTTCCTGCGGTTCAGTTTCATCAGGTGTTCGTCAGGGGCAAGCGTATTCCAGCAGGCATGGTCCGGCCAAAATCTGTTGCCTTGGATACGCTGCCGTTAAAGATGTACGCATGTTTCCGTAATAGTAGTGCTACGTCAAGAGACATCGCCTTGTCAGCCACGCGACACAACCCTTGGGGTCGGGCAAGTTTACACTTATTTGCCATTGTTTTAAGGCTTATCGCCTGCAGCCTGATGTAGAGGAATGGTGTGTGTGACCGAAAATCCACATCTTATGATTTGCGAACTGGCGGTGCCAAGCAATGTTATCGGGGTTTACCTGATACAGTCTAAGGTTGCATAAGTAGCATATGTATAGGTGTACGCCGTGGTTGGCGCTGCTGTCTTTTTTCGGCAGGTATCCAAGCCATTCAGATTTGCCTTAGGTCGGGATCACATCCGACCGGCGGTTTCCAGAGCGTAATTTTTCCAGTTCCCAGCAAAGCAAGGCCATAGGGGCGCTTGCGCATATTGCCGATGACCGATCATTAACGGGCCACGGCGTCACGCAGAGGACAAGCGTCATGCTCTTGAAAAGACATTTATCAACGGTGACCCTGATGGTGGCGCTGGCATTTCCGATTTCGGCGATGGCCAATGGCTACCAGAACCTGCATCAAAGCGCGATGGGGCTGGGAACAGCCTATGCCGCGAATGGTGCGGGCATTGACGACGTATCGGCGATGTTTTCCAACCCTGCATCGCTGAGCCGGTTTCCGGGATGGAATGCGTCTGCCGGTGTGACGCTGATCCTGCCAACCGACACGTTTGAAGGGCTGTCTGCTACCACATCCGGCGGCGTGCCGATCACGGATGGCGACCCGTCAGAGCCGTCGCAATTCCTCGACACGACCTTTTCGGGGTTCTGGTATGTGAGCAAGCAACTGACGGACAAGCTGCATTTCGGGCTGGCGTTCAACGCGCCTTGGGCGACGGAATCGGACTACACTGACACAGCCGCCTCCCGATACACCGCGACCACGACAGAGCTGACAGCCTATAACCTCAGCCCGATCCTGTCTTATCAGGTCAATGAACAGCTTAGCGTCGGTGCCGGACTCAACATCCAGTATTATACCTCGAAATTCGCGACCAATATTTCGACAACGCCCGCTGCTCCGGCGCGCGCGACTGATGCCTTGGCAACGTTCGAGGGTGACAAACTGGCATTCGGGGCCACGGTCGGTCTGGAATATCAGGCCACGGATCAATGGCGGTTCGGCGTGTCCTACCGGTCAGCGATCAACCATGAATTCGACGGCGATGTTAAGATCGACGGTTCGACGGCAGCACTGGCCGCGCTGCCCGGCTTTGGCATATCGGACTCGGGGTCGGCAAAATACGATATTGCCACGCCCTGGATGTTGCAGCTTGGTGCGCATGGTCAGATCAACGACAGGCTGGAGGTTTACGGATCGGCCACACTCACCGGGTGGAGCAAGTTCAAAGACACGATCATCGAAACGTCGAACGGTCTGGGGACGCTCGAAGTCAAGAACGGCTGGCATGATGCGGTCTATGTCGCCGTCGGCGCAGGCTATCAGATCACCCCGAAAACCAAGATTTTCGGGGGGCTTGCCTATGATGAAACCCCCACGCCGACCAAGGTTCGCAACCCGCGCGCGCCCAATGCGCATCGCTACTATGTCGGCCTTGGCCTGTCACATGCGTTCTCACCGTCGCGGTCCATCAAGTTCGGCTATGCGCACACCTTCTTTGACGACGCACCGATCCGCCTGACCGAAGCCACCAATCCCGGACGAGGTTCGCTGAATGGCGACATCAAGATCGATGCGGATATTGTCATGGTTCAATATGTGCACAGCTTCTGACGCTTGGGCCGTCATGCCATGACCAGCGCCGAAACCGACTATCTGGAGCAGCGCCTAGATGGGCAGATTGAGTGGTACGACCGCAAAAGCGTGTTCAATCAGACCGCCTACAAGAAACTGCGGCTGATCGAGATTATCGCCGCCGCGTCAATCCCGCTTTTGGCCGGATATATCGACAAACACGTCTATGTCGGCATGGTGATCGGTGCTTTGGGGCTGATCGTGGCGGTCCTCGCCGGAGTCATCGGGCTGTACCGGTTCCAGGAAAACTGGGGCGAATACCGGGCTGTGTCAGAGTCTTTAAAGCAGGAGAAATTCCTCTTTCTCGCGCGGGCGGCACCGTATGACGATGAAAAGCCCTTTGAGCTGTTGGTCACGCGGGTTGAAACCATGCTGCGAAAGGAAACATCGGGCTGGACCCAGTCGATCCGGAAAGCAACCCAGTCCGATCAGGCAGAACGCGCGGGAACGGAGAAATCCTCGCCAGAAGACGGGTAGACCCGGATCAATGCAGTTCGGTCGGATCAATGATCGCCACCTTTGCCGCGATGCCCTCGACCCGGTGCGCGACATCGGCGGTGCCGCCGCCGCCGTCGCCGCCCTGTCCATTCCACAACAGCAGCAGATGAATCGGGCCGCCATCGGCACAGCTCTTTGCCGCAGAAATCATGCGGGAGTTATTCTTTGCAAACGGATTTTCAGATGCATCGTCGGCGCTGTCCGGCTCCGGCCACACCGCCGTGGACTGTCCAAGGATTTCTGCAAACCGGTCCTCCCAGCCAGAGTCGCAAGCGGGCGGAAGCCTGACCGACGCATCAAGAAATGCTTCTTGCTCCAACGGGAGGAACACCCACACCTGTGCGCCGCGGTCAAGACCGTGTTCCGCGAAAAGAATGTCCCCCCCGCGTGCGCCGCCACAGATGCAAATGTCGTTCTTGCCGACCCGCCAGCCTTCAAGAATTGCCGCGATCCGCGCGCTTGCCGCATCTTCCATCGATGCCGGAAAGCGCGGTGTGTCCCTGTCCGGGCTGTCGATCATATGGCCGCTGAACAAAATCACGCGTTGCATATCTTTACCCATCCTTCACAGATCAACGGCAGATAAGGGTCATCCGCCTTCGTGTCAGCCAGCTTCGTTCGTAATGGGTTTGTCGCCGGCGTCCTGCAAGCCGTAAAGAGCGACGAATTCGGCCTCTAAAACCGCGCTCAAGCCCGCGTGACTGTTGACTTATACATAGGGAAACGGCTCCAATAGACATGCGGTTCCGCAGCCTTCGCAATCAAAATGAAAACAAGCGTTTTTCCACTTGGCCCGTATCGACTTTGGTCCACCAATCCGCCGAAGTTGCGTGTCTGTCCCCTTTGTACCCTTCCGGACAGACCAATTTTTTCAAACACATGAATACATATCGGAGAGTTCCATCTCGCGATGCAAAGAAAGGTTAGCCAAATGTCAAAAGACCTGAACGCTCATTTGTTCGGACCAGGCCCAAAGCGAATTCTGGCATTGGACGGGGGCGGCATCCGCGGAATTCTGACCCTGCAAATGCTGGCCCGGATCGAAAAAATCCTGCGCAAACGGACCGGTGACGAAAACACGGTTCTATCGGATTATTTCGACCTGATTGGCGGTACGTCGACCGGCGCGATCATCGCGTCGGCGCTGGCACTTGGCTGGCCGGTCAGCCGGATCAACAAGCTGTACCTGGAATTTGGGAACGACATTTTCCAATCGTCTTTCTTCCGGATGGGGCTTTTGCGGCCGAAATTTTCCGCCAAGGCGGTCCGCGAAGGATTGAAGCGTGAATACGGAGATATCTGCCTTGGTGGGCCAGAGGTGAAAACCGGGCTGGGGATTGTCGTCAAACGCATCGACACCGGCAGCCCGTGGATTATCCATAACAACCCCAAGGGCATGTATTTCAACGAGATCGCAGGCAGCCGGTCAACGGCCAACAAGGATTATCTGCTGCGCCAGGTTGTTCGGGCAAGCTCGGCTGCGCCGACGTATTTTGAACCCGAATTGATCAACGTGACTTCCGACATGCAGGGTGCTTTCGTGGATGGCGGGGTCAGCCCCTACAACAACCCGGCGCTGCAACTGTTGATGCTCGCGGCGCTGAAAAACCACGGGCTGAACTGGCCGGTGGGCAGCGACAAGATTCAAATCGTGTCATTGGGCACCGGGACCAAGACACTGGCGATGGAGCAGGAAAAGGTCATGAAAATGTCCGCCGCAGAACTGGGCGTGCGCGGTTTGTCCTCGCTGATGGACGATAATGCCGCGTTGAACGAACAGTTGCTGCAATGGATGTCGGACAGCCCGACGGCGCGATCGATCGACAGCGAGGTGGGCGATCTAAGCTCCGACTTTCTGGGCGGCGGCACGCCACTTCTGACCTATCTGCGCTACAACGTCGAATTCGACACCGCATGGCTGAAAGACCACCTGAATGTCGACTACTCGATGGAACAACTGGAATCGATCGCGGAGATGGACAAGCCCCAAAACATGGACGATCTGACCGATATAGGTAAGGCGGCCTGTATCCTGATCAAGGAAGAGCATTTCGGTAAACAGTTCGATATCGGATGACGGATCCCAGGGACGGAGGGACATAAAATGCAGCAGGATGGGAATGAATCGTCAGACGCGAAGGGCGGGTCAGACCGGCAGCTGACATGCTTTGTGGTAACGGGTTTTGGCAAAAAGACCGACTATGTAACGGGCCGCGTGCTGAACCTTGACCAGACCTTTGAACAGTTGGTCCAGCCGGCCTGTGACAAGGTCAACGTCAATTGTTTTCGCGCCATTGATGCCAACCTGACCGGTCAGATTGATTCCATCATGTATCGCTGGCTGTTTGAGGCGGATCTGGTGATCGCGGATCTGTCGACTTTGAATGCCAACGTTTTTTATGAATTAGGCGTCAGACACGCGCAGCGCCCGAATACCACGGTTCTGATCGCCGAGGCGCTGTTGCTGGAACGTATTCCCTTTGATCTCAGCTCTTTCGTAATCCATCAATACGAACATGGCGGCGAAGACATCAGTGTCGATGAACAGGATCGGTTTATCGCGTATCTGTCCGATCTTCTGGCCAAGATCATCGACATCGAAAGGATCCGACAGGAAACTTCACCCGATGTGCCTGCGGAGGCCGATAGCCCGATTTACCGAAACCTGAAAAGCATGAGGCCGCCGGATTATACCCCTGAATCGTTCCTTGTGCCGCCCGCGTATATTGCGCCGGAAGCGCGGAACACTGCCGTGCCAGATGATGGCGCATCGCTTGCGAAGATGCTGCAAGCAGCTGAGGACGCGATGGCGGCGAAAGACTTCGAGACAGCCATGGATCTGCTGCGGCGGGCGATAGAGTTGCAAACAAAGGGGCGGCCCGACAGCAAACCGGACGTGTACATTGTGCAAAGGCTTGCACTTGCGACCTACAAGGCCGGCGAAAAGCGCGACATGAATGGCAAGATTGATCCCGATCTGGCAATGTCTTCGCTTTATCAGGCCGAGGACATCCTGGAGACATATTGCGCGCCGTTCATCACCAACGATCCCGAAACGCTTGGTCTGGCAGGGGCGATCAACAAACGCTTGTTCGATCTGACCGACCATGCGGAATATCTTGATCGCGCAATCCGGTTTTACGAACGCGGTTTCTACATCAAGCAGGATTATTACAACGGGATCAACGCCGCTTTCATGTACTCATTGCGGGCCACGCGGCTGGAAACGCGGTTTGACGCGATCGTCAATTTCGGACATGCCAACATGATCCGCGAAAAGGTTGCCCGGATCTGCGAGGATCTTATCAGTGACGAAGATGGCTTTGCCGGGCGTGGTGACCGAGAGTGGGTCTATCTAACGCTGGCCGAGGCCTATCATGGCTTGGGCCGTACTGCCGAAGCAGGCCGCCTGGAGCGCAAGATCGACACATATGCCAGTGATTTTGCGAAGAGCAGTTATAGTGAACAGAAAGCCAAACTGTCAGCGATCATAGCTGCCTTTGAAAACGGCGCGGACGCCGGCGAAGCAGTGCAATCGCGGCCCGTCCCTCAGGCGAATGCACAGCAGTCACCGGCACAGATGGATGCCGATGGGCAGATCACGTTTCGCCCGGATGTCGCGCCCGGCAGGAACGTCCGGTCCTTGGAAGTCACTTACCGCATTGAATACGACTAGACCCCGCCGCACTCAGGTGTCGAATTCAAGGTGGAAATGCTGCGGATGGGGCGTTGGCCCGGTGTCGATCTGACCGGCCGGTCCGGGGGCACGTCGCAGATTTTTCTGGGCCAGCAAAGGTTTCAGAATTGCCGGGATCACCGCCTTGTTGATCGCTGCGCCGAAACAGATATGCATCCCGTAACCCCAGATGATGTAGGTCTCGAACGGGCGGTTGACGCGAAATTCCTGCGGTGCCTCCACGGCGTAGCGGTCAAACATCGCCGAAACGGTCGCGGCAAAGACCATCTGGCCTTTCTTGACGTTCACTTGCCGGAACGAGGACCGCGCGACAACCGTATCGCGCGTCGCGCGGCGATAGATGACCGGGTTGTGGGGATAGAACCGCAGCGCTTCCCAGATGTAATTCTCGTAGGATGCGTCGTTCGTCAAAGCCGCACGATGCGCGCGCTCAAGCTCCTCCGGACGGTTCAGCAATTCGTCCATCGCGTAGCAACATGCCTTTGAGATTGTCGGAATCGCGCCGATCAACAGGCCAAGGATATTGTTGCGGATGCCAAGATCGCTCATCCCCGGCGTGTCGGCGCGTTGCAGGGCAAGGCAACGGTTCAGGATATCCTCGCCATCGGTCGGGTTGGCCTTGCGGTCAGCAATGGCCGCGTCAAGATAGTCGCGCAGCCCTGCGGCACAGGCCATCGCCTTGGCGTCCAGTTCGGGATCGGCGGGCAGATCCTCGAACAGATACCAGAACAGGGTGCTGGTCCAATCTTTCATGGTGGCCGCATCCGGCCCGCCGGTGCCGAAATAGGTGTTGGTCATATCCCACGGCACTTGCAAGGAAAGCTGCGCGGGCAGATCAATCTTGCCATGGCTGCGTTCGACAATATCGTTCGCCATCAACTGCGCGCGCGGCAGCACAATTTCAGGAACGTCGGTATGCCGTGCCGCCAACCGCATCGCAGAGGTATCGCGGGTGTAGTCCCAGCCCGGCTGCATTCCCAGAAAGAAGTTGTCGCCATCGGTCAGCTTGCGCATCCGGCTGCCATAGACGACTTCGAAATCCTCGTTGCGGGCCAGCACATCCAGACAATCGTTACTGCGGGTGACAATGACAGTGCCGGTATTGTCGTAGCTCTTCACCAGCTTTCGTTTTAGCGACGGGTTCGGCAGGAATGCCCGCAAAACCTCGAACACCTTGCGCTGGCCGGAAACAGTTTTCAGCTCTGCGCCAATATTCTGTTTCAGCCCGCCCTCGGCGCGGGATGCCTTGAAGGCGATCCCGGCCAACTGGCCTGCCGCTCGCACCCCTTCGCCCCATACCATCAGGACGGCGAGAATGGTTCCGCCAACATTGCGAACCGCTGAAATCATTGCCTGTCCTTTCGGCATTTTTGTGTCACGTCGCGTCGACAGTGCCCATGGCCATCATCCGCAAGGCGGTCATCGAGGGTATGAAAAAATAATCCCCGCCACGGCATTCGACAAAAGTCTTTAGCTTGCTCATCACATAGGGGTTCTTGCCGGATTTCGGGTCGGACGTGATCGTAAAGCGTTTGTGGCGGTCGTGATTGCCAAGCATCGGGCAGGTGTCATTGCCCTGATGGAAATCCAGCCCATATTGTATCCACTGCTGCTGCACGAACTCGAACTGACGCGACAGGCTGGCACACATGATGATCATGGTGACGCCCTGTTCGGTTTCGTCGGTCTTGGCTTCGCCGACACGCGGCCCGTAGGGCAGGCCACGCCGCAGGATACGGCGGCGTTTGTTCAAGGCCGAGGTCGCATTCTTATTCTTATACTGTTCGCCAGTCTCGGGATCGATCCCGATCTTGTTGAGCGGGTCGAGGTAGTCGCGCGTATTCATGCGCCGCAGATGAGATCCCACCGGGTTCTTGTACCCCATCATATCGTCGGCATAGACAAAGTTCGACGAGGCCGGCGACCGGAGATAAGCCACCTGATTTTGCAAGGCTTTCACGGGGTCCGCGTCGTTGAACCCCAACTTGTCGCCAAACGCGACCCATTCGTCATAGGTGGGCACGACCGAGATCGGAACACCGTCGGACCAACGCCCACACATCTTGGCATGCAGGGTTTCTCGGGCTTCGATTTCCGAGACGCCCTGATGCGCGGCGAATGTCTTGGCCTCCTCGCGCATCACCTCATCGAAGGTGCCGACGTTTTCGTGCAGCTTGCGATAGGCCATGAAGGTAGAGTTGTGCGTGAACTCCGGCGGGGCGGCGGCGGGGGGCAGCTCCTGGCTTTCATCGGGATGGCCCAGAATGAACTCGCCGGCCTCGATCGGTTCCCATCCGGCTTCGGGGCTCATGCGTTTGCCGCGACCGATCACGTTCTGCTTTTCGATCTCCGGAGGATACTGGCCCTTGTAGACCGGATCGCCGATGCCATCGGAAAAGCCGAAATGTTCCTTGGGGGTGGGCAGTTTGACGCCGTTCTTTTCCTGAAAGACGGCAGAGGAGGCCTGATATTCCTGATCGCCGTTCTTGCCGTTATTGGTCAGGATCCGGACGCCCTGATCCAGATCCTTGCAAAGATCCCTCAGCCATTGGGTCTGCTCTTCCAGGTCAGCGACGGGTTCATCCTGCCCCAGGGTCTGAAGCTGCGCATTCATCGAGATCCAGATATGAACGTTGTCGGTATCGTCGCCGTCGCCAACCCGGTTGCCTTGCCAGATCGGATCCCAGTGCCTGTCCCAGCCGACAGATTCCGCCTCTGTCTTGGTCACGTCGCGGTCGCCAAGGATGAACGCGCGGTTCTTCATGCCAGAGATGAAGTCCTCGGGCATGCCGCGCAGGGTCCGTTCGGGGATCTGCATTTTCAGAAGCCCCAGAAAGGTAAAGCCGATATTCATCGTCACCAGCGGCTTGCCGCCCTCGGGCCAGGTGGCCCCGGTGGTCACTTTCTGGCGCACCGCCTCGATGAATTTCCGTCCCTTGCCGCAATCAGAAATGTTGAGAAAGAAATAGCGTGCGAAAGGAAAGGAGTAGCGTCCATAGGCGCGGATCACATTGCCTTGTATGTCGTCCAGATTCAGGCTGCGTGTCATGTTTGAATTTCAATCCTAGCTTGAAAGGCCGCCCTCGGCCGCGATCGAGATTACACCGGGGTTTTGTGTCGGTGACATCTTGTCTTCCGGTTTGTGGGTTTTCAGAAAGGCCCCGAAATCCTCGTAAATCTTGTCCGCATCCGCGCCCTGATGGTCGATGGCGAAATCGGCAAAGGTCTGCTGGACGTAAAGCGCCTTCAGGACCGATGGCAGATCGTCATATTCGCCGGGCGGCAGGGGTTTGGCCCCATTGTTCAGCGCGTATCTGGCGCTTAGTACCGCAGCCACTGCGGCGATGATGAAACCAAGGACGAACAATAGCAGCGTGCTGATGCCCAACACGCTGGACATGCCGAACAGCCAAAGCACCAGCGCGAGCAGCCCGATCCCGGCTGGCACCAGGATCCCGGCCAGAAGTTTGGGGATCGACAGCTCGTTGAATTTTGGCAGTTTCAGATAATAGTCGTGGAAGGGCATCGTCGTTTCGACATGGCATCGATCGAGGTACTCAGCAAACCCATCGGCCGAGTTGACGCCATCGAACCCCACGCAATTGCGATAGATCTCTTCCAGTTCCGGACCCATCGTATCCCACAGTTTGCGGGCGTAGGATTTGCGTACTTCGGTCTGTTCTTCGGGGGTCAGGTTGTGAGGCAGCGCGGCACCGTCTTCCGTGACGGCATCAATATCGGCGCAAAACACCAGATAGGCCGCGTTCAGCTTGTCGATTTCCTGCGGTTCGACCGGATTGATCCCCATCGCCGTGGCCACGACCGGGTTTTGCGCGTTGCGCCCGTTATAAACGACATCGCTCAGTACAAACATGCGCGCCAGATGTGTGCGTTTGTTGCGCGAAAAGGGGCTGTTCAGCCCGGTATTCTGCGTCGCCGGCGACTGCAATGCTGCGGGCAGCATCGCCAGCGTTGCCCTGACCTTCTGCTCGCAAGAGGTGTTCGATCCGTCCCCGGCCTTTCCGGCCTTGATCGGTGCGAGGGTCGTCAGGAACAGGTGGCCTGTATCAAGATCCGGCATGAGGCAATCCTCGGGTGGTTTATGTTCGTTCACTATCGAAGGTTTGCTGGGCATTCCTGACATAAGCACCGCGATTGATATCCGCGCGCTCTGTATCAAGGCTGGCAACAGGGCCTATCCCCGGATCGCCAAGACAGCTTTGGACCTTGAACATCGTTTCTTTGTACGCTTTGGCAAACTCTTCGGGTGTTTGCGATCCGTGTGACTTGGCCAGTTGCAGGACGGCGTCATAGACACGCAGGCTGGATTTGATGTCACGCTGCGCCGATCCGGGCGTCGCGTTGTAATAGTAATCCGTATTGATCTGATTATAGGTGATGTATGTCTTGAACGTCGTCACCGGGATGGATTGCGGGTATTTCGTTGCCGAATACCAAAACAGGTTCAGGCCCTTCGGGATACCGTCTGAAAACGCATCAATATACTGGTCCCAGGTTCCGTTGAAATTGGAACAGAACAGCATGTAGTCGTTTTTTACGGTTTGCTTTCCTTGGCCAAGGTCGGGCCATTCGTTTGGTCGGATGATCACCCAGCGGGCAAAATGAATGATCGAGAGGCCAAGCAAGCCCATCAGGTTTTTCGGTAATCCACGAGATGCCATGAACAGCAGCCGATTGACCCAGGTAATTTTGGGATTGCTCGGCGTGACCACATTCATCGCATAGGCTTTGCCGCCTATGTTCGACATTAATGTATCCTTTTCGCAACGAAACTGCACCAAAAAGTGTAATCAGAAAATCGTAGAAGACCCCTGCGTTGTATTTGAACTGTCTGCACCCGTCAACGCTCATGCCGCGTCTTGTGACATGGTTGAACGCCACGGTGGTTAAAATTCGATCAAGCAGATCAGGGCCTTGACGCCTGAACATCGCGCTTTCAGGCGCGCTCATCGTCCGGATTGCGGCCTCTGGCCTCCGGCACCGCCGCGACGAAGGCACCCCCCTGTGACAAAGCGCGGAACGACCGACGCAAACGCCAATATGCTGAAGGCCAGCGCGCAGCGCGGCGTGACACCATCGCGACGCCGGCCATGGTGCCCGCTGCGTTTGTTTTACAATCAGGCGGCGGGGGCAGTCAGGTTCGCCATCAGTCGGAACGCGCCCGGCACCAGTCGGGCCATCTGATGCTGCAGGATAAGCGAGGTATGGGTGTGCCGACCCTTGCCGACCTCGGCGCTCAGCAATGCGCCTTTCAGCGCGGCTTCGCCGGGATCGTTCATCTCCAGCGGGGTGGCATAGGCCGGGTCCCAGCTTTTGGCGAAATATAGCCCCCGCTCCTTGTGCCAGCCTTTCCAATCCTCCGGGCCGATTTTGTTCGGGGACGACAAAAGCGGGTGATCCTGCGCCTGCGTAACGGGTGCTGCCTCGTCCGTGACACGCCAGCGCAGCGACGGCTGTCCGATCTCCAGCCGAAGCGGGGGCGTGGTTTCGGGCGCCCAGTTGTCCCAAGGCCGGTGGTACAGCGTCACCAGATGGCCGCCGGCCCGCACCCAGGCATGAAGGCGCGGCATCGCTTCCAGCAGACCGGGGCGAAAGCGCAGGGCAAAGATACCGATCACCACCGTATCAAATGGCGCGAGGGCGGCGTCACTGTCCAGATCGGTATCCGACAGGTCCGTCACATCCACGCCAAGCGCCTTCAGCCAATGCGCCACACGGTCATGGCCGCTGCCGATATAGGCGACACGAGCAGGTGGCAGATCGGCGTGCAGAACCCGGACCGACAGCGCGGCAGGACGGCTTTGCATCGTGGGGTCGATATGCGGGTGATCTATGCGCGTTTCGCTGGTTGCGGGCTGTCCGTCCAGAAGCAGCGGCAGGTGATAGAGGCCCTGGGGCGCGGTATTCGGCAGGCGGAGTGTCAGGCCGGTATCGCTGCGCTCGGCCTGCCAGCCGGTTGGCAGATCCAGCGATGGCTTGGCCTCCGATGGGTGTAAATCTGACAGGGCCACCGCGATCTGACGCCGTTGGGTGGCAAGGTTGACCACCTCTGTCTCCGGGTTCAGAGTGGCGGCGCGCGCGCTTAGAACCACCGCTGGCCGCTCGAACGGAACACGGATGCTGGCCCCGCCAATGTCCAGACGCAGTGCCGGGGCAGGCGGGTCGGCAGGGTCATATTCTGCGCGATGCCCATCGCTCGGCCTTGCTGCCGCGTCGATATGCAGGCTGTGACCATCCGCGTGCCAGCCATCGGGCAGATCGGGGGTGGCGGTCAAATCTGCGGCATCGCCGGGATCACATTCTACTTCCAGCTTCGTTTGCGCGCCGGGCCGCAGCCAGGTGCCTTCGGTGCGCGCGCGCGCCTCGATCCCCAAGGCCAGACGCAGGACGTGGCCAAGCTGCACACGTTTGGCGGCAAGCCTGTGCGCGATCAGCGGGGCAGCGTCCGGCGGACAGGCATGTTCGGCGGCTGCCACATGGTCATAGGCGGCGCGTGCCTTCACGGCGATTGTGGCAAAGTCCGGAAATCCGGCGATGGCCGCATCAATCGCCTTCTGCGCAGTGTGCAGGTCTGGACCGATTGCAGGTGCCAGCGACGCGAGATCCGCCAGGTTTTGTGGCAATCCGTCAGTGACGGCCAGATCGGGGCCAGAGACGTGGCTTTCCGCCAGATGCAGCGGCCAATCCTGTCCTGCACCGGCAGGCATCCAGCGCCCCATCCCCTGTGTCCGGTGCATTGCACGCGACATCTGTCCGATCCGGGCATAGGGCCAGCCGCTGACCGGATCGCGCCCTGTCGCGGGCACCTCCAGCGTGGCGGGGGGCGGCGGTTCGTCATCGTCATAAGCCTGCCCCGCGCCGGACCACGCGGGCAGGTAAAGCTTGGAGATCTGCCACGGGGGCAGTTCGCAGGCGAATTCCGGATCAGCGGCGGCCTGCATCACCTGATGCGCGGCGGCGGTCATGGCGCGGTGGTGGCCATGCTGACCGGGAATGTCGAGGAAGGTCGGGATCAGGATGTCAGGTCGCTCGGTTCGCACGATCTGGACGAACCGCGCCATCAGCGCGTCTTTGCCCCAGCGCCCCAGGGTTTCTTCGCCGCTTTTGGAAAAGCCGAAATCGGTGATCGGATCATCGGCAGTGACCCCATGCCAATACATCCGCATATTGAGGATATCGCAGGCGCGCTCCATCTCGCGGGTGCGCAGGGCACCAAGATCGCCCCCCGCTTCGATGCCGATGTCGTTCTGACCGCCTTCGCCCCGGGTCGAGCAGGCATAGGACAGGTTGACGCCGTCGCGCAGCCCAAGGGCGGCCAGCATTGACGACGTTTCGTCATCCGGGTGGGCCCCGGAATTCATCAGGCGCACCACGTTGGTCAGCGGGCGCAGCGCGAACCACAGATCAAGAATGCGCGGGTGCGCGCGGGCAGCGTCCAGGCGGGTCTGGTCTGGTGTGGGCATGGGGGCCTACCGGCTTGCGGCGATCATCGGGGTGAACGCCTGGTTGAGGACAAGGGCCGCGGCGCCAAGCGTGGCAGTCATCCGCCCCGACGTGCCGCGCATCAGCCGGGGCTGCGTGCGGTCGGCCCGGTTGGACACGGACCGGTCGGGCAGGCGCACCGCGTTGATTAGATGGTCGAGCAACGCATCGGGCATGGCGCCGCCAAGGATCACGACCTGTGGATCAAAGAGATTTTCGATAATGCCGATGGCGGCAGAAAAAGGCTGCGCAGCGGTATCGAGCCATTGCAACAGCGGCGGTGCGGATTGCGCGTAGAGCCGGCTCAGATCATCCATATCGCGCGCGTCGATCCCGTGGGCGCACAGATGTGCCTGCACCGACAGCCGACTGACACAGCTTTCCAGCGCGACGGGTACGCCCTGTGCGATCACCGGGATATGGCCGATCTCGCCCGCATTGCCAAACGCGCCAGAGACCAGCCTTCCGCCTTGCAGCAACCCCAGGCCCAGCCCCTGCCCGAAATAAAGGAAGGCAAACGTTTCCAACCCCTGCGCGACGCCCGAGATCCGTTCCGCCATGGCGCTGGCATTGGCGTCGTTTTCGACGAAAACCGGCAGGTGAAGCGCGTCCTCCAGCAAACCTTGCGGATCTATATCCTGCCAGCCCGGCAGGTCCGAGCCGCTGTTCTGGATACCCGTCGCGCCAAAGGGTCCGGGCATGACGACGCCCGCGCCCAGTACCGACGTCTCGCGCACGCCCGTGTCATGCAGCGCACGGACCTTATGTGCCGCGACCTCTGCCAGCACGGTTTTCGGCTGATTGTTTGTAAGTTCCGTCCGATGGCTGTGTTTGGTTGCTCCGGTCAGGTCGATCAGCGCCGAAAAGACAGCGTTGGGCCGGATCTCGATCCCCAGCCCGTATCCGCCCGTGGGGTTGATCGCATATTGCTGCACCGGCAGGCCGCGCCCGCCCGTGCGGCGGCCGTGTTCGCGCAGCATTCCGTCTGCCAACATATCGGCAATGATGTTGGACACTGCCTGTGTGGACAGGCCCGAAGCGCGCGCAATCTCTGCCCGTCCAATCGCACCGGCGGCGCGGACGCTTCCCAACACCATCTGCCGGTTGTGACTGCGGGTGCGTTCGGCGTTGACGCCCGGAATTTGGCGGTGAGATGCGCTCATGGGACTCAATTAACTCAATCTTCTTGAATACTCAAGCTAGTTGAGTTAAACGAAGGGAATGTCCGGACCTACGCCAGGCGCGGGTCACGGCCACGATAAAAACAGGGAGACTCCGATGGCATTTCCGACATTGAAGGCCTGGGCCGTGGCAACTGCCGCCGGTGCCGCGTCGCTGATCACCACCCCGGCTCAGGCGGTCGAGATCGAATATTGGCAGTACTTCTTCGACGCCCGCGTCGCTGCAATGGACCAGTTGATCGAGAAGTTCGAGGCCGCCAATCCCGACATCACCGTCACGATGACGCATTTTCCCTACGCGGATTATCGCACCAAGGTCGCTGCCGCGATTCCGGCGGGTGAAGGCCCGGATGTTGTGCAGCTGTTCTACGGATGGCTGAACGATTATGTCGATGCCGACCTGATCCAGCCGCTGCCCGGTGATGCGTTCCCGGTAGAGGCTATCGACGCAGAATTCTTCCCGATGGTGCAGGCGATGAAGGGCGATGGCCAGTATTGGGCACTGCCGACCGCCGTCCGCAGCCTTGCGCTGTTCTACAATGAACGCCTGATGGAAGAGGCCGGTGTCGAGCCGCCCACCAATCTCGACGAGCTGATCGCGGCGGCGCAGGCCATGACCAAGGTTGATGGCGCTGGCAACATCACTCAGGTGGGTCTGACAGCCGGGATGACGGCGCAGGATCACCACTGGTGGCGCGAAGTTCTGGTGCGTCAGTTCGGCGGAGAGCCTTACCTTGATGACTACAAGACAGTGAATTACGACACCGAGGCCGGACGCAAGGCGCTGGATTTTTATGTCGGACTGGCAACGGATGAAAACCCGGTCACCGCATTCAACTTCATGGATGAGCCGCAGGCCGCGTTCAAGGCTGGCCGCGCAGGCATGCATATCGACGGCTCGTTCCGGATCGGCGCGCTGGAAAGCACACGGGGCCTGAAATGGGGCGTGACCGAACTGCCCGCCAATGCGGATGGGATGCGGTCCAACTATTCGTCCTATTGGGTCAACGCGATCACAACCAAGGCCGAGGGCGAAAAATACGATGCCGCGGTCAAGTTCATGCAATACGTCACCTCGGACGAGGCGATGCAGGTCTGGTTGGACGTGGTCGGTGAACTGCCCGCCAAGCCGTCTGTCGGCATGACAGACGCCAATGCGAATGACCCGGTTTTTGGCCCGTTCATCCGTGGTCTGGAATATGCGCATACCACAAAGTTTGCGGATGAAAGCGGTCAGCGGCAGGCGATGGTGGAAATGGTCGAACGCATCACGCTTGAAGGCATGGACCCGGGCGAAAGCCTGACACTTGCCGCCGAAGCCGAGCAAAAAATCCTCGACGATTACTATAGCGGGAACTGAGCCTGTGTCTTCGGTCCCGGCGTGCCCTTGCGCGCCGGGATCAACCCGCCCGGCAAGTCCGGGGCGTAATTCCGGGGTCGTCCTGTCATGTATCGAAACCTGACCATCAAGCAAAAACAGATCGTCTGGGCCTGGGCATTTCTGGCGCTGCCGGTGCTGTTCTATTCGGTCATCCGGTTCTACCCGACCGGCAACGCGATGCTGATCAGCTTTCAGGACTGGAACCTGCTGGGCACGCGGACATGGACGGGACTGGACAATTACACCACGCTGCTGTCCGATCCGGTCTTCTGGCAGGTGTTCCGCAACACCTTCATCTATCTGCTGTTGGGCACGCCCGTCAGCCTGGTGGTGGCCTTTGCCATTGCCTACCATCTCGACAAGGTCCGGTTCATGCACGGCTTCCTGCGGATGCTGTATTTCCTGCCGTTTATGACCAGCGCGGTCGCCATGGCCTGGGTCTGGCGCTGGTTCTATCAGCCGGTGCCGGTGGGGCTGTTCAACAATGCGCTGGCCAGCCTGGGCATCCCGCAGGTCAACTTTCTGAACTCGACGACCAACGCGCTGCCCGCGATCCTTGCCCCCGCCGTCTGGGCCGGGCTGGGCTTTCAGGTGATCATCTTCATGGCCGGGCTGCGCGCCATTCCGCGCAGCTATTACGAGGCTGCCCGCATCGACGGTGTTTCAACCTGGACGGTGTTGTGGGAGATCACACTGCCGCTCTTGCGGCCGACAATCGTGTTTCTGGTGGTGTTCTCGTCCATCGGTTTCCTGCGGATCTTCGATCATGTCTTCAACATGACGACAAACAATCCCGGCGGGCCGCTCAATTCAACCAAGCCGTTGGTGCTGATGATCTATCAGACCGCGTTCAGTTCCTTCGATATGGGCTATGCGGCGGCGCAGACCGTGGTGCTGTTCATCGTGCTGTTGCTGGTCAGCCTGTTGCAACTCTGGATCATGAGGGACCGCTGAGCATGGGGACTCAAGCCGCTATTTCTTCCGCGAACAGCGTGTTTTTTCAAACCCGAAGGGGCACGTTCTAGATGGCCGTGACCGAAGAGATCCGCCCCAACGCAGATGCGCTGCTGCATGCCGCCCCTCCGCGACGACCCGCCAATATGGGCCAGATCCTGCGTTGGACGCTGCTGTTTCTGGGCGGCATCGCGATGGTCATGCCGATCGCCTACATGATCTCGACCTCGCTCAAATGGCCGCATGAGGTCTATAATCTGCAACTGATCCCCGACGAGCCGCATCTGGAAAACTACACCTATGTGCTGGAGGACGGGCGGTTCTACGGCTGGTTCATCAACTCCATCGTCATCGCCGTGGTCACCACCGTGTCGAATGTGCTGTTTGACAGTCTGGTCGGTTACACCCTGTGCAAATTCCGGTTTCCTGGCCGTTACATCGTGTTCATCGCGATCCTGTCCACGCTGATGATCCCGACCGAGATGCTGGTGATCCCGTGGTATCTGATGAGCCAGCAACTGGGTTGGCTGGACACCTATTGGGGCATCATGTTCCCCGGCCTGATGACCGCCTTCGGCACCTTCCTGATGAAACAGTTCTTTGAAACCGTGCCCGATGACTTCATCGAAGCCGCGCGCATCGACGGGCTGAACGAGTTGCAAATCTGGTGGACGGTGGCCATGCCGCTGGTCAAACCGGCGCTGGCCGCCTTGGCGATCTTTGTGTTCCTCGGCAACTGGACGGCCTTCATCTGGCCGCTGATCGTGACCAACTCGGTCGAGATGTACACGCTGCCGGTCGGGCTGTCCTCCTTCGGAGATGAGGCGGACGTCGCGTGGGAGCTGATCATGACGGGTGCCGCGATCTCGACCATTCCAACGCTGGTCGTGTTCCTGATCTTCCAACGCTACATCATCCAGGGCGTCGTCATGGCGGGGTTGAAGGGATGACGGATACCTCGCGTTTTCCCGATCCTGTCTATCGCGACACGGTGCTGGCACCGTTGTTCGAAGGGGTCAAAACCCATTACGCGGGCCATATGGGGGCGCTCAACCGGGCGCATCTGGTGATGCTGGCGGAAACCGGCATCCTGTCCGCCCCAGACGCCCGCGCCATCGCGGAGACTCTGACCACCATTGAGGCCGATACGGACATCGCGTCGCTGACCTATACCGGCGAACATGAGGATTACTTTTTCCTGGTCGAGGCAGAGTTGCGCGAACGGCTGGGCGATCTGGGCGGCGCGCTGCACACCGCACGGTCGCGCAATGACATGGACCACACCTTGTTCAAGCTGGCCCTGCGCAGCCGCACGGCGCATCTGATAGGGCGGGCGCTGGACCTGTCCGATGCGCTGATTGCCAAGGCACGGACCGAGGCCGCCACGCCGATTGTTGCCTATACCCACGGCCAGCCGGCCCAGCCCACCACCTTCGGCCATTACCTTGGCGCGGTGATAGAGGTCTTGCAGCGCGACATTGCCCGGCTTGACGCTGCCGCCGACGGGCTGGAGCATTGCCCGATGGGCGCGGCCGCGATCACCACCAGCGGTTTCCCCATCGACCGGCAGCGGGTTGCCGAGCTTCTGGGTTTCGAAGGCCCGCTGCTCAATTCCTACGGCTGCATCGCGGCGGTGGATTATGTGACCGGGCTGTATTCCGCGATCCGGCTGATGTTCCTGCATCTGGGCCGCGTCATTCAGGACATGCAGTTCTGGACGGCCTTCGAGGTCGGGCAGCTATATGTGCCCAACAGCCTTGTGCAGATCAGTTCCATCATGCCGCAAAAGCGCAACCCGGTGCCGATTGAGCATTTGCGCCACCTGTCCAGCGTCACCTGCGGGCAGTGCGAGGCCGTCATCAACACGATGCACAACACGCCGTTCACCGACATGAACGATTCCGAAGGCGAGGTGCAGGCCGCAGGCTATGCCGCGTTCGACCGGGGCGGGCGGGTGCTGTCGCTGCTGGGCACGCTGATCCCGGCGGTCTCGGTCAATGCGGACCGGGTGCGCGCCACCACGGATGCGGCCTGCATCACCATCACCGAACTGGCCGACACGCTGGTGCGCGACGAAGGGCTGAGTTTCCGGCAGGCGCATGAGATCGCCGCCGCCACGGCGCGGGCGGTGATCGCGGCGGGCGTTCCACTTGGGCAAGGGTTCGACGCCTTTTCCGACGCATTTGAACACGCCGCCGGACGAGCGCCGCAACTGGACAGTGCGGCATTTACCCATGCCGTCGCGCCTGAAACCTTCATCGCGCGGCGTGACCGTCCCGGCGGGCCTGCGCCTGCCGCTTTGAACGCAGCTTTGGACGGCTACGCCCAGACCGCGACCGCCCAACGCGCCGCGATGGATGCCCGCGCCACACGCCACAGAAATGCCAAGGCACGCCTTCAGGCCGCCTTCACGACGATCCTTGAGGGGTAAAGAATGGCCGATCTGTCGATCCGCGATCTGGTGAAACGCTATGACAAGACGCAAGTGCTGCACGGTATCAGCCTTGATGTGCAGGATGGCGAATTCGTGGTTTTTGTCGGGCCGTCAGGCTGTGGCAAGTCCACCACCTTGCGGATGATAGCGGGGCTTGAAGAGATCACCTCGGGCGAGGTGTCCATCGCGGGACGTGTGGTCAACAACCTCGAACCCAAAGAGCGCGACATCGCCATGGTGTTCCAGAATTACGCGATCTATCCGCATATGACGGTGCGCAAGAATATCGGCTTCGGGCTGCGGACCGCCAAGATGCCGCGCGCCGACAAGGAACGGCGGATCGACGAGGTTGCCGTGATCCTTGGCATGACCGACCTTCTGGACCGCAAACCCAGTCAGTTGTCAGGCGGTCAGCGCCAGCGCGTCGCCATCGGGCGGGCCATGGTGCGCGACCCGGCGGTGTTCCTGTTTGACGAACCGCTCAGCAATCTGGACGCACAACTGCGCACGCAGATGCGACTGGAGATCAAGAAGCTGCACCAGCGGGTCGGCAATACGATCATCTTCGTGACCCACGATCAGGTCGAGGCGATGACCATGGCCGACCGGATCGTCATCATGAAGGACGGGCATATCCAGCAGGTCGGCACGCCGTCGGACGTCTATCACCAACCGGCGAACACCTTTGTCGCGCGCTTCATCGGTGCGCCGTCGATGAACATGCTGCCCGGTGTGGTCGGCAATGGCGGTAAAATCCGGTTGGACAGCGGTGCCGAGGTCACGCTGGACACAGGTGCCACGCCGGGTCAGGCCGTGGTGGTTGGGGTGCGGCCAGAAGATCTTTACCCCAATGACGGCCCTGCGCTGGTGCGTGGTCCGGTGCTAGTGCGTGAGCCGCTTGGGGCCGAAACGCTGATCTATGTCGGGCGCGAAGGCGAAGAGGTGATCGCAAAGGCGGATGGGCGCACCCCGCCCGAGGTGGGCGAAGAGGTTACGCTGACAGCGGCATTGGGAAACCTGCATATTTTTGACGCCGAAACCGGCGAGGCTCTGCGGTGAGCCTTGAGGGCGCGGTGATCTGTGCAGGTCGTCTGTATTGCGACCTGATCTTCACCGGCGTGCCGCGCCTGCCCAGCCTGGGGACAGAGATCTACGCCGCTGGTCTGGGCCTTCACGCGGGCGGCGGAGCGTTCATCACAGCGGCGCATTTCGGGGCTTTGGGGCGACGCGCGGCGCTGGCGGCGACCTTGCCCGGCGCGCCGTTTGACACGATCGTTTCCGGTGATCTGGCACATGCCGGGTTGGACCTGAGCCTGTGCCGCGCAGCGCCCGACGGCAATGATCCGCAAATTACCGTGGTGTTGACCGGGGCCGAGGATCGCGCCTTTGTCACCCGCCGGTCCGGTCCCGCCCTGCCGCGCCTGACGGCCGGTGATCTGCGCGGGGGCCGGCATCTGCATATCGGAGAGTTGGCGACGCTTGTGGAATGCCCCTGGCTGATCGACGCCGCCCGCGATGCCGGGCTGACCCTGTCACTTGACTGCGCGTGGGACGAAACGCTGGACGCCAAAGGCGCGGTGCCGCTGATCGCACAGGTCGATGTTTTCCTGCCCAATGCTGTCGAGGCGCAACGCCTTGTCGCCGCAGGGCTGCCGCCGCCCTGGTCAAACCTTGACGTGATAAAGCGCGGGGCTGAAGGCGCGACTGCCGGGCATGGTGATACCGAAATTGCCGCGCCCGCCATCGCCGTGACTCCGGTTGACACGACCGGCGCGGGAGACGCGTTCAATGCCGGTTTTCTGAATGCCTGGCTTGACGGGGCAGGAACCGAGGCATCGCTTCGGCTGGGCAACGACCGTGCCGCGCGGGCGATTTCAGGGCGGGGCGGGTTCAACCCCGCAGAAACCGTGGCCGTGACGTGATTTCATCGCGGCCGACGTAAAACCGGCCTTGCAGCCACATCATACAACGTTCCGAGCAAGACTTGCGACCTCCACTGTGTCCAGGACAGTCAGGCGCGACATGACCGGTTCCGTCGCCAGTGTGGAAGTTCGGCCAAATCCCGCTAAACTCTGGCTATGCGAGGCAGTCCTATCCTTTCTGTTGCGGTGGCTCTGGTCCTTCTGTTCGCGGGGCAGGGGCGCGCTGCGGATCGGCAGAGCTTTCTTGAGCTGGCGCGCAGCGGCTGGAACTATCAGCTGCGTTCGACAATGCTGGGTCGGGATATGTCAATCCCGGTCCATATCAACGGGCGCGACCTGTCGGGCGCGGCGCTGTGCCTTGTCGGCGACCCGCCCACCGCGCAAACGCTGGCAGTGCTGGACACGTTCCGCGCGCTGGCCCGCCATGTCTTTGGCAAGCCGCTGCCGATGCGCTACGCAGGCAGGCACGCGCGGTCATGCGGGTCAGGACGGACCGCCATTCTGCGGCTTTATTCAGGGTTCCCCCCAAATCAGGCGCTGACGCAGGATATTGACTGGATGAATGACGCCTACGGGCTGGGACTGCTGCCCGGACGATTTTACGCGGCAAATTCCCCGGCCATGGCGCAGACCTTCTTTGGCAGGCGCGGGGCCACGACGCATCTGATGGTCCAGCAGGCCGTGTCCCCGCCGGGATCGCTGGAAGAGACCTATTATCGGTCCATCCTGATCGAGGAGTTGTTTCAAAGCTTCACCTTCGGAATGGATGTGCTGCTGTTGCGGCGCGACCCTGTTTTCCTGTCCAAACTTCAGGAAGTGCCGCTGAATACGCATCGCCTTCCCTGGGGGTCAAAAGCGTTCATGTCGGCACTGCTCCGGTCCAACCCGTCAAAGCTGTGCGAGTTTGACGTGTTTATGATGCATGCGGTTGCAAGCTCTGCCGTGGATCAGACGACAGAGCCCGCATTCATCGACTATATCGACGCCGAATTCGACAGGCTGGAAGCGTTGACAGCGGCCACGCGCGCCGATCCGCGGTTCTCGCTTATTCTTGATCCGGACTGCCGCGCCGCCACGCCATGATGCGACTTACGATGGTATAGTGCTGCATCAACCGATGTCCTAACATCACCGTAAAATGGCGCTGAAAAGGCGACGGGAGAGACGAAATGGACGCATTGCCAGACAGCCCGCCAGAGAAGATGCGATCTCTGCTTGGATACCTTGCGCAGGGCCTTGTCGGGCATGAACGGCTGATCGAGCGGCTGATGATTTCTTTGCTGACGGGCGGACATCTTTTGCTGGAAGGCCCGCCGGGCCTGGCCAAGACGCGGGCGGTCAAGTGGCTGTCAAATGCGGTCGAGGGCAGTTTTGCCCGGATCCAGTGTACGCCTGATCTGATGCCTGCTGACCTGACGGGGACGCCGGTGTTTCGTCCGCAAACCGGCACGTTTGAATTTGTGCCCGGTCCGGTCTTTCACAATCTGGTGCTGGTGGATGAAATCAACCGCGCGCCACCCAAGGTGCAATCGGCGCTTCTGGAGGCGATGGCCGAAGGGCAGGTAACGGCTGGCAACCAGACTCATGCCCTGCCGGACCCGTTTCTGGTCGTCGCAACGCAGAACCCGATTGAGCATGACGGCACGTTTCCATTGCCAGAGGCGCAGTTGGACCGGTTCCTGCTTTACGTCAATCTGGACCTGCCTGACGCACAGACCGAACGGCAGATCCTTGATCTGGTCGAAACCGAGGCTGCCCAGCCGCCCGTCGCAGCGGGGCAGATGCCGCTGGCGGCCCTGCAAGAGGCGCGGCGGCAGGCCATGGCGGTGCATCTGTCACCGGAACTGCGCGACTATATCGTCCGCCTTGTGACCGCGACGCGTCAGGGGGATCTCGCCGCCGAGATCGAACATGCTGTCTCGCCGCGCGGATCGCTGGCGTTGGCTGCGGCCTCCAAGGCGCGGGCCTATCTGCGGGGGCGGGATTATGCCTTGCCGGAGGATGTCGCCGATCTTGCCGGGGACACGATGGCGCACAGGATGGTTCTGTCATGGCGCGCCGTCGCCGAAGGCCGCAGCCAGCGCGACGTGGTTGCCACCATCCTTGGCGCGGTCGAGGCGCTGTGACCGCCGCGTTGAAGGCACCGGGCGTCACGCTGTCCGCGACAGAGCTGATCGCCTTGCGCCAAGTGGCCTTGCGTCCATTGGACGAACCGGTGCTCGCCGCGCTACCGGGCGGCTTTGCCATAAGGCGCAAGGGCCATGGTCAAGAGGTGGCCGATGTGCGCGAATATGTGGCGGGCGACGATATACGGCATCTCGACAAGGGTACAACGGCGCGCACCGGCGCATTGCATGTTCGCCAATTCCACGAGGAGCGCGACCGCGTATCGCTGCTGGTGGCGGATTTTCGACCTTCGATGCTGTGGGGAATTTCGCGCGCCTTCCGATCCGTCGCCGCGGCAGAGGCGCTGTGCCTGATTGGATGG
Source organism: Primorskyibacter marinus (assembly GCF_003313245.1). GTDB lineage: Bacteria > Pseudomonadota > Alphaproteobacteria > Rhodobacterales > Rhodobacteraceae > Primorskyibacter > Primorskyibacter marinus. Next base: position 165,511 of record NZ_QJSD01000002.1, read on the forward strand.
CGCATCGTGGTCGAAGGCGGGCGCGTGGGATTGCTGGCCATGTTGCCGGATGGTCAGGTTGTCGTGGCACCGCGTGGCCGGGCGCGGGGAATGCTGGATGTCATAGGTGGTTTGGTGCGCGCGCATGACATGGCGCTGCAATCGGTGATAGACGGACATTCCGAAGATCGCACGCTGGACGAGGCCCTGTCGCGGACAGAGCGGCTTGTGTCCGCCGGGGCAGAGGTGCTTATCGCGTCCGGTTTTGACCATATGGGCGAGGGATTGGCCGCTAGGCTGTCATCTCTGGCGCGGCGTCGGGTGCCGCGTCTGATACGGGTGGTCGAGGGGGCCACCGACAACCTGCCAGCGGGGCGCTACCCTATTCGGTTGCCTGATGGTCTGCGGATACGCGTCGCGATGCACGATAAATCCGCGACGCCACTAGAGGTGGAAACCATTGCCGGGCGCCCCGCGCTGCTCGTGAATGCAGGCGCTGAAATCGTAGAAACCGCGCGCCGGCTGGCGACATCCCTGCCATCGGATCGCATACCATGAACGAAAGGGCGCTAAGCGAACACGCCTTGCAGGCCGGGCTGCGCGACATCCGGCTTCCGGCGGAAGCGGCGGGCGGGATGGGCGCAGAGCTTGCCGCCGCAATTGCTTTAGCGGCAATTGCGGCTTTGATGATTGGCCTGATCGCCCGGCAGTTTCTTGGTCGAAAGCCGCGCCCCGCCCCCGCCCGGCCCAATCTTGCCCGACGACTTGGCGAACTCGACGTATTGCCTGACGCCGAGCGGCGGATTGCCTTGCTTCATTTACTGAAATCATACGACCCTTCGCAGTTTTCCGCGCTGTGTGACGGCCTGTACCGTCCTGATGGCGGGCCGGACATCGCGACCCTGCGTGCGGCGTTGGCGCGCCATGCTTGAGCTGGCAACCCCCTGGGCCTTGGCCTTGCTGCCCTTGCCATTGCTGGCGGTGCGGTTCCTGCCACCGATCCTTGCGGGTGGCACGGCGCTGGCCGTGCCTGAACGCATCGGGGCGGCATTGATCAGGCGGTCCCGCGGGGCAGGATCAGACATGCCTGCGCGCCTGCAACGCGCCTTGCCGTGGCTGATCTGGGTTTTGACGGTGCTGGCCCTTTGCGGCCCCCGGATGCCAGAGCCGGTGGCTGCGCTGAAGGTCTCGGGCCGCGATCTGGCGATTGCGCTGGACCTGTCCGGATCGATGGTGCGGGACGACTTCTATCTCGACGGCGCACCAGTGACCCGGCTGGAGGCCGTCACCGCCGTCGGGTCCGCTTTCGCCCGTCGTCGGGCCGGGGACAGGGTGGCGCTGATCGTTTTCGGGTCCGAGGCGTATTACGCCACGCCGTTTACCTTCGACACCGAAGCGGTTGCCCGCCGGATCGCGGAGGCGACCATAGGCATTTCCGGCCGTGCGACCAATATTTCCGACGCGCTGGGGCTGGCCCTGAAGCGGCTGGAAGCGTCTGAGGCCGCCACGCGCGTGGTCATTCTGCTGTCGGACGGGGCCAATAATGCGGGTGCCACAAATCCGCAGGGTGTCGCGCAACTGGCCGCCGATATGGGTGTCCGTGTGCATACGATCGCGCTTGGCCCAAAGGATGAAACGACCGCAGAGGAAGGCGAACGCGGCGTGGTCGATGCGACGACCCTGCGGGCCATTTCGGACGTGTCGGGCGGGCAGAGCTTTCGCGTGCGGACGACCGAAGACCTTGTCGCCGTCACCGAAGCGCTGGACCGGCTGGAGGCGACGGATAGCGACGGGCTGTCGGCGGAAGTCTATGCCGAATACTGGATCTGGCCCGCAGCCTTGGCCATGCTGGGCTGCCTTGGCCTTGCATGGCGGGAACAGGCAGCATGATCGGCGATCTGACATTGCTGCGGCCGCTGTGGCTTCTGGCCTTGCCCGTCATCGCAGTGCTGGCGGTGTGGCTTTACCGGCATCAGGGCGGTATCGGTGGGTGGGAACGCGCCGTTCGGCCAGAGCTTTTGCGGGCAATGGCCGCGCTTGGGCGGGTTGAAACCCGGCGCGACAGATTGCCTTTGATGGCAGCACTCGGGGCGGCTTTCATCGCGGTGCTGGCCCTGTCCGGTCCGGCGGTGGAAAGACGCGATGCGGTGTCCTTTAGAAATCTCGACGGGGTTGTTCTTGTCGTTGACGCCTCGCCCAGTGTGACGGAAAGCCCCCGCTGGCAGGATCTGGTCACGATGGGCCGGTTTGGGATTGCGTCGCTCGGCTCGCGCCCCGGCGGGATGGTGGTGTTTGCCGGCGATGCCTATGTCGCCACGGACCTGACGGCGGACCACAAACAGTTGGGCCAGACCCTTTCGCTGATAGATCCCGAGACGGTGCCGGATCCCGGATCGCGCCCCGAACGGGGCCTGGACCTTGCAGATGTGTTGCTGACGGAGGCAGAGGTGCTTGCTGGCGACGTGGTCCTTTTCACCGATGGCGCAGGGCTGGGCCCTGACAGTCTGACCGTGGCAGAGCGGATCGCGGCGCAGGGCGCGCGGCTGTCGATTGTCGCTTTCGGCCCGTCAACGCCCGAAATGGAGGCACATGCCGCGATTGGTGGCGGCACGCTGATGTCGCTGGACGCGCCGGACGAACTATCCGATTGGGTGACGGGACAGGCGCGTGACCGGCTGGAGCAACAGTCCTATCCGCTTTTGTTCTGGCGCGACCTCGGGCGGGCGCTGTTGGCATTCGCACTGGTCCCGCTGTTGCTGTTGTTTCGCAGGCAGATGACATGAAGGCGCTGGCCTTAATTGCTGTCGTCGCGACCGCGTTGGCCTTGGTCTTGGGCGGGGCGTCAGGCTTTGGCCGCGTGCTATTGTCGGCAGGGATGCCTGCATTGGCGGCACCTCTGTTTCAGGATGCGCATTGGCGCGGGGTTGCGCTCTATCGCGCCGGGAAGCTGCCCGACGCGGCAGAGGCGTTTGCCGATGCGCGGGCCTTTTACAACCTTGGAACGGCGCAGGCGCGGGATGGCAAATATTCTGCGGCGCTGGAAGCCTATGATCGTGTGATCCCCGGCGGAGACGATGATGCACGGGCCAATTTTGATCTTATCGCCGCCTATTATGCATCGCTTGGGATCGACCCGGAGGTTCTTGGGCTGTTCGGAGAGCAAAAAGAAGGCGTAATAGAGGAATCCTTTGTCGCACAAGGCAGGGCGCGTGCCGCCGGAACAGGCGACGAGGTGACGAACGCCTCTGCCATGCTTGGCAATGTCGAGTTGCGCAGCAACGCGGCACAACAGGTGCGGCGCGTGTTCGACGATCGTTTCATGATGGCGGATGAACGCTGGCTACGGCAATTGGCAGATGTGCCGGGTGAATACCTCGCCGCGCGGATCTCGCAGGAACGCAAGCGGCGCAACGCCCTGGGGCTGGAGCCACCCACGCCGGAGGATCCGCGATGAGGATGGTCTGTCTGCTGATCACGATGCTTTTTGCGGGTCCGGTATTGGCACAATCGCGCAACGTCGATCCGCAGGATCTGCAACTGACAGTCACTGTTCTGGAGCAGGACGCGCAACCTTATGCCCGCGAGATGATCCCGATCCTGATCCGCGGGGTCTACCGTCGCCACATCACCCTTGAGAAACTGGAACAACCGGCGTTGGAGGGGTTCAACTGGACCCAGCTGGGCCCCGATAAATGGAGCGAGGAGCGCCTGAACGGCAAGACCGTCAAGGTGATGGAGCGCCGGATGGCGCTTTATCCCGAGGATGCAGGCACATTGACCATCGGGTCTTTCACCCATCACCTGACCTTGACCGACGAAGGCGACGACTGGTTTGCGCATGACATCACCTCGCCCCCCGTGACGGTAGAGGTTGCTGCCCCGCCGGACCTGCCGGAGGACAGTTGGTGGTTTCCCGCCAAGCGTGTCGAGATATCGGACCAGTGGTCAAACGCGCCGGACCGCTTGAAAGCGGGCGAAGGTGTCTTGCGGATCGTCCGCATCAAGGCGATCGGTGTGACACCGGAAATGGTGCCGCCGATGCCAGAGCTTCATTCGCCCTCGGGCATGGTTTTCGCCCATCCCGAAAAGCGCCTGATCGAACTTTCGCCGGAAGGCCCGGTCACTTTCGTTTTCTGGCGCTGGACGATCCGGCCGGGCAATGCCTATTCCACCATCGTGGAGCCGCTGAATTTACAGTTTTTCGATACTGATGCGCGGGTGATGCGCGATGTCACGATCTCGGCCCAGCGGGTCGCCTATGACGAAACGGCGCTGCCTCCGGTGCCACCGCCCGCGCAACCGTCTGTCCTGCCCGGTTGGCCGGTCGCCTTTGTCGCGCTGCTGATCTTCGGTGCCGGTCTGGGCTGGATGGTGTCTGGCAGACGCCCCGACGCCACGGCACTAAGGCGGCGGTTCAGGATCCTCGATCCGTTGGCGCGACAGATGGCGCGGGCGGCGCGTGCGGATGCGCCCGCGCAGGTCAGGCGCGCGGCATATGCCTTGGTGGGTCGGGACGGGGCCGGGCCGGAAGACGTCCGCCTTTTGGACGGGTTGGACCGGGCGATATTCGCGCCTGACTCCGACACCCCCGATTTGCGCGGCTTTGTCCGGTCCTTCCTGCAATCCCATGCCAGAGTTAAGACTAAGCGCTGAATTGCCAGACACGCCCGACAGGCAGAGGCTTGCGCACAGCGTTCGACACTGGACGCACTGCCTAAGGGAGGACACGACCATGGGATTATTGGACAATCTGTTCGGGGGTGGAAGCAATGACACTGCTGACACCACGCCCAAATACACGCATGTGAAAATTCATCCACAAGTTGACAGTGGCATTCCGCCGGAAAACCCGAATTTCGGCGGCGGTACGCTGCGGTGCCAATGCCAGTCCAATCCGGTGGTCGTGGAAATCTCTGGCCAGACTGCGCATAACCACGTTTGCGGCTGCACCAAATGCTGGAAGCCGAATGGCGCGATCTTCAGTCAGGTCGCCGTGACGCCGCGCAGCAATGTCAAAGTTACCGAAAATGCGGACAAACTGGGGATTGTTGACGAAAGCGCCGCGATCCAACGCCATGCCTGCCGGGATTGCGGAACGCATATGGTGGGGCGGATAGAGGATACCGGGCACCCGTTCCATGGGTTGGATTTCGTGCATACCGAACTGTCCGCGCAAAAGGGCTGGGCGGCGCCGACCTTCGCGGCGTTTGTCTCGTCGATCATCGAATCCGGGGTGGACCCGTCCCGCATGGACGAGATCCGCGGTCGCCTGACGGAACTGGGGCTTGAGCCATATGATTGCCTGTCCCCGCCCCTGATGGACCTGATTGCGACCCATGTCGCGAAACAAAAGGCCTGATGGCTGCGGACACGGGCGGAAAGTGATCTTAGATGCGTTGAAACGGTTGCAAAAAATCGCCGCTAAGCTAGCTTCTTGAACTGGGAGGCTACTGCTATGCAACACTTTGACGTTGCGGTTCCGGAAGAGGCGATCTCTTCGGTGCTGATTGTTGACGACCATCCGCTATACAGCGATGCGCTTGCGTCGGCCTTGGGCGGGGTCTTTGCGGACTGTCAGGTAGAAAAGGCCGGATCCTTGAAAGCGGCGCTCGCATTGCTGGAATCGGGATTTCACCCGGATCTGGTGATGTTTGATCTGGTCTTGCCGGATGTGAATGGCATCTCGGGGTTCATTTCGCTGCGGGCGCATGTGCCGGATATTCCGATTCTGGTCATCTCGTCGATGACCTCGCATGTGCTGGTAACCTCGTTGATGAACGAAGGTGCCGCCGGTTTTTTGCCGAAGGACACGCCTGCAAACGTGATCCAGACCGTGCTGGCAGAGATCGCGGCGGGGCGTAAATATGTGCCGAAGGATTATCGCCAGGCCCGGCCCGCCGAAACGCCCGAGGATTTGCTGGAGAATATTCACCCCAAGCTGGCCGCGTTGACGCCGCAGCAGCAGAGGGTGATGAAGCTGATATGCGAAGGCAAGCCGAACAAGCAGATCGCCTATGAGCTTGATCTGGCCGAGGCGACGGTCAAGGCGCATATCACGGCGTTGCTGCGTCGCCTTGGTGTCAGCAACCGCACACAGGCCGCCCTGCTGGTCGAGGCGGCACATGCCCAGGCTTTGGAATCGGTCGAGGAACCGGAGGCGCTTTCGTTCCTCTGCCGTTAGTAGGACAGATATGCGAGACACCGACCCCTGCTCTGGTCCGGAATTTGTGACGGTGGCGCAATCCACCGCCCCTGATGCCCGCGACGCCGTCGAGGAGGCCGCGACGGGTATCGACCTTGCGCAGACGTGTTTTGTGCTGGTGTTGGCACCGTCCGGATTGGACCCGGGCGTTCTGGCCGATGCTTTGGCTGACAGGCTGGACGGTGTACCGGTGTTTGGCTGCACCACGGCGGGACAGATCACGCCTGCTGGCTACGAGACAGACGCGTTGCTTCTGATCGCCTTTCACAAAGAGAATTTCCGCTGTTCCTCGATCCTGTTCAAGCCGCTGAAACCTCTGACCATTGCGCCGATTATCAGTCAGGTCAAACGTCAGAACAGCCAGTTTCTGCGCACGCCGGGCTGGAACCGGCTTGCCTTGGTTTTTGCCGACGGGCTGTCGAAACAAGAGGATCTGCTGGCCTCGGTTCTGGAAACCGTGCTGGAGGGTATTCCGGTTTTTGGCGGCTCTGCCGGGGACGGTCTGGCCTTTGGCGAAACGTTTATCCTGCATAACGGCACGTTCCACGGCAACGCGGCACTGCTGCTGATGGTCGAGACCAACCTGCAATTTCAGGGCCTCAGCTTTGACCACTTCCTGCCAAACGGCAAGCAACTGGTCATCACCGATGCCAACACCGAAGAGCGTCTTGTCCACGAGATCAACGGTGCCCCTGCGGCAAAGGAATATGCGCGATTGGTCGGCTGCGCAGTCGAGGATCTGTCGCCGCAGGTTTTTGCCGAAAATCCGATGCTGGTCTGCCATAACGAAAACCACTATGTCCGCGCGGTCTTTGCCCTGACGGATGGCCAGTCTCTGTCGTTTCTTGCCGCGATCGACGACGGGCTGGTGATGATGCTGGGCCGTGGCAAGAATATCATTGAGACATTGGAAGCAGAGCTGGATGTACGCGACCCGGCGGGGCAGGCACCGGATTTCATCCTTGCCTTCGATTGCGTGTTGCGAAAGCTGGAATTCGAAGAAAAACAGCTCGACAGGCAGGTCTCCAAACTCTTTCGTCGGCATCGCGTTCTCGGCTTCAACACCTATGGCGAGCAGCATTGCGGGCTGCATATGAACCAGACCTTTGTCGGTGTCGCGTTCTTTGAAAGCGACGGGGGGCACGGCCAATGGACCTGATCGACCCGTCCGAAGCACCAGATATTCAGGTTGCGCGTCAATCCAAGATCATCGCGGCACTGGTCAGGCGGGCGACCCGGCAGAACGAGGTCGGCACGACGGCTTACAGCGCCTTTCAATCGGCCATCGAGTTGCAGGCGCAGGTCGCCGCCAAGACCCGCGATCTGGAACGCGCGGCGACAGAGTTGGAAAGCGTCCAGTATGACCGCGAACGCACCCGTCGCAATCTGGACGAGGCGCTGTCGGCGATGGGTGACGGGCTGGCGCTGTTCACCGACAAGCAGCTGGATATTTGCAACGACCTTTTTCAGCACCTCTTGCAGGATGTTTCGGATCAGGTTGTTCCGGGGCTTGGCCTGACGGGATATTTCAGCCTTCTGACACAAAGCGCGCATGTCCTGTCACTGGATCGGCGGATCACGTCGGCGGATGTGGCCGCGCCTGCGCTGTCGGTCGTGATCGAGTTGACAGAGGACCGCTGGTATCGGCTGAACATGGAGCGGACCTCTGCCGGAACTCGCATTCTTTTGCTCACGGAGATCACGTCGATCGTGCGGCAAAACCGGATCGAGAAAGAGCGGCTGATCGACCGGCAGGCCGACTACCTTCAGGCGGTGTTCGAGAACATGACGTCGGGCGTGTGCACCTTTTCTTCGACGGGTCGGGTTATGATGCATAACCTTCCGTTCCGGCAATTGCTGGGCCTGCCCTACGGGGCTGTGGAAAAGGGCATGTCGCTTCACAGCCTGCTGGCCTTTCTCACGCGACGTGGGGTGATCGAAGGGGCCACGATTTCGATGGTCGAACAATGGCAGGCGCGACTGCTGCGCAGCGGGCGGTTCCGGCAGCGGGTGCGCAGTGTCACCGACAGGGTCTTCGATCTTCAGGCCAATATGCTGCCGGATGGCGGCTTTCTGGTCGAATTGAAGGACGTCACGCTGGAAGCGCGCGCAACCGAGATGCTGGAAAACCGTGTGCAGGAGCGCACCGCAGAGCTGACCCGCGCAAATGCGCGTCTGACGGAGCAATATGATGAAAAGGCGCGCGTCGAAGAAGAACTGCGCTTTGCCAAGGAACGCGCCGAGGCTGCGGTATCTTCCAAGACCCGTTTTCTGGCGGCTGCCAGCCATGACCTGTTGCAGCCCATCAACGCCGCCAAGCTGTTGATTGCGACATTGCAGCAAAACACTTTGGGGTCGCCGCATGCCGCCCTGACAGAGCGGCTAAAAGGGGCTTTCACGTCCATTGAGCAATTGTTGCATGCCCTGCTGGATATTTCTCGTCTGGACAGTATCGAGCAGGATGCGGTGACGGCGCGCACGTTGAACCTCGGCAATATCTTGCAGGGCGTCTACGAGGATCAGACCCCGTTGGCCGAACAAAAGGGCGCGAAGCTGGTGATGGTGCCGTGCAATCATCATGTCCGGTCCGATCCGGTCTATCTGCTGCGATCCATCCAGAACCTTGTGGTGAACGCGATCCAATATACAGAGCCGGGCGGGAAGGTTCTGTTCGGGTGCAGGCGGCGCGGTGACAAGGTCGAATTGCAGGTCTGGGACACCGGCATCGGTATCGGCGAAGAGGATCAAACCCGCATCTTCGAAGAATTTGCCCGCGCGGGAAATGTGCCTGTCGGTTCAGGCGTCGGGTTGGGCCTGTCGATTGTCGAACGGACGTGCCGCCATCTTGGGCACCGGCTGTGGATGTCGTCGGAACTGGGGGTCGGATCGGTCTTTTGTATAGAAATGGACCGCGTGGGCGATTCCATTGGTGAATCCGAACCCGTCAAGGCGGCGTTGAGCTTCGGTGACGTGCCACTGGATCATATCGCCTTGGTGGTAGAGAACGACGCGGATGTGCTGTTTGCCACGACACAGACCTTGCAGGGCTGGGGCGCAAGTGTCCTGCCGGCTGCCTCCACCGAAGAAGCCGTGAACTTTGTTCGGGATTTGGGAATGCCACCGGACATCATGCTGGTGGATTATCAATTGGACGGCGCGGATACCGGCCTGCGCACGATAGAGGCCATTCGCCGGGAAACCGGCACGAATGTGCCCGCAATCATGATCACCGCCGATCGGCGCGAAAGTCTGCTGCGGGCCGGGAAGCGGATGGATTTCACGGTCATGACCAAACCATTGCAGTTGTCGCGCCTGCGTCCACTGATCGAATGGAAGGTCCAGGAACACGCTGCCGGAGTGCAGCCGAAAGTCGGGCATGACACCGCCGGACAGGGGAATACTCTCGGCTGAGGGAGGAATCTTGATGATGCTGAAACAACTGGCCTTGGCGATTGCACTATTGGCGGCACCAGCCGTCGCGAATTCGGCGGACGGGACCAAAACCTACGACCTGCTGTTCCGCAATGGAACATTGGACGAGATCAGTCGGGACAAGACGCTGGTCTATCACCGCGAGGTCACCAACGCCCTGAAACCAGAAGCGGGCGAGCGAGACACCGGAGACATCGCGCTGAACTTTTCCGGCGACGAGGATGGAATGCTGAAAATCTCGTTCCACAAAGAGGACAAGATGCGCGGTATGGGGCAATTTCCGGCCAGCGTCGGTAATCCGATGATCATGGTCTTTTATGAATCGGTCATTCGCGACATGGCGGAATCGGCGGGTGGCAGCCCGTTTTACATCCGCAATCGGGTCAAGGACGCGCTGGTTCAGACCTCGGAGGTGATCGAGGGCGAGGCGCAGGTCGGCGGCCGCACGGTGGCCACCAAGACGGTCAGCCTTTTCCCGTTCAAGGACGATCCGAACCGCGACCGGATGCAAGGCTTCGGCGATCTGGAAATGCAGGTGGTGATGTCCGAGGATGTGCCCGGCTGGTATCTTAGCATGACGGCAGATGCGCCCGGTGCGGGCGACGGTCCGGTTTACCATTCGGAGATCACGTTTGATACGCTGGGGGAAACGAAATGAAGGGTTTGGCCTGCGCCCTCATTCTGGCAGTTGCACCGCTGGGGGCCAGCGCGCAAAGCGTTGCACAGCAATATAACGACTACCCGACAGCCGCTCGCGCGGATTATGTCTTTGCCTGCATGGCCACGAATGGGCGCAGCCGCGAGGTGCTGCAACAATGCGCCTGCTCAATAGATGAGATTGCCACGATCCTGCCCTATGAAAAATACGTTCAGGCGGAAACGGTCCTTTCGATGCGGCGCACGGGGGGCGAGCGCATGGCCGTTTTCAACAGCGCCGTCGTGGCCGAGACTTTGGTGGCCGACCTGCGCCGCGCGCAGGCCGAAGCAGAGATTATCTGTTTCTGAGGTTTCGGGCGGGGCCGATCAGCCCTGCGCCGCCTTGGGCAGGTCATGCGCAAAGCTGTTGCCTTCGGTATCCGTGGCTTTGACCGTCAGCATTTCAGAGCCGTTATCGGTATAGGCAAACCGAAAGACCGGGTTTTCGGAAATCGAGATGCCGCCATCGACAGTGAACAGCAGATCCTCGCCCTGCCAGACCTCCATATGGTCGATGAAATGTGCGGGAATGAAGAGTTGTGTCACCTGATCGCGTTGCAGACCGGAATAGTTCGGATGCCGGATCATGATTTGCGCTTCGCGGCGTGGGGTCGACATGGCCGGTTCGCCAAACTGGCGCAGTTTCATCTTGCCGATCCCGGCCAGTGCCTGTTCCGGATCCTTGGTTGCGGGGGCGGAACAACCGCCAGAGGCTTTCACATACCGGCCCGACATGGACAGACCTTGGGCGGTTTCTGCGATCACCCGGAGATTGGAGTATTGGTTCACCCGCACGCGCAGTTCGAAATCGAGCGGTGCCATTGCGTCGGAAAATTTCATGACAGCGGCCACGGGTGCCGGGTTTTCGTCAATCACCAGAGTCGCCTCTGTGATCGGTAGCGACGGGTCAAGCTGGCGCAGCACCACCGGAACTGTCGCGGCATCATGCGCGCGGTAAGGCGCATCGACGCTGAGGATGGCGGCCCCATCGGCAAGCGGGGCGTCCCCCAGAATATCCGGGCGCAGGTCGTTCCATGTTGCGCTTTCGGTCAACGGGTTGGTGATCGGGTCATCGGCGAAAGCGGGCGATGCGAACAAAGCAACAACGACCGCCGTGATAAAGGCTGGATTGGCCATGCCTCCTCCTCTTGCATGGGTACAAGGCGAATTATGACATAAATTCAGGTTTTCTGATATAGAGCGTTTGGTCGGTGCCGCACACGTTTCCGCGCGCGACCTGTGACCTGTCAGGAGGGGGGGGTGATGTTCGAAGCTGTCGTGTTGATCTGTCTGAATGCGGGACCGTGCCGCGAGATGCTGTTGCCGGGATTCGAGGCCGACAATCAACAGGCCTGCGAGGCGGCGCTGGCCGAGGCCCCGCCGAAAACGCCTGCGGGAACGGTCGCTTTTTGCCAACCGAAGGGCGCTGCACTGGCGGTGGAAGAGATCGCCGAAGGCGTTTTCGTCCATTCGGGTCTGATCGAGGAACCCGACGAGGCCAATCTTGGGGACGTGTCCAATCTGGGCTTTGTCATTGGCGACGCTTCTGTCGCGGTGATCGACAGCGGCTCTGCCCGCTGGATGGGCGAGGCGCTGTGGCGCAGCATCCGGCAGCGTACAGACAAGCCGGTAAGCCATGTGATCCTGACGCATATGCACCCCGACCATGTGTTCGGCGCGTCGCTCTTCGCGGATGCGGGGGCAGAGGTGGTCGGTCACGAACGGCTGCCGCGCGCGCTTGCCGACCGGCAGGCGAACTACCTTGAAAGCCTGCGGCGGTTGATTGGGGAAGAGGCGATGATCGGAACGGTCGCGCCGGACGTGACACACAGCGTTGAAGCCGATACCCGGATCGACCTTGGGAACCGGCGGCTGACTTTGACGGCCTGGCCCACAGCCCATACGCCCGCGGATCTCACGGTGTTCGATACAAAAAGCGGAACGCTATTCGCCGGCGACCTTGTGTTCGATCAGCACACGCCTGCGCTGGATGGCAGCGTTCTTGGCTGGCAGGATGTGATGGCGCGGATGACAGCGCAAGCGGCCCTGCGAGTCGTGCCCGGACATGGCGCAGTCTCTCTGCCCTGGCCGGAGGGTGCGGCACCTTTGGAACGCTACTTGCGCGCACTGGTCGCGGACACCCGCGCCGCGATTGCCGACGGCACGCGGCTGGGCAATGCGGTGCAGACCATCGCGGCCGATGAGGCAGAGCATTGGCACCTGTTCGAGGCGTATAATCCGCGCAACGCCACCGTTGCCTTTACAGAGCTTGAGTGGGAATAGGGCTCAGCTGTCCTTGACCTCTGCCTGAAGCATCTGGGCAATCCCGAACAGACGTTTTTCCAGCAGTGTCGGCGTTTCGCACAGATAGGTGATGTTCTTCTGCCTGTCCGAATAGATCAGCTGATCCCAGTCAAGTTGCTCTTCCAGCGCGTCCACCCTGTCAAAATCCGGGTCTTCGGTCGCCAGTTGCGTTGTCATCTCGCTCCGCGCGGCCTCGATCTTGTCGCTCAGCCCGATCTGGCTAAGCGAAAATTCCTCGATCCCGTGGATGATCCGGCCACGTCGGCGGGACAAACGGTCGAACACTTGCTTGAACACCAGACCCAAAGCGTCAGGATCGCCCTCAACCTGCGCACCAAAGGCGGCAATATCGGGGCGCAATGTCTCAAGCTCGATCCGCCTGACGGCCAATGTGTCGGCAAGCGTTTTCACGTCGTCCTGTATCGCATCCGGCACGCTGTCCGGGACCGGATGCGCCCACATCAGGCCAACGGACAATTGCCCCACCTTGCGCTGCACGCAGGGCCATGTCGGATCCGAAAAATCGGTGGCCAGGGCCGGGGTCGCAAGACACAGCCCGGCGAGCACTAGAATTCTGGCGTGAACCATCTGAAAATCCTCCCGGATAAAAGATGCCCGAGGGCGCAGGGCAAGTCTACGCTTCCCAATGCCCACCATAGTCTGCATTGTTTGGTATACTGCCCCCTACCATAATCCGTTAAAAATGCGTGGCCGGTAAAACGTGTCGGCGCGCAAAGGAAGGAAGAATACATATGCGAACTCGTGCTGCCGTGGCCGTTGAGGCAGGTAAACCACTGGAAATCATGGAAGTCGAACTGGACGGGCCCCGCAAGGGCGAAGTGCTGGTCGAGATCAAGGCCACGGGCCTGTGCCATACGGATGAATTTACCCGTTCCGGTGACGACCCCGAAGGCATCTTCCCGGCGATTCTGGGCCATGAGGGTGCGGGCGTCGTGATCGAGGTTGGCGAAGGCGTGACCTCACTTGAGGTGGGCGATCATGTGATTCCCCTTTACACGCCTGAATGCCGCGAATGCGAATACTGTCTGAACCCCAAGACCAACCTGTGCCAGAAGGTGCGCTCGACTCAAGGTCAGGGTCTTCTGCCCGATGGCACAACGCGCTTCAGGATGCTGGATGGCACGCCGATCCATCACTACATGGGCTGTTCGACCTTCGCCAACCACACGGTTGTGCCGGAAATCGCGCTGGCCAAGATCCGGAAGGACGCGCCGTTCGACAAGGTCTGCTATATCGGGTGCGGTGTTACCACCGGCATCGGGGCGGTCATCAACACCGCCAAGGTCGAGATTGGCAGCCGCGCGGTCGTCTTTGGTCTGGGCGGTATCGGCCTGAACGTGTTGCAGGGTCTGCGACTGGCGGGCTGCGATCAGATCGTTGGCGTGGATCTGAACGACGACAAGATTGAAATGGCCGAGCATTTCGGCATGACCGATTTCGTGAACCCCTCGAAGGTCGAGGGCGATCTGGTGGCGCATCTGGTCGAGCTGACGAAGGGTGGCGCGGATTACACCTTTGACGCGACCGGCAATGTGAACGTGATGCGCACGGCGCTGGAATGCGCGCATAAAGGCTGGGGCGAATCGATCATCATCGGCGTGGCACCTGCGGGGGCTGAAATCAGCACGCGACCTTTCCAACTGGTGACAGGACGTGTCTGGCGCGGAACCGCGTTTGGCGGGGCCAAGGGCCGGACGGATGTGCCGAAAATCGTCGACTGGTACATGGATGGCAAGATCGAGATCGACCCGATGATCACGCATAAGCTGACGCTGGACGAGATCAATCACGGCTTTGACCTGATGCATGAAGGCAAGTCGATCCGCGCCGTGGTGGAGTTCTGACCCGTTATGGAAACCCTTTCTGAAAACCGCAGCTTCGAAGGCGTACAGGGCGTTTACAAACACGCCTCGACCGCCTGCGGATGCGACATGACCTTCGCGGTCTATCTGCCGCCACAGGCAAAGATCCGGAAGGTGCCGGTTCTGTGGTATCTGTCGGGTCTGACCTGCACGCATGAAAACGCGATGGTGAAAGCCGGACTTCAAGAACATGCGGCAGAGCATGGGCTTGCGATCGTCTTTCCCGACACCTCGCCGCGCGGCGATGACGTGGCGGATGACGATGCCTATGATCTGGGGCAGGGGGCCGGCTTTTACGTCAATGCGACGCGCAACCCCTGGCGTCCGCATTTCCAGATGTATGACTACATCACCAGCGAATTGCGTGATCTGGTGCTGGCGAATTTCGCCATCCTCGACCGGCACGGGATAACCGGGCATTCGATGGGCGGGCATGGCGCGTTGACCATCGCGATGCGCAATCCTGACATGTACGATTCACTGTCCGCTTTCGCGCCGATTGCGAACCCCACCCAAAGCGATTGGGGACGAAAGCAGCTTAGCGCCTATCTTGGAGATGACGAATCAAGCTGGTGTCAGCACGACTCCGTGCTACTTATGGACGACAAGGGATGGAAAGGCGACCTGCTGATCGATCAAGGTGGTTCTGATCAGTTTCTGAACCTGCTCAAGCCGGAAACACTTGCCGAGGCCATGATGCGCAATCGGCAGCCAGGGGTGTTCCGGATGCAGGAAGGCTACGACCATTCGTATTTCTTTGTGAACTCCTTCGCAGGCGATCACGTTGCTTGGCACGCAGATCGTTTGCTTCAAGACCAGTAAGATAGAGGCTTAAAATGTTCAAAACAGTAATCTGCACAGCTTTTGCGACACTTCTTCCGCTTGCCGCCATGGCCGAAAGCCATTCGATGGCAGGTGATGCGGAAAAAGGCGAGAAAGTGTTCCGCAAATGCCAAGCTTGCCACGATGTGGGCGAGGACGCCAAAAGCAAGGTTGGGCCGATCCTGAACAACATTATGGGGCGGCAGATAGCCAGCGTGGAAGACTTCAAATACTCCAAGGTTCTGACGGAAATGGGCGAGGCAGGGGATGTCTGGACGCCCGAAGCACTGGCTGCCTTTCTGGAAAAGCCGCGCGATTTCGCAAAGGGCACGAAGATGTCCTTTGCCGGGCTTCGTAAAGAAGATGACCGCGCAGATGTGATTGCGTTTCTCGCGAGCCATTCTGACGAAACTGAGGAGGCTGAAGAAGGTTCGTGACATAAGAAATGTCTGCCCCGCCGGGAGGAGAGAGCTGGCGGGGCAGGCATAGCGGCAGATGGGCAATGCCCCGTTTTGCCATGAGGCGGCGAAAGCCGTGTATTTCGGGAGGACTGAAATGAAGACCGTTAGAATGTTAACCTCGGGCATCGCCCTTTGCTGCGCCAGTATGGCGATGGCGAATGACGATCTCATGACGCTGATGGACAACCCGACACAATGGGCGATCCAGACGGGCGATTACAAAAACCAGAGATATTCCAAACTCGATCAGATCAACGCCGAAAACGTCGGCGACCTTCAGGTTGCATGGACATTCTCCACCGGCGTGCTGCGCGGCCACGAAGGCTCGCCGCTGGTGATCGACAACATGATGTATGTTCACACGCCGTTCCCGAACATTGTCTATGCGCTTGATCTGGCACAGGACGGCAAGATCGTCTGGAAATACGAGCCAAAACAGGATCCGGATGTCATTCCGGTGATGTGCTGCGATACCGTGAACCGCGGTGTGGCATATGCCAATGGCAAGATCTTCCTTCATCAGGCCGACACGAAAGTGGTCGCGCTGGACGCCATGAGCGGCGAAGTGAAGTGGGAAGCACAGAACGGCGACGCGTCGATAGGCGAGACGAACACCGCGACGGTTCTACCGGTGAAAGACAAGATCATTGTCGGTATCTCGGGCGGTGAATTCGGTGTTCAGGGCCATGTCACGGCCTACAACATGGAAACCGGCGAACTTGAGTGGCGCGCCTATTCTGTCGGCACCGACGATCAACTGTTGGTGGACCCGGAAAAGACAACCCATCTGGGCGAGCCGATCGGCAAGGACAGCTCTATCAAGACATGGGAAGGCGATCAGTGGAAGATCGGCGGTGCCACGACGTGGGGCTGGTATTCCTACGACGAGGAGCTTGACCTCTTTTACTACGGCTCCGCCAACCCTTCGACCTGGAACCCTTCGCAACGTCCGGGCGACAACCGCTGGTCGATGACCATCATGGCGCGCGACCCCGATGACGGCATGGCCAAGTGGTTCTACCAGATGACCCCGCATGACGAGTGGGATTATGACGGCGTCAATGAAATGATCCTGACGGAGCAGGAAATTGATGGTGAAGAGCGCAAGCTGCTGACCCATTTCGACCGGAACGGTCTGGGCTACACGCTGGATCGGGAAACCGGCGAATTGCTGGTGGCGGAAAAGTTCGATCCTGCTGTGAACTGGACGACCGGTGTCGATATGGACCCCGAGTCCGAGACATATGGCCGTCCGGAAGTGGTCGCGCAGTACTCGACCGAGCAGAATGGCGAAGACGTCAACTCCACCGGCATCTGTCCGGCGGCGCTTGGGTCCAAGGACCAGCAGCCTGCGGCCTACTCGCCGAAGACAGAGCTGATGTATGTCCCGACCAACCACGTCTGCATGGACTACGAACCGTTCCGCGTGGCCTACACCGCTGGACAGCCCTATGTCGGCGCGACGCTGGCAATGTATCCGGCGCCCGACAGCCATGGCGGCATGGGTAACTTCATCGCCTGGGACAACACAGTGGGTGAGATCAAGTGGTCCATCCCCGAGCAGTTCTCGGTTTGGTCCGGCGCATTGGCAACCGCGGGAGACATCGTCTTCTACGGCACGCTTGAGGGGTATCTGAAGGCGATTGATGCGACAACAGGTGACGAATTGTACCGCTTCAAAACCCCTTCGGGCATCATCGGTAACGTGATGACCTACGAGTTTGAAGGCAAACAGTATGTCGGCATCTTGTCAGGTATTGGCGGCTGGGCCGGGATCGGTCTTGCGGCTGGTCTGACCAATCCGAATGATGGTCTGGGTGCCGTGGGTGGCTATGCCGCTCTGAGCGACTACACCGCGCTGGGTGGTCAGCTGACCGTGTTCGCACTGCCGGATTAAGGCACGATAACACTTCAAGAGCTGGGTCCGGCGCATCCGTGTGCCGGTCCTCCCCTAACGACTGTCCGAAAGGTGAACAGCCATGATGCGCACCGCATCCCGATTTTTCTTTGCCGCCGCCATATCGACGCTGCTTCCCCTTGCAGCCTTTGCCCAAGCCTCGAGCGATCAGCCGGTAAAGCCCGAAGAACACACTGATGAAGTCGCTGTCGCCTATGAGGACGATGGCATGTACTTCACCGAAGATGATATTCCTACCTACAAGGTGGCCGAGGATGGGACCGTCGATTGGATGACCTTCTCCGGCTTCCGTCGTTATCATTCGGAATGCCACGTCTGTCACGGCCCGGATGGCGAAGGGTCCACCTATGCACCAAAGATCAAGAATTCGGCCGTGCATATGGATTATTACGATTTTTATGATGTCGTGGTGAATGGGCGTCAGAATGGCAACTCGGTCATGCCGCATTTTGGCGATAATCCGAACGTAATGTGCTATCTCAATGACATCTATGTCTACCTCAAGGCGCGTGGCATGGATGCGGTGCCGCGCGGGCGCCCGGCCAAGAAAGAAGCCAAGTCCGATCTGATCCGCGAGATGGAAAATGGTTGCATGGGCTGATACGATGCGCACAGTCGCGTCAGGGTTTTTGGGATTGTTGCTTTGCGCCGGTCTGGCGCAGGCGCAGACCTCTGATCTTGTCTCGACGCACGCATTGAGGGTTTGCGCAGATCCAGCCAATGCCCCGATGTCCATGCAAGACGGATCTGGCTATGAAAACGCGCTGGCAGAACTGGTCGGCGAAAAGCTGGATCTGCCCGTTCGATATACCTGGTATCCGATGGCGACCGGATTTGTCCGCAACACGCTTAAAATCAAGAAATGCGACGTGATCATTGGTTATGCACAGGGCCATGAACTTGTGCTGAACACCAATCACTATCTGACATCGACATATGTGCTGATCGTTCCGAAGGACGGCCCTTTGACCGACGTCACCGTGCTGTCGGATGAGCGCTTGCAGGGGTTGAAGATCGGGGTCATCGCCGGAAGCCCGCCTGCAACCCATATGGCGCGCAACGGCTTGATAGCGAAGGCAAAAGCGTACCATCTGTTCGTGGACAGACGGTACGAAAGCCCTTCAGAGGACATGCTGGCCGATCTTGACAGCGGAGAGATCGACGCTGCCATCATTTGGGGGCCGATCGGCGGTCCTTTGGTCAAACAATTCCATCCGGGCATGAAAGTCATTCCGCTGATCAAGGAAACCCTGCCGCCCAAGCTTTACTACCGGATCACGATGGGCGTCCGACAGGGTGAAAAAGTTTGGCAGCGCAAGCTGAACTCGCTCATTCGACGCAATCAGGATGAAATCAACGCTCTGCTTGCTGATGCGGGCGTGCCTTTGGTCTCGGACCTTGGGGATATGGTTCTGGATCTGTCCCAATGATCCGGATGCTGGCGATCCTGTTTTTTGTGGGACTGCCGGTCAGTGTGGTGGCTGAAGCCGAACCCGTGGATTACCGGATGGACCGCTACCGGGGGCCGGTTCCGTCTACCCTGTCAGGTGGTACGGTCGTCGGGCCGGAGGCTGCGCATGACCTGTGGCAAGCGGGCCAGACCGCATTCATTGATGTTCTGCCGCAAGCCCCGAAACCCGCCAACCTGCCCGAAGGCACGATCTGGCGCGACAAACCGCGAGATTCCATCCCCGGTGCGATCTGGCTGCCCAATGTCGGCTACGGGGCGATTGCGGAGGTCACAGAAGGGTATTTCCGACGCGGCTTGGCCGATGTCACGAAAAATGACCGCACGCATCCCGTCCTGTTCTTCTGCCTTGCAGATTGCTGGATGAGCTGGAACGCCGCCAAACGCGCAATCGAATGGGGGTATAGCAATGTCTACTGGTTGCCCGAAGGGACTGATGGATGGCAGTTCTGGGACTATCCGCTGGAACGGATCACTCCGGAAGAACCGCAGCCCGGCGTTGAATAGTCAGACCGCCCAAAACCATAGAAAAGTTGAAACCCCGGCACAGTGATGTCCGGACCAGAGTGTCCCATGGCGATTGACGCCGCATCAAGGCTTGCCTAATGTCGCTTTCGCCGGGGGCGCTGCAAAGCTGAGACGTACCCTTTGAACCTGAACCGGATAATGCTGGCGGAGGGAGGTCACAGTCGCATTATACTTGCTGACAAAGTGCTCTTTTTCGCCAGAACCTGAAAGAGCCGCAATGACTGTGACAGATATTCTGACTCCGCTTCGTGCGCAAAGCCCGCTTGTACACTGCATCACCAACTATGTGGCGATGAACATCGCCGCCAACGTTGTATTGGCTGCCGGCGCGTCGCCTGCCATGCTTCATGCCGTTGAAGAAATCACGGATTTCACGCCGATTTCCGGTGCGTTGACAATTAACATCGGAACATTGTCTGCCCCTTGGGTCGTGGGCATGATGTCCGCAGCCGATACGGCAAACACTCACAATATTCCGTGGGTCTTCGACCCGGTTGCGCATTTCGTCAGCAACTACCGCAAGGGGGTCGCGCAGGACGTTCTGGCCTTGCGCCCGACGATCCTGCGGGGAAACGCCTCAGAGATCCTGGCGCTTGCTGGAGAGGCGGGATCCGGCAAGGGGGCCGACAGCGGCGATGCTGTAAAAGCGGCTGAAGCTGTGGGTGTAGCATTGGCACGGCAATTCGGCTCTGTTGTCGCGATCACCGGTCCTGTGGATTTTGTCACTGACGGCACGCGGTCGGCACGGGTCGCAGGCGGGTCGGAGATCATGCCGCAGGTGACCGCTTTGGGCTGTTCGCTGACAGCATTGATGGGGGCCTACGCAGCCGTCGGTCCGGCGTTTGACGCGGCCTTGGGCGCGTTGGCACATTTTAAAGTGGCCGGCGGCATGGCGGCCAGGCAGGCAAGTGGCCCCGGTAGCTTCCAAGTGCATTTCCTCGACGCATTGGCGGCGGTACAGCCCGACGACCTGCACAAGGTGGTTGTCGCATGACGGCCCTGCGCAAAAGCCTGCGGCTTTACCTTGTCACCGATCCGAAGCTTTGCGCTTCGCGTGGTGTTGTCGATACGGTGCGTTGCGCGGTATCGGGCGGTGTCAGCATGGTGCAGTTGCGTGACAAGTCCGCACAGACCCACGAACGGGTAGAGCTGGCCCGCGCGATCAAAAAGGCTCTCACGGGCAGTGGCGTGCCCTTGGTGATCAACGATGACGTGGATGCCGCCGTCGCCGCCGATGTCGATGGGGCGCATATCGGGCAGGGGGATCTGACGCCCGCGCAGGCCCGCGCGCGACTTGGCCCGGACAAGATTCTGGGGCTGTCTTGCGAGACGGTGCAGACTGTGCAGGGGGCTGACCCCTCCATGGTCGACTATCTCGGTCTTGGCCCGGTTTTCGGCACAGCAACCAAAACCGACCATGCCGCACCTATCGGGTTTGATGGGTTGGCGCGTCTTGTCGCGCTCTCGTCGCTTCCCGTTGTCGCCATAGGTGGGCTGAAAGCGGAACACGCAAGTGCCGTGCTGAAAAGCGGTGCGGATGGTCTGGCTGTCGTGTCCGCCATTTGTGGGCAGGCCGATGTCGCGGCGGCGGCGCGTGCTTTTCGTTTTCAAGGGGATCGGACATGATCGCAAACGTGCTTAGCATTGCCGGGTCGGACCCATCAGGGGGCGCGGGCATACAGGCAGATCTCAAGGCGATTTCGGCTAATGGGGCCTACGCCATGGCTGCGATCACGGCACTCACGGCGCAAAATACGCAAGGCGTCAGTGATATTCATCTGGTGCCGCCCGATTTCGTTCAAGCGCAGATCAAAACGGTGTTCGAGGACATCAGAGTGGATGCGGTTAAGATTGGCATGATTGCCAATGCGGAAATTGCCGACGCTGTCGCAGAGGCGCTGCAAGACTGTACCGTTCCGATCGTGCTGGACCCCGTGATGATCGCCAAGGGCGGCGCACCCTTGTTACAGCCCGATGCTGTCTCTGTGCTGCGGACACGGCTTTTACCGCTAGCCACGCTTCTGACGCCCAATCTGCCCGAAGCTGCGCATCTTCTGGGGGCTTCGATTGCCGCAGATCGGACCGCCATGCAAGAACAAGGCCGCGCGCTTATCGCCAAGGGGCCAGCCGCCATCCTCATGAAGGGCGGGCATCTGGAGACGGCGGATAGCCCGGACTGCCTTGTCACGCGGGATGGTGTGACCTGGTTTGAAGGGCAACGAACCAAGACCCGCAATACCCATGGCACGGGGTGTACACTGTCTGCCGCCCTGGCGGCACAACTCGCGCAGGGACTGGACCTGCGTGACGCCGTCACTGCCGCCAAGGCTTATGTCGCGTCCGCTCTTGCCCATGCGGATGACCTGACCGTCGGAACGGGCCACGGCCCAACCCATCACTTTGCAAAATTCAAAGGACTGCACCCATGAGAACACTGTCAGACACCACCATCGACGTGACGCTCTAATGAGTGGATTGGAACATGGTCGCACCGTTGCCCTGTTGCGGGGCGGATGCGCGGATGATTGGCGTAGCTATACGCATCACCCTTTTGTCGAAGGCCTGCGCGACGGCACATTGCCGCGCGCGGCTTTCCTGCATTACCTGATACAGGACTACGTCTTTCTTGTGCATTTTTCGCGCGCCTGGTCGCTCGGGGTGGTCAAGGCCGAAACACTGGAAGAGATGAAGGTCTGCGCTGGATCGGTCAATGGGTTCGTCAATCACGAAATGGCCCTGCATATTGAGACCTGTGCCGCAGAAGGCATTGACGAGGTCACCCTGTTCAACGCGGTGGAAGAGTTCGAGAACATCGCCTATACGCGCTACGTCATGGATGCAGGGCTACAGGGCGATTTTCTGGATCTGCTGGCGTCACTGGCACCGTGTTGCTTTGGGTACGCCGTAATCGGCGCGCGGCTTGGCGTAGAGGCGGCACCCGATACGCCCTATCGCGCATGGATCGACACCTATAACGGCAGTGAATATCAAACCGCGATGACGCGGCTTGGCCAGATGATCGACGGCGCGATGACGCGGCGGCTGGGCCCCGCGCCCGAGACCTCTCCCCGGTGGGCGCAGTTGCAAAAACGGTTCACAACCGCAACACAACTGGAGGCCGCATTCTGGGGTATGGGGCTGCGCAAAGCGTAAAAACCTGGCCTCCCGATATCACTGTTCAAGGGCACCATTTGTTAGAAGCGGTGTCCTTGTGCTTTTCCGATGCAAGCTGTCACCACCACGTTCAGTGCCGTTGTGCTCGGGTTGCTGTTTGGTGTTTGCCGACTGCCAGCGCACTCTATAACAGTTTGATATGCCACCAAGAAGCTATGGCTGATTTGGCCGCGCCGATGCGAGGTGGTGATGGATTGGCCAATATTTAAGAAAAATCCATGTAAATTCGACCGCCATGAGCACAAGAGACACCGCGAAGAAGGACTATCTTAACAACCGTCGTTCTAACGTCTCCGGTATCCAGAAGCAGGAGCTTATCGCGTGTTTGGTATCATCGGCATCATCACGATTTTCGCTATGGTCTTTGGTGGCTACCTTGCCGCCGGTGGTAAGATGGCGATCATTCTGAAAACTCTCCCGTTCGAAATGATGATGATCGGGGGGGCAGCGGTTGGTGCATTTCTGATCAGCAATGACGGGGCAGCGGTCAAGCATACACTCAGGGACATCACGAAGGTCTTCAAAGGCCGGAAGTGGAAGCCCGAGGATTACCGTGATCTTCTGTGCCTGCTTTATGAGTTGATCCGCTTGGCGAGGAGCAATCCTGTCGCCATCGAAGAACATGTGGAAGATCCGCAATCTTCGACGATCTTCGGAAAATATGAAAAGATACTTGCTGACAAGGAAGCGGTGAACCTTATCTGTGATACGTTGCGCTCGGCTTCGATGAACTACGACGACCCGCATCAGGTGGAAGAGGTGCTGGACAAACGCATGGAAGCTTCGCAACATCACGCGTTGCACTCCAGCCATGCTTTGCAAACCGTGGCTGATGGTCTTCCAGCGTTGGGTATCGTCGCTGCGGTTCTCGGGGTGATCAAGACCATGGGGTCGATTGACCAGCCGCCCGAGGTGCTGGGACGATTGATCGGTGGGGCTTTGGTTGGGACATTTCTTGGGGTGTTTCTTGCTTATGGTCTTGTCGCGCCTTTCGCGTCGAAAGTAAAAGCTGTGGTCGAAGAAGACAGCCATTTCTATCATCTCATCCGCGAAGTCTTGATTGCCAACCTCCACAATCATTCGACGGTCAACTGCATCGAGGTCGGACGCCAGAATGCGCCCGATCATATCCGGCCCAGCTACAATGAACTGGAAGAAGCCCTGCGCGGCCTGAAGGACGCTGCATGAAGTACCTGTTTGTGATATTCTGGCTTTGTGTTTTTGCAGCACCTTCCAGCGCAGAAACCATAACCATCAAATCGGGTGAGCACGGAACGTTCACCCGGCTTGTCCTGTATTTGCCTGAAAAATCCGGCTGGCAATTGGAGCAAGACAAACGCAAAGTTTCAATCGTGTTTCCTGGGAAAAGATACGAGGCAGTTCTTGATCAGGTTTTTCTCAAGATTACGCGCGAGAGGATCGGCGAGGTCAATGTGCTGCCGTCTGAAGACCGCATAGAGTTACTGCTGAACTGCGATTGCGTGGCAACAGCTTTCGAGTACAGGCCTCGGATTATTGTCGTGGATGTTGCTCCAGAGGATCCGTCAAGTACTGAAGTAAAAACCGTCAATCGTGGTTTTCTCAATGATTTCTGGATAGATACTATTTTGAAACATGAGAGTGGCGGCCAAGCAGTACCTGTAGAAACGTCGTCTGAACGTGACCTTGTTGAGGCTGGCGATAGCGCATTTTCTGGAATCGTTGATGCGATAATGCAGAAAGCGTCGCAAGGATATCTTACGGCGAGCGCCGGGACATATTCGGAAAACACCAGGTCAGCGCAGATTGTCCCGCACCTCTCGACAGGGCCGCATGGCTCTGAAGCTGTCGGGGCACCTTTTTCCGTGGTGCCGCACATCACAAAAACCAATAAGGAAGAACGTTTTGATTGCGGTGCTCAGCTCCGCCCCATGCTGGAGTCCAGTGGGTTTGGCACTGAAATAGCATCTCTTCAGTCGAAGCTCATAGGCGACGATGGCGAGGTGTCGCACGATGTAGCAGAACAAATGGCCCGTTCTTACATCTACTTCGGATTGCCTCAGGAAGCGCGACTAATACTCAATCTCGCGGATGCGACGGTTCGCGAAAAATATGCGGGCACGCTTGAATTTCTGGACGTTGATAACTGGGAAGGTGGGCTTCCGCCGAAAACCACCGTCGGCTGCGACGCGTTGGCCGAGTTGGCGTTCGTGGCCATTTCCGGGGATCAGCCTGAAGCCCTGGTTTCGCCTGAAGGGTTTCTCAAGCAATTCAAGTCACTTTCGCCTCATCTTCGGGAATTGGTTGGGCCGCGACTGTCGGCAGCACTGCGCGTAAACAACAGAAATAATATCGCCGAAAAGCTAGATGGGCTTTTGTCAAAGGCACAGCCGAAGCCTGAATCCTTGGCCGAAGTGTTAAAGAAAAATAATTACGAAACGGTGAGCTTGGAGATTGAAGCAGTCGCAGCCGACTCAACTAGACATCAGGATTATGGAGCCGAGGCATCAAGCCCTCAGGAAGTTCAGGAAGATCGTGGATATGAGGAAGTGACCGACCCATCGCTTATGGAAACGTTCTTAAAAGAATATGATGGCTCACTTCCGGATGAAACATTGGCCAAACTCCTTGTATCATTACGGACCGATGAGGGTGAATTCAAATCAGCAGTCGCGGAGATCCGCAATTCTGAGGTCTTGTCAGTCTCAGATAAAGAGGCACTTCTCTCTCAAGTCGTCGGCAATGCGACAACAACTGGTAGCACTCGCAATTTCCTGGAGATGGCGTTTTTTCTGCAAGAGCAAGAGATAGCTCGTCTGTCCGAAAGTCGCCGGTCAGAGATTAGAGCACGCCTGCTGGAGCTAGGTTTCGACGAAAAAGCGGAAGCTCTTGTTCCGCAAGCCAGTTTGCCGGCAGATCAAACTGGCTTTCTTGAACGTGAAGTCCTGTAACTTGTGACAGCGCAAGACCGGTTGGCTGGTCGCTACGTCAGTAATGGGGCGTGGTAGCCCACCATGAACCTATCCACTCTTGGTTGGAAGGTGCAGAATTTCGCGTGCTTGTTGCCAAGTTGCGACTGGCCGTTCGTATTTTGCGCAAAGCTTGGCGGCCCGTTCGACCAGCGCGGCGTTTGATGGCGCGAGTGTATCCCGGTCCAGACGCATATTGTCTTCCAGACCCGTTCGCGTGTGGCCGCCCGCGGCGATTGCCCATTCGTTGACGCGTATCTGATTTGGGCCAATTCCCGCAGCACACCAGTTTGCGTCCGGACAGCGCGATTTCATCGTTTGAACATAAAAATCGAACACCTCTTTGTCGGCAGGCATAGCATTTTTCACCCCCATAACGAATTGGACATAGAGGTTTCCGAAAAGCAGGCCTTCATCGTGCATACGGATGGCGTGCAGAATGTGGCTAAGATCAAATGCCTCAATTTCCGGGGTGACCTCATACCGAATCATTTCAGAGGCCAGCCAAGCGACGAGATCCGGTGCATTTTCGTAGACCCGTGTGGGGAAGTTGTTAGATCCCACAGATAGCGACGCCATGTCAGGCGACAGTGACAGCATGCCGCCGCGCTCGCGGCCCGTGCCGGACCTGCCGCCGGTGGATAGCTGCACGATCATCCCCGGACAGTGTTCGCGCAACCCCTCAAGAAGCCGCCCAAAGCGTTCGGGATCAGAGGACGGTGTCTGGTCATCATTGCGTACATGGCAATGGGCGATAGACGCGCCTGACTCGAAGGCGGCATGGGTGCTTTCCACCTGCTCGGAAATCGTGATTGGAACGGCGGGATTGTTTTTCTTGGTCGGCACTGATCCGGTGATCGCGACGCAGATGATGCAGGGGTTGGTCATTTTTAATCCCGTGGTTGATGATGGCCCGCCGGCAAGGGACGGGACCGAATATGTCAGATATCGAAGAAGACGGTTTCGTTCTGGCCCTGGATCTGCACGTCGAAACGATAGACGGCCTTGCCGTCCGGTTCGCTGCGCCGTGCGATCAGCGTTTGGCGCCTGTGTTCCCACTCGATGATATTCATCACCGGGTCGGCCGTATTCGCCGTTTCCTCGTCCGAAAAGTAGATCCGCGTGTTCAGCCCGATATTGATGCCGCGCGCGACAATCCAAAGGTTGATATGCGGTGCCATCATTTGACCGTTCCGGCCCATGACAGCACCGGGCTTTACGGTGTCAAACCCCCATTCGCCGGTATTGAAATCGGTGATGACACGCCCCCAGCCGCGAAAGCCATCCTCGACCGCTCCAGGATGTTCGGGATGGGCATAGATGCCATCCGCATTCGCCTGCCATGTCTCCAGAAGTACATCCTTGATCGGACTTCCGGTACCGTCAATGACCAACCCCTCGACTCGAATGCGTTCGCCCTTGGCGTTCGGCCCGGCAATGTCGTGGCCAAGTTCTTCGCGGTAGATGTCAAAGCCTGCGGATCCCGGCGCAAGGCCGATATGGACATAGGGCCCAGCGGTTTGTGACGGCGTTTCGCGCAGATAATTCAATTGCTGGGGCATGGGTCAGTTCCCCTCCAGTCGGTTTTCAAACAGGGTGGACCGTCGTCCGCGCAAGACAATGTCGAATTTGTAGGCGATGCTGTCCAGCGGAATGGTGGCATTCAGGTCCAATTTGGCGATCAGGGCATCGACCGCGCCGGCGTCGGGGATCGATTTGACCATAGGGCAGGTCTGGATAAGGGGGTCGCACTCAAAGTAGATCTGGCTGATCAGGCGCTGGGCAAACCCGGTGCCAAACACCGACACATGGATATGCGCAGGCCGCCAGCTGTTGACAAAATTGCGCCACGGATAGGCACCGGGTTTGACGGTGCGAAAGTAGTAATACCCGTCCTCGTCCGTCATGGTCCGCCCGCAGCCGCCGAAATTCGGGTCGATGGGCGCAAGATAGGTGTCTTTCTTGTGCCGGTAGCGCCCGCCCGCATTGGCTTGCCATATCTCGACCAGCGTATTGGGAACCGGGCGGGCGTTTTCATCCAGAACACGACCGTGCAGGATGATACGCTCGCCAATCGGCATCTCGCCGGGCTGCGCGTAATTCAGGATCAGATCGTTGTCGATCGGGTCGATGTCGTTATGCCCGAACACAGGCCCAGTGATTTCTGACGCCGAGTTTTGCAGGCTGATCAACGGATATTGCGGTGAGCGGGCCACGCTGGTCTTGTAGATCGGGGCATAGGCCGGGGGGTGACGCCCAAGGTCGCGCTGGTAGAACTCTGCGGGTTTCTTCATCTGTCGTTTTCCTTCTGCAATCAGGCTGTTCGGCGCGGCCTGAAGCTAGTCCCGTTCCATCTCTGCGTAGGTTTGCTTGGCAAGTTTCAGAGCGTGGTTGGCGCGCGGGACGCCGGCATAGATTGCCACATGCTGAAACGCTTCCAAAACGTCGGTCTTACTGGCACCCGTGCGAGCCGTCGCGCGGATATGCATGGGGATCTCCTCGAAATTGCCCAATGCTGCCAACAAAGCCAAGGTCAGCATAGATCGTTCCCGGTCTCCGATCCCGTCGCTGGCCCAGACGGTGCCCCAGGCACCTTCGGTGATAAGCGTCTGGAACGCCTCGTCAAAGGGGGTCTTTGCCGCCTCGGCCCGATCGACATGCGCCTCGCCCAGCACTGATCTGCGCACCTTCATGCCCGTTTCGTAGCGATTTACCATGTTCAGTTCCCTTCAGTAAGGCAAGCCTACATAATTCTGCGCCATCACGCTTTGTGCTTCGCGGTTGGACCGCAGAAATTCCAAGTCGGCGCGCTGGATCTTGAGGTCAAATGCGGTCTGGTCGGGGAACCGGTGCAGCAGCGTGGTCATCCACCAACTGAACCGTTCGGCCTTCCAGACCCGCGCAAGCGCCCGTTCGGAGTAACGGTCAATCCCTTCCGGGTCGCTCTCTTCGTAATGCTGCATCAATCCCTGATAAAGATAATGCACGTCGGATGCTGCGGTGTTGAGCCCTTTGGCACCCGTGGGGGGGACGATATGCGCGGCGTCCCCACACAGGAACAGCCGCCCCCAGCGCATCGGTTCGGTGACGAAGGATCGCAGCGGTGCGATGGATTTCTCGATCGACGGTCCGGTGACCAACGTGTCGGCATATTTCGCGGGAATACGGCTTCGCAATTCGTCCCAGAACCGCTGATCTGTCCAGTCGTCGGGTGAATCCTCCAATTGGCATTGAACGTAATATCGGCTGAGATTTGCATTTCGCATCGAACACAGCGCAAAGCCACGCGCCGAATTGGCGTAGATCAATTCGTCATTGACCGGGGGCGTCTCCGACAGGATGCCCAGCCATCCGAAGGGATAGACCTTTTCATAGTCGCGCCGCACGTCATGCGGAATGGTCCGGCGGCTGACCCCGTGAAACCCGTCGCAGCCTGCCACGAAATCGCACTCAATCCGTTCGGACTTGCCGCCCACATCGTAGGTGACAAAGGGTTTTTCGGTGTCGGCGTCGTTGATGACCACATTCTCGACATTGTAGACGATCTTGCCGCCTGCCGCCTCGCGCGCATCATACAGGTCGCGTGTGACTTCGGTTTGGCCATAGATCATCACATGCGTGCCGGTATGTTCGGTGAAGTTGACCTCGAACACTTTGTCATCAAAGGACAGCAAAGTGCCTTCGTGAATGATCCCTTCCTTGTCCATCCGGTCGGCAATGCCTGCCTCGTGCATCAGGCCGACCATGCCCGTTTCCAGGACACCCGCGCGGATGCGGCCCAGGACGTATTCGCGGGTTTTGCGTTCCAGCACGACCGTGTCGATGCCCCGGCGCAGCAGCAGTTGTGACAGCAGAAGGCCCGAAGGACCGCCCCCAATGATGGCAACTTGCGTGCGCATGTTTCATCCTCCCCGGCCTGACTCGCATGCTGACATTTTAATGATTGATTGAAGTATGTAAAATGACGCTCTGTGTACTTTGATTGTCAAAAATGGAAACCAAATGCTCGACCGTCGCATCAAGATCCGCCACCTTCAGTGTTTTGTCGAAATTTGTCGCGAACGCAGCATGAAGAGCGCGGCGGAAAAGTTGAACCTGACACAACCCGCGATTTCCAAGACCCTGAAAGAACTGGAAGAGATCTTGAAGGTTCCACTTCTGACGCGCAGCCGTGCTGGCGTTTCGTTGACCCGGCATGGGGACGTGTTTCTGCATTTTGCAGAGATGTCCCTTGCGTCGTTGCAGCAGGCCGTGGCAGGGGTCGAGGATTTGGCCGGGCAGGGCCGGGCCCGGTTGGCGGTCGGCGCTTTACCGTCTGTCGCGGCAGGGCTTATGCCGGCAGTGGCGGCTCAGTTCACGGAGCTGTCTTCCGGCGCAACGTTACAGATCATGGACGGTCCGCACGGCTATTTGATCGACCGCTTGCGGCGTGGTGATCTGGACATTGTCATCGGCCGGCTCGGTCCGTCGGATTCGATGCAGAACATCTCTTTCACGCAGCTGTATAATGAAGAGGTCCGCTTCATCGTGCGCGCCGGACATCCGCTTCTTGCGGCACCAGAACTGCCACGGCTTCCCGAATATCAGGTGATCTATCCCTCACAGGGATCGGCCATTCGTCCGCTGGTGGAACGATTTCTGATCAGTCACGGGATCGGGCGGATCGACAAGCGGCTAGAGACGGTCTCTGGCGCATTCGGGCGCGTTTTTACCCGACGGTCGGATGCCATCTGGATCATCTCGGCCGGGGTGGTCGCGAACGAGATTGCCGATGGTCATCTTGTGGCGCTGCCTTGGGACACGTCGATGATGCGCGGGCCTGTCGGCCTGATGCGACGCCCCGAGACCGCGCAATCGCCACAAGATCAGGTGTTCCAGATCGCTTTACGCAACGCGATGGACAGTTTGGGCCTGAGCGGGTGAGTGCAAGACCTTCACCAGTGTGCTATTTAGTTGATAAGAAAAACTAATTCTTGCGGAATAGTTTCTACCCTGCCACGATACTAATCCAGCGCCCGAATTCAAGATATTCAGGTCAACGATGAGACAGCATTCCTCTCCGATCCTCAGGGGGCATCGCCCGGATGGCCAAGGAACAAAGAGAACGCAGCAGACGAACTATTTTGGATGCGATCCGTCGTGCGGACCGTGTTGCCCGTATTGATCTGGCGCGCAGCACTGGCATCAGTCAGGCCACCGTGACGACAATCACGGCAGAGCTTCTGCATCAGGGGATGATCTGCGAAGTGGCAGGCACCGACGACCAGCGCGATGCGCGACGCGGCCGTCCCCGTGTTGATCTGGCCTTGCGTGGTGCCGCGCATCTGGTGGCGGGGGTGAAGGTCGCCAACAGAACGCTGTCCATCGTATTGATGGATTTTGCAGGAAAGAACTTGGGCGAACATACAGAACGTCTTGCCGTCGGCAGAATGGCCGCAACTGAATTGGCCGTCATCCTGAAGCATGCGTTAGAACATACGCTGGATGCATCAGGTCTGTCGTTCGCTGACCTCTCGGCTGTCGGGTTGGGTATGGCCGGTGTGGTCGATGCGTCGCGCGGGTTTGTGTATTGGTCGCCGTCTTTGGCCGAACGCAATCAGCCGATCAGCGCGATTGTGTCGGCAGAGCTTGGCTTGCCGGTTTTTGCCGATAACGATGCCAATCTGGTTGCCGTGGCCGAGATGTATTTCGGGCCGGGCGCGGCTTACCGCGATTTCATCGTTGTCACGATCGAAGCGGGCGTGGGCATGGGCATTGTTCTGGATGGGAAACTCTATCGCGGGACGCGGGGCTGCGGGGCAGAGTTCGGCCACACCAAGGTGCAGCTGAACGGGGCGGAGTGTCGCTGTGGGCAGCGGGGCTGTCTGGAGGCTTACGTCGCGGATTACGCCTTGATGCGAGAGGCGGAGTCCGCCGGGCTTGTCTTTTCTCAAACGGATGCCGACGACACCGTCGGCCCGCTGTTGGATGCGGCGCGTGACGGCAATGCAACGGCGCGTCGTATTGTCGATCATGCCGGACGTGTGTTTGCCATGGGGTTGGCAAATCTCATCAACATCTTTGACCCGCAGCTCATCATTCTGGCGGGCGAACGCATGCAATTCGACCACCTGTTCGCAGAGGATGTGCTGGCAGATGCCCGCCGGTCCATCGTGCAGATAGATCAGCCGCCGCCCGAGATCCTCTCGCATAAATGGGGTGATTTGATGTGGGCGCGCGGGGCTGCGACCTATGCCATCGACAAGGTCGCGGATATGTCGTTGCGCGAGATTGCAGCGCAAAGCGCGGTTTAGGTTGCCGCGTCGTGGGGTGCAATCTCTATTTCCGTGTGCTGATGGTAGGGCTTGTCCGGGCTGCACAGGATGGATGGAAACTCCGGCACGTTGGGCGCATTGGGAAAGCCCTGCGCTTCCAGGCAAAGCCCGGTGTAGCGCAAGTGTTCCTGACCGGGCAGCGGTGTGCTATGCGAAGCGAGTGTCACGCTGTTATAGACCTGCATGCAAGGCTGATCTGTCCACATCCGAAGGCGTAGCCCGTTCGGTGCCGTGACTTCCGCCGCAGGCCCATGGCCGCCATCCAGAACAACATTACCGTCAAGATCGGCCATGCCAACGGGGCGCGCATCGCGGAAATCATACCTCGTATCTTCGACAGGCGCGGTATGGCCCAAAGCCACCAGGTCCGGCCCGTTTGGCGTGTGATTTGAACCGTTGATCCGCAGCAGGTGGTCTTTGACTGGGCCGCCACCCAGCAGGTTGTAATAGCTGTGATGCGCCAGATTGATGGGTGTTTCCCGGTCTGGACGCGCATGCATGTCATAGGTCAGGCGGTGCCCGTCGAGCGAGATCGTGATCTCGAAATCGACCGCACCGGGATAGCCTTGATCCAGATGCGGCGAGTGCAATCTCAGACGGACGGCGCGTGTGCCATCGGCCTCTGTCGTCCAGTTGCAACGGCTCAGCCCGCCCGGCCCACCATGCAACTGGAATGCCGGATCGGGGGAGGTCAGCCGCCAGTCTTCACCGTTCAAGGTGAACTTTGCACCTGCTATCCGGTTGGCGACACGTCCAACGACAAAGCCCATCGCATTGGCACCGGCCCGGTAATCAGCGGGATCGGTATAGCCCAGCACAACGGGCACTTCGCCGCTGTCATGGTTCACCCGCCAATCCTGCACGGCACAGCCAAGCGACAACACGGACACCTGCGCACCGTCGCTTTCCAGAACGTGGCGGCGAATTTGGTCTGCGGGGATGTCCAGCCCTGTTGCCATCAGACGAACCTGTTGACGTAATTTTCAAGGATCTCCTGTCGGCCAGAGTGTGGCTGCGGGTTGATGTCTTCCGCCAGCACCCGGTCAAAGATCGTCTCCAGATCGCTGTTCAGCATCTCTTGCGCGCTTTCGGTCTGCCATCCGGCATAGCGCGTGGTCAGCGCGTCCTCCAGCCCGCCATCGTCCAGCATGGCTGCTGCGGCTTTCAGGCCGCGCGCGCATATATCCATGCCGCCAATATGCCCGGCAATCAGATCCTCGGCGTCCAGCGATTGACGCCGAAGCTTGGCATCGAAATTGGTGCCGCCCGTGGTGAAGCCGCCGGATTTCAGGATATGGTAGTAGGCAAGGGCCACTTCGGGCACGTTGTTGGGGAACTGATCCGTATCCCACCCCGACTGATAATCGTTGCGGTTCATGTCGATCGACCCCAGCATCCCCTCAGAGGCTGCCACCGCGATCTCGTGTTCAAAGCTATGCCCGGCAAGGATTGCGTGCCCCTGTTCAAGGTTCAGCTTCACCTCATTTTCCAGCCCGTATTTGCGCAGAAATCCGATGCAGGTTGCCGCGTCATAGTCGTATTGATGCTTGGAGGGTTCCTGCGGTTTGGGTTCCAGCAGGATCGTGCCCTTGAAGCCGATCTTGTGCTTGTAATCCACGACCATGTTCAGGAACCGGCCCATATGGTCCATCTCTTGACCCAGATCGGTGTTAAGCAATGTCTCATAGCCTTCGCGCCCGCCCCACAGGACGTAATTCTGCCCACCCAGCTTTTGCGTGGCATCCATGCAGCTTTTGACCGTGGCGGCGGCAAACGCAAAAACGTCCGGGTCCGGATTGGTCGAGGCCCCTGACATCCAGCGCCGGTGGCTGAACATATTGGCCGTGCCCCAAAGCAGCTTTGTGCCCGTCTCTTCCATCTTCTGGCCGAAATAGTCGGTGATCTCTTCCAGCCCTTTCAGGTTCTCGGCAAAGCTGTTGCCCTCGGGTCGGACATCGGCGTCGTGAAAGCAGAAATACGGCTGACCGAGGATGCGAAACATCTCGAACGCGACATCCGCCTTGACCTTGGCGTTGGCCATCGAATCCTGTGGATGCCAGGGCCGGATAAACGTTTGCCCGCCAAAGGGATCGCCGCCTTCCCATGCAAAGCTGTGCCAATAGGCGACCGCAAAGCGCAGGTGATCTTCCATCCGTTTGCCCATCACCACCTCGTCAGGGTTGTAGTGATGAAAGGCCATCGGGTTGGTGCTGTCAGGCCCTTCGTAGGTAACGGGGGCGATGGCGTCGAAAAAGCCGGTGGTCATGGCAGATCCTTCAGGGCTGGATAGGTGGCGCAAAAGGCTTGATAGGCCTCCTCATAGGCGGCTTTCAGATCGCTTCGCGGCGCAATGGTGCGCGCGACATCGGGTGCCGACATCACATCCTGGGCACGCGCGCCGGTGGCGGCGCATTGTGCAAGCCGTGCAGCGCCCATCGCTGCACCGAATTCGCCTTTCGCGGGCAGGTCAATGGGCAGGTCCAGCAGTGTCGCGCAAAGCTCTACCCAGTAGGGGGATTGCGCGCCGCCGCCGATGGCCAGAACCCGTTCAAGCCTGGTGCCGGTGGTCTTTAGCGCCTCAAGATTGTCCCGCAGGGCAAAGCCGACGCCTTCCATCACGGCCTGCGTCAGTTCCTTTGGCCCGTGCGAGATGTCGAGGTTCAGCAGAGCGCCCCGGATGGTGCTGTCATTATGCGGCGTGCGCTCGCCCGACAGGTAGGGCAGGAAACGCGTCTTGCCGGGGCCTTCGATCCGGTCGCCAAGCGCCTTTGACAATGTCGCTGCGTCCTGCCCCAGATTGCGCGCCAACCAGTTCAGACTGTCGGTCGCTGCAAGGATCACTCCCATCTGATACCAGGTATCCGGGATCGCGTGACAGAAGGTATGAACTGCGGTTTCCGGCATCGGGGAAAAGCTGTCCTTCGCAGCCAGAAGAACGCCGGACGTCCCAAGCGAGACAAACCCGTCGCCTTCGGACAGTGCGCCGACACCGCAAGCGGCCACCGCATTGTCGCCGCCGCCGCCCGCCACGGCAACGGGATGCGAGATCCCCCATTCCCGCGCAAGCGACCCGCGCAAAGCGCCGGCCATTTCAGAACCTTCGACCAGTCGGGGCATCTGGTCCTTGCGCATGTCTGAGGCGTCCAGAAGATCCTGCGACCAAGCGCGCTTTCCCACGTCGAGCCAAGCTGTGCCGGCTGCGTCGGACATTTCGGAAACATGCTCTCCGGTCAGCCAGAAGGTCAGGTAATCCTTGGGCAGAAGCACCTTGGCGATGCGGGCGAAAATGTCCGGCTCATTGCGCGCGACCCAAAGCAATTTCGGTGCGGTGAAGCCGGGAAAGACGATATTGCCGGACAGCGTACGGACGTTGGCCTGTGCATCCAACTCGGCGGCCTCGGCAAAGCTGCGGGTGTCGTTCCACAGGATGCAAGGCCTCAACACGGCATCATCGGCACCAAGCAGCGTTGCGCCGTGCATCTGGCCTGCCACCGCAATGCCCTTGAGGTCCGCCCAGTCATCGGGATGTGCGGCGCGCAGGTCGGCCACGACGTTTTTGCAGGCCGTCACCCAGTCGGCGGGGTTTTGTTCGGACCAGCCACGCTGAGGATGCGAGACCGGGTAGGTCGCTTCCGCAGAACCTGTGACGCTGCCATCCGCACGGACCAGAAGCGCCCGAATTCCGGACGTGCCCAAATCAAGACCTAGATACATCATGCCCCTCCCGGCGTCTGACCGGGATAGTCGGTCAGTTTAATTCAGGTGTAAAATTAAAACTTCATTCGTTCAAGACCTGCCGTTATCCAGCAGTCTCCCGGCCAACATTATGCCATGACGCCCTGTCGCGTCCATGACGGCCGCCAAGCGTTTGTGTCATCGGGCAACCAAAGATTGTACGGAAAAGGGGAATGCGATGCGTGTGTTCGGGGCATGAATTGCCGACCTGCGCGTTCAGACGTTGTTCTCGCCGCCCAGATGGGTTTCACCGCGCGTCCGCGCCAGTTCGATCTGTTTTTGCCGCTCGCGGAAGCGGGCCTTGTCGTCGTCCGAGGTCTCGTCCGCACAATGGTGGCAGGCGACGCCGTGTTCGTATTCCGGACGCGTGCGATCTTCGGGCAGTATCGGGCGACGACAGGCATGGCACAGTTCATGCGGGCCTTCACGCAGGCCGTGCCCGACCGAAACCCGTCCGTCGAACACAAAGCACTCGCCCTGCCAGGTGCTGTCCACCTCCGGCACCTCTTCGAGGTATTTCAGAATGCCGCCCTTGAGGTGAAACACCTCTGGTACGCCTTGTCCCAACAAATAATTGGTGGACTTCTCGCAGCGGATGCCACCGGTGCAGAACATCGCGATGCGCTTGTTGTGAAACCGCTCTTTGTTCTTTTCCCACCACGCAGGGAAGTCCCGAAAGCTGGCCGTTTCCGGATCAACCGCGCCTTCAAATGTGCCGATCGCAACCTCATAATCGTTGCGGGTGTCGATCACGGCCACATCCGGGCTTTGGATCAATTCGTTCCAATCCTCTGGGCACACATAATGGCCAACCCTTGCTTTCGGATCGACATCGGGCTGGCCCATTGTCACGATCTCGCGCTTCAGCCGGACCTTCATTCGCGCAAAAGGCTGCTTGGTCGCGGTCGAGAGTTTCCATTCCAGATCGGCACAGCCGGGCAGGGCGCGCAGATGCGTCAAGACCGCGTCGATACCCTGTGCAGGCCCGGCGATTGTGCCGTTGATGCCTTCATGTGCCAACAGCAAGGTGCCTGTGATCCGCTCTGCACGGCACAGGTCCAGCAATGGCCCCTGTATACCGGCGGGGTCATCGAAGCGAGTGAAGTGATAAAGGGCGGCAACAGTGAACATGGCGGCGATTTACGCCTGCCGCGCGCCGCTATCAAGAGGCACAAATGGCGCAGCCCGTTGACCGCCCGCCGCGCGCGGCCTACCCATGGGGCAATCCCAAACAAAGGTGACCAACATGCACGCGCTTATAGTCATTGATGTCCAGAACGATTTTTGCCCCGGCGGTGCCTTGGCCGTTGATGGCGGCGATCAAGTTGTTGCGCCGATCAATGCAATGATGGACGATTTCGACACCGTCGTGCTGACGCAGGACTGGCACCCGGCTGACCATTCATCCTTTGCCAGCCAGCATCCGGGGAAAAAGCCGCTGGACCTGATCCAGATGCCATATGGCCCACAAGTGCTGTGGCCCGATCACTGCATACAGGGCACAGATGGCGCTGCATTCCATGCCGATTTGAATGTCGACCGGGCCGACCTTATCATTCGCAAAGGGTTTCGCCGCAAGATTGACAGCTATTCGGCCCTGTTTGAAAATGACCATGAGACTTCAACCGGGCTTGAGGGGTATCTGCGTTCGCGCGGGATAGAGCAGTTGACGCTTGTCGGGCTTGCGCTGGATTTCTGCGTGAACTTCTCGGCGGTCGATGCGGCGAGGCGAGGGTTTGATGTCGTCGTGGCCAAGTCGGCCTGTCGCGGCATTGATCTGGATGGCTCTCTGGATGCGGCGCTTGCGGGCATGACCGCCGCTGGAGTGACCTTACGGTAACATCGTTCTTGCCGTTTTCTTAACTTGCTGGGCGTTAGCTGTTTCTGAGCGTCAGAAACAGGAGCGGATGCTGCAATGTCTCAACCCGTTCTGCACACGGAACGGCAACTCGCCGCCTTCGACGCGCGCAACAGTCCGGCTGGGCTGCTCGCGCGTTATGCCCGAGGGCGCGTCAGCCATTTTGTCACCCGTCATTGGTTGACTCTGTCCGGTGCGGCAACGCTGGTCGTGCTTAGCGATTGGCGCATAGGACTGCTGGCAATCTTCCTCGCCCTGATGGGAGAGGCAGTGGACTGCCTGTATCTTCGCAAGCTGCCAGATCGGCTTGTTGATAAATCCGCCTACGAGCTTGCCTATCGACGATCAAGCGTGACCGCAGGGTTTCAGGCCGTAACGATCGCGTCCTGTGTCACCCTGGCGGACTTTGCGGCCACTCCCGGTCAGGCCAGTCTGGTCGCATTGTCATATCTGACTGGTGCGGCAATCAATGCCGGGATGGTCTACCCGTTTCATCCGGGGGCCGCCAAAGTACGCCTGACCGTCTACGCCCTTACATTGCTTGGCCATTTCGCGATTGATATTGCGCGGATGGGGGGGTGGGTGCCGCGTCATGGATATGACATTCTGGCGGCGATCATGCTGCTATACACCGTGCGCAG
This sequence comes from Primorskyibacter marinus, assembly GCF_003313245.1. GTDB lineage: Bacteria > Pseudomonadota > Alphaproteobacteria > Rhodobacterales > Rhodobacteraceae > Primorskyibacter > Primorskyibacter marinus. Next base: position 203,874 of record NZ_QJSD01000002.1, read on the forward strand.
CTATATCGGCTTTATCGTGGCCGGGCATGACCGCGAAGCGTCGCACAGTCGCGCGTTGCTGTTGGGAAAACTGGCCGAAGAGCGCGTTGGCCACGATCTGGCGTTCAAGGAACGCGAGGCAAGCCAATTGTCTCTGGTGGCTCGGCATGCCAACGATTCGGTGATCTTGTCTGACGCTGACTCAAGGATTCTCTGGGTGAATGAGGCGTTCACGCGGATCACCGGCTACACGCTTGAGGATGCAGTTGGCAAAACGCCGGCAGATGTGTTGAACGCACCCGGCACCGATCCCGATACCTGCCAACGCATTGCACAGGCACGGGCCGCCGGCTTGCCATGCCGTGAAGAGGTGCTGAACGCGACGAAAGACGGTCGGCTGATCTGGGTCGAGGCGAACATCGTGCCGGTTCTCAACGCCGAGGGCGGCGTGGAAACGATCGTTGCGATCGAACGTGATATAACTGCCGCGAAAGAACAGGAACGATTACTGGCGGAAGCCAAACTTGCAGCCGAGGATGGTGCACGCGCCAAGGCGGATTTTCTTGCAACCATGAGCCATGAGATCCGCACGCCAATGAATGGCATCATCGGCATGGCAGAGCTTTTGGCTGAAACGAGCATGTCAAAGGACCAGAAACTTTTCGCGGAAACGATCCGTTCGTCCGCCGCTTCGCTGTTGTAGATCGTCAACGATGTGCTCGATTTTTCGCGGCTGGATGCCGACCGGATGAGCATTTGCGCTGAACAGTTTTCGCTCGCGACCTGCATCCGCGAGGCAACGGACCTGATGCGTGTGCAGGCGCGGGAAAAAGAGCTGTTCCTGGATATCTGCCACGACGTTCCCTTGCCCCAGACCGTGCTGGGAGACAGAGGCCGCGTCCGGCAGATTCTGGTCAATCTGCTGGGAAATGCGCTGAAGTTCACCTCGAAAGGCGGTGTTACGATCCGGACGTCATGGAAAACCGTCGAGAATCGCATATTGTTGACCGTGAGTGTAACCGATACCGGCATCGGCGTGGACCCGGCGAATGCGGAACATATTTTCGGCCAGTTTGCACAGGCTGACGCGGCCACGACGCGGCGCTTTGGCGGGACGGGGTTGGGTCTGTCGATCTCAAGGTTGCTGGCGCGGCGCATGGGCGGCGACCTTGTGCTTTCGCCCCGGCCCCCGCCGGGTGCGCAGTTTGACCTGACGCTTCTGCTCGATCACGCTGACGATACTGCTGTGACCGCACCCTTGCAGGCTATCACGGCGATACATCCCGGATTGCGCCTGCTCGTTGCCGAGGACAACGGGACCAACAGATTGTTGATTCAAAAATATCTCTTGCATCAACCTATCGACCTTCGCTTTGCCAATGATGGCGTGCAGGCGGTGAACCTGGTCCGGGAAACAATGCCGGACGTGATTCTGATGGACATGTCTATGCCAGAGATGGACGGGCTTGCCGCGACACGGGAAATCCGGATGATCGGGGGTGTTCAGCCGCATATCATCGCATTGACCGCCAATGCATTCGAGTCTGACCGTGAGGCGTGCTTTGAGGCTGGCATGGATGATTTTCTTGCCAAGCCTTTACGCAAGGCACAATTGTTTCAGGCGCTGTCGCGGGCGTCGAAACCGTGAGAAACCAGTTGGACCCCGTGGTCACCATCGCATATCAAAGTTGTAATTCCCGAATGAGGACAGCATCTTGGACATTGCCACACGCGTCTGGAACCATAAATGGAAAATCGACCCGATCATCCGATCCTTGATTGATACGGATTTTTACAAGCTGTTGATGTGTCAGTCAGTTTTCCGCAACAAACCCGATACGCAGGTTGTGTTCAGCCTCATCAACCGCTCCACGCAGGTTCCGCTTGCGAAGCTTATTGACGAAGGAGAGTTGCGCGAACAGCTGGATCATGTGCGCTCGCTTTCATTGTCGCGCGGTGAAAGCACCTGGCTGCGCGGCAACACGTTTTACGGCAAAAGGCAGATGTTCCGCCCCGATTTCATGGAATGGTTTGAAGGCATGCGCCTGCCGCCCTACCATCTGGAGCGTGTGGACGACCAATACGAACTGACATTCGAGGGCAGTTGGCCGGAGGTCATGCTGTGGGAAATCCCGGCGCTTGCCATCCTGATGGAATTGCGGGGCCGGGCGGTGCTGAACACGATGGGCCGGTTCGAACTTCAGATCCTCTACGCCCGCGCGATGACCAAGCTGTGGGAAAAGGTCGAGCGATTGCGCTCTGTTCCAAGTGCGCGCATTGCTGATTTCGGCACACGGCGCAGGCACAGCTTCTTGTGGCAGGACTGGTGTGTGCAGGCGATGACGGAAGGGCTGGGCGCAGGCTTTGTCGGGACGTCGAATTGCCTGATCGCCAAAAACCGGGATCTGGAGGCGATCGGCACCAACGCGCATGAATTGCCGATGGTTTATGCGGCCTTGGCAGAGAGTGACACAGCCTTGGCCAATGCGCCCTATGATGTGCTTGCCGATTGGCATGAGGAACATGACGGCAATTTGCGGATCATTTTGCCAGATACTTATGGGACCGAAGGTTTTTTGCGCAACGCGCCCGATTGGCTGGCCGGTTGGACCGGTATTCGCATCGATTCCGGCGATCCCGCCACCGGTGCCGAAAGCGCGATCCGTTGGTGGAAAGAGCGTGGCGAAGATCCAACGCAGAAATTGGTGATCTTCTCGGACGGGCTGAATGAAGAGAAAATTCTGGAATTGCATGCCCAGTTTGCGGGCCGGGTGCGCGTGTCCTTCGGTTGGGGCACTTTGCTGACCAATGATTTCCGTGGCTTGACCAAGGACGACCGGCTCGCGCCCTTCAGTCTTGTGTGCAAGGCAATCAGTGCCGAAGGCCGCCCGACCGTGAAGCTGTCAGACAATCCAAACAAGGCGATGGGACCGGCGGAAGAGATCGCCCGATACAAGCGCGTGTTCGGCGTGGGCGATCAGACCCGGATGGATGTCGTGGTCTGACGGGGCCGCCTAACTGTCATCGACACGGCCACGCAGGGCCTTGACCTCACTTCTGGCTTTCTTGGCCTCGACGCGTTTACGCTTTTGATTGAGGGATACCTTGGTGGGTATGCGCCGCTTGGGTTTTTCCAGCGCCTTGCGGATCAACTCCGCCAGCCGGTCGCGGGCAATCTCGCGGTTGCGTGTCTGTGACCGGGTTTCTTCCACCTGTAGGATCAGCGCCCCCTCTTTCGTCCAGCGACGCCCAGCCAGCCGCCGCAAGCGCCGCTTCACGGGGTCGGGTAAGTTGGGCGAGCGTTCCGCCTCGAACCGCAACTCAACTGCGCTGGACACCTTGTTGACGTTCTGCCCACCCGGCCCGGACGCGCGGATGAACTGCTCTGTCAGCTCCCAGTCTTCGATGGTGATCTGTTCATTGATGCGCAACATCGGGTTTCTTTAGCAGGCAAAAAGCGGAATGTCCCGACCGGCGGAACAATACAAAAAGGGCCGCCCAAATACGGACGGCCCTTCGAGAACTCGGGAGGCGGGGGTCGGTTCAGACTCTCGCCAATTCGGATTTTGGTTCTGCCAAGGGCTGCCCTAGCAGGTCATCCTCCAAACTGTTCCGACACCTCTCTCCAACATCTCTCTCGACACTGGATCACCTCCTTTCAGCTGTTTCAAAACGCAACTTCAAGGTGGCACGGAAAGTGCCGGACGCAAAATGTTTTTTTTGTGATGGCGTCAGGCTGTGGCGCGTTTGCCTTCCAAGTAGACCGTGATCGCCCGGAACGGCACCAGTGCGATCAGCGCGAGGCACAGTTTCACAAGCCAGTCGGCACAGGCAAGCGAGACCCAAAGCGGCACCATCGGACCCACCCCCAGAAGGGGCAACGGCTCGGCAGCCCAGGATACGTCATTGGATGGCTCAAGGACGGTCAGCGCGCCGGAAAACGCAATGGTGAAGAACAACGCTGTGTCTATCGACGACCCTACCAGCGTCGAGGCCAACGGCGCGCGCCACCAGCGACCTTGCCGCAAACGATCAAAGAGTGCGACATCCAGAAGCTGCGCGGTCAGGAAGGCCGCGCCGGACCCGATCGCGATCCGCAGTGTGACCAGCGGGCCGAATTCGCCCATGATCTGCGTGCCGATCAGTGAACAGATCACCCCCACGACGAAACCGGCGATCACGACCTTTCGGGCGGGGCCTGCGCCGTAAACGCGGTTCATCACATCGGTGACAAGAAAGGCCAGCGGGTAGGTGAATGCACCCCATGTCAGCCATTGGCCGAACAGGAATTGCACCAGAATATTGGAGGCCACAACAATGGCGGCCATGGCAAGAATGCCGGGAAGATGTCTGCGGGTCATGAAACTGGTCCGTTTTTGCAAGGTAGCGGAGACTTGGCCCCCGAATCCCCGAGGACTGGGTCTGATACCCAGCGCCTGCGAGCAAATCAAGTCAGTCGGTGACGATGTATTCCACCAGTTCCGTACGCTGAAAGAATTTGAAGTTGTCGTCAGAGATCATCGTCAGCCGTATGCCCTGTGCGTCCTGCCAGACGGCGATCCCTTCAAGGTTGTCATGTTTCCAGGTTATCGTCTCTAGCAGCGTTTCGGTTTCGGTGATCCTGTCGCCGTCCAGCGTGAAACGGCGCACGCGGTTTCGAAACCCAAAGCCCGAAAATTCGCGTTCCAGCAGGTAGAGCCGCCCTTCAGGGCCGAAATCCGCCCCTACGGGCAAGAAACCACCCGAGCGCGGAATTGTGAAAGGGATGGACCATGCGCTGCCGTCAAACCGGTATACGGGAAAGGAGCGGGTCAATTGGCCCGATCGTTCCGGGATGGCATAGACCCGTCCCGCTTCGTCTACCGCCAGCGCTTCCAGTCCGGCATTGTGCTGCAAGCTGGGGAAATCTTCAGCAATCGGCACCCAGGTCGCCTTGTCGAAGCTGGGATAGGCAACAACCCGGTGGAACGCTTCGAGCGAGACATACCGGCATCCGTCAGGGGCAATGGCCAGTCCTTCGGCGTCGCCACCGCCACCGATCAACGTGCCGTCATAGTCGCGCAATGCGGCGATGGGATTGGCCACTATGCCTGTGATCCGTCCATCCGTTCGCTCAAGTCGGGCCGTTACATAGCTGCCGCGGTCGCTGATTGCGTAAAGCGTTTGCCCGTCATCCGAAACTTCCAGACCCGAGAAGCCGCCAAACCGTTCGCCCTCGCCTTGCCAGACGTAAGACCCGATCAGCCGCGCGTTTTGACCCGGATCTGCGAAAGCGTTCAGCGTTGACAAAAGCCCGAGGGCACCGGCTAGCGCGCCGACAATACGGCGGCGCATTGACGGGGAAGGTCAGCCAAGGTCAGTTCGCGTTTCGGCTTGGGCTTGGGCGCGTTGGGATCCGGCGGTGGCGGGTTGAGGATGTTGTTCACCCAGCTTTTGGCATCTGCGCAGCCATCGCCAGCAGGCGGCGGCGTTTGGTCAACGCAGCCCGTCGCGCCACGGGGGCAGCGCAGGCGTACATGGAAATGGTAGTGATGCCCGTACCAGGGCCGGATCTTGTTCAGCCAGGCCCGGTCGCCGGTTTCGTCATTGCACATCTGCACCTTGGCACCGGGGAAGATGAAGATCCGGGCCACGCGCGGATCCTGTGCCGCTGCTTTGACGATCTCGTGGTGGGCGCGGGTCCAGTTGCTGTTGGTATACGCACCGCGCTCTCGCCGCATGGAGATTGACGAGATGTTTTCACGGGCGGAAACGCTGAGGTTCAGGTTATCCGCCGGGCGCAGCCATACATCGGCGTCAAGACCGACCTGATGGCTGGCATGGCCGGACAGCATGGGCCCGCCGCGCGGCTGGCTGAAATCGCCGAAATACAGACCGTTCCAACCCGGCTGCTGCGCGGCTTTCCGGCTGAGGCTCTTGGCGAAATCCACCAGTTCCGGGTGGCCCCAGTTGCGGTTTCTGGACAGGCGCATTGCCTGCCAGGTCGGACCGCTTTCTGCCAGTTGCTCACCGCCGGCAAGGCACCCTTTGGCGTAACTGCCATAGGGCGCAGGCGATTGCCCGGACCCTCCGGCCTCGTTCCCGAAAAGCTGCTTGGCGCTTTTCGAACTGAGCACACCGGCTGAACTTCCGACAGTCTCTATGGTCTTTTCTGTTTTGCCTCCACCGCAGGCGGCAAGGCCCAGGGCCAGTGCAAGGCCGGTCAAAATGCGGATCATGCTGCTCGATCTCCGTCGCTTTTGACATAGAATAGCAGAAAAAGCCCCAGAAGAAACAGCGCGATCAGCGGCGTCACGCCAAGTTGCTGCGATCCGGTCAGTTGGGTCGCGACGGCGACGCTTGCCGGGGCGATGAAACTGGTCGCTTTCCCGGCCAGAGCAAACAGGCCAAACCCCTCTGCCATATGGCCGGGCCGGGCTTGCCGGACCATCATCGTGCGGCTGGCCGACTGGATGACACCGCCCGCCGCGCCAATGATCGCGCCAAGCGTCAGGAATGTGATGTCAGGCAACCGAGAGCCTTCGGCAACCACGATCCCGAACAACGTTTCGCGGCTGACAAGGGTGATCGCGATCGCGACGAAGGTCAGGACGATGATGCAGGTGGTAATTACCGGCTTGGGGCCGAATATCGCATCTGCTCGCCCGCCGATCCAGGCAAAGATTGCACCCGCGATGATGGCGATGATCCCGAACATTCCGGTATCCACAACGCCCCAACCCAACACGCCCGCCGCGTAGATGCCGCCAAACGCGTACATTCCGTTCAACGCGTCGCGATAGAGCATCGACGAGCCGAGATAGGCGAAAAGCGACGGCGTGCGCGGCAGGTTCCGAATGGTCGAGCCCAACTGACGCATCGCCTTGCCGAATGCGCCTGTGGGCCGGGCCATGCGGCGTGGTTCGCGCACAAACAGGAAGAACGGCACCATGAATAGCGCGTACCAAAGGGCGGTCAATGGCCCGACAAACCGGGTTCCCTCGCGCTGTACGGGGTCGAAACCAAGGATCGGCTCGATCCCCAGAATTGTGCGCCCGGTGTCGGCGCTGTCTGCAAACAGCGTCAGCATGATGACAAGCGCCAGCAAGCCGCCGACATAGCCAAAGGCCCAGCCATTGCCGGAAAGTTTGCCGATGTCCTCGCGGGGGCCAAGGTCTGGCAACATGGAGTTGGTGAAGATCGTCGCCATCTCCATTCCGACCAGCCCGATGGCAAAAAACATCAGCGTGAAAAGCAGGTTGAAATCATCCGGGGCGGCGAACCAAAGCATGCCCGCGCCGATGACATACATGGCCGAGAACAGCCAAATCCACCTGATGCGGTTGCCCGAGATGTCGGCCAATGCGCCAAGAACCGGGGCAAGAACCGCTATCGCCAACCCCGCGACGGTGATGCCGTAGCCCCAAGCGGCCTGCGCGCCCGCGCCGTCATCGAGCAATTCCTTGACATATGGTCCGAAGATGAAAGTGATAAGCAACGTGTTGTAGGGCTGGCTTGCCCAGTCAAAGAAGAACCAGCCCCAGATCCGCTTGCGCAGAGATAACGTTGCCACAGTGACGGTCCCCCGGACTTGAAAGTTGCGCGACCCTGCCCCTGTGCGACTGGAAGTGTCAATCCTGCTTCGGTGGCCAGGGGCGTTGATCCTCGGCGGCGATCCAGGCCCGGATCCAGTCGGGCAGGGGCGGCGATGTGGGATTGGTGCCCAATGCCGCGGCCACCTGAGCCGGGGGGACAATTCCGTCAGGGCCGGTTACCGCCGTCCGGTAAAGGCTCTGATTGGCGCAAGCGCCGTCCTTGCGCCACATTGACTGGTCCAGATAAATGAACCTTTCGTCCCAGCCCACAAGCCGACTGCGCATCTCGACCACGTCGAACATACGGATGCGGCGGCGATAGCGCACCGAAACGCCGGCAACCGTCAAGCCCCAGCGCTGGCGTCGCAACACCCCGATCAATCCGGTGCGCTGCGCCAGAGGAATGCGTCCCAGATCATAGATCGTCAGCGTCCGGCCGTTGTTCAGTTCGGCCCAAAGGTCGATGTCCCAAGGCAGACACATATGGCGCGATACATGGGTGCCGGTGGGCGCAAGCCTGGACGCCTTGCGATTGATCACCAACTCTTTGGCCATGCGAATGAACGGGTACATCGGCAGTCTCCTTTTGCCGCACTACCTGAGCAGGGCTGCCGCGCGCGTCAATTGCAACCTTGCGGCACTCTTGCCCTTTGGGCCCTGCGCCATTACCTGTGCCAGCGGTACAGACCGTAAGGATATCCCGTATGCAATCGCTCTTTCAGATCCTAATGCTGCTGCTGGACATCGTCTGGTTCATCATCATCGCGCATGTCATCATGAGTTGGCTGATCAGTTTTCAGGTGCTCAATCTGCGGCAGCCGCTGGTGGCACAGATCTGGGACGGTCTCAACCGTCTGCTTGAACCGATCTATGGCCGCATTCGCCAGATCCTGCCGGCGATGGGCGGATTGGACTTGGCACCGCTGGTGGCGCTGGTCGCGGTTTACGCAATTCGCATCATTCTGGCGAATAACGCGGCACTGTTCTACAGCTACTGAACCCATGTCCTTTTGGGCGTTCGCTGGAATTGCCTTACGAACCCGGCGGCGCGGCCTTGTTTCACGAGACTTGGTATGTGATTGTCGGCATCAGAGCAGATGTAGATAATAAAGCAGGTTTTCATGCCCCGCGACTCCGCCAGCGCCGACGTGCTGCTAAGCGATGTATTTGGTTTTGGTGCCTTCCGTCCAGGCCAGGAAGAGATCGTTCGCGCCGTCGCTGATGGCAGCAATGTGTTGGCGATCATGCCGACTGGCGGAGGCAAGTCCCTGTGTTTCCAACTGCCCGCGCTGATGCGCGACGGCGTGACGGTGGTGATCTCGCCGCTGATCGCGCTGATGCGGGATCAGGTGCGCGGATTGCGCGAGTCGGGCGTTGCCGCCGGTGCGCTGACCTCTGGCAATACGCCGGAAGAAACGGAAACCGTCTGGCAAGAGCTTGAATCCGGCGCGCTGAAGCTGCTGTATCTCGCGCCTGAACGGCTGGCGGCAGGTGGGACCATCTCGATGTTGCGCCGCATCGGCGTGTCGATGATCGCGGTGGACGAGGCGCATTGCGTCAGTCAATGGGGCCATGATTTCCGGCCCGACTACCTGCGCATCGGCGAGTTGCGTGAATTGCTGGACGTGCCGGTTGCCGCCTTCACCGCCACGGCCGATGCGGAAACGCAGGACGAGATCGTCACGCGCCTCTTTGCCGGGGTAGAGCCTCAACGCTTCTTGCGCGGGTTTGACCGGCCCAATATCCACCTGGCCTTTGCCGGCAAGGATGGTCCCCGGCGGCAGATCCTTGATTTTGCCGAGGCGCGCAAGGGACAGTCCGGCATCGTCTATTGCGGCACACGCGCGAAGACCGAAGGCCTGTCCGGTGCCCTTCGTCAGGTCGGGCACAACGCGTGTTTCTACCATGGCGGAATGGATGCCGAGGATCGCCGCGCGGTCGAGTCGCGCTTTGCCCGAGAGGATGGGTTGATCGTTGTGGCGACTGTTGCCTTCGGGATGGGCGTCGACAAGCCCGACATCCGCTGGGTCGCCCATGCCGATCTGCCCAAAAGCATCGAGGCCTATTATCAGGAAATCGGGCGCGCCGGGCGCGATGGTGGCCCGGCCGAAACGTTGACCCTGTTCGGCCCCGAAGATATTCGCCTGCGCCGCAGCCAGATTGACGAAGGGCTGGCCCCGCCCGAACGCCGCGCTGCCGATCACGGGCGGCTGAACGCCTTGCTGGGTCTGGCCGAGGCGCTGCACTGTCGCCGTCAAACGTTGCTGGGCTATTTTGGCGAGACCGACGTATCCTGCGGGAATTGCGATCTTTGCGACCAGCCTGCCGAAGTGTTCGACGGAACAGAGGCCGTGCGAAAGGCGCTGTCGGCTGCATTGCGTACTGGCGAATATTTCGGCGCGGGCCATCTGATCGATATTCTCACCGGGAATCTGACCGAGAAGGTTCGCGACAAGGGGCATGATCGCCTGCCCACTTTCGGGGTAGGACGCGAATTTGACAAGCGCGGCTGGCAGGCGCTGTTCCGGCAGATGATGGGACACGATCTGCTGCGCCCCGATCCCGAACGCCACGGTGCGCTGCGCATGACGGATGCGGCCCTGCCACTCTTGCGCGGCGAGGCGCAGATCGACCTTCGGCGCGACAGTATTCGCGCGGCGTCGTCCAGTCGCAGACCCGCCGTCAAGGCGATGGTCAGCGAAGAGGACGCGCCGCTTCTGTCGGCGCTGAAGGCCAAACGCCGCGCCCTGGCAGAGGCAGCGCGGGTGCCTGCCTACATTATCTTCAACGATCGGACGCTGGTGGAAATGGCCGAGACACGGCCCGGAACGCTTGACCAGATGGCGCGTATCGGTGGGGTCGGCGCGAAAAAGCTGGAAAGCTACGGCGTTGCATTTCTGGAGGTCATCACAGGGGCCCAAGAAGACATGCACCCGGTGCGGCGCAAGATGGCCGGCCGCCCGTCAGCAGGCCTGTTTGACCGGTTGCAAGAAGCACAGGCGCGACTGTCTCGTGGCGAGGACGGAACCGAGAAATATCTAAGTTGCACTACGGCCACCTTGCGGCACATCGCCGAGCGGCGCCCCGGCACGGCATCGGACCTTGAGGCAATTCAGGGCATGGGCGCGCAAAAGGTGGCGCGGTTCGGCCCGGCATTTCTGGACGCGATCCACGAAGCGGGCTAAGTCCATGGATGGATTTTGAAAGGGGTTGATATGCTGATAGTGATTTCACCGGCAAAGCGGTTGGATTGGGAGGAACGGCCCGAGCACACCATGACCACGCCATCCCTTTTGGACGACGCCAACAGGCTGGCCAAAACCATGCGCAATCAGACGCTTGGCAGCTTGCAAAAGCTTATGGATCTCAGCCCGGACCTGGCGCGTCTGAACCGTGACCGCTTTCGCGCCTTTTCCGAGGAACCGCAGGCGGATGCGCTGCGCCCTGCCGCGCTGGCCTTTGCCGGTGACACCTATATGGGGCTTGAAGCGGCGTCTTTGGATGCCGACGAAATGGGTTGGGCGCAGGACCATCTGCGCATTCTGTCCGGCCTTTACGGGGTATTGCGGCCTTGCGATGCGATACAGCCGTATCGGCTGGAAATGGGCAGCAGGCTGAAGACGCGCCGCGGGAGCAACCTGTATGACTACTGGCGCGATGACCTGTCCAAAGCACTTAACGCACAGGCAGATGAGCTGGGCACCGACGTATTGGTGAATTGCGCGAGCCAGGAATATTTCGGGGCGGTTGCGCCCAAGGCACTGAAGCTGCGCGTGATTACGCCGGTCTTCATGGAGGAAAAGCCGGGCGGCCCGAAGATTGTTAGTTTCTTCGCCAAGCGCGCGCGGGGAGCGATGGCGCGGTTCATCATTCAGCACCGCCTGACTGATCCCGCCAGCCTGGCAGAGTTCGATACCGGCGGCTATGCCTTGCGTCCGGATCTCAGCACTCCGGACCGCCCGGTCTTTGTGCGCAGCGAGGCCGCGCAGGCGGCTTGACGGCTATTGCGACGGGCTGACGGATCTGGTGTCCTTGGGGCGATACCTTTCGATCATTTCCGTCAGTTCGGCCTTGCGCAGAGGCTTGGTCATGTAATCATCCAACCCGCAGGCGATGATGGCCTCGCGGTCGCCTGCCATTGCATGAGCAGTCAGCGCGACGATGGGGACGTGCTGGCCGTCTGGTTCGGCCGCACGAATGTGACCGGTGGCTTCCTTCCCGTCCATTTTCGGCATCGAGATGTCCATGAAAATCAGGTCGGGACGGTCCTCTGCCACGGCGGCGACCGCCTCTATCCCGTTTTGCGCAAAGCGCAGCGACAGATCCAAGCTGCACACCATTTTCTTGAACACCAGCTGGTTGGTCTTGTTATCCTCTGCCACCAGCAACTTCATCTGGCGCGCGCTGCCCGGAGACGTGACCGGGGCTTCCATGATGGGCGCGGGGGCGGGCCGGGGACGCGCTTTGGGTGGCGCTGCCTTCGCCAATGTTTCCAACTCGTCAAACAGCGAACGCCGAGATAACGGTTTTTGCAAGACGGCGTGAACGCATTCACGCGCGGGGTCCGCCACGGTTTCGCCGGGGATGTTTGAAAGCAACAGGATCGGCACCAAAAGCCCACGATCACGCATTTCCTGTGCAAGAGCGAGTCCGGTCGTGTCGGGTAGCTGCTGTTCGAGAATGACAACATCCGGTGCCGAGTGCAGTTTTTCCAGCGCAGCTTGCGCAGATGTGCAGATCAGGGTTTCGATGCCCAGAACGGTCAGTTGTTTTTGCATGATCATGCTGTTGACCGGCTGGTCGTCTACCACCATGACCCGGCGCAGGTTTTTCGGCAGAACCGGGTTCTGATTGGTCAATGCTTCTGCGATTGGTAGGGTGATACGAAACCCGAAGCAGGATCCGCGGCCTACTTCGGAATCCACCCAGATATTGCCACCCATCAAGTGAATAAGCCGTTTGGTGATCGCCAAGCCAAGCCCGGTGCCTTCAAACTGGCGATTGCGCTCATCCTCGACTTGATTGAACTCTCCAAAGATATGTTCGGCCTTGTCGGGGGGCAGGCCGATACCGGTATCTTCGACCGTGACATGGATCGCGGCATCCTTCTGGTCCGTGCACATGCCCACGACACGGATCAGCACATGCCCGGTTTGGGTAAATTTCAGTGCGTTGCCCATCAGATTTGTCAGAACTTGCCGCAAGCGGCCGGGATCGCCGACAAACCGGGTGGGCAGGAACATGTCGTAATCGATCATCATTTCCAGGTTCTTGTCGCGCGCCGTCGGCTGAAACAGCATCGCGACTTCGTGCAGGCTTCGTTCCAGATCAAAGGGTTCGGGATGCAGGACCAGCTTGTCTGCCTCGATTTTGGAATAGTCGAGCACGTCGTTGATGATGACCAGCAAAGCCTCGCCCGAATTCTTGATCGTCTCGGCATACAGGCGTTGTTCTTCGCTCAGATCGGTGTCTGACAGCAGATCGGCCATGCCGATGACGCCATTCATCGGGGTTCTGATCTCGTGGCTCATATTGGCGAGGAAGGTGGATTTCGCGCGGTTCGCGGCCTCTGCGCGTCGCTGCGCCTCCTTCAGTCTCTTTTCATAGCGAACGGTTTCCGTGATATTCAGCGCGATGCTGACGACGTCACCGCATTGGCCGCGCTGATCGACCAGTTTGACATATTGATCGTTCCAAAGGCGCAGCGTGATCGGCTCTGGATTGTCTGTTTCCCAACGGTCGGCCATCATGGCGCGCCATTCGGCGGACGGCTGATCGCCGATGTTCACGATCCCCTCTTCGGTGATGAGTTGCAGAATGCGGGGATAAAAAATGCCGGGCCGCACCTCTTCCAGCCCGTCGAACACCGACAGATAGGCTTGGTTGGCACCAATCATCATGTTGTCGGCATCGAAAAAGGCGAACCCGTCCTGAATCGTCCGGATGGATTGCCACAGGCGACGCTCTGCAATTTCGATCTTCTGGTTGGCAACGCTCAGGTCGGATTTCACCCGTTGGTTTTCTGTCCGCACGGTCAGCACCTCGGCGCGAGTTTCCGTGATCTCGTTCGACAGGGCGCGGGCGTGTTTGCCCAGTTTGCGATTGGCCGCAAACAGTTCCGCCTGTTTGAGTTCCAGCAGGCGTTCTGCCGCCAGCCGGGCGCGGCGTTCTTCTGACAATTTGGTTGCAAAGCTCATGCCTTGTTCCGGCTCGGTTGGTCCTGTGCCAGACGATGCGTCATTGATATGAAAAACTTCTTAAACGCCCTGATCCGCAGACTCCTTGCTAGGCTGTGTCATGTCGTGTCACCATTCAACTGATCCGGGTGAGGATCTCAGGCATCTGAAGCGCGCGTCTGGCGGTTATCAGGGCCGGGCCCCCGGTATACGGAGTTGGAGGTGTCCATGACTGCCGAAACTGTTGCCACAGCGGAATGGCGCGCGCTTGACCGGGAAGGGCGGGATCGCTGTCGTCTTGTTCGATCTGGCGCAGGGTGGATGTTGATTGGACATGCGCGATTTGCCGACGGTCAGGGGCGGTCGTATCTGGACTATGTGATCCGCTGCGACGGCGATTGGTTCACGCAAAGTGCTGACGTCACCGGCACGTTCCGCGAGCAACCGGTTGCCCTGCGTCTGCTACGAAAGGGAGATGACTGGACGCTGAACGATGTGCCTCAACCAGCGGTGGAAGGGGCGGTAGATGTCGATCTGGGTTTCACACCCGCCACCAACTTGATGCCGCTTCGCCGCTTGTGCGAGGTGGGCCGGATGCAGGCGCGTGCGGCGTGGTTGTGCGCGCCTGACGGTGCGTTGCGGCCCCTGTGTCAGGCCTATACGCGCGAGCGCGGCGGGTTGGTGAGCTACGCCGCCGAACAGACGGAATTCCAGACAGAGCTGAAGGTGTCGGATGACGGGTTCGTGGCGCTTTATCCCGGCTTTTGGGAGCGGCAAGCGACAGGCTAAATGTTGTGTGATGCGCCCTGCGACCGAACTCTTCTTGTGGGTGTCGGGTTTGCAAGAATTGATTTATCTCAGGGTGTTAGATGCGCCCGCCAGCAAGGGCGGGCGCATAGGTTCAGGTGCGTTCGATTGCCAAGGCAATGCCCTGACCGCCGCCGATGCACATTGTAATCAGGGCGCGCTTTCCGCCGATCCGTTCCAGCTCGTACAGGGCTTTGACGGTGATGATGGCACCCGTTGCACCCACCGGATGGCCAAGCGCGATGGCCCCGCCATTGGGGTTCACTTTTGCCGGATCAAGCCCCAGCCCCTTGTTGACGGCCAGCGCCTGCGCCGCAAAGGCCTCGTTGGATTCGATCACGTCGAAATCGCTGGCTTTCAGGCCCGTCCGTTCCAGAAGCGCCTCGACGGCCGGAACCGGACCGATGCCCATGACGTCCGGCCGCACACCGGCATGGGCATAGCCCAGCACCCGCGCGCGGGGCTTCAGGCCTGCCTTCTCTGCGGCACTGGCGCGCGCCAGAACCAGCGCCGCCGCACCGTCATTGATACCCGAAGCGTTGCCCGCCGTGACGGTTCCGTCCTTCTGGAAAGCCGGCCGCAGCCCGGCCAGAATTTCCGCCGTGGTCGACGCCTTGGGATGTTCATCCGTGTCAAAGGCCACCATGTCACGCTTTACCCGGACTTCTACGGGCACGATCTGGTCCTTGAAGCGTCCCTCGCTGATCGCAGCGGCTGTGCGTTTCTGGCTTTCCAGCGCAAAGGCGTCCTGTGCGTCGCGTGTGATGCCATGTTCTGCCGCGACATTCTCGGCGGTCACGCCCATATGACCGGTGCCGAAGGGGCAGTTCAACGCGCCCAGCATCATATCCAGCGTGCGGATGTCGCCCATCTTGGCACCCCAACGCTGAGCCGGCACGATATACGGACTGCGCGACATGTTCTCGGCACCGCCCGCGAGGCCGAAATCCGCATCCCCCAGCATCAGTGATTGCACGACCGAGACGATGGCCTGCGCGCCGGAGCCGCAAAGCCGGTTCACGTTCATGGCAGGCGTGGTTTCAGGGACGCCCGCCTGCATGGCGGCAACTCGGCTAAGATACATATCGCGCGGTTCGGTGTTGATGACATGGCCAAAGGTGACATGGCCGATCTGCCCACCGTCGACGCCCGCACGTTCCAGAGCAGCGCGCGCGGCAACTGTGCCAAGGTCAATGGGGGGTGTCCCGGCAAGCGCGCCGCCGAACGTGCCGACGGCGGTGCGTGCGCCGCTGAGAATAACGATATCATCTGACATGATAGGTTCCTTTACCAGTTGTTGCTGAAGTTATGACGCGGACAGCGTTATGTGGTAGCCTGCCGGAACGTCACGGGCTGCGCCACCACTTTCTGTCCCCGGTCGCATCAATCGGCGGCCCTATCCTTGTTGCGATTGTTCGGGGTCTGGTCGGCATCAAGAACGACACCAGAGGTGCGCTGCACATGCTGGCCGATATGGAAGGTTCTGTCTGGTGATTGACAGAACGTCGCCAAGCAGGGCATCACGTCCTATATGACGGATGAACATGACGATATTTTGTTGCGCCTTCCCGCACGTCTGAAAGAGGCCCGGCGCGCGCAGGACCTGTCGCTGGAGGCGGTGTCGAAACTGTCGGGCGTCTCGCGCTCTATGGTCAGCCAGATCGAGCGCGGGGAATCCTCGCCCACGATTGCAACCTTGTGGAACCTGACGCGGGCGCTTCAGGTGGATTTCGCGGGGCTGCTTGAGACCGCCGAAGTGATGCAGACCGTCGAGGTGCTGCGCGCCGATCAGGTGCCGACCATCGACAATATGGGTGAAGGGTGCCGGATTCGTATCCTGTCGCCCCCGGAAGAGGCTGGTCGGCATGAGATATACGAACTGTTGCTTCGATCAGGTGGCGTACTGGACAGCCAGCCCCATACGCGAGGTGCCCGTGAGCAACTGACAGTGGTCTCTGGCGCGGTCATGGTCCGGTCAGGGGACGCGGTAGCACGGCTTGGGCCGGGAGATACCGCACGTTATGCGGCTGACATACCTCATAAGATCGCGGCCGAAGGCGGCGAAGTTCAGGCATTCCTGATCGTGATGGGCGGCTAATCCGAAATAGGGGAAAATATCCGTGATTACGGATTTCTTCTATTTCGGAACTTGATCCGCTATGGTAGAGTTGGCTGACAAAGGAGACTCATCCCCATGACCCAGGCTTTTTTGACCCATCTGCAAGACGAACTGCGCGGTATTGAGGCTGACGGCCTGATGAAGCGCGAACGATTGATCACCTCACCGCAAGGCGCGCGTATCGATGTTGGCGGGCGCGAAGTCTTGAACCTGTGTGCCAACAACTATCTCGGGCTTGCGGATCATCCCGATCTGATTGCCGCCGCCAAAAAGGCGATGGACAATCACGGCTACGGTATGGCCTCCGTGCGGTTCATCTGCGGGACGCAGGATCTGCATACGCAACTGGAGGAGCGGCTGGCGGCCTTCCTTGGCACGGATGATGCGATCCTGTTCGCCGCATGTTTTGATGCGAATGCCGCCGTGTTCGAGCCGCTGTTGGGACCGGAAGACGCAGTCATTTCAGACAGCCTGAACCACGCGTCGATCATCGACGGCATTCGTCTGTGCAAGGCAAAACGCTATCGCTTCGCCAATTCCGACATGGACGATCTGGAGGCGCAGTTGAAAGCCGCCCGCGACGCTGGCGCGCGCCATGTGATGATCGCCACCGACGGCGTGTTCAGCATGGATGGCTATCTGGCCAAGCTGCCGGAAATCCGCGCGCTGGCCGACAGGTATGACGCGCTGCTGATGGTCGATGATTGTCACGCCACCGGCTTCATGGGGCCGAAAGGCGCAGGTACGCCCGCGCATTTCGGTATCAGCGCCGACATTCTGACCGGCACGCTGGGCAAGGCGCTTGGCGGAGCGATCGGCGGCTATATCGCCGGGCCGCAGGCGGTGGTGGATCTGTTGCGCCAACGCGCGCGGCCCTACCTCTTTTCCAACGCGCTGCCACCCGCGGTCGTGGCTGCCGGGATCGAGGCGATCCGTCTGGTCGAAGAAGGCGATGCCCTGCGCACGCAACTGTTCGAGAATGCAAAATACTGGCGCGCGGGGCTGACCCGTCTGGGGTTTGACCTGCTTCCCGGAGAGCATCCGATCATTCCGGTGATGCTGGGCGAGGCGCAATTGGCACAGAATATGGCCGCGCGGCTGTTCGAAGAAGGCGTCTATGTCTCGGGCTTTTTCTTCCCGGTGGTGCCGAAGGGCAAGGCCCGCATTCGCACGCAGATGAACGCCGCCCTGACACGCGAAGATCTGGACACAGCGCTCGCCGCCTTTGAGGTCGCGGGCAAAGCCACGGGGGTGATCTGATGGCCGAGACAATGAAAGCACTGGTCAAGGCGCAGCCCGCCGAAGGTTTGTGGCTGGAAGAGCGACCCATTCCCGAGATCGGCGCGGATGATGTATTGATCCGCGTCCACAAGACCGGGATTTGCGGCACCGATGTGCATATCTGGAACTGGGACGAGTGGGCGCAGAAAACCGTGCCGGTGCCTTTGGTGACAGGGCATGAGTTTGCGGGAGAGATCGTTGCGTTGGGACGCGATGTCGAGGATCTGAAAATTGGGCAGCGTTGTTCGGGCGAGGGCCATCTGATCGGCAAGCATAGCCGCCAGAGCCGCGCCGGTAAATTCCATCTGGATCCCGAAACGCGCGGGATCGGTGTCAATGAACAGGGTGCCTTTGCCGAATATCTGCGCCTGCCCGCGTTCAACGTGGTGCCGCTGCCGGACAGTATCCCCGACGACATTGGTGCGATCCTCGATCCACTGGGCAATGCGGTGCATACCGCGCTCAGCTTTGATCTGGTGGGCGAGGATGTGCTGATTACCGGCGCAGGCCCCATCGGCATCATGGCGGCGGCCGTTGCCCGCCATGTCGGGGCGCGCCATGTGGTCATCACGGATGTGAATGCCGACCGTTTGGCGCTGGCCGAAAGGGTCACTGACGTGGTGCCGGTGAACGTCGCCGAGCAGGATTTGGCCGAGGTCATTCCCCGCCTGAAGATGCGTCAGGGCTTTGACGTCGGGCTGGAGATGTCGGGCAATGCCCGCGCCTTCGATCAGATGGTCGATAGCCTTGTGATGGGCGGACGGATCGCGATGCTGGGCATCCCGCCGGGCAAGACACCCGTGGACTGGAGCCGCATCGTCTTCAAGGCGCTGACCATCAAGGGCGTCTATGGCCGCGAGATTTTCGAGACATGGTACAAGATGATCGCCATGCTGGAAAACGGTCTGGACGTGTCCGGCATCATCACCCATCGCTTTCCCGCCGCGGAGTTTGAAACAGGCTTCGCCGAGATGCGCGGCGGATCCAGCGGCAAGGTCGTGCTGGACTGGCGTTAACGGCCGGGCAAGCATCGGGAAGGGGGCGCTGCCCCTCTTGCCCCTTTCCGTGCCCTTGCCCAGCCCTAGCGGGCGCAAACCGTTCACAAAGCGCCTGATACCTGTGCCTCAGGCGCCGTAAGGCACCCAGACCGTTTTTATTTCGGTCGCGGCGTCCAGGAATGTCTGGCCTTCGCCTTTTTCGCCCATCCAGTCACGCGATTGGCGGTTATTCACCCAGGTGCGTTTCAGGTTGCCAGCGGCGCCGCGTTCAACCGTGGCGGCAACGTCGGTGGACGAAAAGCTCCAGACCGCGTTCACATCGGCATGCGTGGCGAGGGTCGGGGCCAGCTCTGCATGGTTGCCGGTCAGGATGTTGACGACGCCCGCAGGCACGTCAGAGGTTTCGAGCACCTGATAGAAATCCGTGGCCGCCAGCGGGAAGGGGTCCGACGCGGCCAGAACCACCCGGTTGCCCATCGCGATGGCGGGCGCCATGATCGATACCAGCCCCAGCAACGGTGCCTCGTCCGGGCAAAGCGCGCCGATCACGCCCACCGGTTCGCGCATCGCCAGCGCCACGCCGCGCAGCGGCACCGACCGCACGTCGCCGTCCAGCTTGTCCGCCCATGCGGCATAGGTGAACAGGCGGTCCACGGCGGCGTCGACCTCTTTCGCGCCCGTGCGCGTGCCGGTCATCTGGTTCAGGCGGTTGGTGAACTCCTCGGCCCGTGCTGACAGGTTCTCACCCAGATAATACAGCACCTGCGCGCGCAGATGGGCCGTCGCGGCGGGCCAGCCTTTCGCGGCCTGGGCCGCCTCGACCGCGTTGCGAATGTCCTTGCGGTTGGCGATCGGCGCCTGTCCCAGCAGCGTGCCGGATTTGCTATAGACACCGCGCGAATAGCCGCCATCGGGCCGCGCCTGCTTGCCCCCGATATAAAGCTTGGCCGTCCGGTCTATACCGTCCTCCGGCCCCTTGTCGCCTGTGAAGGCTTCGATCTTGGTCAGGGGCTTCGGCTTGCCTATGGGTTTCGTATAGGCGGTCAGCCCTTCCCAGCCGCCTTCGCGGCCAAAGCCGCTCTCGCGCATGCCGCCAAACCCTGCTGCGGCGTCGAGCATATTGGTGCCATTTATCCAGACCACGCCGGCGACCAGCTTGGGGGCCATGTCCAGCGCCACGTTGATGTTCTCGCTCCACACGCTTGCGGCAAGGCCGTAGCGGGTGTTGTTGGCCAGTTCCACCGCCTCTGACGGGGTGCGGAAGGTGGTGCCAACCAGCACGGGACCGAAGATTTCGTCCTGCATCAACGTGCTGGCGGGGCTAAGCCCGGTGATCAGCGTTGGCGGATAGTAGCAGCCTTTCGCAGGCAAGGTGGCGGCAGAGCGGTATGTTTCACCTTCGGTATTGCCATCGACCATGCGGGCGATGCTGTCGCGCTGCACCGGATCCACGATGGCACCGATGTCGATGCATTTGTCCAACGGGTCGCCCACGCGCAGCCCGTCCATGCGGCGGCGCAGACGGCGGTAGAAATCCTCTGCCACGCCTTCTTGGACCAGCAGGCGCGAACCCGCACAGCAGACCTGACCGCCATTGAACCAGATCGCATCGACCAGCCCTTCGACGGCGGAGTCCAGATCGGCATCCTCGAACACGATGTATGGGGATTTGCCGCCCAGCTCCAGCGTCAGGGATTTACCCGATCCGGCAGTGGTTTCGCGGATGGCGCGCCCCACCTCTGTCGATCCGGTGAAGGCGATCTTGTCCACATCTGCATCGACGATCATCCGGCCCACATCGCCATCGCCGGTCACGATGTTCACGACGCCCTTGGGCAGCCCGGCCTGACGGCAGATATCGGCAAAAAGCAACGCGGTCAGCGAGGTGTATTCCGCGGGCTTCAGCACAACCGTGTTGCCCATCGCCAGCGCGGGCGCGATCTTCCATGACAGCATCAGCAGCGGAAAGTTCCACGGGATGATCTGGCCACAAACCCCCAAAGCTTCGCGCCCCGCTTGGGTCTTTTCCATAAGTTGCGCCATGCCGGCGTGATAGTAGAAATGCCGCTGTGCCAAAGGCACGTCGATGTCGCGGCTTTCGCGGATCGGCTTGCCGTTATCCAGCGTCTCCAGCACCGCAAACAGTCGCGCGTGCTTTTGTAGAAGGCGTGCCAAGGCGTACAGGTGCCGCGCCCGGCCGGGTCCGCCAAGCTGCGCCCATTTGCCCTGCGCGGCCCGCGCGGCGGCCACGGCGCTGTCCACATCTGCCTGCGTGGCCTGGGTGAGCGTGGCCAGAACATTGCCATTCGCGGGGTTGCGACTATCAAACCCTGCGCCGGGCTTGGTAAATCTGCCATCAATGAAATGACCAAATCCATCGCTGTGTTCCGCGAGCCAGGCCAAAGCCTCGGCAGCGCTTTCAGGGGCAGGTCCATAATCCATGGTCTCAAAGATCTCTTTTACGGTCATGACGGAGTGCCTTTCAGCAGAAGAAACACGATCAGCGCGGCGTAAAGCGCGGCAATGGCCCAGCAGGCATAGTTGATAAGGCGCGTGCGCTTGTGCAGCGCCGCATAGCTGCGCAATCCGTCGGGCAGGTCGTCGTCCGGGGGCGGGCTGAATAACGGTTCCGGACCGAGCAGCCGTTGCATGCGCGTCGGCAGATCGCGCACAGCACGGCGCAAACGGCGGCGGCGCCACATGGTCGACAACACGACCAGCATGGTGAAAACAGCGAAAAGCGCGTGGTTGCTGGACATTGGCATGGCGGCTTAACTCATCGCATGTCGCCACGACGCCGAATAGGCACCGGTGACGTGATGTTCCAACTGCCGCTCTATATCGCCCAGCAGCGACGATGCGCCAAAGCGGAACAGGTCCGGCTGCACCCACTGGTGGCCCAGCTCGTCCTTCATCAGCGCCAGATAGGTCAGCGCGTCCTTGGCCTTGGATATGCCGCCAGCGGGTTTGTACCCGACGCGGTAGCCGGTTTCGTCGAAAAACGCGCGGATCGCGCGCACCATGACCAGCGTCACTGGCAGCGTGGCGTTCACGCTTTCCTTGCCGGTGGAGGTCTTGATGAAATCGGCTCCCGCCATCATGCAGATCAACGAGGCGCGGGCGACATTCTGCAACGTCCCCAGCTCTCCGGTGGCGAGGATCGCCTTGACATGGGCATCCCCGCAGGCGGCGCGAAAGGCGCGCATCTCGTCGTAAAGCGCCTGCCAGTTGCCGGTCAGGACATGCCGCCGAGAGATCACGATGTCGATCTCGGACGCACCGGCGCGCACGCTTTCCTCGATCTCGGCGACGCGCAGATGAAAGGGCGACAGCCCGGCGGGAAAGCCTGTGGACACGGCGGCGACCGGAATGCCGGACCCTTGCAGCGCCTGCACCGCGCATTCCACCATGTCGTGATACACGCAGACCGCGCCCGTGGTCAGGCCCTCCACGCCCAATGCGGCCAGCAGATCGGCGCGCACCGGCTGGCGGGCCTTGGCGCACAGGCGGCGCACGCGGCCTTCGGTGTCGTCACCCGAAAGGGTGGTCAGGTCAATGCAACTGATCGCCTTGAGCAGCCAGGCGGCCTGATGGTCCTTCTTGACAGAACGCCGCCCCGGCAGCGATGCCGCGCGTCGTTCGATGGCGGACCGGTTGGCCCGCGCTCGCGCCACCCAGTCAAGGTCAAGCTCCATCCCCGGATTGCGCGGTTTCAGCGCTTGCGGAAGCTGATGCGTGGCGGTTGTTGTCTTGCTGTCCATCTTCATGCCCCGACTGCTGCACAGGGATCAAACGTGACACGGTGCCGACCCGCTGGCAAGCTTGCGCGTCGCGTCAGCCCCAGTAGCGGGCGATCTGTTCGCCAAACCACGTCTTGAACCGGGTTTTCTGCGGTCGCAGGATCGGCAGATGCACGATGCGCGGCTTGGGCTGATCTGACCAGATCACCTCGGACGGCTCGAAGATGCGCTTGTTGTATTGCGGCGGGAAAACGTAAAAGCGCAGGTCCGATTCCCACAGCAGTTCGCGGAACGTCACCTGATCGACACGGAATCCGGCCACGGCAAAAGCGCGGCTCCATTCCCGAAAGAAGTCAAACACACGGTCGGAGGATCGATACAGCAACACGCCGCAATTGATCTCGGGGAAGGCGTCTGGCGGCTCTTTGCGCCAGACCTTGCGATGCCGGGGACGATGCCACAGCATGACATGCGCGCCGCACAGTTCGAATTTCTGCAACAGGTCGAACAGGCTGTCCAGATCGGCGCGGATGATCGTGTCATTATCAAGGTAAAGCGTTTCGTCGAAGGGCGTGTCGGGCAACAGATCGACCTTGGGGCGTTTCAACCCTTCGGGGATCACGAAGCTGAGGTCAAAGCCGGTGGTGTCATCGCCTTCGGCGCACCAGATACAGGTCTGAAGACCGGGATTCGACTTCTTGACGCTGGCCGCTGATCGCCGGGCCACATCCACATGGGCACTGCCCCATGCAATATACATCACCCCGCGTCCGCCTGTTCGGTCCATTACCCGGCCTTTCCTGCCAATTCCTGCCCAGTTTGTCATAGCGCGGGGTCAGGCTGGGGTAAATCGGCGCTTTAGTTGCGAATAATTCTCAATATCATTGACTTTGTGAGAATGACTCGCATATGCATGCCATATGAAACGTCGCAATCTCCTTTTGGGCCTGGCTGGGGCCACTGCCGTCACTACGCTTCCGCGCATCGCGGCGGCGCAGGACACCCTCACAATTGTCGCAACCACCGGCATGATTGCCGACACCGCGCGCCGCATTGCCGGTCCGCTGGCAGAGGTGCGCGGGTTGATGGGGCCGGGGGTCGACCCGCATTCATATCGTCAGACGCGCTCTGACATCGTGGCGATTACCCGCGCCGATCTGGTGTTGTGGCACGGGCTTTATCTTGAGGCGCAGATGGAGGAATTCTTCAAGCGACTTGAGACATCCCGCAACGTCGTCGCAGTGGGCGAGGCGGTTCCGTCCGACTTGCTGCTGCGTCACGCCGACTATGAGAACAAGGCCGATCCGCATGTCTGGATGGCACCAGAGCTGTGGCGCCCGGTGGCTTTGCGTGTCCGTGATGCCTTGATTGACGCTCGCCCCGAACACGCGGAAATATTCACCGCCAATGCCGAGGTTTTCGTGGCCGAGATCGACGCGCTGGTCGCCTATGCGCACGAAACGCTTGCCAAGGTGCCCGAACCTGCCCGCGTTCTTGTCACGGCGCATGACGCATTCGGTTATTTCGGCCGGGCCTACGGGTTTGAGGTTCTGGGCATCCAGGGCATCTCGACCGAGAGCGAAGCGGGGCTGCAACGGATCCGGATGCTGGTAGATACGCTGGTGACGCGCGACATAAAGGCGGTGTTCGTCGAAAGCTCTGTCTCTGATCGCAACATTCGTGCGCTGGTCGAAGGTGCCGCCGCACAGGGCCATGACGTTCGCATCGGCGGAGAGCTTTTCTCGGATGCGATGGGCCAGGCCGATACATATGAAGGCACCTATATCGGGATGCTGGATCACAATATCACCGTGATTGCCCGCGCGCTTGGGGCCGATGTGCCTGCGCAGGGCATGTCCGGCAAGCTGTCGGCAGGGATTTGATATGAAAGACGCAATGCCACAATTGGCAACCGATGAAGGCCGCCCCGTCGCGGACACCCTTGCGCAAAGCCCGCTGGCGATTCGTGGGATGACGGTTTCATATGGCGAGGAGCCAGCGATATTCTCCATCGACCTGACGGCAGAGCCCGGTGCGATGACGGCCATTATCGGCCCGAACGGCGCAGGTAAGTCGACGCTTCTGAAAGCCGCACTTGGGATCGTCCGCCCCCTGTCCGGGAGAGCGACGGTCTTTGGCAAACCGTTGGCGAAACAGCGCGCCCGCATCGCCTATGTGCCGCAGCGCGCCAGCGTCGATTGGGATTTTCCGACCACGGTGATGGATGTCGCCCTGATGGGGTTAAGCCGCGAGCTTGGCCTGTTGCGCCCCGTCCGGGCACGGCATGTGACGCGCGCGCTGGCCTGTCTTGACCGCGTCGGCATGGCCGATTTCGCGGATCGTCAGATCGGCCAGCTATCGGGCGGGCAGCAGCAGCGCGTGTTTCTTGCCCGCGCGTTGGCGCAGGATGCAGAGCTTTACCTGCTGGACGAACCTTTCGCCGGTGTTGATGCCGCGACAGAGCGCGCGATCATCGTCGTTCTGAAAGAATTGCGCGCAGAGGGGCGCACGGTTGTCGCTGTGCATCACGACCTGTCAACGGTGGCGCAGTATTTCGACAATGTCTTCCTGATCAACCGTCGCAAGATTGCCGAAGGGTCGGTCGAGACCGCCTTTACCGCCGCCAACCTGCAAGAGGCCTATGGCGGACGTCTGGCGACCGGGCAGATTGACCAATTGGTTCTGGGGACGGTCTAAGCCATGCTGCGTGACGCGCTTCTTCTTCAAATGGGCTATAACGCAACGCTGGTGGCGTTGGGGGCGGCCAGTCTTGGCGTCGCGGCGGGGGCGACCGGCACGTTTCTGTTCCTGCGCAAACGCTCGCTTGTGTCGGACGCGATAAGCCATGCGACCCTTCCCGGTATCGGTCTGGCCTTTCTGGTGATGGTGGCGCTTGGCGGCGATGGCCGCTGGCTGCCGGGATTGCTGGCGGGTTCGGCACTGTCGGCGCTGGCGGGGTTGCTGTGCGTCACATGGCTGACACGGCATACCAGACTGGCCGAAGACGCCGCGATCGGCGCGGTTTTGTCGGTATTCTTCGGCGCGGGGATCGTCATCCTGACGGTCATTCAAACACTGTCCAGCGGACGGCAAGCGGGGCTGGAAACCTTCCTTCTGGGATCCACGGCGGGAATGTTGTTCAGTGACGCGCTGACGCTGGCGATTGGCGGGACATTGGTTCTGGCACTGGCGCTGTTGCTGCGGCGGCCGATGATCCAGGTCGCTTTTGATCCGGGATATGCCGAGACTGCGGGCACCTCTGTCAGCCGGACCGACTTTTTGACCATGGCGCTGGTGATGGCGATTACCGTGGTAGGGCTGAAGATCGTCGGGCTGATCATGATCGTGGCCTTGCTGATTATCCCCGCTGTCACCGCGCGTTTCTGGACCAACCGGGCGGAATATGTGGTGGCGCTGGCAGGGCTGTTCGGCGGTCTGGCGGGTTATCTCGGCGCTGCGATCTCTGCCACCGCCCCCGCCTTGCCGACGGGGCCAATTATTGTGCTGATCGGCTTTGCGCTGTTCGTGGTGTCGTTGCTTGTTGCACCGGGGCGGGGGGTACTGGCTGCTGCGCTGCGATACCGGCGATTTCAGCGACGCGTGCATCTGCGGCAGGGGTTGATTTCATTGGCGCAAGGCCAGCCGGTCTATGAACGTCTGACCCGCAGGCTTTTGCGGCGCGAGGGGTTTCTGAGGGCCGATAACGTGATCACCGATGCGGGCCGCGCACGCGCTGCAAAAATCCTGCGCGACGAGACCCGATGGCAAGCGGTGCGGCGCAGCGACAGCCTGGCACCGTTGGCGATGCAGGACAACGGTATGACCGATATCGCGTCGGTCCTGACCGCCGACCAACTGGCCGAGATCGATCGCCGCATCGGCGGGCCAAAGGGGGTGACACCATGATCGGCGCAGAGTTCATGGCGCTTTCGCTGCCGCCCCTGCTGATCGGCACATTCGCGGCCATTGCCTGCGCGTTGCCCGGCAACTTCCTTGTGCTGCGCAGGCAGGCGCTGATCGGGGATGCAATCAGTCATGTGGTGCTTCCGGGGATCGTGGTGGCATTCCTTGTGACCGGGCGGATTGGCACTTGGCCGATGATGCTGGGGGCGGCAGGGGCCGCGCTGATTGCCGTTGGGTTGATAGAGCTGATCCGGCGGCTGGGCCGCGTGGATGCGGGCGCGGCGATGGGCGTAACCTTTACGGCGATGTTTGCGGGCGGGGTGCTGCTGCTGGAGCAATCCGACACATCGTCGGTGCATCTGGACGTACAACATGCGCTTTACGGCAATCTCGAAAGCCTGATCTGGCTTGAAGCGGCGGGGTGGGAATCCCTTCTCGACCCCGTGGCGCTGGCCTCCCTGCCGCCGGAACTGACCCGGATCACGGTGACCTTGGTGGCGGTTGTGGCATTCATTCGGCTGCTGTGGCGGCCGCTGAAGATCTCGACCTTCGATGAGGGGTTTGCGCGCGCACAGGGTGTTCCTGCGACGATACTTGGTTTGGCGCTGGTGGTAACGGCGGCATCAGCGGCGGTTGCGGCGTTTGATGCGGTGGGGTCGATCATCGTGATTGCGATGTTCATCTGCCCGCCCGCCGCGGCGCGCCTGATGACCGAACGGCTGGAAGCGCAAATCTGGTGGAGTGTGGCGTTTGCCTGCCTGTCAGCGGTGCTGGGCTATGTGCTGGCCGGATATGGCCCGCTATGGCTGGGTGGACAAAATTCCGTCAGCGCGGCTGGGATGATCGCGACGGTGTCGGGGATGATCCTTGCGGCAACGGCCCTGTTCGCGCCGCACCGCAAGGCGTCTTAGGTCGGCACCCTATGACGCGGGTTTGATCCCATTGAGTGCCTGCGGCACGCAGGTTTCTGGTGCGTGTTGCGACGTGAGCCCGCGCCCGATCTGTCTTGGACAGTTTTCGAGCGCGGGTTGTGTCACGGTAGTCAGATGCCGGAGTCGATGATCGCCTTGGCGAGGATCGGCACCGTGGTCTTGTTCAGCCCCGCAATGTTGAGGCGGCTGTCACCGACCAGATAGATGCCGTGATCTCTGCGCAGGGTGTCGACCTGATCAGGCGTGCAGCCGAGGCGAGAGAACATGCCACGATGCTGCGCGATGAAGCCGAAGCGGTCCGAGCCTGAAAGGCGTTGCAGCTCGCCCGCCAACTGTTCGCGCAGGTCAAGCAGGCCTTTGCGGATGTCTTCCACTTCTGATGCCCAGTCGGCGCGCAGGGCCTCGTCTGTCAGGACCATGGTTACCAGTCGCGCGCCATGATCAGGTGGGAAGGAAAAGTTCTGACGGTTGAGATAGGCCAGCGAGTCCTGGTTAAGCTTGCGTGCAGAGGCGTCCTGCGACACGGCCATCAGAAGGCCGGCACGCTCCCGGTACACGCCAAAGTTTTTCGAGCAGCTTGCCGCGATCAGGCATTCGGGTACGGAAGACGCGACCAGACGTGTGCCTGCTGCGTCTTCTTCCAGCCCGTCGCCAAAACCCTGATAGGCGATGTCGATCATCGGCGTCGCGCCGGTCTTGAGCAGCAGGTCAACAACCGCCTGCCACTGTGTCAGGTTCAGGTTTGCGCCGGACGGGTTGTGGCAGCAACCATGCAGCAGCACGAGGTCGCCCTTCTTGATCTGCGCCAGATCTTCCATCATGCCGTCGAAATCAACGGCACCGGTGTCGTTGTCGAAATAACGGTAGGAGATCGTCGGCAGGCCCATGAACTTCAGGATCGACAGGTGGTTCGGCCATGTCGGATCAGACACGAAGACGCGGACATCGGGGTTGGCCATTCGGGCCATTTCGAACGCGTGACGTACGGCACCCGTGCCGCCGGGGGTTGCGGCAGCGGCGACGTTTTCACGCTCTACCGCATCGCCCAGAACAAGCGCGATCAGCGCGTCGGAAAAGGCCGGATCGCCAGCAAGGGCGACGTAGCTCTTGGTGGTTTCTTCTTCCCACAGACGCTTTTCCGCCGCCTTGACGGCGCGCATCACAGGCGTCACCCCTTCGGGGTTCTTGTAGACACCGACGCCCAGGTCGATCTTGGTCTCGCGCGGATCTTCCTTATAGGCCTGCATCAGCGCAAGGATCTTGTCGGCGGGTTGGGCTTTGAGGTTTTCGAACATCAGGCGTCTCCGGTGGCGACGGGAACCGTTGGGAACATGCCCCATTCGGCCCAGGATCCGTCGTAAAGTGCGTGGTCGGTCTTGCCCATACGCTCCAGCGCGAGGGACAGGATCGCGGCTGTGACACCCGATCCGCAAGTGGTGATGGCAGGCTGGGCAAGATCGACGCCCGCCTCCTCGAATATCGTGCGCAACTGCTGTGGTGGCTTCATCGTGCCGTCGTCGTTCAGCAATGTTGCGTAGTGGACGTTGCGCGCGCCGGGAATGTGGCCCGCGCGCAATCCTTCGCGTGGTTCGGGCTCTGCTCCGGCAAATCGGCTGGGCGCGCGCGCGTCGATGATTTCATGGTTGCGCAGCTTGGAGGCCGAGGCCACCTGTGTGACATCCTTGACCATATGGTTCTGGCGGCGCACCGTCATGTGGCGGTCGCGCACGATCGGGGGCATATCTTCGGTCGGACGATCCTCGGCCAGCCATTTTGGCAGCCCGCCATCCAGAACGGCGATGTTGAACTGGCCCATCAGGCGGAACAGCCACCAGACGCGCGCGGCAGAGAAGATCCCCATGCCGTCATAGACCACCACCTGATGCCCGTCGCCGACGCCCATCGCCCGCAGGCGTGACATGAACTTCTCGACCGGCGGCACCATATGCGGCAGGTCCGAGCGATTGTCCGCGATTTCGGCGATGTCGAAAAAGCGGGCACCGGGAATATGCGCCGCGTCATACTCGCTGCGTGGATTGCGGCCCGTATCGGGCAAGTACCACGACGCGTCAAGGATGCGCAGGTCAGGATCCTTGAGATGCGCCGCGAGCCAGTCCGTCGAGACCAGTGTCCTGGGATCGTCTTGTGCCATGTTTCCCCCGAGATCAGTTGCGTCTTTGCATACGGTCTGTGGGGCATAGTGGCAAGTGTCAGACGGCCTCGCAGGGCGGTCTGCGTGCCGATCGTCGCTTATTTTTCCATCCTGTTGCGGACATAATCGAGAACGACCAGAGCCACGCAGCCCGACAATGTCGGCAGGATGGTTTCGTCAAGGCGGCCTTTGGTCCCGACGCGAGCGGTGGTCAACCTGCCGTGGGCGAGGGGCTTCAGCCGCGCGCCGTCACGGTGCGGCCAGCCGGGCAAGGTCAAAAGCCGATAATGAGGTGCGTAATGGGTGCTCTTCCGGCAAAGGCCGGAAATCGCGCCAATTGCGCACGGGCCATGGTCCGGTCAGGTGCGTTTGCGAACAAAATCTCGAAGCTTTTTGTTTGGACGCTCAGTGGTTCTGACGCAGCAGGCGCTGTTTCTGGCGGCCCCAGTCGCGCTTTGCCTCTGTGGCGCGCTTGTCGTGGTTTTTCTTGCCCTTGGCGATGCCGATCTTCAGCTTCACGATGCCCCGATGGTTGAAATACATCACCAGCGGCACAAGGGTCATGCCCTTGCGCCGGGTTTCGTTCCACAGCCGGGCAAGTTCCCTGCGGCTGGCAAGAAGCTTGCGGCGCCGGCGATCCTCGTGCCCGAACATGGCCTGATCGTAGGGGGCGATGTACGCGTTCACCAACCACAGCTCGCCGTCGTCGACAGTGGCATAGCTTTCAGCAATGTTGGACTGCCCGGTGCGCAGGGATTTCACCTCTGATCCCATCAGAATGATGCCCACTTCGAGATCATCCTCGATGGCATAATCGTAGCGCGCGCGCCGGTTCTCGGCGATCACCTTGTAGTTCGGGTCTGATATTGTCTTGGCCATGATGGGTGTGATTACACGGCCACGCGCCGGCTGTCACGCGGGTTTCGTTCGCGACATCTCTGGGCTGTCTGCGAGGTGCCATTTTAGCGTGGGATCAAGCCCGCGCGGCGCAGGTGATCCTGTCGGCACAAGGAGCAGGGCAGAGGCCCCGGATCAAGTCCGGGGCGGGTGGCGCAAAAAAAGGGGCCGCCCGTGGGCAGCCCCTTTCCTGGTCTGGTCGCGAGATTAGGACTTGTAGCGCTTGATTTCGCCAGTCTTGAGCCGAGCAAGATAGCTTTCAAGTTCGCGCTTGACGACCGGCATCAGGACGTAAAGACCGATGATGTTGACCACCGCCATCGAGAAGATCGCGGCATCGGAGAAGTCGATGACCGGTCCAAGGCTTGCGGCGGCACCGATCACGACAAAGATGCAGAAGATCACCTTGAAGGTCAGTTCCTTACTCTTGCCTTCGCCGAACAGGTAGGTCCAGGCCTTCAGCCCGTAATACGACCACGAGATCATCGTCGAGAAGGCAAACAGCACAACTGCGATGGCCAGCACATACTTGAACCAGCCAAAGGCCTGGCTGAAGGCCGCCGATGTCAGGGCCACGCCGGAATTCCCGTCGACTGTCTGGATTGCGCTGCCTGCTTCGTTCAGGATGTAAAGGCCGGTGTCAGGATTGACCATCAACTGACCGGTGATGATGATCACCAGCGCGGTCATGGTGCAGATCACCACGGTGTCGATGAACGGCTCCAGCAACGACACGAAACCCTCGGTAATTGGCTCTTTCGTCCGCACGGCCGAATGGGCGATCGCGGCAGAACCAACGCCCGCTTCGTTCGAGAAGGCCGCACGTTTGAAGCCTTGGATCAGCGCCCCGACCATGCCGCCCGCGACACCAAGACCGGTGAAGGCACCGCCAAAGATCTGGCCGAAAGCCCAGCCGATCTTGTCATAGTTCACCAGAAGGATGATCAGCGCGGTCACGACGTAGAGTATGCCCATGAACGGCACGATTTTCTCTGTTACCTTGGCGATGGATTGCAGGCCGCCGACGATGACGGCAAACACGATCCCCGCGAAGATGACACCCGTGATCCAACCGGGATAATCGCCGACCACATTGGTGATCTGCGCATGTGCCTGGTTGGACTGGAACATGTTGCCGCCACCAAGGGCACCCAGGATACAGAAGATGGAGAACAGGATCGCAAGGAAGCGACCGCCGGGAAGGCCGCGCTCTGCAAAGCCCTTGGTCAGATAATACATCGGGCCACCTGAAACGGTGCCGTCTGCATATTCATTGCGGTATTTCACGCCCAACGTACATTCGGTGAACTTCGAGGCCATGCCCATGAGGCCCGCCAGAATCATCCAGAACGTGGCACCGGGGCCACCGATGCCCACGGCAACCGCCACACCGGCAATGTTGCCCAGACCGACAGTGCCCGAAAGGGCTGTCGCAAGCGCCTGAAAGTGGCTGACTTCGCCGGCGTCTTCAGGGTCTGAATAGTCGCCCTTTACCAAGGCGATGGAATGCGGAACTGCGCGAAACTGAATCACGCCGAAATAAATCGTAAAGATGGTGGCGGCGACCACCAGCCAGGCGACGATCCAGGGAAAGGATGTGCCGGGAAACGGACTGAAAATGAAATTCACAAACCAGCCGGTAGAGCTGGCGAAGATCTGATTGACTTTCTCGTCGATGGATTGGGCCATCGCCGGACCGGCGAAGCTGCCCAGCGTGGTGACGATGATCGCCAGCAAAAATGGAAAACGTGACATTGTATATCCCTGTTCTTGATTGCTGTTCTTGTGCGGCAATTTTACGGTACGATTGTGCACGGTACCGGGGCGATCTGGACAAGCGACCCGGCGACAGAGCCGAACACGCGCGCAGACAGGGCACCATGACCGTCGCGACCGACAAACATCTGCGTCGCGCCTTTGTCTTTCACCACCTCGCACAGCGTGTCTGAAATATGGCCGTACTTAATGACTGTCTCGATTGTGAGACCCTTGCTGGACAACTCCTCGACCACCGGGGCCATCAGCGCCTTTTCGGCGCGCTCAAGCTCTTGGCGGCGACGCACATGACGTTCCTCGATCTCGGTCGGCGTGAGGAAGGAATAGGGCGACCATTCCAGCACATGCACAACCACCAGCGTCGTGCTTTGTGCCGCGGCACGGTCGGCCGCGAAATCAAGCGCCCGTCTGGACGCCGGGCTGCCGTCATATGCGACGACGAATTTTCCTGACATTGCGATACTCCCGGTGATTTGCCGCGGCCCGATGCCGCGACAGATCAGCAAAGCATAGCAGCATCAGATGTACCGCTCTTCCCTTAATTCTGACATAAATCGACAAAATGCCCGAAATTCGCTCGGTCTACAGGTCAAATGGGCACAATAAGGCACGTTGTCGATACATGCGACTGTTTGCATCTATGAGTTGTGGGTCGCCTCTAGCTTTCGCCCCAGCCGCCGCCGCCCGGCGTCTGCATCACAAAAACGCCGCCCGCCGGCAGGTCGATTTCATCGTTGCCGTTCAGGTCCACGCGCTGGCCATCAGACAGCTCCGCCCAGTTTTGCCCGACCGCGCCGTCACCCCCACCGTCAACGCCGAAAGGGGGCACGATGCGGTGCGAACACAGCGTTGTCACCGTCACCGGCTCCAGAAACCGCATGCGACGTAGCGCCCCGTTGCCGCCCCGCCATTTCCCGACCCCGCCAGAGCCTTCTTGGATGCCGAACGCCTCCAGCCGCACGGGAAAGCGTTTCTCCAGCGTTTCGGGGTCGGTCATGCGGGTATTGGTCATGTGGCTTTGCACCGCGTCGCAGCCATTGAACCCCGGCCCGGCGCCGGTGCCGCCCGCAATCGTTTCGTAGTTCTGGAAGGTGTCGTTGCCCCAGACGAAATTGTTCATGGTGGCCTGTGAGCAGGCAATGACGTGCAGCGCACCGTAAAGGGCGTTGCAGGTGGCTTGGCTGACCTCGGTATTGCCGGCAATCACCGCCGCCGGATAGACCGGGTGCAGCATGGACCCTTCGGGCACGATGATCTTCAGCGGTTTCAGGCAGCCCTGATTCAGCGGGATCTCTGCCCCTACCATGGTGCGGAAGACATACAGAACCACCGCATGGGCAATCGCCAGCGGGGCGTTGTAATTGCCCGAATGCTGCGGTGAGGTGCCGGTGAAATCCACGGTTGCTGTCCGGTTGGCACGGTCGACGCTGACTTTGACCTCGATCACCGCGCCATGATCCATCGGATAGCTGAACGCGCCATCCGTCAGCTTGTCGATCACCCGGCGCACGCTTTCCTCGGCATTGTCCTGCACATGACCCATATAGGCGCGCACCACGTCCAACCCGTAGGTCTGCACGACTTTCAGCAATTCCTGACGGCCGGTTTCATTCGCGGCGACCTGCGCCTTGAGGTCGGCCATGTTCTGATCGACATTGCGGCAGGGGTAGCGACCGGACAGAAGAACCTGGCGTGCGGTGTCCTCTTGCAGCGTGCCTTTGGCGACAAGGCGGACATTGTCGATCAGCACACCTTCTTCTTCGATCCGGGTGCTGTCGGGCGGGGCCGATCCGGGGGTGCGCCCGCCAATATCCGCGTGATGCCCGCGCGAGCCCAGCCAGAAGACCGGCTTGCCGTCCACAAAGACCGGCGTGACCACCGTGACATCCGGCAGGTGAGTGCCGCCATTATAGGGCGAATTCAGCATGTAGGCATCGCCCTCGGCCACATCCGGATTGTCGCGCATCACCGTCTTGATGCTGTCGGACATGGACCCCAGATGCACCGGCACATGCGGCGCGTTGGCGACCAGATCGCCCGCCTCGTCAAAGATCGCGCAGGAGAAATCCAGCCGTTCCTTGATGTTTACCGACCATGATGTGTTGGCCAGCGTGGCCCCCATCTGATCGGCCACGGACATGAACAGATTGTTGAACACTTCCAGCATCACCGGATCGGCTTGCGTTCCGGCGGCACCCGCGCGGTCAGCCTTGGATGTGCGATCTAGGATCAGGTTGCCCATCGCATCCAGTTGCGCGGACCAGCCCGGTTCGATCACGTTGGTGCCGGTCGGTTCGGTGATGATCGCGGGGCCGTCAATCGCGGTTTCGGCGTTCAGCGCATCGCGCAGGTAAAGCGGGACGTCTTGCACATCTCCGGCCAGATGAACGGGGATCTGGGCCTTGGGTGCGCCGTCACCCTCCGGCAAAACGGCCGAGGGCACCTGACCGGTATCGCCGACGGCCTCTGCACTGACCATTTCGAACAGCACATCGCGCTCTGGCGAGGCAAAGCCGAAGCGTTGGCGGTGCGCGTCCTCGAAATCCGCGCGCATCTTGTCCGGCGCGCCAAAAGCCACCTCAAGCGGCTGGTGCGAGCCGTCATAGCGCAAATGCGCACGCTGCCGGACGTCGATTTGTGAGACGCCCTGATTGGCAACCTCGGCGCGGGCGTCTTCGGAAATGCGGTCCAGCGCCTGTTTTGCGGTGTCGATCTCCGCCAATGGCGCGTCCACCTGCGTTTCGCGCATCGCACGGATCTCGGCCAGGCCCATGCCATAAGCGGACAGAACGCCTGCGTGCGGATGAATGAACACCCGCTTCATGCCCAACGCGTCGGCCACAAGACAGGCATGCTGCCCGCCCGCGCCGCCAAAGCATTGCAGCGTATAGCGGGTGACGTCATGCCCGCGCTGGACGCTGATCTTCTTGATCGCATTGGCCATATTGTCGACGGCGATGCGCAGGAATCCTTCGGCCATATCTTCGGGCGAGCGGGGGGCGTCATCGGTGCCCTCTGCGACCTGCTCCGCTAGGGCGGCAAACTTCTCGCGCACCACCGCCAGATCGAGCGGCTGATCGCCCTCCGGCCCAAAGACGGCGGGGAAATGATCGGGGTTCAGTTTGCCCAGCATGACGTTGCAATCGGTCACGGTCAGCGGCCCGCCACGGCGATAGCAGGCCGGGCCGGGATCGGCGCCCGCACTTTCCGGGCCGACCTGAAAACGGCCATCCTCGAACTTGCAGACCGATCCGCCGCCAGCGGCCACGGTATGGATGTCCATCATCGGTGCCCGCATCCGGACGCCTGCGACCTCGGTCTCAAAGCTGCGTTCATAATCGCCCGCATAGTGGCTGACATCGGTTGAGGTGCCGCCCATGTCAAAACCGATCAGCCGATCATGGCCCGCGGCCTCTGCCGTCTTGACCATGCCGACGATGCCGCCCGCTGGGCCGGACAGGATTGCGTCCTTGCCCTGAAACAGCCGCGCATCGGTCAACCCGCCAGAGCTTTGCATGAACAGCAGGCTGCGACAGGCGCGGCCCAGATCCAGCGCGCCCGCCACCTGATCGACATAGCGGCGCAGGATCGGCGACAGGTAGGCATCCACCACGGTGGTATCGCCCCGGCTGACGAGTTTCGACAGTTGGCTGACCTCGGCGCTGGTCGAGATCTGGGTGAACCCGATCTCGCGCGCGATCTGGGCCGCCCGTGCCTCGTGCGTGTCGTTGAGATACGCGTGCAGACCCGCAATGGCCACGGCGCGGATGCCCTCATCATAGGCGGATTGCAGGGCGGCGCGGCTGGCGTCTTCATCCAGCGGGGTCAGAACGGTGCCCTCGGCATCCAATCGTTCCACCATCTCCTCGACCCGATCATAGAGCAGATCCGGGCGCGTGATTTCCAGATCGAACAGGCGAGGGCGGGTTTGGTAGCCGATCTTGAGAAGATCACGGAAGCCTTGCGTGATCAGCAGCAATACCCGCTCGCCCTTACGCTCCAGCAGGGCATTTGTGGCTACGGTTGTGCCCATCTTTACCGCGTGGATGGCATTGTCGGCCAACGTGCCGTGACAGCCCGTCATCTCGCGGATGCCCTGCACGGCAGCGTCGCGGTAGCGTTCGGGGTTCTCGGAGAGCAGTTTGTGCGTCACCACCTGACCGTCCGGCGACAGTGCCACGATGTCGGTGAAGGTTCCGCCCCGGTCAATCCAGAATTCCCAAGCTCCGCTCATGTCTGCTCTCCGTGCTGCATGCGCCCAGCCTTTCCTGTTGCCTTGCGGGTTGTCAACGCGATGGGCGGCGAGGCTGGCAACCATGCCGGATGCAGGTTTCAGCTGCGCGCCTTCGACATCTGCACCTCGCGGGCCTTTACATATTCGACGATGTGAATATATAGCGACTTAGCCATCGCATCGCCTGCACGGTTGGGCATGGGTTTCCACAGGGACTGAACAGACTGATGACACCACCAAAACTCACCCGCGCCGCGCTGGAGCGGCACCTGCCTATCCTTACATGGTCCAAGACCTATGGGCGCGATACGCTGACCTCGGATCTGGTGGCGGCGGTGATCGTCACGATCATGCTGATCCCGCAATCGCTCGCCTACGCGCTTCTGGCCGGCCTGCCTGCCGAGATGGGGCTTTATGCCTCTATCCTGCCGCTGGTGGCCTATGCGATCTTTGGCACCAGCCGGGTGTTGGCTGTGGGGCCGGTGGCGGTGGTGTCGTTGATGACGGCGGCCGCAGTGGGCAATATGGTGCTGCAAGGCACGGCGGAATACGCGGCGGCGGCGGTCACGCTGGCCTTCCTGTCAGGGCTGATCCTTGTCGTAATGGGTGTGTTCCGGTTGGGGTTTCTGGCGAATTTTCTGTCGCACCCGGTGATTGCTGGCTTTATCACCGCATCGGGTGTGTTGATCGCCACCTCGCAGCTCAAGCATATCCTGGGGATCGACGCTGGCGGGCACAATCTGATCGAACTTGTGTCTTCGATGGTCGCCAATCTTGGCCAGACCAATGTCATCACGCTGATGATCGGAGGATCCACGATCGCTTTCCTGTTCTGGGTCCGCAAGGGGTTGAAGCCGCTGCTGTTGAGCGCTGGGCTGAATCCCCGGCTTTCCGATATTGTGGCCAAGGCCGGACCGGTGGCGGCGGTTGCTGCCACGACAATTGCCGTCTGGCTGTTCGGACTGGGTGACAGGGGCGTGAAAATCGTGGGCGAGGTGCCGAAAGGCCTGCCGCCCCTGACCATGCCCAGCTGGGATATGGATATGTGGGGCACGCTGTTTGTCTCGGCGCTGCTGATCTCGGTCATCGGGTTTGTCGAATCCGTCTCGGTCGCGCAAACGCTTGCCGCGAAGCGGCGCCAGCGGATTGTTCCGGATCAGGAACTTGTGGGGCTGGGTGCGTCCAACATCGCTGCGGCAATTTCCGGCGGCTACCCGGTGACGGGCGGCTTTGCCCGTTCGG
Organism: Primorskyibacter marinus; assembly: GCF_003313245.1. Taxonomy (GTDB): domain Bacteria; phylum Pseudomonadota; class Alphaproteobacteria; order Rhodobacterales; family Rhodobacteraceae; genus Primorskyibacter; species Primorskyibacter marinus. The sequence continues at coordinate 241,684 of NZ_QJSD01000002.1, forward strand.
TGGTAAATTTCGACGCGGGCGCAGAGACGCCGGCGGCGGGTGCCTTTACCGCAATTGGCATCGCGCTGGCCGCGCTGCTGCTGACGCCACTGTTGTTCTTCCTGCCCAAGGCCACGCTTGCCGCGACGATCATCGTGGCGGTTCTCAGTCTCGTGGATTTCTCGATTCTCAAGAAGACCTGGGGCTATTCCAAAGTCGATTTCACCGCCGTCGCCGCGACCATCCTGTTGACGCTGGGCTTCGGGGTGGAGGTTGGTGTCTCGGCGGGCGTGTTGCTGTCAATCGGGTTGTTTCTTTACAAGACGTCGCGCCCGCATGTCGCCGAAGTGGGTCTGGTGCCCGGCACGCAGCATTTCCGCAACATCAACCGGCATGAGGTGGAAACCCGGCCTTCGTTGGTGACGTTGCGCATCGATGAAAACCTGTATTTCGCCAATGCGCGCTTTCTGGAGGATTACGTGACCGACCGCGTGGTCTGCGACGAGCCGATCACCGATGTCGTGCTGATGTGCTCTGCCGTGAACGAGATCGACATGAGCGCGCTGGAAAGCCTAGAGGCTGTCATGCACCGGCTGGCCGATATGGGCATCCGCCTGCACCTGTCAGAGGTCAAAGGGCCGGTGACGGACAGGCTTAAACGCAGCCATTTTCTGGACGAGCTGACTGGCGAGCTGTTCCTGTCGCAATATGACGCGTGGGTTGCACTTGCAGGTGCGTCCACGCAGCCTCGCGCAGCGTCATAGGCTGATGCGCTGGCGTCCCGAGAGCAGGCTGACCTTGTTACCCTCGATCAGCGCTGGGTAAAGTGGACGACCGTAGCCCGCGCCGCCATCAAGGTTGACGCGGTTGGTGTAATGTTGCGGGACCTGTAGCGCCGTGTGCCCGTGGACAACCAGACGGCCGTGATCGCGCTCGTCTTCCAGAAACCCTTTCCGGATCCAGATCAGGTCTTCTTCGACCTGATCCTCCAGCGGCACGCCGGGCCTGATCCCCGCATGCACGAAGATATGCGCGTCGGTCACATGCATCAGCGGCAGCTTGCGGATGAACTCGATATGGGCCTTCGGGATTGCGGCCAGAGCATCGGCATGTATTTCCTCTGGCGACCGGTCGCTGCCCGTATTGATACCATATGAAGCCAATGTCGTCCGTCCGCCGATGCGGTCATCAAGCCAGTCGAGCAGGTCGCGGGTGTTTGGGTCCCGGTAGCGGGGATCTTCGAGGAAGTTCAGCATGTAGCGGTCATGGTTGCCCAACAATGCAATCCAATCCCGTCCTTCATCCATCCCGTCGATCAAGCACTGGATGACTTTTTTGGCCTGCGGCCCACGGTCAAGATAGTCGCCCAGAAAGACTACCCGAGCGGGAAAGGCCGGGTCCGCCTCGATGTGATCCAGCGCGCGCTGCATGGCGTCGTATTGGCCGTGAATGTCTCCGATGGCAAAAATCGGCTGGGTCATGAAAGCGTCCTCTCGTTACAACGTGATCTAGCGCGTTTGGAGTGAGTTCTAAACCCTGCCCGTCAGGGCAAACGCAAACGCCGCCACGGATGCGTGGCGGCGCTTCGTATCATGTATCTAAGGGCGCGTCAGGCGACGTCAAATTCCAGCGTCTTGACCTGCTGGAACATGCCGGTGCTCTTCAACTTGTCCAGAACCGCTGCGGGCACCGCTTCATCGACATAGAGCAGGGCAATTGCTTCGCCTTTTGCGGCGGAACGACCGAGGGTAAAGTTGGCGATGTTGACGTTATTCTCGCCCATGGTCTGCCCCAATGTGCCGATGATGCCCGGCACGTCTTCGTTGGTGGTATACAGCATGTGGTTGCCGATCTCGGCGTCGATATTGATGCCCTTGATCTGGATGAACCGAGGCTTGCCGTCCGAAAAGACCGTCCCGGCAATGCTGCGCTCGAACTTTGAGGTGACTACGGTGACTTTCACATAGCCTTCGAAAACGCCGGACTGTTCCTGATTGGTGGTCGAGATCTGAATGCCCCGCTCTGCCGCGATGACCGGGGCGGACACCATGTTCACATCCGGGTTGGCGCGTTTCATGATACCCGAGATGACAGCGCAGTTGAGCGCGGCCAGGTTCATTTCCGAAACAATGCCATCATAAAGGATGTTGATCGCCTTGATCGGCTCGTCCGTCATCTGCCCGATGAAGCTGCCAAGATGTTCCGAAAGCTTGATCCACGGTCCCATGACCTTGGCTTCTTCGGCGGTAACCGATGGCATGTTGAGCGCGTTGGTCACAGCACCGGTCAGCAGGTAGTCCGACATCTGCTCGGCCACCTGAAGGGCCACGTTTTCCTGTGCCTCGCTGGTGGCGGCCCCCAGATGCGGGGTGCAGACCACGTTGGGCAGGTTGAAAAGCGGGTTCTCGGTTGCCGGTTCCTGCGCGAAGACGTCAAAAGCGGCACCCGCAACATGGCCGGATTTCAGCAGATCGGCCAGCGCTTCCTCGTCCACCAGACCGCCGCGGGCGCAGTTGATGATCCGCACGCCTTTCCTGGTTTTTTCAAGGTTCTCACGGCTGAGGATATTGCGGGTCTGGTCGGTCAGCGGCACATGCAAAGTGATGAAGTCGGCGCGTTGCAGCAGCTCGTCCAGTTCGACCTTCGCCACGCCCATCTTGTCGGCCTTTTCATGGCTGAGGAACGGGTCGTAGGCGACAACCTTCATCTTCAACCCGCGTGCACGGTCGCAAACGATGCCGCCGATATTGCCCGCGCCGATCACGCCAAGGGTCTTGCCGGTCAGCTCTACCCCCATGAATTTGGACTTTTCCCATTTGCCGGCATGGGTGGAGGCAGAGGCCTCGGGGATCTGGCGGGCCACCGCGAACATCATGGCGATGGCGTGCTCGGCCGTGGTGATCATGTTGCCGAAAGGGGTGTTCATCACGATCACACCCTTCTTGGACGCGGCATCGCGATCGACATTGTCGACACCGATCCCGGCGCGGCCAATGACCTTGAGGTTGGTGGCATTCGCAAGGATCTTTTCGGTGACCTTGGTGGCGGAGCGGATCGCCAGGCCATCATACTGGCCGATGACTTCGGCAAGCTTGTCCTTGTCTTTGCCAAGGTCGGGCTGGAAATCCACGTCGATGCCACGATCCTTGAAGATCTGGACGGCGGCGGCGGAGAGTTTGTCGGAAATAAGTACTTTGGGCATGGTATGTCTCTGCGTGCCTCGGACTTGATCCGAGGCCTCCTGCTTAAAGGGGAAGGGGTAAGGTCCCGGGTCAAGCCCGGGACGCGTGTCGCTATGTGAAGGTCAGGCCGCTTCGGTCTGCTCTGCCAAGACTTCCTCGAAGGCCCATTTCAGCCAGAGGGTCAGCTTTTCGACATCTGCCGTTTCGATGGTGGCGCCGCACCAGATACGAAGTCCCGCAGGGGCATCGCGATAGGCACCGATGTCATAGGCTGCGTTATGGTCGGCCAGCTTTTTCGCGACGGCCTTGGCAAAGGCTGCCCCATCCGTGATGCGCTCGTCCGTGAACTTCAGGCAGACAGAGGTATTGGACCGCGTGGCCGGATCATCGGCAAGATTTGCGATCCAGTCATTTCGGTCACAGAAATCCCACAGCACCTTGGCGTTTGCGTCGGCCCGCGCCATCAGGCCTTTCAACCCGCCAACGGATTTCGCCCATTCCAGCGCGACGAGGTAATCCTCTACCGCCAGCATTGACGGTGTATTGATCGTCTCGCCGACAAAGATACCTTCGATCAGCTTGCCGCCCTTGGTCAGGCGAAAAATTTTCGGCAGGGGCCATGCAGGGGTGTAGCTTTCCAGACGCTCGACTGCGCGCGGGCTGAGGATCAGCATGCCATGCGCCGCTTCGCCGCCCATGACCTTCTGCCAGGAGAAGGTCGTCACATCCAGCTTGTCCCATGGCAGATCCTGCGCAAATGCGGCCGATGTCGCGTCGCAGATCGTCAAGCCTTCGCGGTTCGTCAGGATCGCGTCACCATTGGGAACGCGCGCGCCCGAAGTGGTGCCGTTCCATGTAAAGACAACGTCATTGTCAAAATCGACTGTCGCGAAATCGACAATCTGGCCATAGTCGGCGGTCTTGATCTCTGCGTCGATTTTCAGTTGCTTGACCACATCTGTGACCCACCCCGCGCCGAAGCTTTCCCAAGCCAGCATTTCGGCTTTGCGCGCGCCCAGCAGCGACCACATCGCCATTTCCATGGCGCCGGTGTCGGATGCGGGTACGATGCCGATACGGTAGTCGGCAGGCACGCCCAGAATGGCGCGGGTTTCGTCGATCGCGGCCTTCAGCTTGGCCTTGCCAACAGCAGCGCGGTGCGATCGGCCCAATGCGGCGTCCGACAGCTTTGACAGTTCGAATGTAGGGGGTTTGGCACAAGGGCCAGAAGAAAAACGCGGATTGTCCGGCCGCGTGGCCGGTTTGGTCATAGCCATGTAGCTATCCTTCCAGATAAGCGCCCTTCGTTGGGGAAGGGTGTCCCACCGCCGGACATACATATCCCCCACAAAGACAGCAATAGACAAAGCTGCTTGCTTTGCGGGTAAATGTCGCTTTTTGCAGAAGGATGCAGGAACGCATGTTTCCTACCGTCGCAAATCCGATACAAGGAAATCTGGGTTTGTTCCCCGCGAAGTCAGCCAAGAGTAGAGGGGGCTCACGTCGTCGAGATCGGCGATGTGGGGATGCCGGGCAAAGAAAAGCCGGCAAGAGATCTGGCACGCGCCTCAACCGCCAGTTCGAGAAATCTCCCTCCGCACTACAAAGCGCAAATTTTCCATCTCTGGCAAGGCACCCGGTCCAGAATTTTCGACATCTTCGGAACCGGTAGCGCGCTTTGTTATTCCGAAGCGCGGGCTTCGCGGACCCAGGCCACGATGGTCTTGCGGGCTTCATCGTCCATCTGGATCGCATTCGGCGGAGGCATCGCATGGCTCAGGCCAGCCTGAAGGTAGATTTGGCCGGCGTGGCGCGCGACATCTCCGGGCGTTTCAAGATAGACGCCTTTGGGGGCCCATTTCATGGTGCCCCAGACCGGCTCTCTTGCGTGACACATCGAACAATTGCCGACCACGGTATCATACGCGTCTTCGAAGCCGGCAGCAGACGCATATTTCTGCTCATACGGGGTCAGGTCGCGGGCTTCGGCGTCCTCCCATGTTTCGCCGGTGCTGACCGTCGAAAGCCACGCAATCAGGACCATCAGGAGGACAGTGACTGCCCATGTCCAGTGCGGGCCGCTGCCTGTGGCATGCATCGTGTTGAAGTAATGCCGGATCGTGACACCGGTCAGGAAAATCAGGCTTGCGATGATCCACGCATATTCCGTTCCGAAAGCCAGCGGGTAGTGGTTGCTGAGCATCAGGAACACAACGGGCAGCGTCAGATAGTTGTTGTGGGTAGAGCGCAGCTTGGCGATCTTGCCATATTTCGCGTCAGGTGTGCGCCCGGCCTTGAGGTCATCTACCACGATCCGCTGATTGGGCATGATCTGGAAAAAGACGTTCGCCGTCATGATCGTTGCGGTGAACGCACCGAGATGAAGTAGGGCGGCCCGGCCGGTGAAGATCTGGTTATAGCCCCAGGACATCACCACAAGAATGATGAACAGCAGCAACATCAGAAGCGTGGAATGTTCCCCCAGCTTGGATTTGCACATGTAATCATAGGCCAGCCAACCGATGGTCAGGGAACCAGCAGAGATCAGAATGCCTTGCCACAGCGCCAGTTCGGCTTTTGTCGGGTCAAGCAGGAACAGCTCTCCGCCTACCCAATAGACGATCATCAGCAATGCCGCACCCGATACCCAGGTGATGTAGCTTTGCCATTTGTGCCAGATCAGATGCTCTGGCATGTTTTCAGGCGCAACAAGGTATTTCTGGATGTGGTAGAACCCACCGCCATGCACCTGCCACTCTTCGCCATGCGCACCAACGGGCATGTTCGGGGCCTTTCGAAGACCCAGATCAAGCGCAATGAAGTAGAAGGATGCGCCGATCCACGCCATCGCTGTAATGACATGCAGCCACCGGACCGAAAACGCGATCCAGTCCCACATGATTGCCAAGTCGTACATGCTGACCTCCCTAGATTCGAACTTGTCGTCACACTAGGCGACTTCAAATTAGTCTGGTATCGGTCTGTATTACCAAGCTGCATCAAAAAAAGCAGAATAATGTCTTATCTTGATAACATCCGAACCTTTGTGCGCGTCTATGAACTGGGCAGCATGTCTGCGGCTGGGCGGGACCTGAGGATTTCTCCGGCGGTCACCTCGTCGCGGATTTCCCAGCTTGAAGAGTATCTTGGCGTTCGATTGTTTCAGCGGACCACGCGCAATCTGAACGCGACAGAACAAGGCAAGGCGTTTTATCGCGGCGCATGTGAAGTGCTGGAATCAGTGGAGGCAGCCGAGGCGCAAGTGATCGAGATCACGGATCGTCCGAAAGGATCGCTATATGTCGCGGCCCCCCTTGGGGTTGGGCGACGGTTGATCGCCCCTCAGGTGCCAGCATTTCTGGCAGAGTATCCGGATGTCAGTTTGCGCCTAAGACTGACAGACCGCAAAGTCGATCTGACGACCGAAGGCCTGGATCTTGCGTATTTTCTTGGCCAACCCGAGGACAGCAATCTGCGGATCAAGAAGATTGCCGATGTGCAGCGGGTGCTTTGTGCATCCCCGGATTATGTTCACAAACGCGGGCATCCCCGTTCCGGCGACGAGATCGTCAACGGCAAGCACGAATGTCTCAATCTACGCTTTCCCGGCGCAACGGAGTTCCAATGGCCCCTGATGACCGAGGCCGGACCGAAACGGTTCAGGGCGTCCGGACGCTACGAATGTGATGACGGCGACATCCTTGTCGATTGGGCGCTTGCCGGTCATGGCATAACACTGAAGCCCGTCTTTGAAGTGGCAGATTATCTAAAGTCAGGTGCCTTGGTGGTGGTAGGTGAGGAAACGCCGCCCGAACCTATTCAGATGGCGTGTCTTTTCACACATCGGCGTCATCAGGATCCAAAGACCCGCCTGTTCATGGAGTTCATATCCGACCGCATCGGCGATGCGATCAAGCATACGAAACTGCCCGATCAACTGCCGCGATAGGTTGCGTAGCTGAATGGCGAAAGCAGCAGGGGCACATGATAATGTTGGGCTTCGGACATGCCGAACCGAATCGGGATCACGTCCAGAAATCTGGGCTCTTCGGGTGGCGTGCCGGTCCGGTCGAGGTATTCGCCAGCATAAAATACCAGTTCGTAGACCCCGGTTTCGAACTCTGCGCTTGGCAGGATTTGCGCGTCCGTCCGGCCATCGTCATTGGTAACGACGGTTTTCAGAAACTCACGGTCTGGCCCGACAAGACGAAACAGGTCGATCTTCATCCCTTCAGCCGGGCAGCCTCGGGCTGTGTCAAGGACATGGGTGGTCAGATATCCGGACATGAAACGCTCCTTTGTTTTGTACATTCTGGCAAAACCGGCGATTTTTCACAAACCTCGCAGCACTGAATACTGCTTCGTGTTTATTTTGAAAAACAAATGCATTGTTCTGATCTACAAGTACATCACCAAGGAGGGCATGTAGTGACACAATATCCACGCGACATGACAGGCTATGGCGCGACACCGCCTGCCGCAAACTGGCCCAACGGCGCAAAGATCGCGGTACAGATCGTTCTGAACTATGAAGAGGGCGGCGAGAACAACATTCTGCATGGCGATGCGGCATCAGAGGCGTTCCTGTCGGAAATCACGGGTGCGCAACCCTGGCCCGGCCAGCGTCACTGGAACATGGAGACGATCTACGAATACGGGTCGCGTGCCGGGTTCTGGCGTATCCACCGTATGCTGGGCGACCTGCCGATCACCGTATACGGCGTAACCTCTGCTCTGGCCCGCGCGCCGGAACAGGTGGCAGCCATGAAGGCCTCGGGCTGGGAAATCGCCAGTCACGGCCTGAAATGGATCGAGCATAAGGATATGTCCGAAGAAGAAGAGCGCGAAACCATTGCCGAGGCTATCCGCCTGCATACCGAAGTCACCGGTGAGGCACCGCGCGGCTGGTATACGGGCCGGTGTTCCAACAACACCGTCCGGCTTGCCGCGGAAACCGGTCAATTCGCCTATGTTGCGGACAGCTATGCCGATGATCTGCCTTACTGGATGCAATTCGACGGGCGCGACCAGTTGATCGTGCCCTACACGATGGATTGCAACGACATGCGGTTCGCCATTCAGGCAGGCTTTACCTCCGGGGATCAGTTCGAAGCCTATCTCAAGGACAGTTTCGATGTCCTTTACGAAGAAGGCTGTGCCGGCGCCCCCAAAATGCTGTCGATCGGCCTGCATTGCCGTCTGATCGGGCGTCCCGGCCGCGCTGCCGCTTTGCGGCGTGCTCTCGAACATTTCAAATCACACGAAGGCGTCTGGTTCGCGACCCGCCTGGAGATTGCCGAACACTGGGCAAAGGAGAATCCGCCAATGCATCGTACCCGCCCCTCCGAGATGGACCGCGAGACATTCGTCTCGGAATTTGGTGGCATTTTCGAACACAGCCCATGGATCGCAGAGGGTGCCTATGAGCTTGAGTTCGGCCAGACCCATGACACCGCCGCAGGTGTGCATCAGTTGCTGGCGCGTGTGTTCCGCAGCGCCTCCGAAGACAAGCGGCTTGGCGTGTTGACAGCGCACCCGGATCTGGCGGGCAAGCTGGCAGAAGCCAAGCGTCTGACAGCAGAATCCACGGCCGAGCAAGCCTCTGTCGGGCTGGATTCGCTGACCGACGAAGAACGCGCCACGCTGACCGAGATGAACGAGACCTATACGGGAAAATTCGGCTTTCCGTTCATCATCGCCGTTCGGGACAACACCAAGGCGTCGATCATCGAGGCGTTCCGCCGCCGGATCGACAACGACCGCGCCACCGAGTTTGCCCAGGCCTGCCGTCAGGTCGAACGCATTGCCGAGCTTCGCTTGCAGGAGAAGTTGGGAAAATGACACATCGTATCAAAGCCGCGCCGCTCACCGCCGAGGCATTCGCCCCCTATGGCGATCTGATGGACGCGTCGGGCAGCCCGGATAAAATGATCAACCAGGGCAAATGCGGACGATTCCACGACAAAGCCCTGCTTGATTTTTCTGACGGGCGCGCCGGGATCAGCATTTTCAAAGGCGAAAAGGAAAGCTTGCCCTTGTCGCTTCAGCTGGTCGAACGGCATCCGCTCGGCAGCCAGGCCTTCGTGCCGATGTCCGCCGATGCCTTCCTTGTGGTTGTCGCGCGTGACGAGGACGGTGTTCCCAAAGACCCCAAAGCCTTTCTGACGGCACCGGGACAAGCGATCAATTTTCACAAAGGCACATGGCATGGCGTTCTGACGCCCTTGTCCGAACCGGGCCTGTTCGCCGTCATCGACCGCATCGGTGACGGCGCAAATCTTGAAGAGCATTGGTTCAAAGAGGAATTCATCATCGAGGAATGACAAAGGCGGTTGGCAGAAAGCCAGCGCCGAACAACTCTCAGGGGAGTAAATAAAGAATGGCAGACACATCCATAGGGACGCCGGAACAGCTTCGGGATCCGAATTACACGCCGGCGCTTCACCGCGCCATTCCGCTGGGCATCCAGCACGTTTTGGCCATGTTCGTCTCGAACGTGACGCCGGCGATCATCATCGCAGGTGCCGCCGGTTTCGGCTTTGGCTCTGATGCTGGGGCGCAGGGCTTTCCCGACATGACCTATCTGATCCAGATGTCGATGCTGTTCGCAGGTATCGCCACGCTGTTTCAGACCATCGGCATGGGACCGGTCGGCGCGCGCCTGCCCATCGTTCAGGGCACGTCGTTTGCATTCATCCCGATCATGATCCCACTGGTCGCAGGCAAGGGGGTCGAGGCACTGCCCGCCCTGTTCGGTGGTGTCGTCATCGGCGGCCTGTTCCACACCTTCATCGCGACGTTCATTGGCAAGATCCGCTTTGCCCTGCCGCCGCTGGTCACGGGCCTTGTGGTCACGATGATCGGTCTGGCGCTGGTCAAGGTCGGCATCGAATATTCCGCGGGCGGCGTGCCTGCCAAGGCGTCCGATCTGCCGGAATACGGCTCTTTGCTGAACTGGTCGGCGGCGCTGGTCGTGGTCTTCGTGACACTGGCGCTAAAGTTCTACGCCAAGGGGATGCTGGCCGTGTCGGCGGTCGTCATCGGTATCATCGTTGGCTATTTCTACGCCATGGCGATGGGCATGGTCACGTTTGAGGGTATCGCGCAAAGCTGGGAACGGGCCGCGCCGGTCGCACTTCCGATCCCGTTCAAATACGGGTTCGAGTTGAGCTTTGCCGCGATCGTCGGGTTCTGCCTGATGGCGTTCGTGTCGGCGGTCGAAACCGTGGGTGACGTTTCGGGCATCACCAAGGGCGGTGCCGGCCGGGAAGCGACCGAAGCAGAAATCTCCGGTGCGACCTATGCCGACGGTGTCGGTTCGGCGGTTGCGGGCGTGTTCGGCGGGTTTCCCAACACATCGTTCAGCCAGAATGTCGGTCTGATCGCCATGACCGGCGTCATGAGCCGCCACGTTGTGACCATCGGCGCAATCTTTCTGATCGTCTGCGGTCTGATCCCCAAGGTCGGTGCGGTTATTCGCACGGTTCCGATCGAGGTTCTCGGCGGCGGTGTTGTCGTGATGTTCGGCATGGTCGTGGCTGCCGGCATCTCGATGCTGTCGGACGTGAACTGGAACCGTCGCAACATGGTGATTTTCGCAATCTCACTGTCCGTCGGTCTGGGTCTGCAACTTGACCCGAAAGCGGTTCAGTATCTGCCGGACACTTTGCGGATCCTGATGACATCTGGTCTGCTTCCGGCTGCGCTGATCGCCATCGTCCTGAACCTGATCTTGCCGGAACAACTGTCTGACGAATCGACCGATGAGGTGTCCGGCGGTTGGTCCGGGCATGGCGAAGGATCGCTTGGCGGGGAATAACTGCACTATCAACGGCCTCATCGCTCGCAGAGCGATGAGGCACCTCAACAAGAGGCGTTCCGACTTTGAACCATGTCTACATGGCGCTCACAGGTGAACTAGGAATTTTCGCTGTTCAGCGCGCTCGGTTTCGGTCCGCCGGTTGCCCAGTCCAAAAGCTCGACCGTGTGTACAATCGGCACACCGGTGCCTGATCCGATCTGCATCATGCAGCCAATATTGCCGGCTGCGATGATGTCAGGTGCCAACTTTTCCAAAGTCTCGACCTTGCGGGTCTTCAACTGCCCCGAGATTTCTGGCTGCATAAGGTTATAGGTGCCCGCAGAACCGCAGCACAGGTGCGAATCCACAGGCTCGACCACCTTGAACCCGGCCCGTTTCAACAGCGTTTTGGGATGCGTCTTGACCTTCTGGCCGTGCTGCAAGGAACACGCCGCGTGATAGGCAACGGTTACGCCCTTTGCACTGCCTTCGGGCATGTCCAGCTTCATCAAAAGCTCGCTGACATCCATGGCAATCCCAGAGATGCGCGCGGCATCATCGGCCAGTGGTCCGTTGCGGAACATGTGATCGTAGTCCTTTACGGTCGTGCCGCAGCCCGAGGTATTGATGACGATTGCATCCAGCCCGGCGCCGTCCATCTCATTCACCCAAGCGCGGATATTCGCGGCGGCAGAGCCATGCGCCTCTTCCTCGCGGCCCATGTGATGGGTCAGCGCGCCGCAGCAGCCTGCACCCTTGGCGACAACGACCTCACATCCCAGCCGACGCAGCAGGCGGATGGTGGCGTCATTGATGTCCGTGTTCAGTGCCTTCTGTGCGCAGCCGGTCATCAGCGCCACACGCATTTTGCGCGCAACGGTCGGTGCGAAACTCTGAGGGTCGTCGTTACGGCTGACCGGCGGGATATGTTTCGGTGCCATCTTCAGCATCGCTTGCAAGCGCGGGTCCGGGATCAGCCGGGCAAAGGGACGCCCCATCTTTGCGGCGAGCAGCGCCAGCCGGAAACGGCCCGGATAGGGCAGGATCTTGGCCAGCGTCCAGCGCAGCGCCCGGTCGTGCCAGGGCCGCTTGTAATGCTGTTCGATATAGGCGCGCGCGTGATCCACAAGATGCATGTAATGCACACCCGAGGGGCAGGTGGTCATGCAGGCCAGACAGGACAGGCAGCGGTCGATATGGCGAACGGTCTTTTCGTCCGGCACACGTTCGTTTTCCAGCATGTCCTTGATCAGGTAGATACGGCCACGCGGGCTGTCCAATTCGTCGCCCAGCACCTGATAGGTCGGGCAGGTCGCCGTACAGAACCCGCAATGCACGCAGGACCGCAGGATCTCGTTGGACCGGGCGGTGTCGGGATCTGTCAGCTGCTCGGGTGTAAACGTCGTCTGCATCGCGTTATCCCATCAGTCCGGGGTTCAGAATGCCGCGCGGATCGAACTTCGCGCGCAGGCCATCGGAAATCTTCGCAAGGGGGGCAGGTTCCGGGTGGAACACACCCAGCCGCGTTTTGGTCTCGTCCGCCGCGCGGATCAGCGTGGCATGGCCCGCGAACCGCCCAAGATCGGCGCGCAGGTCGGTGCCTTCGGTGACGCGCAGCCACACCAGCCCGCCGCCCCAGTCGAACAGCGCATCCAAAGGGTCGGCCAGCGCCACCAATCCCGGCGCGTCGCTGGGTTTGACCGAAAGCCGCCAGACATCGCTCGGCTGGCCAACAAAAGGTGCTACATCGCGAAACCTGGACCAGTCAACTTCGGCCACCTGCCAGTCGCCATATGGCTTCAGCAGCTCGCACAGGGCGTTCGCCCGGTAGGCCACCGACTCCGAGAAGCCTTCGATCCGCAAGAGTGTCACAGCTTGATCTGCGTGCCGGTCACTGTGATGCGCCGCGCCGTTGACCTCGAAAGGGGATCCCAATGCAGCAGACATCGCCCGCACGGCGGTGGCTTCGTCAAGCCCGTTGGCGCGGATCGTCGCGGTAGCACCCGGCGCAGGCAGTACCTTGAACGCGACTTCGGTCAGCACACCCAATGTGCCGTAGCTGCCCGCCATCAGCTTTACCAGGTCATAGCCGGTGACGTTTTTCATCACGCGGCCACCATTTTTGATCGCAGTGCCCATGCCATCGACATAACGCACCCCGATCAGGGAATCCCGACACGCCCCGGCCTGCACCCGGCGCGGCCCCGAGACATTGGCTGCCACCACGCCGCCAATCGTGGGGGTGCCCTTTGTTCCTAACAGCGCACGGTGATCCATCGGCTCAAACGGCAGGCGCTGGCCTTCGTCGGCCAACACAGCCTCGACTTCGGCCAAGGGGGTGCCGGCCTTGACCACCAGCGTCAGCGCCCCCGGCTCGTACAGGCTGACACCAGTCAACCCGGCCACGGACAGCGCCTCGCCCGCGGGCGGCGTGCCAATCGGGCGTGTCCCGCCACCACGGATTGCCAATGGGCCGGGGGCCGCCCTGATCATCTCGGCAAGTTCGGTCTCTGTCTGGGGTTGCATCGTCACCGGTTCCTGATTTCCTGACGGAGGGCGTGCGGCCATCACTCTGCCGCCATCCGCGTCGCGCGCCGCGCCTCGGAAGACGCCAGCGGAAACACTTTGGCAGGGTTCAGCAGCCAGTCTGGGTCGAATACATCCTTCACCGCCATCTGCGCTTCCATGTCCAAGGGGTCGAACTGATCGACCATAAGGTCACGCTTTTCAATGCCAACGCCGTGTTCGCCTGTCAGGCAGCCACCGACCTCGACACAGAGCCGCAGAATTTCGGCACCCATCGCCTCGCACAGCTCCAGATCGCCGGGTTTGTTGGCGTCGAACAGGATCAGCGGATGCATATTGCCGTCGCCTGCGTGAAACACATTCGCCACGCCAAGCCCGTATTGCTTCGACAATTCACCGATGCGGCGCAGAACCAACGGCAGCGAAGTCACCGGGATCGTGCCGTCGAGACACATATAATCGTTGATTTGCCCCATCGCACCGAAGGCCGATTTGCGCCCCAGCCAGATCCGCGCGCTTTCTTCTTCGGATTGGCTTTCGCGTAGCTCCACCGGGTCGTGCCGCCGCGCAATTTGCAGAATCAGGCCAAGCTGTTCGTCAATCTCGGCGGGCGAGCCTTCGACTTCGACAATCAACAACGCCTCGCACATCGGATAGCCGGCATGGGCGAAGGCCTCGCAGGCCTCGATGCAGGGCCGATCCATGAATTCGATGGCAACGGGCAAAACGCCCGCCTTGATGATGTCTGACACACATTCGCCCGCGACCTCGTTCGAGGCAAAGCCCATCAGCACGGGCCGCGCGCCTTCGGGTTTGGGAAGGATGCGCAGCGTGGCTTCTGTCACCACCCCCAACTGGCCTTCGGATCCGCAGATCACGCCCAGCAGGTCCAGACCGCCCGCGTCCAGATAGGCACCGCCCATTTCGACCACCGTGCCATCCATCAGCACGACGGTCGCACCCAGCAGATTGTTCGTCGTCACCCCGTATTTCAGGCAATGCGCCCCGCCGGAATTCATCGCGATGTTCCCGGCAATCGCGCAGGCGAGCTGCGAGGATGGATCGGGCGCATAGAAGAACCCGTTTTCCTCAACAGCACCCGTGACCGACAGGTTGGTGCGCCCGGTCTGTACGCGGATGAAGCGGTTGTCGTAATCGGTCTCCAGCACTGCATTCATTTTCGCCACGCCCAGGATCACGCAATCCGCCGTGGGCAGCGCGCCGCCCGCCAGCGACGTACCAGAACCGCGCGGCACCACCGGCACGCCCTCTTCGTGGCAGATGCGCAGAACGGCCGAGACTTCCTGGGTGGTCGAAGGCAACACAGCCGCCAGTGGTGGACAACGATACGCGGTCAGAGCGTCGCATTCATAGGCGCGCGTTTCCGATTCTTCTGAAATCACCGCCGCCTTGGGAAGCACCTCTTGCAATCGCGCCACGATCCGGCCCTTGCTTGCCAGGATCGACGTGTTCGGTTCTGGCATCTGCATGTCGTCCCTCCTTTTCGAAACTGGTAAATAAATATAACCAATTTTTCCATCTGGCAACCCAAAGCACAGGGATTTAAGGTCGCAAGCATGGACTGGACCGAACCTTTCTTGCTGTTTTCGCCACTGGATTTATTGGCTCTCGTGCTGCTGTTCCTTGCATGGGCGTCAATCAGTGTGTTGACGGAACACCCACCGGCGTCGCGGCCCTCTGTGTCGGTTCTCATGGCAGAATATCGACGTGACTGGATGAAGCAATTCGTAACTCGGGATCCGCGGGTCTTTGATGCCCAGATCATCTCGAACCTGCGGCAGGGCACGGCATTCTTCGCGTCGGCCAGCATGATTGCCATCGGCGGTGGTCTGGCACTGATCGGCAATGCGGAACGGCTGACCGGCGTTGCAGAGAATCTGACACAGACCAACGCGCCGGAGGTGTTCTGGGAAATCAAACTGGTTGTGATCCTGTTGTTTGTCTCCAATGCCTTTCTGAAGTTTGTCTGGTCGCACAGGTTGTTTGGCTATTGTTCGGTCCTGATGGCCGCCGTTCCGAACGACATCTCGGATCCAAACGCCTATACCCTGGCGGCGAAGGCGGCAGAGATCAACATCACCGCCGCGCGCGGCTATAATCGCGGACTGCGCAGCGTCTATTTCGGCATCGGTGCGTCTGCTTGGTTGCTGGGTGCCGTACCGCTGTTGCTGGCGATCTTTGCGACATTGATCGTGATCGTCCGCCGGGAATTCGCGTCGGACTCGCGGCTTGTGTTGCTGGATAGTCCCGGCAACAAAGCTCACACGCAGACGTGAGTGCGCCCGCCTGCGCGGAATGTTAGCCTGTTCGGTATGAAAACAGCCGCTCTTCTTTTTGTCCTCCTGCCGTTTGGGTCACTGGCGCAAGCGGACTCGCCCCGGATCGACGCCGTGGAGGCCGTGAAATCCGGTATGGGGTGGCGGTTTTCCGTTACCATCTCGCATCCCGATAGCGGTTGGGATCATTATGCCGATGGGTGGGAGGTTGTGGATGCCGACGGCAACGTGCTGGGCTACAGAGAATTGATGCATCCACATAAGAATGAGCAGCCATTTACCCGGTCACTCAATATGGTCATCGTGCCTGATGGCGTCCGCGAGGTCTACGTCCGCGCCAGATGCTCGGCCGAAGGGTGGTCAGGCGACCCGACGCCGGTGACGCTGTCGCCCGGTGGATGAATGGCCCGTGCCTAGGCAGGTATCCTCGTTGCCGGCGCATTGTGATCCAATGGCCTAGCTTCGTCCCTCGCGCAGCCAAGCACCAACAATCAACGCTGACGCCAGAAGCAACACCAGCCACGCAGGCAGCAGCGGCGTTTGCATGACATCCTGTGTCCGGAACGCATCGCGCGGGGTCAACCCGATCCAGCCGCGCCCGGCCGCAGGGCGGCCTTCGCGCACGTCGCGCAGGACAGGCAGACCCGCCTCAAGCCGGGGCGCACCACCGCGCATCGTGTCGATCACCGGCTGCAACAGATCTGCCGTCGCGATGGTCTGCTCAAACTCGCGCGGGGCTGCGGGGCCAAGGCCGATGACGCTTTCGATCTCGCCATCTGTCAGCCGATACAGACCGATTTCCGGCCCTTCATACATGGCTTCGAAGCGCCCCGGTGACACCTCTTCCAGCGGCAGGACTTCTGTCTCGCCATCCGGGCGGGTGATGGTGACGGGCCCTGCGGTTTCTTCCAGGGTGCGGCGGACAATACGCATGGTCTGGCCGGTCGGGTCGGCCCAGAGCGCCTCTTCCTCCAGCTCGGGTTCCTTCATCATCCAGTGGGCAAGACGGCGCAGAAGCTCCAGTTGCGGCCCGCCTCCTTCAAACCCCCGGTTCCACAGCCACGCATGATCCGAGGCCAGCAGCGCCACGCGCCCCTCGCCAACCCGGTCAAGCACCAGCAGCGGGCGGTCCTCCACGCCGGACATGACAACCTTGCCGTCTGTCGTGGTGATGTCGATCTGGCGCAGCCAGCGGCCCCAGCTTTCGGGATCGCCCAGCCCGTCTGTCACCGGGTGGCGCTGGCCGAGTTCGGTCACTTGCGGACGGTAGCCTTCTTCGATCACGCGCGCCGTCGGCTCCGCAGGAAGGATTGTTCCAAGCGGCGACCTGTAAAGGCTGTCCGCACTGGCGAAATCCGGCCCGGCGGCGACCAGAACGGCCCCGCCACCCGCCACATAATTGCGCACGTTATCAAGGTAGAGCGACGGCAGGATGCCGCGCCGCTTGTAGCGGTCAAAGATGATGAGGTCGAAATCCTCGATCTTCTCAAGGAACAGTTCGCGCGTCGGAAAGGCGATCAGGGACAATTCCGTGACCGGCACGCCATCCTGTTTTTCAGGCGGTCGCAGGATGGTGAAATGCACCAGATCCACCGACGAGTCCGATTTCAGCAGGTTGCGCCATGTCCGCCCGCCGGCATGCGGCTCGCCCGAGACCAGCAGCACACGCAGACGGTCGCGCACGCCGTTGATCTGCACAAGGGCGGTATTGTTGCGATCGGTCAACTCGCCCTCCGCTTCCGGCACGGAAAAGCGGATGACGTTGCGCCCGCCATGGGGCAGGGTGACGGGCAGTTCGATGTCCTGACCCAGCGGCACCTGAAAGCGCTGCGCCTCCCCGCCGTCGATGGAAATGTCCAGCGGGGTCAGCCCGGCGGCACCGGGCACCGCGCCGCTATCCTCGATCTTCAGGGTCAGCGTCACAGGCTCGCCAAGAATGGCAAAGGCAGGCGCATTTCGCACGATCAAGCGGCGGTCCCAGTCGGTTTCTTTGCCGGTCAGCAGCAGATGCAGCGGCGCAGGCAGATCGGGGCTGCGTTCCAGATCGTGCAACCGCCCGTCCGACAATAGCAGAATCCCTGCGATCCGGGCGCGCGGTTCTTCCGCCAAGGCAGCATTCAACGCGGTCATGATCTGGGTGCCAGCGTCTTCCGCGCCGTCGCCCACGTCAATCCGGCGCAATTCGGTGTTGGGACGCGCCTCGATCCGGGCGGCAAGCGTGTCGGCGGCCTCTTGCGTGACCCCGGCACGGTCGGCCAGCGTCTGGCTGGCGCTTTTGTCGACCAGCATCAGGACAATATCGGACAGGGGCGCGCGATCCTCCACCTGCCAACTGGGCTGCGCGATGGCCCCGATCAGCGCCAGGGCCGCCAAGGCCCGCAGCGCCCAGCCCGACAAGCCGCGCCAGACCGCCAGAAAGACGCCAAACGCGGCAACGGTCGCGAGAACGGCCAGGACAGGCCAGGGCAGAAGCGGGTCAAAGAGGATGTTGCCGGTCATTGGCCCAACCTGTCCAGAAGTGCGGGGACATGCACCTGATCGGATTTGTAGTTGCCGGTCAGCACATGCATCACAAGGTTAACGCCGAAGCGATAGGAAAGCTCTCGCTGCCGTTCCCCGGCATAGCCACGCCCCACCGGAAACAGCGGCGCACCGCGCGCGTCCATCGCCCAGGCTGCGGCCCAGTCATTGCCGCCGATCACCACAGGCGTCACGTTGTCGTTGAGGTTGCGGAACGGCATCCCCTCGACCAGTTCGGCATCTGGGGGGGCGGCCTCGACCCAGACATCGCGGATATTATAGCGGCCGGGGAAATCCTGAAGCAGATAGAACGTGCGCGTCAGCACATGATCGGCAGGCACAGGTTCCAGTGGCGGAATGTCCAAAGGCGCAGCCAGCGCCTGTAGCTTGCGGCCATTCGGGCTGCTGGCACCAAAGCGGGCCACATCGGCATCGCGCGTATCGAACAGGATCATGCCGCCCGAGCGCAGATAGGCATTGAGCTTTGCATATGCCTCGTCCGAGGGGGTTGGCTGATCGGGCGTAATCGGCCAGTAGAGCATTGGAAAGAACGCCAGCTCGTCGGTTTCGAGGTTCACGCCGATCGGATCGGCGGGCTCGACCGAGGTGCGGAAAAACAGCGTTTCCGACAGGCCGAACAGCCCGGCCTGTGCCATGTCATCCAGCGCGGTGTCGCCGGTCAGCACATGCGCCAGCGTGACTTCGGATGCGGCGCGGATCGCGAACGCCTCTTCACTGGTGGATTGCGCGGGCGCGTCCTGTGGCATCAGCATGAGGGCCAGCCCCGCAACGGTTGGTCCCGCGCCGCGCAATCGCCCAGACAGCGCAAGGCTGGCGATCACATCGGCCACCAACAGCAGTGTCGCCAGGGCCAGCAAATATCCCGCGAGCGGGGTCTCTTTGGGACGCACCAGCCCGCCGACCGCGATCCGCGCAGGCCATGCCATCGCGGCAAGCTGAGTATCCGCGCCGATCACGTTGCGCGCAAGGCTGCGATCCTCGCCTTTGTACAGACCCGGTTGCAGATCCGATCCCAGCGGTGCCCCGGCCAGATCTTCGCCTGCCACGCCGGGCAGATTGTCAGCCTTTTCCAGCTTGCCAAACCCATCGAGCACAGAGACCGGTTGCCAGATTGTGCCTGCCAGATCTTCGGCATCCGGCGACTCGCTCGCTGACGAGACCGAGAGCCGTTCCAGCATCCGCACGAAGAGACCGGAAAGCGGCAGGCTCGACCATTCGGCATTGGCGGTGACATGCACCAGCACGACCTGTCCGGCACCGATGCGCTTGCGCGTCACCAGCGGCGTGCCGTCCGTGAGCGCCGCGATAACGCGGTCGGCCAGCGTCGGGTCCGGCTGGGCCATGACCTGAGCAGACACAGTCACTTCGCCTGTCACCGGCAGGCCGAAAAACGGGCTGTCTTGTGGAAAATCGGCGAGTTCCTTGGGTTCGCCCCAACTCATTGCCCCGCCGACCGTGCGGCCACCGGCGCGCAGGCGCACGGGCATCAGCGGGTCTTCGGCCGCGCGGCTGACATCGCTTGCGGCCAGCCGCGGCCCGGCAAAGCGGAGCAGCATGCCGCCCTTGTCCACCCATTCCAGCACGGCGGTTTCCTCGGCCTCTGACAGGGTTGCGACATCGGCCAGGACGATCACATCGGGGTTGGCGGGCAAGACGTCCAGCAGCGCGCCATCCAGCAGGTCGGCGGTGGGGGCCAGCGCCTTGGTCAGGTAGTGCAGGGGCGACAGCAGCTCCAGCCCTTCGCGGTTCTCCCGCCCGGCGATCAGCGCAACTTCGCGCCGCCGCAAACTGTCATCGGGCAATGTCACGGCACCCGCGCTGCGCTGGCCTTCGATTTCAAACCGGTCCACGCGCGCGCGCAGTTCCGAAGGCAAGGAAAGCTCGACAGTCGCGGTAGTTTCGTCAGCGGCGAATGTTGCAGGGACCCGCGCCAGAACCGCCGGGCGGCCCGCAGGATCAAGGCCATGCGCTGCGATCGAGATTGTACGCTCGCCACTGGCACCGAGGCGCTGCGCCGTCAGCACCACATTGCCTGCGTCAAACCCTGCCGGATGCAAGGCGATCAAGCTGCGCGGGCTTTCGACCACCCGAACCTCGCCCCGGTCTTTCAGCGCGGTCAGCAATTCCGAACGGCTTTCGCGCGCCAACCCGTCGGACAGCCAGAGCGTATCAAACGCCCCTTCGGGCAGAATCTCTGTGCTGCGGGTCATATCGGCCTCTGTCGGTTCCCATGCGGCGGGAAGGATCCCGCCGAGGCGCGCACGGACCGTATCGGCGCTTTGAAACGCGGTCTGCTCGGGCGCAGTCAGGCGGATCAGCGCAACCGGACGGCTTTCCCGTGTGGCCTGCGCAAGGGCTGCGTCCAGCGCGTCTTGCCGGGCGGTCCAGTCGGCGGCGCTGGCCCAGCTTGCATCCATGACAATCAGAAGTGGGCCGCTGCCGGCCTGGTCCTCGGTTTCGGGGTTCAGCACGGGACCAGCCAGTCCGACGATCACCGCCGCCACGGCCAGCATGCGCAGCAGCAACAACCACCACGGCGTCCGGTCGCTGACCTGTTCGTCATCCTTCAGCCCAAGCAAAAGAACCACGCCGGGAAACAGCCGCCGCACCGGGGCGGGCGGCACCGCGCGCAGGATCAGCCAGAGGATCGGCAGCGCCAGCAAACCCAGCAGCAACCACGGCGCGGTGAAACCCAAAGAGCCCAGCGTCAGCATCTAGCGGCCCCCATCAATGGCGCGCCACATCCACAAAAGCGCCGATTGCGCGCTGTCGCTGGTGTGGTGGGTGTGGAATTGCCAGCCGGTCAGGCGGCACAGTTGCGACAGCTCTGCCTTGCGGCGCGCCAGCCGTTCCAGATAGCGGTCCCGCAATTCGGCGGCCTTCAGCGTTTCATGCCGGACGGTGTGTCCGACGCTTTCAAAGATCGTCCGACCCTTGAAGGGAAAGCTTTCCTCCAGAGGATCGAGCACCTGAAGCAACACCCCGCGCACCCCGCGATCCGCCGCCTTTGTCAATGCGTGGGTGATCGGGTCGATATTGCCAAGGAAATCCGAGGCAAAAACGGCGCGCGAATGCGGCAGCATCCCGCGGGCTTCGGGCGCAGCAAAATCTTCATCCGTATCATGGCTGAACGCCTCTGCCAGCCGGGCGATCTGCACCTCGCCACTGCGCGGCGGCAGGTGGCCACCGGTCAGGCCGACACGTTCGCCTCCCCGCAACAGCATGATTGCACAGGCCAGCGTCAGCAGCCGCGCCCGGTCAGCCTTGCTGGGCAGGTTCTTGTCGGACTGGAACCGCATGGAGGCCCCCTGATCGACCCAGAGCATCACGCTTTGCGCGATTTGCCATTCCCGCTCGCGGACGAATTGGCTGTCGCCACGGGCAGAGCGTCGCCAGTCGATCATGCGCAGACTGTCGCCGGCTTGCACGGGCCGGTATTGCCAGAAATCATCCCCCAGCCCGGCGCGGCGCCTGCCGTGTTCGCCCAGCAGCACGGTGCCGGCCAGATGCTCTGCCCGCGCCAGAAGCGGTGGCAGGTGGCTGGCTTCTTCCTCGGCGCTTTGGCGCAGGGGGATGACTTGGCTCACGCGGCAGCCTCGGCACCGATAAGACCGGTTGCCACGCTGTTGATAAGATCCGGCAGGCTTTCGCCCCGTGCGCGCGCCGAAAAGCCAAGCGCCATGCGATGCGTCAGCACCGGCTGCGCAAGGTTCAGCACATCTTCGGGCGATGGCGCAAGTCGCCCCTGAAGCATTGCGCGGGCGCGAACGGTCAGCATCAGTGCCTGCGCCGCACGCGGGCCGGGGCCCCAGGCAACGGTGTCGCGCACACGCTCGCTTGCGGTGGGGTCTTCGGGGCGGAAGGCGCGGACCAGATCAAGGATTATCTCGACCACGGCATCCCCGACAGGCATCCGGCGCAGAAGCGTTTGGGCCGCGACAAGCTCTGCCGCTGTGAAGACCTCATGCGCGTCTTCTTCTGTCACGCCCGTGGTGGCCAGCAGAATGTCGCGTTCGGTGTCGCGGTCGGGATATTCCACGTCGATCTGTACCAGAAAGCGGTCAAGCTGCGCCTCGGGCAGTGGATAGGTGCCTTCCTGTTCAATCGGGTTCTGGGTGGCCAGCACATGAAACGGCGCATCAAGGGGCCGGTTTTCGCCCGCGACTGTGACCATGCGTTCCTGCATCGCCTGCAACAGCGCCGACTGGGTGCGCGGACTGGCGCGGTTGATCTCATCCGCCATCAAAAGCTGGCAGAAGATCGGACCCTGGATGAACCGGAAGGCGCGGCTGCCATCGGCGGCGGTATCCAGCACTTCAGAGCCCAGAATATCGGCAGGCATCAAATCCGGCGTGAACTGCACCCGGTTGCCTTTCAGCCCCATCACCGTCGAAAGCGTCTCGACCAGCCGGGTCTTGCCCAGCCCCGGCAGGCCGATCAACAGCCCGTGCCCGCCGCACAGAAGCGCCGCCAGAACCAGCTCCACCACCCGTTCCTGACCGATGAAGCGGCGGGTGATCGCTTGCTTGGCAAGGGCCAGCTTTTCCTCCAGCGCCTCGATTTCGGCGACCAGATTTTCGGCATCGGCCATGACAGAACTCCCTTGAACACTAGCTTATATGCCATGAGTGTATCTCGCAGCACGGAAATGGCAAAAGCAATGAGCGGACAAAATATCGTGACACCGACGGCAGAGACATTGGCCAGCGCAGCAAAGGCCGCGAAAAAGGGCAAAGGCCTGCCACCCGTACACCTGTGGAACCCGCCGTTTTGCGGCGATCTGGACATGCGCATCGCGCGGGACGGGACGTGGTTTTACCTTGGCACACCGATTGGCCGGAAGGAACTGGTGCGTTTGTTCTCGACCATTCTGCGCCGGGACGGCGACGATTATTTTCTTGTCACGCCGGTCGAAAAGGTCGGGATTACCGTCGATGACGCGCCGTTCGTGGCGGTGGACTTCACCGTCGAGGGGCAGGGCGAGGCGCAAACCCTGACATTCGAGACGAATGTCGGCGATTTTGCGCAGGCCGGAGCAGAACATCCGATTCGCGTGGTTCGGGATGCCGAAACAGGCGAACCGTCGCCCTATGTGATGATCCGCGCCGGGCTGGAGGCGCTGATCGACCGCAAAAGCTTTTACCGGTTGGTGGATATCGGCGCGCATCACGACGTCGACGGCCAAAGCTGGTTCGGCCTCTGGTCCGGCGACACGTTCTTTCGGGTCATACCGTCGGCGGATCTGCCCGGCTGACGGCGCAGCTTAATGCGCTTCAGCCCAGCTTGCACCTTGTCCCGCATCGACCACCAGTGGAACGTCCAGATGCACGACCGGGTCGGCTGCACCCTCCATCACCTTGCGGGCCGCATCAATCAGCGGTTCGGCGGCGTCCTTGTCGACCTCGAACAGCAATTCGTCATGGACCTGTAACAGCATTTTTGCGGGCAGATCGGCAATCGCGTCCGGCATGCGGATCATCGCGCGGCGGATGATGTCGGCGGCAGTGCCCTGGATCGGCGCGTTGATCGCAGCGCGTTTGGCAAAACCCGCGCGCGGGCCTTTGGCGTTGATCTCGGGCGTATGGATCACGCGGCCGAACATCGTCTCTACCCGGTCATGTTCGCGGGCAAAGGCGATGGTCTGATCCATATAAGTGCGGATGCCGGGGAAGCGTTCGAAATAGCGGTCAATAAAACCCTGCGCCTCGGCCCGCGGGATGCGCAGATTGCGCGCGAGACCAAAGCCGGAAATGCCGTAGATCACGCCAAAGTTGATCGCCTTGGCCTGACGGCGCACCTCCGGTGTCATTTCGTCCATCGGGACGTTGAACATTTCAGACGCGGTCATGGCGTGAATGTCCTGCCCGTCGCGGAACGCCTGTTTCAGCGCGTCGATACCCGCCATATGGGCCAGAATGCGCAGTTCGATCTGGCTGTAATCGAGGCTGACCATTACCTTGCCCTCTTCGGCGACAAAGGCTTCGCGGATGCGACGGCCTTCCTCGCTGCGCACGGGGATGTTTTGCAGGTTGGGATCGGTCGAGGCGAGCCGTCCGGTCGCCGCACCCGAGATCACATAGGATGTATGCACGCGCCCGGTTTCGGCATTGATATGTTCCTGCAACGCATCTGTGTAGGTCGATTTCAGCTTCGACAACTGCCGCCAGTCCAGCACCCGGCGCGGCAATTCATGCTCTGTCGCCAGATCCTCCAGCACGTCGGCACCGGTGGCATAGGCCCCGGTCTTGCCCTTCTTGCCGCCCTCCAGTCCCATCTTGTCGAACAGGATCTCGCCCAGTTGCTTGGGGCTGCCGACATTGAATGTCTCGCCCGAAAGCTCGTGGATTTCGGCCTCCAGCCCGGCCATCTTCTGGCTGAACGCGTTGGACATGCGGCTGAGTGTGTCGCGGGCAACCTTGATACCCGCCATCTCCATCTCTGCCAGCACCGGCACCAGGGGCCGCTCCATCCGTTCATACACCCGCGTCACGCGCGCCTTGTGCAATTGCGGCTTGAAGATCTGCCACAGGCGCAGCGTGATGTCGGCATCTTCGGCGGCGTATTTTGTGGCCTCGTCAATCGGCACAAGATCAAAGGTTTTCTGGCTTTTGCCGGTGCCCAGCAATGTCTTGATCGGGATCGGCGCGTGGTTGAGGTAGCGTTCCGACAGCGTGTCCATGCCATGCCCGTGCAGGCCCGCATTCATCGCGTAGGACATCAGCATCGTGTCGTCGATCGGTGCGATCTTCACGCCGTGACGCGCAAGGATCTTGGCGTCGTATTTCATGTTCTGGCCGATTTTCATCACCGCCGAATCTTCCAGCAGGGGGCGCAGCGCATCCAGCACCTCGTTGACGCCCATCTGCCCCTCGGCCAGCGCGTCAGAGCCAAACAGATCACCGCCGCCAGCGTCCTTGTGGATCAGCGGAATATAGCAGGCCTCACCTGCCTCAACACAAAGCGAGATGCCCACCAGATCAACGCGCATCTCGTTCAGGCCGGTGGTTTCGGTATCTACCGCGACCCAGCCATGCGTCCGCGCCTTTTCGATCCAACGGGCCAGCGCGGCCATGTCGCGCACGCATTCATAGGTGGAGGAGTCGAATGGCGGCGCTTCGGCGGCGTTCTCGGGCGGGTTGGCACCCTCGGGGGACGTGTCGGGGATGACCGGCGGTTCGACATCCAATGCGTCGGCAATGCGCTTGGTCAGGGTGCGGAATTCCATCTCCGTCAGGAAGCTTAACAGGGTCTCGGGGTCGGGTTCCTTGACCTCCAGATCGTCGAGCGTGAAATCCAGCGGCGTTTCGCAGTCCAGTTGCACCAGCTTCTTGGACAGTTCGATCTGCGCGCGGTTGTCCAGCAAGGTCTGCCGCCGCTTGGGTTGCTTGATCTCCTCGGCGCGGTCCAGCAAATCCTCCAGCGTGCCGTATTCGTTGATCAGCAAGGCGGCTGTCTTGATCCCGATCCCCGGCGCGCCCGGCACGTTATCAACGGAATCCCCGGCCAGCGCCTGCACATCCACCACGCGATCCGGCCAGACGCCGAATTTCTCGAACACGCCATCGCGGTCAATGCGCTTGTTCTTCATCGCATCCAGCATCTCGACGCCGTCGCCGACCAGCTGCATCAGATCCTTGTCCGAACTGATGATCGTCACCCGGCCGCCTGCTTCGCGCGCTTGACAGGCAAGGGTCGCGATCATGTCGTCGGCCTCGAACCCTTCCAGCTCTTTACAGGCGATGTTGAACGCCTCGGTCGCTTGCCGGGTAAGCGGGATTTGCGGGCGCAGGTCTTCGGGCATCGCCTCGCGGTTGGCCTTGTACTGGTCGTACATGTCGTTGCGGAACGTGTGACTGCCCTTGTCGAAGATCACCGCGATATGGGTGACATCGCCGCCTGCGTTGCCTTCGACATACTTTTGCAACATGTTGCAAAAGCCCGATACTGCGCCGATCGGCAATCCGTCCGATTTCCGCGTCAGCGGCGGCAGCGCATGATACGCCCGAAAGATGAAGGCCGATCCGTCGATCAGATGCAGATGACAGCCCTTGCCGAATGCCATGTCGCGCTCTCCCATTCATTTTCTACGGGCATCGAATTCTGCCAGTCTGGCCGGACACGGCCCGACATCCGAAACGTGCCGTGACGGCCCTTGCGATGCCCGGTCACGGCTGCTGCGCCGGACCGAAACGGCCTAGACCTTGTCTTCGAAATCCTTGTGGACGTATTTTGCGTCGCAATAGGGGCATTCGACAAAGCCGGTCTCATGCGGGATCTGAAGCCAGACACGCGGATGCCCGGTTGCAGCACCACCACCGTCACAGGCGACGCGAAAGGTGTCGACGATCTTGATTTCCGGGGCTTGCGTTGTCATGTGCTGCGTTCCCTTTTCGCTGGCGATGCACTAGGTGCGTTATGGGCGATTGCGGGTAGAGGAGCAAGACCGAGCAATGACACAAGACGCGATCCGCATTGAAGGCCTGCGCAAAACCTATGGCGGTACGGGGCGTACCCCTGCCAAAGAGGCGCTGAAAGGCGTTGACCTGACCATACCCGCCGGATCGGTGTTCGGATTGCTGGGGCCGAACGGCGCGGGCAAGTCCACACTGATCAACATCATGGCCGGGCTGGTCATCAAAACGGCGGGCAAGGTGACGATCTGGGGCTTTGATCAGGACCGCAATCCGCGCCAGTCGCGGGCGGCCATCGGTGTGATGCCGCAAGAGCTGAACCTTGATCCGTTTTTTACCCCGCGCGGCGCGCTGGAGGTTCAGGCCGGGCTTTACGGCGTGCCGAAATCGCAGCGGCGCTCTGACGAAATCCTGAAGATGATCGGGCTGGAGGACAAGGCCGAGGCTTATGCCCGCACCCTGTCCGGCGGGATGCGGCGCAGGCTGTTGCTGGGCAAGGCGCTGGTGCATGAGCCGCAAGTGCTGGTGCTGGACGAACCCACCGCAGGCGTCGATATCGAGTTGCGCCAGATGTTGTGGAACAATGTCCGCCGCCTGAACCGCGAGCGCGGCATGACGATTATCCTGACCACGCATTACCTCGAAGAAGCCGAAGAGATGTGTGACGAGATCGCCATCATCAACAAGGGCGAGGTCGTGGCCCGTGACAGCACCGACAATCTGCTCAACCATCTGGACGCGCGCACGATGATCATCCAGCCCGACGGTGATGCGGCAGGGCTGCCGCAGGCACCCGGCGTCGAAGTGCAGCGCCGTGAGGACGGGACGCTGGCGCTGAATTACCGGTCTGGGCAGATCGCGGCCGATGACGTGTTGCAGGCGGTGCGGGATGCAGGCATCCGCATTCGCGATGTGCGCACCGAACAGGCGGATCTGGAGGATGTGTTTCTGGAACTGACGCGCAGCCGTTAACGGCGCTCGCGAGAGTCCTTCAGCAGCGTCTCGATTTCAAGCAGCCGGGTCAGCACCTCGTCGCGATAGCTGTCGGTCCGCTCGTCATTTTCGGCTTGATGGGCGTCCTGCATCGAGTTCACGATCAGGCCGACGACAAGGTTCACCACGGTGAAGGTCGTCACCAGAATGAACGGCACGAAAAAGGCCCAGGCGTAGGGGTAAACCTCCATCACCGGGCGCACGATGCCCATCGACCAGGATTCCAGCGTCATGATCTGAAACAGCGAATAGGCCGATTTCGCCAATGTGCCGAACCATTCGGGGAAGATCGCCCCGAACAGCTTGGTCGCCATGACCGCGCCGATATAGAAGATCAATCCGGTCAGCAGAAAGACCGACCCCATGCCGGGCAGGGCGCTCATCAACCCTTCGACGACACGGCGCAGCGACGGTGTGACCGACAGGACGCGCAGCAGCCGCAGGATCCGCAGCGCGCGCAGAACGGACAGGCCTTGCGCGGCCGGGATCAATGAGATGCCGACGATGGTGAAATCGAAGACATTCCAGCCATTGCGGAAAAAGGCCGGGCCGCGGGCAAACAGCTTCATCGCGATTTCGATCACGAAAATCGACAGGCAGATCTGATCCAGCGCGTGAATCAGCCCGCCAAAGCGAGCCATGACCGGCGCTGACGTCTCAAGCCCCAGAATGACCGCGTTGAACAGGATCACCCCAAGGATGAAATTCTGCACCGAGGTGCGATCAATCATTATCCCAACGCGCGCGCGTATGGTCATAAGTCTGCTGCTCCGTCGTTTCCGTGTCGCCGATCATG
This sequence comes from Primorskyibacter marinus, assembly GCF_003313245.1. Classification (GTDB taxonomy): domain Bacteria; phylum Pseudomonadota; class Alphaproteobacteria; order Rhodobacterales; family Rhodobacteraceae; genus Primorskyibacter; species Primorskyibacter marinus. Next base: position 270,210 of record NZ_QJSD01000002.1, read on the forward strand.
CGTTTGGCCCATATGGGGGCACAGGATGGCCCGCACAAGATGCCGTTCAGGTGCCGTCGGCGGGTGCCAGCATCCGGCCCAGCGGCCGTCCGCCGAGAATGTGGACATGCAGATGCGGCACTTCCTGAACCCCGGCCTGCCCGGCGTTCGAGATCGTGCGGTATCCGCCGTCCTGAAGGCTTTCCATTTCGACAATACGTCCGATCGTGCGGTTGAAATCGACAATCTCGGCATCCGAGGCATCGCGCGCGAAATGATCGTAACAGACATACGCGCCCTTCGGGATCACCAGCACATGCACGGGTGCCTGCGGATAAAGATCCCGAAAGGCCAGCGTATGTTCGGTCTCCAGCACTGTTGTATTGGGGATCTCGCCGCGCAGGATTTTCGCAAAGATATTCTGGTCGTCATAGATGTAGGGCATGTTGTGTCCTTGGTCGTTGGTTCAATCGGCAAACAGGTGTTCTGTCTGTGCAATCTCCATCGCCTTATCCTGCGGCAAAGACAGGAATTCCGCCAGCACGCGGGCATTCGTCCTGGGCGCATCCGTTTCCCGCATGCGGCCAAGGTTGGCGAAGCCCGCATCGCGGATGCGGTCGGATTCGTGTTCGATATCCAGTCGGATGGTGGGCAGGATGGCGTTTAGTGTCTCTGTTGGCGTGTGATCGCCGGCCAACCCGACGCGCGCGGCATGGCCGATCAGATAGTCGTCACTGAACTGGCATTCGACATCCAGCAAGCGTGTGACAGACCGATCGCGGCAGAAGTCTTCGAGAAGGTCGATATTGGCCGGATCGATGCAAACGATCAGGCGGTCCGTATCAAAATAATCGAACAGCATCCGCATCAGCGACCGTCTATGACGGTGTCGTTTGCCAAGCGACGTCTGAATATTGCCAAGTTCGGGCAGCCAGGCCCCCTCTTCGTTGAACAGGTATTCGATCACGGGAATGTTCGTCGTTTGGCGGATGCGCTCCAGCAGACGTTTGGCGACGTGCCATTTCTTGCACACGACGATCAGAAGTTCCCGCTCGCGCCCAAAGCTTGCTTCCTTTTCCCAAAAGCGCGGGGCAAAACGTCGCCCGATCCGCCCGCGCCCCGTCAGAAACCTGAAAAGCGACTGACCTTCGTTGGAAATCGCGAATTCTGTGCCCTTGGACGCATAAAGCGCGCCAAGCCTGCGTTTCAGCTCTGTCGCTTCGGTACTGATCTTGCGGGCGAACAGAAAGTCCTGCCCCAGAAGAAGATCATAGTGATCGTTGTAGAACGTCACCGGCATGCCATAATCCGAAAACATCAGAAATGTCAGCGACCGGTTGTTGATCTCGGTTTCCGGCACCAGATGGCGCACGAGCGTCTGAAAGAAAGTCTCGTCCGGGATCCAGGTGGTCGAAAAGAACCGCGTCACGTCACGTCGTTCGGAGATGAAGCCGAGGATCATTTCCACCGTCCGGCGGCGCAGGCACCACCACTGGCTGCCGATCATAACGTCGATGTCATGCGGAATCCTGCGTTTCAGCCCCAACCGCTTCTGCAAAGCGAACATGGTGTAGAATCTTCGCTTCTGCGTACGTTCGTTGAACCAGTGGCGATAGATCAGCCGTTCTTCCTTCCAGCCGGTCTTGATCCAGTCGGACTGAAAATAGTCATAGCTTTCGATATAATCGACTTCGTGACGATCCAGGAATTCATGCGCGTATTCCGCAGACTTGATGGCCATGCAATCGCCTGACAGCATGTAGAAATGCGTGGCGCGCGGAAACGCCTCGACCGCGGCGCTGACGGCGTTCAGTGTCGCCCGCACCAAAGACCATTCCCCCCAACCGCATTTCACGCGTTTCCGGGCGAATGTGACATTCGGGTTGTCATCCAGCGCCGCACGGATCTGCCGGTACGCTTCCGGCGTGGCGCGTGCGTCGAAATGGATCGCCATGTAATCGCCTGCGGCGGTCAGGCTTTGTGCCTGCCGGATGATGGCGTCAGGATCTTTGTGACACAACAATATGAAGGCAATTCTTGCCATTCAGAGAACCATCTTACCCATCTTTGGCCATTGTTTATGTTACTAGAGGTGAACGGACGTTGAATAAACCGGATTTCTTTGCTTTTTTGTCGCAAAGAAGCGTCCGAACACACGGGCGGCGCGCGGTAGGGGGCGGTAGGTATGGGTTTTCCGGGCGTTTGGATGACCGAGAGCGAAAGCATGGTGTATCGGGTTGTCCCGAAATGCGCCTGCTCGACCATTGGTCAGATCCTCTATTATTCGGATCACGGCGCGTTTTTTGACGGGGACATTCACGACGCCACCCAGGGCCTGCACAAATGGGCGCGTGAGGACAGTCAGGATCTGATCGAGGCCAATGTCCGGGCGCACGGTTCCTTCGCCTTTACCTGCGTGCGCAACCCCTACACGCGCATCCTGTCGTCATTCTTTGACAAGATTTGCGGGATTCAGCGCAATGGCCGCCGCTACCGGGGCAACTTTGTGCCCATGCTGACCCAGAAATACGGGATTGAGGTTGGTGGCGACGACGGCAAGGAGGAGTTCGACCAGATCAAGAGCTTCCGCCGTTTTTTGCTGTTTGCCCGCGATTCCATCCGGTGGCGAAAACCGATGGAGCCTGACATCCACTGGTCTGCCATGTCCGGACATATCAGCACGTTCATCGTCAATGGCGGGCGTTACGACCGGATCTTCTGGACCGAGAAATTCGACGAAGGCATGCAGGCGGTGCTGGATGCGGTGGAGTTGCCCCATGCCGTGGATCTGGCCGCGATCCCAAGGTTCAACGAATCCGAAGGCCATGGCCCCAAGCGCGCGCATCCGGTCGAAGACTATTTCGACGACCTGTCGATGCATCTGGTCTATGAAATCTACAAGCGCGATTTCCAATTGTTCAAATACGACTTTGACAACCCCGCCAACAAGCTGCCAACCGGCGAGATTGATCTGGACGAGGTCCACGCCAAGCTGGGCGATTAGGCCGCGAAACCACACAAGGCGCTTCGCGGCCCTGATGCGCTAGTTCATCGCTGCCGACGGTGCCTGAACCAGCCCTTGCCCCCGGTCCATCAAATCCGTACCCGGCGCAAAGCCGGACGTCACGGCAGTGGCCAGCAGTCGCGAGTCCACTGCGCGGGCGGTCAGCGGCACGCCTGACTGCGCCAATGCCTGCCACCAAAGCGCGGTGATCCCCGCAACATGCGGCGTTGCCATGGATGTGCCGTTGAGGGACCGCAAACCCCCGCCTGACCGGGCTGAAACGATGCCGACCCCCGGTGCGCTGACCACCGGATTGGTGTTGGAAAACGGTGCCACGGTCAGTCCGCTGCCGCTTTGCCCCAAGGCCCCCACCGAAACCACGCCCTCTGCGGCGGCAGGAACACTGACCGACACTTCGAAATCGGGCGAGATCTGGCGGCGGCTTTCATTCCCGGCGGCGGCCACAACGACCGTGCCGCCATTGAAATCGGCCTGCCGACGGATCATCGACATCAGCGCGTCGAACATTCGCAGGTTCATCCGGTAGCCTTCAAGCGCGACAGAGGTGGCCAGCAGCACCGGAAGATTGTTTTGCTGAACCAGCCTTTCGGCGAAGCCCGGAAAGTCGAAACCAAGCGACATGGAAATCACCCGCGCGGGTTTTTCCTGTCCCGACACCCAGCGCATCGCGTTGAACAGCATCTCGGACGATCCGCTTCCGTTATCGTCCAGCACCTTGCCGATCAAGGCATCGGTGACGCCGGGTGCCACGCCGATCCGGGTGCCGTCCACGGCGCGGCCAAAGATCGTGCCGGCGCAATGTGTGCCGTGGCCGTTGGCATCGTGATCGCCAGAGCCTGAAAAGTCCTTTTGCGTCAGGGTGACGCCTGCAAATGCCGGGTGGGCAGCGTCAATCCCGGTATCCAGCACCGCCACGCGCACGCCGCGGCCATCAAAGGGCGAGTTGTCCGCCCCGACGCTGGTGATCCCCCAGGCAGGCACAGCATCTGCGTCGCTGACATTTTCCAGCGGTTCCGGTTCGATCAACCGCGTCGGCATGGACCGGGCCATGCTCAGGATTGAAGGATCACGCGCGGCATCGCGCATGTCATTGGCCGACAGATCGACAGTTTCGATCATCGGCGAAGGCGGCGCGCGAAACATCCCTTCGGTGCCGGAGATACCAGCGGTCGGTCCGCTGAAGGTGCCGCCGCGCAAATGAGAAAGGGCAGAAGCGTTTTCGTCGCGTAGAAGAATATACTGGGCCATGAGACAAGTCCTTTGATGCAAAAATAACAGCGATAAATTCATTCTGTCCCGCGCGGGACAGCGTCTTTAAATGCCGCCAGTATACACTCAAAGGTTGAGTCGCGCAAAGCCCTCGCGCAGATTCGACGTGAAATCCGGTGAATCCCCGGTGCTGACCGGGGCTGAATAGGCTCAGGTCAGGTTGCTGCGACGGAACAATTGCAACAGGTTTGCCTCTGGTCGTGCGCCCATATGGCTGATCACTTCGCCCGCAGCGACACAGCCCATGCGCCCGGCGGTGGCCATGTCAGCGCCCGTGGCCAATCCGTAAAGGAACCCGGCGGCAAACTGATCGCCCGCGCCGGTTGCATCCACGGGCACGACCCTGTCGACGGGAACATCGGTGCGCGCGCCGTCGCGGATGATCGTCACGCCGTCTCCGGACCGTGTGCAGACCACAAGCGGACAGATGGCCGAAACGCGCGCCAGATCGGCATCCAGATCGTTGTTCTGAAACAACGAGCGGATCTCGGCCTCGTTGCCAATGACGAAATCCATCTCATTCTCGATCAGATTCAGGAAATCGTCGCGGTGGCGTTCAACGCAGAACGGGTCAGAGATCGAGATGCCGGCCTTGCCCCCCGCCGCGCGGCAGGTCCGGGCAAGACGGATGAACGCCTCTTTGCCCTTGTCCTTGTCAAAGAGATACCCTTCGAGAAAGACGATTTCCGCATCCGAGGCAACGTCTTCGGGCACGTCACCGGGGCCAAGCTCTGCCGAGATGCCCAGATAGGTGTTCATCGACCGCTCGCCATCGGGCGTGACAAAAATCATGCTGCGCGAGGTTGGCAATTCGCCGCCCGGAACCGGGGCATTCACGAAATCCGTGCCATCATCGGTCATCGCCTGCGCATAGAACCGCCCGAGCGCGTCGTCATGCACGCGCCCGATGAACCCGGTGCGCAGGCCAAGACTGCCCAGCCCCGCCAGCGTATTGGCCACCGATCCGCCGGGTGCCTGCACCCGGTCCTTCATCGAGGCATACAGCAGTTGCGCGCGCTCTGTCTCGATCAGCTGCATGATGCCCTTGTCGATGCCCATCTGTTCCAGAAAGCTGTCATCGCATTGGGTGATGACATCGACGACGGCGTTGCCGATCCCGACAACCTGATATTTCTTCATGGGGTCTTGTCCTCGTACTCGCACAGATCACGGATCAGGCAGGCATTGCATTTCGGTTTGCGCGCGACGCAGGTATAGCGTCCGTGCAGGATCATCCAGTGATGCGCATGCTGCTGGAAATCCACGGGAATATGGTCTTCTATGGCGCGCTCGACCGCGACGACATCCTTGCCCAGACAGACGCCCGAACGGTTGCCGAAGCGAAAGATATGCGTGTCCACGGCCTGCGCCGGGTAATGCCACCACATGTTCAGCACCACATTGGCGGTCTTGCGGCCCACGCCGGGCAGCGATTCCAGCGCCGCCCGCGAACAGGGCACCTGGCCACCGTACTCCTCGACAAGGATACGGCTTAGCTTGATGACATTCCGGGCCTTGTTGCGATACAGGCCGATGGTCTTGATATGCTCGGTCACGGCTTCCTCGCCAAGCGCCAGCATCTTTTCGGGCGTGTCGGCGATCTGGAACAATTTGGCCGTTGCCTTGTTCACGCCCGCATCCGTCGCCTGCGCAGACAGGGCCACCGCCACGACCAGCGTATAGGCGTTGACATGATCCAGCTCGCCCTTTGGTTCGGGTTCCGCCGTCTGGAAGCGGGTAAAGATCTCGCGGATCGTATGATAATCTAGCTGCTTTGCCATGGCAGGCCGTATGCACCGCTTTGCCAACTTGCGCAATATTCGGGTCGCGGGACGATGCGCCCGCGCGGTAGGATGGTCAAAACGAAAGGACGCGACATGCCAGAGGATTTTGCCGAAGGGGGCTATCATTTCCACGTCATGCGCCGGGCGATTGACCTGATCGACGCTGCCAAAGACCCGTTGTCACTGGAAGATCTCGCCGCCGCGATGGATATGAGTCCCGCGCATTTCCAGCGTCTGTTTTCGCGATGGGTGGGTGTTTCGCCCAAGCGTTACCAGCAATATCTGACGTTGGGCCACGCGAAGACCCTGCTGCGCGACCGGTTCACCACGCTGGAGGCCGCGCATTCCACAGGGCTGTCAGGGGGCGGGCGCTTGCATGACCTCTTCCTGCGGTGGGAGGCGATGAGTCCGGGTGAATTTGCGCGCGGCGGTGCCGGGCTGGTGATCTATTGGGGCTGGTATGAAAGCCCCTTTGGTCCCGCGCTGGTCATGGGCACGGACAAGGGTATCTGCGGCATCGCCTTTGCCGCCGAATCCGGTCAGGCTGCGGCGATGGAGGATCTGACCGCGCGCTGGCCGAGGGCCTCCTTCGTCGAGGATGCAGAGCGTTTGCGTCCCTGGGCGCAGTCAGCCTTCGGTGCAGGGGACGCGCCAGCCAAGCCGACGCCGCTTTACCTGATCGGCGCGCCGTTTCAGATCAAGGTTTGGGAGGCATTGTTGCGAATCCCGTCGGGCCACGTTACCACCTATTCCGAAATCGCGCAGGCCGTGGGCCACCCCAAGGCCGTCCGGGCGGTGGGTACGGCGGTGGGGCGCAACCCGATCAGCCTGCTTATTCCCTGTCACCGTGCGTTGCGCAAATCTGGCGGGCTTGGCGGTTATCACTGGGGGCTTCCGGTAAAGCGTGCAATTCTCGCCTATGAGGGGGCCCGCGCGGACGCCTGAGCGCGCGATTTGTTCACGATGCGCGGAACATTGCCGATTTCCTCTTGTTGTATGGTTGGGCAGAGATAGAACATTCCCTATAATGCTCAACGCAAAACGGACGCGCAGACACGCGCGCAATTCAGACGAGGCAATAAGACATGAGCTTAACTTTCCGCCCCACCATTCTGGCGACCGCCGGCCTTATGGCCCTGACCGCCTGCACCACTGCTGATTATCAGAACGATCCCAACCGCCAGGCAAAACAAGGCGCGTTGTTGGGTGCCTTGGGTGGTGCCGTTGCAGGCCGTGTTATCGGCGGCAACAATGATGACCGCGTCAAGAACACCGTTGCAGGCGCTGCTGCCGGTGCTGCGATTGGCGGCCTGATCGGCAACCGACTGGACAAGCAGGAAGCAGCACTTCGCCAGTCGATGGGCAACAATGTCGATATCGTGAACACCGGCGACCGTCTGATCGTGACGCTGCCGCAGGATATCCTGTTCGCCACCGACAGCACCGCAGTCCGGCCTGACCTGCAAGGCGATCTGCGCGCGCTGGCCAACAACCTGCAATCCTACCCGAACACCAGCATTCAGGTCATCGGCCACACGGACAACACGGGCGAAGCCTCCTATAACCAAGGGCTGTCGTCGCGCCGTGCGCAGGCGGTTTCGGGCATTCTGATTTCCAATGGTGTCTCTTCCGGTCGCATTCAGTCCTTCGGCCGCGGCGAGGATCAGCCGATCGCGTCGAACCTGACGCCACAGGGCCGTCAGCAGAACCGCCGGGTGGAAATTGTGATCCTGCCGAACGCGGCCTGATCCAAATCTGCCGCTCAGGCTGCAATCTTCCAAACGCCCCGCAAGTCACTTGCGGGGCGTTTGCTTTGCAGTAGGGCGCAAAAAGCAAACGCCCCGCGAATGGTTTGCCCTTGGCGCAAGTAGATCAGTCGGCTTTTTTGGTCAGCACCAGAAACGTCATCACGCCAAGCGGTGGCAATGCGCGTTGCTCCTCGATCTCCAACTCGGGTTCTTGCAGCACTGTCTCGATCTCGAAATCCGAGTGCCAGCCCAGCAGGTTGGCAAAGGGCGAGGCGAGGCTGGCGACCGCCCCCATCACGCCCTTGCTGCGCGCGAAATGGTTGGTGATGACAACCTTGCCTCCGGGGCGGCAGACGCGGGCGATCTCGGACATGACCTTTTCAGGATCTGGCACGACCGACAGCACATGCATCGCCGCCACGATGTCAAAAGAGTTGTCCGGAAAGTCGAGGGCGCGCGCATCCATCTGGCGCAGCGATTCGACGTGGCGCAACCGCATCAGCGCCACCTTGGCGCGGGCCTTGCGCAGCATCTCCTTGGAAAAGTCGATGCCGGTGACTCGGGTTTGATCGCTGTAATGCTCCAGCGACAGTCCGGTGCCGACGCCGACCTCCAGAACCTTGCCGCCCTGCGCGCTGATATAGGTCACGGCGCGTCGTCGTCCGGCTTTGGTGATCGCGCCGAAGGTGTTGTCGTAAATCGGTGCCCAGCGGGCATAGGAACTTTCGACCGCCTTGATGTCCATCAAGTCTACCCTTTGCGAATGCGTTTCCGACGATGCACCAGAAGTGCCCAGGCTACCGTTCCGATATAAGCCAGACACAGTACGATCAAGGCGATCCATGCATAAGTCAGCACCGCAGCGCCGACAAAAGCCACTGCGACAAGGAAATATTTGACGTTTTCACGCGACACACGCGTGGTCTTGAACGACCAGGTCGGGATGCGGCTAATCATCAAAAGACCGATCGCCACCATGTAAAGAGAGATCAGCGCATCCGGCACCAGTGGCCGGTCGGTGAAAGCAAAGGACAGGTACATCGGCAGCATCACCAGCATTGCGCCTGCGGGTGACGGGACGCCGACAAAATAGGCCCGGCTGATCGTTGGCTCTGTGGATTTCGTACTGACATTGAACCGGGCAAGGCGGACGACGCAGCAGACAGTGTAGATCAGGACGGAAAGCCAGCCCGCGCTGCGCGTGTCCTGCAATGCCCAGAAATACAGCAGCAATGGCGGGGCGACGCCGAAATTCAGGAAATCGGCCAGCGAATCCAGCTCCGCCCCCATCTTGCTGTCGACTTTCAGCGCGCGGGCCAGTCGGCCATCCAGCCCGTCAAGAACACAGGCGGCAAAAATCAGCAGGACCGCGGTCAGGAAATCGCCCTGGGTGCCGGCCCGGATGGCTGTCAGGCCCGCGCAGATCGACCCGATGGTCAGCATGTTGGGCAGCAGATGGATCAGCGCGAAATCCTTGCGGGGTGGCTTTGTCTGTGACGACATTGCTCAGCCAGCCCGTGCGGGAACATCGGACAGGTCAGCGATGACGGTCTCTCCTGCCACCATCGTCTGACCTATGCTGACCATGGGTGCCACACCATCGGGCAGGTACACATCCAGCCGCGAGCCGAAGCGGATCAGGCCGAACCGTTCGCCCGTGGCCAGGGTCGTGCCGGGATTTGTCCAGCACACGATCCGGCGCGCCACCAGCCCGGCAATCTGCACCACGGCGATGGACCGCCCATCCGCCATGTCGATCCGCAGGCTGTTGCGCTCATTGTCAACGCTGGCCTTGTCGAGCGAGGCGTTGAGGAACTTGCCCGGACGATACGCCACCTGTGACACCGTGCCCGCAATGGGCGCGCGGTTCACATGGCAGTTGAACACGTTCATGAAAACGCTGACGCGGGTCAGGGCACGCTCGCCCATCCCCAGCTCTTTTGGCGGGATGGCGGGTTCGATCAGCGAGATGACGCCATCTGCGGGGCTGACCAGAACGCCTTTGCGTTTCGGCGTGACGCGTTCGGGGTCGCGGAAGAAATAGTAGCACCACACCGTGGCACCAACGCCGATCCAGCCCAGAACCTCCCAGACGAAGAACAGCACCAGGGTGATCGCGGCGAAGATCGCAACGAATTTGCGTCCCTCCGGATGCATCGGTTTGATGAAAGTATCCAGCATCTTCATGGGCGGGTGTCCTGATCCGGTAAGAATGACTTGCCTATGCCTAGTCGCCTTGCGCGCAAGTTTGAAGGGGATGTAACGCCCTGTGGGTGGAAAACGGCGCATTGACCCGGCGGATTTACCTCAAAACCCGCTTCGCTTCATTCGAGCGTTGGGGTAGACAGCCGATAGAAGAAACACGGAGACGCCCTTGATGAGACATCCCAAACCCGTTGTTCTGTGTATTCTCGACGGCTGGGGCCTGTCCGACCGGCAAGAGGCGAATGCGCCTGCCTTGGCCGACACCCCGACAATGGACCATCTTGCGCAGACCTGCCCGCATGCACAGCTTGTCACGCATGGACCGGATGTCGGCCTGCCGACCGGTCAGATGGGCAATTCCGAAGTTGGCCATACCAATATCGGCGCGGGGCGTGTTGTGGCGATGGATCTGGGCCAGATCGACCTTGCCATCGAGGATGGGTCGTTTTTCAGCAATGAAGCGATCAACGCCTTTATCGCAAAGCTGAAAGATACCGGCGGCGCGGCGCATCTGATGGGCGTCGTGTCGGATGGCGGTGTGCATGGCCATATCAGCCATATCAAGGCCGCCATGGCGATGATCGCGGATGCGGGCGTGCCGGTTTATCTGCACGCCATCACCGATGGGCGCGACGTGGCCCCGGATTCGGCAAAAGGCTTTGTCCAGGAACTGGTGGGTTGGGCGGCAGGACGCTCGGGCGCACCCATCACGATTGCAACGGTCATCGGGCGGTATTACGCGATGGATCGCGACAACCGCTGGGACCGGGTGCAGACCGCCTATGCGGCGATGATCGAGGGCAACGGCGCGGCCGCAGCGGCCGATCCCGTCACGGCCGTGGTGCAATCCTACGCCAATGGCAAGAATGACGAATTCATCCCTGCGACGGTGATCGGCGATTATGCCGGCATGGCCGAAGGCGATGGGTTTTTCTGCCTGAACTTCCGCGCCGATCGTGCGCGCGAAATTCTGGCCTCAATCGGGGCACCCGATTTCGACGGGTTCGACCGGCGCGCAAAGCCTGCATTCGCCCGGATGCTGGGCATGGTGGAATATTCCGACGCGCATAATGCCTATATGCAGACGGCCTATCCAAAACGGGTGATCGTCAACACGCTGGGCGAATGGGTGTCACAGCACGGCAAGACCCAATTCCGGCTCGCAGAGACCGAAAAATACCCGCATGTGACCTTTTTCCTCAACGGCGGCCGCGAAAAGCCCGAGGAACACGAGGATCGGTTCATGCCGTCCTCGCCCAAGGTGGCGACATATGACTTGCAGCCCGAAATGTCCTCGGTCGAGGTGACGGACAAGTTTGTGGAGGCGATCAAGCAGGGCTACGATCTGATCGTGACCAACTATGCCAATCCCGATATGGTCGGACATACCGGCGATCTGCAAGCCGCGATGAAGGCGTGTGCCGCGGTGGACGAAGGCCTTGGCCGCGTTGTCGAAGCGTTGAACAAAGCGGGCGGCGCGATGATCGTCACCGCCGATCACGGCAATTGCGAAACCATGGTGGACCCTGAAACCGGCGGGCCGCATACGGCGCACACCACCAATCCCGTGCCTGTGCTGCTGGTCGGCGGGCCGGAAGGTGCCACACTTCGCAACGGTCGGTTGGCGGATCTCGCCCCGACGCTGCTGGAACTGATGGGGCTGGACAAGCCTGCCGAAATGACCGGGGAAAGCCTGATCCGGCGATGAAATACATTGCACTGTTCCTGGTCTTTCTGGCGGCACCCGCGCTTGCGCAGGACGATCCCGCAGTTGCGGCCCGCGCGGCGTCAAAGGCGCTGGAGCAGGCGTCAGAGCAGTTGGACGATGCCGACAGCGCGCGCGACCGTGTCAAGGCGTTGACCACGACGGTGCGTGCCTATGAGGACGGGCTTTCGGCCATGCGCGTGGGATTGCGGCGGGTGTCGCTGCGCGAAATGGACCTGCGCGCCGATCTGGCGGAACGAGAGGCCGAGATTTCCGATCTTCTGGGCGCACTGATGACCATCGGCAATTCCGACGCGCCGGTGCTTGCCCTGCATCCGTCCGGGCCGACCGGAACCGCGCGGGCGGGGATGCTTTTGGCCGATGTCACCCCGGCGCTTGCCGCGCGTGCAACCGCGCTGAAGGAAGACCTGAAAGAAGTGTCCGACCTGCGGCAATTGCAACAAGAGGCAGAGCAGCGCCTGACCGAAGGGCTGCAAGGCGTGCAACTGGCGCGGACCGAGTTGAGCCAGGCCATAGACAGCCGCACGGACCTGCCGCGTCGCTTCACCGAAGATCCGGTGCGCACCGCGATCCTGATTGCCGGAACCGATACGCTGAACGAGTTTGCCGCCGGGCTGGACGAAATTACGCAGGACGAAGAGCCGGGCAGCCTGACCGCGATTTCGGACCGCAAAGGCTATCTGGAGCTGCCAGTGCCCGGCAAGATCCTGCGCGGAGCTGGAGAAGAAGACGCGGCGGGCGTCGAACGCCCCGGCATCGTCGTGGGCACCCAGCCCCGTGCGCTTGTCACCACGCCGACAGCGGCAACGATCCGCTATGTCGGGCCGCTTCTGGATTACGGGTTGGTCACAATCCTTGAACCGCAGGCCGATTTGCTGTTCGTTCTGGCAGGGCTGGATCAGGTTTACGGCCGCGCCGGGCAGGTTCTGCCCGCCGGCAGCCCCGTCGGCCTGATGGGGGGAGAGATGCCGGCGGCAGATGAGGGGCTGTCACAGTCAGGTGAGGGGGGTGGCGCCCAATGGACAGAAACGCTCTATATGGAAGTCAGAGAGGGAGACGATCCCGTCGACCCCCTGACGTGGTTTTCAACCGACAAGGGATGACGCATGAAGAAGTTTGTGATGGCCGCATTGGGCGGCACGCTGGCAGGCATCGTCGCGACGACGCAGTTCGTTGGGCCGCTGCTGGCGCAAGAGCAGAACAAATCGGGCAATGTCTATGAACAGCTCGATCTTTTCGGCGACATCTTCGAGAGGATCCGCGCGCAATATGTCGAGGAAGTAGACGAGGGCGACCTGATCGAGGCCGCGATCAACGGCATGCTGACCTCGCTTGATCCGCATTCCAGCTATCTGTCGCCCGATGATGCTGACGCCATGCGGGTGCAGACCCGTGGCGAATTTGGCGGGCTCGGGATCGAGGTCACGCAGGAAGAAGGCTTCGTCAAGGTGGTCTCGCCAATCGATGGCACCCCCGCTGACGAGGCCGGGATGGAATCGGGCGACTTCATCACCCATGTCGATGGCGAGTCGGTGCTTGGTCTGACGCTGGATCAGGCCGTGGACCTGATGCGCGGTCCCGTCGGGTCCGAGATCATCGTCACCGTGGTGCGCGAAGACAGCCCGGAACCCTTCGATGTCTCGATCATCCGCGACACGATCAAGTTGACGGCTGTGCGCACGCGCCTTGAGGGCGAAACCGTCGTGCTGCGCGTGACCACCTTCAACGACCAGACCTTCCCCAATCTGCAAGAAGGACTGGCCGAACAGGTCAAAGCCGCAGGCGGCATGGACAAGGTGAACGGCATCGTTCTTGACCTGCGCAACAACCCCGGCGGGTTGCTGACACAGGCGATCAAGGTGTCGGACGCATTTCTTGAACAGGGCGAGATCGTCTCGACCCGTGGCCGTGATCTGGTGGATGGTGATCGCTACAACGCCGAAAGCTATGTCGAGGGCGACCTGTCGCAGGGCAAGCCGCTTGTGGTGCTGATCAATGGCGGATCTGCTTCTGCCTCTGAAATCGTGGCCGGCGCGCTTCAGGATCACCGCCGTGCCATCGTTGTGGGCACAAAGAGCTTTGGCAAAGGTTCTGTCCAGACGGTCATGCCGTTGCGCGGCGATGGCGCGATGCGTCTGACCACGGCGCGCTATTACACGCCGTCGGGCCGGTCGATTCAGGCGCTGGGCGTGTCCCCGGACATTGTTGTTGAACAACCCCGCCGCACGCCGAATGAAGAGACCGAAGAAGAAGAGGGCGCGAACCAGTTGCTCCGTTCCGAAGCGGACCTGCGCGGGAGTCTGGATAATGACAGCCTGACCGAGGATGAGATCCGCCAGATCGAGGAAGAGCGCGCCAAGGCAGAAGCGGCGGCCAAGCGGCGCGAGGATGACTACCAACTGGCATATGCCATCGACATTCTCAAAGGCCTGTCAGCCCTTGGCCCCAAGGATTGATCCCCGGACAGGCCCGGTGAAGCACATCTTTACCGGGCCTCGCCAGACGGAGAGACGGGACATGACCCCCGAAGATATTGCCAAACTGCCTTACCGCCCCTGCGTCGGCGTCATGCTGATCAATGCGGCGGGTCACGTTTTTGTCGGGCAACGCATTGATAACGACGCCCCCGCCTGGCAGATGCCCCAAGGCGGTGTGGACAAGGGCGAAGCGCCCCGCGACGCCGCCCTGCGCGAGTTATGGGAAGAGACGGGCGTGCCTGCCGATCTGGTGACGGTCGAGGCGGAATCCAAAACCTGGCTGCCCTATGATCTGCCGCATGATCTTGTCCCGCGTATCTGGAAAGGCCGGTTTCGCGGACAGAAGCAGAAATGGTTCCTGCTGCGCTTTCATGGCACGGACGAGCAGGTCAATATTGCCACCGACCATCCGGAGTTTTCCGAATGGCGCTGGCTGCCCACGTCAGAGCTGGTCGAAAATATCGTTCCCTTCAAGCGCGAGGTCTATGCCCGCGTGCTGGCCGATTTCGAAGGGCGTCTTTGAACTGTCAGTGGACATGCAGGCGCGCGTTCCAAGGACTGTACAAACGGCGATTGCGCGGCAAAACATGCGCCCGTGCCCCTAGCGCAACCGGTTGAGCAGGCTTAGCGAGGCATAACCGTCCGGGATCATCCCGACGGATTTCTGAAACGCCTGCAGCGCGGCCATGGTTTTCGGTCCGACTCTGCCATCCACGCCGCCCGTATTGAACCCCGCTGCCGTCAGCCGCTGCTGCATTTCCTTGCGCTCTGCATATTTCAGCGTCCGGTCGCCTGTCGGCCAAGCCGCCTGAATTGGGGCACCGCCGCGCAGACGGTCGCTGAGGTGGCCGACACCGATGACATAGGCATCGGCGGCGTTGTACCGCTCGATTGCCTTGAAGTTGGAAAAGATCAGGAACGCCGCACCCCGAGCGCCCGCAGGCAGCATCACAGAGGCTTGCCCGAAATCCCGAACCGGGTTTCCACGCATATCCGTGATGCCAAGCCGCGCCCATTCGCTGGGCATCTTTGTCAGGGTGCGGCGCGCCTGTGAATAGTCAAAGCCGCGCGGAATGCGGACCTCTACCCCCCAGGGCTGGCCCTTTTTCCAGCCGCTTTTGGCCAGATAATTCGCGGTCGAGGCCAATGCGTCGGTGGGATCATCCGACCAGATGTCGCGCTTTCCATCGCCGGTGAAATCCACAGCCAGCGCAAGGTAAGACGTGGGGATGAACTGGGTGTGGCCCATCGCCCCGGCCCAGCTTCCGGTCATGTTGTCGGGTGTGGTGTCCCTTGATTGCAGGATTTCCAGCGCCGCGACCAACTGTTGCTCAAAGAATTTTCCGCGACGTCCGTCAAAGGCCAGTGTCGCCAGCGAGCTGATCACCGGGTCTTCGCCGCGCCGTGTGCCATAGGCGCTTTCCATGCCCCAGACCGCTGCGACGACCTCTTTTTCGACGCCGTAGCGCGCCTCTATCGCCTCCAGCGCGCGGCCATGTTCACGCAATGCGGCTTTGCCATTCTCCACGCGCGAGTCCGAGGCAGCGGAGGCAAGGTAATCGCCGATGGATTTGGTGAATTCCGCTTGGTTGCGGTCGCGGCGGATTGCCTCCGGGTCATAGCGCACGTTGCGGAATGCCGCATCGAAGACCGAAGGCTTGATGCCTGCCCCCAAAGCCCGGCCGCGAAACCCCGCGACCCAGCGCATCAGTTCGTTTTGCGAGGCCGGGTCCACCACCGGTGTGACGGTCGCGGTAACGGAGCGTGATTTTGGTCGCATTATCGGACGGATCGAGGATGCTGGCGCGACCAGTTGAACGACCTGCGTCACCAGAGGATCTGACGGGCGGGATACGGGCCGGACAGAGCTGTCGACGGGATTCGCGCCCGCGCCTGACGTCATCAATATCAGCGATAGAAATGCGGGGGCGGAGCAGCGAAACATTGGAGACCTCGAATGCGAAAACTACAGGAATTATAGCCAATTTGCGTCTCTTACGAAAGCGCCCCGCGTCCGGTTCGCGAGGTTTCGCCCATCGCCGGGTCGTCGCCGCGCAACAGGGCCAGATGCGCGCGCAGCAATGACGTCCGATGAGGGCGAAAGCTGGGGCCGGTGACGTCCAGTTCGGCGATGCGGTCCAGCCGGAAAGCGCGGAAATCCCGCCGCAGACAGCACCAGGCCAGCAGGCAATGGCTGTCCTGAAAGAACACGATTTGCAGCGGGCGTACCTGACGGGTGGTCGCACATGCGTTCTTGTCGCGATAAGCGATGCGGATTTCCATCTCGTCCCAGGCGGCCTTGCGCAGACTGCGCAGGTCCACCGTTGCTTGCGGCGGCGGCGCAAAGCGGTGCGCGGTCAGCACGGCATGTTGCAACCTGTGGGCCTGTCGTTCGGGCAGACGACCGCGCAGCTTGGAAAGTGCGGCGGTCGCGGCTGCGGCCAGATGCGGATCGGCCACGGCTTCGACCTCTCGCAAGCCCAGCACCAGCGCCTCCAGCTCTTCGTCGTCGAAGGCCAGCGGCGGCAGGCTGGCATCTTCGGTCACGGTATATCCGAACCCCGCCGCGCCATCGATCACGGCCCCCAACCCGCGCAGCGTGGCAATGTCGCGGTAGATCGTGCGTTCGGTGACGTCCAATTCGCGCGCCAACCGGGCGGCAGTCACCGGCGGGTCGAGGCTGCGCAGCCCCTGCATCAGGTGCAATAATCGGTCGGTTCGGCTCATATCGCGATCATGCTGCCAGATGCTGACAGAAATTGACAGGAGGCCGACGTTCCACCCCAGAATTGCGGAGAAACCCCATTTTCACGGTTGCTTAGCGTCGGCGGGTGCTTTTGCGTTTGACGCTTGCCGCCTTTTTCTTGGCTTTTGCGGATTTACGACGGGGTGGGGCACCGCGTTTGCCGGATCGGCCCCGTCCGGTCGGCATGGCCTGACCGTCCAGCGCGAGCAATTCCAGCGCAATGCCCCCCGTTACCGGCACAGCTTCGGTCAGACGCACGGTCACGCGCTGGCCAAGGCCAATCTCCATACCGGAATCCGCCCCCATCAGCGTGGCCGTTTCGGCGTCAAAATGGAAATACTCCGACCCGATATTGCGCATCGGGATCAGCCCGTCCGCCCCGGTTTCGTCCAGCTTCACAAAGGCACCGAACCGGGCAATGCCCGAGATCCGCCCGCCCATTTCCGCGCCGACCCGTTCGGACAGATACGAGGCCAGATACCGATCCGTGGTGTCGCGCTCGGCCATCATCGACCGGCGTTCGGTGTCCGAGATATGCTGCGCCGTGGTCTCCAGCCCCTCGATTTCCTGAGGCGACAATCCGTCATCGCCCCAGCCATGCGCGGTGATCAACGCACGATGCACGATCAGGTCGGCGTAGCGCCGAATGGGCGAGGTGAAATGTGCGTAGGATTTCAGCGCCAGCCCGAAATGGCCGAAATTCTCTGCGTTGTAATAGGCCTGCGTCATCGAGCGGAGCGTGGAAATGTTGATCAGTTCCGCCTCATCCGTGCCAGCCGCGTCATGCAGCAGCTTGTTGAGATGCGCGGTTTTCAGCACCTGCCCCTTGGCAAGCGTCAGCCCGGCCGCCTGTGCCGTCTCGCGCAGCGCATCCAGCTTTTCGGGCGGCGGTTCCTCATGCACCCGGAACAGCAGCGGCGTGCGTTTGGCGATCAGGGTTTCGGCGGCGGCGACATTGGCCAGCACCATGAATTCCTCGATCAGGCGGTGTGCGTCAAAGCGTTCCGAAAAGTTCACCGAGGTGACGTTGCCTTTTTCATCCAGCACGATCTTGCGTTCGGGCAGGTCAAGGTCCAGCGGCTGGCGCGCATTCCGGGCGTCGCGCAACGCGTAATAGGCGTCAAACAGCGGGCGGATCACATCGTCCATCAACGGCGCAACCTTGTCGCTTGGCGTGCCGTCCATGCCGTCCTGCACCTCGCGGTAGCTTAGCGCGGCGGGCGAGCGCATCATGCCCCGCACGAAGCGGTGATCCAGCTTCTGGCCATGCGCGTCAATCCGCATCCGCACGGCCATACAGGCGCGCGGAACGCCTTCGTGCAGCGAACACAGATCCCCCGACAGCCGGTCCGGCAGCATCGGCACAACGCGGTCGGGAAAATAGCTGGAATTACCGCGTTTGCGGGCCTCACGGTCAAGCGCGGAACCGGGGCGGACATAATGCGCCACATCGGCGATGGCGACCCAGACGATATGGCCGCCGTCATTCTTGGGGTCGTCATCGGGTTGGGCAAAGCAGGCGTCATCGCGGTCGCGCGCATCCACGGGGTCGATGGTGATCAAGGGCAGGTCGCGCAGATCCTCGCGGCCCTTGAGGCCTGCGGGCTTCATCGCGTCGGCCTCTGCGATGACCTCGTCGGGAAAGCTGTCGGGGATGCCGTGCTGATGGATGGCAATCAGCGACACGGCCCTGGGGGCGGACGGGTCGCCCAGCCGTTCTACGATGCGGGCGCGTGGCAGACCCATGCGGCCCTTGGGCCCTGCCTGTTCCGCCTCGACCAACTCGCCGTCCTTTGCGCCGTGGGCCGCGTTGTCAGGCACGCTCCATTCCTTGTCGGAGCCTTTGTCGATACTCACAATGCGCCCGCCCTCGGCACCCTTGCGGAAGATGCCGACAACGCGCTGCGGATTGGTGCCGATCCGGCGGATCACGCGGGCCTCGTAATTGTGGTCCTCTTCATGCACGACCTGAAGCTTGCCAAGGATCCGGTCGCCCTCGCCCAGGGCGGGATCGCTGGCGCGGGTGACGATCAGGACAATCGGTTCCACCCCTTCGCCATGCCATTCCAGAGGGCGCGCAAACAGATCGCCATCGGCGGTTGGTGCCTTGACCTGCAAGACGCTGACGGGCGGAAGGCGGTCCGGGTCACGATAGGTCTTCTTGCGCTTTTCAAGATGCCCTTCGGCCTCCAGCTCCTTTAACAGGCGCTTGAGGTCGATACGCGCGGCACCTTTGATGCCAAAAGCTTTGGCAATGTCGCGTTTGGCGCTGAGGGTCGGGTTGGCGGCGATCCAATCCAGGATCTCCGCCTTTGTGGGCAGTGTTTTCATATTCAACGGCGTATCACGCCGCATGACGCGCGTCATTGCGAAAAAACGCGCGGGTTTCTTCGGTGCCGTGCGGTTTCGTGCGTTCCGAAAATATCAGGCGAAGTAGTCTTGCAGCATCCGGGTGTAGATGCGTTTCAGCTGATGGATCTGTGCGACCTCGACACGCTCGTCAACCTGATGCATCGTCCGTCCGACCAGCCCGAATTCGACAACCGGGCAGTGGTTCTTGACGAACCGCGCATCCGAGGTGCCGCCGCTCGTCGAAGCCTCTGGCACGGTGCCGGTTTCTGCCTCGACGGCGCGCGCAACAAGATCGGACAGTGGACCGGGCGGGGTGAGGAAGCTTTCGCCCGAAATCTTGATGGTCAGATCGGTCGTTGTGCCAAATTCCGCGTCTGCTTTGGCGGCCTCTGCGCGCAGCCACTCCGACAGGCTGGCACCGGAATGCGCGTCGTTGAAGCGGATGTTGAGCGTCGCGCGCGCCTCTGCCGGGATCACGTTTGTGGCCGGGTTGCCGGTGTCGATGGTGACGACAGCGAGGGTTGAGGCGTCGAAATGGTCCGTTCCCGCGTCAAGATCGTGGCTGGCCAGCCGATCCATCAGCCGGACAAGCGCATGCAGCGGATTGATGGCGCGGTGCGGATAGGCGGAATGGCCCTGGACGCCCTTGACCGTGACATGGGCATTGAGCGAGCCGCGTCGGCCGATTTTCATCATCTGGCCCATGTGGTCCGGGCAGGTGGGTTCACCGACAAGGCAGACGGACATCGTCTCGTCTGCCTTTTCCATCCAGTCCAGCAGCGCCACGGTGCCGTCCACGGCGTCGCCTTCCTCGTCCCCGGTGATGGTCAGGATGATCGCGCCGTCCGGGGGCGTTTGGGTAACGAAATCCACCGCGGCGGCGGCAAAGGCGGCGACGCCGGATTTCATGTCAGTCGCGCCACGACCGTAGAGAAAACCGTCCTTCACCTTTGCGCCGAATGGCGGCATGGTCCAGTCCGCCGGATCGCCCAAAGGCACCACGTCCGTGTGTCCATTGAAGCCGAATGTGCGGGCATGCCCCTTGTCGCCCCAACGGGCAAAAAGGTTCGAGACGCCGCCACGGTCCACGCGTGTGCAGATGAAACCGGCATCTTCGAGAAGGTCTTGCAACAAGACAAGCGCACCGCCTTCGTCCGGGGTGACAGAGGCGCAGCGGACCAGCGCCGCGGTCAGGGTTTCTGGATTGATCTGGGGCATGTGCCCTCCTGCGTCTTGACGGCTGTTCTTGCTCGCGCTGCGGATTTGGACGGGCGGCACGGGTTTGCGGTTTTTAAACCAATCACTTTGTGCGGGGCAAGCGGGGGCAAAGCGTCACTGCGGTGTCAGTCCTTCGGGGCGCAGCGTGATCCAAATGAGCGCTTCCGCGCACTCTTTATTCAGCCAGTGGAGAGGTGACACGTCATTCCTGACGTTTCGGCAGTTCGGGATCAGGGTTTGCCCTTGTCGAAGAATGGCGTGACCTGCGCCACGATCACAGAATTTTCTTTAAGCGCGCGGTCCATGAGGGCGGCTTCATCCTCGTCCATCTCGTGGCCTTGTGCAGCACGTTCCTCGGCAGTGCCGTAGCCTGTGACGTCGAGCGGTGCCATGTCGGCCTGTTTAAGGATCGCTACGGTTTCGCGCACGGCTTCGGCCTCGTCAATGCCGGATGCAAAGCAAATCAGCCCGGCACCGCTGGCACCTTTCGGCAGCCCGTCGCCGGTCTTGCGACCGACCTCGACCAGAAGC
This sequence comes from Primorskyibacter marinus, assembly GCF_003313245.1. GTDB lineage: Bacteria > Pseudomonadota > Alphaproteobacteria > Rhodobacterales > Rhodobacteraceae > Primorskyibacter > Primorskyibacter marinus. The sequence continues at coordinate 291,270 of NZ_QJSD01000002.1, forward strand.
GTATAGACCTGCTGTGGTTTCTTCTTTTTTTCGGTCATGTCCGCCAAGTTCCTTGCTCGCAAAATGCGAAGCCCCGCGCGGGAATGCGCGGGGCTGTCCTAGACGTTAATTCCGGTGATGGAAAGCGTCAGCTCTTGATGGCGCGGTAGCCCCATATGAGAATACAGGCACCGACGATCCCGACGATCAATTGCGGCAGCCAGGTTCCTGCTGCAAAAATGCCGAGAATGCCAAGGATGGCATTGGCGATAATCGCGCCGACGATGCCGAGAATGATGTTCAGGAAAATCCCTGTATCGGCTTTCATAATCATGCTTGCGATCCACCCGGCGAGGCCGCCGACAATGATCGCTGCAATCCAACCTATTCCTTGCATGTCATTCCTTCCCGCTATTGCAAAACTGTCCTGATCGATCAACGCCGGGACGGGCGGGAAGGTTCCGACAAAAAAGGTTTAGTCGCGCAGCAGCTCGTTGATGCCGGTCTTGGAACGGGTGCGCTCGTCGACGCGTTTCACGATGACGGCGCAATAAAGGTTGATGCCGTTCTTCGATGGCATGGAGCCTGCAACGACCACCGAATAAGGCGGAACCTCGCCATACATGACGTCACCGGTTTCGCGATCGACGATCTTAGTCGACTGGCCGATGAAGACACCCATGCCAAGGACAGAGCCTTCGCGCACGATGCAACCTTCGACCACCTCGGAGCGGGCACCGATGAAGCAGTTATCCTCGATGATGGTGGGGCCGGCCTGCATGGGTTCCAGAACGCCGCCGATGCCGACGCCGCCAGACAGATGCACGCCCTTGCCGATCTGCGCGCAGGATCCGACGGTCGCCCATGTGTCGACCATTGTGCCTTCGTCGACATAGGCACCCAGGTTCACGAAGGACGGCATCAGCACCACGCCGGGCGCGATATAGGCGGATTTGCGGACGACGCAGTTGGGCACGGCGCGAAAGCCTGCGGCCTTCCACTGGTTGTCGCCCCAGCCCTTGAACTTGCTGTCGACCTTGTCCCACCAGCCGGACCCTTGCGGGCCGTTATCCTGCATCTCCATGTCCTTGATGCGAAACCCGAGCAGGACCGCTTTCTTGGCCCATTGATTGACATGCCAATCGCCATTGTCCTGACGTTCGGCCACACGCAGTTTTCCGGAATCGAGCGCGCTCAGCGTATCTTCGATGGCTTCGCGGGTCTCGCCACCGGTCGAGGGCGAGATGGTGTCGCGCGCCTCCCAGGCGGCTTCGATGGCGGTTTCAAGCTGTGCGTTGGACATTGGGATCTCCGTTTGGGCGAATTATCGTTGCCGCCCTATACCCGTGTCGGGGAGGTGCGGCAATCACAGATGGCGACGCAGCGTCAAGCCATCGGATCGGGGGCGAGGTTCCCGCCGCAGATCAAAACCGCGATCCGCTCGCCGGGTGCGGGCCGATAAGCGCCCGACATCAATGCCGCGAGGGCCGTAGCACCCGCAGGTTCGACCAACTGCCGCGTCTCGTGCCAAAGCGCCTGCTGCGCCTGTGCGATGGCGGTGTCGTTGACCAGTACCGACTGCACGCTGTGCCGGGACAGGTCAAAACAGATCTGGCCGATCCGTCGGGCACCAAGCGCATTGGCGGCGATGCCCGAAACCTCGACATCGACAGGGGTGCCGGCCTTCAGCGCGGCATGTAGAGTGCAGGCAGTGTCAGGCTCGACGGCGACGACCTTGCGGCGGCCGCCCAGCCAGGCCAGCGCGCCCGCGATCAGCCCGCCGCCGCCCACAGCGATCAACACGGTGTCAGCCTCCAGGCCCTGTTCTTCCCATTCGCGCATCACCGTGCCTTGACCGGCCACAGTGGCGGGGGCGTCATAGGCGTGGATCTGCATCGCGCCGGTTCTGGTTTCGTGATCGCGCGCGGCATCCAGCGCGTTCGAATAGGCACCGGACACCACCGTCAGGTCCGCACTGGTCCGTTGGATCAGGGCGATCTTCGCAGGGCCGGCCATCTCGGGCACAAAGATCCGGGCCGGGTGACCCAGACGCGACGCGGCAAAGCCCACCGCCGCGCCGTGATTGCCGCCAGAAGCTGCGACGACACCCGCCTTGGGTACGTCTGACGACAGCAGCGTGTTGAACGCACCGCGCGCCTTGAAACTGCCGGTGTGTTGTACCTGCTCCAGCTTCAGCTCAACCGGGCAGGACAGGTAGAAGCCTTCCGCGCGCAGGGTAGGTGTCTTGCGAAGAAAAGGCCTTATACGCTGCGCCGCGGCCTCGATCTCATCCTGCCAATTCACCTGCCGTCTCCTGCTTGCTGGTATCGTCCTGCCGAAGGCTATAGGCATGCAAACACGCGAACAAGGACACATGCCCATGCAAGATGACCGCCACAGCCCCTTCCGCGATGCGGGCCTTGACCGACGCACCGCCGATGAGGTGCCCGACACGCCGCAGACGCGGGCGCCTTCCTATCGGTTGGCCTTTGACGATCACGAATTCATGTGCCGCGAGGAGTTGCGCCCCGTCCGCTTGCAGTTGGAGCTTCTCAAGCCGCAGATGATATTGGACGAGCGTGGCGTGGAATCGACCATCGTGCTGTTCGGCGGTGCCCGCATTCCCGCGCCTGCCAACAAAGACACGGCCCGGACCAAGACGCTCGCCGATCTGTCGCATTTCTATGATGAGGCTCGGACATTCGCCCGGCTGATGACAGAGAAAAGCATGACCGGCAAAAGGCTGGAAAATGTCATCGTGACCGGAGGCGGACCGGGTGTGATGGAAGCAGGCAACCGCGGCGCACAGGACGCAGGTGGGCAGTCGATCGGTCTTAACATCGTGCTGCCGCACGAGCAGGCACCCAACGAATACGTCACGCCGGATCTGTGTTTCAATTTCCATTATTTCGCGATCCGGAAAATGCACTTCCTGATGCGTGCACGCGCGATCTGCGTGTTTCCTGGTGGGTTCGGCACGCTGGATGAAATGTTCGAAACACTGACATTGATCCAGACGGGGCGGATGCAACGGGTGCCGTTCTTGCTGTTTGGCCGCGCGTTCTGGGAGCGCATCATCAACTGGGAAGCACTGGCAGATGCCGGGACAATCTCGGATGAAGATCTTGATCTGTTTCGATACGCCGAAACCGCACAGGAGGCTGTAGAGCTTATTGAGGCTTGGGAACCCGCGCCTGCGCGCGCAGATATTCCGGGCCGCTAACCTGTATTGCCAGAATGCGCATTCTGGCAATAAATGGTTGTTAAGCAGATAAAAGTTCGCCCTTGGGTTGGTTTTGAAACTCTTGGGCAAATCTGCCGTGACTCTGTCAAGTCGAGTTGGTATCACGCGGGCAAATTTAGACAGCAAGGAAAGTTGTTCTTGGACATAGAGCAGACAGCGCTTGATGGCGTTCTGATTTTAACGCCAAAGCGGTTCAGTGACGCGCGAGGAAGCTTTTCCGAAGTTTGGAATCGCAACACGATGCGTGACGCCGGATTGGATCACGATTTCGTGCAAGACAACCAGTCGATCAGCGAAGCGGTCGGCACGGTGCGTGGTCTGCACTATCAGGCACCGCCCCATGCCCAGGACAAACTGGTGCGCACCGGGCGCGGTTGCGTGTTGGATGTTGTGGTGGATGTGCGCCGTGGATCGCCGACCTACCTGAAATGGCTGGGGGTGGAACTGTCAGAGGACAATGGGCGGCAATTGTTCGTGCCCAAAGGATTCCTGCACGGGTTCGTGACGCGCGCGCCGGATTCGATGCTGCTGTACAAGACAACCGATGTTTATGCGCCGGCCTGTGACGGGACCGTGCATTTCGCCGATCCGGAAATTGGCATCGACTGGGGTATCGACCCCGCAAGCGCTGTCTTGTCCGACAAGGATGCCAAGGCGCCGATGCTGGCGGATTGGACATCCCCGTTTGAATATGAGGGCTGACTCATGAAAATTCTCGTTACCGGCGGTGCTGGGTTCATCGGTTCTGCCGTGGTGCGGCAGGCCATTCGTGACGGCCATGCGGTCGTCAATCTGGATGCGCTGACCTACGCGGCCTGTCTGGAAAATGTCGCCTCGGTTGAGGACCATGATTTTTATGCGTTTGAAAAAGCGGATATCTGCGACGCCTCGGCGCTGAAATGGATCTTCAGGGTGCATCAGCCCGACGCTGTCATGCATCTGGCCGCCGAAAGCCATGTCGACCGGTCGATTGACGGTCCGGGCGATTTCATTCGCACCAATGTCGAGGGCACCTACACGCTGCTGGAAGCGGCGCGGCAGTATTGGCTGGATATGGGCAAGCCGATGCATTTCCGGTTCCACCATATCTCGACCGACGAGGTTTACGGCACGCTTGGCGACACGGGCCTGTTTACCGAAGACACGCCCTATGCGCCGAACTCACCCTATTCCGCATCGAAAGCGTCCAGCGATCATCTGGTGCGCGCCTGGGGCGAAACCTACGGGTTGCCCTTTGTCCTGACCAACTGCTCGAACAATTACGGTCCCTATCATTTTCCGGAAAAGCTGATCCCCGTGGTGATCCTGAAGGCGCTGGCCGGAGAGCCGATCCCGGTTTACGGCGCGGGCGAGAATATCCGCGACTGGCTGTATGTCGAGGATCACGCCGATGCGCTTTTGACCGTGTTGCAGCACGGGGTGAACGGGCGCACATATAATATCGGTGGCGAGAACGAAGCCAAGAATATCGATCTTGTGCGAATGATCTGCGCCATTCTGGACGAGAAGCGGCCCAAGGATGCGGGTTATGCCCAGCAGATTACCTTCGTGACGGACCGGCCTGGCCATGATCTGCGCTATGCCATCGACCCGACCCGCATTCGCAAGGAACTGGGCTGGCGTCCTTCGGTGACGCTGGAAGAAGGCCTGCGCAAGACGGTGGACTGGTATCTTGAGAACGAGGATTGGTGGCGCGCGCTTCAGGCGCGTCAGGGCGTGGGGGTCCGTCTGGGCACCAACGCATGACGATCCTCGTTTTCGGTAAATCCGGGCAGGTTGCGACAGAATTGCAGCGTCAGACAGAGGTCACGGCTCTGGGCCGTGACGCGGCGGATCTGACGGACCCTGAGGCTTGCGCCAAGGCGATCCTTGCCAGCGACGCAACAGTGGTCATCAACGCGGCGGCCTATACGGCGGTGGACAATGCCGAAGACGAGCCTGATCTGGCCAATGTGATAAACGGCGATGCGCCGGGCACAATGGCGCGGGCCTGCGCGGAAAAGGGCATTCCCTTCATCCATATCTCGACCGATTATGTCTTCGACGGTGGCGGCACACGCCCTTGGAACGTCGACGACGAAGTGGCACCATTGGGCGCTTACGGTGCCAGCAAACTGCGCGGCGAAGAGGCCGTTCGCGCGGCGGGTGGCACATCTGTCATCCTGCGCACCAGTTGGGTGTTTTCCGCGCATGGTGCCAATTTCGTGAAAACCATGCTGCGCCTCGGTGCAGAGCGTGATCGGCTGACCATCGTCGCCGATCAGATCGGCGGGCCTACGGCGGCTGCTGACATCGCGGCGTGCTGCCTGACCATCGCAAAGGCCCTAAACAATGACGCGAGCCTGTCCGGAACCTATCACTTCAGTGGCGCGCCGGATGTCAGTTGGGCCGATTTCGCCCGCGAGATCTTTCGCCAGTCCGGGCTGACCCCGGAGGTTTTCGATATTCCCAGTTCCGACTTTCCCACCAAGGCCGTCCGCCCCGCCAATTCGCGGCTGGACTGTTCCAGCCTTTTGGCAGCCTTTGACATTCATCGTCCGGACTGGCGCAACAGCCTGACCGACGTATTGACCGACCTGAAAGGAATCTCACAATGACCAATCGCAAGGGCATTATCCTCGCAGGGGGATCCGGCACACGTCTGTATCCGATCACCATTGGCGTCTCAAAGCAGCTGATGCCGATCTATGACAAGCCGATGATCTACTATCCGCTCAGCGTGCTGATGCTGGCCGGTATTCGCGAGATCGCGATGATCACCACGCCGCAGGACCAGGATCAGTTCAAGCGCGTGTTGGGCGATGGCAGCCAGTGGGGCATCAAACTGACCTATGTGGTGCAACCCGATCCGGGCGGGTTGGCGCAGGCCTATACGCTGACCGAGGATTTTCTGGATGGCGCGCCGTCTTGCATGGTTCTGGGCGACAACATCTTCTTTGGCCACGGTCTGCCGGAACTGCTGGAAGAAGCCGATGCCAAGACGACGGGCGGCACCGTCTTTGGCTATCACGTCGCCGATCCCGAACGCTATGGCGTGGTGGCAATGGATGACCAGGGCAACGTCACCGAGATCATCGAGAAGCCAGAGGTGCCGCCATCGTCATATGCGGTCACGGGTCTGTATTTCCTGGATGGCAAAGCGTCCGAGCGCGCGCATCAGGTCAAACCGTCCGCACGCGGCGAGGTGGAAATAACGTCGCTGCTGGAAATGTACCTCCACGAGGGCTCGCTATCGGTCAAGCGCATGGGGCGGGGCTTTGCCTGGCTGGATACCGGAACGCACGGGTCGCTTCTGGATGCGGGCAACTTCGTGCGTACCTTGCAAAAACGTCAGGGCATGCAGACCGGGTGTCTTGAGGAAATCGCCTACGCTTCGGGCTGGATAGATGCCAAGATGCTGGAAGAACACGCCGATACACTGAAAAAGAACGATTATGGTCACTATCTGCGCGGCTTGCTGCACGAATAGGGCTTAACCTTCGGCGCATATCTCATCGTAGACTTTCAGGATCGCCGTTTTCCAGACGGGCGATGAAAATCGTTCTTGCCATTTGGCATGGATCTTGCCGCCGAGGTCGGCCCGGTTTGCGCGAAAGCGCCCTGTGACCCTGACGATCTGGCCTGCCGTGCGTTTGGGGTGCAACGCGTCGATGATGTGCATTTCCGGGTGGTGGCGACTTAGCAAAGCCGTGCCGCCCACAGGGGTCGAAAAAATCGGCAACCCGTATTCGAACGCCTCCAGCATGCCGATCGACAAGCCCTCGTAAAGCGAGGTCATCAGATATCCGTCAGCCTGTGACAGAAGCGGGCGTACGTCGTTGACCGGACCGACAAAATTGACCCGTTTCATCGCCGGGGCCGGAAGGATGCGCCTGAACCGTCTGTGCAGCCCTGGCCCATCCGTGTGCATCCCCGCGACGGTCAGGCGAAAGTCCTGCGGCAATTGCGCAAATATCCGCGCCGCCGCGCTAAGGTTCTTTTGACGTGCGTATCTGGTGGTCATCACCAGATGCCGTGGGCCGCCTGCGGATGCGGCAGGGACAAAACCGCCAAGGTCAGAGCAGTTCGGCACGATATGACTGCTGTGCTGTGACAGCATGTCCGGCGCGAATGCGGCATGATCCTCTTCGGTCAGAAAAATCAGGTGATGTTGCGGCGTGACGCCGAGGAAATGCCGCTCTAACCGTCGAAAGAACGTGGCGGCAGCGCGACGGTGGCCGGGGCCAAACGGCACACCGTGATAGGTGCAGGACAGCCGCAGGTGGGGTCGCTTGCGCACGACGATCCGTGCCAGCGGCAAGGTCAGCCGGGCATGCGCCCACAGGATGTCCGGCTGCACTGCTGCCACGACCCGGTCGAGCTGTGCCGCTGCCGCGCGAATCCGGGCTGGCTGAAGCGAGGATGCAAGACCGGGAATTTCCAGATGGGTCCGGCCGTTTTCGCGCGCAAAGCCATATCCACCCGTATCGGCATCGGACGCGATGACCACCTCGGCCCGGTCGCTCAACGCATTGGCAAGTTGGTGGATATGCCGCGGCACGCCCGAACGACCGCCGTCGCCACCCAGAAGCATCACCTTTAACCGTTGCTCGGTCATTTCAAATACGTCCCATCAACGCAGCACACCACAACGCCAACGTGCCGGAGCGGCCTTGCCGGTAGACACCCAGTGCGCGCAGTCGTTGCAGACGGGTTAAAGGACGTTCTGCCTGGGCGGCTACGAAGCTTGCAAGCAGGGTGTGGTTTTCTGCCGTCAGCCTGTGGGACGACCGCAACAAGGCATTCGCATGGGCCGCGCTGACCTTTGCATAGCGCCCGGACAGGACCCTGAATGGCCGCGTAAGAAAGCCACGCAACGTGCGGTGGCCGGAACCGACTTCGTTGTGCCGATGTTGTCGATATTTCAACGACGGTACGTCGTCGGTCAAGACGGTGCCGCCTGCCCCCGCGATCAGTTGGTAGATCCACCAGTCATGGTAGGGGATCTTGCCCACCTCCGCCAATGCTGACTGGATCAGGTCGGTCGCGGCACGGTTCATCACCATGCAGTTGCCGCCCGCGATGTTCTGCACCATGGCGTGACGAAACCCCGGTGCCCGGCTGGGCATCGGTGCGATGCGGCAGGTGGTAAGGTCCGCAGAGCAGATCAACGGGCGAGCACAATATAATGCGGGGATCGCGGCCGGGATCGCCCCAAGGGCATCGGCCGCCCGTTCCAGCTTTTGCGGCAGCCAGACGTCATCCTGATCCGAAAGGGCCACCAGATCTGCCTGAGAGGGCATTGCGAGCAATTGCAGGAAATTGGCCGAAGCGCCTTCGCAAGGACCGTCCATCACAGTCAGATCCTGTCTTTCTGCGTAGCGCTGCAAAATGGCCCGCGTGCCGTCCTGCGATCCGTCATCGCTGACGATCAGCCTGCGCGGTGAAAGCGTCTGGCCAAGAATGCTGTCAATCTGTTCGCAAAGCGTCGCCGCGCCCTCATGCGTCGCCATGAGCACTGTCACCGAAAGAGTTTGCGCGTCGTCATTCATCGGCCCGTCATATACCCGCTTTGCCGTCTCCTTCTAGCCGAAACTCACGGCAATACAGCAGAGCGAGGCTACCGGGGCGCGAAGAAGAGCATTAAGGCAATTTCCAGTGGACAAAACGAATTCATCAAGAGGTTATATCGGATTTTACCCGGACCTATCGGGTGGTTTGCGGGCCAAAAACAGTTTTCTGCACGCTCGGGCGTGGATCTCTGCCGGAGCGCGCGTAAAATCTACCTGAAACGGTATTTGACCGTCCACAGGCGTCCGGCGACTGTTCCTCTGCCATGGATCGGAAACGGCAGGTTAGGTTCCATGCCGTTTCCCGGTGGTGTCCTGATGGCCTATACGACCTGATTGTCTGACATTTTCCGCCAAATCGTGCCGTCGCTATAGGCCGGCTGTGCTCCTCCGGCGGCGTTTGAAACAAAGGCGATTCCGCCTGCGCCGACGGCTGACGCCTCAGGCAAAGCCGACTTGGTCAAAGGCTTGAGCCGCGCAATGCCTTCAATATCCAATTTTGCCGCGCCGGGCGCTTTGCCGATGCCGACGTGGCTGTTCTTGTCGATATATAGCGCGTTGTTCATTGATGCAGAGCCGGGAAATTCCAGCACGACGGGGCTGCCCTTCCAGACACCAGCCGCGTCATAGGCGGTAATGTTGAACTGCTCGAATCCGGCATGCACAAGGCACGCGTAGCGCCGCACGCCGCCGAACCCCATCTGGATTGACGATGCCACCGGATTGGCATGGCTGTTGTTCAATGTCATGGTCAGGTAGTTGTGCTTGTGCGTGGACGAGATCAACCGATCCGCGGCGACATCCTCATCCACGATTACCGGTGTGCCAAACTGTGTTGCCGAGCCATCGGCTGCCATCACCATGACGTCGGTCCAGCTCGACCCGTCGGCGCTGACCTTGACTGCGAAGTCGTCGCTGCCGGTTGTGCCCATCTCGGCGCGGCCACCCCAGGATGTCTGAAAAAGCAGGCTGGCCGTGTCCGCAGCCATGGCCTTGTTGATCTTTAGCTGGTGTCCATTGCCCGCATGGGTCAGCAAGGTGGCGTCGGAGGCAACGGCCAATCGGTTGGTCTCATCCGCGCCGGTCGCGACGCCAAGCTGTGGCACATTCTGCAACGGCTGGTTGGCATACAGGCCCAACGGTTGCCAATCGCTGCCATCAAAGGCGCACAGAGTGTTTTCGTCGCGCACATGCACGACCCAGCCATGTTTGGCTGCGAAAAAGCTCCACCCCAGACCTTCTTCGAATATTGCCAAATCGCCGGCATGCGCCGCCCAGAGGCCAGAGGCCGATGACCCCACGATATAGCGATCGCCATGCATAGGTGAAGGCGGCGGATCGCCCGCTGTGCGGCTCGCCACAGTAGGCTGCACAAGGGCATCCAACACCCGCAATGCCTCATTATGGGTGACGTGTTTCTGCGCCTGAGCCGGCGCAATGTAGGGTAGTGACAGAACTGGCGAAACCTCAGACATGGATTGCTCCCCGTTAACGATGTTGACGGGAAAGCTGTCATGGCTGGGTTACGGTTTGCTGATCTGACCGCGCGTACCCCGTTGCGTACTTATTTTCGCATCCATTTGGGGCGCGTGCCGCGCATCGTATGCCTGTGGTGTTCAATCGCGTGTTTGACGTTCGGATAATAGGTGATTTGGCCGTTATCCATAACTGCGCCGCTGGTGCACATACGCTGCAACAAATCCAGCGAATGGGAGACGATTACCGCCCCGCTGGTTTCCAGCCGGGCTTTCAGGATTGCTTCGCTTTTGCTGCGGAACGCCGCATCGCCAACCGAGGTGACTTCGTCAATCAGGTAGGTGTCGAACTGGATTGCCATCGAAAGACCAAAGGCCAGACGCGACCGCATCCCCGAAGAATATGTCCGGACCGGCAGTTGGAAATGCGCGCCCAGCTCTGAGAACTCCTTGACGAAATCGCACATCTCATCCGTGTCGACGCCGTAGATCCGCGCCACGAATTTGCAGTTCTGCGAGCCGGACAGATCGGGATGAAAGCTCCCCGCAAAGCCCACCGGCCAGGACACTGTTCCTGTCGACAGGATTTCGCCCTTATCGGGGTCCATCGTGCCTGCGATCATTTTCAGAAGACTAGACTTTCCTGCGCCGTTTCGGCCCAGAAGTCCGACGCATTCGCCTGTTGGAAAGGTGAAATTAATGTCGCGGGCGACATGTTTGGTAACACCGTTGACCGTGTAGTATTTGGAAAGGTTGCGAAGCTCGATCATCTCCGGCTCAACGCCTGTCGCGCACGCTGTAATAGATGAGAACGACGATCGCCCAGGTCAGGAATGCGAAAACGCCCGTCAACAACGTCAGCAGCCATCTCTGTGGGTAGCCGGAACTCTCTGCCAGAGTCGGCCGGGTATATGCGGCAAGATACCTGCTTTGGCGACGCGCTTCGGCCTGCGCTCCGTCGAATGCCGACAGTGCCGATACATAGGCTTTTTCGGCAAATTCACGGTCCACAACGAGGCGCTCGTATTCGCCCACCAATGTCGAATAGTCCTGCCTGCCGGTTGCGTTGCCCGCGCCGACACCGAATTTCGTGCGCTCTTTTTCGATCAACTGTTCGATGACGGCAATGCGCCGCTCGCTTTGTTCGATGCGCGGGTCGGCGGCGCGGGTCGTTTCGCGCAGCAGGTTCATCTCGATGATGGCCTCGGCAAGTTGTGCTTCCAGCGAATTGAGCAAGCCCATCTGACCCTGAATATCGGCAGAGGGATCGACGAGCTGCGTTTCAGACCGGAACCGTGTCAGCGCCTGTCGTGCAACTTTCAGCCGTTCTTCGGCCTTTACCAGTTCTTCTTCTGCATAGCCGGTGGCGTCGTCGCGGGCGATCGCGGACAGCTGGTTGATCATCGCAGACGATTCCTGAAAGATCTCCGTTGCAATATCCTGTGCGTCCTGCGGCTCGAATGCGTGGACACGCAATTCGATCAGACCGGTGCCACTGTCATAGAAAATCCGCACCATGCGTCGCCAGTAAGCCACCAGATCCTCGATTGATCCGGCCTCGTCGTAGGCGAAAATCGGGTCGAAATCGGGTTTCGAATAGATCTCGCGCAAATCAAGCCTTTCATCAAGGCGCTTGACGAGGTCCTGACTCTGGATGAATTCATACAGGATGTCGGTATCAGACGAACTGGTGCCGGATAGGCTGTTCAATCCGCTCAGCAAGTCGAGCGAAGAATTCAATTCTTCTGACCGAACGGAAAATCCGACCGTCGAGGTATATTGGTCCTCTGCAATCACGAAAAGATAATAGGCGGCAACAATCAGCGGCGCGACCACGATCACCAGGAATGCCGCTAACAACCCGAAATGACGTGGTTTCACGTCTGCGGCGGTAACAGCTTGCGGGATCGTTCGGTCTGATGAAGCCTTAGGCTGGGGGGCGGGTTTGGCCTCGCCTGCCGGTTGCTGGCTTTTGGTGTTGTCGCTGTGTGCCGTATCCGCCGCAGGATTTGTCGCGGCCTGCGCAGGCGCTGCCGGGGCTTCGCCACTGTTTGCCTGTTGCGCATTGGCATTGACGCGTTGCCTCGCCGCAGCGCGCTGCTTCGCCGCTGCCCGCTGTTTCGGAGTAAGGCGCGGTTGATCGGGTTGCGCGGATGTCTGAGGTTGTGTCGGCTTTTCGGCGGCCTGCGACGGATGCGTCTGCGTCACAGCTTCCTTGGCTGCCGAAGCGCTCGCTTTCGGCTTTGATGGGGCGTCGCCCTTGGATGCTGCGGAAGATGGTGGCGTCTTTGAAATGGTCAACTCGCTCGATACTGGTTGCCCGTGGCCGGGGTAGGGTTGGTTTACACCTTCACACGCCGGGTGCAATACGGCAAACCTTAACATGCCCACAGTTGGGCAGGGAACACCGGCGATGCCGGGGAAGGAGTTCGAAAGCGATGTCAAGCAAGCTACTGGCGCGAAAAACCCGGAGGTTCCCCGGATTGCGGGCAATCTTTGCGCTGTTGCTGCGCGAGATGTCCACAACCTATGGCAAATCACCCGGCGGGTATCTCTGGGCGATCGCAGAGCCGATCGCTGCGGTTACCCTTCTTTCAATCGTGTTCTCCTTCGCGTTCCGCAAACCACCGCTCGGAAATGATTTTGCGCTGTTTTACGGCACGGGCTTCATACCGTTCATGCTCTACAACGATGTTACACGGAAAATCGGGGTGTCGATCCGGTTTTCCAAGCAGCTTTTGGCTTATCCCAGCGTGACATTCGTTGATGCGGTCCTGAGCCGGTTCATCCTCAACTATCTGACGCAAGCCATGGTCGCTCTGCTGTTCATGTCCGGGCTTATCGTGGCGCTTGGTGTGAACGCCATTCTGGATTGGGGGGCGATTGCGCAGGCGATGGGAATGGCCGCGGCAATCGCATTGGGATTGGGCATGTTGAATTGTTTCCTGATCCACATGTTCCCGGTCTGGGACCAGATCTGGGGCATCATCAACCGTCCTGCGTTCATCCTGTCGGGAGTTCTGTTCGTGGTCGACGAGATCAGCGAACCGTACCGGACGATCCTGCTGTTTAACCCGATCGCGCATATCATCATGGAATTTCGGGCAGGGTTCTTCGTAACCTATGATGCGGTCTTTGTATCGCCGGCCTACGTTTACATGATTTCGGCAATTTGCCTGTTTTTCGGGCTGTTGCTGTTGTCGCGTTACAATCGCTATATACTGAATGAGGCGCCATGACGCCGTCGCTTCACATTCCCATTTGCAGGGGGGTGTCCGGATTGGTAAGGGATCGTGAAGCCGCATCCAGGACCGTCAATGTCACTTTTTTCGAAGTTTACCGCCCAACGTATCGCCCGTTTTGCGCGCCTTTTCCTCCTGAAGCCCAGCGAGCAGCGCTATCTGACCGAGGCGTCAAAAAGCGGTCTCTTTGACCCGATCTACTATCGCGGAGCCTATCCGCACATCCATCCGTTCTATCACAGGCTGCCGCTTCGCCATTATATCGTATACGGCGAGAGAATGGGCTTTCGACCAAACCCTGATTTTTCACCCTCCGCCTATCTGCGTTACAATCCCGATGTGGCGGCGATTGGCGTTCCGGCCTTCGAGCATTGGGTCAGGGGGGGGCACAAGGAAACCCGTGTCCACAAGGAACTGCCAGAGGTGGTGGAAGTCCCGCAGACAAAAATGCCGGTTTTGCGCGGTCACGATACGGGCGGAACCGCGCCCTACGCCATCGTCATTCACATTTATTACCCCGACCTGTGGGAGGAGTTCCGCGAGACGCTCGAACAGGTAAAGATCGATCACGATCTTTACATCACAATCACCTATCGCGGTGACGAAACTGACGACTTGGCCAGCAAGATCAAGAAACAGTTTCCAAACGCGCTGGTGGCGTCAATGCCCAACCGTGGCCGGGACATCCTGCCATTCGTGCATCTGGTGAATTCCGGCATGCTGGACAGCTACAAAGCTGTTGCCAAGTTTCACACCAAGAAATCCCCGCATCGCGAAGATGGCGATAAATGGCGTCGTCATCTGATTGACGGGATCCTGCCAAAGCAGGGCCTGCAAGAAAAGCTTGATGCCTTCGTTGCGGATGACAGTGCTGGCTTCTGGGTGGCGGATGGTCAACACTTCACTGGTGAGGAATGGTGGGGTTCGAACTTTGAGACGACGCGCAGCCTGATGCGGCGGATCGAGGTCACCGTCGACCATGACAAGCTGTCGTTTCCCGCCGGGTCGATCTACTGGGTCAAACCCCTGCTGCTGGGCATGATCAAAAGCCTGAAGCTTAATGAAAATATCTTTGAACCGGAACAGGTTCAGGTTGATGGCACGCTGGCCCATTCGATCGAACGCGCATTGGGCTTTTTATGTGCCGCCACCGGGCAAAAGGTGGTGCAGGCCAGCCAGATTGACCCGAAGGCGCAGGTCAAGCGACCCGAGCCGCCGGAATATGTCAGCGCCTTCTACCTGCCGCAATTCCATCCTATCCCGGAAAACAATGCATGGTGGGGCAAGGGTTTTACCGAATGGCGGTCCACCGTATCGGCCCTATCGCTGTTTCCGGGACATCTGCAACCAATGCTGCCCTCTGATCTGGGTTATTACGATCTGCGCGCGACCGAAGTGATGGGCGAACAGACAGAGTTGGCCCGAGACGCAGGCATCGACGCGTTCTGCGTCTATCATTACTGGTTTGACGGCAAGCGGGTGCTGGAGGCACCCCTCGACAAGCTTTTGGAACAGCCAGAGATCGACTTTCCTTTCTATCTATGCTGGGCAAATGAAAGCTGGCGTCGCAACTGGGATGGGTTGTCCGGCACCGTGCTTCTGGAACAAACCTATGCCAAGGGTTTTGAACAGCAACTGGTTGAGGACAGCCTGCCCTATATGCGCGATCCGCGCTACCAACGTCCCGATGGCACCCGGCCCCGGTTTGTCATCTACCGTCCCGAAGATATGCCAGACCCGGCTGCAAGCATCGCCGCGATGCGCGACGCGTGGCGCGAGGCGGGTATCGGCGAGGTCGAGCTGGGGGCTGTCTGTTTCCACGTCTCCGGCGAAAATCAGGTCGCGGACGATCTGTTCGACTTCTGGATCGAGATGGCCCCGCATGGCATGGTCTCGGGAAGCGATTACCTGTTCGGCGGTCCCGACGGCAACAAGCTGGGCTTTGAGCCAGCCGAAGGTTTCGAGGGCTTGATCTACGACTATAACGCGGTGGCTAATAACTCTACCACGCCAGCCTATTACAAGAAGTTGCCGAAAAACACGATCTGCGGTGCGATGCCAAGCTGGGACAATACGGCCCGGCGCGGCCGCATGGCCCATATCGCCTATGGTGCGAATCCTGGCTCGTTCAACCGTTGGCTACCCCAACTTCTGGAGAAGCGCGTCCCGAATTCCTACCGGAAAGAGCTGTTTCTGAATGCTTGGAATGAGTGGGCCGAAAAGGCCGTTCTGGAGCCTAGTCAAACCTTCGGGACACTGTATCTGGACGTTTTGAAGCGTCATATCGGGGAGTAAAAGGATTGTAGTCTCGTCCTGCAAAGCGACAAGCGTAAGCTAACGCACATCACTGTGCAGGGCGTGCGGGCGATATGATGTCAGGCCAGTCGCCCCAGCGCGAGCCAGACATCATCCGTGTCGTGGCGTTCGATCTTTATTGTTTGCCGGTGCCAGAGAA
Source organism: Primorskyibacter marinus (assembly GCF_003313245.1). Taxonomy (GTDB): domain Bacteria; phylum Pseudomonadota; class Alphaproteobacteria; order Rhodobacterales; family Rhodobacteraceae; genus Primorskyibacter; species Primorskyibacter marinus. Next base: position 307,214 of record NZ_QJSD01000002.1, read on the forward strand.
GCTCGACATTCCGCCTGTCCAGTCGGATCAGCGTTTCGGCAGGGATTGCACGCAACACGGTCAGGATCGGCGTATCGGTCAGCTTTGCCACAACTTCCAGAACGGTCCACGCCCGCAAAGCTGACTCTGGGGACAGCGTTGGCAAGGCGCGCAGGATCACGTCAGGGAGGTGTCCGCCGCGCGGTTCTGCGTCAATCGCGACCGCGTCGCCTGAGTCGGTGTCAGGCACAAAAACCAGCCGGGTTCCGCAGGGCAGATAGGTGGCGGGGCCGGGGGTGGCGGCCGCAATGATGCGCCCGCCCGCGACTTTCAAAGATAGATCAGCTGGTGATCCCGCCATCGACGAACACCACCTGACCCTGCATGTTGGTCGTTCCAGAAATCACCATATCAACGACCTTGAAGATGTTCTCGTCATTGGACAACGATCCCGACGGCGTCCGACGCTTGATCGTGTTCAACTGTTCGGGGCGCAGGACAGACGACATCTCGGATTCGAAGAAACCGGGGGCCACGCAGTTGATGAAGATGCCTGCCTCGCCCACTTCACGCGCCAGCGCGCGGGTCATCGCGTCCAGATAGCCCTTGGAGCCGGCATAAACCGACAGGCCCGCATAACCGCGAGAGCCACAGATCGACGAGATGTTGCAGATATTGCCGCCGCCCTGAAGCATCATGCGCTTGATCGCCGCGCGGATCAGAATGGTGGGGCCGACAATGTTGATGTTCACGATTTGCTGGATGGTGTCCAGATCCGTGTGCATCAGCAGTTGGTCCTGACCAATCGCCGCGTTGTTCACGATGCTGTCCAGCCGCCCGCCGAACCTGTCGCAGACCTCGGCCACGAAACCGTTGACCTTGTCGGCATCCACGGCATCGACCGAAGCAAAATGAAAGCTGTCACCGTACTCCTTGTCCAAGGCGTCCATTTCCGGAGTACGCGTCCGGGCAAAGGTCGCGACCTTGTTGCCGTTCTTCAGAAGCTGGCTGACCAGATGCAGGCCCAGCCCGCGAGAGCCGCCGCTGACGATGATGTTCTGTCCGTTGGTATGCATGTTTTCGTTCCTTGGTTCAGCTCTTCAGACTTGCGCGCATGGGAACGCTGTCAAGAAACTCCCACATGCGCGGCACGGCGTATTCGGCCAGCCCTTTGCTACAGTATTCGGTCAGGTCGCGCTCGGCAGTTGTCGTGTCGGCACCTTTCGTCAACACCACTTTCGCCACCGGCAAGTTGCCCATCAAAGGCGCGCGGCGCGCAGTGACCTGCGACCAGACCACATTTGGGTGTGCGTTGAGATAGGCCTCGATATCCGGAGGAAAGGCTTTTTGGCCGCCCACGTTTATCATCGTGTTGCCTGCACGACCGCAAAACAGAAACCGGTCGCCACGACGTTCGACAAGGTCGCCAGTATCAACCCAACCGGAAGCGTCGGCCTTGTTGGAATAGGGCGAGCGGATATAGAGCCGATCTTCTTCGACCTTCACACCGATGGCGCGGGCGGGATCGGTCAGCTTTGCGTCAAACCCGGCCTTGCCATCCGTCACGACAATCGCCGCGCCAGCCTCGGAACTGGCATAGATGTGGCGGATCTTGGCCTGCGGGAAAATGCCGCCCAATTCGTCCAGAATGGCCTGATCGACAATCTCACCACCCATGGAGATTGACGTCAGCGGGGCGGATTGTATCAGGTCGAAGCCGATATTCATCAGCGCATGGCGCCAGAATGTCGGGGTAGAGGAGATCGCGGTGATCTGCCCGCTGCGCAGCGCGGTCTCAAAGCTGGCGGCAAGGTCGTTGAAATCACCGCAAACCAGGTTCTGGCCGGGCTTGAACAGCCCAAGTGCCACCATCTGGAACCACGCGTAGCTGCCGATCTGGTAGGGCAGAAACCATGTGTTCGCGGGCAGTTCAGCCACCCGGTCGAAAGTGTTGAGCGTATCCCAACTATGCGGGATCAGCTTCAGCAACCCGGTGGTGCCGGAGGTCAGCACCGTGACGCGACCCGGCTCCAGCGTGTCGCCCGCGTGTTGTGCATCGCCCATGACAGTGACGGCCGCCCAATCGAACAGGGCCACGCCGTTCTCGGCAAAGCGTCCCGCCACCTCGGGCGAGACGCGGTGGCGTTCCACCACGCCGTAATCCAAGCCATGCGTCAGCCCGTAGATGATCGCGCCGAACGCCTGTTGCATCGAGTCGACCACAAAGACCACGCGCTGCCCATCGAACCGGTCAGGTGCACCGATCCGGGCATCGGCATTTTTCAGCAGGGCGGTCCAGCTGGACTGACCATCTGGAAAGGTGATCGTGTTGTTATGGGCGACGTCGGGCATGGTTCAGGCCGTGGCTTTCTCGAAGAAATCCAGCACGTCCTTGACCGTGTCGATGTTGCGCATAGCCGCGGCATCGAAGGTCAGTTCGCGGCCCAGCTTGGTTTCGATCCGCAGGGCAACTTCGGAAAAGTCGAGGCTGCGGAAATTGGCGTCGCGGGTGGCAACGGTTTCGTCTGTAATCGGCTCGCGCCCCTTGTTGGTCATCACAAGGTTCATCGTGTCGAGGATTTCCTGGCGTTCCATTTACTCAGTCCTTTGGAATGGTTTGCTTACATGGCCGCCAGCAGTGCGGCCTCGATTTCGGTGCCAAGCGCCTTGATCCGGTCCTGTGCGTGGTCCGGATAAGCGTCGGCGAAATGCTTGTGCCACGGGTGGCGCGTACGGGTGGCCATATGCATGGCAAAGTTCACCGGCCCCTCGATTCCGTTGCGGCCAAGGATCTGGCCGTCGGGAATTTCGCCCTCGGCCAGCGCCCCCGCTGCGATCAGGCAGCCCCGGCCAATCCGCGTTCCGGGCATGCATTGCGCGTTGACGCAGACGGTGACCATGTCCCCGATCGTCACCGGGTCGTGGATATGACTGGGCGGGAGCGGATCGTTCATTGTTGTGGTCAGTGAGAACAACCAGACAAAATCCCCAATCTGCGTGCCCTTGCCGACATGGGCGTAGCCGTGCAGCCGGGTGAAATCGCCGATCCGGCAGGTGCCTTCGATGTCCGAGAAATTGCCCACCCGCAGGTTCTCGCCAATCTGGCTTTTCTCACGGATGACGATGTGATGCCCGGTTTCCAGCTTCGGCCCGATGGTCGAGCCTTCGTAGAGCACGGAATGTGACCGTATCGTTGCCCCGGCGCCAAGGCGCAGCGGGTCGTTTTCGCCCGGTCCGGGATGCCCGAGGATGCAGAAATCACCAATCGTGCAATCATCGCCAATCTCGGCATTGGCGTAGACACGGACGCCTGCGCCGAAGCGCACGTTTGCGCCGATGCTGGCCTTGGGATCAATCATTGCATCCATATTTTCTTCGTCCTTAGAAGCGTCTTTTGCGTCGGATTGGTCTGGCCACCCATTACCGCAGGGCCGGACCTTTGACAAATCCCGTTTCACTGCATGTCAATTGCGATCCCAGACGTCGAGCAGCAGTTGTTGAAACCGGGTCGAGTAGTTATCGACGTCAAAGAACGGCATCTTGCCGTCGTAATTGCTTAGCCGGTCGCCAATTGCGGTGCGCGTTTCCGCTGAGCGCCCCAAATCGGCGGCGATGCGGATGAAATCATCTTCATCCTTTGCCACCAATTCATTCAGCCCGACAGATCCAACCAGGAACTGGTCAATGGACCGGGACGACACACGTTTCGTCACCACCACGGGTTTGGCCTTGTCCAGCGCCAGTGTCACGGTCGTCGCCCCGCCATGCGGCCAGGTGGTCAGATAGACATCGCAGATCTGCACAAGGTTGCGGGCCTCTGCCAGCGTCAATTCGTTGGTGATGACGATATCTTCGAGGCTGAAATCTTCTTCGGCCGCCACGCGCCGCAGACGTTCCCAGAAGATGTTGGAATGCAGGTTGCCGGACCACCCCGAGTTGAACGGAGCCAGCACCAGCTTGCCATTTGGCACCTGCGCCACAGCGCGCATATAGGCGCGCAGGCAGGGCGCGCGCAGACGGTCGACCGAGCTGCCATTGTAGAACATCACATCATCGTCGCGCAGTCCGATTGTTGCACGGTCCAGCACCGTGCGCGTCTCCTTTCCGAGACCGAACGGATAGCAGATCGACGTCGGATCCAGGAAAATCGGTGGCTCCATGATGTCGGAATAGGAAATTTCGTCGGATGTGTCGGGACAGCTTGACGTCAGAAAATGATCGAACGCGCCGACAGAGGTTGGCAACGGGTTCACCGTATTAGAGGAAATCTGGATCGGTGCCACCCGGTGCGAGATCAGCAGATCCGCCGTTCCAACCCCGAAATGCGTGGAGTTGGCGAGGATGAAAATGTCCAATTCGTCGCTGCGAAGCTTGTCCACGATATGCGCCGTGCCTTGAACATAGCGCAGCAGACGGCGTCCGGACAGCACTTTGTCAAAAGCTTCGTCAAACGCCTTGTCGGCTTTCACAACGCGGTCGAAATGGTCGATCGTGTAGGCGTAAATCTCGAACCGATCAGTATCGAAATCACGAAACAGCGCGTAAAGCGACTCGCTGTCCGGGCCTTTCTTCAACGTCCGCGCCAAAAATCCGACACGGATTTTGCGAGTTGGATCATTGGCACGGGCCGGGGGTTGATAGGGCGGGATTTTGCGAAGTGTGGGATCAAGCCTGCGGATCAGGTCGATCATTTTCTTGCGCTTCTCAAGAAGTGGCGGCGCATCAATTTCGGCCACATAATATTCGCCCAGATTGATTTTCTGCACAAGATCCAGAAGACTTTTCTGGATTGGCGCGATTTGCGGGTCTTCAAGCAGCTCGCAAATCCAGTCGATCAGATCCGGGGTGAATTTGCCATATCGGGCCTCGTCCTCTTCGGTCAGCAGAACCGGACGGTTGAGCAGGATGCCGAGATAAAATCCCAGTTCATAACGCGGCATTTTCGCGATCTGCGCAGGCGAGAGCAACGGCAATTCATGCGGCGAAAGATACATCGTCAGCACTGCGATGTCCCGGAATACAGTCACGCCCTCGGCTGTGGTCAGCGATTTCAGACAGGTGTCAATCAACGCTTTGTCGGCTTCGTCACGTTCCAGCACCGGATAGCCCAGCCAGATCCGGAAATGCGGTTGCGCCATGAAAACCGTTCGGCAGATCGTCTCGCTATCCGGCGCGGCGTTTTGCGGGTGATCCCCCTTGCCCTCGCCCGTCTTGGCGGGGCTGAGGTAATCGAACAGCATGCGTGCGACATTGCTGCGCGATTTCCGGATGGCAGTGATTTGCGACGCCCCAACGGCATGCGCAACGATGCCGAATGTCGACAGGGCGGTCTGATAAAGTTGCAGGTCCTCGATCAGTCGGCTGTTGAGGCAATCAATCAGCTTTGCTCGTATCGGCATCGGAAGCGTCTCCGCTGGTAAACACACAGAAAAACAGAGGTATATGGCTCAGCTTTGGCAAGGCTTAGCTAAACCGGTGGTTGATGACAGCCTTGTAAAGGATAGGGGGCAGGGTCGCAGTGCCGCTGGTGGGGTTGATAAGCGCTGCGCATGGAATCCATTGCAGATCCAGCCCGAACAGGGTGGCGATGTTGTGCCAACTGTTATGGTCCTGCGAGTCGTCAAGATTGCTGATCAGGTAAATTCGCGTTCCCAGCCGCGCCAGCATCAGGGCCAGCCCGGCCAGTTCGGCTTCACCGATGACAAGGGTGCGCGCATCCCCGATCAATTGCGCGGTGTCGGCAATGCTGCGATGGGCAAGGGATTCGGTGTCGAACCCGGACGCCCCGAAAAGTGTGCTCACGTCGTGCCAGTTGGTGATCCAGTTCGGTGCCCCACTTTTGCTGAGAACAAGATCAGACGGGCGCTTGGATTGCGGCCTGTTTATATAGGTCGCTTGCAGGACGTCGCGGGCGGCTTGCAGTGCATCCATGTTCAGGAAGCTGTCGGTTTCTTCCCCCTTGCCCTTGTCAGGCGCGTTTACATAGGCAACAGGCGGGGTGACGATGGTCAGACGCGTGACGTTGGTGACATGCCCACGCCGAAGGATCGTGATACGGTTATCGCACAACCTGCGAAGCACCTCGATGCAACGCGAATCCATGGTCTCATCAACCAAAAGGCGGGCGCGCGGGGGCAGGCCGGTCTCAAGCAGGGCCATCAAGGGCCCGATCACATCAATCGCCCAGTTGCCCTGCGGCTCATTTGTCGTACGCAAAAGCACGCCATGGGCAATCGTCTCGGTCCCGACATCCGCATAAGACCACCGCACGCAGTCGCCTTGAGCTTCCACGCCAGTCAGATCTTCGGGCCACGGGGTCTTTTGGCTTTGGTTGGGGGCCTGGGGTAGCAGGACCTCGTTGGTTTCAAGATCGATCATGCCAGGATAACCGCCGACAACGGCCACTTTGCTCATTTCATGGACATGGATGGGCTGGCTTTGGTTGCGAGTCGTGTGGGTCGCAAAATGTGCCCAGCCCAAAGACCGGGGCTTGTCGAAAAACGCAGGCTGCGGTGCCGTGGAAATCTCTGATGGATAGATTCGGGACGGTGCGGGCGTGTATGTTCTCCAGCGGGTCAGCAGGGTATTGGCAAAGTGGTTCGTTGCGCCTTTCGCAAATGGAAATCGCGTGTGTGCGCCGGTGATCGCGTCGGCCATCGCACTGTCGCCTTCGCTGATCGCGCGGGACAGTTGCAACTCTACCGCGTCGCGCAGCGGATGGGTGTCTGGCAGGCATAACCGGTGCTGAAAACCATCGCGGGCGAAGGATTCCATTGTCGAGCGACCTTCAGTCTCCCATTGGGCGCGAGTCTTGATGGCAGAGGCGACAAAGTCGTCGCGCGGCTTGTCGCCGCCACGGCCGGCCAGATAGTAGGTGAGCGGGTGCAATGGTTCCTGCCACAAATGCGGATATTGCTGAAGTACAAACTCGGTATCGAAAAGCGGATGCGGATTGATATGCTCGCCCATGGTCTTCCATTCGTGGAAGAAGATGTTCAGCGCCGCGGACGAATTGATACGGAACCCGTGTTGCCGCGACAGGAAGTCATTGGACACCATTGCATGAAAATCCAAACCCTCGGGCATGCCATGACGGTAGTAGTGCAACAACGCCTTGGCGTTGGCGGGAGGGCGCGCGATATGCCGATAAAAAATGGGATCAAAGGCGGTATGCGTCTTTTGGGCAGCGTCGGGCGAATAAAGATAATATAGCAGGTCGGGCACCTGCGTCAGCGTCTGGCCGCAATTGTGGGAAAACAAGGCCCGATCAATCAGCGTGCAATAAATGCGGCTGCCTCGAATCTCGGCATAGCCATATTCAAGATAGTGACGCAGCGGATCAACCGCGGCATCGCGCACATCCGGCGAGCTTTCGAAATAGCGCGCCCCGTCAAAAAGAGGATGTGTATGTGCAGGGTCCGCGTGATTGCGCTCTGCATACCATGTCAGAAGGTCGGTGCCTTCGGGGGGGAGGCCGCTGTCGGCAAGCCAGTCTGTGTCCAGAAGTGGGTGAGGCTGCAATCCGCGCAACTGTCCGACCCGTAGGTAATGCAGCAACGGCACGTTCCAGTAACTATCGTCTTCCAGAACGAACAAACGATAGAAATCGTCGTCAAAATACACCGAGAGATTGTCACCGGGGACGCACGCCTCTTCGGTGATTGTGGTCAGAGTTGCCTTGATGTCCTGTTTGTGGAACTTGGGCGAACAACTGCGCTTGACCAGATTTACAAGCCAGTCCACTTCCGCTTGTTGCAGCTTGTGGTCCGGTTCGGATGGGATGTCAGGGCTGTGATGGTCGGCTTTGACCGCATTGGCCAAGGCCGTCCTGAACACATCGTAGCCAAACTCTTTGGCGAAGTGCTCTTTCGCCTGGACCCGAAGCGTTTTCAGCCGCGTTTCGTCCAGATTGGCAACAAGCTGCCCCAACTCATCGGGCGTATCCCAGATCATGACGCCGGGCGGGCAATAGACCAGTTCACTGAAAGCTTCGAAGGGCTGGTTATGCGCCGCGACGGCGATACCGTGGGACAGGGCCTCGATCAGGGACATGCCGCCGCCAATCGGAAAGGTGCAGACAAACAGGTCGGCCGCGTATTTTTTCAGGAAAGTGGCCAGAGAAGGATAGAATGCGATGTGCAGGAAGCGATCTTCGTCGATTGTGTGGCGGCGCAGTTCCTCGCGGATCGCAATCAGATCGGCGGGGTAAAGATCGCCGATATGGACATGTACCGCATCGTCGCGCAACAGCAACTGGCTGACGATTTCCTTGTACTTCACCGGATAGCTGAACGGCGGGAAAAACTTTATCCGGTTGCCGATCGAGACGGAGATGAACCCGGCATCATCAAGCGCGGTTTCCTGAGCTGCCGTCAGCGCGGGCACGTCGTCGGTAAATTTCGCGGGAGACAGCGGAATGTAGTGTTTTCCCCGGGATCCCGGCACCGCGAAATCATCCACCATCGAACGTTTATGCGCGAGGTAGATGCAGCCGGCTTGAGCAAGCCCCAAAGTCGGCCGAATGTCCGCATGGTGGTAGAAAAACACATCCGGACAGGTGCGGCGCTGCATGCGCTTGAGCAGCGTTTTTTTGGGGTCTTTGCGGCCCCGGTTGATCGCGGCGACGGCTGTTACGGCTGCCACGTCGTGCGGATGGTTGAACAGGTGAATTTCTGACGGACGATTTTCCCTGGCGACCCAAAGCACATCGCCGATGGCCTCTGGCAGGGTTTTCGTCGGGTCCAGAAGGATCACCTCGACGTTGCTGTCCGTCAGGCCGGGATATTTCCAGTTGACTGTATTCAGGTCAGTTTCGCCGCCATCAAACTGGGTCACCAGAATGATCACACGGCGGCCCCTGTTGGCGCGCACGAAATTGGACACAAGTGCGGTGTGCCCGCCGGTCGGGTAAAGTTGCGTCGCAAGCAACATCACTGTTTTGTTGTCTGTGCGCTGCTCTGGCAGGATGTAGGCGTCACGTTTGGACAGGCGGCGACACAGCTGATCGCCGAAACTTGCCAGCCGGTTGACCTGATCGCCCTCGACGTATTCAGGATCGGGCGTCATCGTCCGCATCGCGCGGGCGATACATCGCGCGGCTGCGTCGTCATGGCCGTAACGTTCGTATAGCGCGGCCAGGTAAAGCAGGTCGCGCTGTTGTTTCAAATTCGGTGCCATTGGGGGCCGGTCCGTCGTCAGCTTTTGCTCAGCACATGTTCCATGTCGGCGAAGTCCGCCGCATAGATCTGCCGTACCAGTTGTTCAGTTTGGGGCGTGACAAATTTCTCGAAACCCGGAAATTCCTTGTGGTCGATGCAGGCGAACTTGTGGTCGGCATAGTTTTCGCCGTCAAACGCGTCGCCGTCATAGCTGGCGTGATGCAGCGCGCTGATATGGGTAAGGTTATGCGCCACGCGGGCCTTTAGTTCTGCATCTTCATCTGTCGACGTGTCGACATTTCCGGCATCACCAAGACGCTGATCCAAGTGGTCGATCAACTCGCCTTCCATTGCGTCCAGCAGGATGTAGTCGATGCGTTCACGTCCGACGACATCCTCGACGGGGTGGTGTTGCTGGCGGAAATGGATGTCGCAGTTGCGAATATCCAGTTGGCTGAGAAAGTTCAGGAACGTGTTGTAGGAAAACCCTTCCGACGCGTCGATGCCCATCTTCTGTTCCACCTGCACCCGAGTGTCATCGAAGCGCAGCGCATGACGATAAGAGCTGACAGACCGCCGGAACGGATCGCGCATCACCTTGACGTATTTATACTCTAGGTAGTTGGCAGCGGCGTCGGCGAGCCACGCTTTGTATGTTTGCGATTTGACCAATACGTCGCCGCGAAACCTGTGCGACCACTCGCTGTAGAAGTTCGCAGCGTAAAGCAGGCCAATGTCGCGCAAATACCACGTCAGAACGATGTTGCTGGCAACCTTCGGTGTCCAGATGATGGCATAGCGCTTGGTGCCATTGATCATCGGCAACGGGGGATGCAGGAACAGGTTGCGGTTCTGTGACATTGGCGGAATGTTTCCTCGTATTTTCTCGTGCCAACTGCGGCCTGCTACGCAGCGCTTACCAGTAGTGGCTCTTGTTTTCGCGGTAATAATCAAAGGTACGGCTGAGCCCATCCAGCAACGTTGTCTGCGGTGCCCAGCCGGAGATCCGCTTGATCTTTTCAAGGCTGGGGTAGAAGTCGCCGGGTTCCTGGATCTTGCGCTCTTTCGAGAATTCGGCAGGCTCCCAGCGGCCAGTCCCACCGGCTTCGACGATCGTGTCGGCAAGCTGGCCAAAGCTGAACGGCCTGTCGCCGCCAAGGTTGAACGCCTCGCCATATGCGGCTTCGGTCTGGGCGCATTGCATGATCGCGTCCACGCAATCGCCGACATAGAGAAAGTCGCGCAGGATCGAGGGGCCGAAAATCTTGACGGTATCGCCGTCGATGATCTGGCGCACGAACCAGTTCACAACGCCGTAGCGCGGATGTTTCATCTGCGCCCGTTCGCCGTACAGGTTCGAGATCCGCAGCATGATCGACTTTACGCCGTAATTGTCATTGTAGATCGAGGCGAGCTTTTCTGCCGTCAGGTTGGTCAGCTCATAGACGCCCTTGGGATTGGTCGGCGCATCTTCGGTCACGGGCAGGTTGGTGACCGATCCGTATTGCCCGCGCGTGCCGGTATAGACGAACCGGGCTTCGGGGTTGAACTTGCGCACGGCCTCCAGCACCACGGTGGTGCCGACGACGTTGAAATCAATGTCGATAAACGGGTTGGTCTGGCTCAGAATATGATCAACCTGGCCAGCCAGGTGAAAGACGAAATCCTGCCCTTGCACCAACTGGTTCATCGCCTCTGCATTGGTGACAGACGTCTTGTGGATTTCGACCTTGTCCTCGATGCCCTTGAGATTGAACAGGTTGGCACCATAGTCGGGCAGCATGTTATCGACTGCCGTGACCTGCACGCCTGCATTGACCAGCCCGTGCACAAGATTGCTTCCCGTGAAGCCAAGTCCGCCCGTGACGAGCGCTTTTTTGCCGTCCCAGTTACTCATGAGCTTGCAACGACCTCGTTCACCATATCGGCCACATATTTGATGTCATCATCGTCTAGCGAGAAGTGCAGGGGCAGCGACAGGACCTGATTGGCGGCGCGCTCGGTCTCGGGCAGGTCGCCTTCCTTAAGGCCGAGGAATTCAAAGCTTTCTTGCATGTGAACCGGCAGCGGGTAATGCACCAGCGTGCCGACGCCGCGTTCTGCCATCTGTTCCTTCAACCAATCGCGGCGCTCGGAGCGGACCACAAACAGGTGGTAGACGTGGCTGCAATTGTCACGCGTGACGGGCAGGGCCAAACCGTTGATATTGGCCTTGTAGCTGGCACCGATGCGCTGACGATATTCCGTCATGTCATCCAGACGCTTGACCTTTTCGCGCAGGATCGCGGCCTGGATCTCGTCCATCCGGCTGTTGCGGCCCATCATCACCGAATAATAGGTGGCACGCTGTCCATAGTTGCGGGTCTTGATGCACTTGTCCGCCAGATCGCTATCGTCCGTGGTGATCACGCCCGCATCGCCATAAGCGCCAAGGTTCTTGGTTGGATACAGGCTGAATACCGCGACATCGCCATGCGTTCCGACTTTGCGCCCATCGAACAGAGCACCATGGGCCTGGCTGCAATCCTCGACCAGCGCCAGCCCGTGCTTGGTGCAGATCGCCTTCATCGCGGTCAGGTCAACCGGATGGCCATACAGATGCACGGGCATGATCGCGCGCGTGCGGGGCGTCACCAGGCTTTCGACATGTGCAGGATCGATGAGGTACGTCTCGGGATCGATATCGGCGAAGACCGGTGTGGCACCTGACTGACACACGCCGACCGCCGATGCGATGGCCGTATGCGCGACGGTGATGACCTCATCCCCCTGACCGATTCCAAGCGCATTCAGGGCAATCTCTATCGCGTCCGTACCGTTGGCCACGCCGATGGCGTGTTTGTTGCCGTTGAATTTGGCAAATTCTTGCTCAAACCCTTCCAGCTCTGGGCCCAGGATATACCAGCCCGACTCCAGAACCCGTTTTACGGCGTCCTCTATGCTTTGGCCAAAATACGCATGTTGGCCCTTCAGCTCATTAAACTTGATGTTTTTCAAGGCGGCCTCGCAGCGTAGATAGTTGATTACGTCCCAGTGTGGTCGCGTTATCGCAGGTTGAGCCATCTTTGCAACGCGATATTCTGCTGTCTGAGAGCGCCCGCAAAAGAGCATCAAGGACTTTGCACCACAACCATAGGCACAGTGCTGGCCGAGAGCCGTGGCCAAGAGGGCGGCAAGTCGGAAGGTAAGTAATTCATTACTGTGATCGGTTGCCTATGTGGTGTAGCATTCTGTCAGAATAGATGCTGTCCGGATCGGGCCAGTTTTTTAACAAAATTTCGCGCTCGGCTCATTTTGGGCAGTAATTTTTTTTGAGGCCCTGACTTAAGGGCGGCGCAACTTTGAAAGGAACCAGATTATGGTCACCACTCCACTTGAATGGCTCTCCGAGTTTCAGGTCAACAATGGCTTCACGACCGATCAGTATTACGACAGCGACATTACGCAGCTAAGCAACGGAAACGTTCTGATCACCTGGACGACCGGCGACGATGCCGGTGCCGGCTCGCCGAACGGGACCGACATTGTTGGCCAGATATTCGACCCGCTGGGCAATGAGGTCGGCGGCGAATTTCGCGTCAACACGCTTCGCAACGCCGACAATGAAGGCAGTCCCTCGATCACGGCAATCGACGGTGGCGGTTTCGTCATCACCTATCTCGATGCCGAAGTCATCGGTGGGCCGCCAGTCGTCTTCAACTACGATATCATCGCCGAAACCTACAACGCCACCGGCGGCTATGTGCGCGGTACCACCGTGCACAACAACACCAACAACGAGTTCCAGTTGACGCCGCAGATTGCCTCTCTGTCGGCCACCAATTCCATGGTGACCTGGCTGAACACGACCAATGGCGACATCATGGGGCGCACCTACAACCCGTCCACCGGCGCTTTGGGCACTGAATACGTCGTCGCGAACCTGGCGACCGGCAGCGGCGAAGGCGTGACCGGGGTCGAGATCGCCGCGCTGGAGCAAAGCAGCCGCTATGCCGTCAGTTATGTCGATGTCGATTCGGGCAACGATCAGGTCTACCTGCAAACCCGCTCCGCTTCCGGGGCACCTATTTCTACCGTTTTGGTCGATAGTGGGCTGGCCGCGGCGCGTGACACCCATGTGACAGAGCTGTCGAATGGCAACCTTGTGGTCAGCTGGACGACCGACGGGTCCGGTGGCAGCAATTCAGGTGTTCGCGCGCGTATCTATACCTCGACATTGGCACCCGTCACCGGTGCCTTCACGCCGGCCACCAGCGTCGCCGGCAACCAGGAAAACACGGCCATCGCGGCGGTGGGCGACAATGGTTTTGTCGTGTTCTGGTCTGACGACGAAACCTTCGACCTGCACGGTCAACGCTATTCCAATACCGGCGCGCGGATCGGCGTGGAATTCGACGTCGAGAACTTTGGCGGTACCACCCTTGACCACCTCGCCGCCGTCGGGCTGGAGGATGGCCGGGTGCAGATCACCTGGACTGCGGAATTCTCCAACGGCAGCGCCGATGATGTTTTCAGCGCGATCTGGGATCCGCGCGACAGCAACGAGACCAACGATCCCGCAGATGCCAATGGCTATCAGGTTGGAACGCAAGAAGCGAACACCATCACCACGACGGCAGACACCCTGTACGTTGTGGGGCATGGCGGAAATGATCGGATTATCGTCAGCCCGGCCGAGGTGAACCCGGCGGTCCTGTTTGACGGAGGTGCCGGGACCGATGCATTGGTGCTTGAGGCCGTGTCCGGCAGTTGGGACTTCCGCGGCGAGACGGTCCAGAACTTCGAAGAACTGGAATTTGCCACCGCGTCGAACCCGACGATCAACCGATACGCGTATTTCTACGACACCCAGATTACGCAGTTCGGCAGGTTCGATTTCGATTCCGACAGCAACACGTTTGAGCGTCTCTTCGTTGATATGTCGTCGATGACCACGCTCAACCTGTCCGGGGTGATCATTCAGGATCAGGGCGCGCAGGACTACACCTATATTTATGGCGACTCGTCGAACGAGAACATCACCGGCACCACGGGCCAGGATTCGATTTGGGGCGGCACTGGCGATGACACGCTGAACGGTGGCAGTGGGGATGACACCATCCTCGGTGGCACAGGTGCTGATTCCATGAGTGGCGGGGCTGGCACCGACACGCTCTACCTTGCCAGTGACGCCTACGCGAGTGGCATCACTGTCAATCTGGGGAGCAACTTCATCTCGGGCCCCGACACGATTAGCAGTTTCGAGAACGTCACCGGGACCAATATTTCCGCGTCGGGCGACAATCTGATCGGCTCTACCGGAGCCAACCACATCATCGGCCTTTCCGGCAACGATACGCTCACTGGGCTTGCCGGCGTCGACACATTGGAAGGTGGGGCAGGCAACGATCTTCTGATCGTATCGACCTCTGCGGATGTCAGCGGTGCCAATGTCTTTGACGGTGGCTCTGGCACGGACACATTGGATTGGCAGGGGCTGGGCCTCATTCAACTCTATGATGACAGTCTGCGGTCGATTGAAGAGGTGGAGTTCGGCAATTTCGACACCACGAACATTCAACAGGTTCGCGTCAACGCCGATCAGTTTGGTGTCGCCGGGCTTAGCACCACGCTTCGGATTGACGGTTCGAACGGGGGCGGGGATGACTGGTTTGTCATCTACACCAACGGCACGAGCGGCTTTGATGCGTCCGGCTTCACGTTCCAGGACTGGCAACTCGCCGACGACGACCGTCTCTTCATCATTGAAAGCGGTGCCAGCGGCGATGTGACACTTACAGGATCGACCGGTGACGACTCGATCGTTTCGTATGCTGGTGACGATACGCAGTTTGGCGGGCTTGGTGACGACACCTTGAGCGGCGGCAATGACAATGACGTATTGAACGGGCAAGAGGGCAACGACCTGTTGCTCGGCGGGTTTGGCAACGACGCGTTGTTTGGTGGCAATGACCACGACACCTTGCGCGGCGGCAGTGATGACGACACGCTGACAGGTGGCGAAGGCAATGACTTGATCGTCGGCGACAGTGGCAACGATTCAGCCAGCTACTACAACGCCGATGGCGCTGTCACGGTCAGCCTGGCGAACCTTGGTGCACAGTTTACCGGAGCTTGGGGCACCGACACCCTGTCGGGTATCGAGAACCTGCTGGGTAGTGCAACCTACGGTGACAATCTGACCGGCGATTCCAACGCCAACATGATCTACGGCTATGGTGGCAATGACACCATGAACGCGGGCAGCGGCAACGACTCGCTGTTTGGCGGTAACGGCATGGATCAGCTTTACGGCGGTCTGGGCAACGATTCGATCCTTGGGTCGGGTGGCAACGACACCGTGTCCGGTCAGGGCGGCAATGACTGGCTTGAAGGCGGTGCGGCCAATGACGGCGTCTATGGCGGTGCCGACAACGACACCCTGCTTGGTGGCACTGGCAACGACACGCTGGCCGGTGGTGCCGGATTTGACGTGGCCCATTACGCCACCTCGTCGGACGGTGTTCAGGTGCGCTTGGCCGTGACCACGGCCCAGTTCATTTCGTCAAATCAGGGAGCGGACACGATCTTCGGTATTGAAGGTGTGATCGGCTCTGATCACGATGACCGGTTGTTCGGCAACAATGCCGCAAACTATTTCGCCGCGGGTGATGGCGAGGACCGGGTCTACGGTGGTGGCGGCAACGACACGATGGATGGTGGCGCAGGCAATAATGACTTCCTGAACTACTACTTCTCGTCCGATGCCGTTAACTTCAGCCTCGCAAATCAAGGCGCGTTTCAGTTTGTCAGCGCAAGCCAGGGCACGGATTATGCCACTAATTTCGAAAACCTCCTGGGGTCTTCGAATGGTGACAACCTGGACGGCGACGGCAATGCCAACGTCATTCAAGGCTATGCCGGTGCCGACAATATCGACGGCGCGGGCGGTGACGATTACCTGAATGGCGGAGGTTGGAACGATACCGTGCTTGGCGGTGACGGCGACGATACCGTGCTTGGTGACTACGGCAATGACTTGCTTGGCGGCGGTAACGACAATGACAACCTTGCCGGCGGGGCCGGTGACGACTCGATCTACGGTGGCGCAGGTGCCGACCGGCTCAATGGTGGCACCGGGGCGGACATGCTTTACGGTGGAACGCAGGCGGACGTGTTCATCTATACGAATACCAACCAGTCAACGATCGCGACCCGCGACATCATTCAGGACTTCGTCAGCGGTGTTGACGAACTGAATCTTGCGGGCATCGACGCCAACACCACGGCTGGCGGAAACCAGGCGTTTACCTATATCGGGAACGGCGCGTTCAGCGGTATAGCTGGCCAGTTGAACTGGGTCACGTTCGGATCCACGACCTGGGTGCAGGGCGACACTGACGGCGACTCGAATGTCGATTTCAGCATCCAGCTGAACGGCGTGACGTCGCTGGTTGCAGGCGACTTTGTGCTCTGATCCAAGTCAGGTATCAATAGTGAAAGGGGCGCGGGGGACCGCGCCTTTTTTATGTCAGGCGCCACGCGTGATCTGACTGGTACGACCGGTTTCTCAAGTGACCATTCCGAAGTTTAGCTAAAAGCCAAGCATTTGAAGATGGCTGATTCACTCTAGGCTAATGCCCAGCACTCATCTTGCTGGCAGGTCTGGAGTGAGGGTGCGAAAATGCCGGTATTCGGAAGCGGTAAGGTCGTGCGTGGGCTTGGTGGCTCCGCCGGGTTTGGGGAAATGGAAATGCAGCGCGGGGACGACTTGGCGCTGCGGTTGAATTTGTCGAGCGTCTTCCCGGACGGATTGAATTATTTCGGAACGCGGTACGGCGTTTGGGGTCTGTTTGTGAACACGAATGGTACGCTTTCCTTTGGAACGCCATTCGCGTCTTATCCTGACGTCGGCAATCGCAGCGTCGCTCGGGACTTGATTGCCCCGCTATGGTCGGATGTGGACACACGGATTGACGGCGAAGGCACTGAAAGTGGCAGCATATGGATCGACCTGGATGCAGTTCGTGATGTGGTGACGATCACCTGGGCCGATGTTGGTGCTTACCGAAGGAATGCGGATCAGACAAACCTGTTCCAAGTGCAGCTTTTTGACAGAGGCGGCGGCGATTTCGATCTGGCGATGCGTTATGAAAGGATCGAGTGGACGCAGGGAACCGGCACTTATGATGATGGCGGCCGAGCGCTTCTCGCGGCGCGAAATTTGACGAAACCAGAGTGGCTGTCGCCTTTTGGCAGCAGCGCCGCCTTGATGGACCTGCCGGATACCGTGGGAAACACCGGTGTTCGCGGGCTTTGGGTCTATGAAATGCGAGACGGCAACGTGACTGATCTGGGAACCGTTGATGGGGTCGAGCGCACCGGAACAGTTCGGGACGATGTTTTGGAAGGCACCGCGTTTGATGACAAGCTGACCGCGCTGGGTGGGGATGACGTGCTGTTTGGTGAAGGCGGGTCCGACTATCTGTACGGCGGTGACGGGTCGGACACGCTGGTTGGTGGCGGCGGAGATGATTTCATTTTCGCCGGTGACACCTCTGCCGATCTTCACGACGTGGTTTTTGGAGGCGACGGCAATGATCTGGTAGAGGCAGGCTATGGAAATGACCTCGTCTACGGGGGAAATGGCGATGACGATCTCAGGGGGAGCTACGCCATTGACACGCTGATCGGGCAAGACGGCAACGATACGTTAACCGGGGGCGCATTATCTGACTATCTGTACGGTGGCGCAGGCGACGATTTCATCAATGGCGGTGTCGGCTATGACCGGCTCAGAGGGAATGCCGGTGCCGATCGTTTCTACCATGGTGGTGTCAAGGAGCATCGCTGCGACTGGATCCGCGATTACTCCCAAGCGGAAGGCGACATGCTGGTTTTTGGCTTAAAGAACAGGTCGCCGCTGTTGTTCCGGGTGAATGTCGGCGAAACACCCGGTGCCGGTGAGGACGGTGTACCCGAGGCATTTGTCGTCTATCGCCCGACCGGCCAGATTCTCTGGGCCCTGATCGATGGTGGAACACAAAGCAGTGTGACCTTGTTCATGACCGGGCAGGAATACGAGCTGTTCCTGTGAACGATCGCGCATTGGTGGGTATTGCATCCTGAGCGCGTAGAAACTGCACCTATAGAATGGCCTGCCAATGACTGTTTTCGCGACCTTGTTGCCAAGTATAGACCTGAGCCGCAAGTTCCCTTCACGCCAACCGGTCAGATCCTTTGGATTCTGGTGGGTGACGAAGATCAGGACGAGATCAATCTACAGACCGACGGAATGCGTTTGACCTGATGGGCGAGTATGGCAACTCTTGTGTGTTTGGCCCAGGAGGTCGGCGTCAGAAAATGAAATCACTGTCGACCCAAGTATCCGGATCGATGGGCTGGCCGTCCATGCTGTGCACGCGCAAATGCTGATCCTGCCAATGGATGTCGACGCCATAGGGCCGTTCGCGCAGGTACAGATCCGATATGTCGTATATCATGCCCCAGTCATCCAGATTGATAATGTCGCGACCGTGTTCGAAATCCGTGATCGTGTTGCGCACGCCATCGCGCGTCAGAACAAATGTATCCGCGCCTGCGCCACCTGTCAGACGGTCTTCGCCGGTTCCGGCGATCAGCACGTCATCACCCGCGCCGCCATCAAGCCAATCCATGCCACCGTTTCCGATCAGCAAATCGTCGCGTGCGGAGCCTGTGATCCTGTCTCGGCCATCGGTGCCGATATACCGTCCGCCGATTTCGGACCGATCCAGCGTCAGTTGAGTGATGCCTTCGCTCCCGGCCCCCGCGACAAAGATCTGCTGGTCGTTGCCAACCTGCGCGGTCCCGATAGCCGTAACATTTTTGATCGTCCAGCCGTTGTGGTTTTCCAACGCGTGATGGTGAAACAATTCTCCGCCCGGCAGGACCTCCAACAGGCTGATACCATCATCAGAACCTCCCGCCAGCACAAAGCCGCGCTGGCCGACCTCGAAACTGGCCAGCGCGTCCGTATCGGCGAAACGGGTAAGAGGGGTGTCGATCATGTGGTCGGCGATAAAGAACACCCCCATGTCGTTCACCCGGACCGATGTCAGGGAGTTGCTGGTCGTGGACGCGGTGATGACGAAGGTTTGACCTTCCACGCTGACGCTGGCGATTGAATCTATGCCAGTGACCCAAAGCCCGTCTTTGACACCCAGCGTATCGACAAAGCGGCTGACCCCGTTCCCGGCGACGCTGTAGCTGGACAGCCCGTTATCAGAAACCGAAGCCGAGATGAGATAGGTGTTGCCGCCAGCGGTTACAGGCAGCAGATCGACCACATCTTTGGCTGTGGATTTGGGGGTATCCGTATGGGTGGACCGGTGCAAAACAGTGCCGCTCTTTGCGACTTCCCATAGCTGAATGCCATTATCGTCATGCGCGGCAGTTGCGAAAAACTGGCGCGCACCGATATCGAAGGCGGTGATGCGGCTGATCTCGGACACGTCTTCCGGCAGACGTAATGCCCCTGCCGAAGACATCTGTGCGGTCGGGCTGAGCGCCTGAAGGTCGACGCGCGCCCCGCTATGCGCGACAGACAGCATACTGGTCTGGTTCCCATGTGACATGATCGTCATGTCGCTGGTGGCAAATGTCTGCCCCAGACCATTGATGACCGTATCGCCGCGCCGCACCGCGCCTTGATCCTCGCGCAGTTCGAACACAGTCGTTGTGCCGGTGGCAGATGAGGCGGCATAAAGCCACGTTCGCCCGGCGTTTTCCAATACTTCGAAGGCGGAAACCAATGCCATCTGATGTGCTGACCCAAAGGCCATCACCTTTTCAAATCCGAGCTTCATTATAGCCACCCACCTAAAACGTGCTTCCACGAGCGGTCAGGGTGGCGCAGCAAGGGTGTTGTGTGCGGGCGAAATTCCGGCAAAGTTGTGAAGCATCGTTAAAATGCAACGGGCCCCCGGTTGTGAGGGCTGGTTGCTGTAGCAACGCTATTTATATCAACTGATCTGCGCGTCCTCGACGCGGTCATCGTCGGCAGAGCGTTCCACCCAACGCCCGATCACAGCTTTGGCGGCCTCTTCATCCAGACTGTCGATGGCGCGGCGCAGATCCTTCATGGCGTTTGCCATTTCGATTTCCGACAGATAGCTTTCCTGAGCGCGCAGGATCTTGTGATGTGGCGTGGTCAGCATGTCAGGAGAGATCAGCAACTCTTCATGCAGCTTTTCGCCCGGACGCAGTCCAGTGATCATAATTTCGATCTCGCCATCCGGATGCGCGGCGTCGCGCACGGTGTGACCGGCCCCTTCGATCATCTGGCGCGCCAGTTTGTGGATCGGCACAGGGTCCCCCATATCGAGCACGAAAACATCGCCACCGCGTGCAAATGACCCGGCGAGCAGGACCAGACGCGCAGCCTCTGCGATGGTCATAAAGTAGCGGGTCACAGACCCGTGCGTCAGCGTCACGGGACCGCCGCGTCCGATCTGTTCTTCGAACAGTGGTATGACAGACCCGGAAGAGCCAAGAACATTGCCAAAGCGCACCATGGAAAAACGCGTATTGGCAGATCGTGTTGCAAGGTCCTGCACCACAAGTTCGGCCAGCCGTTTCGACGCGCCCATGACATTTGTTGGACGCACGGCTTTGTCTGACGACACAAGGATGAACCGCTCCACGCCGACGTCGCGCGCAGCGTCGGCGATGACTTTCGTGCCGATCACGTTGTTGCGCAGGCCTGCGATCGCATTGCATTCCACCAGTGGAAGGTGCTTGTAGGCCGCCGCGTGCAGCACGACGTCGATTTTGTATTTGGTCAAGACCTGACGCACGGTGTCGTCATCGCAAATGCTGCCAAGCACCGGCACAAGTGTGAGATCGCCCGCCAGATCCCGCATTTCCTTTTCGATGTTGTAAAGCGCCAGCTCTGAATGATCCAACAACACGATACAATGCGGACGGCAGGCAGTCAGCTGTCGGCACAGTTCTGACCCAATGGACCCGCCGGCGCCGGTGATCAGAATGCGGCGGTCGGAATAGGCGTGGCTGACGCCCGGCAATTCTGTCTCCAGCCGATTGCGCCCAAGAAGGTCGTCCAGTGAAACCGGCGTCACTTGCTTGCTCATCTCGCCTTGGCCGACCAGCTCGGCAAAGGAGGGCAACGCGTGGACCTCGCAGCCCAGTTCGCGAAGATCCAGGGCGATGCGCGACTGACGCGCCTGTGGCAAGGACGGCATCGCCAAAACCACCCGATCAATGGCCAAACGGGTGATCAGCTCCTTGATTTGGCTTGGTGCGTGGACTTGAAGCCCCGCAACCACATTGGTTTGCAATGTCGGGTTATCGTCCACGAAGACAACCGGCAAGATCGCTTCGTCTGTTCGCAAAGCTGCGACAAGCTGCTGACCTGTGCGTCCCGCGCCATAAACCAGCACGCGCATCCGTCGTTGACCCTTGCGGTAGACGTAATTCAACAAGAATTGTCGCAAAGCGATGCGCCAGCTGGCGCTTGCCACCAGGTAGAACAGCGAGAAAATGAAGAAGACCTCGCCGGGAATGGAGGGCGTGAACAGCATGTTCACAACCGCGCCGATAATCCCCAGTGCTGTGCCGTGCAGCGCTGTTCGGATAATGCCGCGCGTTTCGTAGGCATTCAATTTTATTCGCGGAATGGAAAGGTAGATCGAAACCCCGGTGCCAAGCACTGCCATCGCGCCCATCAAGGGCACCAGGTTCGTCAGAAGCGAAAGCTGTACTTCGGTGGAGCCGTTGAGCAAGAGGGCGGCAAACAATGCCAGCGGAATCATCAGAATGTCGAGAATTACGAAAATGGCTCTCTTCTGAAGGCGTGTTAATGTGGTTGCCAAGTAGTAAAACACCGGTCCAACCCTTCTAAACATTCCACCAGCAGTCATATGCGGTCATGTACCTGTCGCGTTAAAATTGTAAAGCTTATCCGAGGCACAGATGTCAATCCCGCCCGAACTGAGAAACACTGACTCTTCTATGCCCCTGCCGGATTGTTAGACAAGTGTTCATTTGCTGCGGCTGCGAAAACAGGCGATAATCCACCGAGATTGTTGATATTCGTGTCGTTTTGCGCGTCTTCGATCAAATGTCGCCACCCCATGATCCGAAAGAACTTTTCGGAAGTTGCGCGACATTGCCGGCTCATTGCCCGTTTCCATGGTGCCCCAGAGGTGTGATGAATAACGGCGTCTGACAAAAATTGGAGTCGTTCTAGGGTTGAACGCAACGGTGCCGGACAGGTCGGCTGCACGTCAGGCGGGAATTGGGCCTTTCACCCATCTTGCCTGTGCGATATGACCCGGCCGATCCGGACCGGCACTGCCGGTTCGTCGAAAACCGAAAGGAGAGCCTCATGGGCTACAAGATCGTAGTCGTTGGCGCCACCGGGAACGTGGGCCGCGAGATGCTGAACATACTGGAAGAACGCCAGTTCCCTGTTGATGAGATCGCCGTTCTGGCCAGCCGCAGATCGCTGGGCACAGAGGTCAGCTTTGGCGAACGGACGCTCAAGACGCAGGATCTCGATGCCTTTGATTTTGCGGGCTGGGACATGGCGCTGTTCGCTGTCGGTTCCGAAGCGACCCAGAAATATGCGCCGCTCGCTGCCAAGGCAGGCTGCGTCGTGATCGATAACTCGTCACTTTATCGGTATGATCGCGATATTCCGCTGATCGTGCCTGAAGTGAACCCGCAAGCCATCCACGATTACGCCAAGAAGAACATCATCGCCAACCCGAACTGCTCGACCGCGCAGATGGTTGTAGCGCTCAAACCCCTGCATGAGCGCGCGAGGATCAAGCGCGTGGTGGTGTCGACCTATCAGTCGGTGTCGGGCGCGGGCAAGGATGGCATGGACGAGCTTTGGGATCAGACCAAGAGCATCTTCAACCCGGTCGATGACAAGCCAGCCGAGAAGTTCACCAAGCAGATCGCCTTCAACGTGATCCCGCATATCGACGTTTTCCTGGACGACGGGTCCACCAAGGAAGAATGGAAGATGGTTGCTGAGACCAAGAAGATCATTGATCCGTCGATCAAGGTCACGGCAACCTGCGTCCGCGTGCCTGTCTTTGTCGGCCATGCCGAGGCGATCAATATCGAGTTCGAGGACTTCCTTGATGAAGACGAGGCCCGCGATATTCTGCGCGAAGCCCCCGGCATCATGGTGATCGACAAGCGCGAAGACGGCGGCTATGTCACGCCGGTGGAATGTGTTGGTGATTTCGCCACGTTTATCAGCCGTATCCGTCAGGATTCGACCATCGACAACGGCCTGAACCTTTGGTGCGTGTCAGACAACCTGCGCAAGGGTGCGGCATTGAACGCGATACAGATCGCCGAATTGCTGGGCCGTGAGGTTCTCAAGAAGGGCTGAGTCGCCTTCCATCTGTATTGCTATGAGGGCGTCCGTGACCGCGGGCGCCCGTTTTGGTTGTAATTTGTGTCGTTGTGGCCATTAAATTCGTCAAATTTACCACATTTACGTTACGTCTTTGTCAGGAATGCCGACGACTTGTATATTATGAAACTTATTGCGTGTTGTTTAACTATAGCTTGGCAGATTGTGAGTAAGCCTATGTCCCAATTTGAAAGTCATCTTCCCATTCAACCAGATAGCGAGACTGTCTCGCTTTTGCGGTCATTCCTGTGCCCCATTCTCGAGCAGGCGAAAGATTGGCACCACCTGCGCGGCACCCTGACACAGCGGGGCTATTCGCTCGCGTTTCAGGAGGGCCACATGGTCATCGTGGAATCGGACACCAACCGCGTGATGTGTACCGGTCAGCATATCGGCACACCGCTGCGGTCGCTTGTCGAACGGTTTGGTCGGCCGTGCGTTGCGGTGCACCGGGGTGGTACATCGGGCGAACTAAGCGCCTAGACCGGTTGGAAACTACGGTCGGACGGGCAGAGATATTCCAGCCCGCCCTCGCCGATTTCGGTCCATAGCCCGTGCAGGGACAGGCTTCCCTGCTCGACTGCTTCGCGCACGAAGGGAAAGGTCATCAGATTCTCAAGCGAGACGATGACCGCCTCTTTTTCAAGCATTTGCAGACGCAATTCTGCGTTGCTCTCGTCTTTGACCCGGTCATAGCCGGGGCGCAGGATGTCCATCCAGCGTCCGACGAAGCTGGATTTTTCTTCCAGTTCCGGGGCCTCGCCGCTGCACATGCTCATGCAGCCCTGAACCCCGCCGCAATTGGAATGCCCAAGCACGATCAGATGCGCGACCTTCAGCGCGGTCACGGCATATTCGACGGTCGCAGACGTGCCGTGATGATCCCCATCGGGTTCGTAGGGCGGAACAAGGTTGGCGATATTGCGGTGAATGAAGAATTCACCCTGATCCGCGCCGAAAATCGAGGTCACATGCACACGACTGTCACAGCAGGAGATCACCATCGCGCGTGGGCGCTGCCCGTCCGTCGCCAGGCGTTTGTACCAGGCGCGGTTCTCGGTATAGGTCGTTGCCTTCCAGCCCTGGTAGCGCTGTACAAGGTAGCTTGGCAAAGGTTTGGCGTGTTCCATGCCTGTCTCTCCGAGATTATTTCGACGCAGGAATAGTTGCATTTCGTCTCGAATTCGAGAGGAAAATGACTTTCGCCTCAACCTTTTGAGAACGCCTCCAAGGCAAGCTGCGCGTGCCGTGGGGGTTTAAGTTGGAAGGGTGATTTTGTGGAACGGGTGACTTTGCTTGCATATTCCGAGCCAGTTCGGATGGAATCGGAACAATTGGACGGGCTGTATTCGCAGCTTGGTGTTTCGGGGGCCGAAGATGTGGTCTGCCGGGCGATGGAAGAGATTGCGTTGCGGATGAACAAGGCAGTTCGGCAATTTGACGATGGGGAGTTTGAAGATCTGCGCAAGAATGCGCGGTCTCTGGTGTCGATTGCGGACCAGATCGGGCTGAGCGGGCTGTCAAATACCGCAAGGGACGTGACGCACTGCATTGATGATGGCGATCATGTCGCCTTGTCTGCGGTGCTGAACCGGTTTTTGCGGGTGGGAGAGCGATCCATGACCGCAATCTGGGATCTTCGGGATATTTCGATCTGACCCCTTGCAGGCGGGGTGTGCGCAGGTACTTTGTCGCCAAACCGCCGCATCAGGAAAGGTCCGACCCATGAAGCCGAGTTTCGCTGACCATAGCGCCAAGGCGTTGCCCCTTACCTTGTTGGAGCCGGGGGAATTGCCTGTTTGGATCGAGACGCAGGACGCGAGGACCCGCGCCTGGGTGGAGGCCAGCAGCTTTGCCGGAGCGATCGGGCAGGCGCTTGTGATCCCCGGTCCGGACGGCGCGCCGGTGGCGGCCTTGGCCGGGTATGGCACGCAGGCGCAGCGGCAGCGGGGACGGTATGCGCTGGCCGCGTCAGTAGCTGCGCTTGGCAATGCCACCTACCGGATCGTAGCGGGACTGCCCGACGATCACGCCGAGGAAGAAGCGCTGGGATGGTTGCTCGCCGGATATGTTTTCGACCGTTACAAGGCGCAGACCCCCGCCAAGGCACGGCTGATTGCCCCGGACGGTGTCGATGCAAGACGGGTAGAGGTTCTGGCCGCTGCCGAGGCGTTTACCCGCGATCTGATCAACACACCCGCTGCCGATATGGGGCCGGAAGATCTGGAAGCCGCGGCGCGTGGATTGGCCGAGGAGTTCGGCGCGCAGTGCGATGTCACCGTAGGCGAGGCTTTGCTGGAGCAGAACTTTCCAATGATCCACGCCGTTGGTCGCGCGGCGTCGCAAGCGCCCCGGCTGATTGATTTCTCTTGGGGACAAAGCGGCCCACAGTTGGTTCTGGTTGGCAAGGGGGTTTGCTTTGACACCGGGGGGCTGAACCTCAAACCCGGTGCCTCGATGGGGCTGATGAAGAAAGACATGGGCGGGGCTGCGAATGTGCTGGGACTGGCCCGGATGATCATGGCGCTGGATCTGCCCCTGCGGCTGCGGGTGCTGATCCCGGCTGTGGAAAACGCAATCGACGGGAAAGCGTTTCGCCCGCAGGACATCCTGACCAGCCGCAAGGGGCTGACTGTCGAGATCAACAATACCGATGCAGAGGGCCGGCTGGTGCTGGCCGATGCGCTGGCGCTTGCGGATGAGGGCGCGCCTGAACTGATTATCAGCATGGCGACGCTGACCGGGGCTGCCCGAGTGGCGGTGGGGCCGGATCTGGCGCCGTTTTATTCAACCCGGCCGGGACTTGCGAATGCCTTGCGAACCTCTGGCAAGACGACTGCGGATCCGGTTTGGGAACTGCCATTCTGGGACGCCTATGAGCCGATGATCGAACCGGGCATCGCCGATCTGGACAATGCGCCATCTGGCGGGCAGGCAGGGTCGATTACCGCCGCCCTGTTCCTGCGCCGCTTTGTCGACGCCGCGCCTTACGTTCATTTTGACATTTACGGCTGGAACCCCAGTGCCGCGCCTGCCCGGCCCAAAGGCGGTGCCATGCAGGGCGCGCGCGCCATTCTGGATGCGCTGCCGGAAATGCTGGACCTATGACAGACCGCCGCCGCCTGATGTGCAACGCTCGCGTGGCGCATGTGTCGCTGCAAGGGCAGGTTACGGCAGAACGCTTTACCGAGGGCGAGTGGCGTCAGGTCTGCATCCCCCGACTGGATTTGCTGAGCGCGGCCGACGGGGGGCGCGACAGACAGGTATTGCTGGGCGAGGCGGTTCTTGTGTTGGAGGAGCTTGACGGCATGGCCTTCGTCAGCCTGCAACGGGACGGGCATGTCGGATATGTCGCAAGCAGCGCGCTGGCAGCGCCCCCGTGGACGCCCACGCATTACGTCAGCGCGGCGCGCAGCCATGCCAAGGCGACCCCCGATTTCAAGGCGTTCGAACCGATCATGGATATTTCGTTCGGCAGCTTGCTGAGCGTCACCGGACAAGACGGACGTTGGTCGGAAATCGCCTTGCGCGGCCCGAACTATCCGGAGGGTCGGCGCGTCTTTGTGCCAACCGCGCATCTTCAGCCCGTCGATATGCTTCCCGACGACCCGGTTGGCGTGGCCGAACTGTTTCTGGGCACGCCCTATCTGTGGGGCGGCAATTCCGCTTTCGGGATAGATTGTTCCGGACTTGTGCAGATGAGCCTTTTGGCTTGCGGCATCGCCTGCCCCGGTGACAGCGACATGCAGGCGGCGGAACTGGGCGAAGGTGAAGCCTATGACAGTTACCGGCGTGGGGATCTGTTGTTCTGGAAAGGGCATGTCGCCTGGGTGGCTGATCCTCAGACGATCCTGCATGCAAATGCGCATCACATGGCCGTGGCATTCGAGCCACTGACCGATGCGATTGCCCGTATCGAAGCACAGGGCGAGGGGCCGGTCACCCGGCACGCCAGGCTTTCTCAGAACATCTGACAGCGGCATTCGCCTGCATCGTGGGCGGATCGGTCGCGGTCAGTCTACCGAACGAATGAGCTTACGCTCCAGCACCCGCAGCACGGCGCGCAGGTCGTGGCCCCGCTTCAGGATCTGCCCGTCCATGCCGATCACCGCATACTGGCCCTGTCGATTGCGCAGTTTCGGGCGTTTCTCGATCCGGTATAGCGGGTGTTCCGCGGTGCGGCGAAAGACCGAAAAAACCGCCACGTCACGAAGGCTGGAAATGCCGTAGTCGCGCCATTCTCCGGCGGCGACCATGCGGCCGTAAAGCGACAGGATCACCCCCAGCTCCGTGCGGTGAAAGGATATCTGAGCCGAGGCCTGATTGCCCGGAAATGGCGTGAGACTGTTCATGCCCCGACAGTTGCCCTGCGCGCCCGGCAAAGCAAGCGTTTTGAGCACGGATTTGACCACCCTTCAGAAAACAATGCCGTAATCCAGCGGTATCGGCTTCGCCGATGCTCGATTCCTGATTGGCGCTGCGTGGCAACTGGACCAACCGGACCCAAGCGCAGTGTGTTTGGCCGCCCATGAATGGTCTGACGGCATCCACCCCAAGGCGCGTTGCAACCAAGGCCATGATCGCACAATGTGGGGGACAGGCCGTCGAAACGGGGCTGACAAAGGATACCGCTCGGACGGCCTGTTGGCGGGGGCAGGTGGCTTGATCCAGTCGCGGACCGGCGCGCCGGATGCATTTGCGAGGAGGCGGGATGGTCAAGTCCTGGTTGCGAGATCTGTACGAAGGCGAGAGTGATCGCGCCCATACCTTCCGTTATGCCCTGTTGGCGTTCGATCTTTTTACAGTCGCCTATGTGATAACAACGTCTTTTGGCGACCATGGCGGGGTGGTCGAGGTCATCGACACGGTCTTTGGGGTCGTCTTCCTGGCGGATTTCATCGCCAGACTGACGCTGGCAGACCGGCGTTTGAAATTTCTGATTCTGCCCGTGACCTTGGCGGATATTGTGGCGATTGTCTCTTTTCTGGCCCCGCTTGCCGGAGAAGGCCTTGGCTTCCTTCGTATCCTGCGTACCTTGCGGCTGTTGCACACTTACCAATTGCTCAGACGGCTCCGGCAGGATTTTCGTCTGTTTCGGCAGAACGAAGAGCTTCTGGTCGCGGCGATAAATCTGGGGGTATTCCTGTTCGTGATGACGGGTCTGGTCTATGCCACGCAATATCGAAGCAATTCGCAGATCGGAAATTATGCCGATGCGATGTATTTCACCGTGACGGCGCTGACCACGACCGGGTTCGGGGATATTACTCTGAACGGGACGTGGGGGCGGCTGATCTCGGTCGTGGTGATGATCTGCGGCGTTACATTGTTCCTGCGGCTTGCCCAAGTCCTGTTTCGGCCCAGAAAGGTGCGCCAGCCCTGCAAGGTTTGCGGGCTGTTGCTGCATGATGCGGATGCGGTGCATTGCAAACATTGCGGCGAACCGGTGCGGATAGAGACCGAAGGTATGAAATGAGCGATCTTGTTTTTCGGGTGGCCGAACCTGCCGATGCAGGCGTGCTTTGGGCAATGCTGAAACCAGTGTTCCGGGCGGGCGATACCTATGCGATCGACCCGCAGATCTCGCGCCGGGATGCACTGGCCTATTGGACGGGCATTGGGCGCGAAGCATGGATCGTCGAGGAAGACGGCGTGCCACTGGGCAGCTACTATCTGAAAGCCAACCAGCAGGGCGGTGGCGCGCATGTCTGCAATTGCGGTTTCGTCACGTCACGCGAGGCACAGGGCCGCGGCGTGGCGCGTAGGATGCTGGAACATGCGCTGGACCGGGCCGCTACGGTGGGTTTTGCCGCGATGCAGTTCAACTTTGTCGTGGCCAGCAACACCCGCGCCATCGACATCTGGCAGCGCGCGGGGTTCGCCGTGGTGGGCCGGTTGCCGGGGGCTTTTCGCCATCCGGATGACGGGTTTGTCGATGCGCTGGTGATGTACCGTCATCTGTGACAGGCTAGGGGCAAATTAGCGTTTCCCATTCACAAGGAGCCCTCCGTGGCAGACAAGGCCCAAACCCCGCTTCTTGCGGTGCTGATCGACGGCGACAACACGTCCCCGAAACATGCCAAGGCGATCTTTGAAGAGATCGCAGCGCTGGGGGAGGCAAGTGTGCGGCGCTGCTATGGTGATTTTTCCAGCCCGCAAATGAATGGCTGGTCCAAGGTCCAGTCGGAATTCGGCATGGTGCCGCATCACCAGCCCGCCAATACCGTCGGCAAGAATGCCAGCGACATCGCGCTGGTTATTGACGCGATGGACCTGCTGCATTCAGGCCGGTTCGACGGGTTTGTGCTGGTGTCCTCGGACAGCGATTTTACCCGGCTGGCCAGCCGTATCCGCGAACAGGGGCTGGATGTGTTCGGGATTGGTCAGGCCAAGACGCCCGAAGCGTTTCGCAAGGCCTGCAAAAGGTTCATCTTTGTCGAGAACCTTGGCGGCAACGAGGCGCGCGCTGAAAATGCGCCGCGCGCAAGTTCCGGCAAGTTGGACGAGGCGCGCCGTCTGATCGCAACAGCGATGGATTCGATTGAGCAGGAGGATGATTGGTACACGCTGGGTCAGCTTGGGCAGTTCATCGTCGCCTCCAATCCCGATTTTGACACCCGAACATATGGCAAACGCAAACTCAGCGACCTTGTGGCCGATCTGAAAGTGTTCGAGACCAAGCGCGGGGCGGGCAATCAGATCATGGTGCGGCGACTGGACTAGCGCAGCGGGTGCAAAAGCGGCGCTGTTTCAGGTGCCGTAGCGCGCCATGAACGTGTCCACGGCCCCGGTGATTACCCGGTCAATATCCGCATCCGAATGTTCCTGCGCGATGCCAAACACAAGCTGTGTCCACAGATCGGCCTTGCAAAGCTCTGCAAACTGACTGGCGGCGAGGTCCAGGTCGTCAATCCGCAATTCGCCGCGTGCGATGGCTTGACGAAAATAATCGGTAATCATGCGCTGCATCGTCATGGGGCCGGATTCGTAGAATGCGTGGGCCAGATCGGGAAACCGGTCGCCTTCCGCCACGCAAAGCCGAAAGATCTGCTGACCGAATTTTGACGTGATGAAGCGCAGGAAGGTGCGCCCGACCCGGTCCAGAACAAGCTGCGGTGGCCCGGACATGTCGATGTCCTGGGGGGCCTGATCCGATTGCCGACAGCATTCGGTCGTGGCCACCTCCATGAACAGCAGCCGTTTGTCCGGGAAATAGCTGTAAAGCGTCGCCTTCGACACCCCGGCCGCACGGGCGATGTCGTCGACGCTTGCGCCTTCGAACCCGTCAGCCATGAAAACCGTGCGCGCACCTTCGAGCACTTGATCGAATTTCCGACCCTTGCGGATCGAAGTTTGCGTATTCATTCCCAATCTCCCGTGATCGTCTGGACTATAGACCGGACAGTTCAGTTCAGGCAAGAGACGGCGTCACTTGCACACTGCGTCAAACGTCGTCAGACACCCTGTCGGCACCGGGTGCGTCGGGCTTGTCGTCTTGGGGCAAAGCCGCCACTGGTGGATCGACGGGCACCCGCGATGCCTGCGCGACAACCGGCAATGTCAGACGCCCTGTCAGCAGAAATGTCGCGCGGATCATCGGAACGGCCTTTCAGGTCTGTCATCTAAACAAGGTGGTTCAGCTCACAAGAAGTGTGGCAAACGGTTTCGTTTGCGTTTTGGGCTTGCGGCCTTCTGAGAAGAAGTTACATTAGAACCATTCTAAGCGGAGTCAGTGATGCGGTATTTCACTCAGAGGCGACATTTCAAAGACCTGAGCGAGCAGGAAGTGCTGGCGCTTGCCATTTCGTCGGAAGAGGATGATGCGCGGATTTATCGAAGCTATGCAGAGCGGCTGCGCGCGGATTTTCCGGATTCGGCCAAGGTCTTCGACGGTATGGCCGTCGAGGAGGACGGCCATCGCGCGTCTTTGATTGCGTTGCATCGGAAACGGTTTGGCGACGTCATTCCCTTGATCCGTCGCGAACATGTCGCGGGTTATTACGCGCGCCGTCCGGTCTGGCTGATCGAGAACCTTGGCCTGGACCGGATCCGTGATGAAGCCGCCGCGATGGAAGCAGACGCGGAACAATTCTACCTTACCGCCGCAAAGCGCAGCACCGATGCCGAGACCCGCAAGTTGCTGGGCGATCTTGCCGCGGCCGAAGCCGGACACCAGCACGCGGCCGATCGGCTGGTGGAACAACATCTGAATGATGATGCCCGCGCCGAAGAGGATCGTGGCGCGCATCGAAAATTCATTCTGACCTGGGTGCAGCCGGGCCTTGCGGGGCTGATGGATGGCTCTGTCTCGACGCTTGCGCCGATCTTCGCGGTTGCCTTTGCGACCCATGACACCTGGACCACGTTCCTTGTCGGGCTTGCGGCGTCTGTGGGGGCAGGGATCTCGATGGGCTTTACCGAAGCGGCCTCGGACGATGGAGAATTGTCGGGGCGCGGATCACCGATAAAACGCGGCGTGGCGTCAGGGGTGATGACAACGCTGGGCGGCTTGGGCCACGCGTTGCCCTATCTCATTCCTTCCTTCTGGACCGCGACGACCATCGCCATCATCATCGTTTTTGTAGAGCTTTGGGCCATCGCCTGGATCCAGAACCGCTATATGCAAACGCCGTTCTTTCGCGCTGCATTTCAGGTGGTGCTGGGCGGGGCGTTGGTGTTTGCCGCCGGTGTGCTGATCGGCAGCGGCTAAGGCGCGTCATCGTCCGATTTCCGGCCAACCGCCGGATTTGTACCGACCCCAAAGGTGCCGGGCGCAAGGCGCAGGGTGTCGCGCCCCGCGCCAATCACCGATTGACGGCGCCGGGGAGCGTGCTACCAAATCCAAATGGTCGAGATCTTCTTCAGAACGCTCCCTTTCTTTGCACTGATTGCATTGGGTTATGGTGCCGGCCGGATGAAGTTTTTTTCCGCCGAGGCGACAGCGTATCTGACAAAGTTTGTTTTCTACTTTGCCCTGTCGGCGATGCTGTTCCGGTTTTCGGCCAATCTATCATTGGCCGAGATCTACGACGCGCGGCTTGCGGCGGCCTATCTTTGGGGCACGGCCTTTGTCTATGGCATCGCCTCCGTCGTGGGGTTCCTGCGCGGGCAGGACGTTCAGACAACTGCGGTAGAGGCACAATGCGCATGCATCGGAAATACCGGGTTTCTGGGCGTGCCGATGTTGGCTGTGTTGCTGGGCCAGGACGCGGTCGGCCCGATCATCCTGGTGTTGTCGATTGACCTGATCGTGTTCTCCTCCCTGATCGTGATCCTGATAACCGGGTCGCGCGATGGGCGGATGTCGTTGGGCATCTTGCGGACCGTCGGGCTGGGATTGCTGAAAAACCCGATGATCGTGTCGATGGTTCTGGGGCTGGGATGGTCCTCTACCGGCGTCGCGCTGCCCGCACCCGTCAACGATTTCCTGACTATTCTGGGGGCGGCCGCGACGCCGGGTGCCCTGTTTGCGATCGGCGCTTCACTGGCCACGAAATCTGCTGAAAGGCTGAGCATCGCGGTCTGGATCAGCTTCTGCAAACTGATCCTGCATCCGGCCTTTGTGGCCATTGGCGCGCTGTTTCTGTTCCCGGTGGAGCCGTATAAAGCTGCCGTCGTGATCAGTGCCGCGTCGCTGCCGGTGGCGGGCAATGTCTTTATCCTTGCGCAGCATTACGGGGTGGCACCGCAGCGCGTATCCGCCGCGATCCTGATATCGACGGCGGCGAGCATCCTGACAGTCTCGGCCGTGATTGCCTGGGTGACGGTGGCCTGATGGTGCTTGCCCTTGCGGTGCGATCCGGTCTAGCCCTTGGTGATATTGGACAACTGGAAGGCTGCCGTGGAACTCGGTCCAAATTATAGATGGTGCGCGCGTGACGGTCTACGTTGATGCAGATGCCTGCCCGGTCAAGGCCGAGGCGGAACAAGTCGCCAGCCGTCACCGCGTTGCGATGAAGCTGGTCTGCAACGGTGGTCTGCGCCCGCCCGCCAATCCGCTGGTCGAACTCGTCGTGGTCCCCGAAGGCCCCGATATTGCAGATATGTGGATCGCCGACCGGGCGGGCAAAGGTGATGTGGTGGTGACGGGCGACATACCACTGGCCGCCAAATGTGTGGCCAACGGCGCGCGTGTATTGCGCCATAATGGCGATGCGCTGACCGAGGCAAATATCGGCGCACAGCTTGCCATGCGCGATTTGATGACGGATCTCAGAGCCGCCGATCCGTTCCGGCAGGGTGGCGGCAAAGGGTTCAGCAAGGCCGACCGGTCCCGCTTTCTGAATGCGCTGGAGCGGGAGCTGCGCGCCGTCAAATCCTGACCCTGAGATCACAAGCCAACGCTCAGAGGGTTTGCAAATGCCTTGGCGGCGCGCGCCGCCCGCCCCGGCCCTGAGCCGGGGCCTCTGCGCCGACGCAGCCCTCTGACATTTAAAGCATCTACACATCCGTGCGCAGGCGCGCTATGCCGAACCATGGCCAGTGTGAGCACGATATACGAACGCCGCGTCGCGGATGGTGAGCTGACAGAGGATGCCTCTCAGCGCTCTGTCCTTGCGGAATTTGAACGCATTCAGAACAGACTTGAGAATGCGCCGAAGCGCGGGTTGTTCCGGCGGGCACCTGAGCCGCCAAAGGGTCTTTATCTTTGGGGGGGCGTCGGGCGTGGCAAATCGATGCTCATGGACCTGTTTGTCGAGGCGCTGGACGATATTCCCGTTCGGCGGGTGCATTTTCACGCTTTCATGCAGGAAATTCACACGGCACTGCACAAGGCTCGTCAAGACGGTGTCGAAGACGCACTAAAGCCCGTTGCACAATCCGTGGCCGACAGCGTCAAAGTGCTGGCTTTTGACGAAATGCAGATCACCGATATTACCGATGCGATGCTGGTTGGCCGGCTGTTCGAAATGCTGTTTCAGGCCGGCGTCGTGGTCGTGACGACATCAAACCGGGTGCCGAATGACCTTTACAAGGATGGCTTGAACCGCCAGCTTTTCCTGCCGTTCATAAAGCTCTTGAATGACCGGATGGTGGTGCATGAATTGCGCTCGGACACGGATTACCGGCAGGATCGGTTGAGCGGATCAAAAGTGTACTTCACCCCACCGGATGCGGCCGCGAGGCAAGAGATTGAAACAATCTGGCAGGATCTGACAGGTGGTCGCTCTGAAGAGCTGGAGATTGTTGTCAAAGGCCGCCGGATCGAATTGCCACGGTATCACAACGGTGTCGCGAGGGTTTCGTTCTACCAGCTTTGCGGACATATGCTGGGTCCGGCGGATTATCTGGCGATTGCCGACGCGGTGCGGGTCCTGATTGTCGAGGATATTCCGCGTCTTTCACGACAGAATTTCAACGAGGCGAAACGCTTCGTCACCCTGATAGATGCGCTTTACGAGGCAAAAGTGCGCTTGATTGCCAGCGCCGCCGCAGAGCCGGAAATGCTGTATGTCGAAGGTGAGGGCACTTTCGAGTTCGAGCGCACGGCAAGCCGGTTGCGCGAAATGCAATCCGACGGCTGGGGGCAGGCCGGTTGATTTCAGCCGCCGCCTGAACCCTTGTTCTGGTCACGACTGGCGGCAAAAAGTGGGGCCCCGAAGGGCCCCCAAGATCTGCTCTTGTTATCGTTGGTTCTTGCCTTTTTTGTTCGGTCCAGACGCGCGGCCCGTTCAGATCGTTACGCGGTCCTTGCGCAAACTGTTCGCACCAGGCGCAGCGCGGTATGTCGGGCGTGGCCCGCGGATCAGTCGGAAAAATCCTGCCTGCGTGCCCGACCGCAACAGGTCAGACACGGTGTTGCGCCGGTCGATCATTCATCTAGCTTCCAAGAGCCGGGCTGTGTGTTTTGCACCGGTCTCTTGGATCTATTTATAGGCGTAGTTTTGCGAATCAGTCAACATCTTGTGATTCGCCATTTTGGGGGAGGCGAGCAGTCAGCCGTTCTCGCGCAGGACATGCCCCGCAAGGTAGAGCGAGCCGCAGATCAGAACCCGGGCCCGAGGGTCGCGCGCGGCGATGGCATGCAGGGCCTCTGACACACTGCCCGCGCTTGACGTAGTGAACCCGGCTGTGTGCGCAATTTCGGCTGTGGTCTCGGCAGGCAGCGTGTTGGCCTCGCCGGGGATCGATACGGCGGTCAGGCTATCTGCGACGCGCGCGAGAGGGTGCAGATAGCCGATGACATCCTTGGTGTTCAGCATGCCGCAGATCAGATGTGTCGGCCGCTCGGGCAGGCTGCGCAGATGCGCCGCCAATGCCTCGCCCGCGGCGGGGTTGTGCCCGCCATCCAGCCACAACTCGATCTGTGGAGCAGACGATACCAGCAGGCCCTTGCGCAGGCGTTGCATGCGGGCGGGCCAGTTGGCGGCCGTGACTGCGGCCTCGGCGTCGCCGGTGCCAAGCTGTCGCAGAGCAGCGAGCGCCGCGCCCGCGTTTTCGATCTGATGCGCGCCAGGCAGATTGGGCAGAGGCAGATCCAGCAGGCCGGTCTCGTCCTGGTAAACCATGCGGCCATGTTCCGGGTAGGCGTGCCAATGCTGGCCGTGGGCCAATACAGGCGCGCCCAGACGGGCGGCGGTCGCTTCGATGACCTCCATCGCGGCTTCGGGCTGCGGACCCACGATGCAAGGCGCGTGCCGCTTCAGGATGCCGGCCTTCTCGGCGGCGATCTTTGGCAGCGTGTCGCCCAGAAAACCTTCGTGATCCATGGACACCGGTGTGATGACCGTCAGCGCCGGGGAGGCGACGACATTGGTCGCATCCAATCTGCCGCCCAGCCCGACCTCAAGCAGCGTGTAATCAGCCGGCGTCCGCGCCATCGCCAGCAGGGCGGCGCAGGTGGTGATCTCGAAATAGGTGATGCTTTCGCCATTATTGGCGGCGTAGCATTCGTCAAGATATGCCGTCAGGGCGGTTTCGGAAATCAGCGTGCCCGCCAGGCGGATGCGTTCGTGGAACCGTGCCAGATGCGGCGAAGTATAGGCGTGAACCCTGTGGCCCGATGCCTCCAGCCCGGCGCGGATCATCGCCTGAGTGGACCCTTTGCCATTGGTGCCCGCGATGTGGATCACAGGCGGCAGCGCGTCCTGAGGATTGCCAAGCGCGTCCAACAATCGCCAGACACGATCAAGTGTCAGGTCGATGATTTTCGGGTGCAGCGCCATCATCCGGTCAAGGATGACGTCAGAACCGGCGGTCATTTTGCGTCAACCGCTTCGGTTTCAGGGGGCGTCGTGCCGTCTGGCGCTGGCAGGTCGCCCATGACGGCAGGCGGCAGGCCCATCAGCATCCGGGTGATTGTGATCAGCTCTTCGCGCATCTTTGTGCGGTTGGTGACGCGGTCAAGCATCCCGTGTTCCAGCAGGTATTCCGCGCGCTGAAAGCCGTCGGGCAGTTTTTCACGAATTGTCTGTTCGATGACCCGCGCCCCGGCAAAGCCGATCAGCGCATTGGGCTCGGCTATGTGGACGTCGCCCAGCATGGCGTAGGATGCGGTCACGCCGCCGGTTGTCGGGTGGGTCAGCACGACGATATAGGGCAGCCCGGCCTCTTTCAGCATCTGCACGGCGACGGTGGTGCGGGGCATCTGCATCAGGGACAGGATCCCTTCTTGCATGCGCGCGCCACCCGCTGCGGAAAACAGGACCAGCGGCCGGTTCAGCGCGACCGCGCGTTCGGCGGCGGCGATAATGGCGTTGCCGACATACATGCCCATCGATCCGCCCATGAAGCGAAAGTCCTGCGCTGCGGCGACGATCGGCGTGCGTCCGATGTCGCCTTCGACAACCAGCATCGCCTCTTTTTCGCCGGTGGCTTTCTGCGCCGCCTTCATCCGGTCGGGATAGCGTTTCTGGTCCCGAAATTGCAGCGGATCGGGGATAGGATCAGGCACGGCAATCTCGGTGAAGATGCCCGCGTCAAACAGCGCCTCAAAGCGCGTGCGCGGTGAAATTGCCATATGGTGGTTGCAATTTGTGCAGACGTTCAGATTGTCCGACAATTCGCGGTGAAACAGCATGGTCCCGCATTCGTCGCATTTCGTCCACAGGTTCTCGGGGATTTCACGACGCGAAAAGATAGAGTTTATGCGCGGTCGGACGTAGTTCGTGATCCAGTTCATCTGCAATTTCCCGAAGCCTGTGTGCACCGTGAAATAGTCGTCGGCGAAGGGAATTGCAATCCGCCCGTTCCGATCAGGCGCGCGCTGGGAGTGCGAAGCGCGCGCCTTGTCCGGAGTGGTGTTGCGCCTGGCCGGGGAGTGAGGGGCACCGGCGCAGATCGCCGGACTATCGGCGAGGGGAAGCCTATGTCTGTTGTGACGAGACTATACCTAGGGTTGTATTCTTATTGTAGACTTCTGTCAAAGGTTTATTTTGTGACGTTCCAATCATTTGAAACATCGTGTGAGAAGGATCGCCGTCCAATTCGGGCTTGTGGCAATGGGATCGCAAAGGTCAGGTAAAGGCCATCCCAGAAGGCCAAACTCGACGGCGCGGACTTCGGCCTGCTGATCGCAGCGCTCGGCGCGCGCAACAAATAGGAAGATCCTTGTGAAGGCACAACGCGTTGGGTATTCCGTCTGCAACGCATTTATCAAGGGAGGCCAGCGCCATGCTCAAGCGCCAGTTCGACAAAACCAAGTTGCCAAGCCGTCATGTCACCGAAGGTGCGGCGCGCGCGCCGCATCGGTCCTATTACTATGCGATGGGAATGACCGAAGAGGAAATTCATCAACCGCTTGTTGGCGTTGCGACCTGCTGGAACGAGGCCGCCCCGTGCAACATCGCGCTGAACCGTCAGGCGCAGTCGGTCAAGATGGGGGTCAAATCGGGCAGCGGCACCCCGCGAGAGTTCACAACGATCACCGTGACTGACGGGATTGCAATGGGCCATGAAGGCATGCGGTCCTCGCTGGCGTCGCGTGAAGCGATTGCCGATACGGTTGAACTGACGATGCGCGGCCATTGCTATGACGCCCTTGTCGGGTTGGCGGGCTGCGACAAATCCTTGCCGGGCATGATGATGGCGATGATTCGTCTGAACGTGCCGTCTGTGTTCCTGTATGGTGGGTCGATCCTGCCGGGCCGTCTGAACGGCAAGGATGTGACGGTTCAGGACGTGTTCGAGGCTGTGGGCCAGCATCAAGCCGGCAATATGACCACATGCGAGTTGGAAAAGCTCGAAGCGGTGGCTTGTCCTTCGGCGGGGGCCTGTGGTGGTCAGTTTACCGCCAACACCATGGCTTGCGTGTCCGAGGCGATCGGCCTTGCGCTGATGAACTCGTCCGGTGCGCCTGCACCTTACGAGTCGCGCGATGCCTATGCCGAGGCGTCCGGCGTTGCGGTGATGAACCTGATCGAAAAGAACATCCGGGCGCGCGATATCGTGACGCGCAAATCGCTGGAAAACGCCGCGCGTGTCGTGGCCTGCACGGGTGGGTCGACAAATGCCGGACTTCACCTGCCAGCCATGGCGCATGAGGCGGGAATTGATTTCTACCTTGATGATGTTTGCGATATTTTCCGCGACACGCCGTATTTCGTCGATCTGAAACCGGGCGGGCAGTTTGTGGCCAAGGACCTCTATGAGGTTGGTGGCGTCCCGGTCGTGATGAAAGAGCTGCGCAAGGCGGGCCTGCTGCACGAGGATTGCATCACCGCCGATGGCTGTTCGATGGGCGAGGCGCTGGACAAGATCACGCGTGAGGCCGATGGCCGTGTGATCTATCCGATTGAAACGCCTTTGACGAAAACCGGCGGTGTTGTCGGGCTGAAGGGCAACCTTGCCCCCGAAGGTGCGATTGTGAAAGTCGCGGGCATGGAAGCGCAGCATCAGCTGTTCACCGGCCCGGCGCGGGTGTTCGAATGCGAACAGGATGCGTTCGAGGCCGTGCAAAGCCGTGGCTACAAAGAAGGCGACGTGTTCGTGATCCGCAACGAAGGCCCCGCAGGCGGTCCGGGGATGCGCGAGATGCTGGCGACCACGGCGGCGCTGTCGGGGCAAGGGATGGGCAAGAAGGTGGCACTGATCACCGATGGCCGTTTCTCTGGCGCGACACGCGGTTTCTGTGTCGGGCATGTTGGCCCGGAGGCCGCGCATGGCGGGCCGATTGCATTGCTGCAAGACGGCGACGTGATCACGCTGAACGCAATCGAGGGCACAATCGACGTCGCACTGACCGATGAAGAGCTGGCAGAGCGCAAGGCCAACTGGAAAGGCCCGCGCGAGACGATCTATGCCTCTGGTGCGCTGTGGAAATATTCACAGCTGGTCGGTGAAATCTACAAGGGCGCTGTCACCCATCCGGGCGGCAAGGCTGAAAAGCATGCCTACATGGATCTATGATCGCATGATGATGCGCCCGGCATTTCTGCTGGGCGCAATCGTGTCGTTGTTGGCCGGATGTGAAGCGGGGCCAAATGGTCAGCGCGGCTTGCTGGCGTCAGCGCGCGGAAGCGGTTCGGTTGACGCCAAACCGATCACGACCTTATCTGTTGTCGGTGGCGAGGTCGTCCTGAGAGCCCCTGACGATTATTGCATTGATCTGGAAACTGTCGAAAGCCAGCGCACGCGAGCCTTTGCGGTCATCGCAAGCTGTCAGATTCTGACCGGCGATACGTCAGGTGCGCTCGTGCCTCCGGTGGTTGTCACCGTGACGGTCGGCGGTAAGGATCCGGGCGCGCAGCTCCCCTCACCAGAGCAGATTGCCGCCAGTGCCGGGGGTGGTTTGTTGCGAAGTGGCGCGCGGAATGGTGTTTCTGTGGTGCAACTCGCCAAAGGCGGAACCGGCGTGTTGCCGAATGGCGATCAGCGGTATTGGCGGGGCGCTTTTCTGGTCGCGGGACGACAGGTCGGCCTTGCACTTTATGCGCCGAAGGGCAGCGAAATGGCGTCTGCCAACGGCGGAGCGTTTCTACAGGCCACAGCACGGGCCATTCGTTCCGCCAGTCCGGATGTGGACGACACGGCGCAACAAGAAGCGCTGCCCGTCGGAACCGATGCTGCCAACGCGGCAACCGCGCCGCGCCGTACGGCGATGCTTCGGGGTGCCGACGAAGCGGGCAAAGCGGCTGCCGAGGCCGGCGCGGGATCACCGCCGAGGCAGCAGGGACTTGGTGCGGCAATCGGCAGTTTGTTCAAAGGCGATGCCTTGCGTTAACGGTCTCGCAGCGGCCGGCTTTGGCGGTTTGGTCACGCGTCGTGATGTGCGGTAAGAGGGATGGCATGGCAGAGCAAAACCGATTTCTCGACCGGCTGACCAATCGCGCTGCGTTGCGTCGGTGGGCGCGTGCCGCCCGGCGCGCGGATGCGACGGATCTGACAGAATTGCGGGTGCAGCGTCAGCATGCGCGCCGCCTACGCCATCACCTCGACAAACTTATTCAGGCTGCCGATAGTCGGCTGGCATTGCCGCGGATCGGCTCTACGCGTTTTCCCAAACCAAACGATACCGATTGGGCCTATCGGCCAGAGCTGTGGCGCGGCCCGCTGCGAAATCCCGGCCTGTCCTGCGTCGCGTCGAACGCGCTGCTGGGCGAAGAGGTGAAGGTCTTTCACGATTGTACCCGGTCGGAACTGACGCTGCGCCAGTTGCGCAATACCCGCGTGGCCGACCTAGCCCCATTTGGCCTGCAAATGGATGTGTTCGGTTTTGACGGCAGCTACCTGTCGCTTGCGATTGATCTGCCGGACAGTGCGGTGAAAGACCTCCGGCGGCGTCACCTGCTGCGCATGGAGGCGATCGTCGAACTGGAAAGCCCGCTCCGCATCTTTGCGCGCCTGAACATAAAACACGGGCCCAATGTCGAACAGCTGGTCATGGAACTGCCGTTGACGGACAAGGCGGCCCTTGTCGAGTTTGATCTGGCCTATTCAAACCTGAACGAAAGGCGCGTAGAGCGTCTATGGCTTGACCTGATCTTCGAAGAGCCAGCTATGAACCAGGTCATTTTGAGGGACCTGACGTTCAGCCGCAGACCACGGGCGGAACTCTAATGAAAAGGCCATACAGAGCATGAGCGACTATCACATTGCCAAGCGGCGCTTTGTCGAGGGTGTGTGGGAGGGGATCGTGACCCGCAAGCGCGCCGATTCACCCGCGCCGAAGATAGAGGTTACGCATCAGGGGCGGCCGCTTGCGGATGTAACGGTGACGGACGACCCTGATGGCAGGCATTGGGATCTGACGGTCCCGGTCCCGGCAAATGCGCTGGGCGATGGCGCGCAGGTGTTCCTGATAACCGATGCCGCCTCGGGCGATTTGCTGGACAGCTTCGCCATTGTTGCAGGCGAGGTGCTGGCAGACGATCTGCACGCCGAGATGCAGCTTCTGCGCGAAGAGCTGGACATGCTCAAACGCGCCTTCCGGCGGCATTGCCTGGGCACAGGCTGACGCTTTGGCGTCAGCGCGATTGACCTTTCGGGCGCTCGGGTCCAATGTCGCCGGATACTGAACTTTCCCGAGGTTTGAATGTCTCCCGCTCGTGGCATGGCGCTGAAGCTGTTTGCGCTTTTTCTGTTCATGGCCATGGCCTCGCTGATCAAGGCAAGCTCGGCCGAAGTGCCCAGCTTTCAGGCGGTGTTCTTCCGGTCCTTCTTTGCCCTGCCGATCATTGTGATCTGGCTTGCCGCCCGCAAGGAGCTTTCGACAGGTCTGCGCACCCAAAACCCGGCGGCGCATTTCTGGCGCGGGATCATCGGCACTTCGGCGATGGGCTGCGGATTCGCGGCGCTGGGCCTGCTGCCATTGCCGGAGGTTACAGCGATCGGTTTTGCCTCGCCCCTGATGACGGTGCTGCTTGCGGCGGTCTTGCTGGGCGAACGGGTGCGCGCCTTTCGCCTGACGGCGGTTGGGGTCGGCTTGGTGGGGGTGTTGGTGATCCTCTGGCCGCGGTTGTCGATCTCGCCAAAGGATATGGAAATGGCCGCGACCCTGGGCGTGGTTCTGGTGCTGACGGGTGCCGCATTGCGGTCGGTGGCCCAGATCCATATTCGCCGCATGGTGCAGTCTGAACAGACCTCTGCCGTTGTGTTCTATTTCTCGCTGACCGCGACAGTGCTTTCGCTGTTCACCATTCCGTTCGGCTGGGTGATGCCGTCGACCCCGGTGTTGTGGATGCTGATCAGCGCGGGGCTGATCGGCGGGGTCGGCCAGATCTTCCTGACATCCTCTTACCGATTTGCCGAAGCATCGGTGCTGGCGCCTTTCGACTATGCCTCGATGCTCTTCGCGTTGATTTTCGGCTATGTGCTGTTTGGTGAAGTGCCGACCGGCATCATGATGATCGGCGTGGCCATCGTGATGTCCGCAGGCGCGCTGATCATCTGGCGGGAACGGCAGTTGGGGCTGGAACGCGGCAAGGCC
Source organism: Primorskyibacter marinus (assembly GCF_003313245.1). GTDB lineage: Bacteria > Pseudomonadota > Alphaproteobacteria > Rhodobacterales > Rhodobacteraceae > Primorskyibacter > Primorskyibacter marinus. The sequence continues at coordinate 350,130 of NZ_QJSD01000002.1, forward strand.
CGCCGAAGCCTGACACCGCAGGGCTGAGGGTTTAGTCGGTCAGCCGCGCCCAGGCATATTCTGCCGCCAGAAAGCCCCGCCGGTAACGGCCCAGCGGGAAACGCGGAGGCGGTGCCGCAAAAGCGCGTGGGCGCAGGTGACGGGGTGGCTTGCCCTGTGCCAGATCGGCAAGGAGCGTGCCGCAATAGCTGCCCATGGCCACCCCGTTGCCGTGATAGCCGAACGCCGTGAAAGCGCCGGGCATATCCGGGATCTCGCCGCAATATGGTGTCAAAGAGGCTGTCAGGCAGACCATCCCTGACCAGTAAAAAGGTGTCGGAACATGCGCCCAGGCCGGAAAGACCCTTTCGAAATCCGCACGAACGCGGGCGCGAATGCGTGTTTCATTGGCGGCGGAGCTGACCAGACCGCCGCGCATGCCAAAGACCATGCGGTTATCCGGCGTCAGGTGGAAATAATGCAGCAGCCGCCGGTCCTCATACGCCATCTGATGGCTTGTCCATCCCTGCGCGGCCAGCGTCTTCGCGTCCATCGGTTCCGTGGCGATGACAGAGCTTTGCGCGGGCAGGGTGCGCCCCCGCAGCCAGGGGATCAGATCCTCGGTCGTGTAGCCATTGGTGGCCACGATCAGCCTGTCCGCCTTGATGCGGGCCTTGGGCGTGGTCACGACAATGCCATTGCCATCCCGCGCGACGCCAAGTGCAGGGCTGTTGCCGTAGAGCGCCACCCCTGCCGGTGTCGCCGCTTGCGCGAGGCCCGACAGGTATTTACGCGGGTGCAGCGCGAAGCCAACCGGCAAGGTCAGCCCGCCGTGATGGGATGACGCCATGCCGAGCGATTTCAACTGGTTCGTGTCATGCAACTGCGTTTTGGCCGAATAGGCGTTGTCCAACTCCGGCTGCTGGGTGCGCAGATGTTTTTGGGCAGTGCGTGAATGGGCGAGGATCGTTTCGCCATCAGAATGCCGGTCGATATCGATGCCCAGACGGCTCGTCAGGCGGGCCACATGGTCGATGGCGGCGCGCTCTGCGTCGTGGACCTCTTGCGCCGCGCCCGCCCTCGCCAAAACGGCGCGTCAGGACAGTGTCGGGCGCACGCGTGCCACCTGCGCAGCAAAAGCCGCCATTGCGTCCCGATGCGCCCCAGCCGGGGTGGCGCGCGTCAATCAGGCAGACAGAAACGGCATCTTCGGCCAGATGCAGGGCCGCGTTCAACCCGGTATACCCGCCGCCGATAACAAGCACGTCCGTGGATATATTGCCCTTTGCCGAAGCGGCAGCCAGATCAGTTTCGGGCACGTCACGCGCCCAAAAGTTCAGCCGGTTCGGCTCGTCAGAAAGGGCATAGGCTCCGTAAATATGCCTCATATGCGTTCGGCGGCGCGGGTTTCTGTCTCTTGCCGGACGGCAGAGCGTTTGGAGATCAGCGAGGCAGAAATCACCCCGACCGTGACAATGGCGATCATGATGGTCGACAGTGCGTTGATCTCGGGCGAGACGCCAAGCCGCACGGCCGAGAATATCTTGATCGGCAAGGTGGTAGAGGACGGCCCGGCGGCAAAGGACGCGATCACCAGATCGTCCAGCGATAGGGTGAAGGCCAGAAGCCATCCGGAAATCACCGCAGGCGCAATGATCGGCAGGGTGACAAGGCGGAAAGCCTCGAACGGCGAACAGCCCAGATCCAGCGCCGCCTCTTCAAGAGAAATGTCAAAACTTGCCAGCCTGGATGACACGACGACCGAGACGTAGCACATTGAAAACGTGGTATGGGCCAGCACAATGGTCAGAATGCCCCGGTCCAGACCGATACCGATGAACAGTAACAGTAGCGACAGACCGGTGATGACCTCTGGCATGACAAGTGGCGCATAGATCATGCCCGAAAACAATGTCCGCCCCGGAAAGCGGTTGGCGCGGACAAGCACATAGGCCGCCAATGTCCCGAGGATCGCGGCCAAGGTCGAACTGAAAAACGCCACGCGCAGGGTGACCCAGGCGGCATCCAGAAACGCCTCGTTCCGGATCAATTCACCATACCATTGGGTCGAGAAGCCGGCCCAGACGGTGACGAGCTTTGACGCGTTGAAGCTGTAGATCACCAGAATGACCATCGGAAGGTATAAAAACGCGAAGCCAAGTGTCAGCGATGTGGCGTTGAACCAGGTGAACCGTCTCATATGTCCGCCTCCGGCCTGAACGCACGAAGCCAGGTGGCGTTACAGACCCTCTGCCGACGGGCGTGTGAAGATGTTTGCGCGCTCATCCTTCGGCCTCGCGTTGTTTCTGCTGGTTGCGCTGGAACAGGATGATGGGGACGATCAGGATCAGCAGCAGGATGATCGCCACGGCAGAGGCAACCGGCCAGTCGCGATTGGAAAAGAACTCTTCCCAGAGCACCTTGCCGATCATCAGCGTCTGCGACCCGCCCAGAAGCGACGGGATCACGAATTCGCCCAAAGCCGGAATGAAGACCAGAAAACACCCGGCCACGATGCCCGACCTGGACAGTGGCACGGTCACCAGCCAGAAGGCAGAAATGCGCGAACAGCCAAGATCCTCGGCGGCTTCCAGCAGGCTGTCGTCCAGCTTTTCCAGCGCAGCATAGATCGGCAGGATCATAAAGGGCAGGTAGGTGTAGACGATGCCGATATAGACGGCGGTGTTGGTGTTGAGGATGGTCAACGGTTCCGAGATCAAACCAAGCGCCAGAAGCAACTGATTCAGCAATCCTTCGGTGTTCAGAATGCCCATCCACGCGTAGACGCGGATCAGAAAGCTTGTCCAGAACGGCAGGATCACCAGCATCAGCAGCGTCGGGCGCCATTCTCGCGGCGCGCGGGCCAGCGCGTAAGCAATGGGAAAACCGGTGGCCAGCGTCATCAGCGTCGATAGCAGCGCGATCTGAAACGAACTGAGATAGGCTTTCCAGTAAAGATCATCCGTCGTCAGAAAGGTGAAATTCTCGAAATCCAGCGCGGCCAAAAAGGCGCGAAAACCCGCCCACCCCTCGGACAGGTCAAGCTGCGGCGTGTAGGGCGGGATCGACAGCGCAATATCGGACAGCGAGATCTTCAGGACGATCAGGAATGGCACCAGAAACAGCGCCAGTAGCCACAGATAGGGCAGACCGATGAGGATCAGGCGCCGCATGTCATTTCTCCAGCACCACGCCGGCCGTGTTGGTCCAGCTTAGCCAAACAGTGTCCTCCCATGTGAAGGACCGGCGGGCGATGCGGCGCGTATTGGCAGATTGGGCCTTGAGAACCTGCCCGGAGGGAAGTTCGACGTGATAGGTCGAGATGTTACCAAGATAGGCGATGTCCAACACCTTGCCAGTCATCGCATTGGCCGCATCATCAGGACGCTCGGCAGAAATTGTCAGCTTTTCGGGTCGGATCGCGAAATGCACCTTTTGTCCCGGCGACAGGCTGAGCGTACTGCGCGCGTTGATCGGTGGCTGGCCTTCTGCCCAAGTGATCGTGACAGCATCGCCTTCTTGGGCGGCGGCACCTTCGATGATGTTCACATCGCCGATGAAATCCGCGACATAGACGGAATTGGGTGCCTCGTAGATCACATCCGGGGTGGAAACCTGTATCAACCTGCCTTCATCCATCACCGCGACGCGGCTGGCGACGGTCATCGCCTCTTCCTGATCATGGGTGACGATCACGAAAGTGGTGCCGGTCTTTTCCTGAATGTCCATCAATTCGAACTGGGTGTCCTGCCGCAGTTTCTTGTCCAGCGCGCCCAGAGGTTCATCCAGCAGCAGCAGTTTCGGTGCCTTGGCAAGGCTACGCGCAAGGGCCACGCGCTGCCTTTGACCGCCGGAAATCTGATGCGGTTTGCGCCGGGCGAACTTGGTCAGGCGCGTCAGCCGCAGCATTTCCTCGACCCGTGCGGCGATTTCCTCTTTCGAGCCGCCGCCGCGACGCAGGCCGAAGGCGATATTGTCCCAGACCGACAGATGCGGAAACAGCGCGTAGCTTTGGAACATCATGTTCACCGCGCGCTTGTTCGGCGGCACCGGGGCGATGTCCTTGCCCGCCAGAAGGATGCTGCCTGAACTGGGCGATTCGAACCCCGCCAGCATCCGCATCATCGTGGTCTTGCCGCAGCCGGATGGCCCCAGCAATGCAAAGAATTCCTGTTCGAAAATATCCAGCGACAGCGCGTCGATCGCGACAAACTCCCCGAATTTCTTTGTCACCTGCTTGAACTGAATCAAAGGTTTCGCTTCGGGGTCGTTCCAAGGGGCAAAGACCGTCTGGTTCATGCATTCGTCCAGAAAATTGTCAGGGTAAGGCCCGCACGCAACAGACGCGCGGGCCGTAAAAAGGCCTAGGTGCCCGACTTGATCTTGGTCCATAGCCGCGTGACCGTCCGCTGCACGCGCGGATCGAAGGGCGTGGTGGTGAACAGGTTGTTCAACGCATCCTCGGACGGATAGATCGCCGGATCGCCGATCACATCCTCGTTGAGAAACTCTTGCGACGCCTTATTGCCATTGGCGTAATAAACGTAGTTCGACGCCGCCGCCGCGTTCTGCGCATCCATGATGAAGTTCAGGAAAGTGTGAGCCGCGTCCACATTGGGGGCATCCACCGGGATCGCCATCTGGTCAAACCACATCTGGGCGCCTTCCTTGGGCGCATTGAACGCAACCTCAACCCCGTTTTCGGCCTCGGCCGCACGGTCACGCGATTGCAGGATGTCACCGGACCAGCCCACGGCCACGCAGATGTCGCCATTGGCCAGCGCATTGATGTATTCGGACGAATGGAATTTCTGGATATAGGGGCGCACGGCGGCATAGATCGGTTCTACCTTGGCGATCACGTCGGGGTCGTGGCTGTCGGGATCCTCGCCGATAAATTTCAGCGCGGCGGGAATCATCTCGGCCGGGGCGTCAAGGAAATGCACACCGCATCCGGCCAGCTTTTCCATATTCTCCGGCTTGAAAACCAGATCCCAGGAATCAATCGGTGCATCGGGCCCCAGTGCCTCCTGAACCTTGGCGACATTCACGCCGATACCTGTGGTGCCCCACATGTAGTTGATCGAATATTCGTTACCGGGGTCGTATTTCGCGGTCCTGTCGGAGATCACGCTCCACATGTTCTCAAGATTGGGCAGCTTGGATTTGTCGAGCTTCTGAAACGCGCCTGCCACGATCTGGCGTTGCAGGAATGTGCCGGTCGGCACCACAACGTCATAGCCCGATCCGCCGGACAGCATCTTGGTTTCCAGCAACTCGTTGCTGTCGAATACGTCGTAGATCAGGTCGATCCCGGTCTCTTCCTCAAATTTTGTCAGAAGGTCCTCGTCGATATAGTCGGACCAGTTGTAGACACGCACCTCTTGCGCCTGCGCCGCAGCGGTCAGGGCGAGGGTTGCGGTGAAACTCAGCAGCGCTGTCTTCATGAATTTGCTCCTGTTGGATCTGGGGTGCCTTTTGTTGGCATCCTCTGCAGCGATTTGATCAAGTTTTCTACCGTCTGGCAACAACTGGATGTTTCCATGGCGGGGAAATCAACGCAAGGTACGGCCCAAGATCCGAAAACTGCGCATAGGAGGGATGTCGTGATGAACAATCATGCAAGTCAGTGTCAGAGCAAGCTGCCCGCGCATGAAATTGTCTATCGCGAGCTTCGCGCGCGTGTCCTGTTCGGAGAGATGGCACCGGGCGAGGCCGTGACCATTCAGGGCATCGCCGAGACTTTGAATGCCGGGATCACCCCGGTCCGCGAGGCCATTCGGCGGCTGATCGCCGAAAGCGCGCTGGTGTTTCAGGACAATCGCCGGGTTATCGTGCCGCAACTGGATGCGGCTGCGATTGAAGAGCTTGTGACCGCCCGGAATGCGTTGGAGCCAGAGCTCGCCAGACGTGCGGCATTGCGGGCGGATGCCGCGGCGGTGCGCCAGCTTGAAGCGATTGACGCGCAGTTGGACAGGGCAATCGCCGGGGGGGATGTGCGCGGCTATCTGGAACAGAATTACCGTTTTCACGATGCGCTTTACGCGCAGGCTGCCGCGCCGATCCTGCGGTCGCTGGCGGATGGGTTGTGGCTGCGATTCGGCCCGTCCCTGCGGGTGGTGTGCGGACAGTTCGGCACGCTCAACCTGCCGGACCGGCATAAAGAGCTGATCGAGGCGCTGAAAACAGGCGATGCCGATTCCGCCGCACGGGCGATCAAGCGCGATGTCGAACAGGGAATGAACCAGGTCCGTGCCGCCTTGCAGGCTTGATTCGATTGACAGTGCAGAATTTGATCATATTTTACGGCCAGCCAACCTTTCCTTTATCCGCAGGTGTCCCATGCCCCAGATTTCCAACCATATGCCGACCGCAGAATTGCAGGCGCTGGACGCCGCGCATCACATGCATCCTTTCACCACCAATGACGAGCTGACGCAGAAGGGCGCGCGCATCATCACCCGCGCCGATGGCGTCTGGCTGACCGATAGCGACGGCAACCGCATCCTTGACGGGATGGCGGGGCTTTGGTGCATGAATATCGGCTATGGCCGCAGCGAACTGGCCGATGCTGCCGCGCGCCAGATGCGGGAATTGCCCTATTACAACACGTTCTTTCAGACGACGCATGTGCCGGCCATCGCGCTGGCGCAGCGGCTGGCGGATCTCGCGCCGGGGGATCTGAACCACGTCTTTTTTGCCGGATCGGGGTCCGAGGCCAACGATACCAATATCCGCATGGCGCGAACCTATTGGCAGATCAAAGGTCAGCCGCAGAAGAATATCATCATTTCGCGCTGGAACGGCTATCACGGGTCATCCGTCGGGTCGGGCAGCCTTGGCGGGATGAAGGGCATGCACGCGCAGGGTGGCTTGCCGATTCCGGACATTCACCACATCAACCAGCCCGACTGGTGGTCCGAGGGTGGCGCGCAAAGCCCCGAAGAGTTCGGCCTCGCCCGCGCACGCGAGCTGGAACAAACCATCGAAACGCTGGGCGCCGACCGGGTTGCCGCCTTTATCGCCGAACCGGTGCAGGGCGCGGGCGGCGTCATCATCCCGCCCGCGACTTACTGGCCCGAGATTCAGCGCATCTGTGACGACCATGACATCCTGCTGATCGCGGATGAGGTGATCTGCGGATTTGGTCGCACCGGCAACTGGTTCGGCTCGCAAACCGCCGGATGGCGGCCGCATATCATGACCATCGCCAAGGGGCTGTCCTCTGGCTATCAACCGATCGGCGGGTCGATTGTCTGTGACGAGGTTGCGTCTGTCATTGGCCGCGAAGAGTTCAACCACGGCTACACCTATTCCGGCCATCCTGTCGCCGCGGCAGTCGCGTTGGAGAATCTGCGCATCCTTGATGAGGAAGGCATCGTCACCCGCGTGGCCGAGGACATCGGCCCCCATCTGCGCGCTGCCTGGGAATCACTGGCCGACCATCCATTGGTGGGCGAGGCGAAGATCATCGGCATGATGGCCTCTATCGCGCTGACACCGGACAAATCCGCCCGTGCGCCCTTTGCCGCCGAGGCCGGAACGGTGGGCTATATCTGCCGCGAACGGTGCTTTGCCAACAATCTGGTGATGCGCCATGTCGGGGACCGGATGATCATCTCGCCGCCGCTGGTGATCTCGAAAGAGGAAATCGACACGCTGGTGGACCGCGCGCGCAAGTCGCTGGGTGAAACCCATGCGGCGCTGAAGGATCAGGGGCTGATGAAGGCAGGCACCCGAGACTGAGCCTCGCAACGACAACGGCCCGCAGATTTGCGGGCCGATTCGTGGCGTCGTGAAATGTCGTGGCGGTCCTAAAGGCGGCTGTCGCGCCCGCGCAACTGGCGCGCACGGGTCAGGATGGCATCCTCTACCGCGCGCACGGTGGATGCGCTGGCCGGACCGGACCGCGTCATCAGCGCCACGTTCAGCGACCGCGCATCAAGTGCGGGATCGCTGACATAGATCGTCGCGCGATAGGCACGCCCGCCACCCGGCGGTGTGCCATACCCCGTTGAGATCACCCCGGTGAACGGATCGACCGATTGCACCGGCAGGAAGTTCAGCACCTCCAGCGAGGCATTCCAGATGTATTTGTTGACTGCCCCAACCTGACCCACATCGTCACGGCCCCTGAAAATATCCCAGATGGTCGAGCGTGGCCGCCCGCGATCCCCATAGATGTTCTGATCCAGGATCTCATCTGCCGGAGGCGTGTCGACAGTGGTGCGGCTGCCAGATCGGCTGCACGCGCTTGTCATAACAAGCGTGGCGATAAGGCCGATGGCCAGTCCGTAGCGCGTGAATGCCATATAGTGTGCTCCTGCCCGCGTGGCGTCTTGTACCTTTCCATACCTGCCGCCGCCCGTCACGACAAGGCGCAGATTGTTTATAAGGCGGGGGGGCTTGGACGGCCTTTGCCGAGCCGGACCGACGGTCGGTGCAATTCTTGTGACAAAAGCGCATCACTGACACGCTTGTTGGTACTGCCCCAGCCGGATGTCTTGCAAACAAGCGCCCGTCGGGAGCATAGATCATCCATCGAGACCGGAAAGCCGGTTTGATGCGTGCCTTTCGAACACATGAGGGAAAACTATGAAATCTATTCTTTTCGCTACCACGGCACTGGTCGCAACTGCCGGCATCGCCGCTGCAGACGTCAACCTGACCGGTTCCGCTGAAATGGGCATCATGGGCGGCGACGGTATCGCTGACCAGTTCCACACAGATATCGACGTGACTTTCGGCATGTCCGGCGAAGCAGACAACGGTCTGTCCTTCGGTGCATCCGTTGATCTGGACGAAGAAATCGGCGACAACAACGCCACAACTGGTGGTGCCGAATCCGGCGCAACTCGTGACGACACCGCCCACGGCGGCGCGACAATGTTTGTTGCATATGGCGGCGCCAAGCTGACCATGGGCGACACCGACGGTGCGTTCGACGCAGCAATGAACGAAGCCATCATCGGCGACTCGCTGGGCGACAACCACGAGCACGGCGGCTATAACGGCAACTCCGGCCTCGACGGCATGTATGACGGCCAGATCGCACGTTTCGATTACAGCTTCGACGCCTTCACCGGTTACCTGTCGGCCGAAGTCGACGATTCCGGCAACAACGATCCTGTCTGGGGTCTGGGTGTCAAGTATTCGGGTGAGCTTGCTGGCCTGACACTGGGTGTTGGTCTTGGTTACCAGACCACAGACGAAGACAACCCTGCTGACGAAGTTTGGGGTATCAGCCTCGACACCACATTCGCCAACGGCATCGTTGCCATCGCCAACTACTCGTCGATGAACTTCACAGCACCTGGCGCGAAAGACATGGAGCACTGGGGTGTTGCGTTCGGCTACACAATGAACGCTCTGACCGTTGCTGTGAACTACGGTGAGTTCGACAACGTCGCTGGCGTTGACGGCGACACATCCAAAGGCTGGGGCCTGATCGCCAACTACGACCTGGGCGGCGGTATCGAAGCTCAGTTCGGCTATGGTGACTCCGAAGCCGAAATCGGTGGCGTTGACTTCGACGCAGACACCTACTCGCTGGGTCTGGCAATGAGCTTCTAAGCTCAAGCCAATCTTGGTTACGGAAAGAGCGGGCCTTGGTGCCCGCTCTTTTCTTTTGTGTCGCAGCGCAGTAGCACATGGGCCAGCAAAAGAGGCCCCGATGTTCCCGATCAACCGCGCGCAGATTTCCGAACAGTACAAGCGGGCCAAGCAGTTTCACGCGGCCGGGCGGTTGGCAGAGGCCAAGGCGCTGTACCAGTCCTTGCGCGCAGCCGCGCCGAAGATGGCGGAACTGCCGTTTCAACTGGCCCGGATCGCCGAAGCGGCGGGCAGTCATGCACAAGCCGTGACCCTGTATGCCCAGGCCGATGCGCTGAAACCGGGTGAGCCGATGATCCTGCAAGCGCTGGCACAGACCAGTCAGGCAGCGGGCCACCGGGCCGCTGCGCTGTCAGCGCTGGACAGGCTGATCGCGCTGACCCCCAAAGCGGTAAAGCCGCAGGCCGAAAAGGCCGCCTATCTGCAACGCCTGGGGGAATTCGACGCGGCAGAGAAAATCTATCGCCGCCTGCTGAAAGCGCATCCGCTGGATGGCGAACTGTACCGCGTGTTCCTTGGCACCAAAAAGCTGACCCGTGGCGACACGCTGCTGCGGGATATGCAAAAAGCGTGGAAACATGCTGGCCAAAGCGACGAAAGCCGGATGCATCTGGGCTTTGCCTTGGGCAAGGCGCTGTCAGAGGCAGGCGAGCCCGACAGAGTTTTCGGCTATCTGGACGCAGCCAACGCGCTGCAACGCAAGTATTTTCCCTACAGCCCCGCCGAATATACCAAAGACGTCGATGCGTTGCTGTCTGCGCAGGACGGGGCGGATCTGTCAGCGCCGGAGGGCACATCGACCTTGCGGCCGATTTTCGTGATCGGCATGCCGCGCTCTGGCACAACACTGGTCGAACAGATCATCGCCAGCCATTCGGATGTGATCGCAGGGGGCGAGCTGACGCTGTTCCCACGTCTGGCCTTTCAGGCGTTCGGCGGTCCGCGCGACATGACCCCGCTGCGCGACATCGCGCCGGACAAACTGGCCGCGCTGGCCCGGACATATGCCGATGCGGTGACGCGCATGGTGGGCGTGGATCGTGGCATTGTCACCGACAAGTCGATCCAGCCCTATCTGGTGCTGGGTCTGCTGCGCCGCGCCCTTCCCGGCGCGCGGTTTGTCATCGTGCATCGTGATCCGCGTGATGCGGCGCTGTCGATCTACCGCAACTACTTTGAAAATGGCGTGCATCGCTATTCCAATTCGCTGCCGGACATCGCGCATTATGTGAAGACTTTTCACCGGGTGATCGCCTTCTGGCGCGACCGGATGCCGGGGGCGTTCCATGAGGTGCGATACGAGGATCTTGTCGCCGATCCAGAAACCCAGTCGCGCGCATTGATCGGTGCGGTCGGGCTGGACTGGCAGGATGCCTGCCTTGAGTTTCACAAACACGCGGGCGATATTCGCACGCTCAGCCTGCATCAGGTGCGCCAGCCGATCTACCAGACATCAGCGGCCGCCTGGAAACGCTACGAGGCCGAACTGGCCCCGTTCATCGACGCAATGAAGGAGCCGTGATGGGACTGTCGGAAATCAAGGAGCACATCGCCAAGGCCGAGGCGAATGCAGGACGAGAGGCCGGCTCGGTCAAGCTGATCGCCGTGTCCAAGGTACAGCCTGACGACCGGGTGCGCGCTGTGTTGGATGAAGGGCACCGTCTGTTTGGCGAGAACAAGGTGCAGGAAGCCGCGGGCAAATGGCCGGGGTTCCGTGAGGCGTTTGACGGTGTTCAGGTGCATCTGATCGGGCCGTTGCAAAGCAACAAGACCCGGCAGGCGATGGAGCTGTTCGAGGCGATCCATTCGGTCGACCGGCCCAAGCTGGCCAAAACGATCGCCCGGATCGCGCAGGAAATCGGGCGCTGCCCGGATCTGTTCCTTCAGGTCAACACCGGCGAAGAGCCGCAAAAGGCCGGTGTGCTGCCCGCCGACGCGGACGCGTTCATCGACGAGTGCCGCGGTCTGGATCTGCCGGTGCGTGGGTTGATGTGCATCCCGCCGGTTGACGAGGCACCGTCGCTGCATTTTTCATTGCTGGCGAAGATCGCCGCGCGCAACGGGCTTGATGGCCTGTCGATGGGGATGAGCGAGGATTTCGAGCAGGCAATCGCGTTGGGGGCAACCCATATCCGGGTCGGTTCGGCCATCTTTGGCGAACGTGTGCCGGGCTGACGGGACTTATCGCGCCCGAACGATCAGCCGGGTTGCTGGCGTGATCCGGCGTGCGATCTGCCACAGGTGGTCGGGCCGGAACGCAACGCAACCTTCTGTCGGATAACCGGGGCGACGCCATCTGTGCAGGAAAATCGCGGATCCGGCACCGGGTTTTGCATCCGGCCAGTTCCAATCGGTCAGCAGGATCAGGTCATAAAGCGGGTCGGCGCGGCGCAGGTTTTCGTGGCTGTGGGGATAAGGCGCACGCACGAGCCTGTTATACTCGGGCCGGTCCGGGTCATCGGACCAAAGATCGCCGGGCCGTATCGGACGCGCCCAGGGCGATGGCGGTGCAGTCCGGTCAGGACGATAGAGGATCCCGGTGATCCTGTGGGTGCCCACGGGTGTGGCCCCGTCACCTTCGCGCTTGTCCGCGCGGATGCCGCCACGGCCTATTGTGCAGGGCCACATCCTGCCGATGAAACGAACACCCTGCGGAGTCAGGACAAGATCGTTCGCGGTCAAAACAGATGCCCGGATTTTGTTGCCTTGGTTGCGAGGTAGGCTTCGTTATGTGCGGTTTTTCCGACCTGTAGCGGTACCCGTTCGGCCACATGGATGCCGTGCTTTTCCATTATTGCAATCTTCGCCGGGTTGTTGGTCAGCAGCCGGACAGAGGAAAACCCCAGCTTTTTCAGAATATCCGCGCCGATGCGAAAATCGCGTTCGTCATCCTCGAACCCCAGCCGGTGATTGGCCTCGACCGTGTCGAAACCCTGATCCTGAAGCGAATAGGCGCGCATCTTGTTGGCCAGACCAATGCCGCGCCCCTCCTGGTTGAGATACAGCAGAACACCCGCGCCGTTAGTGCCCATCTGGGCAAGGGCGGCGTGCAATTGCGGCCCGCAATCGCATTTCAGACTGCCCATCAGGTCGCCCGTGAAGCAGGCCGAGTGCAGACGCGCAAGCACAGGCGCATTGCGGGCGGGTTTGCCGATCTCCATCGCGTAATGTTCCTCGCCGCCATCTTCGGGGCGGAAGACATGCAGGCGGCCAGCCTCTGACACAGCGATCGGCAAGCGGGCGGCGACAACCTCTGACAAGGGGCTGAGGCTTTGCAGCAGCGGCGCGACGCTTGCGGCCTGAAGCCGTGTCAGCCCGTGCTGTTGCGCAAAGCCACCCGCGTCATCCAAGGACAGGACCAGCGCGGCCGGCAGCAACTGCGCGGATTTTATCAGCAACACAGCCAGCCGGTGGGGGCTGGCGTCGCCATCCCGGCGGGTCACAAGCGGCCCCTTCATCGGCTTGCGCAGATCATCCGCCGGATCGGCAAGTCCGCGCACCCAGCCCAGCGTCGCATTGTTCGGCAAAGCCACCCGCGCCACATCCCCGTCATAGGCACGCGCCTTGAGTGTGGCCGCACGTCGCCCCGTCAGCGCCAGATCAACCGGCCCCAGCGTTTGCGCAAAGGCCAGTCTTTCGGGTGTCAGCGTTTCGGTCGCCAGAATCAATGCGGGTGCCGGCCCGTCCATAACGACCGGCACGCCCATCCGCAGATCTGCGCGGGCGCGGGCCAACATCTCCTTTGGGTCGGGGGCGAAGGGCATGGGGGATCTCGATTGTTGCAATATGGCTTTGGCATGTAATGAATTTACCCCGGAATTGAAACATATTCGCGGACTTGGCCCTTCCTTTACACGAGGACGTGAGGCGGTTGCAGCAAATCTTGCCCTGCGCCGGGGCGGCACACATCTTGAAATCAGAACACGGAGGACGCCAAGTGGCACAACTCAAGAACATTTTGCTGGTCGATGATGACGAAGATCTGCGCGAGGCGCTGTCTGAACAACTTGTGATGACAGAGGATTTCGAGGTTTTCGAAGCCGGTAATGGCGCGGATGCGATGATCCGTGTCAAAGAGCAACTATATGATCTGATCGTGCTCGACGTGGGCCTTCCGGATACTGACGGGCGCGAGCTGTGCCGCCTGATGCGCAAGCAAGGCGTGAAGGCACCGATCCTGATGCTGACCGGCCATGACAGCGACTCTGACACCATCCTCGGGCTGGACGCGGGTGCCAATGACTACGTTTCCAAGCCATTCAAGTTTCCGGTGCTTCTGGCCCGTATTCGCGCCCAGTTGCGGCAGCACGAGCAATCCGAAGATGCGGTTTTCCAGCTTGGGCCGTATACGTTCAAACCGTCGATGAAGATGCTTATCACGGATGAAGACCGCAAGATCAGACTGACCGAGAAAGAGACCAATATCCTCAAGTTCCTCTACCGTTCCAACGATGGGGTGGTGGCGCGCGACACGTTGCTTCACGAAGTCTGGGGATATAATGCCGGCGTGACGACACACACGCTTGAGACACACATCTACCGGTTGCGCCAGAAAATCGAGCCGGAGCCCTCCAATGCGCGCCTTCTGGTGACTGAATCAGGCGGTTATAGATTGATTGCGTAGGGAAAAAGAGTATATTAATATCAGCCGTTGTGTCGGGTTCGACACAACCATAGAGAATAAGACCTCCCGTTGCATGTGCGGGTTATCGCATGCACCTCCCTGTTGGACTGACCCGGGCTTCGGCCTGGGTCTTTTTTGTTCGGGGGCATCGGCATTCACTGTTGTATCTTGTGGCGGAACCTACATGATTTGATAACGAATTTTGGTCGCCATTGGGCTGCGTAGAATGGACCATGCAAAGGCTATTGATAGGATCGTTGACGCGATCAAAGACGCTCCGGGTATTCGGGCACTGTTTCTGAGCGGCAGTTATGCGACCGGAATGGCTGACGCCTACAGCGATCTCGATTTTGTGCTGGTCGCCGATGAGGGGGCGACTGACGCTGTTGCCTCTGTCTGGCGGGATGCCATTGAAAAGACCGGAAATATTGTTTTGTGGTGGGATCGGATGACAGTCCCGGTGCTGATCAATGCCATCACCGAAGACTGGACGCGCACCGATGTCATCATCCTCAAGCCTGACCAGATGCGCGCGCATACCCAAAGCAATCTGAAGCCGCTTTTTGATCCCGGTCAGCTCTATGATGGGTTGCCCGAGACGGCGGCGAATACAGGTCCGGATCCGCGTAAAGTCAGATACCAGATCGAGGAGTTCATCCGCATTCTGGGCCTCTTGCATCTGGCGGAGGGTCGCCGCGAATATATCAACGGCGTGCTTGGGATCTTTCACTTGCGCAACCTCCTGGTCGATCTGCTGATCGCGGAAACCAACGCGCCGCATCGCGGCGGTGTGCTGCATCTCAACCGCCTGATCACCGATGAGCAGAAGGCGCTTTTGACATCATTGCCGCCGGCGATTCCAAACCGCGAGGCGATGATCGCGGGCCATCTGGCCTATGCGAAGGCCTATTTGCCGCGGGCGCGCAGATGGGCGCGGCACTTGGGCGTGGAATGGCCGGAACAGTTCGAAGCCGCCACCTGGGCGAAGCTGAATGAAACCTTGTCGATCAAGTGTCCCTACGATCCCGAGTGACGGGCGCAATCGGGCTTTGGGCCGGATGGGTCAGGTGGCCCCTTTGCGCAGGTGACACGGCGTGGCGCGCGGTAGACTGGCTTGCACCCCGGCGTTGATGCAGGCAAGGTCGCGCTTCCTGACCTGCCGCGATTGCCGCCCAAACCGGAGCTTGCCGATGACCTTCACCCTGGCCACATGGAACATCAACTCCGTCCGCCTGCGCGAACCCATCGTCTGCAAGCTGTTGGCGGAAGAAGCGCCGGACGTGCTGTGCCTGCAAGAGTGCAAAAGCCCGGTCGAGAAGATCCCGCTGGAGGGCTTTCGCGCCCTTGGATACGAGCATATCGTGGCGCGTGGGCAGAAGGGCTATAACGGCGTCGCGATCCTGTCGAAGCTGCCGATCGAAGATGTGGGCGGGCATGATTTTGTCGGGCTGGGCCATGCGCGCCATGTTTCGGCAAAGCTGGAAAACGGCGTGACGATCCACAACTTTTATGTGCCGGCCGGTGGCGACGTGCCGGACCGCGAGGTGAACCTGAAATTCGGCCAGAAGCTGGATTACCTCACCGAGATGCGCGACTGGTTCCACGGTGACCGCCCGGAAAAGTCGATCCTTGTGGGCGATCTGAACATCGCCCCGCGCGAAGATGATGTCTGGAGCCACAAGCAGCTTCTGAAGATCGTCAGCCATACACCGGTGGAGGTCGAACATCTGGCGCAGGCACAGGACGCGGGCAATTGGGTGGACATCACCCGGCAGGACATCCCCGAGGGTCAGCTTTACAGTTGGTGGTCCTACCGCGCCAAGGATTGGGATGCCGCCGACAAGGGCCGCCGACTGGATCACGTCTGGGCCACGTCCGACATTGCCAATGCCGGCCATTCCAGCCGTGTGCTGCGCCATGTGCGCGGGTGGGAAAAGCCCTCGGATCACGCGCCGGTCTTTGCCACTTTCGATCTGTGATCGCGCCGGGCGCGGGGCGCTGTTCGCAGGTAATGGCTCGGGTCAGGCTGCTCCGGACAGGGCGCGCCCCTTGCAACATGGGTCGGCATGGGCCATCTAGACCGCAACGCAAGCGATAGATATGGAACTTGGGAAATGATCGAACTTGGTGCCGCTCCGCAAGCTGATGCAACGCTGATCGAGGACGTGACCGAAGCCGACTTCATGGCAAAGGTTGTCGAGGCCAGCCAGACCACACCGGTGATCGTCGATTTCTGGGCACCTTGGTGTGGCCCCTGTAAAACGATGGGGCCGCAGCTGGAAGCCGCGGTGACAGCCGCCAAGGGTGCCGTGCGGATGGCCAAGGTCA
Organism: Primorskyibacter marinus; assembly: GCF_003313245.1. GTDB lineage: Bacteria > Pseudomonadota > Alphaproteobacteria > Rhodobacterales > Rhodobacteraceae > Primorskyibacter > Primorskyibacter marinus. Next base: position 366,673 of record NZ_QJSD01000002.1, read on the forward strand.
ATGTCGACGAGGCGCAGGGCATCGCCGGTCAGATGCGCATTCAGTCGATCCCCACAGTCTACGCGTTCTGGCAGGGTCAGCCCATTGACGGATTTCAGGGCGCGGTCGCTGAATCCGAAATCAAGGCATTTGTCGAACGTGTCGTGCAGGCAGGCGGCGGCGATGCGTCCGGAGGGCTGGACGAGGCGCTGACCGCCGCAGAGGAAATGCTGGAACAAGGCGCGGCTGCCGATGCCGCGCAGATATTCGGAGCAATTCTCGGCGAAGACCCCAACCACGCCGCGGCCTATGGCGGCATGGTCCGTTCGCATATCGCGGCGGGGGATCTGGAACAGGCAGAGGCCGTGCTGAACGGCGCGCCTGCCGAGATCAGCAAGGCACCGGAACTTGAGGCGGCCCATGCACAGCTTGAACTGGCGAAACAGGCCGAGAATGCTGGCTCGGTGTCGGAATTGCGCGCGCAGGTCGATGCAAACCCGGACGATCATCAGGCGCGGTTTGATCTCGCCCTGGCGTTGCACGCCAATGGCGATGCGGAAGCGGCGGTTGCCGAATTGCTGGACATTTTCCGCCGGGACCGCGAATGGAATGACGGCGCTGCCAAGACGCAACTCTTCACCATCTTCGAGGCACTGAAGCCCAACGATCCGGTTGTTTTGAACGGACGCCGCAAGCTGAGCTCGATGATATTTGCCTGATCGTGTCGCAACGCTAGTTTCAGCGACATGAGTTGCAAAGTCGATCTTCCGGACACCATTCCGATTTTTCCGCTTCCGGGCGCGCTTTTGCTGCCGCGTGCGAGATTGCCCCTGCACATCTTCGAGCCGCGTTACCTGCAAATGCTGGAAGATTCGCTCAAGACCCCGTCGCGGCTGATCGGGATGGTGCAACCGTTCGACACGCCAAACGGCGACGACGCGCTGCACAGTATTGGCTGCGCGGGGCGGGTGACGCAGTTTTCGGAAACAGAGGACGGGCGCTACATGGTCACGCTGGCGGGCGTGTCTCGCTACCGCATAAAGCGCGAGTTGGACGGGTTTTCCCCGTATCGTCGCTGTGAGGTGTCCTGGGACGGTTTCGAGCAGGACCGGACCGCCCATGCGGTGCCGGACGACACGTTTTGCCGCGACAGCTTTCTCAAAGTGTTGGGTCGGTATTTTGATACGCGGGACTTGTCCGCCGATTGGGACACGCTGGCCGAGGCCGATGACGAACTGCTGATCAACTCTTTGTCGATGCTGCTGGAATTTGCCCCCGAAGATAAACAGGCCCTTTTGGAAGCGCCCTCGCTGACCACGCGCCGCGAGACATTGGTAACGCTTCTGGAATATGCCCTGCGCGGCGGCGGAGAGGATCTGATGCAATGAATGCGACACCTGAATTTGATCGCCGGATGCTGGAGGCGCTGGTCTGTCCGCACACCCACGCCGTGCTGGTCTATGATCCGGACGCGCAAGAATTGATCTCCCGCAATGCCGGTCTTGCCTATCCGGTTCGCAACGGTATCCCGGTGATGTTGCTGGACGAAGCCCGCAAGCTGGACGATTAGGCCGGGGCGAGCGGTGTATCCGTCGCGTGTGCCGGGCGCATCTTCGTCAATTCAGGTCCGTTTACAAGGCGATTTGAGCAGATCTCATCTGCATCACCTGAAGGTGATTTTTGCTGTGACAGGGACTAAGCTAAGCTCTGCGCGAAAAGGAGGGCTGCCCGATGTATCGACCTATTATTTCTGCTCTTTTCGGCGCTCTCGCAGTCATCCTGACGGTTTGGTTGGGCCTTGGAGAGGTATTGGGCGCACATCCGTTCTGGGATGTGCAGGTGGCGCTGGTCGGTGCTCCGATCGGTGCGCTGATCGCGATGCTTCTGGGCTGGCTAGAACGCAGCGGTGCCGCCTTGTTGGCTGGGGTTGCAATCCTGATCGTGGGTCTTGTGATGGCAATACGCGGCAAGATGGCGTTTGCCGCCTCTTATGCCGAAGATCTGTTTTCCGGTGCGTTATGGTATTACGGTTGGATCACGATTTTCATCGGGGCTGCACTCGCGATAGCGGCGCTGTTCAGCCGCGCATCAGGTCTGGCAGGTCGCCCGTCAGCCCCGCCGCCTCTCGGATAAAGCCGCGGCGCAGGGCAGGGACGGACTGGACCGCCTTCATGCCCAGATCCCGGCCCGCACGCAGCAGCGGGTTGTCGTTTGAAAACAACCTGTTGAAGATGTCCGTGGCTCCGGCGAGCGTGGCTGTGTCGAAACGACGCCACTGCTGATACCGCGCCAGAACGTCGGATTGCGCGACGTCCTCACCACGCCGTTGCGCGTGGGTCAGCACATGCGCCAGCGCGGCCACGTCACGAAAGCCCGCGTTCAAGCCCTGGCCCGCAATCGGATGCACGCCATGCGCCGCATCGCCCACCAGTGCCAGCCGGTCAGCGACAAAGCTGTTCGCAAGGCTCAGCGACAGCGGGTAGGTAAACCGGTCCCCGGCAAGGCTGATTGCGCCCAGAAAATCCCCGAACCGGGGGCGCAGGGCGGTCAGATAATCCTCATCCGGCAGGGCGTTGATCCGGGCTGCGGCATCGTCGCTCTCGCTCCAGACGATCGAGGACCGGTTGCCTGTCAGCGGCAGGATCGCCAGCGGCCCAGAGGGCATGAAAAGCTGATGCGCGATGCCGTGATGCGGAAGGTCGTGGGCGATGGCGCAGACCAGCGCGGTTTGCCCGTAACGCCAACCGGTACGCCGGATGCCCGCGCGCCGGGCCGTCCCGCTTTGCCTGCCATCGGCGCCGATCAGGATGCGTCCGCGCAAGACCTCGCCGCCCTCCAGCGTCACCGAAACGCCCGTCGCATCGGTTTTCTGTCCGGCCACCCTGGTGTCGGGCAAGTGGCGGATCAGGTCCGTCGCTTCCATGGCCTGCATCAACGCGCGGCGCAGGTAGCGATCCTCGACCATGTAGCCCATCGGGCCTTCTTCAATCTCGGAATGGTCGAAATGCAGCCCGAGGAAGGCGGCACCTTCGCCCGCGCGCCCGTCGCTGACCTTGATCTCCAGCATCGGCTGGACATCATCCTTCAGCATGTCCCACAGCCCAAGCCGCGCCAGCATTCGTTGCGAGGCCAGCGCCAGAGCGTAGGATCGCCCGTCAAAGTCATGCGCCGTGGCCGTATCGACCGGCATCGCGTCGATGACGGTGGAGGACAGGCCGGCCTGCCCGGCAGCAAGCGCAAGTGCCGGGCCGTTCAGCCCGCCGCCCACGATGAGAAGATCGGATATAGCGTTCATGCCTGCCAATATGGCCGGCGGCGCGGGATTGTCCATGCGCCGCGCTGCCGCTACCCTCGCGGAGAAAAATCAGAGGAAGCAGACATGCAGCAATGGTCGGAACAAACTGCGGCGGAACTGGGGCGCGGCATCGGCGCGGGCGAGATTGATCCGATGGCACTGGCAGAGTTTTTTCTGGACCGCATTGCCGCGCATCCGCTGAAGGACCGGATCTATGCGCGGCTGACCCCGGATCGGGCGATGGCCGAGGCGGGTGCGGCGTCTGCCCGTGCCAAGGCAGGCCGACGCCTGTCGCCGCTGGATGGGGTGCCGTGCAGTTGGAAAGACCTGTTTGATACGGCAGGCGTGGCGACAGAGGCAGGCTCCAGATTGCTGGAAGGGCGGGTGCCCGACCGCGATGCAGAGGTGCTGCGCATTGCGACCGCGATGGGGTTGGTCTGTCTGGGCAAAACCCATCAGTCGGAATTGGCGTTTTCCGGCCTTGGGCTGAACCCCATGACGCAGACACCGCCTTGCGTGAATGACGAAAGCGCGGTGTCAGGCGGATCATCCTCGGGCGCCGCCACGTCTGTCGCCTTTGGGCTTGCCCCCTTGGCCATCGGGTCCGACACGGGCGGCTCCGTGCGTGTCCCTGCGGCGTGGAACGATCTTGTCGGGCTGAAGACCACCTCGGGGCGGCTGTCTCTGTCGGGCGCAGTGCCGCTTTGCACCCGTTTCGATACGGTCGGTCCGTTGACCCGCACGGTCGAGGATGCCGCACTGGCGCTGGCGGTGCTGGAGGGCAGGGGGCCTGCCGATCTGCGCGGTGCCTCGCTGAAGGGCGTCCGTCTTGCTGATCTGCGCACCATCGCCAGCGAGGATCTGCGCGACGCGCCCGCCGCCGCCTACCGCACCGCCGTCGAAAAATTGCAAGCCGCAGGCGCAGAGGTCGTCCAGATCGACGCGCCGGAAGTTGCCGAGGCAATGGCCGACACGCCCACGCTTTATGCTGGCGAGGCTTATGGCCATTGGCGTGACACGATCGAGGCGGCACCTGACAAGATGTTTGCCCGTATTCTGGACAGGTTTCGCGCCGGGGCAGAGGTCACGGGGTCCGAATTTGTCGCGGCCTGGCTTCGGCTGGAGGCGCATCGCGCGACATGGGCGGCGCGCACTGCCGGGTTTGATGCGGTCATCTGCGCCACCGCACCGAACCTGCCGCCGAATGTTGACCGGCTGATGAACGATCCGGATTACTATGTCTCCGAGAACCTGATGACATTGCGCAACACGCGAATCGGAAACCTGATGGGTGGCGCGGGTTTGACCCTGCCGACCGGCGTGCCAAGCTGCGGCATTCTCTTCATGGGCAAGGCTTACGGAGAGGAGCGTCTGTTGCGTCTGGGCAGCGCAGCGGAGGCCGTCTTGCGCTGATTGCCCCCGCGCGGCGCGCCAATAGCGCGTGATCCCTTGTCAAGGCCCTCAGGGCCGGTGGCAGAGCCGTCCACAGCCATTGCGCCCTTACTGCCACAGCGTTGATTTTCCCCCGGCTTTCTGTGGACGGCCCGCGGGGGCTTGGCTATTCTGGCACAAAGTGGGGCGTTAATGACCCCGCACCTTGAGGCAATTGAATATGTTTCCCGAGCGGTTCTCGAACCTTCCGGCCTACGCGTTTCCGCGCTTGCGGGCGCTTTTGGACCATCACGCGCCCGGTGGCGACGTGGTGCATATGACCATTGGCGAACCCAAGCACGACTTCCCGGCATGGGTTGCCCAGATCATCGCGGAAAATGCCGCCGAATTCCGGCGCTATCCTGCAAATGACGGCACGCCGGAACTGCTGGAAGCGATTGCGGGTTTCGTGGGGCGCCGCTACGGCGTGACGCTGGATGCTGCCAGTCAGGTGATGGCACTCAATGGTACACGCGAGGGGCTGTACAACGCCGCGATGGCGCTGTGCCCCGAAACGGTGCGCGGCAAGCGGCCCGTCGTTCTGATCCCCAACCCGTTTTATCAGGTCTACATGATCGCGGCGATTTCGGTGGGGGCAGAGCCGGTCTTTGTGCCTGCCACCGAAGCGACCGGCCACCTGCCGGACTATACACAGCTTGCGCCCGAGGTGCTGGACCGTGTGGCGCTGGCCTATGTCTGTTCGCCCTCCAATCCGCAGGGGGCTGTGGCGAGCGAGGCCTATTGGCGCGATTTGATCGCGCTGGCTGAAAAGCACGATTTTCGCATCATGGCCGACGAATGCTATTGCGAGATCTACCGCGATGCGCCGCCTTCCGGTGCGTTGCAGATCGCGCAAGCCATGGGTGCCGATCCGGAGCGCGTGGTGATCTTCCACTCGCTGTCCAAACGATCCAACCTGCCGGGGCTGCGGTCAGGCTTTGTTGCCGGTGGGCCGCAATGCATCGCCCGCATCCGTCAGTTGCGCGCCTATTCCGGGGCACCTTTGCCGCTGCCCATTCAGGCCGCCTCGGCCCGTGTTTGGGCAGATGACGCGCATGTTGTGGAGAACCGGACGCTCTACCAGGAGAAATACGCGCTTGCGGACGAGATCTTTGCGAATGTGCCCGGCTACGCAGGACCGGAGGCAGGGTTCTTTCTGTGGCTGCGTGTCGGCAATGGCGAAGAGGCGGCCCTGAAGGCGTGGACCCAGACCGGCGTCCGGGTTCTGCCGGGTGCCTATCTGGGCCGCGAAGTGGACGGGGTGAACCCCGCACATGAGTTTATCAGGGTCGCCATGGTGGCCCCAAAAGCAGAGATGCAGCGCGGGCTGATCCGGCTCCGTGACTGTCTGTACGATTGAGGCGAGGGAAAATGGCATATCAGGCACGGGGGCGTGATCCCCTTTTCGACAGCAACATGCAGGCGGCGATCGAAAAGCGCGGAAAAGAACTGATCGGCGTGCTGCTGGTCGTTCTGGGTTGCGCAGCGGCGGCGATGATTGCCAGCTACACGCCGGACGATCCCAGCTGGTTGTCGGCCACGGATGCCCCGGTGCAGAACTGGCTGGGGCGGCTGGGGGCCTCTGTCGCCGCGCCATTGTTCATGATCGTGGGCTGGGGCAGTTGGGGGCTGGCGCTGGTTCTGGTCACCTGGGGCGTGCGGTTTACGCTGCACAGGGGGGACGAGCGCGTATCGGCCCGCGTGATCTTTGCGCCGATCTGGATTGCACTGGCAGCGGTCTATGCCGCTGGTCAGAATATCGGCCCTGAATGGACCCACAGCTTTGGCCTAGGTGGCCTGTTCGGCGACATGATGATGGGCACATTGCTGAACATCCTGCCCGTCGGTGCGACCTTCGGTCTGAAGCTGGTGCAGCTCTTGCTGGGGGTGGGCCTTTTGGCACTGGGTGCCTTCGTGCTGGGCTTCACCATGCCAGAGCTGCGCAGTATCGGTCGTTTCCTGATAGTGGGAATCGTGATGACCTATGCAACGATCCTGACACTTCTTGGACGTGGGGCCGGTGCCTCGGTCCGTGCGGCTCAGGCGACACAGACTCGTCTTGCGGAACGTCGTGCCCGGAGCAAGGCAGAGGCTGCCGAGGCCGCTGAATGGGCCTATGCGCAGACCTCCGTTCCCGCGCCGGATTTCGATCCCGAAGAATCGGCAGAGAAATCCAGCTTCCTCGCGCGGATGCCTGCGCTCATCAAGCGTCCGCTTGACCAGATGCCGGAACCCGAACTGATCGAGACTGAATCCGATGCCGATGTGGGCGACGGGCCCAGCGATGACCGGATCAAGGCAAAGATCGCCGATGTCATCAAGGCGCGCGTGCGCCGAAATCCCGCCATGCAGGTCAAAAGCGCCGCACCGCTGACCAAGGGGCGCGGCCGCGGGCCGGATCCGTTGATCATCACGCCGCGGCCTGGTCTGCCGCCGGAACCGCCGCTGACCTCCGGCACGCCGCGCCTTCCGGTAGAACCTCCGTTGACCGGCACCGGCGCAGACGCTTCCGGGGCACCAGAGGCAACCTCCCCTTCCGCTGACATGCCAACCCCGCAGCAAACCGGTCGGATCATCACGCCACGTCGGCGTACAGATATACCCGCTGCGGCCCCCGAGCCGCAGCCTCTGCCGCAAGAGGATGCAGATTTTGACGAGGCGGAAATGCTGGACGATCACTACCAGTTCGAGCCACCAATGCAGACTCAACCGCTGCCCATTCCGGATGCAAAGAAAGTCGTGCAACAACCGGTGCGCAAGCCGATGCAGCCCTCGCGCCGCGCAAAGCAAGAGGCGCAACCCAGCCTGAAATTCGAGGACAATCCCGAAGAATACGAACTTCCGCCGCTCAACCTGCTGATGAGCCCCGACAAGATCCAGCGTCATGTTCTGGCCGACGAGGCGCTGGAGGAAAATGCCCGGATGCTGGAATCCGTGCTCGACGACTATGGCGTGAAGGGCGAAATCGTCTCGGTCCGTCCCGGCCCGGTCGTTACCATGTACGAACTGGAACCGGCCGCGGGCCTCAAGGCCAGCCGTGTGATCGGGCTGGCAGATGACATTGCGCGCAGCATGTCGGCCCTGTCGGCGCGCGTGTCCACCGTTCCGGGGCGCAGCGTGATCGGCATCGAATTGCCGAATGAGAACCGCGAGATGGTGTCCTTTCGCGAAATCCTGTCAACGCGCGACTATGGCGATGGCAATCACAAGCTGCCGCTGGCACTGGGCAAGGATATCGGCGGCGATCCCGTGGTGGCGAACTTGGCGAAGATGCCTCACTTGCTGATCGCCGGGACCACCGGCTCGGGTAAGTCGGTGGCGATCAACACCATGATCCTGTCACTGCTCTACAAGCTGACGCCGGACGAATGCCGCCTGATCATGATTGATCCCAAAATGCTGGAATTGTCGGTCTATGACGGCATCCCGCATCTGCTGTCCCCGGTTGTGACCGACCCGAAAAAAGCCGTGGTCGCGCTGAAATGGACCGTCGGCGAGATGGAAGAGCGCTATCGCAAGATGTCCAAGATGGGCGTGCGCAACATCGACGGCTATAATGGCCGTGTCGCCGAGGCGCTGTCCAAGGGCGAGATGTTTGAACGCACGGTCCAGACAGGCTTTGACGATGAAACCGGCGAGCCGATCTTCGAGACGGAAGAGATCGAACCCAAGAAAATGCCCTATATCGTCGTGATCGTCGACGAGATGGCCGACCTGATGATGGTCGCGGGCAAAGAGATCGAGGCCTGCATTCAGCGTCTGGCACAGATGGCGCGGGCGAGCGGAATTCATCTGATCATGGCCACGCAGCGCCCCTCCGTGGACGTCATCACCGGCACGATCAAGGCGAACTTCCCGACGCGGATTTCTTTTCAGGTCACGTCGAAAATCGACAGCCGCACCATTCTGGGCGAGATGGGGGCCGAGCAGCTTCTGGGTATGGGCGACATGCTTTACATGGCAGGCGGTGCCAGGATCACCCGCTGCCACGGGCCGTTCTGTTCGGATGAAGAGGTCGAGGAAATCGTCAATCACCTCAAGGCTTACGGCCCGCCAAGCTATATCGGCGGCGTGGTCGAAGGCCCGGATGATGAGAAGGCCGACAATATCAACGCTGTTCTGGGGCTCAATACCGGCGGCAACACCGATGGCGAGGACGCGCTATACGATCAGGCCGTGGGTATCGTGGTTCGGGACCGGAAATGTTCAACATCCTACATCCAGCGGAAACTGGCGATCGGCTATAACAAGGCCGCGCGTCTGGTCGAGCAGATGGAGGATCAGGGTGTCGTGTCTTCGGCCAACCATGTCGGCAAGCGTGAAATTCTGGTTCCGGAACAGGGCTGATACGGCTTCGGGCAACAAAAATCATTCGGCACGGCGCAGGGGCTTGGACGTTCCGACACTGCCTTGCCCTGTCGGATGAAACCGCGCCTGCCGGGGGCTGAATTATACGATATGCCCCCTCCCCTGCCGGAACCAACTGTCCGCTGACGGCGTTTTGATGCCTGCGGCGTCCGGCTCCCCTTGATATGCGGCGACGGCGAGGTGATATCTCTGACACACCGGCCGTTATCGCATATCACCGGGTTCGTGCCCTAGATACGCTGTACAGAAACGACGATTGAGGACGACATATGACCTTTCTTCGCACCTTGGCCGCGGCCAGTGCCGTTGCCTTTCTGGCGATGCCCGCAGCGGCGGAAAAGCTATCTCTGAATGCGATTTCCAATTACCTGAATGGTCTGACATCGGCCAAGGGGGCGTTCACCCAGATCAACGATGACGGTACGATCTCGACCGGTACGATCTATATCAAGCGGCCCGGAAAGGTGCGATTTGAATACAATCCGCCCGAACAGGCGCTGGTTTTGGCCTATGCCGGCGAGGTGGCGATTTTCGACAAAAAGACGGGCCAGGGGCCTGACCGCTACCCGCTGGCCCGCACCCCGCTCAGCATCATTCTGGATCGCAATGTCAATCTGGCACGCGCCAATATGGTGACGGGGCAGGGCTATGACGGCACTGCCACTACGGTGACAGCGCAGGATCCCGACCATCCAGAATACGGAAACATTCAGTTGAAATTCACCGGCCCCCCGGTGCAACTGCGTCAGTGGATCATCCGCGATGACAGCGGCAGCACCACGACGGTTGTTCTGGGAGATCTTGAAGAAGCCTCGGACCTGTCCAACCGGATCTTCGACATCAACGCCGAAGTCGCCAAGATGAGCCGCTAGGACAATCCCGCGGCACCGATCCGCCGCGGGAAGCCGCCGCCCGTCAGCGGGCGGCGCGGCAGTTGACCAGTTGCGCCTGATAGGTGTTCGAACGGCTGCCAACCTCGCTTGCGACCCGCACCAGCCACGCCTTGGAATTATAGCTGCCACGGGCAAAGCCGGTATGGCCTTCGTGATAGGCAAGATACTGGTTGCGCGCGTCCCAAAGCTGCACCCCATTCCGAGACCGGGTCTGGTTCATGTACCAACCCATGAAATCGGTGGCATCGCGGATATTGTCCCGCTTGGCGCTCATTTTGCCGTTGGCGCGACGATATTCATCCCAGGTCGCATCAAGTGCCTGTGAATACCCGTAGGCAGAACTTTGCCGGCCAATGGGAATCACCCCCAGCGAATAGCGCAGCGGGGTGCGGGCGTTGCCGACAAATTTGCTTTCCTGGTAGATTGTGGCCATCTGGACATGGACCGGAACACCCCAACGGCGTTCAGCGGCACGCATGGCGCGAATATATTTTGGGCGCTGGGTGAGGATTGAACAGGCGTTGTCCAGATCACGGGGCGCGGTATAGTTGCCGCCGCCGCAGGACGCGACCAAAATCAGTATCACCATCGCGCGAAGAGTTCTGCTCATCTGCCTCTCGCTTTTTTGTAGTATTTTGAGGGCATGTTAGCTGATCCGGGCGTCTGAGGAAATCACAATCCCGTCGGTCGTGCCGGGCAGATCAAAATTGTCGCCGCGCAAGCTTTGTCGCCAGAAGGGCGATTTTGACACAAACGTGACTGTAATGGAAAGGTTCACAGTCTGTTTCTATTGGATTCTCGGCCGATATTGGACATTGGGGGGGTGAACAGGGTAAGACTATCTTAAGGAAAACAGGGTTCCATGCATACGCAACGCGCCAAATACCATCTCGGGCAGGTCGTCCGTCATCGGAAGCATCCGTTTCGCGGTGTGGTTTTTGACGTCGATCCAGAGTTTTCCAATACCGAGGAATGGTATGAAGCCATCCCCGAAGACAGCCGCCCTGTAAAGGATCAGCCGTTTTATCACCTGTTGGCTGAAAACGATCAAAGTTTCTATGTGGCCTATGTGTCAGAGCAGAACCTTGTCGCGGATTATTCCGGTGACCCGGTCGATCACCCCGATATTTCCGATCTGTTCGGCGCTTTTCAGAACGGCAGCTACGAGCTTCATTTTCAGATGAACTGAGGCAGGTGTCAGCCGAGTGCGTTTAGGTGTCTGAGCGTTCGGCGAGACGAGATCACCCCGGTCACTCGACACGCCCCGCGATTGGCCTTGCGGTTCGTCATTGATTTTATGCGTTCCCCCCGCGCTTTACAGGGGGCACGGCCGTTGCCTGCCGGGGTCTTACCGTCGATTTCGGAAAGTACCTTGACGTCACGCACTGGTGGGGGCTGTAAACGCGTGACGCCAAGGGAAGCTATTTGCAGCTACCCTTTTGTTTTGTCCAATATTCCTGACCGAAATACGGAGCAAATCAGGCCTCTTTGGGGCATGATCCGTTTTGCTTCGCGTCAATGGTAATGGCCGGGTGCAGTCCAGGATGACCGGCACCGAACCGGATGCGCCGTGCCGTGACGGCATGTAGATCGGTGCGCTGACGATCTTCATCTGGCCGGATGTCTGGAAAAGCGCAGCACCAATTCGTTCCAGTTCTCCCGGTGACTATATGTGGCATCAATAATCAGGGAACGGATCAGAAACCAGCCAAAACCACCCTCGGGCAGATTGGCGATTTCATTCCCGATCGTGGCAGGTTTGCCTGCGGGCAGGCGCAACCCCGGCATCGGGGTTCCATCGTGACGGATGCTGATGCGAAAACTGTCCTCCAGCAACATGATGGATAGCAGAATTTGCCCGTTTTCCCTGTCTCGAAAAGAATGTTCAACGACGTTGTTCAACGCTTCTGCCATTGCCAGTTCAATATTGTTGGTGGCGGTCGGATTTTGTCCGGCATCGGCGACGGCCTGCGCGATACGCCCCAATGTCTTGCGCACGGCATCGGACGTACTTTGAAACGACAGGCTCAATAAGGATCGCGGGATCGAGTCGCACATCTTCGTCACTGCTTCCAATGCGTTGAAACTGCGGTGGCGTTCAGCTGTTACTTTGGGCCACGGCATCATCGACGGAGTCAAAAATGCCGAAGATTGTATCCATCCGGGTCAACCGAAAAACCTTGTCGACATTCGGCGTCAGGGCACACAGGTCCAGAGTGCGGCCGTCTTCTAGCTGTTTCATTGCGGCAACAATTGCGCCAAGCCCGCTTGAATCGATGAAATCCACATTGCGCAGGTTCAGGACAATGCGTGCGGGGCCGCCATCACTGACCTCTCGCATCCGGTCCTTGAACTGGATCGCCACGGCGGCATCAATGCGGGCTTCTTCTACGGTGATGATCTGCGTGGCACCAACACTGCTGCTTGACAGGTTCATGTCGTGTCTTCCTGCTTTGTTCCTTGTCAGGTGACACTAGATTCCATTCCTTACTATTCTGTATGCAGGTGTCAGTCACATCATTCATGGAGGATCGCATGCACGAAGTCGTCATTACGGGTGCCGCCCGCACGGCCATGGGCGGGTTTCAGGGCGCGTTTTCCGCCGTCAGCGCCGCTGACCTTGGTGGGGCTGCGCTGCGCGCCGCTTTGGGACAGTCCGGCGCAAGCACGGTGGACGAGATCCTCATGGGATGTGTGCTGCCCGCAGGGCAGGGGCAGGCCCCGGCGCGGCAGGCAGGGTTCGCGGCGGGTCTGGGCGAAGAGGTGCCTGCGACGACACTCAACAAGATGTGTGGCTCTGGCATGAAGGCGGCGATGCTGTGCTTTGACCAGATTGCCCTGGGGCAGTCGCAGGTCATGGCCGCCGGCGGGATGGAAAGCATGACGAACGCGCCCTACCTGCTGCCCAAGATGCGCGATGGGGCGCGGATCGGGCATCAGCAGGTCGTGGATCACATGTTTCTTGACGGGCTGGAAGACGCCTATGACAAGGGCCGCCTGATGGGCACGTTTGCCGAGGATTGCGCCGAGGCGTTTCAGTTCACCCGCGAGGGGCAGGATCAATACGCGCTGGCCTCTTTGTCGAACGCCTTGGATGCCGAACGCAGCGGGGCGTTCGACAAAGAGATCACGCCGGTCACGGTCCATGCCCGCACCGGTGAAGAGGTCATCACCAAGGACGAACAACCCGGCAAGGCCCGGCCTGAGAAGATCCCGCAACTGAAACCTGCCTTTCGCAAGGATGGCACGGTGACGGCGGCAAATTCCTCGTCAATTTCGGATGGGGCGGCGGCGCTGATTCTGGCGGACAGGGCCACGGCAGAGGCGCAGGATATGCCGATCCGCGCGCGCATCCTTGGCCATGCCAGTCATGCTCAGGCACCGGCCCTGTTCCCCACGGCCCCGGTGCCTGCCGCGAAGAAACTGATGGAGCGCTTGGGCTGGCGGGTGTCGGATGTAGACCTGTGGGAGGTGAACGAGGCGTTTGCCGTTGTTCCGATGGCCTTCATGCATGAATTGGGCTTGCCGCGCGATATTGTGAACGTCAACGGGGGGGCGTGCGCGTTGGGCCATCCGATCGGTGCCAGCGGAGCGCGGATCATGGTGACGCTGCTCAACGCACTGGAGACACGCGGTCTGAAGCGCGGCATCGCGGCGATTTGTATCGGGGGTGGCGAGGGCACGGCGATTGCCATCGAGCGTCCATAGCGGCGCTGCTTTCATCCTGCGCCAGATTTCAGCCCTGACGCCAGACAACATCCCCCAGAAAGATGTAGCCCGCGCCGTAGATCGTCTTGATCAGGCGCGGGTTCCTGGGGTCTTCGCGCAGCTTGGTGCGCAGACGGGAGATGCGGACATCCATCGCCCGGTCAAAACTTTCGCCAGCCGCGCCGCCAAGGCTTTCCTGCATATGGGTGCGGGTGATCAAACGGTTGGGGCTGTCCAGAAACAGCCGCAGAACCTCTCCTTCGGCATGGGAAAACGGCGTCTCGGTGCCGCTGGCATCCTCCAGTACATACCGGTCGAAATGGGCGGTCCAGCCGCTGAACCCGGCGGTATTGGCCGAGGTGCGGGCAGGTTTCGCGCCGCGCAGCCGGGCACGGATCCGCGCCACGACCTCTGCCGGATCGAATGGCTTGATGATGTAGTCGTCAGCCCCCAGTTCCAGCCCGGTGACCCGGTCCTGAACCTGCGCGCGCCCCGAGATGATGATCACGATCGCCCCACGTTCCAGCGCCAGCCGGTGCACAAGGCCCAGCCCGTCACGATCCGGCAACCCCAGATCAACAAGGCAGACATCGGGTGTGCAACGTTGCAAGGCAGCCTCGAATTCTGTCGCGCGGCCAAAGCTCAGGGTGCGGAACCCGGCCTCTTCCAATGCATCCGCAAGCATCTGGCGGATCGCCGGTTCGTCGTCGAGGATGGAAACAAGCGCCGTCATGCGGCGGATCTTTGCAGCATCAGGAACCCCATCAGTTGCGCCTGTGTGAAGGGTTTGGCCAGCACCGGGACACGGTCCAAAGCCTCGCGGTGAAGCGGATTGTCAGTCGGCAGCGATGTCATCAGGCTGACGCGGTGATCGGGCAGAAGGTCAAGCAGTGCAAGCCCGGTTTCGGGGCCTTCCAGCGAAACGTCCGACAGCACCAAGGCAATGTCGGGTAGCCCCTTGGCCAGCAGCACGGCCTCAGCGACCGACGCGGCCTCGACCACTGCATGCCCCATATCGGTCAGCATTTCGCGAACGTCTGCCCGCAGGTCGGGACTGTCCTCGACCAGCAGCACAAGGCCGGGTGCGGGTGTGGTTTCAGCCCTCCGCAGTGGCAGACGCAAGGTGACGCGCGCGCCGGTGTCGGAATTGCCCAGACGGACCTCACCGCCCGCCAGCTTTGTCATGTCGTAGACCATCGCCAGACCCAGCCCCATGCCTTCGCCACCCTTGGTGCTGAAAAATGGGTCCAGCGCGTGGGTCAGAGCCTGATCCGAAAATCCCGGCCCGGTGTCGCTGACGATAAACTCTGCCCATGTGTCCATATGGGGGTGGGCGTGAAGTGTGATCTGGCCGGTCCCGCCGCAGGC
This sequence comes from Primorskyibacter marinus, assembly GCF_003313245.1. Taxonomy (GTDB): domain Bacteria; phylum Pseudomonadota; class Alphaproteobacteria; order Rhodobacterales; family Rhodobacteraceae; genus Primorskyibacter; species Primorskyibacter marinus. The sequence continues at coordinate 381,715 of NZ_QJSD01000002.1, forward strand.
ATCGCGGGCGTTCAGGATCAGATTGAGGATCGAATCCTGCAACATCCCCGGATCCAGCAGCAAAGCGCCGGAAAATGCGTTGTCTACAGCCAGCGACAGCCCGTCGGACAAGGAGGGCGTGACAAGGGTTTGCAGGTCGCGCAGGAACTGCGGCATGCAAGTCGGTTCGGGCGAAAAGGCGCGGTGGCCGGTCATGTCGGCAATCCGGTGCAGCAGCGCGCCGCCGCGCCGTGCCGCCTGAACCGTGCCGGTGATAAGCGGTTCTGCCGTTTCCGGCAGGTCCAGCCGTTGCAGGCGCGATTGCATGCCAAGGATGATCGTCAAAAGGTTGGAAAAATCATGCGCGAGCCCGGATGTCAGTTGCGCGCCCAGCTCTCGCTTGCGGGTCTGTTGCAGGGCGGCCCGCGCTTGGGTTTCCTCGGTGACGTCCATCGACAGGATATAGACGCCATTGTCCGACTGATCGGGGTTAAAGGCCGCGCGAATCCGCCGGGAACTTCGGATATCGGTAAATTCGAACGTCGATTGCTGCCCCTCAAGAGCAGCCGTCAGGTACGGCTCGACCGTCGCGAAAGCCTCTGGCCCCAGCGTGTCCGAGATATGCAGACCAAGGATCTCCGACGGGCGTCCCGGAATCACCGTGCTGAGGCGTCGGTTCGAATAGGTGTAGCGTCCATCCGCATCGAGATGCGCGATATGCGCGGGCATCATCTCTGTCACCAGCCGGGTGCGGGCCTCCATTTCAGTCAATTCGCGCTTGGCCTCCTCCAACGCCGTGACAGTGGCGGCGAGTTTGCGGTTCATCGCCGAAAGCTCTTCGGAACGGGCCAGAACCTGATCGGACAGATGTTCGGAATGGGTGCGCAGAAGCTCTTCCTGCCTGCGGGTCTGGGTGATGTCGGTATAGACCGTGACCCAGCCCCCCTGTGGCAGCGGCGCGCCCTCGACGCTTATGACGCGCCCATTCGCGCGGGTGCGTTCCATGTAATGGGGCTCGAACGCCAGCGCCTGTTCGACACGAATGCGCACGAAGCCAGCGGCATCGTCGACTTCGCCATATTCGCCGCACATCACCAGATGGCGGACCGTATCTTCAAACTCGGCACCAATTGTACACAGCGCCTGCGGCAGGTTGAACATTTCCTGAAACCGCCGATTGCAGACAACGAGCCGCAGATCGCTGTCGTAAATCGTCAATGCTTGCTGAATCAGGTTCAGCCCAGCGCGGGTCATCGCAACTGACTTTTGCATGGTGCGTCCTCTTTGCCTTTATGGCTAGCACCGGGGGCGGGCATCGCAAAGCCCGACATGGCGGCTGTTACAATTCGTAAGAATTGGGAAATGTTCAGGAAAAAGTTGACCGGCAGCGTGGGCACTGTCCAAATGGACATCAGAACCGCATCAAGTGGTCTTGTTCGGCAAAGCCCGGACGTTGGGAGGAATGAATTTGGCACATCTCACCGAGGGTGTAGAGGGTTTGCGCTCGATTCCTGCGCTGCTTGGGCGCAATGCCAAGATCCATGCCGATTCGCCTGCATATCGCGAAAAGGAATACGGCATCTGGCAAAGCTGGACATGGTCCGAGGCAGAGCGCGAGATCGAGGCGCTGGCACTGGGTCTGTTGAAGTTGGGTGTGAACGAAGGCGACTTTATCGCCGTCATAGGCCGCAATCGGCCCTATCTTTACTGGTCAATCGTTGCGGCGCAGATGGTGGGGGCGGTCCCGGTGCCGCTGTATCAGGACGCCAGCGCCGAAGAGATGGCCTATGTGCTGGGCCATTGTGGCGCGCGCTTTGTGATCGTCGCCGATCAGGAGCAGGTCGACAAGGTGATCGAGGTGCAGGAAGGGCTGCACCAGTTCGAGCACATGATCTATCTCGACCCGCGCGGTCTGCGCAAATACGACCACAGCCATTTGCACCAGTTCAGCCAGGTTCAGGATCAGGGGCGCGCCGCGCGTGACGAGTTCAGCGCCGATCTGGAGCGCCGCCAGGCAGGCAAGAATTACGACGACATTTGCGTCATGCTGTATACCTCGGGCACGACCGGAAAGCCCAAGGGCGTGGTATTGTCGAACCGCAACATCATCGAGACCGCCAAGAATTCTGCCGAGTTCGATCATCTGAAGACGGATGACGAGGTTCTGGCCTATCTGCCGATGGCCTGGGTGGGCGATTTCATCTTCTCGATCGGGCAGGCCTATTGGACGGGGTTCTGCGTGAACTGCCCCGAAAGCCCCGAGACGATGATGACCGACCTGCGCGAGATCGCGCCCAGCTATTATTTTGCGCCGCCGCGCGTGTTCGAGACGCAACTCACCAGCATCATGATCCGGATGGAGGATGCCAGCCCGTTGAAAAAACGGCTGTTTCATCACTTCATGGCCCATGCCCGCAAGGTCGGCCCGAAGATCCTGGACGGCGAGCCGGTGGGGATGCTGGGCCGCCTGCGTTACAGGCTGGGCGAGGTGCTGGTCTTCGGTCCGCTGAAAAACACGCTTGGGTTTTCCAAGGTGCGTGTGGGCTATACGGCAGGTGAGGCGATCGGTCCGGAGATCTTTGATTTCTACCGGGCGCTTGGCATCAATCTCAAGCAGCTTTACGGGCAGACGGAAGCCTCGGTTTTCATCACGCAGCAGCCCGATGGGCAGGTGCGGTCCGATACCGTGGGAGTGCCGTCGCCCGGTGTGGAGATCCGTATCGCCGAGAATGGCGAGGTTTTCTATCGCAGCCCCGGCGTGTTCGTGGAGTATTTCAAGAACGCGGACTCAACTGCCGATACCAAGAACCCCGAGGGGTGGGTGGCGACCGGCGATGCGGGCTTTATCGAGGAAAGCACGGGGCATTTGCGGATTATCGACCGCGCCAAGGATGTGGGCGCGATGGCGGACGGTGCCATGTTCGCGCCGAAATATGTTGAGAACAAGCTGAAGTTCTACCCCAACATCCTTGAGGCGGTGGTGATGGGGGCGGGGCGTGACCGGTGCTGCGCCTTCATCAACATTGACCTGACGGCGGTGGGCAACTGGGCCGAGCGCAACAATATTGCCTATGCCTCCTATCAGGAACTGGCCGGGCATAGCCGCGTTCTGGATATGATCCAGGCGCATGTCGAGGAAGTGAATGCAAGCGTTGCGCAGGACGAGATGCTGTCGGGCTGTCAGGTGCATCGGTTTCTGGTCCTGCATAAGGAGTTGGACGCCGATGACGGTGAATTGACGCGGACCCGCAAGGTGCGGCGCAAGATCATCGGCGAGAAGTTCGGCGATCTGGTGGAAGCTTTGTATGACGGGTCAGACAGCATCTATACCGAGACGGAAGTGACCTATGAGGACGGCCGGAAGGGCAAGATCAAGGCGACGCTGGAGATCCGCGATGCCAAGGTCATGCCGGTGGCACCGAAAGCGATGGCGGCAGAATGACGTGTGACGTGCGCCTGCGGCGACACCCCACCCGCCATCCCGCGAACGCGCTTGGCAGACAGTTTGACGTGAACAAGGGGGACGGGCGGTGAAAGATCTCAAAGGATACGTCACCGCCGATGGTCGCCAGATTGGCGGCGTGCTGATGGAAATGCGGAACATTACGCTGAAATTCGGCGGTGTGGTGGCGATCAAGGATATTTCTTTTGACGTTCGCGAAGGTGAGGTTCGGGCGATCATCGGGCCGAACGGGGCGGGTAAATCGTCAATGCTGAACATCATCTCTGGCTTCTATACGCCGTCCGAGGGCGAGGTCTGGTACAAGGGTGAAAAACGCCCGCCGATGAAACCCTATGAGGTCGCGCGACAAGGCGTGGCGCGGACTTTTCAAAATATCGCTCTGTTCGAGGGGATGACGGTTCTGGACAATATCATGACCGGGCGGCTGACGCATATGAATGCGGGGCTTGTCTCGCAGGCGATGTGGTGGGGCAAGGCACGCGACGAAGAGATCGCCAATCGCGAAAAGGTCGAGGAGGTCATCGACTTTCTTGAAATCCAGAACATTCGCAAGACCCCCGTGGGGCGTCTTCCATACGGGTTGAAGAAACGTGTGGAACTGGCGCGGGCGCTGGCGGCGGAGCCGTCGATTCTGCTCTTGGATGAACCGATGGCCGGGATGAATGTCGAGGAGAAAGAGGACATGAGCCGCTTCATCCTTGATGTGAATGATGAATTCGGAACCACGATCGCGCTGATCGAGCATGACATGGGGGTGGTCATGGATATTTCGGACCGTGTCGTGGTGATGGATTACGGCAAGAAGATCGGTGACGGCACGCCCGACGAGGTGCGCAACAATCAGGACGTGATCGACGCATATCTGGGAGTGCAACATTGAAACATCGCAGACCACCTGTCCCGGGCTTGACCCGGGACCTTGCGGTTCAAGCCGAGAGGCCCCGGGTCAAGCCCGGGACGGGAAGTGATACATATGCTCAATGACATCTTTGTAGCGCCGTTCGTGGATATGTTCGCGGCACCGGACTTTCTGATGCAAGTGCTGTGGGAGGGGCTGGTTTCGGGCATCCTGTATGCGCTGATCGCGCTGGGCTTTGTGCTGATCTACCGCTCCAGCCGGATCTTCAACTTCGCGCAGGGCATCATGGTGGTCTTTGCTGCGCTGACGCTTGTTGGCCTGCACGCAATGGGCGTGCCTGCGTGGATCTGCATATTGCTGACTTTGGGCGTGATGTTCGTTCTGGCGGTGGTGATCGAGCGGGTGGTGCTGCGGCCCTTGGTCGGGCAGCCGGATATCATCCTGTTCATGGCGACGATCGGAATCACGCTGTTCCTGATCGGGCTGGGCGAGATCATCTTTGGCGGCGAAAACAAGGTGATGATCACAGAAGAGCTGGGGATTCCAACGGGTTCGGTCCTTCTGGAACCGTTTGGCGGGCTGCTGATCCTTGAGCAGAAGGATATCACTGCGGTTATTGTCGCGGCTTTGCTGGTCGTCGGGTTGCTGATCTTTCTCAACAAGACCCGCATGGGCCGTGCGATCCGGGCGCTTGGCGATGATCATCAGGCGGCCCTGTCGGTCGGGATTTCCTTGCAGACGATCTGGGTTCTGGTCTGGTTCATTGCCGGCATCATCGCGCTGGTCACCGGCATTGCATGGGGGGCGCGGGCCGGTGTCAGCTTTGCCTTGGAGGTGATTGCCTATAAGGCGCTGCCGGTTCTGATGCTGGGTGGTCTGGAATCGATCACCGGGGCAATCATCGGCGGGTTGATGATCGGGATGCTCGAAAAGCTGTTCGAGATCTATTGGGGCCAGCCGCTGCTAGGGGGGAATACCGAGACATGGTTCGCCTTTGTACTGGCGCTGATTGTTTTGCTGTTCCGTCCGCAGGGTCTGTTTGGCGAACGAATTATCGAGAGGGTTTAGCGACCGCCGGAGGCACTTTCGGGAGCCTCCGGCGGGAGTATTTGGAACCAAGAAGAAGTATGGGCGCGCAGGTGCAAGTGGACGGCAGGTCGGAACGCAACTGTCCGAGGCTTTTGAAAGATCCCGACTTGCCTGCGGATATGGTGACAGCGGTTCTGGTGGCCGCTGCGCGGCGCGGATCAAAGGCTGACGCGCTAACCTGAAGAACGAATGGCCGCGATGGCAGCAGTCGCGCTGACGGAGAAAGAGACCAACGGATGCTTTACAGAACAGCCGGACAATTCAAGACCAGCTATACTGCGGATCAGGCGCTGTTCCCGATCCGGCAGGATGCCTATCTGCTGGGGATCATCCTGATCTTTGCCTGGGTGGTTTTCCCGTTGACCGCCTCGGAGTTCACCTTTCAGACGCTGCTGATTCCGATCCTGATCTATTCGCTGGCGGCGATGGGGCTGAACATCCTGACCGGCTATGCAGGACAGCTGAGCCTTGGGACGGCGGCCTTCATGGGCGTGGGGGCCTATGCCTGCTACAAGATGGTCACGATCATGCCGTGGATGAACCCGGTGGTGGCGATCCTGCTGTCTGGTGTCTTCAGCGCGGGCGTTGGCGTGGCCTTTGGCATCCCCAGCCTGCGGATCAAGGGATTCTACCTCGCCATCGCCACGCTTGCGGCGCAGTTCTTTCTGGTCTGGCTGTTTGAGAAATGGGCGTGGTTGTACAATTACAACGCCTCCGGCGCGATCCAGGTGCCCAATCTGAAGATGTTCGGTGTTTATATCGCCGGGCCGCAGGCAGATTCGATGATCCAGTATTTCGTCGTTCTCGGCATCGTGACGTTGCTGACCTTGCTGTGCATCAACCTGACCCGTGGCAATCTTGGGCGGACCTGGAAAGCGACGCGCGACATGGACATCGCGGCAGAGCTTATCGGGATCAACCTGATGAAATCCAAGCTGACGGCCTTCATGGTGTCGTCCTATGTGGTCGGTGTGGCGGGCGCGCTGTTTGTCTTCATGTGGCGCGGCGCGGCAGAGCCGAACCTTTTTGACATTCCGCTGAGCTTTCGGATCCTGTTCATCGCCATCATCGGTGGGCTGGGGTCCATCATGGGGAATTACCTTGGCGCGATCCTGATCGTGGGACTGCCGGTTATGCTCAACACCTTGCCGCAAACTCTGGGCATCCCGATCTCATCTGCCATGGTCGAGCATCTCAACATCATGATCATCGGCTCGCTCATCATCTTCTTTCTGATCATCGAGCCGCACGGACTGGCCCGGCTTTGGGCGCTGATCCGCGAAAAACTGATCATCTGGCCGTTCCCCTACTAAGCGGGCGGCCCAAGAAACCAAAAAAACCAAAATTGTCGAAATCCAATGGGAGGAATATAGATGAAACAGTTTGCCAGACTGGCCGCCGCTGCGGTGGTTGCGTCGCTTGGTGCGGGCGCTGCAATTGCCGAAGGGCTTTACACGCCGAACCTGAGTTACCGGACCGGGCCTTTCGCGGCCACGGGCATTCCGCTGATGAACGGGCAGGCCGACTATATGGCGATGCTCAACGCGCGCGATGGTGGCATCGGCGGTGCAATGATCGACTTTGAGGAATGCGAGACCGGCTATTCGACCGAGAAAGGTGTCGAATGCTACGAAAAGACCAAGGGCAAGGCGATCGTGACGCAGCCTTGGTCGACCGGTATCACGCTTCAGGTTTTGCCCAAGACCAATGTTGACGAAATTCCCATCCTCGCACCCGGTTATGGATTTTCGCCGATGGCCGATGGCAAGGTTTTTCAGTGGGCCTTCAACATTCCGGCGGGATACTGGGACGCTGCCGACATGATCGTTCAGTATATCGAGGGGCAAGGCTCGCTGGATGGCAAGAAGATCGTCTTCCTGCATCTTGACCACCCCTTCGGTAAAGAGCCGCTGCCCCTGATGGAGTCGCTGGCCGAGCAGAAAGGCTTTGAACTGGTGCCGGTTCCGGTCGGCCTGAAGGAAATGCAGAACCAGTCGGCACAGTGGTTGCAGATCCGCCGCGAACGTCCCGACTATGTGGTGATGTGGGGCTGGGGCGCGATGAATGCCGGCGCCATCACCGAGGCCGTGAAGACCAAGTTCCCGATGGAGAACATGCTGGGCGTCTGGTGGGCCGGGCATGACGCTGACCTGAAGATCGTGGGCGAAGACGGCAAGGGCTACAAATCGATCAGCTGGTCCTTCCCCAACGCCGATGCGCCAGTCATGGCCGACATCAAGACGCACGTCGTGGATGCCGGAAACAGCCAGTCCAACGAAGAGGAAATGTCCGGTGTGTTCTATTCGCGCGGGATCATCATCTCTGCCATTCTGGGTGAGGGCATCGCCACTGCGCAGAAACATTTCGACACCGCCGAGATCGACCCCGGACAGCTGCGTTGGGGGCTGGAAAACATCAACATGACCGAAGAACGGATTTCCGAGCTTGGTCTTGATGGCATGGTTCCGCCGTTCTCGACCTCGTGTTCCAACCACACCGGGCATTCCGGCGGCTGGATGCTGGAATGGGACGGCGAGAAGTTCGTGAAAGTGTCGGATCTGCTGACCGCGAATGTCGACAATTACGCCGAACTGATCGCGTCGAGCGCCTCTGAATATGCGGATGCCAACGCGCCCTGGCCGGTCAACGAAGACTGCGAGGGCTAAATGCCCTGTCCCGGCGGCGGCGCGTGCCGCCGTCGGGAAATCTGGAACTCCTGCAAGAGAAGTAAACCCATGCCGGACGCCGAAAACACGCAAGAGACGCTTCTTGAGGTCAACAATATCGAGGTGATCTACAATCATGTGATCCTCGTTCTGAAAGGTGTGTCGCTGTCGGTTCCAAAAGGCGGGATCACCGCGTTGCTGGGTGGCAATGGCGCGGGCAAGACGACGACGCTCAAGGCGATCTCCAACCTTTTGCATTCCGAACGGGGCGAGGTCACGAAGGGATCCATCATCTACCGCGGCGAAAGCGTGCAGGACCGTGACCCGGCCGAGCTTGTCCGCAAGGGTGTCATTCAGGTGATGGAGGGGCGGCATTGTTTCCAGCATCTGACGGTCGAGGAAAACCTGATGACCGGTGCCTATACGCGGCGCGACGGCAGGGCGGCGGTCGAACGGGATCTGGAAATGGTCTACGACTATTTCCCGCGCCTCAAGGAGCGCCGCAAATCTCAGGCCGGCTATACCTCGGGTGGCGAGCAGCAGATGTGTGCCATCGGGCGCGCGTTGATGAGCAGACCCGAGACGATCCTGCTGGACGAGCCGTCGATGGGGCTGGCACCGCAACTGGTCGAACAGATTTTCGGCATCGTCAAATCCGTGAACGAGAACGAGGGTGTCAGCTTTCTTCTGGCCGAACAGAACACCAACGTGGCGCTGCGCTTTGCCCATTACGGCTATATTCTGGAAAGCGGGCGGGTGGTGATGGACGGCCCCGCCGCAGAGCTGCGCGAGAACCCGGACGTCAAGGAATTCTACCTGGGCATGTCGGATGAGGGCCGCAAATCCTTTCGCGATGTGCGCAGCTATCGCCGTCGGAAGCGGTGGCTGGCATGAGCGGTCTTTGGTGAACCACATGACCTGTCCACTTCAATCCGGCCTTGGGATGTCTGCCAGCCTTGGCGCTGCAAGTCTTGATGTCAATTTACGGCCCATCAGCGGAGACGCGGCATGACCACTTATTTCGACGAATTGGAAACCCGCAGTCAGGATGCGCGTGAGGCGGCGCAGTTGCAGGGATTGAACGCACAGCTTCAGCGCAACGGGTATGATCCGGTCACGGATCTGGGCGGATTGGCGGCGTTGCCAGTGCTTCGCAAATCCGAACTTGCCGCGCGGCAGGCAGAGAATCCGCCTTTCGGCGGATTGGCAGCGTCGGGTTTCGCGCATGTGTTTCAATCGCCGGGGCCGATTTACGAACCGGGCGGCGTGGGCCATGACTGGTGGCGCATGGGGCGGTTCCTGCATGCCTGCGGCATCGGTGCGGATGACGTGGTGCAGAATTGCTTTGGCTATCACCTGACCCCTGCAGGCATGATATTCGAGAATGGCGCGCGCGCCGTGGGGGCCACCGTGCTGCCCGCTGGCACCGGCCAGACAGAGCTTCAGGTGCAGGCCGCGCAGGCGGTGGGCACCACCGCTTATGCAGGCACGCCGGATTATCTGAAGCTGATCCTCGACAAGGCCGATGAGATGGGCGTGTCGCTGAAAATCACCCGCGCTGCGGTCGGGGGCGGGGCGCTTTTCCCGTCATTGCGACAGGAATATGCCGACCGGGGGATCGCCTGCCTGCAATGTTATGCCACTGCCGATCTGGGGCATGTTGCCTATGAAAGCCCCGCGATGGAGGGCATGATTCTGGACGAACACGTCATCGTGGAAATCGTCACGCCCGGCACCGGAACGCCGGTTCGGCCCGGCGATGTGGGCGAGCTTGTCGTCACCACGCTCAACCCCGATTATCCGCTGATCCGCTTTGCCACGGGCGACCTGTCTGCCGTGATGCCGGGCCGCAGCCCCTGCGGCCGTACCAACACAAGGATCAAGGGCTGGATGGGGCGTGCCGACCAGACCACCAAGATCAAGGGCATGTTCGTGCGTCCCGAACAGGTGGCGGCCCTTGTTGCGAAACATGGCGAAATAAGCCGCGCCCGCGTCATCGCCACCCGCGACGGCGAGATGGATGTGATGACCGTGCAGTTGGAAAGCGACGCGCCCGCCGTAGAGGATTATGAGAAATCGGTGGCCGAGGTGCTGAAACTGAAAGGCCAGATAGAGGTTGTCGCCAAGGGCACCCTTCCCAATGACGGCAAGGTCATCGACGATCAGCGGGTCTATGAATAATCTGACGCCCGCGTTTCTAAGGCAGCGGCCGCAAAGTTGATCTGAAAGTATGCGCGACAAGACGCGGAAACATACAAATTCAGGGTGAGGTTGGTATTTGCGAACGTATTTGACCAAACAGTCCGGCTGTGCCGCCATCTGAAAGCCTGTCCAAGCAGCCTGACAACACGAAAAAGGCCGCCCGATTTGGGCGGCCTTTTCGCTTGTCCCCGCGAGGGGGCCGCAAAACGGTCTTCAGCCCTGGCGGGCTTTGAACCGTCGCTGGGTCTTGTTGATAACGTACACGCGGCCCTTGCGACGCACCACACGGCAATCCCGGTGGCGGTTCTTGAGCGAGCGGAGCGAGTTTCTGACCTTCATGGGCCTCTCCTGACGTCGCGGCGCGCAAGCGCCATTGGTTGCGGGTGCCGCCGTTTGCACGGTGGCGGTGAATTCATGGTGGGCGGTACTGGGATCGAACCAGTGACCCCTACGATGTCAACGTAGTGCTCTACCGCTGAGCTAACCGCCCATGAAACCGATGCAATATCCGTGCCCCAACATGAATGGGGCGCGGAAACCCGCGCCGGTAGAGGGGTCTTTAAAAGGAGTCGCAGACAAGATCAAGGGGCTTTTGGCGCAGTATGAAACCGGGCTATGCTAATGCGCAGAGGAGAACCGATGCCGAAGGTCGCTTATCACGTCATGCACCCCGACGCACGCACGTCCTGCGTGGTCTTTGCCTCGCCGCATAGCGGTCGGGATTACCCTTGGTCGTTTCTGCGCAGCACCCAGCTGGATGAACATTCGATCCGCACCTCAGAGGATGCCTTTGTCGATGTGCTGTTCGAAGATGCACCACTTTTCGGCGCACCATTTCTGAAGGCCGGCGCACCGCGTGCGTTCATCGACTACAATCGCAGCGCGGAAGAGCTTGATCCGGCGCTGATCGAGGGCGTCCGGCGTTCGATCCATAATCCGCGCGTCGCGTCGGGGCTTGGCGTGGTGCCGCGCGTGGTGGCCAATGGCCGGGCCATTTATCGTGGCAAGCTGCCGCTGTCAGAGGCGCATCGCCGCCTGACCCGTTACTGGCAGCCCTATCACGATCAAATGCAGACGCTGTTAGATCAGGCACATCAGCAGTTCGGACGCTCGATTCTGGTGGATTGTCATTCCATGCCGCATGAGGCGGTAGACGGCATCACCCGGTTTGGCGCGCGTCGCCCGGATATTGTGCTGGGCGACCGGTTTGGGGCCTCCGCCGATGGCGACGTGGTCGATAGGGTAGAGGCCGCCTTTACCGCCGCCGGGCTGTGCGTGGTGCGCAATGCGCCCTTCGCAGGCGCGTTCATCACCCAGCATTACGGGCGGCCGAATCGTGGACAACATGCCATTCAGATCGAGATTGATCGCGCGATCTATCTTGATGAAAAGGCAATCCGGCCCAACAGCGATTTCCACGAGTTCCGAAAACTTCTGCGTGGCGTGATTGCCGATATTGCCCTGATCGGCCAGCCTGCGATTGAATTGCCCACCGACAGACCGCTCGCGGCGGAATAAACGGCGATCTGCCCGGACGCCTGTTGCGCCGCAAAGGTTGCCGGATGGTAGAAGAGATGAGGCACATTTCCCTACGCCGAATGGCGCGTCAGGTGCCGGGTGATGGTTCCAGAACACGGTCAAGCGCCCGGTCCAGAAACGTCCAGTCGGGGATCTCCAGCCGGACGGGCAGCGTCACGACCTTTTGCCGGAAGTTCGCGGGCAGGCGGACGGCGTCTTTCTCTGTGGTCACAAGCTCGGCCCCCAGCAAGCGCGCCTCGGTCTCCAGCCGGGCCATCAAGGCAGACGTCAGTGGCTGATGATCGCTGAGCGCCTCTGCCCGCATCACCTCGGTGCCCAGGCTGCGCAGGGTTGCAAAGAATTTCTCGGGGTGGCCGATGCCGGCAAAGGCCAGCGCGCGGGTGTCGGCCCAATCCATGCCGGTGGGCAGCGGCTCCAGCGCGGCTGCTACTTGCGGGACGGTGATCGCGGTGCCCCAGGTCTCTGTAAAACGCTGCTGCGCGGATGCCGCGCCGATGGACAGCACAAGATCTGCCCGAGCGATGCCTGCGCCTACCGGTTCGCGCAGGGGGCCTGCGGGCATACAACGCCCGTTGCCAAAGCCGCGGGCGGCATCCACGACGACAATGCTGAGATCCTTCTCGATGGCAGGGTTCTGAAACCCGTCATCCAGCACGATCACATCTGCGCCATCCGCAATTGCCGCATGGGCACCAGCGGCGCGGTCCCGCGCGACCCAGGCCGGGCAGAACGCCGCCAGCAGCAATGGTTCATCCCCAACCTGCGCTGCGGTATGCGCGAGGGGATCCACCCGCAGCGGCCCCGGTTCCGACCCGCCATACCCGCGGGACACGACATGCGGTTGGTGGCCTTTTTCCATCAGGCGTTGCACCAGCGCGATGGCAGTCGGGGTCTTGCCAGTCCCGCCGGCATTGATGTTGCCAATGCAGATCACCGGCACCGACAGGCGTTCTCCCGTTTTTGCCACGCGCCGTGCCGTGACCGCCGCAGTGATCCGCGACAGCGGTGTCAGCAGGCGCGCGCGCCAGCCCGGCGCGTCGGGCGATTTATCCCAGAACAGCGGCGCCTGCATCAATCCTCCTCCGCCGCGTCCAGCGCCTCGTTGAGAAACGCGATCGCCTGATTGGTCAGTTCTGCCCCTTCCGACACCACCTCCCACCCGGCATGGGCCATCTGGGCGGCGCGGTCCGGGGCAATAAGCTGTGCCACGGCTGCGGCCAGCGTTTCAGCGTCCTGGACGACGCGCGCTGCCCCGGCCTTGGCAAGCCGCGCGTAGCTTGGCAAATAAGATCCCACGTCGGGGCCGTGCAGGACCGCAGATCCCAAAGATGCCGCCTCGAACGGATTGCGCCCTTTCTGGCCCGTCAACAGCGACGATCCGACCAGGCTGACCGGTGCCAGCCTGTACCACAGGCCCAGATCGGCGATGTCCGCGACCAGCAGGATCTCTGTCGCTTCGTCGGGCTGTTCGCCGATATCCCAGCAGGCGTGACGCAACGCACGTTCTTCAATTTTTTCGAGGATAATTCCGGCATCGACACCCACTTCGGGGACGATCACCAGAAGCAGCCGGTGCGCCAGCCGTCTGATCTGGCGAAAGGCGTTCAGCACGATGTCCACTTCGTCCGCCTGGACCCTTGCGGCCAGCCAGACCGGACGCCCGGACAGCATCGCGGCCGCGTCGGAATGGTCGACATCGTCACAAGGCAGCGGCAACGGCGTTTCCAGAAGTGGGCCTGCGACACGGATCGAATTGCCGCCCAATCCAAGCCGCCTTAGGCGTCGCAGGGCGTTGCCATTGACCGCGAAATGTCTGTCGAACAGCCGCAATGTCGAGATCACGGTGTCAGGCAGCCATCGCAGCGCAGGGGTGGAAAACGCTTTGTCCTGAATATCAAGAAGCGCCAGCGCGCAGCCGCGTTCCGCCGTGGCCCGCAACAGGGCAGGGCGCAATTCCGATCCGGTCCACAGGCAGACAGCCGGGGCCCAATGCGCAAGAAATGCGGCTGAATCCGCTACGGTGTCGGGGGGCAGACGCAGGCAGATCGTGCCGGCCAGATCGTGTTTTGGCGGCAGACCGTTGCAATAGGTCAGCAGGCAGAAGAACCCGTTGCGTTGCTGCCCCAGCCGCTGGCAGATATGCGACAGCGCCGGCAGCTGGCTTGCATCCTCGGCATGTGCCCAGACCAGCGCCCCTGCCGGGCGGCTTGGCATTGGCGCGCTGCTGATCTCGGACGCGCGGCCACGCGACAGGGCAAGATAGGCGGCAAGGCTGAGCGGACGGCGGACCAATGTCAGCCAAGTTCTTCGGTCGAGGATGCTTCCGTTTCCTCGTCGCGCAGCCGGTGCAGATGCGCGATGAAATAGCGCATATGGGCGTTGTCGACGGTGCGCTGTGCCTCTGATTTCCAGGCATTATAGGCGGTTTCGTAATTCGGAAACATGCCGACGATGTGAATATCGTCCATATTCTTGAACTCGGATTTTGTCGGATCGACCAGTTCGCCTCCGAAGACGAGATGCAGGCGCTGGGTCATGTCATGTCCTTTCAGGCGGGGCTGGCTACAGGGTACGGGTTGGCCGGGCAGGGTCAAGCCACAGTCGTGCCGGGGCGGCAGGTCACCGCCGCAAGGCGCTTAGAAACGCGTCGTGCAGCGGCGGAGCGGCGACAAGTGCGCCCGGTGTCTGCGGATGCGCCGCGTTGAAGCGCAACGGATCGCCGAAGCGGTCCGAGACACGCGCGCCGGCTTCGGCGCAGATCACCGCACCGGCCGCAATATCCCATTCCCAACTGGCACGCAGGGTCACCATGGCGTCAAAGCGGCCTTGCGCGACCAATGCCATCCGGTAGGCCAGCGACGGACGATGGTGCCGGTTCAGCTTTGGCGGCGTGCCGATCCAGTTATGATCCAACATCGTCGGGCGGGCCACCAGCACGTCTGCACCGCTAAGCTGCCGGGCATCGGTGACATGGATCGGCGCATCGTTCAGGAACGCCCCGCCGCCCTGCGCCGCTGCATAAAGCTTGTCCATCATGGGCAGGTGGATCACGCCGGCGGTCACGCGCCCATCCTCCACCACGGCGATGGAAAGCGCCCAGGCGACATCGCCCTTGATAAAGCTGCGGGTGCCGTCGATCGGATCTATGACGAAGGTGCGGCGCGCGGACAGGCGGGCCGGGCTGTCCACGTCTTCTTCGCTGAGCCAGCCATAATCCGGGCGGGCACCTTGCAGGATCTGTTTCAGCGTTTCATTGACGGCAAGGTCGGCCTCTGTCACCGGGCCGGCACCGTCAGGTTTTTCCCAGACCCGCGCCGTCGGCCCCGTGAAGGCCAGTGCGGTCTGGCCTGCCGCGCGGGCCGCGTGGATCAGCAAGGACAGGTCCTGCGCGGGCAATCTATCCACGGGTGCGTCCACCCCGTTCAGCTCCCGGCGAGGGTCAGCCCCTCGACCAGCAGTGACGGTACGACACGCGACAACCACGGACGCGCGTCATTGGCCGGGCGCAGCCCGCGCAGCATGTCGCGCAGGTTGCCCGCAACGGTGCATTCGTTGACCGCCCCTGCGATCTGGCCGTTCTCGATCCACAGGCCAGAGGCCCCGCGCGAATAGTCACCGGTATTGGGGTTGATGGTCGAGCCGATCATCGACGTCACCAGCAGGCCCGTCCCCATATCGCGGATCAGCTCTTCGCGGGTCTGCTGGCCTTGTGTCATGGTGACGTTTCCCGGACTGGGCGAAGGGGCAGAGCCTGTTCCGCGCACGGCATTGCCGGTGCTTTGCATCCCCAGCTTGCGGGCGGTGGCAAGGTCCAGCGTCCAGCCTTGCAGCACGCCGTTCTTGACGATGTCGCGCGGCCGGGTGGCCAGTCCTTCGGCATCGAAGGGGCGCGAACCCGTGACACGGGGCCGGTGCGGGTTCTCGAACAGGTCGATCCCGTCGGGCAAGACCTGTTCGCCCATCGCGTCGCGCAGCCAACTGGCCCCGCGGGAAATGGCGCTGCCGTTGATGGCCGCCAGCAAATGCCCGATCAGTGACGCGGAGATACGTTCGTCAAACAGCACCGGATAGCTGCCGGTCGGGGGTTTGGTGGCACCCATCCGCGCGAGCGTGCGTTCGGCGGCGCTGGTGCCTATATCTTCGGCACTGCGCAGATCGGACTGAAAGATCCGGCTGTCGCCGTCATGGTCGCGCTCCATCCCGGCCCCCGTCCCGGCGATGGCCACACAATAAAGCGAGCGGTCGGTGCGCCGGTAGCCGCCGGAAAACCCGTTGCTGGCCGCCAGATGCATCTGGCGGTTGGAATAGGCGGCCGCAGCCGATTGCACCTGGCTGATACCGGTCACGGCCAGTGCCGCAGCTTCGGCGCGTTCGGCGTCTTCCTGCAATATGGCGGGGGATGGCTCTGGCGTGTCATCGGCCAGCTCCAGCGCGGCCACGTCCCAGGATTGTGCAAGCTGATCGGGATCGGCAATCCCGGCATAGGGGTCTTCGGGTGCCTCGCGCGCCATCAGCACAGCGCGCTCTGCCATCTCTGTGATCGTGTGCCGGGACATGTCAGAGGCCGAGACATTCGCCTGACGCTGCCCCACGAACACCCGCAATCCGATATCGGTGCCTTCCGAGCGTTCCGCCTGTTCCAGCGTCCCGTTACGGACGTCGATGGAAACAGACGCGCCTGACAGGGCAATCGCATCTGCGCAGTCTGCCCCGGCCTGTTTCGCGGCGTCCAGAAGGGACTGTGTCAGGGTTTCCAGATCATGCGTCATCGGATCTCCGGGGGTTGGTTGGCTTGCAACTATTGCGTGACGTGCGGCTTCGCAAGGGGAGCGAGCGTCATGGGCGCTGTCAAGCAAAAGAGGCCAGCCGTAGCCAGCCTCGTTCACAGGGGGTGGCAGCGGGGCTATTTGATGCGCTGGCCGTTGGCCAGAACATGGCCCTGCTCGGTGATCTCGATGGTTGATTTCAACTCATCCTCACCGCCCGCTGGCACCGAGAACATGCTCAGCATCATCCGGGCACCCATCGCATCCTCTTCCTTGAGGAAACCCATCTGGATCAGCTTGTCGATGACCCCGTTCGCGCCGTTTACAGTGACGTTCAACGACCCTTCGGGGCGCGGCATACCGTCAAAGGTTGCCAGATCCGAGTTGTCGAAGGTGAAGGCACCGTCACCTGTCACACGCGCGCCGATCGCTTCGATCAGAAGCCCGCTCAGCGTCAGCGATTGCGGCTCTGCGGGTGTGATCTCACCCCTGTCGGCGGCGGCCATCTGCTCGGCGTCCATGAGGTCCACCAGCATCTTGACCTTCCCGGTCAGATCAAACGCCACGGTCGCCGGATCGCGCGGCAACACCTGGTTCGAATCGAAGATGTCCCAAAGCATGTCCGACATGGTGAACCCGGCAAGGTTCACGCCCAAGGCGACGTCGCTGGCCTCTTCGCTCTTGGAGACCGGCATCGTCAGGTTGACCGAGGCTTCCGACATCGCGGATTCAATTGGGAAGGGCAATTCGTTGCCCGAGAAACTTGTGGTAAGGTCGGTTGCGCCTGCTGCGTAGCTGATGGAATCGGCGTCCATCTGTAGCCGAAGATTGCCGCCACCCGAGCTGGTCTTGCCAGTTGTCGCCTCGCCGTCCTCGCTCGCGGCGAAGGTGCCTGATCCGCCAGTGTGGGTGATCATGCCATTGGCGGCAAAGCCTGCGGCCAGCATGGCGGGCATGTCTTCGGGATCCATATCCAGCGGGATCGTGGTGTCGCCTTCGAATGACACCTCGGAAACAGTCCCGGTGAACTCCACCGCATTTCCGGTTTCCGGATCTTTGAACGCGGCGTCATACTCCAGGCCGCCCGTGGTCATCGACTGCGAAATCTCGCGCAGCTCACCCACAGAGACGCGCGCGGTGCCGGTGATGTCTTTCAAGTTGAAATCGGCGCGTGCGGCATCGCGGCCCAGCGTTTCGCCATCCACGTTGAGTTCCGACAGGCGCATTCCCAGACTGTCGGCGGTGTAATCGTAAACCATGTCGCCGGGTTCGCCGGACACGACCATCTGCAACCCCTGTTGGGCATAGTCGATGGTCAGATCGAAAGGCTCGCCATCAGGGACGTCGTTCATCTTCAGCTGGATCGGCATATTTTCGGGAAAGGTCACGCGCACGCTTCCGTCGCCCAGATCTTCGAACGTGACCTCGGACGCGGAAAAGGCCATGGTGCCACCGCCTTCGGGGATGTCCATCGACAGGCCCATATCGGTGATGGTCAGGGCGTTGCCGGATGTCGATTCGGTGCCTGTCACGCTATAGCCGAAACTGGTCATATAGGCTTCCAGATCGTCCCAGACCTGCTGTGGGGTCACATCCGCCCAGGCGGGCTGTGCGGCGATCACGGCGACCGAGGCGACGGCGGAATACATCAACTTTGAACGGCGGAACATTACGGGCTTCTCCAATTTCTTAATCCCCTTCAACTTCGGTTGCGCAGCGGGCAGGGTCAAGGTCAGGGAATCCGGAAGTCGGATTTCGGTGCCCATCCCGGCCATTTGCAGCGCATGCAGCATATGGACCTTTACGGCACCGCTGCGCTAGCAATGGTCGGTAGAACGAAATACAGGGAGAGTGGCAATGCAAAATCTTGATGGCAAGGTCGTGATGATCACCGGTGCCAGCCGCGGGATCGGGGCGGCCGCAGCCCGGACATTCGCCGATGCGGGCGCAAAGGTGGCCCTGGTTGCGCGCAGTGAAGACGCGGTTGCGGATCTGGCCGGTGAAATCGGTCCGCAGGCCATTGCTATTCCCTGCGATGTCAGCCGTTTCTGGGAGGTCGAGGCCGCAGTGAATGCCTGCCTGGATGCGTTCGGCAGGCTTGACGTGTTGATTGGCAATGCCGGTGTGATCGAGCCGATTTCCCTGCTGGCCGAGGCCGATCCCGAAGGCTGGGGGCATGCCATCGACATCAACCTGAAAGGCGTGTTTTACGGCATGCGGGCGGCGATGCCGGTGATGATGAAGGCCGGTGGCGGCACGATCCTGACGATCAGCTCCGGGGCTGCGCATGGCCCTGTCGAGGCATGGTCACATTACTGTGCGTCCAAGGCGGGCGCTGCAATGCTGACCCGTTGCGCCGACAAGGAAGGCCGCGAGGCCGGCATTCGCGCCATCGGTCTCAGCCCCGGCACGGTGGCCACGCAGATGCAGCGCGAGATCAAGGCCAGCGGCGTGAACCCGGTCAGCAAGCTGGACTGGTCCGATCACATCCCGCCCGATTGGCCCGCGCAGACCTTGCTATGGATGTGCAGCCCCGAGGCAGACGCATGGCTGGGCGACGAAATTTCGCTGCGGGACGAGGACATCCGCAAGCGGGTCGGGCTGACGTGATCGTTGTTGAAAAAGACGGCGGGCTGTGGATCGCGCGGATCAACCGCCCCGACAAGGCAAACTCGTTGACGCCCGAGATGCTGGAAGAGCTGGCAGAGATCGCCGAGGCGGCGCAGGACGCAAAGGCTCTCATCCTGACGGGCACGGGCAAGGTGTTCTCTGCCGGTGCCGATCTGGAGGCCGCGCGCGCTGGGATGGCCACCAGCCCGCTATGGGAGCGGTTGTCCAGCGCCATCGCAGCCTTGCCGGGGCTTAGCATTGCCGCACTGAACGGGACAATCGCCGGTGGTTCGATGGGGATGGCGCTGGCTTGCGACATCCGGATCGCGGTGCCATCGGCAAAGGTGTTCTACCCGGTGATGAAACTGGGCTTCTTGCCGCAGCCCTCGGACCCGCGCCGCATGATAGACCTGATCGGGCGGTCGCGGACGGCGATGATCCTGATGGCGGGACAAAAAATCGAAGCGTCCGAGGCGCAGACATGGGGGCTGATAGACCGTCTGGTCGCGCCCGAAAGTTTGATCGACGAAGCGCGCGCGCTTACCGTTGACAGTCTGGCGGCTGACCCCGCCATTGCCCGAGGGATCAAGGATGTGCTCCGCTGAAGGGGCACGCCAGAAATCGCGCAAGTCGCTTTCCATCAACGTGGCAATACGGGTGTTGATGATCTTCAACATTCCATCACGCTGGACATGACAACCGCATGACGCCGAACCGCGCCCGTCGGCACAATTTGGCGGAGGCAGGATCAGAAGCCTTGGAAACGCAAAATCTTTCTTGTGGCCGAGGCGGCTGTTTGGCTACACGGTGACCGGGTAGGGGTGGCGTCAGGGGCTTGAACATGGACTGGGATCTGTCGCAACAGCCGGAACTGGTGCAGACCGCCGCTGCCTATGCGTTGCAGGGCTGGCAGATCGCGCTTGCATGGATCGTGCAGCCGGCCTCGTGGTCGCAGCTGGCCTTGCTCGCCCTTGCCTATGTTCTGGCGGTGCTGGTGTCGCGGCGTTTGGCCCCGTTCCTGAGCAATTTTCTGACCCCGGCACCGGCACAGCGCAATATCATCGCAAGCGCGCGTCGTTTTGCACTGCTGTTCCTGCCGCTTTTGCTGCCCCTGCTCGCCTATGCCTTCACTGCGATTGGCGAGGCAATCACCCTGTCGGCCTTTGGTGCCACGGCCGTCATCGCCTTTGGCAAGCGGGTGTTCCTGTTCCTTGCCGCGCGCGTCCTTGTCAACGAGACCATCCGCGATCCGTTCCTGAAGCTGCTTGGCCGGTATGTCCTGCTGCCGGTGATGGCGCTTTACACATTGGGCCTTCTCGATGCGGCCTCTGCGCAGTTGAACGCGATGACCATCCAGATGGGCAATATCACCTTTTCGGTCATGGCGCTGGTGCGGGGGCTGATCGCGGGCGCGTTGCTGTTCTGGCTGGGGCGCTGGTCCAACGATCAATCCTCCGCCTACCTGCAAAAGCAGGAAGAGCTGCGCCCCGCGACACGACAGCTTGCCGCGAAAGCCGCCGAGATTGCCATTTTCGGGGCCGCCTTTCTGCTGTTGATGAACATCATGGGCATCTCGCTGACCTCGCTCGCCGTGCTGGGCGGGGCGATCGGCGTGGGGCTTGGGTTCGGCCTGCAAAAGATCGCCGCGAACTTCATCTCGGGCGTGATCCTGCTGATCGAAGGGCAGGCCACGGTCGGCGATTTTGTCGAGCTTGATGACGGCCAGGCCGGCACCATCGTCAAGACCACCGCCCGTGCAATGATCCTTGAGACTTTTGATGGCCGCTGGGTCGTGGTGCCGAACGAGGATTTCATCACCACCCGCGTCGTCAACTATTCCGACAGCGGCTCGGCAAACCGCTACGAGGCGCCGTTCAGTGTTTCCTACGACACCGATATCAACGCCGTGCCCGCGATCATCGAGGCGGCTGTCGCCACCCATCCGGGCATCCTGCAAGCGCCCTACCCACCGGATTGCGAATTGCGCGGGTTTGGCGAGTCCGGCATCGATTTTGCCGTCGAGTTCTGGGTCAACGGGCTGGATGACGGGCCGAACAAATTCACCTCGGACGTGCTGTTCCTGATCTGGAACGCGCTCAAGGACAATGGCATCGAGATCCCCTATCCGCACCGCGTGATCGAGTTGAAAGGCACGCAGCCTCCAGTACCGCAGGCAGCGACATGAGTGACGCGCTGGTCATCGGGGGCGGCCCGGCCGGGCTGATGGCGGCCGAGGCACTGGCCGATGCCGGGTGCCAGGTTACTGTGGCCGACGCCAAGCCCTCTTTCGGGCGCAAGTTCCTGATGGCGGGCAAGTCCGGGCTGAACCTGACACGGGATGAGCAGTTCGACAGATTTCTGGCATCTTACCCCGACATGCCGCCGCAACTGCGTGCGGCGCTGGATGCGTTCGGGCCCGAAGACGTGCAGGCGTGGGCCCGTGATCTTGGGCAAGAGATTTTCACCGGATCCACCGCCCGCGTTTTTCCCAAGGCGATGAAGGCCTCACCCCTGCTGCGCGCTTGGTTGGCGCGGCTCACGGAAAAGGGCGTCACGTTGCAACGACGATGGCGCTGGACCGGTTGGCGGGGCGACACCGCGATGTTCGACACGCCTGACGGCCCGCAGACGATCGCCCCGCAGGTCACCGTGTTGGCACTTGGCGGCGCAAGCTGGGCGCGGCTTGGCTCTGACGGTCAGTGGGCCGCGATGCTTGCCGGTCAGGGGATCGACCTTGCGCCGTTCCTGCCGTCCAATACGGGCCTTCGCGTCGACTGGACGCCGCATATGACCCGGCACTTCGGCGCACCTTTGAAGAATATCCGACTGACCGCCGGTGCCGAGGCCCTGCGCGGCGAGGCGATGATTTCTGCGCGCGGTCTTGAAGGCGGGGGCATCTACGCGCTGACACCGTCGCTGCGGGGCGGCGCAGACCTGATCCTCGACCTTGCCCCTGACCGCGACGCGAACGACATCGCAAGCCGCATCGCACGTCCGCGCGGCAAGACCAGCTACACCAACCACCTGCGCAAGGTGCTTAAACTGGAGCCGCAGAAAATCGCGCTGCTGATGGAATTTGCCGGTCCGCTGTCAAATTTCCCCGAAGTGCTGGCCCAGCAGATCAAGGCCCTGCCGATCCGTCATTCCGGCCTGCGCCCGCTGGACGAGGCGATCTCTACCGCCGGTGGCGTGCCGTTCAGCGCGTTGGACGATGGGCTTATGCTTCGAGCGATGCCGGGCGTTTTCGCTGCGGGCGAGATGCTGGATTGGGACGCGCCCACCGGCGGCTATCTGCTGACCGCCTGCCTTGCCACCGGACTGCACGCGGGCCGCGCTGCGGCTGCGTATGGCTGACGCCGCACTGGCCCGGATCTTAGTGGTTCGGGGCCACGCCCACCGACGGGTCAGGCACCGTAGGCAACGGTGCGTTGAAACGCTTCACGTCCGCGCAGGCGTTTGAGGTAGTCTACAAACTCTGCCGAGGCATCGGGGAATTTCGCGGTGCGCGACCAGCCGCCGCAATGGCCAAGAATGATGTCCGGGATCGTCAGATCCTCGCCCATCAGGAACGGCCCACGGATTTCACCGGTCAGACGTTCCAGATTGCGCGAAAACTCCAGCTTCAGACTGTCCTTGATCGCGGGAACCCGCTCTTCCTTCGGCAGGATGAAACTGTGCCGCGCCGCTGCCCACAGGACCGAGTCGATTTCGTCGAGGATGCGGAAGGTCAGCGCATCCTGACGCGCCCGGTCCAGCGTGCCGGCGGGGCAGGTCAGCGCGCCGTGCTTGTCCGCCAGATACGTCAAAATCGCGGTCGAATCAGGGATCACCGCGTCACCTTCCAGCAAGACCGGGATCTTGCCCAGCGGGCTGACAGCGGTCACCTCGTCAGATCGGGGCGCGGCGGGACGGTGTTCAAACGGCACGCCCAGTTCTTCCAGACACCACAGAACCCTGAACGTGCGGCTCTGAACGCCACCGATAACCGTATACATATTATCGCCTCCCCCGTTTCTCACGGCCAGACTGCGCGCTGCGTCTTGCCGTGACAAGCCCACAAACGGGCCGCTTCGCACGTTGTGGGATAACCGATTGCCCCAGGTTCGCAAAGCTGCCGTCGCCATAGCAAGCGCAAATCCGGTGTTAGCGCCGCGCCAACATCGACAGCCGAATCAGAACCCGTTCGACAAGCGCCATGGTCGGAGCGTGCTGACCGGCAGAGCGCAGTTGAAGTTCCGTATCCGTCAGCATCGTCATGGCTTGTTCCAGCCGCGCTGTGCCCCAGTTCTGCGCCTGCCGCATCACCCGGTCGCGCCGCGGGCCGAACACCGGCGGGCGCAGCTTGCCGATGCCCGATCCAGCACCGCCGGGGTCCGATGCGACCTTGTGCAGGATCTTGAAATGCCGCGTCGCGCCGATCATCAGGGCAACCGCGTTGGTGCCTTGTGACTGCAACCGCGCCATGACCGGGCCAATCTCGCCGGTGCGCGCCTCTGCGACGATATTGAGGATGTCGTCGACCTCTGCCTCCGTCGAACTGGGGGCGCAGGCCGCCACATCCTCTGCCGTGGCGGGCGCATCCTGACCCAGCATATACAGCGCCAGCTTTTCGACGGTCTGACGAAAATCACCGGGGTCGAGATGCCGCGACAGCATGGTCAAGGCCTCCATCGCGTCCACTGACGGCGCGGGCAGGCCAGAGCGCTTGAGATCTGCCTCGATCTCGGCCCGGCTGGGCGGGTCATCGTAAATGCCGACGGCATAGGCGTTGGGGTGGCTTTCGAACAGCTTGCGCAAGGCGGATTTCGCGGTCAGCTGCCCGGCGGTCACGATCACCTGCGCATCGCCCGGCTGCCAATCCTGAAGCGCCGCCGTCACCACCTTGGCGATCCCGTCCGTGGCCTCTTCGAGAAAGGCGACACGCGGACCGGGAAAAAAGCTTTGCGCCTTGATCGCGTCGGACAGGGCTGCGGGGTCCTTGCGCAGATCGGCGGCGGGCAGGCGCGTCAGCCGCATTTCCTCTTCGCCCTCGGGCCCGATCAGGGCGGCAATCACCTGCTGACGTTTCAGCGCGACGCGCATCGCGTCGGGACCAAAGATCAGCAGGCCGGTCTTGGCCGGGTCGGGCTTTGCAAAATAGCCCGCCGCATCGCGCGCGGACAGTTTCATGCGGGCAGGTCCGGGGCCTGAAGAAGCAGCTGATCGACCAGTTGATCGGCGAGAATGATCATCAGCCTTGCGGCGGCGTCGCGTTGCGATGCCTGCGTGGCGACGGTGGATCCAGTGGGCGAATAGGACGAAAAGCTGTCAACCTTGCCGGAGGCCACAACGCGGTCATCGGTATCGGTCAGCGACCATGTCGCCGACCCCGACATATGATAGCGCGAGGTCACGCCTTCCGACGTTGTCCCAAGATCGTCCCGTCCGGTCTTGAGCGCATAGCTCAGTAAAAACCGGCCAGACGGCGCATGGCCAAGACGCTCTTCCAGACGCTGGTTGAGAAGATAATCGTTTCGGCCATCGGGTGCATCCAGACGCACCTGCCCCTGCAACGCCGATGCGCCGCCGCGCGGCCCGTAGGCAGGCGTAAAGCCGCAGGCCCCGAGGGCCAGCGCAGACAGCAGGAAAAGGCGGCGATCAGACGACAAGGTTGATGATCCGTCCCGGAACCACGATGACTTTCTTCGGTTGGGCACCATCCAGCACCCGCAGCACGGCCTCATGCGCCAGTGCCATTTTCTCAACTTCGGCCTTGTCGGCGTCCTTGGCAACGGTAATCTCGCCGCGACGCTTGCCATTGACCTGAATAGGCAGGGTTACGCTGTCCTCGACCCGCATCGCGTCATCCGCGACGGGCCATGGCGCATTGGCGATCAGACCTTCGCCGCCCAGTAACTGCCAGACTTCCTCGGCCAGATGCGGGGTCATTGGTGACATCAACTGCGCCAGCGCCCGCATCGCCTCGCGTTTCGCCGCTGCCCCGGCTTTGGCCTTGGACAGGACGTTGGTGAACGCATAGAGCCGCGCGATAGAGGCGTTGAAGCCGAAGCTTTCCACGCCCATCGTCACATCGTGGATGGCCTTGTGCATCTCTCGCAAGAGGGCTTCGTCCCCGTCCTGCGGACCGGTCTGGTCCGCGGCAATCTCCGCGGCGATGCGGTAGACGCGGGCAAGGTGCTTGCTGGCGGCCTCGGCACCGCTTGCGGTCCATTCCACGTCGCGTTCGGGCGGGCTGTCGGACAGAACGAACCAGCGCGCGGTGTCAGCACCATATTGTGCGATAATCTGTTCCGGATCGACAACGTTGTTCTTGGACTTGGACATCTTGGCCGAAGGGATGATCTCTACTTCGGTGCCGTCCTTCAGAATCCCTTTGCCGTCACGCAGATCCACATCTTCGGGGTAGTGATAGACCGGGCGACCGTTTTCGTCGCGCGTCTGATAGATCGCATGTGTGACCATGCCTTGCGTGAACAGCGCGTTGAACGGCTCGGCGCATTTTTCGGGCAGGTGGCCGGTCTGGATCATCGCGCGGGCGAAGAAACGCGAATACAGCAGGTGCAGGATCGCGTGTTCGATGCCGCCGATATACTGGTCGACATTCATCCAGTATTCGGCCTCGGCCATATCCGTGGGCGTGGTGGCACGCGGTGCGGTGAAGCGCGCGAAATACCACGAACTGTCCACGAATGTGTCCATCGTATCGGTTTCGCGCTGCGCCGCCGCGCCACATTTCGGGCAGGTGCAATCGCGCCAGGTCGGGTGACGATCCAAAGGGTTGCCCGGCACGTCAAAGCTGACATCATCGGGCAGTTTGATCGGCAGGTTTTCCTTGGCTTCGGGCACGACGCCGCAAGCCTCGCAATGCACGACGGGGATCGGGCAACCCCAATAGCGTTGACGGCTGAGACCCCAGTCGCGCAGCCGGAACTTGGTGACGCCCTGGCCCACGCCATTGGCTTCGCAGAAATCAACCGCCGCATCCACGGCTTCGTCGCCGGTCTGCACCTCTTTGCCCGCGATCAGACGGGTATAGCGAACCTGTTCGGTCTTTGCGGGCACGAACGGTTCTGCCTGAATGTCATGCGCGCCGTCGAGCGGCAGGAACGTGTCCAGGATGGGAAGATCGTATTTCACGCAGAAATCATGGTCGCGCTGGTCATGGCCGGGACAGCCGAAAATTGCGCCGGTGCCGTAATCCATCAGGATGAAGTTGGCGATATAGACCGGCAGTTCCCAGCCGTTATCAAAGGGATGCATGACCTTGAGGCCAGTGTCATAACCTTTCTTCTCGGCCGTCTCCAATGCCTCGGCGGTGGTGCCGCCGCGGCGCGCATCGGCGCAGAAGGCGGCAACCTCGGGATTGTCCCGCTCCAACTGCTTGGCCAGCGGATGATCGGGCGAGACACCAACGAAAGAGGCCCCCATCAACGTGTCGGGGCGTGTGGTGTAAACCTCGACCCGGTCCATGCCATGCGGGCCGTCGATCAGGCTGAAGCTGAACTGAAGCCCGCGCGATTTGCCGATCCAGTTGGCCTGCATCAGCTTGACCTTGGCGGGCCAGTCATCCAGCCCGTCCAGCGCGTCCAGAAGTTCTTCCGACATGTCGGAGATCTTGAAGAACCACTGCGTCAATTCGCGGCGTTCCACTTCGGCACCCGACCGCCAGCCCTTGCCGTCGATCACCTGTTCATTGGCCAGCACCGTCATGTCCACCGGATCCCAGTTGACCACGGCGTTCTTGCGGTAGACCAGCCCGGTATCCAGCATATCGATGAACAGCGCCTGCTGCTGACCGTAATATTCCGGGTCGCAGGTTGCGAACATCCGGGACCAGTCAAGACCGAAGCCCAGCGGCTTCATCTGTTCAACCATCGTGTCGATGTTGGAATAGGTCCAGTCCTTGGGGTGGCCGCCGATCGCCATGGCGGCGTTTTCGGCTGGCATTCCGAACGCGTCAAACCCCATCGGGTGCAGAACGTTATGACCGGTGGACAGCTTGTA
Organism: Primorskyibacter marinus; assembly: GCF_003313245.1. Lineage (GTDB taxonomy): Bacteria > Pseudomonadota > Alphaproteobacteria > Rhodobacterales > Rhodobacteraceae > Primorskyibacter > Primorskyibacter marinus. The sequence continues at coordinate 408,892 of NZ_QJSD01000002.1, forward strand.
CCGCGCGATCACGTCGCCCATCGTGTAATTGCGCACATGGCCGATATGGATGCGCCCGGACGGGTAGGGGAACATTTCGAGCACATAGTATTTCGGCTTGTCGCCCTCCCGCGTGGCGGTGAAGGTTCCGGCCTCTTCCCAGGCCTGTTGCCATTTCGGCTCGATTTCGGCGGGGGTATAGCGGGGCATGTGGGGTTTCCTTTGGGCAGGCGGGCGTCTTTGCAGTCGCAGGGGTGATAGGACCATGGGGCGTCCGGGTAAAGTGCCTCTGGGCAAATCGGACCCGCCCGGCGCGTAGAGTTTGCCTCTTTCCGGCAGCCGGATATAACAGGGCGGTGTCCGTTTGCAGGAAATCATTGCCATGAAGATATTGCTGATCCACCAGAATTTCCCCGGTCAGTACAAGCATATCGCGCCGGTTCTGGTGCAGATGGGCCATCAGATCGTGGCGCTGACGCCGAAGGTGGACAAACCTGTCAAATGGCAGGGGGTGCAGGTTATCCCCTACAAAATCAGCGGGGCGTCGTCGCGCGATATTCATCCCTGGCTGTCTGATTTCGAGACAAAGCTCTTGCGCGGGCACAGTTGTTACACTGCCGCAATGGCGCTGAAGGCGCAGGGGTTCGAGCCTGACATGATCCTGGCCCATCACGGCTGGGGCGAAAGCCTGTTTCTCAAAGATGTGTGGCCGGGTGCACGTCTGGGTCTGTATTGCGAGCTTTACCACCTGTCCGCGCAACCGTTCCTGGGGTTCGATCCGGAATTCCCGACGCCTGCTGCCGAACAGGACGCGCTGCGGATCCGGCTGAAAAACCTCAACAACCGGTTGCATTCCGAAGTGATAGATCTGGGTATCAGCCCGACGCGGTTTCAGGCCGATACCTTCCCCGACCATTACCGCAAGCGTATCACGGTGGTGCATGACGGGGTGAATACCGAGGATGTAAAGCCCGACCCGGCGGCAAGGCTGGAAGTGACGGGCGGTCGCGTGCTGACCCGTGACGACGAGGTTGTGACCTTCATCAACCGCAATCTGGAACCCTATCGCGGCTATCACATCTTCATGCGCGCGCTGCCGCAGATCTTGAAACGGCGGCCAGAGGCGCAGGTGGTGATGCTGGGTGGCGATGAGGTCAGCTATGGCGCGCGCGCGCCTGCGGGCAAGACATGGAAGCAGATCTATATTGACGAGGTGCGCGGGCAGATTTCAGATGAGGACTGGGCGCGGGTGCATTTTCTGGGGCGCGTGCCCTATGACCGCTTCCTGTCGATGATGCAGGTCAGCCGGGCGCATGTTTACCTGACCTATCCGTTTGTCCTGTCCTGGTCGCTGCTGGAATCGATGGCCTGTGAAAGCGCAATTTTGGCGAGCGATACGGCACCGGTGAAAGAGGTCCTGACAGAGGGAGAAACCGGCTGGATGGTTGATTTCTTCGACAAGGACGCGTTGGTCGACAGGCTCTGCGATCTGCTGGATGATCCGGACACGCGGGCGCGTATGGGCAAGGCCGCGCGAGAATTCGTGGTAAAGCACTACGATCTGCGCAAAGTCTGCCTGCCGAAGCAGTTGGCATGGGTCGAGGCACTTTCCCGCACCGAGCCGCGCGCGCCAATGGACTGATGTGCTTTCTGCCTGAAACAGACCGGGTTTGCAGCCATGCCATAAGCACCGCTGCCAGAGGTGACGCGATCACAAAGCCCACCGGTTGATTTGCCAAGCCGGGATGCGCCGGGGTCAGGTGCGGCTTTGTTCGTGTTCAAAGCGCTGGCGGGCGATTTCTTCATTGCGTTCGGCCTTGCGATGCTCGGTCAAGGCGCTCTCGACGTAATTCAGATGGTCTTCTACCGCCTTGCGCGCCGCGTCAGGATCGCGGGCCTGTAGGGCGTTGTTGATCTGACGATGCTGGTCCAGCAGCGTTTCACGCGTGGTCCGTTGTTGGAACATGATCCGGCGATTGTAGAACACGCCTTCGCGCAACAACTGATACATCGACCGCATCATATGCAACATGATTACGTTGTGACTGGATTCGATGATGGCAAGGTGGAAATCCGCATCAAGGCTTGCCTCGTCACTCGGATCGCGCTTGGCATGGGCGGCCTGCATTTTGTTGAAAACCGATTGGATGACTTTCAGATCGGTGTCCGATGCCAGGCGCGCGGCGCGCTCTGCCGCCAATCCTTCCATGTCGCGGCGGAAGGACAGGTAATCGAATACCGCCTCATCATGTGTCGCAAAGAGCTTTATCAGCGCATCCGAGAAGGCAGAGCCCAGCACGTCGGCCACATAAATACCGGCACCGGCGCGGCTGGCCAGAAGACCACGGTTTTGCAGGTCCGCCGCCGCCTCGCGCAGCGACGGCCGTGACACGCCAAGCCGCTCCGACAACTCGCGCTCGGGGGGCAAGCGTTCGCCGGGGCGCAGGACGCCGCGCAGGATCAGCTTTTCGATCTGTCGCGCGACCGACGTTGATAGCTTTTCTGGCTGAACCTTCTGGAATGGCATTTGCTGACCTCTTCGGGAATTGGTTAAACAATATGACCGCTGACAGTTGCGCGCAAGCGGGTCGCACCGCCGTATTCCAGGAGGGTTTGGGCGTTCCATGGCCGTTGCGCCGCATCTGTTGCGCCCCGGCCCCTCTGCGGTTCATCTTGGTCGCGCCTGGCTTATAGCGTCGCAAGATCGCGCAGCCCCCATGATTTTGGGGTACTGCGGCACGTCGCGGCGGCGTCAGTAGCTGTATTGGGCGTAAACGCGCGTCAGATCGCCGTCCCAGTCCCCTGCATAATGTTCAAGCAACTCGTCAGCGGGGGTTTTGCCAGATTCGACGCTTTCCTTCAGAGCATTCAGGAAATGGGTTTCGTCAGGCACCAGCCCACCTGCGCCGGGCCGCGCGCGGGCTTTCAGCCCGGCTTCGGCAATTTCAACGGTCTGGCGGGCCAGATCATGCATGTCGATCCCCCCGACCTTGGCCTGAAGCGCGTCCTGCGACGCGGCAACGCGCAACGCCTCGCGGGTTTCGGCGTCCCAATCCTTGGCAAGATCCCAGGCGGCATCCAGTGCGGTCTGGTCATATAGCAGGCCGACCCAATAGGCGGGCAGCGCACACAGCCTGCGCCACGGGCCGCCATCGGCACCGCGCATCTCAAGGAATTTCTTCACCCGCGCTTCGGGGAAAATCGTCGTCAGGTGGTCTGCCCAATCCGACAGGGTCGGGATCTCGCCGGGCAGGGCGGGCAGTTCGCCTTTCAGGAAATCGCGGAAGGACTGGCCAAGCGCGTCGATATACTTGCCATCGCGGTAGACGAAATACATCGGCACATCGAGCGCGTATTCCACCCAGGTCTCGAACCCGAAACCATCGTCGAAAACAAACGGCAGCGTGCCGGTGCGGTCCGGGTCAAGATCGCGCCAGATCCGGCTGCGCCAGCTTTTGTGGCCGTTGGGGCGGCCCTCGAAGAACGGCGAATTGGCAAAAAGCGCCGTCGCCACCGGTTGCAGGGCGAGGGCCACGCGCATCTTCTTGACCATGTCCGCCTCGGACGAAAAGTCCAGGTTCACCTGAACGGTGCAGGTCCGGTACATCATGGATTTGCCCATGGTGCCGACGCGGTCCATGTATTCGTTCATCAGCCGATACCGGCCCTTGGGCATCATCGGCATTTCGTCATGCGTCCAGATCGGGGCGGCACCCAGACCGATGAACCCCACCCCGACCTCATCGGCGATGTCTTTCACGTCGCGCAGATGGGCGTTCACCTCGTCGCAGGTCTCGTGGATCGTTTCCAGCGGCGCGCCGGACAGTTCCAACTGCCCGCCGGGTTCCAGACTGACATTGGCACCGTCCTTTTCCAGCCCGATCAGCTTGCCTGCTTCTTCGACAGGGGCCCAGCCATGACGGTCACGCAGACCCTCCAGCATCGCCAGAATGGACCGCTCGCCTTCGTAGGGCAGGGGCTTCAGCGTGTCCTTGCAATAGCCGAATTTCTCGTGCTCGGTGCCGATGCGCCAGTCCTCTTTCGGCTTGCAGCCGGAGGCAAGGTAGTCTGTCAGCTGATCTATGTGTTCAACGGGGCCGCCGCCGGACTGTGGAATGGACATGTGGCAAGGCTCCGAATTGCAGGGTCTGTTCGTGTCAGTTCACAGGGATGGGGCGAAATGGCGGGGCTGTCAATGCAGCCGGGCGGATGGGCGGGGCATGTCGGTGCGGTGCCAGATCACGATCCGTTCAGTGCCACCGGCCTGCATCTGGCGCAACATGTGTTCGGTGCGGATGCCGGGAAGGGCGGCAAATGCATCGAATAACGCATCGGCACCGGCAGCGCCCAGCGGGATTTGCAGGTCAGGTTCGCCGCGCCGCGACAAGACCCAATGCGGCGGTTTCGAGCCCGGATCTATGGCCAGCGCGCGCAGATCCGCCAGATCGGCAATGCCGCCCGACAATGGCCCGAAATACGCAATCCGGCCCTCGTCGATCTGCACCACGCCCGGCGCGGTGTCTTCGGTGCGAAATCGCGCACGCTGCACACCCATGACGGTCAGGGCGATGCCGATCAGCAGCACCGGATAGCCCATCCAGTTGAGGATGCCCCAGAGGTTGATGACCCAATGTAGGCCAAGTGCGGCCACCGCCAGCCCGACGATGGTTTCGCGCCAGCGCCAAAGCGCGGCCTTGGCCTCGCGGCGCAGCAAGGTCATGCCGCAGCCCCGGCGCGCGGGGTCATTGCCAGTCTCCCAGCGCCATCTGCCACAGCGTCATCGCCGCCACGGCGGCGGTGTCGGCCCGCAGGATGCGGGGACCAAGGCTGACGACATGCGCTTGCGGCAGAGCCGTCAGGCGTGTGCGTTCTGCTTCGGAAAAGCCGCCCTCTGGACCGATGAGAATCGCCCACGGACCGGGCGTCGCATTGGCGAGGCGGGTGGCGGACCCGGCTTCTGCCTCATTGCAGAACATCAGCTGGCGATCCGCATGCCAGTTGTCCAGCACGGCGTCCAGCTTGGTCAGGTCCGCCACCTCGGGCACGAATGTCCCGCCGCATTGTTCGGCGGCCTCGACAGAGTGCGCTTGCAGGCGGTCCTGGCGGATACGCTCGGAATTGGTGAACCGGGTCTGGACGGGCATGATCCGCGCGGCACCCATTTCCGCTGCCTTTTCAACGATGAAATCGGTGCGGGCCTTCTTGATCGGGGCAAAAAGCAGCCACAGGTCCGGCGGGTTGCGCTGCGGCGCGGTCTGCGCGCGGCAGACCAGCACGCCGTTGCGCTTGTTGGCGACGGCCACATCGGTGCGCCATTCGCCGTCCCGCCCGTTGAACACAAGCACACCGTCGCCCACGGCAAGCCGCATCACCGCAAAAAGGTAATGCGCCTGGTCGCGCGTCAGGGCGAGCGATTGCCCTTCCCCCAGCGGGTGATCTACATAGAGCCGTATCTTTGCTGTCATGGAGCGTAACATATGCCCGACCAACCGCCGATGCCAGAGGCCGATGGACAGGTTTCCGACGCCGTGCGCGGCAACTGGGTGGACAGGCTCGCCCCCGCCCCCGCGCGCCCCTATTTCCGGCTGAGCCGTCTGGACCGCCCGATCGGCACATGGCTGCTGCTTTTGCCGTGCTGGTGGGGGCTGTTGCTGGCGATGCTGTCGGACGGGCAGGCGCGGTGGGAGGATCTGTGGATCTTTGCGGGCTGCGGGATTGGCGCGATCCTGATGCGCGGCGCGGGCTGCACATGGAATGACATCACCGACCGGCATATCGACGGATCGGTGGCGCGTACGGCGTCGCGGCCGATCCCGTCGGGGCAGGTCAGCGTCGGCCAAGCGCTGGTATGGCTGGCAGCGCAGGCGCTGGTGGCCTTTGCCATCCTGCTCAGCTTTCATCCGATGGCGATCCTGCTTGGCGTGATCGCCTTGGCACCTGTGGCGATCTACCCGTTCGCCAAGCGGTTCACTTGGTGGCCGCAGATTTTTCTGGGCATCGCCTTCAACTGGGGCGCGTTGCTGGCCTGGACCGCGCATCGCGGTGTGCTGGAATGGCCTGCGGTGATCCTGTACCTGTCGGGGATGGCGTGGACGCTGTTTTATGATACGATCTATGCCCATCAGGATACCGAGGATGATGCGCTGATCGGGGTGAAATCCACCGCCCGTCTGTTCGGCGAGGCCAGCCCGAAATGGCTGGCGCGCTTCATGAAGGTCAGCGTTGCCTTGATGGTGCTGGCTATTCTCGCCGCGATTCCGCGCGCCGAGACCCTGACACTGGTCGTGGCCATCGCCGGCGCGCTTGGCTTTGTGGGCCACATGCTGTGGCAGTTGCGCCTTTTCGACCCTGATGACAATGACCGGCTGCTGATGCTGTTCCGGTCCAACCGAAATGCCGGCCTGCTGCCTGTGCTGTTTTTCGCCGTAGCGCTTTTCGCGTGATTGCACCCCTGCGGCGCTGACTGTATCAGAAGCCAACTCCACGCTGCTTGGAATGCCCATGCGTTTGTCAAAGTTGTTCATTTCGCTATTGGCCTTTGGCCTCGCGGCGCTGCTTTGTCTGGTCGCGGCCTACTTTTCTGTCCGTGTCATCGAAAACAATTCCATCAAAGAAGTGCGTCAGGAACTCGACAAGGCTGCGCTGACCTGGGCGGATGTGGATTCCGACGGGTTGCAGATTTTCCTGATCGGAACCGCCCCGACCGAGGCCGCCCGCTTTGATGCGCTTAGCGCTGCCGGGCGGGTTGTGGATGCCTCCCGCGTGCTGGATCAGATGAACGTCGCCGACACTGCCGATCTGGTGCCGCCCCGCTTCTCGGTCGAGATTCTGCGCAACGATGCCGGTATCTCGTTGATCGGTCTGGTCCCGGCCAGCACTGACCGGGAGGCCCTGCTTGCCCAGGTCCGCGATATTGCCGGTGATCCGGATCAGGTGTCCGACCTTCTGGAAGTTGCCAGCTTCGATGCGCCGGACGGATGGGCCGACGCGCTGCGTTTCAGCTTGTGGGCGTTGGAAGATCTGCCACGCTCAAAAATCTCTGTCGGGGCGGATCAGGTGCAGATTACCGCGATGACCGACAGCGATGCCACGCGTCGCAAGATGGAAAGCGATCTGGTGCGCCGGGCGGGTGACAAGGTTGCCTTGTCGCTGGACCTGTCCGCGCCGCGCCCGGTGATCAGCCCCTTCACGCTGCGCTTCCTGATCGAAGACGGCAAAGCCAAATTCGATGCCTGCTCTGCCGGGACCGAAGAGGGGCGTGACCGTATCCTTGCCGCGGCAAATGCTGCCGGGCTGAACGACAAGGCCAGTTGCACCATCGGGCTGGGCATCCCGTCCAAGACCTGGCCACAGGCCGCCGAACTGGCGATTGGCGCGCTGGCAGAGGTCGGCGGCGGCAGCGTCACCTTCTCGGACGCCGATATCTCGCTGCTTGTGCCCGAAGGCACTGATCGCGGGGTGTTCGATCATGTCGTCGGAGAGTTGGAGAACGCGCTGCCCGAGGTTTTCGCGCTGACGGCAGTGCTGCCCGAAACGCCGGAGGAGGGCGAACAGGGACCGCCTGAGTTCATTGCCACCCTCAGCCCCGAAGGTGCCGTGCAGATGCGCGGCCGGGTTGCGGGTGCGTTGGAACGCCAGACCGCCGAAAGCTATGCCAAGGCGCGGTTCGGCAGCGGCGCGTCCCGCATGTCCGCGCGTATCGACGAATCCCTTCCTGCCTCTTGGTCGGTGCGCGTTCTGGCCGGGCTGGAAGCGCTGGCGCAACTGAAAAACGGCGCGGTCACGATCACGCCCGACACATTCGAGGTTGCGGGCGATACCGGACTGGTCGACGCCAATGCGACGATTGCGCAATTGTTGTCGCAAAAGTTGGGTGAAGGTGCCGATTTCGACATCAAAGTGACCTATCTTGAAAAGCTTGATCCGACGCTGGGTATACCTACCCCCGATGAATGCGAGGCGGGCATCGTCGAGATTATCGGCAACCGCAAGATTAGCTTTGAGCCCGGCGCGTCGACCTTTGACAGTGCGGCCAAGGACATTCTGGACGATATTGCCGAACTGTTGAAGAAATGCGGTGACATCCCGCTTGAGATCGGCGGACATACCGATAGTCAGGGCCGCGAATCGATGAACCAGCAGCTAAGCCAGGAACGCGCGCAAGCGGTGCTGGATGCGCTGCGCAATCGCCGGGTTCTGACCGCGTCATACCGGGCGGTGGGCTACGGCGAAGACCAGCCGATCGCCGATAATGGCAGTGCAGACGGACGCGAAGTCAACCGCCGGATCGAGTTCAAGCTGGTGCGGCCGGACGTGACAGAAGAAGATGCCGAAGCTCCGGATGAAACCGAAGCCGAAACCGAGGCAGAGGCCGAAGCGGCCGCAGACCAGAACGAGGAGACCCAAGGGGATGAACAGAACTGAATTTGTGGTGGCGACGGCCATCATTCTGTTCGTGGCATTTTGCATGGGTTGGTTTGCCAATTGGTTGCTGCATCGCTTCACCCGCGTTTCCAAAACGGATGTCGACGAGCTGGAACGGATGAGCCAGGAGCTGCATGACGCGGAAGAGACCCGCGATCAGGCGATCACCTATCTGCAACAGCGCGAAGCTGAACTGACCAACCAGTTGGCCCAGTCAGAGGCAGAGCGCAGCGCCGCAATGGAAGGCCTGCGTGATGCGCGCTACGAATCCGAAGAGCTTCGCGCCTATGTCGAACGGATGAGCCAAGGCAAAAGCTGAGGCGCGGCTACCAGCGGGTCAGCGCGTCCTCATCGGCATCCTTGGCCGCGACCCAGGCGGACCCGTCCTTGCCGATCTCTTTTTTCCAGAAAGGTGCCCGTGATTTCAGGTAATCCATCAAGAATTCCGCCGCCTCAAACGCGTCGGCGCGGTGGGGGGCGGCCGTTGCAACCATCATGATCATCTCGCCCGGCACCATGCGCCCGTGGCGGTGAATGACCAGCGCATCGCCCAGTGACCAGCGGGAGGCCGCCTCTGCCGCGATCTTTTCCAGCGCCTTCGCGGTCATGCCGGGGTAGTGCTCGATCTCCATGGCAGACAGATCACCGGAGATGTCACGCACGATGCCGGTAAATGTGACCACAGCCCCCATATCGTGCCGATTCGTCGCAAATGCAGCGGCCTCTGCACCGAAATCGAATGGCTGTTCCTGCACAACGATGCGCATTGCCTAGCCTCCGGTCATCGGGGGAAAAAACGCGACCTCGCGCACGCCGGTCAGCGAGGCATCGAAATCCGACAGTTCCTGATCCAACGCCACCCGCAGCGCCGATGTGTCGGCAAAGGCCGCGGCATAGCGGTCTTCCCGCGCGGCCAGTTCCGCGACGAGGTCGGCCACGGTGCCTGCCTGCGTGTCGACGGTTTCCTTTGGAATGCCGATGCGTTCGCGCACCCATGCAAAATACAGCACGTCCATGTCATCAATCCTTCAGAAAGGGGACCGCCTTGCGGAAATAGTCCCAGCCGGTGATCAGCGTCAGGGTTGCAGCAACCCAAAGCAACGCGACCCCGAGATTTCCGGCCCAGATCATCCCCTGATATTTCCAGCGCAGTCCCAGCACATCCTCTTCGCGGCCGGCCATGATCTCTTCGAACAGCGGTTGGTCCAGTCCGAAAGTCGACATGCCCAAGTAATGCTCGAACACGCCTTGCGCGAACAGCACCGAGATCGCCACCATCTGCGCGGTGGTTTTCCACTTGGCCAGCTTTGTCACCTTCAGTGTGCCCGCCGTGTCGCCCAGAAACTCGCGCAGCCCCGAAACAAAGACCTCGCGGAACAGGATCACCGTCGCAGGCAACACCAGCCAGGGCGACATCGAGGAATAGCCCACGATCACCATCAGAGCGATCACCACCATGGCCTTGTCGGCGATCGGGTCCAGCATGGTGCCAAGCTTTGTGATCTGTTTCCATGTCCGCGCCAGATGCCCGTCGAACCAGTCTGTCACGGCGGCCGCAATGAACAGCACCAGCGCGAACCAGTCGGCATAGGGCCGCGTGAAGAACAGAAACATCACGGCAATGCCGGGCGCTGCCAGCAGGCGCAAAACGGTCAGAATATTGGGCAACGTCCATTTCATGTCATAGCTCTAGCGCGGTTGACCGGGACAGGGAAGGGTGCGCCGGAATTGCATGCCCGAAAGAATCGGATAACGTGCCTGATATGCCCAAACTCCTGCTTGTCCCCCTTCTGGCACTGGCGGCCTGTGATCGGGACGAAACGCTTGTGTCCTATGGCGGCGCTGGCACATGGCAGCTGTCCGCGCTGGACGGCGCAGACTACAGCGCCAAGGCGACGATGACCCTTGGCAAAGGCGGCGCGATCACCGGCACGGCCCCCTGCAACAGCTGGAGCGCAATGCAATCCGCGCCCTATCCATGGTTTGACCTGTCACCGATCATATCGACCCGCCGCGCCTGCCCTGACCTTCAGGCCGAAACCGCCTTTTTCACGGTACTGTCGCAGATGACCCTGTCCGAGGTTGCGGGCGACACATTGCTTCTGACCAATGATGCCGGGCGCGAAATGATCTTCACCTTTGTCGTGCCCGACGCTCAAGCGCCTCGATGAAGCGCGCCCGCGCGGCGGGCAACGGCTTGTGCAGCATATCGGCCGCGATACGATGCGTCAGGAAATGCCCTGTCGTGCCAAGCGCCAGAGCCACCTCGCCATCCTCCGCACTGCCTTCCCCCCGCAAAACCGGCGGCAATGGCAACATGCGGTCCGCCCATTCGCCCGCACCTTTGGCCGATACAGCCCGGCCCGACCGCGGCGAGACATGGACCAGCCCCTCGGTTGTCCCCGTCACCGCGCACACCCGCAGATCAAGACCAAAGCCCAACTCCTCCAGCAGCGACATCTCCCACTGCATATAGGCCAATGGCCAGATCTCGGGCTGGTCCAGCAGATCCAGCAAGGTCTCGGTGTCGCGGTAAAGCGCCGGATGCGCCTCGCGCTCGGGCAGGCAGAACAGCAACAGCGCCGTCACGCTATTCAGCCCTGCCAGCATCAACCGATCCGACATCGCCGCATACGCGCGCCCGCGCACCGGCTCGACTGTAAAGCTGCCCAACTGGTCCTCCAGCCGTGCGCGCCATGCAAGATCAAGCTGCGCGCCGGGTTGCAGCAGCGGGGCCATCTTGCGGCTCGCCGCGCCGCGCAAGACACCTGAATGCCGCCCCCGCGTCGGAGTGAAGACCTCCAGAATGGCGCTTGTTTCGCCATGCTTGCGGGCCGAAAGCAATATGCCTGTGTCGCGCCAATCCATACCAGCGAATGTGCTGCAATCCGCGCCACCTGCAAGCGGATTTTCCGGATCGCCGCCTGCACGGGATCCCAATTCGGGCCCGAGATCCGTTTCGACAGGCGGCTTGCATTCTTCCTGCCTTCTTCTTGGTCAAAATACTCCGGGGAGCGCGAGGGGCTGGCCCCTCGCTCCGTCCTCGCCTGCGCAAACTAAACTCAGTCGGACAGCCCTTCCTCATCCAGCAGATGGCGGCCTTCCCGGTCCTCGACCTCGATCACCCAAAGGTCGGGATCGAATTGCCGCTGCCGGGTGATCGCGGCATCAACCTCCGCCTCATCACCTTCGGCCAGCGTGACCCAGGCCCGCGCGCCGCTCATCAGATCAAAGCTGCGTTGAAAAACACGCGCTTGCCCGTCCAGCGTGTTGAGTTTGATCAGAACCGCGCCCGCGGTGTCATCGCCATGGGCCGTCACAAAGGCCGGGATATTTTGAAACCGCAGACGCGCCAGATAGGCATGGACCCAGAATTCGGCGGTCAAGCGGGCCATGGATCAGGCGTTGCCGTCGCGGAAATTCAGCCCCATCTCGGAATAGCGCTCGGCCTCTTCCAGCCACTTCTCGCGTACCTTGACTTGCAGAAACAGGTGAACACGGCGGCCGAGGAATTCTTCCAGCTCTTCGCGCGACGCCTTGGATACTGCCTTGATGGTTTCGCCCTTGTGGCCCAGCAGGATGCCCTTGTGACCGTCGCGGGCGACATAGATCATCTGGTCGATCCGCGCGGTCCCGTCGGGGCGCTCTTCCCAATTTTCGGTTTCGACGGTCAACTGATAGGGCAATTCCTGATGCATCCGAAGCGTCAGCTTTTCGCGGGTAATCTCGGCCGCGATCATGCGCATCGGCAGATCCGCGATCTGATCTTCGGGGTAGAACCAGGTGCCTTCGGGCAGCTCCGCACCCAGCCAGGCCTTCAGATCGGCACAGCCAAAACCCTTTTCGGCGGAAATCATAAAGGTGTTGGCAAAGGCAAATCGGTCGTTCAGATCCTTCGAAAGCGCCAGAAGAACGTCGGATTTGACCCGGTCGATCTTGTTGATCGCCAGCGCAATGTGGCCGTCTTGTCCGATCTCTGCCAGACGTTCCAGAATGGCTTCGACGCCGGGTGTGATGCCCCGGTGTGCCTCGACCAGAAGCACAACAATATCGGCATCCGCAGCACCGCCCCAGGCGGCGGCAACCATGGCACGGTCCAGCCGCCTGCGCGGACGGAACATGCCGGGCGTATCGACCAGCACGATCTGGGCGTCCCCTTCCATCGCAACGCCGCGAATGCGGGCGCGTGTGGTCTGGACCTTGTGGGTCACGATGCTGACCTTGGCGCCGACCAGTTGGTTGGTCAGCGTCGATTTGCCCGCATTGGGCTCTCCGATCAGGGCGACGAATCCGGCGCGTGTGGTCATGGGGGTTCCTTGGCTGTCAAGACTGGCGATGTAGCGCAGAGTCGGGCTTCGCGCCAGCCCTGCGATCACGCAACAGCGAAAAGATCCCGGCACCGACAATCAGTGCAGCCCCCGAAAGGGTCATCGCGTCCGGGCGTTCGCCGAACAGCGTGTAGGCCAGGATCAGCGCGACGATCAGGCGGGAATAGCGGAAGGGCGCGATCACGCCGACCTCTCCAGTGCGCATGGCGTAGGTCATGGCGGTGTAGCCAAGCACGCCCGACACAGCCGTGCCGCAGATCAAAAAAGCAGCGCCCGGCGCGGGCAGCGCCGGCATTCCGGGCTCGAAGCACAGGATGACCACCCCCGCCAGCGAAACGACTGCAAATCCCAGCACCCCAAGCTGTGCCGCGTGAACGGTTGTGGGCGCGGTGCGGGTGGCCAGATCGCGGCCCGCAAAGCCGACCATGCCAAGCAAGGCGAAGATCGCGTTTGCCTCAATCCCGGAAGGCGAGGGGCGCACGATCAGCAAAACCCCGACGAAGCCAACCGCCATGGCGGCCCAGCGACGCGGGCCGATGCGTTCACCCAGCACGAATACAGCGCCAAGCATCACCACAAGCGGGGCCGCCTGGAGGATGGCAGAGGTCGTCGAAAGCGGCGTGTAAGCCAGGCTGAGCGCAAAGAACAAGCGGCCGACGATCTCGAACCCGGTGCGGATCATCAGGCCGGGTTTCAGATAGGCGGAGGTCCAGACCGGCACACCCTGCGCCTTGGCATATATCGCGTAGAGCACCATCGCCAGAAGGCCGAATTGCAGCGTTGCCATGCCAGCGCTGATCCCGCCCGTTCCGGTCGCCGCCTTGAAAAATGCGTCCTCGATGCCGAATCCCAGCATCGCGAAGATCATCAACAGGCTGCCGCGCAGGTTGTCACTCATGGCTGCGCCGCAAGAGGCAGGTGGCACTCACACCAGTTGTTCCAGCAGCGTTCGGGCCGCGGCCTGTTCGGCCTGCCGCTTTGACGGTGCCGTCGCTTCGGCGCTGGTGCCATCGGCCAGCGACGCGCGGATGGTGAATTCCGGTGCGTGATCGGGACCGGTGCGGGCGGTTTCCTCGTAGCGGGGCGGGGGCATGCCGCGCGCCTGTGCCCATTCTTGAAGCGAGGTTTTGGGGTCGCGTGCGTCTTCTTCGACCGTTTCGATGCGGTCGCCCCAAAGCCGCAGGATCATTGCGCGTGCCGCCTCGATCCCGGCATCCAGATAGACAGCCGCGATCACCGCTTCCATCGCATCCCCCAGCAGCGCCTGTTTGCGCCGCCCACCTGACAGCTGTTCCGAACGCCCCAGTTTCAGCGCGGCCCCCAGGTCGACCTGTCGCGCCACGTCTGCGCAGGCCTCCTTGCGCACCAGCGCATTATAGCGCGGCGCAAGCTGGCCCTCGCTGGCGGTTTTGTCGCCGGCCAGCAGGGTTTCGGCCATCACCAGACCCAGCACCCGGTCGCCGAGAAATTCCAGCCGCTGATTGTCGCCGCGCGCAGACGAGATAGAGCCATGGGTGACCGCGCGGATCAGCAGCTCCGGGTCGGAAAACTCATGCCCGAGACGGCCTTGAAGGGCCTTCAGATCGGCTGACAGTTTCACTCGACCCTCTTGAAGTAACGATCGCTGCGCCATGTCCAGAAAAACAGCATCGACCGCCCGGAGGACGAGAACATGATGCGATCAGCGCGGCCGACGATGTTTTCATAAGGCACAAAGCCAACGCCACCGACCTGTTGCGGCACGCGGCTGTCAGAGGAATTGTCGCGGTTGTCGCCCATGAAGAAATAAAATCCCTCGGGGACAGTGTAGACCGGCGTATTATCGGAATTCTGCATGGCGATATTCAGGATGTCGTGGCTGACGCCGTTGGGCAGCGTCTCGGTAAAGCGCGATTTGGTGCACAGCCCACCCGTGCCAACGGGGCCGTTTTCGCAGCGCGGGCGCAGCCGCTGCGGGCCTTGCGGCTCTGCGATTTCCTCAAACGTGCCTGCGGGTTCCAGTTTCACCGGCTCGCCGTTGATCTGCAACACGCCTGCCTTGACCTGGATCTTGTCGCCCGGCAGGCCGGTCAGCCGCTTGATGAAATCGCGACCTGTCACCGGGTGACGGAAAACCACCACATCGCCGCGTTCCGGCGCGCCGGCCATGAACCGTTCGCCGCCCTTGGACGGATCGCCGGATTTCATCCAACCGCAAATATCCTCGGCGTCGATATTGATGCCGATGGCGGGGATCAGGACCGTCGGGCAGGACGCGTAGGAATAGCCGTAAGCCATCTTGTTGACGAACAGAAAGTCGCCGATCAGAAGCGTGTCTTTCATCGACCCGGACGGAATCCAGAAGGGCTGAAAGAACAGGGTGCGAAAGACACCGGCTATCAGCAGGGCATAGACGATGGTCTTGATCGTCTCGATAATGGAATTACCCTGTTTGGCTTCGGCCATGATGGTCTCCGATCTAGGTGGGTCTGGCGCTACATGAGGGGGCAGGCGAAGGGTGTCAAGCGGCCAAGCCCTGTCGGGAGGGGGCTTGCGCGCCGTGTGGTCATGGCTTGGGCGGTGGCGCGCTGATGTAATCTCCGGCTGGCAGCGGTCGCGCCTCGATCACCACAAAAGCCTGCGCCCAAGGGTGATCGTCGGTCAGGGTGACGTGAATGATCGCCTCATGTTCCGCAGGGGTCATCTGCGCCAGCCGTTCGGCGGCCCAGCCGGTGACTTGCATGACAGGCTGGCCGGTCGCGAGGTTGCTGACCGCCATGTCCTTCCACGCGATTCCCATGCGCAATCCGGTGCCAAGCGCCTTCGAGCACGCCTCTTTCGCGGCCCAGCGTTTGGCATAGGTGCCCGCCGTATCGGCCCGCCGCTCGGCCTTGCGCTGTTCTGTCTCGGTGAAGACGCGATTGCGAAACCGGTCACCGAACCGGTCCAGCGTGCCCTGTATGCGGTCGATATTTGCGAGGTCTGTGCCGATGCCAAGGATCATCCGGCACGCACGAGCCTGACATCAGGGCTTGCTGAGCGGACTTGCCAAAGGCCGACAAGGAAACTCCCGGCATTTTTCACTTGCGCGCCTCGTCCATGAGGCGGCGCATTTCGGCAATAGCCGGGGTCAGGCCGCGAAAGATTGCCTCGCCGATCAGGAAGTGACCGATATTCAACTCCATCACTTCCGGAAAGGCCGCGACGGGTTTGACCGTGTCATAGGTCAACCCGTGCCCGGCGTGGACCTCTAGGCCCAGCGAATGCGCCAGGGTGGACATTTCGCGCATACGCTCCAACTCCGTTGTGCAATCGTCCATGCGTCCCTCTGCATGGGCATCGCAATACGCACCTGTATGCAATTCGATCACCTGAGCGCCGATCCGGTGCGCGGCCTCGATCTGGCGCTGGTCGGCGGCGATGAAGATGGACACGCGGCAACCGGCCTCGCGCAGAGGAGCAATGAAATGCGCCAGCCGGTTTTCCTCACGCGCGACTTCCAGCCCGCCCTCGGTGGTCTTTTCCTCGCGCTTTTCCGGCACGATGCAAACGGCATGAGGGCGGTGGCGCAGGGCGATGCGCTGCATTTCGTCCGTGGCGGCCATTTCAAAGTTCAGCGGCACGGTCAGCACGTCCATCAGCCCGTCGATATCGGCGTCTGAAATGTGTCGACGATCCTCGCGCAGATGCGCCGTAATGCCGTCGGCACCTGCGTCTTCTGCCAGTTTCGCCGCCCGAAGCGGGTCGGGATAGTCGCCGCCGCGCGCATTCCGAACGGTCGCGACATGATCAATATTCACGCCAAGACGGAGTTTGTCCAATTGCGGCATGACAGAGTTCCTTTCAGGTGCTTTTCGTCGGACCTTATTCGCCTTTTGCAGCTTCGTCAGCCTTGGCCGCCGCTTTTTTTCGCAAGCTCTCCAACTTGGCGCGCAGTTTGCTGGTGCGGCGTTTCTGATAGGCCCGGATCACCGGAACGGACAGGTAATAGGCCACCAACCCGGCGCAGATACCCGGCAGGATGCCCCCGATCAGGTAGGGAAAGAAAATGTCATCGTAGAATCGCGACAGGTTGTGCCAGTCGGCAGTCTTGTCGCTGAACACGGCCACCAGATTGTTCTTTAGGTCCGCTGCGGCACCCACGAATTTACGGCCCAGCCATTCGTGATCTGCGCTGGCCGGATGATGGCGGTTGCCAAGCAGAAAGTTGCCGGTCTTCAATGAAATCACGGCGATCGGCAGATAGGTCAGCGGATTGCCGAAAAACGTGCCAAGCAAAGCGGCAAGGATATTGCCGCGCACGGTCAGGGCCAGCAGGGTCGCGACGACAAAATGCATCCCGTAAAATGGCGTGAATGTTGTCAATACCCCGGCAAAAATGCCGCGTGCGATCTTTTCAGGGGAATCTGGCAGACGGCGCAGGCGATGCTTGACATATTGGGCGGCACGGCCCCACCCGCCACGAGGCCAAAGACCTTCGAGAGCGATCTTCCAGATCGGCCGTCTGTCGCGCCGCTTGAAGACCAAGCCTTATCCTTTCGTTCACTCCGCCGCGCTGTCCTGCGCAATGCTCAGGGCTGTCTCCCGACGTCGCGAAATCGCCGCGACATCGCTTTCCGCCGCCAAAGCGGTGACGACGGAATGCAGATGTTCTGCATCGCGCAGATCCACACCAATCAGAAGACGGTAAAAATCCGGTTTGCGATCGACAAATTGCATGTCCGAGATATTGGCCTTCTGTTCGCCGATCAATGTGCAAATCCGGCCGAGCACACCCGCGTCATTGCCGATCGTCAGTTCCAGCGTCGCCGAGTAGGCCGCCGGATGGCTGCCAGAGTGCCAATGCAGGTCAAGCCAGCGGTCAGGCTGATCTTCGTAAGAGGCCAGCGTCGGGCAATCAATGGAGTGCACGACCACCCCTTTGCCGCGTTGGGTCAATCCGACAATCCGTTCGCCGGGCAGGGGTTGGCAACAGGGCGCACGTTCAAAACTCTGGCCCGGCGCAAGGCCGATGACGGCACGCTTCGGCTCGATGCTTTCGCCTTCTTTGGGGGCCAGGTCGGGATAAACGGCCTGAACCACGGCCCGCACCGACAGTTCCGCGCTGCCCAAGCGGGCCAACAAGGTCTGCCGGTCCTCAAGCCGCAATGTGCGCGCGGCGGTTTCCAGTACCTTGTCATTGGCCTTCTTGCCGACATGCTCAAACCCCGAGCGAGCCAGTTCGCGCCCCAGCTTGATGAACCGCTCCCGGTCAACCTCGCGCAGCGCCCGGCGAATCGCCGATTTGGCCTTGCCGGTGATGGCAATCTCCAGCCAGGTGGCTTGCGGCACCTGGCCTTCGGCGGTGATGATCTCGACCGACTGGCCGTTTTTCAGCCGCGTCCACATCGGCACCCGCAACCCGTCCACCTTGGCACCCACGCAGGCAGAGCCGATGCGGGTGTGGATCGCATAGGCGAAATCCAGAGGCGTGGCACCGCGGGGCAGTTTGACCACGTCGCCCTTGGGCGTGAAACAGAACACCTGGTCGGAATACATCTCCAGCTTCACGGCTTCGAGAAACTCGTCGTGATCCTCTTCGGCGTTGAACTGTTCGGTGAGCGAGGAAATCCATTTCGCCGGGTCCACGGCAAACGGGTTTTCCGAACGCACGCCGTCGCGGTAGGACCAATGCGCCGCCACCCCGGTTTCGGCCACATCATGCATCTGCCGGGTGCGGATCTGCACCTCGACGCGCTTGCCGTCGCGCCCTGACACCGTGGTGTGGATCGACCGATAGCCGTTGGTCTTGGGCTGACTGATATAGTCCTTGAACCGTCCCGGCACCGCACGCCAGCGCTGATGGATCGCGCCAAGCGCGCCGTAGCAGTCGGACTCAGAGCGTGTGATGATGCGAAAACCGTAGATGTCCGAGAGGCGGGAAAAGCCCATCTCTTTCTCCTGCATCTTGCGCCAGATCGAATAGGGCTTTTTCGCGCGACCATAAACCGTGGCATCAATGCCGGCTTTTTCCAGCTCCTTGCGCATGTCGCCGGTGATGCGGTGCACGACGTCGCCGGTTTCCCTTTGCAGGGTGATGAAGCGGCGGATGATGCTGGCGCGGCCTTCGGGGTTGAGCACACGGAACGCCAGATCTTCAAGCTCTTCGCGCATCCATTGCATGCCCATCCGACCTGCCAGCGGCGCATAGATGTCCATGGTCTCGCGCGCCTTTTGAACCTGCTTTTCCTGGCGCATCGCCTTTATCGTGCGCATATTGTGCAAACGGTCGGCCAGCTTGACCAGGATGACCCGCAGATCCTTGGACATCGCCATGAACAATTTGCGAAAATTCTCGGCCTGCTGGGTCTCTGTCGAAGACAGTTGCAGATTGGTCAGCTTGGTCACGCCATCCACCAACATCGCGATTTCGTCGCCGAACTGCTGCGAGATTTCGGAATAGGTGGATTTGGTGTCCTCGATCGTATCATGCAGCAGGGCTGTGATGATCGTGGCGTCGTCGAGTTGCTGCTCTGTCAGAATGGCGGCAACGGCGACGGGATGGGTGAAATACGGCTCGCCAGAGCGGCGCATCTGCCCCTCATGCATCCGGCGGCCATAGTCATAGGCCGCCCGGATCAGGTTTTCATTGGTCTTGGGGTTGTAGTTATGAACCAGCGCGATCAGGTCTTCTGCCGGGATCATTCCCCTATCCTCATCCCCGGGTCGCTTGCGCGAGATCAGCCCTGACCTTGGGCTTCCATCAATGCGCGCAACAACTTTTCTTCGGACAGATCGTCCTCGGCCGGTTTGTCGGCTTCGGCACCCATCAGAAGCGCCATCGCGTCATCTTCAGGCTCATCGACCTCGATCTGGGTCTGGTTGGATTCGATCAGACGCTCGCGCAATTCGTCAGCTGATTGTGTCTCGTCCGCGATCTCGCGCAGCGCCACAACCGGGTTCTTGTCGTTGTCGCGGTCCACGGTTATCGCCCCGCCAGAGGAAATCTCGCGCGCCCGGTGGGATGCAAGCATCACCAGCTCGAAACGGTTCGGTACCTTGTCTACGCAGTCTTCGACGGTCACGCGGGCCATTAAACTCTCCGTGGTTTTTCATATCACCTAGGCAAGCGATGTATGTAATAGGGCAAATCGCGATTGACAAGCCGGGATTCAAAGCGCGACCACCTCGCGTCGCATGTTTTCCGGCAGATCCGCGCAAAGCTGTGCGACGGATCGTCCCAGAACGGGGTGTTCCCAGTCGGGTGCCACGTCGCAAAGCGGGACGAGTACGAATGCACGATCCTGAAGGCGCGGATGCGGGAGAATCAGGGTGTCAGGCGCGTCGCGCCGCTGTGCGGCTTCGTCCAGATTGCGCCACTGATCAAAAACCGCGCGGTTTGGCCGAATAATAGCGCCTGCGGCCAGCAGGTCCAGATCCAGGGTGCGCATTCCCCAGCGCGTCTCGCGCGATCGGCCAAATTCCGCCTCAATCGCGTGTAGGTTGTGCAACTCTCCGCTTATGGAGTTTCCGGCCGCGCGCAGTACCAAAGCGGCATTCACATAGTCCGGCCCGGCACCTTTTGGAAAGCAGGGCGTTGCATAAAAGCGACTGATAGCCCTGATCTGCCTTCCCGAATTTGCGATCGCCTTTACAGAGGCGGCGACGGTTTCCGTAGCGTTACCGTATTGCGAACCCAGGTTTGACCCTACGGCAATTAGCAATTCTTGATCGGTTTCATATATTTTGCTATTATTAACGTTAGGTCTTCGGGCTTGAAGCATTCGTATAAATCCTTATTTCTAGGTTATCCGGGTTTGTCTGGAATTCCACTCACACTCCACCATGCAGGCAAGGCCCATTATTATCGGAAGGACATTTTATGTTTTACAAGGACGAACGGCTCGCGCTGTTCATCGATGGCTCGAACCTGTACGCTGCGGCAAAGGCGCTTGGGTTCGACATCGATTACAAGCTCTTGCGACAAGAGTTCGTGCGTCGGGGAAAGATGCTTCGGGCATTCTACTATACTGCGCTTCTGGAGAATGACGAATACTCGCCCATTCGCCCTCTGGTTGATTGGCTTCACTACAACGGCTTCACGATGGTGACCAAGTCCGCCAAGGAATATACTGACAGTCAGGGCCGTCGGAAAGTCAAAGGTAATATGGATGTCGAGCTTGCAGTCGACGCCATGGAACTTGCCCCGCGTGTCGATCACATTGTGTTGTTCTCTGGCGATGGTGATTTCCGCCCGCTCATTGAAAGCCTGCAACGTCAGGGCGTTCGCGTTTCGGTCGTTTCGACGATTCGCAGCCAGCCGCCGATGATCGCCGATGAATTGCGCCGGCAGGCCGACAACTTCATCGAACTCGATGAGTTGAAAGAGGTTATTGGGCGTCCGCCTCGTGAACACCCGGCCGAACGCAGCTTTGAAGTTGCCAGCAGCAGCTGATCAGCGGAATTTTCGCTGATTGAATTGGCAAATTTGCGACGCAAGCGGCGACCGGGCGGTCGCCGTCTTGCATTTGCGGCGTTGCAGGCTCTGGACGATGTGGCTTGCGCGCCTTACCTGTTGCGATGACAGGAGACGCACATGACCAAACCGACACTCACCTTATGTCTGGCCGCCCCTCGCGGATTTTGCGCCGGTGTTGATCGGGCGATCAAGATTGTCGAGATGGCGCTGGAGAAATGGGGCGCGCCGGTCTTCGTTCGCCATGAAATCGTGCACAACAAGTTTGTCGTCGACGGATTGCGTGCCAAGGGCGCGGTGTTTGTCGAAGAGCTGGACCAATGCCCCGGCGATCGGCCGGTGATCTTTTCCGCGCATGGCGTGCCAAAGGCCGTACCGGCAGAGGCCGCGCGCCGCGAGATGGTTTACGTTGATGCCACCTGTCCGCTGGTCTCGAAGGTGCATATCGAGGCGCAACGCCATGCCGATAACGGCCTTCAGATGATCATGATCGGCCATGACGGCCATCCGGAAACCGTGGGCACGATCGGGCAGTTGCCTGCCGGAGAGGTCTTGCTGGTCGAGACCGAGGACGATGCCGCCCATGTCGAGGTGCGCGATCCCGACCGGTTGGCCTTTGTCACGCAAACCACGCTGTCCGTCGATGACACGGCGGGGATTGTCGCGGCGCTGAAGGCGCGGTTTCCGAATATCGTCGGCCCGCACAAGGAAGACATCTGCTACGCCACGACCAACCGGCAAGAGGCGGTCAAGGCCATGGCCCCTCAGGTCGATGCGATCCTCGTGGTCGGCGCGCCGAATTCATCAAACTCGCAGCGTCTGGTCGAGGTTGGTCGCAAGGCGGGGTGCGGCTATTCGCAACTGGTCCAGCGTGCTACGGATATTGACTGGCGCGCGTTGGATGGGGCGCAGGCTGTTGGAATCACGGCCGGCGCCTCTGCCCCCGAAGTGCTGATCGACGAGGTTATCAACGCCTTCCACGACCGGTTTGATGTATCGTTGCGCACAATTGAAACCGCGACGGAAAATGTCGAGTTCAAAGTCCCGCGCGTCCTGCGGGAACCGGCATAAACCCACGTCGGAGCCATCAATGCCCGCCCCTGACAACAGCCGATCAATCCCCATCTCCGCGCTGGCCGTCATCGCCTGCCTTGCGGTCGCGGCAATCTTGTGACCGACGACAAGACCCTCGGCGTATATGATGAGAAGGCGGGCGATTACGCGCGACTGATGGATCACGAGGCCATACCGCCGACCGCGCTGAACAAGTTCCTTTCGGCTTTGCCCGAGCGTGGTACTGTCCTGGATCTGGGCTGCGGCCCGGGCAGCTGGGCGCGCTACATGGTCAAGGCGGGCTTTCGGGTGGACGCGATAGATGCAAGCGCCGGAATGGTCCGGAAAGCCTCTGCAATAGAGGGGTTGAACGTCTGGCAAGCGGATTTCAGCGATATTCAGGCCGTCGCGAAATATGATGGGATCTGGGCGAACTTCAGCCTCCTGCACGCCCGGCGCGCGGAAATGCCCGCGCATCTGGCTCGGTTGAAAACGGCCCTCAGGTCCGACGGTCGGCTACATCTGGGCCTGAAGGAAGGCACCGGTGAGGCGCGCGACAGTCTTGGCCGTTTCTACACATACTACACCGTCGCCGAAATCCGCGACTTGCTTGCGCAAATCGGGCTTTCGGTCAGCGATCTACGAACCGGGGCCGATAAAGGGCTTGACGGCACGGTCGCGGCTTGGTTCACCCTGACCGCTCATGGCTGAGCTTTTTGCATATACCGACGGCGCGTGCAGCGGAAACCCCGGACCGGGCGGCTGGGGTGTGTTGATGCGCGCCATGGCGGGCGACGAGATCGTCAAGGAACGCGAGTTGCAAGGCGGCGAGGGCGACACCACCAACAACCGGATGGAGCTTTTGGCCGCGATCAACGCGCTCGAAGCCCTGGGGCGTCCAAGCGCCATCACCATTGTCACCGACTCTGCCTATGTGAAAAACGGTGTCACAACCTGGATTCACGGCTGGAAGCGCAATGGCTGGAAGACGGCGGCGAAGAAACCCGTGAAGAATGTCGAACTGTGGCAGCGGCTGGACGCGGCACAGGCCCGGCATGACGTGATCTGGAAATGGGTCAAGGGCCATGCGGGCCATCCGGAAAACGAGCGCGCAGACGAATTGGCCCGCGCCGGAATGGCCCCCTTCAAGGCGTCACGCTCTGGCAAAGCGGGCGCATGAGCTTGCTTGCCCTGCTTGACTACGCCTCTGTGCTGGTCTTTGCCCTGACCGGTGCGCTGGTTGCCAGCCGGGCGCAGCTCGACATCGTAGGCTTTGCCTTTCTCGCCTGCCTGACGGCGGTCGGGGGCGGGACGATCCGCGATGTTCTTCTGCTTCGCGACCCGGTGTTCTGGATCGGTGCCCCGGCCTATATCGGCATCGCGGTGCTGGCCGCGGTCGTGGTGTTTTTTGGCGCGCATCTTCTTGAAAGCCGCTATCGCGCCTTGCTGTGGCTGGATGCCTGCGCTCTGGCAATCGCGGTGGCGGCGGGCACCGGTGTGGCACTGGCCACGGGGCAAACCCCGCTGGTTGTGGTGCTGATGGGCATGATCACCGGCTGCATGGGCGGGCTGATGCGCGATGTGGTCTGCAACGAGGTGCCGTTGGTTCTGAAAGCGGGCGAGCTTTACGTCACCGCGGCTTTCGCCGGATCCATTGCCGCAGTGGTTGCCGAGCGCATGGTCGGAACCGAATGGATGGTGTTGGCCGCTTGTTCAGGGCTGACACTGGCTTTGCGGGCAGGTTCGCTTGCGTTCGGCTGGCAATTGCCGGTCTATCGCAGTCGCCCTCCGCGCGTGTAGCAGCGCCGCCACATAGCGGGCATATAGCCAGCGCCTATCTGCGCCAATGTGTCGGAACGATGACCAGCGCCCCGATAGAGGACGCGAACGCATTCAGCCCCGGTGACCCGAACCCGATACCGAACATCAGCCGGATGAAATAGGCAAGGAACGCACCGCCGATGCAGATGATGATGCTTTGCAGGATGCCATTGCGGGTAAAGCCCGTGCGCTCGGACAGATAGCCGACGATGCCTGCAATCACCACCGTACCAATGAGGGTTGGAAACATGCGGGTCAGCCTCCTAATTGTGTACCTTTGGGGATGGGATTGCCGCGCAGAAAGGTCTCGGCATCCTGCGCCCCCTTGCCAGCCCGCTGCGCGCGGGTGATGCGCACCGCGCCTGTGCCGCAGGCCACGGTCAGCGCGTCGTCAAGCGCGGTTCCAGCAGGGCCGTTGTCAGGTGCCAGCGCAGCGCCCAACAGCTTGATCCGCGCGCCCTCTGCCAGGGTCCAGGCACCGGGAAAGGGCGACAACCCTCTGATCTGACGGCTGACATCGGCGGCTGTGCGCGTCCAATCAACAGCGGCCTCCGCCTTGTCGATCTTGGGCGCATAGGTCACCCCCTCATCAGGTTGTGCCTGCGGCGTCAGGCTTGGCAGCACGTCCAGCGTCTCGATGACTGCCGCCGCCCCGAGGGCCGACAGGCGATCATGTAGCGCGCCCGTGGTTTCCTCATCCCCAATGGCGGTTCTGCGTCGCAGCAGCACAGGTCCGGTATCCAGCCCGGCCTCCATCTGCATGATGCAAACCCCGGTTTCCGTATCCCCCGCCATGATCGCGCGGTGGATCGGCGCGGCCCCGCGCCAGCGCGGCAAAAGCGACGCGTGGATGTTCAGACAGCCAAGCCGGGGCGCGTCCAGTACCGCCTGCGGCAAGATCAGACCATAGGCCACCACCACCGCAATATCTGCGTCAAGCGCGGCAAAGGCCGCCTGCGCCTCCTCGGACTTCAGACTGACCGGATGGCGTATTTTCAGGCCCATCGTCTCTGCACGGGCCTGCACCGGTGTCGGACGGTCCTTCTTGCCGCGCCCGGCAGGGCGGGGCGGCTGGCAGTAGACGCAAACGATCTCATGCCCGGCAGAAACCAATGCCTCCAGCGCCGGCACCGAAAACTCGGGCGAGCCCATGAATACGATCCGCAACCTGATCCCTCCTTCTTTTCGGCAAAAATACTCCGGGGGTGCGGGGGCTGGCCCCCGCTCTGGGTTCGTCTTTATAGACTAACGCCCGAATTTGCGCGCCTTTCGCAACAAAACGTCCCGCTTCACCTTGCTCAGGTGATCGAAATACATACGCCCGTTCAGATGGTCGATCTGGTGCTGTACGGATGTTGCCCAAAGCCCGACGAAATCCTTTTCCTCGATCTCGCCATCTGCATTCAGATACCGCACGGTCACCGCACGCGGCCGGGTGATCCTGGCCGAAACGCCCGGCAGATTCGGGCTGGCCTCCTCGTGATCGCGCGGTTGGGCGGATGCGTGCAACACTTCGGGATTTGCCATGCGCACGGTCTGACCGCGCGCCTCGGACGCATCAACCACCGCCAGCCGCAACATGACGCCGATCTGCGGCGCGCCAAGGCCCACACCGGGCATTGCTTCCATCGTGTCGATCATGTCCTGCCAATGGGCGCGGATCTCGTCCGTGATGGCATCCACAGGGGCGGCCGGGGTCCGCAAACGCTTGTCAGGCCAGGGCAGGCAGCGCCGAACGGTCACGCCCGCGCCTTCTCTCGCTTCAGCTTCTGCATCTTGCGGGTGATCATCTGGCGTCGCAGCGGTTTGAGATAATCAATGAACAGCTTGCCGTTGAGGTGATCGATCTCATGCTGCACGCATGTCGCCCAGAGCCCGTCGAAATCCTGCTCTTGCGGATTGCCGTCACGGTCCAGCCAGCCAATCCGCACCTCGCGCGGGCGCTCGACTTCGGCATATTGGTCGGGGATCGACAAACAGCCTTCCTCATAGACGTTCAACTCGTCCGAAACCGCCAGCACTTCGGGATTGAACATCACCATGGGTTGCGCAGGCGCGGCCTCGTCCTTGACGCAGTCCAGCACGATAAGCCGGTCCAGCACACCGACCTGTGGCGCCGCAAGGCCGATGCCGGGAGCGTCATACATGGTTTCCAGCATGTCATCGGCAAGCGCACGCAGCTCGTCCGAAATATCGGCAACGGGCGGGCAGACCTTCTTCAGGCGCGGGTCGGGATGGATGAGAATGGGCCTTTTCATGGCAATCATTTAGGCGATGAGTCGCAAAGGCGCAATAACCGGTGCTTGCACTTGGTCAGCAATAAGGTAGCGTCCCCGACGTTGCGCGCAGCACAGATACCGGTACATGCAAGACAGGAGACGTCCATGACGTTCGATTTCGACCGCCTTATTGATCGTCGCGGAACCCATTCTTCAAAGTGGGATGCGATGGAGCCGCTTTTCGGCGTCTCTCCGAAAGACGGTCTGGCAATGTGGACGGCAGATTCCGACTATCCGACAGCCCCTTGCGTCATTGATGCGGTTCGCGCCGCTGCTGATCTGGGCATTTTCGGCTATTTCGCGGATCCCAGCGCGTATGACGCGGCGATCTGTTGGTGGATGGCGACGCGCCACAACTGGCAGATAGAGCCGGATTGGATTCTGACGTCCGCCGGACTGGGCAATGCGATCGGGCTTTGCCTTGATGTCTACACAGACCCCGGTGACGGGGTGGTGATCTTCTCGCCGGTCTATCACGAATTTTCCGGCAAGATCCGCAGGGCGGGGCGCGAAGTCGTCGAAATTCCGCTGATCCTTGACGGGGACCGCTACCAGATTGATCTGGATGCGGCGCAGGCCCGGTTGACCGGTGCCGAGAAGATGCTGATCTGGTGCTCGCCGCAAAACCCCTCTGGCCGGATCTGGACCGGGGATGAACTGCGTACCGTGGCGGAATTTGCCCGCGCCAATGATCTGGTGCTTGTCTCGGATGAGGTGCATCACGATCTGATCATGCCGGGCAATAGCTTTGTGCCGATGGATGTCGCGGTGCCAGAGATCCGCGACCGCCTGATCGTGCTGACGGCGTCCTCCAAGACATTCAACATTGCCGGGCAGAAGACCGGCAACATGATCATCCCCGATGCGACGCTGCGCGCGGCAATGGAAAACCGGATGCGGGCGCTGGATCTGGGCCCCAACCGTCTGGGGCTGGAGATGGTCACCGCCGCCTATACGCCCGCTGGGGCCGAATGGGTCGACGCGCAAGTGGCGCATATTGATCGCAACCGACAGGCTTTTGACGAGGCGATCAATGCCATCCCCGGTGTGCGGTCGCTGCCGCTGCAATCAACCTATCTGGCTTGGGTGGATTTTTCCGGCACCGGCATGACCTATGCCGAGGTTGAGGCCCGCGTGAAAGGCACCGCCCGTATCGCCGCCAGCCCCGGTCCGGATTTCGGTCAAGGCGGCGAGAGTTTCATGCGCTTTAACCTCGCGACCCAGCACGCCCGCGTGTCCGAAGCAGCCGCGCGCTTGCAGGAGGCGTTTTCAGACCTTCAGTAGTTATCGAAACGCGACAGCATAATGTCCAAGACGTGCGATCATGTGATAATCGCCGCGCTGATATGCGAGTTCCGTTCACCTGCGCACATGCGTTGCGCGTCATTTGCTCTTCATGCGAGCTGCGAAAGCTCTATCTGATGGACAGAGAGTTGAATGGATAGGGAGTAGGCAAAATGGGTTTGCTGGTTGACGGTTCATGGCAAGACAAGTGGTACGATACGCAATCCACTGGAGGCAAATTCGAACGATCAGAGGCCAGTTTCCGAAACTGGATCACCACCGACGGAAGCGCCGGACCTTCGGGTGAAGGTGGGTTCAAGGCCGAATCCGGGCGGTATCATCTATATGTCTCTTATGCCTGCCCTTGGGCGCATCGCGCGTTGATTTTCCGCGCGATCAAGGACTTGACGGATCACATCGGTGTCAGCGTCGTACATCCCGAAATGCTTTCGGAAGGCTGGGAGCTGAAGACCGGTTTCGCGGGCACCACAGGTGACAAGCTGTACGGGCTGCCGTTTTTGCGCGACGTTTACCTGAAGGCAGAGCCAGATATGACCGGGCGCGTGACCGTACCGCTTTTGTGGGACAAACAGCGCGACACAATTGTCTCGAACGAAAGCGCCGAAATCATCCGCATGTTCAACAGCGCCTTCAACGATATGACCGGCAACCACGATGACTACTGGCCCGAAAACCTGCGCGACGCGATAGAACCGGTGAATGCGCGCATCTACGATACGGTCAATAACGGCGTCTACAAGGCCGGTTTCGCGACCAGCCAAGAGGCGTATGACGAGGCCGTGCATCCGCTTTTCGACAGTCTGGACTGGATCGAGGACATCCTGACCCGCAACCGCTATCTGATGGGCGACCGTCTTACCGAAGCGGACTGGCGGCTGTTCACCACGATGGTGCGGTTTGACAAGGTCTACCACACGCATTTCAAATGCAATTTGCGGCAGATCGTCGATTACCCAAACCTGTGGGCCTATGTCAGAGAACTCTACCAGTGGCCGGGTGTCGCAGAGACCGTCCATTTCGATCATATCGTGCGGCATTACTATTACAGTCACGACACCATCAATCCGCACCGGATCGTGCCGATCACGCCGGACCCGGATTTTATGGCACCGCAAGATCGCGACAGACTGAACGCCGCTTAGGTCGGCTCGTGACGGGCGTAATGCTCGACCATCGCCGCCAGATCATCTGGCGGCGTTTCGCTCTGAACGAAGGCGCAGGCATTCGAGCAGTGTTGGAAAATGGATCCGTCCGAAAAGAAAGATGTGTTGGTCACAAAAATCGCCTTTGCCCCCGGCTGGCGATAGCTTGCAAAATCGGCGATTGCCATGGCGCTGCCATTTTTCAGCACCAGATCCAGCACAAGCACGTCAAAAATAGTGGTCCGCAACAATGACACAGCTTCGTCTTGTGACGTCACCAGCCAGACCTGTGCACCCAATCGTTCAAGATGGCTTTTCCAGATTTTACCAAGCTCTGCCCGGCTCTCAACAATAAGAACATTCATTCACAATCTCCGGCACAATGCCCGCGCCGCCTTTGCGGGTAATCTGAAAGGTTTGATCATAACAAAAAGTTAACGTCTGCGTAATCTTAATGGAGGAAGCGTAAATCCGCCTAATGACACTCTAGTAATACAGCATTATGTAAATTGGCACGACCTCGCATTTGTATCAACATACCCGTTGCATCTGTCTGCAACGGGCCGACAGCATGCTTAATGACAGCTTAAAGGCATAAATTTCGGTGCGGATGCGATTCTCGCCCGCAGATCCAACGTCGGATTATTGCCGGCCCCAGGTCACACCAGTGTCCGCCGCCGATAGGTTCGCAAGGCGCGTCGCCGCATTTTCAGTCGTGGAGAACAGTATGTCAGCCGTGAGCGAAATTCCGCGCGTCTATTAATGAAACAGCGAGAACGAGGCGGAAATGTTGTGCGCCCCAGAAGCGATTGACTGGTGACTGCCTGTCAAGATGTGGTTAACATATTGATATTAAATCTAAAAACAGATGATTTTTCAGGGATTTATCGTCGCCTCGGTGTTGCCAATAAAACGAAAATCAGCTTCGAACAGCGTGCGAATAATGCTTGGTCGTCGCTTCGCAATAGTCGGGTGGTGCCCCACTTCAAGCCCCGCTGATGCAAACTTTTTGGCAAACCGCCGAGGAACATTCCCGCCGCCAACCGTGTTCATCCTCCATAGCCGGGCAGCAAACACATCCTGCTCAGGACGAAATGAATCTGGAGGACATGAAACATGAAAACTCTTCTCGCTACAACAGCCATCGTGATGGCCGGGACATTCCCCGCCTTTGCCGAACAACACAGCATGAGTGGCCCGTTCGTCGACAGTTCTGCCATGGAAACTACGGCTGATCTGCGCGCCTCGCGCCTGATCGGTATGAGCGTCTATTCCACCGAAGAAGAAGTCGGTGATGAGGGCATGGTCGATGCTGGAGACAACTGGGAACGCATCGGTGAGATCAACGACGTGATCCTGTCCAGATCCGGCGATATGGAAGCCGTGCTTCTCGACATTGGTGGTTTCCTGGGCATTGGTGAGCGCACCGTTGCGGTTAACCTGTCGGATCTGAAACTCGTTTCTGACACCGACGCGGCTGGTGACTTCTTTGTCGTGGTGACCAGTAACCGTGAAACACTGGAGAATGCGCCAGAATTCGACACCGACCTAATTGGTGCGTGGAATTCGGCCGAGCGTTCCAGTGAGAATCCGAGCGATATGGCTGAAAAAACGACAGAAAAAACGGCCGCTGCCGTTGAAGGCGCAGCAACTGAAGCTGGAGAAAATGCTGAAGGTGCGGTCGTGGCCACAGGTGCCGCGTTGAACGAGGCGGGCGATGAAGTTGCCGAAGCTGGTGACGAGGTTGCCGAATCGGCCGAGGCCGCCGGTCAAGAGATGGAGCAGGAAGCCAACGAGATGGCTGTTGAGACAGACACCGAGATGGCCGCTGAAACAGATGGCGAGATCGTCGACGGCATGACCTACTCGCCCGAAGGCTACATGGCCGTCGATGCGACGACGATGACCGCCGAACAGATTGACGGTGCAGCAGTCTATGACGGCCGCGACGAACGGGTCGGCGAGATCTCGGAAGTGATCGTTTCGGAAGATGGCAAGATCAGCAACGTGATCCTTGACGTAGGCGGTTTCCTTGGGATTGGCGAAAAGCACGTCTCGATGCCGTTCGACCAACTGAACCTGCAACAGGAAGATGGCGGTGATGATCTGCGTGTCTATGTTTCAGCGACCAAGGAAGAGCTGGAAGGCATGCAAGACTACGAGAAGTAAATCGCTTACGCAGATAATCAGTATCCCGTTTCAAGAGTGCCGGCCCCGGAGGAAACTCCGGGGCCCTTTTTTGTCACGCGACCAGTGTTGTTGCCCGCTTCAGATCGACCGACACCAGCTGGCTGACGCCCTGTTCCTGCATGGTTACACCGAACAACCTGTCCATGCGGCTCATCGTGACGGCGTGGTGGGTGATGATCAGAAAACGCGTATCGGTCTGGCGGCACATCTCGTCCAGCAAATCGCAGAACCGGGTGACGTTGGCATCGTCCAGCGGCGCGTCTACCTCATCCAGCACACAGATCGGCGCGGGGTTCGCCAGGAATACCGCAAAGATCAGTGCCATAGCGGTCAAGGTCTGTTCGCCGCCTGACAAAAGCGAAAGCGTCGACAGTTTCTTGCCCGGCGGTTGGCACATGATCTCCAGCCCGGCATCCAGTGGATCATCCGATTCAACCATCACCAGATTGGCCTCGCCACCGTTGAACAGGTGGGTAAAGAGCAGCCGGAAGTTGCTGTTGACCTGCTCGAAAGCGGTCAGCAGGCGTTCACGCCCTTCGCGGTTCAGGCTGGCAATGCCGTTGCGCAAGGTTCGCACGGCTTCTTCCAGATCAGCCTTTTCGTTGACCAGCGTGTCATGTTCTTCGCGGACTTCGCGGGCGTCCTCTTCAGCGCGGAGATTCACCGCCCCCAGCGCATCGCGCTGGCGTTTCAAACGGTTCACATCCGCTTCTATACTGTCTGAATCCGCCATTTTTTCGGGATTGGCATCCAGCCGGTCCAGTAGCTTTTGCGGCGTGGTTTCCTGCTCGTCCTCTATGCGGTCCGCGGCGGCAGTGACGGTTTCGCGCGCGGCCTCGGCGCGGGCGTCTGCGCGGGCTCTGGATTCGCGGGCTTCTGACGCAGCGCGCTCGGCATCGCGTTCGGCGGTTTCGGCTTCGCGCAAGGCACCTTCGGCCGTACTGAGCGCAACGGACGCATTCGCCCGGCGCGCCTCCGCCTCGGAAATCGCTTGCGTCAACTCGTCGCGCTTTATGGCGATTTCTTCGGGTGCCGCGCTGGCCTCTTGCAGCTTCTCTTCGGCGGCTTGCTTACGGTCCAGCAATTCCTGACTGCGCGTCTTGGCGGTCTCCAGCCGGTGCCGCCAGCCGCTCAGATCCTTCGTGACCTGTTGGCTGCGCGCACGCCGGGCCTCGCCCTCACGGCGTATTTCATCATGGGCAGAGCGTCGCGCCATCATGGTCATGCGTGCGGCCTCGACCGTCATCTTGATATCTTCGACCTCGGCGCGGGCGCTTTCCAGATCTTCCAGACCCTGTGCGCCGCGTTCGGCCTCGGTCAATTGCTTGCGCGCAGCAATCGCCTCTTCTTCGTAGCGGGTCACCGCCATGGCGAGGCTTTCCACCTTGCCCTGCGACAGATCGCGATCCGCTTCGGCGCGGCTCAGGGCGCGGCTGGCCTCATTGACCTGCGCGTCAGCCTCGCGCCGCGCCTTGCGGGCCTCTTGGTCGGCGGTGGACAGTTCTGCCATGCGGGCAGTCAGCGTTTCATGGGCTGCGCGTGCCCCGTCAACGCGGGCCTCGGCATGGGCGTTTTCCTGTTTCAGTGCCTCAAGCCGGTTCAGCTGCTCCAAACGCAAAGCCGCCGCCGAGGGTGCATCTGCCGCCCAAGCGCGGAAGCCGTCCCAACGCCAAAGGTCGCCTTCAAGGCTGACAAGGCGCTGGCCGGGCTTCAGCAGCTTTTGCAGGCGCTGGCCGTCGCCGTCACCCACCAGCCCGATTTGCGCCATTCTGCGTTGCAGAACCTCGGGCACCGAGACGTGGTTGGTTAATGGCGTCACACCTTCGGGCAGGGTCTGTCGCGCATCATAGTCCGGCAGGGTCGCCCAGCCCGACGGGCCATCGGCGTCAACCTCGGGCGCACGCAGATCGTCGGCAAGCGCCGCGCCAAGCGCCTTTTCAAACCCTTGCTCAACCTGCAACCGGTCAAGCACTTGGCCGCCTTCGGCCGTGTCACGTTCCAGCAGACGCGTCAAAGCTGTGACCTCGGCGCGCAACGCGTTTGCCTCGCCCTCTGCCTCGGACCGTTCGGCGCGGGCATCCGCCTCTCGTGATTGCGTCTCGGAACGGGCCTCTTCGGCGAGGGTCAGCGCAGTCTCTGCACGCTCGGCGTTTTCGCGGGCAAGGTCTTCGGCATGGGCGGCGCGTTCCATCGTTTCGTTCGCGGCTTCCATGGCTTCTTTGGCGGCGGTCATGGCGTCACGCGCACGCGTCGCCTCGCCCTCGTTCTTGTCCAGCGTCTTGCGGCTGTCTTCCAGCAAACGCATGGCGGAATGATGCCGCGCCGCCAGGCGGGCCACGTCTTCGGTGCGCTGCGACAGATCGGATTCGCGGGCTTGCAGGATTTCTGCCGCTTCATGCGAGGCGGCAGAGGCTTCCTCCAGTCGCGTGTCATGGCCGTCTCCGGCCTTGTCCAGTTCGCGGGCTTCCCATTCCAGTTGCGCGATGGTTTCGCCCGCGTCGTGGTTCAGGCCGGTCTCGCGCTCCATGTCCATCATCATCTGGGTGATGCTTCGTTTCAGGGTTTCGATGGCATCCAAAGCCCGCTTTTCCTGATCGGCAAGCGTGTCGCGCTGGACCTCCAGCCGTTGCAGGACAGCCGCGGCGATCGCCGCTTCCTCGCGCAGAGCGGGCAGCTGGGTATCGCGTTCTGCGCGGATCTTCGCGGCCTGACGCGCCGCAGTTTCCGATTGCGCCGCCGTGCTGGTGCGGTCGCGCAGAACGGTCTCCGCCTCGGCGCGGGCGGTATCCGCCTCTTTCCAGCGACGGTACAGCAATAAGCCCTCGGCGCGGCGCAGATCTTCGCCGATGGTCCGGTACCGTGCGGCCTGTTTGGCCTGTCGCTCCAACTGTGCCAAATGCGTGGCAAGCTGTTCGACCACGTCATCGACGCGGGTCAGATTGGTTTCGGTATTCTTCAGCTTCAGTTCGGCCTCGTGGCGGCGCGCATACAGCCCCGAAATCCCTGCGGCTTCTTCCAGAATGCGGCGGCGCGCCTTTGGCTTGGCGTTGATCAATTCGCTGATCTGACCCTGCCGGACCAGCGCGGGCGAGTGCGACCCGGTCGACGCATCGGCAAACAGCATTTGAATATCGCGTGCGCGCACGTCCTTGCTGTTGGTCTTGTAGGCGGACCCGACATCGCGGGTGATCCGACGCACGATTTCCAGCATGTCGCTGTCGTTGAACCCGGCGGGTGCCAGCCTGTCGGAATTGTCGATGCTCAGGGAAACTTCGGCAAAGTTGCGCGCCGGACGTGTCGCGGCACCGGCAAAGATCACATCCTCCATTCCACCACCGCGCATGGCAGTCGGACGATTTTCGCCCATGACCCAGCGCAGTGCTTCAAGCAGGTTGGATTTGCCACAGCCGTTCGGCCCCACAACCCCTGTCAGCCCATCGGCGATGATCAGGTCGGTGGGGTCGACAAAGCTTTTGAAGCCGGTGAGTCTGAGTTTTGAAAAGCGCAAGACAACGGGTTCCGTGATTCCCTCGTGTCGATCGAGAGTGACGGTTGAGCCGGGGGTGAGTCAAGTGTTGCGCGCTGCATATGGCGTCATTTTTCATTTTGTCCACAAGATATAGATTTCTTGAAATAACAGCACATCTTGACGGGTGAAATTTTTTATCTTCAAATCCAATAACTTGTTGAGTGTAGGATAATGCCCTTCAGGATCAGAGTCGGATCACCGCATGAACCCCAGGCAACCGCGTTGCTGGAAAGCAGTCAGCGGCTTATGCAAGATTTGTTTACAGCCGAAGAGAATTACTATCTGTCAGTCGAGGCTCTGTGTGCAGAAAGCGTCGTCTTTCTGGTCGCTGAAGAAGACGAGCGCATCCTGGGCTGTGTCGCGATGAGACGTATGGACGGCTATGGCGAGATCAAGTCCCTGTTCACCCTGCCAGAAGCCCGTGGGCGTGGCATAGCCGCCGGTCTGATCAACCGTCTTGAAGAGATCGCCCGCGAAAGCGGCTATCCGTTGCTGCGGCTGGAAACCGGCGATCTGTTGCACGAAGCGCATCGGCTATATGCCCGGCAAGGATTTGATCTATGTGAACCTTTCGGCGACTATGCGGACACTTCGGCGAGCATTTTCATGGAAAAACAGCTGGCCTGACCGCCGTCAACTGCGGCGGCATTCCAGTTCCAACTCTGATACGCCGCGCCGCCTGGAAAGATACCCGCCCGTCACATCGCAGACATAGCTTCGCCGCTTGCGTGGTTTTGGCGGGGCACGCCCACCGTTGCAGGACAGGCCCGCGATCATCATGGCGGGGTCGCCCACGAACCAACGGCTTTCGCAGCCGGTATGTATCAGGATCGCCTCTGCCGCGTGGGATGCGATCACCGGAAAGCGTGGAAGAAAGGCGCGAGAGGTGCGTGTGACCTCTACCATCCCGTCGCTATAGCGCAGTAGAAAATGGCTGCCCCCGGCCTCTGCCCGCGTGGTCGGGGCACCGCGAAAGCCGGGACCGGCCATGTTGCAGGCACTCAGCAGAACGAACAGGGCAAGCAGAACACGCATGATCCAATTCTGGCGCATCCGGAATTAATATCGCGTTAAGCCGGGTTGGCTCTGCGTCGTGTGGGCCGCCGCATGCTTTTGCGAAAACGAGGGCTGCGAAACCGCTGGCCGCAGCGCGGCCCGGCCCGCGTCAGACCACCTTGATCACCGCTTTGTCGATCGTCAGCATATAGCCGCGGCGGGCGATGTTCTTGACCAGCAGCTCGCTGACCAGTTGGTTGCCCAGCCCGTCGCGCAACCGTTTTATCCTTGTGGCACCGGCGGCTTCCTCGCAATCTGCGGCATCACGGCCCGAGATCACCGCCTCTATCTCTGCTCCGGTCATCACATCGTCATCCATCCGCGCCTCTGCCAGCACGCTCAGCGTTTCCATCGCCGCCTCGGTCAGTTTGAATCCCATATTGTTGAGGTAAACGGTCTTTTCCTCGCGGCTGATAAGAAGCGACGACACCTGTATGCCTGACCGTTCGATCTGCGCCATGCGACGGTTCAGCGTGACCAACATCACCAGAAATACCAGCGCGGCCACAAGCAGGGCCGTGGCGAAAATCAGCAACACGAAGATCACCATGCGGTAACTGGCAAGCGTTTCTGCAAAGGAGGTGCCGGATTGCGCGAGGATTTCCAGCAGTTTGATCTCTGCCTGCGCGGTCAGGTCGTCATTGGCAACGAACAGTTGTTCCACCCGTTCATTGAACGCGCCCGCATCTGGCAGGGACGCAAACAGCCAGACCGCCGCGCCAAGCAGCAGGATGACGATAGCAGCAATACCGCCGGTAACGATGCGGGTGCCAGACCGCCGCGCGTCAGTAGCGGAGGTAATACTGTCCGGCACTGTCTCTCCTTTCGGCAAGCCCGACATCGTCAAATACGGACAGGATCGTCAAAAGCGTCCAGCCATCAGCGGCAAGACGCGGTGTCAGTTGGGCTTGGGCGGCAGATTGCGAACAAGCCCCTGTAATCCGGGCCACACCGTAGTGCAGGCGCAGGGGCGCGTCGCGTTTGGCCTTGTAATCGGCGTAGCAGTCGGCCTGCGCGACGGCGGGCAGGGCCAGCAGCAGCGTCAGGATCAATGCGTGAAGAGGGCGCGTATATGTCATGCAATGAACTTTGCGCAAACACCGGCGGCAATTCAATAACCAAGCGGCAAAAGCAAGGTGTTATCCGATAGCAAGAGGGCGCTATTGCCTGACTTTCGACCACGGGGCGAGGGTGAGTTCACAAGCGGAGCCATGCAGGCCACGCCAGATTGGACTCAAGGACTCGCACGATCCAACCACAAGGACCCCCGTTCATGTCACGCAAATTCATTTCTACCATTTTGGCCGCCACTTTGGCCGTTACGGCCTTTGCCTCCAAACCGGCACGGGCGGCCAGCGAGGAAGATATAGCCCGCATTCTCGCAGGTGCCGCCACAATCTTCATTATCGGCAAAGCGATCCAGAGCAGCCGCGATAATGACAAGGACGACAAGAAGAGCAAATCGCACAAGGACCGCAAAGATCGTGATCGTTACAAACCGCAGAAACACACGTCGCGGAAACACCACCGCTATGATCGCCATGACCATGGCCGCCCGTATTATGGCACCCGGCCCACACCGCTGCCGCAACACTGTCGGGTGACTGCCCGCACCCGTAACGGCCATGAAACCCTGTTCGGTGCACGGTGCCTTGACCGCAGCTATCAAAGCGCAAGACGTCTGCCCGGCGAATGCTTGCGGGATGTGCGTTGGTTCCGGGGTGAACGTCAGGCCTATAGCGGGAATTGCCTGCGTGCGCACGGCTACACCACGGCGGGTCGCCAAGTTTGGCACCGCTCGGAATAGGGCGGCGTCGAGCAGGTGCGCGGCCGCACCCCAGCGCCGCGTTCCAAGGGGAAGGGGACAGGCTCTGGCCCCTTCTTCCGTTTTCCGCTTGGCAAAAACGGCTCCGTGGGGTTCAACAAGCCATGACAAAATCACTTCTATCCCCCGATTATTCCCTTGAGACCGACGCGCTGAAACGCGGTGCGCGGCTGATTGCTGGCGTGGACGAGGTCGGGCGCGGTCCCCTTGCCGGGCCGGTGACGGCGGCGGCCGTCATTCTCGATCCCGCGCGCATCCCGCAAGGGCTGAACGATTCCAAGAAACTGTCGGCAAAACGTCGTGCAGAGCTTGCCGCAGAGCTGGCGGAGGTCGCGCAGGTTTCCATCGCCCATGCCACGGTGGAAGAAATTGACGCGCTCAACATCCTGCGCGCAAGCCATCTTGCAATGGAGCGCGCCATTCTGGGCCTGGCGGTTGCCCCCGATCATGTCCTGATCGATGGCAACATGGTTCCGCGTGGGGTGAGTATTTCGGCACAAACTGTGGTGCGTGGCGATGCGCGTTCCGTCAGCATTGCGGCGGCCTCGATCGTGGCGAAAACCTGTCGCGACCGGATCATGTGGGATTTGGCGCAACACTATCCCGGCTATGGTTGGGAGACGAATATGGGATATCCGTCAAAATGTCACAAATCGGCATTGGAAAATATTGGTGTCACCCCACACCATAGACGTTCGTTTAAACCAGTACACAATATCTTGTATCAAGATGAAATGATAAGTGACTGATTCAAAAAAGAAATTGACCACGAATCAGCTTTGACTCATCTTCATAGCCAACCAACGAGCGTAAAAAGCGCCGGGGACAGAGGCAGAGATGAGCACCATGACAAAGAAAAAGGGCGCTTCGGCGCTCCCTCTCAATACGATTCTGGCCGGGGACTGCATCGAGGCGATGAACAGTCTTCCGGAGGCATCCGTGGATCTGATTTTTGCCGATCCGCCCTACAACCTTCAGCTGAAGGGCGATCTGCACCGGCCTGACAATTCCCGTGTCGACGCGGTTGATGACCATTGGGACCAGTTTTCGTCCTTTGCGGTCTATGATGCGTTCACCAAAGCGTGGCTGAAGGCGGCGCGGCGTTTGCTGAAACCGGATGGCGCGATCTGGGTGATCGGATCGTATCACAACATTTTCCGCGTGGGGGCTACCCTTCAGGACGAGGGCTACTGGATCCTGAACGACGTGGTTTGGCGCAAGTCCAACCCGATGCCGAATTTCCGCGGCAAACGTTTCACCAACGCGCATGAAACGATGATCTGGGCGTCGAAATCCGAAGGTGCCAAATACACGTTCAACTACGAGGCGCTGAAGGCGCTGAACGAAGGCATCCAGATGCGATCCGACTGGGTGCTGCCGATTTGCAATGGCGGCGAACGGTTGAAGGATTCCAATGGCGACAAGGCGCACCCGACGCAAAAACCCGAAGGTCTGCTGCACCGGGTTCTGGTCGGGTCGACCAATCCGGGCGATGTGGTGCTGGACCCGTTTTTCGGCACGGGAACGACGGGTGCCGTCGCCAAGATGCTGGGCCGCGACTGGATCGGGATCGAGCGGGAAGAGGCCTACCGCGAGGTTGCCACCCGCCGCATCGCTTCGGTGCGCAAATACGACCGCGAGGCCCTTCAGGTCAGCACGTCGAAACGCGCCGAGCCGCGCGTTCCCTTCGGCCAATTGGTCGAGCGTGGGATGCTGCGCCCCGGCGAGACGTTGACCTCGCCATCCGGCAAGATCGCCAAGGTGCGCGCCGATGGCACGCTGATCGGCGATGACGTCAAGGGATCGATCCATCAGGTCGGGGCCCATCTGGAAGGCGCGCCAAGCTGCAACGGCTGGACTTATTGGCACTTCCGTCGCGAAGGCAAGATCGTGTCGATCGATGTGCTGCGCCAACAGGTCCGGGCCGAGATGGTCGAACGCCCTCATTAGAATTGAACACCGCCGGTGCCTGTGTTTAACACAAGGCACTCGACTTGACCCCGCCGGTCTGGCGGGGTCTTTTTTCGTTTTCACGTCATGGGGCTGAACATGGATCTGCGCGCGATTCTGATGGGTCTGGCCTTTGTGTTCATGTGGTCGTCGGCCTTCACATCGGCACGGATCATCGTGGAATACGCCCCGCCGCTCGCGTCTTTGTCGCTGCGTTTTTTCGTGTCAGGTGTGATTGGGGTGCTGATCGCAAAAGCCATGGGGCAGAGCTTTCGTCTTAGCCGCAACCAATGGCGCGCGACGATCATCTTCGGCGTTTGCCAGAACGCGCTGTATCTGGGGCTGAATTTCGTGGCGATGCAAACGGTGGAGGCATCGCTGGCCTCGATCATTGCGTCAAGCATGCCGCTGATGGTGGCCTTGGCGGGCTGGATCATCTTCCGGGACCGGCTGCGTTGGCTTGCGGTTGCCGGGTTGATCGCAGGGATGCTGGGTGTGGCGCTGATCATGGGCGCGCGTCTGCAAGCGGGTGGCGACCTTTGGGGCATCGCGCTTTGTGTCATCGGGGCGGCGGCCCTGACCATTGCCACGTTGTCGGTGCGCGGCGCATCCTCTGGTGGCAACGTGATGATGATCGTCGGATTGCAGATGTTCGTGGGGGCCATCGTGCTGGCGGTGGCTTCGGCGCTGCTGGAATGGCCGATGACTGTCGAGATGACAACGCCGCTGATCCTTGCCTTCATCTACACCACGCTGGTGCCGGGTTTGTTGGCAACTGTGGTCTGGTTCTCGCTGGTCAACCATATCGGCGCTGTGAAGGCCGCGACATTCCATTTCCTCAATCCGTTCTTTGGTGTCGCCACCGCCGCCGTGCTGCTGGGAGAGGCAATCGGCCCGCTGGACGTTCTGGGGGTGGCGATCATCGCGGCCGGTATTCTGGCCGTTCAGATCGCCAAGCAGCATCCCGGCAAGCCATAGGGCGCGTCACGTCAGCAAGATCAAAAGCCCGTTCAACGTCAAAAACGCGCCAACAGTCGCCGCCAGCAACGCGAGCGAGGCCAACCCTTCATGGCCATAATCCTGCGCAATGATCGTGTAGATGCCGATCATCGGTACGGCGGCGGAAATCACCACCGCCGTGGCCAGATCCGATGACAGGGCAGGTAGGCCGAGCAAAGGAACGGCCAGCACGCATAGTGCCGTCATCGCCGGATGGAGGACCAGCTTGCCAAGGACGATCTGACCGGCAAGCAGACGATTGCCCACAATCGGCAATCCGGCCAATGTTCCCCCAATGACGAAAAGCGCGATGGCACTGGTAGAGGCTGCCGTCATCTCCAAGACGCGGCTAAGGGCGGCGGGAATGGAAATCCCCAGAACCGAGACAACCATACCCGCCAGAAGCCCGATGACCAGCGGTCGTCTCAGAACCGATTGCAATGTCTGCCAGCCGCTTGACCACAGCGACATGCCCTGGCGTGGTCGTGACAGCTCCAGCAGGGCAAAACTGATCGGGACCAGCACGAAATTCTCAACCACCAGGTTCATCGCCAGGATCAGTCCCGCGAGATCCGGAAAGACCAGCATCATCATCGGAAAGCCGATATAGGCGGAGTTGGGGCAGGCAGAGCCCATCACGGCAATGGCACGGCGGGCAGGTCCGGTGCCTTGCAGCGTTGCGATCGTGTAGGCAATTGCAATCGTCGTCAGCCCGCCAAGCGCGAAAACCGCGATGTATGACGGCACGATCACCTCGGCGATCTTGCGCGTCGCCACGGCATTGAACAGCAGCGCGGGCAGGGCGATCATCAGGACATACTGACCCAGAACCCGCATGTCCGACGGTTTGAAAACCCCCGCCCTGACGCAGCCATAGCCCAGTGCCACCAACGCAAAGATCGGGAAGGTGATCGCAAAGATGTCAGCCAAGCGCAGGTCCGATCTTGCCGCGCGTCTCACCGACCTCGCCGCCGATCTGGCCCCGGTGCAGCAGGATGTGATCCAGGATCACGCAGGCCATCATCGCCTCGCCCACCGGTACGGCGCGGATGCCCACGCAGGGATCATGGCGGCCCTTGGTGATGATCTCGGCAGCGTCACCGGATTTAGTGATCGTCTGGCGGGTCTTCAGGATGGAGGATGTCGGCTTGACTGCAAAACGCACCACGACATCCTGCCCGGTGGAGATGCCGCCAAGGATACCGCCGGCGTGGTTCGAGGAATAAACCGGCTTGCCGTCATTGCCCATGAAGATCTCGTCGGCA
The DNA here is from genome assembly GCF_003313245.1 of Primorskyibacter marinus. Taxonomy (GTDB): domain Bacteria; phylum Pseudomonadota; class Alphaproteobacteria; order Rhodobacterales; family Rhodobacteraceae; genus Primorskyibacter; species Primorskyibacter marinus. The sequence continues at coordinate 450,471 of NZ_QJSD01000002.1, forward strand.
TTTTCTTCGCCGGTCAGCATCGCCGCCGCCATGCCTTCGCCGATCTCCACGCCTTTGACCGCATTGATGCTCATCATTGCGGCGGCCAGATCGGTATCCAGCTTGGCATAGACCGGCGCGCCCAGCCCGGCGGGCACGCCCTGCGCCACGACCTCGACCATCGCACCCACGGAATTGCCGGATTTGCGCAACCCGTTCAGGTAGTCAGCCCATGTTTCGGCCGTCTCTGCCGATGGCACCCAGAACGGGTTCTGGTCGATCTGGGACATATCGCGCGGGCCAGTGATTTCATGCGGACCGATCTGCACCATGTAGCCGGTGATCTTCACGCCGGGCGCAAGCGCGTCGATAGCGGCACGCGCAATGCCGCCTGCCGCCACCCGCGCCGCCGTTTCGCGCGCCGAGGACCGCCCGCCGCCGCGATAGTCGCGGATGCCGTATTTCTGCCAATAGGTAATGTCCGCATGTCCGGGGCGGAATTTCTCGACGATGTCGCCGTAATCCTTGCTGCGCTGATCGGTGTTCTCGATCATCAGTTGGATCGGTGTGCCTGTGGTCGTCCCCTCGAACACGCCGGACAGGATGCGCACCTGATCGGGTTCCTGCCGCTGGGTGGTGAATTTGTTCTGCCCCGGCTTGCGCTTGTCCAGCCAGTGTTGAAGCATCGCCTCATTCACCTTTACCCCCGGTGGGCAACCATCCACGGTGGTGCCAAGTGCCGGTCCGTGGCTTTCGCCCCAGGTGGTCACGCGGAAAAGATGGCCAAACGAATTCATGCTCATGGGACGGCTCCTTTGGGCGATGGTGTTAGGCCAGAGCCGCCGGACCCTCAAGGGATTTCGCTTGAAACCGGGGCATCGGAGCCTTACCAATCGTTGAGCCTCGGGGTGCCTGCAAGGGCTGAGATGCATGTTGCGAACCCGTTGAACCTGACCCGGTTAACACCGGCGGAGGGAAGGTATCGGACACACGCTCCTTATCTTGCCCATCTGCCGCAATAAGGAGGATGCCGATGAAAAAGGCCCTGACATTTGCTGCGGGAATGATGATTGCCAGCACGGCCGGCGCACAGGCGCCCGTGCTGACGGTCTATGCCCCGGATTACTTCACATCCGAATGGGGTCCTGGCCCCTCGATCGAGAAAGGCTTCGAGGCGCGCTGCGGCTGTGACCTGCAATACAAGCCCGGCGATCTGCTGCCACGCATCATGCTGGAAGGCGACCAGACCCGCGCCGATGTGGTGATCGGGCTGAACACTGACGTGACCGCCAAGGCGCGCGAGAGTGGTCTGTTCGGGCCCCACGGGCAAGACCTGTCGCCTTTGACATTGCCGGTCGAGTGGACGGATGCGACCTTCCTGCCGTTCAACTACAGCCAGACGGCCTTTGTCTATGACAAGACGCGCGTGCAAAACCCGCCCGAGAGTTTCGAGGCGCTTCTTTCCGCGCCGGATGACCTGAAGATCGTGATTCAGGATCCGCGCAGCTCGATCTCTGGTCTTGCGATGGTGCTATGGGTCAAGGCGATCTACGGCGACGAGGCGGAAAGCGTGTGGGCGCAGCTTGCGCCGAAGATCCTGACCGTCACGAAGGGCTGGTCGGAAAGCTACGGCCTGTTCACCGATGGCGAGGCAGACATGGTGCTCAGCTACACGACCTCGCCCGCCTATCACATCATCGCTGAAGGTGACGACACCAAGGCCGCCGCGATCTTTCCCGAAGGCCACTATTTCATGGTCGAGCTGGTCGGCAAGATCGCCGCGACACAGCAGCCGGAGCTGGCCGATCAGTTCATGGAATATGTGCTGAGCGCAGAGTTCCAGCGCATGATCGCCACCGGCAACTGGTCGCTGCCCGCCGCCCTGCCACGGTCCGAATGGCCCGAAGGGTTTGACACGTTGCCGCTGCCGGAAAAGACGTTGTTCTTTGACGAGGCGGAGGCCGCCACAGTGCAGAAAGAAGCGGTCGAGGAATGGCGACGCGCCCTGTCGCGCTGATCGCCGGGACACTGGTTGCCGGGCTGACGCTCGGGCCAGTGGCGGCGGTGGCGTGGCGCGCAGGCGTATTGACGGGGCTGGAGCCCGCCGATTGGGCCGCGTTGCGTTTTACGCTGATGCAGGCGCTGCTGTCGGCGGCGCTAAGCGTGGCTTTCGCGATTCCTGTCGCGCGGGCGCTGGCACGGCGCGCCTTTCCCGGTCGCGGCGTGCTGATCGCTTTGCTGGGCGCCCCGTTCATCCTGCCGGTGATCGTGGCCATTCTTGGCTTGCTGGCCGTGTTCGGACGGGCGGGGGTGTTGAACCGTGTGCTTGAGGCGTTTGGGCTGCCCGAAGTCTCGATCTATGGACTTCATGGCGTGGTTCTGGCGCATGTCTTCTTCAACCTGCCGCTGGCGACGCGGCTGATCCTGCAAGGGTGGCTGGCGATCCCCGGCGAGCGCTTCCGACTGGCAGCGACGCTTGGATTCTCCTCGCGCGATGTCTTTCGCGTGCTTGAGCGGCCGATGCTGGCCTCGATTCTGCCCGGTGCCTTCGCGGTGATCTTCGTCATTTGCCTGTCGAGCTTTGCCGTGGCGCTGACACTGGGCGGGGGACCGCGCGCGACGACGCTGGAACTTGCGATCTATCAGGCGGTGCGGTTCGATTTCGACCTCGCCCATGCGGCCTCGCTTGCGCTGGTGCAGCTTGGGCTGGCACTTGTCGCCGGACTGGTTGCGCTGCGGCTGTCAGGTGCCGGGCTGGGGGCCGAAGGGCTGGACCGGGTCGTGCCACGCTGGGATGCGGGCGGCGTCGGTTTACGGCTGCTGGATGCGCTGTGGCTGGCGCTGGTGGCGCTGTTCCTGCTGACGCCGCTGGGATTGGTGGCTGCGCGCGGCGCGTTGGGCGTGTTCAGCCTGCCCGGCCCGGTATGGACGGCGGCGGCGCATTCGCTGGCGGTGGCGCTGGGGTCCACGGCCTTGTGCATTCTCTGGGCCATCCCGCTGGCCACACGTCGCGGAGAGTTGCTGGGCCTTGCGGGCATCGCGCTGTCCCCGCTGGTGCTGGGCACCGGGTTGTTCCTGATCCTGCGCGCATTCGTCAACCCGTTCTCGCTGGCCCTGCCGGTGACAGCCGTGGTCAATGCGTTGCTGTCGTTGCCCTTCGTCCTGCGCATCCTGCGCCCCGAGGCAGAGGCGTTGCAGCAGGATTTCGGTCGCCTTGGCGGCGCGCTGGGTTTAAGACCTTTCGCGTGGCTGCGCTGGGTCTATCTGCCCCGGATGCGCCGCCCATTGGGGTTCTCTGCGGGCCTGTGCGCGGCGCTTTCGATGGGGGATCTGGGCGTGATTGCGCTGTTTGCCGATCCGGACCGCGCAACGCTGCCCTTGCAGATCTACCGTCTGATGGGCGCCTACCGGATGGAGCAGGCAGCGGCGGCGGCGGTCCTGCTTTTGGCGCTCAGCCTTGGGCTGTTCTGGATTTTTGACCGAGGAGGGCGCGCGAATGCTGGTTCTTGAAGATCTGGTGATCGGGGCAGGGGCGTTCCGCGTCACCGCCGACCTAAGCCTGAATGCAGGCGCGACCATTGCCATCATCGGGCCGTCGGGTGCCGGGAAATCCACGCTTCTGGATGCGATTGCCGGCTTCCGCAGTCCGCTTTCGGGCCGTATTCTTTGGGACGGGCAGGACATCACCCGCGACGCGCCGGGCAAGAGGCCCGTGGGGATGCTGTTTCAGGACAATAACCTTTTTCCGCACCTCACTGTAACGCAGAACCTCGCGCTTGCGCTGCGTCCGAACGGGCGGCTTGGCAGCGCCGACCACGCAGCGATTGCCGCAGCGTTGGACCGTGTCGGGCTGGCAGGGATGGAAAACCGTCGCCCCTCTGGTCTGTCCGGTGGGCAGATCAGTCGCGTGGCGCTGGCGCGGGTGCTGTTGCAGGCGCGGCCCATCATGGCGCTGGATGAACCTTTCGCGGCACTCGGGCCTGCGTTGAAGATCGAGATGCTTGATGTCGTCGCTCAGGTCGCCGCAGAAATCGACGCGCTTGTGTTGATGGTCAGCCATGATCCACAGGACGCGATGCGCTTTGCCGGACAGACAGTCTTTGTCAATGCAGGTGTGGCGCAGGGACCGTTTGAAACCGACGCCCTGTTTTCCGACCCGCCAAAGGCGCTGCGCGCCTATCTGGGACGCTGAAACAACCGGGTCAGCCGAAAAATGGCAGGCGGTACACGGCGCAGGTTTGCGACCCCTTACCGGCACCCGAATGTAAAAAGGCCCCGCGTCAGCAGGGCCTTTCAAACTTTGCATTTCCGGAGAGGGGGTCAGGCTTCGGGCTTGTGCTTGCCTTTGAGCGGTGCCCAGATGCGTTTGTTGGTGAGATAGAGCAGCACCGACAGAAGGGTCAGAAACAGAACGGCAACAAAACCCGCCTCCTTGCGCGCCATCATTTTCGGCTCTGCCGTCCACATCAGAAAGGCCGCGACGTCCTGTGACATGTTATGAACGGTGTTGTCGTGGCCGTCGTCAAACTCGACAATCTCGTCCGACAGCGGTGGGGCCATCGAAATCCAGCCGCCGGGAAAGGCGGTGTTTTCGTAAAAGATTGTGCCCGCTTCTTCCTTTTCCTCGCCGGTATAACCGTCAAGCAGCGACGCGATGTATTCTGCGCCGCCGATGCCACGGAAGAACTGGTTGATACCAGAGCCATAAGGCCCGTGGAAACCGGCGCGCCCCTTGGCCATCAGCGACAGGTCCGGCGCACCGGCTGCTGTGTTGGCTGGGAATTTGTCAACCGGACCCGCGGGGCGGTAATCGTCCAGCTCGGGGTCGAAAACTTCGAAGTTCGCCGCAGCGTAGGCGCGGACCTGCTCTTCAGAAAAGCCGGGTCCACCCTCGTCACCGAGGGTCCGCAGCGGGACGAATTTCAGCCCGTGGCAGGCCGAACAGACCTCGGTATAGACCTTGAGGCCACGCTGGAGCTGGTTCTGGTCATAGCTGCCGAAGGGCCCCTCGAACGAGAAGGCGAAGTCTTCGACATGGCCCTCGTCGCCGGCAGCAAAGGCGCTGCCGGAGGTGAGACCCAGGACCGTGACAGCCGCGATGGTGAGTTTCTTGAACATGCCTGTCAGTCCCCTGTTCATTCCGCCGGTGCCGTGTCGGACGGCTTGGCGTAGTGGGCGTTGAAGTCTTCCTCGATCGTCGCGGGCTGGGCGCGCGGCTTTTCGATCACGCCAAGCAGCGGCAGGATGACAAGGAAATAGCCGAACCAATAGGCCGATGCGATCAGCGAGAAGGACGCATAGGGTTCTTCCGCGGGCATCGCCCCCAGCCACATCAGCGCGAAGAAGTCGATGACCAGCAGGACGAACCACCACTTGAACATCGGCCGGTAGCGGCCGGACCGCACCGAGGATGTGTCAAGCCAAGGTGCCAGCGCCATGACGGCAATCGCACCGAACATCGCCAGAACACCGAAGAATTTCGCGTCGATCAGGCCGCCGGTGATGAACGAGGCGATCTGCACGACCCAAACCTCGGACGTGAACGCACGCAGGATCGCGTAGAACGGCAGGAAGTACCATTCCGGAACGATATGCGCAGGCGTTACCAGCGGGTTGGCTTCGATGTAGTTGTCCGGGTGGCCAAGATAGTTCGGCATGAAGCCGACAATGGCGAAGAAGATCACCATGATCACGGCCAGCGCGAACAGGTCCTTCATCACGAAATAGGGCCAGAACGGAACCGTGTCCTTTTCCGCCTCGGCCTTCGATGCGCGGCGCACCTCGACCCCGGTGGGGTTGTTGTTGCCGGTCGAGTGGAAGGCCCAGATATGCACCGCCACAAGTGCCGCGATCACGAAGGGCAGCAGATAGTGCAGCGAGAAAAAGCGGTTCAGCGTCGCGTTATCCACCGCCGGTCCGCCCAGAAGCCATGTCTGGATCGGCTCGCCGATGAACGGGATCGCGCCAAACAGGCCGGTGATGACCGTCGCACCCCAGAAAGACATCTGACCCCAGGGCAGAACGTAGCCCATGAACGCCGTGCCCATCATGCACAGGTAGATCAGCATGCCGATGATCCATGTGATCTCACGCGGGGATTTATAAGATCCGTAATACAGACCGCGGAAGATATGCGCATAGACGGCCACAAAGAACAGCGACGCGCCATTGGCGTGCAGGTAGCGCAGCATATAGCCGCCATTGACGTCGCGCATGATATGCTCGACCGAGGCAAAGGCCATATCGACATGCGGTGTGTAATGCATTGCCAGAACGATGCCCGTGGCGATCTGCAACACAAGGCAGAACGTCAGAACGATGCCCCAGATCCACATCCAGTTCAGGTTCTTGGGGGTGGGGATCATCAGCGTGTCATAAAGCAGGCCAACAATGGGAAGCCGTGAGTGAACCCACTTCTCGGCCCCGGTGCGCGGCTCGTAATGGTCGTGAGGAATTCCTGACATGGATCTCTCCTTAACCCAGTTTGATCGTGGTTTCGTCGACAAATTCGGCGACCGGGACATGGAGGTTCTGCGGGGCCGGACCTTTACGAATGCGACCGGCGCTATCGTAGTGGGAACCGTGGCACGGGCAGAACCAGCCGTCGAACTCACCCGAGCCGTTGCCGATCGGCACACAGCCCAGATGCGTGCAAACACCGATCATGACCAGCCATTTGCCGTCCTCGTCCAGGGCGCGGTTCTGGTCGGTCGCGGGTACGGGCGCACCGTTGCCCAGGTTCGGGTTTTGCGCGGTCGGGTCGATCAGCGTGTCCACGTCAACCGCGCGGGCCTCTTCGATCTCTTTGGCAGTGCGGTGACGGAAAAAGACCGGTTTGCCCAGCCATTTCACCGTCAATTGTGTGCCCTCTTCGACACCGCTGATATCGACTTGTATCGAGGCCAGCGCGCGCACGTCGGCGGCAGGGTTCATCTGATTGACCATAGGCCAGACTGCGGCACCAGTGGCAACCGCTCCGGCGCCCGCCGTGGCGTAGTAGAGGAAATCCCTACGGGTGCCTTCGTGATCTTCTGCGTGGGACACGAGGTTAACTCCATTCGTTGGGCCTTGAGTGCGGCCAATACGGGTTCTGGCCGCAGCCAAAGGCCGCAGCGTTTCCGAGGGCGTATTTAACGGGGCTAACTAGGGCCGTCCAGAACACAAAATGGGCGGAAGTCGATTAGCGCGGATGTGTCGCGGTTGAGCCGACGCGAAACAGCCTATATGAATGGGTTGATAATCTCCCTCGGAAGGACAGGGTCCATATATGAAACTGGTGATTCTCTCGGCCGTGGCGGCCCTGTGCCTGGGCGTTGCGCCTGCTTCGGCAGAGATGGAGGTCAGTCTTTATTCCGGCTGGCAAACTGCGCCGCATAGCCGCGCATCGGGGGATCACCCTGATGGCGGTAGCTATAATGCGCTTATCGGCTGGGAAGGCCGCTCCTTCGAGGCACCGCCCTATTACGGTGTTCGCGGCACCTGGTGGCGGGATGAGAAGCTGGGATTCGGTCTGGAATTCACCCATGCCAAGGTCTACGCGCCTGATTCTGAGAAAGAAGCAATCGGCTTCAACCGGATGGAATTCACCGACGGGATCAACCTGATTACCGTGAATGCCTATCGTCGCTGGCAGAATCAGTGGCGCGATATCACACCGTATGTCGGCGGCGGCATCGGCCTGTCCATTCCGCATGTGGATGTCGAATCGGCGGGCGGCGAAAAAACTTTCGGCTATCAGGTGACGGGTCCGGCGGTGCGGTTGCTGGCCGGCGTCAACTATGACCTGAGCGAACGGTTTGCCGTGTTTGGCGAATATCAGTTCACCTATTCCAACAACGAGGCCGATCTTGAGGGCGGCGGGTCGCTGGAGACCGAAATCAAGACCAATGCGCTCAATTTCGGTGTGACGCTGAAATTCTGATCGTCGCTGCGGCGATGCGCATCTCTTGTGATGTCGCGCGACAGATCGCATTCAGGCACAACGCGCGCCGCGCTTGACGCGGTGCCTTTCGGTCCGCTGCCCGTGTTACGCTGGCGGGGCTGTCGCCCGCATCGACTCGCGCTCGGCAAAACCCGCATACCACGCCGCCAATGCGTCATTGCCATTGCGCCAGCCGCGCGCTTCGTGACGGAAATCCACATAGGCCAGCGCACAGCCCACAGCGATTTGACCGGTATCGAGCGGCCCGGACAGGTGACTGATCCAACGCGCATTCAAGGCCGCGCAGGCATTTTCGATCTTCGCCCATTGCGCATCGACAAACGCATCCATGCGCTGGCCCTCCGGCCGCAGCCGTGCCTCATAGGTCATCAGCAGCGCGGCATCGGTAATGCCGTCGCCCGTCGCCTCCAGCGTCAGGGTTTCCCAACCGCGCGCGCCTTGTGGATACAACCCGGCCTTGGCGCGGGCATCCAGAAAACGACAGATCACCCGGCTGTCATATAGCGTGCAACCATCAGGACGCTCCAGCGCCGGCACCTTGGTCAGCGGGTTTTTCGCCACAAACCCGGCTGCCGGCGCAAGAGGTGTGCCGGACGTGGCTTCCAGCGTGACATCTTCCAGCTGTCCGGTCTCATACAGAACCACCATGACCTTGCGGACATAGGGCGATGTCGGACTGTGATAGAGCTTCATCGGATGGACCTCGCTGCTCGGCGTTTGCTATAGACATCAGCCTAGGCGGGAATCCGGGCGGTGGAAACCGGGGCGTATGGATTTCGGGCACGCAGAAACGGGCACACTCCGCAGGATCGTTGGAAAGAGGACGTTAGTGCGCCTTGGGGTGGGCCTTGTTATAGGCGGTCATTAGATGCACAGAATCGACCGATGTATAGGCTTGGGTGGTGGACAGCGACGCATGGCCCAAAAGCTCCTGGATTGCGCGCAGATCACCGCCTGCGGCCAGAAGATGCGTGGCAAAACTGTGGCGCAGCGCGTGGGGTGTGGCCGTGGCGGGCAGACCAAGCTGCAACCGCAATCCGGCCATAAGCTGTTGCATGCTGCGCGGATTCAGTGCGCCACCCCGAACGCCGCGAAAAACGGGGGCATCCTCGGTCAGGTCGAACGGGCACAAGCGCAAATATGCCTCTACCGCGTCGCGCGCGGGGCCAATCACCGGAACGATACGCTCTTTGTTCCCCTTCCCGATGATCCGCAGCACATCGCCAATCGGCAAATGTGCAGGCGTAAGGCCAAGCGCTTCGGAAATCCGCAACCCGCATCCGTAAAGCAGTGTCACCACGGCCACATCCCGCGCCGCGACCCAGGGCGTTTGCGCCTGTGCCTCGACCGAGGCGATCAGATTGCGCGCCGCATCAACACTTAACGGGCGCGGCAGCTTCTTTTCAAACTTCGGGGCACGGGTGGACAGGACAGCCGTGGGCTCAAAGCCTTCGCGCTCGCCCAGCCAGCGGTAGAAGGATTTGACCGCCGACAGTTTGCGCGCCACCGACCGTGCGCCGACATCCTCGGCGCGCAAACCCGCCATCCAGGAGCGCATTTCCGAAATGCTGATTCGCGTCAGCGGTGCCAGCCCCTGCGGGCCACCCTGATGAAATGTCAGGAACACCAGAAAATCGCGCACATCCGCAGCGTAGGCCGTCAGCGTGTTGGCCGCAGCGCCTTGCAGCGATTTCTGCGCGGTCAACCAATCCTCCAACGCGTCACGCGCGGCGGGGGACAGGGCCAGTGTCATGCCAGCCAGCGCCGCATGGCGCGTTCGAATACGCCGGCAAAGAAGGCCAGTAGATCCGTGCCTTGCTGCGACGTGAATTGGGCCGCGTCCGTGGCCCCCATGACCAGCAGGCCGGGCAGGCGCTCCTCTCCGAGATCAAGCCGCAGGCAGGCCTCGGACCGGATGGACGCTGCGACGTCTCCGTAAATGCGTGCATCGCCTGACTGAATGGCGCGCAATGTGACCTGACGCGGGGTGCCGCCGCGTGCGCGGGTCAGATAGTGGTCAATATATCCGGGCGCACAGACCGACAGCACGTCGCCAAGACGTTTGACCGCCGCGTCCTCTTCCTCTTGCGCTGTTTCCAGCACCAGCGTGACCCGGTCCACTTGCAGGATGTCGGCCACCGGCCCGCCAAGATCGCGCAGGAAGCTTTCAAACCCGGTCGGGTCCAGCATCCGCAAAATGGCGCGATGCACCTGATTAGTGCTGGCCAGATTGTCATAGGCCGCCGCGATCACTGACCGGTGCGTATCCTCCAGCCGGGAAAGCTGCGCCTCCAGCCGTTCCATGGCAATGCCGCGCAGATCGACAATATTGCCGCCCATGCTGCGGTCATTCGCACCGATCAGCGCCTGCATGACATGTTGATCGTCAAGGATCACGTCAGGGCGCGAGATAATCGTCTCCCGGAGGGAGTCGTCGTTTTGGGGGCTGCTGCTCATGCGGGCCTCTGTTTTATGGGGTCCCGAAGCGGCGCGAAGACCAGCCTGCGAGATGCCGATTTTTTCGGCTTGTCCCTCTGGTTTCCCCGCAATGCGCTTGTCTGTCAACTGCGGGCGCTGGTTTCGGCCCATGTCCGCCCGAAAGCGGCGCGCCTGAGTCACACTTGTCGGAATGACAACGAACAAGCGCCGCGACGATAAAACCGCGCGGCGCCGATAGGTCAGTCCCGTTGATCGGATCAGACGATCTTGATGCCTGCTTCCTTGGCGTCCTTGACGAACTGGTCCAGTCCTTTGTCGGTCAGCAGGTGATTGGCCATCGCCTTGATCACGCCCGGAGGCGCGGTCGCCACATCGGCACCGATCTTGGCACATTCGCTCATGTGGTTGGCCGACCGGATCGAGGCGGCAAGGATATTGGTCTCAAACCCGTAATTGTCATAGATCTCGCGGATGTCAGAGATCAGGTCCAGCCCGTCGATGTTCAGATCGTCCAGACGGCCGATAAAGGGGCTGATGAATGTCGCCCCCGCCTTGGCCGCCAGAAGCGCCTGATTGGCCGAGAAGCACAGCGTGACGTTGACCATCTTGCCTTCGTCGGTCAGCACCTTGCAGGCCTTGAGGCCGTCCCATGTCAGCGGGACTTTCACGGCGATGTTGTCGGCGATTTCCGCCAGTTTACGGCCTTCGGCGATCATGTCATCGGCCTTCAGCGCGATGACTTCGGCCGAAACCGGGCCGGAAACCATGTCGCAAATCTCTTTGGTGACTTCGTGGATGTCACGCCCGGATTTCAGGATCAGCGAAGGGTTGGTGGTGACGCCGTCAACCATGCCCAGGTCGTTCAGCTCGGCGATGGCTTTGGTGTCGGCGGTGTCTACGAAGAATTTCATGGCAGCACATCCTTGGTTGGCTTGGCTTTCGATTGCGCCTGTCATACCCCAAGCAGGGGGCAGAGCAAAACCCCTTTCGGTCAGCGCTAACAGCAAGGATGGTCATGGAGGCTGGGTATTTCGACGAAGGCGCACTGATCGGCGTGCTGACGGCACAACCGCTCGACCGGGTTCTGGACTACCGTGCGCCCGAAGGCGGCTGCCAATTGGGCGCGTTTGTCGAGGTGCCGCTGGGGCCACGCAAGGTGCTGGGTGTGGTCTGGGGGCCGGGCAGGGGCGACTGGGACATCGCCAAGGTGCGCCAAGTCATCCGCGTGCTGGATGCCGCCCCGATGCGCGACGAGCTGCGCGCTTTTCTGGAAAAAGCCGGGGATTACACGTTGACGCCGATGTCGGCGATGCTGCGGCTGGCAACGCGCGCGCCGGGGCTGGGCGATCCGCCGTCGATGCGCAAGGTCTACCGGCTGGGCCATGCAGAGCCGGAGCGCATGACCGATGCGCGCCGCCGTGTGCTGGAGGTGTTGCGCGACTATGGCGGGCTGTCCTTCACGCTCAAGGAACTGGCAGAGATGGCGGGTGTCACGACCAGCGTGGTCAAGGGGCTGGTCAAGCACGGGGCCGTGGCCGAAGAAAACAGCCCCCGCGATCTGCCTTTCCCGCGGCTGGATCCGGATCTGGGCAGCAAGGACCTGACCGGCGATCAGGCGGCGGCGGCTGAAACGCTGCGCGCAGGCGTGGCGTCGGGCCGTTACGGCACGGTCCTGCTGAAAGGTGTCACCGGGTCCGGCAAGACCGAAGTGTATCTGGAGGCCGTCGCCGAATGTCTGCGCCGGGGGCGTCAGGCGCTGGTCCTGCTGCCGGAAATCGCGCTGACGGCGGAGTTCCTGACACGCGTGCAGGCGCGATTCGGCGTACAACCGGCCGAGTGGCATTCTGGTGTGACCATGACCGAACGGCGCCGGGTCTGGAAGATGATCGGGCAGGGCGGTGCGCAGCTTGTCGTTGGCGCGCGCTCTGCCCTGTTCCTGCCGTTCCGCGATCTGGGGCTGGTGGTGGTCGATGAGGAACACGACACGTCCTACAAACAGGAAGAGGGTGTGCTGTATAACGCCCGTGACATGGCCGTGCTTCGGGCCTCGCTTTGCGGGGCGCGGGTGGTGCTGGCCTCGGCCACGCCGTCGCTGGAAAGTTGGGCCAATGCCGATGCGGGCAAGTATGACAAGGTGGAACTGACCTCGCGCTACGGACCTGCCGTGATGCCGGAAATGCGCAGCCTGGACATGCGGGCGGAAAAGCTGCCCTCGGATCGCTGGATTTCCACCGCGCTGCAATCGGCGGTAAATGCGCGGATCGAGAACGGCGAACAGGCGCTGTTGTTCATCAACCGCCGTGGCTATGCGCCTGTCACGATCTGCCGGGCTTGCGGGCATCAGATCGGCTGTGATCATTGCGACGCGCGGATGGTCGAGCACCGCTTTCTGAAACGGCTTGTCTGTCATCAATGCGGTGAAACCAAGCCGATGCCGGAGGCCTGCCCCTCCTGCGAGGCAGAGGGGCGGTTGGCAGCGGTCGGACCGGGTGTCGAGCGGCTGACCGAAGAGGCGGTAAAGCTGTTTCCGGACGCGCGTGTGGCAACGCTGTCCTCGGATATGTTCGGGTCGGCCCGCGCGCTGAAGGCCGAGATCGAGGGCATCGCCCAAGGCTCTGCCGACATCATCATCGGCACTCAATTGGTGGCCAAGGGGCACAATTTTCCGCTTTTGACGCTTGTGGGCGTGATTGATGCGGATCTTGGCCTACAGGGGTCGGACCTGCGGGCGGCGGAACGTACCTTCCAACTGATGCGGCAGGTTGCGGGGCGGGCCGGGCGTGCCGAAAAGTCCGGCGTGGCCCTATTGCAGACCTACCAGCCCGAACACCCTGTGATCCGTGCGATCCTGTCGGGTGACGAGGAAGGTTTCTGGAAAGCCGAGGCAGGCGAGCGTCGTCATGCGGGCGTGCCGCCTTACGGGCGGATGGCGGGGATTATCCTGTCCTCGTCGGATGTGCAGGAGGCGTTCGACCTTGGCAATGCATTGGCCCGGCAGGATGCGCCCCTGCGCCGTATCGGCGCGCAGATCTTCGGCCCGGCCCCGGCCCCCATCGCGCGGGTCCGTGGGCGTCACCGGGTGCGGTTGCTGGTCAAGGTCGACCGCGGCACGCCGCTGCAAACAGCCTTGCGGCAATGGGTGGGGCAGTTCCGCCTGAAAGGCGACATGCGGCTGGCGGTGGATATTGATCCGCAGAGTTTTTATTGAAACCTCTGCTTTTCAGCCGATGAAATCGGGCAAGCGCGCCACTTCGCGCGGGATTATATGCCCGCCACCTTGTTTGTCGGGCGGCGGCAATCTACATCCAAATCCATGAAACAATGGATCCCCTATCTGAACAAGGCCCCGACCGTGGCGGTTGTCCGGCTGACGGGCGCTATCGGCACGTCCGGGCGCGTCAGCCTGAACGACGAATCCATCGGGCCGGTTCTGGAAAAGGCCTTTCGGCGCGGCAAGCCCGCGGCCGTGGCGTTGCAGATCAACTCACCGGGCGGGTCTCCGGTGCAATCCTCGTTGATCGGCGCGCGCATTCGGCGGCTTGCCGAGGAAAAAAACGTGCCGGTTCTGGCCTTCGTCGAGGATGTCGCGGCCAGCGGTGGCTATTGGCTGGCAGCGGCGGCGGATGAGATCTTTGCCGATGAAAGCTCTATCGTAGGGTCGATCGGGGTCATCTCTGCCGGGTTTGGCGCGCATGTGTTTCTTGCGCGACAAGGGATCGAGCGACGCGTGCACACGGCGGGCAAGTCGAAATCCATGATGGACCCGTTTCGCCCGGAGGAAGAGGAAGACGTTGCCCGTCTGACCCGCCTGCTGGGCCAGATTCACGATAATTTCATCTCGCATGTCCAGATACGACGCGGGCCCAAGCTGGCGCAGGATCCGGATCTTTTCACCGGAGAAATCTGGGTCGGCAAATCCGCGGTCGATGTCGGACTGGCGGATGCGGTTGGCCACATGATGCCGGAGCTGAAAAAACGTTTTGGCGACAAGGTCCGCCTGCGCCGCTACGGCATAAAGCGGCCCTTCCTGTCGCGGTTCGGCATGTCGCTGGCGCAAGACGCGCTGTCCGGTATCGAAGAACGCGCCCATTACGCGCGGTTCGGCCTTTGACGTGGTTGTAAAGGTCGTCATCCTGTTTCTGGTCGGCATGGGCGTGATGGCCATGTTCGGCAAGTTGCGGTTTCCGGGCAGCAAGCGACTGGCGTCGGCAAAATGTCCAAAATGCGGACGTTACAAGATTGGACGCGGGCCTTGTGCCTGCGGGCACGGAAAGGGCTGACATCGTGGTTTGGTTGATGTGCGGGCTGGGACTGGTGATCCTGCTGCTGGCCGGGGATGCGCTGGTGAAAGGGGCTGTGAACCTCAGCCTGCGGGTCGGTATCCCCGCGTTGATCGTCAGCCTGACGGTGGTGGCGTTCGGCACCTCGGCACCCGAGCTTCTGATTTCGATCAGTGCCGTGATGGACAACGCGCCGGGGTTGGCGCTTGGGAATGTCGTGGGGTCGAACACCGCCAACATTCTGTTGGTGCTGGGTGTGCCCGCGCTGATATCGACGCTGGACACTTCTGAATGCAAAACGCGCAAGACCTATGTCTTCATGCTGATCGCATCCGTGTTGTTCATAGGGCTGGCCTTTATTGGGACGTTCGACTGGAAGGCCGGGCTTATCCTGCTTGCGGCGCTGGCCCTGATGTTGGCAGATGCCATGCGAGAGGCGATGTCTCACCGTCGTGCGTCAAAGGCCACGGCGGCGGAGACCCTTGACGAGGTAGAGGGCGCTGATCCGGATATGCCCTGGTGGCGGATTGGCGGTTTCCTTGTCCTGGGTCTTGTCGGACTACCTTTGGGGGCGGATATGCTGGTCGACAATGCGTCGATCATCGCACGGACATATGGTGTCAGCGATACCGTGATCGGGCTGACGCTGGTTGCGGTCGGCACGTCGCTGCCGGAACTGGCGACAACCGTGATGGCGGCGCTGCGGCGGCAGGCGGACGTGGCGCTTGGCAACGTGATCGGGTCGAACATGTTCAACCTGCTTGCGATCATCGGGATTGCCTCGTTTGTCGGGCCAATCCCGGTCGACCCGGAGTTCCTTCGCTTTGATCTTTGGGTCATGCTGGCCGCGTCGCTGATCCTGTTCCCGTTCGTGTGGCTGGGGTGGAACATGTCGCGCATCTGGGGCAGCGTGTTCACCGCCCTTTACGTCATCTATGTGGTGGCAATTCTGTTCTGAGGCCCGCAGAGGCCAAATGGAGGCAAGTCATGTCGATCGCACTTGTGACCGGCGCTGGAAAACGGCTGGGCCGCGCGATGGCGCTTTACCTTGCGGGGCGCGGGTATGACGTGGGCGTGCATTACGGCACATCCGCTGATGCCGCACAGGCCGTCGCGGAAGAGGTTCGCGCGATGGGTCGCCGGGCAGTGCCCCTGCAAGCCGACCTGCTGGACGAGGCGCAGGTGCAAGCCCTGCTGCCCGCCTGCCGGGACGCGTTGGGCGGCCCCGTAGCCTGTCTGGTCAACAGCGCGTCGATTTTCGACTATGACCGGATTGAAACGGCCACGCGAGAAGGTTGGGACCGGCATCTGGAAAGTAACCTGCGCGCGCCCTTCGTGTTGACTCAGGCGATGGCGGCAGAAATTCCCGATCCTGTCGCGGACGAAAATGGCGAACCGGTGGCACAGGGGCTTATCGTCAATATGGTCGATCAGCGGGTGCGCAAGCTGACCCCGGAATTCATGACCTACACCATCGCCAAGATGGGCCTGTGGGCCTTTACCCAGACCGCGGCCCAAGGGCTTGCGCCGCGTATCCGGGTCAATGCCATCGGACCCGGTCCGACCATGCAAGGCGCGCGGCAAAGCGACGAACATTTTGCAAGACAACGGGCCGCAACTGTTCTGAAGCGGGGGGCGAACCGGTCCGATATAACCGCCGCACTCGGGTTTTTCCTCGATTCACCGGGGGTGACGGGCCAATTGATCTGCGTTGATGGTGGCCAGCATCTGGGCTGGAAAACACCCGATATTCTGGGCGTCGAAGGTTGACTCTTGGAAAGTTGTACACGCCGCTCTTGCCGGTCGCAAATCTGTTACAAAAACTGTAATGTTTTCAATAATTTGGAACTCGTTAAAAATAAAACCATTTGATTACAGTGGCTTACAGAAGCGCCTAAAAAACAGGCAAATGCAGGAAGCGGGCCGAAATCAAGGGAAATTTCCGTGTGAACGAAACTTGTACGCAGAGTTATCCACAAGAACCGTGGATGTCTTAACTCTTGCCTCCGCTGCCTAGGCATGTAGCAAAATGCAAGAATCAGCCAAGGGACACGATGACCGACGACACCCAGCATACAGCCGCCGATGAGAAGACCGGACACGCCCTGATCCAGTCCTATCTCAAGACGCTTGACAGCTCTCCGGGGGTGTACCGGATGCTGGATGTGCAGGCGCGCGTGCTTTATGTCGGCAAGGCGCGCAACCTCAAGGCGCGGGTGTCGAACTACGCGCGGCCGTCGGGGCATTCGGGGCGGATTGCGCGAATGATCCGTGAAACAGCCTCGATGATGTTTCTGACGACACGGACCGAGACAGAGGCGCTGCTGCTGGAGCAGAACCTGATCAAGCAGCTGAAACCGCGCTATAACGTGCTGTTGCGCGACGACAAGTCCTTTCCGAATATTCTGGTTTCCAAGGACCACGCCTTTCCGCAGATCAAGAAGCATCGCGGCGCGAAGAAAGAGAAGGGCGCCTATTACGGGCCATTCGCCAGCGCGGGCGCGGTAAACCGGACGCTGAACCAGTTGCAGAAGGTGTTCTTGCTGCGCAATTGCTCGGATGCGATGTTCGAAAGCCGCACGCGACCCTGCCTGTTACACCAGATTCGGCGGTGTTCCGCCCCTTGCGTCGGCAAGATCGCAGAGCCCGACTATCTTGAAAGCGTGGCCGAGGCGGAACGTTATCTTTCCGGTAAATCGACCCAGATTCAGGAAACGCTGGCGCGGCAGATGCAAGAGGCCTCTGAAGCGATGGAGTTTGAACGCGCGGCGGCGCTGCGCGACCGTATCCGCGCGCTGACGCAGGTGCAGACGGCGCAAGGCATAAACCCGCGCGGCGTCGCAGAGGCCGACATTATTGCGCTGCATATGGATGGCGGGCAGGCCTGTGTTCAGGTGTTTTTCATCCGAGGCAATCAGAACTGGGGCAACCGCGATTTCTATCCGCGCATCGGCGCGGATGTCGAAGAGGCCGAAGTGCTGGAAGCGTTCATCGGCCAGTTCTATGACAGCAAGGAGCCGCCGCGCATGTTGCTTCTGTCCCATGCGATCGAGAATACCGACCTGATGGAAGAGGCATTGTCTGGCAAACTGGGCCGCAAGGTCGAAATTCTTGTGCCGCAGCGGGGCGAAAAGGCAGAGCTGATCGAGAGTGCCGCGCGCAACGCCCGCGAAAGTCTGGCCCGCAAGCTGGCAGAGACCGCAAGTCAGGCAAGATTGCTGAAAGGGCTGGCAGAGGCCTTTGCACTGGACGCGCCACCGCAGCGGATCGAGGTTTACGACAACAGCCATATTCAGGGCACCAATGCGGTTGGGGGCATGATTGTCGCCGGGCCGGAAGGATTCATGAAAGGCCAGTACCGGAAATTCAACATTCGCGGCGATGATCTGACGCCGGGCGATGATTTCGGGATGATGAAAGAGGTGCTGACCCGCCGCTTCAAGCGATTGCTGAAAGAGGACCCGGATCGCGACAAGGGGATGTGGCCGGATCTGTTGTTGATCGATGGCGGGGCGGGACAGGTTTCTGCCGTCGCAGAGATCATGCGCGAACATGGTGTCGAGGACATTCCGATGGTCGGTGTGGCCAAGGGCATTGATCGCGATGCGGGTAAGGAAGAATTCCACCGCGTCGGCAAGCGACCGTTTGCGCTGCGCCATAATGATCCGGTGCTGTATTTCGTGCAGCGCCTGCGCGACGAGGCGCATCGGTTTGCCATCGGAACGCATCGTGCCAAACGGTCCAAAGCCGTCGGGGCGACGCCGTTGGATGACGTGCCCGGAGTTGGGGCGGCCCGGAAACGCGCGCTTCTGGCGCATTTCGGATCGGCCAAGGCGGTGAGCCGCGCCAACCTGTCGGATCTGAAGGCCGTGGAGGGCGTGTCGGACGCGCTGGCCGAACGGATTTATGCCTTCTTTCACGAACACGGTTAGCATCGTTTCGGCAGAGCCGAACCGACCGAATTGAGCGCTTTCGCGCACTCTGTTTTTAGGGGGCGTGTTGCGAGGTGATACGACGTTCCGCACGCGCGCCGTTAGGCGGGCGGCGCGCAGTGAGTATTTTTGCCAAGAAGAAGCGTTAGGGTGGGGTCAGGCGACGCTTTGCGCGGCTGCCCGGATGGCAAGCATGTTGTCGCCGTAGATCTGTGGGGCATCGACCGAGCCGCCTTTGAAGACCGCTGATCCAGCGACCAGAACATCGGCCCCTGCCGCGGCGACCAGGGGGGCGGTTGTCGGATCGACACCGCCGTCGATCTGGATGTGAATCTCGCGGTCGCCGATCATGTTGCGGATGGTCTTGATCTTTTCCACCTGGTTGTGGATGAATTTCTGCCCACCGAAGCCGGGGTTCACGGTCATCACCAGCACCATATCGGCGAGGTCCAGAAGGGTTTCCACCGCTGAGGCCGGCGTGCCGGGATTGAGCGCAACGCCGGCTTTCTTGCCGGTTGCGCGGATCGCTTGCAGGGTGCGGTGAATATGCGGGCTGGCCTCGACATGGGCGGTGATCATATCTGCACCCGCCTCGGCATAGGCGTCGATATAGGGATCGACCGGCGCGATCATCAGGTGGACATCCATGAAGGTTTTGACATGCGGGCGGAAGGCTTTGACGGCGGGGGGGCCGAAGGTGAGGTTCGGCACGAAATGCCCGTCCATCACATCGACATGCACCCAATCGGCACCCTGATCTTCGATGGCGCGGATCTCGCGTCCGAAATCGGCGAAATCGGCGGAGAGGATGGACGGGGCGATCTTGATCGAACGGTCGAAGGTCATGGCGGTCTCCTGCGCTGGTTGGGGGCGCTTTATCAGTAGCCGCGGGCCCGGTCCACAAGATGCTTCAGGGGCTGGCCGTCTTCGGCACGGCGGATATTCTCTGCGATTGTACGAGCGGCCGTTCGGGGGCGCGTTTCCGACGCGACATGGGGCGTTACGGTCACGTTCGGGAGGGACCAGAAGGCGTGATCCTTGGGCAGGGGTTCGGTGCGGAAGACGTCGAGCGTGGCGTGGGAGATCTGGCCGCTGGTCAGCGCGTCGATCAGGGCACCATCGTCGATCAGGGCACCGCGACCGGGGTTGACCAGGACGGCACCTTTGGGAAGGCGGGCGAGTGACGTCGCATCCAGCAGGTTTTCCGTATCCCCGGTGAGCGGCAGAAGCAGGACGAGGATTTCGGCCGTTTCAAGCGCCTGGATCAGGCCGTCCGCGCCGTGCAGGCGGCGGATGCCCGGCGCATCGCCGGGGCGCCTGCTCCATCCGGTGACGGGAAAGCCGAGGCTGCGCAGCATCTCTCCGCAAGCGGCACCAAGGGCACCGTAGCCCAGAATTGTCACGGGGCGATCCTGGGCGAGAGGCGGGGCGCAGTGATGCCAGCTATGGTCGGGGTTCACGATATGGGCATCCATGCCAAGGTGATGGCGCAGGACGTGGCCCGTGACCCATTCCACCATGCCTTGCGTCAGACTGGGATCGACCATGCGTGCCAAAGGCACGTTCAAGGTTTCGTTTCCGGTGACGCCTTCAACGCCCGCCCAGAGGTTCAGAACGGCCTTGAGCCGCGTATAGGGCGCAAAATCCTTCACCTCGCTGCTGGGCGCATAAACCATGTAGTCGACCAGTTCGGGCGCGAAAGAGGTCCGCAGGTCGGCATCCAGCCCTTCGGCCTCTAACGCGTCGCGCAGAGGCGTTTCATAGTCGGGCCAGTCCGCCTGAGCGGCGGCGAATAATATATTGAGTGTCATGTGAACCCTTTAGCGCGGTCTGTGAATATGGGCGCTTTGCACCATACCGAAAGCGACCATCAATACCAGCATGGCCGAGCCACCATAGCTGACAAGCGGCAATGGCACGCCGACCACGGGTGCCAAGCCCATGACCATCGACATGTTGACCGCAAAGAACAGGAAAAAGGTCAGCCCGACACCCAGGATCAGCAGTGATGAGAACCTGTCGCGGTTCTGCATCGCCGAGAAAATGCAGAACAACAGCACCAGAACATAGAGGATCAGCAGCGAGAATCCACCGATGAAGCCAAATTCTTCGGCCAGCGTGTTGAAGATGAAGTCGGTGTGCTTTTCCGGCAGGAAGTTCAGGCGGCTTTGCGTCCCCTGCATGAAGCCGCGCCCGGTCCAGCCGCCGGACCCCATGGCGATCTTGGCCTGAGTGATGTGGTACCCCGCACCCAGCGGATCGGTGGAGGGGTCGATAAATGTGTCGATGCGGCGGAACTGATAGTCCTGAAGCAACTGCCAACTTGTTCCGCGGCTTTGAAACACGGCGGCGATTGCGCCACCGGCAAGTGCCAGGACCACACCGAAATAGATCCAGTGAACGCCCGCGATAAACATCATCAGGCCGCCGGCGGTGATCAGCAGGATGGCGGTACCAAGGTCCGGTTGTTTCAGTACCAGGAATGTTGGCAGCAGGATGATCAGAAGCGGCAACAGCACCCAGAGCGGCCGGGACGTATTGCGCATGGGCAGCCAGTCATAATAGGCCGCCAGGAACATCACCAGCGTGATCTTGGTCAGTTCGGACGGTTGCAGCCGCATGAAGCCAATATCAATCCAGCGCTGCGCACCCATGCCGACCGTCCCGAAAAGCTCGACAAAGACCAGCAGCAGGATCGAGACGAGATAAGCCAGTGTCGCCATGTTGCGCCAGAACCAGATCGGCACCAGCGCGACCAGACACATAGCGACAAACCCCAGCGCAAAACGTTTCATCTGGGGTTCGGCCCAGGGGGTGAACGACCCGCCCGCGACCGAATAGAGCATCAGAAACCCGATACTGGCCACCGCTGTCAGCAGCAGTGCAAGTGGCCAGTTCAGGTACAACACCTTGCGAAGCCCCGTCGGGACCGATTTGACGGTATATTCAAGATAACTCATGCGCGGCTGCTCTCTTCGCCGTCGGGCGCGCGGCGTTCGCGTGCCAGCCGTTCCTGCTGGGTCTTGATGCGCCCGCGATCCTTTTTGGGATAAGCGTCCAGCGGCGGATCGCGCCCATACAATGCCTGAAGCGCCACGTCGCGCGCGATTGGTGTCGCGGCGCTGGAGCCGCCGCCATGTTCAACCACAACGGAAACGGCGATCTTGGGCGCATCATAGGGCGCGAAGGCGACAAACAACCCGTGATCGCGCCGGTTCCATGGCAGGTCGTCATTGCTGGTGACACCGCGCGCGCGTTCGGCAGCGGTGATGTTGCGGACCTGACTGGTGCCGGTCTTGCCCGCCATGCGGAAGGCGTCCTCGGCGATGCGGGTTCTATAGGCCGTGCCGCGCCGGTTGTTGGACACGGCAAACATCGCTTTGCGGATCCAACGCAGGTGATTTTCGTTGAAGCCCAGGTTTTCGCCGCTGTGACTTGGGGATGTTCTGCCTTCGACCGACTTGATCAATCGTGGCGTGACGGCGCGCCCGGTGGCCAGCCGCGCTGTCATCACCGCCAGTTGCAGTGGCGAGGTCAGCACGAAGCCCTGGCCGATAGAGGCGTTGACCGTGTCGCCAATCACCCAGGAAGAGCCGCGCTCGCGCTCTTTCCAGGCCTTTGTGGGGGTCAGGCCTTCGGTGACGGCGGACATGGGGATGTCATGCGACATGCCCAACCCCAAACGCAGCGCGGTATCGGTGATCTTTTCGATCCCGACCTTCAGGGCAAGATCATAGTAGTAGACGTCGCAGCTCTCGCGCAGCGACTTTTCTAGGTCCATATGGCCATGGCCGCCGCCTTTCCAGCAGTGAAAGCGGCGCCCGCCGACCTCCATGTAGCCGGGGCACCACACGGTTTCCTCGGGCGAGATGACGCCCGCGTCCAGGGCCGCAAGCACCGTCACCATCTTGAAGGTAGAGCCGGGCGGATAGGCGTCCTGCACGGTCTTTGACGCCAATGGTCGGCGATCATTGTCGCGCAGAACCGCGTAATCGTCGAACGAGATGCCGCGCACGAATTTGTTGGGATCGTAGGATGGCGAGGATGAAATCGCCAGCAAGTCGCCATCGGTCACGTCCATGACGACGACGGACGCGCTTTCAGTGCCCAGCCGGGCCTTGATGTAGTTTTGCAGGCCATTGTCTACGGTCAGTTGCAGATCGGCACCTGCTTCGCCCTCGCGGCGGTCAAGTTCGCGCATCACGCGGCCAACGGCGTTGACCTCGACCCGTTTGGCACCTGCACGGCCGCGCAGCATCTCTTCGTACTTGGCCTCGACCCCGACCTTGCCGATCTGGAACCGCGGGATGCGCAACACCGGTTCGGGGTCGGCATAGCGGGCAAGGTCGCGTTCGCTGACCGGGCCGACATAGCCTGCCACATGGGCAAAGTCATCGCCCATCGGGTAGTGCCGCGACAGGCCCACCTCTGGCGTGACGCCGGGCAGGGCAGGGGCGTTGACCGCAACGCGGCTGATATCGTCCCATCCCACGCGATCGGCGATGGTGATCGGCAGAAACGGGGCGGAGCGTTCCATCTCGGCAAGTGCGCGGTTCAGTTCGTCCTCGTCCAGTTCGACAAGGGCGGACAGGCGCGCGATGACCTCTTCGACATTGCCGGCATCCTCGCGGACCATGGTGATCCGGTACGACGGGGCATTTTCGGCAATCACAGCGCCATTGCGGTCGAAAATCTGGCCGCGCGCGGGTGGGATCAGGCGGATATTGACCCGGTTTTCCTCGGCCAGAAGACGAAACTGATCGGCCTGATCGACCTGCATATAGCGCATCCGCAGGCCCAGCAGCCCGGCAAAGCCCAGCTGCATTCCGCCAAGGATCAACCCGCGACGCGAAACGCGGCGGTAGCTGTCCATCGAATCCCTTGGCGAACGTCTCATATCCTGCGTCCCAATGTGTCGACCTCTCCGGGGCTGGCGTGGCGCACCCCAAACAGAAACCGCGATACCATGACGACAAACGGATAGGCCATGGCGGTCATCGCCAATTGCATCAGAGCGAGATACAGCGATCCCGGCGCGTACATGACCGACAGCAACGCCAGCCGGTTGGCAAGTGTTGCAACGGTCAGAGCCGATACTACCGTAAGCCATTCCATTGCGAAAGACGCGTCGCGTTGGCGCCTTTGGCGGCGTTTGAGCCATTCAACCGTGATCACCATCAGTGCCGCCCACAACCCCGGCGGGCGCTGGAACATCAGATCGGCCAACAGCATCACCCCAGCAATTGACACGGCGGGCACATATTCGGGGCGTCGTATCGCCCATGCGAGGCTGAGTGCCACCATCAGGTCCGGTGCGGCCCAGCGGCGCGGTGCCGTTTCCAGCGGCAACAGGTGGAAGAAAATCACCACAAGGCACAGTGCTATGTAGGCCGCGCGCATGGTCCAGACGCGTGATAGGCTTTGCTCAACCATCGCTCTCGCGCTCGGTTGCTGGCTGTGTTGCCTGATCTGCCGGCGGCAAGGTCTGACCCGGCAGTTCTTCCGGCGCGATCAACGCGCTGGGATTGCTGACCTTCTGGCTGCCGTGATCCCGCAACACCCGCAGAAACTCAAGACGTTCGTAATCGGCCGACAGGCGCGCCCGCAGCCGCCCGCCCGGATCCTTCGCCACTTGTCCGATCAGCAGGCCCGGAGGAAAAACCTCGCCGTCGCCACTGGTCACGATCCGGTCACCGGGCCGCACCTGATCGGGGTCTTCCAGAAAATCGACAGGTGGAGCGGTGGAATTGTCGCCCACGATCAACGCCCGCTGGCCCGAGGGCTGGATCGTCGCGGGAATGCGGCTGGACGTGTCCGTCAGCAGGATCACCCGGCTGGTGCTGTCGCCCACGCCCGAGATGCGCCCGACAAGGCCGATCCCGTCCATCGTGGCCCAGCCGTCCACGATGCCGTCGCGCTCTCCGACGTTCAGCAGCACGGATTGCCGGAACGGTGACCCGCTATCGGCAAGCACCACGCCGGTTACGAAGGTCAGGCGCGGGTCCAGCCGCACATTGTTGAGATCGAGCAGTCGCGCGTTTTCCTGCTCCAGCTGCAAGGCCGCCTCTTTCCAGGATTTCATTTGCTGTAGCTCGCGCCGCAGCTCCTGATTCTGCTCGTAAATGGCTTGATAGCTTTGGAAGTCCCGCATCAGGTTGACGGTTGCCGTAACCGGCACCATTGCCCATTCAAAGCCCGGCATGACCCTGTCGATGACCTGCGCGCGGAACCGTTCGACGCGCGGGCTGTCGATCCGCCAGACCAGAAACAACCCGATCAGGCACAGCACCAGAAACGACACAAGCAGCCGCCGAAGCGGGCCGGTATAGTCTTCGCTTTGTGAACGATCTCTGGCCAATGGACCCCCTTTACGGCAAAGGTGGGCAGCTTAACTGTCGTAGTCAATCGCGTGGCGCAGCTGTTTTTCGTATTCCAATGCCTTGCCAGTGCCCATCGCGACGCAGTTCAGGCACTCATCCGCGATCGAGACCGCAAGCCCGGTCTGTTCGCGCAACGCCAGATCCAGATCGCCAAGCAACGCACCGCCGCCGGTCAGCATCACGCCCCGGTCGACAATATCGGCCGCAAGATCGGGCGGGGTAGCTTCCAGTGCGGTCATCACCGCCTCGCAGATTTGCTGGACGGGTTCGGAAAGCGCCTCAGCGACCTGCGCCTGGCTGATTTCGGTTTCCTTCGGCACACCGTTGAGCAGATCGCGCCCCCGGATCAGCATCGACGCGCCGCGCCCGTCATCGGGCATCCGGGCGGTTCCGATGGAGGTCTTGATGCGTTCGGCGGTTGATTCGCCCACCAGCAGGTTTTGCTGACGTCGCAGATAGTTGATGATCGCCTCGTCCATGCGATCACCGCCGACGCGGACGGAACGGGCGTAAACGATGTCACCAAGGCTGAGAACCGCCACTTCGACCGTACCGCCGCCGATATCCACAACCATGTTACCCGTCGGATCGGTGATCGGCATGCCTGCGCCGATGGCGGCTGCGATGGGTTCTGCGATCAGCCCAGCCTTGCGTGCGCCCGCCGACAGAACCGACTGGCGAATCGCGCGTTTCTCGACCGGGGTGGCACCATGCGGCACGCACACGATGATCTTCGGCTTGGAGAAGGTCGACCGCTTGTGCACCTTGCGGATGAAATGCTTGATCATTTCTTCGGCGACGTCGAAATCGGCAATCACGCCTTCGCGCATTGGCCGGATCGCTTCGATGCTGCCGGGCGTTCGGCCCAGCATCAGCTTGGCATCTTCCCCCACGGCCAGCACTTTCTTGATGCCGTCCTTGACGTGATAGGCGACCACCGAAGGCTCGGACAGGATCACGCCGCGACCTTTGACGTAGACCAGCGTGTTTGCCGTCCCAAGGTCGATTGCCATATCTGACGAGAACATGCCCATCAGTTTCTCTAGTCCCAGCATTCTGCGTCGTGCCCCAAGAAATGTTAATGGGCCCGCGACTCTTCAGGTGCAGGCCGGATGCTCTTATAGGCCCGGAAGGGCGGTAGCGAAAGGGGCGTCTCCTGTCAGGACAGGCGTTAACTTGCCGGCGGGCTCAGAAATCACGCGCCGCGCATGTGAAGTGATGTCGCAGGCCGACCATGAATGGCACTGTGGTTGCCCTTTTCCGCGAGGTCCAGTCTGTTCGCCCCGAACGCGTCCATCCCGGATGCATGGCGCAGCGGGCGCATGCAAACCGGTATCTGTCTGGGCGAAGGCGGTTCTATCCGATATGAAGTCTCTAAACCTGTGGCACCTTGTGTCGACCACCGCCGCGCGGCCCTTGCAACTGCGGCCCGGTCGTCGCATTAGCGAGGGACCACAAGACTAGAGGTGGAAACGTGGCGCCAGCCGAGACCATCGTGAAGACCGGCCAGCGCGTTCTGCGCACCGAAGCGGCTGCGCTTGCCACATTGGCCGACGCTTTGCCCACCGACTTTCCAGCCGCTGTTGAAATGATCCTCGGCGCAAAAGGCCGCGTTGTGGTGTCGGGCATCGGCAAGTCCGGCCATATCGGCAACAAGATCGCGGCGACACTGGCCTCTACCGGGACGCCCGCGCAATTCGTTCATGCGTCAGAGGCCAGCCATGGCGATCTGGGCATGCTGACCACGGATGATGTCTGCCTGTTGCTGTCCAACAGCGGCGAGACTACTGAATTGGGCGATATTATCGCCCATACCCGCCGTTTTGGCATCCCGCTGATCGGGATCTCCAGCCGCGAAGGCAGTACCTTGATGCGGGCCGCCGATTTGCGTCTGACCTTGCCCGCAGCACCCGAGGCCTGCGCGATTGGCATGGCACCCACGACATCAACCACGATGATGCTGGCACTTGGCGACGCGCTGGCCGTGGCGTTGATGGAGGAGCGCGGCTTTCAGGCAGCGCATTTTCACGTTTTCCACCCCGGCGGCAAACTGGGGGCGCAAATGGCCAGCGTGGCGGATTTCATGCATGGTGGTGCCGAATTGCCCCTTGTGGATGCCGGCGCGGATATGAGCGAAACGCTGCTGCAAATGACGTCCAAAGGGTTCGGCATCGCGGCGGTTGTCACAGATGGCAAGCTGTCCGGCGTGGTGTCGGACGGGGATTTGCGCCGCAATATGGCCGATTTGATGAGCCGCAAGGCAGGCCAGGTGGCTACGCCGGACCCTGTGACCATCGCGCCGGACTGTCTGGCCGCCGTCGCCCTGAAAACCCTGAACGAGCGCAAGATCGGCGCGCTTGTCGTCGTCTCGGAGGATAAGACACCCTTGGGCATCCTGCATATTCACGACCTTCTGCGCGCCGGTGTGGCATGAGCGCCGTCATCCTGATCCCCGCCCGCTACGCCTCGCAGCGCTATCCGGGCAAGCCTCTGGCAGAGTTGCGCCAACCCGATGGTAGCCGCAAATCGCTGATCCGCATGAGCTGGGAAGCCGCCTGCCAGGTGCCGGGCGTCGATGCGGTGCATGTTGTCACCGATGACGACCGTATCGCCGATGCCGCCAAGGCGTTCGGTGCCAGCGTCATCATGACCTCCGAAGAATGCGAAAACGGGACTGCGCGCTGCGCCGATGCGCTGACCCGCGCCACGCTGGACGCCGATATTATCGTCAACCTTCAAGGCGATGCGCCGCTGACGCCGCCCTGGTTCATCGAGGCCTTGATCGACGAGATGCGGCGAAATCCGACGGTGGGGATGGCGACACCCGTCTTGCGGCTTGACCGCGAGACCTATGGCCATTTCGTTGACGATCGTAAAAACGACCGTGTTGGCGGGACAACGGCTGTCTTCGACAAGCATATGAATGCGCTCTATTTCTCGAAGGAGATCGTGCCCTATCTTGATCCGTCCAAACTTCCTGACGGGCCACTGCCGGTGTTCCACCATGTCGGCGTCTACGCTTACACGCCTGACGCGCTGACGGCCTATGGCAGTTGGCCGCAAGGTCCGCTGGAAGGCGTCGAGGGGCTGGAACAGCTCCGTTTTCTCGAAAACGGCCACAAGATCCGCTGCGTTGAGGTTGACGGCCGTGGGCGCGTGTTCTGGGAGTTGAACAATCCCACCGATATCGACCGCATTGAAGCTGTACTGAGGACGCTGGCATGACCCCGATGGACGGACGCACGGTAAGGGTTGGCGATATCGAGGTGGGCGGCAACGCGCCTTTCATGCTGATCACCGGGCCATGTCAGCTTGAAAGCCTCGATCACGCCCGGATGATGGCAACCCGGATCGCCGAGGCCTGCGCACCGACCGACACGCGGTTCGTGTTCAAGGCAAGCTATGACAAGGCCAACCGATCCTCCATCGGCACCCAGCGCGGGCTGGGCATGGAGAAGGGGCTCGAAATTCTGGGTCGGATCGCGGAAGAGTTCAACTGCCCGGTGCTGACCGATGTGCATGAACCCGGCCATTGTGCGGTCGCGGCAGAGGTTTGCGACATTCTGCAAATCCCGGCCTTTCTGTGTCGTCAGACCGATCTGTTGCTCGCTGCGGGCGAAACCGGGCGGGTGATCAACGTGAAAAAGGGTCAGTTTCTGGCACCTTGGGACATGGGCAATGTCGCCGCCAAGATCGCCAGCACCGGAAATGAGAACATACTGTTATGCGAACGCGGCACCAGCTTTGGCTACAACACATTGGTGACGGATTTTCGCGGGCTCCCGACGATGGGGCAGAACGGCTATCCGGTTGTGTTCGACGCCACCCATTCGGTGCAGCAGCCGGGTGGGCAGGGCGCATCCAGCGGCGGACAGCGCGAATTTGCACCGGTTCTGGCGCGGGCGGCCTGTGCTGTTGGGGTATCGGCGCTGTTTATCGAGACCCATGAAGACCCGGACAACGCGCCCAGCGACGGGCCGAACATGATCCCTGTGGATCAGATGTCCGGCCTCATCGCGGAACTCAGAGCGTTTGATGCGCTGCGCAAGGGACTATCCACGTCCGCTTGAGCGGCGTCGCGCTCACAGGTGCATTACGTCGGCAAAGACGTGATGCACGATCCGGTCGCGCGGGATCCCCAGCTTTGCCAGTTGCTCGTCCGAGAGAGCTTGCAAACGTGCGACCCTTTCGAGGCGACGGTTATGTGGCGAAGCTTCGATCAACGCTGTGCCGATGCGTTTCAGGACGCCCATCAAGCCGTTGGTTTTTCCGTGTGCGCCCGTGGCGCTGAATGTGGCAATATCTGCCATTGTTCTGCTTCCTTGCATTAACGTGATTTGTTGATTGCAAAGATAGGCGCGCATCACGGGTTTTCCTACGGCCAATGCTGCATAGCGGCATTGGCCGTAGCGCAACGCATTCATTAGAAAAAACGGCAAGTTTTGATTCGAGATCCAGAAAGTAATGCTGCGACGCAGCGTCATTTTTGCTGCATAATGTATAAATTTTACCAGTTGATAAAAAAATAAACCTGTGAGAGCCTTTTCTCCAAACCAACGAATGCGGAGGGATGGAATGGATCCGAAAATGCTGACCGAAGGGATTGTCGCGGGGCGACGCGAGGCCGGACAACTGGCCGATGCCTTCGAGGATCTCCACCCGCCGCTGTCAGAGCATGAGGCGCTGGTCGCCGCTGACCGGTGCTATTTTTGCCATGACGCACCCTGCACGGTGGCGTGCCCCACAGATATTGATATCCCGCTGTTCATCCGGCAGATCGCAACCGGCACGCCAGAGGCTGCGGCCCGCACGATTCTGTCTCAGAACATTCTTGGCGGCATGTGCGCGCGTGTCTGTCCGACCGAAACGCTGTGCGAAGAGGTCTGCGTGCGTGAAACCGCCGAAGGCAAGCCCGTCGTCATCGGTCAGTTACAGCGCTTTGCCACCGATACGTTGATGGCTGCGGATGAACATCCGTTCGAACGCGCACCATCCACCGGCAAACGCATCGCCGTTGTCGGGGCCGGGCCTGCCGGGCTGGCCTGTGCGCACAGATTGGCGATGAAAGGCCATGACGTCGTTGTATATGATGCGCGCCCCAAAGCGGGGGGGCTGAACGAATATGGCATCGCTGCCTACAAGACCGTCGATGGGTTCGCGCAGGCAGAGGTCAATTGGCTGATGAAAATCGGCGGCATCACTTTGCAGAACGGCAAAGCCCTGGGCGCTGACCTGAGTTTGGATGATCTGAAAGCCGAGCATGACGCAGTGTTCCTTGGTGTGGGACTTGGCGGCGTCAACGCTCTGGGCGTTCCGGGGGACGACAAGGACGGGGTGCGCGACGCAGTGGATTTCATTGCAGAGCTGCGCCAAGTGTCGGATCTGGCCGCACTGCCCGTCGGACGTGATGTGGTGGTGATCGGTGGTGGCATGACAGCGGTGGACGCGGCCGTGCAGGCAAAACTGCTGGGCGCGCTCAACGTGATAATGGTGTATCGGCGCGGCAAGGACCGGCTGAGCGCCAGCGACTTCGAGCAGGATCTGGCGGCGTCGCGCGGGGTGCGGATCATCACCAATGCCCAGCCGGTCGCTGTGCATGGCAACGGGGCCGTCCGCGAGGTCGAGTTCGCCTTTACCGATGACGATCTGAAACCCACCGGGCAAAACTTCCGTCTGCCAGCCGATCAATTGTTCCGCGCTATTGGGCAAACATTGATAGCAGACGGATTGCCCGATCTCGACGGTCGAAAAATCGCCGTCACGGGGGCGGGACGCACCAGTGTCAGTGGCGTTTGGGCAGGTGGTGACTGTGCTGCGGGTGGTGACGATCTGACCGTGACGGCCGTGGCCGAGGGGCGCGATGCGGCCGAGGATATTCATGCCCGGTTGATGGGATAAGGCTGCGTGCCCCGGACTTGATCCGGGGCCTTCTGCCAGCCGACCGAAAGGCCCCGGATCAAGTCCGGGGCGGGTGGTGACAACAAAAGGATGATCGCAAAATGGCTGATCTGACAACCGATTTCGTAGGGATAAAATCCCCAAACCCGTTCTGGCTGGCCTCCGCGCCGCCCACCGACAAGGAATACAACGTCCGACGTGCCTTTGAGGCAGGTTGGGGCGGTGTCGTGTGGAAGACGCTGGGTGAGGACCCACCCATCGTGAACGTCAACGGCCCGCGTTACGGCGCAATCTGGGGCGCGGACCGACGCTTGCTGGGTCTCAACAACATCGAATTGATCACCGATCGCCCGTTGGAGGTGAACCTGCGAGAGATCAAGGCGGTCAAGCGCGACTATCCGGATCGCGCTGTTGTCGTCTCGCTGATGGTACCTTGCGAGGAGGAGGCCTGGAAGAAGATCCTGCCTCTGGTCGAGGAAACAGGCGCTG
Source organism: Primorskyibacter marinus (assembly GCF_003313245.1). GTDB lineage: Bacteria > Pseudomonadota > Alphaproteobacteria > Rhodobacterales > Rhodobacteraceae > Primorskyibacter > Primorskyibacter marinus. Next base: position 481,810 of record NZ_QJSD01000002.1, read on the forward strand.
ACGGGGTAGAGTTGAACTTTGGCTGCCCTCACGGGATGAGCGAGCGCGGCATGGGGTCAGCCGTGGGGCAGGTGCCGGAATATATCGAGATGGTGACCCGCTGGGTCAAGCAATACACACGCATGCCCTGCATCGTGAAGCTGACGCCCAACATCACCGATGTGCGCAAGCCTGCCGCCGCGGCCCATGCCGGGGGCGCGGATGCGGTCAGCCTGATCAACACGATCAACTCCATCACCGGGGTTGATCTGGACATATTCGCGCCCGAACCCACGATTGACGGTAAGGGCGCGCATGGGGGCTATTGCGGTCCGGCGGTCAAGCCCATCGCCCTGAACATGGTCGCCGAGATTGCGCGTTCGCCCGAAATGAAGGGCCTGCCGATCAGCGGCATTGGGGGTGTAACCACTTGGAAAGACGCCGCCGAATTCATGGTGCTGGGCGCGGGCAATGTGCAGGTCTGTACCGCCGCGATGACTTACGGTTTCAAGGTCGTGCAGGAGATGATCTCTGGCCTGTCGCAGTTCATGGATGAAAAGGGCCTCACGGATACGTCAGAGCTGATAGGTCGCGCGGTGCCAAACATCAGTGACTGGCAGCATCTCAACCTCAACTATGTCACCAAGGCCGAAATTGATCAGGACCTGTGCATCAGTTGCGGGCGCTGCTACGCTGCCTGCGAGGATACCAGCCATCAGGCCATCGCCATGTCCGACGACCGGGTCTTTACGGTCAAGGATGAAGAATGCGTGGCCTGCAACCTGTGCGTCAATGTCTGCCCGGTCGAGGACTGCATCACCATGGTCGAGATGCAGCCCGGCCAGACAGATCCGCGCACCGGGCAAAAGGTGGTCAAGGACTATGCCAACTGGACGACCCATCCCAATAATCCCGGCGCGGTGAAAGCCGCCGAATGAACTGCTTTTTCTGACGCGGTCTTCGCTGTGAACATAAACGACATGCCGCCTCGGTCTCTGCCCGTGGGCGGCATTCGCTTTTGCAGGCGCAGCCCTCTTCCGAGTTCAATCAATCGCTTTTTCAAAACCAGCGATACGACGAACACATTTCCGGCCACGACCGTTTGATACCTTTATTGCGACTATTGCGACGATGACGTGAGAAACGAGGGCGCGGCCACAAGGCTGGAAAGCACGCTGTGCAGCCCTGTGGTTTTCGGCGCGGTGGCGTGCCCGTGTACCGGCCTATCTTGGACTGATCCAAAGCAGCCCTGGCATTCTGGCGGGTGGTCGTTGCTGCGCGGTCAGGCGCTGCTGGTCATGATCCGGTCCAGCGGATCGTGCTCGGCCACCAGATGGCCTTCGGACACTTCATCAAGTTGCGGGACATACTCATCCTCGCCCGCCGCCAGTTTCGAGGGCAGAAAGCGCAGCGATGCGCGGGTATCCAGCGGTGAGGGCAACTCGCCCGGCAGGCGGATGCGTTCGCGCGCACGTTCCACCGCCGGGTCCGGGACCGGCACGGCAGAGATCAGCGATTGCGTGTAGGGGTGGCGCGGCCTTGCGCAGATTGTGTCGGCGTCGGCCAGTTCCACGATACGACCCAGATAAAGCACCATGATCCGATTGGAAATCGCGCGCACCACAGACAGATCGTGACTGATGAACAGCATCGACATGCCGAATTCGTCCTGTAGATCGCGCAGAAGCTGCACGATCTGCGCCTGAATGGATACATCCAGCGCGGACACGGCCTCGTCGCAGATAATCAGGCGCGGCTTGTTGATCATCGCGCGGGCGATGCCGACGCGCTGGTTCTGTCCGCCCGACAATTCGTGCGGATAGCGGTTGTACATGGCTGCCTCCAGCCCGACACGTTCCATCATCGCCTGCACCTCCGCACGGCGTTCGCGCTTGGTCAGGTCAGGGCGATAGGTGCGCAGCGGCTCGGCGATGGAATCGGCGATGGTCATGCGCGGATCGAGGCTGGCAAGCGGATCCTGAAACACGATCTGCAAATCCTTGCGCTCGCGTTTCATGCCTGCCCGGTCCAGATCCGTAAGCGGTGTGCCCAGCCAGCTGACGCTGCCAGCCGAGGGTTCGATCAGGCGCAACACGGCGCGGGCCAGGGTGGACTTGCCGCAACCGGATTCGCCGACGATGCCCAGCGTTTCGCCCGCTCGCAGGGAAAAGCTGACCCCGTTCACGGCTTTCAGCGGCACCGTGCGTCCGAAAACCCCGCCGGAAACGTGGATCGGGAAATGCACCTTCAGGTCATCGACCTTCAGCAAGGTATCGGACGCCGCGGCGGCCTTGGGTGCCTCGCCCTTGTCGATGCGCGGCATCGCATCCAGAAGTTTGCGAGTATAGTCATGTCTGGGCGCGCTGAAGATCTGATCCGCCGGGCCTTCCTCGACAAAGGTGCCCTTGCGCATCACTTTCACCCGGTCGCACATCCGTGCGACGACACCCATGTCATGCGTGATCAGCGCGATCGCGGTCTGCAACTCGTCCTGCAAACCCGCCATAAGGTCCAGCACATCGGCCTGCACCGTCACATCCAGCGCCGTCGTAGGTTCGTCCGCGATCAGCAGCTTTGGCTCGCACAGCATGGCCTGGGCGATCATCACCCGTTGGCGCATGCCGCCTGACAGTTCGTGCGGGTATTGGTCCAGCCGCCGCGCGGCCTCGGGGATGCGGACACGATCCAGCCAGTCAAGGCAATGTTTGCGTGCGGCAGAGCGCGACATGCCGCGATGCACCTTCAGCACCTCTGCCATCTGTGCGCCCACCTTCATATGGGGCGTCAGCGCGGTCAGCGGATCCTGAAAGATCATGCCCACATCCGCACCGCGAATACGGTTCAGCTTGCCGGGTGACAGGTTTAGGATCTCGTTCCCGCCCAGTTTGACGGATCCGGACGCATGGCCATTGGGCGGCAGCAGCCCCATCGCGGCCATGAAACTTTGGCTTTTGCCGGACCCGCTTTCGCCGACAATGCCAAGGCATTCGCCCGCGGTGATGTCGAAAGAGACGCCCTTTACCGCCTGCACGCGGCCATCAGGCGTCTCAAAGCCAACTGTCAGATCGGAGACGGAAAGAATGGTCATGTCAGTGATCCTTCGGGTCTAGCGCGTCACGCAGCCCATCACCGATGAAGAACATGGTGATGATGATGGTGACGTAGAAGAATAGCGGGAAGGCCAGTTGCCACAGCGTCCCGTAGGCCATCGTGCCGGCCCCTTCGGCGATGAGACGACCCAGTGACGTATTGGGTTCCGAAATCCCCAGCCCAAGGAAAGAGATGAAGGATTCCGCAAGGATCATCTCGGGCACCAGAAGGGACGCGTAGACGATGACGACCCCTATCAGGTTGGGCAAGACATGGCGAAAGATGATCGCTGTCTCGGAGACACCGCCGGCCCGAGCGGCCTCGATGAATTCGCGTGTTTTCAGGGTCAGGGTCTGACCGCGCACGATCCGGCTCATCGTCAGCCAACTGACCGCGCCAAGGGCGACGAACAGCGTGACGAAGCTGCGTCCGGCGATGACAAGGATGAGGATCAGGATCAGCGTCAGCGGGATGGCCAGCAGAATATCGACAAAGCGCATCATCACGCTGTCCAGCTTGCCGCCAAAATAGCCCGCGATGACGCCCCAGGCCGTGCCCACGATCAGCGCCATGCCTGCACCGATCAGACCGACCAGAAGCGAGGTTCGCGTTGCCTGAATGGTGCGCGAATACAGATCGCGGCCCAGATCGTCGGCACCGAAGAAGTGGCCTGATTCCAGCGAAGGCGCGCCAAGGGCAAGCACATCGCCCATCACGACCCAGTCGATTTCCTCGTTCGACCAGACCGCGAAAAGCGGGCCGAACAGCACGAACAAGACGATCAGGCCCAGCACCAGAACGCTGGCCATTGCGGCCTTGTTGCGCAGAAACCGGCGCATGGCGTCATTCCACAGCGACCGGCCGCGCACGGCCTTGAAATCGGTGATGTCGGCGGCAAGCGCCTCGGCTTTTTTGGATGTTCCGAACATGCGCGCCTCCTCAATACCGGATTTTCGGGTCAAACCACGCATAGGCGAGGTCGGTCAGCAGGTTCACCACGACAGTGAGCGCGCCGTAGAGGATCGTGATTCCCAGCAGCACGGCGTAGTCGCGTGTCAGGGCAGAGCTGACATAGGATTGCCCCAGACCACCGGTCGAGAAATAGATGTCCACGAAGACCGACCCGGTCAGGACGTAGACAAAAACCGGGCCCAGATAGGACACCACCGGCAGAAGCGTCGGCTTCATCGCGTGGCGCCAGATGATCGTGCGTTCCGGCAGACCCTTGGCGCGTGCCGTGCGAATGAAGTTGGAATTCATCACCTCCAGCATCGAGGACCGGGTGATCCGCGCGATGTTGCCCATGTAGGACGTGGAGAGGGCGATCACCGGCATGATCAGATATTCCCACTGCCCACCGTTCCAGCCGCCGCCGGGCAAAAGGCCCAGCCACAGTGTGAAGGTCAGGATCAGGATCGGACCCATGATGAAGTTGGGCAACGCCTGTGCCGCGATCCCGAGGCTGACCGCGAAATAGTCCAGCCATGTATTGTGCCGGATGGCCGCCGCAATCCCCAGTGCGATGCCCACGATGGATGCCGCCAGAAACGCCAGCGACCCATAGGTCAGTGAGATCGGAAACCCCTGCGCAATGATATCGTTCACATCGCGATCCTTGTAGCGGAAGGACGGGCCGAAATCGAAATGCAGGAAGATATTGGTGAAGTAGTCCCACAACTGCTTCCAGAGCGGTTGGTCCAGACCGTAGCGCGCTTCGATATTGGCCAGCACTTCGGGCGGCAGCGGACGCTCTGACGTGAACGGTCCGCCGGGGGCGAAATGCATCATGAAGAAGGCTGCGATGACAAGCAGCATGATGGTCGGGACGGCGACCAGCAGCCGCCTGATGACATAGGAGATCATTGCAGGACTACCCGAATGTTGAGAGAACCCGTGCCCCGGACTTGATCCGGGGCCTCTGCGTTTGATGCGCGCCGCTGGAGAGGCCCCGGCTCAGGGCCGGGGCGCGGCGCGCTACAGATCATTCCGCGATCTTGTAAAGATCCTTGGAGTACCAGTTCTGCTCGACATTCTCGACGGGCCAGTTGCCCACATCGCTGTCCATCATATAGACGCCGGCATAGTGGTAGATCGGGATCACCGGCGTCTCTTCGGCGAGGATCTGTTCGATCTCGGTGTAGATCGGCGTGGTGTCACTGGCGGATTTTGCCTCTACCAGTAATTCGTCGACACGAGGATTGCTGTACTTGCCGTCATTGTAGCCGGATTCACTGTCCAGCAGGTCGAGGAAGGTCGAGGCCTCGTTATAGTCACCGCACCATGCGCCACGCGCCAGATCGAAATCCTGATTGCCGCGAGTCTCAAGGAAGACCTTCCATTCCATATTGGCAAGGTTCGGCACCACTCCCAGTTTCTGTTTCCACATCTGGCTGAGCACCACAGCGATCTTCTCGTGGCTTTCATCGGTGTTGTAGATCATGTCGAAGGTCAACGGGTTGTCGGGGCCGTAGCCTGCCTCTGCCAGCAATTCCTTGGCTTTTGCGTCGCGCTCGGTCTGGCTCATTTCCGACATCTCGGTTTGCGGAGGGGTAAAGCCCGCCACGGCTTCGGGCGTGAACGTGTAGGCTTCGGGTTCGCCTCCGGCCTTGATGTTCTGGGTGATGATCTTGCGGTCCACGGCCAGTGACAGGGCTTGCCGCACGCGCACGTCCTTGAACGCCTCGGGTCCGGTGTCGCTTTGGTTGAACGTGTAATAATAGTTGCACAGCCGCGGGAAGCTGATCGCTTCTTCGGGGTGTTCCTTCTTCAGGCGGGGGAACTGTCCGGCGGGAACTTCGGTGCGGTCCAGTTCGCCTGCCATGAACCGGGTGAGGGCCACGTTTTCATCGTTGATGACCAGCGCAACGGTCTTGTCGATGATCGTGTTGTCGTTGTCCCAGTACATCTCGTTCCGCTCGCGCACGGAGCGTTCGTTGGGCAGATGCTCTGTCAGCACATAGGCACCGTTGGACACGATGTTTTCGGGTTTGGTCCATTCCTCGCCAAATTCCTCGACTACTTTTTGCGGCGCGGGGAAAGTGGTGGAATGAGTTGTCATCTGCGGGAAATAGCTGAGCGGCTGTGACAGGCGCACCTCCAGCGTGTGATCGTCGATGGCCGTTACGCCAAGTTCCTCGGGGGGCATCTCACCGGCGACGATCTCCGACGCGTTCTCCAATGACATCAGCTTGACATACCATTGGTAGGGCGAGGCAAGTTCAGGCGACGCGGCGCGGCGCCAGGCGAAGACAAAATCACCCGCGGTTACAGGATCGCCGTTCGACCATTTCGCATTGTCACGCAGGTGGAACGTATAGGTCTTGGTGTCATCCGAGACATCATAATCGGTGGCAACGCCGGGAATCAGCTTGCCCTGAGCATCCTGATTCATCAGCCCTTCGAAGAGATCGCGCACGATTTCGGCACCGATCGTGTCCTCGACCACTTGCGGATCGACAGAGCTGTGCTCGTCCCCCACGCGGTAGGTAAAGGTCTGATCCTCGGCCAGCGGTTCGCCTGTGGCAGGGTGCGTGTCCTGAGCAAGCGCAGTCCCGGCCAACAGTGTGGAACACAGGAAGGTGGACAGCGTCAGCTTTGCATGATGTTTCAAGATAGTTCTCCCATATTACATCGACGATCCAAGGCTTCTGGTGACGAATCCTTTGATGGCGGAAGTGTAGGCTGCTGTGATGCTTCCGCAAGAGTCCTGGCGCAATTACTCGCCTTGCCTGCCGCGCCGTAAGGAAATTTTCTCGATTGGTCAAATTCTGGATCAATTTATGTATCCCATGGCCGCAGATTGAGTGTCGTGCGGACGCGCTGAGCCGGATTTTGAATAGTCGAGGGGGCGAAAGCTGCCGGATCAAGTCCGGCAGGGGAGCGCTTCAAATGTCCGGCAATCTGCGTGGCACACGTTCCGCGCACCCGAGTGAACAATAGGAGAGCGTGGAGGCCTGATCCGCACCACCGGAATGGCGATAAGGCAAGAAGAGGAAATCAGGAAGGTGACGCCGGGTGCGATCGAACATCCAAAACGCTTATCGAAAACCATGGCGTCTGGATGTGCATTTGGGGCAGGGGATGTTTCTGACGGGGTGTGCCAAACCCGATGTGTTGGAGTTTGTCTAGATCAACGGACGTTTGCGCAACGATTCGTCCCGGCAAAGCCCCACCTCTTCCAACGCCTCGATATCCGGCACGGTCAGTTTGCCATCGCTCCAAAAGGCGAGGTCGGCATTCCGTAATTTTGCCAAGGTCTTGTTGGTGTGAACCAGTGAAAGCCCCATCGCATCTGCCAGATCTTGCTGCCGATAGGGCAAGGGAGCAACCGTTCCTGATGTCATGTCCAACGCGTCGAGTTTGCGCCAGATCCGGGCGAGCGCCCATGCCAAAAGCTCGTAGGCCTCGCGTTGGCCCAGTGCTGCAAGGGCTTCGCCCAGAAACCTTTCTTCATTGGCGGCAAGCCAGGTCAGATCAAAGGCGCGCGCGGGCTGATTCCGGAACAGGCTCCACAATTCGGAGCGATCAAAGACACACAGGGTCATGGCGGTCGTGGCCTCGACCGAATGGGTCATCTGGTTCAGAACGCCGGCCTGAAGCCCGATGAAATCACCGGGCAGAACCAGACTGATTACATGGCGGCGTCCATCTTCCAACAGCTTGTACCGCAGCCCCATGCCGCTGAGCGCCGTGTAAAGCTGGGGTGTGTTGGCTCCCTCTGCAAGGATCGGGGCACCGGGTTCGATGTTCATCTCGCCGACTTTGAATTTTTCCATGAATTCGATCTCTGTCGAAGACATCGGATCGAACAACGGCAACTGTCTGATCGGGCAGTTGCGGCACTTGATACCCATATTTTCACTCCACCTATGTCATAGTTAAATGCAGAGTTTCCAAAGATGTTCCATGATTTGTCTTTGATGAACGGGAACCGTTATGCTGATGACAGCCGAGAAGCCGACCACCGACACCCGCCAGTTTGGCGTGGTTTGCCAAGAGCCGGTCGTACAGCTTGATGCGGCTCAAACATTTCGAGAGGTTTTCCCCGGTGCCGCGGTTCACATGTTCCACGATCTTTCTGCGACCGCGACAGAGCTTGATGCCCTTGCCTCTTGCACGGTTTTGCTGGTTATCGGCCCCGGATTGCACTTCACCGATAATTCACTGCCCCGCCGCTTGGCCGCTCGGGGCGCTGGGCTGGTGCTGGTTGATTGCGATTCTGCCGAAGTCGAGGGGTTTGGCATAAAGCCTGTCGTGATACAGCAACCTTTTACCTCGGAAACTTTGGCTGAAGCATTGCGAAAGGTTTGATTTTTTAGGACGAATGCCGGGATTGGCTTGTCGGACCATTCTTCGCGACCATCGTATCGCCGATATAGGGTGAAGGCTCTTGGGGAGGGAGCCTGAACTTCTTCGGCGGGTGGCCGGGGTCGCCACAAAAGCGACCCCGGCTTCGGTTTATGCGATGCCAGACCTATCGCAGGTCCTTGGCGCGGGCCTCGGCCAGGTCTGCCTCTGCCGAGGCAACCGCATCGGTCAGCGCGGTAAAGATCGCTTCGCCGCCTTCTACATTGGATTTGAACCAGTCATAAACCGGCGCTGCGGCCTCCTTGAACGCGGCCTTTTCCTCGGGAGTGGGTACATACAGATCGCCGCCACCGGCTACGAAATCCTCATAGGCCTGGATCGATTTGCGCTTGGGCGATGCAAAGGTGGCTTGCTGCAATTGGTAGAAGCCGTCCACCACCACCCTGCGCAGATCTTCCGGCATGGACATGAACTTGTCGTTGTTCATCCACCAGAGCGCGCCCATGTAGGCATGGCCGTCCAGCGTGACATATTGCAAACCGGCATCGGGAAACTTCATGCCCATGATGTCGGTGATGCCGTTCTTGGACCCTTCGACAACGCCGGTCTGGAAGCTGGTGAACAGTTCCGGCCACGGGATCGGGGTGGGCGATGCGCCAAGCGCCTTGACCAGTTCCTGCGGCAGATCGGCGACCACGGTACGGATCTTCAGCCCCTCCAGATCGGCGGGCATCTGCACCCGGCGTTTGGTATTGGCAAAGTTGCGCCAGCCACCGGTATTTCCAACCGTCATCAGGCGGATCATGCCGTTCGAGTCGTCCAGCGCCATGTCCCGCATGGTGCGCACGAAATCCCCCTGAAGCACTGTTTCGGCAACCCGGTCGTCGGCCATCAGGTAAGGCAGGTCCAGAACCTGCACATACGGAAAGATCCCCGCAGCACCGCCAGAGGTCGAGATATAGACGTCGATCGACCCGTCAGCGATGCCCTGAAGGCACTCGGTCCCGTTGGAGCAAAGCTGCGTGCCGATGAACATCTCGACTCCGATCTGACCGTTGGATGCCGCCTCGACATAGTTCTTGAAGACCACGAGCCCGTCGTAATCCTCGTCGTTTTCATTGGAATTGGCCGTGGCGCGGATGGTGTATTCCTGCGCGCTTGCGGCGAACGTGCCACCCGCGAAAACTGCGGCTGTCACTGCCGCTACTGTAAGACCCCTGAGCATGTAAGACCTCCCTTATGCTTTCTTTCGGTCGATGATCGGGCAATGCGCCCGGCTTAGTTAACAAATCCCGTCAGGCGCGGAATTGTCATGGAAATCGCGGGGATGTAGGTGATCAGGAAGATCACCACCACCTCGATGGCAAGGAATGGCAGAATCGCGCGGGCGATCTTTTCGACCCGTTCGCCGGATACGGACGAGGCGACAAATAGCACCAGCCCCATCGGCGGTGTCGCCAGCCCCACGGTCAGGTTGACCGACATGATGATCGCGAAATGCACCGGGTCCACGCCCAGGCTGACGAAGATCGGCCCGAGGATGGGGCCGAGGATGATGATCGCCGGACCTGCGTCCAGAAACATGCCGACGACGAACAGCAACAGGTTTATCAGGAACAGCAGGATCAGCGGGTTTTCCGACAGCGCAAGGATGAACGCGGCCAGTTGTTCGGGGGCGTGGCTGAGGCTGACAACCGTCTTGAACGCCATGGCCGCGCCGACCAGCAACAGCACGACCGCGCTGGTCATGGCGGAGTTTGACAGAACCTCTGGCAAATCGCGCAGTCGCAGCGTGCCCAGAATGAACAGGCCGACGATGGTGGCATAGGCCACGGCGACGGCTGCGGCCTCGGTCGGGGTGAAAATGCCGCCAAGGATACCGCCAAGGATGATGACGGGCGTCATAAGCGGAAAAAATGCCTTGAGACTGGCCTGCCCGCGCTCTGGCCAGGTGTGTTTGCGGGTGGCCACGGGAAAGTCGTATTTGTTCGCCATGACCTTGACCATCACCATCAACCCGAACCCGACGAGGATGCCCGGCACGATGCCCGCGAGAAACAGCGCGGCGACGCTTTCGCCCATGACATAGGCATAGATGATCATAATGCCCGATGGCGGAATGATCGGGCCGATCACGGAACTGGCCGCGGTGATGGCGGCGGCGAATTTGCGGGAATACCCCTGTTTTTCCATCGCGGGGATCAACATCGACCCCAGCGCCGAAGTGTCCGCCACGGCAGAGCCGGACAGGCCCGCGAAAAGCATCGAACTGAGGACGTTCACATGCGCCAGCCCGCCGCGCATGTGGCCCATCATCGCCTGACTGAACTCGACCAGCCGCATGGTGATGCCGCCCCTGTTCATCAACTCTCCGGCCAGCATGAAGAACGGGATCGCCATCAGCGGAAAACTGTCCATACCGTTATAGACATTGCGGTACAGCAGGGCGACATCGCGTTCCTGCCCGTTCATCCAAAGCAGGATGCCTGGGGCGGCAAGCAGGCCGAAAAACACTGGCAGGCCGATCATCAGGAACACAAGGAACAGCGGCAGGAACCATATCAGCATCTATTCGGCCCCCGGTGTGGCAAGCGTTGGCAGCGGTGCCAGTCTGCTTCCGCCACCGGTCAGCCGCACGAGTTCCCGCAGCAGCAATTCCACCGTGACAGAGATCAGCAGGATGACACCCACGAACAGCGACAGGAACATCCAGGCGAGCTTCAGCTTCACCGCCTGCATGCCGATCAGATCAAGCGGCAACCGAAGCGACGAAGAGCTGAACAGCCAGCCGGAATTCACATGTTTCCACCCCAGTTGCAGGGCCACGACAAGAACCAGCAGCGCCATTGTCAAAAGAATGAAATTCAAGATCGCCGCCGCACCTTTCGGCAGCAGGATCGTGAGCGTATCTATGGCGACGAAACCACCCCGGCGATAGGCAGCAGGGGCGACCAGTCCGGTCATCCATAACATGCAGAACCGTGCCAGTTCCTCGGACCAGTTGGGGGCGGCATTGAAGCCATAGCGCATCACGACCTGATAGAGGATCGACAGCACCATCACGGCCATGGCGAAGACGGCAATTGCCCGGCCCAGACGCAACACATGCGTGTTGACGAATTGCAGCGGGACAAGAAAGCCCATCAATATCGCCATTCGGTCTCCTCCCAGTGCGTGCTTTTTTGTTATGGCGGCAAATTATGACGGTTTTTGAATTGCTCCGTATTTTCCCGCAAAGAAAGTCAGCGGTTTGCCCGGACGCGTCGTTACGCGGGTGACGCGCCCGATGATGATGGAATGATCGCCGCCATCGTGCCGGGCGGTTCGGGTACATTCAAAGCGCGACAGGCAGCCGCTGATCAGCGGCACACCCTGTCCGCTGATTTCCCAGTCGAGAAGATCGAAGGCGTTGCCGTCGCGAGCGAAGCCATTGCTGATCTCGGCTTGTTCGGCCCCCATCACATGGATCGCGAAATGCTCGGCGGCCATGTAGAAGGGATAACGCTGAGAGCTTTTTGCAGGTGCCCAAAGCACCAGTGGAGGGTCCAGCGACAGGCTGGCAAAGCTGTTGGCGGTGATGCCGATCGGGCCTGTGCCAGAGTCGCAGGTGATAACGGTAACACCCGTCATGAATTTCCCCAACGCCGACCGAAACGCACGCGGATCTTCGGTTTCGGGATCGAAGCTGTAAGGCTGTGATGTCATCAGCGACATGCCTCAGGCCACTTCGCTGCCAAGGGCGTGGGTGTAGATCTCAAACCATGTCTCCCGGTCCATCGTGAACTTTGCAGCATCGCTGATACGGGCGATGCGGTCCAGATTATTGGTGCCAAGGACAGGTAGAATTCGTGCGGGGTGTGCCAAGAGCCACGCCACGGCAACTGCGGCGGCGTCAATGCCACGGGCCGCCCCGAACGCCTCCAGCGCCCGGCGCAACTCCGCGCGGCTGCTGGCGAACAGAGTGCCACCGCCCAGCGGCGACCATGCCATCGGTGGAATGCCGCGTTCCTGCAAGAAGGCAATGTCACCGTTGGTAAAGGCGTCATGCGTCATCAGGCTTAGTTCTATCTGGTTCGTGGCAAGCGGCGTCTTCATCGCCGATTGCAGCAGGGTCCAGTCCCAGGGCCGAAAGTTTGACACACCGACGGCGCGGACCTTGCCCGCGGCCACAACCTCGTCCAATGCCGGGCCGGTTTCATGGGGATTCATGAAAGGATCAGGCCGGTGGATCAACAGCATGTCGATGCGGTCGGTTTTCATCAAGCGTAGAGAGTGATCGACAGAGGCCAGAATATGCGCGCGGCTGCTATCGTAATGCTTGACCCGTGCATTGGCGTACCGGCCTGCGGGGGCCACGATGCCGCATTTTGTGACGATCTCGATCTTGTTGCGCAGTGCCGGCGTCAGAGCGTTGCCAAGGATCTCTTCGGCCATGTAACCGCCATAGATATCGGCCTGATCCATTGTTGTGATGCCCTGATCCAGACAAGTCGAAATCTTGCCCTGGACATATTCCGGGGCAGTGTTTTCGTCATCGCCAAGCCGCCACATCCCATAGACGATACGGCTGAGGTCGAGTTGGTCAGTCAGTCGGATGCGATCCATCGGGTCTTCCTTCAATTCCAGTGCTCACCCGCCCCGGGCTTGACCCGGGGCCTTTGGGGGAAGGTCCCGGGTCAAGCCCGGGACGGGTCTTTCTAGCGACGTAGACCAGCGCCAAGCGGCGTCATCGGTGTCGACGCGGGCAAGCGGCCATAGGCACTGTTCAACTGCGTGGTCTTCATCTGCGGCAATACCTTTTGGCCGAAATGACGGCATTCGTCGAGATGCGGATAGCCGGACAGGATGAAGGCGCGAATGCCCATCTTCTGATAGTGTTCCAGCTCTGACAGCACCTGATCGGTGGATCCGACCAAAGCGGCCCCGCATCCCGACCGCGCCCGGCCAACGCCTGTCCACAAATGTGGTTCAACAAAGCCTTCCATATCCGCCAGTTCGCGGTTTCTGGCCTGATGCGACACGCCAAGACTGGTGGCGTCCAGAGACCGTTCGCGGATTGCACGGCCTTGTTCGTCATCCAGCTTGCTGACGATATGCTCGGCCCATTCGCGGGCCTCTGCCTCTGTGTCGCGAACGACGACATGCACACGCAGCCCGTAATCCAGCGTGCGGCCATATTGCTCGGCCACGGCATGCACGGCTTTCATCCGCGCTGCCAGCGCATCCTTGGCTTCTGGCCACATCAGGTAAACATCGCAATGTTGGCCACATAGATCCAGCGCGGCGGGCGAGTAGCCACCGAAATACAGCAGTGGCCCTCCGGTCTGATAAGGCTTGGCCGGATCGGTCCAGAGCTTGTCGAAGTCATAGACCTCGCCCTTGTAGGTGATCTCGTCCTGCGTCCAGGCCTGTTTCAGGATCTCGACCACCTCACGCGACCGCTGGTAGCGAAAGGCGCTGTCGGCTTTCTCGCCGGGGAAGTCGGACGAGATGATGTTCACCGTCAGCCGCCCCTCCAGCATGTGATCCAGCGTGGCGATGGTGCGGGCCAGCATGATCGGCTGCATCTCTCCGCAGCGCACGGCGGCCAGCATGTTGATCTTGTCGGTAATTGGCGCGCAACCCGCGACAAAGCTGAGCGTGTCCTGACCCACCTGATAGGACGACGGGCACAGAATGTTGCGAAAGCCCTGGGTCTCGGCCTCTTTCACGATCGACGAACAATGCGCCCAGGATGACCGCAACCGGCCCTCGGGCACACCGAGATATTCGTAATCGTCAGAGCAAAGCGCCGCGAACCACGAAACCTCTGCCGCGTCCAAGTCGGGGGAGGTGATGGGGACCACGGTCATCAGGATTCTCCGGCTGCGTCATTTTGTCTTGCGTAGCATCGGATTTAATGTAGATCAATAGTGTATCAATTATTTCGCGCACCCGGACGCATCAATGCCAGACCAGTCTTCCTTGCCGCTATATATCCAGATCAGCGAGATGCTGATCCGCGAGATAAATGCGGGCCGCTATCTGGACGGCGAGCGTTTGCCCCCGGAACGTGACATGTCCGCAGAGCTTGGCATCTCTGTAGGGACATTGCGCAAGGCGCTGGCGGACCTGACCTTGAAGGGCATGTTGGAGCGTGTGCAGGGGTCGGGCAATTACATCCGTGCGCAAGCGGATACGAAAAGCGTTTACGCGTTCTTCCGGGTGGAGTTGCTGCGCGGGGGCGGTTTGCCGACGGCAGATGTGCTGGATGTGACGCGTCTTGCGAAACCCGTCGGTCTGCCGGATTTCGGTGCCTCGTCGGATGCGCATCGCATCCGGCGGTTGCGCAAGCTGGATGGTACGCCAGCAGTGCTTGAGGAAATCTGGCTGGACGCCAGCTTTGCCGAGCGGATCGCGGCGCGGGATCTGTCCGAGTCTCTCTATCACTACTATCGCCAGCGTTTGGGACTGTGGATCACCCGCGCCGAAGACAAGTTGCGCTTGGGCGGCGTGCCTGAATGGGCCCCGCAGGATTTCGGCACACCGCAGGGGAGCCCCTGTCTGTTGGCAGAGCGCATCAGTTGGGGACAGAACGGCGTGCGGGCAGAGGTCTCGCGCAGTTGGATCGACACGAATGTGGCGCGCTATGTCGCGCGGCTCAAATGAAAGCAGGACATATGAGCGACACCGTCACCTACGGCATCATCGGCTGCGGCATGATGGGTCAGGAGCATCTGCGCAATATCGCCCTTTTGTCCGGCGCGCGCGTCGGTGCCGTATTCGAACCGGACCGCGCCATGCGAGAGGTCGCTGCCCTGTTGGCACCAAGTGCAGTGTTCCCCGAAACGCTTGAGGACTTGCTCGCCGTGGGGGGTGTGGACTGCCTTCTGATCGCGTCGCCCAACCATCTTCACGTCCCGCAGCTGGAATTGATCGCGGCCAAGCGCCCGCTGCCGCTGTTGATCGAAAAGCCGCTTTTCACCAATCCCGCCGACGCGGAGCGCGTGACCGAGATCTGCGCGGCCTATCCCGCTCCGGTCTGGGTGGCGATGGAATACCGCTACATGCCGCCCATCGCGGCGCTGCTAAAGCAGGTGGATGCGGCGACCGGCGGCGTCAGGATGCTGACCATCCGCGAACACCGCTTCGCCTTTCTCAAGAAGGTCGGCGACTGGAACCGGTTCAACCGCTATTCCGGCGGGACACTGGTCGAAAAATGCTGCCACTTCTTTGATCTGATGCGGCTGGTGATCCCGTCTGATCCCGTCCGTGTGATGGCCAGCGCCGGGCAGGCGACCAATCATCTGGACGAGACCTATGGCGGTGAGACACCTGATATTTGGGACCATGGCTATGTCATCGTCGAATTCGCCAACGGTGCCCGCGCCATGCTGGAGCTGTGCATGTTCGCCGAAGGCAGCCGCTATCAAGAGGAGATCTCTGCCGTTGGCCCCGCGGGCAAGATCGAATGCCTCGTGCCGGGGCCGGGAAGGTTCTGGCCTGCCGATTTGGGCGCGCCGCCCGTGCCGCAACTGATCGTCAGCCCGCGTAGCCCCAAGGGTCCGATGACGCTTGATATTCCGGTTGATCCACAGCTCCTGGAGGCAGGCGATCACAACGGTTCGACTTATTATCAACACCAGAAATTCCGCGAGGCCGTGCTGGGCAACGCGCCGCCGGAAGTAACCGTGAAGGATGGCCACATGGCGGTGCGTCTTGGTCTGGCTGCGCAGCTATCCGCCAGTACGGGCCAATCGGTCGATCTTTAGCGCTGTGCCCCTCAAGAACGGGGCGGGATTGCCGAAGGGGATGGATTGGTGCGTGCGGGGGCTGTTCGCTGACAATGCAGGCGATCGCAGGTGCGCACGGTTCCACGGGTACAATTTCTCAACAAGACCATCGACTCAGACGGCAGTATCAATCCAGATCGTCACCGGACCATCGTTCACAAGGCTGATCTTCATGTCGGCGCCGAACTGACCGCGCGCCGTCGGGATGCCCAGCTTTGCCATTGCGTCGGCAAAGGCCTCGTAGGCGGGTGCGCCCTCTGACGGCGGTGCGGCGGTTGAAAAGCCGGGGCGGTTGCCGCGGGACGTGTCGGCGGCCAGCGTGAACTGGCTGACCACCAGCGCCGCGCCGCCCGTATCGGACAGCGACCGGTTCATTTTGCCATCGTCATCCGCGAAAATGCGCAGCTTGGCGATCTTCGCCGCCAGCTTCGACGGGGCATCTGCTGGGTCATCCCGCATCGCGCAGATAAAGATCAGCAGACCCGGCCCGATCTCGGCTAAAACAGCGCCATCGACCCGCACCGCAGCCTCTGTCACGCGCTGGACAAGCGCCCTCATGCCAGTTCCTCGGCCCAGGGCGGGTTTGCGCCTGCGCGGCTGACAGTCACGGCCGCTGCGCGCGCGCCCAGTTCGATGGCCGGGCTCAACATGTCAGGGCTGGCCTCGGCGATGGCCGCTTTTGACAACAGCCCTTCGCGCGACAAGCCCGCCAGCAGGCCCGCATTGAATGTATCGCCCGCGCCGACAGTGTCGACGACCAGTGCCTTTTGCGCTGGCACTTCGAAACTGCCAGCGCCGATATGCGCCTCGACCCCCTGTGCGCCGCGTGTCAGCAAGACCAGCTTTGGCCCGCCACTGGCCAGAAGGCCCTGAGGCGTGGTGCCGAGCCAGTGCAGGTCTTCGTCGGAAATTTTGACGATGTCCGAAACCGCCAGCATTGTGTCCAGCCGGGCGCGATACCGCGCCTCGTCGGTGATGAAGCCGGGTCGGATATTGGGGTCGATCATAACCGGCAGGCGCGACGCCTCGCGCAGGGCGAGCGCCTTGTAGGCATCCGCCGCCGGTTCGCCAACAAGGCTGATGCCGCCGAAAAAGAGCGCGCTGACCTCGTCGGTCAGGGTTGGGAGGTCCTCGGCGCGCAGCATTCGGCCGGCGGTGTTCTCATCGTAGAAGGCGTATTGCGCCTGTCCGTCGGTCAGCGTCACGAAGGCGAGCGTCGTCGGCCTGTCGGACCGTGGCGCAAGACGACTGTCGACATTGCTGGCTGCCAGATTGGTTTCCAGAAGCTGCCCGAACAGGTCATGCGACAGACCGCCAAAATACCCTGTCGGCGTGCCAAGCCGCCCCAAGGCGATCGCCGTATTGAACACAGCGCCGCCCGCATGCGGCGCAAACGCGCCTTCGCCTCCGGTCGTGGTACGGGGCAACATATCGATCAACGCTTCGCCACAGCAGAGTATCATGGACACCTCCCAATTGCATTGTTTGCGCTAACATGAGCAGCGTTTCCCCGCAAGACCAAGCCTTACGATCACGCCGGATCAGGTTGGTCAGTAAGGTTCGAGGCTAGACGTCGACACAGCTCCTGACAACTTCGACGCAGCGAAATAAGAAAAGACGGTCAGGATCACGCGCTCTTGCGCGGCAGATGCAGGCCCGAAAAGATGTAGGTTGGTTCGCAATTTGGCATATGCAATCAACCATAATAACCAACGTATCCGGCAAAAGACCTCGCCCCGGACTTGATCCGGGGCCTCTGGGTTGTGGGCCGCAAGGCCCCGGATCAAGTCCGGGGCGGGTGACGCCCTTATTGATTCGTCGCTATGACAAAGCCGATACAGCCGGCCACAATCAGGCCCAGGATCACAGCAACGGCGATCTTCCAGCGCGACCACGGACGTTCGCCCTGCACCCGGCCGGTGCGGCCGTTGACGACAAAGCGGTAGGTCTTGCCGCGAAATTTATAGGCGGCCAGCCAGATAGGCAGCAGGACATGTTTGAAGGTTACGTCATCGACGTCTGTCGCAACGCTGTGGATGCGCTGCCGGTCGCCCCCGATGTCAAAGCGGATGTCGCGGGCGATCTGCCGATCCATGATCTGCCGCGCCTCGCCAAAGCCGTCTTCCAGTTGCACGCCGTAGCCCTCGGCCCGAAAACCCGCCAGAAATTCCGGCTGATAGGTTTCCAGTTCCGACAAATCCCAGGGTTCCAGCGCATCGGTGAACTTTTTGGGTAGGGAGGTGGAGGCCAGCACCAGTATATCGTCAAAGAACCGCGCGACGCGCCCGGATACGGCGCGCCAACGGACCTTCTGCACGCGGACCTGTTCAGTCTTGCCGTCGCGGATGACAGTGCGTGTTTCGTAGTAGACGGTTCCGCGTTCGCCTTGGTACTGCGATTTCGTGTCGGCGTCGAAGGTCCAGTAAGGCACATAGATGCCGTTCATCTTCCGCCCCTTGCGGGCATAGTCCTGTAGGCCGCCGGGCGCAAACCACAGGCTGCCCAGCCAGTCATTCATCGCGCTGCGCGCCTCTTCCTGGCTGAGACGGAAAGGTAGCAATCCGCGCGGCTTGATATGCCGATGCGCGCCGGTATCGGTGACAACAGGGGTGGCGCAGAACGGACATTCTGTCGCGTGGATATCCGCGTCGAATTCCACCGACGCCCCGCAATTGGGGCATTTCGTGACGCGGGTTTCCTCGATCTCGGCCTCTGACATGTCGCCCCGGATGGCGCGATCAAAGTCGATCTCGCGGATGCCGCCGCTCCAGGGTCCGGCTTGCGCCACCTCTGCCGAATTGCCGCAATGGTCGCAGACAAGTTGGCCCGCGTCGGGATCAAACCGCATATCCGCGCCGCATTGGTCGCAGGGAAAACGATGTTCAGCCTGTGCAAAGGGCGCGATTTGGTCGGGCATCTGATCCTCTTGCCTGTTCATGGACCGCGTCCTGGCGCACCGTTTTGCGGGCCGGGAACGCGGTCGGGCCGGCCGCTGTACAACCGCAGACACGCTCCGACGCTTTGGCCGGGCGCTGGTGTGGCGGTCGTCAGACCCCCGGCGGCGGGGGCGGCGGCATCACGGTGAAAAGCTGTGCGAGTTCGGCCACATCTTCGGCGGGTTTCCAGCCATCCTGGCCAGCGGTCCAGACATAGGTCTTGCGGGTCAGATCGCCATCGCGGGCCATGCGACCCAGTTGCGCCTTGGAGTAGGGGCCTTCGGTGGCACCGTTCTTGGCCAGGTGCCAGACATGTTCTACCGGCGGCGGGGGCGGGGGTGTACTTGCCGAAGATGCAGGCACAGCGCCCCACGGGCCGCGTTGGCCGCCCATCATCTGGCCTGCCATCGCCATGCCCATGCCAGCCCCCATACCGGCCCCCATCGCGCCAGAGGCATCGCCGCCCTGACGCAGCGCTTCGGCCGTGGAATATTTCAGATGCTGGTCCAGATCGCCCGACAACCCGCGCGAGGTGCGGGTGTCCAGCGCCTTTTCCACCGCAGGCGGAAGCGAGATATTCTCGATGTAAAGTTCCGGGATCGTCAGGCCGTATTGTTCCAACGTCGGGGTGATCGCGCGGGCAAGAACCTGACCCAGATCGGCGGTGTTCGCGGCCATATCCAACACCGGGATGCCCGACGACGCGATCACGCGGCTGAATTCCTGCACGATGATGTTGCGGATCTGAAAGCTGATCTCGTCCATGGTGAATTCGCCGTCCGTGCCGACGATTTCCGACATGAAGCGCGCAGGCTCTCCCACCCGGACCGAATAGGTGCCGAAGGCGCGAATGCGGGTCGGGCCGAATTCGGGATCGCGCAGCATGATCGGGTTCTTCGTTCCCCATTTCAGGTCGTTGAACCGTGTCGTGTTGACGAAATAGATCTCTGATTTGAACGGGCTTTTGAAACCATGATCCCAATGCTGAAGCGAGGTCATGATCGGCATGTTGTTCGTTTCAAGCATATACAGGCCCGGCGTGAACACATCCGCCAACTGACCCTCATGCACAAAGACCGCGGCTTGCCCTTCGCGGACGGTCAGCTTGGCGCCGTACTTGATCTCGTGGCCCTCACGCTCGAACCGCCAGACCATTGTGTCGCGGGTGTCGTCGGTCCAGTGGATCACGTCGATGAACTGGCCGCTCAGAAAGTCGAAAATGCCCATGGGTGTGTCTCCTCGGGGTTAACTGGAGCCGCCGGTCAGCCGGGCGGCAAGCTCTCGTACGACGGGGCGGACCTGCGCGGCGGTCATGCCGGGTTTCAGCCGGGGGTCATACAGGATCTTAAGCAGCATCTCGTCATGCGTGGTCAGCAGCGCGAATTCGTCGTCGTCGTTGAAGATGGACGGGCGCGCCTCAGGGCTGTCATTGCCCAGACCAAGACCCTGCGCCACTTCTTCGTGAATGCAGGACCGGCGCAGCAGATCCGGGTGTTCATCGCGGATCAGAGCGACGGCGCGCGCATAGTCATAGCCGCCCTGACTGCCCGAAAATGCCAGCACAAGACAGTGAATGCCGCGCGGCAGATTGTCGAAGATCGCCAGAGACGAGGCGCTGATTTCAGGCACCAGCGCACGGATACGAGGCTTGATCTGCGCGCTGTCATCTTCGCCCATGAACAGCACATGGAAATTGGCATTGGACTGGCTGACGCTGATCGGGTGACCGGTGACGCGCGCCAGCCTGCGGGCGTAATTCGTAACCTCACGCGTGTCCGTCGCCCGGCGATCGGCGTCAACCGATGCACCAAACTCGACAGAGATCCGCACCGGGCTGGTCCATTTCTTGATCCGGCCCAATTCGCCGCTGCTGCGGGTGAAACCCGCGCCGCGGGCGTATTCCTCTTCCAGCGCCACGCGTTCGAAATTGCGTGCCAGCATTGTGTCGGTAAAGGGCGTATCAGGGCCGCCGCCATTGGTGCGGAGCAAGCCCTGTACCAACAGATCTTGCTGCAACCGACCATAATACGCGGCCAATTCCCGGCTGGCCGGGGATGGCGGCGTCGCGCTGGGGCTGGGCGAGACGGGTTTTGTCGGGGGCGGCGTGTCGGCGGGCTGCGCGGGGATTGCAAGCGTTTCCGATGGGGGCGTGGGCTCGTTAGGCAACATCTCACAGCCCGCCAGCGCGACACCTGCGAAACTGGCCAGCAAAAGCCAGCGTATCTGACGGCCCGGTTCCACGATCAGCCTTTCGGCACAGAGGTAGAGGCCGTGTCGCCCAGACCGGTTTTCTTTGCCTTGGCGGAGGCCAGCGTATCGCGTAGCTCGGCCTCCATCTTCTTCAGCTCGGTCTCGGCGGCGGCGCGCCGAGCCTTGCCTTCGTCGGCGATCTGAAGCGATTCCTGAATGGTTCCGATCAGATCGGCATTGGCCTGCTTGACGGCCTCAATGTCGAATACGCCGCGCTCCATCTCCTGGCGGATCATCTTGTTGCTGTCGCGCAGGTTCTTGGCGTTCGAGGTCAAAAGCTCGTTGGTCAGATCGTTGGCATCGCGCACCGCAGCGGCAGCCTCGGCCGAACGCTGGATCGTCACCGCCTGCGCCAGTTGGGTTTCCCAAAGCGGCACGGTGTTGACGAGGGTAGAGTTGATCTTGGTCACAAGGCTCTTGTCGTTTTCCTGCACCAGACGGATCGAGGGCAGCGACTGCATGGTCACCTGACGCGTCAGTTTCAGATCGTGGACCCGGCGTTCCAGATCGTCGCGCGCGGCACGCAGATCGCGCAATTCCTGCGCCGCCATCACCTGTTCGTCCTCTGGCGTGGCCTGAACCTCGGCTTCTTTCGCGGGAATGATCTGTTCGTCCAGTTCGCGCAGCTTTTCCTCGCCTGCGGCGTTGTAAAGCGCCAGCTCGTCATAGAAGGCCAGCGTCTTCTCATACAGCAGGTCGAGCGATTTGATGTCTTTCAAAAGCGTGTGCTCGTGGCGCAGAAGATCATCGGTGACCCTGTCGATCTGGCCCTGCACATCCTCGAACTTGGCGGTGAACTTGGCAAATGGCGCGGCACGGCCGATCAGTTTTTCCCACCAACTGCGGTCACGGCGCACGTCAAGCTCGGACACCGAAAAGCCGCGGATCGTGGTGACGATGTTACGAAGGGAATCGCCCGCAGGCCCGACATCCTTGTTGCGCACATCCTGCAACATCGCCTGGCTGATTTCCTGCAATTCGGCCTGTGCAGCGGACCCGAACGAGACGATGGAGTTGGTATCCCCCATGTCGATCTCGTCCATCCGGCTGCGGATTTCCTCGCCTACAGGCGCGTCCGCCTCGGACAGGGACACCACCGCGCCTGCATCTGCCGGTTCGGGCAGCACAACGGCGTTCACTTCGTCGACCAGAGCGACCGTCTGCTCTGCCTTTTCCCTTACATTCTCAGACATCGGTGTACCTCTTTACTGTAAATCTATTTCAGGCGAATGCCTTCGCGCTGTAGTCGGTCGCGCAGAACCTCGATCTCGACCGTCAGGTCGGAATTGTCGTCGAGCAGCAGTTTGCGTTTCTTGGCGTTAAAGCTTTCCTCCAGGTCGGTCAGCAGCATCATATAGTCGGACCGGGCACCTGCATCCTGCGTGCGACTGTAGATGTCGGCGAATTTCACCGACGCATCGCGTGCGCCCATCAGATAGACACCCATATATTTACGCGCGGCGGTCAAATCGCGAGGATCTTCTTCGACGGTGCGCAAAAGTTCGCGCACTTCGGCCTGAAACCGTTCAACCCGCTGCTCGACTTGGCGGTCTTGCGCACGACGCACGGCGTCCGACATCGCGGCAAGGTGCTTTTCGGCCTCGTCAACCGCTCTGGCGACGCGGTTCTGCTGGAAGGTATCGATGCCTTCCATACCCTTGTCGCGCAGCGGGTCAAACCCGAAGGCCGCCAGATGAAGCCCGCCTGCCGCTGCGGCGTAAAGCACCGGGGCTATGATCCCCGGTTCGTTGCGCCATGCGGCCAGCGCCACCCCCGCGCCGGTCAGCACGGCAGCGGCAATCTTGCGCGGAATTCCGGGGCGGCGGGCAACCTTGCGGGCGTTGTACGCCGCTTCGGCGCGCAACCCGTCGCGCAGCAGCCACGCGCCAAGCGTCAGCAATGCCGCCCCCAGAAGGCCCGCGACCAGAGTCGTGGCCCCGCCCGTGATAGACGTGAAAGCCAGCACAACCGGCGGGAGGAACAGCAGGTTGCTGCGTGCGCCCACGGGGTCAACCGTCGCCCCGCGAAACGCGCCGCGCTCCTCTGGCGTCTCATCAGGACCGGTGCCGTCAGGGCTGAATTTGCCGCCGAACCTTTGCGCCATGATCAAAGCCCCCCAAGCCAGCCGGAAGAGACGCCCAACAGCACAACCAGCAGCAGGATGTAAGCGATTTTCTGAAGGGCGGTGCCGGCCATGCTACCTCGGGGTTCTGGGCGAATTGTGTTGTCGCGGAACTTACGGGAAGCGCCCGTCGGGGGCTAGGGGGAGAATTGCCTTCGCATTCCACCTGTTTTCGGCGGCCCGGAATGCAGGCCGCCGGTTTTGACTTGCAGTGATTTTCAGCGCCTTGAGGCTGTGCGTCGCTCGGCGTTCAGCTTGCGGGTATAGCGCGATTGGATGACCTCGACCGCGACCAGCACCAGCACGCTGAAATAGAAGGTAGTCTTGGACATCGGCACGACCTCATATCCGAAGAAATGCAGCGCCAAGGTGTCGTCATGCACGGCATGTGCCGCCGCTTGACCGGCTTCTCCCAGCAGAACAACGCCGACGATCAGCAGGATGAAGAGGCCCAGCACCTCATACATGCGGTTCTTTTCCAGAAACTCCGTCACGGTGTCGGCCAAAACAAGCATGGCCAGTCCCGACAGGATGATCGCAGTCGCCAGAATGAGGAACACATCGGTGATCGCCAGCGCCGAAAGCACCGAATCGAACGAGAAGATCAGGTTCATCATCACGATCAAAAGTACGACCTGAGTGGCGCTTTTGCCGGATTTCGCATCCACATCGGTGTTGAGATCCTCAATCGCCATCATGTGGCTGATCTCTTTGACGGCTGTATAGATGATGAACACGCCGCCGATGATAAAGACGCAAGTGGCGAAATTGACCCCGCCTTCGATCACGCCCGGCCAGTTGAAGATGTAAAATGGCTCTGCCATCGCATCGATCAACTGGATCATCACGAACAGCAGTACCACGCGCAGCGCGACGGCGATGATGATGCCCCAATACCTGACGGCTTTTTGCTGCGCGACAGGCGCGCGTTGCGACTCGATGGAAATGTAGAGCAGGTTGTCGAACCCGAGAACGGCTTGCAGGAAACACAGCATCAGCAGGTTCCCAAGGTTCTCGATGGTCAGAAGATCAGCCATGAATGCATCCTCGTAGAGTGGTCGGTTCGCGCCAGAATTTACGAAACCCGGCGGACGAACAAGGGGAGTTGGTGTCTAAATGCAGCACGATGGGCACCAACACCGCCGCCTTTGCCCGTTTCAGGCAGGCAAGATGCGTTCTACCACAGGTCGTCAGCGTCAGGCCGCGCGGATGGCTCGCCGGTCCGGAAGCTGCGGCTTTGGGGGCTAGCGACGTCTGCGCGTGACTCTGGGCTTTCCGGTTTTGCTCGGCTTTTCGGTTTTGGGACTTTCCAGCCCTAATTGGTCGCGCAGTACCTTGGGGCGGATTTCCTCGACTGCGCCGATCTTCAGTTCGCCCAGTTGGAATGGCCCGTACGACACCCGGATCAATCTGTTCACGGCCAGTCCCAGATCCATCATCGCGCGCCGGACTTCGCGGTTTTTGCCTTCACGCAGGCCGACCGTGACCCAGGCGTTTGCGCCCTGTTGCCGGTCAAGGCTGACGATCATCGGCTGGAACTTTTCTCCGTCTATGACCAGCCCCTTGCGCAGCGGTGCGAACGTCTCGTCCGTGGGTCTGCCGTTGACGCGAACGCGGTAGCGCCGCAGCCAGCCAGTCGAAGGCAGCTCCATCCGACGTTTCAGCGCGCCGTCATTGGTCAGCAGCAGCAGGCCTTCGGAATTCAGGTCCAACCGTCCGACGGACATCACCCTGGGCAGGTCTTCGGGCAGGTGGTCGAAGATGGTTTCGCGCCCCTTTTCGTCACTGTTGCTTGTCACCAGCCCGCTGGGCTTGTGATACAGCCACAGGCGCGGCGGTTCGGGTGCCTTGATCGGCTTGCCGTCCACCGCGATCTTGTCCGCATCGGTGACGTTCAGCGCGGGGCTGTCGATCTTGCGGCCATTCACGCTGACCCGGCCCAGTTCGATCATGCGTTCCGCCTCGCGGCGGCTGGCGACACCGGCGCGGGACAGCACTTTCGCGATACGGTCGCCGGGAGGCGTTGCCGGGGGCGACGATGGGGGCGGGGTCTGGCTCATGCGGCGCACCTTTGATCTGTCTGGTTTCGGGAGAGGACCGATTTCTTGCCGCATAGACCCAAGGCGGGCCGTCGCGACACGGACCAATCCGGCCGGACTTAGAGGAATTTTCGCTCTTGGGAAAGCGCCAAGGGCAATTTATGAGGGGCGAATGACCTTCAAAAGCCACATGGACGCCGCGATGACAGAAGCCCGCGCCGCCGCCGACCGAGGCGAAGTGCCGGTCGGTGCCGTACTGATCGGGCCGGACGGGGAAATCGTGGCACGGGCCGGCAACCGCACCCGAGAGATGAACGATCCCACCGCCCATGCCGAGGTTCTGGCGATCCGGGCCGCCTGTGCCGCGCTTGGATCAGAGCGGCTGACAGGTCATGATCTTTATGTGACGCTGGAGCCGTGCCCGATGTGCGCGGCCGCGATCTCATTCGCGCGCATCCGCAGGCTGTATTACGCGGCGTCCGATCCGAAATCGGGCGGCGTGGCACAGGGGGCCCGCATCTTTGCGCATCCGCAATGCCACCACGCGCCAGAGGTGTATGACGGCATCTCCGCGCCCGAGGCCGAGGACTTGCTGAAGGCGTTTTTCAACGCTCGGCGGGGCTGACGCCGATGGCCAAACCCCGCAAGCCGCGCTTGGTCAGAAACCGCGCAACCCGCCCCGCTGGTCCGTCGCGGGTTATCCTGCTTAACAAACCATGGGGGGTGTTGTCGCAATTCACTGACAAGGGCACGGAAGGATCGGCGCGCGAGACGCTGTCCAGCTATGTGAATGTGCCGCAGGTCTACCCCGCCGGCCGTCTGGACCGCGACAGCGAGGGCCTGCTGATCCTGACCAATGACGGGCGTCTGCAACATCGCATCGCGCATCCCGACACCAAGCTGCCCAAGACCTATCTGGCGCAGGTCGAGGGAGAGATCACCGAAGAGGCGCTGGCGCTGTTGCGCAAAGGCGTGACGTTGAAGGATGGCATCACGCGCCCCGCCAAGGCGCGGCGGATCGACCCGCCGGATTGGCTTTGGCCGCGTGATCCGCCGGTGCGCTACCGCAAATCCGTGCCAGACGGTTGGTTGGAACTGACCCTCACCGAAGGGCGCAACCGGCAGGTGCGCCGCATGACGGCGGCGGTTGGTTTGCCCACCCTGCGGCTGATCCGCTGGCAGATCGGCGGTTGGACGCTTGGGGGCTTGCAGCCCGGTCAATGGCGCGACGCCTGAGCATCAGAAGATCCGCATTGGCCGCTGTCAGACCCACTTGGCCATGGGCGGCAGGCTCATCAGCACGGCATTTGCGTCATGCCCGGTCGCCAAGCCGAATTTCGTGCCCCGGTCGTAGACCAGATTATATTCGGCATAGAGACCACGATGGACCAACTGGGCGTCCTTGTCCGTGTCGGACCAGTCTTGCACCCGGCGTTTTTCCACCAGCGGAACAAAGGCAGGCAGGAAGGCCCGTCCG
This sequence comes from Primorskyibacter marinus, assembly GCF_003313245.1. Taxonomy (GTDB): domain Bacteria; phylum Pseudomonadota; class Alphaproteobacteria; order Rhodobacterales; family Rhodobacteraceae; genus Primorskyibacter; species Primorskyibacter marinus. The sequence continues at coordinate 508,782 of NZ_QJSD01000002.1, forward strand.
ATATCCTGCGTCAGCGCGAAATCGGCCTGCCAATCGCCGGTGCAGCGGTCGTCCATGAAGATACCGCCGACACCGCGCGCCCGTCCCCGGTGGGGAATGTAGAAATACTCGTCCGCCCAGTCTTTCAGACTTGGGTACAGATCCGCACCGTGCGGATCCAGATGCGCCTGCTGAACGGAATGAAAATGCGCTGTGTCCTCGGCATATTCGATGCAGGGGTTCAGGTCCGACCCGCCGCCGAACCACCATGCATGGGGCGTCCAGAACATCCGTGTGTTCATATGCACTGCCGGAACATGCGGGTTCTGCATATGCGCGACAAGGCTGATGCCGGAGGCCCAGAACCGGGGGTCATCCGCCATCCCGTCCAACCCCGTCCGGGCCATCATCGACGCCTGCGCAGCCTCGCCCAAGGTGCCGTAGACGGTCGAGACGTTCACGCCGACCTTTTCGAACACGCGGCCGCCGCGCATCACGCTCATCAGGCCGCCGCCCGCGTCAGTACCGTCATCAGAGCCACGCCGCGTTTCGGTCACGTCGAATGTGCCGGCAGGCTCGTTGGTGAGCGGGCCTTCGGAATGGCTGGCTTCCAAACCCTCGAACGCTGTCACGATCTCGTCGCGCAACTGCCGGAACCATGCCGATGCCTGTTGCTTTTCGGTCAGAAAATCATCGCTCATGCCGCACCCCAAAATTTTTCAGAATACCCGTATCGCAGACCAGCATAGGTCGGCAAGCGCCTGGACGATCTGTCGCGCGTCCGGGCGGGGCAGGGGGGTTAATGCGCGGGACAAGCCGCCGGGTCAATCAGGGAACGTCCGCCATCCACAGTCAGGATTTGGCCGGTCACGAAACCTGCACCTTCGGATGCCAGATACTGAACGGTCTCTGCCAGTTCCGTCGGAGACGCGATGCGCCCCAAAGGCGTGTGGCGTTCAATGGCGGAGCGGTAATCAGCGTTTTCCTTCAGTGCGCCCTTCAGGCTGGCCGACATGACCGAACCGAACGCAACCGCATTCACGCGCACCCGGTGCGGTGCCAGAGTAACCGCCAGCGAGCGGGTCATCTGGTCGAGAGCGGCGGTTGAAACAGAATAGGCCAACAGGTCCGGATGCGTGCGCCGCGCCGCAATGGATGACAGGTTGACGATGGACCCGGCTTGACCCTCTTCGCGGTCTTCGGCCTGTTTGATCATGCGTTTGGCGACCAGTTGCGACAGCCGCAGGCTTGCCAGAAGATTTTGTTCCAGCAGCGTCTCAACGCTGTTGTCTTCAAGGTCGAAGGCATCGGTCGGAAGGATCTGCCGCGCGCCGTTGACCAGAATATCAACCCGGTCAAACGCGTCCAGCGTGGCCGACAGCAGATTGGCGATGGTCAGCCTTTCGCGCAGATCGCCCGCAAAATAGTTAAAATTGCTCTCGTCGGCGAGGTTGCCGACCTCTTCCTGCAAGCGCGCCTCGTCAATATCGGCGAGCATGACATTCGCGCCCTTGTCGGAAAAATGTCGCGCCAGGGCAAGGCCAACCCCGTTTGCAGCGCCGGTCACGATTGCGGTCTTGCCTTCGATCGAGAAACTCATCCGGTTCCTTTCCCTGCTACCGCCAAGGCGGGCTGGTGAATGTCATCTGTCCCGACGCAATGGGCGTTGGGCGTGGAGTATCTTGAAACGGTTGTCGCCGCCAACCTCGGAATACGCGGTGAAATGCTGCGCGAGCGTCGCCTCATAGGGCAAATGCCGGTTGGCCACCATCCATAACTGACCTGACGGTTTCAGGCAGGCCGCCGCTGCCGCAACAAATGCCTGTCCCAATGACGGGTCAGGCGCGCGTCCGGTATGGAAGGGCGGGTTCATCACCACGCTGTCGGCGCGGGTTTCCGGGCGCCAGCTTGTGGCATCGTCCCAGTGCAACGCTGCGCGTGGATCGCTGATGTTGCGGCGCGCGCAGTCCAGCGCGGTGTGGTCCGCTTCCACCAGATCAACGCGGGCGACATTTTCACGCTCCAGCACCCGATGCGCCAGATAGCCCCACCCCGCGCCTAGATCGACAACATGCGCGCCAAGTTTGGCAGGCAGTGCCGCGGCAAGCGCTTCGGAGCCCGGATCGATCCCGTCAGCAGAAAATACCCCCGGTGCCGTGGCAAAACCGGCAATCTGCGGTTGCGGGTTTTGTGTCCAGTCATCCCCGATGTCGTCGGCAGAGAACCAGAACAGCTTGCCATGCGCACGGGTGTCCAGCCCGTCAAGTGTGACCAGCTTGCGGATCTTGCGCAGGGCTGCCTCTATCCCGTCGGTCTTGAAGCCATCAACCGCAACAATCCCACCGGCGGCAGCCGTCACGGCCTGCGCAATCAGCGCCTCTGCCAATGCACGGGTGCGGGGCAGAAACACGATGGCGGCGGCATAGGTGCCGTCAGGCTCCAGCACACAGCGGAACCCTTGGGTGCGCAGCGCGGCCACATCGGGGTAGAAGCTGTTGATGACATCGCAGCGATCCTTGGGCAGGGCCCGAAGGTCGCTATCGGCGCGCGGCTGGAACAGCGCAATGCGTCCCTCGGCAGGCAGCGTCAGTTCTGCGCTTTCAAGCGCGTGAGTCAGTCGGGATGAGGCCATGACACTGGGCGTGGACCACGCAAGCGCGTCCGACGCCTATTCCTTTTCCATGGTGCATTGCAGCGGATGTTGGTGACGGCGGGCGAAATCCATCACCTGCGCCACCTTCGTTTCGGCAATTTCGTGGGAGTACACGCCAACAACGGCGAGCCCCTTCTTGTGGACCGTCAGCATGATCTCGAAGGCTTGGCCGTGGGTCTTGCCGAAGAACCGTTCCAGCACATGCACGACAAATTCCATCGGCGTGTAGTCGTCGTTCAGCAACATCACCTTGTAAAGCGGTGGGCGTTTTGTCTTGGGCTTTGTCTCGACAACGACATCACTGTCGGACCCGCCGCCGGGGGCGTCGGGGTGATTGCTGGCCAGTCTCGTGGCGAAGATGAAGTTCTGCCCGGTCATTGCGCTCATCTGGCTTTGCTTGTGCGGTCCTGACCGCTCTATATAACCTCATTCACGCAAGTGAAAAGAGGTGCCGGGCGAACGAGGGGAAACATGGCGCGAAATCTTCTGACAATCGGCTTCGATGCGGATGACACGCTTTGGCATAACGAGCGGTTCTTTCAGATGACCCAGGAGCGATTCGCGGAGCTTCTGGCCGCCTATGCAGAACCTGACCATCTCATGGCGCGATTGTTGGATGCAGAGCGGCGCAACCTTGGTCAGTATGGATTCGGCGTCAAAGGCTTTGTTCTGTCGATGATAGAAACCGCGATCGAGGTGACCGAGGAGCGCGTCCCGGCCTCGGTGATCCGGCAGTTGGTCGATGCTGGCCAGGATATGCTGCGCCACCCGATCGAGCTTTTGCCCGCAGCGCGACAGGCTGTCGAAACGCTGGCACCTGATCATCATGTTGTGTTGATCACCAAAGGCGACCTGCTGGATCAAGAGCGTAAGCTGGCCCAATCAGGCTTGGGCGATCTGTTTGATTCAGTCGAGATCGTGTCGGACAAGACCAGGCAGGTCTATTCGCGGATATTCGACGCCGCAGGCGGGGCCGACCGGGCGCTCATGGTCGGAAACTCGCTGAAATCCGACGTGCTGCCCGCGATAGAGGCCGGTGCCCACGGGGTGCATGTGCCACATATGCTGACCTGGGCGTTGGAACATGCCGCCCCCCCGGCGACAGAGCAGAGGTTTCACCATCTCGATGACCTCAGCGGATTGGTGCCCTTGGTCGAAGAAATCGGCTGAACATCATCATTTCGGACTTGATCGTCTCCATGGTGTTGCGACTCACTTGGCCCGCAATATATCGTGTCGCGTTGCGTCGAGTATTAATAATTTCTTTATAATTGAACGCTTTATTCGCAGCAGTTGATGTGTTATGAATTAACGATAAAATAAAAAATGTTCACCGGAAAAATCCGGGAACGAGAGGCAGTAAAAGGCAGAAATCGTGACAGGACGGTGCAGGCAGCCGGGCCTATATGGCCTGTTCATACTCACTCTGATTTGGTTTGCGGTCCTTGTGCCGCTCAGCGCGGTGGCCGCACCCTATGCGGCCTTCGTCATAGATGCGCGAAACGGCGAGGTGCTTCATTCGCGCAATGCAGACACGCGGTTGCATCCCGCGTCTCTGACAAAGATGATGACGCTCTACATTGCATTCGAGGCCGTCAAACACGGCGAGATCAGCATGGATACGGAAGTGCGAATCTCGCGCCATGCCGCATCCGAACCGCCGTCGAAGCTGGGCCTGCGCGAAGGTCAGAAGATCAAGCTGCGCTACCTTGTGCGTGCCGCAGCGGTAAAATCGGCCAATGACGCAGCGACCGCCATAGGCGAGGCGATTTCCGGGTCCGAAGCGGCCTTTGCGCGGCGGATGAACCGCACCGCCAGCGCCATGGGCATGACCCGGACGACCTTCAAGAACGCGCATGGGCTGACGGAAAGCGGACATTTGTCCACCGCGCGGGACATGACCCTGCTGGGGCAGCATCTGCTTTATGATTATTCCGAATATTATAACCTGTTTTCCCGGCAGACCGCCGATGCGGGCATAAAGACCGTGTCGCATACCAATCGGCGTTTGTTGCAGTCCTACAGGGGCGCGGACGGGATCAAGACAGGATATACGCGTGCGGCTGGCTTCAATCTTGTTGCGTCGGCCCGGCGGGGCAACGAACGGGTGATCGCCACGGTGTTCGGCGGACGCTCGACGCTGACCCGCAACGCCAGAGTGGCCGAGCTTCTGGATATGGGATTCAAGCGCGCCCCGACCCGCGTCGCAATGCGCACCCCGCCGCGGCCTCCTTACAAGGGTGGTGTGGCCGAAAGCACGGCGGTTGCTTCTGTCGCTGCGTCAGGTGACCAGCAAGGCAAGTCGATCCGGATTGTCGCAGCAGCCGTCAAACGCAGCTTGCGTCCGAAATTACGCCCCGGCGTCGCGCCTGTTCTGGTGGCCAAGGCGGATATCGAGAATGCGTTGAAAGAAGCGCAGGCCGTCCGTCTGGACAATGGCTCTGCCACGGCACCGAAAAGATCGCCGAAACCTGTGACCCGCCCCGCCAATCTGGTCGTGGCATCGGTTGAGGATACTGTGGCCGTGGCCGCGCTGACGGCAAAGGCAGAAACGGACACAGAGGTTGTCACGCGTCTTTCTACGTCCGGCGGGCGTCATTGGGGGATCAATGTCGGCCGCTATCCCAGCCGCTATCAGGCGGAGCGCGTTCTGTTGAAGACCGCGCTGGCCGAGATGTCGACGCTGGATGGCTCATTGCGCAAGGTTGTCAGCAAATCAAGCGGACATGACGCCAATTTCATGGGGCTCACCCGCGAGATGGCCGATCTGGCGTGCCGCCGGTTGCAGGCGCGTCAGGTGACATGCTTCATGATCGGGCCGAACTGATTATTTGTTAGGCGTCTGCCTGCAAACAAAGCTGGCCGCGGGGCAGGGATTGCGCCGCGGCTTTTTCGTGTCGACGGGTGACAGGCGCGCAGCGGACAGTCTAGGCAATTCCCGGTTGCGCCGTGGCGTTCAGGGGTGCGCATCAAGGCCGCAACACGAGCGCCGACATCAGTCCTGCTTTGGTTGATCGTCATATTCGTCCGACAGGATACGGCGGGCATCGCCTTCGGGGTCGTCATATTGCCGGGATTTCACCGTATAGACAAAGAAGACGAGGCCGATTCCTCCCAACACCAGCGAAATCGGGATAAGATAGGCGAGAATGTTCATGGACGGCTCCGAAGCCTGAGGGCGTTGAGGCTGACGATGATCGACGATGTGGACATGGCCAATGCCGCGATCAGGGGCGTGGCAAGGCCCGCGACGGCCAATGGCACGGCGATGATATTGTACCAGGTCGCGATGCTGAAATTCTGACGAATCCGCTTTGTCGCAGTCCGGGCGGTGTGGATCGCCTCGGACAGCGGCGACAGATCCGTGCCCAGCAACACGATGTCTGAGGCCGCACGGGCCGCGTCCAGCGCCGATGCGGGCGAGATCGACACATGCGCGGCGGCAAGGGCCGCGGTGTCATTCAGCCCGTCGCCCACCATCAGAACCTTCGCGCCAGCCTTTGTCAGGGCCGCGATGCGCCCGGATTTCTCCTGCGGCAGACAGTTGGCCTGCCAAGTGTCTATACCCAGCCTGTGGGCAAGTCGCGCGACCGCGCCTTCGGTGTCCCCCGACATGACCATCACGCGCATGCCTTTGACCTTCAGCGCGGCCACCGCCTCTGCCGCGCCCGGCCGCAAGCGGTCTGTGAAGGTGACGGGTTGCGCCGGGGCGTCACCGATGCGAAGCCAAGCAGCCGTGCGATCAAGATCCTCGCCACCGGTCCAGCCTGCGCGACCCAGACGCACCGTTTGGCCATTCCAGACCGCTTGAGTGCCAAAGCCCGGCACTTCTGACAGGTTCTCGATCTGTGCGGGGACAATGCCTGCGGCCCGCGCCGCTGCGGTCAGCGCGACGGACAGGGGATGGCCGGACCCCTCGGCGAGGGCCAGCGCGACGCTTTGATCCGACGCAGGCAAACTCTCAAGGTTGGTCGGCTCGGGCGTGCCAGCGGTCAGCGTGCCGGTCTTGTCGAACACGACGGTATCGACCTCTGCCAGACGTTCCAGCGCCGTGGCGTCCTTGATCAGCAAGCCGCGACGGAACAGGCGGCCAGAGGCAGCGGTGGTCACGGCGGGAACGGCAAGCCCCAAGGCGCAGGGACAAGTGATGATCAGCACCGCAGCGGCGATGTTCAGCGCGGTGCGCGGGTCGAAGGTGGCCAGATACCAGCCTACAAAAGCCAGCGCCGACAGAATGTGCACACCCGGCGCATAAAGCTTCGCCGCCTTGTCGGCGAGCGAGGTATAGCGCGAGCGCCCCGATTCCGCGACCGCCACCAGATCGGCCATCCGGTGCAGCGAGGTGTCACGCCCCACGGCTGTGGCGCGGATCGTCAGCGGGCCGGTCAGGTTGACCTCTCCGGCACTGACGGCCTGTCCGGGTTCGGCGTAGATCGGCAGCGTCTCGCCGGTCAACAGGGATCGGTCAAGCTCGGACGTTCCCGCAGTGATCTCGCCGTCCACGGGCATCCGGCCACCGGGCCGCACACGGATCAGATCGCCCAAGCGCAACTCTGCCACCGGCACCTCTGTCTCGCTGCCATCAGGCCAGATTCGGCGGGCGCGGGGCACTTCAAGCGCCGCGAGTTCCTCGGCGGCGGAGCGGGCAATCGCGCGGGTCCGGTGGTCCAGATAACGCCCGGTCAGCAGAAAAAACGTCAGCGCGACAGCGGCGTCGAAATAGGCATGTTCGCCCGAAAGCGAGGTTTCCCACAGTGACGTAACAACCGCGAGCGCGATGGCCAGCGAAATCGGCACATCCATGTTCAGCCGCCCGACGCGCAGCGCACCCCATGCGTTGACAAAGAACGGTTTGGCGGAAAAGACGATGACTGGCAGGGCAATCGCCGCGGAAATCCAGTGGAACATGTCGCGGGTCGCGCCCTCGGCACCGGACCAGACGGCGACGGATAGCAGCATGACGTTCATCATCGCAAAGCCCGCCACGGCCATGCGCATCAGCAGATCGCGTCCCGCCCGGTCGGTCTGTGTGGCATGCAGGGCGGTGGCGTCCAGTTCATGGGCTTCATAGCCCGCGCTTTCAAGGCGGGCGATCAGATCCGGGGCGGTGATTTCCGGCTCGGCCACGATTTGGGCGCGCTTCAGCGTCAGGTTCACCCGCGCCTTGTGCACGCCGGGTGTGCCGTTCAGCACCTTTTCCACGGTCGAGATACAGGCCGCGCAATGGATCGTGGGCAAGGACAGCGCCAGATCGGCCTCCCTGACCGCGCCGTGATCGGCCAATGCCTCTGCCGCCGGGGCAGCGGCGCAGGCGGGACAGGCAGAGATCTGGGGACGCATGGCGGCGGTCATGTGTGTCAGCCCTTGACGTGGAGGATAACGCGCTGGGTGAACTCTGTCCCGTCAAGCGCGGTGGCTTTCATGCGGATGTTCCAATTGCCACCCGGCAGTGCCTCCGACGCGACATAGGCGGTGCCGTCGAACCGGAAATCGGGCGTGCGGTCATCCTTCACCTGGGTGGCACGGCCCAATGTGGCCTCCAGCGCGCTCAACTGCACGGGTTGGCCATCGGCATCGGTGATCGCCAGGATCACACGGTCACCTTCGGCATCGGCGCGCACGGTCCAGCCAAGCGCCTGCTGACTGGTGCGGCGGGTGTCGAAGGTCTGGCTGGCAACGTAAGAGTTCTTCACCTCCAGCCCCGGAAAGGTCCGCACCGCGTTCCATGCCAGCGCCAGATTGACAGCGATGATGACCCCGAAGGCACCACCGAAGATCGCCAGAACATGCCATCCGGTCAGTTTTGCTCCGCTCACCTGATCCTGCATCCCCATCAGTTTGTCCTTCCGTTGAAAACAGTGCCTTTACTGGCCGTGTCGCCGCTTGTCACATCCTCGACCCAGAAGCGAAATTCCGTGCGGTCCGCCTGTGCCGGGGCAGAGGCTTCGGGTGCGATCACATAGACCCGTTGCAAATAGGTGCTGTCGGCTGGCACCGTGATGGTCTGGGCCGATGCGCCTTCCAGTTCCACTTGCAGGGACGGCGCGCCGGTGGCCGTGATGCGGAGCGGTCGGGCTTCGCCCTGCTTGTTCAGCAACCTTACGTCATAAGTGTTGCGGATTGAACCATCGGACAAAATTACAAAGGTCGGATTGCGCACGGGTGCGACGGTCATTTCAATATCCGCCCGGATGAACAGCGCAAAGACAAGGCCAAGCCCGACCAGCGCCCAAAGCGCCGTATACAGGATGGTGCGCGGCCGGAAGATGTGCTTCCAGACCGGACGGGGTGCCTCGCCCGCCCGTTCGCGGTCCTCGTCCGACAATGCCAGATAGTCGATCAGCCCGCGCGGCTTGCCGATCTTGGCCATGACATCATCGCAGGCGTCGATGCAAAGCGCGCAGGTGATACATTCCATCTGCTGGCCGTCACGAATGTCGATCCCCATCGGGCAGACATTCACGCAGGCCATGCAGTCGATGCAATCGCCTGGGCCGTCCTGAAACTGTGCTGCATCCACCGGGGCGGCAGAGGCCTTGTCCGCCACGCCGGGATAGGGGGTCGGGGCGTATTTGGCCTGTCCGATCCCGGCCCCCGGCCCGCCTGCCTGACTGGCGGCTTCGGCGGCCATGACATCGGCCTTCTTCTTGCGACGGACATTGCCCTTGCCGCGCGGTTCGCCGCGCCAGACCCGGTAGCCGACGGTCAGCGTGTCCTCGTCCATCATCGCCGCCTGAATGCGCGGCCAGGGGCAGGCGTAGATGCAGATTTGTTCCCGCGCGAAGCCGCCGAAGAAGAAGGTGGTGACGGTCAGCACCAGCATGGTCGTGTAGGCCACGGGATGCGCGCTGAACGTCACGAGATCGCGCAGCAGCGTCGGCGCGTCGGTGAAATAGAACACCCAGGCACCGCCGGTGGCGAGACCGATCAGCAACCACAAGACCCATTTGGTCAGGCGCAATCTGATCTTGCGGAAATCCAGTTTCTTCTGGCGGTGCAGACGCAGGCGGGCATTCCGGTCGCCCTCGACCCAGCGTTCGACAAGAATGAAAAGGTCGGTCCAGACGGTTTGTGGGCAGGCATAACCACACCAGACCCGCCCAAGGGCAGAGGTGAACAGGAACAGCCCCAGCCCCGCCATGATCAACAGGCCCGCGATGAAGTAGAACTCATGCGGCCAGATCTCGATCCAGAAGAAGAAGAAACGCCGGTTGGCCAAATCCACCAAAACCGCCTGATCGGGCAGGATCGGGCCGCGATCCCAGCGAAGCCACGGCGTCAGGTAGTAGATCCCCAGCGTGAAGATCAGGATCACCCATTTGAGATTGCGGAACTTGCCTGAAACGCGGCGCGGAAAGATCGGTTCGCGCGCGGCATAAAGGCTTGGGGGGGCGTCGGGTTGAGTATCGGACACGGAATCACTCCGGCAAAGGGCGTATTTTCGTGCCCTTGTGTCAGCCTGGGCACGGGGTGGCCTTGACCTGTGTCAAATACTGACTCTGAAAGTCATCTATTGCGGGCTTCGCGCCGCAGCCACTGGATAAAGTCGCGAAGCGCAGGCCGGATGATGCCGGGGGCGGTGACAATATGATAGCCTTCGTCGAGCTTGTCCTCGAACAGCAGGCGCAAACGTCCGGCGCGAATGTCCTCTTCGACAGAAACGCGGGTGGAAACGGCGATACCTTGCCCGTTGCGCGCGCCATCCAGCATCAGGTTGCCGGGCACATGGATCACGCCCTTGACGCGCGTGTCAGTCACACCGTGGCGGGCCAGCCAGTGCGAGCTTTCGGTGGTGCCAAGCTCTTGCAACCAGGGATAGCCGGTCAGTTCCTGCGGGCGTGTGGGAAAGAAATCGCCGATCAGAGAAGGTGCCGCGACCACCATCAACGAGGAAGGCACCAGCATTTCGGCCTCCAGTCCTGGCCACTTTCCCGCCCCGTAGCGCAGCGCGACGTCCACGCCGCCCGGTGTCGGGTCGGTCAGGGCCGGGCTGGGATTGATCATGATGTCAATGTCGGGATGGGCCACCCGAAAGCTCGCCAGACGGGGCATCAGCCAGTGCGACGCAAAGCTGGGCGTTGTCGCGACTTGCAGCGCACGGTTGGCATCGGCACCGGTCAGCGCCTCGACCGTCTGCCAGATGCGGCCGAATCCGGCGGCCAGCGCATCGGCCAGTTGCTGACCCTCTGCCGTCAGTGCAAGGGTCCGGCCAGACCGGTCCAGCAGGCGCACATCCATATGCGTTTCGAGACTGCGTAATTGCTGGCTGATCGCGGCATGGCTGACATTCAGCGCCGATCCGGCGGCGACGACCGACCCCGTTTCAGCATAGGCCGAAAACGCCCGGAGGGCCGAAAGAGGGGGCAAGCTGCGCCAATCCACAATGTAATCCAATCTTACATATATGAAAGTTTACTGAGTCGCATAGAATCGCATTCTGGTCAATGATGAGCGTACGAACTCAAAACCAAGGAGGCCACGACATGTTTGGAATATTTTCACATAGCATAATGACTGCAACTCGCCAGATCCAAGCGCAAGAGCGTGGTGAGTCCGACTGGCATGCTCCGGCGCACTGGACGGTGCAGGACTCTGCCGACCCGCAGAGGCTGCCTCGGCTGGATGCGTCGGCCCTGATCCGGACGTAATCAGAGGCTCCTCCAGGTATCTGCATAACCGTGTGCTACGTCCGTCATGCGGTGCGCCAGAAACTGCGCCGACCGTTGCGTAGAAAGGCGCTGGCGCTGCCAGAGCGGTTTGACATGGATGGCAGGCATACTGTCCCCCGGCGTTCTGTCTGTGCGCCAGCCGCGTAGAGACGCATAACCGGATGGATCGCCAGCATATTGCCTGATCCAGCGAACAAGAACGGCGCGTGCAACTCTGCCCGCGCCGTTTGACGTGCTTCTGTCATGTGGGTGGAGCCGACCGAAAGCTGCGCTGCGCTGCAAAGGCTTTTTTCTGGTCTTTATCGCTGACCGGGCATCCGACAGCGACAATAATATTGAACGCCGGTATCCCTGGAAACGCGCGAACAGTTCGGGATACCGGCGTCACACCACCGGAGAAGGGACAACAAATCCGGTGGTATGCATGCAGGTCACTCAGGGGTTGCTTCGCCCCCACCCAGACCATGAACATAGCTTGCGACGGCGCGGATCTGTGCTTCGGACAGACGGTCCTGCCATTCGGGCATGACGCCGAAACGGGCGTTGTTGACGGTCTCCATCAACGCGTCGTAATCGCCGCCGTAAAGCCAGATCGCGTCCGCGAGGTTCGGCGCGCCCTGCGTGCGATCACCGGTGCCGTCCTCGGCATGGCAGGCTGCGCAGTTATCCATGAAAACACCCTCTCCGTCGGCCACCATCGAGGCATCCTGCGGAGTGCCCGACAGCGACATGACGTAGTTCACGACCTGCTCGATCTGTGCGTCCTCCAGCAATTCGTCACGCCCGAAGGCCGGCATTTCGGAATAGCGCGCATCGGGGTTTGTCTCGTTGCGGATGCCGTAGCTGATCGTCTCGTGGATCGCCTCGATATCGCCACCCCACAGCCAGTCATCGTCCAGCAGGTTGGGATAGCCCTTGGCCCCCGCCGCACCCGACCCGTGGCACTGCGCGCACCATGTGCGAAATACCGCCCCGCCCGCGTTCTGGGCATAGGTCTGAAGGTTGGGATCGGCGCTGATTTCCGTCAGCGGGGTCGCGGCCAGCTGTTCGTTGATACCGGCATTGCGGGCATCGACCGCGGCGATGTCCTTGGCCACTTCGCCACGGGTGGAATAGCCCAGAACGCCCGCCGTCGCCTTGGAGATCATCGGCCATGCCGGATAGGCGATGGTATAGGCAACGGCCCAGAAGATCGTTGCATAGAGCGTCCAGAGCCACCAGCGCGGCAGCGGGTTGTTGAATTCTTCGATCCCGTCCCAGCTATGCCCTGTGGTTTCCGGATCGCCCTTCTGCTTTTCGGGTGTCTTGCTCATTTCCTCGCCTCCTTGTCTTCGGCGGGTTTGTCTTCGTGCCGGAAAGGGATGTCTGCGGAGTCGTCATAGGTTTTCTTGGCACCGGGACGAAACACCCAAAGGATGACCCCTGCGAAAAAGACGAACAGAGCCAGCAACATCCAGCTGTCAGCGAATTGGCGGAGAAGCGAATAGGTTTCCATATCCAGCCCTCCCTAGCGGCTTGCATCGGGCGTGAAGGTCGAGAAATCGACCAGCGTGCCCAGCATTTGCAGGTAAGCGATCAGCGCGTCGGCTTCGGAAATGCCCGGTTGCCGGTCGAAATTGCTGATGGTCACCTTGTCGCCGTAGCGTTCCAGCAGCCCGTCATAATCGCTGTCGGGATCGGCCTGCGCGGTGAAATCACGCTGCGCTTCGGCGATCATCTCGTCCGTGTAGGGCACGCCGACATAGGCGTGGGTGCGCAGCAGGTCCGCAACATATTTGCCCTCGATCCGGGTGTCTTCGAGATACCCGTATTTGGGCATCACCGATTCAGGCACCACGGATTGCGGGTCGCGCAAGTGATCGACATGCCACTCGTCAGAATAGCGGCCACCGACGCGGGCCAGATCCGGCCCGGTGCGTTTGGACCCCCATTGGAACGGGTGGTCATACATCGATTCAGCGGCAAGGCTGTAATGGCCGTAGCGTTCAACCTCGTCCCGCATGGGGCGGATCATCTGGCTGTGGCAGACGTAACAGCCTTCGCGGACATAGATGTCGCGACCGGTCAGTTCCAGCGGGGTGTAGGGGCGCATGCCCTCGACCTTCTCGATCGTGTTGTCGAGATAGAACAGCGGCACGATCTGAACCAGCCCGCCGATACTGACCACCAGAAAGCTGAGGATCAGCAGCAGCGTTGCGTTCCGTTCGATCATGCCGTGACGGTCAAGGAAGGTCCGTCGGCGCGGGCGTGCCCCGATACCTGTGGCCGATGCCGGCATGGGAGGTTTCTTGTCGGTTGTCATTATCCTGGCCCTCCTTATTCAGCCGGGGTGGCGTGTGATGCAGCAACAGTCGCCGCGACAGCGGGGCTGCGTTTGACGGTCATCCACAGGTTGTAGACCATGATCAGCGCACCACTGAGGAACATGACCCCGCCCAGTGCCCGGACCACATACATCGGGAGTTTCGCGGCAACCGTGTCGGCAAAAGAGTTCACGAGGAAGCCGTTCGCGTCGACTTCGCGCCACATCAGGCCTTCCATGATGCCGGTGACCCACATCGACGCCGCGTAAAGGACGATGCCGATCGTGGCGAGCCAGAAGTGCCAGCTGACCAGTGACAGGCTGTACAGGCGCTCGCGGTTCCAAAGTTTTGGCACCAGGAAATACAGCGCGCCAAAGGTGATCATGCCATTCCAGCCAAGCGCGCCGGAATGAACGTGACCGATGGTCCAGTCGGTATAATGCGAAAGCGAGTTCACCGCGCGGATCGACATCATCGGACCTTCGAAGGTGGACATGCCGTAAAAGCCAAGCGACAGCACCAGCATCCGCAAAACCGGATCGGTGCGCAGCTTGTCCCACGCGCCAGACAGGGTCATCAACCCGTTGATCATGCCGCCCCAGCTGGGCATCCACAGAACGATCGAGAACACCATGCCCAGCGTCGCGGCCCAGTCGGGCAGGGCGGTATAGTGCAGATGGTGCGGACCGGCCCAGATATACAGGAAGATCAGCGCCCAGAAGTGGATGATCGACAGCTTGTAGCTGTAGACCGGACGCCCGGCCTGCTTCGGCACAAAGTAGTACATCATGCCGAGGAAGCCGGCCGTCAGGAAGAAACCCACGGCGTTGTGCCCGTACCACCACTGCGTCATCGCATCCTGAACACCCGAAAAGACCTGCACGGATTTCGACCCGAACACGCTGACCGGAATGGACAGGTTGTTGAACACATGCAGCATCGCCACGGTGATGATGAACGCCAGATAGAACCAGTTGGCGACGTAGATATGCGGTTCCTTGCGCTTGATGATCGTGCCCATGAACACGGCCAGATAGGCCAGCCAGACGACTGTCAGCCACAGGTCAACATGCCATTCGGGTTCGGCATATTCCTTGGACTGGGTGGACCCGAACAGATAGCCCGTGGCTGCCAGAACGATGAACAGCTGATAGCCCCAGAAGACGAACCATGCCAGATTGCCGCCCCAAAGCCGCGCCGCGCTGGTGCGTTGCACGACATAGAATGACGTCGCGATCAACGCGTTGCCGCCAAAGGCAAAAATTACCGCAGAGGTGTGCAGCGGGCGCAGCCGACCGAAGTTCGCGAATCCGTCAGCCCATTCGAAGTTCAGCGCCGGATAGGCCAGTTGGAAGGCAATGAACGTGCCCACCAGAAAGCCCACGATGCCCCAAAGCGCGGTGGCGATCACGCCGTAGCGGATGACCCCGTCCATATAGCTGGTTTGCAACACCGCAGGTGGCTCCGGCTCGTCTGTATGGCGCAGCGTCCACAGAAACAGGCCGCCCGCGACCAGCATGATGATGATGGCATGCACCATATAAGCCGCGTCTCGTGCATAGTTGGCCGCGATCATCGCAAACAGCGTGACCAGGCCAAGCACGATCAGCTTGAAGTAGTTTGTCATGGTTTGTCCCTTCGTCAGCCCTGCACACGAGTCACCCCCGCGCAGGGGTCTTCAATCGTGCGGGTTGTGCGCTTGCAGAAACGGATGCGCCTTGATCTAGGTCAACCTTTTTGCGACGCGTTGTTGATGCGGATCAAGGAGGTGCCGACCGGGAGGGTCTAGGCTTCGCGAGAGTATTACACCGCATGAGGAGGAATCATGGCCTACAAGACATTTTTGACAGTCCTGACCGACGACCGGTTGGCGGGCACGACGCTGACCCATGCCACAGCTTTGGCCGAAGCCTGCGATGCCCATCTGGACGTCCTGTGCTTTGGTGTGGATCGCAGCCAGACCGGTTACTACTATGCGGGCGCAAGTGCGATGATTGTGCAGGAAACAATCTCGCGCGCGACCGAAGAGGCCGAGGCGCTGGCAGAGTTTGCGCGCACGCAGCTTGATGGCCGGGACGGTCGCTGGGGGGTGGAATCAGGCGTTGCCCAGCTCGCCGATATCACGCGGCATGTTGCAGCGCGGGCACGGTTCTCCGATCTGGTCGTGGTGCCACGACCTTATGGCGACGAACGCGGCGCAGAGCTGGAGCCGGTGGTCGAGGGCGCGCTTTTTGAAGGGCAGACCCCGGTTATGGTGGTGCCGGACACGGGCACGCCAGTGCCGACGCCCAAACGGATCGTGCTGGCCTGGAATGAAAGCGCCGAGGCGCTGAACGCCGTTCGCGCCAGCCTTCCCCTGCTTCAATCCGCTGATATTGTGCATGTCGTTGTCATCGACCCGCCGACGCGTGGGCCGAACCGGTCCGATCCGGGCGGAATGCTGTCGCAGTATTTGTCGCGCCATGGGGTCACGGCGCAGATTGATGTGCTGTCCAAGACAATGCCGCGCGTGTCCGACGTGCTGGTGCGCCATCTTCGGGATGTCGATGCCGATATGATGGTGATGGGGGCCTATGGCCATTCGCGTTTCCGCGAGGCGATCCTGGGCGGGGCCACGCGCAATATGCTGGAAAATTGCCCGGTGCCGGTTTTCATGGCGCATTGACTGAAAATTGACGAGACGGCCGCGCGTGTCGCCGCGTCAGGTCTGTCCGGCAGATCGCTCAGGTGGCCGCATCGTCACCTGCTTCGTCCAGAAGGCGGCTTAGATCGGGGATTGTGACGCGGCGCTTGCCCTCAAGCGAGATCACCCCGTCCTTGCGCAGCGCGGACACCTGTCGGCTGACGGTTTCCAGCGTCAGTCCAAGATAATCCGCCATCGCTTCGCGTGTCAGCGGCAAGTCAAATACCACCGGCGCATCCTTGCTGCGCTGATGCAGAATGGCATCGCGCCGCGCGATGATCGACAGAAGCGAGGCGATTTTTTCGCGCGCGGTCTTGCGCCCCAGAACCAGCATCCATTCGCGTGCCGCGTCCAGCTCGTCCAGCGTCATCTCCAGAAGGCGATGTGCGATATGTGGGGTGTCTGCCATCAACCCCTCAAAGGGAGCCTTGCGAAAACAGCACATCAGCACATCCGTGGTGGCCGTCACGTCATAGGCAGCGACTGGCCGGCCGGGCCGCCCAACGAAATCGGATGGCAGCAACAGACCCACCATCTGTGTGCGCCCGTCCTCCATTGTCTGGGACAGTGTGGCAACGCCTGACACGACAGAGCCCACGAAATCCATTCGGTCGCCGCACCAGATGATGGTCTGGCCGGCCTCGAAACGTCGGTAATATTTGACCTCTTCCAGTCGCTGCAATTCGTCCGTCTCGCAGCGGGCACAGACCGCGCGGTGCCGGATCGGGCATTCCGCGCAATTCTGGGAGCCTGTGAGGATGGGTTCTTGCAACATCTTGAGATCCACATTTGATCTGGGTCAAAGACACCCAGCGCCCTGCGGTGAAGGTTAGGGGGTTGGGCGGTTGAAAACAACTCGCCCCAATGGGCCTTTTTGACGCGCGGCATCCGACCCTGCGGCATTTTTTCCAAGCTCGATGGATTTGCCATACGGAATTGCGACGTCAGCGGCGCAGAATTGACGTTCCTGTTAGGGCGCTATCGGGTTGCGGTCAGGGCAAACGCGCCCCGGGGGAACACCCGGGGCCTCCTGGTTCCTAGATCCCGCCCGTGACATGCGATGCGAAGGCCGCTGCCAGCAATTCGCGGGTGTAGTCGGTTTTCGGTGCCTCGAAGATCTCTTCAGCAGGGCCATATTCCATCACGTCACCCTGTTTCATCACCATCACCCGATGCGACATCGCGCGCACGACCTTCAGATCGTGACTGATGAACAGGTAGGCGAGGTCATATTTGCGCTGCAAGTCGCGCAGCAGGTTCACGATCTGCACCTGCACCGTCATGTCCAGCGCCGAGGTCGGCTCGTCCAGAACCACCAGCCGGGGCCGCAGGATCATGGCACGGGCAATGGCGATGCGCTGGCGTTGCCCGCCGGAAAACTCATGCGGGTAGCGGTGCATCGTGGCGGGGTTCAGCCCGACCTCTGTCATCACCTCGGCCACCAGTTCGCGCGATGGCCGTCCGTCTGGGCTACCGTGCACGCCCAGCCCTTCGGCGATGATCTGTTCGCAGGTCATGCGCGGCGACAGGCTGCCGAACGGATCCTGAAAGACGATCTGCATCTTGGCACGCAGCCGCCGCAGCTCTTTCGTGGACCATTTGCGCACGTCCTGCCCCATGAAGGTGATGGCACCTTCGGACTGGATCAACCGCATCATCGCCAGCGCCAGCGTCGTCTTGCCGGACCCGCTTTCCCCGACGATGCCCAGCGTCTCGCCCGCTCGGACAGAGATCGTCGCCTCGTTCACCGCCTTGACATGCCCCACGGTGCGTTTGAACAGGCCCTGCTGAATCGGGAACCAAACCTTCAGCTGTTCGGTTTCGGCCACCAGCTCTGCACCCTCCGCGACCGGATCAGGCGTGCCGGTGGATTCCGCACTCAGCAGCATTTGCGTATAGGGGTGCTGCGGATTGGCGAAAATCTCGGATGTGCGGCCTGCCTCGACAATCTCTCCGTCCTTCATCACGCAGACCCTGTCGGCAATGCGCCGCACGATGCCAAGGTCATGTGTGATGAACAGCAGGCTCATGTCGTAATCCTGCTTGAGATCGGCCAGAAGCTTCAGAATCTGCGCCTGAATGGTCACGTCCAGCGCCGTTGTCGGCTCATCCGCGATCAGCAGGTCAGGCCCGTTGGCCAGCGCCATGGCGATCATCACACGTTGACGTTGCCCGCCGGATAGCTGGTGCGGATAGGCCCCAAGACGGCTTTCCGGGTCGCGGATGCCGACCTTGTCGAGAAGTTCCAAGATGCGCGCGCGCGCCTTGTCTCCGGTCAGACCCTGGTGCAGCGCCAGCGATTCCGACAGTTGCTTTTCCAGCGTGTGCAGCGGGTTGAGCGAGGTCATCGGCTCCTGAAAGATGAAACTGATGTCGTTGCCGCGCACGTCGCGCAGCCTTTTGGGCGAGGCACCGATCATCTCCTGCCCGCTATAGATGACAGAGCCTTCGACAATGGCGCTGTCGCCCAGCAGCGACACGGTGGACAGGGCCGTGACCGATTTGCCGGACCCGCTTTCGCCGACCAGTGCCACGGTTTCGCCCTTCTCAATCGCGAAGGACACGCCCTTGACGGCGCGTGAAATCTGGCCGTCCTGCCGGAAGCCTACCGACAGGTTGTTGACCTCAAGGATGGTGCTCATGAAAAGGTTTTCCTGGGGTCGAACGCATCGCGCACGCCTTCAAAGATGAAGACCAAGAGCGACAGCATGGCGGCAAAGGTGAAAAAGGCGGTAAAGGCAAGCCATGGCGCTTGCAGGTTCTGCTTGGCCTGAAGGGTCAGTTCGCCCAGTGACGGTGCCGAAGAGGGCAGGCCGAAGCCGAGGAAGTCCAGCCCCGCCAGCGTGCTGATCGTGCCGGTTACGATGAAGGGCAGCATGGTCACGGTGGCCACCATCGCGTTGGGCAGCATGTGGCGGAACATGATCGTCCAGTTGCTGACACCCAAGGCACGGGCGGCACGGACATATTCCAGATTGCGGGCGCGCAGAAATTCAGCGCGCACCACGCCCACAAGCGCCGTCCAGCCGAACAGAACGGTCAGGAACACCAGCAGCCAGAAACTTCGCCCCAGAATGGCGAAGAGGATGATGATGATGTAAAGCGAGGGCGTCGCGCCCCAGATTTCGATCACGCGCTGAAAAATAAGATCCAGCCAGCCGCCGAAGAAACCCTGCAACGCGCCTGCAATGATACCCACGACAGAGGCCAGCGTGGTCACGATCAGGGTGAACAGGATCGACAGGCGGAAGCCATAGATCACGCGGGCCACGACATCGCGTTTGGTGTCATCGGTGCCCAGCCAGTTTTGCGCGTTCGGCGGCAGCGGGGCCGCGCCGGGCCGGTCCACCGTGGTCTGATAGCTGTAGGGGATCAGCGGCCACAGCATCCAGCCTTTGTGAAAATCACCCTCCAGCACCTCGCCCGCATCCACGCGTTCGATCAACTCGTCAGGCGTGTCGAAACACGCCTCCAGCCCGCCAGTGCGGACGAGGCATTTTACCTCTGGATCGCGGTAGATGGCTTCGGTTCGGAAATCGCCGCCGAAATCGGTTTCGGCGTAGAAGTTGAAGATCGGCGTATACAACTCCCCGCGATAGCTGACGAGGATGGGTTTTTCGTTCGCAATGAACTCGGCAAACAGCGACAGGCCAAAGACCACGGCAAAGATGATCAGCGACCAGAACGCGCGCCCGTTGCGCCGAAAGTTGCGCCAGCGCCGCTGGTTGAGCGGCGACAGCGTGAAGAACCCTTTGCGCGGGGCAGGGGCCACGGGCTTTCCGGGCATGGGTTCGGGGATCAGGTCGGGGTTTTGCACGGCCTCAACCCTCCCGCTTTTCAAAGTCGATGCGCGGATCGACGAACACATACATCAGGTCGGACAGGATGCCGACCAGCAGGCCCATCAGGCCAAAGACGAACAGCGTGCCGAAGATCACCGGATAATCGCGGGCGACGGCGGCCTCGAACCCCAAGCGTCCAAGACCGTCGAGCGAAAAGATCGTCTCGATGATGAGGGAGCCGGAAAAGAACACGCCGATGAACACCGCCGGAAACCCCGCGATGACGATCAGCATGGCGTTGCGGAAAACATGGCCATAAAGAACCGCGCGTTCCGACAGCCCTTTGGCACGGGCGGTCATCACATAGTGTTTCTTGATCTCGTCCAGAAAGCTGTTCTTGGTCAGCAGCGTCAGCGTCGCAAAGGCTGAGATTGTGGAGGCGAGAACCGGCAGGGTGATGTGCCAGAAATAATCCGCGATGCGCGCGGGCCAGGACAGGCTTTCCCAATTGTCGGACACAAGCCCCCGGAGCGGGAATATCTGCCAATAGGATCCGCCCGCGAACAGTACCAGCAACAGGATCGCAAACAGGAAGCCGGGGATCGCATAGGCCACGATGATCGCACCGGATGTCCATGTGTCAAAGGCCGTGCCGTCCTTGACCGCCTTGCGGATGCCCAGCGGGATCGACACGATATAGGCGATCAGCGTGGACCACAGGCCCAGCGAAATCGACACCGGCATCTTTTCGATCACCAGATCCATCACGCTGATCGAGCGGAAATAGCTTTCGCCGAAATCCAGCCGCATGTAATTCCACATCATCCCGATAAACCGTTCCAGCGGCGGCTTGTCGAAGCCGAACTCCTTCTCCAGCTTCTCGATGAATTCCGGCGGCAGACCGCGGGCACCCGCATATTGGCTGTCGCCGCCCGCCCCTTGGGTTTCCAGTTCCGAAGCAGGTGATCCGCCCGCTCCTGAAAAGCCGCCGAATACGTCACCGCCGCCTTCGATCTGGGCGATGATCTGCTCGATCGGGCCACCGGGGACAAATTGCACCAGCGCGAAGTTCATTACCATGATCCCGAACAGGGTCGGGATGATCAGCAGAAGCCGTCTGAAAATATACGCGCCCATGTTAACGAAGCGCGCCCTTGTCTTTCAGCGCCTGCGCCTTGTCAGCGTCGATCCACCACAGATCAAGGTAGCCCAGATCGTAGGGCGGCAGCGGGTCGGGATGCTCGTACATGTCGAAATAGGCCACCCAATGTTCAGCGATATAGCCTGTGGGAATCACGAAATACTCAAAGCGCAACGCGCGGTCCAGCGCCATCAGGGCGGCGTCCTGATCGGCCTGATTGGTGGTGTCGAACGATGCCTCGATGATCGCATCCACCAGCGGGCTGGCAAGGCCTGCGGGGTTGAACAGGCTGAATTCAGCTTCGCGCGAACCGTACATCTGGGACAGGCCGCCGCCGGTGGACAGGAAGGCACCGTATTGCGTGGAATAGATCACGTCATAGTCGCGTTCACGCCGCCGCAACGTGTATTGCGCGGGGTCGATCTTTTCATAAGCTGCGTTCACGCCCAGGATTTTAAGGTTCTGGACATAGGTTTCCACCATCGCTTCCAGCGTCGGGTCCATATTCGACGGGATCGGGATGCGCATGTCCAGCGTCTTGCCCTCCGCGTTACGGCGCAGGTTATCGTCGGCGATGGACCAGCCCGCCTCTTCCAGCATGGCTGCGGCGCGGCGCAGGTTGCCGCGATCATTCAGCCGCGCGGCGTCCGAGCTATGGCTTATTATCGGCTCTTCGTTCATCAATGCGTCCGGCACGACATCGCCAAGCGAGTCCAGAAAGGCCTTTTCCGCGCCCTGTGGCGTGGCCTTTGCCTCCAGCGGAGTGCCTTCGACGAACGAACTGCGCTGGCTGTAAAGCCCGTAACGCAGGGATTCGTTGGCCCATTCAAAGTTGAAAGCCAGGGCCAGTGCCTTGCGCACGTCCTTATCGGCAAATTGCGGCTTGGCGAGGTTGAAGACAAAGCCCGCCGCGTCGGGTGGGCTTCCGTCGGGCAGGGCCTCTTTCACCACGGTCCCGTTCTGCACGCGCGGGAAGTTATATCCGGTCGCCCATTGCTTGGGGTCGCCTTCGCTCTTGAACGTGTATTCGCCGGCCTTGAACGCTTCGAACGCGGCGGTGCTGTCGGCGAAATACTCGATCCGGATGGTGTCGTAATTGTGCCGCCCCTTGTTGAACGGCAAATCCTTGCCCCAGTAATCCGGGTTGCGTTTGTACACGATGCGGCGGTTCACCTCGTAGCTGTCAAGGATGTAGGGGCCGGATCCGATGGCCACCTCCAGCCGGGGTTCGTCCAGCCGACGTTTCGGATCCGCCTCGAACCAAGCCTTTGAAAAGGCCGGCGTGTTGCCCACGGTTTCGATCAGGCTGCGGCGGGTGATGCCTTCGGCAAAGGTGAATTTCACGGTGTGTTCGTCCAGCGCCTCGGCACCGGTGACCATACGCCCGACGGCCTGCGCGTAAGATGGCAGGCCCTGTTCGATGAACAGGCGGTGGCTGTAGACGACATCTTCGGCCGTGACCGGGCTGCCGTCAGAGAATACCGCCTCGGGGCGCAGATTGAAGATGACGTAATTCTTGCCCTCGTCATATTCGAGGCTTTCGCAAAGGACGCAGTAATATTGCCCGACGCTGTCGGCGGTGGATTCGATCAACTGGTCATATTGAATTGCTGTCAGCGCGCCCGCGCGTCCCTTGCGGGAATAGGGGTTGAGGCTGTCAAACGTTCCGGTGGCACCCAGCGACAGTTCCCCACCTTTGGGGGCGTCGGGATTGGCATAGGGCAGGTGATCGTAGTCAGCCGGATAATCCAGATTGCCGAAATAGGAATAGCCATGTGCGCGCGTCACGCCAGCGTCCTGAGCCTGCACCTGACCGGCCCAGAGGGCAATGCCCGCCGCCATCAGCCCGGCAGCGATGGCATGTGGGACCGACATCCCCTTGGAAATGCCGCTTTGCGCCTGCGCAGTCGTCCTGATCATCGGTTCACCTCCGGTTATGCAGTCAGCCCTTTGGACATTGGGCACAAGCTAAGGGGCGTGTCCAACCACATTCAAGTTGAGATTGCGTGATCGGCAGGCAAATTGCCGCCGCAGAAAAGAAAAGGGCCGCTGTCCTGGTGGACAACGGCCCTGTGCGCGCGGGTTCTGTGCAGCTTAGCCGCCGAGCGTATCGAGATACGCAATCAGGTCGGCGCGATCTTCGGGCTTCTTGAGGCCGGCAAAGCTCATCTTGGTGCCGGGCGCATAGCCTTTGGGGTTTTCGAGGAAACCGTTGAGATGCTCCGGTGTCCAGACATCCGCGACCTTTTCCAGCGCGCCGGAATAGGCAAAGCCATCGACGCTGTCGACTTCGCGGCCGACAACCTGGTACAGCGTCGGGCCGGTGCCGTTCGCGTCAGGTTCCACCTTGTGGCAAGCGCGGCACTTGCTGAACACTTTCGCGCCTTTTTCCGGGTCTGCCGCTTCGAGCAGGACTGCAAAGTCCACCTCTTCTTCGGGCTCCTCTGCGGCGCTGTCGCCACCGGTTTCGATGGCATAGCCCATCGCGTGCTCCTCACCGTGACCGGCTGGGCCGACATGGTACAGCGATTCCGCAGCCCATTTGCCGACAAGAAAGATCAGCAGGGCCCCGCAGAAAGCGCCGAGTATCTTGGTGAGTGTCATCGTATCCAGCATCGCTCGCCTGTCCGTATGAATAGGGTTTCGGCGCGTATCTACGGGTTCCCCTTCGCTGTGGCAAGGTGTAGAAGCCGCGACCAAACGCCCGAGAGGGATTAAACCTCAGGATTTTCGAGATGACCAGACGCATAGCCTTCCAGGGGGAACCTGGCGCATATTCCCACCAGGCCTGTCGCCAGGCCCGCCCGGAGATGGAGGCGCTGGCGTGTCGCACCTTCGAGGACGCGATCGAGGCGGTACGCGGGGGCGATGCCGATCTGGCGATGCTGCCGGTGGAAAATTCCACCTACGGGCGGGTTGCGGACATACACTCGCTGCTGCCGGGATCAGGGCTGCACATCATCGACGAGACATTTGTGCGGGTGCATATCAACCTGCTGGCCGTGCCCGGAACGCAGTTGAGTGCGGTCGAAAGCGCGATGAGCCACACAGTGCTTCTGGGACAATGTCATAAGTTCCTGCGCGAGCACGGCATTCACCGGGTGACTGGTGCGGATACCGCCGGATCGGCCAAGCATGTGGCCGAGGTGGGCGATGCGAAGATGGGGGCGCTGGCCTCGGAATTGGCGGGCGAGATCTACGGGCTGGACGTTCTGGCGCGCCATATCGAGGATGAGGGCAACAATACCACGCGATTCCTGATCATGTCAGCAGAACCGGATATGACACCGCGTGGCGCGCATGGCATGATGACATCTTTCGTGTTCCAGGTCCGCAACATTCCGGCGGCGCTGTACAAGGCAATGGGCGGATTTGCGACCAATGGCGTCAACATGACCAAGCTGGAAAGCTACATGGTGGGGGGGTCTTTCACGGCGACGCAGTTCTATGCCGATATCGAAGGCCATCCCGACGATCCGGCAGTGGCGCTGGCGCTGGACGAATTGGGCTATTTCACCAGTTATCTGGAAATTCTTGGCGTCTACCCACGCGATTCGCGGCGCGACTGACGGGGGCTGTTCCTGAAAGGAGCGGCCTTGCGGCCGCACAGGATGTCTCGCCTCCCGCCTGTCGGGCGGGAGGCTCGGCGCGCGTTGCGAGGCGACGTGCAAGTCTGACGTTTTCGCGGGGGATGGGTCAGATCAGAAGGCTGGCGGCACCTTCGTGTTTCAGAAGCCAGACTTTGGTTTCAATGCCATGCCGACCGGAGAAGCCGCCGAGATTGGTCGCTGCAAGGACGCGGTGGCAGGGGATGATCAGCGAAATCGGGTTGCCGCTGCAAGCCTGCCCGATTGCCTGTGCGGGAACGCCGAGCTCTTTCGCGAGGTCGCCATAGGTGCGGGTTTCGCCGAAGCGGATGGTCAGCATAGCATTACATGTCTGTTGTTGCAGGCTTGATCCGTCGGGGTTGAGGGGCAGATCGAAACTTGTCAGCTGTCCGTCGAAATAGGCGGTAACCTGCGCTGCGGCGCGTTGCAGCAAAGGTGTTTGATCCGTGCCGCCGCTGCCCCATTCGCTGCGCGTGATCCGACCATGTTCTTCGGTGATGGTGAAGGGGCCGGTGGGCGTTTGGACGGTCAGGCTGGGCATGTGCATAAAGTGGCGTCGGAAGCGCCACTTGGCAAGAACGGTTCAAAGCCGGGTCAGAACGACGCCCGCGATGATCAGCGTGGCGGCAAGCGCCTTGGTGCGGTCAATCCGGTCGCCCATGAAGAGCCAGCCCAGAAGCACGGCGAAGAGGATAGAGGTTTCGCGCAGCGCGGTCACCAGCGCGATCGGGGCCTGGGTCATGGCCCAGACGGCGATGGCATAGGCCGCGTAGGACCCGGCGGCGGCGAGACAGCCCAGAAGCCAGTCCCGTTTGCGGGCCTGAAGGACAGAGCGCCCGCGTAGCGCGATGCAGATGGGGGTGAAAAACATTCCGTCGAGGATGAAAAGCCATGCGACATACATTGCCGGATTCTCGGAGATCCGCGCGCCCAAGCCGTCCACCAGCGAATAGCCAGCGGTCATTAGCGCCGACCCCAGGGCCAGTGGGACAAGGCGGTGGCTTTCGCCGCTGGTGAAGACACCGCGGGCCATCATCAGGATGCCGCAGCCCAGAACGGCGATTGCAAGATATTCCAGCGGCAGGATGACGTCGGCGAGCAGGGCGGCAGAGACCAGCGTCACGACCAGCGGTGCCGCGCCACGGGCGATGGGATAGACGCGGCTGAGATCGCCCTGTTCGTAGGCATAGGCGAGGAACAGCTTGTAGCCGGAATGGAAGACACCGGAGGCCAGCAACCAGAAGCAGACCTCGGACGAGGGCAGGGGGTGGGCCAGCGCCACGATACCGCCCATGCCCATCTGCACCAGCGTCAGAATCAGCATCGACGTCATTTTGGACGCGCCGAGTTTGATCAGCGCGTTCCAGCCCGCATGCAGCAGGGCGGCGGCAAGGACCGCGAGGAATACCGTCAGGCTCATCGCGGTCCGCCTTTCGTTTCAGCGCGTCGGCGCGTCAGCCCAGTGCCGCGTCACAACGTGCGCAGGTGCCCGGATGCTTGTGGGTGCCGACATCCGGCAGGATCTTCCAGCAGCGTTGGCATTTCTCGCCTTCAGCCTTTTCGAACACCACGCCCACGCCGTCGATTTCCGGCAGGCGGAAGGATTCGCCGGGCTGTGGATCGCCAGTCAGGGAGATCGCTGAGGTGATGCAGATATCGTCGAAATTGACGGATTTCAGCGCCGCCAGCATGTCCTTGTCGCGCACATGCACGACCGGGGCGGCCTCCAGCGAGGCACCGATCACCTTGTCGGTACGCTGCACTTCAAGCGCGGCGGTCACGGCCCGGCGGGCCTGACGGACGCTGGCCCATTTGGCGGCCAGCGGTTCGTCCAGCCAATCGGCTGGCGTGTCCGGGAAATCGGTCAGGTGGACAGAGCTTTCCTCGCCGCCGAAGCGTTCCAGCCAGACCTCCTCCATCGTGAAGACGAGAACCGGCGCCAGCCAGCTTGTCAGGCGGTGGAACAGGATGTCCAGCACCGTGCGCGCGGCACGGCGGCGGTCTGTGTCGCCGTCGCAATAGAGCACGTCCTTGCGGATATCGAAGTAGAAGGAGGACAAATCCACCGTGGCGAAGTTGAACAGGGCCTGGAACACGCCCTGGAAGTCGAATTCCGCATAGCCCTTGCGGACCCGGTGATCGAGCTCGGCCAGACGGTGCAGCACCCAGCGTTCCAATTCCGGCATATCAGCAGGGGCGGTGCGGTCGGATTCCTCGAAATGCGACAGCGCGCCCAGCATGAAGCGCATGGTGTTGCGCAAGCGGCGATAGCTGTCTGCCGTGCCTTTCAGGATTTCCGGCCCGATGCGCTGATCGGCGGTATAATCGGCCTGTGCCACCCAGAGCCGCAGAATATCTGCGCCGTATTGCTTGACCACATCGTCAGGCGCGATGGTGTTGCCCAGCGATTTGGACATCTTGTTGCCCTTGCCGTCCAGCGTGAACCCATGCGTGACGACGTTGCGATAGGGGGCGCGTCCGATGGTGCCGCAGGCTTGCAGCATGGAGGAATGGAACCAGCCGCGATGCTGATCGGTGCCTTCCATATAGACATCGGCGATACCGTCTTCGGTGCCGTCCTCACGGTCGCGCAGCACAAAGGCGTGGGTGGAGCCGGAATCGAACCACACATCGAGGATGTCGAAGACCTGATCCCATTCGGCGGGGTCATAATCGCTGCCGAGGAAACGTTCTTTCGCGCCGGGCTTGTACCAGGCGTCGGCACCTTCGGCCTCAAACGCTTCAAGGATACGGGCGTTGACGGCCTCATCGCGCAGCAGGAAACCTTCGTCGGTGGGCAGCACGCCCTTCCGGGTAAAGCATGTCAGCGGCACGCCCCAGGCGCGTTGGCGCGACAGAACCCAATCGGGGCGAACCTCGATCATCGAAAACAGGCGGTTGCGGCCGGTCTGCGGCGTCCATTTCACCAGTTCGTCGATAGAGGTCAGCGCGCGTTCACGGATGGTCTTGCCGTAAGTGTCCTGCCCGTCGCCAACCTCGCGGTCGATGGCGGCGAACCATTGTGGCGTGTTGCGGAAGATCACCGGTGCCTTGGACCGCCAGCTATGCGGATAGCTGTGGGTCACACGGCCACGGGCGATCAGCCCGCCCACCTCGACCAGCTTGGCAATGACGGTGGGGTTGGCCTTGCCTTCCTTGCCCTTGCGGTCGAACACTTGAAGGCCGGCAAAGAACGGCACATGCGGCAGGAATTCGGATTCCTCGCCCACATTATGCGTCATCCGGTCCAGCCAGTTACGCTGCATGAAACATTCAAAGTCATCTGCACCGTGGCTTGGGGCGGTGTGAACGAAACCTGTGCCAGCCTCGTCGGTCACATGGTCGCCGTCGATCATCGGCACGTCGTAATCCCAGAAGCCGTCCGCCCCGTCCACGCCCGCAAAGGGGTGGGCCAGCGTCAGAGTGGACAGCTCCTCTGCCGATACATCCCGCAGGCGGCGATACATCGTGTCGTCCAGACGTGCGCTGCTCAGCACATCTTCTGCCAGCGCATCGGCCAGCAGATAGCGGTCGCCGATCTTGCACCAGCATTCCTCGGGGGTGCCGGTGACTTCATACAGGCCGTAGTTGATCTTGGGGTTGTAAGCGACGGCCTTGTTGGACGGGATCGTCCAGGGCGTCGTTGTCCAGATCACCACTTTGGCCGTCAGCAGGTCCGACGAGGCGAGCACGGAATCGGCACCCGCATAGTCGTCATCCTCGCCTTCGGGCATGGTGAAATCACCGCCCGAGACGACCTTGAACGGCACCCAGATCGTATGGCTTTTGTGATCGTGATACTCGATCTCGGCCTCGGCCAGCGCGGTCTTTTCGACCGGAGACCACATCACCGGCTTGGAGCCCTGATACAGCGTGCCATTCATCAGGAATTTCTGGAAATCCTCGGCGATGATCCGTTCGGCCCGGAAATCCATTGTCAGGTAGGGGCGTTCCCACTTGCCGGTGATGCCCAGACGTTTGAATTCGTCGCGCTGCACGTCGATCCAGCCCTCGGCGAACCGGCGGCATTCCTGACGGAAATCGACGACATCGACCTCGTCCTTGTTCTTGCCCTTGGCGCGGTATTGTTCCTCGATCTTCCATTCGATCGGCAAGCCGTGGCAGTCCCAGCCGGGAATATAGCGCGCGTCGCGGCCCATCATCTGGTGGCTGCGCACGATCATGTCCTTGATCGTCTTGTTCAGCGCGTGACCGATATGCAGATGGCCGTTGGCATAGGGGGGACCGTCATGCAGCGTGAACGGGGTCCGGTCCCCGGCATTTTCGCGCAGGCGGTCATAGATGCCGATTTTCTCCCAGCGGGCCAGCCATTCAGGTTCTCGTTTGGGCAGTCCCGCGCGCATCGGGAAATCGGTTTTCGGAAGGTTCAGCGTAGCTTTATAGTCGGGCGTCTCGGCGCACATCTTGGGCGTCCTTGAAAATCGTGTGAATTGTCTGGAAGGTCAGGGGCGGCGCGGCAGTGCATACGCCTTGTCCCGGCGGCTCGCGTGTCAGAGCGCCGGGCATATAATTCGAATGATGATCGCGAGGCCATGCGTCATGAGGCAGGTTATAGGCGCGCGATGCGCGGGCGTCCAGTGGCCGTGTCACCTGACTGGATCAGGCGATGACGACAGCCTGACCCGCATGTGTTTGCGCATCTTCTGGCGCAACTGGCGGAAAACGGCGCGCGGAGACGGTGGTTGCGGCAATGTCCCGCCGGTTCCGGCGGCTGCCACTGACGCGGCAAGAGTCGGCGCATGGGGTGCCGCGTTTTCGGCAGGGTCTGGCCGATCCGTGACGATTGCAAAACGGCGTCGAACCATTCGGCCATCTGCGCGCTTTGCTTACAAGCGGTCGGACTTTCATGGGAACGCCTCATTCGACCGCATCCAATGAAGGAGAACCCAGATGGCCTATAAAGAGACAGATACTCACCTGCGCGAGCCGCGCGAAATCCGCACGACCCGGTCCGGCGGCAACGTCGTGATCGCCCTTGTCGTCGCAGTTGTGGTGATCATTGCCGTGCTGGTCGGTGCCTCGTTGATCAGCGGTTCGCCAGAACCCGCGCCGGTCCTGACAGATCCGCCCGCGCCCGCAAGCACCCCGATGATCGAGAGCGGTGCCGATGCGACTGCACCAGCGGCAAACGGCAATGGTGAGGCCGCAGCGCCGGTGACGGAGACTGGCAATACCCAAGCCACGACAAACGGTGCCGAGGCAGGGGGATCAGCGACGGCGGCCGACGACGCGGCCCCGGCTGACAATGGCGTCGCTGCCGAGGAACAACCAGCGCCTGCCGAGTAATTCGGTTGCCAATGGCGATGCTGTAGATACGCAGCGTTTGCCATTCGAGAATTGCCCGTAAAGATCAAGCGGGGTGCATTCGGATGATGCGCCCCGCGCTCTGCTGGTTGCTGGCGGCGGAACAAGCAGAACCCTGCTGCTAACCGACGGCTCCGCACGGATACCCTGCCAGGATCCGCCACCGATGCCGTTCGGCACACGGACCAGCCCTGCCATGTCTGCGGATGCAAGCGTCAGTCCTTGTCCTGCCGGAATAATCCGGTCAGCGCGGATTTGACCATACTGCGCACCGGTGGGCGTGGTTCGCGGGTGAAGGGCAGCGGGCGGCAGACCTCCATCGCCGCGGCACCGACACGGGCGGTCAGCGCGCCGTTGATCAAGCCTTCGCCAAACCGCCGCGACAGTTTTGCAAGTAGTCCGCCGCCCAACACCGGTTCCAGCATGTCGTCGCCCACCGCCACCGCACCGGTGGCAACCAGATGCGCCATCACGGCGCGGGTCAGTCGCCAGCTTCCCAAAGTGCCCGACCGGCCGCCATAAATCTCGGCAATGCGCCGGATCATCCGGATATTGGCCGTAAGCGCCGACGCGACATCCGCCAAAGCCAGCGGCACCAGCGCGGTGACAGTGGCCACCTGACGGGCCGCGGCCTCGACCTCGGCTCGGGCGGCGCGATCCAGGGGACGCAGAAGTTCTGCTTCGGCCAGCCCCAGCAGGGCACCTGCGTCAAACTGCTCTGCCCCCAAATCCTCGACGCGTTGTCGGCCCCAGAGGGTATCCTCACGCCCCGAATAAAGCGCGGTCAGCTCCTTGATGACAATTCGCGCGCCGCCAAGGTCATCCTCTGCCAGCGCCTGCGCTGCGCGCCGGTGCAGCTTGTCAATTCGCGCCAGCCGCGAAAAGACCGACAGTTCCTTGATCGCAATCGCCAGCAGCACCAGCACAAACAGACCAAATAGCACAGTCACCGCCCAGCCCAGCAGCGGCACCCGCGCAATGAGACCAGCGGCAAAGTTCCACGCCGCCACCGAAACCACGGTGCCGATGACCGCCATCAACAGCCCCCAGAACCACCGTGCCAAGGGCGAGGAACGCCGACCGGCAAGCGCCGCGACCGTCGCCATTGCCTGACCGCGCGGGCCGGGTTCGCCCGTGTCGGGCACCGGCGGGGCTTCGGCGGGCGAAGGCCCGCTACCCTTGCCATCAAGGTCGATCAGTACAGGGCCATCCCGGTCACTCATTTCTTGCCCTTTCGCCTCCAGATATAAGTGATATCAGGCAGCTTTTCTTCATTCGAATGGCCGTCGGTTCGGCTGTCCTCGATGAAACCCTCGCGAAGGTAGAATCGCTGCGCCGCGATATTATGCTGGAAGGTCCAGAGTTTCAGCCTGTCGCGGCCAATCTTGGCGTCATCCAACAACATGCGCCCGACCCCGGATCCGCGTGCCTGCGCGCTGACGTAAAGCGCGTGGACATAACCCTCTTGCCGGGCAATGAACCCCAACACCAACCGGTCCTCACAGGCGACGGTCACCCATCCGCAATCGATCATCTTGGCGCAATAGCTGATATCCTCGGCCGCGGAATGCAGGTGCGGCTTCCAATCGTTGGCGGCGTTGCCATCGCTCATCAACCCACCGATCTTGCCTGCATCCAACGATCGGGCCGGGCGCAGGATGATCGTCATAGCCGGTCTCCGAACAGGAATTGTGCGGCCTTGTCCAGCCGGATATGCGGCGGGCCTTCGTCCGGTTTCAGGGTCAGCGGCGCGGGGGCGAACCGCATGATCTGGTAATCCTGATCCAGCCACGCATCGGCTCCCTGACGCGCGGGCCCCAGCAGATGACCGGGATCGTCGGGCAGGGCACCGGGGTAGAACGCCGCCTCTTTTCCGCTGTCGAGCAACCGCCCACGCACGCAATTCAGCGTCCGCCCGTCATGCTGGATCGTTTCCTCGACCGTGGCGCGCAGCGCGGCCAGCGACATGGCAGAGGTTTCCGCCCCGGCAAAGCGTGCACGGTCGCGGGCTTCGCGCGTCAGCGCCTCCATGATCGCGGTCAGGCGGGCATGTTGGGTGTGATGCAGGTGGTCGGCCTTGGTGGCGGCAAACAGGATCTTCTCTACCCGTTTGCCGCGGAAAATCTGTGTCAGAAAGGCGTTCCGACCGGGCCGGAAAGACGACAGGATATCCGCCATCGCCAACCGCATATCCTCGACCGCGGCGGGGCCGGAATGGATTGCGCCAAGCGCATCGACCAGCACCACCTGTCGGTCGATCCGGGCGAAGTGGTCGCGGAAAAAGGGCCGCACGACCCGCGCCTTATAGGCCTCGTAGCGCCGCTCCATCTCGCGCCACAGCGATTTTCGCGGCGCTCCGCCGGGATCGGGCAGCGGTGCAAATGTCAACACCGGAGATCCCGCCAGATCCCCCGGCAGCAAAAAGCGCCCCGGCGTGCAATCGGAATAGCCATCCTGCCGCGCCTGGGTCAGATAGCCAGTGAAACTGCGGGCAAGCGCCTGCGCGTCGGTTTCGTGCAATTCCGCAGCGGCATCAGTTCCACCGGAGAGCGCGATGAACTCCGCCGCCTGTTCGCGTCGGGTGATCCGGTCCAAGGTCTCGCGTGACCAATCGGCATAGGATTTCTCCATCAACCCCAGATCCAGCAGCCATTCGCCGGGATAATCCACGATGTCCAGATGCACTGTCCGTGGCCCCTGCAAACCGGCCAGCAACCCGCTGGGCTGTACCCGCAAGGACAGGCGCAGTTCCGAGATCATCCGCGTGCTGTCGGGCCAATGCGGTTCGCGCGCCGTCAAGGCGGCCAGATGCGTCTCGTATTCAAAACGGGGCAGGGTGTCGTTGGGCTGCGGCTGCAAATAGGCGGTGGTGATGCGCCCGTCAGCCGCCGCCAGCAACTGCGGCATCCGGCCCCGGTCCAGCAGGTTCGCGACCAGCGACGTGATGAACACGGTCTTGCCCGCCCGCGCCAGGCCGGTGACGCCCAGCCGGATCACCGGTTCCGAAAACGGGCTGGCCAAGCTGTCCGCCAAGGTCTCGACCCCGCGCGTCAAACCGTCTGCCAGCGTCGAGATTACCACAAGCCTGCCCCTTCTTACCCTCTTTGCGCGCAAGATAGGCGTACCCCGCGCCAAGCACCAGTGCAACGGACAGGGATTGTGCCGGGCGGCGCGGCGCGCTATCTGCGCCGCCATGCCCAGATATGCGCTTTTGGTGGAATATGACGGCGGCCCGTTTTCGGGCTGGCAACGACAGGTCGGCCTGGCTTCGGTGCAGGGCGCGATAGAGGATGCCCTGGCGAAACTGGAGCCGCGCGCCCACAGGATCGCCGCCGCCGGGCGCACCGATGCGGGGGTCCATGCGCGGGGGCAGGTGGCGCATTGCGATATGGACAAGAACTGGGATCCGTTCCGCCTGTCCGAAGCGGTGAACTACCACCTGAAACCCGCCCCCGTGGCAATCCGCGCCTGCGTGGCGGTGGAGGACGACTGGCATGCCCGCTTTACGGCAACAGAGCGCCGCTACCTGTTCCGCATCCTGTGCCGCCGCGCGCCCCTGACGCTGGAGGCGGGGCAGGTCTGGAGGGTCGGCCTCGCCCTCGATGTCGACGCCATGCAAGAGGCCGCAAAGCGGCTGGTCGGGCATCACGACTTCACCACGTTCCGTTCGACAATATGCCAGGCCAGATCGCCGCTGAAGACCCTCGACAGGCTCGACATTCACAAGGTTGACACAGGTGCCGGTCCAGAGGTTCACTTCGACGTGCGGGCGCGCTCCTTCCTGCACAATCAGGTGCGCAGCATCGTGGGCACGCTGGAACGCGTCGGTGCCGGCAGATGGTCGCCAGACGATGTCAGTGCAGCACTTGAAGCACGCGAACGTGCGGCCTGCGGCCCGGTGAGCCCGCCGGAAGGTCTGTACCTGATGGGCGTTGGCTACCCCGACGACCCGTTCGCCTGACATCGCAGACAACGCCGCCCGCGGCCGTCCCTTCTTCTTGGCACAAATACTCCGGGGAGCGCGAGGGGCTGGCCCCTCGTTCCCGGACAGGGCCACAAGGGCCGAATTCTCAGCTATTGCGACTCCCGAAAACGCCCGTGACAACATTTCGGTCGCAAACCGGGCGACGGCGCAAAAATCCTCTGGTGCATTCGGGCACGCGCATATAAATACCCCTGCATGACCGATACGCGCCAAAACACCTTGATCCGACGTCGACGCTGCTGCGTCTGACGTCCCGCGCCTGTCGTTCCCGCGTCCATTGCCGGCGCAAACCTTCCTCATCAGATTGACTTGAGCCTGCCCATGCGGCACTCAAAGAGCTTCATTCACAAGGATGCTGTCCATGATCCCGTCCGTTCTGCCCACCTATGCGCGTGCGCCTTTGTCCTTCGTCAAGGGCGAAGGCCCCTGGTTGACCGAGGCCGACGGACGCCGATTTCTTGATCTGGGTGCCGGAATTGCCGTGAATGTTCTGGGCCACGCCAACCCCGATCTGACCACCGCGCTGACCGAGCAGGCGAACAAGGTCTGGCACGTCTCCAACCTTTACAGCATCCCCCAGCAGCAAGACCTGGCTGACAAGCTGGTGGCGGCGACATTTGCCGACACGGTGTTCTTCACCAATTCCGGCACCGAGGCGTGCGAGCTAGCCGTCAAGATGGCGCGGAAATACTGGTACGAAAAAGACCAGCCCGAAAAGGTGGAGATTGTGACTTTCTCGGGCTCATTTCACGGACGGTCCTCGGCGGCCATCGCGGCCTCGGGGTCGGAAAAGATGGTCAAGGGCTTCGGCCCTGTTTTGCCGGGCTTTGTGCATGTTGACTGGGGCGACCACGACGGGTTGCACGCGGCCATCAATGACAACACTGCCGCCATCCTGATCGAGCCCGTACAGGGCGAGGGCGGTATCCGCCCGCTTCCCGATCAATGCCTGAAAGGGCTGCGCGCGCTGTGCGATGAGAAAGGCATCCTGTTGGTGTTGGACGAGGTCCAATGCGGCATGGGCCGGACCGGGAAGCTGTTCGCGCATGAATGGGCCGGTGTGACGCCCGACATCATGATGGTCGCCAAAGGCATCGGCGGGGGCTTTCCTCTGGGGGCTGTGCTGGCGACGCAAGACGCGGCATCGGGCATGGTGGTGGGCACGCATGGATCGACCTATGGCGGCAACCCGCTGGCCTGCGCGGTCGGCGGCAAGGTCATGGAAATCGTCTCTGACCCTGAATTTCTTGCAGATGTGCGCAAACGGTCCGGACTGCTGCGGCAAAAGCTGGAAGGGCTGGTTGCCTCTCATCCCGATGTTTTCGAAGGCGTGCGCGGGTCTGGCATGATGCTGGGACTGAAATGCAAGGTTGCGCCTGCCGATCTGGTCAAGGCGGGCTATGACAATCTGGTGATCCTTGTGCCTGCCGCCGATAATGTGGTGCGCCTTCTGCCGCCACTCAATCTGACGGAAGACGAGATCGCCGAGGCGGTGACACGGATTGATGCAGCGGCAAGCACCGTCGGGGCCGATGTATGAGTTCCGCCCGGTGACACGCGCCGATTACGATATGCTGCGCGGATGGCTGGGACAGGCGCATGTCGCACCTGTCTGGGGGCCGCCGGAGCACGAAATCGCGCTCATCGACGCCGATATCGACGGCGGCGACTGTCAGATGCATGTCGTGTCTCAGGATGGTGTGGCGTTTGCGTTCATTCAGGATTGGTGTCCCCATCTGGCAGGCGTGCCGCATTTCACTGATACGGTGCCGCGCACGCGTGCCGTGGACACCTTCCTTGGTGTCCCAAGCTTTCTTGGGCAGTGCCATGCCAAGGCCTATGTTCGTCAATATGCACAAACCTTGCTGGATGGCGGCGCGGCTGAGGTCGTGACCGATCCGCGCCTGACCAACCCGCGTGGCATCGCGATTTTTCGCGGCGCAGGGTTCATACCCGGCGAGGTTCGTCCCTGCGAGGATGGCGAACTGGTGCAGAACATGCATTTCCGACGAAGCTGAACCATTCTACCGTGCAACATCATCCCCCGGCGCGCGCGCCCCGGCGACAGGTCGGCATTTTTTCGGCAGACAGCAAAGCGAACCCATATATGACCCATTTCCTCGATATTCACACCACTGCGCCGGAGGACCTTCGGCAGATCATTGATTCCGGCAAGGCGATGAAAAAGGCGCGCCTCGGCCGCCCGAAGGGCACCCCGGATGACGAGCAGCCCCTTTCAGGGCAGATGGTCGCGCTGATCTTTGAAAAGCCCTCGACCCGGACGCGTGTCAGCTTTGACGTCGGGGTGCGTCAGATGGGCGGGCAGACGATGGTGCTGTCGGGAACGGATATGCAGCTGGGCCATGGTGAAACAATCGCCGATACGGCCCGCGTGCTGAGCCGCTATGTCGATCTGATCATGATCCGGACATTTGAAGAGGCGACATTGCTGGAAATGGCCGAACATGCCGATGTGCCGGTGATCAACGGGCTGACAAACCGGACGCATCCCTGCCAGATCATGGCCGATATCATGACGTTCGAGGAACATAACGGTCCGATCGCAGGCAAGAAGGTTGTCTGGTCGGGCGATGGCAACAATGTCTGTGCGTCCTTCATTCACGCCGCCGGGCAGTTCGGCTTTGATTTCACCTTTACCGGGCCACAGACGTTGGACCCCGAACCCGGCTTCATTGAAGAAGCGCGGGCCAAAGGCGTCCGCGTCGAGATCGAGCGCAACCCGATGACAGCGGTTGAGGGGGCGGATCTGATCGTCACCGACACCTGGGTCAGCATGCATGATCCGCAATCCGCCCGTGAGCGGCGGCATAATCAGCTGCGCGGCTATCAGGTGAACGAACGCCTGATGGCCAACGCAAAGCCTGACGCGCTGTTCATGCATTGCCTGCCTGCGCATCGCGATGATGAGGCCACGTCCGAGGTGATGGACGGCCCGCATTCTGTGATCTTTGACGAGGCCGAGAACCGTCTGCACGCGCAAAAGGCTGTCATGCGCTGGTGTCTGGGCGTCTGAGCGCCCGCCCTTGTGAGAGCGTGTCGCCGGACCGCGAGGCACCGGCTCAGGGCCGGTGCGGGTGGCGCTGTAACTGTGGCGTGTCGGTTTGTTGGGATGTTTGGTCGGGCTGTGGCTAAAATCCATTGGACAAGATCACCGCCCCCATTCCGCGTCTGGGGGTCGATGCCCTATTGCCCGCGTGGCTTGGCCCGCAGCGTCGGATCGGCCTGGGTGGGATCGTCAGGCCAGGGATGTCTTGGATAACGGCCGCGCATGTCCTTTCGGACATCCTCATAGGAGGTTGCCCAGAATCCCGGCAGGTCCATGGTTGTCTGCACCGGTCGGCCTGCCGGGGACAACAGCGTAACCCGCAGCGGTTGTCCCCCGACGGTGGGATGTGTCGTCTGGCCGAACATCTCTTGCAAGCGCAAGCTGATCTCCGGTGCCGCGCCGGAATAGTCGATCGGGATGCTGCGTCCGAGAGGCGTTGTGAAATGCGCAGGCACGGCCCGGTCCAGCGCCTGCATGTCGTCCCAACCCAGCATCGCCCGCAATGCATCGAGCAGATCGAAGCGTTTCCAGTCCTCGGCAGTTCTGATGCCGGTGAGGTAGGGCAGCAACCAATCTTCCAGACCCGCCATCAATGCGTCTTCGGACATGTCCGGAAGGCGCATCCCATCCGCACGGGCGAGCGTCACCCGTGCCCGGAACAGTTGCGCCTTGGTCGAGAAGGCAAACCCCAACTCGCGCACCCCGTCCAGCATTGCCCGCGCGATGGCGTCTGCCGGGGCGTCCTTCCACAGCCGGTCATCCAGCGCCAGCGCGCCGTAGCGTTCCTGCTGGCGGGCGACCACGCGCCGTTCGCGCCGTGACCATTCACACAGATCGACCCAGGTGATGCGCTCAGCGAAAAGCCCGCGCAACTCAGCCTCGGACAGGGCGATGGCCTGCCGAATGCGCGCCTCGCGCGGGTTGCCGTCGGTGTCGGTCACGACGATCAGGCGTTGTCCGGCCAGCGGATCAGCCTCGTTCATCACCGCACCCTTGCCGCCTGACAGCACAAAGCGCGGAGCCTCGCCCTTGCGTCGAAGCCCCACGCGGTCAGGGTAAGCCAGCGCCACCATGCCGGCGGATGAGAGCGGACCAGCGGGCTTGGCGGATCGCGCCAGGCGTTTTGCCTCGGCGCGAATGCGCGACAACGTGGCGCGGTCGGCAGGCCAGGGCCGCCGGTCTGCATAGGCCTTCGGATCGGCCAGCGCTTCCAGCCGCAGCGACAGATCCGCGGGCGCACCGCGCAACGGATCACGCTCGGCCAGCAAGGCGGCGAGCGGGGCCGCATCCTGCCCGGCTGTCACCAGCATGTGACCAAGGCGCGGATGCAGTGGCAGCGCGGCCAGCGCCTTGCCATGGGCCGTGATGCGGCCCGCGCCATCCAGCGCCCCCAGCATCCGCAACAGCGCCTGCGCCTCGGCGAGCGCGCCGGGGTTGGGCGGGGTCAGAAACGGCAACTCGGACGCCTTCGCCCCCCATGCGGCCAGTTCCAGCGCCAACCCGGTCAAGTCCGCGGTCTCGATCTCGGCCGGCGGATAGGCGGCCAGCGCGCCTTCTTCGCCCTTGGACCACATCCGGTAGGCCACACCGTCGGCGACACGTCCCGCGCGCCCGGCGCGTTGCGTGGCCTCGGCGCGGGTGACGCGTTCCGTGACCAGCCGCGACATGCCAGAGCCCGGATCGAACCGCGCCCGCCGCGCGCGCCCCGCATCGATCACCACGCGCACATCCTCGATCGTCAGCGAGGTTTCTGCGATGGATGTAGCCAGCACGATCTTGCGGCGGGTGGGGTCGGCTCGGATTGCCGCGCGTTGGTCGGCGAAAGGCATCGCTCCGTAAAGCGGGCGCAGCACGCAGCCCTTTGGCAGACGGCCTGACAAGGCAGTTTCGACCCGCCGGATCTCGCCTTCGCCCGGCAAGAAAACCAACACCCCGCCGGTTGTTTCGCCAAGCGCCGTCACCACCTGTTCCGCCACGGCCTGCTCCAGCCGGGCGCGCCGGTCCAACGGTCTGGCCAAATGCCGCGTCTCGACCGGATAGCTCCGCCCCTCCGACGTGACCACCGGCGCGTCCATCAGACCTGCCACCGGCCCTGCATCCAGTGTCGCCGACATTGCCAGCAACAGCAGATCGTCGCGCAAAGCCTCGGCGATCTCCAGGCACAGCGCCAGACCGAGATCGGCATTCAGCGACCGTTCATGGAATTCGTCAAAGATCACCGCACCAACGCCCGACAACTCGGGATCGGACTGAATCATGCGCGTCAAGATACCCTCGGTGACCACTTCGATCCGCGTGGCGTGGCCGGTTTTCGCCTCGCCACGAATGCGGTAGCCCACCCGTGCTCCGACCGCGTCGCCCAGCGATTCTGCCATGCGCTCCGCCGCGGCACGCGCCGCCAGCCTCCGCGGCTCCAGCATCAGAATGCGCCCCTGCGTCAGGCCCGCCTCCAGCATCGCCAGAGGAACCCGCGTTGTCTTGCCCGCCCCCGGCGGGGCTTGCAGCACCGCGCGCCCGCGCTTTGCAAGCGCGGCAATCACCTGGGGCAAGACATCATCAATAGGCAGCCGATCCATGCCCAGCCTTATGGAACGCACCCCCGCCGCCGTAAAGCCCGCGCGATCCTGCTTCTTCTTGGTCAAAATACTCCGGGGAGCGCGAGGGGCTGGCCCCTCGCTCCTGTCCCATCTGGGCGCACCAACGCTGGTCATCTGGACAATCATGCCGCAAACCATGCAAATGGTGCCAAAGCAGCGAATGAGGGCGGCATGGATATTCCAGACACGGCGCAACGCATCCTTGCAGGCGAACGTCGCGCCTTGGCGCGGGCGATCACATTGGTGGAAAGCGGGCGCGATGATCATCGCAAGCTCGCGGCGGCCTTGCTGGACGAACTCAAAGGTGCAGGCCGTCAAGCGTTGCGTATCGGCCTTTCGGGAACACCGGGCGTGGGCAAATCGACCTTTATCGAAACGTTCGGCTGCTTCCTCACCGCCAAGGGCCTGAAAGTGGCTGTTCTGGCGGTCGATCCGTCCTCTGTCCGCTCCGGCGGGTCCATTCTGGGCGACAAGACCCGGATGGACCGGCTCAGCCGCGACGCCAATGCCTTTATTCGCCCCTCACCCAGCCAAAGCCAGTTGGGCGGCGTCGGGCGCCGGTCGCGCGAGGCGGTGGCGCTGTGCGAGGCAGCGGGCTTTGACGTGGTGCTGATCGAAACCGTTGGGGTGGGACAATCCGAAACCATGGTGGCCGAGATGGCCGATCTTTTCGTGCTGCTGCTGGCACCCGCGGGCGGCGACGAATTGCAGGGTGTCAAACGCGGCATCATGGAAATCGCGGATATCATTCTGGTCAACAAGGCGGATGGCGACCTGAAAACGGCAGCCACGCGCACCTGCGCCGACTATTCCGGCGCGTTGCGGCTGTTGCGCAAACGCCCTCAGGATCCGGACGGATTTCCCAAGGCAATGACGGTCTCGGCGCTGGAGGATGCAGGCATCCAAAAAGCCTGGGACGAGATGAATGCCCTGACGGATTGGCGTCG
The DNA here is from genome assembly GCF_003313245.1 of Primorskyibacter marinus. GTDB lineage: Bacteria > Pseudomonadota > Alphaproteobacteria > Rhodobacterales > Rhodobacteraceae > Primorskyibacter > Primorskyibacter marinus. Next base: position 549,521 of record NZ_QJSD01000002.1, read on the forward strand.
CGACGCGGGGCATTTCGACAGCCGCCGCGCAGCACAGGCCCGGTTCTGGTTCGAGGAAGAAGTACGCCAATCCTTGCTGTCACGTCTGCGCCGCGAACCCATCAAGGGCGCGTTGGAAACGCTTGCCCGACAGGTTGAAACAGGACAGGCAACGCCCTCGGGCGCGGCGGTGGAACTTATGCAGACCTATCTGGGCGGCTGACCCCGTGGCGCGGACCGAAGAGCGCATCTTCAATGGCGGTCACATCCGCGCCAGCCTGTTCAATCCTGATGCTGCCCGCCTGATTGTCACGTTCCGGCAAAGAGTGGCTGATCCGGGAACGTTCAGCGAGGCCCGCCCGGTTCACAGCTTCATCCGCCACAACCATGCGCATCTGCACCTTCAAAGCCAGCACAACGATTGGTACATCAATGCCGACACGCTGGCGCTTGCAGACGTTCTGCGGGATGTGACGGCACGCTACAGACGTGTCTCTGCCATCGGCTTTTCGATGGGAGGCTATGCGGCGCTGCGATTTTCCAAACCGTTGCGGCTGCGGCAGCTGGTCGCCGTCTCGCCGCAATTCACGATCTCGCCAAGGGTGCTGCCGGGGGATGCGCGCTATCGTGATTGTGCGGGCGGTTTTGATGATGCCCTGGGCAGTCTGGACGCCACGGCGCGGCGCGGCCTGCAAGGGGTGATCCTGTGCGATCCGTTCAAGCGGCTGGATGTGGTGAATGCCGAAATGATCCAGACGGTGTTTCCCAATCTACACATCTGCCGCCTGGGCGGTGGCGGGCATCCGGCAAGCCGCGTCCTGCGGCAGGGCGGGCATTTCGGCGATTTGCAGAAACTTCTGCTGTCAGGCGAGGTAGACCCGGCGCGCGTCATCGCGCTGCATCGGACCAGCCGCCGCGAATCGGACCATTACTGGGCGCATATCGCGAAGGTTGCGGCGCGCAGACAGCGGCCGGAATTGGCAGAGTTCGCGGCTGAACGGGCAGCCAGGCTGATTGCTGTCGCACAAGCAGGGCGGAATCCGCCTGATGCCTCTTGACGGGCTGGGGCATAGGCCCTAATGACACCCAACCAGTTTCCGGGCGCTGCTGCGGCAGTGCCTTTTAATATTGGCGAAAGCGAGGCTTTTGCCGGAACCAGACGAGGATGGACACATGTCGCGCCGTTGCGAATTGACCGGAAAAGGCCCGATGACTGGCAACAATGTCAGCCATGCCAACAACAAGACCCGCCGTCGTTTCCTGCCGAACCTGAACGACGTCACGCTGCAATCCGAAGCGCTGGGGCGTGGCATCAAGCTGCGTATCTCGGCTTCGGCACTGCGCAGCGTCGATCACCGGGGTGGGCTGGACGCATATCTTGCGAAAGCCAAGGACGACACGCTTTCGGCCACCGCGCTGAAAACGAAAAAAGAGATCGCAAAGGCGCTGGCCGCAACGGCCTGACAAGCTTATGATCGAGGGACAATATGCAGCCTCGCCTTTATCGGCGGGGCTGTTTCCTTTTGTCGCGTCGAACACCTGGATCTGCTGGCTAGAGTGACGCCATGACACCGGTTTTCCGCAGCCTTTTCGCAGTGATGCTTGCGCTGGTTCTGACGCTGACGGCGCAGAGCATGGCTTTGGCGCGCGGGCAGACCATGGTGGCGGGGCAGATGGTGCTGTGCACCGGGGCCGGCGTCGTGACGGTGCAGGTTGATGCCGAAGGCAACCCGGTTTCTCCGTCGCATATCTGCCCCGATTGCGCGCTGAACCTGTTGATGGCTGTGGCTGCGGACCCGGTAGAGGTGCTGCCGCACCGCGTGAGAGAGACGCTGGCCTTTCGCGCGGCACTGGTGCGTGTGGGAGGCGTGGACAGTTTTGCGCCAAAAGCGCGGGGGCCGCCGCCGCGCGATCTGTCAAAACCCGTCTGAGTTATCATATCTACTGACTTCCCAATTACTGACAGGAGAGACCTCATGTCTTTCATTTCCCGCGCCGTCCTGGCGCTTGCTTTGACTGCCACGCCGCTGTTTGCCGACACTACCGTGATGCATGCGCATGATTCTTATGCGCGCGTGTCTGGTCCCGGTGCCAAATCGGGGGCTGCCTTCATGATGCTTGAAAACCATGGCGATGAGGCTGACCGGCTGATCGGAGTGGCCTCTGATGTGGCCGAAAAGGTGGAGCTGCACACCCATATCGACGGCGGCGATGGCGTGATGCAGATGCGTCATGTGCCGGATGGGATTCTTGTGCCTGCTGGCGGTGTTCATATGCTGGAACGCGGCGCGGATCATGTGATGCTGATGGGGCTGAAGCACCCGCTGGCGCAAGGCGACACTGTCACGCTGACCCTGACCTTCGAGAAGGCAGGTGAGGTGGTGGTCGAGGTGCCTGTTGATCTTGACCGCTGAATGTTTTCGGGCCGGGGGGACGTTTCTCCTCGGGCGACGCTGCCGCCGTCGGTGAAACGTGGGCCGGGCCTTCGGGTCCGGCCCTGGCGCGCGTGGAGAGCGCCAGATGCAATTATGGCTGTTCGGTCAGGTCGCGAGGGGTGATGAAAGCGTCGACCGTGCCGCTATTGAGCGCCAGGTCGGTCCATCGCGATACATCGAAACCGGCCACAAGCGTCGCGCCGGTCGGATAGGCCCCGAAACGCGGATGGTCAGGCCGGTGCGCCAACACTTTGGACGCAAAACTTCCGATCCCCGGATTATGTGCGAGAATGAGAACCGTATTCCCGGACGCCCCTTGCAGTGACCGCAGCAGCGTTTCGGGGGAGGCATGATAGAGGTCCTCCGGATAGGCGACGGATGCACTCAGTTCCAGAAGGTCCAGTGTCTCGCGGGTGCGCGTCGCGGTTGAGCACAGCACCTTGTCCGGGAGATAACCGTTGCTGCGCAGCCAGGCACCGAGGGCGCGAGCGTTGCGCCTGCCGCGGTCATTCAGCGGGCGGGCGTGGTCCGGCTGGGTAAAGTTGTCCCAGCTGGATTTGGCGTGACGCATGAGGATCAGGCGCATGTCTGTCCTTTCAGGAAGGCGGCCATGTGAAAGGCGGATTGTGCCGGATCACGGCCCAATCGCAGGGAGGCCGGGCATGCCTGTCGCACAAGGCAGCCCATTCGGCAGGCCTGCCCCTGTGCCGAGCGCATATGGGTCGCGCATTTGGCGATGTCATAATCCAGATCGGGGGCCAGCGCGCCCACAGGGCAGGCAGTGGTGCAGGGTGCTGCGCAGGACGTACAGGGGGAGGGTGGTGAGGATGGCAGATCCAGCCGGTCCTGTATTGCGAGGGCAGCACGGAAGCTGACAAGGAGGCCCGCCTGATCCTGCACCAGCAGCCCGGAGGGCGAGACGTGGCTGCGGCCCGAGGCGAGCGCCCAGGCAATGAAGGGCGGCCATGGCGGGCCGTCAGAGGGGTAAATGGCCTGCGCACCGATCTCTTGCGCCAATGCGCCAGCCTGCCGTTTTGACCAGCGGTCGAGAGGGTGCGGCGCGCCGTCGGATTTCTCTGGCGATGCGCTGAAGGCGGACCAGAAGCGCGGCTCGTCCGGGCCGAGCAGGAAAAGTGTCTGACACCCTTTGGGTGCGGCATCGTCGTGGCCGGGGTGAAACGCCCCGCGAATCGCCAGTGAACGGCTGGCTGCCAGCGTCTCGATCCGCGCATAGCCTGTCGCGGAAGCGGGGCGTGCCGCGGTCACTCTGGCGTAGGTGCCGGGCTTGGCCGTCGGATGAGCGACCCTGCGCCGTGATCGGTGAACAGCTCCAGCAAGCAGGCGTTGGACACGCGTCCGTCCAGAATGACCACGGCACGCACGCCCTGTTCGATGGCTTTCAGTGCGGTTTCGGTCTTGGGAATCATGCCGCCCGCGATCGTGCCATCCGCTGTCATGCGGCGCACGTCATCGGGGGTCATGGCGGTGACGACCTCGCCCGAGGTATCCTTGACGCCGGACACGTCGGTCAGAAGCAGGAGCCGGTCGGCCTTGAGCGCGCCTGCGATGGCACCCGCCGCAGTGTCGCCGTTGACGTTGAACGTCTCCAGCGGGTCCATGCCGGTGGCCACGGGGGCAACGACCGGGATGATCCCGGCCGCAAAGAGATCACGCAGGACCTGCACGTTCATCTCGATCGGGCGGCCGACAAAGCCCAGTTCCGGGTCGTCCGCCTCGCAGACCATCAGGTCGTCATCCTTGCCCGACAGCCCGACGGCGCGGCCGCCTTCGTCCATGATCGCCTGAACGATGCGTTTGTTGACAAGGCCGGTCAGGACCATCTCCACCACCTCGACCGTGGCCTGATCGGTGACGCGTTTGCCCCGGACGAATTTGGACTCGATGCCAAGGCGCCCCAGAAGGTCATTGATCATCGGGCCGCCGCCATGCACCACCACCGGGTTCACGCCGACCTGGCGCATCAGCACGATGTCACGGGCGAATTCAGCCATCGCATCGGCGTCGCCCATCGCGTTGCCGCCGAATTTCACCACCACGATGGCACCTGAATAGCGCTGCATGTAGGGCAGGGCTTCTGACAGCGTTCGGGCGGTGGTGATCCAGTCCTGGTTCATGGTGCGCTTCTTCATCCTTGGCATCCCTGTCGGTCTGCAACGTTTATCGGATGCACAGGCAGAGGGTGCAAGGGGTGCTTTGGGCCGTGTCACGCTGAATGGCTGATGGTAGAGGGGTTTGGCGCGTGCAGGAGCGAGGGGCCGGCCCCTCGCGCTCCCCGGAGTATTTTTGCCAAGAAGAAGGGGGGTCAGTCGAGACCGGCAATGATGCTGCGCAGGGTTTCCAGGCCATCGGATTTTTCCGAGGAGGTCACGACGATTTCCGGGTAGGCGGCCGGATGCTTGGTGAGTGCCGTGCGGACCTGGGTCAGGGTTCTTTCCTGTTCTGCGGATTTGACCTTGTCGGCCTTGGTCATCACCACCTGGAAGGTGACGGCGGATTGATCAAGCAGGGTCATGATTTCCTCGTCGACGGCTTTGACGCCATGGCGTGTATCCACGAGAACGAAGGCGCGGCGCAGGTTGGCGCGGCCAGAGAGGTAGCGCTTCAGCAGGCGCTGCCATTTTTCGACCACCGCCAGCGGCGCATTGGCATAGCCATAGCCGGGCAGATCTACGAGGTAATGGCTGTCGGACTGGGTGAAGAAGTTGATCTCTTGTGTGCGTCCGGGCGTGTTGGAGGCGCGGGCAAGCGCCTTGGTTCCGGTCAGGGCATTTATCAAGGTGGATTTGCCGACATTTGAGCGTCCGGCAAAGCACACCTCTATCCGATCGGCATCGGGCAGGCCGTCCATTGCCACCACGCCCTTGAGGAATTGCGATTCGGCGGCAAAGAGCAGCCGTCCCTTTTCGCGGGTCACGGCGTCAGGCTCTTCCGCGAGGGGAAAGGGGAGTTGCATTACGAGGCCTCCAAACTGTCGCCGATGGCGATTTTTCCCGAGGTGGTCACCTCGGCATAGATGCCCATGTCGGTATGGCCCCATGTCTTGAGCGCGCCAAGCGTATCGGCATCGCGTATCCCGGTGTCGGGATTTGCCGTGGTGGCCATGCAGCGGGTGATCGGTTCCCGGATACGCAAGCTGACATTACCGACGCGGATCTCTTGGCCGATCCAGTCAAACTCTTTCCAGGCATCCAGCCCGTCAAGCCAGAGGTTTATCCGCCAGCGCCGGACATCAAGGCTCTGACCCAGTTTCTGTTCGATCGCGCGATGTGTGGCGAGATTGCCGATGGATATGGACGGGAATGCGCTGTCGGTCATGCCGCGCCCCGGCACACGGATCACCCGTGCAGAGGCCGCGCGGTCTGCGGGCATGACAGGGCGTGCCCAGTCGATCAGGCGGGCACCTTCCTCATCGGGGCGAACCGTCAATCTTGGCAAGTCGGGATGGGTCAGGGTCAGCGTCGACGTTTCTTCGTCAAGCCGCGCGCTGATCGCCATCAACCCCGGAGCCTTTGACCCGCGTGAAAAATTTGCGCAAGGCACCCAAGCAGATCCGTCGGCTTTGGAGGCTTCATGCGCAACGGCCCAGGTTCTGTCCCAGGGCAGTGTCTGGCCAGCCGTGAGGCTGACCTGCGACAATGCCTCATGCCCATGGGATTTGACCGGGTGCCGCCAGATCTGCGCGAGCTGCCCCATCACTTCTCGTCCGGCTTTGGCTTTTTCTTGAAGGAAGACATGATGTTGCCAAAGACATTGGGCTTATAGCCCTGACTGCGCATGATAAGATATTGCTGCGTGAAGGTGATCGTGTTGTTGGCAATCCAGTACAGGACCAGACCGGAGGCAAAGGTTCCCAGCATGAACATGAATACCCAAGGCATCCAGGCAAAGATCATCGCCTGGGTCTTGTCGGCGGGTGCCGGGTTCAGTTTCTGCTGCAACCACATGGAGATGCCCAGCAGGATCGGCAGAATGCCGAGGCTGACGATCGCGAAGATCGAACTTGGGTCCGGCGGGGCGTAGGGCAGTAGGCCAAAGAGGTTCAGGATCGACGAGGGATCAGGCGCGGACAGGTCCCGAATCCAGCCGATCCAAGGGGCGTGCCGCAGTTCCAGCGTGACGAAGATCACCTTGTAGAGCGAAAAGAATATCGGGATCTGCAAGAGGATCGGCAAACAGCCCGAGGCGGGGTTCACCTTCTCGCGCTTGTAGAGCGCCATCATTTCCTGCTGCATCTTCTGGCGGTCGTCGCCCGCCTTTTCCTTGAGCGCCTCCATCTGCGGCTGAAGCTCTTTCATCTTCGCCATGGAGACATAGGATTTATAGGCCAGCGGGAAAAGCAGTGCCTTGATCAGGAAGGTCAGCAGGATGATCGACCAGCCCATGTTGCCGATCATCGCGTTCAGCCAGTGCAGGACCGCGAAGATCGGCTTGGTCAGGAAGAAGAACCAGCCCCAGTCGATGGAATCGACGAAGCGTTCAACGCCTCCCTTTTGATATTCGCGGATGGTTTCCCATTCTTTGGAGCCGGCAAAAAGTTGTGTTGAGACTTCGGAAGTCTCACCCGGTGCAAGCGTGATTGTCGGGCGCACCGCCTCTGTCTGGTAGATGTCGCGCCGGTCGTCATATTTCACGACCGACTTGTAGGCGGCACCGGGGGTCGGAACGAGCGTTGACATCCAGTAGTGATCGGTAAACCCGACCCAGCCGTTGGAGGCGACCTGGGTGACATCCGCACGGGCCCCTTCATTGGCGTTGACTGCAAAATCGACAATATCGTCATAGTCGATCTCGGACAGTTCGCCATCCGCCATCGCCACGACACCTTCGTGGAGAACAAAGAAATTCTTCAGATCCTGGGGTTCACCGTGGCGGGCGAGAATGCCGTAAGGGGCCAGCGCTGTCGTGTTACCCGAGGTGTTCTCAACCGTCTGCGTCACGGTAAACATGAAATCGTTATCCACCGCGATGGTGCGGCGGAACGCCAGGCCAGCCGGGCTTTGCCATGTCAAGGTGATGGGGGTTTCAGGGGTGAGCGTTGCCGCGCCTTCTGTCTGCCACAGCGTGTTGGCACCTGGCACGTCATCAATCGACAGGCCGGAACCGGGTGCCCAGCCAAACAGTGCGTAATAGGGCGCATCAGAACCGACGGGGCGCAACATGTGAACAGTTTCAGCGCCGGGGTCCAAAGTGACCCGGTAGTCGCTGAGGAACAGATCATCAATGCGGCCACCTGCCAAGGAAACGGATCCGCTCAGCCGCGGCGTTTCGATCGCGATCCGCGGCGCTTCGTCGGCGTTTTGCGGTGTAGCGGCTTCGGCAGCATCTGCGTTCGTGCCAGAGGATGGCGCTGCCAGGGGCACCGCTGCTGTATCTGATGCAGCGTCCTGTTGCGTGACAGCCGGGGCGTTTGGATCAGGGGTGGCCTGCTCGGGCGGCGGAAAAAGTACGAACCAAGCCAGGATCACCGCGAAGCTGAGCGCCGTCGCAAGAATGAGGTTTTTATTCTGATCGTCCATGGGGGAACGCCACCTGTGCCTGTTCCTGAAATTAGGCTTGGGTTCAACAGACCCTAGGGGGAAAGGTCAAGCGGATTATCCGGCAAAGCGGCGTGAGTCGGCGGTGTCTTCGCGCTTTCAAGCACAAGTTTTGTTGACCATGCGGCGTGTTTGGTCCGCACGGGGCAGGTTTTGTCGTCGACGTTCCGCAGCGCCGATGCACTGAAAAGCGTTGCGTGGGGGGCATTGGCGCGGTGGATGCGACGTTCTTGTGTATCACCGGTTTCTGTGTGGCTGCCGATGCGAGTGTCGGTCCGGTGCGCACTGGCGATGCATTAGGCGTCTGGTCGCGCTGCTATCCGGTGGCCCGAGGCAGGCGCGGTGCCTGTACCAGTTTTGTATTATGAGCCTCGATCCATTGGGGGAGACGGTCAGCGGGCATCGGGCGGGCGATCCCAAATCCCTGGACATGCGTACATCCCAATTGCGCCAAAAGCGCATGTTCGCCCACGGTTTCGACGCCCTCGGCGACAGTATCCAGCCCAAGGCGCTCTGCCATGCCGATCACGGCGGCGACCACAAGACGTTGATCGTCATCAGTATCCAGACGGGTGATGAAGCTTCGGTCAATCTTGAGGCGCGAGACATCGAACCGGCGCAAAGCACTGATCGAGGCCTGACCGGTGCCGAAATCGTCAAGATCAATGCCACAGCCCAATGCCGCCAGCGCACGGATATTGCGAGCGATCACATCATCAGGACCGTTTGCCACGACATCTTCCAACACTTCGATATTCAGTCGTTGAGGCGTAAGATCAAAGCGGTCAAGCTGCCATGCCAAACGCTCGGTCAGGCGCGGATCATCGAGGTCCTGCGTGGTCATGTTGATGCTCGCAGTGGCAATGGTCAGCCCGGCATTGTCCCAGTCGCGCATCGCCTTTAGCGTTTCCTGCAACATGATTTCGGCCAAGTGTGGCAGCAGACCGGCTGCGTCGATCGTGGGAAGGAAGGCGGCGGGGGGAAGGATTCCGCGATCAGGATGACGCCAGCGGGCCAATGCCTCTACCCCGGTCACGCGCCCGGTTTCGGTGCTGATCTGCGGCTGGAACCACGGTACGATCTCACCCGTTTCGAGTGCTGCGCGGATGTCGGATTCGAGAGGGTCGGCATCGGTATTCGTGTTCCGACTGTGCCGAGACCAGGCGCGAATTGCCGAAGGACCGTTGGAACGTGCCTCTGCCAACGCGGCCTCGACATTCGTCAACAGGCGCTCGCCGGCATCGTTTTCCTCAAGGCGGGAGGACAGGCTGAGGCCGACGGAGCAACTTGGATAGATGGCAATTCCGTCAATGGCTACGGGTTCTTCGGCGGCGGCCTGGACGCGAGTCGCAAGTTGCAGGGCGCTTTCCAGATCCAGGCGCATCACAGGGCCAAGCAATATTGCGATTTGATCACTTTCCAGAACATAAATGTCGTCGCCGGGGCGCAATACGCTGCGCAACCGTTCCGCCGCCGCATCACGCAGCTTGATAATGGTTTCAGGGCCATGTCGGCTCGTCAGTGCCTGCGTGTTCTCGAATCCCAGCAGCAGACAGGCAGTCACCTTTTTCTGGCTGCGGGCGATCGACAGAACCTCGGATGCCAGCGGATGCAGCATGTTCAGGGTGATGACTTCGGATACATGTACGCCACCAGTGTCCGCATCGGTCGCACGGAAAAAACCTGCCAAAGAGAGAATGAAAGGCAGGCCAAGCGCGACAATCAGCATCGCCATTTCACCCAGCAACCAGAAGGTCGCCAATGCCATAGCCGGGACAAACGCAACAACCTGCGGCCCTTGAAACGCCGCGCGAAGATGTTTGTTGCCGCGAAAAATCTTCCTGACGAAGTTGCTCATCCTGCCCCCATGGTGGCGTTGTCAGCCGGTCCCATTTTGATGGGTGGACAATAGCGCGCCGGGGGTGATGCAAAGATTAACTCAGGCGAGGAATCTCTGGCGAATTCTCTTCAATTACGTCTGTATTGAGCGCCAAGCCAACAAAATCAAAGAGTTTCGGATCCAGAAGATGCGAGGGGCGCGCATTGGTCAATGCACGGAACATCACCTGCCGTCTGCCGGGGCTGTTCTTTTCCCAACCGTCCAGGATTTGTTTGACCTGCTGCCGTTGAAGACCGTCCTGGCTGCCGCAAAGGTCGCAGGGGATGATCGGATAGTTCATCGAGCGGGCAAATTTCTCGCAATCCGCCTCTGCGACATGGGCCAGGGGGCGATAGAGGAACAGGTCGCCCTCTTCGTTGACCAGCTTTGGCGGCATTGTCGCCAGCCGCCCGCCATGGAACAAATTCATGAAAAATGTCTCTAGAATGTCATCCCGGTGATGACCCAGCACAACGGCAGAGCAGCCTTCCTCGCGCGCAATGCGGTACAGATGGCCGCGACGCAGCCGCGAACACAACGCGCAGAACGTGCGCCCGGCGGGTATCTTGTCCATGACGACGGAATAGGTGTCCTGATATTCGATCCGGTGCGGAACCTGCATCTTCTTCAGAAACTCTGGCAGAATGGTGGCGGGAAAGCCGGGTTGCCCCTGATCCAGATTGCAGGCCAGCAGGTCCACGGGAAGCAATCCGCGCCATTGCAGTTCGTACAGAACGGCCAGCAGGGTGTAGCTGTCCTTGCCGCCGGACAGGCACACAAGCCATTTCGGGCGGGCGGCACCATCGCGCGCCTCGGGTGGCACCATGCCGTATTGCTCGATCGCCTCGCGGGTCTGGCGGACAATGCGCTTGCGCAGCTTTCTGAATTCGGTGCCTGACGGGGCACCGTGAAACAAGGGGTGAATGTCGTCGGACTCGTCAAGCATGGTTTGGACCTTCGGCAAAGTCGGTGTGTGATAGCGCGGACAAGGGGGATTCGGCCAGCGGACTCGCGGCTATCGTCGGCGTTCGGGCACGTTATCGACGCCAGACCCGCCCCAAGGATGGCAGCGGGCGATGCGGCGCGCCGCCAGCCAGCTACCGCGGAGGCCACCGTGCTTTTCCAAGGTTTCCAGCGCATAGGCAGAGCAAGTGGGATGATAGCGGCAGCCATGCCCGACCCATGGTGAAAACAACAGCCGATAGGCGCGCACGGGCAGGGCGGCAACATGGGCCAGCGGGGTCATTTGTGCAACTTTGCAAGGGCGCGGGACAGATCGGCTTTCAGCGCCTCGAAGGGGCGCGCGGCCGTGGCCTCGGCCCGGCCGATCAAGACGTAGTCATGGCCCGGCAGCCCCTCGCGCGTCAGGACGGTCCGGGCAGCCTCGCGCAACCGGCGTTTGGCGCGATTGCGGGCAACGGCGTTGCCGACCTTCTTGGAACAGGTATAGCCCACGCGAATCGTCGGATCCCCGTCGCCGCGAGCCCGCGCCTGAACCATCATCGAGGCAGTGCCTTGCCTGCGTGCGCGGGCAGCCGCCAGAAAATCCGACCGATTTTGCAAGACGACAAGGCGCGGACACGACGAAGCCGCCGCTGGCTTGACCGTGTTTTTGGCAGAATTGCCATCCACGGAAGCCACCGGCGGTGTCATATCGTCCATCCCGAGACGCGGATTACGCGCTCAGCGACTTCCGGCCCTGCGCGCGGCGCGCGTTCAGGATCTTGCGGCCGGCCTTGGTGGCCATGCGCGCACGAAAGCCGTGGCGGCGTTTGCGAACCAGGTTCGAGGGTTGAAAGGTGCGTTTCATCGCTCCGTCTCCGTCTGAGTCTTGGCCCGAGGCGCGAGACTCGTTTCGCAGGGCCGTTTATTCGAAGCCCGTGCTATAGGCAGGTGTTGCGGATAAGTCAAACGCCGCAAACGGGTTTTGCAATATTTTCCGTCAGGACGTGGCGCGGAATGTTTCAATACCCCGCACAAGCGCAGAAATCACTGCCAAACCTGTCACTGTGGATCAAGCGCCCGTGAGGCGGGTATCGTTTCTGCATCGCTTTGCGCATGTATCTGTCACCATGCCCAAGATCAGGAACCCGGATATGAGCGATATGACCGAAACGAAATTCCCCAGCGCGGCCCGGCATTTGCCGCTGATCGTGATTCTGGTCGTGGCGATTGCGGGCTATTTCATGCTGCGCGACTACCTGACCTTTGAAACGCTTCGGGCGAATCGAGAGGCTTTGCTGGCGTATCGGGATGCGCATTTCGTGCTGCTCGCGCTTGGGTTTGTCGCGACATATATCACCATTGTGGCCTTTTCGCTGCCGGGGGCTGCGGTTGCCTCTGTCACCGGGGGGTTTCTGTTCGGGCTTTGGGCGGGAACGGGGTTCAACGTGATTGCGGCGACCATCGGTGCCGCGGCCATTTTTCTGGCGGCGCGCTGGGGGCTTGGGCAGGCCCTGAGCGCCAAGATCGACGCATCGGAAGGCAAGTTGAGCAAGCTGCGTGAAGGCCTGCGCGAGAACGAGATCAGCGTGTTGTTCCTGCTTCGGCTGGTGCCGGCGGTGCCGTTCTTCGTGGCCAATCTGTTGCCTGCGCTGGTGGGGGTGAAGTTCCGTAACTTCCTGTGGACCACGGCGTTGGGTATTATCCCCGGTGCGATTGTGTTCACCTCGATCGGGGTGGGCGTGGGCGAGGTTTTTGACCGTGGCGACACCCCCGATCTGAGCCTCTTGTGGGAGCCGCAGGTGATCGGACCCATTCTGGGGCTGGCGGCGCTGGCGGCGCTGCCCATTGTGATCAAGTCAATTCGCGGGCGGAAGGACATCTGATGAAGCGCATCGAAACAGATCTACTGGTCATCGGGGGTGGTTCTGGCGGTCTGTCTGTTGCATCCGGCGCTGTCCAGATGGGTGCCAAGGTGGTGCTGCTGGAAGGTGGAAAGATGGGCGGCGATTGCCTGAATTACGGCTGCGTGCCCTCCAAGGCGCTGATCGCCAGCGGCAAGGCGGCTTATGGCATGGCCCATGCCGAGGTTTACGGCGTGGCGAATGCACCCCCACAGGTGGATTATGCCGCGGCCCAAGACCATGTGGCCGATGTGATCAGCCAGATTGCCCCGGTGGACAGTCAAGAGCGGTTTGAGGGGCTGGGTGTCACGGTCATCCGTGAATACGGCCATTTCCTGTCCATCAACGAGGTGCAGGCGGGCGATTCCGTTATTGCCGCGCGCCGGATCGTGATCGCTACAGGTTCGTCGCCACTGGTGCCACCGATTCCCGGACTGGATAAAGTGCCGCATCTGACCAACGAGACGCTGTGGCAGTTGCGCGAGCGTCCCGGCCATCTGCTGATTATCGGTGGCGGACCGATCGGCATGGAGATGGCGCAGGCCCATCGGCGTCTCGGGTCCGACGTGACCGTGATCGAAGGGGCAAAGGCGCTTGGCAAAGACGATCCCGAAATGGCCGAGATTGTGCTGGAAAAACTGCGCGCCGAAGGCATCGAGATCGCCGAAGAAGCGATGGCGCAGGAAATTCGTGGAACGGAGGGCGCGATAGAGGTGGAGGTCAAGGATGGTCGTGTGTTTCGCGGCACGCATCTGCTGGTCGCGGTAGGCCGCAAAGCCAATACCGAAAAGCTGAACCTTGCGGCGGCGGGGGTCGAGACGACGCGCGCGGGGATCAAAGTTGATGACAGTCTGAAAACCACCAATCGGCGGATCTATGCCATTGGCGACGTGGCGGGCGGGCTGCAATTCACCCATGTCGCGGGCTACCACGCGGGTGTCGTCATTCGCTCTGCCCTGTTCGGATTGCCGGCCAAGACCAAAACCGCGCATATCCCATGGGCCACCTATACCGATCCGGAACTGGCGCAGGTTGGTCTGACAGAGGCTGAGGCCCAGAAAAAACACGGGGCTGGGTTTGAAACCGTCCGCTTTCACTACAGCCACAATGACCGCGCAATCACAGAACGCAAAACAGTCGGTCTTATCAAGGTCATGGTCGTCAAGGGGCGGCCGGTTGGGGTGTCTATCGTCGGGCATCAGGCGGGTGAATTGATCAACCTTTGGTCGCTTGTCATCGCCAATGGGCTGAAAATGAGTCATGTTGCCAATATGGTTTCACCCTATCCAACCATCGGGGAGGTTAACAAACGGGCCGCGGGAGCCTATTTCTCTCCCAGATTGTTTGAAAGCGACATGGTCAAGCGTGTCGTGGGGCTTGTGCAGCGCTGGCTGCCCTGAGGGATTGTGTCTTACCGCCTATGTTGAATTCGCTCTCCGGCCGTTTCCTGATCCTGACGACGATCTTCGTGATGCTGGCGGAGGTGCTGATCTTTCTGCCGTCTGTCGCGCGGTTCCGAGAGGATTTTCTGCTGGCCCGGCTGGAACGCGCGCAGATCGCGTCGCTCGCACGGCTGGCAAATGACAATATCGGTGTCGATCTCGAAGAAGAGCTGCTGCTGAACGCCGGCGTTTTCAATGTGGTGCTGCGACGGGACGAGGCGCGACAGCTGGTGCTGTCCTCGCCAATGCCCGGCGCTGTCTGGGCGACGTATGATCTGCGCGATCCTTCCGCGAGCACGCTGATCCGGGATGCGGTTGCGCAACTGGCCGACCCCGAGCCGAGGATGATCCGCGTCATCGGCAATCCGTTGCGCGATGCCGGGTTGCTGTTAGAAGTGACAATGGAAACCGCGCCGCTGCGAATGGCGATGATCGACTACGGGTTGCGCATTCTGGCGCTGTCGGCGGTGATCTCGGTGATAACGGCGATGCTGTTATTTCTTGCCGTGCGCCGATTGTTGGTCAAGCCGATCAAGAAACTCGTGCATGAGATGGCGAGCTATGCTGCCGCGCCCGAAGATGCGCGGCGTATCCTCCGCCCGACCGCTGGGGTCCGCGAATTGCGCGAGGCCGAAGAAGCGTTGCAAACGCTGGAAACACAGCTGACTGCGGCGCTGAAGCAGAAAGAGCGGTTGGCGCAACTGGGCGGCGCTGTGGCCAAGATCAGCCATGACCTGCGCAATATCCTGACCTCGGCGCAGTTGTTTACGGACCGTATCGAAACATCCGAAGACCCGACCGTGCAGCGGCTCGCGCCAAAGCTGGTGAATTCGATCGCGCGGGCAGTGTCGTTATGCGAAAGTACGCTTGCCTTCGGACGGGCCGAGGAACCCGCGCCGACGTTGACGCGGTTCAATCTGGCAGAACTCGTCGGTGATGTGCTGGACGGCGAACGACTGGCTATCGGCGACCACGACCTGAGCCTGTCCGAGGATATTCCCGCGCAGATGATGATCCGCGCGGATGCCGAGCAACTGTACCGCGCACTTTCCAACCTTGTGCGAAACGCCCGTCAAGCGATCGTCGGAACCGGAAAGCCGGGCGAGATCAACATTGCCGCCCGCGAAGACGAGACGACCTGGTATATCGACATCACCGATACCGGCCCCGGCCTGCCGCCCAAAGCGCGCGAACACTTGTTTCAGGCGTTCCATGGCGGTGCCCGGAAGGGCGGATCCGGGCTTGGCCTTGCCATTAGCCAGGAATTGCTGCGAGGCCACGGCGGTGCGCTTCGTCTGGTTTCAAGCGATGAGGCAGGATCCCGCTTCGAAATCAGCTTGCCCATGCAAGACGTGCTCGATGATTGAAATTTCCTGTATTTTGCCCCTTGCAAAGCCCGGCACCGGAAGGTAATCCCGCCCCAACGGACCGATAGCTCAGCTGGATAGAGTACCTGACTACGAATCAGGGGGTCGGGGGTTCGAATCCTCCTCGGTCCGCCACCATCATTTTATAAGACGTCAGACGAAATTAACTTTTGCGTCATAAACTGACCCAAAAACAGCGAACCGGATGTTTGTGGCCAGGGCGCGAGTATATGAGTCAATCGCCCTTGCCGTAGCTCACTATACTTTTGTTGGCAGACTCATTACGGACCGGGTAATTTGCGGCCAAAACATGAATTTGTGTGGCAATGCCGTATAAACAGGGCGCACGCCCGGAACGACCGAGGTCAAACCATGAACCGAACTAAGTTTATTGTCCTTTTCGCTTTCGCACTCGTTGCCGGTTGCAGCAATGGCGCAGGTGGACGGACGTTGGTTGAAGGTGCCGGGCAGGATGAGCTTTTGAAGCTGCGAGGCGGTCCCGGACTTGGCTTCAGGGTAATTCTGGGCTTGCCGGACGGCACCGAAGTGATCCGCCGCGATTGTGTGACCGAGTTGGGCCAGCTTTGGTGTCGCGTCTCTTTGGCGCAGGCACCGTCAGTCACGGGTTACGTTTCTGCCGACTATCTCTCGCCGCGTTGACGGTTTGCGTCCATGCGGTTTGCGTCTGCCGCTGAACATGGGGACCCCTGCGACAGTCTGATGATCCCGGATCGACGGCAGGCCCGCCAACTGGCGCCTCCGAAAATCTATCCATTGCGTGTTTCGTCGAACCGGTATTCTTCGACGATCGCGCCAAGATGGTCTGCGGCATTTCCCAGATTGAATGCCGCAGGTTGTACGCCATCGCCTCGGCCGTAATAGGATGATTGCGCACGAGCAGAGGTGATTTCTGTGGCGCTCTTGCGGTGACAGCAGCGCAACCAGAGAGTTCAAGACAAGAAGACCCTCAGAGATTCAACGAATCTTAATGTAGCGCGTGTCAAGCTGGCCCTGAGAATAGGGATGAAATTGATGCATGGCCTAATCAACCGGACGATTCAGTGTTTTGTGCGTGACACATATGGCCCACAGGTTTGGGACCGTATAGCGCACCGCACGGATAGCGGGGTTCTCAGCTTCGAGTCTATGTTGGTTTACGAAGACGACTTGACCAGCGTTTTCCTTGATGCATGCAGTGCCGAACTGGCAAAGCCCCGCGCTGGCCTGTTGGAAGATATGGGGACATATCTTGTGTCCCACCCCAATAATGAATCCCTGCGACGGCTGTTGCGCTTCGGGGGCGGAGATTTCATCGAATTCCTGCATTCACTGGACGATCTGCCGGAACGGGCGCGACTTGCCGTTTCTGACCTTGAACTGCCAGAGCTGGAGCTTCACGAGTTCGGGTCGGTCGAATTTCGGCTGATCTGTCGTTCCCGGATACCGGGTTTTGGACATGTGCTGGTTGGTTTGCTCCGGACTTTGGCGGATGATTACGGCACGCTTGCCTGCCTCAATTTCGGAAAAGGCGATGGGACGGAAGAATTTGTTGAGATCACTCTCTTCGAGACGGAATATTCGGTTGGCCGCAGTTTCGATCTGGGCGCGCGTGTCAATCATGCGGGCGGAGGCGATGTAGATGGCGTCTGACCGTATTCTTGATATTCTTTGTCCGATGCATCTGACCGTGGATGCGACGGGACAAATTCGACATGCCGGACCAACTCTGGCGAAATTACGGGTCGGCGACCCGCTCGTCGGGAAGCGATTGCTGGAAGTGTTTGAGCTGCACCGCCCGCAGGGTGTTAGAATGATGCCGGACCTGTTGGCGATTGCCGGTCGAAAACTCCAGCTCCGGTTTCGAGAGCCGCCCCATACCAGCCTCAAGGCTGTGCTTGTCGCGGATGAAAAGGGTGGCGCGATTCTGAATCTGTCATTCGGGATCTCGGTGGTGGATAGCGTTCGCGACTATCACCTGACCAATGCCGATTTCGCCCCGACGGACCTGACCGTTGAGATGCTGTACCTGGTCGAAGCCAAATCCGCCGCGATGCAGGCGTCACGATTGCTCAACGAACGTTTGCAAGGGGCAAGAATGGCTGCGGAAGAGCAGGCATTTACCGATACTTTGACCGGGTTGAAAAACCGCCGCGCGATGGATCATGTGCTTTCGCGTCTGCTGGCCACCGATCAGGCCGTATCGGTGATGCATCTCGATCTGGACTATTTCAAGCAGGTCAATGATCAACACGGCCATGCCGCCGGCGATCATGTCCTGAAGCAAGTGGCGCAGCGCATGCTGGAAGTCACCCGCGAAAGCGACACCGTGGTCAGGTTCGGTGGGGATGAGTTCTTGCTGATTTTCCCGCAACTTACTGATATTGAGAGGTTATCCCAGCTTGCCCAACGTTTGATCGAACGTATCGAGAGGCCAGTCGCCTTTGCCGATAACATTTGCCGGGTTTCGGGCAGTGTCGGGATCGCAATGCATGACGGTCTGACGCCGAAAAGCGCCGAACAGATTATCACGGAGGCCGATGATGCGCTCTATCGCTCCAAGCGAAAAGGCCGGGCCTGCTACAGTTTTCATGGTCAGACGGGCCACGATAAACGAACGGCGTGAAAGGTCCGAACACGACTTGCGACGCGTCTGGCAGGTCATTCATAGTTGAAGAGATATTTTTGACTTTGAGGGCTTGATACGGCTAAGCCTATTGCGTAAGTAGCGGCTCACGTTGGGGTGTAGCCAAGCGGTAAGGCATCGGTTTTTGGTACCGTGTATCGTAGGTTCGAATCCTACCACCCCAGCCAACAATCTTCAAAGCACCCTAGTTTTAATGGGATAGGCAGAGATCAGGCGGCCATCCTTGCGTCTCTACTTCGAAGGGGTACGCAAACTGATTCACATCGCGCGCGGGCGGTTCCTTTGCGAAAACGTCGGTCGCGTAGATGGATGGTGTTCCCGTTTCCAGCGCCGCCACAACGGCAGCTTCATCGACCACGCCGCCGCGCCCGGTATTTCCCACGATTGCCCCCGGCTTGGGCTGCGCCAGGAGCGTGGCATCGAAGAGGTTGGCGGTTTCGGATGAAAGCGGCAAGTGTGAGCATCATCGCGTGTTCGGCCACCGCGACGCCGATGCCAAGACTGCGGAGCTGGTCGGAGTTAAGGTTGTCGCAGTCGACGCCATGGCGCGAAACCATGCGCAGGCGCGGGCCATCTGCGCCAGCGCCACGGTGCGTTCGCCAAGCACTTCGAAGAACAACGCCGAGGGCAGGCCGCGCGAGATGAGCGTGCGCACCACCGGCAACGCCGCATCGACCCGGTCGCCGGAAAACCCCGCGGCATTGCCAATCAGGAATCGTTTGCTGGTCATGTGGTGGTCCTCATCTGCTTGCAGGAAGTGAGCCAGATTGCCGTCATAATTATCAACAACTTTATTGACACAAATGTCCATCCACTCATCACGCAGCCGGGCGCGTCCCGCGGCACGAGGCGCAAGCACGATTTCAAAGGATATGCTGTTTAATCCGCCGGTGCTGTCAGCAGCGGCGCGAGGCGCTCAGCCCGCCTGTTCGGTGCGGCCGTGTTTCAGCTCCCAGGCGCGGCGGTATGCGATGCTGGAATCGGGCAGATGCACCCGCACGGCCTCGACATATCGCGCGGTGTCGCATTGCCGCATCGCCTCGACGATCTCGCGGTGCTGGGCCACCACCACGTCAAGATGCCCCGGATCGTTGTATTTTACCGCCCGGATGCTGTGCACACGGCGCGAGTATTCCTCGATCACCCGTTGCAGCATCTCGTTTGGGCAGAACGAATACTGGTGCCGGTGCAGCTCGACATTGAGCCGGAACACCCGGCGCAGGTCGCCCGCGGCGGCCGCCTCGGCATGGGATTCCACCAGATCCTCCATCTGCCCCAGCCCGGCCGGCGGGATCGGAAATGGCGTGCGTTCGGCGGCCCGCAATTCGAGGATCTCGCGCACCTCGTAGAGGTCGTCGATCTCGTCGGGCGTCGGCTCTACCACCAGCGCCCCGCGGTTGGGAACACGGGTCACCAATCCGCGGTTCTCCAACTCGCCGAGGATGCTGCGCAGCAGGTAGCGGCTGAGACCAAATCGCTTTTGCAGCGCATCCTCCACGATCCGCGATCCCGGTGGATATAGGCCGAAGACGATGTCTTCCTCGATCTGGTCAATCACTTCCATGATCTGCGCATGCCTCCCGCTCCGCCTTGGTTCAATAAAGTGCCTTCACCGTCTTGTCACCCGCGTCTGGCCGCGCATTGCGGAGCATTTCGGCCACGGCGGTCGAAAAAATCTTGGTGTCGGTCGACAGCGACGCAAGGTTGAACCCGTCTTTCAGCTTGGCCGCGGCGACGGCGGAATTTCCGGTGTGGATGCCGGTAAAGCGCCCGGCGGCCTGGGCTTTTTCACGGATCGTCACGATCGCCTCTTCGACCTCGGGCGCGATGTTTTCCAGCGAGGGCGGGTAGCCCATCGAGATCGCCAGATCGGACGGCCCGATATAAACTGCGTCAAGCCCTTCGACGGTGAGAATATCATCGAGGTTGTCCAGCGCCTCGCGGGTTTCGATCATCGCCAGGGTGGCGATGCGGGTCTTGGCCTGTTCCTGGTAGTCGGCCCCGTAGGCGATGGAGGCGCGCGTCGGCCCGAAGGACCGAGACCCGCGCGGCGCGTAGTGGCAGGCCGATACGAAGGCTTCGGCTTCGGCGCGGGTGTTGATCATCGGGCAGATTATGCCGGTAAAGCCGGCGTCGAGCAGCGCCATGATGAAGCCGGGGTCATTCCAGCGCACGCGGGCCAGCTTTGGCACGTCGCTCACGCCCATCGCCTGAAGCATCGTCAGCGCCATCTGGTAATCCACCAGCCCATGCTGAAGGTCGATCGTCAGCGTGTCGAACGGCTGCCGCGCGACGATCTCGGCGGTCACCGTCGAGGGCATGGCGCACCAGCCGTTGATGCATTTGTCACCGTTCTCCCAGATCTCGCGTAGGCTTGGAATCGACATGCTTTTTCCTTTCGTGGTTCAAATCCTGTCACGGGGCACAGTGCCGCGCTTGCGGTTAGGTCATGGCCTCGTGTTCCAGCCCCTGGGTGTCAAGGCCCATTTCTTCGGCCAGGTCGAGTATGGCCTGCATCACGCCGGGAGGCACCGTAAGCCCGTTCAACCGGGTGTGGTGCTGGCGCGCGCGTTCCGGGTCGCCGGGGATCTGCACACGCTCCAACCCTGCTTCGGGCCGCAGTCCGCGGACGAAATCGATGTAGTCGCGCACCTCGGCCGCGAAGCCGCCGGTGTCGTCAAGCCGTGCCGGATCAAGGACGATGGCGACATAGCCATTGCCGAAGATCCCGTCGCCCTGCTTGTTGGTGCCGTTCCCGGTGAGCGCCCCGGCCAGAAGTTCGCAGGCCAGCGCCAGGCCCGAACCCTTGTGGTCGCCCATGGTGCGCAGTGCCCCGGTGCCGGCCCGCGGGTCTGGCACCTGCGCATTCAGGGTGTCGCCATAAAGGATCTGCGGGTCCGAGGTCCGCTGACCATCGCCGCCCACCAGGGACTCGGACGGCAGCGGCGGTCCGCCGCGCGCGGCGACCAGCGCCTTGCCTTCGGCGACCATGGAGGTGGCGAAATCGAGGATGAAATCATCGCCGCCCGGATTGGGCACACCAATGGCGATGGGCGCGGTGGAGCAGGCCGCCTCGGCCGAACCGAAGGGTGCCACGATCCGCGAGCCGCCGACATTGACGAAATGCAGCGAGACGAATCCGGCCCGCGCGGCCTGTTCGGCATAGGCCCCCAGCCGACCGATATGACCGGCGTGACGCATCGCGACGATTGCGGTTCCGTGGCTGCGGGCGCGCTCGATACCTATCGAGATGGCCTCCCCGGCCAGCCGCTGTCCCATGCCGGACTGCCCGTCAAGCTGTACCAGCGCGCCAATATCGGCGATCACCTTTGCCGCGCGGTTGGCCTTGATTTTGCCGGATCGCAGCCATTGCACATAGCGTGAAATCCGGACGACGCCGTGGCTGTCATGTCCGCGCGCGCTTGCCTCGACCAAATGATCGGCGACGATCCGCGCCTCTTCTGGCGCGCAGCCCTCGTGTTCCAGCATGGCACATAGAAGGTCGGACAGAGTGCCGGTATCCACGGGGTGTGCAGTCATCCGCTTGTCGCTCCTTCTCGGTGCCGGCAATCCCCGGCTGTCCGCAATGTTGTTAAAGTTAGCAAGAATATTGTCAACAGAATTGTCAATAATAATTCGCCCAGATAGACAAGACGGTGAATGCGCCAGCCAAAGGCATGGCTGCGACCGCATGGCAGAAACGCAAGGGACCGGACCGCAGGCCCCGGCCCCTACGGCTGGATGGGCGGGAATAACGGATCTCGCCGGAAGCCTGCCGCTGTCCCGCGCGCGACAATCTGGTGCAGATCTTCAAGGGCGGGTGCCCCCATATCGGCGACAGTCCCGGTCTGGTGCCGGTCGTCGACTGACGCGGATGTGCTACGTTTTTGCGCTTATCTAGCGTGTGTAAAACACATCTACCCAAACCCTAGCGGCTGTCCTATAGTACTGCCCAAGTGGGCCCATAGACCTACAAACAGAGGCGGATCAACATAGGGGGATGGCCCATGCGCTGCCCGTTTTGCGGAAATATCGACACACAGGTCAAGGATTCACGTCCCGCCGAGGACCATGTCTCGATCCGGCGGCGACGTTTCTGTCCGGCATGTGGCGGCCGTTTTACCACCTATGAACGCGTGCAGCTGCGCGATCTGGTGGTCATCAAGACCAATGGCCGACGCGAAGATTTCGACCGCGACAAGCTGGAGCGCTCGATCCGCATTTCCATGCAGAAACGCCCGGTAGAGCCGGAACGGATCGACCAGATGATCTCTGGCATCGTGCGGCGGCTGGAAAGCATGGGCGAAACCGACATCCCGTCCAAGCAGATCGGCGAGATCGTGATGGAGGCGCTGGCCCGGATCGACACCGTCGCCTATGTGCGCTTTGCCAGCGTTTACAAGAATTTTCAGGCCGCCGATGACTTCGACAAGTTCGTCAGCGAGCTGCGTCCGGACACCGCCCCGGAAAAGTGACAAAGGCTGATACCCGACATATGGCCCACGCGCTGACCCTTGGTCGGCGCGGGCAGGGCAGGTGCTGGCCCAATCCGGCGGTGGGCTGTGTGATCGTGCAGGGTGCCCGCATCGTCGGACGCGGCTGGACGCAACCCGGCGGACGCCCGCATGCCGAAACCGTGGCGCTGGCGCAGGCCGGACAGGCGGCACGCGGGGCCACGGCCTATGTCACGCTGGAACCCTGCGCCCATCACGGACAGACCCCGCCCTGCGCCGAGGCGCTGATTGAGGCCGGAATTGCCCGCGTTGTCGCCCCGTTCGAGGATAACGATCCGCGCGTTTCAGGGCGTGGCTTTGCGATGCTGCGCGCGGCGGGCATCGCCGTCACAACCGGTATTCTGGCAGGTCAGGCCGCCGAGGATCACGCCGGTTTCTTCCGCCGTGTCGAACAGGGGCGGCCCTGGCTGACGTTGAAACTCGCCACCAGTTTTGATGGCCGCATCGCCACCGCCAGCGGCGAAAGCCAGTGGATCACCGGCCCCGATGCCCGGCGTCTGGTGCATGCGCAACGCAGCCAGCATGATGCGGTGATGGTGGGTGGCGGCACCGCGCGCACCGACGATCCGTCGCTCACCGTGCGCGGTCTGGGCGTCGCGCATCAACCCGTGCGGGTCGTGGTGTCGCGCCTGCTCGACCTGCCGCTGATGGGTCAGCTTGCCCGGACCGCTGGCGAGGTACCGCTCTGGATCTGCCATGGCCCGGAAGTCGACGCGGCCCTTCACAAGGCGTGGGAGGGGTTGGGCGCGCGCCTGCTTCGCTGCACGTTGCGTGGCCGACAGGTGGATCCCGCGTCGGTTCTGCAAGCGTTGGGGCAAGCCGGGTTGACCCGCGTCTTTTGCGAAGGCGGCGGAACACTGGCCGCCTCGCTGTTCGAGGCGCGGTTGGTGGATGAGCTGATCGGCTTTACCGCCGGCGTCGTTCTGGGTGCCGAGGGGCGTCCCTCGATCGGGGCGCTAGGGTTGGAACACCTTGCCGATGCGCCGCGGTTTGATCTGGTCGAAACGCGCGCAATCGGCCCGGATGTGATGCATCGCTGGACCCGCCGCACAGCGCCGGAGTAGCCGCACCACTTGCCTGTCCCTGCCGTCACACGCAGGCGCGAAGTCCGCAGTTTGAAGACCCGCCCAGATCCAGATCTATCTCCGCCAAAGATGCGCTTGGCTGGCAAAAAGTCCCTGCAATTTGGACAGGCTTCGGTTGAACGGGCCGGGCCTTGGCACCTGTCCCTTGGCCAGCCGGTCCACGATCACTTCGACCGGACAGGGCAGGCCTGTCACCGGATCGCGGTAGCGCGGATAGGCGATCAATGTGGCATGCACCAGCCCGGCAAGTGTCACCCGTGCCCGGCGCCGACCGGGCACCTCGCCCAGATCGGTCGTCAGCCCCCAGCCTGCGTAAAACGGCGCGCCCAGCGTCACCACCCGGCAGCCGCGCAGCAAGGCCTCGAACCCGGTCAGCGAGGTTAGCGTCCAGACCTCGTCCACTGTCTCAAGCAATCCCGCCATATCGGTGTGAACCAGCACCCTGTCGGCGATCTGACCTGCCTCGGGAATCGTCCCGCTGCGCAGCCCCGCCTCGACATCCGGATGCGGTTTATAAAGCAGAACCGCATCCGGATTGGCCTGTCTGGCCGCCTTCAAGAGCGCCAGATTGGTCCGAACCGCGCCGCATCCGGTCAGGATGGACGCATCATCCTCGACCTGTCCGGGCACAAGTATCCGGTGGCCGGGGGGAAGGTCGGGGCGGCGCTGCGACAGGTTGTATTTCGATAGCCCACCGGCCGTGATCGCGCCGATCAGGCGTTCGGCGCGCAGGATCTGGTCAGCGGGCAGGTCCGGGCTCTGCGCGATCAACTTTTCCAGATCCGAGGCTCTCGACGGATCGTAATAAATGCCTGTCGTGTCGCAGACCAGCGATAGCGGCGGGATCAGCTCTGCCCCCAAACCGCGCGAGCGCAGAAACCCGTCCTCGACCCGCACCGCATTCGATCCGGGCGCGGCCTTACCCGCCCAGACCATATGGCGCAGACCTTTTGATCGGGCGGTTTCCGCCGGGGCGGCATTGTCGAACCGGACCTTCCGCTCATTGCCGAAAAACCGTTGCAACGGCGCGCGTTTCCACAGGCGCATGCCCTCGGCCACCCATCCATGACGGTCGTCGCGAAAGGCCCGCACCTGCGCCTCCAGCGTCTCGACGGCCTGCTCAAATGGGCACAGCCTGTCGCGATACGGGTCGTACCAGCGCGGATAAAGAATCATCGCGGCGGCAAAAAGCTGATCCGGCGTCAGGGGGCGCTGACGCCGCGCAACAGGTCTTTCGTCGTCGCTTTGCCCCCATCCGGCATAAAAGGGCTGGCCGAAAACGCGCGGGCGATGCCCGGCAAGGATCGCCTCAAACCCCAGTTGCGACGACAGCGTGTAGACCGCAGCGGCCCCCTGCAACAGCGCCCAGGGCGAGATCGCTTGATCCTGCAAGGTCACGTTGCCACCCGCATCCTCTGGCCGGAAATAGCCCGACCGGTGGCCCGCCTGCGTTTCGGGATGGGTCTTCAGCAAGATGCGCCGCGCCGGATGTTCTGCCCGCGCGGCGGCCAGCATCGCGCGAAACCGCGCCGCATCGCCGTTGCTGGCTGTGACCGAGGCGTCGCCGCGTGTCTGGTCAATAACCAGCACATAACCCGGCTCCGGCGTGGGCAGGTCGGGATCAAAACTGTTGTATTTGCTCAGATCGGCTGTCTGAAGGCGCGCCATGCCCGTCCGGGCCCGCGCCAACAGCGCAGGATCGTCAAGCGGGTGCTCCAAAAGCAGTTTTTCCAGATCGCTGGGCTGGCTGGCGTCAAAATGCACGCCCGAGTGGTCGATCTACAGGCCAAGCGGTGGATCACCATCGCGCCCGGTGCGGACAGAGCGCAGAAACGCGTCCTCGACCCGGACCAGCGACGCCCCGCGACGTTGCGCAATCGCCTCGCCCCGATGGGCCGTCGGGCTACGGCCCCAGACCCCGATCAGGTCATCCGGCCCCGGCAGACCCAGCGAGACGCGATAACCGGACAGCGCCAGAATACGCCGGACACGGCCTTGGGTCAGAAAACCGCCATTATAGACGTAGAAACGCCGGGAAGATGGCTTCCCGGCGGTTTCGTTCCGATGCATGTCGCGCCCGTTAACCGCCCGTCAACGCCGTGGCGGCGGTATCTGCCGTTGTAATCGACGTCAGCGAACCGGTCAGCGCCGCCACGACCTTGTTCCATTGCGTGAAAGGGGCCTCGGTCACATATAGCGTGTCGCCGTCGCGAATGGTGAAATCGCGGGCGGTGAAAATGCCGTTGGGCTGGGTCAGATCCAGCACATAGACCATGCGCTGATCGCCTTGCAGGTCATTGCGGCCCAGAACCTGATTGGCGATGCTTGCAGATTCGTCGCGCATCACGAACACCCCGGTCGGGTCCGACGCAGAGGGCGTCAGGCCGCCGACCTGCGCAATCGCCTCGATCGCGGTAAGCGACTGATGTTCAAACTTCATGCGGGCCTGTTGGCCGGTCGCACCCAGCGCGGTAAAGGCGCGGCTGTCCTGTTCGATCACGATGCGGTCGCCACCGCGCAACGCGATGTCCATCTGGGGATTCTCGTACAGATCCTTGAACCAGATCTTGCCGGTCTGGCCGCCCCGCAGCACACGGACCTGGGCAACTTCGGGATCGATTGTCACGCCGCCAGCACGGGCCAGCATCGCCGAAAGCGTGCGGGTCGGGCGTTCGATCGGATAGACACCCTGACCGCCCACGGCACCCATCAGGCTGACAGCCGCCCCGTCCCCGGCCAAGCGGCGCACCTGCACCTGCGGATCGGGGGTCTGGTCGGCCAGCTTGTTGGTGATGATACGGCGAATCGCCTCGGGCGTGTTGCCCGCCGCCTTGATGCGTCCTGCATAGGGCACGAAAACAAAACCGTTGCCATCGACCTGCACCTCTTCCAGCACGGTCGCGTTCAGACCTTCGTTGGACAGAAGCCCGACATCGACGTTTTCCCAGACCGTCAGACCCAGCGTATCACCGGCGCGAATCGTGTCGCTGCCCAAGGCTGCCGCATGCCGGAAGCTGTCGGAAAACCCGAAGGATGGCACGACGGCAATGGCGCGGGTGACATGATCATCGACGGCAACGACAAAGGCATCGCCGTCCTTCTGGACCGATCCGGCGTAGATTTCGCGCTTGTTCGGGCCGACACGCGGAAGGCCGCAAGACGCGAGAATCGACACGACGGCCAGAAGAGCCACGGATTTTGTCCAGCGGGTTGCGGTTGATTTCACTGTCTGGCTTCCTCGGACTATTCTTGTTCTGCCTCGGCTGTCCGCCGGAAGCTACCGGAAACCAATCCATATTGCCAGCGCAGGCGTTACCCGTGGTCAGGTCACCAGCCGCAACTGTTGCCGCGGTGCCGCGGTGCCCGACAGCAGCGCATCATAGGGATCCTCGCGGGACAGCATCATGTCGACCACATGCCGCAGCAACTGTCTGCGCCCGCGCGCCGAATAGAACCCCCCGGCCACCTGACTGGTTTCCAGAAGATAACGCCGATAATCCTTGTAGGCGCGCCGGTCCGGGCGCGAGGCACCCGCGAAGAAATCCCTCAAGGATTGGTCCGAGACGAATTCCGGTTGGTTGTAAACAGCTTTTCCAAACACTTTGAGCGGCAATCCCCGCCACAGCACCTGTTGCGCGGCGGTCGAATTGATGGTGACGGCACTGCGCGCCTCTTGCAGCATCTGTGCCAGCTTGCCACCATGGACATAGTGAATGCGACCGCTGATCCCGTGCCGCGATGCCAGTTGGGTAATGACCTTGCGGAACGGGACGCGGCCATCGTCCAGCGGATGTGCCTTGACCACCAGATGATGATGCTTTGGCGCGCCGTCGGCGAATCCGCTGATCACCAGTTCCAGAAACTCGCTCATCGAGGTGAAGGGCGAATGCTGCTGAAAGCTGGAATCATGTTCCAGTTGCAAAAGCGCCAGATGGTAGGGGTAGCCGCCATGCCGGATGCGCGCGGTGGCAATTCGTCGTCGTGCCGCGATCGCGGGCATCAGCAGAAGCTGTTTGAGATGCAGACGAAATTCCTGACCCACGGACAGTTTGCGATGCGGCTCAAAGTTCTTGTATTTGCCGTTCCGGAACATGACAAACCAGTGATACAGCGCACCGTACAGGACATGTGCGCGCATATCGCCCCAATGGGACGGGGGCAGGGGGGATTCCATATCGGACCGGCGCAGCGCCTCGACCATTTGCGGCACAGTCATGTCCATCAGGCGCGAATTGCCATTGGAACCGTTTCGTTCATAGGTCACCCACCAAGGGCGCAGATAGCCTTCTTCGAAGATGTGGACGGTCAGTCCGCGGCGACGCGCCTCTTTCACCGCGAGGGCGTGTACCGGGCGCGTATCGCCGTAAAGCACGATGTCGGTGACGGATTTGTCATCCACCAGCCCGCCAAACCGATCTGGCCATTCTGCGACAGTGCCGATGTAGGGGATGTAGCTTTGCGGATCGGTCCAGTAGGCTTGATCGCCTGCGTTGAAACCGACACGCCAGACATCTGCCTCCGCGTGGTGCAGCATCACGCCCAGCCGGTTGAAAAATGGCCCATGTGGTCCCTGAAGAAACAGGAACACGCGCCTATCTGGAGACTCGTTGCTCAACTTGTTCAAATACCTCATACAAAGGCTACATATACACAGCTACAGTCTTGCGGATGACTATGACCGATCAAGAAGCTTCGGTCAAATTAACAGAATGGGGAAAAGATTGTGTTTACGGGCATAATTACGGATGTGGGCGAAATCCTTCAGTTAGAGCAGCGCGGCGATCTGCGCGCCCGGATCGGCACGTCCTATGACACGAGCGGCGTCGACATCGGGGCGTCCATCGCCTGTGACGGTGTTTGCCTCACCGTGATCGATCTGGGCGATAACTGGTTCGACGTCGAAATCAGCACCGAAAGCGTGTCCAGGACCAATCTGGATACATGGGCCAAAGGGCGTGGCGTCAATCTTGAACGGGCGCTCAAGGTCGGCGACGAACTGGGCGGTCACATCGTCTCGGGCCATGTCGATGGCGTGGCCGAGGTGATCTCGGTCCGGGATGAAGGCGACAGCACGCGCGTTGTCTTGCGCGCCCCGGTTTCGTTGTCGCGGTTCATCGCGCCGAAAGGATCCGTGGCGCTGAACGGCACATCGCTGACCGTGAACGAGGTCGACGGCGCGGAATTCGGCATCAACTTCATCCCGCATACCAAAGAGGTCACGACATGGGGTCGGGTGGCCGTCGGGGACCGTGTGAACCTCGAAATCGACACGCTGGCGCGCTACGTCGCGCGTCTGGCAGAGACGGGGTAATCGCCACATACCGAGCGTCCGGGGCATTTGTACAATTCCAGCGTACAAATGCCCCCTTTTGCCCCATTCTTCTCGGGCGTCACTCTGCCGGCTGAAAGCCTTCGATCAGTTGCCGCAGGCCAAAGGCCGCGCCCGCAAAGATCGCGGCAAAGGTCACGGGCGCTGAAATCGCCAGCACCGAAAACGCGGTGATGCCCTGACCAACCGTGCAGCCAAGCGCGATCACTGCGCCCGCGCCCATGATGGTCGCCCCCAAAATCTGCCGCCGCAATTCGCGCGGATCTTCGCAGGCTTCCCAGCGGAAATGCCCCTTGAGAAGCGAGCCGATGAACGCCCCGGCCCAAACGCCCGCAACCGATCCGACGGCAAAGGAAACAGGCCGCGCGCTGCCGGTCATGGCAAACAGAATGCTTTCGCCCATCGGTGCCGAGAAACTATGCGAGACCACGGGCAAGCCTGCAAAGCCGCGCGCCGCAACCCAGCCCGTTCCCGCCCAGCCAGTGATCACCGCGACCCCGACCACGACGGCCCAGAATATGGCCGCCGGTTCGCGCCACAGGGCGCGGCTGCTCAACGAAGCGGCCAACACGGCTAACCCGATGGCAAGGCCCCAGAAAATAACAGAAATTCCAGATGCGCCCGCCAGCATATGCGCGATGCCCGGTGCTCCCTCATCGGTCACAGGCGTCGGCGGGAACAGCGCCGCACGCAAGGGCGCAAGTGGGCCGCTCAACACCACATAAGCCGAAACACCCATCACCAGCACGATAACAAAACTGCGCAGATCGCCGCCGCCCAGACGTGCAATCGCGCCGTAGCCGCAATTGCCCGACAGCGCCATGCCATAGCCAAACATCAGCCCACCGATGATCGAGGCCGCAGGCATCCAGCGCAATGACAGGTACAATGTCTCTCCCGCAGGCAAGACACCGCTGCCAATCAAGACGAAACTGCCAAGGATCGCCGTGCCAATAGCCGCCCCCCACATCCGCAACCGGAGGTCCGAGCCGCCGTAAAGCCAGTCTTCAATGGCCCCCAGGGTACAGAACCGGCCCAACCGCGCCGCCAAGCCCAGCAGAACCCCGCCACCAAGGCCGATCAGCGCGACCAGATGGGCCTCTGTCATAATGTCGAGCATCTTGCGGAACCTCTTCCTGTCCACACGACCGGGTAAAAGCCTGTCCTCATATTACCGACAAAGTGTTGTCCTGCCGATCAAACGCCATAAGCCCGTCCCTAAGCCTCTGTTTCCCCTTCTTCTTCTTGGCCAAAATACTCCGGGGAGCGCGAGGGGCTGGCCCCTCGCTCCGATCCTCGCCGCGTAACCGACCCTCTGACGCATTCTCCGCCAATTCGGCTGCAAACCGCATCAATCCTCCGCGCAGAACAACTCGTAAACCCGCTCCAGCATCAGGCGCGGACGGTCATCCGCCAAACGGTAGTAGATTGCCTTGCCATCGCGGCGGGGCACGACCAGACCTTCCAGTCGCAACCGCGACAGCTGTTGCGACACGGCGGCCTGGCGCGCCGACAACAGGTCTTCCAGTTCGGTCACCGATTTCTCACCAGAGACCAGATGGCACAGGATCATAAGCCGACCCTCATGGCTGATCGCCTTCAGAAAGGCCGATGCCGCAGTGGCATTTTCAACGATCTTGTCAAGTTCGCCTTCCGACATGTCGGGGCTAAGTACCGGCAGGGGCATCACTAATGTCCTCGTCGATGGGTTGCAGGGGCTACGCGACCTTGAAGAAAATCCTGTGGTCTCAAGAGCCTGCCCCGTAACGTGTGGTGTCGGTCAATAGCTTCTCCAGCAAAGCCCAGAAAAACTCTTCTCCGGGATAGCCTTCGATCCGGCCGAGTTCACGCCCGTCATCGACAAGGATGAAGGTTGGGGTGAAGCTGACGGGCCGGGCAAACCGTACACCCTCGGGCGGATCCTCGTACAGATCCACGCGCAGAAGCGGCGCAAACGCTCCTGCGTCGGTTTTGGGATAGATCGGCGCGATGACTTCGTTCCAGGCTTCGCACCAATGACAGCCGTCACGTTCCACCATGACAAGCTGCGGGGCGGCACCTGCCGACAGGGCAGCCCCGAAAAATACCGCGCATGCGGCAAGAAGATTTCTGATCTGTGCCATCAGGACCGCATTGACGAAACCATAATCCACAACTTAATTTGAATATGTGAATTATTCAAGGAGCGCCACGCGTGTTCGACATATCCTATCTGGGCGCGGCGTTGGCGGGGTTGCTCAGTTTCTTTACCCCCTGCATCCTGCCGATGGTGCCATTTTACCTGTGCTATATGGCGGGCATCTCGATGAACGAGCTGCGCGAGGATGGCGCGGTGGCGCATGGCGCGCAGTCCCGGCTGGTGCTGTCCTCGGTCGCTTTCGCATTGGGCGTGACCTCGATCTTCGTGTTGCTGGGTATGGGTGCCACGGTGGTGGGGCAGGCTTTCGCACAGTGGAAGCAACCGCTCAGCTATGTCGCGGCGGCCGTACTGTTTGTCTTCGGCCTGCATTTTCTGGGTGTGATCCGCATCGGGCTGCTCTACCGCGAGGCCCGGATCGAAAGCACGGCAGAGCCGACAACGGTGCTTGGCGCTTATGTGATGGGGCTGGCTTTCGGGTTTGGTTGGACGCCCTGTGTCGGCCCGGCGTTGGCCTCTATCCTGATGATCGCAAGTGGGATGGGCGACATCTGGCGCGGCGGGCTGTTGTTGCTGGTCTATGGGCTGGCGATGACGGCACCTTTCATCATTGCGGCGCTTTTCGCCCGGCCTTTCCTGGCCTGGGCGGCGCGAAACCGCAAATATCTTGGATATGTAGAAAAAGTGATGGGGGCGATGCTCATCCTCTTTGCTATCCTGATCGCAACGGACACGGTAAGCGTCATTGGCAACTGGATGCTGGCGACGTTTCCGTCCTTCGGCTCACTCGGCTGAAACTATCTGGGAGGATATGACATGAAACGACTTCTAGGCGCAGTGCTGCTGATCTGCGGGCTTGCCACCGCGGGTGCCGCGTTGGAAATGGGTGATGACGGGCTGTATGATGAGCCCTTCATTCGCGACACGTTCAAGGATATGCGCGAGGATCTGGCCGAGGCCAATGCCGAAGGCAAGCGCATGGTCATCTTCTTTGAGCAGCGTGGCTGCATCTACTGTCACAAGATGCATGAAGAGATCTATTCGCTTGACGACGTGCGCGCCTTCATCGACGAGAATTTCTATGTCGTACAGCTGAACCTGCACAGCGACACGGAAATGACCGATTTCGACGGCGAGGTGATGTCCGAAAAGGCGGTGGCGCGGAAATGGGGGATTCTGTTCACGCCCACCGTCCTGTTTCTGCCGGAAGATGTGCCAGAAGGTGCAAGCGCACCCCAGGCGGCAGTGGCGATGATGCCGGGTGCCTTTGCGCGTGGCACGACGATGGATATGTATACTTGGGTTCTGGAGAAAAGATACCTGCTTGATAACGATGAGGATTTTCAGCGGTATCACGCCCGGATGATCCGGGAAAGAAACGACGGCAGGACCGACTGATCCACGCGACGACGATGCAGTCATTCACTTTTGTGAATTTGTTGTTGCGTCGGGTGCGTACAGTGGCATACGGTATGCATAGCTATCCGCGAGGACAGAACAGATAGCATGGGAGGACACATGAAGATCACGATGATCGCACTGGCGGCGGTGATGGCAGCAGGGGCGGCGCAAGCCGACGATGTTGCGCCCGGAGACGTAAAGTTTGACGAATATGGTGCCGTTGCAGCGTCGCTCAGCGGCGCGGACGGTGATCCGGAGAATGGCATCAAGATCATGACATCGCGTGCCAAAGGCAACTGCATCGCCTGCCACGAGGTGACAGCGCTGCAGGATACGCCCTTCCATGGAGAAGTCGGACCGGTTCTGGACGGTATCGGCGATTACCGCAGTGCAGAAGAGCTGCGCGGCATCGTCGCCAACGCAAAAATGACCTTCGAGGGGTCGGTAATGCCCGCATTCTACAAGACCAGCGGCTTTATCCGTCCCGGCAATGCCTATACCGGCAAGGCCGCAAAGGAAGAAGACCTGACGCCGATCTTGTCGGCGCAGGAGATCGAAGACGTCGTGGCCTATCTGCTGACCCTGAAGGAAAGCTGACCGCGCCGCGGCAATGAGGAGAGAAAAATGCACTTCACACGACGTGAAACGCTGGCAATGGGGGCCGGAGCGGCCCTGCTGACGGTTCTGCCGTTCCGCGCCAATGCTGCCGTGGACGACCTGATTGCGGAATTCACCGGCGGGGCAGAGCTTGCCGATGCCGGGGTCGACCTGACGGCACCCGAGATCGCGGAAAACGGCAACACGGTTCCGATCGAGGTATCGGCCCCCGGTGCCACAGCCATCATGGTGCTGGCAGCAGGCAACCCGACGCCCCCCGTGGCAACGTTCAATTTCGGCCATTTGGCGGCGTCGCAATCCGCCAGCACCCGCATCCGACTGGCCGGAACGCAGGACGTGATCGCGGTTGCCCAGCTGGCCGATGGCAGCTTTGCCCGCGAGTCCAAGACCGTAAAAGTGACCATCGGCGGCTGCGGCGGCTGATCAGAGGAGTACGAGACTATGGCATCCGGAGTTAAACCCCGCGTCAAGGTTCCCGGCAAGGCATCGGCAGGCGAAGCGGTCACCATCAAGACCCTTATCAGCCACCCGATGGAGTCGGGCCAGCGCAAGGACAGCAGCGGCAACACCATTCCGCGGTCGATCATCAACCGATTCACCTGCGACTTCAACGGTGAGAACGTGGTCGATGTCACGATGGAACCGGCGATTTCCACCAACCCCTATTTCCAGTTCGAGGCGACCGTGCCCGAGACCGGTGATTTCAAATTCACCTGGTATGACGATGACGGATCCGTCTACGAGGAAACCAAAAGCGTTACCGTCGCCTGATTTGGCGATCGCCCTGTCCGGACATCCGGGCGGGGCGCAATAACGGGAGGGAATAACAAATGAAATTCAAGGCAATGACGGCAATCGCCGGACTGCTGATCGCGGCGGGCCCGATGGCATTCGCTGGCGGTGCCGACGATGACACGCTGATCATCAATGGCGAGATCGAGATGATCTCCAAGACGGCCGCGCCCGCGCATCTGGACGGTGTTTTCGACGAGATTGTTTCAGGCTGGCATTTCCGCACCGACGAGACACAGGCGCTGGAAACCGACGATTTCGACAATCCGGCAATGCTGTTCGTGGATCAGGCCATCGACGCCTATGACGTGGTCGAAGGCGAGGCGGGCGAAAGCTGTGCGTCTTGTCACGAAGGCGTCGAGAACTTCGCTGGTCTGTCCGCTGCAATGCCCAAAGTCGATGCCGACGGCAAGTTGGTGGTCATGGAAGACCTGATCAACGAATGCCGGACAGAGCGGATGCAGGCGGACGAATGGAAATGGTCCGGCAACGACATGCAGTCGATGGTCGCTCTGATCTCGCTTCAGTCGCGTGGCATGCCGATGGACGTTGCAATCGACGGTGCCGCCGCCCCCTATTGGGAGCAGGGCAAGGAAATGTACTACACGCGCTACGGCCAGCTTGAACTGTCCTGTGCCAACTGCCACGAGCAGAATTATGGCAATTACATCCGCGCCGATCACCTGAGCCAGGGCCAGACCAATGGTTTTCCGACATACCGTCTGAAACAGGCCAAGCTGATCTCCAAGCACAACCGTTTCCGTGGCTGCATTCGCGACACCCGCGCCGAGACTTTTGCCGAAGGCTCTGACGAGTTCCGCGCGCTGGAACTGTATGTCGCCTCGCGCGGCAACGGTCTTTCGGTCGAAACCCCGGCGGTTCGCCAGTAATCCAGATAGGCCCGCGCCGGATTTTCCCGTCGCGGGTTTCGTTTCCTAATGCTATTCACACATGCGAATGTGATGCCGATTTGAATGCCCCCGTCTGACAACAGGAATCCCCTCTCATGATCTCCCGCCGCGATTTTCTTCAGGTCTCCATGGCTGCGTCCGCCCTTGTCGGGGCAAGTGGTTTCGGCAATTGGGGGCGCCTTGCCGCGCAGCAGGCGCTGACGCAGGACCAGCTCTTGCAGTTTGACACGTTCGGGAATGTCTCGCTGATCCATATCACCGACATCCACGCGCAGATGAAGCCGATCTTTTTCCGCGAGCCGGAGATCAATCTGGGCGTTGGCGAGAATAAGGGCGAGGTGCCACATGTCACCGGTGCCGACTTCCGCCGCCTTTACGGGATCGAGGATGGATCGCCGTCGCATTACGCGCTGACTTACAATGATTTTTCGTCGCTGGCGAAGGGCTATGGCAAGGTCGGCGGGCTGGACCGCGTGGCGACCGTGGTCAATGCGATCCGGGCCGACCGACCTGACGCGATCCTGCTGGATGGCGGCGACACCTGGCATGGGTCCTACACCTGCCTGAAAACCCAAGGCCAGGACATGGTCAACGTGATGAACGCGCTGAAACCGGACGCGATGACCTTTCATTGGGAATTCACGCTGGGGTCCGAGCGGGTGAACGAGATCGTCGAGGGGTTGCCCTTCGCGGCACTTGGCCAGAACATTTTCGACTCCGAATGGGATGAACCGGCAGAGTTGTTCAAGCCCTACAAGTTCTTTGAACGTGGGGGCGTGAAGGTGGCGGTGATCGGTCAGGCCTTCCCTTACATGCCGATTGCCAATCCCGGCTGGATGTTCCCCGAATACAGCTTTGGCATCCGCGACGAGCATATGCAGGAAATGGTCGACGAGGTGCGCGGGATGGGCGCAGAGCTTGTCGTCTGCCTGTCCCATAACGGATTTGACGTGGACAAGAAGATGGCGGGGATCGTCAAAGGCATAGATGTGATCCTGTCCGGCCATACCCATGATGCGCTGCCAGAGCCTGTGCTGGTGGGCGAGACGATCATTGTTGCCTCCGGCTCTAACGGGAAGTTCGTGTCGCGCGTCGATCTGGATGTGCGCGACGGTCGGATGATGGGGTTCCGCCACAAGCTGATCCCGATCTTCTCGGATGTGATCGCGCCGGACGCGCAGATGACAGCTTTGATCGACGAGCAGCGCGCACCCTTCAAGGCCGATCTGGAAGAGGTGATCGGCCAGACGGATTCGCTGTTGTACCGCCGGGGCAACTTCAACGGCTCTTGGGATGATCTGATCTGCGATGCGCTGCTGTCGGAACGCGAGGCGGATATTGCCATGTCGCCGGGCGTCCGCTGGGGGCCCTCAATCCTGCCGGGGCAGGACATCACGCGCGAGGACATCTACAACGTGACCTCAATGACCTATGGCAAAGCCTACAGGTCCGAGA
This sequence comes from Primorskyibacter marinus, assembly GCF_003313245.1. Classification (GTDB taxonomy): domain Bacteria; phylum Pseudomonadota; class Alphaproteobacteria; order Rhodobacterales; family Rhodobacteraceae; genus Primorskyibacter; species Primorskyibacter marinus. The sequence continues at coordinate 585,910 of NZ_QJSD01000002.1, forward strand.
TGACGGGCGAATTCATCAAAGTGATCCTGGAAGACGTGGCTGACAATATCTTCAATCCTGACCCGTATTATCAGCAGGGCGGCGATATGGTGCGGATTGGCGGTATGGCCTACCGCATCGACATCACCAAACCGCAGGGCGCGCGGATTTCGGACATGACATTGATCAAATCCGGCGAGACGATTGATCCTGCAAAGAATTACGTCGTCGCGGGATGGGCAAGCGTCAACGAGGACACGGAAGGCCCACAGATCTGGGATGTGGTCGAAAGCCATATCCGCACAGAAGGTACAATTCGGCTGGAGCCCAATACATCCGTCGAAGTGGTGGGCGCATGATCTTGAACGCGCATGCGTCGCAATACCGGCCAGCGCGGCGGCGGTTTATCCGGGAGCGGGGTCCGCGTTAACCCATTGCAATCCGCGCGTTTGAAGGGCGCGGCTGATATGCTGGGCAAAGTATGATCCACGCGGCTGATATGCTGGGCAAAGTATGATCCATAGGTCGCGAAACGCGCGTGGGCCGGCCAGCAGAACGCGGATGTCCACAGGTCGGACATCCGGTAAAGACCGGGTTCCGCGACAACTGTGCGCTGAAACGACTTGGGGGGCTGCGAGGAATAGGGATGACCATCGGGCATCGCGCAAACTGCCTTTGTTTCGGCCTCAGCGCGTCAGGCTAACCTGAAAATCATAGGCTGGCGGGACCTTGTCAAGAAACGGAGGGCTGCGTTTCTGACCATTCCGGAAGCGGAAAAAGGCGGTCGTAGGCCCAGTTGAAGACAAACGTATAGACCAGATAGAATATCGCGAAGGACAGATCCATCACGAAGGCTTCCCACAGGCCGATCTGGAGGTACCAGGCAAAGAAGGGCAGCAAAAGCGCCAGCATGCCTGTCTCGAATATCAATGCGTGCACGATACGGGCAGGCAGCGTTTTCAACGTGGTGCCGGTCAGCCGGTTGAGGATGATGTCAAAGGTCAGATTGTAGGCATAATTCCATAATGTCGCGACCGTGGCGCCGACAAGGGCCACGACCCCCACATCAGAGATCGGCTTGTCAAAGACCAGGGCCCCAAGTGGTGTGACAATGGCCAGCGCGATGATTTCAAAGCTGAGTGCGTGACGGATGCGGTCTGCTGTCTTGCGCATGCTATCCTCCGTTTACTGATCCGGGCCGTCCCGGGTTCTGTCCCAACATGGGGGGAGGTCGTCCTCGCTTCTGCCTGAGCTAGGACATTTGACTGTTCCGTTCAAGTCCCGGCGCAAAAAAACCAGGCTGAACGGGCGGCGGTGGTAGACACACATAAAGTAATTCATTAACATGAATGTGATTATATGAGTGGAGGAAAAAAGCATGTCAGCCTCGGACAAGAGCGGGACGGCATCGCGCAGGACATTTCTGAAAGGGGCCCTGGCCGCAGGTGGGGCCGTTGCAGGTGCCGGTGCGGCGCGGGCGGCAGGTGACCCGGCGATCACGCAGATCCAGCCATGGATGCAGGAATTGGGCGATGGGGTCGATGTTGCCCCTTATGGCAAGCCTTCGGAATATGAAGATCAGGTGATCCGGCGCACGGTGGAATGGCTGACGGCTGATCCTGTCAGTTCCATCAATTTCACGCCGCTGCATGATCTGGATGGGATTATCACCCCCAACGGTCTGTGCTTCGAGCGCCATCACGGCGGCGCGGCCCATATCGATCCGGCAGAGCATCGGCTGATGATCAACGGGTTGGTGGACACACCGCTTGTCTTCACGATGGAAGATATCCTGCGGTTTCCGCGTGAAAACCACGTCTATTTCCTTGAATGTGCCGCGAACTCGGGGATGGAATGGCGCGGATCGCAACTGAATGGATGTCAGTTCACCCACGGCATGATTCACAACGTCATGTATACCGGTGTGCCTCTGCGGCTTTTGCTGAATGAGGCGGGCATCAAGACCGAGGGCAAATGGATCCTGCCCGAAGGCGCGGATGCGGCTGCCATGACCCGGTCGATCCCGATGGAAAAGGCGCTGGACGATTGTCTTGTCGCCTTCAAGATGAATGGCGAGGCGCTGCGGGTCGAACAGGGGTATCCATTGCGGCTGGTCGTTCCCGGTTGGGAAGGCAACATGTGGATCAAATGGTTGCGCCGGATCGAGGTTGGCGATCAACCTTGGCATCACCGGGAAGAAACGTCGAAATACACCGACTTGTTCGCAGACGGCAAGGCGCGCCGCTTTACATGGGAGATGGACGCGAAATCCGTCATCACCAGCCCCAGCCCGCAAGTGCCGATCCCCCATGGACCCGGACCGCTGGTCATCAAGGGGCTGGCGTGGTCGGGGCGGGGCACCATCCCGCGCGTGGATGTCACCATCGACGGCGGCAAGACCTGGGCGCAGGCCCGGATGTCGGGGCCAAGCCTCGATAAGTCGATGCATGCCTTTTATCTGGACATCAACTGGGATGGGCAGCCGCTTTATTTGCAAAGCCGCGCGCATGATTCTACCGGCTATGTGCAGCCCACCAAGCAGGCGCTTCGCGAGATCCGGGGCGTGAACTCTATCTATCACAATAACGGCATCCAGACCTGGTATGTCAACGAACAAGGGGTCGCCGAGAATGTCGAAATCTCTTAAGCTGTTTGGCGGCGCTTTTATCGGGACCGCAGCGGTTCTGGTCGCCGCTGCCAATTTCGCCGATCGCATGATTGCGCCTTTGCCAGAACAGGCCAGCCGTATGACCGTGGATGCACCGGCGGATATGGACGGGATGTTCATTGCCGCTGCACAGGCAGATGAGGTGCCCGCCGATGCCAGGCTGGGGCTTGGCCGCGAAGCACTGGCCGAAGAAATTGCTGTTTGGGATATCGACGTGCGGCCCGATGGCACCGGTTTGCCCGAAGGCTCCGGCGATGTCATGACCGGCGAGGAAATCTTTGTCGAGAGCTGTGCCGTTTGTCATGGTGATTTTGGCGAAGGCGTGGGCCGGTGGCCGGTGCTGACTGGCGGCTTCAATTCGCTGACCAAGGATCGCCCGGTCAAGACGACAGGTTCGTATTGGCCTTATCTGTCAACGGTTTACGATTACATCAACCGGGCGATGCCGTTCGGGAATGCGCAGTCCCTCCAGCCCGATGACGTCTATGCGATCACCGCGTACCTGCTGTATATGAATGATCTTGTGGACGAGGATTTTACGCTGAGCCGTGAAAACTTTGCCGGGGTCGAGATGCCCAATGCGGACGGGTTCTACATGGATGACCGGGCCGAGACTGAAATCCCGGTCTTCACCGGCGAGCCATGCATGGAGGCCTGCAAGGACACGGTCGAGATCACCATGCGTGCGGCGGTTCTGGACGTGACGCCAGACGAAACCGCCGCCGAGGCTGCGGCCGATGCGGCTGACGATGACGAACTCGCGCCCGAGTCTGAAGCCGCGCCCGACGCCGCACCGGCCTCGGAAGGTGACGGGCATGCTGCAATTGACCCCGCACTCGTCGACGCCGGCGAGAAGGTCTTCAGGAAGTGTAAAGCCTGTCACCAGATCGGAGATGGAGCCAAAAACCGCACCGGTCCGCATTTGAACGGTGTGGTCGGGCGCAAGATCGCTGCCGTCGATGGGTTTAAATACTCCAAGACGCTGGATGCGATGGACGGTGTCTGGGACGAAGAGGCGCTGTCTGCTTTCCTTGCCAACCCGAAGGCCTATGCCAAGGGCACCAAGATGTCTTTTGCAGGGCTGCGCAAACCCGAGGATCTGGCCGCAATCATCGCCTATATGAAAGCTGCTGGACAGTAGTCATGCGTTTGCTGTCCGCGACTGGTGCTGACGCCGCCTGTTGGCCGTGCCGAGACGGAGAAAAGGTCACGAACAAAAACCTCAATGGGTGACGGTTTCGGCAACCTGGCCAGCAAAAGCTCCGCACTGCGGCGGGCATCCCATGAGGAAGGCCTGGATTGGAATGCGGGCAGCCCCATCATATGTTTGGCTGAAATCCGGGTAAGTTGAAAGATACGGGGCGCTTTGTAATAGGTGCCCCGTATGCATGAAAACACAACCGCGCGGATATTCGGACCACGCCGGACGCCTGGAGCAATTTCACCCGGCCCCTTGCAGCCCCTCTTGGCCGACACTAAGACTCTGTTAGCTAATCGAGCTTACGGATAACCAAACTCTAGAAGTCAGGGGCGACATGAAAGACCCGTACGAACACTACATGAACACGCTCGTCCCCATGGTGGTCGAGCAGACCAGCCGGGGTGAACGCGCCTACGACATCTTCTCGCGCCTGCTGAAGGAACGGATCATCTTCCTGTCCGGCCCGGTGCATGATGGCATGTCCTCGTTGATCGTGGCGCAGTTGCTGCATCTTGAGGCGGAAAACCCGTCCAAGGAAATCAGCATGTATATCAACAGCCCCGGCGGTGTCGTCACCTCTGGCCTGTCGATCTATGACACGATGCAGTACATCAAGCCGAAGGTCTCTACGCTGGTGATCGGGCAGGCGGCCTCTATGGGGTCTTTGTTGTTGACTGCCGGCGAAAAAGGCATGCGGTTCTCCCTGCCCAACAGCCGTATCATGGTGCACCAGCCCTCCGGCGGCTACCAGGGGCAGGCGACGGACATCATGATTCACGCCGAAGAGACGCTGAAACTGAAGCAGCGACTCAATGAAATCTACGTCAAGCACACTGGCCAGACCCTGAAAAAGGTCGAGGCCGCATTGGAGCGTGACAACTTCATGTCGCCCGAGGATGCGAAGGATTGGGGGCTGATCGACGAGATCGTCGAGAACCGGATCAAGCCGGGCGAAGAAGACGAGTCCAAGTAATCGCGACCCGCGGTCTTTGCCGGGCCGCGGGAAATTTGCGATTGTAGACCGGAAATGGCTGGCTTAAGCTGTTTCGGACACGCGACGAAAAGATGGTCTGGACACTGGTCGGGTTGACCGGTAGGCGCGCGAAACAGACCTGAGAGGTGGAAAATGGCGACGAATTCTGGCGGCGACAGCAAGAACACACTCTACTGCTCCTTCTGCGGCAAAAGTCAGCACGAGGTGCGCAAGCTGATCGCCGGCCCCACGGTGTTCATTTGCGATGAATGCGTAGAACTGTGCATGGATATCATCCGCGAAGAGACCAAGGGCGCTGGCCTGAAGTCTTCCGAAGGCGTCCCGACACCGCGCGAGATTTGCGATGTGCTGGACGACTATGTGATCGGTCAAGCGGTGGCAAAGCGTGTATTGTCCGTGGCCGTGCACAATCACTACAAGCGACTTAACCATTCTGCAAAGTCGTCGGATATCGAACTGGCAAAGTCCAACATCCTGCTGATCGGGCCAACCGGCTGCGGCAAGACGTTGCTGGCGCAGACGCTTGCGCGCATCCTGGACGTGCCTTTCACGATGGCCGATGCAACGACCCTGACAGAGGCAGGCTATGTCGGCGAGGATGTGGAAAACATCATTCTCAAATTGTTGCAGGCGTCTGAATACAACGTTGAGCGTGCACAGCGCGGCATTGTCTACATCGACGAAGTCGACAAGATTACGCGCAAATCGGAAAACCCTTCGATCACCCGTGACGTATCGGGCGAGGGCGTGCAGCAAGCGTTGCTGAAGCTCATGGAAGGCACGGTTGCGTCCGTACCGCCGCAAGGGGGGCGCAAGCATCCGCAACAGGAATTCCTACAGGTCGACACGACCAACATCCTGTTCATTTGCGGCGGGGCGTTTGCGGGGCTTGACCGGATCATTGCACAGCGGGGCAAGGGTTCGGCGATGGGATTCGGTGCCGATGTGCGCGACAATGACGACCGTGGCGTGGGGGAGGTGTTCAAAGAACTCGAACCCGAAGATCTGTTGAAATTCGGCCTGATTCCGGAATTTGTCGGCCGCCTGCCGGTGATCGCGACGCTGGAAGACCTCGACGAAGATGCGCTCGTCACGATCCTCACACTGCCCAAGAACGCGTTGGTCAAGCAGTATCAGCGCCTGTTCGAGATCGAGGGCGCGAAGCTGAACTTCACCGACGAAGCGCTTTCCGCAATCGCCAAGCGCGCCATTGCACGCAAGACAGGCGCGCGCGGTTTGCGGTCGATCTTGGAGGATATCCTGCTTGATACCATGTTTGACCTGCCGGGTCTGGAAGGTATCGAAGAGGTGGTCGTGAACGAAGAAGCCGTGAATTCGGAGGCCACGCCGCTGATGATCTATGCCGATAAGAAGAAAGAAGGTACCAGCGCGGGCTGAATGTTCGCGATGGCTATGGATACGGGGGCGGTGCAGGACGGTGCCGCCCTTTTCTGTTCAGCGGAGAAGAAAGCATGATCCGGCGCATTCATTCAGGCGGTCCTTTCGAGGAGAAGATTGGCTATTGTCGCGCGGTCGTGGTCGACGGATGGGTACATGTCTCGGGCACCGTCGGGCAGGGCGATACGGTCACTGCTCAATGCCATAGTGCGCTGGACGTGATCGGCAAGGCCTTGAAGGAGGCCGGGGCGGGGTTCAGCGACGTGGTCAGAGTTCACTATTACCTGCCTGACGCTTCGGAGTTCGAAGCCTGCTGGCCGGTCCTGTCGGAAACCTTTGGCGCGCATCCCCCGGCAGCCACGATGATCGAGACAGCGTTGATCGATCCGAAGTTCCGGATCGAGATTGAAGTCACTGCGAAACTGCCCTGACCTACCGGAGTTTGCCGTAGATGCGGGCTTGGCGCTGGACCTCTGGCGTCGTTTGGTTCATATGGGAAAGGAATTGTGCGGAGACATCCATGGGCATTCTGAACTCCCTTCTGCGTAGCGTGACCTGGTGGAACGGCCAGACCCTGAATACTCAGTTCTACACTTGGCGATATGGCCAAAAGGTAGGCGAGGACGAGCAGGGCAACATCTTCTATCAGACAAAGGACGGCAAGCGCCGCTGGGTCATTTTCAACGGCGAGGCTGAGGCAAGCCGCGTCAATGCCGATTGGCACGGCTGGTTGCACCACACGTTCAAGGACGCGCCCACTGAAAGCCCGCTGCCCCAGCAATCATGGCAAAAACCGCATCTCGAAAACCTGACGGGTACTGCGCTGGCCTATGCGCCGTCCGGGTCGATCCGCCGCACGAATCCTGCGGATCGCAGCGATTACGAGGCCTGGACGCCGGAATAACCACATGTCCGAGAATACCACCGAAGTTCTGGTTGGCGGCGCGGTTCTCGCGGTTGCTGTGGGGTTTGCGCTTTATGCGGCGCAGGCGACGGGGCTTTCTGCGTCAAATTCCGGTTATCCGCTGACAGCCAGCTTTCGTTCGCTGGAAGGTGTCAGCGTTGGGACCGATGTGCGGCTGGCCGGCGTGAAGGTTGGCACGGTCACCGGTGTCGCCCTTAACGCCGACACCTATCGGGCAGAGACCACCGTCGCTATCCGCGACGGCATCCGAATCCCCGATGACAGTGCTATCGTGATCTCTTCCGAAGGGTTGCTTGGCGGCAATTTTGTGGAAATTTCTCCTGGTGGCTCGCCATTCTACTATGCTGAGGGCGACGAGATACTTGACACACAGGGGGCGGTCAGTCTGATTTCGCTTCTGATGAAATACGTCGGATCTGGCGGGGGCGCGGAATGATTCGTGCCGCCATGCTCTGCTTTCTGATTGCCAGCCCGGCTGCGGCGCAAGAGGCTGTCGCGCGCGCGCCAGGTGCGGTTTTGCGTGGCTTGGACAAGGTGTCGGGCGCTGTCAGTGATCTGGACATGCGCAATGGCGAACGCGGCGGTTTGGGCCGGTTGACCATCACATTGCGAGAATGCCGCTACCCGGTGGGAGACCCGGCAGGAAACGCCTATGCCTTTCTGGACATCGTAGAAGAGGGCCGTCAGGATCCGGTCTTCTCTGGCTGGATGATCGCGTCGGCACCTGCGCTGAATCCTCTGGACCACGCGCGCTATGACGTCTGGGTGCTGCGCTGCAAGACTTCCTGACCTGATCGAGGAAGCGCCGGAGCGGTGAAAACGGCCTTTCCTTCCAGCGCATTTTTCAGTTGAGAACGGTAATTCTGTCTCGAAATTTCTTTTGCACCCAAGGATGCCAGATGTGATGTCAGGAATTGCACGTCAAAAAGGGTGAAACCGGCGCGGTTGAGCCGATCGACCAACCAGGCGAGCGCCACTTTCGATGCATCCGTGCGGCGTGAGAACATGCTTTCTCCGCAAAAGGCACGGCCCAAGCTCAGCCCGTAAACGCCGCCTGATAACACGCCATCTTGCCAGACCTCCAGCGAATGGGCGTCGCCACGCGCGTGCAAATCCAGGCAAGTCTGGCGAATTTGCGCGTTTATCCATGTTTCGGCCCTGTCCGCGCAAGCGTCAAGAACGTCAGGAAAAGCGGTGTTCACGGTGACAGTGTAGTCGTCACGTCTTAGCCGTCGCGCCAGTGATCGTGAAATCCGGAAGCCATCCAGTGGCATGACACCGCGCCGCCGCGGATCGACCCAGAAAACGTCCGGGTCGTCGCGGTGTTCGGCCATCGGAAAGATTCCGCTACGGTATCCTTGCATGACCAGATCCGCGCTCAGGGGCATAGGCTCAGCCATTCTGGATTATCCGCTGGTCAGGGTGCGACCAGAGCCTTCTCCAACCACTTTTCCAGCCAATGGATGTTGTAGTTGCCTGTGTGAATGTCGGGTTCCTGCAATAATTCGCTGAAAAGAGGAACCGTTGTGTCGACGCCATCCACGATCAACTCTCCCAGCGCGCGGTTCAGGCGCGCCAAGGCTTCTGGCCGGTCTCGCCCGTGTACGATCAGCTTGCCGATCAAGCTGTCGTAGTAAGGTGGAATCCGGTAGCCGTCATAAAGTGCGGAATCCATGCGCACGCCATATCCACCTGGCGCGTGGTATTGCGTGATCCTTCCGGGAGATGGCGAGAAGTTCGGCAACTTCTCGGCGTTGATTCGGACCTCGATGGCGTGGCCGTTGATCTTTAAGTCGTCCTGCGCGAAGGACAGCGGCAGGCCCGCAGCGACGCGGATTTGTTCTCTCACCAGATCGACGCCGAAAATGGCTTCTGTCACCGGATGTTCGACCTGAAGCCGCGTGTTCATCTCAATGAAGTAAAATTCGCCGTTTTCGTACAGAAATTCCACCGTACCGGCACCGGCATAGTTGATTTTGGCCACGGCATCCGCACAGGTGCGGCCGATCGCCGCGCGTTCTTCCGGGGATATTGCGGGGCCGGGGGCTTCTTCGAACACCTTCTGGTGGCGGCGTTGTAGGGAACAATCCCGCTCGCCAAGGTGAACTGCCTTGCCCTTGCCATCGCCAAAGACCTGGATTTCGATATGGCGGGGGGTGGTCAGGTATTTTTCGATATAGACTTCATCATTGCCAAAAGCCGCCTTGCCTTCGGCGCGGGCCGAGTGAAAGGCGCGCTCCATTTCGGATGCATTGCGCGCAACTTTCATGCCGCGCCCACCACCGCCTGCCGTCGCCTTGATGATAACCGGATACCCGATTTCTTCCCCGATACGTTGCGCCGATTCCAGGTCCGGAACACCGCCTTCCGAGCCGGGCACACATGGTACGCCAAGTGCTCGCATCGTATCCTTGGCAGCGATTTTGTCGCCCATCACATTGATGTGTTCTGATGTCGGACCGATAAATGTCAGCCCGTGTTCCTCGACGACCTGCACGAAGCGGGCATTTTCCGACAAGAAACCGTAACCGGGATGAATCGCCTGCGCGCCCGTGACTTCGCAGGCCGAGATAATCGCAGGGATGGACAGATAGCTTTCAGTGCCCGGAGGTGGACCGATGCAGATGGTCTCATCCGCCATGCGCACATGCATCGCGTCACTGTCGGCGGTTGAATGGACTGCGACTGAAGCGATGCCCATTTCACGGCAGGCACGGATGACACGCAGGGCAATTTCGCCTCGATTGGCGATCAGGATCTTGTCGAACATGGTTCGCCCTTATTCCAAAATCACAAGCGGAGCGCCGTATTCAACTGGCGCGCCATCCTCAACCAGGATGCGTTTGATCGTGCCAGCGCGCGGGGCCGGGATGTGGTTCATTGTTTTCATCGCTTCAACGATCAAAAGCGTATCGCCTTCAGTGACTTGCTGACCAACTGCGATAAAAGGTGGCGAGCCGGGTTCGGCCTGCATGTAGACCGTGCCGACCATTGGTGAAGACACCGCGCCGGGATGCGCAGCCGGGTCGTCAGTGGCCGCAGCCGGAGCCGAGGCGGACGCCGCAGCACTTGCGGCAGGGGCGGGGGCCGCAGCAGGTGCCGCGGCGACTGGCGCTGCCTGCATCATGCGACTGACACGAACATTCAGACAGTCCGAGTCTCCGTATTCCCGCTTAACCTGCAACTCTGTCAGATCGTTTTCGCGCAACAGGGCTGCGAGCGCCTCGATAAACGCTACATCTGCATCGTGGTTGTTGTTTGTCATCTGTTCCTCGACCGGTTCATGATCTCGCGCGGGTCTGCGCGGGGCCAGCGCCTATGGCTGTACGCCTTATAGGCGAAGCATAGGGCCATGAAAAGCGACGCTCTGCAACTCGGTTGAAGGCGTTGCAGCCGAACATACCAAAAGTCGGTTCTAACGGGCCAGCTTCAGGCGCAGGTCGTGCTTGGTGAGGGGGGCGGTTTCTTTAAGATGCCATCGTTGTTGGGCTGCTCCCAAAGTGTTTTGAGAGAGCGCATCCGCTGACAGGGTCGGGATCACGAAGCCGTCCGTCATAGTCATTGCCGGATCGGTTTCATTGCTGGGGAACGAGATCGGTATCTCATCGAGCGGGTTGGAAGCGGGGCTTTCGGCACCTCCTTCATCGACGCGCTGGTTCGACTTGTTCGCGGCTGTTTCTTCGGCGCTGTCACGCAGTAGCTTGGCTTCCTCTTGTTCTTTCAGCAGCGCTAGTATCTTGAGCTGCAAAACAGAGGGTGGCGCGGCGTGCGGCTGTTCTGTCTCGTTTGTTAAACCCTTGGCACTGATGACGGGTGCTGCATCATCTTTTATGGAGGTATGTCGTCCGCTTGAATTGTTCTGGTCCGGTACTGTTTTCGGTACCTTCAGTGGCTGGGCGGAGATCGCCGGGACAATATATTGAGTTACGCCGATGATCGACATGATTCGGCTCCTGTTATGAGCGGCGGACATCGCGTCTTTACCAAAACTACACCATCAATAACGAAACCGAAAATTGAAACGTTGGTGATGCTTAACGAAACGTTAGGTATGCGGCGCAGCGAGAGCAACGCCGTCCCGGAAGGACGGCATTGCTTGTTTGCAAAGGCATGGAAATCTTAGCGGTTCATTCTGTTATCGATGAGGTCGTTGACGACGGTTGGGTCTGCGAGTGTTGATGTGTCGCCGAGGGATCCGTAGTCGTTTTCGGCGATTTTGCGCAGGATGCGGCGCATGATCTTGCCGGAGCGTGTCTTGGGCAGGCCGGGGGCCCATTGGATGAGGTCGGGGCTGGCGATGGGGCCGATCTCGGTGCGGACCCATGTGCGCAGCTCTTTCATCAGCTCGTCGGACGGCTCGATCCCGTTCATCAGGGTGACATAGCAATAGATGCCCTGGCCCTTGATCGTGTGCGGATAGCCGACCACGGCGGCCTCGGCCACCTTGGCATGGGCGACCAGCGCCGATTCAACCTCTGCCGTGCCCATCCGGTGGCCCGACACGTTGATCACGTCATCGACGCGCCCGGTGATCCAGTAATCGCCATCCGCGTCGCGGCGACAGCCATCGCCCGAGAAATAATAGCCTTTGTAATCCGAGAAATAGGTCTTCTCGAACCGCTCATGGTCACCCCAGATGGTGCGCATCTGGCCCGGCCAGCTGTCTTTCAACGCCAGCACACCTTCGGTCGGGCTGGTATCGATTTCCTCGCCCGTCTGCGGGTCCAGCACCACCGGCACCACGCCGAAAAACGGCTTCATCGCGGCACCCGGTTTGGTCGCATGCGCGCCGGGCAGCGGCGTCAGCAGGTGCCCGCCGGTTTCGGTCTGCCACCAGGTATCGACGATCGGGCAGCGGCCCTGACCCACCACGTCATTATACCAGTTCCAGGCCTCGGGGTTGATCGGTTCGCCCACCGTCCCAAGGATTCGCAGCGACGATAGATCGGCACCGGTTACGAAATCGTTACCCTGTCCCATCAGCGCGCGAATCGCCGTCGGCGCGGTGTAGAACTGGTTCACCTTATGCTTCTCGCAGACCTGCCAGAACCGGCTGGCATCGGGATATGTCGGCACGCCCTCGAACATGACAGTGGTGGCACCATTGGCCAGGGGCCCATAGATGATGTATGAGTGGCCCGTCACCCACCCAACATCTGCCGTGCACCAAAAGACATCGCCCTCGTGGTAATCGAACACGATTTCATGGGTCATGGCGGCGTAAACCAAATATCCACCTGTTGTGTGCACAACTCCTTTCGGCTGACCCGTCGACCCGGAGGTATACAGAATGAACAAAGGATCCTCGGCCCCCATTTCGGCGGGCCGGCTGACATCGGAGGCTTCAAGCGCCATCTCGTTATAGTCAAAGTCACGCTCGTCGATCCAGGTGGTCTGCCCGCCGGTGCGCTTGACCACCAGGCATTTCACACTGTCCTTGCAATGCAGCAGGGCGGCGTCGGCATTGGATTTCAGCGCGGTCTTGCGGCCACCGCGCGGAGCCTCGTCGGCGGTGATGACAAGTTTGGCGTCGCAGCCATTGACGCGTGCGGCCAGCGCATCGGGGGAAAAGCCCGCGAAGACGATGGAATGGATCGCACCGATCCGCGCGCAGGCCAGCATGGCATAGGCGGCCTCGGGGATCATCGGCAGGTAGATCACCACCCGGTCGCCGCGGCGCACGCCCAGCGTTTCAAGGATATTGGCCATGCGGCACACATGCCCGTGCAGCTGGCGATAGGTGATGTGCCTGGCGTCTTCCTCGGGGTTGTCCGGCTCGAAGATGATCGCGGTCTGATCGCCGCGCGTCGCCAGATGCCGATCGACGCAATTGGCCGCCACGTTCAGCGTGCCATCGGCGAACCAGTTGATCGAGACATTGCCAAGCGTGAAATCCGTCTCCTT